>NZ_FQWQ01000001.1 GCF_900129725.1 Chryseolinea serpens | reverse complement strand
CACGGGAAGCGCTCCACCATCTTTACCTCGCAGGTTCCGGTAAATAACTGGCACGAGGTCATTGGTGAACAAACGATAGCCGATGCTATTCTGGATCGCATCATCCATGACGCTCACCGACTTGAACTCAAGGGAGAATCCATGAGAAAGAAAAGAACTATCTTAACGGAAGATTTAACTGAAAACCAAAACTAAAACTCCGGCCATTATTAACCGAAAAACCGATACTGATCAAACCTCAATTTACCAGTTAACTTTGGGTGGTCACTTTGCCTCGGAAATTGGTGGTCAGCTTGCTCGGAATTTCCACATAGATATCATTGCCGAGACCGCCAGCGATGTTGTCTATCCCTGCTCCACCATCCATATAATCATCGCCATCGCCACCAATGATAATGTTGGCTCCGCTATTACCGGCGATACTGTTATTGAGAGCATTTCCAGTTGCATTAATGTTTGTAGAACCAAGCAACGCCAAGTAATCAACGTTTGTCGCAAGCGTATAGGTCACATAAGATAAAACGAGATCATTTCCTTCGTTTAAATTCTCCGTGATGATATCGCCGACATTATCGACCGTGTAGGTATCATCACCAGCACCACCAATCATGGTATCAGTACCCGTACCGCCATCTATCGTATTGATGCCGGAGTTACCAGTGATTGTATTATTGAGCGTATTACCCGTGCCATTGATATTGGCCGTTCCCGTGAGCACCAAATTTTCGACGTTCGTTGCAAGTGCAAATGTTGCAGCCGTTGAGTTCACTGTATCTGTTCCAGCACCAACCGCTTCGGTAATCGTATCGGATGAACTATCGACATAGTATGCGTCGTTGCCGATGCCGCCAATCATACTGTCGTTGCCAGCGCCGCCATCCAATGAATCATTACCATCATTACCAGTCAGCGTGTTGTTGCCGGTATTGCCAATCATGATATTGTCTAAAGTATTGCCAATAGCTGCAATATTAGACGCGCCGGTTAGCGTAATGTTCTCGACGTTTGAAGAAAGTGTATGCGTGGATGATGAACTGAAAACTATATCGGTTCCCTCGGCTGCAAGTTCAACAACACTATCACCTGTACTATTTACGATAAATGTATCATCGCCTGTACCGCCTGTCAGCGTATCGCTGCCTGCGCTGCCGCCGTCAAGCGTGTCATTACCGCCGCCGCCCGATAAAGCATTGTCACCTGAATTACCGACAATAGTATTGGCTATAGTATTTCCAGTACCGCCAATATTCCCTGATCCGGTGAGTGTAAGATTCTCAATATTCGCCGATAAAGTATAGGTGGCACTGCTACGAACTTCGTCTGTTCCCTGACCGCCCGCTTCAGTAACGACTTCTGAGGTATTATCAACAATGAAAATATCATTGCCGATGCCACCAATCAATGTGTCAATACCTGACCCACCATCCAATGTGTTGTTACCTGAATTGCCAGTGATAATATTTACAAGGCTATTACCTGTACCCGTGAGATTGCCCGAACCAGTCAGCGTCAAATTCTCTACGTTTGAACCTAACGTATAATTGATGGAAGCTTGTACGGTGTCTGTTCCTGCACTTGACCCTTCGGTAACTGAATCTCCTGAACTATCGACGATATAAATATCATTGCCGATGCCACCTACCATTGTGTCAACGCCCGTGCCGCCATTCAAAGTGTCGTTACCATCATTACCATTCAACGTATCGTTGCCGCCAAGGCCGTACATCGTATCATTGCCGGATGTGCCGGTCAGCGTTTGACTTGCCGAAGTTCCTGCGACAACTCCCGGTAGGCCCACGCCGAATTCTGCCGTTGCTGTGCCTGTCGTTCCCTGACCGTCATTGGCTGTGTAGATGTAACTATCAATTCCTGAGAAGCCGACTGGTGGTGTGTACGTGAAATTGCCATTGGCACTAATGACAACCGATCCACCATGCGTTGTCGCAAATGTTCCTGCATTCGCAAAGATCGTGTCAATGAAGCCTGTATCCGCGCCTCCCCCATTATCAACTAAAAAATTTCCAGTGATTGGCACATTGACAGAACCAAAGAACATATCGTTTCTAGCATTGATAGACATCTGAGTGGCCACATTGTTGACAAAGAGTGTAAAGGTTTCAAAACGGCTGACAGATAAATCAAATGCGAAATCAAATGTACCGCCGCCTGTAGCGTCATCATCAATATTGGTAGGATTCGCTAGAAAATTACGAAAAGAAATCAAGCTAGACCTAATGCCTGAAGTCAATTCACTTGAATTGAAGTATAGATCAAGATGATCTACACCCTGATTACCAAAATAGTGATCGCTCGTTAAGGTATTTTCTTGGAGAATAAAAGAAACAGTGTCATCGCCAATACCTGCATAGACGCGATCATTGCCTGCTCCAGCATTTAATAGGTCATTTCCAGCACCACCGTATAATCCGTCATTTCCAGCACCCGTTGTGATAGAATCATTGCCTTGGTTACCATTAACAAAATCGTCATTGTCGGTTCCTGCAAAATTATCATCACCAACGCTACATTGGAATGCGTCAAGGAGTCCTACGTCCCCAATTATTAAATTCGCGATATCTACATTTGTTCCGTTCGGATTTCGAAACGTAACACCATTTGCGTCAACGTTTCCGTCAAGATCTGTTTGCTGAATTGAAATGCTATGCAACACAAGTTGTTCGCGCGTTGGCAACACACCATTATCAATCCAAACGTAAAAATATTCACCATCAATTTCGATGGCTTTTACAACATCGGTAGTAAAACCTGCGAGCTGTATCGTATCATCCCTGTCAAAGTCACACCAAGTTCCTGTAATTTGATTTTCATGCCAGACAATAGTATCAGGACCCACACCCGTAGTGTGGATATGATCCATCCCACCAAGCCCATCGATGGTATTACTATACTCGTCTCCACTAATAGAGTCGTTGCCGTTTGTTCCTGTAACATTTTCGATTGAAACAAATGTATCAGCGCCAACCCCGTGCGCACTAATAGCTATACTGACTCCTGAGGCAAATCCATTAGGGAGGACTGAATCCCAGTTTTGGTTAGCAAGACCGCCCCAGCCCCATGCGTTACCACTGTTTATTCCTCCTGATCCATAAACCAAGTCTATATTTGAATAGTCAACTGTGTCAGAACCATTGCCACCATTTATTGTATCACCCTGAATAGAATTGGAGCTATAGATAACATCATTACCATCACCAGCATTGATAATATCAGTACCGCCAGAATTGGTGCCTGAAACAATTATATCATTCCCACTTGTGCCATTAATTGTTTCATTGGCATTGGTTCCATAAATAACGTCACCATTATCAGTCTCATACTGAATTGTTCCAGATTCATTTAAATCATCAATAATATCAGAAACAGCGCTGTAAGCGTCAGGAATTAATAAGCCACCAGGAACTGCCGCTGCATCTATAGAATCCTGAAGAAAATTTTCAACTGTATATCGATCACTTGAAATCGGAACATTTTCCGCATTAATGAATTCGATTTCTACCCGCCGACCAATACTAGAAGGGTCTATAACACTTTCAAGAAAAATATCTCCTATTTGAGTCAACGAGCCACTTGATTCAAAGTCAAAATTATCATCTAAAGCTTGAATACACATCTTATTGATATATATGTTATCTCCATTGATGACAAACTCTGTAGCATCGGAAATCACAAATGCTGCGTTATTATATACATAGGTTCGTAAGGCATAATCGTCACTATTCGGGTCTGTTTCATAGTGGACAACATCTATTCGAAAGTCCGCAAGTGTGTAGCCGTGATTTGCAATTAAATCTTGTTTAGTATACGTCCCATTTGCAAGCGATACTCCTCCTGTAAAGAAGTCTTGAACAAAACTGGCTTCAGAGGCGAATGCGTACCTCCCAGGTCCAGTGTCCATAAAACTGACCATATCAATCTTAACTTCAAGATTTTTTACGGTAGCGCTATTGGTTGGATAACTATCGATTTCTTCATTGGAACGTAGTCGCTCACCGAAGCTTGTCGGCGTATCTACTTGACCATATAAATATAGATTGGTCATTGTCTGTGGGTCGAGATTTGTCCAATCTCCAATTACAATTGTTCCAGCTGTCATTTTTTAAAACCCCATGATTTATTGATAGAATAGACTGAAGCGTCATAGCTTTTCTGCGTTTCTGGCATTCCAGATTCGTGAATTACTCTTGTCCCACAAGAATTAATCGAACTAAATGTTAGATATTTTGGAGTATCTGAAGATCGTGGGTCAGGATCAGAAAAGTGAGATTCTACGTTGTAGAAATAATACCCAAGTATCTTATTTAGGAATCTCTTCTCTGGCGTTATTCGACAGCATCCGGGATACTCACCACCACGGATGGCTATTTTTTGAATCTTTTCGTCTTCTGTGAATGCGGTTGAAGGGCCAAACAAAAATCGATCAAGCAATTCATATCTATCTAAATAGCGTAACTCGCTGTAGCAAAATCCGGTAAAATTTAAGAATTGTATAGATGCAAGTATTATTGCTAAAGCAAGAGCAGATTTTTTATGTTGCTTTGTCCAAGTACAAAGTGATTGAATAAACGATTTTTTACTTTTTGATTCTGTCATGAATAACTCCCGATAAGATTCAGGCTAACAGATTCTAGGACAACGTAAAGTCGTATTAATTTTAGCAATTCTGAATTTGTTCCTTAGTAAACAAATCAATTGGTGACAGGAACTTGGTGTTTAACGAAATCATTTTGTAAGGCTTCATTATATTTCCATATGATATAATGGTCACTCTGTATTGCTAGTGTCAGTCATTAAAAATTGGAAGTTGAATTATGCACACTTTTCATGATCCATACTTAGAAGAACTTAAACACGCACAATTAATAGCGGCAAAAGTTGTAGCTATATTTGGTGACGCATACTTACCCATCTTTGAGCGCGTTCTTAGGGAGCTACATGAACATCAAAAGGCATTGAGCATTAAGTCGCTGGCTATTAGTATCTATCAGAATGAGTTTCAACTTCCGTCGCCATCGCCTCAACTGTCACACAAATTGTCACACATTTTGACACACAGTTAATTTTTGAGATAGAAATATCATTTCAATTCAAATAGATAAAAGACAGCTATTTTTATATCGAATCCCCTAGGGGACGCCACTTTTTCACACATCGCTTTGTATTTATCCCTTTGATATTACGCTATTAAAATAGCTCTCTTGACTAAACCTTGATTAACGTGATTTAATGTGTGTCACACAATTTGACACACAATTTGGCACACAATTTGGCACACAATGACCATCAATCATCACGTTATAAAACGTAAAGACCGGTACTATTTTAATCGACGTGTTCCGAGAAAGATTCGTGATTTCGACGGACGAGAAATGATCCGCATCTCGCTAGACACTGACAGTAGAGAAAACGCGAACAAAAAAGCAATCGCCATTAATGAGAAGTTAGAGCAATATTGGCGAAGCCTTATTAAGTCAGGAAAAACCCACTCAGACGAAAAATTCCTGGAAGTCATTCGATTTGCAAAACTCCTTGGCTTCACCTACCTGCCTGCGGCAAAACTGGCAGAAGAAGCACCCTGGGATAATATTTACGATAGACTGAAAGCAGTCGAAGAATCTAACTTTAAAAGTCCCCTTCACGCTGAAGCATTGCTCGGCGGAATTGATGCACCTGTCTTGACGCTCGATCAGGCCCTGGAACGTTTTTGGGGTTTTACCAAAGACAGGGTAATCAACAAATCTGTCACCGGCCTGCGCAAATGGAAAAACCCTCGTAGCAAAGCAATGCGAAATCTTATTGAAGTGATTGGTAACAAAGCAATCAATAACGTTTCGCGGGAAGAGGTAATTCGCTTTCGGGATTGGTGGATTCATCGTATTGAAAACGATGGCCTAAAGGCCGCGTCAGCTAATAAAGACCTTATTCATGTGAAAAGTATAGTAGAAACAGTAAATGAGAACATGAAACTCGGTATTGATACTCAACATCTTTTTAAAAAAATTACTCTTGACGAATGGGATAGTGAGAAAAGGCTGCCGTTCGAAACGGATTTTATTGTTTCAACGCTGCTTTCAGAACAGACGCTGGAAGGCCTTACGCAGGAACTTAAATTTTCTCTTTTTATTTTAGCTGAAACCGGAATTCGTCCGGTCGAACTTACAGGCCTCCTTCCCGAGGATATTATTCTCGATCATGAAGTTCCTCATATTGTCATGCGCGCCCGGCCAAAACGCCCTTTGAAAACACGTCAAAGTGCCCGGGTCATTCCTTTGACAGGCTATGCATTACATGCATTCAAAATACTACCTCATGGCTTAAAAGAATACCGATATCAATCAGACGAATTATCAACGGAACTGAACAAGTTCCTGCGTGACCGCGATGTATTTCCATCGGAAAATCATTCCGTCTATTCGCTCCGGCATAGTTTTCAGGATAGGCTCGTAAGTGTTGATGCCCCCGATCGCGTTCAATCAGAATTGATAGGGCATAAGTTTCCGCGGCCGCTTTACGGGTCTGGGCCAACGCTCGACCTTAAGCTTGAGTGGATGAAAAGAATTCAGCTAAGAAAGCCCATTTAAGCATTAATATAAAAGGCCTCGCGTGGCCTAGATAAAATTGCTTTCCTATTTAATTGACATATACGAAAAGGAGGGGTATTGTCCGGCTTCTTTGTCGCGGGGTGGAGCAGCCCGGTAGCTCGTCAGGCTCATAACCTGAAGGCCGCAGGTTCAAATCCTGCCCCCGCAACCAATCTTTTCAATGATTTAAATAATATGTTCAAGCGTCCGAAATTATCGGTGCCGCAATGATGCGCATTTCCGCCCGATTTATAGTGCGTGGCGATATTGTGTTGAATATTGTTAGGACCTTCTTGCTTTTTTATCTGTCATTTGCTATCATTGTGTATCATTAAGAGGTAAAAAATGGACTTAGAAACAGGCTGGCTGTCTTTGGAAGAAACTACCGCATACCTAGGTATCGGTAAAACTTTGTTGTACACAATGGCTCGTGAGGGAAAAATTCCAGCACGGAAAATTGGTAAAAAGTGGACCTTCGAAAAAGCTGGGCTCGACACTTGGCTTCGTACCAGCCGACCTCTCCAGACTTTTTTTCTTGATTTAGATTTTACGATCGAGGGGAATGAAGAATTGCGTGATCCTCAACGGGAAGGTTATTTGCGTACGTATGAGCACTTTCATGCGGGGAAAAATAAGGCGATTTTACAAATCCCTGTAGGCTGTGGCAAAACAGGGTTGGCATCATTATTACCTCTTGGCTTGGCAGAAGGCAGAGTAATCGTAATTGCTCCAAATCTTACGATTAAAGAGGGGCTTTACGACGCTATGGACATTACAAATCGCCAAAAGTGCTTCTGGCGAAAGTCCGGGGTATTGACACCCGACCAAATGATTTCAGGTCCACTCGCAACAACACTTGATTCCGGAAATATCTCCGTCGCTAATAAGTCACACGTTGTAATTACTAATGTGCAACAGTTGGCCACCAACGTTGACAAGTGGCTAACACAATTTCCAGATGACTTTTTTGATATGATCATCGTGGATGAAGCACATCATAGTGCAGCCAAAAGCTGGCAGGCAGTAATCGATCGTTTTCCAAAAGCAAAAATCATTTTGCTCACGGCCACACCTTTCCGTAGCGATAGGCAAGAACTTGATGGGGAGCTTATCTATCGTTACCCATTCCGCAATGCGACCTTAAAAGGTTATATCAAACGCCTTAAGGCAAGCTATGTAGCTCCATCGACAATTGAGCTCGGATTCACGGACGAACGAGGGCGCGTTTATACACAAGACGAAGTTCTCGAAATGAAAGAGAAAGACTGGTTCAGTCGTGGAGTGGCTCTCGCGCCGCTGTGCAATAAGCACATCGTTGAAAGCAGTTTGGCAAAGCTTGAGGAATTAAGGCAAAGTGGAACGCAACATCAGCTAATTGCTGTTGCATGCTCGATCAATCATGCCAATCAGATTCGCTCTTTATATGAAGAGCGGAATTTTACCGCCGCGGTAATACACAGTAAGCAGACACCGGAGCAGCAGGCAGAGATTTTAGCGACGTTACGAAATGGCACATTGGATTGCATCATCCAGGTGCAGATGCTCGGAGAAGGGTTCGATCATCCAAAGCTTAGCGTGGCGGCAATCTTTCGACCGTACCGAAGCCTTTCACCATACATTCAGTTCGTTGGACGTATCATGCGTGTCGTTGTTCAAAACGATCCGGGACACCCAGACAATGTCGGCCATATCGTAACGCATTTGGGAATGAATCTCGATGAACGACTAAAAGAGTTCAAAGATTTCGAGAATGACGATCAAGCATTTTGGGATAAAGTCATCGGAGGTGAAGAGCCAGAGGTACCGCAAGAAGTTCTCAACGGGACTGCCCGGCTCCGAGCTGGCGAACAGGTTGTTGTTCACGGCGAGATTATTGAATCCCTGTGGGAGGAGGATTTCACCAGCCTAGAGGATCGACAAATTGTTGAGGAACTTAGAGAGCGCTTTAAATTACTGGGCCTTGATTCGAGTAAAATTGAAGAAATGGTCCGTCAAGCGCAACGTCCACCGATGCGTAAGCATTCGCCGACTGAACCCTTCGCAGTTCAACCGCAACGGGAATGGGAAGAAGCGCGTAAGCGGCTCAATGAGCAAGGTAAGCGACTTGCAAACCTTCTTCTTAATCATGTTCAGTTGAATGTGAATGGAACGGAACTGGTTTATAAATATAAAACCCTGAAGCTTACTGGTCGCAATAATTTCATTGCAGCTTTGACGATGGTAAATCACGAGATTAATAAACGTCTCGGCAAAGAGCGCGCATCGGCATCAATCGAGGACTTCAAATCTGTTTTAGACAATCTTGAGGATCTTCTTCAAACCTTGGCGCGTAGAGTAAGAAAGGCGAAAACAGACTATGACAAAAAAGAAGCCTAAAGGTCCTACACCGTCGCTTATTGGCGGCAGTAACGGCCGTCCACGACGAGCTGAGGTTAAAAAACTGTCGCATTGCTATCGGTGCAATGACAGTCTTCCTGCGGGCGTGGCCTGCGTTGAAATTCCTAAACTTGGAACGGGCTTTTCATCAGCAAAACGAGTTTGCGAAAGTTGTTTTCAAAGTATAATACAAAGAACAGCTAACGACCTTGATGAACTCCGTCAGCTATAAAAGCCGTATCATTGAATTTTATTTTTGGAGGAATCAATGTTGTTTGACGGTAACTGAAGAAGCCAACCAAGTACATGAGAATTTTTTGTTGATAAGGCGGCTAAGGATTACTCGAATCTACGGGGTGTGAATCGTTAGCATTCTTTCAACTTCCCTCTTAACTATTTTCGGGAGATCCCGTGATTTCCAATTGTTGTTCGGACTAGCAAACCAGTTTAAGCAATCAGATTCAGAAAGATCATCCGCAGTCATATAGGCTTTTAATTCAACAGCAGATGTCCTAGACAAGCCAAGATTTAGAAGTGAAAGTTGCGTTTTTGTGTTAACACCCATTTCTAGGAATAGAGTAATGTCCTCTATTTCATCAGCTAAGTCTTTTCTATTTGAGATTATATAGAAGTGTTTTAGTAAGTCGTTATAGCATGACAAAAATTTAGGCGCCTTATATCTGGCAACAGACTCAATGTCGCTCAAAACTGTTCTAATAGTTGTGTGGATTTCTTCAGTGGGAACTGCGTGCTTTCTTTCCGAAACAATTCTATTGATTGACCGTCCCTGCATCCAATGTACTGTAACGATGGCTTGCCTGAAAATATGTGCATCCCTATCGCCGAATTCATTTGTAAGGGTATTGTAAAGTCTTTTGAAAAGAATTACGTATTTCGCCACAGCATCTGTATCAGTGGCATATGGTGCAAACAAAGCTTCGGGCATTTCTTTGTCGGATAAAAAATGCTCTAAGAGTTTTTGCATTGCTAAAGGGCTTATTCCAGGATGGTTTACAATGATTTCTTTTGGAACGCTTGCGCAAGAATTAAGCATACTCACTACAACACTTTCTAGCTCTTCTAATCTATCCTTTTCAATTTTCTGCAACCACTTGATCTGACTGAAGTTGTCAAAGATAAGATGACTGATCGCTAGGTATGAGGTCATCGATTCCAGATTTTTTTCAGACACTGCGATATCTCTCGGAGTGCCATCCTGAATGTACTTTACTAAGCTTGATTGTCTTTCCAAGGTTTCATCTGTTGCCCGAATAATGGACATCAAAGTTTTTTGCCGTGGAGCATCCCACATTGTAGGGTCTACACAGACAATATTTCCTTGAAAATCCTTCCCCCACCTGCCCGCACGTCCAGCTAGATTCCAAAAGTCGGCCGGGGTCATTGGATTATTGTTCCCACGTTTTGGTGCACGAATGAAAATATTCTTGCAAGGCAAGTTCACACCTTCAACAAGAGTCGAAGTGCATATCAGATATTTGATCAATCCTTCTTTGAAAAGAGTTTCAATTTCCTCCTTGATTAGCACCGGAATGTTGCCATAATGAAAGGCCACTCCATATTTCAATACTTCAGCAAGCCTATATTTGTCGTGGATAACTTTCTTACAGAGCTCGATCAGGTCATCTATTTTTTGTTCGTGAAGTGGATTATCTAATCCTATTAGATCGCATATCTGTTGCGAAGTTTTTTCCGCTTCTGCCGCTCCATTTACATAGATGATGTTTCCACCGGATTGCCCGAGAGTGAACGCTACCATCGGTAATTTCAGACTCGGCGGCGATGGATTCGCAGGAAGTTCGAATTCACCTAGCAAAATATTTCCATTGGCATGGCATATTTCAAGATCCCATTTTTTACCCCTTTTTTGTGTTGCCCAAAGTAGGTTCTGGTTGACAGTAACATCTTCGTAACGCTTGCTGAAACTGGTCGGTACGGGTTCGACCAGCAATTCTGGATTGTCAACTTGTGGGGAAATGTAAACGACCTTAGCTGTTGGAAAGGCTAGTATTGATTTTTCAATAACATGTTGGAGTAAGATTCCTCGATCTCCATCTGCAAGCTTGTAAGCTTCGTCAATCACTAGAATATCTAAGTGCTGGATTCCTTGCGCCAATAGTAACTGTAGGCGCTCTTGCGTAAGAATGTATATGCATGTCTTGCCTTCCTGGGCAAAGCGAGCAAATGGGAATGACGTGATATTTATAGACGAGTTCCGAATGCGGTCAGTAAACTCTTTCTGAAAATCAAGTTCAATCTCTGCAATCAACGCTCTAGTCGGCACAATGTAAGCCACAGCAAGATTAGGGCATGTTGCGACCTGATCGGCAATCCATTGTTTGACTATAAAAGACTTCCCGGCGGCTGTAGGAGCAGAGATGCTGAGATTCTGATAGTTTCCTAGTGCATTCCAAAATGAAGCTTGAAAGTTGTTTACGTCAAGGCGATGACCTCCACTTAACCAAATGGAGTTTTTAATCTGGTTCCTGACCCAATTGATGTTCGCGACAAAGCTGTGTTTTGGATAGGTATTTTCTTCGGTGATGAAACCTTTATCGATGGCGAGCTTTATTGCTTGGCGGTTGGCAAGTGCGTCAAGAATAAATTGAGCTGAATTTAACTGATCGGTAGTCACTCTTGATGCTTGTTGGAGACAATGCTGAGCAATTCTTAGCGCAGCATCTTGCATAAATACCGAAGTTGACTGTGCTAAAAAACTTGCACACTTTAAGAGGTAGGTCCAATCTGAAGGCTCACCGGGTTCGCTAGTTTGAAATTGCTTGAATTGTAAAGCAACTGACTCTTTAATAAGAGCCGAATACTGCTTTTTGAAGGCAGGACGAGTAACAAGCCATTCAAAAAATTCGGATGACATTAGCTAATACCAAGTTTTTCAAGAAATAGCTTTCTGAATTCCTCCACGGATACTACTGGAAGGCAAAAGAAATGGATTTTAAAATCGGCAAGTTCATATTCTTGAAGTTTAGTGACGATTTTCAGTCGGATTTCTTCGCAAAATGTTTCAAGCTCTGCCTTCTGAGTAGTTTTTTGGTAGAGGTCTTCATCGAAACCAATAAAGCAAAGGCCGCAATAACTTACTTTGTTGAATTCTGGATTGTCTTTATCGAGAAGGCGTTTGATGGCGTTCGTTTTTTGTTCGTCGGCTAAATCCAGGTGAGTTTGCAACAACAGTAAGTCTTCATGATCCGCGTCACGCTTTAGATATGGCTTTAGACTGTCCAAGCATTGCTTTAGACCATCATTAAAGTTTTGATACAGCTTTGATTCTCCCCAATAGAGTTCCAGGTTGCCATCGTTGTCAACTCCGACATGAATGCCGTCAGCTCCATGATAGTGCATTGAGCCTGAAGTTTTGACGCTCATTTTACAAAATAATTGCGGCAGACCGAGGAGCACTTCACCCAATATGAATAGGAGCATCTCACCTCCCTCGCCCGTATTTTTCAGAGGGGTGAATAATTTCTTGGCGTCCTCATATAGTCTATTTAAGTGGATTCCTAAACCCTCTTTGTCGTCTTTTTCCTTAGCCTCAATAAAGCGTCCCCTCGGGATAGCGTATGCTGTAATGTGACGCGCAACAAATTCAATGAAGTCGGAGAGCCTAATGTTGCCGTTCCCATCAGTTGCAACCAGATGCAAATAGAATTGTGTTTTTGTTCCGCTTAGAGAAATGCTCTTTTCGATTGTGGTCAAATAGGAGTCCAAAGAGTGAGGATTTCCACGGCGTATATCCTCAACAATCTTAGGAATCATGTCAGTATCGGCAATCATATTGAATCCAATGGTTTTGATCGCATGACGTCTAGGCCGGGCAGCGACCGAACGATTTTCAGTGTTTCCAGGCTAACGGTAATGATGCGTTGGAACAATATCAAAGGATAGGCTGCATCTCCGACTGTATCTATAGCATAAAGGTTAGCGTCGTTCACGATACCGCTATCTTTATCCGTCTTAACGCCCTGGCGTTCTATGACCCATTCAAGTGCAGGCTTGCCACTGACAACATAGTCATACGCTTCAATAGGAATATTTTTGATAGTAATGTAGTCATTGTAGATCACGGTAGATTTGTCGCTCTTTTTCGCAAATTTCATCTTCGTGACATAGTATTCTTTTTCACCAAAGCCTGCCAGGTTTTTGGAGCCTGTGTCTAATATGACGTCATAGGGCTTCACATTTTCGTAATTGATGTGCAATGCTGCAAGATCACGACCGGATTTGCTAAATGTCCAAAAATCATCCGATTTCTTTACAAACGGAATACGCGGCAATTGTTTGGACAAGTTATCCGCGTACTTCTCGCGGTATTCTTCTGAATGAAGAATACCATAGATATAATAGAATACATCTTCTTTGGTAAGAACTTCTGTTGGATAGGCCTCTTTGAAATGCGCGAACCCTGCATCTGTGATACCATCCTTCTTTCTATAATCCGTTTCCTCCTGGCCTTTGAAAAGTCCGCCATCATTGTGTTCAGATATTTTGTAGAGATAGAGAGGAAATGACTGTCCTTTTACAATTGTATCAAAGCTCGGTGGATGAGCAATCATCAAAGCTGAAAATTGTTCCCCCGTAGAAAGGTCTATTGCCAAATTGGCGACTCCTTCTTGAGGAAAAAGTTTGTCTACTTGGTAAACCATTTCATTGAAGTGTCGATCAAAGTAAACCCACTGTTTTGTAAAAGGGCGATAAATCCCAGCCCTAATTTTCTCAATAGAAAAAGGATGTCTTATGCTCCGTCTCCCGTCGTTCTTAAGCGCCCGTGACCAACTAATCTTTTTTGAATCTGTATCGATATATTCTTCAAATTCTTCAAGATCGTTTGAAGATTTTTTCGCCCAGCCTTCTACTTGAATGTTGTAAAAAGCAATAGTGGACTTCATTTTTTCTTCAAGGGTTTGTTTTGAGAAGTTAAAGCACCACGAGTCTCTACTGGTCAGAATACCCTGCGAGTAGTTTTCAAAGATTGCTCTACCTGCGCCATTCCTCTTGTCACCGATAGCAATGAATTCATCAAAACCGCTATCACGCTGGTTGAGCCAATCGTTATGCTCATCTGGTGTTATTTTTCTCCATTCATTTTCGGATTCAATTCCTTTAATACTCTTGAGTTCCGAAATTCTCTCCAATTTCTGTTCACGAGTCAAATAATCGCCGATATCATAAAAAAAGATTTGCCCATGCTCTTTGGCATTCGGGTTTTTTACAAGAACACTGATGGCAATTGGTGTTCGCGTTCCTCCACCAAAAACATTATCCTTTTCTTTGCGCCTCATCTCACCGGATGTCCTAGCATCTCCGCGTAAATGAAAAATGTAAAGACTGGAATATTCTTTTGCCAGACACTTACGCAATCCGTCCATTGAGTTTGAGTCCAAATAACTTGCATTACTGACATAGGCTAAAACGCCACTTTTCTTTATGCGATCGCTTCCCCAACGAATAGCTCGGATATAGGAATCGTAAAGATTCTTTTGAAGTGTGGCCTTTGAGGCTGCTGCGTAGGATCTTCTAATACTTTCATCAAGAGCTTTGTATTCAACATTCTGAGCATTATCATTCTCGCTTTTCTGTCCAGCAGAATACGGTGGGTTACCAATGATAACTCGAATGTCCAAAGCTTTTTGTCTCTTTCGGCGCTCGCTGTTATCCACCATCAGATGACTGAACAAATCGTCTTTCTCGTACAACTGAAATGTATCAGTAAGGCATATCCCTTCAAAAGGAACATAGTCACCACCCATGATGCCATGATAAGCCGCTTCAATATTAATGGCTGCGATATAATACGCTAGGAGAACAATTTCATTAGCATGAATTTCGTGCTTGTATTTGTGCTCCAATTCTTCAGGCTTAAGCAAGCCGGATTGCAATAGCCGCGTGATAAACGTACCAGTGCCTGTGAACGGATCAAGGATATGCACACCTTTGCTCCCTAGAGTCTCATCAAATTCTTGCTTTAAAATATCATTGACGGAATGAATGATAAAATCGACAACTTCAACGGGTGTGTAGACGATACCTAGCTTTTCCGTCATCCTCGGGAACGCATTGCGAAAGAAATTGTCGTAAAGTTCCACTACGATCTTTTGTTTAGCAGAAGCATCTTTAATTCCTTCTGCCCGCATCTTGACGCTGTGATAGAATTTTTCTAGTGTGTCGGCCTCCTTGTCTAAACTATGTTCTTGCAATACGTCGAGAACCTTTTGCATAGCAAGGGATACTGGGTTATTGCTGGCAAAGCTGTATTTATCAAATAATGCGTCAAAGACAGGCTTGGTAATAAGGTGCTGCGCAAGCATTTCGATTACTTCTTCATCTGTAATCTGATCATTCAAATCATCGCGAAGTTCGTTCGCAAATTCACCAAAGGCCTGAACTTCTTTTTCATTGTTCGGATCATTAACAATCGCGGTGATGCGCGTAATATGCGTTTTAGCAATTTTTGCAATATCCTGTGCCCACTCTTCCCAAGGACGACGCTTGCCGCATTTTTGAACCATCTTGGCGTAAAGAGCACGTTCAATCTCACCGATCTCGAATTGCAATCTACCTTGAACGGGCTCGGCCACTTTAGAAACAGTCGTACCGATTGAATAGGAGCCTTTACCTGTCTCTTTATTATCGCTACGTTTCTTTTGCTTAGGTTGGATTCTATCCGTGATAGCAATAACCTCCATCTTACTATGATCTTTGCCTACCAGATCAAACTTATTAATCATTGCATCAAAACGGTCGTCATGTGACCGAAGAGCTTGCAATACATCCCAAACAACTTTGTAAGTTTTATTATCATTCAAAGCGGCGTGCGGCTCGACTCCCGTCGGGATAACAACTGGTAGAATTACATAGCCACGTGTCTTGCCTGGTGCATTACGCATGATCCGGCCTACAGATTGCACCACATCCACTTGTGAATTGCGCGGTGTCAAAAACAGGACAGCATCCAGTGCAGGAACATCAACACCTTCGGACAAGCAACGCACATTACTCAAAATACGACAAGTGTTCTCGGGCGTAGTCTCTTTCAGCCAATCCAACTTATCTTCTTTTTCAGAAGCGTTCATGCTTCCATCCACATGTGCCGCCTCACATGTAAGCGTGTCATGATCTTCCTCTTGTTCTTGATACGCTTCGACTACGGATTGAAACATGGAGGCTATATTTTTGGAACTAACCTTGTGAACTCTTCCTCCCTTTTGTGCTTCGATCACTTGGCAAAACGCCACAGCGCGGCGCATAGGGCCTTCGTGATCCGTTTCATCTTCCTGATATTGTTTGCTTAAGGCCTTCCAACATCCGACGATCTTTGCTGCATCATCAACTTTGAGTTGATTATTCTCATCCGCCAAAAGTCTTTGCAGACGGGAACTAATGTGTGCTTCATCCACGGTTAAGACGATAACCTTGTAATCTACAAGCAAACCCCGCATGACAGCTTCGGAGAACGTCAAAACGTGTAGTTCATGCCCATAAAGTTCTTCGTCATCCATCGAAGCCAGTGCAACATTTTCCGTCTCGGCCTTTGCTTGAGCACTGTCGGCGTATATGCGTGGCGTAGCTGTCATATACATTCGCTTTTTGGCTTTGATGAAATCATTATCATGCACTTTCACGAAGTTACTTTCTTCTTCGCCCGCAAACGTTGCGCCCGTTGTGCGATGAGCTTCATCACATATAACCAAATCGAACTCTTCAAGACCCTGTTCTTTCTGGGCTTTGCTAATAACGTCAATAGAGTGGTAGGTGGAGAACACCACACTCATGTGCGCTTTGTCGTGGCGTTTTGATATTTCCTTTGCAAGTGATTTTGCATCTGTCGTCGCGGGGTATCGCAACTCATGCATAAAAGTCTGAACCGTATCGTCATCGACCTTGCGCTTCTTTCCAATGTCGCTGTCTGAGCACACGGCGAAACTGTGTAAGGGTGTTTTACTTTCTTGTGTCCACTCCGTGAGCGTCTGCGATAACAGTGATAAACTTGGCACAAGGAAAAGAACCCGCTTATCTTTACCCGCCAATGTCTCGGCTATTTTTAAAGCCGTGAAAGTCTTGCCTGTGCCACACGCCATAATGAGTTTGCCACGCTCCGCGACAGTCAGTCCTTTTTCTACATCTTTTAACGCTTTCTCCTGATGGGGACGAAGTTCCTTTTTTGCCTTTAGTACTGGCTCGTTCTTGGGAACAAATTTTGACCAGTCAATTTGACTATTCGCAAGATCATGTAAATCAATTTTTGTTACGGGAGGTGATTGTCCTTGCAATGCATCCTCAGCGTTTTCGCTCCAATTATTCGTCGTCGTTATTATGATTCGATGCGTGAAGGTTTTTTTTCCAGAGGCCGTAAAGAAACTATCGATATCCTTTTTTTGGACGCAGTATCCTTCATCGTAAAACTTGCATTGGATTGCGTGAAACTCGTTCGTGCCATGCGTTTGAGCAACGAGATCAATCCCTGTGTCTTTACCGCTTAGTCCCTGTTCCTTCGCCCACTCTGCATAACTCCATACACGACTATAGAGGTCTTTGTATGTGGCTTCGTATTGTAAATAAGTTTTAATCAACTCTTCGAAATACGTCCCCTTTTCTCGCTCGGTCTGAGATGAGCTACGAAAATTTGCAAAAAGAGATTTAAGGTGCTGATTCATGGGTATGGCTAGCGGGGTAAGTGGGTCTGGATTTACAATAGCAAAATCTATCAGCAAGGTAAGTCACTATATGTAATTATGGAATTAGAATGTTACTTCAAAAGTGCCTTGCAACGTGCACAGAAACGTGCTCTTAGGAAATGAAAGCCACCGAAAAGTTCACGATGTTCGCTCCATGCGGCTACTAATCTAAAGTGCAAATCACGTGCAAATAAAAAAGCCACTCACAAGTTGTCTTGTAAGTGGCTGACTATCAGTGGGAGCTGAGGGGTTCGAACCCCCGACCCTCTGCTTGTAAGGCAGATGCTCTGAACCAGCTGAGCTAAGCTCCCTTTAATTTGATTATCCCCATCGTTTTGGGATTGCAAATGTAGTAGAGAATTTTATTTGTGCAAAAAACTTTCCCCGAAGTATTTGAAAATTTGAGCCTCCAGCGCTCCAAAAACCCCGAAATAGGCTCAGAACGCAGATCATGCAAAGGTTTCCAGCCCTAAAATCCGGCTTCAAAGCCGGCGAAACCGCCTCAGACAGAGTTGGATTGGATTTTGTCACGTACTTTTGCACAACCATTTTTTAAGCTTTTGAAAACCTTCCGGAAAATCCTTTTTTACCTCCTGCTGGCAATCGTTGTTCTGGTGGCGGCCCTCTCCCTTTCCGTCTTTTTGTTCAAGGACAAGATCATTAACCAATTTATCCGGGAGGCCAACAAGCAGCTGAACACCCCCGTAAAGATTGCCAAGATCGACGTTTCCGTGTGGCAGAACTTCCCCATGCTCTCCATCGTCATGCACGACGTTTACGTGGAAGACAGCCAGCCGGGCCAGTACCCCTTGCTGGAGGCCAAAGAAATTTCGTTCCAGCTGAGCCTGGTAGATGCCTGGCACGAAGACTATAAAATTCAAGGTCTGCGCATCAAAGACAGCGAGACCAATCTCAAGATCAACGACAAGGGCGAGAACAACTACACCATTGCCAAGGATACGGGGGGAGAAGGCGGAGGTGGAAGCATCAGCTTCGAACTGCGCAATGTGAACCTTCAAAATACAACCGTACACTATACCGATGCAAAGTCCGACCAGCGGCTCACGTTTGTGAGCAAAGCGCTGGTGTCGTCTATCCAGACCGTGAACGACGTCTACAACATCGATGCCGCGGGCGATGTGACCACGGAAAAAATTGAGATCAATCGCACTTCTTTCCTGGCGGGAAAATCCTTTCAATTGGAGAGTCAGCTGGTTTACGACGACATTCAAAAGATCCTGACCATCAAACCTTCGGTGCTTAATTTAAAGAACGCCGGCTTTGACGTGAGCGGCACCTATGCCTGGAAAACAAAGAACCTGATCGACCTCGCGGTAAATGGGAAAGACACCGACATCCAAACCATTTTGTCGTTGCTGCCCGGTTCGGCCGCCAAGACGTTTGAAAAATATAAGAGCGATGGCGACGTATACTTCAAAGCAAAACTCAAAGGTGAGATCAGCAAGCATAAAAGCCCGGGACTGACCATCGATTTTGGATTTACCAATGCCACCGTCTATCACCCCGACTACAAATCGCGTATCGAGGAAGCCAGCATGACCGGCTCTTTTGCCACCTCAGAAGTGATGGAAGTGTCGCAGGCGGTGCTGGTGCTCAAAGACATCAAGGGGAAACTGAACGACGAACCCTTCTCGGCAAATTTCGTCCTTCAGAATTTTAACAACCCGGAAGTGATCAGCGACTTCAAAGGACGCGTGGATGCCGCGGCGGTGCTGAGTTTTTACCCCATCGCAAACCTCACGGATGTGTCGGGGTCATTGTTGGTCGATGTGTCGTTTGAAGGTCGCGTGGAGTTGTTGAAAAAGAAGGCTACGGCGCAACGGGTGTCTACGCAGGGAACGATCGATCTTCAAAATATCGGGCTCACCTACGGTTCGGAAAAAGTTAAGCTACAAAACCTGTCGGGCAATCTGCAGTTCAGCAACAACGACCTGGCGCTGAGCAACGTCTCGGGCCTGGTAGGCAACAGCGATTTCACGTTCAACGGCTTTTTCAAAAACATCATCACGTTCCTGTTATTCGAAAACCAACCCATCGGCATCGAAACGGATTTGAAATCGAATTTTCTCGACGTTGATCAACTCTTTGCCATGGGGTTCGGCGACCCAGGGGCGGGGAAAAATCAGCAATACGAATTCGGCATCTCGCGCAACATCAACCTGAATTTTAATTGTGATGTGAAGCGGTTGCGCTACAAACGGTTCCATGCCAGCAACATCAAGGGCGACCTGCTGGTGAAAAATGAAATGGCCGTGGCGCGCAACATCAACCTCCACGCCATGGGCGGCGACATGACCCTGGCGGGCATCGTGGATGCGCATAACCCCAAGGCAATCGATGTGGTGAGCAATGCAAAGTTCGAGGGCATTTATGTCGACAGTGTGTTTTATGTATTTGAAAACTTTGACCAGGATTTTATCCAGGACAAACACCTGAAAGGGCAGACCTACGCCGACGTGAGCTTGGAGATGACGCTCAACCAAAATCTGAAGCTCTTCAACGAAACGCTCATCGCCGACATCAGCGCCAACATCAAGAACGGCGAGCTGAACAACTTTGAGCCCATGAAAAAGCTGAACCGCTTCCTCAACGACGAAGGCCTCAGCAAGCTGCGTTTCTCCGACATCAAGAACGACATCCACATCGAAAAGAAAACCATCTACATCCCGCAGATGGAAGTGCGCAGCAACGTCACGTCCATAAAAGTAAGCGGCACCCACACCTTCGACCAGCGCATCGATTATCACATCATTGCACCCCTGCGCAACGATCGGCACGTCAACTCCACGGAGGCCCGCGCCGCCCTGGAAGAAGACGGCAATGGCCAGAGCAAACTCTTCCTCAAGATCACCGGCACCACCGACGACTATCGCGTGAGCTACGACACCGACGCGGTGCGCAAAAAGATCGCTTCCGATCTGAAGAAAGAAGTGCAGGAGCTGAAGGATGCCTTCAAAAACAAGGGCACGAAAAAGAAGAAAGAAGTCGAACTGGAAAAGGACGAATATTTCGAGGACTGGAACAATTGATCGGATCAGGGTCGGAACGGACGTACTCCTCTTCGAACTCCACCGACCGATGACGCGGGTGTTGCCCCCGTCAGGCGATCGCTTCCTTCAGATAATCCGTCAACGGCTTTGCGGCGCTCATCACCGTGGTTAATTTCTTGAGGAATTTTTTGTCGAGCACCTCCTTGTCGGTGAAGTTGTGTACCAAGATAAAGCTCTTCAAGCGCAGCCATTCAATGTAAGGATGATCTTTGTCGTAGCCTTTGGGCGTGGTCTTTAAAGCATCTTCGTCCCAGAACTTAGGATAGGTCGATTTGAATTTTTTATCGTTCAGGATCTTCGCCAGTTTATCACCCGTGTAGTCGATTTCCTGGCGGATCTTGGCAAGATTTTCGGGAATGGGCTGGAACAATCCCACCGCCACAAAACTTTTGTCACCCGGTTCAAGCTGGAAATAATACCCCGGCGTGCCCATGCCTTTGCCCGTCGAAGACAATGCGGCACTCATGTTGGTTTTGTAGGGCGTTTTATCTTTGCTAAACCGCACATCGCGGTAGATGCGGAAGGTGAGCTTTTTGGCGTCTAGCCCGGCCAGGGAGTCATCGTGGTGAATCATTTCCTCAAGCAGGTCTGCAACAAACAGGTCGAAGTCGGCCTTCAGCGCGGTGTACACCGGCTTCTTCTTCTCGAACCATTCGCGATTATTGTTTCTGCGGATATCTTTTAAAAATTTGAATGCTCCTTCAAAGTCCATGATGCAATTTATTGTGATGGATGATTTTTTTATCTGACAAATTTCAAGGTTGACGAATCGAAGTCGTTACAGAAATTCCACGATCGTTTCCAAACCGATGCCCCGCGATGCTTTCACGAGGATGGTGGCGTTTCGCGGAGGATCTTTTTTCAGCGCCTCCATTAACAACGTTTTATTTTCAAAAAGGATGGCGCCGGGAAAGGCTTCCTTGGCGGCTTTCATCAGTGTGCCACAGAGATAAACTTTGTCGAAGCCCAGTTTTTTCGCCAGCTGCCCGATGAGGCGGTGTTCTTTTTCGGCTTCTTCGCCCAGTTCGAACATATCGCCCAGGATCACCATTTTATGTGGTGCTTTCATGGCGGCCAGGTTTTCCAGCGCCACTTGCATAGAGCTGGGGTTGGCGTTGTAGGCGTCGAGAATCACCGTGTTGGTTTCTTTTTGGATCATCTGCGATCGCATGTTGCCGGGCAGATAGTCGGCCACGGCCCGGTTGGCCAATGCGGCCGGCACCTCGAAATACTTGCCGATGCACAAGGCGGCGGCAATGTTCTCGAAATTGTAGGCGCCAATGAGATGCGTTTGCACGTCATCGCCGTTCTCGGCTTTGATCTTCACAAACGGATCGGCACCCGCTAAAGCGGCCTCGTAATAATCTCCTTTTGCCGGGTAAAACAAAGGTGCTTTAAAGCGTTTGGCCATGTTGGCCAGGATCTCATTTTGTGAATTGATGAACACCGTGCCGTTGTGGGTGAGCAGGTGTTGATACAATTCAGATTTGGCGCGAACGATATTTTCAAAGCCGCCAAACATGCCGATGTGCGCCCGCCCGATGTTGGTGATAAATCCATGCGTGGGGTTGGCGATTGAGCAAAGCAGCGCAATCTCTCCCAGGTGATTCGCCCCCATTTCCACGACGGCCATTTCAATAGATGAATCGATCGACAACAAGGTCAGCGGCACACCGATGTGGTTGTTCAGGTTGCCGATGGTGGCATAGGTCTTGAATTTTTTGCTGAGCACGGCATTCAGCAATTCCTTGCTGGTGGTTTTGCCATTCGACCCGGTTAACCCAATCACCGGGATGGTGAGTTGATCGCGATGGTGCCGCGCCAGTTTTTGCAACGTGGCCAGCACATCGTCCACCACGATGCAACGGTCGTTTACGGCATATTCTTTTTCGTCCAGCACCGCGTAGGCCGCGCCGTTGTCGAGCGCCTGCTGAGCAAAGGTGTTGGCGTTGAACTTGTCGCCCTTCAATGCAAAAAAGATCGACCCCGCCGCGATCTTGCGCGTGTCGGTCGAAACTTTGCCGGATTGACGATACAACGCGTATAATTTTTCTATCTCCATTGCTCGTTTTTTTCAGTTTTTTGTGGCCGGGTTACCTCCTCCCGGTCATCCTAACTTAATAGGGAATGTTCACCGGGAAAAAGTATCTTGCGGGAAAGATAACAGGTGGCTCCGGCTCGCGTTAAGGATAAAAGAAAAATTTTTTGATGATCAACCTACTGCGTCTTTTCCTCGTGCTCTTGCCGCTGTCCCTGCAGGCGCAGTTTACCTATGTGCTGGACCAGGACGTGCCGGTAAAAAACGCCGATGGGTCGGCTGTGCCGATGCCCTGGGTTGGGGGACTGAATTCGGCGCACTACAACACCATGGACCTGGACAACGACGGCAAGGACGACCTGGTGCTCTACGACCGCAACGCCGACAAGATCATCACCTTCCTGAACCGCGACAACCAATACCAATACGCGCCCGAATACGAATCGTTCTTCCCGGACGAAGTGACCAACTGGATCCTGTTGCGCGATTACAACTGCGACGGCAAAAAAGATATTTTCACCGGCGATATTCTGGGCATCAAAGTCTTCACCAATGTCACCCAGCCCGGCCAGCCTCTGGCCTGGAAACAATTCTTTTTCTATAGCGGTCCCGGCAACACCAAAAGTTCTGTGTTGCTTTCGCTCGGGTTCTCCGGACTCATCAACGTACAACTCCAGTTCGATGACCTGCCCTCGCTGCTCGACGCCGATGGCGACGGCGATCTCGACCTGTTCGACATGCGCTTCGTGGGCAACGGTACGGTGGAGTATCACAAGAATTTCAGCAAAGAACGCTATGGCACCTGCGATTCGCTCACCTTCGAACGCCAGACCCAGCGCTGGGGTGGCGTGATGGAATGTACCTGCGGCAATTTTTCATTCAATGGTGTTGACTGCCCACCCCCGGGTGGCCGCGAAGATCCAACCGGAGGGCGTACGGACCACGCGGGTGGCAAAAGCCTGCTCATGCTCGATGCCAACGGGGATGCTACACTGGATATCCTGTACTCGGAAGCTACCTGCTCCAACTTGTATTACCTGCCCAACCAGGGCACGCTGGATGCGCCGGTGATCAACTCGTTCTCCATTTTTCCACAGCCTCGCCCCGTAAACTTCTTTGTTTATCCAGCGGCCTTTTATGAGGACCTTGATTTCGATGGCGTGAAAGACCTGGTCTCGATACCCAACATTTTTGCCAAAACATTTCTGAACAGCGACCTGGCCCACTCCAACTGGCTCTATAAAAACACCGGCACCACGACCAGCCCCGCCTTTTCATTTGCGCAGGACAATTTTATGCAGGACAAAATGATCGACGTGGGCGACAATTCCGTGCCGGCCTTCGCCGACTATGACGCCGACGGTGACTATGACCTTTTTGTCAGCGAGAATACGACCAACGGCAACGACATTGTCGCCACGGTGAAGCTATACAAGAACACCGGCACCACCACCGATCCCGAATTCACGCTGGCCAACGACGACATGTGGGGCTTTTCAGGCTTGTCATTCTACAACCTGAAGATCCAGTTTATCGATGTGAACGGCGACAGCAAGGTCGACCTGGTTTTCACGGCCACGGCTTTGCAGAATGGCGCCACCGATTTGTACTACGTGCTCAACACCGCCACCGCGGGGATCACTTTTGGAGATCAACAGGTGCAAAGTACCGGCTTCCAACTCTATGCTTCCGAAAACATTTCGGTAGTGGATGTGGACCGCGACGGTCTTGTGGACTTGCTTGCGGGCAGGACCAATGGCTCGGTAGAATATTGGAAGAACAACGGCCCCGCGGCGAGCCCCCACTTCGTATTGGAAACCAGCAGCTTTCTCGGACTGTCGTCGACCGTGTTGCGCCAGAACCTGACGATCTCCGTCGCCGACCTGGACGCTGATGGAAAGACCGACATGCTCATCGGCAACCAGGATGGTCGCATCACCGTCGTCAATGATTTCCGGACGGCTACCGATGCTACGGCCGGGGCGACCGAGATTGTGTACAATCCCATTTCCCAAGCCTATCAGGCCCGCAACATGGGTGGCCGCATCTGGACGGCTCCCGCAAACCTGTTTGGCACCACCAAGCCTGCCATCGTGGTGGGCAACATCCTTGGGGGTCTCTCCATCCTTCGCAACGACGACGGCGCATTGCTTCCCGAAAACGCGACCATCGAGGTATACCCAAATCCAAGCCCTAAAAACGGGAACGTCACCATAAAGGCCGACCGCAACGTCACCTTGCAGATCTTTACCAGCGTAGGTCACCGCATCACCGACCCCATCCAGGTCCCCGGCAATTCCGAGTACGGCCTGAACGTACCAAACCTGGCCTCGGGGGTCTATATTCTCCGGTTCACACAAAACAGCAAAACCTTTATCAAGCGGCTGGTAGTTTATTAAGCATTCTCTCATCTTTGCACCGGAAAATCTTCCCTGGTTGTAAAAACAGTGTTTATTTACTTAAGTCAACAAATTTTCTAATGCCGTACGCCTTCATTTTCGATATGGACGGGGTGCTGATCGACAGCAATCCCACCCATAAGATCGCCTTGCAACAATTTTGTGAAAAGCATGGCTACCACCTCACCGAGCAACAGTTGCGCGAGAAGATCTATGGCCGCACCAACCGCGACTGGCTCCTGAACCTGTTCGGCAACCTCGGCGACGACACCATCCGCCAATATGCCGACGAGAAAGAGGCCCTTTTTCGCCAGCTGTATACGGACATTAAGCCCATGGACGGTCTTTTGTCTTTCCTGGAAAAGCTGGATCAGCAACGCATCCCCCGGGCCATTGCCACTTCGGCACCCCGCGCCAATGTGGATTTCACGCTGCTCCACACCAAAACAGAGCGATTTTTCCCGACTATATTGGATGACTCCTTTGTGAGCCAGGGCAAGCCCAACCCAGAGATCTATCTTAAATCGGCGGCGGCCCTTCAGTTCGATCCGGCGCGGTGTGTGGTGTTCGAAGATTCGCTCGCGGGAGTCCGTGCGGGCAAGGCGGCAGGTTGCAAAGTGGTGGGTGTCACCACCACGCATACCCCGGAGGAGCTGCATGAAACGGATTTAACCATTGATAATTTTGTGGGTCTGGAGCCTGAATGGCTGGTTTCCAAGCTTTTTTAGAAGGAATTCCGGATTATTTGCCGATGGCTTTGGAATATTAGGTGGCTTTTATCGATATTTGCAGTCCCTTTTTAGGAGGGTACATTTTTAAAACAAAGCGGATATGGCACGAGTTTGTCAAATAACTGGAAAAAGACCTCAGGTAGGTAACAACGTTTCGCACGCGAACAATAAGACCAAGAGAAGATTTCTTCCCAATCTTCAGAAGAAACGTTTCTATATTCCTGAAGAAGATAAGTGGGTGACCTTGAAAGTGTCTACGAAGGCCATCAAGACCATTTCGAAATACGGCATCACCGCCGTGATGAAAGAAGCAAAAGCGAACGGCAACCTCGTGTTGTAATAAATCATAAAGAATCATGGCAAAGAAAGGTAACAGGATCCAGGTGATTTTAGAGTGCACAGAGCACAGAGCTACGGGCATGCCGGGCATGAGCCGCCACATCACCACCAAAAACCGTAAGAACACAACGGAGCGTTTGGAGTTGCGCAAATACAACCCCGTGCTGAAAAAATATACTGTTCACAAAGAAATTAAATAACCATGGCAAAGAAAGTAGTTGCGTCCCTCAAGAAAACCGACGGCAAGAGCTATGCTAAAGTGATCCGTGCGGTGAAGTCTGAAAAGACTGGTGCTTACACCTTCAAAGAAGAAATTGTTGCTGCTGACCTGGTGAAAGAAGTCCTGGCCAAAAAGTAATTCAATTCGGTAAGAATTTGAAAAGTCCCCTCGCGGGACTTTTTTTGTTTTAAACAATTCCCCTCTCATTATGGCATTATTCGGCAACCTGTTTTCTTCGGATAAAAAAGAATCGCTCGATAAAGGCCTGGAAAAATCCAAGGAAAGCTTCTTCGGCAAGCTGGGCAAAGCCCTGGTCGGCAAATCGACCGTCGACGACGAAGTGCTCGACAACCTCGAGGAGATCCTGGTGTCGTCGGACGTGGGTGTGACCACCACCCTGAAGATCATCGAACGCATTCAACAGCGCGTGGCGCGCGACAAATACCTGGGCACCTCCGAGCTGGACCGCATCCTCAAAGAAGAGGTCGCCGGCCTGCTGTCGGAAAACAACACCGACAACATCGAGGAATTTGAAACCCCCGCCGGTAAAAAACCTTATGTGATCATGGTGGTCGGCGTGAACGGTGTGGGCAAGACCACCACCATCGGGAAGCTGTCGGCCCAGTTCACCAAAAAAGGAAAGAAGGTACTGCTCGGCGCTGCCGACACTTTCCGGGCAGCGGCCGTGGACCAATTGAAATTGTGGGGTGAGCGTGTAGGCGTACCGGTAATTGCAAAAGGAATGAACACCGATCCCTCGGCCGTGGCCTATGATGCTGTGCAGGCCGGCGTAGATCAAAATGTGGACGTCATCATTATCGATACGGCCGGAAGGTTGCACACCAAAGTGAACCTCATGGCCGAGCTCACCAAGATCAAGCGCGTCATGCAAAAGGTGATCCCCGATGCACCCCACGAAGTGTTGTTGGTTTTGGATGGCAGCACGGGTCAGAACGCCATGATCCAGGCGCGCGAGTTTACAAAAGCCACCGAGGTAACAGCGCTCGCCATCACCAAGCTCGACGGCACGGCCAAGGGCGGTGTGGTGATCGGCATTTCGGATGAATTTAAAATTCCCGTGAAATATATCGGCGTCGGCGAAAAAGTCGGCGACCTGCAAACCTTCAACAGGACCGAATTTGTAGACTCACTTTTCCGGCGGAACGGTGGGTAGTTTCCGGAAGGGAATGCGAATGAAGATCTGATAATTAAAGCCCCAGTACGAATCCTTTTCGGCGAGGCCATAGCCGGGCACATCATGTGGCAACATGGTGGGCGTGCTGCCAGTGCTGAGGCCGAATTTGAAGCGGGCCGTGTAGCCCATCCAGATCATTTTCCAAATCTTTACGCGTAACCCCGTGGTCAGCTCCAGCCAGTGTGCGTTCACGTTCGTGTTGTTATAGGTCCCGCTATAGTTACCCCACAGTGTGTCTTTTACGATGACGGAATACTGTTCTGAAAATTTTGACACGCCATAGCGAAAGCCAACAAAGAACATGTTGCGATCCGGGTCATTCTTTAGAAAATTCACATCCACACCGGCACGAAAATAGTTGCCCGTGTTCGCATAGTTGCTGCTGTCGCCTTCGGAAAGATAGGTGCGGGCCCAATGGCCATAGTCAACCGACAAATAATAGCGATGAAAATCAATATCGCCGTTGAACTCCCAGCCTTTGTAAGTCTTGTCGTACTGGCTTTTCACCAAGGCAATGGCATCGGTGCCAAAGCGCACGCCGGTGGGCCGGAAGTCGGGCTTCACCTTGACCTTCGTTGTGTCTGACTTTTCTTTTTCCTGGGCAAGCGACGGAAGGGAGAAGATCAGGAGAAGCGCTATGGTATGGGATAACTTCAAGATGGGATGCTGGGTCTATTTTGGGATGACTTCAAGATTGAGAATAGCGGGATCCGAGGTGGTCTGTTTGAGAAACTTATAGTCCTTGGTCTCCGCGACCAGTGTTGTTCTCGGCGATACTTTTATCGACGCAAACAGGGTCGTGGTGCCGCAAGATTTCACAGCCCAGAGTTTTTCTTGTGTGTCATACTTCAACACAAGCATACGGGTCCCCGCTGCACCGAAATCGAATACATACTCCGCGCTGTCGATTTCTTTGTTGAGGGGTATATACACCGCCTTCCTTGACGTATCCGCGCCTTGAAATATAATCGGGTCGCCAAAGTTGGGCGTGATGGATTTGATGATCACGGTGCTGTCTTTGGTCGTCGTGCTGGTCACCCGCTGCTTAAAGCTTAGGCCAAACAAGTTAGGCCTGGCACAACGAAAGACTTGGATGTTTACAGACGAAGGATTGGTGGGTGTGGTGCTATACACGCTGATGGAATCGAAAGAGTAGTTCAGAACGGTGAGGCCGCCGAACACATGGCGTTCTCCACAATCGGCAGAAACGAACTGGATCTGGGAGGTATAGCCCAAAGAAAGAACATCCGAGCTGTCGCCCTCCCAATAAAAATTATATTTGAGCGAGTCGAGCAACGGGTCGAGGGGTAGACCGATAGAAGAAGGGATTTCGGACTTAACGTAGATGTTTGTTCCGACGATGGTTGCGCTGTCCACCACCGAATTGTCCGCGCCAAAGCCCATGACCCGGAAATTGATGCCGAATTCGCCATTATTCAACCGAAAACAATCGGGGTTATTGAGGCACGAAATGGCAATAGCAGCTAAAAAAGTGAACCAGACGGCTTTTTTCATGGTTATGATGCGGCTGTAAAGATAAGTTAACGGCCCAAAGCCCAAATTCCGTGCCCGTTAATTTTTAGTATTTTTGCAGCCTATTACAAGACGCGAACGCATTGAAAACGAAGGGAACCAAGAATACCAAAGTCAACATCGTCACCCTGGGCTGCTCCAAGAACCTGGTGGACTCCGAAGTACTGCTCACCCAACTACGGGGCAACGGCATCGACGCCGTGCACGAGTCCAAAACCGACGACGCCAGCGTGGTGGTGATCAATACCTGCGGTTTTATCGATAACGCCAAACAGGAGTCCATAGACACCATCCTGCGGTATGTAGACGCCAAGGAAGAGGGCATTGTGGACAAAGTTTACGTGACCGGCTGCCTCTCGCAGCGCTACAAAGACGACCTCGAAAAAGAAATCCCCGAAGTAGACGCCTGGTTTGGCACCCGCGACCTGTCGCGCATGCTCAAGGTGTTCAAGGCCAATTATAAGCACGAGCTGGTTGGCGAGCGCATATTGACCAACCCAAGCCATTACGCCTACCTGAAGATCTCCGAAGGCTGCGACCGCCCCTGTTCGTTCTGCGCCATACCCATCATGCGCGGGGGCCACATTTCACGCCCCATGGAAGAACTGGTGTTGGAAGCCCGGAACCTGGCCAAGAACGGAACAAAAGAATTGCTGCTCATCGCCCAGGACTCTACCTACTATGGTCTCGACCTGTATAAGAAAAGAAACCTCGCCGACCTGCTCCGGAATCTTTCGGACGTGGAAGGTATTGACTGGATCCGCCTGCACTATGCCTTCCCCACCGGTTTCCCCATGGATGCCCTGGAGGTGATGGCCGAGCGCAGCAACATCTGCAAATACATCGACATTCCCCTGCAACATGCCTCCACCCGAATGCTGCAGGTGATGCGCCGCGGGACCACGCGCGACAAGACGGAAGCCTTGTTGCAAACCATCCGCGAGAAAGTGCCGGGCATTGCTATCCGCACGACCATGATCGCCGGCCACCCCACCGAGAGCCAACAGGACTTCGAAGAGATGATGGACTTTGTTGAGAAGTCGCGCTTCGACCGCCTCGGCATATTTTCCTATTCGCACGAAGAAAACACACACAGCTATAGCCTGCCCGACGACGTGCCGGCCGAAGTGAAACAACAACGCCTCGAAGATGTGATGGCCCTGCAAGAGGGCATTTCGCTGGAGCTGAACTCGCAAAAGATCGGCAAGACCTTCAAAGTGTTGGTAGACCGCAAGGAAGGTGGCAACTTTATTGGTCGCACCGAGCACGACTCGCCCGAAGTAGACAACGAAGTGATCATTGAAAGCCCTGGTGACTACCTCCGGCTGGGAGATTTTGTTAACGTATTCATAACGGGCGCTACCGAGTTTGATTTAACCGGTAGAGCGGTTCAAGGAGCGGCTGTAAAATCTTAAACCTAATCCATAAATTGCCGTTATTCGGATTATGGTTTTAAAGCGTCCCACCAACTTTAACTCTTGCCATGCAGCTTGATAAGGTCTCCCTTGCTGATACCCATGCGTTCAGCAATTTCTTCCTCGACTATCTGCAGCAAAAAGAAACTCTCAAACCCTTTTATCATCGTTTTCCCACCCTCGAAAATTTCGGCGGGCAGATCGCGGATAAAAAGTCTTCGTTCACACCGCATCAACGCGAAGTACTGGTAGCGGCACTGCAAAAACAGTACGAAGGCTTCACGCCGTCGCCTGCTGTATCAGAAAACATCGCAGCGCTCAAAGCAGGGAACACTTTTTCAGTAACAACAGGTCACCAACTGAATATCTTCACAGGGCCGCTGTATTTTATTTTTAAGATCGTCACCGTCATCAATACCTGCCGCGAGTTAAAGGCGCGCTACCCGGAATCGAATTTCGTACCCGTCTATTGGATGGCTTCGGAAGATCATGACTATGAAGAGATAAAATACTTCAAGCTGTTTGGTAAAAAATATACCTGGGAAACGGATCAGAAAGGCGCCGTAGGAAGATTTCATACCAAGGGGTTGGATAAACTGGCGCAGGAAATTTCCGGCGACACGAAGATCTTTACGGAAGCGTATTCAAAACGGAAGACGCTGAGTGCGGCCGTGAGACACTACGTAAATGCCTTGTTTGCCAACGAAGGCCTCGTGGTCATCGACGGCGACGACCGTTCTTTAAAGTCGCTGTTCGCCGATGTGATGCGCGAGGACGTGCTTCGTCAGAACACGAAGAAGCTGGTGGACCCCACCAACACAGCGTTGGAAAATCAAGGGTACAAGACACAGATATTTTGTCGTGATATAAATTTCTTTTACCTGGCATCCGGCATCCGGAACCGTATTGAAAAACAAGGAGATCGCTTTACTGTATTGGAAAGCGATCTTTCTTTTTCGGAGCAGGAGATGGAGAAGATCATTGCAGAGGAACCGGAGAAGCTGAGCCCCAACGTGATCCTGCGGCCGTTGTACCAGGAAATGATCCTGCCCAACGTAGCCTATGTGGGTGGTCCTGCGGAAGTGATCTATTGGTTGCAGTTGAAAGAAGTGTTCGATCGATTCAAGACACCCTTCCCGATGATCATGCCCCGCAATTTCGGGATGGTCATGGATCACGAAGTGGCGCGTAAATTTTCCAAGACCTCGTTGCAGCTCAAAGACCTGTTTGAAGAAAAGAATTACTTGTTCAATCATTGGGTGCTCACGCACTCGCCACGCAACCTCACCGTGGGCCAGGAACGTGCCGCTGTCACCGAACTTTTTGCGTCGTTGAAGAGACGGGCCGAGTCCATCGACACAACGTTGGAACCTTTTGTGGGTGCAGAGGGAAAACGGGCGTTGAACAGTCTGGAGAAAATTGAGCGCAAGCTGTTGCGCGCCGAAAAGCGACAGCATGGCGACAAGCTCCGTCAAATTGAAGCCGTGAAAGACCAACTCTTCCCCAACGGCGGTTTACAGGAGCGAACCGATAATTTCCTCAACTTCTACCAGCGCGACCCGGAGTTCATCACACGCCTGTTGAAAACGTTCGATCCCCTGGATTATCGCTTCAACATCTTGTCATACGCAGACTAGGCCGAAAGCAATAGCCTGCTATCTTTGTTTCCATGACAAAAGCATCGCTGCGGAAAGAGTATTTACGAAAACGGCTGTCGTTGTCCGAGGCCGAGTACGCGCAGTTGAATTTTCAGCTTTACCAGAATTTTTTTTCGAGCCTGGATCTTTCCTTCATCAAGGTGCTGCACACGTTTTTGCCGTTGCAAAAAAACAAAGAGCCCGACACGTGGATCATCATCGACCGGATCCGCCGGGAGTTTCCGCACATCCGCTTGTCGCTTCCCCGCATCGAGCAAGCGACAGGAGCCTTGGAGAATATTTTTTTTGAAGGGCTACACCAATTGGAAAAGAACGCCTGGGGCATAGCCGAACCCAAACAAGGCGTGCCCACACCGCCGCTACAGATCGACATGGTCTTGGTGCCCTTGCTGGCGTGCGACACGAATGGGCAACGCGTTGGCTACGGCAAAGGATTCTATGACAAATTTCTCGCGACGTGCCGGCCCGATTGCATCACGGTAGGCATTTCTTTTTTTGAACCGGTAGAACCCATTGAGGACATCAATGCTTTTGATGTGCCCTTGCAATATTGCCTCACACCGGCATCCCTGCACCGGTTTCGTCAAACGTCTTTTTAGACCGCCGGCTCTTGTTGGCTCAGGCAGTGGAACGAGCCCAATCCCCAAATGATATCCAGCGAATCGAGGCCGATCACCTTGCGATCGGGGAAACATTGCTCCAGAATTTGCAGGGCTTTGTCGTCTTGTGCATCACGGAATGTGGGAACCACAACATACTTGTTGCTGATATAGAAGTTTGCATAAGATGCCGGGAGACGCATGTCTTCGTAGACGATCGCCGAAGGTAGCGGCAACTCTACAATGTTGAGCGGCTTGCCATTTTCAAGGCGAAGTGTTTTTAACGTTTTGAGATTTTCGTGAAGCGGCTCGTAATTTTCGTCTTGCTTGTTGGTTTCTACCACCGTCACGACGGTGTCTTCATTCACAAAGCGCGTAATGTCGTCGATGTGGCCATCGGTGTCATCGCCCACCACGCCATCGCCAAGCCAAAGAATGTTTTCAGCGCCATAGAACTGGTGGAGGAATTCTTCGATCTCTTTTTGATTGAAGGTGGGGTTTCGATTCGCGTTGAGGAGACAGGAGGTGGTGGTTAACACGGTACCCCTTCCATTGAAGTCTACCGAGCCTCCTTCCATGACAATGCCCGGATAGATGACCGGTATTTTATAATGTTCTGCGATGTGTGTGGGAATGCGATCATCGAGATCGAACGGAGGATATTTTCCGCCCCATGCATTATAGCCCCAGTCGACGATGATCTTCTTTTGCGCAGCCTTTGGGTTGATCAGGAAGGCGGGGCCGTGGTCGCGGCACCAGGCATCGTTGGTGGGATGGATGAAGAAGTTGATGTTTTTAAAATCGCCACCGGCTTGTTCGATGTGGCGGGTAGCTTTCGCTTTCATCGCTTCATCGACGACGTTAATGTTTACTTTTTCGCCTTCAGCAACGAGCTTGATGAACTGGGCGTAGATAGGGTAGATGGTTTCGATCTTGCCGGGCCAGGAAGCTTCTTTGTGAGGCCAGCTTAGCCAGGTGGCGGTGTGTGGTGCAAACTCTGCGGGGAAGTGATAGCCGAGTTGTTGAGGCGTGTGCGTGGCGGGGAGGCCGGCGGTTTTGAAATCAGAAAGCTTGGTGGTTCGGAAATCGGACGGATGCATTTTGTGGGATTGGTTTGCGGGGGAGAAAATCAGACTTGAACCGCAGAGGCGCTAAGAACGCAAAGAAATGCATTTATTCTTTGCGTCCTTCGCGCCTCTCTGCGGTTAATGAATTTTTTCGGACGCCTCAGTCTTCATCAATATACCGCTTTGTGATCGGCTGATACGAATCGATCCGACGGTCGCGCAAAAAAGGCCAATGTGTTCTGTACCGATCGGTTTTACTCAAGTCAAGCGGCAACACCTTCACCTCTTCCTGATCGGCGGAAGCCTGATATAAGATGCTTCCAAACGGATTCGAAAAAAACGATCCTCCCCAAAACTTCATCGCCCCATCCTGCTCGAACCCAACGCGGTTCACGCTCACTACGTGCACTCCGTTTGCCACAGCATGACTGCGTTGAATGGTTTGCCACGCATTGTATTGCTCCGTGTTTGTTTCTTCATCCTGCGAAGTAGCCCAGCCGATGGCGGTGGGATAGAACAAGATCTCGGCGCCCATCAACGCGGTGATGCGGGCAGCTTCCGGGTACCATTGATCCCAGCAAATGAGTACGCCAATGGTGGCAAATTTCGTCTTGAAAACTTTATAGCCCAGGTCGCCGGGCGTGAAGTAGAACTTTTCATAATACGCCGGGTCGTCCGGGATGTGCATCTTGCGATACTTGCCCAGGTAGGAGCCATCGGCATCCAGCACGGCGGTGGTGTTGTGGTAGATGCCTTCCGTGCGCTTTTCGAAAAGGGAAGCGATAATGACCACCCCAAGCTCTTTGGCAACGGCCTTCAGGGCATCGGTGGAGGGGCCGGGAATGGATTCGGCCAGTTTAAAATTCTGGTAATCCTCCACATCACAGAAGTACAAAGAAGTAAACAACTCCTGGAGGCAAACGATCTGCGCGCCTTTGGCGGCTGCCTCGCGGATCTTGGTGATCGCCTTTGCCAGATTTTCGCCCGGGTCTTTGGTGCACGACATCTGCACGAGTCCCACATTCACTGTTTTTCCTGCCACGTTTTATAAAATTTTATGGGTGCAAAATTAAAAAAGTAAATCCGGTTCATAACTATGAACCGACGGCTATGGTTCCCCTGAAAAATGTGGTGGAAATAAAAAAACCTCCCGGTGAGGAGGTTTCTTCATATAAAATTAATGTTCCGTGATCAGGCTTCGTGGCTGAGGTGCACGAACGATTCGTCTTTGGCTTCCAGGTTCGACTCGCCCATCAGCCAGGTGTCTACGGCGCGGGCCGTTTCGCGACCTTCGGAGATGGCCCACACGACCAGCGATTGGCCTCTGCGGATATCGCCGGCGGCGAAAATGCCTTCCTCTGAGGTCATGTAGTTCTCGGTGCGGATGTTGCCGCGTTCGTCGATCTCCAGCTTCAGCTCTTCCACCATGCCGCCCTTTTCGGCGCCCACGAAACCAATGGCCAGCAAGGCCAGTTCGCAGGGGATGATGCGCTCAGTGCCGGCGATCTCTTCAAAGCCCATTTTGCCTTGAGGATTTACGCCCCACTTAATGTCCACGATCTTCAACCCAGTGAGACGGCCTGTGTTGTCGCCGAGGAATTCCTTTGTGAGGATAGCCCACTGGCGCGCTACGCCTTCTTCGTGCGACGAGGAGGTGTTCAGGATCATGGGCCACAGCGGCCAAGGATTGTTGTCGGCGCGGTCCATCGGAGGCTTGGCCAACAACTCGATCTGTGTTACTGACTTTGCATTCTGACGGTTGGAGGTTCCTACGCAGTCGGAGCCGGTGTCGCCACCGCCGATGACCAGGACATTTTTGTCGGTAGCCAGGATCTCTCCAGAGAAGATCCGGTCGCCCGCCACGCGTTTGTTTTGCTGGGGCAGGAAGTCCATCGCATAGTGCACGCCGTTGAGCTTGCGGCCCGGGATGGGCAGATCGCGAGGGGCAGAGGCGCCGCCGCACATCACGATGGCGTCGAATTCATCCTTCAGATGTTTTGCACTGATGTTCACCCCTACGTGTGCGTTGGTGCGGAAAATAATGCCTTCCTGTTCCATGATGCGGACGCGACGTTCGATGACGGTCTTCTCCAATTTGAAATCGGGAATGCCATAGCGAAGCAAGCCACCGATCCGATCGCTGCGCTCGAACACGGTCACCCAGTGGCCGGCCTTGTTCAATTGCGCTGCTGCGGCCAATCCTGCGGGGCCAGAGCCAACAATCGCGATGCGCTTGCCGGTTCTGTGCTTGGGCGGGTTGGCTTTGATATAGCCCTTCTCAAACGCCTGCTCGGCGATGGTCTTCTCGATGTATTCGATGGTGACCGGTTTGTTGTTGATGCTGAGCACGCAGCTGGCCTCGCAGGGTGCGGGGCAAATGCGGCCCGTAAACTCCGGGAAGTTGTTGGTGCTGCTCAGGATCCTGATGGCATCTTCCCACTTGCCTTGATACACCGCATCGTTGAAGTCGGGTATGTTGTTGCCCAGCGGGCAGCCGTTGTGGCAGAAGGGCACGCCGCAGTCCATGCAACGCGACGCTTGCTGCTTCACTTTTTCTTTATCGAGGGGATTGTATACTTCCTTGTAATCCTTGATCCGCTCTTTGGGATCGCGCGACTTGGGCATCTCGCGATCGAACTTCATAAATCCATCTATCTGTCCCATGTTCGTCTAATCAATTTTTAACTGTAACTTTTCCAACCTTGGGTGCCGATACCTTTGCAGCCTTTGCTTTTTGCAGCACGGCCTTGTAGTCTTTCGGCATCACCTTCACAAAGAGCTCGGAAGCTTCTTCCCACTTTTCGAGGATCCACTCGGCCGGGTCGCTGCCCGTATACTTGAAGTGTTTCTCGATCATGGCCTTCACTTCTACTTTGTCTTCCGTTTCCATGGTCTCCACATCGACCATGTCTTTGTTGCAAAGGCGGTCCAGGGCGCGTTCGGGATCAAATACATAGGCAATACCACCGCTCATCCCCGCGGCGAAGTTGCGTCCGGTCTTACCCAGCACAACCACGCGGCCACCGGTCATGTATTCGCAGGCGTGATCGCCTACGCCTTCCACTACCGTGGTCACACCCGAGTTACGAACGCAGAACCGTTCGCCGGCTTGTCCGCGGATATACGCTTCGCCGGAGGTCGCACCATAGAAGGCTACGTTGCCCACGATGATGTTGTCTTCGGGCTTGAAGGTGGATTCCTTGTCGGGATACACGATCAGTTTTCCACCCGACAATCCTTTTCCAAAGTAGTCGTTTGCCTCACCTTCCAGCTCGAACGTCACACCCGGTGCAACGAAGGCTGCAAAGCTCTGGCCTGCCGATCCTTTGAATTGGAAGTGGATGGTATCTTCCGGTAATCCTTTGCCTTTATATTTTTTCGAGATCTCGTTCGACAGCAATGCGCCCGTGGTGCGGTCGGTATTGCGGATGATGAATTTCTCTTGAACCGGTTCGGCATCGTCCAATGCGGCACGGGCAGCTTCCACCAGTTTCCAATCCAACACTTTCTCCAACTCGAAATCCTGGTCGATCTGTTTGTAGAGACCGATGTGTTCCAACACGGGCTCGCGTTGCAGGATCGGGGAGAGGTCGAGTTTCTTGATCTTCCAGTGATCGATGTCCTGGCGCACGCGCAGCATGTCGGCGCGGCCCACCATTTCGTTCACGGTACGGAAACCAAGTTCAGCCATCACTTCGCGAAGGTCGTGTGCGAGGAAGGTGAAGAAGTTCACGACGTGATCGGGATTTCCGGTGAACAATTTGCGCAGGTCGCTGTCTTGCGTGGCAATACCCACGGGGCAGGTGTTCAAATGGCATTTGCGCATCATGATACAACCTTCTACCACCAGCGCGGCGGTAGCAACACCCCATTCTTCGGCGCCAAGCAAAGCGGCGATGGCGATGTCGCGGCCGGTGCGGATCTGTCCGTCGGTCTGCAACACGACGCGGCTTCTCAAATTATTTTTTACCAGGGTCTGGTGCGCTTCCGCTAAACCAAGTTCCCAAGGCAGACCAGCATGACGCACGGAGCTGATGGGTGATGCACCTGTTCCTCCATCGGAACCGGAGATAAGGATAGCATCCGCTTTGGCTTTTGCCACGCCGGCTGCTACGGTACCAACACCTGCCTGAGAAACAAGCTTCACGTTGATACGGGCCTGGCGGTTGGCGTTCTTCAAATCGTAGATCAACTGCGCCAGGTCTTCAATGGAATAAATATCATGGTGAGGCGGGGGCGAGATCAACCCTACACCGGGTGTAGAGTGACGCACGCGTCCGATCCATTCGTCAACTTTATGGCCGGGCAACTGACCTCCTTCGCCGGGCTTTGCACCTTGCGCCATTTTGATCTGGAGTTCGTCGGCGTTTGCCAGGTAGTAGCTGGTCACACCGAAGCGGCCCGAAGCCACTTGCTTGATGGCCGAACGTTCCCAGTCGCCGTTAGGCTTCTTCTCAAAACGAGCTTCGTCTTCTCCCCCTTCACCGCTATTGCTCTTTCCGCCGATGCGGTTCATGGCAATGGCCAGGGTGCTGTGCGCTTCGTGCGAAATGGATCCAAATGACATAGCGCCCGTAGCGAAACGTTTGAAGATCTCTTCGACAGGTTCAACTTCTTCCAGCGCAATAGGATTGCGTTTTTTGAATTCGAACAAGCCGCGGAACGTGAGGGTGTCTCTCGTCTGATCGTTGATCTTTTGCGCGTATTTCTTGAAGAGCTCGTAGTTGTTCGACTTGGTGGAGTGTTGCAGCAAGTGGATCACTTCGGGGCTGAACAAGTGTTTCTCACCCCGGCGTTTCCACTGATACACACCGCCTACGGGGAGTTCCTTGCTTTCGTTCTCATAAGCAAGCTCGTGACGCACCAGTACTTCCTTCGCGATATCATCAAACGACAAACCTTCAATGCGGCTGATCGTGCCTCTGAAACATTTCTCTACCACATCGCTGCCGATACCCAGCGCTTCAAAGATCTGCGAAGACTGATACGACTGCAAGGTGCTGATACCCATCTTGGACATCACCTTCAACAAACCATTGCCAACGGCCTTCTGGAAGTTGGAGTACGCTTCTTCATCGGGAAGGGGCTTGTAGAAAGCGCCTTGCTTGTTGAGGAAGTGGATGGTCTCTAAGGCCATGTAAGGGTTCACCGCGCTGGCGCCATAACCCACGATGGTGGCAAAGTGATGTACTTCCCACGCATCGCCTGCTTCTACAACGAGGCCGGCTTGCGTGCGAATTCTTTTCTCCACCAGGTATTGATGCACCGCACCCACCGACAAGAGGGACGGGATGGGAGCAAATTCATTGCTGATCTTCCGGTCTGAAAGGATGAGGATCTTCTTTCCGGCACGAACAGCCTTCTCGGCTTCCTGGCAGATGCGGTTGAGGCTTTCTTCCAAACGACCGGGTTCACCATCGGCCTTGAACACGCATTGGATCACAGCGCATTCAAATCCCTGGTCTTGCAGGTGCTTGAATTTTTCCAGGTCGGCGTTGAGCAATACCGGTTGTGAGATATGGATCTGGCGGGTATGTTCCGGCGTTTCTTCCAACACGTTGAGGCTGGAGCCCACGCGTGTGAAGAGCGACATCACCAACCGCTCGCGGATGGGGTCGATGGGCGGGTTACTTACCTGCGCAAAATGTTGCTTGAAATAGTTCGAAAGGTGACGGCTCTCTTTCGACAACACGGCTTGGGGTGTGTCGTCGCCCATAGAGCCAACGGCTTCGTATCCTTTTTCGGCCATGGGGAGCAGCAGCATCTTCACGTCTTCGGCGGTGTAGCCGTAGGCGTTTTGGCGTTGCACGAGCGTCTTCTCGTCGAAGCTGCTTTCCACCCACTCGTGTTCGGGCTCCAGGCGCAGTTTCAACCGGTTTTGGATGATCCAGTTGTAGTACGACTTGCCTTCGTATACGGCACGCTTCACTTTCTCGTCGTCCAGCACTTTACCCAGGTTGGTGTCGACCATGAGCATCTTGCCGGGGGTGATGCGGCCTTTTTCGATAATGTCTTTGGGATCTACGGGCAATGCGCCGGCTTCAGAGGCGGCAATCACGCGGCCGGAGCGGGTCACACAATAGCGCAGCGGGCGAAGACCATTCCGGTCGAGTGTCGCGCCGATGCGTGTGCCGTCGGTGAATACCAATGCGGCGGGGCCGTCCCACGGTTCCATCATGGAAGCGTGATACTTGTAGAAGGCCTTGCGGTGCGGGTCCATCAGCTTGTTGTCCTGCCACGCTTCCGGCACCAGCATCATGAGCACGTGCGGCAATGAACGTCCAGACAAGACCAGCATTTCTACCAGGGCATCCAGGTTGGCGGAGTCGGAGCCGTCGGGGCTGGTGATGGGCAGCAACATCTTCAATTCTTCGTCGGTGAACAACGTCGATTTGAAGAGGGCTTCCTTGGACTTCATTTTGTTCACGTTCCCGCGAATGGTGTTGATCTCGCCGTTGTGGGCGATGAAACGGAACGGCTGGGCCAGTTTCCAGTTGGGGAATGTGTTGGTCGAAAAGCGGGAGTGTACGAGCGCCAAAGCGGTCTTCAGACGCGGATCCTGCAGGTCATAAAAATATTCGCGAAGCTGTTCGGTGCGCAGCTGGCCTTTGTAGATGATGGTGCGCGCCGAGAAGCTGGTAATGTAGAATTCCTTGTTGCTGCCTTTCACATCGCGGGCGATGGCATGCGAGGTGAGGTTGCGCAGCACGAACAATTTGCGCTCGAAGCTTTCGCCCACCAGCGATTCGTCCTTAGCTTTCACGAAGACCTGCTCGATGACAGGCTCCACTTCGGCAGCACCAGGACCGGGCACGCTGTGGTCTACGGGCACCACGCGGTAGCCGAGCAGTTCGAGGCCAAGTTCTTTGATATTTCTCCTAAGCACCTCGCGACAGGCGTTCATCACCTTTTTGTCGCGCGGGAAAAACACCATACCGGTTCCATAGCGGCCCGCAGCGGGCAACTCGAAACCGAGACGGTTACATTCTTCAACAAAAAAATCGTGGGGCAACTGGATCAGGATCCCCGCACCGTCGCCGGTTTTGGGGCTACTTCCCTTGCCTCCGCGGTGTTCCATGTTTTCGAGCATGGAGAGGGCATCGCGCAGGTTTTGGTTAGTTTTGGTGCCGTTGATGTTGGCGACGAAGCCAATGCCGCAGGCATCATGTTCCAGTTCAGGGGTGTACAAACCACGTCTGGTCTTCTCTTTCATCTTCTGGTCGTTTTAATTATGCGTCAAATACACCGCTCAGGGCAGAACGGAGTTTTGAATTTATCAAACAAACAGAAGGAAATTGGGGCCTTTTGTGACTTCTTCCCAATTTTTTGAATCTTTTTACTATTGATCCGAAAGGTTATAAAAATTACAAAACGTCAACGATTGCAGGGTCCGCAATTTTGAAAAATTGAATTTAGAGCGAAAACGATTGATATTTTTCAATTTTCAGAACGATCGTTAGCGTCATTTTTACACTTTCACCTGCCGCCTCACCCCATCACCGCACGCGTCGCCCGCACCATCTCTTTCTTGCCTGGCGGGCCGGGTAGGGTATCCGTTGTGAGCCCCAGACTTTTGAGGTCGCGCTTGAGCTGCCCCTTGGCGCAATAGGTGACAAACACGCCACCGGGTCTCAACAAGGCGGTCACTTTTTCCAGCATGGGCAACGTCCACAAGTCGGGTTGCTTGTTGGGTGCAAAGGCATCGAAATAAATGACGTCAAACGAGGATGCCGGGAGGATCATGTCCTCTAACGTGATGTGCATTTTGCGCAGGCGGAACCGGGGAACGATCTGTTGTTCGGTTTCCCAAGCCGCCTCGTGAAGCGAATAAAATCTTTTTTGGCCTTCTTCGGTGGAGCCATAGTTCAAGGTTCTCCAAATTTCCCCGGGCACAGGAAAGGCTTCAATGGAAGTGTAAGAAATCGTTACGGTATTCTCCAAGGCATAATTTGCCGTCAACAAGGCATTCAGCCCGGTGCCAAAGCCTACCTCGAAAATGGAAAGTGACTCGTTGTGAAAATCCCGCAGGCGATGCTCCAACCCATTCCGGATAAAAACATGTACCGATTCCTGCAAAGCGCCATGAACTGAATGATACGTCTCATTCAACGCTTCGTTTCGCAGCGAATGCGAGCCATCGCCGGTGGTGATGATGGTGAGCGACATTATTCTTTTTGGATCAACGCAACCGCATACGCACAAACGCCCTCTTCACGGCCCACATACCCCAGTTTTTCATTGGTGGTGGCCTTGATGGACACATCGTCCTCGGTGATGTCCATGAGCGGGGCCAGGATCTTTTTCATCGCGGGAATGTGCGGATTCACCTTGGGTTTCTCCAGGCAAATGGTGCAGTCCACGTTGCCGATGCGCCACCCTTTTTCGTGGACGAGGCGTGTCACTTCCTTGAGAAAAAATGTGCTGTCCATGTTCTTCCACCGGTTGTCGGTGTTGGAGAAATGGAAACCGATATCGCGCAAATTGGCGGCTCCCAGCAGGGCGTCGCAGATGGCGTGAATGAGCACGTCGGCGTCGGAGTGCCCAACGGCACCCTTAGGCGCATCGGGCAATGGCATGCCACCGAGGTAGAAATTTCTTCCCGCTTCCAATTCGTGCACGTCGAAACCCATGCCTACGCGTATCTTCATCGATCGTTAATTTTATGAATCTTATTTTTTCTCCGCGCGATAATAAAGCACACTGGAGTTTTCCTCGCGCAGAATGGATTGTGCCACACGTTGCATGTCGGCGGTCGTCACGGCGCGGATCAGTTCCGCTTCTTCGTTCACCAGGTTGGTGTCGCCCGATAGTTTGGCGAATGCCAGGTTCATGGCGCGGTTCATCACTTCCACCTCGCCAAATTCCAGGGTCGACTCGGTCTGGTTTTTTACTTTCTCAAGCTCCTCCTCGTCGGTTCCTTTTGCCACGAGGGTGGACAGAATTTCATTCACTTCACCTTCGGCCTGCTCCAGGGTGATACCGTCTTTCACGCGGCCGCTGATCACAAACAAACCCGGATCGACCGTGCCCATCACGAACGAAGAAATGGAAGTAAAGATCTCTTTCTCCTTCACCAGCTTTTGGTAGAGGCGGCTGGATTGTCCGCGGCTCAGCACATCACTCAGCAGGTCGGACGTATAATAATCGGCATCAAAACGGGCGCCCATGTGATAGGCTTTGTACAGCGCGTTTGCCGGAACGTTGGCGTTCACATCCAATGCTCTTTTTTGCTTTTGCGCAGGCTCTTTCGGCAGCGCGCGCGATTGTTTGCCAGCCCGGATAGGGCCAAACCATTTTTCGGAAAGCCGTTTCACCTGCTCCACCGTCACGTTTCCGGCGACGACCAACACGGCATTGTCGGGCACATAGTGGTGGAAGAAAAATTCCTTCACATCCTCCATCGTGGCGTTCTCGATGTGGCTGATCTCCTTGCCAATGGTAGCCCATTGATAGGGGTGGACGTGATAGGCCAGCGGCCGTAGCTTCAACCAGACGTCGCCATAGGGTTGATTGAGATAGCGCTGTTTGAACTCTTCGATCACCACCTTCCGTTGCACCTCCAGCACTTTGGGATCGAACGATAAACCGTTCATGCGGTCGCTCTCCAGCCAGAACCCCGTCTCGATATTGGAGGCGGGTAGGGTGAGGTAGTAGTTGGTGATATCGGTGTTGGTGAAGGCGTTGTTCTCGCCGCCCACGCGTTGCAACGGCTCGTCGTAGTTGGGAATGTTGGCCGATCCGCCGAACATGAGGTGCTCGAACAAATGGGCAAAGCCGGTTTTGTCCGGGCGCTCATCGCGGGAGCCGACGTCATACAAAATGTTCATGACGGCGATCTGCACCGTAGGGTCTTCGTGCACGATCACGCGGAGTCCATTCGCCAGTTGAAATTCACTAAAGGTTATCATCGGGCACAAAAGTAATAAACCTGGCGATGTTTGATGCCAACAGAAAATTAAGTTTCAGAAGGGAAACCGAAAGCCCGTTCCCCGCGTTTAGGTCGGCTGCACCTGGTCGAGGTGGACCCGGTCGGGCAGGGTGATCGTAAAGATCGTGCCTTCGCCAAAGGCGGACCGCACCTCCACAAACCCGTTCAATTTGGTGACGGTCTCTTTCAAAATATATAACCCCAACCCGGAGCCCTGCGCATTTTCGGTGGCGCGATAGAACATTTCGAAAATACGACCCAGGTGTTTTTCCTCGATGCCCTGGCCGTTATCTTCCACGACGATCACGTATTGCTTGGCTTTACAACGCAGCTCGATGTTCACATACGGCTGACGGCCGTTCTCGAACAGGTGAAATTTGATGGCATTGGAGATCAGGTTGTTCAGGACGATCCGCACCCGGATGGGGTCGCTGACCAGGTCGCCCTGAAGTTCGTCCTTCACAGCGAACCGGATCTTGGCAAAGCCCGGGGAATATTGAAGATCCTGTAGAATGCTTTTCACCATATCGTCGAAGCGGAACGGCTCTAGCTTCACGGGCATGCGCGTGTTGCGCGAATAGCTCACCACGTCTTTGATAAATTCCTCCAGCTTCAGCACGCTGCGTTCCATCATGGTGAGGTATTCTTTGTGCCCGTCGCCGGGATTGTCGAGCCGCGCCACGCGGATTAGGCCCAGGATGGATTTAAGCGGTGCACTCAGGTCGTGCGAGGCGCTGTATACAAAGCGGTCCAGTTCACTGTTGCGCACGGTGAGTTCCTCGTTTGCCTTTTGCAACTCTTCTGTGCGTTTATTCACCAGGTTCTGAAGAAACTCTTTGCGCTTTTGCATGATCCGCGAACTCACGCTGAACGAGGCCCAGGAAATGAGCAGCACAGCGCAAAGCACCAGCATGATAAATTCGGCGCGTTGCCAGAACGGTGGCGAAATATAAACATCCACTGTCCGCGTTTCGCTCCATCCTAAACCCAGGTTCTTCTTGGCGCGCACCTCCACGGTATGCTTTCCCGCCGATAGACTGGAGAGGCTTACCTCGTGATAGTCCACTTTGTGCCACAGGCTATCGCCCCGCATGCGCCATTGCAGGTTGATCTTGTTTTCGGGGAAGGTGATGGGCGAGAATTGAATGTTAATGAAAGAACCATAGGGAGCATACACGCCATTTACAAACGGGGTGTGCCGGGCATCCACTTGCGCGCCCGTGGCATAGGGCTTTACCGTTTTCTCGTTTTCGGTTAGCGATTTCTCCGTATAGGCCAGCCCGAACGAAGTGCCGATCCACACCCTTTGGTCCTGGTCGATCGAAATGCCGTGGTCGGTGATGGCATTGCTGGGCAGACCGGAGTTCTCATCGTACAGCCCAAATTCGTGAGACGTCGTATTGTAGCAAAACAGTCCGAAGGAATTGGAGAAAATGATGTTCTGGTCATCCAGCGTTTCAACAGAGCTGACGAAAAAAGTGGAGAACACTTCGCCAAAGTCTACACGGCTGATGGTGCGGCCATCATAGCGCAACAATCCTTCGGTCGACGCGATCCAAAGAACGTCGCCCTGGAATGTCATGTCTTGGATATTGAAATCGCCCCGCGTCTGGAAGGCCACGGGGAGGCTAACATTTTTGAACGAAGACCCATTGTAGGGTTTAAAGAACAAGTAGCCTCCAATCCCGCTGGCGGCCACATACATGCCACCCGGGCCCTCACGTACCAGGTTAATTTCGCTCTGCTTGGCAATGGGAACATCAAAATGACGGATGTTGAAAGAGTCGGTGATGACGGTGACCTTGCTGGTTCCCGCTTGCCCCATCCACACGTTGTCATGCTTGTCGATGTAAAGATCATGCACAAAATTTCCCTGCCCGGCAAAGTTCCATTGCTTCTTGATCTCCCCGTTCTCAAAGAGAAAAACATCCGACACGCTGCTGGCCCACAGACCTTTTTTGTTGGAGGTGAGCGATTGGAAATAGGCGTCTTTGTTGCTGTAGCGCAGCGTATGTTCCCAGCTGCCATCGGGCACGGGCTTTAGCTCCACCAGGGTTTCTTTCGTACAGTAGTAGGTGAGGTGATGCTCACGGTCGTGTGCGATGCCTTCGACAAAATGGCCTTCGGAATTTACATCCGCCTGCAAAAAAATCTCTTCCTGCACCAGCACGATTCCTTTGTCGGTCGAGGCCCAGATGTCGCCTTCGTTGCTGGCGTAGCAACTGTTGATCCCCTTGAAACTATAGTCCAGCACCTGCAGGTCGAAGTAGTTACTGTGCGAAAGGCGGTAAAGCTCCTGGTCGTACGTGCATACCCATAGGGCATCCTCGGTGGCCATTAAGTACGATGCGTTCGGAATAGGGAGGGCCTTCTTGACGGTCTTAATGTGAAGATCTTCCATCTCCGCTTCAAACAATCCGCTGCCACTGGCCACCAGCAGTTTGCCGTTGAAAAACAAAACGTGATTGACGTTGCTGGGTAACGCACCGGGTACGGGCACAAAATCGCGCAACAAATCGTCGTACCGAAAAACATTGCCCTGGTAGGAGATGGCGTAGAGGTTATCGTGCAGGTCTTCAAAAAAACTGAACGAGCGAATGAAGATGGGCGACCGGTTGGCCTCCCCGAAGTTGAAACGTTTGATGGACTTCCCATCATAGCGCAGCACCGATTCTGGCTCACCCAACCAGATAATACCACTGCGATCTTCATAGATCGATTTTGGGGAAGATACAGTTGAATCTGTCGGCATGCGCGAGCCCGGAATGAGGGTCTTGAACAGCACGGTGTCGATCTTGTTTTGGATCTCCACCACATCCAGGTCGCCGATGACCAGCAATCGCCCGCTGCGGGTTTTCAAAAAGCTTTTGATGTACTGACTTCGGAAAGCGTGTTTGTAGGTGGTGAACGAAAGTCCATCGTATTTCACCAGGCCGTCGTCGGTAGCCATCCAAAGGAAGTTGAGGGAGTCTTCGGCTACGGCCTTGGTCACATCGCTGGGCAGGCCTTGTTCTACGCGGTAGAGTCGAAAACGGTATTCCTGGGCGGTCAGGCCTGAAAAAATCAACACAAACAGGGCCAAAATGCCGAAACGCATGGTTCAGGTAAGGAATACATGACCAGTATAGAAGTTTTTCCCTGAATTTCAAAGGTTTGTAAATACACTCCAGCCCAATCCATGACTCGAAAAGTCGGTTAACTTTGCGGCCACATATTCGCGATATGATCTTTCAGAAAAAGCACCTTAGCGACAGCACCTTAAAAGGTCTTTACCAAGCCCTGCTCCGTCCCCGACTCATCGAAGAAAAAATGCTGATCCTGCTGCGGCAGAACCGCATCAGTAAGTGGTTCAGCGGCATCGGCCAGGAGGCCATTGCCGTGGGCATCACGCAAGCCCTGGACAAAGATGAATACATCCTGCCCATGCACCGCAACCTGGGTGTTTTTACGGGTCGCGAAATGCCTTTTGAGCGACTGTTTGCCCAATGGCAAGGCACGCCGATGGGCTATACCAAAGGCCGTGACCGCTCCTTCCATTTCGGAACGAACGAGCATCACATCGTGGGCATGATCTCGCATCTCGGTCCCCAAAATGGCGTGGCCGATGGCATTGCCCTGGCCTCCAAACTGAAAGCAGAAAACAAAGTCACGGTCGTGTTCAATGGCGACGGGGGCACCAGCGAAGGCGACTTCCACGAGGCGGTGAATGTGGCTGCCGTGTGGGATCTTCCCGTGATCTTCGTCATCGAAAACAACGGCTACGGACTGTCCACCCCAAGCCAGGAGCAATTCCGCTGCGAGAGCTTTGCCGACAAAGGTATCGGCTATGGCATCGACGCGCTCAGCATCGATGGCAACAATATTCTCGAAGTATACGACACCGTGAGACTGCTGGCAGAAAACATGCGCCAACAACCCCGCCCTGTGCTGCTCGAGTGCCGGACGTTTCGCATGCGCGGACACGAAGAAGCGTCGGGAACGAAATACGTACCCAAAGCCCTCATGGACGAGTGGGCGAAGAAAGATCCGGTAGACAACTACGAACAATACCTGCTGAAAGAGGGCATCATCGACCAGGCTTATGCGGACGATCTTCGCCAGATCATAAAAAGAGAAATTGAAGATGGCCTGGCCATCGCCTTCGAGGAGAAACATCCTGTGGCCGAAACGGCCGCGGAGGTGACGGATGTGTATGCGCCCTTTCAACAAGAGGTGGTGGAACCGGCATCGGAACAAAAATCAGAGAAACGATTCATCGATGCCATCAGCGACGGACTCCGGCAAAGCATGGAGCGCTACGACAACCTGGTGCTCATGGGTCAGGACATCGCTGAATATGGCGGCGTGTTCAAGATCACGGAAGGATTCGTGGAGAAATTTGGAAAACCACGGGTGCGCAACACGCCCATTTGCGAATCGGCTATTGCCGGTGCGGGCTTAGGACTGTCCATCAAGGGCATGAAGTCCATGGTGGAAATGCAGTTTGCCGACTTTGTGACGGAAGCCTTTAACCAGATCGTCAACAACCTCGCTAAAGCCTATTGGCGCTGGGGCCAGAACGCCGATGTGGTAGTGCGCATGCCCACCGGTGCCGGCACAGCCGCAGGCCCGTTTCATTCGCAAAGCAACGAAGCCTGGTTCTTTCACACACCCGGTCTCAAGATCGTTTACCCCTCCGACCCCTACGATGCCAAGGGATTGCTTTGCGCCGCCATTGAAGACCCGAACCCGGTCATGTACTTTGAGCACAAACTACTCTACCGCTCCATCAAAGACACCATTCCCGACGATTACTATACGGTGGAGATTGGCAAGGCCAAACGCATCCTCGAAGGAACGGACCTATCGATCATCACCTACGGCATGGGTGTTCATTGGGCGCGCGAAATAGCCGCAGAACTAAGCGATGTTTCCATAGACCTCATCGACCTGCGCACGCTGCTGCCGTGGGACAAAGACATGGTTGCCGAAAGTGTGAAGAAGACCAACCGCGTGCTCATCCTGCACGAGGATACGTTGACCGGCGGCATTGGTGCCGAGATCAGCGCCTGGATAAACGAGCATTGCTTTTCATCCCTCGATGCGCCGGTGAAACGTGTGGCCTCGCTGGACACCGCCATACCTTTTGCCCCGACCCTGGAGCAGAATTTTCTGCCCAAAGGACGGTTGAAAAACGCTATTGAAGAGCTGCTGAAATTTTAATGCCGGCAATCGAAAAGAAAAGGGGTTCGGCTGGCGTTTTCATACCCCGGGCCGGGCCCTGGGAAGCAATCATAAATTTTCCTTAACTTGGCCTGTTTCTGACACCATTTTTTGAACGCCATCGCGCACCATACTCCTGTCCGATCTTCAACCTGGAAATTCCTGGTCCTGGGCATCCTTCTGATGCTTTTGGCAGCTCCCTCGTTTGGTCAAAATTCGAAGGGGGACCGGCCGAGCCGGGAGAGCCGTTTTAGTACGCCCTTTCGCAAATCAGGAGGCAGCGGGCCGGGCAGAAAAGCAAGAAATAAAAAACGCATTAAGTCCAGTGAACGATCCTCTGCCAGTAACGCGCGGGCATACGTGCCGCATCGCCGGGCATCGGGCACCGACCGTCCCGGCAAGCCGATCCGGCCCAGCTTCGCGCCCAAGCCTAAGAAGGGAGGTCAAAAAGCATGGCGCGGTGACATTACCGGGCGACGCATTCGCAACCGCGAATCGGCCGGCAGCTCGCGCAACGTCTATCCGCAATACGGAAGATATACACACAATCCCTCCACTCGTCCAAGATCCGCGGAAAAGGCTGTGTCGAACCGGGGAACCCTGGCGAAGTTGAAAAAAATTCAAGGCCCGGTTCCGAAAGAAGGAGGTCCCAAACCCAGGATCGTGCCGCAGTCCGGCTCGCGGGCGTTCATGGCGCGCAAAAGCATAAACGTCTACGCCAACTTTCCCCGACCCAAGCGAAGACCTGAGCAAGCCACTACACGAGACCTGGCCGGGAAACCCCTGCGTAAGAGAACTCCTCAAACGTCCAGTGGTCGTGTGATCGCTCCAACGTTCCATCCCTATGCGGGCCGAAAGTCGCGTTTGGGCGACAGGGCCTATAAAGGGCCTGCCGCCGGTGGTCATCGCACCACCATGCGCCGCGGCGAAAATGCATGGACCGGCGATGTGGCCGGCCGCAGGGTGAGGGGAAGAAATTTTACCAGCAAAAGAAGAGTTGAGGGCCTGCCCATTTTATCAAAAAAGCCGCGATCGATTTCCGGTGCCGTCTATGGCAAAGCGCGCGGCTACCAGCCAAAGACAAGACCAAGGGAAAGCCAGGTAGGAATGCCCGTGCCACCCAAAGGACCAGGAAGGAGCGACGAGAGCATACGTCGCTATGAAAACCGGACCCGGGGAAGGAAGACCTTTGGTGGTGGAGGCTCTGTGAGCGGCGGATGGAACAACAATGGCCAACCTTTAATGTCGCGCAGACCAACGAAACAAGGTGCCGGAGTAGCCCGCTTTCAAGGAAATATCAAAGGCCATCGCCCCGACAAAGGGGGTGGCAGCGTGAGTGGCCGGTTGTGGAACAATCAGGGTCGTCCCCTCGACGGAACGGCTCCCAAGACCAATGGCAAGGAAGCGCTCTTCTCCGGGAATGTCAGGGCCCGTCGCCCGGAAAAAGGCGGGGGCAGTGTGAGTGGGAAATTGTGGAACAATAAAGAACACCCGATCATTGTGAGGCATCCAAAAAACGGTGGCAGGGAGGCTCTTTTTCAAGGAAATATTCGCGGCCACCGGCCTGAAAAAGGTGGCGGCAGCGTGAGCGGAAAATTGTGGAATAACAACGAAGAGCCTATCGTCTCCAAGCTGCCCCTCAACGACGACACCCAGGGTCTTCAGGTTAAAGTGAAGCGCCGCCCCTATGTCAAGAACAAGAACTCCGCCGATGAGGCCTTATTAAAACTCAAGCCGACCGATGCCACTTTCCAGGCCGGTGAGCTGCAGGTGAAAGTGAAGCAACGCGAATACGGCAAAAAGCCGCACGCAGCGGAGGGGGCCATGCCCGGCATAAAACCAACCAAAGCGACGGTGAAAGCCAGCGAATATGCCCGAAGCATGAAGCGCAACTGGGACTACGTTCGCAACCCGAGTAGCTCGGAAGATGCCCTGAAAACCCGCGAGCCAGGCAAAGCATTCGCGCGCGCGTCGGCCTACCAGGGCAACATCAAAATGCAGAAATTCAAACTCTTTGCGAAAAACAAAGAACTTCATCCCGACACCAAGTTTATCAAGCTCAACAAGAACAATGTAGACGACGAAAGGGATATGCTCACGAACTTTAAGCTATGGTGGGCGCGTTTATTTAAAAAACAAGATACACAGCCTGACCACTTGAAGGAAAAGGGCAGAAAGCCCCGGTATGACAAAGGTGAAGCGGGAATGTGGAACGACTAAAAGCTATGAAGTGGAGTGAGTTGAAATCTCCTCAGCAGGTAGATCAAATCCTGGAGGAATCCAAAGAAAAATCCGTGCTCATCTTTAAGCACAGCACCCGTTGCTCCGTGAGTCGCATGGCGCTCGACCGCCTGGAGCGCAACTGGAACGAATCGGAAATGGGCCACCTCAAACCCTATTTCCTGGACCTGATCAACAACCGCGATATTTCCAACCGCATTGCCGACCAATTCCAGGTGGAGCATGAATCGCCCCAGGTGCTGATCATTGAGAAAGGCGCATCCGTCTATGACCAGTCACACATGGGCATCGACTACCGTGCCATCCGCGACGCGCTTAAAAATTGAAGGTGACCGTTTGCTTGACGTTCTCCGACAGGCTCAAGGCCACGGGGCAGGTGAGTGCGGCACGCCGCAGCTTTTCCTTTTGAACATCGGTGGCCACGAGGTTGTCGTGGGTGAAAGTGATCTGGACCTCGAGAATTCTGCGGGGAGAGGGGTGCATGATCTTAACGATCTCCGAACGCAGCCCGGCAAGGTCGATATTCTCGCGTTGGGCCAGAATCCCCATTAGGGTCATCATGCAGCTGTTCAGGGAGGCACAGGTGAGGTCAGTAGGGCTAAAAGCCTCCCCCTTGCCATTATTATCGGGGGGCGCATCCGTTATCACCACATTGCCCGACTTAAGATGGGTGACTTCTGTTCTTAAATCGCCCTTGTAATACCCGGTCATGGAAACCATAAAGAATAACTTAGAGTTTAGTGTTTGCGTTAGGTAATTTTAACCCTAAATTTATCGTAAAGATTTCAGACAGATGCGGCGGCGTGAAAAGTTTTCTCTCCTTACCTTTTTCCTGGTGTTGATCGTTGCGGGGACCTACGGCCAAACACAAGACAGCTATGAATACGGTTCGGAATTCACCTGGGGTATTAACAAAAATACATCGGGAGGATTGATCGGTGGTCTGGTGTTCAAAAAAGCCCGCAAGCTCAATGACCGTGTTTTGGAAACTTTCGGTCTGGAGCTGATGAACGTGAAACATCCCCAGGAAAGAAGGACCAATTCCATTCAAACCGGTAATCTTTTCATCTACGGCAAATCGAATTATCTCTATGCCATCCGCCTGCAATACGGCCGCGACATCATCCTGTTTAAAAAAGCGCCTCACCAGGGCGTGGAAATAAAAGGTGTGTTTGCCATCGGTCCCACCATTGGTGTGGTAGCCCCTTATTACGTTGAATATTTTCCGGAAGGAGGAGGCAGCTACACGGTGCGCGCACCGTATAACCCGAACATCAACATCGACTACATCGCCGGCACCGGACGACTTTTCGAAGGCTTATCGGAATCCAAGATCAAGCCCGGAATAAATTTCAAGGCGGCCATGAACTTTGAATTGGGAACGATCAAAAGCCAGGTGACAGGTTTTGAAGCCGGATTTTTGATCGATGCCTATTCCAGCACCATCGAGATGATGCCCTCCACGAAGAACTATGCCGTGTACCCCACGCTGTTCCTCACGCTCTTCTACGGCAGTAGAAAATAAGCTTTACTTTTTTGATGAATTGGATTGGGATGGTTGTTGAGCCATTCAGCAAACGACTTTGGGCTTTAGAAGCCTCTCAGCAGAAAGCCTAAGATCAATCCGCCCAGAATGATCAGGGGCGAAGGAATGCGTGTAAAGGCCAGTAGCAGGAACGTTATAATGGTCGTGGAGAAATTCAATACCGTATGCTCCAGGGGTTGAAACATGATGATCGCCGACGTGGCCACTAACCCTGCACTGGCCGCCGTGATGCCTTCCAACGATGCCCGCACGGCGCGGTATTTTTTCAGGCTCTCCCAAAACCGGATGGTGAAGAAGATCAGGAACGTGCCCGGCAAAAAGATACCACCCGCAGAAGCCAACGCCCCTAATAATTTCCCCAGCGTGCCATGATCGCGCATGGAAAGCGTGCCGATATAAGCGCTGAAAGAGAACACCGGTCCCGGCAAAGATTGTGCGATAGCATATCCCGAAAGAAATTCTTCGTGTGAAGTGGGATGGTAAGGTTTTGGCGCATACTGCACGAACTCAGTATACAGCAAAGGTGCCAACACCTGGCCTCCTCCAAATACCAGACTTCCGTTACGATAAAAATTTTCAAACAATCGCACGGGCAACGCTTTCGTGATCGCTCCCAACACGGCGGCAAAAATGAGCACGCCTGCCCAGAGCAGAAAGTTATTCCAGGGCACGATGATTTTTTTCCGATCCAATTCCTTGGGTTGTGCTTTATATTTTAAGGCCGTGATCAACCCGGAGACCACGAGGATGATGGGGAATACATAGGGCGTTTGTAAAAAATACGAAGCCACCGCGGCCATGATCATGAGGGCTATACCCGTTTTGGTCGTGACCGTCTTTTGACTGATCATGTAGGCACCATAGCTTACAAACCCTACGGCTATGGGCTGAATGAACCGCGTGAACTCCAGCGACCAGTTCTTGGCCTCGATGCTCGACATGATCATGGCCGCGGCCGTCATCAGCGAGACGGCGGGCAAGACCCATACCAGCAACGTGAGATACGCCAGGTTGGGACCACCGATCTTGAAGCCGATGGCCGTCAGGGTTTGGGTGGACGTTGGGCCGGGCAGGATCTGGCAGAGCGAGTTGATCTCCATCAACTCCTCTTCCGTGAGATAGTGGCGTTTGTCGATGAGCACCTTGTGAAAATGGGCAAGGTGTGCCTGGGGCCCTCCAAACGTGGTGAGGGCCAGGCTGAGCACATCGCGCAGAAAAATGTAATATCGGACGCGCTGGACCACCAGGTTAGGGCTTTGTGGTGGTCATCATTTCTTCAAGCCGATTTCACGAAGGCGTTGGTTCAAAAATTCGCCGGCCGTAATGTCGGGCCAGGCTTTCGGTTGCGCTGCGCTGACACAGTGCGGTAATGCGGCCAGGCTCATCTCCGACCGGGGGTGCATGAAGAACGGTATGGAGTAACGTGGGGTATTCATGAATTGCCGGGGTGGGTTCACCACGCGGTGGATGGTGGACTTCAACGTCTTGTTGGTAAGGCGCTCCAGCATGTCGCCTACATTCACTACCAATTGGTCGGGCAGGGCCGTGATGGGAATCCACTTGCCATCGCGACGCAGCACCTGGAGGCCATCGGCGCTGGCGCCCATGAGCAAGGTGATGAGGTTGATGTCGCCGTGTTCGGCGGCGCGCACAGCGTCGGCGGGAACGGCATCGGGATTTTCGATGGGGAAGTAGTGGATGGGGCGAAGGATGCTGTTGCCGTGTTTGATCTTGTCGTCGAAATAATGCTCGGGCAACTCCAGGTAGAGCGCGATGGCACGCAGCATATAGGTGCCGGTTTTTTCCAGCGCCCGGAAAACGTCGTTCGACACGGCTTTGAACTCGGGCACTTCGGCAGGCCAGATGTTTTCGGGATAGCCCTCTTTGGCCAACTCCGTTGCGGGCAACTCCTGGCCCACGTGATAAAATTCTTTCAGGTCGCCGGTGTTTCTTCCTTTCGCATGTTCTTTGCCTTTGCCGGTGTAGCCGCGTTGTCCGGCCAGGTCGGCGAGCTCGTGCTTTTTCTTTACGTCGTCGGGCAGGGCAAAATATTTTTTAATCGCTGCATATAACTTATCCTGCATCTCGGTTGTTAGGAAATGATGGCGAATGGCAGCGAAGCCGATGCTGTGGTAGGCGGCGCCTAGATCGGCGACAAATTTCTTCTTCTTCGCGGGATCGTCACCATAAAAATCGGCAAGATCGAGCGATGGAATTTCGTCATACAATATTTCTTCCATAGGTAATGAGCGATGTTAATTGGTTCAGCAAGCTAAAGATTTTTAAGTAAATTTACTTCAGACAAAACGCACCCTAATTTATGAACACTTCACGCAGAAAGTTTATTCAGAATTCGCTGAAGGCAACGGTAGTGGCCACGGTGAGTTCACCGGTCATTGCCAAGGCCACAGCCGCCTTTTCTACCCAGCCTTCAGACACGCACGTTGAAACAAAAACTTTAACTGCCTTGCAATTTTCGCAGGTGGCGTTGCCCTATGCCTACAATGCGCTCGAACCCAGCATCGATGCCACCACCATGGACATTCACTACAACAAGCATCACACCGCCTACATCAAGAATGTGAACGATGCTATTGCTGCCGATAAGATCACGTTCGCTACCGAAAAAGAATTCTTCGCCAACGCCTCCAAGCTGTCGCCGAAAGCCCGGAACAACGGCGGCGGAGCCTGGAATCACAACTTCTTCTGGCAGGTAATGGGCCCTCCCGGCGCGGCAGGCCCCACGGGAAAGATCGGCGATGCCATCAACGGTGCGTTCGGTTCGTTCGACAAATTCAAAGAACAATTCACCCAGGCCGCCATGGGCCGCTTTGGTTCCGGATGGGCCTGGCTGGTCAGCGATGGCGGCAAGCTCAAGATCGGCTCCAGCCCAAACCAGGACAATCCCCTGATGGACAGCAGCGAATTGAAAGGCACCCCGATCCTGGGACTCGACGTGTGGGAACATGCCTACTATCTCAAATACCAAAACAAACGAAATGACTACGTAGCCGCCTGGTATAACGTCGTAAACTGGGACGAAGTGGCTAAACGGTTAGGTTAGGCCGGAGCATCACAAAATATAAAAAGAAGGTAGAGCGTTCTGCCTTCTTTTTTTTTGAATTATCCCATCACATCGCGCAACACCTGCACCGACCGCATCTCTCCGAAAGTATCAATGTGATCGGCATAGAATTTCAGCAACAATTCAAGGATCGCTCTTCGCTGCGTATTGGTCAGGGCGATAAAAGTGTTGTAGTCCGCAGGAATGAGCTGGGCCAATAGCCGTTCCGTTTCCTCGTCCGAGGCCCGGGGACCCAGCACTTCAATGAGATTGTAGGCGCCAAACCCCAGGAGGCGACTCAGCTTGAGGAGGAACAGGAGGTGAAAATTCTCCGCCTTTTCCGTCATCTGGTCCAACGCCTGCAGCGACTCCATGAGGAAGGTGCACAGATCCTGAGCGTGACTTTCATCCTTCACGGTCTTGTTCAACACTTCGTTTATAAAAATAGCCAACGCCGATTTCTTGATGTCTACCGGTATGGTTTGATAGGGATAGAAGCATTTCACTTCTTTTATCCGGTTGATGTTGGCGTTCTCGCGATGATAGACCACCATTTCCAGCAGCGTAAGCGGTTGATACAACGCGATCTTATTCTTTGAGGATTTACTCCGCACACCGTTCACGATGTAGCTCTGCAAGCCAAAAAGTTCGGTGAAGATGTTGACAATGATGGACGTCTCGCCATACTTCGTGAACCTGAAAACGATGCCCCTTGTCTTATGCAGCATGATGCCGGAAAGTTACGCGATAACGGAACGGACCGCGTCACGCTACGCGATTTTATTGTTCACCCTAGTCAACAAACGCAATCTTGCCCACAACGCTTTCGGCTCCGTCGGGCGTGGCGCTGAACACGAGGTAGATGCCGGTGGAGGGTCGTTTCCCGGTGTAGTCAAGGGTGTTCCACGAGGCGGTGCCACCGTTGGCCTGGGTTTGCCAGATCAGCTTGCCGGTGATGTCGGTGATCTTCACGATAGCATCCGTGGCCAGGCCCGTGATCCCTACCGTACCGGCGAACTCGGAGGAGACGGGATTGGGAAAGATCTTCACCGTCTGAAATGTCGACGTGCTTTCCGTCGCGTCGGCGCGGAAAGACACAATTCCTTCGTCGGTAGCAAAAAAAACTTCTCCGTTTTTTCCATCGATCGCGATATCGCGGATCACATTCGACAGCAAGGGACTATTTGCCGTGGTGAAATTATACACCTGGCTTTGTCCGTCCGGACCGAACAACCAAACCCCGCGTTCCGTGCCCATCCATTTCCGGTTGCCCCCGTCCACAGCGATCGCTGTTACTTTATCGTCCTTCAACAAAAAGCGGTCATCGAAAATAGGCTTGATGGCATCCACCGCTCCATCGTAGACGCCGTAGGGATCGATGAAGTAGGCCACGCCCTGGTCCGTCCCAACCCAAACCAGTCCGTCGCGATCCACGGCGATGGAGCGCACAGCCTTGCTGGGCAATCCACCTGCCCCGGCAATGTTGGTGAGATAGACCGATTTGGATTTATTGAACGCCACCAGGCCGCCACCGGAGTCGGGGTTGAGCACCATCCAGACACTGCCATAAAGATCCGTGACCAACTTTGTTGGAAAGCGCGCCGGCGCATAGGTAAAAGAAAAAGACTGCCAGGTGTTGTCACTTTTTAATAAATGCAGGGGCTGGGCAGCGCCATAATTGGCAACCCACAGTCCGTCTTCGGAAACCGCCAGACTGGTGATGTTCACGTGGCGATCCGGTGGTGCCGTATTAACGAGCGGACTATTGGTCTCATCGTAGAGCGTGACCGCGCCTTGTTCGTCCCATCGCTGCACGCCCCATCCAAACGATGAAACATATTGTGTCGTCGCGATGTAGGCGACATCGGTAAGATCTTGTAACGCGGTGGTCTCCACGGCCCAGGAACCTTGTTGAAACATGTCGATCATACCGGGGTTGCCTTGTGCTTTGAAATCGGTGGTGTGCCCGCCCGCTGCAGCATACATGACTTGATTTTGAGACGTCAGTCGAACTGCTGTGGCATTGACGGGACTGTTGGGTACAAAACGGATGAAGGGGCCGTTCGCGTTGGTGACAAGTCCATTGAGTGCATCGCCGATCCAAAGTTTGCCGGCGTCCAGCAACGCCATGGAGGGGTGGGTGATGAGCTTGTCGGCTACCAGCGACAAGGCATTGGACGTGGAGAGTGTCCAGACCTTGTCATCTTGCGCGATGATGAGGGTCGATTCGGTTGAATTGAGGGATTGGAATGTTGCGCCCTGCAGAAAGGTTTCTTTGGTCCAGCTTCCATTGCCATATTCGAAAATTCCGGAAGCGTTGATCGCCGCGTAAACCTTTTCGTTTACGGACGCAACCGACTGGATAGGCGCATTGAAGTCGCCGGTATCAAAACGTTTCCAATTGTTAAAATCGAGCAAGTTATCGTCGAGGCTGCCGGCGATCACACCTTTTCCGGTGGCCAGGAAGACGCTGTCGGTGGTGAAGGCGCTTTGCAGGATTTTTAGTGTTTCGCCCGTGGCGCCCAGGTCGCGCCAGGTTTCTTTGACTTGCTTGCTCCGCACGTCGAAGAGCACTACGCCATAATCTGCGGCGAGGTAGGCGAGGTTGTCGTGAACGGTGATGTTGTTGATTTTCTTTGAGCCGGTGAGGGAGGAATTTTTTGTGGGGTCGAGACTGGTGATCACATTTTGGCTATCCACGATATCCAGTACGCCGTTCTCGTAGGCGATGAGGAGGGTCTGTGAAGGGACGTCATAAGCAATCGAAGTGATGGCTTGTCCTTTCAGTCCATCGAGTTTTGAATAGGTGGTGATGCTGTTGTCGGCCCGGTCAAATACCATCACGCCGTTGCGCGCCGCGGCATATACTTTTTGATTGCCGATCGCAATGCTGTTGATCTGGTTAAAGGAAATGTGCATCCGCCAATTGCCTAGCGGGATGTCGCCCTGCGCGAAAACCAGGCGGGGGAACAAAGCGAAGCTCAAAAACAAAGTCGCCGCGATCCGGCAAAGAAGACGGGGCATTTTCATTTCTTTCTTTCTTTCATGCCTTGCAGGAAGGCGGTCCGGCTGCGCGCTTCATATTCTCCTTTTTCGCCCAGCATCACCTGCGCATCGTTGTCGCTCAACCGGAAAGAGAACGACGCCAGTTCGCCGGTTTGTGCACAGATGGCATGAACTTTTGTGACAAACTCGGCCACCGCCAGCAACTGCGGCATCGAGCCAAAGGGTTTTCCTTCATAGTCCATGTCCAGCCCCGCTACAATCACGCGCTTGCCCTGGTTAGCCAGGTTGTTGCAAACCTCCACGATGGCATCGTCGAAGAACTGGGCCTCGTCGATGCCCACCACGTCGCAGTTGCCAGCCAGCAGCAAAATGTCGTTGGCAAAATTTACGGGGGTACAGCGAATGGCGGTTTCGTTGTGCGACACCACCTGCTCCTGGTGATAGCGCCGGTCGATCACGGGCTTGAAGATCTCCACGTGCTGTTTGGCAATGATGGCCCGGTTGAGCCGGCGGATCAGTTCCTCGGTCTTACCGGAAAACATACAGCCGGCGATCACTTCGATCCAGCCCGCCTGTTCGCGCCTGGATCCTCTGCCAAGATGGGGTTCGATAAACATGGGCTTAAAGATAGAGGTTGTCGCCGGATGTGGGGTGGGCGGCAAGGGCAAAGTTTCTGCGGTTGACCGGAAACGCGGGCGAACTTAGGGTGAGTATTGAACGTGGGGCAACTTCCCCGATTCCGGCACCCGGATGCAGACGTCGCCCTGCAGCGTAGTCTGGCATGCCAGCCGTTCATTTTCCCGCAACAGGCCCTCCTGGCGGTATCGCAATTCCGGGGCCGTGGGCGCGTTTAGATGCTGCAGACCACCCACGACGATCGCTTTGCACGTGGTGCAACGACCTTTGGCACCACAGGCGTGCATCCAGTCAACCCCGTGGCTGTGCAGGTGGTGCAACAGGCTTTTGGAGAGGTCGCTGACCTCCAATTCCCGGTGGAAAAGATTTTCGATCGTGAGTTTGGCCATGGCGTTTTCGGTGGATTGAAATAGGCAAAATTCAACGGCAAAAACCAGGGTTGATCCGGAGGGCCCGGAATGTGCACATTGCTGAATATCCATTAACTTTATAGCCAAAGTATTAATCTGACTATTACCGCATGGACGAAAAGATTAGTCTGGAAGCCATCGCCCTCTATGGCGATGCCTACGCCGACAAAGTGCTGAAGGGATTCTTTGCCTCGAAAGAAAAGATCACGGGACAGGAGATCCTGTCGCTGTGCAACGTGCAGCAGGTAAATCTTTTTATCGTGCGCGAGCTGTTCAAGTCGTGGCGCGAAGAGACCAAGAAGCTGAAAAGCGCCTACTTCGACTACGAGAACGAGGAAGTGAAGGAATCGCTTGAGAATTTAATGCGGGTGTTGTCGCAAAACATCTCCATTGGCCAGGCCCACTTTGCCCCCTTATTGAAAAAGGCCGTCAGCCAAGCGCTGCTGGCCGTGTTCGATCCCTACGATTTCTTTGCCATGATCCTCGCGGGAAAGAACAACAAACTGGAAGTGGCGCCCTTTCGCGAAGAGATCAAATACCTGAAAATAAACAAAGCGCCCCTCGAGCGCATGCTGCAAAAACTGGAAGAAAGAGACGTCAAGGAAATCTCCGGGAACGAAGCCTTTGCCATCCTGGACCAGATCCTGGAAGAAGTGAACTTCAACCCGGAAGATGTGGAGGAATACCTGGAGAAATTCTCGGCCGTCGTGCCCCTGGATGCGAACAAGTTTTATGTGTCCAAAATGCAAGCGCCCGAAATTGTTTCAACGCCGCCAGCACCTAAGCCCGCGCCCACCTTGCCACCGCCGCCAGGCCAGCCGTTGATCACACCCCTGGTAAAAGAAGAAACGCCGAAGGCACCCGAGCCCCCTAAACCTGCGCCACAGCCTTCCAAGCCTGCGCCCGAGGTAAAGCCCCAGGCACCCCAGCCCTCGCTGAACGAGTCTATCAAACAACAACCCCGCGCGGCCGTCATCGACAATTTTCAAAAGATCGGGAAGATCAAAGACAGTCTCACCATCAACCAAAAATTCATGTTCACCAAAGTGCTCTTTCACGGTGACTTCGAATTGTTCAGCCGCGCCATCGACCAACTCGATCGCTACGACAACATCAAAGCGGCCATGCGCTACATCGAAGAGGAACACGCGACTGGCTGGGACCACGACAGCGAGGAGTTCCATGAATTTATGGAACTGGTGGAAAGACGGTTCCTGTAAAAGGCCGCTGTCATTTGCAAAACTATTCTCGAGCCATGGACGGTCCTCCAAGATTGCCTTGGTGGCTTCTCTGAAAGTACGGTAAGGAAATCAGGCGGCGTTTAGATCCGTTGCAATACTTGCATGCGGTGAATATCCAGTTTGAGCAGGATAAACAACAGGATCGTAAAGCCCCACAGCGAAGATCCGCCGTAGCTGAAGAAGGGCAACGGGATCCCGATCACGGGGAACAACCCGATGGTCATCCCGATGTTGACGGCAAAGTGGAAAAAGAAAATACACGCCACTGAGTACCCATACACCCGCGCAAAACGATTTTTCTGTCGCTCCGCCAAAAACACAATCCGCAAGAGCAGGCCCACGAAAAGGGTCATGATAAAAAGACTGCCCAGCCAGCCGTGCTCTTCGCCGATGGTGCAGAAAATAAAGTCGGTGCTCTGCTCGGGCACGAAATCGAATTTGGTTTGCGTGCCTTTCAAAAATCCTTTGCCCAAAAATCCACCGCTGCCAATGGCGATCTTCGACTGGGTGACGTTCCATCCAAAACCAAGCGGGTCGGCATCGGGATTGATGAGGGCCTTGATCCGGTTTTGTTGGTGAGGTCTTAGCACGTTGGTCACCACATAGTCCACGCTGATGATCACACAACACAAGGCGATCGCTGCGGCGGTGAGCATCGCGATGCGTTTAATTTTTTTCTTACCCATCACAATGGCAACGACCAGAATGACGCCGATGCCGATGAAGAGGTAATACGAATTGACCAATAGGGTGAGGATAAAAATGACCGCTGCCGCCACCCCGCAAATGATGAGCATGGGCGACATACCTTCCCGGAAAAAGACCAGCGTAAAAACCGTGAACACCAGGGCCGTTCCTGTATCTTTTTGTAATAGGATGAGCAACATCGACGCCCCGATCATGGCAAAGAGTATGATCTGGTTGCGCAATTGGTCCATCCTGAACCCAACGGAACCGATATACTTCGCGACGGCCAGCGCCGTGGCGAATTTGGCGAACTCCGAAGGCTGAACACCAAACGATCCAATGCCCAACCAAGCCTTGTTGCCACCCACTTCTTTTCCGACGATCGGCACCAGCAACAGCAGGAAGAGGATCGCCCCATAGATGACATAGGCGAACGTCTCATAGAACCGCATGTCGATGATGAGAATGGCCAGGATGATAAAAATGGAACCGACGATAAAAATAAGTTGCCGTCCGGAGTTGATATCGACGTTGAAGATCGAAATGCTCTTGGCCTGGTCATAGGTAACGGCGTAGATGTTTATCCACCCCAGGAAGACAATGGCGAAATAGAGCGCCACGGTCACCCAATCCATTTTGTCGGATATGATGTCGTTGTTGTTTCTCATCAGTTCAGGAATTTTCCTTTCAACACGTATTCCTCGATCTGCGGTCGCTGCGTGGCGCCGTACAAGTATTTCTCAATCATGAGGCTGGCGATGGAGGCCGCCGAGCGTCCACCTTGACCGGCGGATTCAACATAGACGGAAACGGCAATCCTCGGATTTACTTTCGGGGCGAAGGCAATGAACACGGCGTGTGCAGGCTTTGGATCGTTTTGTACCGTTCCGGTCTTGCCACACACAATGACATCTTTCAGTTTGGCGCGGTACTGGCCCGTTCCCTCTTCCACCACGCGCTGCATCGCGTCGGCCGCTACCCTGAAATACATCGAGTCAATGGTAGTGTAGTGCTTTTCGATATACGCAGGCAAGGGTTTGCCGGAATTGCCAATGGACTTCACGAGGTGTGGCGTGATGTAATATCCTTTGTTGGCCACCGTGGCCGCAAAGTTGGCCATCTGCAGCGGCACCACCAGGTTTTCGCCCTCACCGATAGCGATGGAATAGATGTTTGAAAATTTCCAGGGTCGCCCGCCATACGCCCGGTCATAGAATGCAGGGCTAGGGACCAATCCGTTTTTCTCGTTTGGCAAATCGATGCCCAGTCGCTTTCCAAAACCAAAACTGCTAATGTGCTTGTCCCATTCTGTCAAACCGATGCGGGTGTCATCAAATGGATTGTTGGACTTGCCCTTGTTCAGCATCCTACGAAGAACGTCGCGGAAATACGGATTACAAGAGTTGGTGATGGCCCCGCGCAGGTCTTCATTGGTGTGTGGACCGTGGCAGTCGATGATGGAGCGGTCGCAGCGGATGCGCGTCTCCGGCGTGATCACCCCTTCCTGTAAGGCCACCATGGCCTGCGCGATTTTGAAGATGGAGCCGGGGCGGTATTGGGCCATGAGCGGCCGGTTGAACAGCGGCTTCATGGTATCGTTGCTGATGAGCACGAAGTTGGAGCTGTAGTTCTTACCCGTCAACAGCGTGGGATCATAGGATGGACCGGAGACCATGGACAAAATCTCGCCTGTGCTCGGTTCGATGGCGATAATACTTCCGGATTTTCCTTTCATAAGGTACTCGCCGTAGCTCTGCAGGTCCAGGTCGAGCGTTGTTGTCAGATCCTGGCCTGGGGTGGACAAGGTGTCCATTTCGCCGTCGCGGAAAGATCCTTTTTCGATGCCGTCAACGTTTCGGAGTTTGAAACGCACGCCGCGGGTGCCGCGGAGATATTGTTCGTAGAAGGCTTCGATGCCGCTTTGGCCAATGTAGTCACCTTGCTTATAGATGCCGGTCTTATCTTTTTCCAGTTTTGTTTTCGAGATCTCGCTCACATACCCGATGGCATTGGCTGCCGCCTGGGCGTTATAAGCACGCGTGGTACGGGCCTGGATGTAGAAACCCGGGAACTCGTCGATGTTGTCTTCGATCTTGGCAAAGTCGCGGGCGGAAAGCTTGGTCAGGAAGATGGTAGGTTTTACCGGGGAGTATTCCTTTTTCTGCTTCAATTCCTTGAAGGTCTGAAGAAGCTCTGCACGGGTGAGCGAAAAGACGTCGAGAAAACGAGCGGTGTCCAGGTTCTTTACCTCCCGGTGGATGATCTGGAGATCGAATTCCGGGGTGTTGTATACAATGAGCTTTCCGTGACGGTCCCGGATCAGGCCGCGTACAGGGTAGTCGATCTGGCGTAGAATGGCGTTGCTATTAGCCAATTGGGCGTAGCGGTCGTCCAGCACCTGGATAAAGAAAAGTTTAACCAGGAAGACGAAGGCCACCAGCACAAATACGATCTGAATTATTTCTTTCCTGCCTTCATTCATGTGTCGACAAAGTTTTAAATCCTTCTACCGGGCGTAAAAAAATACAAAGACATGTGTCGCGCGCAAAGCTTAGCGACCTCTTCCGCTGGGGAACAAGAACTGCGCAATTAAAATTACAAACAAAGTAAAAAAAGTGCTGGTAATTGCCTTCCACAGCGTGAACCAAAACATACCGAAGCCACCGGCCTCTATATAGAACAGCACCACGTGGTGCAGGAACAGCATGGGAGTGATGTAGACCACGAACCATTGTGCTCCATACGCCAGCGAAGGTACGGCGCCGCTGTCGTAACCGCCTTGTGGTGTAAGATTATTGAGCCAATAGTTGCGTACGTACATGATGAGCACGCAGGCGAAGGCGTGCTGGCCAATACTCTCGTAAAAGAGGTCCACCGTGAAGCCCATCATAAACCCAATGCCCATCAGCACGAGCGGGTTGGTTTCCACGGGAAGCACCAGCAGGTAGGCTACATACAGAAAACAAAATGCGGTGTGCCACAGCACAACGTTTTGCAGGATCAATACCTGGTAGAACAGGTAAATGAAAAAGGATATGATGCTTAAAATGCTGAACCTGCTCATCGTTCCAGTTTAAGAATAACCTGTTCCACCGAATCCTGCTCTTGCCGCAGATTATTTTTGACCAGGGTCACAAAGGAAAGCTTCCGGAAATCCTGGCTGAGTTTCACCTGCAAGTCATAGAAAAGCGCCCCATTGCGAAGCTTCACGTCGTCCACCGTGCCGATCATGACGCCTTCCGGGAAAATGGCATTGAAGCCGGAGGTAACGACCGAGTCGCCCACCACGGGCTTGACGTGGGGTGGAATGTATTTGAGGATAATGTGGTCGGGATCGCTTCCCTGCCACTGCACCGTTCCGAAATCGCCGGTGCGCTTCAGCAGCGCCGACACCATCCAGTCGATGTGCAGGATGGAAGTGACCACACTGTAGTGGCTGGACACCGTTTTTATCTTACCCACCACGCCCAATGGACTGATCACGCCCATGCCCGCTTCCAGGCCGGCGTCTCTTCCCTTGTCGATGGTGATGTAGTTTTTGAAGAAGTCAACGTGGTTGTTGACCACCTTGGCGCTGATGAAATCGTATTGTTTCACCATCACCGAGTCGCGGATGGTCAGCGAATCCAGGGGATAGACCATGGGATGCCCGGGACGGCCCAGCTGCTTTTTAAGGGCGGCGTTTTCCTCGGCCAGCATCCGGTTCACTTCGCTCAGTTGGAAATAGTCACGCACCCCTTGCGAGAAGTTGTTCATGGTGGCGACGAGCCCATTGGAGGAATTAAAAAATTTGGTGCCCTGGTACTGATTGTTTTGCACGATCAGCCAGGCGCAAAAAATCTCTAATGCTAGAAAGGAAAAAAAGGCGCGGTTTTGATAAACAAACAGAAGGAGCCGCTCCATGTCTTACGTCATCAATACTGCACGATATTGTTGAATATTTTTCAGGGTCTGGCCGGTGCCGCGAACCACGGCGCGCAGCGGATCGTCTGCCACGTGAATGGGCAATTTGGTCTTTAAGGCCAGGCGCTTGTCGAGCCCGCGCAACAAAGCTCCACCACCCGTCAGGTAGATGCCACGTTCGTAGATGTCGGCCGACAATTCCGGAGGTGAGGTCTCCAATGCTTTCAATACGGCTTCTTCCAATTTGGAAACGGATTTGTCGAGGGCGAAAGCAATTTCAGAATAGCTGATCTTGATGGTCTTGGGGATACCGGTCATAAGATCGCGACCGCGGATCTCATAATCCGGAGGGCCGTCGTCCAGTTCCGTCAGGGCAGAACCTACTTCGATCTTTACTTTCTCGGCAGAGCGCTCACCGATCAGCAGGTTGTGCTGGCGGCGCATATAGTCCAGGATGTCGCGGTTAAACGTGTCGCCGGCGACGCGGATGGACTGGTCGCAGACGATCCCCGAAAGGGCGATCACCGCGATGTCGGTCGTTCCTCCACCGATGTCAACGATCATGTTGCCGATGGGCTGCTCAATATCGATACCCGTGCCGATGGCTGCGGCAATGGGTTCATAGATCATGTATACTTCCTTGGCGCCGGCGTGTTCAGCCGAGTCGCGCACGGCACGCTTCTCCACTTCGGTGATGCCCGAAGGAATACAGATCACCATGCGGTATGACGGTGGGAAGAGGCGTTTGCCGGTGTCGATCATTTTAATGAGACCGCGGATCATCATCTCGGCCGCCTGGAAGTCGGCAATCACGCCTTCTTTCAAAGGGCGGATGGTCTTGATGTGATCGTGGGTCTTTTCATGCATTTGCATGGCCTCCCGGCCGATGGCCAGAACCTTCGTGTTCACTTTGTCGAGCGCGATGATGGAAGGCTCATCGACTACGATCTTATCTTTGTAGATAATCAGGGTGTTTGCAGTGCCCAGGTCTATCGCGATATCGCTGGTGAAGAAGTCAAAAAATGCCATGTATGTCTTTTGCCTATTGTTAAAAGTGGTGAACGCCTGATATACTGGAGAGTAAAACGCAAAATTGCATTTAATTTACCAAATTAAAGATTTACGCTTCAAAAATGTAAGTTTTTTAGCGCCAGTAAAAATAATTTATCGCTCTTAACTTACACTCGAAGAAGTAATCAACAACTACAACATTATTAGTGTTTGAAGTGTCGGATGCCGGTGAAGACCATGGCCATTTGGTGTTGGTCACAAAAGGCGATCGAATCCTGATCCTTCACCGAACCCCCGGGTTGAATGACCGCCCTGATACCGTGTTGTTGAGCAATTTCCACACAATCCGGGAAAGGGAAGAATGCATCCGAAGCCATCACCGCTCCGTTGAGCGTGAAACCAAACGCCGCCGCCTTCTCGATGGCTTGCTTCAAAGCGTCCACACGCGAGGTCTGGCCCACACCGCTGGCCACCAGCTGTCCGTCTACTGCCAGGATGATCGTGTTGGACTTGGTGTGCTTGCAGATCTTGCTGGCAAACAACAGGGCGTCTACCTCCTGGGCGCTGGGCGCGCGCTTCGTCATCACCTTCAAATCTTCCCGGGCGTCGGTCTTTAGATCGAGATCTTGCTCGATCACACCGTTGAGGATGCTCTTATATTGAATGGTCTCCTTCAGCGACTGTTTTTGTAGCAGCAGCATCCGGTTCTTTTTAGACTTCAACAAGGCCAAAGCGTCCTCGTCGTAGGCCGGGGCGATGAGAATTTCGAAGAAAAGTTTGTTGATCTCTTCGGCTGCGGCCAGATCGATCTTCGTGTTGGTGGCCAGCACACCGCCAAAAGCGGAGAGGGTGTCGGCCTGGAAAGCTTTCAGATAGGCTTCCTTTACAGTGGGGGCTACCGCCACGCCACACGCATTGGTGTGTTTGATGATAACAAATGCTGTCTCGCCCTCAAATTCCTTGACCAGGTTCACAGCGGCGTCGACATCGACCAGGTTATTATAAGAAAGCTCTTTGCCATTCAATTGCTCGAACAAACCATCGAGGTCGCCATAGAAGGTCCCCCGCTGGTGGGGGTTCTCGCCGTAGCGAAGCGTGCGACCATCCGGGATGCTTTTCTTGAAACCGGGGAATTGGAATTCCTGGTTGAAGTAGTTGAAGATGGCCGTGTCGTAATGCGACGTGACATCGAAGGCCATGGCGGCAAACTTTTTCCGCTCGGCCAGGGAAGTCGTGCCGTTGCCCGACTGCAGCAGGCTCAACAGGGCGCCGTATTGCTTGCGCGACGAGACGATGAGCACATCCTGGAAATTCTTGGCTGCCCCGCGGATAAGAGAAATGCCACCGATATCGATCTTCTCAATAATATCTTCCTCGCTGCCGCCCTTGGCCACCGTTTCTTCAAAGGGATATAAGTCTACGATGACCAGGTCCAGGGGAGCAATGTTGAATTCCTGGGCCTGTTTCAAGTCGCCAGAATCTTCACGCCGGTAAAGAATTCCTCCAAAAACGGCGGGATGCAGCGTCTTTACGCGGCCTCCAAAAATGGAGGGATAGCCCGTGAGTTTCTCCACCGGCACTACGGGGTAGCCGAGCTTCTCGATAAACTCTTGCGTGCCGCCGGTCGACACAAACTCCACGCCTTGCTTGGCCAGGGTGTGAACGATGGGTTCCAGATTGTCTTTATAGAAAACAGAAATGAGGGCGCGGGTGATCTTGCGGCTGGACATGGAAGTTTATGAGATTAAAGCGTTTACAAATCGAGGTGCAAAAGTAGGCGTTGCGCAACGAAATAGAAAACGGCCCCGGGAAATTTCCAGTACCCTTCAGTCAAGCCCTCGGGGGCATTATCCAGGGAGGTAATCCGACTCTTCGTATTCCTCAAACTCGATCGTGAAATCGTCGGCGTCCATGAACGCCGGGAAGCGGTCGCGGAAGGCCTGGAGCGCGTTGGCGCTGAGTTCGGTGGTGCGGATGGCTTCCATGCCTTCGTTCGTGTAGATCGTGTCGCCTTTGGGGCCGATCACGGACGAGTGGCCATTGTATTCAATACCCTGCCCGTCCTGGCCGATGCGGTTCACGCCCACGATGTAGCTCAGGTTTTCGATGGCGCGGGCCTTTAGCAGCGTGTCCCAGGCGTCGATGCGGGTAATGGGCCAGTTGGCCACATAGATGGCGGCATCATAGGAAAGTCTTTTCGACGTGAGGTCCCACTTGTTGCGGCTCCATACGGGGAAACGCAGGTCGTAGCAAACCAGGGGGCAAAGTCGCCATCCGCGCCAGGTGCCGATGAGCAGGCTCTCGCCGGGCGCATAGGTCTTATGTTCGTTGGCCATCCGGAAGAGGTGGCGCTTGTCGTAGGTCTTGAAATTTCCGCCGGGTTCCATCCACAGCAAACGGTTGTAGTAGCGGTCGTGTACCGTCACAATATAGCTGCCCAGGATGAGCGCGCCGGTTTGATCGGCCATTTGCTTCATCCATTTAAAGGTGCGCATGTTCATGTGCTCGGCATATTTCTGTGCCGACATCGTGAATCCGGTGGTAAACATTTCCGGGAGCACGATCACGTCTGTCGAGCCCGTGATCTGCCAGATCTTCTCCTCAAACGCCGACAAATTGGCGTCAACGTCTTCCCAATGAATATCCGACTGAATTAAGGTGATTTTTAAGTCGTGCATGGCAGGTGTAAAATTATCCGGACCGCAAAGAAAACAAATGCTGCGGGAAATGCGAAGCGCTTTTTGGCCGTCGCAGAGAAAGCGTGTAAAATCGGCGGACAGCCACGTTTTGGGGCCTTTTTATTTTTTGCGCCCCGGGCCGTTTGGAGATTGGTTCCGTTTCCGGGACGGGTCTAAAGTTTCCGGAGAATTTCGCAGGCTTTGGCCAGCGTCTCTTCCTTTTTAGCAAAGCAAAAACGCAGCAGTCGGTTGTCGGTCTTGTCCTGGTAGAAAACGGAAACCGGGATGGCGGCGACCTTAAATTTCTGCGTCAGCTCCTCGGCCATGGCCACGTCGGGTTGTGAGGAAATGCCGCGGTAGGAAACCAATTGAAAATACGACCCTTTGCAAGGCCGCGGCTCAAAGGAGGATCCCTTGATCTGTTCCAGGAAGAAATCGCGCTTTTGCTGGTAGAAGTCGCCCAGCCGTTCGTAGTGATCCGGGGTTTGCAGGTATTCCGCCAAAGCCAGTTGTACGGGGGTGTTCACCGAGAAGGCGATAAACTGGTGAGCCTTGCGCACTTCCTTCATCAGCGCCGAAGGCCCTACGGCATAACCCACTTTCCAGCCGGTGGCGTGAAAGGTCTTGCCAAACGAGAATACGGCGAGACTTTGTGCCGCCAGCCCCGGATAGCACAAAACGCTTTGGTGGAGTGTGCCGTCATAAATGAGCCTTTCATAAACCTCATCGCTCACCACGAGCAAATTGTGCTGCAAGGCGATGCGCTCCAATTCGAGCAGGTCGGCGGCTGACAACACCGCGCCACTGGGATTGTGCGGTGTGTTGATCATGATCATGCGCGTGCGCGACGTGATCTTTTGCCGCACTTCCGCCCAATCGATGGAGAAGTCGGGCTGACGCATGTGGAGGTGCACCGGGACGCCTCCGTTCAAACGGATGGCCGGATTGTAAGAGTCATACGAAGGATCGAACAACAAAACCTCGTCGCCGGTGGTGATGAAAGCGGCAATGATGGAAAAGATAGCTTCCGTGGCGCCGGGCGTGACGGTGATCTCCGTTTCCGGATCAACGCTACGCCCATACGTGCGCCCGATCACAGACGCTATCGCGTTGCGCAGTGCCACAGCACCGGGCATAGGTGCATATTGATTGTGGTCTTCCACCATGTAGCGATGCACCAGCTCGATGATCTGGCGATCGATGCTGAAATCGGGGAAGCCCTGCGACAGGTTGATGGCACCATAGTCGAGGGCCATCTTCGACATGACGGTGAAGATGGAGGTGCCAACGTCGGGTAAGCGCGAGGGGATATTCATGGGCAGCGGAGAGGTTGCCACGACATTATTTTTTCAAGGGCGCGGCGATCCGGTATTCCGTGTCCACCTTGCCTTTGGAGATGTCGGCCAGCTTTCCCTTCAGCAGTCTTTTCTTCAGCGGCGTCAGGTAGTCGACGAACATTTTTCCTTCGATGTGGTCGTATTCGTGCTGGATGATGCGGGCCTTCATGCCGTCGTAATGTTCTTCGTGGGCCACCCAGTCGGCGTCGTAATATTTGATGGTGAGGCTTTCCTTGCGGGTTACTTTTTCGCGGATGTTTGGGATGCTGAGACAGCCTTCTTCATATTCCCACGGCTCGCCGGTTTCTTCCACCATCACTGGGTTGATGAAAACCTTCTTGAAGTCGGCCATGGCTGGCTCGTCGTCTATGATGGTGCCATCGACCACAAACAGACGGATGCTTTTCCCGATCTGCGGTGCGGCCAGCCCGATGCCACTGGCATTGTGCATGGTCTCATACATATCTTCAATCAACTGGTGCACGTCCGTGCCATGCTCCAGGTTACTCGCCCGCTGACGCAGCACCGGATCGCCGTACATGATAATAGGATAAATCATGACGCAAAGGTAATAACACATTTAATTCCCTCTCGCTCACGAAGATACTTTTAGGGCAAAATCTTTTTCCGGAGCAGGCCCGAAAGGAGGAGGGACTAGCGCTTTGCCTCCAGGAAGGATTGCAGGATAATGGTGGCGCTGATCTTGTCGACGTTGCCCTTTTGCTGGCGGTCTTTTTTCTTCATCCCCCCGTCGATCATGGCGCGCATAGCCATGCTGCTGGTAAACCGTTCATCGGCCAAATGGACGGCCTTGTCGGGGAAAGTTTTTTTCAGCGTCTCCACAAACTTCCGCACCAGCGGCGCAATGGCCGAGTCTTCGTTCAAAAGCGTTTTAGGCATGCCAACCACGAACTCGTCGACGGTTTCTTTTTTTGCGTAGTTTATTAAGAAGGTCAGCAATCCTGAAGAGGCCACGGTCTCCAGGGGCGTGGCAATAATGCGCAAGGGATCCGTCACAGCAATGCCGGTGCGCTTGGTGCCATAGTCGATTGCGAGAACCCTACCCATTGAGATGTGCGTTGAGCTGGCAAGCTACAACAAAACCTTGTGAAGTAATTCTGGACGATCGCAAAAGCACGTCGTTCCGCAGGCACGTCCTTTCTCTGGCTTCGAACGATTTCAAGGAACCCCGTGGATAGCGCAATTCGATCGGGCAGCATTTGATGACACCACGAGGCAATCAGTGCTTGCAGGGTTTTGTTTTGTGTGATGTTTATCCAGGGTATGGACACTCAAAATTATGGATGTGTTGAATTGCGGGCGCAGAGCTTTAGGAACTTATGCCCGCGACATCGGTGTTTGTCGGGTTTCCTTTTAATTCGTGTGAAGCTTATCCGGTTCTGTGCACTCGAAGTTCTGGATGTCTTGAACTGCGGGCGTAGTTCTTAAGACAGCTTGTGCCTGCGACATGACGTGCGGCTCCGGGGTTCTCCTGATTACTTTTTATAGTACAGTTGCACCAGCCCGGAGGGATATGTAATACTATCCATCAACTTAAAAGTTTTTCGCTCATTCAACTTCCGGAACAAAGGCAACCCCTCGCCTAACAGCAACGGATGTACCGATAGCATCAACTCGTCTACGAGGTCATTCTCCAGTAACGGATGGATGATTTCCGCACCACCAAACAACCAAATATTCTTTCCCTCTTTTTCTTTCAATGCTTCCACAAACTCAGGAATGTCTTCGCCGGTGAACACCACATTCGCATAAGGCGTAGATTTTTCGGTTCGCGTGAATACGTAATTCGTGTATTCGGGATACGGTGCGCCATACTGCAGCAGAAGCCGATATGATTTCCCGCCCATGACAACGGCGTCGATGCTGTTAAGGAAGTTGGTCATGCCGTAGTCGGCGTCGGCCAGGCACCAGTCGTATTCGCCGTGGGGACCGGCAATGAAGCCGTCGAGGCTGACGGCCAGGTTCAGAATCATTTTTCGCATAGTAGGTTAAGGAACGGAACTACAACGTTGGAGATGCGTGCGTCATTATGTTTTTCGACGAAAGTTTTACGGCGGTGGATATACAGAATGAGCCGCAAAATAATTTGCCGCAATTCGCGGTAGGAAGTGCCGTCAAATCTGAAACTGTTGACGTGTCGTTAATTCAGTTTGGCTTTTTCGAAGAAGGAAGTCTTCACTTTGCTTTCCAGGGCCATGGCCTTGGGGAAGAGGATGTCGTTTTCGATGCGGGCGTGGGTGATGAGGCTTTTTTCGAAGCCTTTCAGTTCGTTATATAAAACTTTTACGTGCAGCGGAGCCTGCGGCGTGAGGGTATAATCTTTTGTGATGTTGCGGATGCCTTCCATTTCGTCGTCGTGGGCCTCGTGTTCCATGGCGAATTTTTGGACGGAATTTTTTTCCATCAGGTAATACAGCTTCGTGGGCAGGTAGCGGCCTTTCGTCGCGCGCTCCAACGCCTGGATGTAGCTGAAAAGCGTATCCTCTTCTTCGTAGATGTGGGCGATAAAATCTTCGACGAACAGCGGGAAAACAATTTTCAGGTCGCGTTCCACCGTCCGGAAATCTTCATGGTTTGCTTTGAAGCTCTCCACGAGTCGCGCGATGTAGGGAAGTTTATGCTTGATGAATAAAAAATGCGAATGCTTCAGGTATTCGATGATGAGGTCGATCGGATAGGAAACCAGCGGCAGGTCGGCTTCCTGGAGATGCGACGGCGCCTCCATTTCGCGGATCACCTGGTCAACTTTCAGACCGCGTTGCTGGCACACCTGGTCCAGGGTGAGCTCGGAATATTCGTAGAACCGGATACCAAAATAAAACAGCACATAGGCATGGACATAGTTGCGGTCCACCAGTTCCGAAATGCGCGTATCTTTTAGGGCTACCTTGCTCATGATTCTTGTAAAGATAAACGAAAATTCGTGTTTCTGGCGACTTTTTGCCCCCGAAGAAACAGATTTAACACGGCCCATTCTGAGACGGATTAGGATGGAGCCTCCTGGCCTGGGAGTCCTTCCCGGCACAATTTGTGCGCGGACTATTGAGTTTGGCCGCCAACATTTAATTTAGCGGCTCGTTATTACTTTTTATTTACTTACGAGATGACGGAGAATAGCAATTCAAAATATCAGATCAGGCTCCCCCTGGTGCTGTGCCTGGGCCTCGCGGCGGGTGTTTTTGTGGGAGCGCGCCTGAACACACCAAAGGGCTCCAGCGACGTGGGCAGCGACGTCCAGAAATTTCGCGAAGTGCTCACCCAGATACAAAACGACTATGTGGACACCGTAAACACCAGCGAATTGGTGGACGACGCCATCCAGCACATGCTGAACAAGCTCGACCCCCACTCGGCCTACATCAACGCGACCGACCGCATCGCCGCAAACGAAGACCTGCGCGGTAATTTCGATGGCATTGGCGTGGAGTTCAACATTTTTCACGACACCATTGTGGTGGTCTCCGCACTCAGCGGCGGACCTTCTGAAGCACTGGGCATCCAATCCGGTGACAAGATCATTAAAGTGGACGATAAGCTGCTGGCCGGCATCGGCGTTCAATCACCCGATGTGATGAAGGCACTGAAGGGACCGAAGGGAACCGAAGTGAAGGTCACCATCCTGCGCGGCAGTAAGGAGATCGACTATAAAATTGTGCGCGACAAAATTCCGCAATACTCTGTGGACGTGTCCTACATGGTGGATGCACAAACCGGCTACATCAAGGTGAATCGCTTTGCCGCTACCACGTTTGAAGAATTCCACGAAGCCTTAAAGAAATTGAAAGAAAGTGGCATGAAACGGCTGGTGCTCGACCTCCAGGGAAATCCCGGCGGCTACATGAACATGGCCATCGACATGGCAGACGAATTTTTGTCGGAAGGAAAGAAGATCGTGTTCACCAACGGCAAAGAGAAAAAATATAACTCCGAAGCCATGTCGACAGCACGGGGCGATTTTGAGACCGGGCCGCTCATCGTGCTGGTAAACGAAGGCAGTGCCTCCGCTTCCGAGATCTTGTCGGGCGCTTTGCAAGACAACGACCGCGCACTCATTGTGGGCCGCCGCAGCTTTGGCAAAGGATTGGTGCAGTCGCCCTTCGACCTCAGCGATGGTTCCGAACTTCGACTGACCATTTCGCGCTACTACACCCCGACAGGCCGCTCCATTCAAAAGCCCTATGAGGATGAGGATGAATACTCCCGCGACATCATCAGCCGTTACAACCACGGAGAATTCTTTCACGCCGACAGCATCCGCTTTAACGACTCGCTGAAATATGTCACACCGAACGGTCGCAGCGTCTATGGCGGGGGTGGCATCATGCCCGACTATTTCGTGCCGCTCGACACCACGTTGAACAGCCATTACCTCAACGAACTGTATACCTCCACATCCATCCAGGAATATACCTTCGGCTATGCCGAAACGCACAAGGATGAACTCCAGAAAAAAGGATTCCAGAGCTTCCTGAAAACCTTTGTTGTTTCCGACGACATGCTGGACGGCCTCGTGAAAGTGGGCGAACGCAACAAAGTGAAGCCCGACCGCAAAGAGCTTCGCTTGAAGAAGAAACTGTTCCAGGTTCATATCAAGGCGCAGATCGCCCGGAAGCTGTGGAACAACGAAGGCTTTTTCCAGGTGATGAACGAAACGAACGAGATCCTGCTGCAAGCCATGAAGCTCTTCGATCGCATCCCTAATGAACTCGATCGCCGGAAAATGTGATCGGCGAAAAATAAAATTCAGCAAGATCCCGGTATGATCCACATGCCGGGATTTTTTATTTGGTAAAAGTTGAAATTACAGAACAGTCTTCCGATTGGTGGGAACGCACGGCGCGATTGTTTATTTTTGATAAACTAACCTTCGCGCCATGTACTATCATCGTCTGGGCCAGATTCCGCCAAAGCGGCACACGCAGTTTCGTCAACCCGATGGAAGCTTGTACAAGGAAGAAGTGGTCAGCTCTGAGGGATTTTCGGGTATATATTCCATCCTGTATCACACGCATCCTCCCACGCGCGTGAAGCAAGTGGGAGAGGCCGTGAAGTTCGGCCCCACGCGCATCGACGAATACTCGCTCCGCCACACGCACCTCAACACCTCCAAAGTGGAAACCACCGGCAGCGACTATCTCGACGCCCGCAAGGTGTTGCTCATGAACAACGACTGCTCCCTCTCCATCTGCGCCCCCGCAAAGCGCACGATGGACTATTTTTATAAAAATGCAGAAGGCGACGAAGTGATCTTCGTGCACGATGGTGCCGGAACATTGATCTCCCCCTTTGGCAAATTGGAGATCCGAAAAGGCGACTACGTGGTCATTCCCCGCACCGTCATCTATAAACTTGAATTTGAAGAAGGGCCATTGCGTTTGCTCATCATCGAATCGGCCTCACCGGTGGAGACGGTGAAACGCTATCGAAATCAGTTGGGACAATTACTCGAGCACTCACCCTATTGCGAACGCGACATTCGTCCACCCCACACGTTGATGAACGACACCAGCAAAGGCGATTTTCTGTTGAAGATTAAGAAACAAGGTTACTTACATCATTATGTATACGATTACAGCCCACTGGACTTGGTAGGTTGGGATGGATTCTTGTGGCCTTATGCTTTTTCCATACACGACTTCGAGCCGATCACCGGCCGGCTGCATCAGCCGCCGCCGGTGCACCAAACGTTTCAAGGGCACAATTTTGTGATCTGTTCGTTTGTGCCGCGGTTGTTCGACTATCATCCCCTGGCGATCCCTGCGCCCTATAATCATAGTAACATCGATAGCGATGAAGTGCTTTATTACGCCGAAGGAAACTTCATGAGCCGCAAAGGCATCGAGCGCGGTTCGTTCACGTTGCATCCGGGCGGCTTGCCACACGGGCCACACCCGGGAACCGTGGAAAAAAGTATCGGCGCAAAAGAAACACACGAGCTGGCGGTGATGCTGGACACGTTCAGACCACTCTTCCTGACCACCGACGCCCTGGCATTTGTCGATAAAAACTATCCGATGAGTTGGACGGAGGGGTCTGGAAATTTTAATGAGGTGAACGCACCCTAAACCAGCGCCATCCGTTAATTTTCCGGTAAATACATTTTTGATGAGCGCCAAATACGTGAAGACCATACAGATCCGCTGGGCGGATATCGATGCCAACCGTCACCTTCGTCACTCTGCCTATTACGACTATGGGGCCACCTTGCGCATGATGATCCTCAGCGAAAATGGCCTCACCACGGAGAAGCTGGAGCAGCTTCAGATCGGCCCCGTGCTGTTTCGCGAGGAGGCCATCTTCCGGCGTGAGATCCGGTTGGAGGATGTGATCACGGTGGACGTAGAACTGTTAAAAGCCACTCCCGACTACAGCCGCTGGAGCATCCGCCACAATTTCCTCAAGGCCGACGGCTCGCTCGCCGCCGTCATCAACATCGATGCGGCCTGGATCGACATGGTGAAACGCAAGCTCACCGTGCCCGACGAATTCATTCAAAACATCTTTGCCAATTTCCCCAAGCCCGACGACTTTGAGTTTATCGTGAAGAAGACTTAGGCTGAGCCAAGGACCCATTCCTCGATCACGCGCGGATAATGCGCATACTCCAGCCGGTGCACCTGTTGCGCGATGGTCTCGGGTGTGTCTTGTGGACCAACCGGGCAAGACGCCTGGAAGATCACACGGCCTTCGTCATAGTGCTCGTTCACCAAATGGATGGTGATGCCCGTGGCGATCTCGCCTTGCTCCTTTACAGCCTCGTGTACTTTCATGCCATACATACCTTTGCCCCCGAACTTGGGCAACAAAGAAGGGTGGATATTGATGATGCGATCCGGGAAAGCGTCCGTGAGGTAGGCAGGAACCAGCCACAAAAAACCGGCAAGCACCACGTGGGTCACCTGTTTCTGCTGGAGCCATTCCAACACGACCTGGGATTCTTTGTAGTCTTTACGCGTAAAGACCGCGGTGGGGATGTTGAATTTTTCGGCGCGCTTCAACGCGTACGCTTCGGGGCTGTTGCTCAGCAGCATCACCACCTCCACACGGGGGTGATGGCTGAAGTGTTTCATGATCTCTTCTGCATTTGTTCCGCTTCCGGAAGCGAAAATGGCGATTCGGAATTCTTTCGGCATGAGGACTTGGCCCCGTCAATGATTGGGGGCCGCAAGATCGCAGAAGATTTTCAAACAAAAAATTTCGGGGAAGGCCTAAATGAAGGCCATGCTGGAGATGCCCAGCAGCATAATGACCTTGCAAAAAGCGCTGAGCCAGGCAAAGTCCTTTTTCATGTCGGCCCGAAGCAAACGGTAGAACAACCACAGCAAGGGGAGGAACAAGAACACTACATAGTATTGGAGAGGAAGTGCCTCGTACAATACATTAAGCGCAAACACGGTAGCGGAAAAAATGGCGAGAATGGCATAGATGATCACTTTCGTCCGGCGCATGCCCAGCACGATCGGGAGGGTTTTGCATCCGAAGGTATTGTCGCCTTTCAGGTCTTCCATATCCTTGATGATCTCGCGGACCAGGGTCATAAAAAAAGCAAAGACAGCATAGATGATGACCATCGCACTGTGCGCGCCGTAGTAGAGATCAACGACGTAAATAGAAAGCCCCGTGAGCATCGCCACCATCAGGTTGCCCACAAAAGGCAGGCGCTTCAGGCTGTTGGAATAAAGCCACAACAAAAAAACGGAGAACACATTCACCGCCCCGATGCGCCACGACAAGATCAATCCCAATAAAATGCCCGCCGACGAAAGGACCACGTGAAAAAGGATCGCATACCGCCGCGTGATCTGCTTGCCGATCACCACACGCTCGGGTTTGTTGATGTAGTCGATCTTTACATCGTAATAGTCGTTGATAATATACCCCGCCGCCGCTATACACACCGTTGACAGGGAAAGAATGGCCAGGTGCAGGTCGGTGAACGTCTGGGGGCCGATCAAAAAGCGGGCAGTGAAATATTGTGCGAAAGCAATGATCACAAGGTTCCCGAACCGTGTCAGCTTGAACAACGATTCTACAAAAGTGCTAACCTGTGAGAGTTCCTGTGCCATGGTCGGGGAATAGCCGGGTAAAAATAACTACGAATTGCGACCGGCAAAGGGTGTGAAGAATTTAGTTTTTTTATCTACGGCTTCCTAGAAACAGCAACGGCCCGGAAACACAAGGCTCCCGGACCGCTTTTACCTATTTAAACCAGTACCAATTAGTTATCAACCGTTATCGTATAGGTTCTTCTGAACGTGGTGATGGTGATGACATTGTCACACTCGCCATCGCCGTAGTACACCGTTCTTTTGCGGACACTATAGCCGTTCAGCTTGGTCATCTCCACCACGCCCGACACGCGGGCAAAGTTGCCCTGGGCAGCACACGACCAGTCGGCGATGATGGGCTCCACAATTTCTTGTGTGAAGCTGCGACCGGTGGTAGACTCGCCGGTAACGGTGCCCGTGATCTTGTATTTGTTGTTCGTGGGATCGTCATCACCGGCGCCGGCCAACCATTCCCGCGTGCGGCTACCATTGTAAACCACCTTCTGGCCGTTGGGGAACGTGATGGTGAGGTCCTTCAAGCGCTTGGTAGATTGCAGATTGCCGTCGGCGTTGATGGACACGTCGCGCAACTCGATGGTGCCCGTCACGCCTTTGTTGTTGACAAAAAAGTCTCCGAAGGTGATGATGCGGTTGGCAATGCTGTCGCCAACTTCTGAACTATACGCGATGAAGATCTTTCCTTTTCTTTCGCGTCCGTAGGGGCCCACGCAGCCGTCGCCAAAGTCGATGGTGATGATCTTGTTCACTTTGTCATTGGTCACCGTAGCGCACAGGGTGTTTTTCACCCGGCCGCCGGAAACACTCAACTGGTGCTCGCCTTGGTAGGCCATTTCCAGGGCATCGTCGGAGGCGTCTTCGCCTTCGGAGGAGGTCTCCACGGCTTGTTCCTCTTCGGTGTCTGTTCCCTGTTGCATATCTTCATCGCGATTACACGACACGGCCAGCAGCCCCACGAGCATCATTGCGCCGTATGTTGATTTTAAGAAGTTCATTTTCATTTTTTTGTTTATGGTTAAGCTCTTGTTATATAAACTACAGAACCCACACCTTGGCCAAGTTTGGAATTCGATGGAATGCAGCGTTTGCTGCGGGAAATCTTTCTTTGTCGGGAAAGATGTTGCTTAGAGGATGGTGGAGGGCAAAGGTTTAATGACGATTAAAAATTTTTTTCAAAACGATTTGAATCGTTGGAAATGGGCGTTTTATGGCCTTGTTATTTTTCTGAGGGGAGAAGCTGCGATAGAGAAAACTTTGATGGCTTTTTTAATGAGGAATTGATAAGGATTATGACGGATCTGGGTTTGTGCACTGAGCGTGCTGTGGGATAGTCGGTCTTTGTGCGCAGATTTTTTGTCGCATTTCATAGCTCCGCTCCGGGGCCGCGGGGGCCCCGCATGTTCCCATCAGGGCTTAACCCTATCCGCACATGCCACTACCAGGCCGAAGATAGGCTTAGGCCATGATGGGAACATGCTGGAATTGGTGTGGGTGTGGGTTGGGGTGAGGGTGAGGGTGAGGGTGAGAGTGAGAGTGGGGGTGAGGTTGGGTTGTGAGTGACGGGGGAGTTGGGCTTATTCTTTAACAGGATGGATTTGCTTTGAAGATGGTTCGGGGCCTCGTTTTACCAGGAAGGATGTTGCTACTAAGGAGATGGCCCCGGCAACGATCATGATGAAGGTTTGCCAGCCGTGGAAAATAAACGTGAATGCTACGGCGTCACTTTGTGGGATGGCGTACAAAAAGACAAGGCCTTGCGGCACCAGTACGTGATAGGAACCCGTGCCTCCTGGCAACGGTGCGGCCATGGCAATGGAGCCGATGGCAAACAAACTGAGCACGGCGTGAAAGCCCAACTCACTCGTGGCCGGGAACGCTTTTATGACGGCGTAGCTCATGGCGAAATACAATAACCAGATGAGTACTGAATGAAAAATGAATAGCCCCTTGTTCTTCAATTTGAAAACCGACAACACGCCGTCTTTAAAGCCATGCCACGTCTTCATCACCCAGGCATTCACTTTTTTATTTTTCCGGATGAACCAGATGCCTGCACTGCCCAGCACCACCAAGGCGCCCAGCAAGTAAAGCAACACGGTATATTTCGATTGGTGGTCACCCTGCCCGATGGGCAGCGTTTCGATGAACGCAAATAATTTTTGCGACTCGAGTATAAAAGAAAAAGCAATGAGAATGAGCAAACACAAAACATCCACGATCCTCTCCAGCACCACCGTGCCGAAGGAGATTTCTACCGGGATCTTATCGAGTTTGTAAAGATTGTAGCATCGCGACACTTCACCACCGCGGGGAATGACCAGGTTGACGAGGTAGCCTACCATCAAGGAAAAAAAACTGTGGCTCAGTTTCGGAGACTCCCCCAGCGGGGTCAGTAACATGCGCCAGCGCTCGGCCCGCACCACGTGACTGGCCATGGCGATGACGGCCATCAGCAACAGCCAGCCCTTGTGGGCGCTGTCCCACGTATGTTTCAGATAGTCCCATTTATTCTCGCCTTCGGCCACGTGGAGACCACGGAGTGAAAACCAGATGAGCAGCGCAGTTGCTGCCAGGATAAACATGTATTGGAGGAACGTCTTGAGGCTGGAAGACACGATTTGGAATTAAAAATTTCCGCTCAAGGTAGTTTATTATCGGGAGTTGGGAAAATAATGGTCGGTTTGAAGGTTTTGGCCTTCTCGAATTTCATGGACGCATAAGAGATAATGATCACGATGTCGCCGACCTGGGCCTTGCGTGCAGCAGGTCCGTTCAGACACACCATGCCCGAGCCTCTTTCGCCTTTGATGACATAGGTCTCCAGGCGCTCGCCATTGTTCACGTTCACCACGGCCACTTTCTCGCCTTCGATCATGTTGGCGGCGTCCATCAGATCTTCATCGATGGTGATGCTGCCCACATAATGCAATTCCGCTTGCGTGATCTTGGCGCGGTGAATTTTCGACTTTAAAACTTCTATTCTCAAGGTGCTTAAAGTTGGTTGTCTCTAAAACTATAATGGCAAAAGAAAAGTTTGTTGCGCATTTTCACTTACAAAAACAGGTTGTCGATCAAGCGAATCTCACCGGCATAGCCGGCAATGCAAAGGATCACTTGCCCGGCGTTTTTAACGTTATCTAAAACCGTTAAGTTTTTGCTGTCGGTAGCCTCGAAATATTCCAGTCGCATACCCGGTTCCTGGTCGACCATGCTTTGCACACGTTTTCTTACGTCGGCAACGTCCTGGCCGCTGCGGAGGGCTTCGCGGGCATAGGATAACGCTTTATAGAAAATTGTTGCGTGAGCCCTTTGTTGAGCGTCCAGCCGCAAATTGCGTGATGACATAGCCAATCCGTCTGCTTCGCGCATGGTGGGCACATAGTGGAGTTCCAGGCCGAATTTTAATTCCTCTACCAGCGTTCTTATAACAGCGAATTGCTGCCAGTCTTTTTGACCGAAATAGGCATGGTGAGGCTCCACGATATTGAACAATTTGGAGACCACGAGGGCTACACCGCTAAAATGTCCTGGCCGGAATTGACCTTCCATCACTTTGTCAAGATGGCCGAAATCAAATTTAATCCGGGAAGGCTGATCATACATTTCTTCGGTTTCGGGGCAAAAAACGGCATCGCAACCAACTTTTTCTAACAAAGCCACATCCTTGTCGAGGGTCTTGGGATATTTCTTCAAATCCTCGGGATTATTGAATTGGGTGGGGTTGACGAAAATGGTGGCGACGGTGACTGAATTCTGGGTTTTAGAGGCTTCTACCAGCGAAATGTGGCCCTTGTGTAGGGCGCCCATGGTGGGCACCAGACCAACGGTTTTACCGGCCAGTTTGGCGCCTTTTAGGAATGCTTTGAATGGGGCTATCTGCTTGAAAATCTCCATTTTAGGCCATTTTGGCAAGGGGCGCAAAGATATAGGGAAAACTGAAAATAAGTTGATCAAGGGGGTAATTTTTTGTACTTTTGTGGCTCAATTTTTCATTCTACTTTAAATTCAATCAATATGTCAAAACTTCGAGTTCTTTATGTAGCCAGCGAGATCAACCCGTTTCTGCAAACCTCCGAAGTAGCGGACTTTGTGCGCAAACTTCCACAGGCTATGCAGGAAAAGGGGATGGAGATCAGGATTCTGGTGCCGCGTTTTGGGATTATCAATGAGCGTAAGAACCGGTTACATGAAGTAGTGAGGCTGTCGGGTATCAATATTGCGGTGGGAGACGAAGAAAAGCCGTTGATCATTAAAGTGGCTTCTATTCCGAATGCTAAGCTTCAGGTCTATTTCATCGACAACGAAGATTATTTTCATCGCAAGTCGGTTTTCCACGATAAAGAAAACAACTTCTATGAGGACAACGACGAGCGCGCAATCTTCTTTTGCAAAGGGGTGATCGAAACGGTTCGCAAATTAGGCTGGGCTCCCGATGTCGTGCATTGCAACGACTGGATCACCAGCTTCATTCCGCTGTACCTGAAAACCACTTACAAAAACGACCCGTTGTTCAAAAACGCAAAAACGGTTTTCACCATCTACAATAATTCCTTCTCTCACAAGTTTAAGGGAGACATCATGGACAAAGTGAAGATGATGGACATCGAAGACAACATGCTGGGCAACCTGAAGACCGCCGATTTCGAAGGCTTCATCAAGCTGGGTGTTGAGTTTTCCGATGCGGTGATCGTGGCCGGGGAGAACAAGAAGCTGGAAGGCCTGTTCAAGAAGATCAAAGAAAAGAAAGTTGAAAACTTTGATAACGACGAAAACTCAACCGAATCGTATTATAATCTCTATAATGAACTTATGGGTTAACCGTATAGGGCAACTGACCATATTGGCAGTTGCCCTATTTTTTTTAGCGTGCCAGGAAGACGTCAGCCTTCTCGGATACAAAAATCCAAATTCAAATCTTAAAGTTTCCTATGTTGAAATACCGATAGCCAGCAGCGTGCTGCTGATGGACTCTATCCGTACGAGCAACTTCACCTATTCCGGTGAAACCAACAGGCTGTTGGTGGGAACTTATAACGACGAGGTCTTTGGCAATATCACGGCTTCCGCATTCACGCAATACTTCACCAACACAGCAGACACGCTGAGAGGCTCCGCTGTGTTCGACTCCGTGTCGTTGCGTTTGAAATACGACTTCTATACGTATGGAACGGCGGATGGATCAGGACAGTCTCTTTCGGTCTATGAACTCGATAACCCGATCGATACGCTGGGGTATTATGTCAATCACTCCAACATTCCGGCATCGGCCCTGTTGGGCACCAAGACTTATGGCGTGAACAGCACCGACTTCAAAAAATTTGTCACCGACGGAAAAGACACGATCATTACGCTGAACGTTCCGTTGGAGTCTAGTTTTGGAGAACGGATTTTCAACAGTGCGTTGGAATACCGAACACAATACATCGAAGCCAAAGCTGCAGGTAAAACGGCGGCGGAGATAGGGAAACTGATGTTCATCAATCCTTCGAAGTTCTCGCAACAATTCAAAGGCATCGCCATCAAGCCAAACAGCGGCGATAAGATCGTGGGTTTTGATCCTACTTCGGCGGAGTCGCGGATTATTCTGCACTATCATGATGCCAAGGATGACAGCCTGACCATGTCGCTCCCGTTGACCACCGTTTACGGGTTTAACCAGATCAAAACGGATCGCTCCGCTACTGTCCTGGGTGAGGTCAACGACTTCTATAACGACTACTTGGTGGACAACGATAATCGTTATGTTCAATCCGGAACCGGGGTGGTGACCAAGCTGGACTTCAGCAAATTCTACGAGTTTGCCGACACGTTGAAGAACTCCGTGATTCACTCTGCGGAAATGGTGATCGAGAATGTTCAGTCGTCGCCCGTCAACCTGCCGCCCGCAGGCCTGTCGTTGCGCATGCTGCTGGACAACAATCATTTGAATAAATTCGATTCAAAAAATGCGCAAGATCAAATCGACTTGCAGTATTTCTCATACTTGTCGATCCAGGCAGCCTTTGCCCGCTACGATAATGCCGCCGGTGGTGTTCCGCCCATTGTGGAAAACGACAATGCGTTTTTTGCCGCCGGAGATCAGATCGCCTTCTTGCCCTATTCCAGCACCAACGCTTCCTACAAGGGATTGTGGACCTTGTTCTTTCAAAGATTAGCAGAGAAAGATAGCCAGAAATCGCGCTTCAAATATTTTGCGCTCTACCCCACCGGTAGCAAGACGCTGAACCGCGCGGTGTTCCCGAAGAATAGCATTAAGTTGAAAGTGTTCTATACTAAATCGACAGCCGTCGCAAACTAAGACCTTATGTGTGGAATTGTTGCTTACATTGGCCATCGTCAGGCCCACGAGATCATTATAAAAGGATTGAAGCGTTTGGAGTACCGGGGCTACGACAGCGCCGGCATTGCCTTGTTGAACGGGAGCCTTAGTGTCTACAAAAAGAAGGGCAAGGTTTCGGACCTTGAAAAATTCCTGCAGGACAAACCCCTCAACAGCAACATTGGGATGGGCCACACACGCTGGGCAACCCACGGCGAACCCAACGACCGCAACGCGCACCCGCACTATTCGGCCAGCGGCAAATTGGCGATCATCCACAACGGCATCATCGAAAACTATGGTGCGTTGAAACAGGACCTCATCAACAAAGGCCACACGTTCCTCAGCGACACCGACACCGAAGTACTCATCCATTTCATTGAAGACATTCAAGAACACAACAACGTCGCGCTCGAAGAGGCCGTGCGGCTTGCCCTTACCAAAGTGGTGGGTGCCTACGCCATCGTAGTGATGTCGCTGGAAGACCCTTCGCTGTTGATCGCCGCCCGCAAAGGCAGCCCGCTGGTGTTGGGCATCGGCAAAGACGAGTTCTTTATGGCCTCGGATGCCACCCCCATCATTGAATACACGAACGAAGTGGTGTACCTGAACGATCAGGAGATCGCCGTGATCAAGAATGGCGAACTGAGCGTGAAGAACACAGCCAACTTGCCCCTCACCCCTTATATTCAAACCATCGACCTGGAGTTGGAGGCCATCGAAAAAGGCGGCTTTGAACACTTCATGTTGAAAGAAATTTTTGAGCAACCCCGCTCCATCCGCGACTGTATGCGCGGTCGTCTCGATTCCACCCAAGGCCGCCTGGTGCTGGGAGGCTTGAGCGAATACATCACCAAGCTGGTGAATGCAGAACGCATCCTGATCGTGGCCTGCGGCACGTCGTGGCATGCCGGTCTGGTGGCGGAGTATTTCTTCGAAGAGTTCTGTAGAATTCCCGTGGAGGTAGAATACGCTTCCGAGTTTCGTTATCGCAACCCCGTGATCCGCGAAGGCGATGTGGTCATTGCCATCTCGCAATCCGGTGAGACTGCCGATACATTGGCGGCGATCGAGTTGGCCAAGTCGAAAGGCGCCATCATCTTTGGGGTTTGTAACGTCGTAGGTTCTTCCATTGCCCGCGCAACGCACGCTGGCGCATACACACACGCCGGCCCCGAGATCGGGGTGGCCAGCACGAAGGCCTTCACCGCGCAACTCACCGTGTTGAGCATGATCGCCCTCTCGGTAGCCCAACGCAAAGGCACCATCACCGAGCAGAAGCTTCATGAACTGCTGGTGGAAATGGAGACCATTCCCGCCAAAGTGGAAAAAGCATTGTTGCTAAACGACGAGATCAAAAAGATCTCCGCGCTCTTCAAAGATTCCCGCAACTTTATCTACCTCGGCCGGGGCTACAATTTCCCCGTGGCCCTCGAAGGTGCACTGAAGCTGAAGGAGATCTCCTACATCCACGCCGAAGGCTATCCCGCCGCCGAAATGAAACACGGCCCCATCGCCCTTATCGATGAGGAGATGCCGGTCGTGTTCATCGCCACGCGCGATAGCTCGTACGAGAAAGTAGTATCCAACATTCAGGAAGTGAAGGCACGGAAAGGCCGCGTCATCTCTGTGGTCACGGAAGGGGACAAACTAATTCCTGCCATGTCTGAGTTTGTTGTGGAGGTACCTGCCGTGCACGATGCGTTGATGCCGCTGGTATCGGTGATACCGTTGCAGCTGTTGTCGTATCACATCGCGGTGATGCGCGGTTGCAATGTGGACCAACCTAGAAATTTAGCGAAGTCTGTGACGGTGGAATAAATCGTCAGGATCAAATAAAAAAGAGAGGCTGTCTTTTAAAGGCAGCCTCTCTTTTTTTGAGCAGCGTTGATGATTTATGGAAGCTCCAGTTCCTTCACGGCCATCCAGGCCATCAGCCCCGGGCCGATCTTCAACGCATCTTCATCGATGTCGAACGTTGGTGTATGCACATAGGACGAGATGCCTTTTGCATCGTTGCGCGTGCCCAGTCTGTAGAATGCAGCGGGAATAACTTGCGAGTAGTAAGCAAAGTCTTCGGCGCCCAGGGTGATGTCGATGTTGAATACATTTTCCTTGCCTACATATTCTTCGGCAGCGGCGCGTATTCTTCGGGTAAGCTCCGGATTGTTTTCCAGGTACGGATAGCCCCGTGAAATATCCACCTCACACCGGCCACCCATGCCTTCGGCGATGCTCTCGGCCATCTTTTTGATCTTCACCAAAGCCGACTCGCGCCACTCTTCGTTCATGGCCCGGAACGTGCCCGCAATATTCACTTCGTTGGGGATGATGTTCGTGGCACCATGACCAATGATATTTCCAAAGGTGAGCACGGTGGGTTGACGTGGATTGGCGTTGCGGCTGATGATTTGCTGCAGGGCAATGATGATGTGGGAAGCGATAACGATCGGATCGATGGCCAGGTCCGGTGCGGCACCGTGACCTCCCTTGCCAATCACTTTCAGATAGATTTCGTCGGCGCTGGCCATGTACATGCCTTCGCGAAACCCGATCTTGCCCGCCGGCAGCAAAGGGAACACGTGTTGCCCGAGAATAGAAATCGGTTGAGGATTCTTCAGCGCGCCATCGCGGATCATGTAGGACGCACCCCCGGGATTTTTTTCTTCCCCCGGCTGAAACAACAAACGCACGGTCCCCTCAAACTGGTCCTTCACCTGCTGAAGAATTTTGGCCGTGCCCAACAACGACGACGTGTGCACATCGTGGCCGCAGGCATGCATCACCCCGGGGTTGGTAGACTTATAGGGAACCTGGTTGGCCTCCTCGATCGGCAGTGCATCCATATCGGCACGGAGCGCAATGGTTTTCCTTTCGGGGTTCCGTCCTTTTATTTCGGCGAGCACGCCCGTTGTCGCAATGGTTTGTGGTTCGATGCCCGCGAGGCGCAATTGCTCAGCGACATATTTTGCGGTATTAAATTCCTGGTAAGATAACTCAGGATGGGCGTGTAAATGACGACGGTAGGCGATCACGCTTTCACTATAGTTTTGCGAAAGGGTCTGTATTTGCTGAAGCAGGCTCATGAATCGTTGTTAAGAAAACAAAGGTATCCATTAGTGATCTTATTTGAAATCCGGGGGCATTATTCCGAAGACAAACATCCTTGTATATTTTGTGAACAATCTTTGCGATTAAAGATCCATGGTCGATATTAGCGAACTTCATTTCTAATCCTTTTTCATCATGTACAATGTCAAAAGATGTTTTTTCCTGGTGATCGCCATGGCCGGATGCCTGGCGGTGCGCGCGCAGGAATCGACGTTCAGGAAAGTTTCCTTCGAAGATTTGTCCGATTTCAGACCCCAGGCCGGCAACTGGCAAGTCGTGGGCGATGTGACCATAAATCCCGCGGCAGACATTCACGAGGCGCACGATAAACCGGCTGCTCCCGAAACCAAAAAGAAGAGCAAGCGCTCCAAAGACGAGGCCGCACCGGCAAAGCCGCAGGTCGTTTCGTTCCAACCCGGCAAAGGCATATTGCTCAACCTGAACGACGAAACAAAAAAAGACAACCTGGTCTCCGCCTTCGAGCACGGTGACATCGAACTCGAGTTCGAAGTGATGTTGCCCCGGGGTTCCAACTCCGGCGTCTACTTCCAAGGCCGCTACGAAATGCAGCTGTTCGACAGCTGGGGTGTGAAAGATCCGAAGTTCTCCGACATCGGGGGCATCTATCGCAACTGGGAAACCGAACAGGGCAAGATCTATATGGGCAAAGCCCCGCTCTCCAATCCCGCAAAGGCTCCCGGTCTGTGGCAGAAATTCAAAGTGTCGTTCCGGGCCCCGCGCTTCAACGCTGCCGGACAAAAAATTGCCAATGCCCGCTTCGTATCCGTTGAGCTGAATGGCGTGCTCATCCACGATAACGTGGAGGTGCCCTTGCCCACAGGCGGACCCATCGAAAACAACGAAAAGCCCATGGGCCCGCTGCTCATCCAGGGCGACCATGGCCCGGTTGCCATCCGCAACATGTCCTATCGCCTCATGAAAGAGGTGAACTTCTCGCTCTCCAACATCACCTACAATACCTACTACGGAAACTTCAAAACGATCTCGGACTTCGCTTCACTGAAGCCCGCTGTCACAGGATCAATTCCTCAGCTTACCTGCGAAGTCCTGACGAATGAGAATGCTTATGGTGTTTCCTACAAAGCCGATCTGAATGTACCACAGGATGGCACGTACCAGTTTCAATTGGCTCATACGGGAGGGGGTCGCCTGATCATCAACAATCAACAACTCACCGATCTGCAACGCCCCGATGCCTACGCCGATCAATGGGTAACCATCACGCTGAAAGCGGGCAAAGTACCTGTCGAGATTTATAATTACAAAGACGCATCGTGGATGCCACCGCGCCTCGGTCTCACCGTGAAGAGCGCTACCACCTATCCGCAGGCACTGCACGCTTTCAATTCGCTTCCTCCCGACGACGAACCGGTGTCGCCCATCTATCTCGACGCCACTAGCGAACCCAGGTTGTTGCGCGCTTTTCTGGATTTTAAAGGCGACCGTGCACAGCGTCTTACGCATACGATCGGCGTGGCCGATCCCAGTGGTACGCACTATGTCTACGATATGAAATCGGGCAACTTGGTGTGCGTTTGGCATGGCTCGTTTGTGGATGCCACTCCCATGTGGCACGATCGTGGCGATGGCTCCTTCCGTCCGCGAGGAGCAACGCAATATTTGTTCAACAACCAGCCGTTGGCTTTCCTTGCGTCTCAAACCGAACCGTTCCCCGTGATCCTGAAGGAAGACCTCGTGAAAGCAAACGAACACCGCGGCAAAGGATTTGAGCTTGAGCCGTCCACACACCGCCCGATATTTAAGTATACCTACGAAGGCCTCGACGTAGAAGACAAGATCTACCCCGACGACCAGAACAGGGTCATCACGCACGAAGTGAATATTAAGAACCGCGGCACCAAAACCGGCTTGTACTACAAGCTGGGCGAAGGCCGCACCATCGCACAAATGCCCGACGGTTCCTATGCCATTGACGACAAGCAGTATTACATCAAAGTGACCACCGGCCAGCCCGTTGTGCGCGATGTGAACGGCAAGAAAGAATTGATCGTGGCCGTAGACAGTGCTGTAAAATATTCCGTGATCTGGTAACCATGAACGCTAAGAAAATGAACTCTATTGCAAAGAAATTTTTCGCTTGTGCGCTTCTGGCTTTCGGAGCCGCGAGCGCGATGGCACAAACCCCTCAGGAAGAGGAATACTACAGGGTCATCACCGTGCCCACACCCGAAGGCGTGCTGCTGGAAGTGGGCGGCGTGGCTACGCTGCCCGATGGACGCATCGCGTTGAGCACCCGTCGCGGAGATGTGTGGATCATTGAAAATGCCGATGGTTCTGCCCCGCAGTATACTTTGTTTGCCTCCGGTCTTCACGAGCCGCTCGGTCTGCTCTATCACCAGGGCGCCCTCTATGCCGCCCAACGCGGCGAGCTCACAAAGCTGATCGACAAAGACGGCGACGACAAAGCCGACGTCTATGAAACCGTATACGCCTGGCCGCTCTCCGGCCATTACCACGAATATTCCTTCGGTCCCAAGCTGGCTCCCGACGGAAACTTCTTTGTGACCGGCAATGTGGCCTTTGGCGACGAAGAATGGTGGCGTGGCGAAAGCCGTGTACCCTATCGCGGCTGGACCATGAAGATCCATACCGATGGCACGTTGGAACCCTGGGCCACCGGCATGCGCTCGCCCTGCGGCATTGGCATGATCAATGGCGAATTGTTCTATGACGACAACCAGGGCGACTGGCAAGGCACCGGCTCTATCTATCACCTCACCAAAGGAAGCTTCACCGGTCACCCCGCCGGCCTGCGCTGGACCAGCCTGCCCGATTCACCCGTGAAACTGACTACGGCCCAGCTATACGCAAAATTTGATCCACGCCAGGTTAAGCGCGAAGGACAATACGTGAAACCCGAGAACGTGGTAAACGAAACACCCGCGTTTCTTTACCAGGTGAAAAAAGAATTCCCCGAAACCAGACTCCCCGCCATCATGCTGCCGCACGGCGTGCTGGGCATCTCCAATTCGGAGATCATCACCGACGACACCAATGGAAAGTTCGGCCCTTTTGCCGGACAGATCTTTGTCGGCGATCAAGGTCAAAGCAAGATCATGCGCGTGGTCATGGAAAAAGTGAAAGGCGAATATCAAGGCGTGGCGTTTGATTTTAAAAGCAGCTTTCAATCGGGAGTGTTGCGGATGAACTGGGGACACGATGGTTCCCTGTTCGTGGGCGAGACCAACCGCGGTTGGGGATCGGCCGGCACCACCACATCCGGTTTGCAACGCCTGGTCTGGACCGGAAAAGCACCGCTGGAAATGTATACTGTCCACGCCATGCCCGATGGGTTTGAAATCGAGTTCACACAACCGGTGGATAAGAAACTGGCCGAAGACCTGTCGTCTTATAACGGCCGGAGCTTCATCTACAAATACCACGCTGTGTATGGTAGCCCTACCGTTAACGAAGAGAAACTCAACATCAAAGGCGTCAAAGTTTCCGACGACGGCAAGAAAGTCCGGCTAGTGATCGACAACCTGCGGCAATACTATTTGCACGAAATCATAGTGGGCGGGATCCGCACGCAAAACGGACTGGCCGTATTGCACCCCACCGCCTATTATACCCTTAACAATATACCCGAAGGCGCAGCCCTGCCGGCAAGCGAATGGAGCACGAAACGTTCTATTCCATTGGCGAAACCTGTGGTGGCAAAAACAGCTGCCGCTACCAAGCCCGCCGCAGCATCGGTGAAAGCTCCGACGTATGCAGAGATTGAACCGCTGCTCGTTAAAAATACTTGTACAGCCTGCCATCAAGCTAGCAAACGCCAGGTGGGCCCTGCCTTTGCCGATGTGGCCAAGCGCAAGTACAGCAACGAGCGCATTGTGCAATTGATCTATAACCCCGAACCCAAGAACTGGCCCGAGCATGAAACACCCATGGCGCCTATGCCGCAAGTGCCAAAAGCCGAAGCCCTTAAAATTGCAGCCTGGATCAATTCCCTTCGCCCGGATAAGGATTAAATGATCCCTTCCGGTCTAAAAAAAGCCCCGGGCATAAAGCGCCGGGGCTTTTTTTGTATTAATGGCTTGAAAATGTGCAGAAAACAGGGCGTGTGCCCTAGAAGTTTTCTCCACAAATTACGAGATGTCATTTTCTACGTCAAAAAAGAAGCTCACGTTCCTTCTCGCCGAAGACGACCGCATGGTGCGGGAAGGCTTCAAGGCCTTGCTTGAACAGGAACCCATGGTTGCCTCTGTTGTAGAGGCTGGCAGCGGCGATGAAGTACTGGCTATCTTGGCCATTCAATCCATCGACATCATTTTGCTGGATGCAAAAATGCCGGGCATACCCAGCATGAACGTGGTGAAGCAAGTGGTGAGCGAATACACCGACACCAAGATCATTGTCGTGTCGGGCCTGAGCGGCACAGCGCTTCAATTCAATTTGCTGCGCGCCGGCATCCACGGATTTGTGCAGAAGCTGAACGGCTTCGACGAAGTGCGCAAAGCCATCGACGCCGTCATCCATTCGAACCAATATTTTCCACCGGCTATTCTCAAGTTGCTCCAGGAAAATTTCAGAGTTCAATTCGCCGCCACCCATTCAGCTCACCGACAAGGAATTTCGTTTGCTGCGCGCCATCGTTGACGGTCTTCCCACCAAGCGCATTGCCGAAAGGCTCAACATCGCCATGAGCACCTGTGAAACAAACCGCAGCCGGTTACTAAAAAAAACGGGAACACAAAACACGGCCGAACTGATTGCCTTTGCCTACAACAACGGCTTGATCTGAAAAGGATAGATCAGCGTGACGATCGTGCCCTTGGCACCCTGACGAAAATTTATCGAGGCATCGAGCATACTCAGGCGCATGCGCAGGGGAAAGAAGAGCGAACGGGTTTTGTTCAGGGTGTCGCGGAGTTCGTGAAAGGCCTGGCCGTCGTCTTCAATGATGATGTATAATTCATCGATTGTGAATTTAAGATGCACCAGGATGTGCCACGCGATGGTGTGTTTCAGGATGTTGTTCACCAACTCCTCCGTGACGCGCAGCAGGTGTTGCCGGTGTGCGGGGATCAGCTCGCATTCTTTTCCCTCGCTGCTGAACTCAATAAAGGCCACGCCAGGCACTTCGATTCTCCGGCACAGTTCGCGCATCAGGCCTCCAAAGGAATTGATCTCATCGTCGGGCAAAAGGTGGCGCGAGATCTTGCGGATAGAAGCCACGATCTGCTGGAAATCTTTTTTCATTTGTGACGTGATCATGTGTACGGTCATCAGGCTATCGGCCAATTCCAGTTTGTCGACGTAGAGCCGGTAGACCGTCAGCTTTTGGATGAGCTCGTCGTGAAGTTCGGCACCCATTTTTTGAAGCTCATGTTCATATTGGTCGATGAGCTCGTGCACAAATTCTTTTTGATAGTCATTTGACTTTACGGATTCCGCACGAGCCTGAAGCTTTTGTATTTCCGCGTCGCAGTTCAACCGGTGGATCAGCTGGTGAACATGGACCAGCAACGAGGTGGCTATGAGTACGAGCAAGACGTAAATCATCATGATGCATGGGGATGGGAGGCCCACATGCGATTTACATCAGGCCACTGCAACCAGATTGCAGTGGCCAAGAATAATTTAAAAATTGGAGATCGCCCGGTCGTGAGAGAAAGCCATTTTAGTTGATGGCCACCTTATCGGGGATGATGATGGCGGTGGGAAACCGTTTTTTTACTTCCGTGAAATCTTTCTGGGCATCCAGGCGGCTGATATACTTGCCCACCTTCACCCGGAAGTTGGGTTGAGCATACTGCACATCGGCGTCCAGATCGGGCAACGCGGAGGTCAGGGTTTTCTTGGCATTGAGGGCCTCCTCCCGTTTCAATCCGGAATAGATCTGGATGGTGAAGCCGTCAACGGCGTTGCCTTGCAGGTTATAGCGGTCGATGCTGTCGAGCACTACGTCAACTTTTTTGTTGACGGCATATTTGGGCTCCACATAGGCCGTAGGCTTGCGGGTATCCGGGGTTTGAGTGGTCGTTGTGCCGGTGGTGGTCGTGGTGGGGACCTGGTCCGGCTTTGGCCGGTAGATCGACAGATCCTCCGTGTATTTTCCACCCCCGGTCGAAGCCGTGGAAGTTTTCCTCTGGGTGGCGCATCCGAAGACGAAAAGCCCCAAACCCAGGATGTAGACCGAATAACGCAATGATGCCATAAGCTTTAGTCGATTATGATACAGCGATTGTGGAGAATATCGTCCTCAACCTTTTTGTATTTAACGTCGCGCAACACTTTTCCGTCGGGGTACTGAACGCTCACTTTGTCGTTTCGACCGGCAAGTTTCTCCGATTTAACGGGCATCACTTTCTCCTGCGGGGGGCGGTTGGGTTGTTGTTGCTGCTGCGATCCTTCGCCGCCGCCACCACCACCGCTCAGCAATGAGCGTGACTCTTCTTTCTGTTCGTTCAGCTTCACCTTGGTGCGGGGTGCTCTGGCTTCCTGCACGTCGTTGGATTGCTGCACGGGAATGTCGGCTTTCAACAGGAAGGAGATCGTGTCTTCATTCACTTTAGCGATGAAGCGCTTGAACAATTCGAAGCCTTCGAATTTATAGATCAGCAAAGGATCCTTTTGTTCGTAGACGGCATTCTGAACGGATTGCTTCAAGTCGTCCATCTCGCGCAAGTGTTCTTTCCAAAGCTGGTCGATGATGGCCAGGGCGATCATCTTTTCCATGGATTTGATCAGCTCGGCATTTTCTGTTTGCAGGGTCTTTGCCAGGTTGGCCACCACACCGATCTGCTTTTGGCCATCGGAGAAGGGCACCATGATGTTGTCGACCGTTGCGCCGCGGGCCTTGAACAGGTCGCGGAAAATGGGCAATGCTTTTTCGGCTACCATCTTATTCTTGCGATGATAGTGTTCCAGGGCTTTGTGGTAGAGATCGTCGGTCAGTTTCTGCTGATCCATTTTGTCGAATGTCTCCCGTGATATTTCATAGTCCAGGCCCAATGTGCTGAGCGCATTCAGGCGTAGGCTTTCGTAGTCGGTGGCGTTCTTGGCGTTGATCACCATGTCTTCGCAAGTGTCGTACAGCATGGTGAGGATGTCCAACTCCAGGCGTTCGCCAAACAAGGCGTTGCGGCGGCGTTTATAGATCACTTCGCGCTGTGAGTTCATCACGTTGTCGTACTCCAGCAAGCGCTTGCGGATACCAAAGTTGTTTTCCTCCACTTTTTTCTGTGCCCGCTCGATGGAGCTGGTCACCATGGAGTGTTGGATCACTTCGCCTTCTTTCAGACCGAGACGGTCCATGTACTTGGCGATGCGCTCGGGCATGAACATGCGCATGAGGTTGTCTTCCAGCGAAACATAGAACTGCGATGTTCCCGGGTCGCCCTGGCGTCCGGAACGACCGCGCAACTGGCGGTCTACACGGCGTGATTCGTGGCGCTCTGTACCAATGATGGCCAAACCACCGGCGGCACGCGATTCGGGGGTCAGCTTGATGTCCGTTCCCCGGCCGGCCATGTTGGTGGCGATGGTCACGGTGCCCGGCTTACCGGCTTCGGCAACAATTTCTGCTTCGCGCTGGTGTTGTTTGGCGTTCAACACCTGGTGTTTGATCTTTCGCAATTGCAACAGGCGGCTCACCAATTCCGAGATTTCCACCGAAGTGGTACCCACCAACACAGGTCTGCCTTCCTGGGTAAGCTTCACGATCTCTTCGATCACGGCGTTGAATTTCTCGCGCGTGGTCTTGTAGACCAGGTCGTCGTAGTCTTTGCGCACAGCCTGCCGGTTGGTAGGGATGGTTACCACGTCCAGCTTGTAAATGTCCCAGAGTTCACCGGCTTCCGTTTCAGCTGTTCCGGTCATACCGGCCAGCTTGTGATACATGCGGAAATAGTTTTGCAGGGTGATGGTGGCGTAGGTTTGCGTAGCATCCTCCACCTTCACATTTTCTTTCGCTTCAATGGCCTGGTGCAAGCCGTCGGAGTAGCGACGGCCTTCCATGACGCGGCCCGTCTGCTCGTCGACGATCTTCACTTTGCCGTCTACGATGATGTATTCCGTATCTTTTTCGAAAAGCGTGTAGGCCTTCAACAACTGGTTCACGCTGTGGATGCGCTGTGATTTTATCTGGTAGTCGCGGATCACCTCTTCCTTCTTCTGGAAACGGGCGGCCTCGTCGAGCGATGCATCTTTTTCGATGTGGCTCAATTCGGTTCCGATCTCGGGGAGGATAAAGAATTTTGGATCTTCGCCTTCGCCGGTGATCAGGTCGATGCCTTTTTCGGTGAGGTCTACGCTGTTGTCTTTTTCATCGATAATAAAATACAGAGGCTTGTCGGCCTCCGGCATGTTGCGCTTATTATCCTGAAGGTAATAGTTCTCTGTTTTTTGCAGGAGTGTCTTCGTACCCGTTTCGCTCAGGTATTTGATGAGGGGCTTGTGCTTGGGCATGGCGCGGAAGGCGCGGAAGAGCGGGAGGCCGCCTTCTTTTTCGTTGCCTTCGGTGATGAGCTTGCGGGCCGAGTTCAAATATTCGTTCACCAGCTTCTTCTGTGCTTCCACCAGCTTGTAGATGCGGGGCTTCAGATCGGCGAACTCGTGCTCGTCGCCACGCGGAATGGGACCGGAGATGATCAACGGCGTACGCGCTTCGTCAATCAACACAGAGTCTACTTCATCCACCATCGCGAAATGGTGTGAGCGTTGCACGAGGTCTTGTGGCTCGCGGGCCATGTTGTCGCGCAGGTAGTCGAAGCCAAATTCGTTGTTGGTTCCGTAGATGATGTCGGCCTGGTAGGCCTTGCGGCGGGCTTCCGAGTTGGGCTCGTGTTTATCGATACAGTCGATGGTGATACCATGGAATTGGAAGATCGGCGCCATCCACTCGCTGTCGCGCACGGCCAGGTAATTGTTCACCGTTACGAGGTGAACGCCGCGGCGTGAAAGGGCATTGAGAAATGCGGGGAATGTAGCGACCAGCGTCTTACCTTCACCCGTGGCCATCTCGGCGATCTTGCCTTCATGCAACACGATGCCCCCGATGATCTGCACCTCGTAGTGCACCATGTCCCAGGTGATGAGGTTTCCGGCGGCCATCCACTGGTTGGCCCAGATCGCTTTGTCGCCTTCGATCTTGATGTTGGCTTGCGTGGCGGCAAATTGACGGTCGTAGTCAAGAGCGGTCACTTCCAGCGACGTGTTTTCCTTGAAGCGGCGAGCGGTTTCGCGAACAATGGCGAAGGCACGGGGCAACACTTTGAGAAGCACCTTTTCCAGTTCTTTGTTGCGTTCGCCTTCCAGTTTATCGATCTCGGCAAAGACACCTTCCTTGTCGTTGATGTCCATGTCGGGAGTGTCGGCAATTTTTTTATGCAGCCCGGCCAGTTTGTCGTCGATCGACTGCAAATCGGCATTGATCTCGGCTTGTATGAGTTGGGTTTCGTTCCGGAGTTCGTCGTTGCTGAGGGTTGTCAGCCTTTCTCCCGCCTTTTTGGTTTCCTCCACCAGAGGCATGATGCGCTTGATGTCCTTCTCTGATTTCGTCCCAAAGATCTTGGCAATGAATTTTAGCATACTTCAGTCATTAGTCGGTTTAAGGTTAGCCTTGAACGGGTTCATCGGGGAGGTAAAACGATAAGAAATCCGCAAAAAGGTTAACTGCCCAAATGGGGCTTAAAGTTAATTTGTTTTTTGAGATTCAGGATGAACAATTACAGTTCCAAACTGCCTTCGAAGACCATTTTGGCAGGCCCGATCAGGAAAATTTCTTCAAATGTGCCGGAGTGGCTGGATTTGAATTCCACCAGGAGGTTGCCCCCCCGGGTTTGGATGCTCACCGGCGACGGGTAGCCCAGGAAAGAAGCTGCCAGGGCGGCAGCTGTGACACCCGTGCCACACGATAAGGTTTCGTTTTCCACACCCCGCTCATAGGTGCGTACTTTCAGGGCCTGGTTGGGCAGGCGTTCCACGAAATTGACATTGGCGCCACCGGGTTTGAAGGCGTCGCTGTACCGTATTCTGCGGCCCTCTTCAAATACGGGATAGGCATCCACGTCGTCAACAAACCGAATGAGATGGGGCGAGCCGGTATTCAAAAAATAGTCATCACCAATTTTTCGGGTCTCGCCGACGGGACTCATTTTCAGACGGATGATGCCGGAAGGAAGTAATTCGGCCACGTGCTCACCGTCATAGGCGTTGAAGGATGCTTTGCCGTTGACCATTCCGAGCCGGGCGGCAAATTGAACGGCCGCGCGGCTGCCATTGCCACAAAGGCTTTGGGATCCGTCGCTGTTATAGTATTCAAGGTTGAAATGCAGGGTGGGATGTTTTTCGATAAGCATCAAACCATCGGCGCCCACGCCAAATTTGCGGTCGCAGAGGGCCTCGATCTGTTGGCGCGTGAGCGAAAGACCGGCTTCCCGGTTGTCGATCACCACAAAGTCGTTGCCCGTGGCTTGATATTTATAGAAATGAATTTTCACAGGAGTTTCGCTTGTTGCGTGGGAGAAGGTTGCGTGGAGGAGGATTATTTTATTTCCTCGTAGTCGATGTACTCGCCGGCCTTGTTATTGCCCTTCGTTTTCTTGTCTTTTTTCACGTCTTCGTTCGCGTCGAAATGGCGGCGTTGCTGCTGTTGCTGGTTGCGAAATTGTTGAGAAGCCGCTCCCGCCCGGAAGAACAATCCGCCGATCTTATAGATCACATACGATACAAGAAATACGGTGAGGAGGAATTTGAAAACCATAAGCGTTATGCTTTAAACCGGTAAACCGGAAAACAAAGGTATAGGTTCAGTTTTAAACGGACAATTCTTAACTAAAATCTTAGCGGTCAGCGTGTTTGCGATGATTTTGTCACCGCAAACACGCCGCCCTGAAAGTTAGCGGCTCAAATAGAGGTTGCGCTCAGAATAAATCTTCATGAAATAATCGTCCATCAGGTCGTCGATGAAGTAGATCGACTCGCCGGTGGATTTCATTTCGGGGCCCAGTTCCTTGTTCACGTCGGGGAATTTGTGGAAGGAGAACACGGGTTCTTTGATGGCGTAGCCTTTCTTGGTGGGGTTGAAGGTGAAGTCTTTCACTTTCTTTTCGCCCAGCATCACCTTGGTGGCGTAGTTCACATACGGTTCATCATAGGCCTTGCAAATGAACGGCACCGTGCGCGATGCACGCGGGTTGGCCTCGATGATGTATACCTTGTCGTTCTTGATGGCAAACTGGATGTTGATCAGACCTACGGTCTCCAGTGCCAGTGCGATCTTGTGCGTATAATGCTCGATCTGCTTGATCACAAAGTCGCCGAGGTTGTAGGGCGGCAGCACGGCGTATGAATCACCCGAGTGAATACCGGCCGGCTCGATGTGTTGCATGATGCCGATGATGTACACGTCGGTGCCGTCGCAAATGGCGTCGGCCTCGGCTTCGATGGCACCGTCGAGGAAGTGATCCAGCAACACTTTGTTTTCGGGAAGATGTTTCCAGATGTCGAGGATGTGATCTTCCAACTCTTGTTCGTTGATCACGATCTTCATGCTTTGTCCCCCCAACACATACGAAGGGCGCACGAGCAACGGGAAGCCTATGGTTTTCGATACCTCGATGGCTTCGTCTGCATTTTGAGCTACGCCGAATTCGGGATAAGGAATGGCCAGCTCTTTCAAAAGCGTGGAGAACCGTCCGCGGTCCTCGGCAAGGTCAAGGGCATTGTAGGAGGTGCCGATGATCTTGATGCCGTACTTGTGTAGTTTCTCGGCCAGTTTCAAAGCGGTTTGTCCACCCAATTGCACGATCACGCCAACGGGTTTTTCGTGCTGGATGATGTCATAGAGATGTTCCCAGAACACGGGTTCGAAGTACAGCTTGTCGGCAATGTCGAAGTCTGTGGAAACCGTCTCGGGGTTGCAGTTGATCATGATGGTCTCATAGCCACATTCTTTTGCGGCCAACACACCGTGCACGCACGAGTAGTCAAACTCAATGCCTTGTCCGATGCGGTTCGGTCCTGAACCCAACACCACGATCTTTTTCCTGTCGGAAACGATCGACTCGTTTTCGGTATCGAACGTCGAATAATAATACGGCGTCTTCGCTTCAAATTCGGCAGCGCAGGTATCCACCAGTTTGAACACGCGCTTGATGCCCATGTCGATGCGCTTGTTGTGAACGTCGCTTTCGTAGCAATCCAGCAGGTGAGCGATCTGGCGGTCGGCGTAGCCTTTTTCTTTGGCTTTGCGCATCAACTCCGCGGGGATCGTGTGAAGTTCGTATTTGGAGATCTCTTTTTCTACTTCAATGAGTTCTTCAATTTGCTTGAGGAACCAACGGTCGATGCGCGTCAGCTTTTGGACCGTCTTCAACGGTATGCCTAGCTTCAGGGCGTCGTAAATATGGAATATGCGGTTCCAGCTGGGGTGTTCCAGGCTGTAGAGCAGTTCGTCTTGTTTGGTGAGTTCTTTTCCGTCCGCGCCCAACCCATTCCTGCGGATCTCCAGCGATTGACACGCCTTCTGGAGAGCTTCCTGGAAATTGCGGCCGATGCCCATGGCTTCGCCCACGGACTTCATTTGCAGACCCAATTGGCGGTTGGCGCCGTGGAATTTATCAAAGTTCCAACGGGGCACTTTCACGATCACGTAGTCGATGGCCGGCTCGAAGTAGGCCGTTGTAGTACCCGTGATGGCGTTCGAGAGCTCGTCCAGGTTATAGCCGATGGCCAGTTTGGCGGCGATCTTGGCGATGGGATATCCGGTGGCCTTCGAGGCGAGAGCCGAGGAACGCGACACGCGAGGGTTGATCTCGATGCCGACGATCTGGTTGTCGTCGTCGGGATTGAGCGAGAATTGTACGTTACAGCCTCCCGCAAACATGCCGATGCCGTTCATCATCTTGATGGCCAGGTCGCGCATGTGCTGATAGACGGTATCGGGCAGGGTCATGGCCGGAGCCACGGTGATGGAGTCGCCGGTGTGGATGCCCATGGGGTCGAAGTTTTCGATGGAGCAGATAATGATCACGTTGCCGATGTTGTCGCGCAACAGCTCCAATTCGTATTCTTTCCAGCCCATAATGCTTTGTTCTACCAGCACTTCGTGGATGGGAGAAGCGTGGAGGCCGTTGTTGAGGGCGTCGTCAAAGTCTTCGGGGTTGTTCACGAACGCGCCGCCGGTGCCGCCTAAGGTATAGGATGGGCGAATAACGAGGGGAAAGCCGATTTCCTGCGCGATCTCCTTGCCGCCCAGGAACGAGGTGGCGGTGCCGCCTTTGCAGACCATCACGCCCAGCTCGATCATTTTGAGACGGAATTTCTCCCGGTCCTCGGTGGTCTCGATGGCTTTTATGTCTACGCCGATGATGCGCACTCCAAAGTGCTGCCAAATGCCGGCTTTGTCGCAATCAATGCACAGGTTCAACGCCGTTTGCCCACCCATGGTGGGGAGCACCGCATCGATATGATGCTTTTCCAGAATTTCGCGGATGGATTTTTTCGTGAGCGGTTTCAGATACACGTGATCTGCCGTCACTTTGTCAGTCATGATGGTGGCAGGGTTCGAGTTGATCAGCACCACTTCTATACCTTCTTCGCGCAGCGAACGTGACGCCTGCGAGCCGGCGTAATCAAATTCACATGCTTGACCGATAATAATGGGACCGCTACCGATGATGAGTACTGAGCGAATACTTCTGTCTCTTGGCATTGTTTTATGATGGGAATGGGGTGAACAAAATTGCGCAAAAATAAAACACAGATCGGAATGATTTCAAAAATGCGGATATTAATTATTGGCGGGTTTTAAGCGGTCACGCTACCGTTTGAAACTTTCCTTTCCAAAGTATTGGGGATTTTTCCAACTTTTAACGTCATAAGAAAAACGGGATGAATCTGAACGGAAAAACAAAAGCGGCCAATACATACGACGCCATCGTGGTGGGGTCGGGTATTAGCGGTGGATGGGCCGCCAAAGAGCTTTGTGAAAAAGGATTGAAAGTGCTGCTGCTGGAACGCGGCAAACCCCTGGAACATCCCACCTATCCGACCTCCACAAAAGACCCGTGGCAACTGGATCACCGGGGCAAGCTCACCGCCGAGGACCGGAAAAACAGCCACATCCAGGCCCGCCACTACAGCTTCCGCGGCGACAACAAAGCCTTCTATATTAATGATCTTGAAAATCCCTATACCGAAGTAAAGCGATTCGACTGGGTTCGCGGCGACATTGTCGGGGGAAGATCCGTGCTCTGGGGCAGGTTGTGCTACCGCTGGAGCGACCTCGACTTCGAAGCCAACGTCCGCGACGGCCACGGCGTGGATTGGCCCATCCGCTACAAGGACCTGGCGCCCTGGTACGACTATGCCGAGCGCTTTATCGGCGTGAGTGGCAACCGCGAAAACATTCCCCACCTGCCGGACGGCATCTTTCAGCCGGGGATGGAAATGAATTGCGTGGAGAAGGATTTTAAACAACGTATGGCCAAAAAATATCCCGAGGTGGCCATCACCATCTCGCGCGCGGCCAACCTGACGGAGCCCGTGAAGGGAAGAGGCCAATGCCAATACCGCAACCTCTGCCACCGCGGCTGCCCCTATGGCGCCTATTTCAGCACCAACGCCAGCACCTTGCCCGCCGCCTTTGCCACGGGCAACCTGACACTGCGCCCGCATGCATTGGTCAACCGCGTTTTATACGATGCGGAAAAAGGACGGGCTTCCGGGGTGGAGATCATCGACACGGAATCCAACGAGGTAGTTGAATACTATGCCCGCATCGTGTTTTTGAATGCGGCCACACTGGCTACGGCCCATATTCTGTTGAATTCTACATCCGATCGCTTCCCCAATGGTTTAGGGAATGGCAGCGACCAGGTGGGGCGCAACATTATGGATCATCATAAAGGAGCGGGCGCCAGCGCGTCGGTGGAGGGATTTGAAGACGCTTATTATTTCGGGCGAAGACCTACCGGGATCTATATTCCCCGGTTTAGAAACCTGAAAGACAAACACAAAGATTTTATCCGCGGCTATGGCTACCAGGGCGATGCTTCCCGCGGCGGATGGTCGTCGTATACCAACAGCACACACTTAGGGGTCGAATTGAAAGAAGCGGTTCAGCAACCGATGGACTGGTCCATCAGTTTTGGTGCCTATGGCGAATGTTTGCCCTATGCGGAAAATCGCGCTACGCTTAACTCCTCCGTGAGGGACAAATGGGGACGGCCCACGTTGAACATCGACGCCGAATTCAAAGAGAACGAAAAAGCGATGCAGCGCGACATGGCCTCGACCATGGGCGAAATGCTGGAGAGCATCGGCTATAAAAATGTGAAGACGCAAATGAACACGTCGTTTCCCGGCAATGCCAATCACGAAATGGGAACGGCGCGCATGGGGCGCGATCCCAAAACGTCGGTGCTCAATGCGTTCAATCAAATGCACGAAGTAAAAAATGTTTTCATCACCGACGGCTCGGCCATGACGTCGTCGGCGTGTGTGAATCCTTCGCTTACCTACATGGCGTTGACCGCCCGGGCCTGCGACCATGCCGTGAAGGAAATCAATCGTCTGAATCTTTAGTCATCGAAAAATATTTATAAACGCCTAACCTCAAAACCAAGACAGTATGCGTAGTACACGAAGAGAATTCATCAAACGGTCCACCGCCATTTCCATGGGGGCGCTGGCGTTCAGTGCAAAAAGTTATGCCAACATCATCGGCGCCAACGACCGCGTGCGGGTGGGGGTAGTGGGTTTTTCCGACCGGTTCAGGGGAGCGCTGTTGCCCTCGTTCATGAACCACTACAAAGAACTCAACTTCGACATCGTGGCGGTTTCTGACATTTGGAAATATCGCCGTGAGGAAGGACAAGCTTATCTCAAAGAAAAATTTGGCCACGACATCAAGGCCTGTGTGAACAACGATGAATTGTATAAGACCAAAGACATCGACGCCGTGATCATTAGCACGGCGGATTTTCAGCACGCGCTCCACACCATCGAAGCGGTGAAAGCGGGTTGCGACACGTATACGGAGAAACCCTTTGCCGAAACCATGGAGGACAATCGCGCGGCGCTGAAGGCTGTTCGTGAATCCAAAAAGATCGTGCAGATCGGATCGCAACGCCGCAGCGGTAAAAACTATCATGCGGCCAACGACTTTATTAAAAGCGGCAAGTTTGGCAACATCACCATGGTGGAACTGACTTGGAATGTTAACCAGCCCGGCCGTTGGCGCAGACCCGAGATGGTGGCAAAACTCCGCGAGGCAGACACCGACTGGAAACGCTTTTTGATGAACCGCCCCGTGGAAGCATTCGATCCCCGGAAGTACCTGGAGTTCCGTTTGTTCTGGCCCTATTCGTCGGGTATGCCCGGTCAGTGGATGAGTCACCAGATCGACACGGTGCATTGGTTCAGTGGCTTGAAACATCCGCGCAGCGCCGTATCCAATGGCGGCATCTACCAATGGAAAGACGGCCGCAAGAATTGGGACACCACCACCGTGGTCTTCGACTATGGACCGGAAACCGACCCGACCTCGGGCTTCCAGGTGATCTTCACGTCGCGTATGCACAACGGCGATGAAAATCCAGCAGAGATCTATTACGCCAACGGCGGTGAATTGAATCTGAACACCAACAAAGTATCCAACAAAGGAGGCCTTTCCGAAAAAATGGCCAGTGCCATGGGCATGCATGCGAACCTTTTGCCTGACCTCGACCTCACCGCATCCGCCGAAAAAGTCGTAGCCTCCGCCAACACGGGTGGCGACTCACTTACCTCGGCCCACATGCGCAACTGGATGGAATGCGTGCGCAGCCGCCAGGAGCCCAACGCGCCCGTCGAGGCCGGCTATTCACACGCCATTGCCAGCATCATGTCTACCGCCGCCGCCCACACCGGCTCCCGCGCCACCTTCGACGAGAAGACGCAGGAAGTGATAGCCAACGGCAAGCCGTTTAAATATTGATAGATCGATCTTGTTAATACCTGCATTCCTGTCGAAAAAAATCAACGACAGGAATGCGGGAAATTTTGAACCTCCCTATGAAAAAAATATTCCTCTTCTTCTTCCTGTTGATGCAGCTTCCCCTGATCGCGCAAAAGAAAACGGACGACGGTTTTCACCTCGTCGATCAAATGGATAAAAAGCAAATCGACGTACTCTACAACGGCAAGCTGCTCACCTCCTATTATTACGCCGACTCGGCGATGAAGCCCATTCTTTATCCCATCAACTCCCTGGGAGGCATTACCGTGACGCGCGGATGGCCCATGGCGCCACGCCCGGGTGAGCGGGTAGATCACCCGCACCACTTAGGGATGTGGTTGAACTATGAATATGTGAACGGCCTCGACTTTTGGAACAATTCTACCGCCATCCCTTTCAAGGACCGTCCGCACTATGGGAGCATCGTGCATCAGTCGGTGATGCAAAGTTCGCCCGGCAAGGACAAGGCGAAACTAGAGGTCACGGCGAATTGGGTGGATCACTATGGCAAGATCCTGTTGAAGGAAAAGACGCTGTATACATTCCAGGTCGAAGACAACAATTTTATCATCGATCGCGTCACCCAGCTCACGGCAGTGGCGCCCACTGTTCAGTTCAATGATGTGAAGGATGGATTTCTGGGGATACGCGTGGCCAGGCAGCTGGAACATCCTTCCGACGAGGCGCAGATCTTTGTGGACAATCAAGGCAACTATACTTCGGTGCCGGCCATCAGCAACGAAGGCGTTACCGGTGAATACCTGAGCAGCGAAGGGAAGAAAGGCAACGACGTGTGGGGCACCCGTGGCACCTGGGTGAGTTTGCACGGAAAGATCAACCGTCAGCCGGTTTCCATCACCATCATCGATCATCCAAAAAATGCCGGATATCCTACCTACTGGCACGCTCGCGGCTATGGTTTGTTTGCCGCCAACCCGTTGGGTCAAGAAGTGTTTAGCAAGGGTACGGAGAAACTATACCTGGCACTAAAAAAAGATGAATCCACGACATTCCGCTATCGCGTGGTGGTGCGGTCGGGAAGCGAGTTGCCGGTGGAGGAGATCGGCAAACTCGCCAAATCGTTTGCAAAAGTAAAGTAGCCCTAGCGCAGGATCACGATCTTCATCGTTCGGGATGCGCCCGTGGCCGTGGTCACGGTCAGGGTATAGACACCGTTGGCCAGCCGGCTTAGGTTGAGGGGATAGTCATTCAGTTTGCCCGTCGTATAATCGTCCAGCACGTGTTGTCCCTGCGCGTTGAAGAGCGTGAGCGTGGCGTTTTCCCTTCCCGGATAATTTATTTGCACCACGGCCGTGTTCACCGGGTTGGGATGGGCCGTGAGCTGATTTCCAATGCCATGTTCAGCGTTTGTAATGATGTCGATGGGTTGCGTCGAAGTGCTCTGGCAATAGTTAGACGCCGTCACGATAAGAGAAACGGTGTAAGTGCCCAAAGCGTCATACACGTGCATAGGGCTTTCGTCATTGCTTTCCGCGCCATCGCCAAACTCCCAAAACCATTCGGCATCGGGTGTGTGGTCGGGAGTGAATTGAACGGGCGTGCCGGGCGTAAGATCGTCCGACATGGTGAATGCGGCGGAGGGCACAGGTTTCACGGTCACGGTGATGGCGTCGGGGGAAGTACAATTCAGCGCATTGTCACGCACCACCACGTTGTAGGTGCCCGCCGTGCTCACCTCGATGCTTTGCGTTTTCTCGCCTGTGTTCCAGGTATATTCATCGGCAGCATTTACGGAGAGCGTAACCGATTCGCCTTCGCATAAAATGGGGCTGCGCGAAGCGGTGATGGTGGGATTGGACTTCACAAACACATGCGCCGGCGTGCGCAGGCTTTCATAGGACTTGTTGGCGTTTGAAACGTACAGCACCGTGTCGTTAAATAGGCCCGGGGTGGAGAGGTCAGATCCGGTGTGCACGGGCTCGCCTCCGGTAAAATCTTTGTACCAGTTGAACTTGGTTGCTCCCGTGGCGTGCAACAGGGCACTGGACCCATAGCAGACTTCCACATCGGCAACGGTGGGCACAGGCGCTTTCAATGTATAGTTGTAAACCGAGTCGGCATACTTGGCGCTGGTGATCGCATCGGCCGTGTTGCCCGCGGCGTGCAGGGCGAAAGCGATCGTGATCGCCTGGCCGGCATTGATGGTGTAGGGCCCCGAGGCCACGGCGTGGCTCACATCATTGCCCGTGGTGGGATCGCCCGCCTGGGTCTTGGTGAGGCCACTGGAAATGGAGAGAAATTTTTCGGCGTCGGTGTAGCCGTCATAGACACCGAAAGGATTTCCGACAATGCTCTGGTCGTTGTCGATGGCATAATACTGGGGCTTGGTGCTCAGCATCTGGATGCCTACTGTGGGCGAGGTGGAGGGCAGGGCGGGATAGATGTAGCCCAGGCGCGTGCCGGCATCCCACGAGGCGCGGTCGCCCGCGCCGCTGTTCTCTACATCCCAGTCGGCATAAAGACCCATGTAAAAACCATTGAACGCCGTGGCTGCCGTGTTTTTGATCGTGTATTCCAGGATGACAAAATTTTGATACGGCACATTTTTCCAAACCAGGCTGCGATACGAAATGAGCAAGGATGCTGACGCCGCATCCGGAGCGTTTTGAAAGGCGCCACTCACTTCAGAATATGACCGCGTGCCGGGTGTCGACTTCATGATCTTGGTTGCCGGTGTAAAGTCCTGGTCATACTGACCGCTCAGCGCCCGCACATTGTTGAACAGCACCGACGACGATGTTCCCATGATCACCCCCATTTCATACAACAGCGACCGGTCGTTATAAATAAATCCCGAGCCATTGGTTTGAGATTCGGGATTGGAAAACCCAATGCGGCCCGCAGAGCTCAGCGTGGTGGTAATGTTGTTTTCATTGATATCGATAAAAGACGGCACGACAAAGTTTAACAATTGAAAATCCTCATAGGCACCGTCTTTGAACGTGAGCAGGATTTCGATCGGTTGATCGATGGGGGCGGTTGGCGAGAGCGAGAGCTTGAAGGGTGTGTTGGTGTTGTGCACTTTGCCATTCTCCGGAATGCTTCCCAGGTTAAGGACGTCTTGTGTGATGGTGATGAACGTCGACGATGATGAAAGCGTAACGGTCAGGCCACTGGACGAAGCTTTCAGATAGTTGGTAAAATCAAAATACAAATTGGCGTCGTCGCCCCGGTCCGGGGGTGTGCCGTCGTCTTTCACCAGCAGTTGTTTGCTGGCGCGAATGGAAGGACTCTGAAAGGTGAGCGCGTTGGCAATGTCCAGGCGACCCTTGCCCAACTTGTTGAGGTAGCCGGGGTTTTTATCATAGAGGGTGGCATCAGAAGAGATTCTCAACTGCTCCGCTACTTGCAAAGGTGTCAGAGAGGGATTTACGGCCCACAACAGCGCCGCTGCGCCGGAGACGATGGGTGCCGAAAAAGAGGTGCCACCGTCAATGCCATAACTGTTGTCGAAGATGGTGGTGTAGATGTTGGAGCCAGGTGCCGTGATGTCTACCGTGCCACCGAAGTTTGAGAACGTAGAGCGGACATCGTTCTCATCGGAGGCTGCCACGGACAACACGTTGTCGTAGGCGGCCGGGTACAACGGGGTCTCTACGTTGCTGTTGCCGGCGGCGGCGACCACTAAGCACCCCAGGTCAAGGGTCACGTGGTTGATGAGGTCTTGGGCGATGCTGCTGGCGTTGCTTCCACCCCACGAGCAGTTGATGATCTTTGCGCCGTGTGTGGCGACATACAACATGCCGAAATACGTGTTGGAAGAATAGGAGGAGGCGTTGTCGGGCTGATCGTCGGAGTAATGCTTGGTGAACAGCAGTTTACTTTTGAAGCCCACACCGGCAATGCCGATGCTGTTGTTCGTTGCCGCGCCCGCGCAGCCCGCCACCATGGTGCCGTGGCCAAATAGATTTCCCTTCGGTACGGAAGGATCGTTGTCGCCAATAAAACCCGGTGTGCCCACGAGCGAAGCTTTGGCGCCGGAGAAATCCCAGCCGCGGTTGTTGTCGATGTAGCCGTCGCCGTTATTGTCCAGGCCATCGAGAGGCTCGGCTGGGTCAATATAAAGTTGGCTTTGCAGGTCGGGGTGATCCAGGTCGCCGCCGCTGTCGACAATGCCGATCACGATCGATTCGTCACCCTGCGTAACATCCCAGGCTTCGTAGGCACGAATAACTTGCAGATAATATTGCTGACCAATGGAGGCATCGTTCGGGGTCATCAGTGACGACACCGTGTATTCGGGCTCCACAGTCTCAAAATAACCCGTGGCATAAAGCTCCTCGATGTAGTCATCCATCGACCGGCTTTTGTCGAAGGCGAGTTGATAATACAGGGAAATGTCGACGTTCAGTTTTCGGGGTCCGAGACGCCCCTGCGATCTTTGCTGCACGGCCTGCGACACGAAAGGTTGGGCTTGCGCCGACCGGACCGCCGCGGGCATTCGTGCCGTGGCGGATTTGGATTCAAAAATGCCTTTGTATTGAGGCTTAAGTTTTACCCACACCGAACCAGCGACATAGCTGGCGGGGTCCAGGTGCTGTGGCGGCACTTTACCCGTCTGGCCTTGCGCGCAAAGGAACAGGAGAACCCCCAGAAAAGTTGTCGCCAGCCGAGCCTGCATGCCTGCCAAAATTTTTAAGCCAATACTGAATACACCGGACGATATTAAAGGTAAGAAGGGATCGACAAAGAAACGCTCGAAAACCCGAGAATTAATGTTTCCTTAAATCATGCCCCGGGCTTTCAGTTCCAGGTATTTATTGATGGTGTTCACGGTCAGGTGCTCCGGTGCGGTGAGCAGGGCCTGGATGCCGTGTTGGTTCAGCTCTTTGGCGATGAGTTTTTTGTCGTAGCTGAATTTCTCGGCGATGGCTTTGTAGTAGACCTCCTTCAGGCTGTTGGCCGGCGTTTCGAGGAAGCTTTTCATTTCCGTGTTCTCAAAAAAGATCACCACCAATAAATGCTGCTGCGCCAATCGTTTCAAATACGGCAGTTGGCGGTGGAGGCTGTAGATGGATTCGAAGTTGGTGAAAAGCAACAGCAAGCTGCGTTGGGTCACTTTGCGCCGCACGTGCGCAAACAGGGCGGAATAGTCCGTTTCGCGATAGGCCGTTTTCTGGTTGTAGAGCACCTCCAGGATCTGGAACATCTGGTTGTTCTGGCGACTCGCCGGCAGCATCGTGCCGATCCGATCTTGAAAAGTGATGAGCCCGGCTTTGTCCGATTTTTTCAGGGCCACATTGGAGATGACCAGGCTGGCATTGATGGCATAGTCGAGCAAACTCAGCCCATTGAAGGGCATTTGCATGACGCGCCCCTTATCGATGAGACTGTAGACCTGCTGCGAGCGCTCGTCCTGGTAGTGGTTCACCATGAAATGATTTTTCCGTGCCGTGGCCTTCCAGTTGATGGTGCGGAAGTCGTCGCCGTTCACATATTCCTTGATGGACTCGAACTCCATGTTCTGGCCGATGCGACGGATTTTTTTGATACCGTATTCGGTGAGACGGTTGGAGATGGCCAGCAACTCGTACTTGCGCATCTGGATATAGGATGGATAAACCGGCACCAGCGCATCGCCCGAGAAGCGAAACCGTCGCAAGAAAAATCCGATGGGCGAACGCACAAAGACATTCACAGCACCAAACGAATACTCGCCCCGTTTCGTAGGACGCAGAAAATATTTGATGACCTTCTTTTCTCCCGCAGGAATTTCCACCGGGAACGTGAGGTCGCGCCGCTGGAACTGGTGAGGTATCTCATCGACCACTTGCAACACCACCTTGAACAGGTAGGAGTTTTCGAGGTGGATGCGGATCTCGTTGTCGTCGCCGTTGGAGAGTTTTTCCGGTGTGAAGCGATAGCCGTGCAGGCCGCGCCGCGTGCGGAAAAGCAGGAGGATGTCCGTGACCATCATGGCCAGCACCAGGTAGAACAGGCCCTTGGGCACGATGGTCCAGGCATCGGCAATGAAGGTGACGATGAATGCGACCACCACCACGCCGAGGGCGATGAAGAGGCGGTTGTTGAGGTATAGAGCGCGGAGCAGTTTCACCTAGCGGGGCACTTCAATTTTGTCCACGATCTGTTTCACCACGTCATCGGTGGTCACGCCCTCCATTTCTTTGTCGGGGGTGAGGATCACGCGGTGGCGCAACACGGGGAGGGCGATCACTTTCACGTCTTCGGGCGTCACAAAGTCGCGGCCGTGCAAGGCGGCATAGGCTTTGGTGGCGTTCAGGATGGCCACCGAGGCGCGCGGTGAAGCTCCCAGGAACAACGCGGGGCTGTTGCGGGTCTCGTGGATGATCTGGGCGATGTAGCGCAGCACGTTGTCTTCCACATGGATCTGGCGGACCACTTCGCGGTAGCTGCGGATCTCTTCGGCCGAGAGCACGGCCGTGACGCCTGTCAGCGGTTGCGTGTTTTTGCGTTCGTGATGCCCGGCGAGAATAGAAACCTCTTGCTCGAACGAGGGATAGGTCACTTGGATCTTGAACAGGAAACGATCCAATTGCGCCTCGGGCAAACGATAGGTGCCTTCGTGTTCGATGGGGTTTTGCGTGGCCACCACGATGTAGGGCGGCGCCATCGCATAGGTTGTGCCGTCCACGGTGACTTGCCGTTCCTCCATCACCTCGAAAAGGGCGGCCTGTGTCTTGGCGGGAGCGCGGTTGATCTCGTCGATGAGCACGATGTTGGAGAAGATCGGCCCCGCCTTGAATTCAAACGCGGAGTTCTTCACGTTGTAGACGGACGTACCCAGCACATCTGAAGGCATGAGGTCGGGCGTGAATTGGATGCGGCTGAACTTTACGGAGATCACTTTCGACACGAGCTTTGCCGTCAACGTCTTCGCCACGCCGGGAACACCTTCGATGAGCACGTGGCCGTCGGCCAGAATGGCGGTGATGATGAGGTCCACCATTTGCTCCTGTCCCACGAGCACCCTGCCCACTTCTTCTCTTATTTTTTTGATGCTTTCGTTTAGGGCGCGCAGGTCGAGCCGGCTTTCAAATACATTTTCTTCCATGATGTGTTTTTTTTCTTTGAGGTGGTGGCCGTCGTTCGCAACGTCAGCGATTGAATTTTTCCAGTCGTTCGTCAAACTCGATCAATATGTCGGCCAAAATAGTTTTGTTCTTTTGAATATAAGCGATGATGTTCACCAGTGCGCGAACCTCCTCTTCCGGCTTCCCCGATTTTTGTGTCAGCGTCTGGACGAAATTTTCGTCGAACACGATGTGGGTCAACCAATAGCGGGTGCGAAGCTGGTCCGCAAAATAGTGAATTCTTTTCTCGGCAATGTTCTTGTGTTCGGCGCGCTGGTAGTACAGGTTGCCGATCGTGTGCACGAAGTCCAGCGTGGTGTTGGCCAGGGGTTTGATGATGGGGATGATGCGTTGCTTGCGCTTCATCTCAAAGACCATGAACACCAGCAGTGCCACGAGGGTGATGTAATATGCCCATCGCAGCGGTTCGGTGGTGAGGATGAAACGCAGCGGCGTGGAGATCTCCCGGCGGCCCAGCTGGTAATATTCCGTCCACCAGAGCGGAGTGGGGGGCAGATAGGAGAGTGTGTTGGAAAGGAAACGGTGGTTTTGCCGGTCCAGCAGGTGGATGTTGGTGAACGCCATGGGAGTGGTGTTCAAAATAAAACTGCCCTGGCCCCATTTCACGCGGAGGGTGATCGGCTGGTTCAATTCATTGCGGGCGATCACGGTGGTGCGCGTGGTGTCGAACCGGGTGAAATAGTTGTGGATGTCGTTCGTCCGGAACGCGTAGTGTTGCGCGGTATCCATTGCCGGGGCGGCAAACTTCAGGTAGCTGCTGTCCTGGTTGAAGAGGTCGTTGTTGCCTGAAAATAAAAAGTCGGACGTGTTCAGGCTTAAGGTGTCGCCAAAGTGGCCATAGAAATATTGCGTGGAGATAAACACGAAACCACCTTTGTTCACATGATCCAACAAAACGTCGGTATCTTCCTTCGAGCCGGAGAAGTTGGAGGCCACAATCAATACATTGGCGGCCTTTGGCAGGGAGTCTTTGAGTTCGTAAACGGTTTTATAGGTGTGATGAATGCCCTGTGGAAACAGCCCGGGCAACACGGCATTGAAGACGTAAGCGCCATAGGGATTCTGGTCCTCCTGTGCAAAAGTAACCGTCCAGTCATGCTGCTTCGGACTGAGGAGTTTCAGCAACAGGAAGAATCCGAAGGCCGCGCTGATATAGAGTATGTATTTCCAATCTTTCATAAACGGCCTACGCTAGCTTGCTCCTCCAGGTGCTGAACGTCTTCTGTACGGTCGAAAACATGGTGGCATTGATGTTGAAATTGCCATACCAGGCATATTCGAAATAATAGTTCAGTTCGTGAAAGCCGTCGTGGAGCTCGGCATTTTTTAATTCGGCAAGATAATCGTGATTGGTTTTGCCTTGCTCCCAATGCACGAAGCCTTTATCGGAAAGTATTTTCAGGGCATACAGAAAAATGAGCCGTACGCCGGCGCGATGATCGTTCCGGGCGGCGGCTTCACGGATCAGTTTCTCAAAATCCATTTCATGAATGTTCTCGTCCAATGCGCCGTAGCGGATGATGCTGGCACCTTCGCCGGCATAGAAGATGCGGAAGGCATTGATCCGCAAGATGGTAAGGATAATAACAATGACGACTCCAAAGCCCACCAGGAAAGTGATCACGCGGCCCCAATTGGTGCCCACGGCGTTGCGAAACAGCGAAGAGAAGAATTCGGCCAAATAGCTCATGAGACGGTCCCAAAGACTTTCTCCTACCGTGGCCGGTTTCTGGTACTGAAATGCAGGATCGTTTTTTAATTCCTCGATCCGTTCGGCATCAAAACTCCGCGCGGTGACGGCGGTGGAATCCGGTGGCGCGTTAAAAACCTTATCATCGTCTTCATCGTCCTCTTCGTTCGAAAAAATATTTTGATCGTGCTGAAAAACGGAGTCACTGCCGCCCGAGTTAGTGGAGTCTGTGTTCACGTCCACGGAATCTTCCTGGGCGCTGGCAAGGGATGTAAACGACAAAAAAAGAATGACTAGGCCCGCGATCCGTTTCACGTTCTTCCGCTGTTATTAAGGACTGTTGTTAGTATTGTTCTTCGTGTGAAGGAGCTGGTCCCTCGTTGCCCAGGTTGTCGATGTGCTTCATCAGACCGGGAGCCTCTTTACGTTCGACCAGGTTAAAATACTGGAACGCGATGCCGAGGTTCGGTAGTGTACTCAACATGACTTGTATCAGGTAAGACACTGAAAAGAAGGCTATCGACAGGATGTTCATGCTCGACGACGGCGCCTCAAATGCGTCGGTCGAGGTGCTGTGCAGGGCATTCACGAAAGTAAGGGCATAGTAAGGAATAGAGACGATGTAAGAAATGACGGTCCCGATGATGCTCAGCACGAAAAGAAGACCGAAGGTGCTCCACCATTTGCCCCGAATCAGCATGAAGGACCGGCCGATCGCTTCAAAAAACTCCTTTTTTTCATAGGTGCGTATAATGAAGGTGAGGGAGGCCGCGAGTGCCGCATAGATGAAAAAGAAGAATATGGCAAAACCGGCCAACACGACCAGGGCCGTCGAGATCTTGGCCAACACGATCACGAAAATGACAATGACCACATAGACGGCAATGAGCAACAGGAAAAAGAAGAACACCGTGCCGAAATACATCCAGAATGTGCTGCGTACGCGTTCCCAAACGTCGCTGAACTCAATTTTATTGGTCTTCTTTTCATCGTAAAGAACAACGTAATTGTTGATGGTCGACAGGGCCATCACCGAACTCACCACCGAGAAGACGATCATCAAAAAGATCTGAAGCCAAAAGACGGGGCTCATAAAGGAGTCCGAGATCGTGTCGGGCGAGCCGAAACGCGCCATGCTACGGGTGAGGGTTTGCAGATCCGTCATGAACGAGCCCAACATCAGACCGGTTACGACAACAGGCGGTCCCGCGATGAACAGCAGACTTTTGCCGAGACCTTTGAAGTTCTGTCGAATAAACTCGAACGTAACATTCACCTTGTTGCTGAAGTCGCGTGTGCGATGAAATTCAATTGCTTTAAAATTTTCCATGGCGTTTGAGGCGTAGGGGGTAGATGACAAAATAATAAACCATAAGCAGCGCTGAAAGGGATATGATAAAAGTTTTCAGGCTCCAATGCATAAAAGCGTAGCGGGTGATAAAAGACTCGATGAATCCGGCCAGGATAAAGAAGGGAACCAATCCCATCACGATCTTCAGCCCCTTCAAGCCTCCCATTTTGAACGAAGCTAACCGCGAATAGGTGCCGGGAAACAGCAGGCTGTTCCCCATCACAAATCCTGCCGCTCCGGCTATCACGATCGACGTCAATTCGATAGTGCCGTGCAGCATGATCACAGGCAGGGCTTGCCCTAATTGTTGCTCCAGGGAAAAGAACATGACGAAGGCACCCACCATCAAGCCGTTGTTGAATAAATCGTATCCAGTTCCCAGAGATGCAAAAATCCCGAACACGAATACCCGGAAGGAAACGTAGATGTTGTTGATGGTGATCATGAAAAACATCATCACCGGCCCGGAGTCGCCATACACGGCAGTGGGATTGCCGTTCTTGATATTTTCCAGCGTCATGTTCACATAGCCGTCGCCCAGGATGAGCCGCACAAACGTGTCGTCGTAGCGCGCGGAGACCGCGCCGATGAGGGCTGCCACGATAAAGATGATAAAGGAGTACAACAAGGGCTTTTGCGTGTTGTACATCACCTCGGGCAATTCGTATTTCCAGAAGGTGATAAAACGGTTGCGCTCTTCTTTTTTGTTTTTATAGATCTCCAGGTGAACCTTGCTGGCGAGCGCGTTCAGATAATTTGTGGTGCGGCTGTTGGGGTATTGCGTGCGGGCAAACGAAAGATCGTCGGTCACCTGGATGAACAGTTCCGCCAGCCGGTCCGGCGGCGCCTGCTGCTGATTTTTGACAACGTGCTCAAACTCCTCCCAACGGGATTTGTTCTGTTTTATAAAAGCCGCCTCCTTCATTGTTCCACCTCTTGGATAACTTGTTTCATTGCCCGCCTCGCCGGCGAAGCTACTTCATATTTTTTTTTATGGCCTACTTCACAGACGCCGACGCCTGTGAAGCGGCGATCACTTCATTCCACACCCGGAAAACATTTTTGGAGCAGATCTTTTCAATGTCTTCAGGCGAATAGCCGCGTTTCAATAACACATAGAATAAATTCGGATACTCGGACACGTCCTTCAGTCCCAGCGGCAGGCTGTCGCCCACGCCGTCGAAGTCGGAACCGATGCCCACGTGGTCGATGCCGATAAGCTTCACCACATGGTCGATATGATCGGCCACGCGCTCCACATCCGAATACAGTGCCACATGACTTTTTGAATACTGGTCGATGACCGGCTGCGCGGCCGAGTCGCGTGAGCTAAGGCCTTGCGCCTTCAATTTTTTCTCCAAGGTATCCAGCAGGGCGGCGTTCGTACGCGCCAGCGAATCCAGGAAGGAAGCGCCGAAATTGATCTGGATCACACCGCCATTTTTGCCGAGCGCTTTGATCATGTCGTCCGACATGTTGCGCTGAAAACCCGGTGTAAAAAACCGGCACGACGAATGCGAGGCGATGAGCGGTGCTTTGGCGATGCGGATCACGTCAAAGAATGTGCTGTCGGTAACGTGTGAAATGTCTACCATGATGCCGGTGCGCTGCATTTCGGCCACTACTTTTTCGCCAAAAGGGCTGAGTCCGTTCCACAAGGCCGCGCTGTCATAAGACGAGTCGCAGATCTGGTTGTTCTTGGCGTGTGTGAGCGTGATGTAGCGGATCCCGCGGTCATAGAAGTACTTCACGTTTTCAAGTTTGTTCCCCAGGGGCGCACCGTTCTCCATGCCCATGGGCAGGGAAATTTTGCCGGCCTTGGTGTTGGCTTCAATGTCTTGCGGCGTTTTGGCCAGGGCATATTTGTCGGGAAGAGCAGTGGCAATGCCTTCGATCAGGTTGATGAGGGAATCGGCCAGCCCCTTGCCGTTGTCGGCAATTTTTTGATAGCGCGAGGGGATGTAGATGGACATGAAAGGTGCGTCGAGGCCCCCCTTGCGGGCGCGCTCAAAATCGAAGTCGCCTCTCTCATCGTTTACGGGGATGCCCAGATTTTCGGGTGCCAACTGGAAATGAATCTCCTGGAGCCGTTCGGGAAAGTCGACGTGTGTGTCGACGAGAATAAATTTTTGGGCCAACTCCCGGGCCTGGTTGCGGAGCGCCTCATCGGAAGCGGCTTCCGTCTTCTTTTCCTGGCAGGCAATAAGGGCAATAGCGGTTATTCCCAGCAGGACAGAAGTAAATTTCATGGTTAATGCTTTAATTTGAAATTTGCACAAAAATAGAAGGCGATGCAAACCATTCGAGTACGCACCACACAAAATGTTTTTATTGACTATCCGTTGGCCAGCATCGGCGACCGCATCGTGGCCTATCTGATCGACCGGCTCATCCTTTTTCTCTATTTCATGTTGGTTATAGCCCTTATGGTGGGCATGAAAGCATTCGAAAATGAGGCCCTCATGATCAGCCTGGGTCTGATCTTCCTGGTGTTCCCGTTTATGTTCTACGGTCTGTTTTTTGAGATTTTCATGAACGGTCAAACCCCCGGCAAGCACGCCATGAAAATACAGGTGATCCGTCTCGACGGCACACCCGCCTCTGTAGGCGGCTACATTTTCCGGTGGCTGTTCGCCATCGTGGATTTTGGCTTCTTTGGTGGGGCAGTGGCGGTGATCATCATCGCCGTCGGCGGGAAGGGCCAACGGCTCGGCGACATCGTTGCCGGAACAACCGTGGTGAAACTGGCCCAACATAAGGAGATCAACTCCAGCGACGTGTTCATCGTGCCCGAGACAACCTATGTTCCAACATTTGAGCAGGTGGTCCAACTGAGCACGCGCGACATCGAGGTGATCCAGCGCGCCCTCGACGCCAACCGCGACCATGGAACATACCAACCCCTGGAGATCATCACCGAAAAGATCAAAGGCATGCTGGGCATACAATCCGATTTGCCGCCCTCCGAATTTCTGTATACCATCGTGAAGGACTACAACAGCCTAACGGCTGGAAGGTGAAATGGACAATCTCCCTGAGTACACACGCGCTTACCTGGCCCTGCGCAACGGGCAGGACAAGCCCGAAGTGTGGGTCGCCTACAACGGACTGATCTACGATGTCACACGCTCGCGTCTCTGGCTGCGAGGAAAACATTACGAACACTGGGCCGGCCAGGACCTCACCGACGAACTGAAGGACGCTCCACACACCGAAAATGTGTTCGACCGCTTCACGGTCATCGGCAAGTTGAAACACTGATCGAAAAAATCTGTTCGCACACGAACACATTGTCCACTTCTGTTTTTTCTGTTAAATACAAATTTTAGCTTTGCGATGATTTTACGTTAACGATGTAGTATAACTCAGTCCCACGAAATACACTTACCTTTAGCAAATGATTCTTATAGCAGATAGCGGAGGCTCCAAGACCGACTGGAGACTCCTGGAAGCCGATGGCACCATCGATCAGGCCGGCACCCCGGGCTTCAACCCCTATTATCAGCCCATCGAAGACTTGAAGAAAAACGTACACGAGGTGCTGCTGCCCCGCATCAAGCACCCGGTGACAAAAATATTTTTCTATGGCGCCGGCGTATCGTCAATGAAAAATCAACTCACCATCAAGAGCGCATTCCTGGAATTTTTTCCCGAAGCCCACATCGAGATCGGATGGGACCTGTTGGCAGCGGCGCGCGCGTTGTGCGGCCACGAACCCGGCATCGCCTGCATCATGGGTACCGGCTCCAACTCCTGTTTGTATGACGGCCAGAACATCGTCGGCAACGTAGCTAATTTGGGATGGATCCTTGCCGATGAAGGCTCGGGCGCCAATATCGGGCGGAAATTTTTGGTAGACTACCTGCGCGAAATAATGCCCGAAGGACTGCGCAAGCAATTTCACGAGCGCTTCCCGCTCACCCGCGAAGAGTTTTTGGAGAAAGTGTACCAGCAAGAGCGCCCCAGCGCTTTCCTGGCCAGCTTCACCAAATTTATTTTCCAACACCTCAAAGAACCGTATTGCTACGAACTCGTCTATAACAGCTTCTCGGAATTCTACGAGAACAACGTGATGAAGTACGAGAACTATAAAAACCTGAAGGTGCACTTCACCGGCTCCATCTCGTTCTACTTCAGCGACATTCTTCGCCAGGTGGCCAACGACAAAGGCATCACGGTCAAGAATATCCTGGAAGGTCCCATTGCCGGCCTCACCCTGTTCCATAAGAAAGATCTGAACTGAGCCATGGCTACCACCGAGGGCGCATCGCACTACGACCACCTGGAGCACATGAGCGTGCACGACCTGCTGGCCAACATCAACCGCGAAGACAAGAGCGTGCCCCTGGCCATCGAAAAGGCGATCCCCCAGATCGAAGCCCTGGTCAACGCCATCGTCGACCGCATGCAGCACGGCGGCCGGCTGTTCTATATCGGCGCCGGCACCAGCGGCAGGCTTGGGGTGGTCGATGCTTCGGAGATACCGCCGACCTACGGCGTGCCCCACGGCCGGGTGATCGGCATCATCGCCGGCGGCGACGGCGCCATCCGCAAGGCCGTGGAAAATGCAGAAGACAATCCCACGCAAGCGTGGAAAGACCTGGAAGAACATTCCATCAACCGACAAGATGTGCTCATCGGCATCGCCGCGTCCGGCCGCACGCCCTACGTGATCGGCGGTCTGAAAGAAGCTCGTGCCAACGGGGTGGCCACGGGCTGCATCGTGTGCAACAGCAACTCCGCTGTGGCCGCGCAGGCCGACTTCCCCGTGGAGGTGATCACCGGTCCTGAATTTGTTACCGGCAGCACGCGCATGAAAGCCGGCACCGCCCAAAAGCTCGCGCTCAACATGGTGTCCACCACCGTCATGATCAAGTTGGGCCACGTACGGGGCAACAAAATGGTGGACATGCAACTGACCAACGAAAAGCTGGTGGACCGCGGCGTGAAAATGGTGATGGATGAACTGAAAATTCCCTATGCCGAGGCCGAACAATTGTTGCATCAACACGGTTCTGTGAGGAAGGCTGTAGACAGCCGTCGCCATGCATGACATCGAACCTTACTACAACTGGCTGAAATACTACGATCCCGCCGACGACGAACGCTCGCCCTTTCACGGCAAGCAATATAACCACGACGTCTACTCCGAAACGATCTACGGCTACTACATCGACCCCGCCTGGGATTCCATCGGCTCGGAAACGCTCTATGTAAAAATTCTCTACGCCGACTACCTCCAGGGATTTGCCGTCATCGAATTCATTGGCGAATGGAATGACACGCTCCACAACGACATCATGACGCTAAAGCGAAACCTGCTGGAGGTGATGATCAACGAAGGCATCAACAAATTCATCCTCATCGGCGAAAACATCTTCAACTTCCACGGCTCCGACGACAGCTATTATGAAGAGTGGTTCGAGGACGTAGAAGACGGCTGGATTGCCGCCGTTTCGTTTCCCGACTTTATCCTGGAAGAATTCAGAAAATACCACATCGACAGCTACATCAACATGGGAGGCACCCTGCAGATCCCGCAGTGGCGTACGCTGCAACCGTTGAATTTTTTTGACCTGGTGAACAGCCTCGTTCAAAGAAGGCTCAACTGAACGTTGGTGACCAGCGCATCCACCGGCACCAGGTAATCGCGTTTAGACTTCAATTCCTTGCAAAGCACACGGGTGCGCCGCAGCTTGCCCTTGATAAAAAACTTCCCCTGCAATTGAAAAATGCTGCCCTCCGGAATGTCCGACAGCACGGCCATGGACTGGGCATTTTTATCAAATCTGCGGAAGGCTGCCGTTAGTTCGGTGTCGGCAAAAGAGCTGGCCTTGGGGTTAATCATGTGACGGCGGAGTTCATGTAAGATTTCCTCCGGAAAAACACTTTCCCAGAGTAAAGGAACCGTCAAATCGGTGAAAGTGGTCTTCCATTTCTCGCCGTGGGGGTCAACCCTGGCCCCATGGGCGAGGTACACACGGAGGTGGGCTACTTCGTGCACATAGGTCAACAGGAAGAGATAGGGATTGAGATCGTTGTTCAGCGTGATGCGGGGGTGGGCCTTGGTGTGCTTGCTGGTGAAGTCGCCCACTTTGGTCTGGCGGCTCTTGGTGAGCTTGAGCTCGAAGGGGCTTTGCTTCCACAAGTTGAAACAGTATTCAACCGCGGAGGGTGGAACATGCGTTTGCAGGATAGCGAAAACCTTGTCGGCCGTCATAACGGGTGTAAAATAAAAAAGGCTTTAGAAATCTAAAGCCTTTTCGCCTCAATCTTGGAGATTGATTACTGAGCCTTCGTAGTGTCAGCTTTAGTAGTGTCAGCTGCAGCAGCAGCAGAATCTACTGCAGGAGCAGCAGCTTCAACAGCGGCAGAGTCTACGTTGCTTTCAGCAGTTTCAGCTTTCTTGCCACAAGCAGCAAAAGCCAAAGCGAAGCCACATACGGCCACAAATGCGATCAATTTTTTCATAGTTTACAGGTTTTAAAAAATTCACCGCAAATATAACAGTTATCGCCCACACGGGGCCTCGGGGGTAATAAAATTTATTTTTTTCTAAAGATTAACCGTATGGGTACACCCTCAAAATCGAACTGTGCACGCATTTTATTTTCCAGGAAACGCTCGTACGAAGGTTGAATGTACTGGGGCAGGTTACAGAAGAAAACAAACGATGGAAACCGGGCATTTACCTGCGTTATGTACTTTATGTTGATGTGCTTCCCCTTGATGGACGGGGGTGGCTGACGCTCGATTTCGGGCAAAATGGCATCATTTAGCTTCGAGGTGGGTATTTTTTTGGTCTTATTCTCGAAAACTTGCACCGTTTTCTCGATCACCTGGAAAATGCGCTGTTTGGTCAAAACCGACGCAAAAATGATGGGAATGTAGTCGATGGGGGCAATTTTCTCTTCGATCTCCTTCTTGAACTTGTCCGATGTCTTCGAGTCTTTCTCGATCAGGTCCCACTTGTTCACCATGATCACCATACCCTTGCCCTGCCGTTCGGCGAGGCTGATGAGGTTCACATCCTGTGCTTCCAATCCACGCTCGGCGTCGATCACAATAATCACGACATCGCTATCCTCCAACGCACGCAGTGAACGCAGCACCGAATAGAACTCAATATCTTCCTTCACTTTTCCCTTCTTCCGGACACCCGCCGTATCGATCAGGATAAAGTTCTTGCCATACATCTTATAATATGAGTGAATGGCATCACGCGTAGTACCGGCCTCATCGGTAACAATGCTGCGCTCCGTACCCAACAAGGCATTGAGGAACGAAGACTTGCCCACGTTGGGCCTACCCACGATGGTGATCTTGGGAATGCCTTCATCGGGATCTTCCACGCCTTCGGAAACGAAGGTCTTCACCACCTCGTCCAAGAGCTCGCCTGTACCGCTACCGTTCTCCGAGGAGATGGGATAGATCTCGCCAAGGCTCAGCTCGTAGAACTCTGCGGCCAGCATGGCTTTGTCGGGTGTATCGGTTTTGTTGGCCGCCACGAACACGGGTTTCTTGGAGGCGCGCAGGATGTTGGCAAACTCCTTGTCGAACCCGGTGATACCATCTCTCACGTCGACCATGAAAATGACGGCCGTGGCCTCGTCGATGGCCAGCTTCACTTGCTTACGGATCTGTGACTCGAACTTGTCTTCCGAGCCGGTCACGTACCCACCCGTATCGATCACGGTAAAGAACTTGCCGATCCACTCGGCATAGCCGTAGTGACGATCGCGCGTAACACCGGCCATGTTGTCCATGATGGCCTGGCGCTTTTCCACCAACCGGTTAAAGAACGTGGACTTGCCCACGTTAGGCCTACCTACTATTGCTACAATATTTGACATCTTAACTGATAAATTATGATCACTCCAGGTATCCGAACTGCTTCAGCTTAAAAGCCTGCTTCCGCCAGTTGTCGGCCACCTTCACGTGGGTTTCCAGGAATATTTTTTTGCGAAAGAACTGCTCCATCGCTAACCGCGCCTCAATCCCTACCTTTTTGATCAGGCTGGCACCCTTGCCAATCAGAATGCCCTTCTGTGACATCCGCTCCACATAAATGACCGCGCTGATGCGGATGATATCGGGCTCTTCTTTAAAGGACATGATCGACACTTCCGTGCTATAGGGGATCTCCTGCTCGTAGTTGAGAAAGATCTTCTCGCGGATAATTTCCGAAGCAAAGAACCGCTCGCTGCGGTCGGTATACTCATCCTGGGGAAAGAATGCCGGGTGCTCCGGCATGAACGACAGCAACTTGGGCAGCAACTGGTCCACATTCTCCCCCGTGACAGCCGACACCGGCAACACGTCTTGAATATTGGGCAAGGTTTGTTTCCAATACGCGCTCTTATCCAGCACCTGCGAACCCTTGGCGCGGTCAATCTTGTTCATGACAAGCAGGATTGGGGTGGTGATCTTGAGAAACCGTTCGAACAGCTCCGGCTCGAACTTGTCCTCGAGGGATACCACCAATAATATCACGTCGGCGTCTTCCAACGAAACTTTCACGTAGCTCATCATCGCTTCGTGCAAAGAATATTTGGGTTCCAGTATGCCGGGCGTATCCGAATACACCACCTGGTAGCCATCGCCATTGAGAATACCCATGATGCGATGGCGAGTCGTTTGCGCCTTCGCCGTGATAATCGACAGGTTTTCGCCCATCAGCTTATTCATAAGCGACGATTTGCCCACATTGGGTTTCCCCACGATGCTCACAAAACCCGACTTAAAACCTGTTTCCGCCATAATGATTTGCAAAGGTAACTTGTTTTTTAAATGTGCGCGACCTACTTTTGCGAACCATTTAAATAACCGCGTGCGGAAACTTTAAATCGGGTAAAAAAGTTGATATTAGATACCAAGAAGTCGGTTGGACTTCGGAAAGATATATCGCGGGGTGGAGCAGTTGGTAGCTCGTTGGGCTCATATCCGCTAAAGCGGACACAGGTTCGAGAGTTAATTGAGAAACAAAGTACGGAAGGTACGAAAGACATATCGCGGGGTGGAGCAGTTGGTAGCTCGTTGGGCTCATAACCCAAAGGTCACAGGTTCGAGTCCTGTCCCCGCTACTAGAGACAAAGTAAGGCGATCGATAGATCGCCTTTTTTGTTTTAGCGCATTGTAAAGTAGCGTTGGGCTCATATCCGCCTAGGCGGACACAGGTTCGTCCTGTTCGCTACTTAAAAAGTAAGTGATCAATGTAGCCGTTGCCTTTGTGCGCCATTTCAAAATACCCGTCGTATGCGATTTTACGTTTACGTCCTCCATTCGATCAAACTGAACAAAATCTACATTGGTTTTACTTCCGATTTAGAAGCCAGACTAAAATCACACAACGAACTAGCCACAAAAGGCTGGACGATAAAGTTTCGCCCATGGATTCTTGTTCATTGCGAAAACTTTGCGCTCAAAGCAGACGCCATGAAAAGGGAAAAAGAATTGAAGACTGGGAAGGGCAGACTATTCATTAGAAAAGAAATTTTGCGTCAATGAATATCGTAAACAAGTCAGCTCGTTGGGCTCGTATCCGCTGAAGCGGACACAGGTTCGAGTCCTGTCCTCGCTACTAGAAAGTAAAGGCGATCAGGCGATCGCCTTTTTCTTTTATCGCGTATTTGGTTTTGAATGGTGTCAGTTGGTAGCACTCATGGCTTCCGCTCCTTAATATACTTCACCACACTACCCACAGGCACCACCCAAACCCCATGAGCAGGATCTTGCACATATTCCATAAGCCTCCGAAGTGTTTCCAGTTGTGTAGTCTGTTCCCCCGAATCATTCATCTCATGTCCCGCGAAAACAATCCATTGATGATTTTTGCGAGCGGACTCAATGAGCGGCAGGATCGACTCAAACGTCTTCCCGTCGAGCTCGATGCCGGTGATTTGCGCCATGTCGCAAAACGCGGGGTCATTCGGTCCCTCATCACGCCATCCACGTCCCGAGCTGAATAGCTCGGCCACGACCGGCACGTAACTTTTTGTATTCAGTCCGCGACCAACAAATTTCTGCCCGCAGGGATAAGCAAAAACCTGGGGCTTGACACCCAACATCGATTCGATTTGTTTATTTGACTCGGTCAACTCCTTTCGGATATCCGCTAGGGAAAGTTCCTCCAATGCTTTCTGACGCGCCCAAGGGAAATTGCCCGAGCATGGATGATTCAAAGAATGATTCCCGATTTCATGCCCGCTGGCCACAGCCTTCTTCCACCCGGCCAGTTGCTCCTTCACCGGCCCGGGTAAAACATAGAACGTTGCCTTCACGCCGTATTCATCGAGCAGTGCCGTTCCTTTTTCCACCTGGCTTGCCCGCGCGTCGTCGAAGGTTAGACTAATGGCGGCTTCCTTGCCGGAAGGCCATGAGAAAGAAGCCGGTTGTTGGGCCTGCAAAGGAGAGGACAGAGTGGCCATGCACAAGGCGAGGAGATAGAGAGATGTACTCTTCATGTTCCGGATGATTTGATGATCGGATTATTTAATTCAAGTATAAATGAATGAATTATTTATTCCGTTTCAAAGGCCAGCCAATCTGATTAGGCCAGAACGTATAATACTCAAATTTGCCGGACAGGTCGCGTCGCGGCGAAGAATGCTTTCCTTGTAGGTGTCGCCGTTGATTGCTTTCGTTAGCCCACATTCGTAATACTCAAAAGCTTCAGGCCGAAGCATGTTGGAAACGCTTTGCCAAAATTGTCAAAAAACGCGCCAGTGTGCATCGCTTAAACAATTTGTTAACTCACTGCGCCTAGCGTATCGTTGTTTCGTGGTCGTAGCGTTGTGTCATGGTTGCAGACGGGCGATTTTGCTTCATGAAATATGATTTTAGGGTCCTTTAATTTTTATTAAATGTACCCGTATCTTTAACGAACAACGGATTTATCGGACAATAGACAAATGAAACTGTACTTAAATCTAAGCACAGCCGGACGTTACGGTGGGGGACTAAATGGAAATCTTCGGTACCTGACAGACTTGATCCAGGCAGAACTGAGCAAGTCGGGATTCACTTCTTCGTTCAATGAATTTTGGCTGACCCTAGCCTATCCTCCGATGTATGTTTTGCCTGGTGTTGTGGGAATGGAGAAAGATTTCAAGGAGTTCTACGATAAATTTCCTTATTCAAGATTAGACAGGCGCAACAAAAAGGTAGACATTACTTTGCAGGCTCCGGAATTCTCAGAACACTTGGATAAAGAAGAGCAATCTCGATACATGCACAAGTTTGAGATTGAGGATAAGTACAAGAATTTATCGGAGGTAGACCTGGCCAGGGTCCTTCTTGACAAGTGGATTCAAGTTGGACAGATTATCGATTCAAAGACAAAAAAGGATGACGATTTTGATTTTGAAAAATTCCAACAGGTGTTGCTTTTCATAAAGGGAGGGATCTCTAAGCAGTTTTTAGAAGACATCCATGCAAAACAAGCTATTGCGGCAGGCAATGACGCCCTTAGTCGTGCACTAAAAGTCAGGGAGGATCGAAAAAGCGTGGAAAAACCCAAAGACAAAAAAATAAGAGATTTACGCGTATACCACCCTGGTCTTCCAGAAAAAGGACTTTATCCCTACAGCTATCAATACGCCGAAATATTTTTGAATCTGCTTCGGCGAAATGAATTGATATGCCCAGGTTATCACCATCTATACATTCAGGTGGTGAAGACATTTGAAGAGGGATTGCGGAATTCGATTTCGGCTGAGGACTGGTACACCAATGGAATTTCGGTATTTGACTATGAAGCCTATTGCCGGCAAGATGAAAGCGGAAAGGGAAAAATGGTGGTGGAAGCCATAGCTGCCGGGCTAAATGACATCGCGATGCTGGATAAATTGGATACCACTGTAATTAAAAAAGTTACAGAAGAAATCAGGCAAACGGGACTGGAGACAGAACTGGTCTTTAACAAGATAGAAAGCAGCAGGCATACATTGCGAATCACTTACCTCTCCCGAAGCATGGAAGAAGAGTGCCCCATTTTCTTTCAATTGACCGACAAGCAAACCAGTCAATCCAACAAAATTCAAATTGGCAGAGCGGATAATTCTCAGATTTATTTCTGGCTTCAGAAAGTGACCTTGACAAAGGACAAAATAAAGATCAGGTCGAGCAGTTCGGTTACGGCTAACGTTTGGCTGAAAGACAAGCCCCGGGAAATGGAGTTTAGGATCGCGGATATGTTAACATAAGAACCATAACGCAAACGTAAAGCCGCTCCACAAAGCGTTGATTTTTTTGCAGCGACTGACAAATGCCTCTCCGCAAACGAAATCATAACAAAAAGTTAAAACAAGCGATGGAAAGTTCTTCTGAAAGAGACACGGCGGGATGGGAAAAGAACTAAATTACCCTAAACCACATTATATGCAAACCCTAACACAACCCCTTTCCGCAACCTTCGATGTAAGCAACGGACAAAAAGTATTTTATCGTCATTGGAAAACTGCCGACAGCCCCAAAGCTGTGGTGGTGATCGTACATGGATTCAACTCACACAGCGGATACTATCAATGGACGGCCGACCAATTGGTCGACAGTGGCTATGAAGCCTATGCGTTGGATTTGCGTGGCCGGGGCAACTCGGATGGAGAGCGTTTTTACATTGAAGACATGAACGAATTCGTAGGCGATGTAGATCAGCTGGTTTCGATCGTCAAAGCGACACATCCTGGTTTGCCCGTTTTTGTGTTGGGACATAGCGCAGGCGGCGTACTCTCCTGTCTCTATATGTTGGCGCACCAGGACCGCGTGAACGGATTCATTTGTGAAAGTTTTGCCTACCAGGTGCCGGCTCCCGATTTTGCCATCGCCGTATTAAAAGGCCTGAGTCATTTGGCGCCACATGCCCATGTGCTGAAGTTGAAGAATGAAGATTTTTCGCGCGATGCGACCGCAGTAGAATCCATGAACAATGATCCGTTGATTGCACACGAAGTGCAACCGACACGGACGGTGCAGCAGCTGGCGGTGGCGGATGAACGTCTGAAGAAAGAATTTTCCAACATTCAGGTTCCCTTATTTATTATTCACGGCTCTCTGGACAAAGCCACAAAACCCAGTGGGAGTGAGTTCTTCTACAAGCAAGCGAGCTCGACGGATAAAACATTAAAAATCTACGAAGGACATTATCACGACATGCTGAATGACCTGGATAAAGAAGTGGTTATGGGCGACATCCTGGACTGGCTGAATCAAAGAGCCTGATGTGCTATGACACAGAAAACAAAAAGGGCCGTCAAGGCCCTTTTTGTTTTTGTAAATGAAAAATATTTGCATAAACGATGCTGACTTATTCGGGGTCCCGAAAGATTTCTTGGGATTTGTGCAGACATTAATTGCTGGGCAGCCAAGTGTAGCGATTTGATTTCCGGCAGCCCGGTCAGAATCCATCCCGTTGTTTTCGGCAGACGCGCCAGGTTCGATGGAGTATGTCTCCGGGGGCAACAAAATTGTCCCAAAACGAACAGCCAGTTCAGCAAAATAATATTTAATTTGGATTCCGTTTAACGCTTCCCCTATGCTAAAGAATTTTCTCGCCGTAGCCTTCCGCAATTTCATGCGCCAGCGACTCTATTCGTTGATCAATGTTCTCGGGCTTGCCGCTGGATTGGTGTGCACGCTGTTCATCTACCTGTGGGTTCGCGATGAATGGAGTAAGGACAAATTTCATCACGACGGCGAAAAGATCTTCCAGGTTTTGGCCAACCTGGAATTCAACAAGGGTGAAATTCTAACCTGGGTTGCCACACCCGGTCCCCTGGCCGAAAACATCAAGCAGAATGTGCCGGAGGTGCAAACCGTTGTTCGCACCATGGGCACGGGCTCCGTGCTCTTCCAATACGGCGACAAGAGTTTTATGGAGACGGGCTATTATGCCGACGCCGATTTCTTCAATTTCTTCAGCTTTACCATAAAACAGGGGAGACCGAATCAGGACTCCTCTGATATTTCAACGATCTCCATCTCGCAAAAACTGGCGACGAAATTGTTTGGTCATGATAATCCGCTGGGCAAGACCGTGAGTGTCAATCACAAACTTGACCTCGTTGTCGGCGCCGTGTTCGAAGACGCGGGAACAAAATCATCGCTTCAATTTGACTGCATCCTCCCGTTTGAAATTTATAAGAAAGAAAGGGGCGAAGGTTTCAACTGGGGCGACTTTGATCACCCCACCTACGTGAAGCTCAATGATCCTGCCCAGGCAGACGACGCACTGGCAAAGATCAACGCAAGCGCAAAAAAGGCTAGCGAGGAGGCGGGCGTGTCATATTATATGCAGCCTTTCTCGGACTATTATCTCAACAGCCAATATCAGGACGGGAAGCCGGTGGGTGGCAGGATAAAATACGTGAAGATCTTTTCCATCGTAGCCATCTTCATCCTGGTCATTGCCTGTATCAATTTCATGAACATGGCTACGGCCAAGGCGGCTACGCGCGCAAAGGAAGTAGGGGTTCGCAAAGTGGTGGGGGCGCCTCGCTCGTCGCTTGTTTTTCAATTCATCGCAGAGTCAACCATCATCAGCCTGATCGCTACGGTGCTGGCCTTGGTTTTTGTGACCCTCATGTTGCCACTGTTCAATGTGCTGGTGAACAAACAGATCGAGATCAATTTTGCGGATCCGGTTTTCCTGGTGAGCCTGTTGACCATCGTCATCGTCACCGGGTTGTTGGCGGGAAGTTACCCGGCATTTTTCCTGTCGTCGCACCAACCCGCCAATGTATTGAAGAATTCCTCGCACCTGCAGGTCACGGGATCGGCGTTGAGGAGGGGGCTCGTGGTCTTTCAGTTTGCGTTGACTGTGATATTGATTGCCAGCTCGCTGGTCATCTACTCGCAGATCGACTTCATACGCAACAAAGATCTGGGCTACAACCGTCAGGCGGTGCTGACCTTCAGCATGCGGGGCGACATGACAAAGCGCTTTGATGCTTTCAAAACGGAAGCGCTGGGATATCCCGGGATCAAACTGGTTTCGCGTGCCGACAACAGTCTCGTGCAGGTCAACAATCAAAACGGATCGGTGGAATGGCCAGGCAAACCGGCAAACAGCAATGTGTTTTTCAGGACCGTGGTGGTCGACTATGATTTTCTGGAGACCATGGATTTGAAATTGCTCGACGGCAGGTTCTTTAACAAAGCGCACAATGACACCAGCACGTTTGTGATCAGTGAACGCGCCGCGCAGATCATGAATTTGAAGGAGCCCGTGGGCACCCGGATCGTGCAATGGGGAATACCGGGCACCATCATTGGAGTGGTGAAGGATTTTCACAGCCAGTCCTTACATCAGGATATTGATCCTATTGTTTTTATGTGCAATGGCTCCTGGGGACATCAGGTCTTCGTTCGATTCGAACCCAATCAACTCCAACCGGTCGTGAAAAACCTGGAGAGTATTTACAAGAAGTACGATGCACAGTTTCCCTTCACCTACTCCTTTCTGGACGATGATTTTGAAAAACTTTACAACAATGAAAAAGTGACCGGTTCACTGGCGCTGGGATTCACTGTGATGGCCATCATCATTTCAGGTCTTGGCCTGCTGGGTTTGGCGGCCTTTACCGCCGAGCGGAAGAAGAAAGAAATCAGCATCCGCAAAGTGCTGGGAGCCTCTGTCGCCGGCATCGTGTCGATGATGACGGTCGACTTTGTTAAACTCAGTGTGGTGGCATCGGCGATCGGTTGCCCGGTGGCTTACTTCCTGATGGAGCAATTGCTGGAAGGATACGCCTATCACACCGAGCTGAAGTGGACCCTCTTTGTTGCCACCGCCGTCTGCGTGCTGTGCATGGCGTTGTTAACAGTGGTCTTTCAGGTGGCAAAAGCGGCGATTGCCAACCCGGTGGATGCCCTTCGAAATGAATAGCGCGATGACCCGCGCCATTGTTAATTGAGATTTTGTTTTTATGAATTGATATTCGACGGTCAGGACACACTTGATCTCAAATTCATAATCCTCATACATAACGGAATTAATCCCACGGAAACGGCGATGAAAATGCCGACGCGGAGATAGTTCAATGTCCGCCAAAGCGTGGTTCGGCTTAGTAGATCGGTTTCCTGGTTTGCGTGGTTGGCTATTTTTTGAAATTCAATGATGTTGGGTGCAAAGTAGACGAGCGTCCACACTCTTACGGCAAAGTGGATCGCGAAAAGAATTAAAAGCCAGTTCCGTATCGGATCTAATTTCCAACAAAAGATGATGGCAAGAATGAAGGTGATCTCATGAAGGGAATGCGTGACAATCCAGAACGCTTTGAAGTCGAGCCCATGTTTGCCTTTGAATATTTGAAACGATTCGGGGGGAGCGGCCGTCCATTTGGGGACGATCACGGCGGTCTCAAAAATTTGGGCACCGTTCATTAGAAAATAAGCGAGGGTGGTTATGAACAGCCAGACTTCGGCCCGGGACAAATAGTTTGCGGTAATGTTATTCATGATTTAAATGGTTCGTGACGTCGCTCATGACTTGTATGGCGGACAGAAAATATTTTTCAACGATCTGAATTTCACTTTTCGAGAATGACGAAATAAGGTTTGTCGTCTTTTCCTGGAGCTCGGCAAAAAGGGGTTCCAAGAGTTTCATGGTGTTTTGAGTATTTGGAACAATGATCACTTTTCGCCGGTCGTCCTTGTCGAATTGTCTTTTGACCAATTTTTTCTTTTCCAGTCGATCGATCAACCCGGTAACCGCTCCTGTCGTTAGCCCCGTTAACCGGGAAAGTTCTCCGGCGGTGGTTTCGCCCTTCTCCATGAGTAGCCCTAAATATTTGTGGTCCGTGCCCGAAAGGCCCGCTTTTCGGGCGATGGCTTCGTGCATTAATATAGAGGTGTCGGAATACTGCCTGCTGATGGCCCGGAAATGTTGAAGGTCTTGGGGGTCCAGAGATTTAGTCATGGGCTAAGTATCTTAGTAAATAAATATCTTAGTAACAAAAATAAATAAAATGTGGGGATTCGCAAAAACCAGGGGATCCATTGAATTTAACGGCCTTTTGGACGAACTGAGGGAGTTTTGGAAGGATCAGGGCATTGAAACGGTTCCTGTTTCCTGGAAAGAAACAGCCCTAGGTCCGGAGGGTTTACGTCTCCCGGCCGATTTTCGAGTGTTCTATTCTAAGCTGAACGGTATGTCAAACCTTTACCCGAACGAAATGGATTCCGAAGGTTTTTTATTTTATCCGATAGACGTTCTGGTAACCGTGCGTGAAGAGTTTGATGAACCCGGCCTTCCTAAAAACATAATTGTTTTTGCCGAATACATGCACAAGAGCTGGTGGTACGGAATAGAGTTGCGAGCGGACGGGACGTATGTCATTGGCATCATACCCGATCGTGGAAGGTTTAAGGTGATCACGAATTCGCTTGAGGTCTTTATGCGTTTATATCTAATGGACGCTTCAGAACTTTACGATTACGGATGAGAAGGTAGGCACCCAGGTTTGGCAAGGAACGAGAACGCCGATTTTGAACGGAGCTTTTGTAAAGAAGACTTTACTTTCTGAATTTCAGAAAAAATTATCGAAAGCAAGATGATGCTGCGAAGGATCTTAGAGCCGGTTTTCCTGGGCTGTACAGCCAATGTGGCCATTAATTTCCTGTTCAATCCCAATGCTTTTGAGATTATTCCCAGCGAATTTGTCGCGGCATGCATTTTATCCATTCCCATCACCGAATGCAACGGGTACATCGACCGCAGGCTCGAAAGAAAGATCACCTGGCTGGAAAATCCGCGAAAGCGTTTGATCACCCACTTTTTATTCATCTCCCTTTTGCTTTTAATCCTGCTGAACATGCTCGGGAGTGGCTATATGTGGATTGCGCAAAAGGGATTTTTTTCCTGGAAAGAATTGCTCGTCATCAATCTCGTCACGCTCTGTCTGGCCATGACGCTGACGTTGGTAAAATGGGGAACTCATTTCTATACGCGCTGGGTCCGCGCCGAAAGCAAGGCGTCGGCGTCCGCGAAAATGGCCGAAGACCTGAGGAAGAGCATGACCGGATTCCCGCAGAGCATCGAAATACAAAAAGGCGTCAGCAAGATCAACATGGAAATTCAAGCCATACGGATGGCAAGAATAGCCTTCGGTACCGTACGGCTGTATTCTAGCGCCGGCGAATGCGGTGTATTCCCCGGCACGCTAAGTCAACTTGCCGCACAGCTGCCGGGCTATTTGTTTTTCCAGGTAACCCGCGACGCGATTCTCCATCGCGAAATGATCAGCAGCATATCGACATCCACGTTCGGGAAGATCCAGCTCACCATCAAGCAGCCCCTTGACGTTGGCTTCACTGTGAGCCGGCCCAAAGCGGCTGCTTTTCGAAAATGGTACAATAGCAATTCGGGCTGAAAAGAATAGCAACTCACTTCCTTTTCTGTTTTTCTCCATGCATGGTGCATCAGAAAGCCGTTTTTTCACCAAACCATAAAAGCGGTCATGAAGAAAAGGTTAATCACTTTAGGGCTCATCGGATTACTGTCGCTCGCCATTACGCCACAGGGACTTTCGGAAAACGGGCCTCCTGGAAAGTATAAGAAGATCCAGAAATATCTGGATCAAGCCACCCGCGACCAACTCGCCGGCGTAGTAGTCTATATCCAAAGTCCGAAACATGACGAATGGATAATCACTTCCGGATATGCAAACCTGGAAACGAAGACACGTCTCCAAAGGGATAACATTTTTTCATTGGCGAGCATCGGAAAGATGTACAATGCGGTGGCCGTGCTAAAATTGGTGGAAGAGGGGAGGCTGAAATTGGACGACAAAATAGCGGGCTACCTGCCTGGGGAGATCATAGAGCACCTGCCCAACGCCACCGAGGTAACGCTCCGGCATTTGCTGCGACACGCATCCGGATTTGTCAACTATGAAAACGATCCTGAATTGGTGCGGCAATATATTTCGGGGCAACTAAAACTGGATACCCTGAGTCATTTGGATGCCTTGCGAAGGTATGTCTTTGGCAAACCCGCGCTTTTTAAGCCGGGCGAGAAGTATGACTACAGCAGCACAAACTATTTGCTGCTGGCCATGATTGTCGATAGAGTGACTCCTGAAGGTCATTCAGATTATCTGCGCGAACTGATCCATCAACATGGTTTTTCAAACACATACTATCGCCAAACCCCACCCCAAAAAAATGTGAACTACTATGGCGATTTAAATCAGGATGGCGTGATGGAAGATCTCACCGCACAGACCATCGAAACAACCAACTGGTTTGCCGGCGACGACGGCGTATATGCTCCGATAGAGGAGGCCGCACAATTCCTGCAAGCGCTGATGAAAGGCAAAATTTTGAATGAGAAATTGCTAAAAGAAATGCAGACCTGGAACAATGCCCGCAAGCCCGATTACGGCCTGGGGCTAATGGCAGACAAATCGTTTCCCTATGGCTTGTTGATGGGACATTCAGGACGAGGCATTGGTGTCACCACCGACCTATACTACTTCCTCAAACAAGATATGACCGTCGCCATTTTTTGCAACACGGGTTTGAGAGGTTCGGCGCCGGAGTTTCGCAGGGCATACCTTAAGATGAGGGCCAGGATAGTGAAAAAGCTATTTTTGTTTTAACAGGGGAATCTTGTTAACGATGTCGATAATTACACCATTTTTTTCAATGGACGATTTCCTGTCCACCCTTGGGATTTCTTAGCAAGCTATTCAGACCAGCTTTATTATTTTTCGAGTAGCTGCGACGATCAACATAACAAACAGAAATAGCAACGCCAGGCACCACGTGAAACGAGTGGATAAAATCCTTTTGAAATTGAACAGCTTGTCTTCCGGCCTAAGGTAGGGTTCGTAATCGTAAAACAACCTATGACGGCCAGGCCGCGGATGAACATTATAGATCCGAAACTTGCCATTACGGAAAAAAACGGATTGCACATCCTCGGCCTTGCAAAGGCTGGCCAATTGCACGAAGGTCCCATACTTTACGTGATCTCCAAATGTAAGTTCGAAACCTGTCGTAGTGTCATTTTCTTGCAAGCGTTGGTGGATCGTCTGTTTGACAAAGCGCAGTTTGTCTGCGTCATCAACGGCGCCCGTCAATCTGATCTTCATAAATTTATCTTCCATAGCAGGGTCGGGAGTGATTTCGTCCCCGCGAGGATTCCAAGTCACGAGTTCCAGTGCCCGAAGCCAGTTTTTACGCACCAACTGTTGATGAATAAATTCGATACACAAAAATGACAATAGCGACAAGCTTACAATACCCGCAGGCAGGAGCAATTTTCTTTTCGGTTTATGTCGTAACATGATGATAGATACTGGATAAGTAATGCGCAGGCATCATTAAAGTCACCTGGGAATGGATAAATGTCCAAAAAAAATAAATCTGCGCAAAAAGACTGCGTACTTGCTTTTGATATTTGTCCTTCTAAAGGTTAAGCGATATGACCATCCCACAGGAAATGAAGGAAAAGATCTTTCTGACCATCGAAAGACAGCTGTCGTTGAAAGACTTTGAGTCCTGGCTTTATGCTAACGATGCATTGTCGGACCAGATGAATGAAAGTGTAGTACTGGAGGCCTATGCGTTCAACTACAATCAAGATCACGCGCTGGCTCAATTCAGCAGCGCGTTACTTCCCTACTTTGACCGGGACGAATTTTTGCTGTGGAAGATAACGTTGAACTTAAGGGAGATCATTGAAGGAAAAGACTCAACCCGCAGGATCTTAAGCGAATTCTGCAGGCTGGGGGATGAGGAGTTCCCTTTTCTTTTGCACTTGGGATACTATAAATATTACCTGGATGATGACTGGTTCGATCGTGAAATAGACGCCATCATGGCGGAGATAAAGAGCGAGGCAAACGAACTTCTCTTGGAAATTCTGGCCGAAAGTAAAGACCCACAATTCAAGATTTCTTCATTTGTAAGAAAAGCTTTGGCTGAGGCTCCTTCGCCAATGAATGTCGCTGCCGAGAAAATGAAAAGTAAGTCGATTGGGCAGAAGAAATGGTGGAAATTTTGGCGCTAACGAAAGCATTTGAATCTATTCAATGCGATGGAGTCAGCGATCGGATTCGAACCGATGAATATCTCTTTTGCAGAGAGACCCCTTAGACCACTTGGGTACGCCGACATTTTTCTAACAAAGACCATCCACTCCTTCTCAATAAAGAAGTGTTAACAAACAAAAAGCCCCGGACAAATTGCCCGGGGCTTGTATTATATTCGTTGTACGATCTATATCATAATACACTCATCCGGACAAAACGCATCGAAGCCATACAACATTCATGCTGCAGGTTGGGATTTATCGATGTGATGCGACCAGATTTCATTTTTTTTGTTTCGGTAATCAAAGATAAGATAACTTTTTTCGATAAATCAAAAAGATAGTTTAAAAACTTAGACTACTTTTGTTCTACGATGTCATTACAACGCAGTATCAACGGACTTAGTTTCAACGAACATGCCCATTGGGGAATGATCTATACCCGGCGTTGCACATACTATATGGTTTAAATACGTATAACAATACAACAAAGCCCGGGTCGTCTAAAACGCCCGGGCTTTTTTATTTAATGCATTTGAATATGGAAATGATCATGTTGATAGGAATCCCTGGCAGTGGTAAGAGCAGCTTCTATAAGAAAAATTTGTTCGATACACACGTACGCATAAGCCTTGACCTGCTCAACACCCGGAATAAGGAACGGCGGTTCATGGAGCTAGCTTTTTCTCTTCAACAAAGAATGGTGCTGGACAACACCAACGTGACCAAAGTGGAACGAGCCACCTACATCGCCGAAGCAAAGCGAAACAAATTTGCATTGACCGGTTACTATTTTGAGTCACGACTGGAGGTGTGCCTGCAGCGAAATGAGGCCCGGTCGGGTAAGGGAAAAATTAACAAGGTTGGCGTAATCGCCAAACACAAAGCTTTGGAGCTGCCGTCGTATGACGAGGGCTTTGATAAATTGTTTTATGTAAGGCTAGAAAATGACCAATTTCAAATAAACCCTTGGAATGATGAAGTTTGAAATGTTAGACAAAAAGATGCGTGTTTTCGAGCAAAACATGGATCAACTCGTATTGCCCGGACTCTATATTATTGCGCGACTGGATGGCCGCGGATTTACGAAGCTCACCAAAGAGAGGCTAGACCTTGAACGGCCCTTTGATTTGCGTTTTAGAGACGCCATGATCGAAACCACGAAACACCTGATGGATGCGGGTTTTAAAATAACGTATGGCTATACGGGGAGCGATGAGATTTCCTTGCTCTTTGACAAAAACGAAAACAGTTTCGGCCGGAAAGCCAGGAAGCTCGTCTCCATTTTGGCCGGCGAGGCCAGCGCACGATTTACGCAGGCCCTGGGGACCCTGGGTGTATTCGATTGCCGCATCATTCCGCTCCCCAACGACGACCTGGTTGTCGATTACTTTCGGTGGCGGTGCGAGGATGCCAGTCGCAATGCGCTCAATGCCTGGTGCTATTGGAAACTTAGAGAGAAAGGATTGTCCGCATCCGAGGCGACAAAACAATTAGAAGGCCGATCGGTCGCCGAAAAAAATGAAATGCTTTTTCAAGTCGGCATTAACTACAATGATTTGCCCGCATGGCAAAAGCGCGGGGTCGGCTTGTTTTACACCGACATGGAAACAACATCAGTGAACCCGATGGACAACAGGGAAATAACCGTTTCGCGGAAACAACTCACCGTCGAGATGGAACTCCCCAGGAGTACAGAATACGATATATTAATTAAGAAGCGGCTTACCGAGCAAACACCATGAAAGCGACTGAACTAAAAAAGAACATCTTCCTCATCGAAGACTTCTGGAGCGCAGACCAATGCGACGATTACATTCAAAAAACCGAAGCCCTAGGCTACGAACCGGCGACGATTCAAACCGACAATGGCCCGCGCCTGGTAGATTTTGTAAGAAACAATAACCGCGTCGTGTATAAAGACTTTGAACTCGCCCAACGCCTGTGGGAAGACGTGAAATCTTATGCTCCGCGCGAAATCGGGGAATCCGTTGCCGTTGGTCTTAATGAACAATTTCGGTTCTATAGGTATCAACCCGGGCAGCAATTCAAAAAGCATCGCGATCAAAGCTATATCCGGAATAGTAACGAAGCGAGTTATTTCACGTTCATGATATATTTGAACGATGAGTTTAAGGGCGGTGCAACAACTTTCAATGATGTCGTTGTCGAGCCTCAAAAGGGCTCTGCGCTTATATTTTATCACTACCTGGAACACGAAGGAACCGAAGTGTTGGAGGGTACAAAATATGTGCTTCGGACGGATATCATGTTTAGGTTAAAGCGGTGAAGAATTGCGTAATGGTAAGAAAGGGTGTGGCGCGGTGGCCAGTCCAGCAACCCATGCACCTATTTTATTCTCAACATTCTTGCATTAATTGCCACCACTACCGTGCTCACGCTCATCAACACCGCGCCCACTGCCGGGCTCAGCATGACGCCGGCACTGTATAAAACGCCGGCGGCCAATGGTAGCGCAATGACATTGTATCCGGTAGCCCACGCCAGGTTCTGAATCATTTTGCGATAGGTGGCTTTGCCAAACAGAATCAGGTTGGCAACGTCTTTTGGGTTGCTGTTCACCAGCACGATGTCGGAGGTCTCTGCGGCAATGTCGGATCCCGAACCCACGGCGATGCCGACGTCGGCCTGGGCCAGGGCAGGCGCGTCGTTTACGCCATCGCCGGTCATGGCGACAAACTCTCCTTTGCTTTGCAGGTCCTTTATTTTTTCAAGTTTTTGATGCGGGAGAACTTCGGCCATAAAGCCATCCATGCCTAACGTGTCGCTCACCGTTTTTGCTACGGCCTGGTTGTCGCCCGTGAGCAGGAGGGTCTTGATGTTCTGGCTGCGCAACACGCGAATGGCCTCGGCCGACTCGGGGCGGATCTCATCGGCCAACGCCACAAACCCCACAACGGTATTGTCGACGATCACGTAGACGACGGTTTCGGCTTGCGTGGATGGGACAGGTTCTGCTACATTATTTTCTCTTAAAAAGAGTGGGCTCACCACCTTCACTGCTTTGCCATCGATGCTGGCCTCGATGCCCTTGCCTGTGAGGGCTTTGAAATCTTTTAAAGCAGGAAGTTTTTGGTTGAGTTCCTTTGATTTTTTCACGATCCCCGTTGCAATGGGATGTTCTGAATTTCCTTCGAGCGATGCGGCAAGGGCCAGAACCTGGTCTTTCCCATAGGCTTGGTTCAGCGATTCATAGCGCACCACATTAAATTCTCCCCGTGTCAACGTTCCTGTTTTGTCGAAGACCAGGGTTGATATCTTGCGCGAATTTTCAAAGGCCGTCCGGTCCTTGATGAGCAAACCGCTTTGCGCGGAGATGGCCGTCGACCGGGCTACAACCAAGGGCACAGCCAGGCCCAGAGCGTGTGGACAACAAATCACAATGACCGTCACCATTCTTTCCATGGCGAACGCGAGATCTTTTCCCAGCACCAGCCAAACTATGAAGGTGGCAGCGCCGGAAAACAGGGCGATCAGCGTTAGCCATTTCGCGGCGCGGTCGGCAAGCAATTGCGTTTTGGATTTGGCGTCTTGTGCATCGGTTACCAGTTTGATCACTTGCGCCAGGTAGGAGTCTTTGCTACCGTGCGTCACCTTTACCTTTAATGCTCCTTCTCCATTGATGGATCCCGCGATGACCTTGTCGCCAGCATTCTTCTCCACCGGCCTTGACTCGCCGGTTAGCATCGACTCATTCAAGAAACTATTCCCTTCCACAATTTCTCCGTCGGCGGCGATCTTTTCGCCCGGCTTCACCAGGATCACGTCGTCCGCCTTCAGGGTTTCGGTTTTAACATCCATCACATGGTCGCCGTGCACCAGGTGCGCATCCGAAGGCATCAACTGAACGAGCAGTTCCAATTCCCGCGAAGCACTCATGATGGATTTCATCTCAATCCAATGACCCAGCAACATGATCAGGATCAGGGTTGCCAATTCCCAAAAGAAGTCCATTCCTTCCAATCCCAACACAATGGCCACACTATACGCATAAGCCACCGTGATCGCCACGGCCACCAACGTCATCATCCCCAGCGATCTCGATTTAATTTCATCCACCAACCCCGTCAGGAAGGGCCATCCCCCATAAAAGAACACAAAGGTCGATAGCAGGAGCAACACATAGTCCGAACCCGGAAACCCCCACTCAATGCCCAGCCAAAGCCGTATCATCGGCGACAACGCCATGATCGGCACCGTCAACCCGAGCACTACATAAAACCTCTTCTTAAAATCGTCAATCATGCCAGCATGATGGCTGTGCCCTGAGTGATTTGAATGACCGGGTGCAACCGGACCTGGCATGGAATCGTGATGACTATGCTTCGGAACGGGATGAGTATGCGCCTCCTGGGTCATGCCCGGAGAATGATCGTGACGGTGTTCCATAAAATTGGCTTTCGTGTTTACTATTATAAAGTAAACAAAACACAGCCGCCGAGGTGTTGTATTTAACCTTAAAAGATTTACAGAATTAAGGGAAAGCGAGCAAACGAATTGGTGCTAACGACCCAATTTTCCAAGCGGCGTCAGGAGTCTGATATATATAATAGAGAAGGGCGTCTGGTGTAGAGGTGTGCTATGGCTTGAGGGTTTTATCGATTTCTGTAGCGTCCGGATTTTCGGCACTAAAAAAACAATGCAATGCGCAGCCGTGAGATTTCTCCTTATATCCCGCCTCGACCTTGGCAACTTCTTTTCCCGCCACCTTCACCACGCCGTCCGGATCCGTTGTGACCACATGGCCTTTCATAGACTTGAAGCTCCCATCTTTCTGGATCTTCCCAATACCCTTGCCGTTCGCTGCCATAACATCACCATGGTCAGCAATAACACCAATCACCTGGCCCGTCGCGTCACAAACCTTCCCATTCTTAATGGAGCCCAGCGTTTTTCCAGCCTCGTCCACTACCGTCCCATCAGCTTTCAGTGTGGGATGCATCCCCCTGTGCTTGGGAGGAAGTTCCTGGGCAAAGCCCGATGCGATGGCAACCACCATCAGCAACATTGTTACAATCATCTTGTTTTTCATAATTAAACTTGTTTTGATTTACAATCCCCAAATATGTCCAACCCACCCCAAGCCTACCATGACTTTATCCCACCTAAAAAAATGACTTACATCATCTCACACTTCAATTCCTGCCGTCACCAAAAAAGGAATCCGCCTTTCCCATACCCGCACACGCACTTCCCACACCTCACACCCGCACCGCATTCCAGCATGTTCCATCAGGGCCTAAGCCTATCTTTGGCCTGGCATGGGCATGCGCGGATAGGGTTAAGTCCTGATGGAACATGCGGGGCCCCCGCGGCCCTGGAGCGGAGCTATGAAATGCGCCAAGGAAGAATAGCCCAAAAGAAACTATCCCACCAAACGCTCAGCCCAATAGAAGAAACGTCCCCCTCAAAATAAAAGGCATAATTGAAAACTGACCAAAAGAAACTCACATGCAAGTCTGTAAGACTTGCACCATCCCTTCCGTTATTTAGACTCTCTCCATCTTTCCAAAAAAAAACTCATCATCCAAAAAAAAATCAAACCACATCCTTAACTTTGCTAAAGCATTTCACTCTACTGTATAACCCAAAATAGAGTAAAATATGTTAGTCCTAAGTTTACATATCCCCAAATAGCAGCCGCGGCAAGCACTCTTGCCGTATCAAGATCGCTGTATCTAATCACTAGTTAGATCTCAGAACATCAAGTGCCAGCAAACGGCTTTGAGAAGAATGCTTTGTGCCATTCAAAATGTCATAAAAGCATTTCTCCGCTAGCCTGTGGGCACATGATGCATGCTAAAATAAATCATAGGACCTATCCATGCCGGAGGCATGGATAAAGCAATTCATTATACCCAAATGGAAACAACTGTTTTACATAAAGACCTGATCGACAAACGGCAAAAACTCCAAACGATCGCCAACACGCTGAAGGAACGTTTCATCGGCCTGGACAACGTCATTGACGAAATGATTGCCACGGTGATGCCCTGGTATCTTTTCCCTGAGGCGCAGCTGCGTCCCACCGTGATCAACCTGTGGGGGCTTACGGGCTCCGGGAAAACCGCTTTGGTGCAAGCGCTTGTCGAACTACTGAATCATCAGAAATTATATAGCCACATCGACATGGGCGAATTCGAGTCGGACAGTGCCAAGTGGATGAAAAAGATCCTCACCGATGACCTGGCTTTTTTTCATGACAAGCCCGCGATCATCTGCCTTGACGAATTCCAATTTGCCAGAACCCTCGACGCCGACGACAAGGAGTTGGGCAAAGACAAACTGCGCGTGGTCTGGGACTTGCTGGACACCGGCAAAATCGAATACACTCCAAACTACGGCTCGTTCTATCTTTTCCGCGCCGAAAGTGGACTGCGACGCCTGGAGCGCGCGTTAAAAAGTGACGTGCAATTGGAGCAGGGCAAGGTGGTCTCCGGAAAAGACACCTTCCTGAAAATCTTCGAAGGATTTTACTTCGACGACGGCGACGCGCCCATGACGGCCGACTATTTTACGTCCGAAGACTTCATCGACGGCATGTACTACCTGTTCGACAACGATGAGTATTCCAAAGAGTACATCCGCCAACGCATCAAGGCCGGCTCGCTCGCCGAGCTCTTGGCGTTTGTGTTTGAAGGCATGGAGTCGAGATCCGCCACAAAGACATTGGACCTTTCGCGGGCTTTCATCTTTGTGTTGGGCAACCTCGACGAGGCCTACGCCATGAGCCGCAACATGAACCCCGACATCAACGCCGACGAGTTTCATGAGCAAACCGGCAAGATCACGATCGCGCACATCAAACGCGCACTGCGCAAGCGATTCAGGGCCGAGCAGATTGCGCGGCTGGGCAACAACCACGTCATCTACAAATCGTTCAACAGTGCCCAGTTCCGCCAGCTCATCCAGCAGGAGTTGAGCCGCGTAGGCGACTTCATCCAGCAAAAATTCGGATGGAAGATCACCTTCGACGACTCGGTCGTGAACGTGGTCTATGCCGAAGGCGTTTTCCCCGCCCAGGGGACACGCCCCGTGCTGACCACGGTGAAAAACCTGATCGAATCCCGCATCAGCAACCTCGCCGTTTCCATTCTCGAATACCAATGGTCCGTTCATGAAATTGTATGGGCTTTCCATGACACACACTTTGTGTACACGCTGAAAGACCACCAAGGCGAAACGGTATCCAGTCTTTCGGACAAAGCCCGCCTGAAACTGGAGAACCTCCGCAAGAGTGTCGACCCCGAATTGCAAGCCCACACCGCTGTGCACGAAGCGGGTCACGCCGTGTTGGCCGCGCTCACGTTGCGCATCGTTCCATCCGTGGTCGTGTCGCGAACGGCTTCTGAGGCGGAGGGATTTTGTTTGGTCAATTTTCCCAAAGGTCCTGTGACAAGGGAGACGTTGAAGAAAGACATTGTCATCACGTTGGGAGGGTATGTGGCGGAGCGAATTGTTTTTGGAGAAGAGATGACGTGCTCGGGTGTGTCTGCGGATATCGAAGAAGCGTCGTCGCTGGCGAACAAGGCTGTTCGGCAGTATGCGATGGGCTCTGACCCGATCTTCCTGGCGGTGGAGAATACGTTAAATGAGGATGCTTTCTTTTTGTCCGAGCGCTATGCAACGGAGGCGATTAAGATCATCAGAGATGGAGAAAACGAAGCGGAAAAAATCCTGCTCCGTAACAAATTGCTGTTGTTGAAAATGGCGGAGTATCTCACCAAACACTCGAAGATGGAAGAGGCTTTGATCGCGGAGTATGTCATGAAATATGGCAAGGAATCGTGGTTGGAGTCGGAGGGACTGATAAAGAAGGATCAGTACTATCGGTTCAATACGGTGATGGAGGAGCAGTTGAGAGCGTTGGAAAGCAATGAAGCGGAGACGGTGATGGAAGAGCTTATTGCTGAAGTGACGCGGGGATAAAAGAATTAATAACAATAAATAAAAATGAAAAATGTTAAAACGAAGTAGTATTAAAGTGGATTACGCCCCACGCTCGCTCCATTGGTATAATGGTGCGCTGATGGATTGGGTGTCTGGTATTCTGCATAAATTGGATGGTGAGAAGCAACGCATCGGGTATAAAATGGGCTACCGCTTTGATGCAGTCAGGTATTCCCCTGATGGCGTTTATGCCGTTATTTACGAAAGGCTCGGAACGAAGGCTGTAATATTAAAACAAGGAGAAATTCTAAGAGAAATTAGTCGTTCGTATTACTGTGCCGAAGCCTATGAGTATCCAGTCGAAATAATAAAGCTGCCCGAGGGCTACGCCTTGATTCACTGTCCGGACAAATACAACCAGATTGAAATTGAACTTATCGAGTCCGGGAGGAGAATAACTAAAATGGAAGGCCGGCATCCCGGTGATTGTTTTCATGCCAGGTTCCAGACCAACCCGTCAAACACACATCTGCTAAATGCAGGCTGGGTGTGGCATCCCTATGGATTTCTGGAGCTACATGATGTGCGTAAAGCAATTGAAGACAACAACGAATTCGACAACTCGTCGTTTAGCCTTCCGATTCATGACGAAGTAGGTTCGGCGGCGTTTCTGGATGACGATCTTTTTGTTGTGGGAACAACCGGCGAAGGGTTCATGGACCCTAATGAACCGGAGGAGCCTGGTTTGGGAGCCAATCAAATCGGATTGTTCTCCATAGCCAAAAATCGATTCATAAAGACGTGTTCTGTTGATAGAGAATTTGGGGTTTTAATACCGATGACTGTGGATTATGTTTTGGATCTGTATGAACATCCCAAGGTTATTGACATAAATACGGGTAGCGTTTTAGAAACCTTTCCCGATATCGAATCCGGTAAACAGCGCACGGCCATCGTGCATCATCCCGAGTTAATGCCGCCTGTGGCCCTAGCCCTTTCTGAGCGAAAAATTGCAGTTGGAACGAGCACCACAATCGAAATTCTGGAATGGCCTGAGTGAGGCAACATAAATAAACACCATAAATCATCTGTTATGTATGCGAACGCTATAACTTACCTTTGAAAGTCACGGCCAAAGAAATGAACTACAAACTCTTCCTCGACGACCTCCGCCACGTCCAGACCATCTACCCCCACGCCGCCGAATCCGACTTCGTCATCGTCCGCTCCTGTGCCGATTTCATCAAGACCATTCAACAAAACGGCCTACCCGAATTCATAAGCTTCGACAACGACCTGGGCTGTGATGAGAATGAAGTTCCCTTGCTCGAAGGATATGATGCGGCAAAATGGTTGGTCTATGAAAGTGGCCTTGATCTCTCCCAACTAAAATTCAACGTCCATTCTTCAAACCCGGTGGCTAAGGTGAACATCGCTTCGCTGCTGGATAACTATATAAAATTCTTGAAGTCGTCTGGCGTGCTTTAATGCAATGCTCTTTCGAACTTATTTTATATCATTATTGACGATAGATGAGGCGCGGCATTTCCCGATTCAAACATTGATCACCACACTTTCACCAGCGAAATCATGTATGGCTCTGTGCTCGACATTTGAATGAATGGTGAAGAACGAGATGGTTCCGAGAAAGAATTTCACCACAATCCGGGCATAGGCCCTCCAGAGGGGGATGCGCTGTGATGGGTCGTGATAGGCGCGCACGCGGATCTTCATGAGGCGCTGGCCGAGGGTAGCAGAATAGGTTGTGAGCAGGGGATCGTAGCCCAAGAGCAACGTGGCGGCCAAGGTGATCATAATGGTGGAGCGGCTTTCGTGGTCATCGAGGATCACCATGGTGATGATCATTAAGAACCATCCCAGCCAGGCATCCAATGCGACGGCAGCGAACCGGCGGAGGAGCGTGGGATAGGTGTATTCGATTCCTTGTGCAATGAAAGTGCCGGGTGGCAAGGGCTCATTCTTTTCTGCGGCGACAGCTTCTTCCGATGTGAGCGACGTGACGGCTGGTTTCATGCGATAGGCCTGGGCCGCACATATGCCGTAGCAAATGGTGATGATCACGAAGCTCCAATCGCTATTCGCATAGCCTGCGAGCAGGCATGCCAGTGCAAGGAGGCTGAGAAGAACGATCACGATCCACCGAATCCAGTTCATGCCGCGGTAGGCAAAAAAGAACAGCGCCACGATCAGGACACTTTTGAATATGACGCCGGATACATCGCCATTGCCCACTTGCATCACTTTGAAAAAGAAGAACATCTCGGCAAGGAGGAGAAGAGACAAGACAAGGTAAAAGGTGTTAGGTTTTGTGGTGGTGGTTCGCATAGTGAATGGCAACTTTATTTTCGGGTTGGCAGAAAAACAGGTTTAAATGAAATGACTAAATAGAAAAATTTACTTTCTATTTAGTCATTGGAAACTTCTGAGCGGGTCGGCCGATGACGAAAGCAACACTCATGCAAACGCCGCCATCATCAGCAACCGTGAACATCACCGATTATCTTCCTTTATCAGGAAGTAGTTGGTCACCCATTGAAACGCGACAAACCCGAAAAGGAATATCGGGGTCATGATGTTGAAGAGTTGACCGGTCGAAAATGTTAGGCCGATGGCGGAGAGGCCGAGGCCTGTCAGGAGCAGCGTGCCAATCAACAAAGCGTATTTATGTTTCGACGGCGAGAACATCACGCTCAGGGGAACCATCATGGCGAGACCAAAGGCGGCGATGGCCAGGAACTTTTCGTCGGACAGCACCCCGTAGAGCAGGAGGCCGGCGATGCAAAGGGCAAGGCTGGTGGCTACAAAGTTGGCGCTGGTTTTTTCGTTGTCTTCGAGCAAGAGTTGTCCGTAGCGATTGAAGCGGAGAAACAAGTTGCTGATCGGGGTGATGACCCAGGTGGAGAAGGCCATCAGCGAGAGCACGATGATGATCGGCACCAGGTAAGGTTGCAAGCCTTCGTTTGATCGCGCGATGTTTCTAAGCGCCCGTACCCCGATGGAAAAGCCAATGAGAACACCCCATTGATATTTGGAGGTGAGGTTGCCCATGAAGAAGGCGTATTTCAAAAATAATTTGTAGACGGGATTGCTTGCCTTCAAGGCTTCCGCCATGCCGGCCCGGGCGTAGCCAAACGTGGGGTCGTGTTTCAGGGCTTCTGCGAAATGTTCCAGTGCCTTTTTGTGATTGCCCTTCTCCAACAGACTCCAGCCGTAGTTGGCGTGTGTATACGGATTGTTGGGTTGTTCGCGCAGCGCGCCTTCGATGGTGGCAAAGGCCTCATCGGGCTTGTTCAATTTCAGCAGGGCTGTACTCCGGGTGTTGAGCGCCAGCAAATTTTCCGCATCCAGCTCGAGGGCCTTGTTGGCCAGCTCCAGCGCTTCTTGATAGCGTTTTCGTGCCAGCTTGATGTTGGCCAACAGCGCGTGATAGTCGGCGTCGCCAGGGTCGAGTGCGACGGCTTGTTTGCCGTTCTCTTCGGCGGCGGGGTAGTTTTGTTGTTGTATGGAGATCCTCGATTTGATATAGAACAAGTGCGGCGTGTCCGGCGACAGTCCGATCGCTTGATTGATGATCGTCGTGGCGGCATCCAGGTTGTCCTGCTGGAGGTTACATTCGGCGAGCAACGACAACAGGTGGATGTTGTTGGCATCCTGGGCGAGCGAATCTTTCAGGATTTTTTCGGCTTCGGCGAATTTCTTTTGTTGTATGAGGATATTGACCTTCGATAGTCTGACGTCGTCGAACATATTATTTCTTTATTTTAAGATAATGGAGGATATCGTCATACAACCCTGCGTCGTTGGCGAACATGGCAAAATTCTTGGCGGTCATAAACCATTCCTGTGTGCTGGGTTTATGTTTTTTTACGGCCGCGAGAATGTCTTTGGTGTCGATGGGTTTTGGGATGCCATCGGTGAAGGAGGCTTCCAGTTTCAGTTCGATGGCAATGTCGATGATGGCATCGATGTCGGCCCCCGAGTAGTTCTCCGTTTTTTTTGTGATCTGGTTGTAGTCGATGGTTTCGGTGGGCTTGTCTTTTAGTTTGAGGCGCAAGATGGATTCCCGCGTCACTTCGTCGGGAGGTGGAACAAAGATGATGCGGTCAAATCTTCCGGGGCGCCGGAAGGCGGGGTCCAGGTTCCAGGGAGTGTTCGTGGCGCCAAGGATCAGCACGCCTTCGTTGTTGTTGTTTATGCCATCGAGTTCTTGTAAAAATTGATTGATGAGGTGTCGTCCGGCAGATTGTTTCATGTCGGTGCGGCTCGCTCCCAAGGCATCGATCTCATCGATGAACAGAACGCAAGGTGCGTTGGTGCGGGCCAGGTCAAAAATTTCATGGAGGTTCTTTTCGCTGTTGCCGATCCACATGTCGAGGATGTCGTTCAGGCTCACGTTGATGAACCGGGCGTTCACTTGCCCGGCCGTGGCTTTGGCGAGATAGGTTTTGCCACAGCCTGGGGGCCCATACAACAGAATGCCACCGCCGATCTTTTTGCCGTAGGCTTTGTAGAGTTCCGGGTGCATCAGCGGCTTGATGATCTTGAGCTCGATCTCTTTTTTTACGGCCTCCATTCCTCCCACATCACCAAAATTAATGGTTGGTTTTTGTAAAAAGCGATTGTCAACTTCTTCATCCAATTCGGGGGCTTCCAGGGTGCCCTTCAAACGAAGCTGACTGTCGAGTTCTTCATCGTACGCCTTGGGGTCGAGGGCCAATACCTTTTTGTAGGTTTCGATGGCTTTGCTGACGTAGTTTTCTTTTAACAAGCCTTTCGCGTAGAGCGTGAGTACTTCGGTGTCCTGGCTGCCTTCTTCGATCAATTCTTCGAGGATGACGTTGCAGGCGGAGTAGCTTCCTTTGGTATAGAAGACGCGGGCCAGGCCCGACTTGGCTTTGGGGTCGTTGTTTGTGGTGAGGATGAAGGTGTATTCGCGTTCTGCTTCTTCGAGTTTGTTTAGTGACAAAAGGGTTTGTGCCAAGAGGAGCCGCAACGCAACATTGTCGGGGGAGTATTTTAAGGCTTCCCTTAAACTCTCAATCGTTTTTTCGCTCATTGTAATTTTTGTTAATGTTTTTTTATCAAGGGACTGCTTTGATTTTCAAAGGGTGTGGTGTTGGCATGTTGCCTGTGTGTTGGTTGAGATTATAATAGTATTGGGCCAATTCAACGTCATAGCACACAATTGATCGCTTCGGATTCTCGCAAAATAAAGTTATTTCTTGGGATTCGCCATGGAATGATGGCGAACATTTTGGGTGGTTGTTGGCACCGCAATACTGGGGAATTTTCCAGGATTTGGGTGTTGTTTTTTGTTTGGGTGTGCCTGGCCGTTCGGGTCGAACGTTCGGTGCGATAGGTTGGTTTGGTGCGGGAATCTTTCGCGCATTTCATAGCTCCGCTCGAGGGCCGCGGGGGCCCAGCATGTTCCCATCAGGGCTTAACCCTATCCGCGCATGCCACTGCCAGGCCGAAGATAGGCTTAGGCCCTGATGGGAACATGCTGGAGATTGTGCGGGGGTGGGTGTGAGGTGTGTGCTGGCGCAGTGTGGGTTTGAGTGTGAGTGTGAGTGTGAGTGTGAGTGTGGGTGTGGGCGCTGGGGCGTGGTGTGAGTTAGTCCTGGGGAGTGTGAAACGAACGAACTTAGTGAGTAGCGCGAAATTTATCCTTGCTGGGTGGGGTATACAAAAGCTGTTTCTTCTTCTTTGGTTTTGATGGGGCGGATTTCGATGGTGGCGAAGGGGACGTAGGCGAATTCTGGGTTGTCTTTGGCGATGGTGACGGCCTCTTGTATGTCCTTTGCCAGGATATGATAGTATCCCACTTGCACTTCTTTGTCGGTGGCAATGCTGCGTTCTTTCCAGGACGTGCCTGTTTTTGATAGTACGATTCCTTCTCTCACCAGGGGTTGTGCTGCGATCAGGGTGTTTTTGCTTTTCAGTACGCCGATATAGGTTTCGCAGGCTTTGATGAATGCGAGCTGTTTGTCGCCGGTCAGGGATTTCTTTGCGTCCTTTTCGTTGCGGATGTAGAACATAAATTCTTTCATGCGGATGGTTGTTTTTGGTCGGTACTAAAATCTCACGTTGAAGTGTTTCGTCTTTTCGATGGCGATCATCTTGCCAGTTGATAGACGGTGATGAGGGGCAAATGAATGTAACGCTTAAATCACGCTTGCGCAAATTGCAGGATCCGTATGAAAAAAATTGAGCTGTGGAATGAAGAAATGTGAATCGGGCGAAGGATTTTACAATTGCTATCAAGACCTCTTGATTGGATAAAACTTGTGCGTCATTATTTTGGCCGGATAAAATCACATTGAAACCACCGGGACAATAAAATTTGAAGGCACACATACTTTAATTTCAATCTTCGGATCTTCCTGTTCGGATTTATACCAAGAAGGCTCCATCCTTTCAAGCAAACATTGCCTCAATTCGCATAACCAACCCACACCCTACACACCCACACCAATTCCAGCATGTTCCCATCAGGGCCTAAGCCTATCTTTGGCCTGGCAATGGCATGCGCGGATAGGGTTAAGCCCTGATGGGAACATGCGGGGCCCCCGCGGCCCAGGAGCGGGGCTATGAAATGCACAAGAAAAATGAACGTAGAGAGAAGCTATCTCACCAGTGCGATGTAGATGGGAACCTATAGCTACGTTAGTGAACCCATAATAAAAAAGAGGATGCCTTTACAGACACCCTCTTTTTTGAAAACGTTAGAGGCAACTTAGTTGGTGACAGGCACTTTAAAAATACCCTCCGTAAATTGAAGAACCGTTCCATCAGTTTCTCCTTTCGCGCTAAATTTAAACGTCCCTTCAGCAACCTTAGTCGTTGCGTTGTAGCTGGTAATTTTAAATTCGCCTTCCGCGGCTTGACCAAGCCAGGACTGTCCCATGCCACCTGAGCTAAAGAAGGTGGGAGAATAATAAACACTTACGTTATCGCCGCTTGTAGCGCCACCCGGGATGATCGCATAAGTTTTAGGCCCTGAAGGCGTGTCCCTAAAGATAAAAGAGAGCTGTGAATTGCCTTCCGTGCCGTAACCTGCAAAAGTATTCCCGATCATTTCGGCACCGAAGAAGCCGCCGATGATGGAGGTCCATTGTGTTCCGCCGATCTTTACTTTCATGTAATATGTGGCTGTTTGTCCGACAACATTCGTTATCGTACCCACACCTTCACTATCGCTGATCTGGGCATTCTTCGCATTGGAAAGAATGATTTTAAACTTTTCATCCGTTTCTGTCGCCGCATCGGTTTTAGCGCTGATCAGTATTTTAACGGATGTCTGGCCGGGCATGATCTTTCCGGTGGCCGCAATAACGGCATTTAAATCGGCGGAAGTGGTGGTGATGTCTTCCGTTTTGTAACTGAACGTTACGGTGTCTTCACTCACGGTGTTGATCGACACAGTAAAAAGCAACTGGCTCCCTTCGGAGGCCGTGACATCGTCAATGCTGATGACGGGTAATACAACGTCGGGGGCACTGTCTGAACAACTTGCCAGGGCTACGATGATAGCGAAGGCACAGAATAATTTTTGCACAATTTTCATATAGAGTTTTAAAATTTGCGCAAAGCTAACCACGGCTTAATTGTTTATTTTGCGTTTTTGATGCATTTCTTACATCACGCTAGTCAATTAAAGATAACGGGTGCGATAGTGGTCATTTGAAAAAGTCTGTAGACAAATTTTTATAATTTCCAAACTTTTTGATGACGACTATGTCTGAAGACATTCAATGTCGGGAATGAACAAATCCGGAAAAGCTTTTTGGGGCCCACAGTAAAAAGACCGCCTTTTTTTAAAAGTAACGGCCTTCCGAACTAAAGAATAACATTATTTTTTGGCTCCAGGGGAGGAGGCAAAACGGTTTCTCCCAGCATTTCCAGGAGATCGATCTCAATCATTCTGCACAACTGCGAAATGGGAACATCATTGGCGTTTCCTTCAAAGGGATTTTCCGTGCTCTCGCCAACCTGCTCCAGGGAAGTATACACCCACGAGATCAGCACACTAAAAGGAATGACCAACCAGATCATGTTCCCCTTCATAAGCCCCTCGACGCTTTCGTTGAGCTTCTCGAACTCGCGCAGCATGCCGAAGGGAAGAAGAAAGGTGAACAGTTTGATAAACATGGAATTGATGGTGGCGAATTGCCGGGGATAAGGAAAGTTCTTTATCCGTTCGCTTCTGCCTTGTTGCGTATAAAATTCTTTGAGCGTCCGTTGCATCTCTACCAGTTGAAGCACGACGATCTCCTGGTTGGCATACAGTTCTTTTAAGGTTTTGCTTTGCAGCGCCATGATCTGTGTTGCTTTGCTTTTTGTGGATAAGATATACGTCAACTCTTCCGGAGAAAGATATTTGGAAAGTTCGGCTTCCAATGAAGTCTCGTTTTCGGGAATGCGATAATATTTTTGATACTCTACATTATATCGCTTGCGAACATTTTCCCACGCCCTTTTTTCACGCATGTGAAAACGCATCACAGTGAGCCAAGCCAGGTGCCGGTAGATAAGCAGCTTTGATTTCTCTGGATGGCTCAGAAAATCGCGGGCGATGATTCCCCACGATCTGCTGTTGTTCACGATCTCTCCCCAGATCTGCCGCGCCTCCCAGGTCCGGTTGTAGGTCTGTGTATTTTTAAATCCCACAATAAACGCGGTAGCCGTACCCAAAAGCGCCACCACTGTCCACGGTACAGCCAACCATGTCCATCCCACCACTTGGTAAAGCACAACGGCTCCAACGCCAATCACCACCAGGCGATAGATGTCTCTCCGTGTCCAGAACAGGAACTCAAAAAGTTTATAGGATTTACCGGTATGCATGTGGTGTCGCTGTAAGCAGTGAGGATGTGGGCAATCGACAATTAGAAGTTTAAACAAAAAGGAACATCAATATACATCACCTGGAAATGATGCCAAATAAAAAATCTGTTTTATGGCATATCCATTTCGGATTGATTATATTAGATGTGAGAGCCCGTCCTTCTTGGTCCCCCGGATCAGGTAGATGGGCGTTTTATTTTTACGCGCGCCAGGTGTGTAATAATTGAACGATGTGATGTGAGTTAGCAAGACAGGAAGAACGGCAAGCCGGAGTAGCTACAGAAAACAAGGTATTTTTTTTTCTCTATACCGAACATACTTTATGAATCAGTTTGAACGTATCGCTTTTCAGGCGAGCGATGGTCATGCATGTGATCTGCTGCGTCTTCGTCGCGACACACCGGCCACCAAGACGCCGGTGTTGCTGGTGCACGGTGCCGGGGTGCGAGCGAATATTTTCAATCCACCGACCAAGAAAAATATCGTCACCATGCTGGCGGAAAATGGTTATGATGTTTGGCTCGAGAACTGGCGGGCCAGCATCGATCTGCCGCCCAACGAGTGGGACCTCGACCAGGTGGCGTTGAATGATCACCCGGCGGCCGTTAAAAAAATCGTGGGCGTCACGGGCGCTAAAAATATAAAGGCCATCATCCACTGCCAGGGCAGCACAAGCTTTATGATCTCTGCCTCCCTGGGCCTGCTGCCGGAAGTGGACCTCATCATCAGCAACGCCGTGTCGTTACATCCGGTGGTGCCGCGCTATTCGAGGGTGAAGTTGAAGGTGTTTGTTCCGGTGGTGAAACTGCTCTTTAAATATCTCAATCCGCAGTGGGGACTGTCGGCGCCGACGTGGCGCGAAAAGATGTTGCGATGGATTGTGAAGGGCACGCACTTTGAAGACGACACCTTGGTCGGAAAGTTTGTGAGCTTCACCTATGGCGCGGGCTTTCCCGCCCTCTGGCAGATGGAGAATATCGATGCGGCCACAAGGGACTGGATCCAACAAGAGTTTGCTGCCGTGCCGCTCACGTTTTTTGATCACATGAAAAAGTGTGTGGCAAACGGAGCGCTGGTTCCCTTCCATGCCGACAACCGGTTGCCCTCTGATTATGTGTCGGGATTTAAATCGACTGCCAGGATTGTGTTGTTTGCTGGCGAACTGAATCACTGCTTTAAGGCGGAGAGTCAACAACGCACCTTCGAACACTTCGACCGACTGAAGCCGAAGTATCATGGGCTCTATATTTTAAAAGGCTATAGTCACCTCGATGTCTTCCTCGGCAAGAATGCCCATGAGGACGTTTTTCCCCTGATGCTAAAAGAATTAAACAACCCTTAACCATTATGGCCATACCCAAACGAATCAAGAACTATAAAGGACGCTATGCCCTGGTGGACAATATTCCTTATGAGATGCCGGTCTTTGCCAAAGACTCCCCGGCGCTGATGGCGGGATTTTCGTGTGACTATGAAAAAGCAAATGCGTTGTTGCCGGGCAACGAGATCCACGCCCTCAAGCTCCCCAACGGCAGGGCTGCACTGATGGTGACGGTGATCAACTATGTGAACACCAGCATCGGAAAATATATCGAATACAGCATCGCCCTCGCCTGCACCCACGGCTCCAAACCGGGACCCCGGTTATGGCCTGCCATCTTTATGAAGACTTACGGTACCGGCCAATACATACTCGATCTGCCCGTGAGTTCTGAGGTGTCGGTCAAGGGAGGGAAAGGCATCTGGGGGATGCCGAAACACAAAGCGAACCTGGACTTTATCATCACCGATAAGATGGTCTCCGCGCAATATGAAAAGGGCGGACAGTTCGCGTTCCGCATCGAGATTGACAGGCCAACCTCTCCCACCATTCACATCAAAGTTGGGTCAACGAACTACTGTCGTTTCAGAAACATGCTGATGGCGTCCTACATCTACTTCGACTCGAGGGCCGGCATAAACCTATTCAAGAAAGCGACGGGCCGGCTATTCATCGGCGATCATCCCAATGTTTCTTATTTGAGAAACATCGATATCAATCCAGATCCTTTCTTCACCATGTTCATGCCAAAAGCAAACGGTGTTCTCGATGACTACTTCGAGTGCTGGTTCATGACCTACGACACCAAGCCCACTTCTATGCCGGAAGGACTGGAGAGCATTTATAACCTGGGGCTAAGCGAAGAGTGGCTGGCGCCGCCGTCGGTAAAGGATTATGAAAAATACAGGATAAAATAAGGCGTCCATGAAAGAAAAGCTCCTCGTCTTGAACAAAGCGCTGTTGTTTGCCTTCGCGTCCATGTATTTTGGCACAGGCTGGTCGCTCATTCTCTTCACGTTTCCGATTGCGCCAAAGCTTACGCCGGATAACTACTACGATCAGTTTGTTCCACAAGTGCACGCCGCCACCGAGTTCTTTACTTACATGACGATGGTGATGATGGCCTGCTGTGTGATTTTTATTATCGAAGAATGGCGGACGAACGTGAAATGGTATCCCATTGGCGTACTGCTGCTGGTCATCGCCGCCACCTTGCTCACCACCAAATACATTTTTACCTACAATGAGCAGATGGCCGCCGGCATAAAGGATCCGGTCCAGTTGAAAGAGGTGTTGGGAAAATGGATGCGCCTCAATGTGATTCGCGTCTTGTTGTGGACGGGCCAGTGGTTGTTGATGATGATCTTCTTCTCGGTGAGCTACTACCGTTACAAAACCCTCAAACGATCATGAACAAACGTCTTACCCTCATTGTCGTGGCCATCTCTTTGGCAACCGTGGTTTCCGGATTCACCCAAATGGTCGCGCCCTCTTTTGTGTTGCGATTTGTGGGCGCCGACATCACATCCACCAGTGCGCATTTCTTTGCGATCGTTGGCATGTTCATGGTCTTGTTCGGTGGCCTGATGCTTCACACGGTCTACAGTGTGGAGACAAGCCGGGTGGCCATTCTGTGGGCGGCTTTTCAGAAGTTTGGCGCCTCCGTCGCCGTCGGCATCGGGATTGTGAATGGAATCTTTGCGGTTGTTGCTGGTGCCGTGGCAGGCTTCGATCTTCTTTCGGGGATCCTTTTTTTGATGTATTGGCAAGCGGTTAAAAACAAAAAGACGGCATGAGCATTTTTTGGAATTGGATTTTGAAACGTATGCAGCCGCTGTAAAAAAAATGTAACATGGCGCGTCCCCTAATAACCAGTGAAACAAAAGACGGCGTGAAGCGATCGCTCATTCTCGCCGGGGGCGGAGTGAGGCTCGCCTACCAGGCGGGCGTGTTGCAAGCCCTGGAAGAACACGGCCTGCAGTTCAATCACGTCGATGGAACCTCTGGCGGGATCTTCTGTTCCGCCATGCTGGCTTCGGGGCTTGATCCAAACGAGATCGCTATGCGCTGGCGGAACGTGAAGATCAAGCACTTCATGTCGGGCGTGCCGGTGAATAGCTATTTTAAGCCGGCGCGGTTAGCAGCCTTTGGCGATGCGGATGGCATTCGCAAACAGATCTTCCCATCGTTGGGGATCGACCTGGAGAAGATCCGGGCAAACACCCAGGTTAACGCGACGTTTAACGTCTGCAATTTTTCGGATAAGTCGATCGAGTCTATTCCTTCTCGCCTGGTCACGGAAGATCATCTCATCGCGGGCATGTCGCTGCCCATCTTTATGCCGGCCATCCGCATCCAGAACAACTGGTACTCCGACGCCGTGTGGATCAAAGACGCAAACCTCATGGAGGCCGTGAGAAGGGGAGCCGAAGAGATCTGGCTGGTGTGGGCCATTGGCAACTGCCGGGAATATTTAGATGGGTCGTTCAATCAGTATGTGCACATGATCGAGATGAGCGCCAACGGTGGTCTGCTGGAGGAATACGAACAGATCAAAAGCCTCAATGAACGGATTGCCCGCGGCGATTCTCCTTTCCACCAGAAGAAGCCTATCGTGCTGCATGTTATAAAACCCGAATTCCCCCTGCCGCTGGATCCTGATCTCTTTTTTAAAAAGATAGATACCAACACGCTCATCAACATCGGCTACGCCAACGCAAGGAAATACCTGGATCGTATTCCTGAAGGAGGCGTGGCATTCGACAAGCAGTCGACAAAAATGAGCGACCCCGGTGTCGCCTTGAGTTTCCGGCACCATTTCGCGGGGGTTGCCAAGACCAGTAGCGGAACATCTCCCATACGGTTTTCGCCGTCATTCTGCTTCCGAAAAATAAATGGTGTCTTGTCGCTCGAGGCTCATGCCAGCATTGACCTGGGTGATTTTAAAAGAGAGGTGTCGGTCGGCGATGGCAAGGCCCTGTTCATTTCGGATAAGAACAAAAAGAAGATCACCCTCACAGGAGGTCTCATTTGTAACGGAACACGCTATGACCTGCAGGCGGACATTCCGTTGAACTCGTGGCTCCATTGGTGGCTTGGACTTGAGTTCAAGAACATGACGTTGGAGATCCGGCAGAGCGGGAGCCGTGAATCTTTTGCCAAAGCCGTGTTGTCGCAAACTGCGTGGGACCGTTTCAGGATGCTGGCCAACGCCAGCCTCAGGAATTTTTACGGACCAGGGTCAAAACTAAAAGAGCACTTTAGAATGGTAACTAACCTGTATACGTAAATGAAGTTCGAACAAAAACGCATGGTGCAATGGTACGATGCCCGACAGTTGGCCTCTACTGGCATCAAAACCGTGATCTCCACCATCTTTGGAAACTTTGCCGACAAACGCGAGATGCAGGCCGTGCTCAGCGAAGAGGCTCCCTTCGATTATTCCAACCACGATCAGATCTGGATCGACTACATCGCCGACCTCGGCGATGGCTTCAATTCCACCTACACCATGGCCCACCTCATGGCCAGGGAGCAACTGGAGGTGAACGGCGAGAAAATGAAAATAAAAATAAATCGCGGCGACATCCTCATCATGGGCGGTGACCAGGTGTATCCAACGCCGGAAAAACAAGAATACGAAAACAGACTCCAGGGACCCTACAATGCAGCCTATCCCTGGGACAACAACACCGACCTTCCTCATCTTTTTGCGTTACCCGGCAATCACGATTGGTATGATGGACTGACCAACTTCATAAAACTATTCTGCCAGGGTCGTGCGCTTGGCAACTGGCACACACAACAAAAGCGAAGTTATTTTGCGTTGAAACTCCCGTACCGGATATGGATTTGGGGCATCGATGTACAGCTCAGCTCTGACATCGATCAGCCACAGCGCGACTATTTCCAAACGATTGCCGACAGTATGCTGCCAGGCGACCGGGTAATATTATGCACAGCCGAACCGGCCTGGGTATATCGTTCGCTCACCAAAAAGGATTTGGCTTATGAAAGGCTCGAATTCTTCAAGACAAATTATGTCTGCAAGCACGGTTTTGCATTGCTCGCCATGCTCACCGGCGATCTGCATCACTACTCCCATTACAAGATTACTGATGGCGATGGACATCAGAGCCATTATATTACAGCCGGTGGTGGTGGTGCATTCATGCATCCCACTCATTTTTTGAAAGACAAACTTGAGGTAGACGGAATCCCAATAGAGGGTGTCAAGGACAGTGAACTCCTGGCAACTTTTCCGTCGCCGGCAACTTCCCGGGCAATGGCGTTCCGGAATCTATTGTTCCCGTTTCTCAACATCCGGCTGGCAGTTTTGCTGGGAGCATTTTTCCTGATCATGTGTTGGTTTTTGCAGAGCAATACAAAATTCCATGGTGAGATTTCCTTTATGGAAAGCATCGCGTCCTGTCGGCCTGGCGATATCTGCCAGGTGGGCGACCTCGTCCGGAAATCGTTGGCGCACAATCCTTCGGTAGTTGTGCTCAACATGATTTTGTTCTTTGGCATCGTGGGTTTCACCGACACCAAGCTAGGCAGAGGGAGATTGAATCTTGTCGCTGGCTTCGCACATGCCTTGACACAGTTGGGGGTATTTTACCTGCTCGTTTGGGCTTTGTCAGTCGTCAACCTTGACGGGCCCTATTTAAACTTAGACGTTGAGGATTGGCGGCAGGTAGGTCTTTTTATTGTTGAAATGATCTTTGTTGGTGGGATCGTCAGCAGCTTTGTATTCGGCGTCTACCTGCTCATCAGCACCCTCGTCTTCAAATGCCACCCCACCGAAGCCTATTCATCGCTGCGGTGGACGGGCTATAAAAATTTCTTGCGCATACACGTCACCAAAGACAAGGTCACGGTCTATCCGATCGGTGTTAAAAAAGTCGTAACGAACTGGAAAAAAGAGGGCCCCGAAGACAAGCCTCGTTTCACTGGTGGCCCGGCGGTATGCGATTTTATTGAAAAACCTTTTGACATTTAAAAATAAGATCCCCATGAGAAGATTATCAAAACCCATCACAGAGCTTCAACACGATTATGAGATCGTCGTGGTTGGTTCGGGCTATGGTGCCAGCATCGCGGCATCGCGAATGGCGCGTTGCGGCAAGAAGGTTTGTCTTCTGGAAAAAGGCAAAGAGTTCCTGCCGGGCGAATTTCCTTCCACACTACCGGAGGCCATGAGCGAAATGCAGTTCACCAAAGGCAAGACGCACTTCGGATCGCACAATGGATTGTATGAGTTCATCGCGGGCGACGATATCAATGTCTTTAAAGGATGTGGTCTGGGAGGAACTTCCCTCGTGAATGCCAACGTCTCCATTGAGCCCGAGGACCGTGTGTTCCAGGATGAACATTGGCCCGCGGAAGTGCGAAATACGCTCCCGGCCCTAAAGGAAGGCATGGCCCATGCGCGCGAGATGCTGAGACCCAATCCTTACCCCGAAGGAAAAAGAGGATACCCCACACTGGAAAAAACAACCGGTATGAAAAAATCGGCCGCCAAAATGGGTGAGACGTTTCGGTTGCTCGACATCAACGTGACGTTCGAAGACCAAAAAAATCCGTCAGGCGTTTTTCAAAAGGCTTGCAACAACTGCGGGGACTGCGTGACGGGTTGCAATCATACGTCGAAGAACACCACACAGATGACCTATCTGCCGGATGCCTATAATCACGGTGCAGAGATCTATACAGAAGTGGGCGTGCGCTACATCGAACGCGCCGGAAACAAATGGGTGATCTGGTTTGAGGTCTATGGCGTTGGCCGCGAAAAATTCAACGCACCCGATCTTTTCATCACGGCAGACATGGTCTTCCTGGGTGCCGGCGCCATCGGCAGCACAGAAATATTGCTTCGCTCTGCACAGCAGGGGTTGTCGCTTTCGGGCATGCTGGGCAAGCGGTTCACCGGCAATGGCGATGTGCTCGGTTTTGGTTATAACAACGATAACCCTGTACACGGCGTGGGACTTGGCGACAGGGTCAAGGGCGTCGCCAATGTTGGCCCTTGCATCACTAGTGTGATCGACATGCGCAACAGGCCGGTGTTGGACGATGGCATGACGCTCGAGGAAGGGAGCGTGCCCGGCCCGATCGGGTCGATATTGGTTTCCTCCCTGGTTCCGCTATCGCGGCTGCTCAGCAAAAACGCTGATACGGGATTTGCCGACTTTCTGAAAGGGAAATGGCGCGAGTTGAAAAGCATGTTCGGTGGTCCGTATCGCGGTGCGATAGACAACACGCAAATCTACCTGGTGATGACCCACGACGATGGCAACGGCAGCATGTCTCTTGAACACGACAACCCCTCCATCTCCTGGCCGGACGTGGGCAAGCAAAAGATATTCAACAAAGTATCCGGCAAACTGAAAGATGCAACGACCGCGCTGGGCGGCACCTTCGTGGTGAATCCAACGTGGACGCCCCTCCTGAACTATGACCTTGTCACGGTCCATCCCCTCGGCGGTTGCGTGATGGGCGACGATGCTACACGTGGCGTGGTGGACCACAAAGGCCAGGTGTTTGCAAATGCCTCTGGCAAGGAGTTGCACCCCGACCTGTTCGTCATGGACGGTTCAATTATTCCCCGCCCGCTAGGCACCAACCCGTTGCTCACCATTTCAGGTCTTGCCGAAAGAAATGCAAAGATCATTGCCACCGCGAACGGGTGGCCACTGCACTATGATTTTTCTCCCGTGTCCGGGGAAGAAACACCAAGCACCGTCGGCATCGAATTCACCGAGACCATGAAAGGATTTTTCTCCACCGCCGAGAAACAGGACTACGCCAAAGCTTTCGAACAAGGCAAGGCCCAATCATCGCCTTTCGAATTCACCCTCACCATCCAGTCGCAGGACGTAGATCGTTTCGTGAAAGACCCCGACCACGAAGCCGGCATGGCCGGCACCGTCAAAGCGCCCAGCCTCTCGGCGTCACCCCTCACGATAAGTGCAGGCCGCTTCAACCTTTTTGTCCCCGAGCCCTCTGCGTCCTACAAAAAGAAAATGAAGTACGAAATGAAGCTGCACAGCAAAGAAGGCAAAACATTTTTCTTCAAAGGCTACAAAGACGTACAGGACAACAAAGGCATCGACCTCTGGAAAGACACAACGGTCCTCTACATCACCGTCTACGAAGGCGACAATGACCAAAGCCCCATAAAAGGCATGGGCATCCTCAAAATCGAACCCGAAGACCTCGCCATCCAAGTCACCACCATGAAAGCCGTCCACGCCACCAAAAACACCGACAAGCTCCACGCCATCTCCGCCTTCGGCAAGCTCTTCGCCGGCGCCCTCTGGGACACCTACTTCGTCTCCAAACTAAAAGAAATCTTCCACCGAAACTGACCAACTCGCACTCACACTCACACTCACACTCACACTCACACTCACGCCCACACTCACACCCTAACCCACCCCCACACCAATTCCAGCATGTTCCCATCAGGGCCTAAGCCTATCTTTGGCCTGGCAGTGGCATGTGCGGATAGGGTTAAGCCCTGATGGGAAAATGCGGGCCCCCAGCGGCCCCGGAGCGGAGCTATGAGATGCGCGAAAACATTTCGCCACTAACCCGAACTATCGCATCGAACGGTTCGGTAAGAAAATAGAGTAAGCGATTTCAGCAGAGAACGCCTTCAACTATTCCCTCCATCCCTCAACGAACAAATCCACAGACTCCTTAACCCTCAAATCACTATTATATTTCTCCATCCATTCCATTGGAATCTCATTATACCCAAGCAGCGTCCCAATAATTTGCCCCGTCATCGAACATGTCGTGTCAGTGTCGCCTCCCATCTTGACCAACTCCTGGAATATCTGATCCGCTCCAAGTTTGCCAATCTGTTGTGCCGCAAACACAGAAACAGGAACTGAATCAACCACATAGCCCGTTGGCTTAAAGCGCTGCCCTATTTCGACAAGCGAAAGCTGTTTCAATTCTTGCAACTCCATTAATCTATCTCTGACATTCGTATCGGGTAATTCGTCAACGATTTTCTCAATTAAATCCTGACCGCCTTTCCATCCACCATCAAGCGCATTTCGTATGGAGTAATAGATTGCTAGTCCACCCGTATACGCTTCATCATTTTTATGTGTAATCGAACAGACATCTTTAATGGTCGTCCGGCTCATGTTTCGTTTGAATGCAAGCGGTGCAATCCTCATCGCGGCACCATTTCCTGCAGCACGTTCGCCCGTATTTCCAACCAACGCCCAATGACCCCCAACTTGCAATTCTCTCAGCGCCTTTAAAGTGCTGGACCCTAACCCCGTTAACTTCCGCCGATTAAACCACTCCAGAAATTTCATGGCGACCAACTCGGGCATTACCTTTTCGGAAGCATAGATTGCCTCACACGTAGCCAACGTCAATTGCGTGTCGTCGGAGACCGACCAATGAAAATCATAGCTTACTTTTTCAACAGGCCCATTTCCCTCAAACCGGCTCCCGATGGAATCACCAATAGCCCCCAACACCAAACAACCCTTTAATTTTTCCCTTAAACTCATGAAGACTTCAATTATTATATACATCGGCCGTCTCAGTCACGCAGACGGCTCCCCAAAGCAAGGTCTCACTTTTTTCCTGCTTCCAAAGAATTTACTTCCCTAATCCCTCTCTACTAAATCAAACGCCATTTACAAACCCACCCCCGCACCCAAACGCACCCACCCTAACCCACCCCCACACCAATTCCAGCATGTTCCCATCAGGGCCTAAGCCTATCTTTGGCCTGGCAGTGGCATGCACGGATAGGGTTAAGCCCTGATGGGAACATGCGGGGCCCCCGCGGCCCCGGAGCGGAGCTATGAAATGCGCGAAAAGCTTTTCGCTCCAAACAAACTATCCCACCGAACGTTCAGCACAATTGCATTCTCTTCTCTTCCTCGACGACACATCAAAATGACGTTCATCACAACAAAAAAAATCAACTAATCCTTTCCCAAACCAAAGTCCGAACAACCCCCTCACCCTCCGGCGTCGACGTCTCCAACTGAATCGTCAACCGATTATTCTCAACCTTCAAATCCCGATAAACCGTCATCCCAATATTGGCAGCCGTGATAGACCCGACAAGAGTATGTGCAACAGTCCCGGTCCTCTTATCCACAACATACGTCCCAAAATAAGCATCATAACCCCCCACAGCGCTGGTATTATTTTGCCCCGCACCAAACACCGGTTGACCGGACGCTTCTGTGCGGTCGCGTTTCATAAACTGAGCGGAAAAACGATCCTTTGCATACGAAAGAATCCCGATCGGATCCGAACCCAACACAGGATCGGTCCTCCGCTGTCCATCTTTTGTATAATCCTCACGCGAAACCAACCACCAGATACCCTGCATGGCGGTCGATAGACTCTCGGGAGATGTCGAAGAAACTGGAGTGCTCATAGGGCTTGTTTTTCTCTTCTAAGGTATCAACGCTTTCAGAATTTTCCAGCTTTTTCTGAAAGGCCGTCGGTTTTGTCTGGTAAACTTTTTCAGGTTTATCGATCACCCGAAAGGGTTATTGCTTGCTCGCGATTTAAATGAGTACATTTAAATGTCGTTCTCCTTATAAATATCGTTCTCTTTATAAATCGTCTTGCTATGAAACGCCACCAACCCTCTGCCCAAACACGATCGAGTTTTCATAAGGTGTTTTTACAAACAAACAAAGCCTTGTTGATAACACTAATGTTTGGATGCATGGCAACCACGTCGTTCGTTTCCTGCAAAGATGATGAGGAAGATAAGGGCACCGTCGGCGACACCGAATTCAAGCAGAAAATGCGAGACTTCGTGATCAGCATAAGCCAATATGCCAAAGCAGCAAATCCAACCTTCAACATCATTCCACAAAACGGGATCGAATTGGTCAGCACCAACGGCGACAATTCCGGCGCACCCCACACGGCCTATTTAAATGCGATCGACGCCAACGGCCAGGAAGATCTGTGGTACGGCTATGACAACGACGACCAGGCTACACCCAGCGACGTGCGCACTTATTTGAAAGAGCTATTGGATATTTCAAAGAACGCCGGCAACACCATATTGGTAACCGACTATTGCTCCACAACTTCAAACATCGAGGACTCCTATCTTCAAAACAGCAACGCCGGCTATGTCTCCTTTGCCGCCACACAAAGAGAACTGAACGTCATCCCAACAGTTCCGAACCCGATCCACGGAGAAAACAATGCGGTGGTGACTTCGTTGTCGCAGGTGAAGAATTTTTTGTATCTCATCAACCCGGCTGATTTTCCCACCAAAACAGATTTCATAAACGCGGTGAAGGCCACAAACTATGATCTCCTGATCATGGACTTGTTCTTTACGGATGGCACAGCCTTCACAGAAGCGGAAGTGGCGCAATTGAAGAGCAAGGCCAATGGCGGAAAGCGGCTGGTCATTTCGTATATGTCCATCGGCGAAGCGGAAAATTATCGCTACTATTGGCAAGCCGCCTGGAACACCACCAAGCCCCCCTGGATGGATGCCGAAAATCCGGATTGGCCGGGGAACTTCAAAGTGAAATACTGGGACCCGGAATGGCAGCACATTATTTTCGGCAACGATCAATCGTATCTGAAGAAAATATTAACTGCGGGTTTTGACGGGGTTTACCTGGACATTATCGATGCCTTTGAGGTTTATGAGTGACGGTCGCGGAGAATGGCTGTGTAGGCATTGGCGAAATGTTCTTGACGAATCCCGGACATGCTTCAAATCTTACAGGGCAACACTGCCCAAGCATGATGAGAAGCCAACAACCAAGACGATGCCTGCGCTCAAAAAAAATGCCCGACCTAGGGCCTTGTCGTGTCTGAACACAAAATAAATTCCAAGCCCGAAGTTTAGAAAAACATGAATCGTGATGCAGAACGCGGCCAAGATCAAAATGCCAAGCTCGGCTTCACCCGTGCCTTTGTTGCTGATATAGATGAATATCATGTAGCAAAATAAGATCAATAGATTTATGCCTGCTACTTTACCTAGTTTATTCATAGTGGACCCTGTTATGGCTCGTTGTTAAACAATTCTTCAATGACGATGGCAAGGCTGATGGTGTGATCATGATATACATTTTTTTCAATCCGCCTGCACAATAAGTTTCGATGGCCTTAAGGCAAGGAAATATACCGTTTTATAATAGTAGAATAACCCGGCGAGACACGCCAGTTGAATGGTGGTGATGCCGATGGAGAAAAAATGCGCAGGTTTTATCCACTCGATGAATAACCTGAAAACGAGATAGCCGATCATAAACATTTTGAATCTCACCCCATTGGCCAGGGTAACTGGCTTTTCGATTTGAACAAGACTGATCCAGAGGGCAACAAGAAACACAATTTCATACAGGGCTATGGGGTGGCGAGGCACGCCATCACCCAAATCTATGGCCCAGGGCAGGGATGAGGCAACGCCATAGGTAGGCTCCGTAACACCCGCCAAAAAACATCCAACTCTCCCGATGATCATGGCAAGGATGAGGGGATAGGTGAACAGGTCGCCCGAAGAAGATTTTTCATGCAGTATTTTTTTTGTGAGTTCAACCGTGATCAATGCACCCAATAAGCCGCCAACGATGGTTTTATTGGCGTAGAAATAAATCAACGGCGCGGGGGAGTTGATGAATTGGATCGGATCTTCCAGGGAGCCCAACAGTCTCGAAAAGAAGAACGCTCCAAATGCGGCTGCAATGATGATCCAGATGCGTTTGGTTTCCGGTATGGGGTCTGACTTTGTTTTTCTCAGGTAAACGAAATATCGATAGCCTGCAAAAAAGGCAAGGGTTTCAAAAAAGAGGTGCGCCTTCATGCTGAAACCGGGAGAACTGAAGGGCAAGGGATAAGGCATGTTGCAGACTTGTCAAATTCTAGCGCTGATATGATTTTCACGGCGCGGGGAATTGATCCGTCCAGGCCACCCGTGAAATCACGCGATCAGGAAATCTTGTGAAAAATGGTGAGATAAAGAAATTAATGTGAATTTTTTTCCGGAATTTCCCCGGACAGCTTTTGTGGCGAGGATCGTTCAAGCGCTGTTTCTCTTGTTATCTTCTTGTCTTAATTACCGTCGCATGGAATTTCAACCCGAGTTATACGATTATGATTTTCGCGCCATCTACGATACCATAAAAGAGTACTATCCTATTGAAGGGGGATATAAACAATATACACGGGAGACCCTTAAGACGTTTGATGGTTATAAAAAGATAAACCAGCTTGTCGATGAGAATTTCTTTAACAAGAGGAACTACAAAGAACGGTGGACCGCGTTTCAAAAGTTTTTGCAGGGATCAATAGACAAGAAAATGGACGATGCACACACCTTGGTCGATACTTGTTTTGGCGGAGGCGTTACGATCGATAAACTGGTGACCCCGGAGTATGCCAAGACAAAAATGTTGCATTATTTTATTAGTGTCTTTGGTCCCTACTACACGGTTTATGCCATGGATCGTTCGGAAGTGAAGCTGCCAACAAAAATGGGTCCGTCTAAAAATGAGGAAACCCGCATCCTGTCCTATCACGCCAATCACGTCGCGACGGTCTCGCCCGTGTTTGAATATGAATTGGCGTTCCTTCAATTACAGACCAAGATCAAAGAATGGTTCCCCACGTATAAATTTATTCCCTACGACATCGGTATTTCCACCATCGATGGCATCTCAGCCTACGTCCAGACCTATGGTGGCAACATCGATGCGTACAGCGACTCAATTTACACGGGATTGTTTGGGCCATCCGTGCCGCCGAGATGCCCGCTGCGCGGAGATCAGCGATTTGGGTTTTCGGAATGGATCAAGCCGTTTTCAAAGACAGAGACCGAACTGCTTGAGGTATTGAAGCAACACATCGCGCAAACGGCCAGCCCGCCGGTGCGAGAGCAAACCTCCCTTCACAAAGTATGGAAGCTAAAGCACTGGAAACTCGCGCCGACGGCACAGAAACCACAGGGCATGTTTGGAATGGAGATGATAGACGTCATGGATTTAACCGATAGCGGGAAAGTTATATGTGCCACTGGAAAGAGAAAGGTTCCTGAAATAATCGGCTGCAAAATGGAGGGTGACAATTTGATCTTCAATGCACTTGTATTCTATAAAATTCTCCGGATTTCCCCTAACGAATTGGAGGTTGTTATGCATGTCGATATAGCGGCTGGATCCATCGCCATCAAAGGGGCGCTTTGTGAAATGACCTATGAAACAATGATCGAATGGAGCGATTTGTAGTTGGTCGATAATTTTCTGCATTCGCTCGTGAGAATTCCAATTTCATTGTGTTGAGAATCACTCCACCTTTGGTAGCCTGATCGTCTGGCCATCGTCAAGCACATAGATCAAATGCGTCACCTTGCCTTTCGGGTCTTTGCCAAACCGGGTGCGGATCAAATCATCCTTTACCATGTATGTAGAATCATCCACAGCAAACATGGGAATACCCTCCGTGTCGGGGTTCTTGAAAAAAAGCGTATCGCCCCTGGTATAAATTGAGTTGATGACCGTGGGCATTCCATTGGTGGGAGACCATCGGTAATCTCCGGTATAGCCGGCTACGATCTTGGGTTGTTTGGCGAGCGGTTTAAAATAGTTTTTGTGCTGCGGACTAATATTGATGGCCGCCATCTTCCATTGACCATCGCGAAGGGCAAAAGTTTTTGTGATGCGAATAGTATGAATGATCGTATCATTATTGATGTGTTCCGTCGGGGTTTCCAGGTAACTTAAAATGGCCGTTGTTCCGTAGAGATGAAATCTGACATCCCGGCGAGGTGTTGTGACGCCATTCAATAGATCGCGAGCCAACGCATCGGCCGACTCCACATACCATTCGTTGTAGGTCGCCACGACGGAGTCTTCGCACAAATTTTTGTATTGCTCAAGGTTCTGCTTGCCCAAACGCGCCGCCCGCATAACGGAGTCGATGTCTAATATGGCGCGCTTGGCAGTGGCATAATCAACCGTGTCGTCGCGACGTGAAGGCGCACACGCGCTGATCGCGAAAAGTATGATGGCTAGTTGACGGGAGTGTTTCATAAGCTAAAATAGGTTAGGCCGTCGTTGAAGGTCTAAAAATACGTTGCTGATCTAATTTAGGCTTTCGAAAGCTTCCCTCCTAAGGGCTATGGGAATTCGGGGTGCTCCTGCTGCGCGGCACACGGACAACTCTATGGGTAACGACTACCGCGCAAGGCATGTGTTCCCTTCAACACGTCCGGGAATAAATTATGACGTTTCATTTTTTCGGCGCCGCCAAAGTTTCTAAATTAGGATGGGCACTAGGGGGTGGGGAGGCCGTTTCGTGCGATCATACTAAACCGTTTTTTATCATGGAAAGGACTATCCGCACACTCATTGTCGACGATCACGGCCTGATGCGGCAAGGCATGATCTCCATGCTTGGAAGCGTACCCGGCATCGAAATTGTCGGCACCCTCGAAAGTGGCGAAGGCGCTGTGAACTTTGCCAACGACCAGGCGCCCGACCTGATCCTCATGGACATTGTCATGAAAGGCATGACGGGCATCGAAGCCACCCGCTGGATCAAAGAGCAGAACCCCAGGATCAAGATCATCCTCGTCTCGGGCGAAGTGACCAAAGACTTCATCACGGCCGGCATAAAGTCGGGCATCGACGGCTACCTTCCCAAAGATTCTGACAAAGAGACCTTGCTCCAGGCCATACAAACCGTGATGAAAGGCGAGCGGCATTTCAGTCCCGAGATCACCGCCCTGGTGTTCCAGGATTTTTATTTAAAAGAGAAAGACGGCACGGGGCTTCCGACGCGCAAGACGAGTGAGCTCACAAAGCGTGAAGAAGAAGTGCTGGTGCTCATCGCCGACGGCAAAACGCTGAAAGAAGCAGCCGAGATTCTTTTTATCAGTGTAAAGACCGTCGAAACTCACAAGATGCACATCCAGGATAAACTCGGTCTCACCAACACTGCGCAATTGGTGAAATATGCCATCGAACACGACCTCATTTCTGTGAACCGCAAGAAGTGAGTTGGTCTGGGAGCCTCAGTTATTTCCTGATGTCCCGTACAAATTCCTGATTTTTCAGAATCCGCCGCTCCCCGATGCAGGGGGTCTGGCCAAAATGCAATTTTGTCTCATCAAATCAACACGACGATGAGGGACACAAAGATTGAAGGCGGGACCGTTGCCCAGGAAAATGTTACTTCGCTTGCCGGGCTGGAGCTGGTGAAGGCGAAAGGAGAGATCGAACAATTTATTTATAGCTGCTCGCATACCCTGCGGGCGCCGTTGAAATCCATCGCCGGCCTGGTCCACCTGCTGAAGAGCAACACCAACAACCCGGAGATCGATCCGAAATTCTTTCTGGAGTCGATCGAAAAAACATGCAGCAAAATGGAATTGCTACTCGACGATTTCGAGCAATTCCTTTCGAATTCGCGTCAGCGCGTAGTCGCCCACCCGGTGGAGGTGAGAGCGGTTGTGGATGAAGTATTGCAGGATTTCCAGGACGTGGTGCACGCCGAGCGCATTCAGGTTTCCGTGACCTGCGATCAGCCAGTGCCCCTCTACACCGACAACAACCGCTTCCGCGTGATCTTGACGCACCTCATCTCAAATGCAATTCATTTTCGGAACAATGAAAGAGAACAGATGGAAGTGCGCATCCAGGTGAAAGTGTTCCCGTCGTTTTGCACCGTGCAGGTGCGCGACAACGGCATGGGCATCGAGGACCAGGTCCGCCCGCATATTTTTGACCTGTTCTATCGTGGCTCGATGCAGTCCACCGGTTCGGGAGTGGGGCTCTACATCGTGAAGGAGGTTCTCCATAAGATGAAAGGGTCGATCACCGTGCGGTCGTTGGAAGGGAAGGGGTCTACCTTTCTGATCTCCATACCCAATTTAATGCCCTGAAAAGCTTGCCTGGTTTAGGATGGTCACCCGGATGGGTCGTTTGGGCGGTTTAGGCCGGACTGTCATATCAGGGATTTCCTGATGCCACCGCCAACTTCCTGATTTTTGAAAATCCGTGCTCCACTGATGTTCGCCACCCTCTGGGGTTGCAATTTTGATCAACAAATAACCGATTACTCTGTATACCATGAAAACAAAATCTAACGAGGTTGTCTCGACCATCACCGAAACTGCTCCCGATGGAAGTCCACTTTTCATCGTATTGGATGAAAAAAGATTTCTCTCCTTCACAGGCTCCAACGACGGCGTGATGCGTGCCACGGCCTCGGCGTTTATCAAGCATATGCCAACGATGACACAGGATCTTGCCGACGCCGCCTGGACCGACGACCGCGAGCGCGTGCGTGCGCAGCTTCATAAGATCAAGTCGGCTATGGGCTTGTTTGCTTCTCCTGTCTTTGTGAAGACGATGACCGTTCTGGAAAGCAACATCGGTGCCCTCACCCGCATGGAGATGGTTCAAAGTACAAGCCGCATCGCGGACACCATAAGCTTGTTAAGAGAAGAGGTCCGCTATTTTTTGGAAAACCTGAAGTCATTCGTCGCTAAATAAGATCAACGAACATGTTAGCCATCCATCGAACCAACCAACCCGACGATGCCGAGCGCAGAAGGCTTGAAGCCCTCTACCGCTCGGGCATCCTCGACACGGAGCCCGAGCAAGCCTTCAACGACATTGTCGATCTGGCGGCAACGCTTTGCGAGGTGCCCACGGCGTCGATCAGCTTTGTCGATGCCGACCGGCATTGGTTCAAGGCGACGTGTGGCGCCTACACACCAACCTCCGATCGGACCACAGCGTTTTGCACCCATGCCATTCAGCAACCCAGCATACTGCTGATTCCCGACGCGAAGCGCGATGTCAGGTTTGCCAATCACCCGACCGTGGTGGGCGTATCGGGCATCCGGTTTTATGCAGGCGTACCGTTGGTTACACCCGAGGGCTATGCCTTGGGTACGTTGTGTGTTTGGGATATCTACCCCCGCATCTTGTCGCAAAAACAGATCGACAATCTTTACGGTTTGGGACGACAGGTCATGAAGCTGTTGGCCCTGCGGCAACACGTTCAGGAGTTGGAAGACCAAAAATCATTTTTACAGGGTCATAACCACAGCCTGCACCAACTCAATCAGGAGTTTCAGGCATCCGAAGAAGAAATTCGCAGCAACCTGGAACAGATCAGCGAGCTGCAACAAAACCTCGAGGCACAGGAGCGGCAATACCGCGAACTGGTGGAAAACGCGAGCGACCTCATCTATGAACTGGATAGCGATGGTAAGTTCACGTTTGTCAACAGTCTCATGCAAACCGTGGTGGGGTTCACCAGGGAAGAGCTGAGCAAGATGCATTATTGGGAGTTGGTTCACCCGTATTACCTCGAAGGCGTCATAGAATTTTATCGCCGCCAGCGCAAAAGCCTCACAGAGAATTCTTACCTCGAGTTTGTGCTCAACGCGCGCAACGGTGAGGAGGTTTGGGTGGGGCAAAACGTGCGCATGTTCTTTGAAGAGAACGGGCGGGTCTATAAAGTGAGCGCGATCACCCGCAACATCACCGAATTGAAATGGGCGGAACGAAAACTGGAGGGCAGTGAAAAAAGATTCCGGCTTTTATCGGAACACGCGCCCGTAGGAATTTTTCAAACCGACGCCTCCGGTCAGTGCACCTACGTGAACCTTCGCTGGTGCGAGATCGCGGGCCTCACGGAAGAAGAAGCCCTTGGCGATGGCTGGATCACGTCCATCCATCCCGACGACCGTCACCGGATGGTGCACGCGTGGCGTAGCGCCATTGCTGCCCACGAGGAGTTTGTGTTGGAATTCCGGTTTATCGATCAGTTCAAGAACATTCGCTGGGTCACCGGCCGTGCCCTGCAAATAACCGACGACCAAGGCCTGCCCGCAGGCTACATCGGAACCCTCAACGACATCACCGAGCTGAAAGAAGTTCATCGCAAGCTGGAAGAGCGCGAAGAAATGTATCGCCTGTTGTCGACAAACTCGGGCGACATCGTTTCCCTCTTCAAGGCCGACGCCGGCGCCACGCGCGTTTTTGTTTCGCCGAGCGTGCGCTACATTTTGGGCTACGAGCCCGATGAATTGATCGGCAAATCTCCCTACGCGCTCATCCACACCGAAGACGCGGATCGCGTGCGGAGCATTGTCGGCGACATTGTCCGTCGTGGCACGATCGCTACCCTGGAATATCGCATCCGCAAAAAGAACGGCGACTTCGTCTGGCTCGAATCGAACGCCCGGCCCTTCCTCGATCGCAACGGAAACATGTTGGGCTTCCAGTCGTCGGCCCGCGACATCACCAAGCGCAAGCAGTTTGAGGCGTCGCTGCAGGAGGCAAAAGAGAAAGCAGAAGAGGCCACGCTGGCCAAGAGCCAATTCCTTTCGCGCATGAGCCACGAGATCCGCACGCCCATGAACGCCATCATCGGTCTCACCAACCTGTTGTTGCTGGACCGGCCGCGCGATGATCAACGCGAACAATTGGGGCTCCTGAAATTTTCGGGCGAGAACCTGCTCACCATCATCAACGATATTCTCGACTTCAGCAAAATCGAAGCCGGCAAGATCGCTCTGGAGCATGTTGACTTCAACCTGGCACAGCTGATCACAAAAACAAAAGACATGCTGGAGCACAATGCCCAACAGAAGGGCATTCCACTTCAACTGAAATATGATGCCACCCTGCCGTCGATCGTCAAGGGCGACTCCGTGCGGTTGGCGCAGGTGATCACGAACCTGGTGGGCAATGCGATCAAGTTCACCGAATCCGGTTGTGTGACCCTCGCCGTGCAAGACGAGGGCACACGCACCGGCAAACGCATCGCCCGTTTTTCTGTTGTCGACACGGGCATCGGCATCGAGCCCGGCAAGCTCGACACTATCTTTCATAGCTTCGTTCAGGCCGACACCGACACCACCCGCAAATATGGTGGTACTGGGTTGGGGCTCTCCATCGCCCGCAACCTGGTGAACCTCATGGACAGCGACATCACCGTGGAGAGTGTTCCCGGAGTGGGCTCGACATTCAGCTTTGTCTTGTCGCTCGAAGAGGGCGCAGACACCGACAACGTTCAACAAGAAGAGACCGCCACCGGCGTGCTTCGGAAAATCGACATCCCCGTGCTGCTGGTCGAAGACAACGAGATCAACCAGATCATTGCGTGCAGCTTCCTCGAGGCGTGGGGCGTGCAGGTGGATGTGGCCAACAACGGGAAGGAAGCGGTGGAGAAAGTTGTGCTGAAGAATTACGCACTCGTGTTGATGGATATACAAATGCCGGTGATGGATGGCTACGAAGCCACCCGTCTCATCCGCGCCCTGCCCGAGGCGCACTACCGCAACATGCCCATCCTGGCCTTAACGGCCTCGGCGATGTTGGGCATGCGCGACAAAGTGATCGAGGCGGGGATGAACGATTTTATCAGCAAGCCTTTCGTTCCGGAAGATTTGCATCGAAAGATCAACCTGCACGTTCGCGGCTAGCGATGGTGCAGCAAAGTCTGAATATGCTCGAGTAACCTATCCGTGTTACAGGGCTTCTTCAAAAAACCTGCGGCGCCGAGGTGTAGACTTTTGTCTTCATTTTCAGGTGTGGCGTTGGCGGAGAACACCAGAACAGGAATGGTGTTGTGGACGGGGTTTGACTTCACGTTCCTCAGGAACGTGAAGCCGTCCATCTCCGGCATGCGCAGGTCGGTGATGATCAGGTGGGGCGTGAAAGTTTGTAATTTCTCAAGCGCGTCCTTGCCATTCGTGGCGCCCGCCATTTCATAACCCTCCATCTCCAACAGTTCGAGTAGGCCTTCCAGCACATCGGGTGTGTCTTCGATCAACAAGATTTTTAACTTTTTCATACGCGCAAGGGTAGGGTAACGGTAAATGACGTGCCATCGCCTGCCTGGCTGCTCAGGTGAATTTGTCCGGCCAACAGATCCACCGCTTTTTTTACGATCGACAAACCGAGACCCGTGCCTTGAATAGTGCCCACGTTGGCGCCCCGGTGAAATGCCGAAAAGATGTTTTGCTGATCTTCGGGCGTGATGCCGATGCCTTTGTCTTTTACTTCTACCTTGAGAAAATCCGGTGAATTGGTGACGCGCAGCATGACCGATTTTTGATCGGGAGAAAATTTGATGGCGTTGGTGATGAGGTTGATCAGAATGTTGCGCAGCAATTTTTCGTCGGCAGCAAACGACTTCACCGAGCACTGAATAAAGATTTGCACCTGGTGGGTTCGCATGCTTTCTTCCACTTCGCGGGCGGTTTGCTGAAAAAATGTTTCGATGTCAACCGGCGTGTATTTAGTTTTGATCTTGCCGGCATCGCTTTTGCCGATCATCAGGATGTCGTCCAGCAGGTAGGTCATGTGGTCCACCTGCTTTTCGATGGTGGCCAGCTTTTTTACAAAATCATCGGACGATATTTTTTCGCGATGCTTCCGCAGGAAACCGGTGGCGAGCGCAATGGTCGACAGCGGTGTGCGGAACTCGTGCGAGGCGATGGAGACAAACCGGCTTTTCATTTCCACCAGTTCTTTCTCTTTGCGCAGCGCCTCATTCAGTTCCCGCGTGCGTTCCTGTACTTTCGCTTCCAGGTTGACGCGGTATTCGATGAGCTCGGTGATGTTCTGACCCACCATCAACACGCCCATGATCTGTTGCTCCGAGTTTCGCCGGGGCGTGGTGTTGAGCAGGAAGATGAGGTCGCGTTGGTCTTTCGACATCATCGGCAACTGCAGGTTGTCGAGCGGGCTGCCTTTGAAGACGCGCTCGAGCAAAAGCATAAATTCCTGACGGTGATCGTCGCGGATACAAAGCCCGATGTTCTTCCCCAGCATTTCGTTTTTGCTGTACCCCGTAAGCTCCTCGGTCACGCGATTCCATTCGTTGATATAACCGTTTCGATCCGACCCGAAGATGGGAGCATTGGCATGCTGGATCAGCTCCGAAAGTTCGCGGGCGATGGCCGTAATGCTGCGCTCAAATTCTTTTTGACCCGTGATGTCCTGCATCGAGCCGATCATCCGAACGGGCCGTTCGTCCTGGTAGATGATGTAGGCGCGATTCAACACATATTTATACGTGCCATCCGCGCAGCGATACCGGTATTGGGAGATCCAGTTGGTGCGCAGCTGCGCAAAGGCTTGCCCGATCTCCAGGGTCACACGCTCAAAATCTTCCGGGTGAATTTTTTCTTTCCACCATTCCGTGGCGGTGCTGATCTGCCGGTCGGCATAGCCAAAGATGGTCTCGATGCCGTGGTTCCAAACTTCGGCGTCGTGTTCGATGTCCCTGTCCCAGATGGCATCGTTGGTGGCACGCGACAGGATCTCGTAGCGTTGGTTGTATTCCAGCAGCACTTCTTCGAAGGTCTTGCGGTCCGATACGTCTTGGATCACCCCCAGCATCAGGCGTGCGTCATTTTCATTTTGAACAAAATCCGCGCGCACGTGCACCCAGCGAAGCGAGCCATCGTCTTTGCGAATGATGCGGTGCTCCACGTTGAACAGCTCGCCTTTGGTTATCGCCCGGAGGGCATCGTCTTTCACGCGCTGCTGGTCATCAGGATAAACCAGCGCCAGGTAGCTCTGCAGGGCGGGTTGGTATGCGGGCGACACCCCGAAGATCTTTCGGGTCTGGTCATTCCATTCGGCGCGATCCGCTTCGGTGTCGTAGGTCCAGTAACCGATCTTGGCGATCTCGTAAGCTTTGACCAGGAGGTGCTGGCTCTTTTGCATCTCCATCTCATGCAACCTGCGTTCCGTCACAAGAATGGTTTCCGCTTGTCGATGGATCACCAGCGTGGCGTCGACCAGCTTGTCGTTGGTCGTCGACAATTCTTCGTTGATCGCTTGCAACTCTTCATTGGAAGCCATCAGCTCCTCGTTGGAGCGTTGAAGTTCCCGGGTTCTTTCCTGAACCGTATGCTCCAGGTTGCGACGCGTCTCTTCCAGGGCAATGTTGCGCTGTTCGAGCTTGTTCACCAGGTCGGAGCTATACTGGTGCATAACTTCCATGGAGATAGACGGGTTCTTCGTCACTTCCCGCGGACGCGAGGGCTCAAGTAACAACTTTCGCACAGCCTCAACCAGGACGTGAATCGGCGCAGGCTTCCGGATGAACAGATCGGCGCCCATGTCTTCGGCGATCTTCTCTTCGCTAAGTGAAGTATACGTGGCGGTGTAGATGATGATGGGAATGCCGCGCAGTTTTTCGTGGTGCCGAACTTTGTAGCACAGATAATAGCCGTCGACGTTGGGCATGAGAATGTCGGTAACGATGAGATCGACGGCTTCGGTGAGCAGGATGTCCATCGCTTCCTGGCCATCGCGTGCGGCAAGGGTGACATAACCTTCGGTCTCAAAGGCAGCTTCGAGCAATTTGCGCGACAGGGCCGAATCATCAACGACCAATAGCTTGTATGCGTTCATGCAGGATTACAGGTAAGGGGTAATTTGATCTTTGAACCGGCGTGTGTCGATGGGTTTGGTGATGAAACCGTCGCACCCGGCGGCGAGTGCTTTTTCATGGTCTTGCTTCATGGCAAAGGCGGTCAGCGCGATGATCTTGATTTGACGGGTGGTGTCATTGGCTTTCAACATGCGCGTAAGCTCCAAGCCGTCGATGCCCGGTAGGGCAATGTCTGTGAGGATCAGGTCAGGATGTTTTTCGCCGATGGCAGCGAGCGCGCCCTCGGCGTCGGAACAACGCACGACGCGAAACCCCTCGAGTTCAAGGACATCGGAAGCCAACGTTAGATTGGTGGCATTGTCGTCTATGATCATAATGATTTTTTCTGTCGTCATATCACAAATCGCTGGGTTAGGTGATGCGCAGGGGCATGATGATCCAGAAGGTGGAGCCGGCGCCCGGCTCGCTGTCGACGCCGATCTGACCCCGATGAAGCTCGACGATGTTTTTGGTAAGCGTCAGTCCCAATCCCGAACCTTCATGTTGCCGGGCTGTGCCGGAATCGAGTTGCACAAAGGGCATGAATAATTTTTTTAGATCCTCTTTTGGGATGCCCAAGCCTGTGTCGCTCACACGCACCATGAACGTGTCGGCTTGGTGCGGCAGGGTGCTGATTTGCACTTCGCCACCTTCCCGATTAAACTTGATGGCATTGGACAAAAGGTTATACAGGACCTGCCGGAATTTATTTTTATCAAGGCAAACAAACGACAACGCCTTGGAAAGCTCCAGGCGGATGGTCACGTCTTTTTCGGTGGCAATTGACTCCAACGTGGTGATGACGCCGGCGATGACCTCGTTGAGCGAGAAGATCTCAACGGAAAGCTCTGTCTTACCGGATTCGATCTTTGCCAGATCGAGTACGTTGTTGATGAGTTGAAGCAAGTGTGAACCGCTCTCATGAATATCCTGAAGGTATTGCCGCTGCCGTGTATTGAGCGGCCCGATCTTCTGGTCGATAAGCAACTCCGAGAACCCGAGGATGGCATTGAGGGGGGTGCGCAGTTCGTGTGACATGTTGGCGAGGAAATCGCGATTGCCTTCGCGATGCCGCGAGATCTGGATGAAGCCGGTGAGGCCGTTGTCGTCATCGCGCGAGGCCGTAATCACCTCGCTGGTCCAGAACATCCTGCCATTTTTGCCCACATGCCATCCGTTGTGCTCCACTTTCCCTTTGTTGGCGGCTTGTCGCAACAGGTTTTCGGGGATCCCGGCAACTTGATCTTCGACCGTGTAAAACATGCTGAAAGATTTCTGTAACACCTCTTCGGCCCGGTAGCCCTTCAGTTTTTCGGCACCTTTGTTCCACTTCTTCACGAGGCCTTCTTTATCGAGCATCAAAATGGCATACTCATCCACTTCGTCAAGCGCTTTCCAATGAAGTTCATTCGTGCTATTCATGTAACGTCGCGTGTTAGTCTAATGCATATACCGGTCCGGGCGGTGCTTACTCGACAGGCAAGCTCCCGGATAAAAATCCATCGCCATCAAAAAAGACAAACCCATCACATGCTTCGGAGGCGAAGCCATGGATGGGCTAGATCAAGGTACGGAATTGCCTATACGCTCACAAACATTGCTGAAGAAAATTGGCCGGTTCGTTTGTCGTCTTGAAGATGAATGCGTTGTGGCGATGTTGTGGACGGCAGATATTTTCACGGAAATACGTTTTACTTTGCAGGATTGAATAATCAAATCGTCAAAATGCGACTTGTTCTACCCGTCATCGTACTTTCTCAATTTTTTTGTACGTCGCTTTGGTTTGCCGGCAATGCCATCGCTCCCGACATCGCCAGGGATCTTCACCTCGATCAACACTTTCTGGCGCACCTGACAAGCGCCATACAATTTGGTTTTATTACCGGGACCTTGCTTTTCGCGATCCTTTCCATTTCGGATCGTTTCTCTCCTTCTTGGGTATTCTTTTGTAGTTCCATCTTCGCGGGACTTTTTAATCTCGGGATGAGCCTCCCAGACATGCATACCACCGGGTTGCTTCTTTTCAGATTTTTAACCGGATTTTTTCTGGCGGGCATATACCCCGTGGGTATGAAGATAGCATCCGATCATTATAAGGAGGGCCTTGGCAAGTCCCTTGGTTTTTTAGTGGGAGCTTTGGTGCTGGGGACAGCGTTTCCGCATTTGTTAAAGAATAGTATAGGCGGCTTCCCCTGGAAATATATTGTGTATGCCACCACAGCCCTCTCGCTATTGGGCGGACTTTCTATTTTGTTATTTGTGCCCAACGGTCCCTATCGCAAGTCAGGTCAACGATTAAACTTTACGGCATTCATGAAGGGATTCAGGCTGCCGGATTTTCGCTCAGTATCCTTTGGCTATTTTGGACACATGTGGGAATTGTACACGTTCTGGGCCTTCCTGCCGGTGATGCTGATAAACTATAACAACCGCTATCCGGAAACAAACCTGAACGTCTCGCTGTGGTCCTTCCTGATCATCGCATCGGGTGGACTGGCTTGTGTTTTTAGTGGAATCTTGTCGCAGTATTTTGGGGCGAAGCGAGTGGCCACGATCGCATTGTCCTTGTCTTGTTTATGCTGTATTACTTCGCCGCTTTTCCTGGTATCGGATTCAATTATTTTATTGATCGTCTTCCTGGTCGTTTGGGGGCTGGTCGTGATCGCCGACTCTCCGCTGTTCTCAACACTGGTCGCGCGAAATGCACCAGAAGAATCGCGGGGCACGTCACTGACGATCGTGAATTGTATCGGGTTCTCGATCACCATTGTGAGTATTCAATTTATAAATGCGCTTTCGTATAGAATAGATACGCAATACGTCTATACATTATTGGCCATCGGACCGGTGTTGGGACTTGTCGCTTTGCTGAGAAAAGAAAAATCGAGTGTTCTTGTGAGTGGTCAGGGCTAAAGCCTGGGAGGAGAAGGTACTTTTGCCCTGGCCTAAAGGCTAGTACTAATGTAATCCCTGCACTGATGTAACCCTTACAGGGTTGCAATGCATGGACTCGCTTCGCCCGGTTGCACCGGGCGTTATGATAGGGAAGCCCTACGGGCTTGGGTGCAATTTTTTTTGCCAGTTCATGTGGAGCTAAGCCCAATGGTAACCCTCCTTGGCGGGTTGTGGTGTATGGTCTCTGTTATTCAGCTCCGGCCGCTCTCTGAAGTTTGTGGCGACGTGCGTTGGCAAGACGTCCGCTCTGAATAACCCTGGCCTTTAGGCCAGGGTAAAAACGCCCCACCCATCCGGGCTTTAGCCCTGACTACGCCTTTGCCTCGCGACACACAATCATTGCTGGTCTTTGCTAATAGCCATCCTTTACTAAATCCGCTTAGACTTGTGTTATTAAAATAAGCCAACGTCTTCATTCGGCCTTTTTTCAAAGAAAAGTTAAACCCAATAAATGTGTGATTTGAAAAAAGCGTATTTTAGACACTTATAAGCTCAATTATAAAAGACTCAATCTTTTTCCACGCATGAAGACTCTAAAAACCGCAGGGATCTTTTTGATTGCCAGTGCTTCACTCTCATTGCTGAACTGCGCCAAACACGAGGAGCCGAAAGGGCAAATGCGCTACCCTATCTCCTCCATCGATATCAAGAATGTAATTCTAACCGATAGCTTCTGGCTCCCCAAAGTCAAATTGATTCAAGACACCACCATCAAACACGCCTTTGAAAAGTGCGCCGAAGAAGGACGCATGGACAACTTTTTGATCGCGGGCAAAACCAAGCCGGGGAAAGCCCGGGGGAAAATGCCGTTTGATGATACCGATCTATACAAGACCATTGAAGGCGCTTCGTATTCGTTGATCAGTATGCCCAACCCAACATTGGATGCCTATCTCGACTCGATCATCTCCATCATCAAAATTGGCCAGGAACCCGATGGATACATCACCACATGGTTCACCATCGACCGCGCCCATCCGCCCGCCGACTGGGTGAAGCCTTCCAAGGAAAGATGGGAGAATGAAATCACGAGCCACGAACTCTACAACAGTGGCCACTTGTTCGAAGCGGCAGCCGCTCACTATTGGGCCACGGGAAAGAGAAGTCTGCTGGACATCGCACTAAAAAATGCCGACCTGCTCGTGGCCAACTTTAAGCCCGACCATTTACATCGCCCTCCCGGTCACCAGATCGTGGAGACGGGACTCATCAAACTTTACGACATCACCCACAGGGAAGATTATCTGAAGCTTTCCAAATATTTTATCGACCTCCGCGGCGACAGCACCACGCATCCGTTGTACGGTGCTTACTATCAAGATCACATACCCGTGATCGATCAATCGGAGGCCGTGGGCCATGCGGTGAGAGCGGAATATTTATACGCGGGCATGACCGATATCGCCGCCATCTACCATGACACCTCCTATTTGAAAGCACTCGACAGGTTATGGGATAATACGGTAGATAAAAAGACGTACCTCACCGGTGGCGTGGGAGCAAGACATGATGGTGAGGCCTTTGGCGATAATTTTGAGCTTCCGAACCTTTCGGCCTACGGTGAAACTTGCGCGGCCATTGGAAGTGTTTGGTGGAATCAAAAAATGTTCATGCTTTCAGGAGATGTCAAATACTACGACGTCCTCGAAAGAACGCTTTATAATGGCTTGATCTCCGGCATGTCGACGGATGGAAAAAAGTTCTTCTATACCAATCCCCTGGAATCGGACGGAAAATTTCAATTTAATAAAGGAGCCTGCACGCGCCAATCCTGGTTTGATTGCTCGTGTTGTCCCACCAACATGATCCGGTTTATTCCGTCGCTGGCGGGAATGATCTATGCTTCCAAAGAAGATACCGTGTATGCCAACTTGTTCATATCAAGCCAGGCGCAATTGCAAAGCAAAAACGGGAAGATCAAATTAAGTCAACAGACAGGCTATCCCTGGAGAGGCGATGTCGCTTTTACGATCGAGCCCGAAAAGAAAACAAAATTCACGTTGCAAATCCGCGTTCCGGGCTGGCTTAGAAATGAAGCGGTGCCAGGAAATCTTTATGCCTACGTGAATGCCCAACCTGCTACGCCGTCATTGACCATCAACGGAAAAGCGGAAAAGCCCGAGATCTCAAACGGCTACATGACCATTACAAGAGAATGGGAAAAAGGTGACGTTGTTGAAGTGTCATTGCCGATGAACATCCACAAGGTAGTGACCAACGGGCCGGTTGCGGACAACGTGCACAAGGTAGCGTTCGAGCGAGGCCCTATTGTTTATTGTGCCGAGGGAATAGACAATCCCAATCTTTCAACCCTTGCCCTACCCAACGATGTGAGCTTGCAGTCTAAAAGGCAGGAGCTTTTGGGTCAATCCGTGAATGTGCTCACGGGCAAAATTCAAAACGAAAATCTGACATTGATCCCGTATTACTTGTGGTCGAACCGCGGGGCTGGTAAAATGAAAGTGTGGCTGCCGCAAACAGGAGGGGGGCAGTAAATGCGTCAGCATGAGTGACTACCGGCCGTTATTTTGCCGGCTATCCATCATCAGCTCCTGGTGGTCGGAAACGTACGTCACCAACTCGCTTGTTGCTGCGTTGAGCTCTTGCGAGCAGGTGATCAATTTCTCGGCAATCAGCTCGAACTCGGTTTGATCAACAACATTTCTTCTCACCAGGTAGGAGAGCCCGTTTATTCGCGCCAGTGGTCCGCGAATACCGTGCGACGCCCGGAAGGCAATGGACTCCAGTAAGGTGATCGTATCCTCTTGAAGTTTGTCATGCATTTTCCGTTCGGTGATGGACAATCCAAGCGTGAGAAAACTCTTTATGATCCCATCGCTGTCGCGGATCGGGATCACGATGCAGTCGAACCAAATGAGCGTGCCCTGTTTGGTTTGGTGCTCCACTTCGCCGCGCCAGGTTTTTCCCTCCATAAGGATTTGTCTTCGTTCATCGAAAAACGCATCGGAATATTGGCTGGATGTCAACAGGCGGTAGTGCTTGCCGATGAGCTCTTCCCTGGTGTAGCCGGAGATGGCGATTACCTGGTCATTAACTTTCATAAAGTTGCCGTCCAGGTCGCTCACGACCGAGTAGATGCTCACGTCAATGGCGTCGATGTAGGCCTGGAGCTGGGCGCTCTTTTGACGCACCATCAGGTCGAGGTTTTCAGAAAATGCCGTCAACTCTTCATTGGTTGCCTGGAGTTCTTCGTTCATGGCCTGCGTTTCGCGATTGGCCATGGTCAGTTTTTCGGCGTAGTCCCGGATCAGCCACCGGAACACTAACGATTGGGCGAGCACAATAAACCCGGAAAGAAACATGATCGAGTTTTGTGCCAGCGCATAGGGAACGGTTGGGTTGGGAACAAAGGGCACATGGCTATCATACCATTTATAGAAAACATAACACAGGAACGCGAACAGGAAGGAAGCAATCACGTTCGTCAATTTATTAAAGACGACAACGGAGCAACACCCCAACGCAATGAGAAGATATTCCGTGCCCGATCGCCTTTCCAGCAGTGCCAGTGTTAAAACCATGCCCATAAATCCGTAGGAAACGAGGACGCGGGCCGTCCGGAAAGCGAATTTGGAGTGCAGGTAAAGCACCAGCAGGAGCATGGGCACATAACCCAATGCCTGTAAAACACTCAGGGAGCCTAAACTGAGAAATACAAGAACAAATAAAACGGTGAGCACCAGCGACAACACCAGGAAGGCATTGATGGACACGAGTCGTGCCCGCTCCGACTGATCCATCCCCGCATGCCAGCCGAGATGGATAAGCTTTTTCAGGTGTTCTCTCATTTTGACACAGCGTCTGAGGGTTATTGCCAACCATGGTTTCCCGGTATAGTCATCCGGGAGGCTTGCTTCATAACTTAAAGATAGCAATTATTCCAAGGTTAGATTGACCGGGTGGGCTGCCGTTGGTTTGATGCTGGCGCTTATCTTTTGGCCCCGGCCATGCTCATTCGTCACACCTGTTTTTAATGACTTCCAAAAGTCTTTCCTGAAAGTCCGTTAAAAGTGTTTGTCCCCAGAACGCGCTATAGCCATTGATATGGGTGTCGAGCCGGTAAGCGGAAGAGAGCGTCAATTTTGTTTGGCGTTCTCCCAGCGGTTCCAGGTTGTAGGACGCATTCAGAAAGATGAAATGATTTCCTTTCAGGATATGTTGGTCAAAAACAGTCTGTCTTATTGACGAGGGAATGACGGCGATCGTAAACGCTACCCGTTTATTTCTTTCCCAGGTGGTCACCGTTTCCTTAAACGTCAACCCACCCTCGAAGTGCCCGATTCTCGTGGCTCCAATCGTGTCCCTGTCAAGTTCTGCATAGCGTGGCCTGGGGATACCTGCATAGTTAAAAAAACCTTTCTTGTATTCTTTCTGGCCGATCTCTTTTACCCTCACAATATTTTCCCAGACGGTCTCGGGTTTGGCGTTGATGATGACAATGGTCTCCACTTCGTAGGTCTGGGATGGTGTCGGGAATTTCACTTCTGCAAACCCGGCTACCAGCGGGAGAATAAAAAGTGAATAGAGCACGCCATTCTTATTTCTTCTCCTTTCGATAAACTTTCCAAAAACATACCCCCCGAATCCGGCGACAATAAGAAATGGGATTGAAATGATAACAATACAGATCATATCTTCTTTGCCCGTCCAGAAGGCGATCACAAAGAAAAGAAACACGGCGAGGATCGGGCGGCTTATGCAGTAGCGGCTTGACGCGAGTTGCTCTTTCGTTGCAAAAAACAGGGGCGTAATCCCGACAACGAACGGCACGATCCAAACGAAGGTGACGGAAAACAGATCAACAAATTCGACGTTGTCCTGTATCCCAAAAAATTCCCTCATGATCAGTCCGTAAACCGAACCGAGGATGATGCCTCCATATTTTGCAAAGATGTTTCTCATTTTCAATTCGCTTGATGAAACGCCACGCCAAAATAACGACGAAAAGCGTCATGGTAAAATTTTCACCGCTTGTGTCGAGCCGTTGAAATGGCTCGTTATCTTAACAAGCCATCTCTTGTCAAACAATCTTTTAATCGGTTGTCGAATCTGGGATCTTCCCCGTAGGTGTTATCGTTGGGTAATCCAAATCCTATTTTGAACCCCAGCATAGGATAGGTATAGACCCTGTCACAACCGAATGAGGAATACAGGTTCCAAAGCCAAAAGCCATAGATTGGCTTCCCGTCCACGACGACGGCGACGGGTAATCCCTCTAATGGAATTTTTAACCTTTTTATTTTCGCTCGCCCCGCCTCATTCAGTTGAATTCGCTGACTCTGCCAGTCAAAATATTCGACGTCTGATCGCTCAATTAAGGGCTCATCAAATAGGACATCTTTTGTTGGGTCAAGGCAGTAGTGACAGTTCGATGCCGTAGCGTTTTGGTCCGGGTGAATCTCCTTAACCCTATAGACCTCAAATCCTCGCTCGTATTGGCAAGACGAGCAAAAAAGCAGTGCAAATAAAAGGAATAAGACATTTCGTCGGTGTGCGCTGTTTTTCATTTCTCTGTATATTTAATCATAAAGTCAATGATGTCCCACAGTTCAGCGCGGGAAGTGTATTTGTGGCGCTTTACCAATGGATTGTCAATCATCAGCTTTATCAGGTCTCAGCTAAGGAGCCGAATCAAGTTTTAACTACCCTAAAAAGAAAAGGAACCCTCGATCCGTCACGAATGGCGAGCCTCGCTCGCCGAAGCCTTGGCGAAGGCGAGCCGCCCAAATACCACAGACACCTTTTATAACCTATTCTCCACGATCGAGGCGTATTTAAAGAGCGAACAGGTGAAAAAGACAAAAGAATGATTAGAAAAATGCCAACAACGACTCTTCTTTAATTGTAGGCACAGCTGTACCAAAGGAAGCGCTATCATTTTTTCGATTGAGAAACTTGTATAAACATGAAAAATAAGCGAAGAGATTTCCTGAAGCTTACGGGGATGACCGGTCTGGGTTTAGCCACAGGTGGTCTCTCTAATGTTTTTGGCGCAACCCTAAATTATTCAAATGCCATGGAGAAAGAATCCGCACTAAAAACTGCAATGGTGGACGATAAAACTTCCAGCGTGATCGGGGCTTATGGTAAATGGGCCGCGGGTTTGACCGGAGACAAATTGCCCGCCTTGTCATTCCGGAAAAAGGAGTTTACCAACATAGACGCATGGAGAAAAGATGCGCGCAAGCGCTTGGCGGAGCGACTGGCCATACCGGACATCGGAGGGATGCCTAACGTAATTGTAAAAAAACAATATGCATACGATGGCCTGCACATCGAAGAACTGAGCTGGCAATTGCCTTACGGCGCGGCTACCGAAGCCATTCTCTTGAAGCCCATGAACGCAAAGGGTAAGTTGCCCGGTATCCTCGCCTTCCATGATCACGGGGGCGTGAAATATTTCGGGACGCGAAAGATAACCCGCACATCGGATGTCCTTCATCCGCTCATGGCCCAACATCAAAAGGACTACTATGAAGATCTGGCTTGGGCTAACGAAGTGGCTAAACGCGGTTACGTCGTGCTGGTTTCCGATGCCTTTCCTTTTGCAAGCCGTAGGGTACTGATGAATGATGTTGCCCCCGAAACGTTACGCCACGGACTGAATGACGATGACCCTGAAAACTCAGAGCACATAGAAGCCTGCAACAAATGGGCTTCCGACCACGAGCACATCATGTCTAAATCCTTGCTCAGCGCAGGCACAACGTGGCCCGGTGTCTTCTTTGCCGAAGACAAAAAGGCCCTGGACATACTCTGCAGCCGCCCCGATGTGGATGTAAAAAACGTCGGCTGCTGCGGACTCTCCGGCGGGGGCATGCGCACCGTATTCATGGGGGGTCAGGACGACCGCATCAAATGCGCCGTCTGTGTTGGATTCATGACCACCTGGAAGGATTTTGTGTTGAACAAATCCGTCAATCACACCTGGATGACCTATGTCCCGTTGCTGCCAAACGAATTGGATTTCCCGGAGATCCTTGGCCTGCGCGCACCCTTGCCCACGATGGTGCTGAACGATACCGAAGACGAGCTGTATACACTGGATGAAATGAAAAGCGCCGATAGAATACTGACTGAAGTATACTCGAAAGCGGGAGCGACCGATCACTACAAATGTAATTATTACCCCGGTCCACATAAATTCGACAAAAAGATGCAAGCCGATGCGTTTAATTGGTTTGACAAATGGCTCAAAGGATAAGCAGATCTCAAAACATTATTAACTATAAAAAAATGAGTACAAGTCGTAGAGAATTTTTAAAAATTTCAAGCCTCACGGGCATGGGATTGGCCAGCACTTCTGTTCTGAAAGGTTATGATCCTCTCCAGGAAGATAAAACAAAGAAACCCGCACCACCCCATTTCAATATGTGTGGCTATGCAGCGCCAAGGATTGAAACCGTTCGCATCGGCTTCATCGGGTTGGGAAACAGGGGCCCAGGTGCCGTTCAGCGAATGATGCACATCGAAGGAACCGATATAAAGGCCTTGTGCGACTTGCGCCCGGAGAAAGCCAACGCGGTGAAACAAAAACTGGAAGGCTCCATCCATCACCCGGATGTCTATACAGGGAAAGAAGAAGAATGGAAAAAGATCTGCGAGCGTGCCGATATTGACCTGGTGTACATCGCTACCCCTTGGGCGCTGCATACGCCGATGGCCGTGTATGCGATGAACCACGGTAAACACGTCTGCGTGGAAGTGCCTTCCGCCAAAACGCTGGAAGAGTGCTGGCAGTTGGTGGAGACATCGGAGCGCACAAAGAAACACTGCATCATCCTGGAAAATTGCTGCTACGACTTTTTCGAGTTGCTGACGTTGAACATGTCCCGCCAGGGTTTATTCGGAGAGCTTGTACACGGTGAAGGTGCGTACATCCACACATTGCTCACCGATAATTTTTCGAAAGAAAAATATTACGACATGTGGCGCCTGAAAGAAAATTTGCGGAACGGCAACTTATACCCGACCCATGGATTGGGACCTGTCGCACAAGCCCTGAACATTAATCGCGGCGATAAAATGGATTACCTCGTGGCCATGTCCGGCAATGATTTTCAAATGGCTGCCATGGCAAATGAACTGGCGGCGAAGGACGATTTCTATAAAGCCTACGCCAACAAGAAGTTTCGCGGGAACATGAACACCACCACCATCCGCACCAACAAAGGCCGCACGATCATGTTGCAGCACGATGTTACATCGCCCAATGTGTATTCGCGCATTCACAAGATCAGTGGCACAAAAGGCTCTTGTTTGAAATACCCGGAGCCCGGTAAGATCGCATTCGGTCATGAAGGCTGGGTGAGCGATGAAGAATATAAAAACCTGGAGAGCAAATACACGGCGCCGATCGTCAGCAAAGTGGGAGAGATGGCCAAACAGGTGGGCGGTCATGGCGGCATGGATTTCCTGATGGACTGGCGCACGATCGATTGCCTGCGCAACGGCCTGCCCATGGACATGGATGTTTATGACGCGGCCCTCTGGAGTGCCATTGCTCCGCTGAGCGAGAAGTCGGTTGCCAACCGCTCCAATTCCGTAGACATTCCCGACTTTACTTCGGGCTCCTGGAAAACAAATCAACCGGTTGACATTTCTCTAGTGAACGGCGGCACCACAAAAGTGATCATGTAATGGTAGAGCAAGCCCAAAAAACACTTCCTTTAACAACGGTCCAGGCTTCACAACGACTGCTCTCGCTCGATTTTATGCGGGGATTTATCATGGTGCTGCTGGCCTTGGAAGCCAGCCGACTCTTTGACACACTTTTTGAAGCATCAGAAGGAAGTTTTATGCAAGGCGTGTGGCTCCAGTTCTTTCACCACCCCTGGCACGGCCTGCGGTTCTGGGATTTAATACAGCCCGGTTTTATGTACATGGCCGGGGTAGCCCTGGCGTTGTCGTTGGTCAAGCAGGAAGCGGCAGGAGTGGCCTGGAAGGAGTCGTTCAAGAAGATGCTGAAGCGTTCTGCAGGGCTGCTGGCGTTTGGCGTGCTTAACTATGCGGTACATGCCGATGGCTTGCACCTTAGATTGACCAACGTGCTCACACAGCTGTCGTTTACGTTGCTCGTGGCGTTCCTGATCTTTCGCTGGTCGGCGGTGGCACAGATTGCTGTGTGTATCGGTTTATTATTGCTTCGGGATGCGTTGTATCACTTTACAAACATTCCCGGTTTTGATCAGCCCGACATCAATCAGCATAATTTCGGTAACTATGTGGAGCTGATCTATTCGGGACGCATCATCGAGGAGGGATGGGTCTCGATCAATTGTATTCCCACCGCGGTGCACACCATTGCCGGAGCGTTGACAGGCAAGTTGCTGGTGTCGGGAAAAGAGAAAATAAAAACCATGCTCATCTGGGCAGTGATCTGCCTGATCGTTGGACTGGGGTTGGATGTCGCCGGCATCAGTCCGGTGATCAAACACATTGCTACATCCTCGTTTACGATCGTTTCCCTGGGCATTTGTTTGGCCGCCTATGCGGGTTGTTATTGGTGGATCGATGTTTTGAAACACCAGAAATACCTCCAGTTCTTTGCTATTATTGGCATGAATTCGATCTTCATCTACCTGTTTTTCGCCATTGTAGGGTCACGCTGGTTCAATGACTATATCTTTGCCTTGGTCGGCGGGTTGTTGACGCTCATCCATACACCGGTCGTAGTCGGTGCGATCATTTCATCCCTCTGCATATTTGCACTCGAATGGGGCTTGTGTTACTTTTTGTATAAAAAGAAAATATTCTTCAGGATCTAAGAGGGCATTTGATAAGTAATTCATAAAATTAGTTCTACAATATAAAAACCCAGAAAATGGACATTAAAATAGCTGACGATGCTTCTGCGTTGGGCAAGCGTGCAGGAGCTGCTGCGGCACAAGCCATACGTGAAACCATTGCATCAAAGGGCACGGCCAATATTATTCTGGCTACCGGAACAAGCCAGTTCGAAACATTGAAGCAACTGATTTCAGAAGACATCGACTGGAGTAAAGTGACGATGTTTCATTTGGATGAATACATCCATTTGCCGGTCACACATCCCGCCAGTTTCAGAAAATATCTGCAGGAAAAATTCATCTCGAAAGTGCCTCCTTTGAAGGCGGCCTATTTGGTGAACGGAGAAACGGATCCAACGGCCGAATGTGATCGCCTCGGGAAAGCCATAACGAGCCACCCGATCGATGTGGCACTGGTGGGGATTGGAGAAAATGGTCACCTGGCCTTTAATGATCCGCCGGCTGACTTTGCTACGGAGAAACCGTACATCATCGTTGAGCTTGATCAAGCTTGCCGTCAGCAGCAGTTGGGTGAGGGATGGTTTAAATCTTTGGAAGAGGTTCCGCCCCGGGCGATCAGTATGTCGGTGAAACAGATCCTGAAATCGAAAATAATCATTTGTTCGGTGCCCGACAGCCGCAAGGCCGTCGCCGTCAGGAACACCGTCGAGCAGAGGGTCAGCAATCTTTACCCGGCCAGCATTTTGCAACAGCATGCCGATTGCCGGCTTTATTTGGATAAGAGTTCAGTGGGCTTGCTTTCGAAGAATACTTCGCCTATAGCCTAGTTTTCACCAGGAGATCAAACCCGGACAAATGACGAATAAAATAGAGGTCAGTTCGCTTACGAAAAGGCAAACGATCATTTCTGTTCTTATCATTGGCTTGTTGTTTTTTATTTTTGGTTTTGTGTCCTGGGTGAATGCCATCCTGATCCCCTACTTCAAGATCGCCTGCGCCCTCACCAGCAATTTTCAATCCTACCTGGTCGCCTTTGCGTTTTACATTTCGTATTTCGTGATGTCGGTGCCCTCGTCCTACCTGTTGAAGAAAGTTGGATTTAAAAAGGGCATGATGATCGGGTTCCTGGCCATGTCTCTTGGTGCATTTATTTTTGTGCCCGCCGCGTATACCCGTACCTATGAAATTTTTCTGTTGGGTCTTTTTACAATAGGAATAGGATTGTCGATCCTCCAGACCGCCGCCAATCCTTACATCACCGTGTTGGGCCCGAAAGAAAGGGCCGCACAACGCATCAGCGTGATGGGCATCTGCAACAAGGGCGCGGGAATCCTCGCGCCGCTGGTGTTTGCCGCGGTGATCTTCAAGGCAACCGACACCGATTTGTTCAAGGCGTTGAGCACCATGGATGAAGCGACAAGGAATGTTGCATTGGATGAACTGATACGAAGAGTCGTTGTTCCCTATAGCATCGTGGGAAGCGTGTTGCTGGGCCTCGGGCTCATGGTGCTTTACTCGCCCTTGCCTGAGATTAACACGGAACAGGAGAGCACGGAGCTCGCGGCGTCGAACTCGGGTAAGAGAAGTATTTTTCAATTTCCACACCTCATCCTGGGCGCGGTCGGCATCTTTCTGCATGTGGGCACACAGGTGATTGCCATTGATTCCATTATCGGCTACGCTAACTCCATGCACATCGGCCTGATGGAAGCGAAAGTGTTTCCCTCCTATACCCTCGCGGCCACGATGTGTGGGTACATTCTCGGGATCATCTGCATTCCGAAATTCATCCACCAGGTAAACGCCCTGCGGATCTGCACGCTGCTGGGAACGGTGCTGACCCTGCTGATTGTTTTTGCAAACGGACAGGTCACTCTCTTTGGTCACGTCACCGACATCTCGATCTGGTTCGTGGTGTTGTTGGGCCTGGCCAACTCGTTGGTGTGGGCCGGCCTATGGCCGTTGGCCTTGGATGGGCTCGGACGTTTCACAAAACTCGGTGCATCGGTCATGATCATGGGGCTCTGCGGCAACGCGATCTTGCCACCTTTATATGGATATTTTGCCGATCAATTTACCGCGCGGGCGGCCTATTGGGTATTGTTCCCCTGTTATCTTTATCTTGTGTTTTATGCTTTTTCGGGACACAAGATCAGGAATTGGGGCTTTTACAAACCATCTCTAAACGATGCCGCAGCGACAAAAAATATATAACGGAAAACTCATCACCCCCTCGGGGATCATTCCGCAGGGAACCATCGTCATCACCGACGGCGTCATCACGGATGTAGGCCAAAAGAATATCGAAGTCAACGACGCGATCGAGATCGATGCCCAGGGGAAATACATATCGCCGGGTTTCATTGACATACACGTTCACGGAGGCGGCGGATATGATTTTATGGACGCGCAGGAGACGGCTTTCCTGAAAATCGCGGAGACCCATGCGCAATATGGAACCACCGCGATGTTGCCCACAACCCTCACCAGCACAAAAGAGGGAATGCTGCAGACCCTCGCGGTCTATGAAGAAGCGAATCGGAAGAACACAAACGGCTCTCAATTTCTGGGCATGCACTTGGAAGGACCATACTTCGCCTTGAGCCAACGCGGTGCACAGGACCCCAAATATATCCGCAATCCAGATCCTGAGGAGTACAGAGATATTTTAGCAAAAACTTCCTGTATCCGGCGCTGGAGCGCAGCACCGGAACTCGAAGGAGCAATCGAATTTGGCAAGTATGTAAAATCGAAAGGAATATTACCGGCCGTAGCGCATACCGATGCTATTTATGAAGATGTGATTAAAGCATTTGATGTTGGCTACACGCTCGCCACGCATTTATACTCCGCCATGTCGGGCGTCACGCGAAGAAATGCGTTTCGCTATGCGGGGGTTATCGAAAGTGCGTTTCTCATCGACGACATGGATGTGGAAATTATCACTGACGGTGCACACCTGCCCGCGCCGTTACTGAAATTGGTCTATAAAATAAAAGGCCCCGACCGCACAGCCCTGATCACCGATGCGATGCGCGCCGCGGGTACGAATGTGACCGAAAGTGTTTTGGGGAATAAAGACGTTGGGTTAAAAGTAATTGTCGAAGATGGCGTGGCAAAATTGCCCGATCGCACATCCTTCGCCGGAAGTGTTGCCACCGCCGATCGCCTGATCAGGACCATGATATCAATGGCAGAAGTTTCTCTAACCGACACCATAAAAATGGCCGCGGCCACACCTGCCCGCATTTTGGGGGTACAGGATCGCAAAGGTGAATTGGTGGTCGGGAAAGATGCGGATATTGTTCTTTTTGATGATGCGATAAATATTTCGATGACGATGATCGGCGGCAGGATAGTGCGCCAAAGCAAAAGGAAATGAATACAAACACCCTCTATCTCGGACTTGCGCTGATCACCGGCGCATTGATCCCCATTCAGGCAGCGACGAATGCCGTTTTCAGTAAAAGCACCGGCAGCCCGCTCATCGCCTCCGTCGCGGTATTTGTTATCGGATTGGTGGCCATGCTGGTTATGGCAGTTCTCATGAGGGCACCTGCGCCTTCGTTTCAGCAGCTGCGATCGGTTCCCTGGTACGGCTACGCCGGTGGAATAATCGTGGCGACCTACGTGGTCATGATCACCATCTTAGTGCCTCGCATTGGCGTCGGTGCCGCGATCGCCCTGATCGTTACCGGCCAAATCATCGCCGCGGTGATCATCGATCACTTTGGTTTGTTCAATGTGACGGTGCGCTCATTGGACATCAGCAGGATCTCGGGAATTGTCCTGATGATTGCGGGAATTTATTTTGTGATGAAGAAGTAGGGAGATGGGCTCCCGGCGCTGAGCCATTTTTCTCAATACTATGACATAAGTAGTGAAGCGCAAATGCCGCCCCCAACAATAAGCCACACGGCCCCAAGAATAAAAAAGACCTTGGCCGAATCCTGGTTGCGACTTCGCTTCACTAGTCCCACGATGAGGAATAACACCGGCGGGCCGAACATGACGAGCAGGATAAGTAATATTAGTGCTTCCATAGGGATGCTGCTTAGTTGATAAGTTCTTGTAAATATTCCCGTTTGTGATCGCGGTAAAACAGGTTCATGGTTTCGAATGGAATGATTTTGTAATCCTTGTTCACAATGTGCACGCACGATTTCTTCACCGAGCGTACATCAAAGTTGTAGGCATCGATAAACTGCATGATGATCACCCGGAACAGGTTGTCATACGAGAGTGCAGGCGCATGGATTTGAGGCAGGCAGCAAAGCAACGAATGCAGTTGTTCCGTGGTGGATTCTACTGAATTTCCTGTGCTAAACAATTTGATCATGCGCGAATGGAGTTGCGGGTCTTGTTCATACACAATGGTATTGCGGCTGTTATCCAGTAAATCTGCGGGATTGATATAGCGTGTGAGCGGAAATACAGCATCACCCAGTTTCAGCGCATAACCCATCACCAGCGCATCGGGATTGCAAGGTACGGGGATCAGGTCGTCGGGGTTAAAAATATCGGTCTGTTCCAGAATTTTTCTGCGCACTTCCGTAAGCGTGATCCGATCGGTTAGTGTATTGAAGTTTTCAAGCCGCCCAGCAATTTGTGTGGGCTGCAAGGTGACACCGCGGACGCAACGTTGCTTCAATGCAAATTCAATGATCTTCCCGATCTCATTGTCGTTGAGATTTTTCTGGACCGTGACGACCAGGGTAGTCGACAAGTTGAGCGCATTCAAATGTTCAAGCGCCTCTTCGCGAATGGTGGAAAGGCTTGCTCCCCGCATCACTTGCAGGACTTCATTTTTGAAGGAATCAAATTGCAGATAGATCTCAAAGTTTGGTGCGTAGGACGCCAGCCGCTTGGCGAATTCAAAATTCTTGGCGATCTCGATGCCATTGGTATTGAGCATGAGGTGTTTTATGGGCAGCGACTTGGCGTAGTCGAGGATCTCGAACAATTGAGGGTGCAGCGTAGGTTCGCCTCCGCTGATCTGGACAACATCCGGCTCGTGCTCATTGGTGACCACGGCATCCAACATTTTTTTCACTTCCTCCAGGGTACGGTGTCTGCCATAGGCCGGCGATGAACCGGCGTAGCAAGTAGGGCAAGTCAGGTTGCAACGGTCGGTAATTTCCACTACGGTAAGACAGGAGTGTTGCTCGTGGTCCGGGCACAGCCCACAATCGTAAGGACAGCCATAGTGTGTTTTGGTGTTGAATGTATACGGTGTCTCCGAGGGCTTGTTATAGTTCCGGATGTTCTTGTAGTAAGCAACATCGTCGGCAATGATCACTTTTGACGCGCCGTGTTCCGGGCAGCGCTTCAGCATGTATACCTTCTCGTCTTCAAACACAATTTTTGCGTCGATACGCCTCAGGCACTCCGGGCAGAGACTTAAAGTGAAATCATAATAGGTATACTTTCGCGTAGGCACGGGGAAGATGGATTAAGGTTTTTCTATAATAAACAAAACATACGATGCAAAGCCACTGAATGCTGCTCAGTCCCAACACGAAAAACGCATTGGGTTTGATGAACTCGATCAGAAAACGGAACCCGAAATAACTTACCATAAAGAGCTTGAAGAGGAGCCCGTTTTCGAATTTGTTTTGGAGGTACAACTTCCTCAAGAAAACGAATAATAGAACGAGAAACAAGATTTCGTACAAAGCAATCGGATGGCGCTTCAACCCATCCCCTAAATCCATTCCGGTAGCAAAGGAAGTCGTGGTCCCATACGTAAACTCATTCACGCCCGACAGGAAACAACCGATCCTGCCGATGAAGATACCCAGTATGATCGGCAACGTAAAGAGATCGCCGGAAGAATTTTTTTCATGGATGATCCGCTTGGCCAGTTCCACACCGAGCAGCCCTCCAAACAATCCACCCATGATGGTTTTGAGATTGTATAGCTGCATGAAGCTCACAGCGCTGATATCCAGAACCGGGTTTTCGAGAAACCCCATAAGACGCGAACCCAGAAAGGCGCCTAACGCTGCCCCTAACATAATAGAGAGCCTGTTCGAATGGTTTATGGGATCAAGACGGTTTTTCCGTAAGTAGACGTAATATCGATAGGCGGAAAAGAAGGCTAAATATTCCAGGATCAAATGAATATTTAACGGAATCCCAGCAATCGTAATTTCAAAAGGAATGGACAACACAGCGTCGGGTTTAAACAAAAATAGCGAGAAATATTTAGTGGATGCGCGTATATTGGCCCGTCATCTTAAACAAGATAGCGGTAAGCGTGAAAACTAATTTCATATGACAAAAAAGCAAACCCTGAAACTCATCATCTTCTTATTTATTCTTGCGGGGTGCCACAGACTTTATGCTCAGGAATCGTTAACCAAGGAAGCCCTCTATGGTGAATGGCTTTGCCGGGAGGTGACCAACCTGGCCGACGATCCGGAAACCAAGGCCGTCATGGAAACGATGAAGAAGGGCTTTTTGAATTCGCGATTTATCTTTAAAACCGATGGGACTTTTAATTTGATATTTCCCAAAGAAAGCCCGGCAGTCGTGAAGGAAATGAGTTTTCTAAACAACCGGAAATGGTTCTTTTATCCGGACAAGTCCATGATCTCGATCGGAACGCTGAAAGAAAATCTTATGCAGATATTCGTAAAGGAGCAGAATGGCAAGTTGATTTTTCTTATCTACGAAACTCCGCTGGCCCTGGAAATGGAAAAGATGCCAAAGCCATAGCCATCACTTGACTTGCTATTCGGAAAGTCGACTGAGCGTTGGCTTCAGGATTTTGCAGCCAGGGGTCCCGCTTCCACCAACTCGAGATCTGGTTTCGATTCGTCCGTCAGCTTCACCTTGCCTCGTTCCTGTCGCACCGTGCGCGAGAACAATGAGATATTCTTGTCGAACAAGAAGCGGAAAAAGAGCCGTGTCCAAGAGGCATGCGACAACAGGGTATCGTAGAATGCCGGCGCCTGCTTCTTCAGTCGCGGCAACCGGTTCCAGGGCACGGAAGGAAAGTCGTGGTGTTCGTTGTGAAAGCCCACGTTGAAGGCGACAACATTCAAAGGACCATAGTAGCTGTATGTCTCCTGGTTCTCGTCCAGCGTGAGGTAGTGTTCCTGGATCCATCGTGCACCAAGGGGATGGAGTCCCACCGAGAAAAAGAAACTCAACAACATGAACAGTAGCGCGCCAGGGCCGAAGTAGATCCAGATAGCAACATTGAAGGCAATCTGTACTATCCAGTTGATCACGATCCAGCCGTCGATGGGTTTGATCTCCTTTAGCCGGAAGGTTCTCGTCACCTGGAAGAATGGGAACAGCAACAGCCAGAGGGCTTTGCCGGCAGTGGAATTGCGGATCAGCCGCGCTTCCCAAAAGTCCGGAAGGTCGGCATCCAGCTCATGGACGCCCTGAAAGGAATGATGCTTGATATGATAACGCTTGAACGAGATGGCCGACGGCACCACATGCGGCAGGTTGGCCATGATGGCAAAGATATTGTTCAGCGCCTTGCTGCGGAACAGCAGATAATGCGAGCACTCGTGGATCATCACGAAGAGTGAATGGTTCAGAAAAGCGCCGACTCCATAGGCCAGCAGCAGGATGATCCACCACGCACTGTCTTTCACCCAATAGGAGAGACCGATCATAGCCCCCACCATGCCGACGATCGCCAGGCTTGTGAACGGATTTTTCCCCATCAGCGCCTTCACCTCCGGATGTTGCTTCAGGATCTGGAGGGTGCGAATACGATGAGGTTCGGGTGCTCCCGAAAAATGGAACTGGTCGTCAGACATCACGAGGCTTGGGTTAGGGAAAATGAAAGATTGGAAAAAAATCCTCATGATGCAAGAGAACACCTGCCGCCGCACACAGGTCCCCGAATATATTCGCCATTCCAGTCCGGAGGCATGTTGCGATATTCTAAAATCATGCCCATGGGGGCAATTTTAGGCCATTTTATTTTTTAACGTTGATTGATGGGCGCGTACATCATCCTGGCCTATTCTCTCAAATTCTCCGCAGGATTTTCCACAGAAGCGCGATAGGTTTGCGGGATGATCAACACCATCCCCAACAACAGCAGGGTGCCAAAACACAACAACAGACTTCCGATTCCCACCGTTACCCGGTTGGCAAAATTCATCAGAAAAAATTCACTTAAGAGGTACCCTAAGGGCAAGGCAATGGCTCCCGCAAGCGCCAGCAACTTCACATAGCCTTTTGAGAGCAAGGAAATAATAGAGCCGATGCGGGCGCCGATTATCCTGCGGATGCTGATTTCTTTCCGACGCGTTTCTACCGTGTACACGACAAGTCCCAACAGACCCAGCGCGGCGATGCACAACGTTGTAAAGGCCAGGAACCCCAACAAAGAGACCGTGGCGCGTTGTGAATGAAGTTCTTCCAGCGTGCTATCCAGCCAGTGGTAAACAAAGGGATGTTGCGGGTAAATGTTTTTCCATGTTTTTTCGAGGTCCCGCAAAGCCGCCGTTTTTTTTGAAGGGAGCACCGCCATGGTCAACAGGGCATAGCCATCAGGCTTGCACCGTATGGCCATCGGCCGGATAGCATTCCCAAGACCTTCGTGGTAAAAGTCCTGCAAGACACCGGCAACCTGCAAGCTGACGCTATCGTCTGCGCGAAGAAATTTTCCGACGGCCTCGCCGCTTGTTTTAAACCCCAGGACTTTTATGGCCGCCTCATTGATCAACACCTGGTCTCCGCTTTGTTCAGCGGTCTCGCTAAAGTTTGATCCGGCCACCAAGGTGAGCCCGAACACGGGTATCACGCCGGCGTCACCAAAGTAGTTGGTGAGCGTCACTTTTTGCGGGCTCTGGCCCTCCACCGCTATCTCAGAAAGAGCACGATAGCCAAAGCCTTGAGAAGTTGCGGCAATTTTTTCCACAGTGCTTTGCGCATCCAGCGATGTTTTGAAGATGGATTGATCTTTTGGATTGATGGGGATGCTGAGGCGATTATCTTTTTGAAAGCCATTGTCGCCGCTGGCTAGAAATGAAAACTGCCGGTAGAATGCATTCAGAAAAATCATCACCAGCAGCGACAATGAAAATTGAAATACCAGCAACGTCTTTCGAAACGTAAGACCGCCCATGATCCGTTGCGACCCCACATTTTGAAGCATCTTTATCGGGCGAAACGACGACAAGATCCACGCGGGCAATGATCCCGCCAGAATTCCCACCACAAAAGCAAACACCAAAAAGCATGCGGCGATCTGCCAATCCAACGCGATGCTGGGCACAAACTCGTATCCATCATTGAACGGCTTAAACTCCAGGATGAAACCGAGCATGACCTGCGCAAAACAAAATGCGCCCAGGGCAATAAGGATCGCCTCCAGGATGTATTGGAAAAAGATCTGCCCACGGCGCGCACCCGCCAACTTGCGTATGCCCACTTCCCGGGTTCGCGACAGCGAACGGGCGATCGATAAATTGGTATAGTTAAAGGTTGCCGACACCAGAATGATCAGGGCGATGCCTACTTCGGTAATGATCTTTCCCCATGAACCGCCGCGGGCGATGTCATTGTTTAGGCGATCCCAGCTTGGCGTGATCGAAGCCACGGACTGAAACATAAACGCAAAGCGTTCCTTTTCATTGGCGTTCTGAGCGACGCTGTTGCCAATTTCTTCTAGAACACGGCGCAACGATGACGCCGTGGCCTGGGGTTGTAACACAGCGTAAGTATAACCCAGTTCAAAGGAATCCCAGGTGTCTGATTTCTTTGGTAAATGCCCAAGCTTTTCCAGTGAAGAGACCGTGGAGGATGAAAGGTAGGCATCAAATTCAAAATGCGACTTGCCGGGAGGTTCATTCAAAACGCCCGTGATCATAAACTCACCCAGATTTTTTAGCGTGATCGTTTTTCCCAGCGGATTGACGTCTCCGAAAATCTTGACCGCCACTTTTTGAGATAGAACGATGCTGTAAGGATAACTCAGCGTGCTATTCGTATTTCCATACAGCAATGAAAATCCGAATACGTCGAAGAAGGAGGGTTGTGTAAAGGCTCCCTGCAAGGGTATTTCCTCTACGCCACCACTCAGGGTCGCGCTTACCGGATACAAACTTGTTGCCGCGGCAATCGTCTGATCGTATGACGTCAGCTCTTCCGCCAGGGGCAGCGGTGTGCTGGCAAGCGTCCAGGAGTCGCCGGGAGTGCTATTGATTTTGGAGAGGATACGGTAGGTCTGCTGAATGTGGGGATGAAAGGTGTCGTAGCGGAAAAAATCGATCGTCCTCACCATGATCATCATGCAAACGGCCATGCTAAGGGACAAGCCAGCGATATTGATAAAGGAAAAGAGCCGGTGCTTCAGGAGATTTCTCCAGGCCATGGTGAGATAATTTCTAAACATAGACGAAGGTTTTGCCAGCAAGGTCAAGAATTAAGCCAATTCTAAATTACGAGATTTCCCTGGCTTGTTGACATAACCTGTATTAGAGAGCGGGCGAATGCGGACAATCCTGGTCATTTGCGATCGCAGGCTCACCGTTTATTTTTTTCTTAATTCAGATTTTAACCTGACTTTTCCGGATCAGTGTATAGGTGAATTTATTTCCCCACTCGGCCAGGTAGATCTTGCAGAGTTTTATGAACTCAGCAAACTCCGTGGGGTTCGCAAAGACCTGGCAGCCGGCAGAATATTTGTCAACCTGTTTGGACTCGTGTGTTTCCGAGGCCCGGTGAATATTTATACCAAACAAACCGGTCTGCGTTTTTTTCGAATCGTAGTCGATCTTGGCGTCTTTGTTCGTGTCGCGGATCACGGTCAACGGAGTGGCCTGCACCAGCGCTTCATACTTTCCCTTGTGTTTGCCAAACAAATGTGAGTCGATGTATTGTCCTTCTTTAAGGATGGCTGTTCCCCTTTGACCCATGGGATTGTTCAGCCAGAACAATCCGGGGTTGGTGGTGATCTTGTACTTGTTCAGCTTCCACAGGTTTTCATACTTCCAGAAGACCCACAGTTCGTCATTGAATTTATTGACCTTCACCTCTTCGTTCCGGAGACCGACGATGTTCAAATTGTAGTTTCTCGTATCATCCTTCCTGACTTTATACTTCAAAGTTTCCATCGCATTGATGATGGCCTTCACGTCGGTGGGCAGTCGCTCAGGTTCTCCGGCGGTTTTTAGAACCTGGGGTTGTGACTTGTCTTTTTCATTGAACGTTTTGTTCAGGTTCTTCACTTCGCCGATGTCGACAATGCCCGCCCGTTGACTGGCTTCGATCAGCGATTCGCCGGGTCGTGTCACGATCTTGTCCTCCAGTCCTTCCAATCCATCGGGCAGACCCTCCGGATAAAGGTATCGCATCATCGCATTTTGAAGCATGGATCGAATCATTTGCGCGGGGTTTTAAGTAGTTCGGCGGTCACCGCATCGGCCGGCCCATAGGTGGCTTTGACGGTTCCATTTTTATTGCGGGTCACATTTATTTTTACCTGCATGGCCAGTTCGTCGGACGGGGAGCAGATCACGTAAGCGTTCGGATGATTGACAAATCCGGGAACCCGTCCCCGCAAAACCTTCCACCCCAGTCGAAGTCGTGGCCAAAAATCCAAGGCCACGGGCTTTACATAAAACGTCAGTGAAAGATCGCTCATGGCGAGATACATGTTCCGCGGCAAGCCATCGCGCAGGTCGTCGTTGATATATTCTCCTTTGGGCAAATGGGTTGAGAACCATTGCCAGGCCTCTATTTGCGCCTGGTGCATGCTCATATCTGCCCGAATAACCTCCTTAAGGATTTGGGAAGCCATTCCCTGAAAGTGAGGCTGTATTTCACTTGTTTTTCCAGCTGTCCCCATGACGCTCTTATTTTTTCTTTGAAGTTCAGCCAGTGATGGAAGATCGGAATTCTTGACGCGAACAACCTGAATCCATCATCTGGCATTATGGGTTTGGGCCCTCTACGGGGGCAGGGGCTGCTTCTTGCTCCGGCGTGTTGATATTGTCAACCAATGCGTTGATAACTTTTAATAGTCCTGGAGGCATGGCCGATTCGCTCACGTGAATCTTAATGTCCAGGCTACCGCCGCGATTGGCCGTGTTTTCGGTTGACCGGGAATGATCGATCGATCCCGACAGGGATGCATTCACGAATTTGCTTAGGATCCCGGTGGTTCCGATCTGCAGCTTAGCGCTTTGTGCGGCCGCGTTTTTATCGGTCACCACCTGGCTGATGTTGTAATTGAAACTGACGCTCAGCGAATCAAAATTCAAACTGGGCACCTTCACCAGGGTGATCAGCGGCACGGTGATCTTCCGGTCCACCAGGACCTCTTTACCGTCCCTGGTCTCTTTGACCTGCATCGTAAACTCGACGGTCGGCATCACGCCGTCTTTGTTCAGCAGACCTTTCACAAACTCCAGGGTGGTTTGCGCGGCCACCTGGTGCGCTTTGATGGTGGTTAACAAGGGTGTGGCAATGACAAATTCCAGGGGAATTTTCTCAAACTCGGCGGGACTGACGTTCAGCGCACTCTCCGCTACTGCATCTTTTTTAGCCATGATGTAAAGGGGTTAAGGGTGAGGGTCTATATTTTTTGTTTTGTGAAGGTCTATGCTTTTGTTTTTTCAGAGTCGCCGGCCAAACCGGTCAGCGAACTGATCAGCTTGTGAAGACCATAGGGCGTTTCCACAGCCCCAACCGTCACATCGATCTTGATGGTTTTCTCCGTTGAATTTCCCGATTCCTGCTGCGGAACGAATTCGCCTTCGATGGTCTTAGGGTCTTCGATCAGGAACCAGGGTCTTTTCGGACTGGCGCCGGTGGCTGACCGGATCGTGGAACTGACCGAATGGATGTCGTCCTTTACTTTCAATTCGAACTTGAAGTTTGCATTGTTGATGGCCAGGGGCTTGATGGGGAGCAACGATAGGTTGGGAATGAAAATGGTACGCTCGTTTCCATCTTGATCAAAATACTCTATCGGCTGCTGATACAACACACCCCACCTGATCTTTAGCTCTTTGAGGCGTTTTGAAATCCTTACGCTCTCTTCTCTGTCCGCGTCAGTTAATTCTGTCTTCGCTTCAAGCGCCAACTTTCTTGCCGACAATTCCTCTATTTCCTTATTGCCTTTTTTTTCATCATCAATCTGCTGGAGGATCTCTTTGTTTTTCTCGCGGTCCTCGTTTAACAACGCGAGATCCTCGTCCGTATATTTATGCCGGAACCCCATTTGAAGGAAGAAGTTTAGAAACGCGCGGGACGCATGGATCTGAGCTTCGAAAATGGAACTCAAGGGAGCCAATAATGCCTCCGACAATGAAATCGAGCTGGAGCCTTTAGGTTCGGTCGGTTCATCGGGTTCTTTTGATTTAGCCATAATATTAGCGACTTATATTCGTCCGGAGAGAAGAGTGCTGATTTGGCCCGATCATCTTTCACAATACGCCCAACCCATTTCATTTTACGCCTCACGCGTTTCAGGGACCAAATCAAAAAGGAAAGCGAAAGCCCACCTGCTCACCACGATACTTTTTTAACAAGTAGGTCGATGAGTAGATGGGCTCTCTCTTGAATGAATGTAGAAAACAGTATGCACTTTTGCAATACCGAGGAGGGTAAATTTCGCGGTAGATAAGTGGTCAGACGGAAATCCGGGATGCGGATGCTTTACTTTGAGGGTTCAAACGCACAAGTCAAAACGTTGTTATACGCTCTGCCGGTCTACACCTTGTCGAGGTGATCCACCGCTTCAAACCGATGGTCATGCGCAAGCAGGTCACTAATTTTTTTTACACACTGCTGATTTTCATCCGCCCAAGCGAAAGCAAAACCCCAGATATCTTTTGAAAGTGAAAAATTCCCAAGATCCGAATTGACGTTAACTTGTATCTCATCATTCATCCAAAGGTCGAGTGTGCTTTCAAGTTTTGGATTAAAACTTTTGAGCGCATCCAAAAAGTCGGGCAGAAATTCTTCTCGTTCTGCGCCGGTAATAAATTCGATCAGCATTTTATCTGAGCCGTATGCCGGCCGAAAGGAAAACTTATACCGGGTGCTGCTCAGCAAAGACATAGTGTCATTTAGTATAGAATGTCTATCTCCACCTTTACGGTGCCTGTGATTGCTCCGTGGGCTGCGCCTGTTGCTGCACCGAACTGAACCGCCGCACACACTCAAAGATCAAACCCCGTTTTGGCAAAACCAAAAGTAGATTTGGATAAATCGCTTTGCCGGGCGTGAGCGAATTTTGTTTCATCAAAAAACATGAAACATATGAAAGTATTTGTTACAGGAGCCACCGGCTTCATTGGCACGGCGCTCGTTCAGGAATTGACAAAAGCAGGTCACCGCGTTTTAGGGCTTGCCCGTTCTGCGGCTTCGATTGAAAAACTTAAAGCCGCCGGCGCCGAAGTTCAACAGGGCGACCTGGAAGACCTGGATAGTTTGCGCGCCGGAGCGGCAGCAGCCGACGGGGTGATCCATGCCGGGTTTGTACATGATTTCACGCGCTTTGCAGAAGTATGTCAGATTGATAAGGTGGCGATAGAGACCATGGGCTCAGTACTGGCCGGTTCCAATCGCCCGTTTATCGTCACGTCGGGCACGGCCATGGTCAACCAGGGTATTATGGCGACCGAAGATATGGCCAACGAGCATGATGCCACCCTGTCTCCGCGTGTCTCAGAATCTTCGTTGGATCCATTTACATCGCAGGGCGTGCGCACAGCCGTTGTACGATTGGCGCCATCCGTTCATGGCGAAGGTGACCACCGCGGTTTCATACCGACAATGATCAACATTGCCCGGCAAAAAGGCGTTGTCGCTTATGTTGGCGAGGGCCTCAATCGCTGGAACGCGGTACACCGCCTGGATGCTGTGCATTTGTATCGACTGGCTTTAGAGAAGGGCGAAACCGGAATGAAATATCATGCCGTGGGCGATGAGGGCATCACACTAAAAGCCATCTCTGAAGTGATCGGCCGGCAGTTGAACCTCCCGGTGAGATCCATCACTCCGGAAGAAGCGCCAGCACACTTTGGCTGGTTTGGCATGATGGCCTCCCTGGATTGTCCGGCTTCTAGTAAGCTCACCCAAAAACGTTTGAATTGGAAAACGGTGCACCCCACTTTATCGGACGACCTTGCCAACGGTATCTACTTTTAAATGATTACACTTACCTTGTAGTGCCATGACAAAACAACTCATCCGTTTCAAAACCATCAGCGAATTTCACCGGCTCGCGAATCTGCCCAAGCCGCAGCATCCGCTCATCACGCTGGTCGATCTGAAGATGATGGGGCAACCGCGGGAAGGGACGTATAGCAGGGTTTATGATTTTTATTCCATCTCCCTAAAAAAAACTTCCACCTCCCGATGCTCTATGGACAGCAACCCCACGACTTTGATGATGGCGTCCTCCACTTCATGGCCCCAGGACAGGTGATCACCGTGACGATCAACAAAGACTTGGTACACGATCCTTCCGGATGGATGATCTTATTCCATCCGGATCTATTGTGGAACACGCCGCTCGCAAAAACGATCAAACAATATGAATATTTCGACTATGCCGCCAACGAAGCCCTGCACCTTTCCGACAGAGAGGAGGCGATGATCAGTGGCATTGCAAAAAATATAGAACACGAATACCAGGCCAACATCGACAAGTTTAGCCTGCCGGTGATCATTGCCCAACTGGAGCTGCTCTTGACCTATGCCGACCGGTTCTATCAACGCCAGTTCATCACCCGCAAGGTGGCCAACCATGAAATACTCACTAGAATGGAAACCTTGCTCGACGACTATTTTGCGAGCGGTTCTTTGATCAAAGAAGGTCTACCTACAGTTGCTTACATAGCCGATGCCCTGCACGTATCTCCCAACTACTTAAGTGGCCTGCTCAAAAACCTCACCGGCCAGAGCACCCAGCAGCACCTGCATGACAAACTGATCGGGCTGGCGAAAGAGAAGTTATCGACTACGACACTGTCGGTTAGTGAGATTGCCTATGAATTGGGGTTCGAGCATCTGGCGTCGTTTAGTAAATTGTTTAAGACCAAGACAAATCTGTCGCCTTTGGAGTTTAGGCAGTCATTCAATTGATCGGCGCTGCTTCCGGCCGGAGTCTTTTCATGCGAAAACAAAAGAGCCCGCGCGATGACCGGGGCCACACCAATCGACTTGTGTTCGAACATTTATCGACCATTGATTCAATGTGCCACCTGAATACAGGCAGATCCCCTTTGACTTCGTTTTAATTCGCGCTATCTTAGAAATGTAATTTTATTGCGCCCGGAAGATTTCACCGATTGTTCCGGGGCCTGGAGCCAAATCTTTTATTCAATCGACTTAGAGATCATCATACTTGGGGGTTTCCGAAAACCCATTTAACAGAGTAGGAATGTGCGACATTTCAAACAAAAAATCCTATGAAAAAAACGTCTGCCGCAAAAAAAGTGACGGCAAAAAAAACTGCTGCCAAGAAGGCCGCCAAGAAAAGAGTTGTAAAAAAAGCCGGTAAACTATTGAAGAGCGACGCTCCTGGCGGAGATCCAAAATTGCCAAGAAAAGCAAATATATAATGGCGAAAGCGGCCTTGCCGGGCAATCCGAATAGCCGAAGTAACGTTACCAGACAGCCGACATGCGTTACCTCGCAGCACATACAACGTCTATCCATTGTTTCCATTGGGCGCAAAGAATGTCAAACCGGCACACCCTGCGTGCGCAGGGCGGATGGGCGTGTATGTACGGCAGATTATCATCGGGAAATACATGATTGTAGGGCGTTATCCCTATCTTCAAGGATGTGAAAGCTTTTGTTAGATCCCTTTTTGGCGTTATTTTTTTACTATTGCCCGGGCTGACGTGTGCTCAATCGCCCGATCCCTATTACCAGAAGGCAGGCACCATGGTCCGGCGCAACCCGCGTGGCGCGTTTGCCAGCTACATGAAGTCACTTGAGCTGGCCCGGAAAAATAAGGACTGGCAGCAATATACACTCACCCTAAACCGGCTGGGTTTCCTGAACAGTTATTGGGCCCCCGAAGAAACAGCTGTTATTTTCACTAACCTCAAAGAAGGCGTCACCTTGCTGAAAGACGCCAAAGCCGATTCGAGCCTGGCCGTGTTTGAATACAATGTCGCCGATTTCTACGACGACAACACCAATGAAATACAAGCGCCCATGATGCACCTGCAAAGGGCCTTTGCCCTCTGGCAATCCCTGGGCGTAACCGAAAACAGGTCGTTGGCCGACTGTTATCATGTGTTGGGTGACCTGTATAAATTTAAAGTGTACGATTTTCAGGCGGCCGAGAGCAACTATGAAAAGGCGCTGCAGATACGCGAGCATATCGGCGTGACGGATGCCAAGCTGTTGATGACCACCTACTACAACCTGGCTGCGACCAATCGTTCGCAGCACGAGTACGAAAAGGCGTTGGCCTATGGCGAAAAGGCGTTGGCCATGACCTCACAAATTAAATCCCGGGAATTTGCCGAATTGGCGAACGATATGTTAGGTAACATCTATCGCGACATGAACCAATCGGCGATGGCAAAGAAACATTATCTCGCCGCCATCAGCATCAATAAAGACAGCGGCGACAAAGGCAACATGGCCCACCACTATGCGGGCCTGGGCGAGTTGGCCATGAACGATACGTTATACAGCGAAGCATTGATGTATCTCGAAAAAGCCGAAGCCATCTACCGCCGCACCCAGGCCGACCGCTTTATGCTGACCTACGTGTTGCAGATCAAGTGCGACTTGCTGGCGACGATGAACGATTTAACGAACTATCGCAAAACGTTTAAGGCCATGCTCACCGAGCTGAAGACCCTTAAATTGATGAAGTCGCGCTCGGCGGCCTACGGCTACCTGAGCATTGCCATGTTTTACGGGAAGATCAAGCGATACGATTCATCGTTGTACTTTTTCCAGAAAGGACTGCAAATCAGCGCGCCCGGTTTCAATTCCCTCAATCCGGCCGACAACCCTTCGCAAGAGATGTTTGGTGTAAACTATGCCGACTATCGTCTACCCCTCGAAAAAGGCATCGTGCTGAAGACGCTCTTCTTCGAAACGCGCGACAGAAAATATTTCGACCAGTCCCTTCAAAGTCTGTTCCTCGCCGAAAAACTATTGTCGCTCGAACGAAACACCTTCGACATGGAAGATTCCAAATGGAAATTTCTCGAATCAAACTACGGGGTGTACGAGGCGATTATCTCGCTGCTCTACCGGGGCGCACAACTGTATGACGATCCTAACCTGGTGCAGCAGGCCTTTCAATACTTCGAACAAAGCAAAGTGCGATCGCTGGCCGATGCGCTGACGGACGCCGAACTCACCCGTCACATTAGCCGCGAGGATAGCTTGCTGCGCAGGCATGCCGACCTGAAACGCAAACTCTTTGAAGCCCAGGACAACCTGAGCCAGGCCACTAACCAGGGAACGGCTATAAAAAGCATAGGCGAACTCCGCGGCGAGATCGTGAAATACGATCGTGAAATTCAGAACTGCAAAGACGCCATCGAGCAAAAATATCCCGGCTACTTCAATGTGCGCTACGGTTATCAAACACCATCCTTGACGAGCGTACAACAATTTGTGCGCGACCATCACCGGGTGCTGTTGGAATACTTTTGCGGAAGCGAATCGGTTTACGCCCTGTGCATTTTGCCGGACAAGGTTCTGTTCAAAAGACTGGGCTCGGCCGACAGCCTCCGCGTCGGCGCAAGCCAACTGCTCACCACATTCAATGAACACTCCAGCCTCGATAAAGCATCCTACGATCGTTTTTCACAAAGTGCCCATACGCTGTACAACAAACTTGTGCGGCCCTTTCGCGAGCAATTGACAAATCAGTCGACGTTGCAAATTATACCCGACGGCATCATCAGCCAGGTTCCCTTTGAAGTATTGCTGACACAGCCCGCCACCTCGACCCGGGTGAACTACCGGGCGTTGTCCTACCTGATCAAAGATTTCACCATTGGCTATTCCTACTCGTCGTCCATGCTCGGGCATGCGCTCATCCCAGCCCTGCGCACACCTTCCGTGCTGGCCTTTGGGTTCACCGGCGGCCAACGATGGCGCGCACCCGATCCACAACTGGAGGAAATAGAAGGCACCGAAATGGAACTCGCTGTGTTGGGCAATATTTTCAAAACGGGGAAATTCATGGAAGGTGAAGATGCTACGGAAGTAAATTTCAAAGCGATGGCACCCGACTTCGACATTATCCACCTGGCGGTGCACGGGCAAGGCGATGTGAAAAAAGATTTTGCAGCCAGCCTGTATTTCCGAAAAAAATACGATTCACTCGAAGATGGCGTGCTGCACGCCTATGAACTCTACGGTCTGAAACTGAAGGCGCGTCTCGCCGTGCTCACCTCGTGCGAGGCCGGCCTGGGGAAAGATTTTAAAGGCGAGGGCATGCTGAGCATGGCCAGTGCCTTCACCCTTTCGGGATGTGAAAATATTTTGATGAGCCTCTGGAAAGTGAACGACCAAGCTTCCATCGGGCTGATGGACGATTTTTATAAATTCCTGACCCGGGGCGAAAACATCGACAACGCCCTGCGCGACGCCAAACTAAAATACCTCGAAGCCGCCGACGAGATCACAGCCGACCCCATAGCGTGGGCGCCCATGGTGGCCTACGGCGACCTGGAACAAATATTTCCCCAAAAAAACAGCAGGACAACCTGGAGCCTCGTGGGAATTGCCGCGGTGCTGCTGATTGCCCTGCTGGTGTTTTTGAGGCGAAGAAAATAGACGGCCTACTTCGGAAGTTTTTTGTCGCCATTCACGGCCGTGCGTTGTTCGACCGTCATCCGGGCCGCGCTTAGGCGGGTGTAGGTGACACGGCTCACAGTCGATTCGCGAGACCAGTAGGGTGTATCTTTTTTCATAAGCGTCTCCAGGTGTTTTTCGATGAGTGATTCGCCCTCGGGATCGGGAATATCAATGTCGACGTCAGGGTTCTTCGATTTTTTTTGCGCCTTGCTAAGTTTTTCTTTTTTCTCCCTGCGCTTTTCATATACCTCCATCACCTTCTCGTAGCCGGGAGGTTCGCGGTCAGGCTTTTCGGCGTTCGCGTTGTGATAACTTTTCAGCATGGCGCCGTGGCCCACGTCGTAGTACACAAATTCCAATACTTTGGGAAGCACTTTGTTGGAAACAAAATTGAGAATGCTTCGAACGCCCCTCCCGCTAAAATTGGGATTGTCGCGGTTGCGTTCGGTGGTAAATTCAGGAACAAAGTCCAGCAGGATCTTGATTTTGAAATCGGGGTGGTCCGGGGCTACGTCGGTGGCAATGACCTGCATCGTGAAGGCGATGGGCGGTGTGGGGTGCGGATCCTTTTTGTTGGCATAGAAATCTTCTACCGATTTTGGGATAAAGTTGTCGGGATACATACGTTGAAGGGTTTTAAGGTTATGAAAAGTTTAGTTCACTTTTTCGAACAACTCCTTTGCTTTCGAGGCATATGAAATTTCGGTTGCACCCAACTCCTTCAACATAATTTTCGCGCGTTCCACATCACCCTGTTTCAGATAGCAAAGGCTCAAATACCATTTGGCCTGTAGATCGAGATCGTCGTAGTTTTTTATGAGCGCATTAAAGTTTTCTTCGGCTTCCGGCACATGCCCCAACGACAGGTTGGCATTGCCCAGCAGGAGGAGCAGACCCGGCTCCGGATGGTCATGGTAGGCTTGTTTCAGCCCGCGGGCTGCGGTTTCATAGTCGCCGAGTTCGTAAGCCCGGAGGGCCTGGCGGCGCTGGGTTGTCTCGCGGACACTCCGCACGCCCGGTTCGAACATGTTGGGGTAAGGCTTAAAGTAGGCTTGAAATAATTTGTCGGAATCTTTGGGCACAGCCAACCATACGAACAAGGCCACCAGGACGCCGACAACCGCGGCGGCGACCAGGTAGGGCCAGTAGCGCAAAGAAAGGGTAGGGGCCCTATGAATATCTTGCGACAGGTGGCGCTCCATCTTTTTAAGATAGCGAAGTTTGTCGTGCTGTCCTTGGTAACGAATGACCAGGATGAGCAGTTGTTCCCGCTCGAACAACGCTCTGAATGAATCGTCTGTTTCCACACGACGCGTCACTTCCTGCATATCCGCATCGTCGAGATCGGCGTCGAAGTATCGTTCCACGAGCGTCATGTCGCTTTCGTCAGTATACATGGTTGATAGTATTTTGAGTTCTTGATCGTTCCTCTTCGAACAGCTTGCGCAGGCGGGCCATGCACTTGCATTTTTGATTTTTGGCGGTTTCCGGATTTTTGAATTGCAAAGCCTCGCTTATTTCCACCATGCTCTTCTTTTCATAATAGAACATTTCGATCAGCCGCTGGCAGGGCTGACCCAATTTTCCCAGGGCAATGCCGGCAATGTCGAAAGCGCGTTCGTCGGGTGCGTGGGCTTGGTCTTCCACCAGGTATTCTTTGAGCCACTTCTCCTGATTGATGGGTGTGTATCGTTTCTCCTTCCGGAGAACGTCTCTCACAACATTTTTTCCGATGCCGAAGAGATACGTCTTGACGCTGCTCACCAGGTTTTCGAGTTTCCCTTGCTTGATGTTGTCGTAGAAGATGAGGATGGTGAGTTGATAGATGTCTTTGCTGTCGTCGTCGGAACAATGATATTCTTTGGTTATCCACCGGAGAAATTCTTCGCGGTATTCCGCGTAGACTAAACCCAGTTCGTTTTGTCCACCGGAACGAATTTTCGATATGATATCATTGTGCGTCATGGTAGCGGGATTAATGTAAAAGATAGAATCCGGTAACCCGCTAAGGGCGACTTTCCAAAAGGCTCCAAATAGATTGTTTACTAAGGTAATCTTTTTAGATGAAAACTGGTACGTTACCTTTTTGATTACCCTCCATAAAGGGCATAACAAAAAAACAACACCATGAAAACCCTCTTCCTCGCCTCCGCTTTCGTATTGGTAAGCTTCGGCATCTTGTGTGCACAAGACATGCAAGTTTCAACATCGATCGCTCAAGCCCTTCAGCGCAATTTTGCTGGAGCTTCCCAGATCCGCTGGGAAAAAACCGGTCCACTCTACCTGGCACAGTTCCAGTACAACAACGGGTTCTGGCTTGCCTACTTTGACGATCAAGGCACACTGGCCGCCAGTGGCCGCAAGATCGACAGCATCGAACAACTGCCTGTAGCCGTGAAGCGCGGCTTCACACAGCTGCAGCAAAAACAGGAACGCAAGTACGGCTCCTTTGAAGTAGGCGCGCCCTATGAGCTGGTGATTGAAAATGGAACCACGCAGTATTTCCTGCCCATCGAAAACAGCCACGTCGCGATCATGGCCATCTCCGATGCATCGGGCAATGCCCAGGTTCGCACCAAGACCGAAAGAACCGGTCACACCAAGCCCGCTGCCGACATGGTGGCGTCAACGATTCGCCATTGAGCGATGTGCAAAAAAATAGTTTGGGTTCTATAAGCGTGTGGCTTGGTGACGGGCTGCACGCTTCTTTTGAGGGAGCTGAAAAAATGATTGTTTCTGGAGTTTCTGGGGTTATTGACCACAACACTATCGGTGAGAAATTGCCAATGCATTAGGGTTCGAGCATCTGGCGTCGTTTGGTAAATTGTTCAAACCAATCTGTCGCCTTTGGAGTTCAGGCAGTCATTCAATTGATCTGAAGACCAAATCGCATCAACTGGCCCGGCACAACGACCCCCTTCAGGAGATGGGAACAATAGGTGCAGTAGTTCTCTTTTGGGTGAAGATTTCTCGTTTTAAGAAAAATAATGCGCCGATGGTGCAGCGCGTGGGGTATCCGTTGTGACACGTATTTATAAGTCTTGAATTTCCGTGTTTATTTCGGTCGTTAGCGCTATTTTGCGGCGAGGCTTGAGTTACCCAAAAAGATAATCATTGTAGGTCATGAGACTAATGCTGCTATTTACCCTGTTCATTTCTCCCCTTTCAACGTATTCCCAGCTGTCGCCATCACCGGGAAATTTTCAAGGCGTGTGGGGCGGCAAATCGATATTTGGCGACCTCGACAACGATGGCGACCTGGACTTGATCGTATCGGGCAATACCAATTTTATCAACACGGCCACAACAATTTATCGCAACGATGGCAATGGGAATTTCAGTGTCGCGGCCACACTGGCAGGAACAAACGACGGCAGTGTCGACCTTGGCGACTACGACCAGGACGGGCTGATCGATATTTTGATGGTGGGTGGCGTTGAAGGCATGACGAGTGTCGGGACACTTCTTTTTAAAAATCAGGGCAACTTTGTGTTTGGAAAAACAAGTCATTCCCTCCCCAGCATCATTTATGGTGAAGCTAAGTTTGCAGACTTCGACAATGACGGAGACGAAGATGTCGTGATGCTCGGTTCGAACATATCAGATAACTATCATGATATCTTCATCAACACCAATGGCGTCTTCAAAGCACTCGATTTGAACCTCACCAAGTATAGCGATCCCGCAGTAAGTATCGGCGACTACGACCTCGACAGCGATCTCGATTATGTTGTGGTTGGAGCAGGCATGTCCAACGCACCTGCGATTTTCAAGAACGAAGGAGACAATAATTTCGTGCCCGTTACCATTTATGATAACCCGATGTCTGATGGAGCCGTGGCCTGGGGAGATTTTGATAATGATCGCTACCTGGACCTGGTGATTATGGGAGTTGACCAGGTATTGGGAACCGATCAAGTAATACTATTGAAAAACGCGGGCGCCGATAAGTTTACCAAGATGGCTGCCCCCTTCGACGGTGTGTCAGGAGGTAATGTAGTGCCGGGAGATATGGACAATGATGGTGATCTTGATGTTATTGTTACCGGTTGGAAACGAAACGGTACAAATGCGGCCAGTACGACGGCCTACGTCAATACGAACGGTGCCTTTGCAAAGCAAAATGTTGCACTGCCAGCCCTTATTTTCTCCCATGTCGCACTGGGCGATGCTGATAACGATCTTGACCTGGATCTGGTCGTATCGGGTTCCGAAATCGGCAGTCTCCTGAATGGTAAGACTTACCTCTATATTAACTCGCCAGCTACCGCAAATACAAGACCCACCGCCCCGGCTTCACTTCAGGCCACACCCGATGGTCAGCAGGTAAAATTGTCGTGGAATGCAGGTGCGGATGGTCAAACACCATCAAACGGATTAACGTATGCGCTCTACGTCAACAGCGCTCCGGGTCAAGATCATTCCGGCGAAAGTTTATCGACACCTTCCGGATTCAGGAAGGTTGTAAAAATGGGCATCGCTCAACACAGTCCGGCATGGAGAGTCGATAACCTGGCACCCGGCACATACTATTGGGGTGTTCAATCCATCGATGGAGCCTTTATGGGCTCGCCCTTTAGTGCAGAAGGAAGTTTTGTCATTGGAAACAGTTCTCCGGTGCTGACCACGCTGTCTTCCCTTGCTGAAGAGGCCGGTAGTTCCATCACCATAAAGGGAAAGAACTTTATCGGAACGTCATCGGTAAAGTTAAAAGGTACGGAAGCCGTTTTTCAGGTCATTAATAGTACAACACTAAAGGTGGTCATCCCCATGGTGACTGGGGCGGGCAATTTCGAGGTAACCAATCCGGCGGGGAAAGGCACTTCATCACAATCTTTCTGTGTCATTCCTGCAAAGCCCGTCTTAACCGGAAACACCACGGTTTGTCCTGGCACAGAACCTTATCAGGTAAACGGTGTTGCCGGCGTCGTGTACCACTGGACAGTGGATAATAACAACGGTGAAATCGTTGAAGACAATAACAATAACGTAAAAATTAAATGGCGTAGCAGAGGACAATACGTTGTGCGGGTAGCGCCCCAAAGTTGTCAAACCGGTGTCGAAACCACATTGGCAGTCGAGGTGAAAGGCCCCGAGCGAAAACAAATCTCCGGCAATGTCGCGCCCAAAACAGAATCGTTTGAGCGGTACTCCGTCAGTTACGTGGGTGGAGAAAATTATCAATGGACATTGACCCGCGATGGACAGACCGTGGGATCGTCTAACGAGTCCGACTTCATTATTAAATGGACGCAGCCCGGAACGTATTCTTTGCGTGTGAGCACCACAAATGCGGAATGTGCCGCAACACCGGTCGAAGAAGTCCTCACGTTCGATGTCGCGAAGAATGCTTTCAGCTATGCCTCCCAGATGCCTTTTGATATCACCAGTGGCTTGTCGCTTGCAGATCTGGACAATGACGGCGATCAGGATTTCATAGCCGGCGGCAACCGGATTTTCGAGAACATCATGCCGGCCGGATTTCAGGAAAAGACGTCGTCGCTTCGGGTTTCTACAAATGTTCGGTTTGCAGATACCGATGGAGATAACGATCTCGACATTTTGATGACCTATGGAGGCACGATAGCTGAATTTGAAAACCAAGGTGATTTCAAGTTCGGTGCACCCAAAAAAGTAGCAGATAAACTGTCGACGCCCGCGGCCGATTATATCGACTTTGACAATGATGGTGATCTTGACATTGTTTCCATGGGGACGGCCAGCATCCTGGTGTTCGAACGTCTGGCATTGAATGACTTTCGCCGCATAGAAGCCTACACGCCGGTAGAGACAGCTAGTCTGAGCGGATCAATGGATATCATCGATTTCAATGCCGACGGAAGGCAAGACATCGTCACCTCTGCCGGTGGGGTTTTTCTGAATACAGGGGCAAAATCCTTCGTTTCGAAAATCATCACCTATCCCACGCCTGTCGGCGCATTTTTGAAATGGGAAGATATGGATCAGGATGGGGACTTTGACCTGGCGGCTTACTTTGAACCAAACAAGATTGAGCTGTATCAAAAAAATGGCGACGCTTTCGTCAAGTTTTATGCCGACGCGGATGCCCCTGCTTCGGTCTCGCAGTTTATCGACATGAATGGAGATGGCTGGAAAGATTTGATAGTGGGTCAGAACCCCGTTCGTGTTTCCTTCTACGACCGCAACAACCATTCATTCACCAGTCCGCTGCAACGATTCGATGCCTTTGGCGAGTGGCGGACCAATGAAAGTTCATTGTCGGCCGTGACGGATTTGAACAAGGATGGAAAAAATGATTTGATGCTTTATTGCAAGTTTCTAGACAATTCATCGCTGCAATTTTTCATCAACAATTCGGAAACCATGTCGCCACCCACCCCGGTTCAATCGCTGGCATCGAAGGTGGCCGGCAATGAGGCGACGTTAACCTGGCAAGGCGATGCAGGAAAGTCATTTGAGATCATTCTCGGAACAACGCCCGGAGCGTTAGACAGAGTCTCCACAAGAAGCGATCTCGCATCAGGCTATCGCAAAGTGCCCATCATCGGTAATGCAGGCAACCGGAATTCCTTCACCTTTAGCAATCTTGCGCCAGGTACATACTATTGGAGCGTGCAAGCCATCGACAACGCGCTCAACGGATCTGTGTTTGTGACTCCTTTGTCCTTTACGATTCAACCCACCTTGTTGAAAGCACCGGATCAGCTCCGGATTGCTTCCACGTCTATGGGCATCTCGCTGACCTGGAGAGATAATTCCGATAATGAAACCGGTTTTATCATTGAACGATCCAGCGGAGTCGCCGGGAATTTTGTACAGGTCGGCACGGTGGCATCAGGGGTAACGGTTTTTAATGAGTCTATTTCCCTCGATGAAAATCAATACTACAGAGTTAAAGCGTTTAACGGCGTCGGCCAATCCTACTACAGCGAGATCATCGGTACCCCCGACGCTATCATTTCTACTTTTCCCTATGTTGAAAGTTTTGAAAAGACAACCAGCGCATGGCACCAGCTCGACAATCAGGAGGAGAGCCAGATCTACTTCAACCAGCCTACGAATTGGACGCGGTACAGCAATGTTTTCGGTAGCATTGACGGTAAGTACTCCCTTCGCATGGAAGAGCGGTACGAATCGACGGCCTACATTGCGGCGGTTGAAAGTCCCTATTTCGATATGTCGCGAATGACAAACCCCTGCCTCGTTTTTTACGTGTCAGGACCTCACCAGGATGGTGGAATCAGAGTCTACGGCTCAGCCGACGAGAAAAAAACCTGGAACTATCTTTGGGGCTTTGGAACAGGATCGACGGCTTGGGACCGGCAACAGGTTTCATTGCTTGCTTATAAGTCAAATATTTCAAAGCTGCGTATAGTCGGATTGCTTTCCTCCAGCCAATTGCAAGTAGTGGCCTTCGACAATGTCAGGGTTGTTGAATGCCCAACGAATCCGGGTAGTCCAAAGGTTAGCCAGTCGGGCTCCAGCGACTTATTGTTAACATGGGTGGAATCCTTAAATGCGTCGCAATATTTTCTGGAAAGAAGCGTGGACAACGGTTCGTATACGCTCATCGGCACCTTAGACGCCCCGGTAAATTCCTATCTCGACAAAAACCTGGCCGCCGGCAAGACCTATCGATACAGGATGTATGCCGTTAATAACGATGGACCGGCCTATTCCAACTACGTCAACTTCAGTGCGACGGTATTGTCGAATGCTCCGGTGGTGGAACATATAGCAGATCAGGAAATGAAAGTGATGACCCAATTTTCAGTCGAGATGAAAGTCACAGACGATACACCCGTTGCTTCGCTGAACATTACGGCCGAATCGGGCAACACATCGCTTCTTCCCTCCGGAAATATTTCGATCGAAAAGAAAGTTGGCGCCATCGTGATAAAAATAGTTTCCAACACAACAGCTATCGGCAGCTCCCTGATCACGATAAAAGTAAATGACGGAACGTATACCACCGAAAGCGCTTTCAATCTCACCATCAAAGAAAAGAACGATGCCCCGGTGATCGTCTCTCAAAAACAAGTGAGTACCATAAACGAAGATGCTTCATTCACGATGGCAATGGACCAACTCGTTGTGGAGGATGCGGATAACGACATCAGCCAACTAAAATTAATGGTGCTTCCCGGGGCGAATTATTCGGTGTCGGGAAATGTAGTAAGTCCTGCGAACAATTTTAATGGCACATTGTCGGTTGCACTCCAGGTCAGCGACAACGTCGACGTCAGCGAGCCCTTTGAATATACGCTGAACGTGATCGCCGTAAATGATGCGCCGGTCATAAAAGGAACATCACCGTGGGGCGACTTCAAGGAGGACCAACCGATATCCATTCCTTTGAGTATGCTGCAGGTCGAAGATCCGGACAGTCCTTTTCCCGGCGATTTTTCGGTGATCATAAAGGAAGGCCAATCGTACACCGTACAACCCGGCACGGTTATTCCTGCCAAGGATTTTTATGGGACCTTAACCGTTCCCATCCAGGTCTCCGACGGCCTGGCATTAAGTAATGTATATGAGCTTAAATTGACAGTAACCCCAGTGAATGATCCTCCGGTTATTGAAGGAACGAAGAAAACCTTTGCGTCGATAGACGGTGAGCCTGTTGAAATTGATGTAAAAGATCTTGTCGTAGTTGATCCTGATAATGAATTTCCAGGGGATCATACCCTGATCGTTCTCACAGGTGATCACTATACGGTTGAGGGGAACATGATTTCGCCGGCAAAGGGATTTGGTGGAACTTTAGAAATACCCGTACAAGTATCGGACGGAATTGATGTAAGCAATACGTATAGCATAGCCGTAACGGTAGACGCGGTCTTGGCTGCTGAGCATAATTTGGACGACGTAACCCTTTATCCCAATCCGAACCGTGGAAAATTCAGAGTGAGTCTTCCCTCGATTACAGAAAGCGTGTCGATATCGATCAGCGATAGTATGGGACGCAAGCTGTATGACAACAGCACCATCCGTTCTGAAATAGCGTTAGACCTTGAGATTGCACCGGGCATGTATGTCCTTGAAATGACTTCGGGAAGCAAGAAGGTTATTAAGAAGTTTATGGTGAACTAGAAAAGTCCATTTCAAAACACCTCCTTGAACACCCAGCCATGCTCGATTTTACTGCCCGACTTTTCTGACCAGCGATTGCTTCCATCGGTTAAACCGTCGTGGCGATACCAAAACAGATCACCGGCCTGGTCCACGGCGTAGAGGGTGCCATTGGCACCGGGAAGCACCTGTTTAAAATTCCAGCCGTTGCCGATCTTGCTATGTGATCGTTCATCCCAAGCGTTGGTTCCGTCGGCAAACCCGGTGTGACGATACCACCAAAGATCGCCGGCATCGTCGATGGCATAGATAATTCCATTGCCGCCCGAAAACACCTGCTTGAAATTCCAGCCATTGCCAATTTTACGACCCATATTTGCGGCCCAACGGTTCGTGCCATCCGCATAGCCATCGTGCCGATGCCACCAAAGATCGCCCGCAGCATCGATGGCATAGATCAGTCCGCCTCCCCCCGAAAACACGTGTTTGAATTCCCAGCCGTTGCCAATCTTGGTACCCGAGTTCGCCGCCCAACCGGTGCCGCCATCGGCAAAGCCACTGTGCCGATACCAAAACAGATCTTCGGCATCGTCGATCCCGTAGATCACGCCATCGCCATTTGAAAACGCCTGTTTGAAATTCCAATCATTCCTCACCGACTCACCCGACTTTGCCGACCAGGCAATGCTTCCATCATTTCTGCCGTCATGTTTATACCATTTCAATTCATGGTTGTCGGTAAGGGCATAGATGGCTTCGCGGGTCGATGTGGTCGGCGGCTTAGAATCGATTGCAGGGACTAAAGCGATCGGCGGGTTATTGGATACCTTAATTTGATCCGCTCTCGTTTTTGGGGCAACCGATGCAACATTTCCTTCGCGCAGAGCACTTGTCGGAAGTTTGCGCGGAAAATAAATATCTACGCTGTTCAAGAGCAATTGGGCATCAGGCACGGATTCAAATCCACCGGAGAAGGAAAGCTCTATCGAAATAAACGAGCGATCATATACGGGCACCGAATGATCATCCCAATACCATGCATTGCCATTTATTCTTTCCGCGACCGTAAAGTCGCCGGAGAGGTTAGTAGACATACTCCGCCCGGAAAACTCAACCCCTTTGAGATAGGCATACTGAACCTTGGAATAAAAATGAACGACAACACCTTGCACGAAAGCATTTGCCATAGCGGGGTCAGGTTTTTTAATCGCGGCGACCAGCTTAACGGTCTTAAATGCTCCTGCCGTTATCCGCACGCCATTGGAAACGTTTTCCATCGTCACGTCTCTTTTGGAGCCCTGCACTTCAAAGTCCGACGCAGGAATGGTTAATTTCAACTTCTGTGCCGGCAATGCATGTTCTGTAAACATGAATAACACTGCCAATACAAGTTTACCAGCATACTGAGGGATTGACATAGGGATTTGGTTTAGTGGGGAGGTTTGAAATAAATGCCCAACCCTCGATCGTTGCTAGCCGATCAAATGGATGGGCGTTATGAACGACGCAGTGGTCATTTATACAGCAATCAAAGCTTCTTTAACCAGCGGTAGGAAATTCTGCTGGCACGCTTGTTTCGTGTTGCCGCCAAAGAAGTTTGTGCCCGGGCATGTCTTCGTCGTGCCAGTGCCCTCGGCAACCAGTTTGCCGGTGTTCAAATCGTACCAATGGTGGTATACAATGGAATTGGTGTTGATGCCTAATTTGAATTTGTTGCACAGCAGTCCGTTGATGGTAACAATGGTATGCTGGTGCGCTTCGGTCATCGCATCTTTTTCCAGGTCAAAATTGCCCAGGTGCTCCATGCAGATCCCATTCGCATTGGCACCTTTAATGCCGGCCGGAACCGTTTCAAAATTTCTGCAGATCGCCAGCATGCCATCGGGAAAGGTGGTGACGTTTTGCGCGATCTCGCTAAAGCCCCGCTCCCTGTGCGCGGCTTCCATGGAAACCAGCCACGAAAAGTACTTATCGGTTTTTCGTTTGTTAAAGGCCTTGTAGTCGGGAAGAAAGGTGTGATGATTTTGAATGAGGCTGATCTTTCTATGCAGGATCAGGTTGTCCAGCCACGACGCAAATTCGTCTAGCGTGAACAGAATGAATTTTCCTTGTTGTGTCATGGGGGTAGAGGGTTTTAAAGTTTAAACACAAAAACGGGTATAAAACAAGAAGCCCATCACTGTCCTTCAATGAGAAGGGCGATGTGATGGGCTCCACGGAAATGAATTTAGTGTTTTGATTTTTGAATTACAAATTTCGGGAGGGTCAAAGGGCGGCCAGAAAACCGTTAGGCTCGACAACAATTCAATGCAAGCTGGGGTTGATTTGGGATGCATGAGCTGCTGCAGCGATCCTCTATACCGCAAACCGCAGGATCGACTAATCGGTGGCTATCAAAATTTGAAAATCAGCTATCGAGATTTACTCGTCCCTGGCGACATCGAGAAGATACTTAACAATGATAAAGATCATAACGACGATGTGCCGTTTATCGACGTAAAAGCGAAAAAAATATACTCAAATGTGGTGCTGGTGTCTCTCAATTTTTCTTTGTTATAATCGACTTTTTCTATTTAGTGAATCGGAAAATCATTAGCGCTTAGTTTGGACGCTGATAGGATTCTGGCTGGCAACAGATGAGATCATTATGTTGGATCATCAAGTCAACCATCCCTACCAATGGCCCTGGCGACAGCTGAATATAAATCCCAATAATCCTTAATTGATGGTCTGTTGCTTGACAGATTTATATCAAACTGTTTTTCGATTTCATCAATGACTGATTTTTTTTGACTTACATTCATAAAATACTTCTGCAAATCAAAGTCGATCGAAATTTCGTTCGAATTTAGTCTAAGCTTATTTGCAATAATTTCCTTGATCCTGTTGTCAATGTGAAGGTTTGAGATCCGGTTTCCTAGTTGTAAAAAGTGAACTTGGTTGGCTTTCCTCGAGGATTGGGAAAACCTATTGTAACAACTTTTGCATTGCGGAAAAGCAAAGGAAATTCCAAATCTCTTTTGTCCGCAGCTGTGACAAAACTCCTCCTGGTAGTATTCATTTTCCCATTCGGACCATTCTCCATAGCATTGATGGCATAGCGGTTTTGACGGATTATATTCTATGGCTTTTGCACACCTAACACAAGCGCCTTTTCTCGGTGCCGATGATAATATTGGCAGTTCTCTTTTGGGCCCTTCAAATTTTACGGAGTCATTTATAATCTCATTTGCTTCTTCCTTCACCTTCTTAATAACAGATTGGTATTCTTCGTCTTTAAATAAGACGCCGAGTTCAAAATTATTCTTAGCCGAGGCTTCTGAAAGGTTCATGCTTCCAACAAGAAGCTCTTTTTCATTATAGTAGAATTTTGCGTGCAAGTATTCCTTAAAATATACAGTTGTGTTCGGCAAATTTAACACCTCCTTAACTACATCAGGGTCGCCGTTGTCTACACCGAAGACTATAATGATGGTTACGTTACGTTTTGAGGCATTTCTCAGACGACTCAAATAGTTCTGATCAATTTTTATATTATAGGTGAAGATACATATGTATTTTTCAGCCTTCTTAATGATATTATCGAGGGCTGCTAGAATTTCTTTAGTGGTTAAAAGTTGAGCCATAAGAATTTCACTAATGGTTGGAACGGAATTGGACTATAGCAAATTGCTGGTCGGTTGAATCATTTGAAATCTCAAGTAGCTGGGCGATTTGCGCCTTTAAATCCGGAGTTAGAATGGAAAACGGCTTGATGTCTCTCTAGATATACCAGATTGTCGGAATTTAACTTTGCAACTCTTTCCTTTCCGTGTACACCGAGTTTTAGAAAATCGCTGTTGGTAATTGTCTCCGATAGGATAATCTTTCCCGACTTTTCAAAAGTTATTAAGTGTCTGTCAAACAAAGCGTCGTAAGTGGGAGACAGAAGTATGCCGTTGTTCACATCGAGACGTTCGTCATCACTCGCTTGTTTCCATGGGTGTATATGTGATGCGATAAGTATTCTCGCATCATTAAAGGATGTTACGGCGCACTTATTCTCCCATCGATTAATGATACTTTTTCGATATGCGCCCTGACCAACTCTTGAAAGAACTAGCCCTGATCTTTCAGTTATTGTGGGGGCTAAGTAGTCTATGGAGGGCTCGGTAGCCAAAGTAAGTTCATTCAATTCGTAAGGGATAACAGCGTCCTTTCTTTTTAGGAAGAATTTTATCCCGCGCCTTACATTTCCAATGCTGTCGTGCGTTTCATAGTAATCAGAGTCAAAAAATGTCATTTCCGCGATAAAGTGCACGTGGCCCCTTCTGGACTGCTGAAAAAGAAACACACGTTTCCCTTCTTTAAGATGGTCGCGAAGGGCGAGGTTCCCTCTCGTAAATTCCATATCACCAGATTGCCCTTCGCCAGTGTATGAAAAAACGTTATCATTCTCCCACATATCTTTATAGCCATGCTGATCACCGCTCTTCCCTGTAAAAATGAAGATGAAAGGGTAAGAGGCGGAGGGGCAGATTCCTCCCTGCCAGTTTCCGCCATATTTGGCGTGAATATCTCTTCTGCGATATTCTAGGTCTGCTATAAACGGACTCAGTTCGATGGCAAATTTGGTATTGATACACCGAAGTCTAAGGTATATCCATTTATTGACAAATTGAAATTCGCAAAAGGGTGCTGCTCGTTTTTTTTATCAATTGTTAAACGGTGTGAAAAGTTTGCAATGGTATGTCCGGCTTTGGCTCGACAGGCCCTTAAAGCCTCGATTCGATTTGAAATTGTGATCATTTTGTTTCAAGATAACCACTCCACAACCAACCCGTAGTGCCCTTGTAGTCAACTTTATACCAGTTTGCTTCTCGCCCAGAAATTGTCTCGATGTTGCCGTTTTTGTCTATGATGCCTACCGTCTCGTCATAAGGAACTGTTAGCAAAACTGTGCCGCTTGAACTGGGCTGGTCTCGGAGCCGAAGCCCCGTGGCTGAAGTTATTCTTGCTGTCTCTCCACTGTAATGATATTGAGATGAACTGTCTACCTTGGATGAGTTTGAGCGGCGATTTAAAAAATAGAAAATAGCACTTACAATCACGACAACCCAAAAAATGAGTTTGATTATGTTCCATCTGTCAATTGATTTTGCGCAGTCTCGACAAACGGGACGAAGGCCATAATATGTCCGGGAGCCATAGGAACGCTTGCCCCACCAACCACCCGTCGAAAAACCGGTGTAGATTGTCCGTCTATAATTTGCGTTTGGTGCTCCGCATCTGTAACAGGAAACCATCTGTCCGTGGGCGTTTTAGAATTTCTGCTAACATCCGAATATAATCAATAGGGGAATTTCTTTATATGACATTTTGCTCAAACGGGAGCCTATACGAAAAAAAACCTTGAAAAACGATAAAAACCCCTGAGTTGGGCTTGTATTTCAACTGGCAGAAAGGAGAGAATCGAGTCTCCCTGGCCTTTCAGTTCAACGGCCAGGGTGTTCTCCTATTTCCTAAGCGTGTTATGCGTCCCATCACAATAAGGCGCCGACTTCGTCTGCTTACACATACAAAGCCACACCTTCCGCTTTGTAGACACACTAAATCTCCGAGGCTCAAATCCTGTAGTCTTATGCGAAACTTCGTCGCAGAGCGGTTGTGTTTTCGATTGGCCGCAGCGGCACCATGAATATGTTTTTCCCGGCTCAAGTTCTATTTCCCTGGGGCCACTGGTAACAGGATTCTCCATCAACTTTTAAAATTTTGCGTGCGATCGAAAAATAGCAATAATCCATCTCATTTGCCTTAATGTTCAAGAAGACTCAATCGCCAGACAGCGTTATCTGGGCAAGAAAACTGATCAATGGGATTGCCCTGTTAGCGCTTTTTTGTTGTTGCCTTCGGAACAAGCGCCGGTCATCGTCCATAGTCCACCTTTTGCCTGTTTTTCAGGCAGTTGCCTATCGTTCGGTAGCGTATGAGGGTATTCCTGTTTGCAGACATGTGAAAAAATTTAATAAAAAACGTAAAAAAGTTTACTGCGCAAAAAGACTGCGTAGTTCGCCCCAACCTTTGTATCATCAATTAAACGAAACGGTTATGAAATTCAATGTATTTCGCAAAGCAAAACAGGCAGTGACAAACTATGAAGGCGCAGAGGCTTTCGGCCTGAGTGAGCGCGTGGAACTTTACAGTGCTGTCGTTACGACTTCCCTGAATGATAAGTTCTATGAAGCTGCTGATAAGCGCATGGACAGGATCCGTTCATTGATCATGAAAAACGATCCGGCGTTCGTAGCAAAACTGGCGGTCTATACGCGAAACAAGATGTACCTGCGCAGTGTACCCTTAATGCTGGCCGTTGAATTGGCAAAAACTCAATCCGGTAACAACCTGGTGGGTAAAGCTGTAAAGGGAGTGGTGCAGCGCGCTGATGAAATAACTGAATTGCTTGCTTACTACCAGTTGGCTAACGAACGAAACGGTTCAAAGAAACTGAACAAGCTTTCCAAACAGATCCAAAACGGATTGTCGGAGGCATTCAATAAGTTCGATGAATACCAGTTTGCTAAGTATGACCGGGCTGGGGAGATCAAGTTAAAAGACGCTTTGTTTATTGTTCACCCGAAAGCGATAAATGAACAGCAACAAGCGCTCTTTGATAAAATTGCTAAAGGATCCTTGGATGTTCCATACACATGGGAAACAGAATTGTCTGCGCTCGGTCAGCAAAGCTTTGAAAATGAAAAACACAAGAAGGTGGCGTTTCGCGTCAAGTGGGAAGAGTTGATCACCAGTGGAAAATTGGGCTACATGGCGCTGATGCGGAACCTTCGGAATATTATCGAAGCTGACGTGTCAATGGAAGTAATGGAAGAGGTGTGTGCTTACCTGACGAATCGTGATGCGATCGCAAAATCAAAGCAATTGCCTTTCCGTTTCCTGTCTGCCTACCGTGAGGTGAAAGCTATTTCTTCCGGGGTGGTACCCATGGTGCTTGAGGCGCTTGAGAAAGCTGTTGAGCAAAGTGCGATGAACATTCGTGGATTTGGAAGAAACACTTCCGTATGGATCGCATGCGATGTTTCCGGATCGATGCAAAAGGAGATCTCAGCGAAAAGCAAGATCATGAACTATGATATCGGCTTAATGCTGGCGATGCTGTTGCAGTCGCGTTGTGGAAACGTACAGACCGGTATGTTCGGTGACACCTGGAAGATCATTAATGTCTCACAAAAAAATATTCTTGCCAACGTGCAGGAGTTTTACAAGCGGGAAGGTGAAGTGGGCTATGCTACTAACGGGTACCTCGTGTTGAAAGATCTGATTGATCGCAGACAGGTGGTAGATAAAGTGATGATGTTCACGGATTGCCAGTTGTGGAACAACGGCATTGTTGATCAGATAACGCAGCGTAGCATAACATCGCTGTGGACGCAATATAAAACTATTGCTCCAGGAGCGAACTTGTACCTGTTCGACCTGGCAGGTTACGGTAATACGCCAATCGACATACGAAACGATGGCGTGTATTTAATAGCGGGCTGGTCTGACAAGATCTTTGATGTGTTAGCAGCCATTGAAGAAGGCCAACAAGCGCTTGCTGAAATTGAAAAAGTTGAATTGTGAAAGCTATCCCTCCCCTTCGAGCTTGAAGGGGAGGTTTTAAGAAGGCCTTATAGATTAAAAGGAAAAGCCTAAAGTAAAGTTTAGGACGTTCCAGTGTTCTTTGAAAATAATAAGGATGTCGTAGAAGTGGGATACTTCGCTCCATTCAGGGGAGGAATCACATACCCAGATCTCTGGGAAAGTGTTCCGGGTTCGACTCCCGGCAAGCGCAGCCCCGATTCTTGCTTCGCCTGTTACTCCTTATTACTTTGAATTGTGAAGAATGCCGTCGTGTGGAAATACTTCGTTTGGCAGAAAGCCGTAAGGCAGAGCGGTTCGAATCCGTAAATGTTCCATGCACTTGTTGCTTCTTTATGATAGAGAGGTGCCGTACACCAGAGTTACTTCGACTGTAAATTGACTGTCTCTGATGGCCTTTTGCCCTTTCTTAATGTACTTACAAGTTAACAGATGCCGTAGCTAAGAGTTACTTCGCTAAGTTGAGTGCCGTGGGTTCGAATCCCACTCCCGATCCCGATAATTATCAGGAGGGATAGCTCAGTGGTAGAGCATCAAAAAAAGTCTCTTATCGTTCTTTGCTCTGTTAAACTTTTTGCCGGATACAGGTGCCGTAGAATAGCGTTACTTCGACTTCAACTCGGGTGGTCGCGGGTTCGAATCCCGCCCTCGATCCCGATAATTATCGGGAGGGGTAGCTCAGTGGTTAGAGCACCAAACGTTCGCTTTTCGCCTTTTGCCCTGTTTTTAGCAAAACATTCTAGGTTTCGCTTTTGCGTTCGTCAATTTGCGCACGCTTCCCATCATACAAAGATTTTTTGAACGAGAAATCAGAACTACGCAAAAAGACTGCGCACGGACTGACGAGCTTTGATCGTAAATGAAAGCATGATTGATAAAAATGTTATGGCTTTAAGGATTAATTACAACTTAGGTGACCACGGTTGGGCGGACGTGCACATGAATCACGGTCATCAAGGCGTTGACATGACCGTCTCATACCTGCATGATACACTGGCCGAATTTATAACAGCAGCGAACTTGCTCCTCAAAGGAGCTCCTGATGCTAAAGTGATCGCCATGGATGAGCCGGGCGAGCATCTTGTCCATTTGACATCTCCTGATAGAACCAGCCTGGTTATTGAGATACGATGGTTCAAAGATCGGGCTAGCTGGGATCTGGTAACCGAAAAGGAATTTGAAGTGGTTTTCAAATGCGATGACACCATCTTAAATTTTTCAACCGAGATCTTTAACAACGCCAAACGGATTCTGGACAAACATGGAATGCAGGGTTACAAAGAGAAGTGGATTAAACATGATTTCCCAATGGGGGAGTATAATAGGCTGAAGTCTTTATTGAAAAAATAGGATACTGAGGTTCAGGCCCAAAAGAAATAACTCTTGTGGACGGGCGTGAATACAAAAATCTACACTTGATCAAGCGCTTTCAAAGCGCATCCTGGGCAGTGAGTCCGGAATAGTGAATCTCAACGTTGCGCCGTTGAAAGACGCCTTTAAAATCGAGGTTATAATGGTCTCCCGACACTTCAACCGTCATCGTGCCGGTGCTAAGATAGTCCGAGCTAAGGTTGTTGGATTTGCCAAAACTAATTCCGACCGAAGTGATGTCCATCAGGTTATAGTCTCTGGTCATTTCGTACTTGCCGGCGGGCACCGTCCTCGTGGGCGAAATGACATGCATGGAAACGTTGCAATAGGGTGCGCCTTGTAAGGTGATTTCGGGAAAGTATTTACCGCCCTGGTCGTTGAAGGTGTCGGTATACACCACCATGACGTGGACGGGATAACGCTTGCTGTCGATCATAAAATAGCCCTCTGCCTGCGGGGTCCATTCCTGGCAGGAGACGACCAGGAACAACACCAGCACGGGGAGTATGCTTTTGAATTTTATGAGGGTGGGAAATTTCGGGATGTCCATAGTTTCTCTGCTAGACGAATATCAGAATGAATAGGCCACATAAAAATGAAAGACCCTGTTTTGAACTGTGGGCAGGTCGTTGTTGGAGTTGCCGTCGTCGGCTGGCTTATAAATATTTGAAATGCCGTAATTATAGCGGGCGCCACAATTGAAATGGGCGCCAGGCGAAAAACCAACGCCGGCGACCAGGGCAACGTCGGCCTTGGTCATCACGTCCTTCAGGTCGTCGTCAACTTTCACGCTCGCGACCGTGCCTTTTTCGGTGCCCTTTAGCAGGATCCCCACCTGTGGTCCCACTTGGAAACTTACCTTCCGGCCAAACTCCAGTAACAAGGGGACATTGATATAATGCAAGCTGGTGGTGGTGGAGCCAATGGAAGGTCCACCGTGTCCGTAGGGAAATACGTAGTTATCCTTTTGTCCTTGATTGGAGTAATACAACTCCGGCCGGAAAAAACCGCCCAGGCTCATGGGTACTTTCACATAGAACCCCAGGGCCAGACCGGGCTTGGCTCTCGATTCGCTGTTGATGGAGGCACTGAGGCTGCTGACGTTTACACCGCCCTTGATTCCAAAAACGGTTTTAGGTAATTCAGGTGATGTGGTATCGGATTCCTGGGCATTGGCCACCCACACGGGCAAGACCAGACAGGCGATGGACAGAAAACGGTTCATGAGGCAGTAACTTTTCTCTAGGGTAACTTTCTTCTAGGGCTTTGCGAAAGAAACAATTAAAACTCAAAAACACAACCCTGGCTTACACGCACGGCAAGCCTATCGTCAAAAATTGCCAGGCAAAACCACCTAATAGAGACTGGATATGTCGTAAGTGAGTGCCGTTTTCCAGCCGGTGCGTAGCGAAAGAATGTCGCAAGGTGTGCCATGCGTAAACCCAAACGTTAGTGGCAAGCTTACCTTGACTTCCTGAATAAATTGATTTTTCTTCTAACAAAAATGAACACTTGTGCCAAAAGCGACCAGTGAAAATTGTACAATCGAAATAGAATGGCTGACAATCATTTGCGTAAACATCTGGCATTTAAATTGGAGTCCCTATAACATGCGTAAACCAAAAGCAATTGCCTTTTTTTTATCATTTGTACTCGTGTCGTTAATTTTGCCCAGTTGTCATTCACGTTACCGTTCTACCGAATATTCATATGTAATACCCAAGCAGCTTCCTGATGGACTTCCTGTAGATGCCATGTATAATGAAGGGATGGACACCGGCAAAATTGTGGCGCTTACCAAAGTGATTCTTAAGGATTCCTTTCCTAATATCCACAGCATGCTTATTTGCAGGCATGGCAAACTCATTTATGAAAATTATTTTGCCGGTGAAGATGAAATTGATGGCGGAGCACCTGTAGGTTATGTAAACCATACGATTGACGATTTACACGATTGCAGGAGCGTTTCAAAAAGTTTTACCTCCGCGTGCATCGGTGTTGCCATAAAACAGGGTTTTATCAAAAGCATTGATGAACCGATATTTCCTTACTTTAAGGAGTATGCAAAATATTTCGATTCGGCTAAAAGAAAAATAACGATCCGGAACCTGTTAACCATGACCAGCGGTTTAGAATGGGATGAAACGATTTCTTACCGCAGTTCTAAAAACACCGAGACACAAATGGATAGAAGTGATGACCCGATCACATTTATTTTAAGCCGCAAACTTACATCAGCACCGGGTACAGCTTGGAATTATAGCGGGGCCAGTGCCATGCTTTTAGGAGAGATAGTATGGAAAGCTACCGGCGAAAGACTGGATAAATATGCGGAGAAGAATTTGTTTGCTCCTTTAGGTATTATCAAGTATGACTGGCGCCACATGCTTTATAAGCAGGACCTGCCTGCAGCTGCGTGGGGCCTGCGATTAAGGTCGAGAGACCTGGTTAAATTCGGGCTCTTGTACATGAACTATGGTAAATGGGGTGATACACAGATCTTAGACTGTGACTGGGTAAAACATTCATTAAATGCCGAGGTTTCCAGGTCAACGAACGATATTACTACACCACCCCATGGCTACGGTTTTCAGTTTTGGACAGATCCGCTTGAAGAACACCAATACAAAACTGATGTTCCTTATGCAGGTGGTAATGGCGGCCAGTTTATATATATGTGGAGATCAATGGATATATTGATGGTATTTACGGGTGGAAATTATAATCATTACGAAGCAAAAACCGGCCCCGATGCGGCATTTGTAAATTATATCATGCCTTCAGTGAAAGAGATGCAACCCTATTTAAGTAAGTAAAAGGAGCGAATAGTAAATAATCAATTTCTTATCAGCAGTGTCTGCTGTAGTCCGGTGCGTAGATGTGACCCCGGATAAAATCAATTGTCTTCTAAAATGTATTTATAACGGGCGCATTATCAACTTGCCGTTCTTTGGCGTCAACAACCCCGGAAGCTGTATGCCATCCGGTGTGCGCCGAACGATTCACCCCTTCAAAATATTCATCACATCCCCTTTCCTCCTCCGAGAGATCTCCACCACCGATCCGTCGCTCAGCACGGCATTGCCTTGGGCACTGACCGCGGTAATGTAGAGGATATTTACCAGGTGTGACTTGTGGAGCCTCACGAATCCGTGGTCGCTCAACAACTCTTCATAGTCCTTCAGGATCTTGGAGACGAGCAACGGCTTCCGGTTGGTGAACCGGATGAAGGTGTAGGCCCCCTCCGCTTCCAGCCGGATGATCTCCTCCGTATTAAAAAAGAAGCATCCATCCGTAGTGGATACGGCGAGCTTGAAATTTTTTTGTTCGGCATGAACATTATGCAACAGGTTGCGATATAAAAGATTTTGCTCTTCCCCCGCATTCCGTTTCAGCAGGAACCGGTTCATGGCCTCGCGCAATTCGTTCGCGTTGATCGGCTTGAGCAGGTAGTCCAGCGCGCTGAAGCGGATCGCCTGGATGGCGTAGTTGTCATGGGCGGTGGTGAAGATGGTATCGAACGTTGGGGTTTGGAATTTTTTCAGCCATTCAAATCCGTTGATCACCGGCATTTGGATGTCGAGGAAAACAAGATGGGGCAGGAAGCTTTGGACACTTTGAAGGGCCTGCGCTGGGTTTGTAGCGCTTTGCACGTGTGTGATTTCCGGCACATAGCGCTTCAGCATCAACGTGAGCGTGGTGATGGCAGAGGCTTCGTCGTCGAGTATGAACGCCTTGATCATGTAGTGGGGTTAAAAGTGTTGTCCATTCGTTTCCAGGGAAAGCTTCACGATGACCACCGTGCCGGCGACCTTGTTTTCGTCATCCCTCAGGTCGGCCACATCCACCGTGAAGGGGAGTTGATAGCGCTGCCGGAGCATGCCGATCCGGTCGGAGATGAGTTTCAGTCCTTTGGGTTTATGACTTTTCAGGCTTCCGTTCACGGCCTTCAGTTGCGCGGAGGCTTCGCGGCCGATGCCATTGTCCTTGATGGCGCACACCAAAACATCGCCTGGCGACTGAAGGTTGAACAGGATCTCGACGCGTTTGGTGCCTTCCTTTGGCATCAGGCCGTGCCAGATCGCATTTTCGACAAAGGGTTGGATCAACATGGGCGGGATCCGGATTTCTTCGGTGTCGATGTCGCCTTCCATGTGAATGGAATAACGAAAGCTGTCATCGAAGCGAAGTTGTTCCAGCTGCATGTATTTGTCGAGCATGTCGATTTCGCGTTGCAGCGAGATAAAATTCTCGTCGCTGGTATTCAAGATCTCGCGATGAAGCAAGGAGAACATGCCCAGGTAGCGGCTGGCCTCTTCCACATTTCCTTGCAGCACAAACTGCTGAATGGAGTTGAGGGCATTAAAAATAAAATGCGGATTCATCTGGCTGCGCAGGGCCGTCAACCGGGAGTGGGCCAGGTCGTGCTGCAGCGAGATCATTTCAACCTCGCGTGCCCGCTTCTGTTGTTCGCTGGCATAGATCATTTTCTCTCTTCGCTTCACCCACAGCCATGACGCGATCGTCAAGAGGCCCAACACCGGGAGGATAAAACCTGGCGTAAGCCAAAACGGGCTCTTCACCGTAATTTGCATAGACACCTCGTTGCTTGATGCGCCTTTGTTCGTAAACGCTTTTATAGAGAACTTGTATTTCCCGGGAGAAAGGTCATTGAAGGTCAGACTCCGTGTTGTTCCAACCGTTGTCCACGCGCCATCGCCAAATTTGTAGGCATACTGCACGCTCTCCTGGTCCGGAAAAGCGATCGCGTAATAATGAAAGGTGAGCTCCCGTTGTTCGTAGGGTAATTCAATTGGCTGCGTGCTGGCAAGGGTGATCGACTCATCCGAATGATCGCGCGACGGCTTCGCTGCCGAAAGATAGATCCGCGGCTTGTTGGCGTCCACCAACATCTGGCCTGCATTAAAGTGCAGAATGCCCTTTGAGCAACCGGCCCAAAACATGCCATCGCGATCCTGGTGGAGAAAAAGATTGTTGTAGTTTTTGAACGGCCATCCATCATTTTGATCGAAATTAAGAACGACTTTGTTTTTCCGGATGACGGTGAGGCCCTGGTAGTGGCCGATCCACACATTCCCCTCGCGATCGATCAAAAGGTTATTGAAGACTTCCGTTGCAATGCCCCGCGTCCGGTCAAATTTTTCCTGGATTTTTAGATTGCCCTGTTTGTCAAACCCGCACCGCCAAATGCCCTCACCGTCCACCGCCAGCCAAACTTCGCCCTGGTCGCTCTTTTTCATGTCGGCAATGGAGATGATTTTTTTATCGAGCGTGTAGGCCAGCAGAGAATCGTTCACCAATTTAAAAATTCCTTCCTGCCCGGCGAACCACATCGTTTTGTCTGGCGATTCTATGGCGCTGAACAAGGTTGCATATTGTGAGTTCACCGCATCGATGGGGAAATTCTTGAAGGCTACTGTCTGCGTTGCAGGCGAATACGAGATTTGCGTAGCGCCCAGGTCGCCAAAAACAAACAATCTTCCATCGGATGCTTTATAGAAGGCGCGATTTGAATTGTTCCTCAAACCATCGGCTTCGGTGAAAACTTTGTTCTTGTTGTTCACGCGATGAACGAGACCCTCGTAGCCGGTGGCAAACCAAAGGTCGCCGGGGTAGGCTTCATGAATTCCAAATACTTCTGCCCGGTTCACGACGCTATACGGTGGCGCCATGTGGTTTTCCTTCCGGGTGAGGATCAGCCCCCGGTTGCTGCCCATGAGCAATTGTCCGTCGGCTGTTTCGCACAAGGAATAGATTTCTTCGTAGCGGGAGGGACGCTGAAACGGGATCTTTTCAAAAGGCGAGCGTTTGATCTTCACCAATCCATCATGGGCGGCCACCCAGTAATCACCCTGATCATCCACGAGGAAATCGCTGGCCCAGAGAATTCCGTAGGGAAGGAGATCAAGTTTTGTTTTCACGATATCGGAATCTGGATAGAGTTCAAGTGCACCTGCGGGAGCGGGTAACCACACCGATTTTCCTTTTGACGTCGCCTCCGGATGATAATGCTCATCCAAGATCAAGCGATCGGCCCCGGAGCGTGTGCCGCGGAATAATCCGATGGCATTGTAGAAATAGTACCGATCGGCATTGATCCCACAAAGGCTCATGATCACGCTGCCCGTTCCATCGTTTTTGTAGACACACGCGAAGGACCGGTCGGCGTAGCGATAGATATTATAAGGCCCGGAAAGATAGATGGCGCTGTCGGCGCTCAGGGCCAGGTGGTAGATCCGGTCGCCGGCAAAACGTTGGCTTTGCCATGCGGGAAGTTGAAACGACGGCAGCGGGAGAATTTTACTTCCGGCAGCGGCAAGAATTTTTTCTCTTGAAACCTGAAGCGGACCAATTTCCGAACCCAGGAGCACTTTTCCACCGGCCAAAAAAAGAATGTCGTTTATGCCCTGGGGTGCTGCGTCGCTGCCCGCTGTTTTATAAAAAGAACCGTCGCCGGTTTTGATGAACAGTCCGTTGTCGGAGCCGATCCAGAGCAAATGGTCGTCGTCTTCGGCGATGACATTTACCTTTCCAAACGGTTCGTTGTTTTTGGTGTGTGAAAAGTTTTCAAAGGTGTAGCCGTTGTACCGGCTGATGCCCACCGTTGTTCCCACCCAGAGGTGGCCAAGGTAGTCTTGCTCCAGCGCGACGCATTCAGACGAAGGTAATCCGTGTGACGCATCCAGGAGTTGACAAACGAGGGATTGGGCAGGGGCTTGAACCGCCAGACCGTAGACAAGAAAAAAGATTGCGCGTATCGATTTCAAGCCCTGCCGATTCCCATGGGATAGTATGGAATCTGTACATTAATGTAAAAAATTGCCGCGACACCTGTTAGTTTGTCGCCGTAAAACTCGCGATGGGGAATCCCCAATCCGCCGTAGCGTTCCTTCGGATGGATACCGAATAGCTGCCGTTGTGGGGCAATGCGCCCACGCCAAAATCGATGGAAGCCTGGTTCGGGAAACCATTGCTGACACCCAAACTCGAAATGGCTTCGTAGTCCAGGCCGGTTAACCTCACTTCACACGAGCTATAGAGAGAATATCCTGTGATGGTCAACTTCGCAACGCCAGCGCCAGACCGGCTGTACGTTGGCTGATCAAAACTGGCCCCGTCGATGAACATAGGAGGCGACATCGACATGTACACTTTCCGGGTAACGGATCTGCCGTCGCCATTGATGATCTTAAAGTCAAACTGGTCGGTGACACAATCGTCGTGCGTGTTGCCAAAAAGTGTTTTGGGGATACGCGCTCTCATTTTCGAGCTGTCGGGGAATGCTACACCGCTAATCTGAACGCCGTTGATATAAAGCTCGCATGCACCATAAAGACCTCTTCCCGCATCCGAAAACATGGTATCGCCAGGACACAGGAAGAATGAGCAGCCTGTGCCCACATTGGTGTTGTGATCGCGTTCGAAAATGCAGAAAGGGATGCGTCTCACCTTCGTGAAGCCTGACACAAGTTTCTTGCCATTGGCTTTTATCCGGAAAGGCCACGGTCTTCTATTTTCGTTTCCGACTTGGAAGTCGATGTATTGTGCATCGGAAGCTTGCACGACGAGTTGCGTTTCGGATGCGCTGATAATTTTAAACTTGCCGTCGGCCCCGAACTCGGTTCCATAAGGCGCGAAGCCGCCACCCTGAAATATCGTCCCCATCTCAAAAGTATCTTTCGCGGGATCGGCATTGAATCCGGTACCGGTTATCGTAATGAGATCATTGGCATAGATGATATTCGGTGAAACGGAGGTGACTGTAATCGCGGATCCGCTGGGGTTATTTGGATTATTGGGATTGTTTGGATTGTTGGGGTTGTTTGGATTATTCGGATTGTTTGCGGTGGGGTCATTCGACTTGCTGCAGTGCATGCAGATAACTGTTGCACCGATGATCAGGAGGAGGGTCAGGTATTTTTTCATGACGATGAACTTTTTGCGCCTTTCGCAATTAAAGCTGATCGGTTTGCAGCACCGGGCCAAAACGGTTTAGTGAACGGTTGGAAGGAGTTGAGGAATGGTTACACCTCACGCGGTCTGCCGCTCCCGTAAATGAAGCCTCACTAAAGTTCGTCCCCATTTCCAGTGGAGGCATACTTCAGCCCCGTAGCGCCTTTGATCAGAAAAATGTAGGGCGCGACACAACGTGGAGAAAAATGATAATTTTGGAATTGAGAATAAATCGTGAAAGAATGTTTGACTGGCTTAAAAAGAAACCTAAAGAAGTAAAAGAATCGGAAGTCCCTCAAAAAGGTGAAGCAAATTACAGGTTCATATGGTATGAGATTGGGGAAGGAAATCCTTTTAACAAGAGAATTTTGGACATTCGATCATTTACGTTGTCCATGATCGCTACGACTTCCAGTAAAGAGATTGTAGAAAAATACAATTCGTTACGAAGCTCAGTTGGGAATGAATATGTCGGTACCCATGTGCCAAACCAGAAATCAACTTTAACCCATCTGAGGTATCCCCACAACGGGTCAGTGCTACGAGGCGCTGCATTTAAAGCTGACTCCATGGATTGCAAATGGGATATCTACGTTTATGACAACATTTTCTATTTTTCAAGGAGCTGGACCGGGGATATGGTTTACAAAGCCACGGCAAAGATCAATGAGGATTCAATCGAGTTGACGGCGATTGAATACCCCGCTGAGACAGCGGAGTCAATTGCTATTAATGATGTTCATTTTCTAATGATGTCTCATGCTTTTGGCCGGGTCTTTCCCCACATGATTCCAAGAGCATTGCTTAGCGAGAATGAGATCGCGCTGTATTCTTTTAGTACTTTCGGAAATAGGGCTTGCTATGCATCATATGAACCAGTAATAGACACAGTTGTTGCCTTATGACGTTATCACAACCATACCCTAAAGCGGCTGCCGAAAGTATTTTTTCAGAATATCCTTATCGCCCTCGCCATACATTCTGAATCGCACATACTTCTTCGTCTACGGAAATAGTTATGGTAACGTCATAAGGAACGGTATATGCCGGTAGCAGTACTATATGTGCAGGTTTCCAATGTTTCGCCTTTTGAAGTATCGTTCTGGCCACGTCGTCAATTTCTCGAACACTGGTTGTTTGAAAATTATTGACACTACACACTCCTCCGGACTAATTACTCAGGATTACCTCGAAGACTTGATTTAAACCTAATTTCTTAACAGGTTTACTGGTCAATAAATTGTCCACTATGCTTAAACGTCTCACGATGCCGATCCTCCTCATTTTTTTGTTGTCGGTAAAGGCACACGGTAGTTCGACGGATCCGCATGCGTGGATCCGGATCAATCAACTGGGCTACCGTCCAGGTACTCCGAAGGTGGCGGTGTGGTGCGGGTTGACGGAGGAAGTTGTCAAGGAGTTTCAGGTTGTTGATGCGAAGTCAAGAAGGGCAGTGTTCACCGGAAAGGCCGGAAAGGCATTTGGACGTTACGGTCCGTTTGCTCAAACCTATCGGTTGGAGTTTTCTGCTTTTAAGAGGCCTGGAAAATACAAGATCAAAGCCGCTGGTATAACCTCACCTGAATTTGAGATCGGAGAAAACGTGTATGCCAACGCAGCCGATTTTTGCCTGCGCTACATGCGACAGCAGCGCACCGGCTACAATCCATTTCTGAAAGACAGCTGTCACACGCAAGACGGCTATGTGTTGTATGGAAAAAGTGGGGGCATAAAAGACAGTACGTATTTCGATGTCGTGGGAGGATGGCACGATGCAAGCGATTATTTGCAGTATTCCACCACCTCGGCAAATGCGACCTACCACCTGCTGGCGGCCTACCGCGATTTTCCCAAGGTGTTCGGTGATCACAAACTGGCAAATGGTCTGGAGGGCAGGAATAATCGGGCCGATGTACTTGACGAAGCGAAATGGGGCCTCGACTGGTTATTGAAGATGCACCCCGACAAAGACATTATGTTTAACCAGATTGCAGACGATCGCGATCATGTGGGGATGCGTATGCCAAAAATGGATGACCAGTACGGGAGAGGCTATCAGCGACCCGTCTATTTCATCGACGGCGAAGTTCAACAACGCGGTAAATTTCGCAACAACACCAAGGGCACGTCTTCAACCGCTGCCAAGTTCAGCAGTGCGTTCGGACTGGGTGCTGCCGTTTTTGCTTCCGAGACAGCGTATAGCAAGATCCTTTCTGAAAAATCGGCCACCGCCTATCAATACGCGCTAAAAAAGCCAGGCGCAACGCAGACGGTTTCCGTCAAATCACCCTACATCTATGCCGAAGACAACTGGGTTGACGACATGGAGCTCGCCGCTGCAGGTGCACGGAAACTGGATGAGTCCATCAACTACGCGCGGCAAGAGCCCGTCACCCCCTGGCTGGGAACTGACACGGCAAGCCATTACCAATGGTATCCCTTCATCAATCTGGGTCATTACGAATTAGCCAAACAACTTACCGGCAAGGCGCGCGACACCATTGTCGCCTACTACCGGAAAGGAATAGCGACCGTTGCCACAAAGGCCGAAAGCAATGCGTTCAATAGAGGGGTGCCATTCATCTGGTGCAGCAACAACCTGACGGTGTCGTTCGCCATTCAGTGCTTTTGGTACCGGCAGTTGACAGAAGACTGGAGCTTCGGGGCGCTTGAGCAGGCAAACTTCGACTGGATTTTTGGTTGCAACCCCTGGGGAACCTCGATGGTGTATGGCCTGCCTTCGTGGGGCGACACTCCGGTTGATCCTCACTCAGCCTTTACGCATTTGAAAAATTATCCGATCGATGGTGGACTCGTAGACGGGCCTGTTTACACAAAGATCTTCAAAAGCCTGATCGGAATACAACTTAATGAAGCTGACGAGTACGCGGCTTTCCAAAGCGATCTGGCTGTATATCATGACGACTACGGAGATTACAGTACAAACGAGCCGACCATGGACGGCACGGCTTCTTTGATCTACCTGCTGGCGGCCAAGCAGGGCGAAACTGAAATGACCTCGCCCGCACCGAAGAAGAAGGATTAACACTGGCGAAAATGAATCGTACCCCACGCGTCCTTTTTTAAAATTCCGGCCGACCTCACGCTGAGTGATTAGAACAAGAGCCAGATGCATTTCTGACTCTCGCTGTTGTTGTCGCGATCATGCATTAAAAAAAGAAGCCGGGTGCAACCCCGGCTTCATTGAACAACTTGATTCGCGAACAACAGGTTTCTAATTTCTAAACAATTCCCATTCCGACATTTGCATAACGCTTCCACTGCTCACCGCAGTGATGTTAAGCCTGTAATAAGCATAAGCCGTGGAGTTGGAGAACGTATACGTCTTGGTCAACAGACGGGTGGCGAATGTCTGATTGCTTTGTGTGTCCAGCGTCGTCCACGACGTTCCGTTGTTTGAGCCCTGGAGTGTCCAGTTCTTCGGATCGCGCGCCGGAACATCATTTCCGGAAGTGATTGTGTATTTCACAACAACGTTTGAGGTGGTGGGCTGGAATCGAATCCACGCCGCAGCATGGGCCGTGTAATATTTTGTCGAGGTACTGTTATCGATCACCTTGGTATAATCCTCTCCCGAGGGCGAACCGGTCTGGTATTGTGCGGTGAGCGTTCCACCGTAGTTTGTGATGTCGGATCCGGCAGGAGGTGTGCCTCCACCACTGGTCAACGCTGCAAAGATGGCATCGGTGTAGGATTTGCTCACGTTGGCTGCAAAGACCATGATGCCGGCCTTCTCCGGGTTTGGATGCCATTGTGCATTGGCAATCGCGGTGTTGAGATTGCTGAGTTGATGCGAGTATCCTTCCATCACTTTCGAGTTGCCCAGCGTGGCAGACCAGTAGCTGAAGTTGTCCGTGCTGTAGGCCATGTCCATCACAAAGTTAAGATACTGACTGATGGACACCTCTCTGAAATTAGGCCCCGGTGCACCACCGGCGTAAACGGCAGCCGTATACATTTTGTCATTGGGACTCGATGACAGCGGACCAAAGTAGGCGCCTAGCGCGGCAATTAAATTCCTGTAGTTTGTATTCGCCGTGGCCCCGTGTTCTACATCCAGGGAGATGCCGTCGAGACCAACGGTAGTCACGCAAGAGTTAACGAAGGACGCAAATTGTGTGGCATTGTACGCTGTTCCATTGTACGTTGTAAAAGGAGTTGCCGTGCTCCATGATGCTGCGTCGTCGACATTCATGAGCACTTTAACGCCCCGTGAGCGCAAGGTTTGTATGTCGGCCAACACTTGCCGTTTGCTGTGATAGTAGGCATTGTTCATCCAACCCGAATTGTAGTGTACGGTGTCCGCTAATTCCCACAACGTGCCTTCAAAGACGATCACTACGTTGGCGTTGTCGGTGAATGTTGTCAAGGGAAGGATGCCTTGACCGGAGGGTGTGGCGTCGAAAGCGTAGTAGGCAACTTTCGACTGTCCTACGGCCGGCAAAGACAGCGGTTGGATCGAAATATCCGCTTCGGAGGTGAGTGATTTTCCTGTTGAGTTTCCATCGGGTGTTACCTCCATTGTACAGGAATGCATGAAAGCGCATGCCATGGCAATCGCCATGAGTGAACAAAAACGTTTTTTCATAAGGGTGCTTGGTTTAGGTGAATATAAATAGTGTGCTTTGACTGCAATCGCGTTAGGGCATAGACAGGCCCGTGACCCTTTCCAAAATCACTTTCAACCAGACACACAGAGGCCAGGGATCTTTCCCGAAAATCACTTTCAACTAGACAAACAAGCCGGGGACCTTTTTCCCAAAATCACTTTCAACTAGACAAACAGACCAGGGACCTTTCCGAAAATCACTTCCAACTAGACAACATGGCCCTGCTACTTTTATACAATCGCATCAACCGTTTGCAACACACAATAAGAATGAATTTTTATTTCACTTTTTTCAAGGACGCTGAAGATCAGCCGTTTTGAATTCTACGATTGGACGCTAAGACATGGTGTTACAGCTGCGTCGACCGGGCATGATCATCCTTGTTCGTGCCCCATTCTTTGCTTGGCGAAGGTCCCATTTGGATCTCCAGGCGACCACCTTTGACAATCTCTGAATGTGTCAGGTAGGCTTTGGTATATGGAGTTCCATTGAGCACCATGCGTTGGATGTAAATATTTTCAGGGGCGTTGTTCTCGACCTCGATGTCGAAATAGGTGTTTTCAGAAACTCTGATCCGGGCACGTTCGATCGCCGGGCTTCCGAAGACATACATGCCATTCGCCGGATTTACCGGATAAAAACCTAATGAAGAAAAAATATACCACGCCGACATTTGGCCAACGTCTTCATTGCCCGGAATTCCGTCGGGGGCATCGTGATAAAATTGATCCAGGACGTTGCGCACGGTTTTCGCAGTTTTCCAGGGAGAACCGGTGTAGCCGTAGAGGTAAGCAATGTGATGACTGGGCTCATTGCCAATGGCATATTGCCCGATCAACCCCGTGATGTCGGCCGACGCTTCTTTGCCCATGCTCTCGTTCACAACAAACAGGGAATCGAGTTTTTCTACAAAGGCCTTCTCTCCTCCCAGCAGTTGCATGAGTCCTTCAACGTCGTGCGGTACCAGCCAGGTGTATTGCCAGGCATTCCCTTCGCAAAAGTCATCCTTCATGTGTTTTGCCATCACCGGGCTGAAGGGCGTGCGCCACGCGCCGTTGGCCAGCTTGCCGCGCATGAAGCGGGTTTTGGGGTCGAAGTATTGTTTATAGTTGCTGGCGCGTTTGAGGAAATATAGATATTCTTTTTCCTGGCCAAGTTTCTTGGCAACTTGTGCGGCGCACCAGTCGTCGATGGAATATTCCAAACCAAGGGCAACGCTTTCTACGATGCTATCGGCGGGAATGTAGCCAAGCTGGTTCACGAAGGGCAGCCCTCGCTCCTTTACTAACGTGGAGGCCACCATAGCATCCAGTGCTTTTTTTTCATCGACGTTAGCAATCCCTTTCAATATCGCATCAGCGATCACCGGAAAACTGCTATTGCCGGGCATCGTGTTGGTTTCGTTTCCCCAAAGGTGCCAAATGGGGAGCTTTCCCTGTTGCTCATGAATTTTCAACAGGGAGTTGACCATATCGCCCACGCGATCGGCATTGATGATGGTATGCAGTTGATGTGTCGCCCGATACGTGTCCCACAGCGAGAAGGTGGTGAGGTTCGTAAAGCTCGTGTCATGGTGAACCTGCTTGTCGCTTCCCCGGTAGTCGCCATTCACGTCGTTAAAAATGGAAGGGGCGATCATCGTATGATACAACGCGGTGTAGAAAATCCGTTGTTGCGATTTAGTCTTGGTCTGAACTTGGATGGCGCCTAGAGCATGGTTCCACAAGCGATCGGCGTTTTCTACGATGGCGTCAAAGTTCCAATGTGGAATTTCCTGGTGGATATTCAAAGCAGCATTTTGCGCGCTTACGGGAGAAATTCCAATCTTCACAAGAACGGGCTTCTCCGTGTTCAGTTTAACAACTGCCTTCACTCTTTTGCCCGTCGCGGTTTTTCCGTTCACAACAGTGTAGCCTTTGGCGAGAATGACTTGGTTGATGGGTGTTGAAAAGATGGCCGTAAAAAAGATCCGCTGGTCGGCAGCCCATCCTTTCGAATACCGGTAGCCCGCGAGTGTGGAATCATTGACCTGTTCAACATGTGTTTCGACGGGCGAGTCCCATCCGATTCCTTCGCTTAAATCAATAACGACATGCCCATCCTTGCCGGGAAAGGTGTAGCGATGAAGCCCAACGCGTTCCGAAGCGGTCAATTCTACATTAATATTATAACGACTTAGCTTGACCGTGTAATAGCCTGGCTTCACACTTTCGTTGGTGTGGGTATACTTTGAGGCATAGCCACTCTCGGGGGCCTCGGGCGTCCCTTTGGTATACTTCACTTCGCCCATGGCGGGCATCAAGAGAATGTCGCCGAGGTCGCCGATGCCTGTTCCGCTCAGGTGGGTATGCGAAAAGCCCACAACGATGGAATCGGAATAATGATATCCCGAACACCAGTCCCAACCGCGAGCAAAGTTCACGGGCCCCAGTTGAACAGCACCAAACGGAACATTCGCGCCGACAAAAACATGTCCATGGCCACCGCTTCCCATGTATGGGTCAACGAATTGTGTGTAGTTCGTGGTGTCATCGGCGTTCGATGCCGTTTCTTTTTCGCGATGACATTGAGTGATGATGAAGCAAGAAATAATCAGGAGCATGAACGCGCCATGGGCGCGCGTCTTTGTTGCCCGATGGGCATATGGTTTACGCATGGCAAAGTTTATCCGTTTGAGGTTGACTCGTTGTTTTCGACTTAGTCTTTTTGTCGCAGACCTGTCGGTAGTGAAATCGCTTTTCGAGGCGCAAACACACAATTGAATTTTATGCGCGTTCGTTAAAAATTTCCACCCTCAACATCCCACCAAAGACGGGTTCCTCCATCATCCGGCCCGCCAAGGTGTTGCAGGGCGCCTTCAATACCTCGCTTGTTTGTGCTGTATTCACTTTGGGGATAGCTCAGTCGCCGGATTTGCACGTCCGTATCAATTTTGCCGCCGCTTTTATTGATGACCACCGGGAACAACTTCGGATAGCCTGTGCGCCTGAACCCTGTCCATGCTTCCTGTCCTTCGGGGAACGTGGCCAACCATTTTTGGGTCATGATCTTGTCCAGCTTTTCTTCTTTGGAAAGATTGTCATCCCATTTAATGGTCACCGTGGAAACGGCCGGAGAATTGTTGCTGGCATTTTTCGGGTCGACGTAGGCAGCTTGCGTGCTGACATTGTCCTGGAGATAATTTCCAATCTCCACACCCCATTGTTTCATGGACATTTGCACTCCCATTTCATAGTTGGCCTGTGCATCGCCGGCGCCTTGCCATTCGCGCAACGAAGCCTCCGCTTTTAAAAACCAGCTCTCGGCTGCGCACATGACCGGTTGTGGCGTGAAGACGAGAAATGTTTTTTCCGTATTGAGGCTGGCATAGGTTTTATAGGCATCCTTTGAAGAGATGGCAGATCCAATGCGGATGCCAACGTACTGCCCCGGAAACAAAGGATCTGTTGCCGGGGTTGCATAGACCGTCAACCGCGGATCATGGAATCCAACGAGGTACGACAAAACGCACGCATTAAGTCTGTTGTCATCCCAGTCGTGTGTGATCATGAAGAGGTCACTCGTGCCGTTGGTTGAGTTAATGGCCGCATCATCATCAGGGTCGGCCATGAGTCCCAGGTCGTCGTTAAGGGCTTTCTCTCCTTGGATCCTCGCCAATTGGGGAGCGGCCTTCACAATGTGCATGGCCAGGCGCAGGCGCAAGGAGTTTGCAAATTTTATCCATTTGTGATAGTCGCCGCCAAAGATCAAATCGAAGTCCCGGAAGGGCGCTTCACCCGGATGTTGTGCTACAAAGGTTTTCAGGTTAGTAACGGCCGTATCCAACTCCTGGAAGAATTGTCCGTACACGCTTTCTTCGGTGTCATAAGGCGTGTAGGTGGTCGATGTGCCAACTTTACTATACGGAATGGGACCAAACTTATCCGTGACCCGGTGCATGGCTTCCACTTTGATGATCAACGCGATCGCCCAGAGGTCTGGAGATTTCTGGCGCGTTCCAAGCTTGGCAAGTTTAAGAATGGGCGACATGATGCTGATGTACATCGCATCAAACCCGTCGCGATTCCAACTGTCGACCAGGAAGTAGTTCAGGTTGTAGTCGGCCATAAACGGAGTGGGCGACATCATGTAGCCGGAGTAAGCATCCGTGCTCAGGTTTTGAGCGGTCTGATACTTATCAAAAATTTTCCGCTGCAGGGGTTTAAAGACGGTGATGGGATCTACCTGGGCATCTGAGATTCCGGTAGGGTCCGTGTTATATTCTTCAAAATTGCCGACGCAACGAAGCAAAACAAGACAGACCGCGCAAAAGACGAGGAGTGAGGTCGTCATTCGGATAGTTCGTTTTACGGATTCTGACCAGGTCATAGGCGCCGTTTTAAATCGTAACATTCAAAGCAAACCCAATATTTCGAATGGCGGGCTGGTTGAAGATGTCAATGCCGGATAAACCATTTCCCGTCGACATCAGCAGCTCGGGATCGTAGGGGGCTTCCCGATATAAGTAAAGCAGATTGCGCCCGGTGAGGGACACGCGCAATTTCGATATGCCGTATTTCCGTAGGGGAATGGAATAGCCCAGCGAAACTTCGCGGACGCGGGCCACCGTCGCACTGTAGATGTAAAGTTCGGAAACACCTTGCCGGCCGCCGATGCTGGTATACCATTTCTGAGGATCCACTTTGGAAATGGCCTCGCCTTTTTCATTCACACCATTGACCGGCACATAACCTTTGTCGCGTGCATCACCCGTCGCTTTCGATATTCCATATTGATCCATGATGGCTTGTGTCATGGAGAAGACCTTGCCACCAATTTTGGCATCGATCAAAAAATTCAAAGTAAAATTCCTATAGGTAATGGAATTGTTCCAACCCGTGATCCAGTGCGGATTGGGGTTTCCCAGGTAGCTGAAGTTCGTATTGATGCGCGGCGTTCCATCGTCGTTAAGGACCATGCGCTGCGCGGCGTCGCGCATAACGGTGATGCCATAGATATCACCATACGAACCTCCTTTGGCCAGGACCGATTGGTAGCTTGTATTGTCGTTCGTTGTCAGTAAGTATTTATCAATGCCATTTTTTGAATCCACGTCAATGATCCGGTTGACGTTGTGCGCCACGTTTATGGAGGTCTCCCAGCGGAATCCCCAACCCATCCGCAGTATGTACTCCATAGAAAGCTCGATCCCGGTGTTCTGCACGTTTCCACCATTCACATAGCCCGCACTGTAGGCCGTGGCCACCGAAGGCACCACTTTGATAAATTGGTTGAAGGTGTTGGATCGATAATAGTTGAACGTCAGCGCCAGCCGGTTCTCAAACAAGCGGAGATCCGTTCCCAGTTCATAGGTTTTGGTGCGCTCCGGCTTCAAGGTTTCAAATGGCGCTGCTGTGCTCAGCGTCACCGAGCCTGTGTTATCAAAGGAGTTCACCGGGTTGGTTACGTATTGAGGAACTGTATTGCCTACTTCTGCATAGTTCGCCCTCACCTTAAAATAGGAAATACGGGTGGGGAGATCTAAGGCATCTTTCAGCAGAACCGAAACACCCATCGAGGGATAAAAATAGGAGAGGTTGGGCGTAAAGGATAAGTTCGAAGACCAATCGTTGCGCCCTGTTAAATTGAGATGAAGCCAATCTGAGTAAGCGGCATTGACCGTTCCAAAGATGGACTGCAATTGCGTATGGTTATCGGGATAATTATACACGGGATTTACCATACTGCTGGCAACAATATTTTGAGCCTTAAACACGTCGGGCATGATGAGCCCCAGACCGGGCCCAACAGCAGTTCCGTCGAGGCGACTGTCGGTGATGCTTGTGCCCACTGTGCCGTTGATCCCGAACGAGGTAGGCATTGGAATTTTAAACGCCAGTAAGGCGTCGGCATACTTTTGTTCTTGCGTCTGCGTGTTGTCGATGAACTGTCCGTTGGGACGGGCCAAGGTGGCCTGCGTTCCGGAAAAAAGATTCTGTTGATAGCGGTCCGTGATCTGGTCCAGGTTGCCACGCACTTGAATGTTGATCCATCGATTCACATCAAACGCCACGCGCCCGGAAAGGAGAAGCCTCCGACGGTGAGAGTAATTTGGATTCCGGTTGATGATCCACCACGGATTTTGTTGGATGTCCTCATTGGTAAACCAGTTCTGTCGTTCATAGCCAACACGGTCCGCAAATTCATATTGCGCCTTGTATGGCGAAATATTCATCTCGCTGGGAAATAAATACAAGCCGGTTAACGGGTTAAAGTACAATCCCAGTGCGGGAGTGTTTTCAACTTTTTGGGTGATGTAGTGGAGGCCGGCATCGACAACCAATCTCCGGTCGAACAACTTTTGAGATTGTTGCAAGCTAAAATTGTTCCTCGCCAGCGTATTATGGGGCACCGGTCCCTGAGCATTGGTGTTGGCAAACGAACAATAGATCTTGTTTTTTTCTGAACCGCTGGCGAGGTTCACAGAATTTATGAAGTTGACGCCTTCATGAAAAAACGTTTTCAATTTGTCATCCGCCGGCGAGGCCATGGGCGCACCCCAACTGTCCCGGGCGTTGCTCCCTGTTCGGCCATAGCCCGTTTGGAATTGCGGCCGGTAAGCAATGTCACTCACGTAAACATTGGAATTGTAATTCAATTCGGTGATCCCCTCTCTCGCCTTTTTGGTGGTGATGATGATGGCGCCGTTAGCGGCCTGACTTCCATAGAGCGCCGCGGCCGACGCACCTTTCAGTACGGTAATGGATTCTACATCGTCCGGATTGAGGTTTGAAATGCCATCGCCTCCGTCGACCTGGCCTCCGAACGGCGTGTTGGGCTGGCCGTTAGAGTTTGAACTGTTCAACATCGGCAGCCCATCCAGCACATACAGCGGCTGATTGGATTGAGAGAAGGACCGATTCCCCCTCAGGATTACTTTAGCCGATCCCCCGAGGCCGGAGGCGCTGGGGAACACGGTCATGCCCGGCACTTTGCCGTTCAATGTGTTCATCATGTTGTCGGTCTTCGCATGCGTCAGTTCTTCGGCATCGATCTGTTGTGTTCCATAGGTCAGCGATTTCTCCGGGCGGGGTATGCCCATGGCCGTGATCACCACTTCCGCCAGCGAGGTGAGTTCTTCTTCCAAAACGATCACCATGGATGTCTGACCGTCAACCTCCGCTTCATAGGTTGCATATCCGATGAATGAGACAACGAGGATCGAGTTTGCCGGGACACTTTGCAAATTGAAATTGCCCCGGATGTCGGTGGATGTTCCGGTCGTGGTATTTTTAACGACGACATTCACACCGGCTAAGCCGATGCCTTTGGTGTCGGTCACGCGGCCTGAAATCGTGATGAGCGGTATTATATTTTCGGGTGATGTTTCATCCCCGGAACGGCCGGCCGATCTTGACAGGACAATGTATTCATTGTCGTCCTGGATCTTGTATTCGATGTTTAGGGGAAGGAGAAGTTGATCGAGGATTTCGGCAAGCGTTTTCCCGTCGGTTTCGGTCGATACGACCTTGGTGACGTCGATTTGATTTACGCTGTAGACAAACTTCACCCTCGTTGCCACCTCCAGCGTCTCCAGCGCTTTTTTTAAGGTGATGTGTTGCAGGTTGAAGGAAACTTGTCTTTCAAGGACACCTTGTGCCTTGGCAGAATGGTGGGACAGGAGCGTAATACAGCAAAATAGCGGTAGGGTGTGCAGAACACATGCCTTGATCAATGCCTTCATACGGCTCCAGTTCAGGTTCATCTCGCGTGCCGTGCTTCAGGCCGGATACGCATTCCTAGTTTGGAGCCTAAATTACGCCCTTTGGGGCGAAACATAAAACGTTTGCAGTAAACAAAAAATGGCCAATAACAAGCGTCGGTTTCGGGTGATCAGAGCGTTCCTCACGCAACATGAAATCGATAACGTTTGCGTCTTTCAAACAAATGTTTTCATCGACATCCCTCTCCCGTCAATTGCACGGTGTTGCCGCTGATCGTATAGTGAAGACCCACGGCCTGGCCGATCATATCCAATGTGTTCTCGAGCGATTGATCGGAAAAATTTGCCCGGATCTTGCACTTTCGCAAGTCCTCATTCCCGAACGAAATGGTGACATCGAACTTTTCCTCGATCCGGCGGACGACCGCGTCCATAGAAATATCGTTGAAGATCATCTCATACTCCGTTCCGTCGGTCGTGGCTTTCTTCTCCTCAACGGCCAGGGTTTCCTTCGAGATGACTGAAGTCGCTTCATCGTAGATCGCCTTCTCATTGGGCAAAACCACTTTTCCCTGGGCATCCTTGGCGGATGTGAAGGACACTTTTCCAGTCAACACCGTGAGCTCAACCCGGTCGGGAGAGGATTTAAGATTAAAGCTCGTGCCTAGCACGGTAGTCGTTGCGTGACCACACTGAATGATAAAGGGATGGCGGGGATCTTTGGCAACTTCAAATAAGGCTTCACCCTGCAACGTCACGTTTCGTGTGTTGCCCGCAAAAGCAGATGGAGCTTCCAGCGAACTTGTGCCCTTCAGCCAAACCAGGCTACCATCGGGTAAGCTCACCTTGGTAGTGGTTCCATTGCTGGTGTATGTTCTCAGATCGTTTGAGTTTGATTGAAGACGCCAGGCCCCAAATCCGACGAGTGACACGACGAGGAGGGAGGCGGCTATTTTTAGCCATGTCCAATGCCCGGCCTTTGTCAGCATTGAATCCTCCTGGTCAACGGGAGGGGTATCCGCGGAAGGTTTTATGCGATAGAGTAGTTTGTCTTTCAGTCGATCATGATCTGCATTCGTTAGCAGGGAGTCCATTCCAGTATCGACGCTGTTGAACCAGTCATCCACCAATTTCTTTTCTTCCTGGGTGAGTTGATCTTTTTTGTACAACTCGATCAGACGATCAAAGCCAAACTCGTTCATAACATACAGACATTTAGTAATCAGACTTCATTGCTATATCGCTTCGACAAGAAGGATACACACAGTCAATTGCAATATCTTTTTTCACATTTTGCGTGAAAGCTCCAACGTCATGCAAATCAGTCAGGGCCAAAGTTAGCATATTCCCACACGTCGCCATAGTGACGCGTGATGCCCTCAGAGCGAAAAGCCCTTCGCCTTCATTGCAGGTTTGTGCTGAGGTCCCGCAGGTGAATGCATTGGCAGTAATCGTTTGCGTTAACGGGGCACATCAAATGTGGCGCCAAGACACACGTCGCGCTTAAAAAAAATTAATAATTTGGCGTTAACATGGCCTCAGCCAAGGCCAAATAATTATAGTCGTATGGAACAGGATGAACACACAGTCAATTTTAAAATATTTTTTATTGTGTTGAAATACAGATAGTTACAAGCAAAAAGACAGCGCGTTTCACTGGGTTGAAAATGGAAGCGAAAAGCGTCATCGTGAACACGTCAATCAAAATTCACAGTCTATAATTCGTTTACGTAAACTTTCTGTTATTTTAGTTACCGATACATTATGGAAACAACGGGCAGTCATCGTGAGATCGATCTAGTCGCTTCACTAAAAGAAGGAAACGAAAAAGCGTTCGAGTTGATCTATGATCGAATCGCTCATCGCCTGTACCTTTTCATCCTGAAGAAAGTTGGAATAAAGGAGACGGCAGAGGAGATCCTGCAGGAGGTGTTTGTCGCCCTTTGGAACAACCGGAACGCGATGGATGCTAATACGTTTCTGGATCCTTACTTATTTAAGATCGCGAAGAACAAGATTTTTAGTTTCATGCGTTCGGAGCATGTCCGGAAAAAATATGCTGCCGACTTCACCTTGTTTATACAGAAGTACAGCGACAATTCCCTGGAGGAGATGATGGATGTAAAGGATCTTCATCAGGTGCTGCACGAGCGCATCGCCGAATTGCCAGACAAATGTCAAACTGCTTTCCGGATGAGTCGCATGGAGCATGCCACCATTTCCCAGATTGCGGAGCGAATGAATATCTCGACGCGCACCGTTGAAAACTATATCACCCAGGCCCTGCGGCATCTGCGAACGCATCTGAATACCCTAACCGCACTATTCTTTTCCCTGTTCTTTATTTTTTAGCAAAAGGGATTTCAACCGGCCGCTGACAATTGAAATCGCTTGTCGCGCGAATTCCTCCTTATATAGGAGGTGCGTCCTCTTTTACAGGGTGCCTTGCCTTTCTTTTTTCCATCGCTCTTGAACCTCTTTTTTCCGCCTTATAGCCGAATTTTTGTCTCCGTGTGCCGTGTCTTTTGGTATTCACAAAAATAATTTCATCGGGCTCTGTGTGTTTGGCTCTTGTGAAACGATCTAAACCGTAACGAGGGTCTGCGCTCAACAACGGGAGCTGACCTAAGTTAGTCTAAACTAATCACTTAACTTTTTTAAAACAGCCTATGATGAAAAAAATACGAATCCTATTATTGCCTTTGGCAATGCTGCTGTGCGGATATGTCTCCGCACAAACAGTGACAGGAAAAGTGACCTCCGCTTCCGATGGTGCAGCCATTCCGGGTGTATCGGTAGTGGTGAAGGGTACAACGGTAGGTACGACCACCAATGCTGATGGAGACTATACACTTAGCGGTTCCGACGTAGGGACGGGCACACTCGTGTTTTCCTTTATTGGCTTCGAAACGCAGGAGGTCGCAGTAGGGAGCCGGACCACAGTAAGTGTTGCGCTCACTGAAGATATTAAAGAGCTTGGCGAAGTCGTTGTCACCGCCCTGGGCATTTCGAAAGAGACCCGGACATTGGGATACTCCGTGACCAAAGTGGACGGCGAGCAAATGAACAAGGCGCGTGAGAACAACGTGGCCCTGTCGTTGAGCGGCCGTGTTGCCGGTTTGAACGTGAAGGGAACCAGCGGTGGTCCCGGCGGTACAGCCCGCATCCTGTTGCGCGGTATGCCCGCCATGAACAATAACGGTTCGCCGCTCTTTGTTATCAACGGTGTACCGATGGACAACACACAGCGCGGTAGTGCCGGCGAGTGGGGTGGATCGGACAACGGGGATGGTATTGGTAACCTGAACCCCGACGATATCGAAAGCATGACGGTACTAAAAGGACAATCCGCATCCGCACTTTACGGTACGCGTGCCACGAACGGCGTGATTCTTATCACCACCAAAAAAGGGAAAAAAGGCGACTTTTCCGTTGAGTACAACATGAACTATATGGCTGACAAAGCCATAAACTATACTGACTTCCAGTATGAATACGGACAAGGCCTCAACGGCGTCAAGCCAGCAACGGCCCTGGAAGCACAAGCCACGTCGCGTATGAGTTGGGGCGCGAAGCTCGACGGCACGCAGGCGATCCAGTACGACGGCAACTCGTATGCTTACTCCGCGCAAAAGGACAACATCAAACATTTCTACAGAACGGGCTCTTCGTTCACTAACACCGTTTCCGTTTCAAAGGGTGGCGAGAACGGCTCGTTCCGTTTGTCGATGGCTAACCTGGACAACAACTCCATCGTGCGCAACAGCGGGATTGGTCGCAAGACGATCAACCTGAACATCGAACAAAACATCACCTCCAAGCTGAAGGTGAATGTGATGGCCAACTACATCGACGAGCGGTCCAAGAATCGTCCTCAATTGAGCGACGGTCCCATGAACCCCAACAACGGATTGTTCCTGGCGACCAACATCGACGAAAACATCCTTAACCCGGGCTACAACACCACCACGGGTGTTGAGACACGCTTCGGCGACGACGAATATGTTACCAATCCTTGGTTTGTGGTTAACCAGTACGTCAACAACCTCAGCCGCAAGCGCTTGATTACGGCGGTTTCGGCACGGTATGACATTACGAAGTGGTTATACGCTCAAGGTCGCGTCGGCTACGATCAACTGAACGACGGGGTATTTAAGGTCGAGCCCTGGGGAACTGCCTACACCACAGCCCCGCAAGGAAACTTCCGTGGAAACCTGCAGGAACAATCTTCGGCCCAAACCACGGAGGCCAACATCGACGGGTTGATCGGTGTATCGAAAGAGTTGTCGACAGATTTCAGCCTGGATGCGTTGATCGGTGCAAACTCCAGAGCAAATCAGTATGAATATCAGCGCGTAGCGGGTAGTACCTTTATCCTGCCCTACCTGTATACACTAAGCAACGTGTACACGGTGAACACCAATCCCGGCGATAACTATAAGTTCACCAAGAAGCGCGTTAACTCGGCATACTATTCTATTGACCTGGCCTATAAGCACCTCCTCACGCTGAGCACAACCGGTCGCTACGATGCTTATTCAACGCTGCCGACCAATAACAATACGATATTTACTCCTTCCGTTTCTTCCAGCTTTATTTTCTCCGAACTCACAGACCTTCCCAGCATGAGCTTGGGTAAGTTCCGCGCTTCCTGGGCACAAACCAGCGGCGAGGCGGGCGATCCGTACAAGACACAATTGTATTATTCATTGAATAGTCCGCTTCGTGGAAACCCTATGGGTGCCACTCCCACTGAGCAACCCAACGGTTTGCTGAAGCCTTTCACGCTGACCGAAGTTGAGTTGGGTCTTGAATTGAAATTCTTCGAGAACCGGTTGGGACTTGATCTTGCCTGGTACAACAGAAAGTCCCATAACGAGATCATGCCTGCCACCTATAGCGCTGCTACAGGATTCACCACAGGATTTGTGGGCACGGGTTCTACGCAGAACACGGGTCTTGAAGTGTTGTTGACCGGTAGTCCCGTGCGGACGCCGCAGTTTACCTGGAATGTTACCTTTAACATCACCACCGTGAAGAACACCATCCTGCAAACCGATGCGGATGGCAGAAATCAAAACCTGGGCTCCAACCGCGGAACGCTCGGTAATGCGATTACCGCTTACGTTAAAGGTGCGTCAGGTCCTCAGATCATGGCCTATGACTACAAGCGAAATGCCAGCGGAGAAATCATTGTTGATGCTTCAGGGCTGCCCGTTCAAGGTGACCTGGTCCAGATGGGACAGGTACTTCCTAAAGTATTTGGTGGCCTCACCAACGACTTCAGCTACAAAAACTTCAGCGCTTCATTCCTGATCGATTACAACTTTGGCAACAAGGTGTTGTCGGCAACCGAGTACTACTCTATCCTGAGAGGTTTGAACAAGAAGACGCTGGAAGGCAGACAAGAAGGTATCACTACGGGTGTGTTGGCGGACGGAACGAAGAATACCACTACCGCTACCCCTCAAGACTACTATCGCGCCGTGTCACAGAAGATCACCTCTACCAGTGTGGTGGACGGAGACTTCATCAAATTCCGTCAGTTCACCTTGGGTTACACCGTGCCGTCTGCTGTATTCGCGAATTTTCCTTTGATTCGCTCGGTACAAATTTCACTGGTGGGACGGAACCTCGCCATTCTCATGCGCAAGGCTAAAAATATCGATCCGGAAGCCAGCTTCTCTTCAAACGTGAGATACTACGGAATAGAAGGCACCAGTTTGCCGTCGACACGCTCATACGGTTTCAATCTGAATGTGAAGTTTAAATAAGCAACCGACATGATGTTTAGTATGAGACATAAAAAAACTATTCAAATGAAAAGAACATTTTCAATCATATCCCGACTGGTCTTGATCACCGCGATCATGGTAGGTTGCACCAGCGACTTCGAATCGATCAACACGGATCCGACCAAGGCAACGCCGAGTAACTTTGACGCGAACTATTTTCTCTCTAATGCAGAATGGACGTATGCAGACGCGATCACCGGATATAATGGTCCGGTTTTGTTCCAGAGCGGTTGGGTGCAGCTGTTGGCTTCCACCACATCAGGAGGTGCGAACTACTATACCAACATGGACAAGTATGTACCGTCCAGCAACACCAATTCGTACCAGGCTTCCAGTTGGAACCAGTGCTATCGTTCGGGCGCCCTCGCGAGCGAAGCGATAAAGAACACGGACGCAGATCCGGAAAAAGTGAACCTCAATGCGGCGGCCCGTATCATCCGCGTGCTGGCGGCACATTATATTACCGATGTTTACGGCGATGCGCCTTATTCGCAGGCATGGATGGCGAGCAGTAATGTGACCTTGCCAGATTACGATACGCAGGATCAACTCTACAAATCGCTGTTGGCCGACCTGGATGGTGCCCTGACTTCGATGGATGCCGCAAAAGCAAAACCGTCATCGGACATTCTTCCCTACAAAGGCGACGTTGCCCAATGGAAGAAATTTGGTTACTCGCTGATGCTGCGCATCGCCATGCGCCTTACCAAAGCAGATGCCGCTACAGCAAAAACGTATGCCGAGAAGGCCGCGGCAGGTGGAACGTTTGGAAGTGCCGCCGATGACGCCTATGTCATCCCCGACAATCCTAACGGTTACCACAACAACTATACTGCAGCCCTCATGACCGCTGCCGACTACTACCAGGTGCGCTGGAGCAAGACGTTGATCGACTACCTCAGCAGTACGAACGACCCGCGCCTGGGTGTTATTGCCGAAGTGCCCCAAGACGGACTGGCCAACAACCAGGATGCTACGAAAGCTGGAAATTCCGATCCGAGTGTTCAGTTAGGACTTCCGAACGGATATGATTTGAACGGAGGCGCTACAGACATTACGCACTCTCCAGGATATCCCGGTGGCACCGGAACGGGTGCTGATGCAACACCGATCGGGAAGTACTCACGTCCTAAAACGGCGCTCTTTGGTAACTTCAATGCTCCTGTGTTCATCGTTACCTATGCGCAGACTGAATTATTGTTGGCCGAGGCTGCGGTGAGAGGATACAGCGTCGGAGGCACGGCTACTGAACACTATAGCAACGGTGTGAAAGGGGGCGTTCTGTCGCTTGCACCATTTGGTACCGCTGCCGTGATTGATCCGGTTGATGCCGCTGATTATGCAGCAGCCAATCCGTTGAACACAAGCTCAACGGACGCATCGCTGAAGATGATCAATGAGCAGTACTGGGCAACCAGTGGCGCGCTGATGAACTTCACCGAAGCTTGGAACAACTGGAAACGTTCGGGATATCCCGTGCTGACGCCGATAGTGGCATCTGGTAATTTTTCGAACGGCGTTATTCCTCGCCGTCAGCCATACCCCACGACAGAATCCACGCTTAACCCTGCCAGTTACAAGGCGGCGGTTGGTCGCCTCGAAGGTGGACAAGACGCCTGGAGCGCAAAAGTTTGGTGGGATAAATAAGAAATTTTCCTCCGAGATGGGCAGGTTATCCTGCCCATCTTTTTTTATATCTTTTTTTGACACTGGTTTTATTTGGGGAAATGAGTTTGGGCTTGAGATTTTTTTTGCGCGCCATGAAGTTGGTGGTGTATATAGGCGTCGTTTGTATAGTTGCCGTGCATTCCGTTCAGGCCCAGCAAGAACCGTTGTTCGAATTAGTGCCACCTACACGCAGCGGTGTGGCGTTTAAGAATATCATAAAGGAAACCGCCCGCACCAATGCCCTCACCTATGAAAACATCTACAATGGCGGTGGCGTTGCCATTGGTGATATTAACAATGATGGATTGGATGATCTATACCTGATCGCCAATGCCGGCAGCAACAAGCTGTATCTCAACCTTGGAAATTTTAAGTTTAAAGACATCACCTCGTCAGCCGGCGTAACGGCCAGCACCGGTTGGAAAACCGGCGTCAGCATGGTCGATATCAACGCCGATGGCCTGCTGGATATTTATGTGTGTCGCTCTGGAAAAGAAAATATTGACGATCGAAGAAATCATTTCTTTATCAATCAAGGCAATCTGACCTTCATAGACAAAGCTAAGGAAATGAATCTGGACGATCCCTCGTATTCCACGCAAGCGGCATTTTTTGATTATGACAAAGACGGAGACCTGGATGTCTTTTTGCTGGCTACGAACGTCAAGGTTATCCGTGACCTTGAGTTTAAAAGCGCAAGGACCACTGTGCATCCCTATGCAGGGGATAAGTTATTCCGGAATGATAATGGTCACTTCACGGATGTGACGACGCAGGCAGGCATTTTGTCAAACGCATTGGGTTTCGGACTCGGCATCGCCGTGTCGGATATCAACAAAGATGGCTGGCCGGACCTGTATGTTTCAAACGACTACATCGAACCCGACTATCTCTATATCAACAAAGGAGACGGGACATTTGAAGACAAGCTACCCGAATACTTACGACACATTTCCCATTTCTCCATGGGAGTTGATGTAAGTGATATCAACAATGATGCATGGCCGGATATTTATACGCTGGACATGTTGCCGGAGGATAACTACCGGCAGAAGTTGCTCTACGGCCCCGATAATTATGAGCACTATGCGTTGTCGGTGAAGGAAGGTTTTTATCATCAGTATATGCGCAACATGCTTCATTTGAGCAATGGCAATGGAACCTTCAGCGAGATTGGTCAATTCTCGGGTATTTCCAACACGGATTGGAGTTGGGCGCCACTGTTTGCAGATTATGACAATGACGGTTGGAAAGACCTCTTTGTCACCAATGGATATTTTCGGGATTATACGCAGCGTGATTTTTTGAAGTACAAGGGCGACTATTATTTCAAGAAAGCAGTTGCAGGAGAAAAACCCGATACCTTGGAGTTGGCCAGCATGATGAGTTCCACGCCACTTCATAACTATATGTTTCGGAACAACGGGGACCTGACGTTTTCCGATCAAAGTCTTGTCTGGGGTTTTGAAAAGAAGTCCTTTTCGAATGGGGCGGCCTTTGGCGATCTTGACAACGATGGGGACCTGGATCTGGTGGTGAACAATCAAAACGAATCCGCCTTCCTGTACAAGAATGTGTTGCGGGAGAAGAACCCAGCCTCATCCTTCCTGAAGGTCAAGCTCGAGGGTGCCAATGGAAATACGTTCGGAATAGGAAGTAAGGTTTATGTGTACGCCGGCAAGAGCAGTCAGTATTTTGAACAGTCGCCTGTGCGCGGGTATCAGTCGAGCGTTGCCACAACGCTACATGTTGGTCTTGGGGATGAAAAGAAAATCGATTCTGTGCGAGTGGAGTGGCCGTCGGGAAGGGTGAGTTTGCTCAAAGATATAGCGGTCGATCAGGTATTGACGGTCGGGGAAAATGATGGTGTTAAACAGCGGGTGGTCACCGAAAAATCGAATACAGTTTTTACAAGGTCGGAACCACTGGTTTCCTATGCACACCAGCAGTTTCCGATAAACGATTTTAAAAGACAGCCTTTGTTATCGACCATGCCGTCAGTCTGTGGACCGGCCATGGCCACCGCCGACATCAATGGAGATGGATTAGTGGATGTTTTTGTAAGCGGATCCGAATTGCTGCCGGGGAAACTATTTGTCCAAAGCAAAGAAGGCCGTTTCCACGAATCACTTTCATTTCCTTCTTCGCAAGATGACACGCACACGGAAGTGGACGCAATTTTCTTTGACGCCGACAACGATAACGACCAGGATCTGTACGTGGTGAGCGGAGGTTTTCATGACTATAACGCAAGTGATCCCATCCTCCAGGACAGGATATACTTCAACGACGGCCAAGGAAATTTCACGCGACGCCCCGATGCGTTGCCTGTCATACATACTTCGAAGTCCTGTGCCCGGGCAGCCGATTTTGATTTGGATGGAGATGTTGACCTTTTTCTTGGAGGACGCATTGTGCCGGGAAGATATCCGGTGGCACCTCAAAGCTATTTGTTGCTGAACGACGGGCATGGACATTTTAGCAAAATGGATGATGCTGCGTTTTCTTCCATCGCAAAGGCCGGCATGATCACGGATGCTTTATGGTTGGATCTCAACAACGACCGGTATCCCGATCTGATCACGGTGGGTGAGTTTATGCCGGTGAAAGTATTTTTGAACAAAGCGGGGAGAAGTCTTGAAGAGGATGCCGGCGCATTTGTGGATGGCCCACAGATGGGTCTCTGGAGCAAGCTCGCCGCAGGTGATTTTGACCACGACGGCGATGTCGATTTGATCGCGGGCAACCACGGTCTCAATTCGCAGTTCAGGGCTTCTGATTCGGAGATGCTGGAATTGACCTACGCCGATTTTGATAAAAACGGTTCGATCGATCCGATCCTTACCAATTTTATTCAACATCAATCGTATCCTGTCGCCGGACGCGATGAACTGCTGGATCAGGTGTACAGCCTGAGAAAGAAATTCACTTCCTTCGAAAGCTATGCTCACGCACAACTCGGAATGCTCTTTTCTGAAGCAGCGATCGGACAGGCTACCGTGCTTCGGGTCAATGAACTTCGCACCGTGCTCCTGGAAAATGTGAATGGAAAATTTGTAAAACATGCTTTGCCGTCACAAGCGCAGTTCGCGCCCATAGGCGCGATCGAGGTGTTGGATTATAACGATGATGGAAAGCTTGACATATTGCTCGGAGGCAATGAAAGCGCGATGCGCATTCGGTTAGGAGCCATTGATGCAAACTACGGCCAACTATTTCAGGGAGACGGACAAAACCATTTCAAATATATTCCTCAGAAGCTTGCCGGTCTTTCACTAATCGGCGATGTGAAGTCGCTAAAGTGGATCACTGTGAACGGACAGAAATATCTCTTGGCCGGTATCAATAACAAGGAAATGATAACCTATAAAAAGACAAATTAGGATGAAAGCCTGGTGCATGTTTGTGTTGATGTGTTGCGTTGGCGCCGTTGGTGCAAAGGAGAAATCAGCGCCGGCTAGTGACTTTGTGAAATATGCTTTTTCGCTGTCGGAGGTAATGTTACACGATGTGGTGAATCCGCCTGCGGCGAGCCGGTTCTATGCCTATTGCATGCTGGGGGCCTATCAGGCGTTGAACCAGGTTGAGCGCGAGCCCTTTGATCTTTCCTCCAGGTTTAAAATTCGTCCGGACTTCTCGGGCGTTCCCATTCCATCCTGTGTGTCAAAAGATTTTGTTGCGGCCTATGCGATGCTTGAAGTCGGCCGCCAATTGATGCCTTCGGGTTATCTCTTGGAACAAACACAAGCGACCTTGCTTCAGGACTTCAGGAAGAAGTATCATTTTTCCGCAAAATGCCTGGAAGAAAATGTAGCCTTCGCCACCGCCGTCGCCGCGCAGGTGGTGGACTATTCAAGGACAGACGGCTACTCGAAATTGAGTACGCTGAAGCGTTATAGCCCTGTCGTGGAGGACGGCCATTGGTATCCTACACCTCCGGAATACATGGCTGCCGTGGAGCCGCATTGGCAAACGATTCGTCCCTTTTTCCTGGACTCCGCTCAGCAGATCCCTTCACGCAACGCCGCGGAGTTCTCGACCGATAAAGACTCACCTTTTGGAAAACTGACCTATGAGGTCTATGAGATCTCCAAAAAGATGTCGGCCGAACAACGGGCGATCGCTGGCTTTTGGGATTGCAATCCCTTTGCTGTTCAGTATTCCGGCCACGCGGCGATAGGAATCAAAAAGATCTCACCGGGTGGGCATTGGATGGGCATTACAGGCATTGCCTGTGTCACTTCTTCGGCATCGATCGAGAAGACGGTCCTGGCACACACGCTCGTCGCCCTCACGCTGCACGACGCCTTTATCAGCTGTTGGCATGTCAAATATCAAAGCGATCGCGTGCGACCCGAAACGGTGATCAACAAAACCATCGACCCCAGTTGGAGACCGCTATTGCAAACGCCACCATTCCCCGAAAACACCAGTGGCCACAGCGTGATCTCCGCAGCCTCTGCCTCCGTACTGACGTTCCTGTTTGGCGACAACTTTAAGTTTACCGATACCAGTGAAGCTTATTTTGGATTGCCAGCCCGGAATTTTGGATCCTTCCGCCAGGCCGCAGCGGAAGCGGGTGTTTCGAGGTTGTATGGAGGAATTCATTTTAGGGATTCCATTGAGAATGGACAAGAGCAGGGAGAAGGCGTCGGCCAGGCGATCATTCAGAAGGTCCAAGGGGTTGGCAGACCTTGATGCAAATACGCGGGTTTTGAAGCCATTAGTATCTAAATTGTACCTTTCTAATGATGTCCACTAATTCCCTTAAAAGTGTCCCACGTAAAATTCGATTCGGCTGTTAAACAGAATCCCACACAGGAGAAGATCGTGAATGCCAAGGTCGAGAAATTCTCCGATGCAGTCACCCTCATCCTTCGCGCGGAAGCCGCCACGAAAATGAAGAAGCTTGTATACGTTTTCATAAATGTCCGTCAATTGACGCCGACAACATTCAACTATACCGTCGACGATTCCAGGGATAAGATCTCCTCCAGCGCCCACGCGTCTATCAAAATGAAATTTGAAGAGATATTTAATGCCTGACAAGGAAATGGTGCTTGTGGGCTTTATTCAGAAAGAGACTGTCTCAAAAGGGTAGTCTCTTGTGTTTTTGTAACCCCAGGCTTTAGTCCTAGTCTATGCACACATTATCGTGATTTAACTTTCTTTGGAAAAAGGGGTGAGTTCAAGACGTTAAACTGAATAAGCCCGTAGGGCTTCCCCATCATAACGCCCGGTGCAACCGGGCGAAGGGAGTCCATGCATTTCAACCCGCCTAGGCGGGTTACCTTTTAGTGCGGGAATCTAATTCGCGCGTCATGGCACCGACTGCACACGCTACATCAGGCTCGACGCCGCAAGCTCCTTCATTTGGCGTGACGTATCCTTGAGTAGGGCGACCTGGTGGAGGTAGTGAAAGTACGTCATGAACGTTCGTGCTACGGTGAGATGTGAGCGTCGCACAGAAATGAGAGACAACATCTGCGCGAGTGCCAAACTGGCGCAGATGTTAAGCCTTGATTTGCCAATCTTCATATTAGGCGCGACGTGGATCGAAAACTTTTCTGAGATCGTCCACTAACAAATCGGGAACCTCCATGGCCGGGAAATGGCCCCCCTGCTCGTGAAAGAAGTATTGATCGGGTTCTCCCGTCAGCGAAAGAAGTTTTTTAAACAGCGATTGATCGGCAGGCTTGCCAAACACCGTCATAGCAGAGAACACTTTCGGTGGCGTCCATGAGTTGGAAGGCTGCGCGTCACTGTCGGCTCCCCAGTTAAAAGCCATGCTCATGTTTTCATACAGCATTTCGGCACTGGAAGCACCAATTTTATTAAACCAATATAAAGATACATTGGTGAGCATCTGGTCTATATTCATGGCCTCCTCCGGTAACGCCTTGTCTTCATCCGTCCATTCTTTATATTTTTCAACCATCCACGCCAGTTGTGCCACCGGGCTGTCGGACAACGCATAGGCAACCGTTTGCGGCCTTGTTGATTGTATTTCAAGATACGCCGTGCCATTCTTTTTATATTCTTTCATGCGCTCCAGTCTTGGTTTTTCTTCATCCGATAGAAACGAAGTGTCGGAGGGAAACATGCCAAGGCCTGCTACGGCATAGAAATCAGTGTTCACATGTGTTCCGATGAGTTTGTGTGCTGCCAGTGCCGAGATGATACTGGTTATCCCTGCCCCCATATCGCCGCCGTGAACAGCAAATTTTTCATATCCCAATTGTTCCATTAAGGTGCTGAAAGCCGCCGCGATGCGAAACATGTTCCATCCCTTCTCTTTCACGGGGGTTGAAAAACCAAACCCGGGAATAGAAGGGATAACTAAATGAAACGCGCTGCCACTATTCGTGTCACCAACCGGCCCTTGAGTAAGGGGTTCAATGACGTTGACGAAATCTGCGAAGGAACCCGGCCAGCCGTGGATCAACATCAGGGGAGTGGCATTGGGATTGGGGGATTTTATATGAAGAAAGTGAATGTTCTGGCCGTCAATCTCAGTGATGAACTGCGGATAGTTATTTAGCAAAGCTTCTTGCTTTCTCCAATCGAACTTGTTCAGCCAATAGTCCACCAGTTTTTTTAAATAATCTGCTGGCGCACCTTTTTTCCATCCTTCCTGGATCATCTCCCCAGGCCAACGGGTTTTTATCAGTCTTTCGTTTAGATCGTAGATCTCTTGTTCGGAAACTTGAATTTTGAAGGGTTTCATCGCTTTTTGGTTTTGTTTAGGACAAAATTGGCTGGAGAAGCCTCCCTAAAGCGATAACAATTGTAAAGAAATGCCTATTTTCTGTTTCTGATCCTGCTTAATGACACCGGTGTGATCCCGAGAAAGGATGCGATATAGTGTTGGGGCACGCGCTGCAGGATATGAGGACTTTGCTCCAGTAACTCTTTGTATCTTTCCTCGGGGCTGTTTTTAATCCTGGAAAGAAACAGCTTTTGATAATACATCAATCGTTGAAAATTCTGTTGCTCAAGTTCCTGTTTGATGAGCGGTGAGCTTTCGATCATGATAAAATAGTCCTTTTTGTTTAATACATGGAGTACACACGGTTCAATAGTCTCCATCGCAAACAGACTTGAATCATTATTCCGGAAACTCTCGGCGGAGGAAACGCCTTCCCCTTCAAAGAAAAACTGAAAAGTGATGTCTTTGCCGTCCTTATTAAACGACAGTCTGATGCATCCCTTTTCGATGTAAAACATTCTTTCAGAGATCTGACCTTCCTTCAATAAAATTGTTTTGGCAGGCATTTCTTCACGTTTAAAGAAATGCCTGAACTTTTCCCATTCGGCATTCAGCTGATCTCGTTCTGTTACCATGTCGGAAATTAATGAAATGCATTTATTTTGCACAATGGCTGGCTCTGAATAACAAGAGGAGTGACTTTTGACCCTGGCTTAAAGGCCGTCTATCTACGCATTTTTGAAGGTGAAAGGGTATTGGTGAGTGAACCTGCTTTAAGCCTATTGTTCGGAACACAATGTGCTATATAATATCTTGAGTAACCCCGAACTTTAGTCCTTAGCTTGACGGCTATGGACTAAAGTCCGGGGTTATTCATTTATGCTCTTTCTCTTCGAAAGGTGTGTGCATAGACTAGGCCTTTAAAAGCAGCGACAAAGACACCTCACTCATCCGGGCTTTAGCCCTGACTGCTTCTACTGCGGCACAGCAAAGCTTAGTAATAAATGCCTACATAGATTAGAGCTAATGCTTGGGGTTGCAAAATAAAGAGGCCACCCTTTTGAGATAGCCTCTTCAATACTTCCGCTGCTTACAGCGGTTAAGTTTAAACTTGATTTCTATTCAGTGGGTTTTGTCCTCGTAACCCTGAATGTAATACTTGTTCTAAAAGCGGTAGTTTCTTCTACTTTAATTCTCTCAAGCTTCACCTTATCGGTGTCTATATTTTCAAATAATTTTAGTCCTTCCCCAATGAGTACAGGCATGCTGTCGATCATCAATTCATCGCATAACCCCGAATTAAGGCATTGCTGAATGGTGTTTGCACCACCGATGATCAGAGCAATCTTATTACCCGCTGCTTTCTTGGCTTGAGCAATAGCACTCTCGATGCCATCCGTGACAAAGGTGAAACTAAGTTTATCATTTCCCTTGGGATACGTTGCGGGAGGGGTATGGGTCAGGACAAAAATGGGAACTTGAAATTCATAGTCATCGTTAGCCCATAAAAATGGATCTGCCATCTCGTACACATGTCGTCCCATAATGACAGACCCTGTGTTGTTGGTCAGTTCCTTGAATGAAGCAGTCTCAAGGAGTTCGGCAAAATCCGGACTAAGTTCTGTGCTTCCGTTACTGTCATTGATAAAGCCGTCCAATGACATGGTCATACCAGCGATTACTTTTCCCATAGTTCCAAATTTTAAAAGGTGTATTGAGGTTGATCCTAAATGCCTGCCCGCCGAATCCGCCAGTGGCGGAGAAGGAGGGTGTCACAAACCTAAACACCGTTGTCTAAAAGGGTGGGGCATAATGCGGCAATATGAAGGCTGATTGCGACAGGTTCGCTACGCTCATTTTTTGTTGGCACCCATACTGGGTGATAACGCTGCTTAGTTCACCCCCACCCTCTTCCGCTCCTCGTCTTGTCCATTGTGCTTGCGCATAGCCTGCACGGTCTTACCAATGTTGTAAGTAAAGTTGATCCGGATGATCCGGGTTTCGGGGTAATTGTAAAAATGCACATCAAGCCCAGGGTACACCACATGGTACGTTGCCCGGTTGGTATAAAAAATATCAGTAACATTTAAACGGAATGAGCCTTTTTGGTTGAACACCTTTTTTTGCAGTCCGATATTCACCGAGCCCAGTGCAGCCGTCTGGATCAGCCCCGACACATTAGGCGCATTGTACACTGTTGTAATTTCGCCGGTCAGGTCCCAGGGCAATGTTATGTTTTGCGTAAGGGTGACGATGCCACTGAATTTGCCAACCTTATAAACGTCATCGAGGAACTGTGTGTTAAAGCGATTGTAAAATAAATTGATGTTGCTATTGATCGTCCAATTCTTGCTGATCCTTATGGGGACGTTTACAGTAAGATAATAGTTTTGGTACGTGTCAAAATTTTTCTTGATGGAATATTCCGATACCCTGTCTTCCTTAAGCAGTATGACAAACGCGATATATTGTGAACTGGTACTGTACCCGAGGTTGATGGCCAGATCCTTGGCGATCGTCTGTGAGAATTGGAAGTTATGCGTGAACTGCGGGAGCAACATAGGGTTTCCCTTCTGGCCAGCGAACGGATCGAAGTAGAAGACATAAGGATACAAATCGTTGTACGCGGGCCGGTCAATCCGATAACTGTAATCAAAACCGAATTGATAATTTTCCCACAGGCTGTGGTGAAGGCTAACGTTTGGAAACACCCTGAAATAGTCTCGCTCGATGGATAGCTGAGCCCCTCCCGAAAAGCCATTGTAGTGCGTCTGCTCGGCACGCAGCCCCAGCTGCGTATCAAATCCCATCCATTTGGTTTTCAAAGTAACATAACCGGCACCTACCTTTTCTGTATAATCGAAGTCGGTCGACCGTGTCAAATCTGTTTCTAATTGGCCATTTTGGTTATTGGTGAAAACTATTTCGTTTACGGTATTTACGTAACTGAACTTCACCCCGGTCTCCACGGAGGTCTCTTTATTCAGGCGATGCACGTAGTCCATGCGCCCGGTATAAATATTAAAGGAAGAGGGTTGGTTGCTCCATATGTTGTACTGTTTTTGAAGTATGTCCGTTTGTTCAAATTGTTGGATCGCGAAGTTGTCGTTGAGCTTAAATTCATAGTTCGAGTAGTCAACATCGATGGAAAATTCGCTGCCTGTGCGGGCGAAAAGATGTTTGTACCCCAGGGAGCTTGAAACGTTGTACCAGCGATAGCGTTGATTGTTGGTCAAGGTAAAAGTTGAGTCTGCCGCGTGGCCCCGCGCTGACATTATTTGCGTCAGTGAGTTATTATCCGTGTTCCGTTCATTGTAACTACCTGATGTTATAATGGCAATTGAATTTTGGGGATCCCATTGCCATTCCGACCCTCCTTGCCAGGTATGGGAAGGCAGCCGTTGGATCCGGTCGAGCTGCTGGGTATAATAAACGGGGTCACCATCCCCAGGGCTATCGGGATGGCGAAGCGTGACACGGTCGGTGTATACATCGGCGAACCGCTTATTAAAAGTATAGCCATAGTTGAGAAAGTGATTCCACTTCAGCGTGCGATAGTTCAGATTGACGCTTCCATTCGCTTTGCCATAACGTCCGTAGCCGCCTCCCGCGGTGACGGAACCATTGAACCCCTCCAGTGTATTTTTTTTCAACTTAATGTTGATGACCCCGGCGTTGCCACTGGCATCATAGCGGGCTGATGGATTGGAGATAACTTCGATGGTCGCAATATTGTTTGCATTCATGCTGCGCAGCAATGTGGCGAGTTCAGCGGGTGGCAGGTAGGTGGGCTTGCCATCGATCATAATATTGACCCCGGTTTTCCCGTTGACCGAGATCTGATTGTTTTGGTCTATGCTCACCCCAGGCGCCCGCTCTAAAAGTTCAGCGGCAGAACCACCCGCCGCGATGATGGAGTTCTGCACATTCAGGATGAGTTTACCACCGTCTTGTTCGATCAGGGGTTTCTGCGCGCGAACAACCACTTCGCCAAGAACCCTGGCATCTTCCTTTAGGATGACTGCCGGGATGGTGTAAAGGCTGACGCCACCTTGGAGTTCGATGGGTAGGGATTGCTTTTGGTATCCCACGAAGGTTAGCGTGAGGATATATTTTCCGGGTATTGCGGATTCAAAGGAATACTGACCCGCTGCATTGGTAACAACTCCCGCGATCAGGCTTGAATCTTGTGGCTGTCGCAACAATACGGTAACATATTCTACGGGTTCGCCTTTCTCATCGCTGACACTCCCTGTTATTCTCCCGGGGGTGGATTGGGCAACAGAACAAACTGCGGTTGTCAACACCCATGCTGTAATGGTCAGAAGCTTAAACATCGTTCTCATGAATTTCCTTGGTTTGATTTTCAAGTGAATTTCAGAGAAACAGGGTTGTAACGCGTATAACCCGATCAAGTCTAACCTAATCAGCGGTCTTAAACTGGGGGTGATTTTGTTTTCGGTACTCCGAAGGCGTTACGCCTGTAAAACGTTTAAAGACTGTATTGAAGGTCACTTTGTTGTTGTAGCCCACGGCATACGCTATTTCGATGATGTTCAATTCGTGATCGTCGCTGACCAATAACCGTTTAGCCTCATCAATTCGGTTTGCATTGATGAAATCGAAAAAGTTGGTCTTGTAATATTGATTGATGACCTGCGATACAAAGTGCCGGTTGCTTTTCAACTTTTCGGCAAGCGTCTCCAGCTTGAGGTCGTTTTCTTTATAGAGTTGTTCCCGTGACATGAGCACCCCAAGATCCGCGGCAAGTTTTTTAGCCAGCGAGTCCGGCAGACCGGAGTTCTTATATTTTATATCTTCTGCTTCATGGACAAGGATTTCACCGGGGTGGAGAATAGGTGACAACGACTGATGATTTTGAGGCTGATCCTTTAAACGAGGCCAAAGCGAGTCCATGATGGGCTCACCCTCTTTCATTTTTTCGTACTGGTCGCCAAACCAGGCGAGCAGGATAATGGCACCGCAAGCCGAGAGCGAAATGAAATAGTCGGCAAGCAAAGTACTTTGCTGAGCCACAACGATCGACCAATACAGGATTGTCAACGCAATGAATGAGATGTAGAACGCCAGTATCGAATTGGCCCAGCGGCGCATGTATCCGATGCCCGGGTGGGAACGGATCTTCCTGAATAAAACGTAGCCGTAAATGGAAAGGTGAGTGATGTTGACGATTTCGGCGTAGTCGATTAGTCCGTTTATCAAATAGGAGAGAGGAGCCTGGTCCGGATACAGAATCTTGACTTCTGGTGAACTGAGATAATAGGGCATTTTGAGACCCAGCATGATCAGGAAGGGTAAAAAATGAAAACTATAGTGGAGGACAGGTTTAGGATTCTCAAATACGGCATCAAAATAAATAACGAGCAGCGGGCCATAGAGCAGGGCGAAGAGAAAGGTTGACGAGTAGAATTCAGGGACGCGATAAACGTAATTCGTCCAATAAAGACACGACTCCAATAAACCGAGAGATTGCAAAAGAAGATAGAGGCCCAGGGCCTTAGAGGCCCGGTTATTCAGGCGGGGTACGATAATTAGTTTGATCGAAAAAAATAGGCCGATAAACGAAAGCCCGACAAACAAGAAATTCCAAAAATTCAAGACGATTTCGGGTAGTTCCTTCATGGTAGAGCCAATTTCCAAAAAAGGAAAAGCCGAACCTAACGGCCCTCGCGGTTTTTGGGGCATTTTAAGGCAAAATGGTTTAACCCGATAAGATCTTACCTACGCTCATCGTTCTGGCGACCGCCAATGCTCCGAACCTGCCTGGATAAAAACCTTTTTGGCCCCTTTTTCAGATTCGATCTTTTCAACAAAGTGTTTGCCCAGGAGATCAATCCACGGGGTCTGGAGGCTGCTTTGTTTGCAACTGTTGCAGGAGGTTAAAATAAAATCAAAGTCGTTTCGTCCTCACAAGCATCAACCCAACCCCTGTGTGATGGAACCCGTAAAAATTGAGAATCAGGCCGTGCGTAATCACACCTTTTCAGAATTGCTCATTATCCTGGGACAAACCAGGCAATTGGATGGACTTCAGGTATCGGTTACAGAGAACGAAAGAAAAGCGATTCCCATCTTCTACCCTTTCCGGGTCGACCAATATTTTTTCTTCATGGTTACCGCGGGAGAATTGTCGTTAAAGCTGAACCTGGTGAGTCATGTCATACGCGAAGGTGAGTTTGTTTTGATCGAACCGGGTACAATTTGTCAATTCACAGGGTCATCCGAGTTTATTTCCAGCGCATGCCTCTCTTTCTCAAACGATTTTTTGTTGAAAGCAGGCATCTACCAGAAATACCTTTCCGCTTTCAAGTTGCTGGGCCCCAATCTAAGCATGCACGTGGTTTTGGAAAGGGAAGAGGTCGCGCTGCTGTCGGGCATTTTTAAAATGCTATACGCCAATATTGCGACCCGCGAAAAGAATGAGTTCTCGCAAGAGATCATTCAGCATAACTTCAGCATGGTGATTTATGAACTGATCAATGTTTTCTATCATCATAATCAGGAACTAAAATCGAAACCCACGCGCAAACAGGATATTACCGCGCGCTTTATGAAGTTGCTCATAAAGCATTACAGGGAGGAACGGAGTGTCCAATTTTACGCGGGTCAACTGGCCATCACGCCCCGATACCTCACGCAAACGGTGAAGGAAGTGGCAGGCAAAACAGCGGGCGATCTGATCGACGAGATGGTGATCACGGAAGCGATGATCTTGCTGAATGACCCTGATAATTCTGTCGGGCAGGCGGCCGGTTTATTGCAGTTTAGCGATCAGTTCTTTTTCAGCAAGTTTTTCAAAAACAAGACAGGGCTTACGCCATCCGAGTATCGCAAGAGCAAACAACATACGCCCATGATGCCGGAAGAATTGTCGGTCCATTCACAGGAACGAGTACTTTCAGACATAACTTAAGTACATTTCAACATTCTTAGCACGTTGCGTGCACGCCATTTTTGTATCGTCATCCCGAGAGGGCGATCAACATGGACAGTTCATCAAAAAACATCATTTCAATCGTTGCAGGCCTTACGCAGCCACTGGAGATTGCTATTATCCGGCAACTGCTTCAGCGCGATGCATTGGTGATTGTGCCGGCATCCAATGCGGATACCATCCTGCAAATCAAAAGCGAAGTGGCGGATATTGCCACCGGTTCACTGGTCACACTGCTCACCGACCCGATGGACTACGAAAGGTCAAAAGAGATTGCCGATCACATTCAATCTAACTACGGCAGAATAGACCTGGTGATTATTCTTTCCTGCACCACCTATCCCGCGCTACCGCTTACCGAGTTGGACTATGTTACCTGGGATGCGATGCAATGCGATAGTTTGTCGTATTGGTTTATGTCCGCAAGGTTATTACTTCCCTTGATGAAACATCACCGACGTGGCACCTTCATCCAGATTTGCAACGACCCTGTTCAAAAATCACAGGCGCCATCGCCGCTGGGCAGGATCGCAGGCATGCTGCAAATGGAGATCTCAAAGGAACTCGATCGCGAGGTGAGCGTATATGGCGTGCACTACTACCATGTATTCTCGCATCCTGAAAATGAAGAAGTAGACCGGTCGAAGGAGGCTGCTTACATTCTTGGACTGTATCAGGACAACATGAATCAGACCAAGGCACTGTTTCATACATCGCCGGAACACCTGCTCGCTACCACCGTATTATAAAACCTTTCACCGGTTGATACCCATACCCATTAAAAAACAAAAACGAATAATTTTTATGAATGTACTTAAAGAATTGTCCTTGATAAGCCTGGCGGTCGTGCTGCTGGCAAGCTGTGGTAAAAAAGGGGACGATCAAGTAACGGTTCCAATTTTGAAAGTCAGCACGCGGCAATTGACGGCCAATGGAATCGCGGAGACACTCTCCTATAGCGGATCGATAGAAGCAGACAATTCAGTGGCCTTGGGCTTTCTGGTTCCCGGAAGAGTAACGGCGGTATATGTGGAAGAAGGGCAACACGTGAAGGAAGGACAGTTGCTGGCGGCTATAGAAACCGTCGAATATCAAAACAATTTGCTACTGGCGGAAGCGTCGCTCGAGCAGGCACAGGATAACTTCAACCGGCTCGATGAGCTCTATGCAAAAGGAAGCTTGCCTGCCCGTGAACATTTGACGGCCAAGGTTGCCCTATCGCAAGCGACAGCAAACAAGAGCATTGCGGCGAAGCGATTGGCAGACACAAAACTGTACGCGCCATTCGCCGGCATGGTGACGGCCAAAGACATTGAAAAGGGAGCCATCGCGTCCGGCGGAATCATGGCCTTTACCATCGTGAAGACGGATTTGGTGTATGCAAAAATTTCGGTTTCGGAAAGTGAGATCAGTAAGCTCGCGATCGGTACGGGCGCGACCGTCACCATTCCTGCCATCCAGGATACACGAAGTGGAAAGATCAGCATCCTTAACCCACAAGCGGATGCTTCGACCAGAAGCTTTGAAGTGAAAGTGCGACTGGCCAATGCCAACGGGAAACTTCTTCCCGGAATGTTGGCAAACATCACTATCTCCACGGATCACAAACGCGACGTGTTGACGGTACCTGCCGATGCCGTTGTACGCGATCCGGAAGAGTTTACCTACGTCTTTGTTGTAGACGATAAAAACAGGGCCATCAGAAAGAGAATCGTTGTCGATGGCCTGTCGATGAACGAGGTCATTGTTTCGGAGGGACTTCACATTGGAGACCGGGTGATCATTCAGGGGCAAACGCAGCTGAAAGACGGTCAAACCGTATCGCTTTAAAAGGCCTTTCCGATACGTCGATTAGTTAAGCAGATACATTGATGGAAAAGACAAAATGAAAAAACGCAGAATAAATATTATTGAAGCTTCGATGAAGTATAGCCAGCTATCGTTGCTGATTGCCGGATTGCTGGTCGTTGTGGGTATCGTGGCCTTGATCACCATGCCCCGGAGTGAAGACCCACGCATTACGGTACGGCAGGGTATTGTCTTTGCGCTCTATCCGGGTGCGGATGAAATCCAGGTTGAAAAACAGGTGACCGATAAGATCGAGCAATTCCTCTTCAGTTTTGAAGAAATCAAAAAAGCAAAGACGCGCTCGGAAACCAAAGAAGGGCAGGTTGTCATTATTGCAGAGTTGAACGATGAAGTAAAAGATCCCAAAAAGTTTTGGAGCACGCTGCAGCATGGGCTGAACAGCACGCTGCGTCCACAGCTTCCGCCGGGTGTGCAAGGTCCGATTGTTAACAGCGAGTTTGGTGATGTGGTGGCGCAAATGATCACGGTGAGTGCACCCGGCAGAAGCTATGCGGAAATGGAAAACTACCTCGACAAATTGGAGGATGGCATCAAGACCATACCCGAGGTGTCCAAGATCAATCGCTATGGCGGGCAGCGTCAACAGATCTACATCGTGGTAGACGATGAGAAGATGCAGCAATATGGATTTGATTTCGCTGCGTTGTCGTCTGTATTGCAAACCCAGAACGTGACCAACTACACGGGCGACATCACCCTGTCGGCCAGCAATGTCCCCATCTTTGCCAACAGCCGGTATAAAGATGAGGCCGCCATTGGCAACCAGATTATTTTCAGTACCCCCGACGGCAAAGTGGTTCGTCTGAAAGATGTGGCGCGTATTGAAAGACGCTATGAAGAACTGAATAGTTTTATAAAGGTCGGCAACGACAAGGTGATGATGCTCACCGTACAGATGCAGCCCGGGAACAACATCGTTTTTTTGGGAGCGGATCTGAGAGAAAGGATTGAAGAAGTAAAGAAAACCCTGCCTGCGGATGTGAACATCAATACCATTGTTGATCAGCCGGAAGTAGTGCGCGAACGGGTCAGTCACTTTATGGTGGAGTTTGGCATTGCCATCGCCGCGGTTATTGTAGTGGTCATGTTGCTGTTGCCTTTTCGCATTGCTTCGATATCCGCTATTGCCGCGCCGGTATCCATTGCTATTACCTTTGCCATTCTTAATTTAATCGGCATAGAAATTCACCAGGTATCCCTCGCCGCACTGATTGTGGTGCTGGGCATGGTGGTCGATGATGCAATTGTCATCGTAGATAATTACATCGAAAAACTCGATGAGGGCGTTGCCAACTGGACGGCGGCATGGCAAAGCGCCACACAGCTCATGGTGCCGGTGTTCACGGCAACCGCTGCGATTATCTTCGCCTTCATGCCCCTGGCCTTTGTGCTCAGAGGACTTCCCAAAGAGTTCATTGTATCGTTGCCCATTGCTGTATCCATCGCGCTATTCGCGTCATTTCTGGTGGCCCTGTTGTTGACGCCTTATATGTGCTATGTCTTTTTGAAAAAGGGACTTAAGCATCATGTGGGCGACCGTCCGGTAAAGAGGAACGTGCTCGATTATTTACAGGAGGGATTTAACCAGGCAGTAGAGTTTTGTTTCCGCTGGCCAAAGTTAACCATGTTCTCGGGCCTGTTCTCCGTTTTCCTGGCCATGTTTATCGGTGGAAATGTGCAAGAAGAACTATTTCCGATGGCCGAGCGAAATCAATTTAATCTTGAGCTATGGATGCAAAACGGAACCGATGTGACAGAGACCGCCAGGGCAGTGGAAAAAGTGGAAGCCGCAATAAAAGGCGATCCCCGCATTGTAACGACAGCCAGTTTTGTGGGGACTTCCTCACCGCGATTCCACGCTACGTATGCGCCGGAAACGCCACGTGAAAATTTTGCACAAATATTTATCAATACAACCAGCGAACAAGCCACGGTTGACCTGATCGCAGAATACTTGCCCAAGTTCCAAAACTTTCTGCCCAACGGATATGTACGGGTACGACAGCTATCAAACAAGGAAACTCCCGCCCCGGTAGAGATCCGCGTTGTGGGAGATAATCTCAAGGATCAGAAAAAAGTCGCTGCGCAAGTGGCGGCCATTGTCGAGCGAGCAAAAGGAGCCAATTGGATCCGCACCGACTACCAGGACGATTACTTTGGTGTGCGCGCGATCATCAAAGAAGATGCTGCGAGTCGCCTGGGAGTAAGCCATGCTGCGATTACACAAACCTTGGGTGGTGAGATCAAAGGGAACATCGTGTCCACATTATGGGAAGAGGATAAGCCAATCGACATCGTTTTGCGACTGGACGGCAAAAATAGGGACGGCTTGAACAAGCTTGAGAACATCTACGTCACTTCACAATACAATACAAAAGTGCCGCTCAAGGATGTGGTCGAACTTCAACCCGCATGGCATACCGGTATAATTGCTCATCGCAATGGAATACGCACACTCACCGTGCGATCCGAGGCACAGCTTGGTGTGACGGCAACTACGATTGTCAATGAAGTCAGGCCAAAAATAGAGGCCCTTCCTTTGCCCGAAGGTATTTCCATTAATTATGGGGGCGAAGTGGAGTCCTCGGGAGAAACATCGCCCGACATGGGCAAGTCATTATTGATTAGCCTGATGCTCATTTTCCTTACGTTGTTATTTCAGTTTAAGAGTATCGGAAAGGTGTTGATCGTGCTGGCCGCATTTCCGCTGAGTCTGCTCGGCGCTATGCTGGGACTTTTCTTAACGGGCAACCCGATGGGTTTTACAGCATTCATCGGCATCATCAGTCTCATGGGAATTGTGGTACGCAATGGAATCATCCTGGTTGACTATGCCGATGAGTTAATTCGCGAGCATGGCTATACGCTGAAGGCTGCGGCCATTGCATCCGCCAAACGAAGAATGAGGCCGATCTTTTTGACTTCTTCGGCGGCGGCCATCGGCGTTGTTCCGATGATTTTAAGCAAGTCCCCCTTGTGGTCGCCCTTGGGCAGTGTGTTGGCGCTTGGCCTTGTCTTCTCTATGGTGATGACATTGTTTGTCGTGCCCGTGCTCTACTTCTGGTTTATAAAGCCCCAGCCTGCCCACCAGGAAATCAGCCAGCCCGACGCGGATGAACACATTCAGTATAAGCCGGAGGTCGTTTGATCTTCCACATCACAGGAAATGTTCTTGACCCGAGGGTAAGTGGTCACGAATAGATTAAGTCTTTATCGAAATCAAAATATCATAAACAACATCAAATGAAGTTGACAGTCAAAGGGATTCTTCCCGGATCCCTCCTTATCGCATCGATGTTCATGTCTTCGCTAGCGGTAGCGCAACGAAGCATAACCCTGGAGGAATTCAGGCAACTTGCCATTCGTCAGAATAACAACGTAAAAGCCGCCGACGAAAATATTCTTGTAGCCGAGGCCCAGAAAAATCAGGCTGATGCTAGCGGAAGGTTTACCCTTGACGGTACGGTTACGGGATTCTATTTCGGCAAGCCGCTGAGTACAATATTGCCCGAATACGGAGTAAGTCCGGGAATCAATTTCAATCAGCCCATCTATGCAGGAAGGAAAAATCAATTGGGACGCGACGTCGCCGCGAACACCGTAAATATTCAAACCGAACGCAAGACCCTTACTACATCCGATGTATTGTATAATACGGAAGTAACGTACTGGCAAGTGGTCTCGGCAAAGGAACAAATCAACTTGGCCGAACAAAGCCAGCGGCAATTGACCGCTTTGGTTACCGACATAAACAATCAATACACAGCGGGTCTAACATATAAGAATGATCTGCTGCGTGCACGCGTACAGCAAAATCAGAATGAGTTGAGCTTGAGACAAGCGAAAGATGCCCTTACGTTAGCGAAGCTGAACCTGGCCCAACTGACAGGGCTTGGCGACAGTGTCGAGTTCGTCGTCCCGGATAGCATCAGCGGAACGTTTGATTCGCTCCAGACTTCCGACCTGTCGGTACGTGCACAAAGTCTTCGGTCAGAGATCCGCATTCAGGAGAAGACTTTGGAGTCGGCCCGGCTGCAAGAACGAATCTATAAAGCAGACCTCTTGCCCAGTGTATCCCTGGGTGTAAGCGGTGTTACGGCATATGGCAAGCAAGGGATCAACCCCGAGAACAACAACAATACGTTAGCAACGTATTATGGCTTGTTAACGGTAAACGTACCCATCTTCGGTTGGGGCAAGCGAACGGAAAAAGTGAAAGAACAGCAATACCGGATCCGGGCGCAGGAGCACCAACTGAAGGACAGTAAAGAGATCATTTCATTGCAAGTACAACAGGCCATTTTGCAAGTGAACCAAAGTGCGAGACGTGTTACGCTGGCAGCACTCTCCTTAGTGCAAGCAGAGGAAAATTTGCGACTGAGCAAGGATCGGTTAAAAGCAGGAACCATTGTCGGAAAAGATGTTCTCGATGCACAAACCATCTGGCAACAGGCCTATAGCAGCGTTATCGAATCTAAAGTAGGTTATAGAATTGCCGAAGCAAATCTGAAACGGGCATTGGGAGAATTGGGTAGATGAACCGGCACACGGAATAGACCAGACAGTTGCTGAGATGTGCAATAAATGATAGGCAAGGAGTTCATGATGGGCTCATCTACATATACAAAGGAGTATGGAGAAAGGTCGCATAGTGAAGGTTTGCAGACATCTATTTGGAAAGTGGGGAGTACACCGCGTAACCATGGACGATGTTGCCGGGCATCTTGGTGTGTCAAAGAAAACGCTTTACAAGGCCTACGACAACAAGGACGCAATCGTCGCGGATGTCGTGAGACAGTTTGTAGAAGAAAGCAGGCTAGAACTCAAGAATCAGAAAACCTGCGGGCGGACGTTGGCGGCTCGATTTTCAATTTTTAATGAGTTCATCGTCAACCAAGCCCTGGCCTTGGGGGCTGTTCTCCTTTATGATATCCGGAAGTATTACCCATCTGCCTATCAGCTGGTGAAGCAGCATAAACATGAAATGATCGTTTACTTAAATGATCTTTTGGTGGAGGGCCAACGTTCAGGAACATTCAGAAGCAACATCGATCCCATGCTTTCAGCTGAATTAAGGATCAATGTACTGGAATGGGATATCATGAGAGCAGACCATGACACCATGCCCATTAAATTCAAACAAAGTCAATTCCTCGATTTGATGCTCAATGGGCTGAAAGTGAATCAGAATTCATAGGTAGGTATAGGTGAGAAGGAACGAGCGACACTAACAGCACAATAGCCTTTCAATCACTTTTCCACGATGCCGATACCGTTGCAAAAGCTGAATTAATAATTTTTTAATATTTCATGACGTGATATATATATACGCCTATCAAATTCTTTGAAATTCCTTATTCGGACCGCCGTGTAAGATACATGTGTTAGGAAAAATGTTAGCCTTTTTCAAGGGAATTCAAATACTTATTTATTTTTGTACGTGAAAATCATTGTTCAGTTGGTCGATAAAATCTTGTACTGAAATTTAGTTCCAATGCATTCTCAATTGAATCTAACCGAGTTATTGATCCCGTGAACAAAAAGGGAAAAAGTTAAATATTAAAAGTTATTATAAAGATATTTTCATTCTCGGCTTCAGAAATACATTTGCGTTCAATAAATTCAACAGGGTCAAATTTATCCGCGGTCGCAATATGGCTGGAAAACCAAATCGAGGACTAGTTCCTGTGGAGGATATTGACGACGTAAATTTTCCAACCGAGCAAGACTGAAGACTGGTGATAACCTTAGATAGGGTTATGGAGGTATGTTAATTCCCACTCAGTACATACATTCTGTTGAAGAGCTTCGAAAGAACGATTGAATAAAATGAAACTGATTTTAACCACCATTGCGTTTGTTGTTATAAGCATTGCGTCAATTGAAATCAATGCACAAACCTTGACTGACAGCGATGTTTGTTTTTATACTGCGATGTTCCGTGATGAAACTTCGGCCAGTCCATTTGCCGTTGCGGAGGTTAAGTTTGCAAATAGCAATCGTTCCAATCTGGTAATTGTTCGAAACGGATTTCTAGTTGCGACTTTTAGAGAGGCGGGGCTTGATTTTAAAGAAGGTTATGTGAAGACGATGTTGGAACTCAAGCGACGTGCGGAGCCGTTGGTTTTGCCAGAGGAACTCAAACAGAAATTGGAGCCGTATCTTCTTCAACCGGACGATTCATGTGCTGTCGTGTTTTCGTTGCAGGGATTAGAAAAAAGAGATAGGTATGTGAAATTCCTACTTAAGGTCAAGCGACCTTTGGATATTGAAAAGGAGAAATGCCTTGTTTTTGAACTTTTTAAGAAGCGCGAACTTGTGATGACATTCTCTGAATCTGGAGCCTACTTTTTGCCATATATCGAATGCGACTAGAGTCTATGTAAACTCTGTCTGGTTGCTGTAGGTCTTAATTAGCAGTTCGGTTTAACTTGCAACTCAAACACTGGCGAAAATAGGTATCGTGGACAATTCGGTATACCTGGTATTATCGCTTTATCAGGTGCTCCGATTCTCCACCTTCGAATTGATTACTATTGCATGCTTTGACTACCCCTGAAAGAGAAAAACCCTTTGAATCCATTGCGGCTTCGAGGTTTTGACTTTGTTTGGTATGGGCTTGGCAGAGGAGGAGGGATTACTTTCAGTGATCCCTTGTGGGGTGAGTGTCAAACAACTTCAAAACACTTCGCTTCGCTCGTTTTTGTTTTCCGTATGTCTTCGCTCAAAACTGCCGTTTTGGCTCAGCCCTACGAAAAACAAACAGCCCCGAGTTTCTCGGGGCTGTTTTGAAACTGTTTGCAGAGGAGGAGGGAAATGAACCACTCCTCAGTGCTTTGATTTTCAATACGTTAGAAGCGTGGTTTAGGTAGACTCACCAGGTCACTCACCACTTTTGACTGCAATTTTCCGGAGAACAATTTGGTGAAAAGAAATCGAACCCCCGGACTTTAATCTATTTTTTTAGATTTGTTCCTGTGGAAAACCACAAAGGTCGCAGACGGGCCAAATTTCTCGCATGGCGGCTGCTTGAATTTTGCCAAAGAGCGAATCAGAATGTAAAACCTTGCCAGGTACTGGAGTAAGAACAGAACAGAAAGTGTCAGCGGGTGGCTGGTTTATCAAATTTGGTGGTAGCGCATCTGTAGGGGGTGACCAAAGTAGCAGATCAATGATTAGAATTAAACATATATTATTTTTTGGGGTAATCCTTTTTTCGTCTTGTGAGGGATTAAGGAGTAAGGAAGGGAAAGTTCAAGCGTTGCAAAATCAAAATCAACTATCTGTAGCCAATGGGGATACATTGGAAACGGGATTTTGGACGTACTACGGTGGCGTTGATGGTGTATCAAAAAGTGGAAGCTATACTGACGGCTATAAAATGGGTAAGTGGGTTTATAAAATGCAAGCCGATTCCATTAGCACAACATGGCGTGTCGTCAATGAACAAGGTGTAAAGTTCAATATACCAGAACATCTTAAGCAGATCAATAAGGTAGAGCCACCCGTATTGTTTCAAGCTGACGTTGATGACAATGACGAGAACACCTACTTAATTTTATTGAGATATAACCTTAAGGAGTTAAAGTCTTCAGTCTATGACTATATATATCAGTACAACGAATCCTGGAAAAGCAATACCGAAGAAACTTTGCGATCAAAAGAGTTTAAGAAATTTTGCTTTGAAGGGATTGAGGTATTCAGGGCAAAGGTTGCAACTGAAAGAAAATCGAAGTACGAAGCAACTTCCTATATTTTTGTTGTAAAGGATTATTTGTATGACCTAACGTACAAGAATGCCATAGGTAAAAGCACCGCAATTGACTTGGAGATTTTCAATGACGTTCTTTATAGCATGGAATGTGAGAACGTAGACTTGTTTGATTACAACCGTAAAAAATACTTGAAGGAAGAAAACGTAGAATTTAAAAGTAACCCAATCAATTAATGCTTACTCGCAGCACGTGTTAATTGATGAATAATATAGGGAATGATAACGCGGCAGATTGTATTTTTTTCTTTAGTGTGCATAACCATTGGGGTAATACTTTGGAGGGCGGGTAGACGGATTTTAGCTAGAGGCAAGTTGGCGGAAGCGACAAATAGTGAAAAGTGTTTATTGTCCTAATGAAATTACGCTAATCCAAAATGCTCACGATATCAATGATGATGAATCAGGGACATATTATCCGGTTATTCATTTTATGACTGATAAGAATGAACTCATCACCAAGCAATTAAGCATTGGATTTAATCCACCAATGTCAGTAGGAAGGAAATTGTCTATTATCTACAACCCTAGCGATCCGGGTGATATCGTGACCTATCCTAAGATCCAGCTTGAAGTGATTCCAAAATTATTAACGGCTATTGGCGTAACAGTACTAGTTGCAGTTGCCCTTGACGTCTTTGAAATAGTCAACATTATCCCGAACTAGGCAAGGACTTTTGCTTCACATCAGAATGGACGTTCGAGAGGGCGTCCTTTAATTTTTTCTTTTCAGCCTGATTTCGACGATTCGGTGCCAGTAGATTTTCAATATCTACTGGCACCTTTTCTGGCACCTAGAGAATGAGCGCTGTTGAATATTTTGACATGCCATGAAAACAAAAAAGCCCCGATTCATAGGGAATCGGGGCTTTTGATTTCGGATGATTGATTTCAAGCAGAGGAGGAGGGATTACTTTCAGTGATCCCTTGGGGTGGCGTGTCAAACAACTCCAAAACACTTCGCTCGTTTTTGTTTTCCGTATGTCTTCGCTCAATACTGCAGTTTTGGCTCAGCCCTACGAAAAACAAAAAGCCCCGAGTTTCTCGGGGCTGTTTTGAAGCTGTATGCAGAGGAGGAGGGATTCGAACCCCCGGAACCTTGCGGTTCAACGGTTTTCAAGACCGCCGCATTCGACCGCTCTGCCACTCCTCTGTGTGTTGCGGTGCATTTTGGGAGTGCAAATCTAGCCGTTTCTGGCTTTCTGGCAAACCCCGCCCCACAACTTTCTCCTATTTCGTCTCGTCGCCATAGTCCAAAAACACCTTCTTGATGTCTTTGTCGTCGATGTGGCCCAGGTTTTTGTTGTAGGCGTCCAGTTCCAACAGCACGATGCGCTGGTCGTTCAGGTTTGCGCGGAGCTTGTCGATGTCTTTGTCAAATTCGGGACTGCGCCGGCTGTTTTTCAGGGCGTATTTGCGGGCAAAATCATCGCCACTCGACTGGACCTTGTTGCGCAGGTCGATGTTGATCTTGATCTTGTCCATGATATTTTCCTTGCTGCGGCCAATCACTTCGGTAGCCTCCAGTGTGCCCAGCGTCAGCACGGTCGTACCACCGACTCCGCTCACGGCCTTGGCGCTGGTGGGATCATCCACAATGATCGGCGTGAAGCCGGTCACCGCACCCAGGCTGGCGTTCACGATGCTGCGGTTTTTCTTGCCCTTTTTGGCCTTCTTATAGTCCTGGTTCAGTTGCTTTTGGTTGCGGTCTAGTTGTTGGAGCAGTACCATGCAGTCGATCAGGTTGCTGCGGTATTTGGAAAACAGGAGCGCATCTTTCTTGATCATGTTCTCCGCGTCCAGCACCTTTATGCGGACCTTCTTTTGGGTGCGGTTGTTCGATTTGTCAAGCGCAAAGAAAGTGAGCTCGGGGGTGAGTGCTGTCTGTGCGTCGTCCACAAAATCATAGCCGGGTGTCCACGTAAACTCGTAGAGCAGTTGTGTGTTTTCTTTGAAGGCCGCAGTGGGGATGCGTTTGTCCGAGGCAATGAATCCCACGCTGCGCACATTGTCGTCGCCGTTGGGGTCGCTCACGGAAATCCGCAGGTTCAGCGTCTCGTCTTCTTTTATCGTGAAGAGTGTATCGATCGGAAGAATTTGAATTTCGGAGGGCAGGTCCAATTGGGTTTGTGCCAGGTGAAGCTGGCCCTTCTTTTCCGCTTTGTCGGGCTGATCCTGTACAATGAATTCGATGGTGAGCGGGTTGGTTTTCAAGTTGGCAAATTGCAAACGCGATGGTGTCCACGTAAACTGTCCTTGCGACGAGAGCGTGGCGCCTTCGGGCAGCTGGGTTTGCGACGAGCGGAAGGAGATGGGGTCGCCATCCTGGTCGTAAACAAAGTCGCTGCTGATCTGGTAGGTATTTTCTTTCGATTGTCGCACATAGAAAACAGGCAACTCTTCCACTACTGGCGGCCGGTTCACGTGCTTCACGGTGAAGGTTATCGTTTTGCGTTCACGCTTGCCATCGGCAAAGGCCGCCTGGAAGATGACGGAAAAATCTTTCGTCTTCGACACGCGGTCCACCAGGTCGAATGATGGCTTCCAGCTAAAATTTCCAAGCGAGTCAAAGTTGATGCCCAGGCCATCTACACCTTCGATCGAAAAATGTTTTTTTACGTCCGGGTGAGTTTTGACCTGGAAGTTTAATTCTTCATTTTCGTTCAACACATTCCACCCCACAGAGTCGGGGAAGACCAGTTGAACTTGAGCATTTACGGAGAGGGTGGTGATGAGTAGGAGAGCAATGAAATGGAACCGCTTCACAATAGATGTTTAAGATGTTTAAGATTTTAGAGGGGTAAATTTAGCAAGATCAAAATTCTATGATATGCCAACGGTCAAAAAGAAAGGTACAACCAACGACTTTTTCGCAGATGTGTATGAAGTGGCCCGCCTGATCCCCAAAGGTCGCGTCACCAGCTATGGCGCCATAGGCCACTATTTGGGGGCGAAATCGAGTGCACGGATGGTGGGATGGGCCATGCATGGCTGTCCACGCGATGTGCCAGCCCACCGCGTGGTCAACAGCGCAGGCCTGTTGTCAGGCAAACATCACTTCAAAGACCCCAACAGCATGCAAAAAAGGTTGGAAAAGGAAGGAATCAAGGTGGTTAACGATAAGGTCAAAGACTTCAAAACCGTTTTTTGGGACCCCTCCAAAGAGCTTGCCTTGTAAGGCCGTTTACCAAATCAAGAAAATTTTGTCCCGTATCAGGACTTTTTTATAAACGACCACCCCAATCCAGCCCAATTTGGGCCTTTCCGCCCGTGGCATAGGGTTTGGCTTGTCTCCGCCAAAGAACGACCCCTATGAAGCTTCTCCACAGGATTTTAGTGGTGGCCTTCGTGTTCACCGCTGCCACGGCCTTCGCGTCTGGCAAACATGCCGACGAGACCATCACGGTCGGCAGCACCAAGCATAGGACATTCTTTGTATTCAAGGCGCAGAAAAAATTTGTGGGCGCCACCGTAGAGATCTACGCTTCCAACGGCAACCTGCTCACCACGCAGAACCTCGAGCGTCGTAAAATGATCATCGACTTCGGTAGCGCAACCACCGACACATACACCATCCGCATCACCAAAGGTGGCGCGCGACGCGAGTATCAGTACATAAAACACTAAACTTCCGCCGGCCCTGTCTAGGCCAGCAAAGTTTAACAAGATAGTGGGGTTGGTTTTTTAATCGGGATCGGGCCGTCTTCTCAACAGAGGATCGGCCTTTTCCTTTTTCAGCCCATCCCATCATCAAGAACACGGCTGGGCGTAAAGACATTTCACCATCGCTCAAGTAAAGGGACAATTTTGTTGTGGTTGATTTCGGTTGCGCGTTGAGGTTTGCCTTTAAGCCCGTAGGGCTTCCCCCATCACGACTCACACATTCTATAAAGCCTTCTCTCCCTCACGCGAAACAATCCAAAGCCCCCCAAACGTGATCAACCCATTCAACACCAATATCTCCAGCCCAAACTTATACCCCCCAAACCAAACCTCCGAATTCGAACTCACCACATACGACAACATTGGCGACAACACGCAAACCACCGGCACCAACCGATCGCGCACCACCCGCTTCGTAAAAATCCCAAAGGTAAAAAGCCCCAGCAACGGCCCATACGTATACCCGGCCACATTCAACACCGCATCGATCACCGAGCGCTTGTTGATTTCTTTAAACACGACGATGATCAACAAGAACAACAAAGAAAATCCCAAGTGAACCAAAAACTTCTGCCGCTTCTTTGTCTTCTCATCCTTGTGTTTGAAATCCAAAAAATCGATACAAAAAGAAGTCGTCAACCCCGTCAACGCCGAATCCGCGCTGGCGTATGACGATGCCGTTATCCCCAACAAAAAGAAAACTCCTACCGCCAATCCCAGCTCATGCATCGCCAGGGAAGGAAACAACTCATCGGTGGCAGCCGGAACAGCCAGGTGGTTTGCTGAGCTGTACAAATAGAGCAGCGCACCCAAGGCCAGAAACAAAACATTCACGACGACCAGCGTCAGGCTAAACCAGAACATATTTTTCTGTGCCTCACCCAGGTTCTTGCACGTCAGATTTTTTTGCATGATCTCCTGGTCCATTCCCGTCATGGTAATGGCAATGAACGCTCCGCCAAGAAACTGTTTCCAGAAAAACATCGTCGAATTAACATCGTCAAAATAAAACACGCGTGTGTAGGGTCCGTTTTTCAACGTCGTCACCATTTCCGGCAGCGACCACCCCATGCGTTGTGTGATCTGCCACACGGCGATGCACACGGCCGTGATCAGAAAAATAGTTTGAAACGAATCGGTCCACACGATGGTCTTCACGCCGCCTTTGAACGTGTAGACCCAAATGAGTACGATGGTCGTCGCCACCGTCACCACAAAGGGAACGTGCCACGCATCGAACAAAAATAATTGCAGCACGGTCGCGGCCAGGTACAAGCGTAACGACGAACCTATGGTGCGCGAGATCAGGAAAAAGAAAGCACCTGTTTTATAGGACCAAAAACTAAATCGCTGCTCCAGATAGGTATAGATGGAGATCAGGTTCAACCGGTAATACAAGGGCATCAAAACCCCGATGATCACCCAATAGCCCACCAGGTATCCCAACACCACCTGAAAATATCCAAACCCGATCTTGCCCACATTCCCGGGTACCGAAATGAAAGTCACCCCCGACAGCGACGACCCGATCATCCCAAACGCCACCAGGTACCAGGGCGACTGCCGGTTGGCCGTAAAAAAAGTAGTCGTGTCCGCCCCCCGCGAGGTGATCACGGAGATCAAAATAAGCACCCCGAAATACACGATCATGATCGTTACCACCAGCCCAGGAGTCATACTGTAAAGCGTTTTTTTCGGATGCCAAGCAATCAGTAAATCCCCTAAAATCCAAATCCCCTTCTCCCGGAGGTGAGCCTGGCGGCCCGATCTTTCAGCAACACGCACAACAAACAACGCCACATTTTAAAAAGCTATCCCATTCCCAAGTCCGCTCATTCCCTCATCCCCACCATTCCAAGCCTCGGTTAAACCCATTTGTTGGTGTCCCACCAACAAATCCCATTCAGCATTCCCACCGTTCCAGCCGTTCCCCACCCCGAAAAATCCGTATATCCACGCCCCCATCCCACCCTGGCCAAAAACCCGAAAAATAGCTACCTTTGTATCCTTGAAAATTTCCAGAAAGCCATGAAGCCCGCTTACCAGGAAGAAGTACTTGTAGAGGTAATGGAAGCCACCGAAACCATCGACCAGATGGACCTCGTGGTCTTCAACGACGACGTAAACACATTCGAACACGTTATCGCCACGCTGATTCGCGTATGCGAGCACACACCCGAACAGGCCGAGCAATGCACGTTGCTCATCCACCACAAGGGCAAGTGTGCCGTCAAGATGGGCACTTTCGATTTTCTCAAGCCCATGCGCGAGGCCATTTGTGAAGCCGGCATCGACGCCAGGATCTTGTAATCTTTTGTAAACGCAAACAACCCGGGTGGAATATCCTTCAAAACTCATTGAGAACGCCGTCAACCAGATCGCAAAACTTCCGGGCATCGGCAAAAAGACAGCCCTGCGGCTGGTGCTTCACCTCATAAAGGACAAGGAAGAAAACACCCTGGCCCTCGCTGAGGCCCTCACCACGCTGCGCACCCAGATCAAGTTCTGCGCTACCTGCCACAACATTTCCGACCACGACGTCTGCTCCATCTGCCAAAGCCACCGCCGCGACCGCGCCCTGCTGTGTGTGGTGGAGGATTCCAAGGATGTGATGGCCATTGAAAATACAGCCCAATACAACGGCACCTACCACGTACTCGGCGGTGTTATCTCGCCCATGAACGGTGTCGGCCCGGCCGACCTCAACATCGAAAGTCTCGTGCAGCGGCTTCAGGGCCAGATCGAGATCAAGGAAGTGATCCTTGCCCTCAGTCCCACCATGGAAGGCGACACCACCGCATTCTACATCAACCGCCGCATTAAGGACCTTTCTCTCAAGATCAGTGTCATTGCCCGCGGTGTGCCCGTGGGAGGCGACCTCGAGTATGCCGACGAGATCACGCTGGGGCGGAGCATCATCGGCCGCACGCTCTTCGGCTAAAAAGCCGCGCGGAATTTTTTTCTTCACCACATTAACTACCTTTCGTTAGCAGAAACCTCTTCGAAAATTTCTCCGTTAACACCGGCGGATATTTTCCAACTTCCGATTTTAATTATTTTCTTTGCCCGCTTTCATTTGAACAACTATGACAACAAAACTTTCCAACCGCATCGAAGCCATCCAGGAGTCAGCCACGCTGGCCATGGCGGCAAAGACTCGTGAATTCAAAAACAAAGGTATCGACGTGATCGGCCTCAGCCTGGGCGAGCCCGATTTCAAGACGCCTCAACACATTTGCGAGGCCGCGAAGAAAGCGATCGACGAAGGAAAGTATTTCGCCTACCCTCCCGTGCCCGGCTACCAGGATTTGCGCGAAGCCATTGCGGCCAAGTATCAGAAAGAAAACAACGTACCCTATAAAGCCGAAAACATCGTCGTTTCCAACGGCGCCAAGCAATCCATCGCCAACGCCATGCTGGCGCTGCTCAATCCGGGCGACGAATGCGTGGTGTTCTCACCCTATTGGGTAAGCTACGACGCCCTTGTGCGGTTGTCGGAAGGCACACCCGTTATCGTGAACGGCAAACTCGAAAATGACTTCAAGGTAACGGCCGCCCAACTGGATGCCGCCATCACGCCCAAGACCAAACTCATCATCTTCTCGTCGCCTTGCAACCCCACGGGTTCCGTGTTCTCGCGCAAAGAGCTTCAGGACATCGCCAACGTGGTGCTCAAACACAAAGACATCATCATCATTGCCGACGAGATCTATGAGCACATCAACTTCACCGGCGAGCAGGTGAGCATTGCTTCGTTCCCCGGCATGTTCGACCGCACCATCACCGTCAACGGCTTTGCCAAAGGCTATGCCATGACCGGCTGGAGAGTAGGCTACATCGCCGCCCCCAAATGGATCGCCGACGGCTGCAACAAAGTGCAGGGCCAGGTAACGTCCGCCAACTGCTCCATCGCCCAGCGCGCCGCCCTCGCGGCCATCACCGGCGACATCGAGCCCACCAACAAGATGGTGGCCGAATATCGCAACCGTCGCGAGCTCGTCTATAAATTATTGAAAGAACTCCCCGGCGTGAAAACCAACTTCCCCGAAGGAGCCTTCTACTTCTTCCCCGACGTGAGCGCCTACTTCGGCAAATCCGACGGCACCACCACCATCAAAAATGGTGATGACTTCTGCATGTGGATGCTCGAGAAAGGCCACGTAGCCCTCGTTCCCGGCGGCGCCTTTGGCGACGACAACTGTGTCCGCCTGTCCTACGCCGCCTCCGAAAAGGACCTCAAGGAAGCACTGAAGCGCATGAAGGATGCGCTTGCCACGCTGAAGTAATCAGCGGCCCCACGCCCCACTGAATTGACACACCTTCATTGGTGCTGCTTCAAAAAAAATAATCAGCCCAACGGAACCCACCATGTGGTCCAGTTGGGCTGATGCATTTTTAGGAACGCCTGGATTTCTATATTCCGGCGATCAATGTGTCGTCAATTAAATGAAAGCGTCAGCCGATACGATTCCTCAATTGCACGATCTTCTGCTCCATCTGATTAAAAAACTTTGCGCGTTCCTTTTCTCCTGTCGTGCTGATCAGCACCGACTTATTAATCAGATTAATTAGATAATCTTCCGTCTGCTGACAAAACGGTTCCTGTGTTGTAGTAAGAATATTCATAGTATTATAAGGAATAAACGTCACCCGCTTATCCCCCATGCGAAACAAGATCGTATTGTCCGCAATCAGCAAATCGTTTTTATAGAGGTGAAATTTATTCTCGACACTCGCCTTAAATCCCACACTCGCCCACGAACGAATTTCCTGCACCAGCGCGATATATTCATTGCAAAGCTGCACGCCATATTTTGGATCGGCAAAGAACCCACACTCATGATAGAACTCGATCTGTCGCAACGTCACGTTTAAGGTTTCCTCACTCCATATTTCAATACGCGGTGTTTCCGAATAACGCTTCCAGATCTTTTCCCCTAGCGTAATTAATTCCTTCGGGATCAGGTCGGGCGAGAAGGGCACATTCTGGTATCCTTCTTCTTTCAACACCGAGTTCATCCAAAAAAACATTTTGAACGGCCCCATCAGTGGCGAATTGAAATAGTAGAACACCGGGATGTCTTTCGCAAAATAGATCAGCTGCTTATCGGCAAACGGCACCAGCATTTCCAGGTTATTCAAAACGGACTTCAGCCACTTGTCAAACGTGAAGTGCTGCGAATCCACCACCCGATAGTGAAACGACACCATCTCATTAGAAGGTGACAGCAGGGCATCCACCGACACTCCGAAACGGTTGCAAAGCGTCTTCACCTCGTCCAGCGAAAGGATGGTTTCGCCCCGGATCCGGCGGTAGGCGCTGTCGCGGCTGATGTTCAGGATCTCTGAAAGTTCGTCGGCCATGGAAAGATTAGGGGGTAGGCGTTTCTTCACCTGGTCTAAAAAGGCCGATTGGATGTTGTCTGTGAGGATCATTTGCAAATAATACTACTAAAGTTTGCGGCCATTTGCAAAAAATGCAAATCTCCGCGCCTTTCCATCCCCTGTCGGGCGATCTGCGGGTTAGTTTCCATTAAGATTATTTCGGGGATAGGAGAATATGCCACGGCGCGGCGCGGCCCACCCATTACTTTCGAATCGAAGTTTCTCGCGGCCTGTTGGAGCGGCCGCCACCTGCACCAAGCAGGCTTACATCTTTAAACATGAAGGCAGGGATAAGAGGGAATGAGGAGGAGAGCGGGGGAGGTGCGTGTGGGAAAATGTTTGGGATCGCCGACCGCGGGTCTTCATCAAGCACGAACAAACACCCTTATGAAACCTTATATTTTTCCCACCTTCAGCGAACCGGAGATCTTCCTGTCGCTATCCGCCGAGCCGCGTTCCAATAACCGCTGCACCCTGCTCATCATCGATGCCGATGAGCGCTTCGCCGCTTCGCTGGCCACCGTTTTCCAAAACAACTACAACGTGCATTTGGCTAACACGAGCGAACACGGCCTCGCGCTCGCGCAGCGGGTTATGCCCGACCTCATCCTCACCGAGCTGATGATGCTCACCGAAGAAGGCATGCCGCTCTGTTCACAACTCAAACAACAAAACAGCACCTGTCATATTCCCGTCATTCTCCTGTCGGAGCAAACGGACCATTATAGCAAGATGAAAGGTCTCTACCTGGGGGCCGACGATTTTGTAGTCCGCCCGTTCCATTTCCTGGAGCTGCAGATGCGGATTCAAAACCTCATTCAATCGCGCAAAATGCTCCAGCAAAAATATAGCAAGACCGCCACGCAAACGACCGCCGTAGCCAACATGCCCTCGGAAGATGAGCGCTTCCTGCAACAGGTGATGGCTGTCGCCGAAAAAAATATGGAGAACAGCAGCTTCAACATCGCCGCCTTCGCCCGCGAAATGGGCCTGAGCCGCGCGCAACTCTACCGCCGCCTCATTGCCGTCACCGGCTACTCCGCCAACGACTTCATGCGCCGTCTCCGCCTGCAGCGCGCCGCCGAAATGCTTCACAAAAAAGTAGGCAACGTCAGTGAAGTTGCCTACCGCGTGGGCTTCACCAGCCTGTCCTACTTCGCCCGCTGCTTCAAAGAACACCACCACAGCTCTCCCAGCGACTACACCCGCCAACCTCAAAGACCTGAGATAGGAGTAGATTATCTGATCAGAAGAAAAGCAGAAATCGGTGGCATCGCGTGAAAAAAATCGTAGGGTTGGTTGGATATATGGTCATAAAATAATCAGGTTTTCGTTTTCTCCTGACATAGGGTTGACAGTGATCGTACTTTGTTTTGTTTCAAGGAAGGCAGAAACAGCTAAAAAATTGTTCCTGTCAGTTATCAATTTAAACGATCATGACAATGCAAAACCACACCATGAATTTTACATCCATCAGAATTATTACCGCGGACATCAAACGGTTAGTCCAATTTTTTGAAGACGCCATGAAATTATCGGCCAGGTGGTCGACAGAGGACTTTGCAGAGATAGCTTCAAATTCTTTCACCATTGCGATAGGGAGTACGCGAACGCTAAGCCTGTTCGGCCAAGGGGTTGCTCAGGCAGCTGGTAATAAGAGCGTGATCATAGAGTTCCTCGTTGAAAACGTAGATGAAGACTACGAGAGGATTAAAGACCTAACAAGTGAGGTTGTGCAAAAGCCGATGACGATGCCCTGGGGAAACAGGTCGCTACTATTCCGCGACCCCGATGGTAATTTGATAAATTTCTTCACGCCTGTCAGTCCCGAGGCAATGAAGAAGTTCGGTGTAGAAAAGCGTGCATCTTGAACGCAAGCCTCGTCAATTATTCTCAAACTGTTTCTCCAACGGCGCGATCTTCTCCAAATCGTCTAACACCTTCCGGTCGATTGGCGTCTCTTTGATCACGTTATACTCGTCCCAAAACTTTTTATTGTACGGATAGTCCTGATACTGCAGCCCATAATTCCGCATCTTCTCCGTTGTCCCGATCCGTGACAACGGATTGGGCAGCACGTGGTTGATCAGCAAATGCTGCACCAGCTCTGTCTCAAATTTGAATTGATCGGTAGAGGCTTCATACCAACGCTCCTTCGAGGTCACCGTGATGTAGTTGAGATACATCTTCCCGTCATACCGCTTAAAATCGATGGACTTCTTAAAGGAGACAAACTTGCTCACCAGGTTCTTCCGTTTCTCCTGGCTATCGCCGCTGATCTCAAACTCCAGGTGAAGGATGGAATAGTCGGCCTTATTGATATACACCTGCAGGAAAAAATCCTTGGTGTTCGACACCACATAAATTTCCTGATCATTATAGAACGAATCTTTTTCCCGCACAATGCTGCTCAGAAATTCATCGTCGACGTCGATCTGGCGGTACCGGATGTTGTTGTGCAGCAACAGGTCTTCCAGCAAGTTGCGCTGTCCGAAATAGGTGGTAAACTTATTGTCGTAGCCCAGGCTCTTGCGCACTTCCACCAGCTTCACGCGCTCGCGCAGTTTGGATTTGTTGCGGGGCTCTGCATAGTTCTCATCGAATATTTTTACGGCCGCTTCCAGGAGGCTGATGTAGGTGCCGCCCACTTTTTTCACGTCGCGGTAGAAGCCATCCAGCATGAAGGGCTGCATGGGAAAATTTTGGTCCACACGGGCCAAGGCGACCTGCAGGATCTCGCCGCCGGTGAGCGAGTCGGTCACCACGATTTCAGGGAGCACGGTAGTGGACTTCGACATGAGGATCATCTTGGTGTCGTTTTCCAGCAACGACCAGATCGGGGCCTCAAAATTCTCATAGCCGATCATGCTGATGATGAGCAGCTCGTTGCGGTATTCCGCTGGAAAATGAAAATCGAATTCCCCATTCAGGTTGGAAATGGTCCCGATAGGTTTGCCCTTGATGCCAATGGAGGCATAGGTTAGAGGCTCCTGTGTTTCGTTGTCGAGCACCCGGGCGGAGAGGGTCAATTTTTGCCCGTTGGCGCCAAAAAACAGGAGACTTGCCGCGAAAAGGAGTAGTACCCTCATGAAAAGTCCTGAAAGACGAAAGATGGCTATTTGCCCCCGTCTTTCAAACTCCCTGTAGGATATTCCCCGAAAATGAAGATTTACCCCCGTTAATCTTTCTTTGAACGGGTTTACGTTTCATTCCGTAACTTTAATGTACAATTTGTACCCCTTGAAATTTTTAGAGGATATACCGCGCATTTGGAAGAAAGCCTATCTGTGGCTGTGTTTTTGGTATGCCATAAATTATGGTGTTGGAACCTTTATTGAATGGGAGCTGAACACACCACACACCTACATTTTCTGGAACGCGCTCTACCTTTTTGAGGCCCTCTGCCTCCTCATCATCGGTATCTTTTTTTACTCCAACTGGCTGTTCCAGTTTAGTATTTACGTCCAGGTGGCCGGCCACGCCATTGGGGCGACCCTGCACTTTTTGATCATGGGGTCGCTGTCGTATTATCTGGAAAATTATGTGGAAGGCTATATCGGGTGGGACGTGTGGCTGGCACACTTGCAAGGGTTGTTGCGCTGGGAGGGACTGCATTTTCACGACCAATACATCATCACCGTAGGGGTGTATTATGTGATCAGTTACTTCAAAGGCTTGCAGAAGCGGGAGGCCGAAAAGAGCGAGCTATCGTTGAAGAACCGAGAAATGCAGATCTCGCTGCTGAAGTCGCAGATCAACCCCCATTTTTTGTTCAACACCCTCAATTCCATCAACACCCTCATCGGCTCCAGCAAGGAACAGGCCCGCAAAGTGATCACCCAGCTTTCGGACATCTTCCGTTATGCCCTGGATTCGCACGGCGACCAGATGGTGAAGCTCATCCACGAATTGGATTTTATCGACAACTATATTCGCATTCAGCAGGTCCGCTTTGGCGACCGCATGAAGTTTGTGAAGCAGGTGGATTTCACCTGTCTGGGGGTGGAAATCCCGCCCATGATCCTCCAGCCGCTGGTGGAGAACTCCGTAAAGTACGGCATCGCTCCCAAAGACGACGGCGGCACCATCATTCTCACCGTGAAGCGCTTTAACAATATGATCTTTTTTGAGGTTAAAGATGACGGGCTGGGCTCCAACGCCAAGAAAGTAATGGACGGAAGTTCCAGCGGAGTGGGCCTGAACAACACCGATCTGCGATTAAAGAGTATCTTCGGACCAGGTTCCGGGCTCCGCATACGGTCGAACGAGTGGGGATATTCCGTGAGCTTCTTCATTCCGTTTGAAGATGCCGAACAGCAAAACCAAGTATCATCAACCATAGACGAATTAAATAGCAAAGCAGTATGAACATAACCTGTGTTATAGTAGACGACGAAAAGTTAGCACGTGATCTTCTCCAGGAATATTTGCAACAGATGCCCAACATCCAGGTGTTGGCCGAAGCCAGCAAGGGAAAGGACGCTGTGGAAACCATCGACAAACTGAAACCCGACCTCGTGTTCCTCGACGTCCAAATGCCCGGCATGACCGGCTTCGACGTACTCGACGAGATCACGCACGATCCCTATGTCATTTTCTGCACGGCCTACGACCAGTATGCCATCAAAGCCTTTGAAAAAAATGCGGTCGACTATATTCTGAAACCCCTGGACCAGGAGCGCTTCAAGCTCGGCGTGGAGCGGGCCATCAACCGCATGAAGGTGGAACAGAACAACGTAGGGGAACTGTTGCGCAACCTGAAGACCGAAAACAAGACCAGCTACGACTCGCACATCTTCGTGCAAAAATCGGAGAAGCTGCTCAATCTGCCCGTGGAGGAAATCGTCTACCTGGAAGCTTCCGGCGACTACACCATCCTCACGACAAAGAACGACCAGTTTGTGAGTTCTTCCGGTATTGGTAAACTGGAAGAGATCTTGAATCCCGAAACGTTCATCCGCGTCCACCGCAGCACGATCATCAACATCAACAGCCTGAAAGAAATTGAAAAACATTTCAATGGCGGCATGGTGGTGAAGATGCTAAACGGCAAGAGTTTCCCGGTGAGCCGGACGTATGCGAAATTGATACGCAAAAAAGTAGTATAAGATTTTTTATTCAACCCAGATTGGAAGGGCTGTGCCGGAAGGTGCGGTCCTTTTTTTTGGCTTATAATTTCTCGATCCGGGCGCTTTCCACATAATGGATCTCCACGTCTTTGCCGTGCCCTTTCAAAATGGCCCGAAGCTTCGTTTCCATTTCGGCTTGCGCTTTACTCACAAAGGTGCCTTGCTCTGCATACGCGCGGGCATCGCGCGTAAAGGCATTCATGGCTTGCGAACGGTCATCCTGATGCACCCAATTCCACAAGCCGTGCTCATCTTGAAACTTTACGTCGGGCATGGGCTCCAGCGACAACAGTTGCGCGTGGGGGAGAGTGACGATAGCTTTTGTGTCGTCGATGGTAATGCTGAACCGCTTGTTCAGATCGAAGCCGGCCTTGGCTTCGAACGTGCCCGTGATGTCGATCTTTTTGGTGCTGCCCAGCATCGTGTTTGTCCAGGCATAGTGGTGTTGAAATTTTTGCGAGAGCGTAGCCACTTCGAGGATGGGCGTTTGTTGTTGCAGCACCACGGTGTTGTTCACGGTGATTTCGGGTGTCACATGAAAGGCGGCGGCGATGTCGTGGCCGATTTGCTTTGCGCCGGCATAGCTTTTCTCCGCCAGTCGGGTGGGAATAACCACCACGATCACATAGGCCGTGATCGCCACCGTGATCAGTAACACGATGAGCAATATGATCTTTCGGTTGGAGAACATGCGTGAGGGTTGGTGGAGGATTTATTTTTTGGGTAACACAAATTTCATTCTCACCTTCACCCGGTCGCGCACGGCCTCGTTGCTGCGTTTGGTGGGATACCATTTGGGGCCTTGGCGCACCAGGCGGATCACTTCTTCGTCACAACCCGAACCGATTCCTTTTAAAACGGAGAAATTCGAAAGCAACCCGGTGGATTCGACGGTGAACTGGATAGTTACCCGCCCCTCCACTTTGTTCTCAATGGCCTGCTGTGGGTAGGTCAGATTTTTTTCAAGGTATTGTTTGTAGGCGCGCCGGCCACCTTCCGGGCTGGCAAGCTCCAGGGCTTCGGCGCGTTCCTCGTCTTTGTCGAAAGCGGGTTCATAGCCCACCACCACCACTTCGCTGAGTTGGGAGGCATCCACGTCCATTTCTACATCTACTTTGTCTTTCTGGGTGTCGGCTTCCCGGCCGGTGTAGCCGATGTAGGAGAATACGAGTTTGTCGTTTTCCTGTAGCGTGATCTGGTAATCTCCGGTAGCATTGGTGACGGTGCCGACGCTGGAGCCTTTGATCATCACGTTCACGCCGGGCAACCCTTCGCCATCTTCACCGGTCACTCTCCCGGTTACCACTTTTGGTTTGCTGGCACCCACTCCGGCCACAATGCCTGGAGTCGGTTTGAATAGGAAGGTCGTTGAATCGGGGAAAGTTTTTTTATCGATGCTGTATTTTTTGTCAACGCTATGATTATCGGCATTGCTAGAATTAAAGTACCCATCCATTGCCGCCGGAGCAGCTTGTTCATTTTGAGCGACACGTTTCTTTTTGGCGTCGGATTGTATCAGTGAGCCATCGGCTTTGTCCTTTAGGATAAATTGCTCTGCTTTTTCCTCAGCGGCTTCGGTAGGTTGCGTCGACAACTCATTTTTCGCGACGGGTTCCGAGTCTTCAAGCTCAACGACGGGAAGTTCAACTGTGCTGACACCCTCGGATGCGGGTTCCGAAGCCGTGGATGTAGTTTTCCGATCTTCTCGAGATGCAATGGGATTCGGTTTCTCCTCCACGATCGAGGGCTGCGAGGGTATGGGTTTTTCTACTTCAGGCACGGGCGCCGGTTCTTCTTTCGGGAGCGCGGGTGTCATGTCCTTGTCCTGGACCATCGACAGCTGCTCGCTTTTGTTGCGTTGGGTGAGCTGAAAAATGATAACGGAAGCAACCGCGACAACAGCAAGCCCCGCAGCAATCCGCGCGCTCCAAACCCAAAGCGAAACGACTTTCTTTTCTTCTTTTCTGCCGATGCGTTGTTGGAGAGCCTGCTGTAAATCATGTAGGTCGGCCTCAAATTGTGGAGGCTGTATTTCACCGGCACCCTCTAGGGCATCGGCCAAAAAAGGATCGTTCAGCGCCTTTTTTTCCAGCGCGTGCATTTCTGCCGGGCTAAGCTCGCCCTTCAGGTATTTGTCGATATCGTTTTTCAGGTCAGCCATGTTGCTCCATGCAGAGCTTCAGGTTGCGTTTTCCGTTTTGAATATAACTCTTCACTTTGTTTGCGTCGTAGCCGGTCAGGTCGCCAATGTCTTTATAGCACTTCTGTTGGAGATAAAACAACTCCACGCACTGTTTCTGTTCAGCGGCCAGTGTGCCAATGCACTTTTCCAGCTGCGAAAGGTTGGCTTCCAGGTCCGGTTCATCCTCCAGATGCACTGCGGGGCTGTCTTCCATAAGAAAAGGTGAAATTTCTTCGAAATTCTTGCCTTTTCGGGCCCTGAGCTGCATCAGGCAGTGGTTTCGGGCTGTTACATAGAGCCAGCTCTTAAAATGAGCAACGTCGTGCTCCTTTAAACTGTTTACCAGCTTTTCGAAGATCTGCATCACCGCATCGCGGCTTTCCTCCCTGTCTTTCAGGTACTTCAGACACACCCCGTAGGTGAGCGACATGTAGCGGTTGTACAATTCCCCCAAAATATCCAACGCCCCCGACACCTTATAGTGTTGGATCAGCTCGGCGTCGGTCGACGCCTTATATTCTTTGGGAGAAAGCATTTTTGAAAAATAGTAAAAAAATAATTGGATGCTTTATGGAATCGGAAGACCGGCATCATCTCAGTAGCAAACAAAATCATTTTGCTATGAAAAAGTCAATCTGGATGCTCGTCGCGCTGTTCATGGTCTCGGCCGGCTTTATGGCCCCACCCCAACCCCGCATCATCACCGGCAAGGTCACAGCCAATAGCGATGGCAATCCCATCCCTGGCGTCACCGTTATTTTGAAGGGGTCCGCTAACGGGACGACCACCAACGCAGAGGGAAAGTACAGCATTACAGTGCCCGAGAAAGGCGGAAAGCTGGTGTTTTCATTTATCGGATATAAATCCAAGGAAGTGACATTGGGCAGCAGCAATACGCTCGACATAAAACTGGAAGAAGACGTTACTGCGCTGCAGGAGGTGGTTGTCACTGGATCTGGCGTTCAGAGAAAGAAAAGTTTAACAGGCTCCGTAGCCACTTTAAAAAGCGCGGACATGGCAAGCGCTCCCGCTGAAGGCATTGTATCGGCCTACTATGACGAGCAACAACCTCAGTGGAACACCGAAGAATACGACGCCATAAACGAAAATATTTTTCTCGGCGCCTTGAAGAACCCCCTGTCCACATTTTCCATCGACGTGGATGCGGCTTCCTACAGCAACGTGCGCCGCTTCATCAACAACGGTCAGCGCCCTCCGAAAGACGCCGTGCGCATCGAAGAGATGATCAACTATTTTAACTATGACTATGCGCAACCAAAAGGCGACGACCCTTTTGCTGTGATCACCGAAATCTCTACAGCACCCTGGAACGCCAAACACAAGCTGGTACACGTCGGCCTGCAAGGAAAGAAAATCCCCACCGACAACCTGCCGCCCTCCAACCTCGTGTTCCTTATCGACGTGTCGGGCTCCATGGATGAACCCAACAAGCTCCCCCTGCTGAAGGCATCTTTCAAAATGTTGGTGGAGCAACTGCGGGAACAAGATCACGTGGCCATCGTGGTATATGCTGGCGCGGCAGGATTGGTATTGGAACCTACATCGGGTGCCAACAAAAACAAGATCATCGAAGCCCTTGACAACCTCCAGGCTGGTGGCTCAACGGCCGGCGGCGCGGGCATCCAATTGGCCTATGCCACGGCCAAAGAACATTTCAAAGTCGGAGGCAACAATCGGGTGATCCTGGCCACCGACGGCGACTTTAACATCGGCGAATCCAGCAATGCGTCCATGGAACGCTTGATCGAAGAGAAAAGAAAAGATGGCGTGTTCCTCACCGTGCTAGGCTTTGGCATGGGCAACTACAAAGATTCCAAAATGGAGATCCTGTCCGATAAAGGCAATGGCAACTATGCCTACATCGACAACATCACCGAAGCACGCAAAGTGCTGGTGAATGAATTCGGCGGCACGTTGTTCACCATCGCCAAAGACGTGAAGCTGCAACTCGAGTTCAACCCCGCAAAAGTGAAAGCCTACCGCCTCATCGGCTATGAAAACCGGATGCTGAAAAGCGAAGACTTCAACAACGATAAAAAGGACGCCGGCGAATTGGGCTCGGGCCACACGGTGACGGCTTTGTATGAGATCATCCCGGTGGGCGTGGAGAGCGAGTTCTATAAAATAGACGACCTGAAATATCAGACCACGCAAGTAAACCCGTCGGCAAACACCTCCAAAGAACTGCTGACCATCAAACTGCGCTATAAAAAACCCGACGAAGACGTGAGCAAGCTCATCGTACACCCCCTGGTGGACGACAACACGCCACTGGCAAAGACCACCGACAATTTCCGCTGGTCGGCTTCGGTGGCTTCCTTCGGCATGCTGCTGCGCGAGTCGGAATATGTCAATCATTTCACATACGACCAAGTGGTACAAATGGCACAGGGTGCCAAGGGCGAGGACACGGAAGGGTACCGTATCGAATTTATCAACCTGGTGAAAGCCTTCGGATCAACGGCAAGCTCTGGCCGGCATTAGAAGGCGCCAGGTTGATCAAATAACCTTACCGTTACCTTAGCCTATCGTTGCCTGCAACACCCGGGCCTGTCTCAAAAAGCGCGAGTTTTTTGAACAGGCTTTTTTTATGACGCTTGTTTTAGTTGCTGTCAACGCGGACCTTTGCAGGCATTACTACACCCATGGTCAACATCAGCGCGGTCATCATCACGTTCAATGAAGAAAAAAGGATCGGCCGGTGCATCGACTCGGTGCGCAAAGTGGCCGATGAAGTGGTGGTCGTCGATTCGTTCTCCAAAGACCGCACACGTGAAATATGCCTGGCGAAAGGCGTCACATTCGTCGAACATCCCTTCACAGGGTTTACGGCACAAAAGAAATTTTCCGTCACACAAGCTGCCCATCATTATATTTTAGCGCTGGACGCGGATGAATATTTGTCACCAGAACTTGAGCAGTCAATCCTCCAGGCAAAATCCAACTGGACAGCCGACGCCTACGATTTCAACCGGCTCAATAGTTATGCCGGTAAATGGATAAAGTCCAGCGGCTGGTATCCCGATCGCAAGATCCGGTTGTGGGACAGGCGCAAAGGCAACTGGGCCGGCGGCAAAGTCCACGAAACGGTGGTGATGCAGCCGGGCACAAAAACGGCAACACTAAAGGGAGACCTGCTGCATGAGGCTTATCAAAACGCTTCACAGCTGATCCGCAAAATGCAACTTCAGTATGCCGACCTGTATGCCGAGGAACATGCCTTTCGCAAAACCGTCACGCCCTTCAAGATCTTTTATAAAACCATCGCAGCATTCTTCAAGAGCTATGTTTTGAATGGAGGAATTTTTGATGGCTACGAAGGTCTGCTCATCTCGGGCTCGAACGCCAATGGAGCATTCTATAAATATGCCAAGCTGCTCGAGCGCAACCGCTCGCTTAAACTGTCGCTCGTCATCACCACCAGGGAAACAGCAGAACTTCAGAAAATTCTTCAAGGCCTCAACGGGCAAGCGGTTTTGCCAGACGAAGTGGTCACACAAAAATTGACGGAAGAACAGCGCGACGTCGTGAAGGCGTATCAGGAAAGTTTGGCGATTCCTTTTGTGCAATCAGAGGATGATAATTTCCTGGCAGCGGCCACGGAAGAATACATTTTATGGATTGAAGGGCCGGCAGATTTTTCCGAAGAAACCATCGCCCTGCACAAGCAATACGCCCGGAAAGATAAAGCCCTCGTCGACCGTCGTTCGAAAAAAGGAACGATGATCTCTTTCTGGAGAGACGAAGGAGGTGCCGGAGCTCCCGACACAGCGAAGACGTGGATCGAACATTTGAAACAGCGTTCTGTTTCCTTTTATGAAATAAAAAAAGGCATGTGGGGATACGGAGTGAGCCGTAGCGCTGCGCCCGATATAAACTGAGCAACCGAGAGCGATGAATTTACTCTACATCACATTTGGCCCCCGACTCGAGATCCACCACCAGGCAGCGTTCTCCATGCTGAGTTTCCTCACGCAAAAAGAGCACATCCATTCCATAACCCTCATCACCGACGCTCCCGAATTCTATGGACACGTCCGCGACCACGTCGAACTGATCGCGATCACACCCGACACCTTGAAGGAATGGCGAGGTCCCCATGATTTTTTCTGGCGCATCAAGATCAAAGCCCTGGAACATCTCGCCTTGAAGCTGGGCGAGAAGCCCATGGTTTACCTCGACACCGATACATTTTTATTTGGCGATGGGGCCACAATGGCCAGGCGTCTGACCACCGAAGCATTTATGCACGAGAACGAAGGCGCGCTGGCAACACTCAAAACAAAAACCGAACGGCGCATGGCAGCTCAAATCGTGGGCAAAGCCTTTGGTGGCGTGACCATTCGCGGCGATCATGCCATGTGGAACGCTGGCGTGGTGGCGGTGCCGGGCGCAAATAATTTGAAGGCGATCCAACTCGCGCTTTCGATTTGCGACGACATGTGTGCCGCCGATGTGGAGCGCCGGTTGGTCGAGCAGTTTGCGCTTGCCGTAGCACTCTTCGAAAGTTACCCATTGCACGCCGGCGCCGACTTCATTGGGCACTATTGGGGAAACAAGGAGGGATGGAACGAAGTGATCACAAAATTTTTTGTGGAAAGTTATCTGCGAAGATCAACCCTCGACAAAGAGCTCGACGCACTGCGGGCATTCGACTTTTTCAGTGAGCCGCTGCGCACACGACGGAGCAGCGCACATGCCCGGTGGATCAGGATGCTCAATGGTTTATATCCACCCAAAGGGGTCGTTTACGTCAAGCAACGGGGAGGGGACAAGGGGAGGGGATAAGGGGGGTGATTTCCGAAAAGTGTCTCGTTTTCGGGCACTGGATTGCAGAATCGTATTTTTTAGCACTATCTTTTTACTATTTTTAGGCCCACATGGAACTAGAAGAGGCCCCGAAACAGCATTACTCAGAGGAGGAGAAACAAAACATCTTCAACAACGAGTTCATGCCCCATATACACTCAATGTACAACTTTGGCTATCGGCTCACGCTGGACCAGGACGACTCCAAAGACCTGGTGCAGGACACGTACCTGAAAGCCTATCGATTCATTGAATCTTTTCAGAAAGGAACTAACGCGAAGGCATGGCTGTTTCGAATTTTAAAAAACAGCTTCATTAATGACTACCGGAAGAAGAGCAAGGAGCCCTCGAAGGTAGATTACCAGGAGGTTGAAACGTATTATAACTCCGAAGAGGTTGACAGGCAAATAACGCCCGATCTGCGTGTGGAGGCGCTGAAAGATATGATCGGCGATGAGATATCAAATGCCCTCAACGCGCTTGACGTAGATTTCAGAACCGTGATCATACTTTGTGATCTGGAAGGTTTTAAATATGATGAGATGGCCAAGATATTGGACATCCCTATTGGAACCGTGAGAAGCCGGTTACACCGGGCGAGAAACTTACTGAAAGAAAAATTAAGCGAGTACGCTAAACAAATGGGTTATAAAACTACCTGAACCATGAGTAATTCCGATCAGAGCCATATGAAGCAAGACTGTTCGAACAAACGCGAGTGTCTGGAGATGTTACAACTCATCCTGGATGGTGAAGCCACCTACGAACAAAAAGAGCAATTTCTCAAGCATCACCTCGACGAATGCCTGCCTTGCTATAAAAACTATCATCTCGAAATGAAGATCAAAGAATTGCTCAAAACAAAATGCTGTGGCGGCCAGGCCCCTTCCGACCTGGTAGAGCAAATCAAAAATAAAATCGGCGCAGCATAATCCGGATGGCAGGCAAAGCACTCATTTTTTCAGCACCCTCCGGTTCCGGAAAAACGACAATCGTCAAACATCTTCTTGAAAGCAACCCCAGCCTCGGCTTCTCCATCTCCGCATCCACCCGCGACAGAAGGGGACGGACCGAATCGCATGGCAAGGATTATTATTTTCTCACGCCCGAAGAATTCAAACACAAGATCGACGCCGACGAATTCATCGAGTGGGAAGAAGTCTATGCCGGCAATTTCTATGGCACCCTCAAATCCGAGATCGATCGCATCTGGGCCGCAGGCAAAGACGTGATCTTCGACGTGGACGTGAAAGGCGGATTGAATCTCAAAAAATATTTCGGCGACAGAGCCCTCGCCATCTTTGTGAAAGTTCCCTCCATCGAAGTGCTCAAAGCCCGGTTGAACGACCGCGGCACCGAAACCGAAGAAAGCCTCTCGCGCCGGTTGTTCAAAGCCAACTTCGAAATGTCCTTCCAGGATCAATTCGATGTCGTGCTGGTCAACGAGCACCTGGACACTTCCCTGGCCGAAGCCCAGCGGCTGTACGACAACTTCCGCTAGTTTGCACATCCTGCAAAAGGCACTAATTTTACAGACATCCTTCCCATACCAAAATTTTCCCTTAACCGGAAGGTCAACCCATATGAGCGCCACCCAGAAGATCGGACTTTTCTTCGGCTCCTTCAACCCTATCCATATGGGCCACCTCATCATCGCCAACCTGATGGCAGAAACCAGCGATCTCAAGAAAGTATGGTTCGTGGTGTCACCCCAAAACCCACTCAAACCCGCCAAGGGATTGCTCCACGAATTCGATCGCTATGATATGGTCCGCGCTGCCATTTTTGACAACTACAAACTGGAAGCGTCCGATGTGGAATTCCACCTGCCAAAACCCAGCTACACCATCCACACGCTGGTACACCTGAAAGAGAAGCACCCCGACAAAGAATTCCGCATCATCCTGGGCGAAGACAACCTGGAGAGCTTCACGCGGTGGAAAAATTATCAGCAGATCCTGGATTATTACGGTTTATACGTTTATCCGCGACCCCACACGCAACTTTCAGAACTCCGGACGCATCCTAACGTTACCATGATTGACGCCCCAACCCTCGACATTTCGGCAACTTTTATCCGGAACTGCATCAGAAAAAAACAATCTGTGCGTTACCTTGTTCCCGATGCGGTGGAGGAGATGATCAGGGTAAAGGGATTTTATCAAGACTAATCACATCACGAAACCGGTGCTATGCGTGTTCCAACGTTACCCTACAGGTTCTCCATCCGGGGAACGCTTTTATTTTTCTGTTTATTTCTTTTTTGCATCGTCAACGCCTTTGGACTCGGAGGCCTCCGCGGCCAGGTAAAGGACGACAAAGGCGATCCGCTGCCCTACGCCACTATTTTCGTAAAACAAACCGGAAGCGGCACGACCACCAACGTGAATGGTCTCTACGAGATCACACTCTCGCCCGGAAAATACGACGTGAGCTTTCAATACCTGAGCCACGAGTCGGTGGTGAAACAAGTCGAGGTCCGCGACGACTTCCTTGAAGTGAACGTCACCTTGAAAGATCAGGCCACCCTGCTGGAATCCGTCGTCGTGAAGGGTGGCGATGAAGACCCGGCCTACACCATCATGCGCAAGGCCATCGCAAAAGCGAAGTATCATACACAGGAGATCGATACATACTCAGCACGCGTATACATCAAAGGCACGGGCGTGCTCAAGGACTATCCCTGGCTGGCCAAGCGCGCCCTGGCGAAGGAAGGCATCAAGAAGGGCGACGCATATGTGACCGAATCGGTAAGCGATATAAAATATACCCGTCCAAAGAAATTCGAGGAGAAAGTCATCTCCATCCGCAGCGACGGCAACAGCAACAACACGTCTCCAAACCAATATATTTTTGGAAGCTTCTACGAACCGGAAATCGCCGAGACGATCAGCCCGCTCTCGCCAAAAGCCTTTTCCTATTATCGCTTCGAATACCTGGGCACCTTTAAGGACCGGGACTATGAAGTGAGCATCATCAAGGTCATCCCCCGCTCCAAAGGCGACAATGTGATCGATGGCACGCTGAACATTGTGGAAAACTGGTGGAGCATCCACAGCATGGACATCCACACGGTAAAGTTGGGCATCGACGTAAACATCAAAGCCGTGTATGCGCCCATCGAGGATAAAGCATGGCTTCCCGTATCACACCGCTTTATGGTTTCGGGAAAGATCTTTGGTTTTGAATTTGAATACAACTACCTGGCTACGGTAAGCAACTACAAGATCAAAATGAACCCCGAACTGTACGTGGAGACCGACAAGATGGAGGTGGTAGACGAGAAAGTAGACAAAGAAGAGGCAAAGAAGGTACAGCAGAAAGCCCTGGCCGCGCAGAAAAGCAAAGCCGCCGCAAACCAGGCTGCCAACCAGAAGCTGAGTAAGAGCGCCAAAAAAGCCAAGGAGGCGGAGGAACAATCCAAACAACTGCAAGAACGCCTGGCGTCCGGCAAAGAGATCACCCGCAAGGAACTGAACAGCATGCTTAAGGACTACGAGAAAGCCGAAGCCAAACAAGAGAAACAACCCGAAGTGCTGTCGGACGTCACGTTTAAAGTGGATAGCATGGCTTATAAAAAAGACTCCACCTATTGGTCAGAGGTGCGACCTGTACCCTTGACCGAACAGGAAGTGAAGGGCTACCACAAGATGGACAGCATGGCCGTGGTGGAGCGCAAGAAAGCAGAGGGCGACACGTTGAAGGAATCAAAACACAAGGGATTTCAACCGTGGGATCTTTTGATTGGTGATAGCTATAAAGTCTCCAAACATTCGAATTTCAAAATTCATTTTCCCATGCCGGGTTTCAATACGGTGGAGGGATGGAACCTGGTCTACAAAGTCTCCTATGGCACCGTGCTGCAGGATACGAACAAAACGCGCCTCACCATCACGCCAGCCTTCCGCTACGCTTTTTCGCGCAAAGTGGCTTCCGGCAACCTCACGTTTGGGCTTCGAAATAAAAAATACAAGCTCGACGTACAGGGCGGACGTTACATCCAACAATACAACCGCGACGAGCCCATCCTGCCCATCATCAACGATTTTACCACATTGCTGCTGGAAAAAAATCTCATGAAGATCTATGAGCGCGAATATGTAGACGTGAACTATACCCGCCACCTCAATGAATACTTCACCGTGAACACCACCTGGTCGTGGATGAACCGGCGCGAACTTTTCAACAATACCAATTATAAATGGGTCGATCGCGAAAAAATCGAAGGCTACACCCCAAACCAGCCCGTGAACGATGAACTGGCCGACACGTCCTTCCCGGAACACCAGGCCTTCATCGGTTCCGTAGGGCTTGTGGCCCGCCCCTGGATAAAGTACAACATCCGGAACGGACACAAATCGGAGATAGCCTTCTCGTCACCCTCCTTCATGCTGGACTACCGGCGCGCATTCGATAACGTGCTGGGAAGCGATGTGAGCTATGATCAAATCGAATTAGGATTCAAACACCGGTTTAAAGTCGGGGCACGCGGCACAACCGACATCGCCTTGCGCGCCGGCACATTCCTGAGCACCGACAAGATGTATTTCATGGACTACAAACATTTCCTCGGAAACCAAACACCGTTCATCACCAGCGACCCGGTGGGCAGCTTCCGGTTGCTCGATTACTATCGCTTCAGCACGGCCGACAAATATTTTGCGGGCAACCTGCATTATCAATTCCGGAAATTTCTCGTCACCAATATTCCGCTGGTGCGATTGGCCGGCATCCGTGAAAACGTGTTTGTAAATTACCTGGCCACCCCCACGTCCAAGAACTACACCGAAGTGGGCTATTCCATCGATGGCATTTTACGCATTTTCCGGTTGGAGGCAGCAGCAGCATTTCAGGACGGGAAATACCTCGACTATGGAATCCGGATCGGCATCACATCCAACTTCATGGGGTCATTCTCGGATCAGTAGCCCGGAGATTCGTCGAAAAATAGGGTGAAAGGCATGTGCGTGATGGTTTCGGTCGAACATTGTATGGGGGGTATTGCGTTTGATCAGTATCTTGGTCTCCAATTCTGGGCCCCCGTAACGTGCAGCGATGAAAATGAACCTCTCCAACTTTCTGTCAATCGGTTGTTTGATTATTCTTTTTGGATACATCACCTATAACGAAGTGTCCACCCGAACCGCCGAGCACGCCATCTCCGACGAGGGCGTGTACGAAATTCCGTACGAAGAATCGGATCAGCAGCGTCTGCCCGCCGTGTCGTTCGATGTGCCCACCGAAATGACCTTTGCCGGCGAGACCGTGCCCCTCACGATTCCCGATGTCCACGAGCGACTCGATAAGGAATTGCAGATCAATTGCTACCTGCACAGCAACACCATTTTTCTCATCAAGCGCGCCAACCGCTGGCTCCCGCAAATGCAAGAGATCCTGGAGAAGCATGGCATCCCGCAGGACTTTAAATATCTCCCCCTCATCGAAAGCAATTTGTTGAACGTGGTGTCGCCCCGCGATGCCGTCGGCTATTGGCAGATCCTCAAAACTTCCGGCAAGGAACTGAACCTCGAGATCACCGACGAAGTGGATGAGCGCTATGATCCCTTGAAAGCCACCGAGGCAGCATGCAAATATTTGAAGAAGGCCTATCAAAAGTTTGGAAGCTGGACCATGGTGGCAGCTTCCTACAACCGCGGCATGGGGGGCATGGAACGGGCTTTGGAAGATCAACAGGAAAAATCGTACTACGATCTGTACCTCAACGACGAAACCTCCCGCTATGTGTTTCGGATCCTGGCCATCAAAGAAATTGCCGAACATCCGCTGCGCTACGGCTTCAAGATCGATCCGTCTCACTTGTACCAGGAAGAACCATTGAAATATATTGAAGTGACGGAATCTATAAAAGACCTCGTCTCCTTTGCCAAGGCACAGGGCACTAACTATAAATTGTTGAAGCGCCACAATCCCTGGCTGCGCGAAGATCGCCTCACGGTGAAGCGCGGCGAACATTACCGGATCGCCCTGCCGGCATAACGGATCGCGCCGCCAACTTGCCCCTTCAAACCATTTTGGGAGCAGAGCTTTTTACACCTGCGGTCAGGATTTGGATGGGGTGAGACCATGCTTTTCTTTACCTTCGCTGTCGTAAAAAAAAATGCTATGCGTCCCTATATCCTTGCCGAGAACAATTGGAAAACAATCAACGAAACAGGTTTCGAAGTAGCCGTGCTGCCCTGGGGAGCGTGTGAGGCCCACAACTATCATTTGCCTTATGGCACGGATATCATCGAAGCCGATCAGGTCTCGGCAGAAGCAGCACGCATTGCCTGGGAAAGCGGATCGCGCGTGATCGTGCTCCCCACCATTCCCTTTGGCGTGAACACGGGCCAGTTCGACGTGAAGCTCGACATCAACATGAACCCCAGCACACAGTTCGCCGTGTTGCGCGATATCATCACCGTGCTGAATCGCCAGGGCATCTTCAAACTGGTCATCCTCAACAGTCACGGTGGCAACGACTTCAAGACCATGATCCGCGAATTGGGACTGGTCTTTCCCGACATGTTCTTGTGCTCCTGCAATTGGTACCAGGCCTTGGATCAAAAAGAATTCTTCGAAAACAAAGACGACCACGCCGGCGAAATGGAAACCAGCATGATCATGCACCTCCGGCCCGAATTGGTGACGCCCCTCTCCACCGCCGGCGACGGCGCAGCAAAAAAATTCCGCATCTCGGCGATGCGCGAAGGTTGGGCATGGGCCGAACGCAAATGGCTGCAAGTGACCAAAGACACCGGTGTGGGCGATCCCCGCAAGGCCACACCAGAAAAAGGAGCCACCTATTTCAAAGCCGTCACCGAAAAAATCGCCAGGTTTTTTATCGAAGTGGCCAAAGTAGATCGCACCGATCTGTACGCCTAGTGGACGCTGAAATGAAGCAAGCGGCAAGAAGCGCTTCGACTTTGTGCACTTGCGCCCTCTCTATTTCTTTGCGTTGACTTTGCTTGCCCGCCGAAGCTTTAGCGAAGGAGGGCGGTTCAATGCATTTGACACTTCCCTGCTAAGTCTTTTCGAAGTAAAACAAATTTTGGCGGCCCCCTTCGGAAGCCTCAGGGCCGGGCTATCCGTTCCAAGTCCGTCCACGCGCACACCCACGCACTTCGGGCTTTCCACTTCTATCCCTGGCCGGGAATGGAATGCCTGTTGCTCCGTGAAAGCAGGCCGCAAATACGGTAACTTAAAAACGACAGGAAATGCACGGGGCCGGATTGGCTACGTGCGATAAGAATGTCAGCAAAAGAAAAATTAAAGCACCGCTTCCGACGACTCGCCCTTCGAGATCCAGAAATTGCCAAAGCCCTCACCGATCTGAATGGTAAGGATCTGCAACGCCAACATCTCCAGGATGGCCAGGAAATTAAAGATCACACCGATGCGTGTAGGATATTGCTCCAACAACTCCGTGAACGACATACGCTGACGGCGGGTAAGCTCCTCCACGATAAACTTCTTTTGCCCTTCAACGGTATACGGATATTGGATCACCTGGTGAACAGGCTTGTTCTTCTCTGCATCAAAGCGCTTCAACACTTTTTCGAAGATGGTCATCAGTTTGAAAACCGTAACATCCTGCAACTCGGCCTCCACGTTGGTGCTCTCGGCCAACGCCTTCAATTCCTTCATCAGGTTGCCGCGGCGTTCTTTCATCAGCTCGGTCTCTTCCATCTTGTGGAAGGTATCGATCACCGACTTGTATTTCTTATACTCCAACAGGTGCTTCACCAGTTCTTCGCGCGGGTCGATCTCGTTGCCGGCTTCATCCAACTGCGGGCGGGGCAACAACATTTTTGACTTGATCCGCATCAGCGTAGCCGCTACCAAAATAAATTCGCTGGCCACCTCGATATTAAGGGCCTCCATTTGGCGGATATAGTCCAGGAAATCGTTTGTGATCTTGGCGATGGGAATATCGTAGATATCCAACTCGTCGCGCTCGATAAAGAACAACAAAAGGTCAAAAGGACCTTCAAAAAGGGGAAGTTTTACTTCAAAGTTTTCCTGTGTTGTCATAAGAATGGGCACAAATTTATTTAAATCCGACAATAAAAATGGATAGGGTAGAAATAACTAACTTTGTGGCCTGTTTGGCGTTGAAAAGCTCGATAGAACACTTAGCTTGTACCACTGTTAGGGTCCTTTGAACAAATACTATGCTGATAACCCCCGGAAAATTATTGGCCGGTATAAATAGCCCGGAAGACATCAAAAAATTGGATCAGGCGCAGTTGGTGCAACTTTGCGAAGACCTCCGCCAATTCATCATCGACAACGTTTCCGTGTATGGCGGCCATTTTGGGGCCAGCCTGGGCGTGGTCGAGCTCACGGTGGCCCTCCACTACGTACTCAATACCCCTTACGACCAATTGGTCTGGGATGTGGGCCACCAGGCCTACGGCCACAAGATCCTGACCGGCCGCCGCGACCAATTCCACACCAACCGGCTCTACAATGGCCTTTCCGGCTTCCCCAAAAGAAAAGAAAGCGAATACGACACCTTTGGCGTAGGCCATTCGTCAACCTCCATTTCGGCAGCCCTGGGCATGGCCGCAGCGTCGCAATACCTCAAAATTGAAGATAAACAACACGTAGCCGTGATCGGCGATGGCGCCATGACCGGCGGCATGGCCTTCGAAGGCCTCAACCACGCCGGCGTGTCCGACACCAACGTGCTCATTATCCTCAACGACAACTGCATGGCGATCGACCCCAACGTGGGCGCCCTGAAGGATTATCTCACGGACATCACCACCAGCCGTACCTACAACAAACTGAAGGACGAAGTCTGGAACTTGCTCGGCAAACTCTCCATGTTTGGAAAAAGCGCGCAGGAGATCGTCTCCAAAGTGGAGAACGGCATCAAAGGCACGCTCCTCAGCCAAAGCAACCTGTTTGAATCCCTCAACCTGAGATATTTTGGTCCGGTGGATGGTCACGATGTGAATCACCTCGTGGCTGTACTCAACGACCTGAAAAATATCAAGGGTCCGAAAATTCTGCATTGCATCACCACAAAAGGAAAGGGCTATGCCCCCGCAGAAAAAGGCAACGCCACAACCTGGCATGCTCCCGGAACATTCGACAAGATCACCGGAGAGATCCATAAAAAAATATACAGCGTCCCCCAGGCACCTAAATACCAGGACGTTTTTGGCCACACCATCGTAGAACTGGCCAAAGCCAACGACAAGATCATGGGCATCACGCCCGCCATGCCTTCGGGCTCGTCCCTCAACATCATGATGAAGGAGATGCCCGAACGCGCCTTCGACGTGGGCATTGCCGAACAACACGCCGTCACCTTCTCGGCGGGTCTGGCCACGCAAGGCCTCATCCCGTTTTGCAACATCTACAGCACGTTCATGCAGCGCGCCTATGATCAGGTGATCCATGACGTCTGCATTCAGAACCTTCCCGTGAATTTCTTCCTGGACCGCGCCGGATTTTCCGGAGCCGACGGCCCAACACACCACGGCGCCTATGACCTGGCCTACTTCCGGTGCCTGCCCAACATGATCGTGGCCGCACCGATGAACGAAGCCGAGCTCCGAAACCTCATGTTCACGGCACAGCTACCGCGCACCGAAAAAGCATTTTCCATACGCTATCCTCGCGGCCAGGGCGTCATGCCCCATTGGCGCACGCCCATGGAGGAGATCAAGATCGGCACCGGCCGCAAGATCCGCGACGGCGAAGAATTGGCCATCCTCACCATCGGTCACATCGGCAACTACGCCGTCGAAGTGTGCGAACGCCTGGCCGCCCAACACATCGAAGTGGCACACTATGACATGCGCTTTGTGAAACCACTCGACGAGGCCATGCTCCACGAAATATTTTCGACCTACAAAAAAGTGCTCACCGTGGAGGACGGCTGCGTACAGGGTGGATTTGGAAGTGCCGTGCTCGAATTCATGGCCGACCACAACTATCACGCGGACGTGAAACGCCTCGGCATCCCCGATCGCATCGTGGAACACGGTGAACAATTCGAGCTCCACCACGAGAGTGGCTTCGATCCCGATGGCATCGAAAAAGCCGTGATCGGCATGTTGGAACACGCATAGCAACCACGACATTTGATGGGCAGAATTTTTTTCCAGGAACGTGGACAAGGACGACCAGTGGTACTCCTGCATGGATTCCCGATGCACCAGGAAGTGTGGAACGACTTCGCACCCCGCCTGGCCGACACCTACCGCGTCATCACACCCGATCTTCCCGGATTGGGCAAGAGCCCCATACTGCCACCAGGCTTTTCAATAGCCGACGTGGCCGTGGAAATCCTGAATTTTTGCGCGGAAAAAGAAATTCACAACAGTGTGGTCATTGGCCATTCGCTGGGCGGCTACGTGGCGCTGGCGATGGTCGAAAAAAATCCCGTGCGTTTTGCAGGGTTGGGACTCTTTCATTCTACGGCCTATGCCGATTCGGAGGAGAAAAAATTTTCGCGCACGAAGGTGGTGGAGTTCGTGAACCAGCACGGCGCCGAACCCTTCACCTCCAATTTTATTCCGCAGCTTTTTGCACGGCCCGATCATCCCGCCATCCCGCAGGTGAGGAAGCTGTCGATGCAGGCCACGGCCGATGCGGTGAAAAGTTACACCATCGCCATGCGTGATCGCCCTGAACAACTCAAAACGTTAAAAAATTTCAAAAACCCTACTTTATTTATTAGCGGCGAAAAGGACGGCGGGATCCCGGTGCAGACCATTTTGACGCAGTCCAAGTTGTGTCAACATCCTGAAAATCACCTGCTTCAGGACGTAGCCCACATGGGCATGTTCGAGCGACCCGAACAGACAGCCGCCATTATCAGGGACTTTTTGGGCAAAATCTCACATTTCAAAGATTGAAAACGGCATTTTGGCGACATTAACTACCGATACTTGCTAGGTTTAAAGAAAAGAGGAAATTATATTTGCTATTAAGAATACTAATAACCAATCCGAGTTTATGCAAGGAAATTTTGACGCATGGAACGCAATGGCCAAAAACATTGCTTATGTCGCGTGGGCAATCTCAATCTTGATCGTAATCTACCACGTGATCCGTCTGGCGACCATGAATGACGCCAAGGTGAAATACGATTTCATCAACAAAAGCGAGATCAGAACGCTCTGGATAGCTGCTATTATCCTTATCATCGGATGCTGCTTCTACGCTAACGCCAACATCGGCGAGTTGTCACCCCTTTGGATCTTCGTACGCGGATTCACAACGTTTGCTATGGGTATGATCGTGGCGTTGATCATTCAAAACATGCTCAAATTCTATTACCCCTTCTTCATCGAAAAACGGTTGAAGGCACTGCGCTACAAACCGCGTGTTTCTCCGAAGACCGGCAAAGCTATGAAGCTCCTGGGCGAAGAAGAGGAAGATGCTTACCTCGATGAAGGTATGCAAGCCGAAGAAAACGTTTTCTCTGTCGACTACGATGTGTGGAAAGATGAAGAAACCGGCTACGTAAAGATCGAGCGCTATTCTGGTCACCTGCACGCGCTGCAGTGCCCTGAGTGCAACTACCAAACTTTCAAGGTGGTGCGCGAAGAGATCCTGAAGGCCCCTTCCGTAGGTGAAGAAGGCCAGCTGCTGAAACATTTCCAGTGCGGCTATTGCGGCTACAAAGCCAAGAAGACCGTAACACTGAGAATCTCCCAGAAATTCGAAGAGTCGTCTGCTGCTACAGCATAAGATCTGCAAGCCAATCAAAAATACAAAAGGCTGCCTTCTAAGAGGGCAGCCTTTTTTTGTTTCATAAAACGCCTGCAACACAAAGAGCAGTCCGTTTATTTAGTTCTGTATTCGACCTTCGTGTTGTTTCAATCCACCTTCGTGGGATGCTGGAATGGCCTCCTGACTTTTTCAGCGCGACAACAGCCGCGGGTCACTTACTATCAAGCCGTTCAATACGCGTGGCAAAATATCGGGTTTCACCTCGCCAGGGGAAGATCGCATAACGCTTAATGAAGTAAAGATTCACACGCTCGCCACTGAGGGCAACGGTCTCCAATTCCTTGATGAGGTCTTTGTCGCTTTTCTCGACCGAGAAATCGAACGATTCTGCAATAGGACTGGCGTTCTTCAAAGCCCCAAAGGCTTGGAGGTCGATCTTGCCTTCATACGTTTTGAAGGCCACGCCCTTTATACTGACCCGCAATATTCTTCCGGCCATCACGCCGTCTTCATACACGCCCCAGTAGTAAAAACTGAAAAGCGAAATGAGGGTGATCACAACCAGCGCGATAACAATGCGGAGAACTTTTTTTGAGGTGCGCTTAATTCTTTCGCCGAGGGTCTGACGTTCCATAGGTCTTTTTTTTAGAGGTCATTAAAGTTACTAAAGGACCTGCTGATAAAAAAAGCCACTAGCTCTCCTCGTCGAAATAAATCTTGTAATAGTGCTTGTTCATCGCCTCGTCGTAGCCCTTTTCGATGAGCTCGCGGCTGCCGTGAATATAGATATGAAAATTCTTGTCGAGCTTGAGCACACTCTTAAAGACGCGGGCCTGCCGCTTCACCGCCTGCGCGGAGATCTCGAAGTTGTCGGCGATCTGGGCGTCCGACATAAACGTTTTCTCATATTTTCGAAAAGACTCGATCACCGAAGCATCTGCCAGTACCTCTACCTCGAACTCGCTTTGGTTGAACTGCTCCTTCGATTTGAAGAACTCCATCGACCGGTTCAGCAAGTCGATCTTGTCGGCTTTCGAAACACTGAACTCCTCATCCAACTGATCCCCTACGTACTGACGGGTAAGGTTCATGAAATTATGCGTATGGTGAAAGGCATCCGACACGGGCTTCACATGGAGAAAATCACTTTTCCAAAATTGCGCGTCCGACTTGTTGGCATTGTCCACGATCAGGATCGAATATCCTTCCTCCACACCTCGGTTCAGGATGAGACATCCTTTGTCGAGCTTGCGAATGTTTACCCCCTCGTCGGCGTGGAGGTTGAAGTCGCCGGGATTGGCCTTCAGCTTTAAATAGGTCTCTTTGTTTTCTGATTTGAAGATACCAATGGCGTCCATCGACTGGTTGTCGATCACCACTCCCGACAAACGTGCCACATACAAATCGCCCGACTTGATGTTGGGATGCTGCGTCGCCTCGTATAAATGCTTCGCAATGTTGACCGTGTTTTCATGAAACGATTCGGCCTCCTCAAAAATGTTTCGGGCAAATTGAAACAACGGGTTTAGCGAGAAATCCTCGTTCGAAAACGTGAAGGCATAATATTCCGGCGTCGTAAAGTTGGATAGAAAATAGGTGAGGAGCAGGTCTTGCAAAGCGTCGTCCTCCACATCCAGCGGTTCTTCGGAAATTCTCAGCAACTCTTGCGCACCACGGTTGCCCACCACATGCACCGACACCTGGAGAATACTACTTTGACTGCGTTCGATCATAAGCGCGGTAGGAATGATCCGTCTTATCCCGTGGGATCGTTGACGAAATTAGTTGATGAATTCAAATTTGGTATAGGGCACCAGCACCTTGGGAATGCGAATGCCTTCCGGTGTCTGATTGTTTTCCAGCAACGCCGCCACAATGCGGGGCAAGGCCAGCGCGCTGCCGTTCAAGGTGTGGAGCAGTTGCGTTTTGCCTTCTTTGCTTTTGTAGCGAAGCTTCAACCGATTGGCTTGGTAGGTTTCAAAATTGCTGACGGAACTAACCTCCAGCCAACGCTGTTGTCCTGCTGCGTACACCTCCATGTCATAGGTCAACGCAGAGCTGAATCCCATGTCGCCGCCACAAAGCAGCAACTTGCGATAGGGGAGTTCCAGCTTCTCTAACAGGCCCTGCACGTGGGCACACATTTCGTCCAGGATGCCATAAGAATCTTCGGCCTTCGCGATCTGCACGATCTCTACCTTGTCGAATTGGTGGAGGCGATTCAGCCCGCGCACGTGTGCTCCCCAGCTGCCCGCCTCGCGACGGAAGCACGGCGTATAGCCCACGTTCTTCACGGGCAATTCTTCTTCTGCCACGATCACGTCGCGATAGAGATTGGTGATGGGCACCTCTGCCGTGGGGATGAGGTAGAGACCGTCTTCGGTGATAAAGTACATTTGACCTTCCTTGTCGGGCAACTGGCCGGTTCCATAACCGGACGCTTCGTTCACGACGATGGGAGGCTGCACTTCCTTGTAGTTTTGTTTCTCCGCTTCGTCGAGGAAGAAATTGATCAGGGCCCGCTGAAGCTTGGCGCCTTTTCCCTTGTAGACGGGGAAGCCCGCGCCACTGATCTTGTTGCCGAGATCAAAGTCGATGATGTCGTATTTCTTGATGAGATCCCAATGCGGCAAGGCTTGAGCACCGAGCGTAGGAGGGGTACCGTGTTGGTGTACGGTGATGTTATCCTCTGCGCTTTTACCGGCGGGTACCTTTTCATGGGGCACGTTGGGGATCTTGTAAAGAATTTCGGTTTGCTTTTTCTCATACACGTCCAGGTCGGCTTCCAGATTCTTGATCTTTTCTTTATCGGCAGCGACAGAAGCGCGCAGGGCCGTGGCCTCGTTGGCCTGGCCGGATTTCATCAGCTCGCCGATCTTTTTGGAATCCAGGTTCGACTTTGCTTTCAGGTCATCCAAGATCCTTTGCGTGTCGCGGCGCAGCAGATCATTGTCCAGGATAGCTTGTATAAGGACATCGGCGTCCTTCAGATTTCGTTTCCGGAGGCCTTCCAATATTTTCGCTGTGTGTTCGCGGATGACAACTGCCTGTAGCATGAGAATTTTTAGTTTTTTTTAAGGATTCAAAATTAGTTTTTTTGCACAGCGGACGGCTTTTTGGGGCGAATAAAATATTTTCACAATTTGATAATAGTCAAATTTCGCCTATACTTGCATCATCATACGGCTTCATCTCAAGCCTTCTGAACAAAAATTCCGAACTTTATTTACCCAAAACTTAGTTCTCTAGTTAGTTGTTTCCATGATCCTAACTTCAGCTTGGCTGATCACAACACAATCAATTCAACAAAAACACTTTTTTTCAACAACCTCATTTTTAAATTAACATGTACACTATTGACGACCTGAATGTCAGGCTTCTTTCAGAATTGAAAGAAATTGCAGAGGAGATGGGCGTGAAGAACGCAAAGAAGCTTTCCAAACAAGACCTCATCTACAAAATCCTCGATCAGCAAGCCGTCGCGGGCGAAGCAGCTCCCGCCAGAAAACCTCCCGTAGCACCTGCTGCTTCCTCCTCCCCCGCCACCGCCTCTGCTTCCGCAGAACCCGAACGCAAAATGCGTCCCCGTCGCCGCGAAAATGTAGCCCCTACTCCCGCGCCGCCGGCTCCCAAAACAGAATCCGATTTTTCCAGCGACGAGATCCTGGATTCCATCGATATAAATTTTGACAGTACACCTCAAACGTTCGCCGAATCCGAGCCCGAAAATCTCGACAACGAACCGGAGATCAACACACAGGAAGACCTCATCCGCGCAGGCCGTGCCGAAGTGCGCGAAGAACGTCCCATCCAATATCGCGTTGCCATCCGCGAATTCGACGGCGCCATCAACAACGAAGGCGTACTGGAGATCATGCAGGACGGCTACGGCTTCCTCCGCTCTTCCGACTATAACTACCTGGCCAGCCCCGACGACATTTACGTGTCGCCGTCGCAGATCAAATTGTTTGGTCTCAAAACAGGCGATACCGTAAAAGGATCGATTCGTCCCCCCAAGGAAGGCGAGAAATATTTTGCCCTGCTAAAAGTGGAATCCGTAAACGGAAAAACCACCGAAGAGATCCGCGACCGCGTGGCCTTCGAATACCTCACACCCTTGTTCCCCAACGAAAAGCTGAGACTGAGCACGGCCCCCGACAACCTGTCGACCCGTATCCTCGACCTGTTTTCGCCCATTGGTAAGGGACAACGCGGTATGATCGTAGCGCAGCCTAAAACGGGTAAGACCGTGTTGCTGAAAAACATCGCCAACGCGATCGCCGAAAATCACCCCGAAGTATACCTCATCGTCCTGCTCATCGACGAGCGCCCGGAAGAAGTAACGGATATGGCCCGCAGCGTAAAAGCCGAAGTGGTAGCATCCACCTTCGACGAACAAGCTGAGCGCCACGTGAAAGTGGCCAGCATCGTGCTGGAGAAAGCAAAACGCATGGTAGAGTGCGGTCACGACGTGGTGATCCTCCTCGACTCCCTCACGCGTTTGGCCCGTGCCTATAACACCGTGGTGCCTTCCTCCGGAAAGATCCTTTCCGGTGGTGTTGACGCCAACGCGCTCCACAAACCCAAGCGCTTCTTCGGTGCTGCCCGCAAGATCGAGAACGGCGGCTCGCTCACCATCATCGCCACCGCCCTCATCGACACCGGCTCGAAAATGGACGAAGTGATCTTCGAAGAATTCAAGGGAACCGGTAATATGGAACTCCAACTCGACCGCAAGCTTTCCAACAGAAGAGTATACCCCGCCATCGACGTGCCGGCATCCGGAACCCGTCGCGAGGACCTGCTGCTGAGAGAAGAAGAACTGCAACGCGTGTGGATTCTCCGCAAGTTCATGGCCGACATGAACTCGGTAGAAGCCATGGAATTCCTCCAAAACAAAATGAAGGGAACCCGCAACAACGACGAATTCCTCATTTCCATGAATGGATAAAACATAGCAACACTTTAACGAAAGAAGAGGCTACCCGAAAAGGCAGCCTCTTTTTTTGTTTTGGGGAGATCAGATGTAGACGGAATAAAAATGTACGCGCTCGCTTATGCGTCAGGACTCGGTCAAAAGCAGGGATAGAGCCAGCGAAGATTCTGGCGTGAGGCTGTAAGTCGTCCATGAAGTGTCAGGAGGGGAGGGATGGTCTCCAGAAAGGTCATTTTAGCACCAACTCAATCAACTCCCGCTGCACATTCCAATCTTTGGCAAGTTTCAGCATGGCGGTAGCTTCCATCTCAGTAACATAGCCCTTCAGGTTGTTTGCCTGCCACACCATGTTGATCAATTCGATTCTTTTTTCTTTTGGATAGTCGGCGATGATGTCGTTCAGGTAAAGGCGGGCCCGCTCAAAGGAAGTAAGGTGGTCCTGGCCCACAAAATCCAGCGCCCATTTGTATTCCACGTGGGCGTCCAGTTCGTCGGCGGTCTTGTCAAGGTCTTCCTTTTCCTGCTCGTCCAGTCCGTGGTAGTGGAAAATGACCGATTTCAGGAGCATGTATACCTTTTTTTCTTCCGTTGATCTCACAATGATGGTGTTAGGGGATGAAACAACATCGAAAAATACAAAAGTTCTTCGTGGCCCCGCAACGCCATCAGGGCGTTAGCAAAAATAGATCGGAAGCAATTTTGTCGGCCAGCAGTTTGCCGTTTTTTGTGAGGCGCAGCACCCGGCTCTCCAGCAGCGCATGGCCGTTCTCCACCAGTGCGCCGATATATCCCTCGTGGGCCGCCAGCAGGTCATACCCCCACAGGTTCAGGATACGCGCCAGGTCGGTCCCCCACGATGTGCGCAGGGTGGTGAGCAAATAGTCATTGATCTGGTCTTCGCGCGTGAGAACCTCTATCGTGGCGGGAATTCGCCGTTCCTGAAGGGCTTTCAGGTAAAACGCGTTATTGCTCACGTTAAATTGTCGGCTGACTCCGTCGTAGGAGTGTGCGCTGGGACCTACACCGAGATATTTCTCCGACCGCCAATAGCTGCTGTTGTGTTTGGACTGAAATCCAGGCAGCGAAAAGTTGGAAACCTCATACTGCTCGAACCCCGCGCGCTCCAGCCGGTCGACCAACACCAGCAACTGATGTCCCGCCGTATCGTCTGCTACGGGTGTGAGCTTTCCCTTGGCGGCCCATCGCCCAAAGGTGGTTTTTTCCTCGATCGTGAGTGAATACGACGAAATATGTTGGGGTTTGAGACGCAGGGCCTCCTCGATGTTCCGCTCCCAAACGACCTCGTCCTGGTCGGGAATGGCATAGATCAGATCCAGGCTGATGTTCTGGAATCCGACCTCGTAGGCATCGGAAATACATCGCCTGGCCAGGGCCGCATCATGAGCGCGGTGGAGGAATTTTAAGACCACATCGTCGAAAGACTGGATGCCGACGCTGAGCCGGTTAATGCCGGCCTGGCGCAGTGCCTTTAGCTTTTCGCGGGAAAGGTCATCCGGATTGGCCTCCAGGGTCACTTCGGCGTGGGGATTGACCGAAAAAGTTTTGTGAACCGTATCCAGGATCTGGTCCAACTCCTCCGGTGTCAGCACCGACGGGGTTCCTCCCCCAAAATAGAGGGTGTTCACTTGCTCGCCGCCGAGATAATCGCGCTGTAAAACCAATTCCTCCAAAAGAGCCCGTACAATAGCCCCCCGGTTTTCAAGATTGGTTGAAAAATGAAAATCACAATAGTGACACGCTTGTTTACAAAAAGGAATATGGATGTAAATACCCGGCATAAAGCGATACAAACTTACTTGCATTTCGGATATAAGGCGATATTCTGATACTTTTGAAAGTTATATGAAGGCAACCTCGCATTTTTTGATCGCCGCGCTCCTGACCCTCCTGAGCGCCACCGCGCTGCTCGGCCAGGAGTATACGGTGTTGAAAGATTTGAAAGCTGAATGGCAAGTGAGTCAAGACGACCGCTTCGAGCCGTTCCAAAAGAAGACCGGCGAGGTGAGCACCGTGTATTTCTGGATTGAGGCAGCAAAATACCCTGGGGTCGTGCTCCACGTGAGCAGCACCGAACCCGTCTCCCTTTTCGTGAATGGACAGTTGGCCGCCCAGCACAGCACGGGCCTGTATCTGAAAATTGACAGTCTCCGCAAAGTATTTCACGCCCCGGTGCTCCAGGTCGGTGTGCATCAAACACGCATCAAGGAAGGCGGCCTTCAAACCACCCTGGAGACGGTTTCCGATGCCGCTTCAACCGCGATCGTGCCGCTGCAATTCTCCTCTTTCCGTGATTTTGCCATCGTGGGGATGATGATTTTGCTCACCATGCTGGTGATCATCATCAAGCTAAATCCCAAACTCACATCAGATTATTTCTCCATTACGAAAATATTTTCCATGCGTGAAGGCGAGGAAAGCCAGGTCTATTCGCGCATCACCAGCAGCACCAACGTTTTGTTTTACGCCTACAGCAGCTTAATGCTCGGCTATTATCTGATCATTATTTTTCATTTTCTGCCGGCACACTATTCGGCTGCGCTCGCCTTCCAGGCGACCACCTTTTGGGAGGCGATGCTCGAGTGGACAAGGTTGAGTTTTATCGTGCTGACGCTGTTTTTCCTGAAGATTGTGCTGGTCTATGGCCTTGCCTTTGTGTTCGGCATGCGCGAGGTGAGTGGCATCCATTTTTTTAATTGGGTGCGGTTGCTGCTGGGCGTTTTCGGTGTTCTAACGATTATTCTTTTTCTGTACTTCATCACCCACGGACAGCGTGAAGGCTTCTACGTATTTCTGCTGAGCATGATGTCGTGGTTGCTCGCAGGATGGACCATCCTTATTCTTTTAAAGTTACAGCGCGCGATGGGTCACTCAATGTTCCATTTATTTTCGTACATTTGTGCGACGGAATTAATACCCTTTCTGATAACAATTAAGGTTCTTTATAATTAGCCCGATTCGTTTACGTGATGAGTGAAATTGCTACTGAAAGGATGCGCAAAGTGAAGAGCATCCTCGTAACCCAAGAAGCTCCAGCAGATGCTAATTCTCCCTATTTAAAACTTGCTGAAAAGTTTAACCTGAAAATTGACTTCAGGCCATTCATACAGGTCGAACCCGTACCCGTCAAAGAATTCCGTAAACAGAAGATCGATATCCTCAACCACACGGCCATCATTTTTACGAGCCGCAATGCTGTGGATCACTTCTTCCACATCTGCCAGGAATTGAAAGTGGAAATGCCTCCGGAGATGAAATACTTCTGTATCTCCGAACAAACGTCGAACTACCTTCAGAAATACATCGTCATACGCAAGCGCAAGATCTTCACCGGTCTCAAAACCGCGCAAGACCTGCTGGAAATCCTGAAGAAGCACAAAAACGAGAAGTACCTCTTCCCGTGCTCCGATATCCGCAAGAACGACATCCCCGACTTCCTCAAAGACGGCGGATACCACTACACCGAAGCCATCATCTACCATACCGTTGCAGCCGACCTGTCGGACCTGAAGGAAGTGTTCTACGACATCCTGGCGTTCTTCAGCCCCTCCGGTATCAACTCCCTTTTTGTGAATTTTCCCGAATTTAAGCAGAACAACACCCGCATCGCCGTCTTCGGCCCCACAACGGCCAAAGCCGTGCGCGACGCCGGTTTGATCCTGGATATCGAGGCCCCGCTGCCCAACGCCCCGTCCATGACCGGGGCCCTGGAACTCTATATTAAGAAGGCTAACGGCATCAAGTAACTACTTCATTCATTGAATTTTACTAAGTGAGATATTTTATTACACTTTAATTACATTTGTTGACAGTGTCGTAAAAAAGCGTTTACTTTAGCTTCTACTTTTTAAACTTAATGCTGAAAAGGACTTTTTATACCCTCTCGCTGCTGCTTGTTACCGCAGGGGCTTTTGCTCAGCAAGACGCTCTCTTCACGCAATACATGTTCAATAACTTGTACATGACACCAGCGTATGCAGGGGTTGACGGGGTTACCCATTTCTCGGCTATCCATAGAAGTCAATGGTTGGGCTACCAGTCGAGCTTCGGCGACGGCGGTGCTCCCACTACGCAAATGGTTTCGTTCAACACACCCATCCACAAGCTCAACAGCGGTGCCGGTGCGTACATTATGAACGACAAACTCGGTCCTCAGAACAACCTCGAAGCACAAGTGATGTATGCCTATCACCTGGGCATCAAAGACACCAAACTAAGTTTCGGTATCAAAGCCGGAATCTACTCTCAAACGGTCAACGGCAAATATTATCGCTACGTACAGGAAGGTGACCCGCTCATTGTCGAAGGAAAAGAATCACAAGTAAGACCCGACCTCGGATTGGGCGTCTTCTATAGAGCCGAAAAATACTACCTCGGCTTAGGCTTCAACCACCTCTTGCGCTCCAAGTTCAACTTCGGCCAGGACAGCGTGCGCGGAGCCTTGGAAAATCACATCAACTTCACCGGTGGATATTTCTACGAGGTGAGCTTCGACCTGAAAGTACAGTTCTCCACCGCCATTAGAACCGATTTGAACAAGACCCAAGTCGATCTGGCGGGAATTGCCTACATCAAAGATACGATGTGGGGAGGCGTGGCGTTTAGACAGTCGGAAGCGGCCAGTTTACTACTGGGTTATGCTCTGCTGAAAGACAAGTCACTGAAGTTGGGAACGGGCATCGACTTTATCGTAAAGGATCGGGCTGCAAAAGAGACTTTTTCACTGGAATTTATGATAAGCTATGATCTACCGGTAGTTGGCACCAGCGGCAAAAAAGTCGTTCGGACCCCCCGGTATAGGCACTAGCCGACATTTGATTTTGGTATTTTTAAGAATTTGTGGAATTTGTAAATAGTTTCTCCAAAAAGTAAGGCGAATAAAGGGTAACTTTCGAGCCTCAAAATTTTAGCATAGCAAACTGAGCAGAAGTATATGAATAAATCGGTTGTTTCTAAAGTAGTTTTAGTATTCGCAGGGGCTGTTGCCAGTGCTTGTGGATTACTTGGCCTTGGCGGCAAAAAAGGCGGCGACCAGGGTGAACTCGTTGGTGTTCCCGGGCGAGAAGGCTGGGTGATGACCATCCCCTATGGTATGGTGCCCATTCCTGCCGGAACATTCCACATGGGGCAAGCGGATGAAGACCCTGCTTCTACGCAGATCAACTTCAACAAGCAAGTAACGATCGGTTCGTTCTTCATGGACGATACAGAAATCACGAACAATGAGTATCGCCAGTTCACCAACTTTTTCCTGGTCGATAACGGAAGCATTGAAGGCTTCGAAACTGTAGACGCAGAAACGTTCCGTCAGAAATACTATCCGGATACCGCTTCCTGGGTTCGCGACTTCGCACACCACATGGGCGATCCTATCCAGGACTATTACTACTGGCACCCCGGCTACGACGACTATCCGGTCGTGGGCGTGAACTGGGACGCTGCCGTGTTCTTCGGTCAATGGAGAACCGCTTACCTGAACGACTACCGCAAGAGCGTGGGTGATTTTCCGATGCCCGCCTTCCGTCTGCCCTCCGAAGCAGAATGGGAATATGCAGCCCGCGGTGGCCGCGATATGGCAAAATATCCTTGGGGTAACCCGTATATCCGTAACTCGAAAGGTTGTATGCTGGCCAACTTCAAACCCGGCCGCGGTAACTTCTACGACGACGGCTTCGCCTACTCCTCACCCGTACAGTCCTACTTCCCCAACGACTATGGTCTGTACGACATGTCAGGCAACGTATCCGAATGGTGCCTCGACGACTTCAACCCCGCATCCGTACCCACGGTTTGGGACTTGAACCCACAATACATCGACCCCCGTACCAACCCGGAAAGTGCCAAGTACAACCCCCGTGTTCCGCCCAAGAAAGTGGTTCGCGGCGGCTCGTGGAAAGACGTGGCCTACTACCTGGAAACCGGTACACGGACATATGAATTCAAAGATTCCACCCGTGCGTATATAGGCTTCCGTTGCGCCATGACGCACTTGGGCCGTTCGTCAGGTCAGGAATTTTAGCACTCAGATCGACCCTAATCCATTTTCTATATTTTATAATATCAAAAGGCAAAACTTAAACCATTACTACAATGAGCAAGAAAAAAGGCGGATTTGTTGAACTACTCTACAAAACTATAATGCCAAAAGTCTATGGTATTGGTGCGGCAGTCGTAATTATTGGGGCGTTATTCAAGATCCTCCACTACGAAGGTGCTGACCAAATGCTGTTCATAGGCTTGACCACTGAAGCAGTTATTTTCTTTCTGAGCGCTTTTGAGCCGCCTCATCAAGAGCCCGATTGGTCGAAAGTATACCCCGAACTGGGCGAAGACTACGAAGCTCCTGCAACGCCTACCCGGATCTCTAACAAGCCTGCAGGCGCATCGCTGACACAACAATTGGATGTTTCCCTGGAGAAAGCCAAAATTGGCCCTGAACTGTTGGATAGCTTAGGCAAAGGTCTGACCAACCTGGCCGACTCTGCCAAGAAAATGTCGAACCTCTCCGATGCAGCAGTAGCCACCAACGACTACGCTACCAACGTGAAGAAGGCTTCTACACAGCTTTTGGAAATGAACAAGTCCTACGACACTGCCATCAAGGCCGTATCGAGCATGTCTGAAGCATCCAAAGACGCTGGCGAATACCACTCGCAAGTACAAAAAGTGACGAAGAACCTTGCTGCTCTCAATTCAGTGTATGAAATGGAGTTGAAGGATGCCGATAGCCACGTTAAAAACATGAACAAGTTCTATGAAAGCCTCACTGGCGCTATGACCGGACTTTCCAAAGTTGGTGATAACACAGCGAAGTTCACTTCCGAACTTGGTAAGCTCACAGACAACCTGACTTCTTTGAACAAGGTTTATGGCAGCATGCTCACCGCGATGAAAGGCGGCGGACAGAACGCATAATGAAATTGGGTTTTTAACGTTTATAACTTAAAAGGAACTACAACATGGCAGGTGGAAAAGAAACCCCGCGTCAGAAGATGATAGGCATGATGTACCTCGTGCTTACAGCGCTCCTCGCGCTGCAAGTAAGTAACGCGGTACTTCAGAAATTTGCCATCATCAACGAAACCCTGAATGGCTTGATCACGGCAGGTAATACCAAGAGTGAGCAAGTATTGGGTCAAATCATAAAGGATGCCGGACAGACCCAGGATGCAGGCGTGCTCGATGCAATGGCACGTGCTCAAAAAGTGAGGGAGCTCACGAAGAGCACGATGAAGCAGATCGACGATCTGAAGAAGAAGATGATGAGCGCATCCGGAACGGATAAAGTCGATGAAAAACTGATCAACGACCACAGTTCCAAAGTGGCCACCATGATGATCGATGTGTCGTCGCCGGATGGCAAAAACTATGAAAAACTGTTGAACGACTATGTAACGCAGGTAAATGATCTCTCCAAGATTCAACCCGCGTTGCCTAAAATTGCCAAGGCTCCTAAAGATCTCCCGCTTTTCGCAGGAGATGCGAACCATGTTAACAAGAGCTTTTTGGAATTCACCTTCGAAAACACGCCCGTTATTGCAGCCTTGGCCTCTGTAACCCAGGCACAAACCGAAGTGCTTGACTACGAAGGTCGTGCCCTGGATAAACTGGCAACCGACGCCGGCGCGAAACGCATCAATCTCGACAAGTTTATTCCCATGGTGCGCGCCAAGTCTTCCACGGTAGCTGCGGGAGCAAAATACGAGGCCGAGATGTTCCTTTCCGGTTCATCAACATCTTTGACGTCAGAATTCTTCAAGGACGGCGCGAAACTTCCGATCGTCCCGGATCCCAGCGGCGTGCAAATGGGTAAGATCGAATTTACAGCACAAGGTGGTGGCTATGACCCTACCGGCATTGCAAAAAAATCGTTCAAAGCTGAGATCAAAGTGAAGGGTCAAACTTTTGAGCAAACCATTGAGTACTTCGTGGCGCAGCCTGTGATCCGTGTAACAACGGGTAACGCTCCTACGCTTTACATGAATTGCGGTAATACGGTGAACATTGAAGTGCCTGCATTGGGTACAAACTACAATCCTACTTTCTCTGCGGCGAGCGCTGAGATCAGAAAGGGTGATAAGCCCGGCCGTGTTACAATCATTCCGAGTGCCCGTAAAATCACTGTGGGTGTTACCAACGGTGGAACGAAAATCGGTGATCAGCAATTCGATGTGAAGAACGTTCCGGATCCCCGCTATGTGGCTTACATTGGAAGTACAGCTGTGGATTTGAGAAATGGTATTAAGCCCAACCAACTTGCTAACCTGCGTTTTGTAGCAGAACCTGAGAACAACTTCAAAGAAGAAGTTCCCAAGGATGCACGCTACAAGATCAAACGCGCAGAAGTAATCTTGGGTCGTGGAACTGCCGGCGTGCAACGTCTTAATGCAACCAACGAAAATCCGGACCTTCGCTCCTGGTCAAGCCAGGCAAGACCCGGTGACCGTGTGGTTATCGACATCAAAGAAGTTGCCCGCAGAACGTTCACCGATGGCGAAGAAAAGGTTCCCGTTAAAGGTTCAAGTGGTATTATAATCATACCGATAAACTAATGAAAAAGAGCATTTTTATAACACTGTTTTCAGTTGGACTGACCGGCGCATTTGCGCAGGAGGTGCAGGATTTGGAAGTTCAGTACAATCCGAATTCGCTCAATCCAATTCCCGTGTATGAGCAGCACTACAAAGTGCGTGTGTGGAGGAATATCGATCTCCGGGAAAAGCAAAACAAAGGCTTCTTCGCCAAAAACGGAGAGATCAGCAAACTCATTGTTGATGCCGTAAAGTCTGGGGAGCTAACAGATATTTATAACAGTGACTCTTTGACCACCAAATTATCGAAGGAAGACTTCCTGGGACGGTTGGTACAAGAGCAAGCCCAGACCTTCCCGGCCTGGACCCCGACCACCGACTTCTACACGGATGATATCGTGAGCTTCAACGGCAAGAACTATCGCGCCGTGCAAGACAGCAAGGGCATCACGCCCAGCGAAGACGCCACCGACTATTGGGCAGGTACCAACCAAGGTAGCGGCCTTGAATATGCTGTTGGCGACATGAGCTCGATCCACATGATGGAAGACATGATCTTCGACAGAAGAAGATCCAGATTGTACTATGACATCCAGGCTTTTGAGATCATCGTTCCGGGTGCGAAGACCACCACGGGTATAGATAACTCGCTCGGATGGTTCAAATACAAGGACCTGGAAAAATTATTCAGAAACAACATTCCGAAGGCCGTTTGGTTCAATCGCCAGAACACCGCGCAAAACAAGAACTTTGCCGATGCATTCCTGCTGAGATTGTTCCAGGGCTCGATCTACAAAGTGCAGAACCCCGACGATGAAACCATCGACGACACTTACCGTGGCAACGGGCGTCCCTACAGAGAAGGCGTTTGGGCTCGCGAGTGGACGGAGATGATGCTCATGGAGAAGGAACACAACCTTTGGGAATTCTAAGAATTTGCTTTTTTGATATTGAGAAGGGAGGTCACTTGACCTCCTTTTCTTTTATGCCCAAAATGATCTCCGCCTTTTTGCGCCCCACCAATTTCTCGATCTCCTCAAACGGCGCCTCCTTGATTTTCTTCACGGATTTGAAATGCTGCAATAACTTCACGGTGGTTTTCTGACCGATGCCCTCAAGACCCTCCATCTCCGTTTTCAGCTGCACTTTGCTTCGCTTTTGCCGGTGGAAAGTGATGGCAAATCGGTGAGCCTCGTCCCGGATCTGCTGCATCAACAACAGTCCAGGTGATTTTTTACTGATGTGCAAGGGCAAGGGATCTTCCGGATAATAGATCTCCTCCAAGCGCTTGGCAATGCCGATGATGGGGATCTGGCCATAGAGATTCAATTCTTTCAACGCCTCACAAGCACTGCTCAGTTGTCCTTTGCCACCGTCGACCATGATCAGATCGGGGAGTTTGCCAGCTTCTTCCTGGATCCTTTTATAGCGCCGGCCGACGATCTCTTTCATGGAAGCAAAGTCGTCGGGTCCTTCCACGGTTTTGATATTGAAATGCCGGTAGCCTTTTTTATCCGCCTTTCCATCAACAAAGCGCACCATGGAGGCCACCGGTGTGGTGCCTTGCAGGTTGGAGTTATCAAAGCATTCGATGATGTTGGGCAAGTGTTGGATCTGCAGATCCTTTTGAAGGATCATCAGCACTTCTTTTTGTTTTGATTTCTTTCCTTCGCGGAAGATCTCGCGCTCACGCTTTAGTTCCAGGGCGTTCTTGATCGACAACGCCAGCAGTTTCTTCTTGTCGCCGATCTGCGGGATCACATTTTCAACCTTATCTTCTAACAGCGTGATCGCCACGTTGCTTAAGATCAGTTTGTTTTGACTATGGGTTTGCTCCCGTAGTTCGAAAGCCGTAAAGCTCAGGATCTCGTCGTCGGGTTCGTCGAGTTTCTTCTTCACTTCCATCGTCTTGGAGAAGATGATGGCGCCCTCGCGGATCATCAGGTAGTTCACATACGCATAGGATTCCGTGCTGGTGATCGTGCATACATCGATGTCGGTAAGATCTTTATTGACGACAAGCGATTTGGATTGGAATCGCTCCAAGGTTTCCAGCTTCTCCTTATAAAAATGCGCCCGCTCAAATTCCATATTGGCGGCCGCGGTTTTCATTTGGGAGGTAAAGTGGTTGTAGACGATGCTGAGATTTCCTTTCAAAATGTTGCGGGCCTGCTCGATCTCCTCCAGGTATGATTTTTCATCCTGGTACGCTTCACAGGGCCCCTTGCAATTGCCCAGATGATACTCCAGGCATACTTTGAATTTCTTTTGCTCGACGTTGGTCTCACTGAGCAGGAGATTGCAAGTTCGGATGGAGTATAGCTTGCGGGTCAGCTCCAACACGTTCTTCATGGCTACTACGCTGGAAAAAGGGCCGAAGTATTCGCCTTGCTTGGGCAGGTATTTGCGCGTGTAGATGATCCGGGGGAATCGCTCCTTAAGGATACACAGGTAGGGGAACGTCTTGTCGTCCTTCAGCAGGATGTTGTACTTGGGCTGGTTCTGTTTGATGAAATTGTTTTCCAATAACAATGCATCGAACTCGGAATTTGAAACCGTAAAATCAATCCGTTCAATCTCCGAAACCAGCTTGAGCGTTTTTCGATTCACGCCGGTGCTCTTGCTGAAATAGCTGCTTACTCTTTTCTTGAGGCTCTTTGCCTTGCCGACATAGATCAGCACATCTTCGTCGTTATAAAAACGGTAGACACCAGGAGATTCCGGCAGTCGCTGAACAACTTCTTTGAGCCGGTCGTACATAAAAATTATTCGTTATTGGGGTTCCAGTCTTCCTGAGGGGTCCCGGCTTCGTCGGGCGGCAGCTCATACGAACTGCAATCGAAGGTGATGTCCATTTTTGTGGCGGGCCTTCTGAACTGTCCTTTTTTGTACTCCAATGAAGCGTCGGCATAGACTTTCAACATAAATTTTTCCCAGATCGGGCGCGCAGTTTTTGAGCCCTGTCCAAGATCCCACTGTTTGTAGTGAATGCTGCGCTCGTCGCCACCGACCCAGGCGCCCGAAACCAGGTCGCGTGTGATACCCATATACCAGCCGTCGGATGCGTTGTTGGTGGTGCCGGTTTTGCCGCCAATTTCGTTTTCGGTCTTGAGGTTGAAATTCAGACCCCTCGAGGTTCCGCCTTCTTCCTGCACACCGCCCATCAGCATGTAGATCATCTTGTAGGCCGTTTGCTCGCTGATGGCCTGTCGTGTTTTGGGCACAAAGTTCTCGATCACGTTGCCATTCTTGTCTTCGATCTGGGTGATGTAGAAGGGCTCTGTGTGAATGCCAGAGTTCACGAAGGTGCTATAGGCTCCAACAATTTCATACAACGATACATCGCTTACGCCCAGACACAAGGAAGGCACGGCATCCAGTGGACTGGTAATGCCAACCCGGTGTGCAAAGTTCACCACATTCACCTCGCCTACCCGTTGCAGCACTTGAGCGGTGATGGAGTTCTTCGATTTGGCCATGGCTTGCCGCATGGTGAGCCACTCGCCGGTTCCACGATCGCCTTCGGCGTTGGGCGGGCTCCACGTGCCGCCAGGAACCTTGAACGTGGGTGATACGTCCTGCAATTTCAAACAAGGATTATAGCCAGCCTCCATCGCTGTGCCATACACAAAGGGTTTGAAGGACGAACCCGGTTGTCTTGTGCCCTGACGGACGTGATCGTATTTAAAATATTTGTGATTGATGCCGCCCACCCAGGCTTTGATAGCTCCGGTGCGGGCATCCATCGACATAAAACCTGCGTTTAGAAAGCGCTTGTAATAATTCAACGAGTCCATCGAGCTGAACAGTGTGTCGCGCTCGCCGTTCCAGGTGAAGATGGTCATGGGCTTCTTCACCTTGAGCATGATCTTCACCGAGTCGTTGCCGGCGCCATAGCGGGCCACCAGGTTTCGGTAGGTCTCCGTTTGTTTGATGCGTGAGTCGAGGAAACCTTTGATCTCATTCCAATCCTCGTCGATCCAGGGGTTCTTGCCTTTCCAGTGGACGTCGAATGTCTTTTGCTGGGGCTTCATGCTTTCGGCCATGGCCTCTTCGGCATAGCGTTGCATACGGCTGTCGATCGTGGTATGAATTTTTAATCCCGACTCCCACAGGTCATAGCCGTGTTCCTTGCACCAGGTCATCAGGTCGTTCAGGATCACCGTCCGGAAATAGGTGGCCAGCCCTTCGTTTTGATTTTGTACGGCATACTCCAGGTGAATGGGAAGCTTCAGCAGCGAGTCGTAGGTTTCGCGCGAACGGATGTAGCCGTGATTGTATAATTTAAATAACACCTCATTCCTTTTGGACAGGGCATTCTTGGGATTTCGCTTGGGATTATAGAAAGAAGGGGCCTGTAGCATGCCCACCAGCACGGCTGCTTCCTGCACGTTCAGTTCGGAGGGTTGTTTGTTGAAATAGGTTTCGGCGGCCACTTTGATGCCATAGGCATTGCTGCTGAAATCGCTCGTGTTGAGATACATGGTGATGATCTCCTGTTTGGTGAAGTTTTTTTCGAGCTTCACGGAGATGATCCATTCCTTGGTCTTGCTGATGAGGATGCGCAGCGGCCCCACCATCAAAGGTCCATCCAATTCCTCCCCGCGGGTGCTGAAAAGATTTTTGGCCAGCTGCTGGGTGATGGTGCTTCCGCCACCCTTGGAAGAAGAGTTGAATGTGAGCACCCCAAAGATCACCCGCATATAGGCACGGAAATCCAGGCCGGAGTGATCATAGAAACGATGGTCTTCCGAGAGCAACAGGGTATTCACCAGGTCCGGCGACAGCTGTTCATAGCTCACCTGGCTGCGGTTGAACCGGAAATACCGGCCCAGCGAAACGCCATCGGCAGAGATCAGTTCCGACGACAAGTCGTTCTTGGGGTTTTCAATGGCTTTCAGGCTGGGCATGTCGCCAAACAGGCCGAATAAGTTGATGCTAACCGAGAGTACGTAGAGCGGAAAACCGAGTATGATGCAGAGAAAAAGTATCCAGATGCCTTTGGTAGTTTTTTTAAACCAAGGATTTCGGGTGAGCAGGATTCTATTGACTTTCTGCAGGGTAGTTTCTTTCAAAGAATTGGAGGTATTCATCAAGACCTTTTGTTCGGTAAAATATATCGAAATTGTCTTTTGTAATGACAAAGCTATGGAATTTATGGTTCCTTAACTCGGTGAGTGTGGAAAGCTTTTCGTTGAACGTTTTTTTGTATTCCAGGGCCCAACTGATGCGGGGCAATTCGTCGACGAGCGTAAGGATGTATTCGTCGTTTAGCACCAGGTTGCTGGTCTTCAATTTCAGTTCTTTGAAATTCTCCTCGTCAAATCGCTCCAGCATCGCGGATACCACGGCGCTGAGGTTGTCGGTCCTGCGGTGAACCAACACAAAATAGTGAGGTTCTTCAAACGAGCGGATGTATTGTATGCCTTTCACTTTCTCCTGGTCGGTCTGGAAGGTGTGCGAGGCATCCAGCAGCTTCTTGGCGTAGGTGGTCAGGGGATCGTCGGGATGGGTTTTAATAAATTGGTCCAGGGCAAATTGATATTGATTAATATCTTCTGTTTTTCCCATCAGGATGACCTTCATTAATTCGATGTTGGAAGAAAACGACGTTTCTCCCATTTCCGCGGCCTGGTCAAGGGCTTGCAGGGCCTGGCGGTATTCGCCGTTCTGATAAAGGTCGTAGCCCGTTTTGTACAATTCTTTTTGCTTCTCGGCCGTTTGGCTGGATTCCTTCAGGTAGTCGGGGTTTATCAGGATCTTGGCGAAATCCGAATTCGGATATTTTGTCTTTAACAGGGACGCGTAGCTTTCTGATTTGGCCGGATCGATGTCTTTAAAGATCAGGTAGAGCTTATATAATATTTCGGGCTCATAGGCGGTCTCCGGGAACCGGCGCAGCAGGGTGTTGTAGGACGTTACGGCGTTGTCTTTTTCCAGGAGTTTGAAATAATAGATATCGCCGAGGGCAAAGTAGGCGTCCTCAATTTTTTTGAGGGCCTCCTTTTTCTGCTCGGCCGTGCGAGGGATCTGTTTGTCTACGCGCGTGTATTCAGCTGCAACGGGATCGCTGGGCGCTGGTTCGGCTGCAGTTTGTTGTTCTGTGTTGGCCGGTGTGGCGCCATCGGTGGTGCTGCGGGCGGCCTGTGCAGTGGCGGTTCGGAGCGACCGTCGCCAGTTGTCTTCCAGCGTAATGTTTCCCCAGATGCGTTGGAATTCAGTTTGCCCCAATGACATGGCGGATGGATTTCCAAAATACCAATCGGCTGCGTCGTCGCCTTCTTGTTGTTGTCCGTCGTCTCCAGAGGAAAAAACATTGTTTGTGTTGGAAACGATCTCAACGCGGTTGCGCTTTTTCTTTTTCTTGCTCTCGTTGCTGTCGGCCAGGCGCTTTTTCGCCTGGTAGGCGGAGTCGATGCGTGCACGCAGCGCAGAGGAGTCCAAAGCAGACATGGCCAAGAGGCTGTCCTGCCATTTGATGGTGTTGAGGTTTTTTACGAACTCGTCCAAAATGCTTTGGCGCGCTTTTATTTTGTCGTAGCCTTCATAGTCCTTGGGCAAGGCGTTGATGGCGCTATCGTAGTAGGCTTGTGAGAGTTCGTATTTGCGCAGCGTGTCGTAATAAATTTCACCTAACCTCAGATACGCTTCTCCGTCGATTCGTTTGTTGTTGCCTTCGCGGATCGAGCGATTAAAATCCTCCAGGGCTTGTGCGAGATTTTTCTGCTTCAATTCAAAAACACCCATCTCATAAAAGATCTTGTCTTTGAATTCCTTGTTCTTGCTATCCTTCAAAAGTTTCCGGAACGATTTGCGCGCGGCGTTCACACTCTTGCTGCGTGATATTTCCGTTACCTGCGCCATGTAAAGACGGGCATAAAAATCCACTTCGTATTCGGGATTGGTGGAGAGGCATCGTTTGTAATAATTATAAGCCTCCGATTCGAATCCTAGCTTTTGATAGATCTGCCCGATGATAAAAAAGATCCGGCCGGGGCGGTCTTTCTTTTTTAGCAGGGGCGTCACCTCGGTGAGGTTTCTCACCATGTAGTCAAGGTCGCCTTGTTCCTGGTAGAAGTAGGCTTTGGCCAGCAGCAGGTTCTTCTTGTTCTCCTTGCTCAGTTTTCCTTTCTGCACAAAGTCGATGGCGGCCTGGGCATTGTTGTACTCCTTGTGTTCCGTGAAGGTGCGCACCAGCTCGATGATGGCGGCGTGTTTGGTGTCGAGGTCCAGGCTCTTGGTGTTCACAAACTTGAAGGTCTGGATGGCGTTGCCCCAGTCCATGCTGTAGAACCGGGCCTTGCCCACCAGCAGATAGGAGTCGTCGACCCATTTGCTGTTGGGGTGGCGTTGAATGGCGAGCGAGGCCATCTTGATGGCTTCTTGTATGTCTTTGTCATAACCCTTGGCCTGAGCGGAGTCGAGCGCGGGGCAGAGTCTCAGCACGCGGTTGTAGTCATCGACCATGCTGCTCCAGACGGTCTTTTCAACTTTCTTGATCTCTTCGCGCGCATAGTAATATCCGTTGAAGTGAGCCGTTGTGTTGTGATAGGCAAGGGACGTTAGGGTCTTTTGGTCAGACGAACAGGCCGTCATGACAGCCAGGACGAACGCGAGCAGTATATAAAAAAGGGGGCCTCTCAAGCGACTGTGATTTGTGATGTTAAAAACGCAAAAAACCTAAATTCCATATTATAATAGCCTGGAATATCTAATTTTGTGCAAAAAAGCGGAATATTTTGAAGCCGAAAAAAACATTATCGAACTGGTTGACCACCCGTTATCAACTCGTTATCCGCAACGAAGAGAACTTCGCCGAAAAAACGAGTATGGGTTTTACCTACTCGAAAGTAATTCTTTTTTCAGTGATTTTGTTTACGGGCCTTTTCACGATGAGCCTGTTCATGTCCAAGACGATCCTGGCCAAATGGTTTGACCCCAAACACGAGCAGATGGTGCTGAACCGGCAGTTGCTCGAGCTGGCCCTGAAGGTAGATTCGTTGGGGCTGGAGGTGGAACGCAAGGATCAATTCATCGCCAATTTTCAGCGTGTGCTGAGCGGCGACACCAGCAATTTTGAGGATCCCGCCAAGACGCTGGGGAGCGATCAACAGCCCCTGGCGAAGCCTACCGACTTAAAAGCCACTCCCACCGATTCGGTGTTCCGAAAAGACTTCGAGCAATCGGACATGTCGCTGATCGCGCTCAACTCGAAATACAAGGAATTGCAGGAGACGTTTTTCTATTCGCCCATCACGGGATTCATCTCCGACCAATACGACGTGAAAAAGGGTCACCTTGGGGTGGACGTTGTGGCGAAGGCGAACGAGCCCATCAAGTGCATCGCTGACGGTACGGTGGTTTTTTCATCGTGGACCCAGGATTCCGGTTATGTAATTATGGTGCAACACCGCGGTAATTTGATCTCCACCTACAAGCACAATGCCCAACTCTTGAAAAAAGTTGGTACTTTTGTCAACGGAGGTGAAATTATCTCTATAGTTGGCAATAGCGGAGAGTTAACCAATGGCCCACACCTTCACTTCGAATTGTGGTATAACGGCAATTCTCTGAACCCGGAAGAATTTGTAACTTTTTAAAACCAGAACGTCATGCTAACTTCTAAAGAACAAAAACGCGCAGCCGAAGAGATTAGCAACTCCAGCAACAACATCGGCAAAGGCACCTTTTTGGAGGGCAACATCGAAACGTACGGCAACATCCGCATTGAAGGAAAGATTACCGGCAACGTGAAGTCCAAATCCAAAGTGGCGCTGGGCACCTCCTCGCAGGTGCAGGGCAATATCATTGCTCAGAATGCCGACATCGAAGGCGAAGTGAAGGGAAAGATCGAGGTCACCGAATTGCTTGTGTTGAAAGCCACGGCCGTTATCAACGGCGATATCATCACCGGCAAAATGGTGGTTGAACCCGGGGCTGTTTTCAATGGCTCTTGTAAGATGGGCGCCGTGATCAAAGACATTAAAATCGGCGAAAATGGGCTTAACAGAGCCATCCCCCAACAAGAAGTTAAAAACGTATAATAGCTATCTGAAATATAGCAGCCTGGCCATTCAGCTCCTCGTCGTTATGGGTGTGTTTGGATGGCTGGGACATTGGCTGGACCTTCGGCTGCAGCTCAAAACGCCGGCCTTCATGCTGTTGTTTGGATTCGCGGCGTTTGCGGGGATGATGTTTCAGGTCTACCGGTCCATAAAACGCGACAATCCTTGATTCGATTTCTAATAGCCCTGCTGGCAAGTGCCGTGTTGCTCGCGTTGGGCAGCCTGTACGCACACGCACACGGCTGGATACCTACCCTACCTTCCTTTTTTTATCAGACACTCATTTTTCTGGTGTTTAGCACCGCAATCATCTACCTCTATCTTTATAGAAGCAACAAGACCGGTTTGTTCCTGCACCTGTATCTCCTCACCATGGTGGTGAAATTCATTGCCTACGGGGCCTACAATCTGTTTGTCATTCTGGAAGACAAGCCTGGAGCAGTGTCCAACGTCATCTTTTTTATGCTCGGTTATTTCATTTTTACGGTCGTGGAGATCGCTTTTTTGTACCGCCGGATTACCAGCGGCGGGGAGCGTTGAAGAGGGGTAAAATCTTTATAAAAGATTTTTTTCTGGAGCATTAATTAATACCTTTGCGCTCGTATTCAAAAACCTTGAAATTAGCCCTGAATGAGCGTATTTTTGAGTCTTTCCAAGAAAATTTCTGTTGCCCTCATCGTATTGCTCGCGGCCTTTTCGCCGGCCCTTTTTGCGGCCGATGAAGCCCAGGTACACGAGCTGCAGGAAGAGCCTACCGCATCCGAACACGGGTTCAATGCCAGCGAGGTTATTATCCACCACGTGCTGGATGATCATATTTGGCACTTGTGGGATCATGGCGGCACCATTTACCTGCCGGTGATCGTCTATTCTGAAAAAGGCCTGGATATTTTCTCTTCCCACCATCTCTACGACGAACATCATAACAAAGTAGAATACAACGGCTACAAGCTTGACGAACTGGGTCACATCGTGTTTAACGGCCAGTCTGTGCTTGACCTTTCTATAACCAAGAACGTAGCCATGCTACTCATCAACGCTGCATTGCTGGTGTTGGTGTTCATGGCCGTTGCAAAGGGCTATAAAAAGAACCTTGGTAAAGCTCCGAGCGGCATCCAATCGTTCATGGAGCCGGTGATCGTTTTTGTGCGCGACGAGATCGTGAAGCCCAACATTGGCAAGCACTACGAAAAGTATCTGCCCTATATGCTGACGCTTTTCTTCTTCATCCTCTTCGGTAACTTCCTCGGCCTGTTGCCGGGTGCTGGGAACCTGACGGGTAACATCGCCGTCACATTGACCTTGGCGGTGCTCACGTTCCTGATCACGAACATCAAAGGGAACAAAGACTACTGGGCTCACATTTTCTGGACGCCCGGTGTGCCGCTGCCCCTTCGCCTGATCATTTTGCCGGTTGAAATTGTAGGCATCTTTACAAAACCCATTTCCCTGACCATCCGTCTTTTTGTGGCCATCACCGCAGGACACATTGTGTTGCTGAGCCTGATCTGCCTCGCGTTCATTTTCAAGAGCGTGTGGGTAGGCGCGGGATCGACCGTGATGGTATTGTTTATTAGTTTGATTGAATTGCTGGTTGCTGGTATACAAGCTTATGTGTTCACGTTGTTCTCTTCGTTGTACATCGGCATGTCCACCGCAGAACACGAACATCATTAAGATTTAAATAAAGATTTCCCCGGAGTCGGGGTTTGTTTCACTTAACTATTTTACAATTATGCTATTAGCTCTTTTATTGGACATCAGCTATGCGATCATGGGTGCAGGTATCGGTGCTGGTCTGGCTGCAATTGGCGCCGGAATTGGTATCGGCCGCATTGGTGGTTCGGCCATGGAAGGTATGGCACGTCAGCCTGAGGCTTCTGGAAAGATCCAGGGCGCCATGCTGATCATCGCCGCCCTTATTGAAGTGGCTGCCCTCTTTGCGCTCGTAATTTGCTTGCTGATCTCTCAGCGCGCAGCGTAAAAAAATCAGGAACCTGTCTTAGGCACTTGGCCGGACAGGTTTCTCTTTGTTGAAACTACACCAGATATTTTCTATAAAATATGGAACTTCTAACCCCCGGCACTGGCCTCATCATTTGGCAACTTATCATTTTCGTGCTGTTGTTTTTACTGTTGTCGAAACTGGCATGGAAACCCATTCTGTCATCGCTGAAAGAACGAGAGAAATCCATCCAGGATGCTCTTGACACAGCCGAGAACACGCGTGCCGAGATCGCCAAGCTCAAAGCCGACAACGCGAACCTGCTGAGGGAAGCCCGCGACGAACGCGACAAAATGTTGCGCGACGCCCGCGAAGCCGGCAACCGTTTGAAAGAGGAAGCGCAGATCGCTGCAAAGAAATCGGCCGACAAGATCATCGAAGATGCCCGCGCGGCCATCAACATCGAAAAGCAAGCGGCGATGAAAGACATCCGGATCCAGGTTTCCAATTTCTCGTTGGAGATCGCCGAAAAACTGTTGAAGAAAAACCTTTCCGACGATTCGTCGCAAAAGGCGTTGGTGGACAGCTATCTCAAAGATCTAAAGATCAACTAAGGCATGGCAGATTCAAGAGCAGCCTCACGCTACGTAAAGTCTCTGCTGGGCCTCGCCGTAGAGAAAAACGCACTGGAAGCCGTGCACAGCGACATGCAGTTGCTGTCGAAGATTTGTAATGAGAATCGGGCATTCGAACTGATGCTCATCAATCCCATTATCAAGCACGATAAGAAAAGAGATATCCTGGAGAAATTGTTCACCGGCAAAATGAATGCCCTCACACTTTCCATCCTCGACATCCTCACCCGCAAGAACCGTGAACCCCTGTTGCCCGCGATAGCCCGTGAATTTCACACGGCCTACAACGTCTACAAAGGCATCGGCAAGGCCAGCATCACCACGGCCATTCCGCTGGACGCCAGGTTGCGCGGAGAGTTTGAGACCATGGTGAAACAGCTGACGGAGAAGAAACAAGTCGAGCTCACCGAGAAAGTGGACAAGGACATGATCGGCGGCTTTGTGCTCAACGTGGGCGACCGTCAGATCGACGCTTCCATCAAGAACAAGTTGAAAGCGCTGAAAGTGAATTTTAGTTATAACCCCTACATAAAAGAATTTTAATCTCTAAAGAATCATGGCAGAGATCAGACCAGAAGAAGTATCAGCAATATTGCGCGAGCAACTTTCCCAATCCCGCACCGAAGCCGAACTCGAAGAAGTGGGCACCGTTCTCACGGTGGGCGATGGTGTGGCTCGTATCTACGGCCTCACACAGGCACAAGCCGGCGAGTTGCTGGAGTTTGAGACCGGCCTGAAAGCGCTGGTGCTTAACCTCGAAGAAGACAACGTAGGCGCCGTGTTGCTGGGTGAATCCAAAGGCATCAAGGAAGGCGACACCGTGAAACGCACCGGCAAGATCGCTTCCGTGAACGTAGGCGACGGCATGCTGGGCCGCGTAGTGGATACACTCGGTCAGCCCATCGACGGCAAAGGCCCGTTGAGCGGCAAGCTGTATGAAATGCCACTGGAGCGTAAAGCTCCCGGGGTTATCTTCCGTCAGCCCGTGAACGAACCGCTGCAAACCGGCATCAAGGCGATCGACTCCATGATCCCCGTAGGTCGTGGTCAGCGTGAGCTTATCATCGGCGACCGTCAGACCGGCAAGACCGCTGTGGCGCTCGATACGATCGTGAACCAAAAGGAATTTTACGAAAAGGGTCAACCTGTATACTGTATCTACGTCGCCATCGGACAGAAGGCTTCTACCGTAGCCTCCGTAGCTTCGGCTTTGGAGAAAGCAGGTGCTCTTCCCTATACCGTTATTGTATCTGCATCGGCTGCCGATCCCGCACCTATGCAGTTCTTCGCTCCCTTCACGGGTGCAGCCATCGGCGAATTCTTCCGCGACACCGGCCGCCCTGCGTTGGTGATCTACGATGACTTGTCGAAACAAGCTGTTGCCTACCGCGAAGTGTCTCTCTTGTTGAGAAGACCTCCCGGACGTGAAGCTTATCCCGGCGACGTGTTCTACCTCCACTCCCGTTTGCTGGAGCGGGCGGCCAAGATCATCAACAACGACGCCATCGCGCAAAACATGAACGACCTGCCTGCATCGATCAAAGGATTGGTGAAAGGTGGTGGATCGCTGACCGCTCTTCCTATCATTGAAACACAGGCCGGCGACGTATCTGCTTATATTCCTACGAACGTGATCTCCATCACCGATGGTCAGATCTTCTTGGAAACAAACCTTTTCAACTCCGGTATCCGTCCGGCAATCAACGTAGGTATTTCGGTATCGCGCGTGGGTGGTTCGGCACAGATCAAGTCGATGAAGAAGGTAGCCGGTACGTTGAAGTTGGATCAAGCTCAATTCCGCGAACTCGAAGCTTTTGCGAAATTCGGTTCCGACCTGGATGCGGCTACGAAACTGACGATCGAACGCGGTCGCAGAAACACAGAGATCCTGAAGCAAGATCAATACGCACCTGTGCCCGTGGAAGAGCAAGTGGCCATCATCACGGCGTCGACCCGTGGTTTTATGGACCAGGTTCCGGTTACTAAAGTGAAGCAGTTTGAGAAAGAATTCCTCGACCTGCTCCGCGCCCAGAACCGCGGTTTGCTCGACAACCTGCGCGCCGGCAAATTTGAAGATGCCGATGTGGCCATCATCAAGAAAACGGCTCAGGACCTTGCATCCAAATACGCTGCTTAATCCGTAGACACTGATCACCAGGTATGCCTAATTTAAAAGAAGTTAAGAACCGGATCACGTCGGTGATGAGCACGCAGCAGATCACCAAAGCCATGAAGATGGTGGCGGCGGCCAAGCTGCGCAAATCACAGGACCGGATCACCCAAATGCGTCCCTACGCCCAGAAGCTGAACGCTATCCTGAGAAATCTCTCCGAGGCCCAGCTTTCCGGCGACAGCGACAACTGGTACAGCCAGGTGCGCGAAGAAAAACGCATTCTCATCGTGGCGGTTAGCTCCGACCGTGGTCTTTGCGGATCGTTCAACACCACCGTGATGAAAGGTGTGACCCGCTTGATCCAGGAAAAATACGAAGCACAATCGCGCCAGGGCAACGTGGTTATCTTGCCGATCGGTAAGAAATCGGCCGAGTATTTTGGCAAGCGCAAGTATGAGCTCGTAGACCAATACACCGGTCTGTTTTCTTCCCTCACGTTCGCGCACGCTTCCGAAGCGGGCGAGTACATCATGAAGGTTTTTCGCGAAGGCAAATTCGATAAGGTAGAGTTGGTCTACAACGAATTCAAGAACGTGGCCACACAGATCCTGCGCACAGAGCAACTGTTGCCGGTGGTGTCGCCCGAGCCCCAGACCGGTGCTACCTCCAGCCAGATCGACTACATCTACCAGCCCAGCCAGCAGGAGATCGTAGAAGCCCTGATCCCCAACTCGCTGAAAGTACAGATCTTCAAAGCCCTGCTCGACTCCAACGCTGCCGAAAACGGCGCGCGGATGACCGCCATGGACAAAGCCACAGAAAACGCGGGCGAGCTTTTGAAGGAATTGAAATTGAGCTACAACCGCTCACGCCAGGCGGCCATCACCAAAGAGATCCTCGAGATCGTGGGTGGCGCGGAAGCGTTGAAGTCGGCATAAGAATTATAGTTTTAAGGTATACATTTGAAGTCTCTCCGGTTGCGGAGAGACTTTTTTTATGACCGGATTTACGCGGGTATATCGTTACGTTAATCTGCTGAGCCTTGACATTGTGGCGGGCGCGGTCGTGAGCGCCCTTTTCTTTGCCCGCGTATTGGATGTTACCCTTCGCCCGGTGGGTCTTTTAGCCCTGGCGTTGACGGTCTGGGTGATTTATACAGCCGATCATTTGAAGGATGCGCGCGACATCGGAAGAAGCGCATCCACATCGCGTCACCGGTTTCACCAGGAACATTTCAGAACCTTATTGATAGCCGCCGGTCTGGCCGTGCTCGTGAATATGTTTATTGTTTTTTTTCTTCGTAAGCAGATCTTTGTCAGGGGTACTGTGCTGGCCGCGGGCGTGGGGATTTATCTGATCGTGCAGCGTTATCTGAAATTCCTGAAAGAGATCTGCATTGCCTTTCTCTATACGTGCGGTGTGCTGTTGCCTTCCTATACGTTAACGAAAGTTGAACTTGTTCCCGCGCATTACTTGCTCATTGTTCAATTCGCCATGGTGGCGTGGCTGAACTTGTTGATCTTCTCGTGGTTCGATCGCGAAGGCGACGAGAAGGATAAGCAGACCTCTTTTGTTACCATGTTGGGAGAGCCCATCACGCGGGCCAGCATCTGGTGTCTGATCGGCAGCATTTTCCTGGTGACGAGTTTTTCTCTCTACTACGCCGAAATGAAACCGGCTGTGCTCATCGTGGCTACCATGGGCCTGGTGTTGGCGTTGATCTTTGTCTTTCGAGAGACTTTTGCCAGGCAAGACTATTATCGCTTGTTGGGCGATGCCGTATTTCTTCTTCCCTTGTTTTATTTGGCATGGAGCAGCAATCCTTAACGGGCTTCGATCTCCTGGCGCCTGTCTACGACCGGTTTGCCAGCCTGGTGTACGGGTCGGCCATACGCGAAGCGCAGTTGGTTTTTCTAAAGACCATACCATCGACCGCCCAGGTTTTGATTCTTGGTGGCGGCACGGGATGGCTATTGACCGAACTTTTGGAAACGCATCCCCAATGTAATGTGTGGTACATCGAAGCCTCGGCGAAGATGCTTGAACAAGCGCGGCAGAAGCTTTCGGAACAACAGAAATCTCGCGTGAAATTTATCCACGGTACAGAAGATTCTATTCCACGCGAAATACAATTCCATGCGGTGATCACTGCCTTTTTCCTGGATTTGTTTTCACCCGCTTCATTGCGGCGTGTGATCGATAGCGTAGATACCTCGCTTGCACCGGAAAGTGTTTGGCTGGTATCTGATTTTATGGCCCGTAAAGTCTGGTGGCAGCGGCTATTGCTAAAAATGATGTACACATTTTTTCGCTGGTGCTGTGGCATCGAGGCGAAGCAACTTCCGCCTTGGGAGCAGTATATGACGGCAGAAGGGTGGCAAGTGGAGGAGGAGCAGCTGTTTTTTCGCGGCTTTATAAAGAGCGTCAGATATTCCCGGCAAGAAAAATTATGAGATCAAACGAGGGGAGGATTTTAGGGGACTATGGCTTCACTGAAGCATCATCGAATCTTTTCCCAATTGCTGCACCAGCTCGGCTTTTTCCTCCATCAGTTTGATGATCCGGCGCAAATAGTCGATCTCCTTTCGGGAGAGCTCCAGTTGTTTCTGGAAATCCGAGGTTTCGGTTTTGAGTTGTTTGATGGCCTCTCCTTCTTCCTGGACGGGAGATGACACATAGTATTGGAAAAAATTATGGTCCAGCACCTGCGATATTTTCAACAGCAGGCCCGTGTCGACATGACGTTTTTTGAAGATGCGGTAAACATTTTGCCGAACGGTTCCCAGCTCGTCGGCAAAATCGGTAAGCTTCATGTGACGGTTGTCGAAGACTTCCTTGATTTTTTCGCCAATTTCTATGGTTGCCATGGGATTGGATTTTGTACTTCTAAGTTACGTAAATTTTGCGGTTACGGTTTGGCCCTTTTCAGGGGTAGTTTTGTAACCAATTATTTTACAGTGTCGCCTTTAAGCAGTAAACTTACGTATGCAAAGCCATGACAATAGGTTTTGCCCCACCTCTCACCGCTTCAGAAAGCATGGTAAAAGCTTTTTATAAGGACGAATACGCCACCATTGAGCTGGACGAATCGATTCCCTGCATCAAGCTCACCTTGAACGGCGTGCCCCGCTACAGCGAGCACTACAACTTTGTGCAGATGAAGCGCCTGGAGCTGATGCGTCAGGAAATCCGCAATTACCCCAAACTCCACATGCTCACCGACAGCCGCACCGCCGGCCCCGTGCTGGACGAGGACGTGGCCTATTTCAGAGGGCACGTGATGCCGGAAATGGAAAAAGCCGGTGTCCGCTACCTGGCCATTGTCATGCCCAGCAGCAAATTCACCCAGCTCACGATCCGGGAAATGATCGGGGAGGTGACCATCATGAAGGTGCAATTCTTCGACTCCATCCGCGATGCCCGGCACTGGCTCCGGAAGATGACGTTGTTATAATCCAGGTTACATTTAGTCGCGAACAAAGAGCCATTTTATGCCTTTGTAGAGCCCCACGAAAGGATAGCCCAGAAGGCCGATCTTGTGCTTTTTCTCCAGGTGTATGGTCACGGTCGAAAAAGCCGCCAGGTGGTCAAAACGGGCCAGCCTGCCCTTAAGCAAATCGATCTCGCTGTTGAGTCGTTCCAGCTCCTTCTCAACTTTCACAGCCGCTTCAACGTTTTCTGCTTTTTCCAGCAACTGCAAATAGCGTTGCCTGGCTTTCTCGGCGTTGTCGAGCCGGATGGTGTAGTCTGTATAATCATCGGTCACGTCCTGGCCGGAGAGAGAGCGGGCTGTCACTTTACCCATGGCAGACAGGTCCTGTAGAACATTGCTAAGCTGCGCGGCAGGCACCCGTATGGTTGACAGTTCGTCGCCAACGGTCATTACATAGCCATCGTATTTCTTTGTTAGCAGGGGAAGCTTTTTGTTAAGGCTGTCGGGCTCTTTTAACAGTAGCGTTATGGAGGCGTTGTAAAGCACTACGCGGCTTTTGTCGGCCGCAGGCTCGGCTGTTGGCGCTGACCGGAGGTCACTCAAATACCGGGCGCTGTACGAAGTATGCGTGCCGCATGAAGCAAGGCATAGCAGGACGGCGGCAGAGAGAAGCATGTTTTTCATGGGATAGATTTTTTTGCTTCCCATAAAAACAAAAATCAATCCAAGCCGAAAGCTATTTCGCTGCCGGGTTCTTTTTACCCGCGAGGAGTTTTGTTAATGTATCGTCGAGTCTTTTCAAACGGGTCTCCTCTTTTTTTGCGGAGGCGATCCAAACCGCATACTCCTTGCGATTGGTATACGATAAGGTCTCAAAGAATTTCCGGGCAGCAGCATTCTTCTTCAACACTGCTTGCAGGTCATCGGGTATTTCCAGTACTCTTTCTTCCGTGTCTTTTTCGAGGGTGACATCGATTTTATCTCCGGCCTTTTTGCCGATCGCTTCGCGGATGTCTTTCCGGACAATGATGACATGCCCACCTGTTCCCATCGGCGCCAGGATGCCACGATAGGGGTGGCCGTCGAAGGTGGCCTTCACTTTCACCTGGCCGCGGGTGCCATATTCTTTCTCCACATCGAAGGGTACGGTGACGAAAGCACCATCAATTCCATCGGAAGGTTTTTCCATAGCGGCACGGAAGCTATGCTTTCCGCTGGACTTCGGTTGGCGGTTCATCACGAGAATCTTTGTGCGCGAACGGAATCGCAGCGCAGACCATGTGTCGTCGATGGCGACCAGGCTCACGGCTTCGTATCCCGCGGCTTGAAGGGCATCCCAACCGTTGTCGCGGGTGATGTCTGTTTTGATAACGCTGCTCTTCTTGGGATAGGCAACCCAAAATAAGCCATCTTCTTTCAACGCCTTCAATGCTTTGGGAAGGTGCTTGTCGAGTGTGGCTTTGTCTTTGGTGAAAAGCAAAACAAAACCGTAGGAGACCTTTGCTTTTGGGGTAGTGTCATGAGGCTTTTGATCAAAGCCCGGAGGAGCGTTCAGCACCAGGCCTTCGTCCGTGGTTTTGACTTTCAATTTGCCTGAAAGAATCTTGTTCATAGTCGTTAGGTTTTCCCGGCTTCTGAATGGTTTTCTTACTTCCCATTGAGGGACACGAGACCCCGAAGCGCGTTCAAATTTAAAGGTAGACGCCAAAAGAGAGGGTGAAATTTTAACTTCTTCTCCGAAAAAATACAGAATAATATGGTGAAACACCTTTATTCTGAGCCAATAAACTTCTGAAAAGGGGGTGGTTTGCCTTGTTTTCTTAAGGGTATATAAATTATCTTGCGCAGTTTAAGATTAGACAACCATTCCTAGGCCCGCTATTTGCTCTCAAGCCGTTTGCTTGTCACGAAACCTATGCGCGATCTTATAAAGCATTTGCCCGCTGTTATCTACGAATACACGGTTCAACCCAATGGAATCCGTCGTTTCGATTTCATCAGTGAGGCGTGCGAGTCGCTGCTGGGCATATCGCCGGAGGCGGTCTTGAACGACGCCGGGGCGATGGATGCCATCGTACACCTGGAGGACATCGGACAGCTACAGGCCAGTTCGCTGGTCAGTGAGCAAGCCGGGCGCGAGTGGAATTGGCAGGGGCGCATGCACGTGCGGGGCAAGATCAAGTGGGTCGAGATTCGCTCCAATCACGAGCTTCGAAACGATGGCGTCATCATCCGCCGGGGCATTATCCAAGACATTACCGAACGCATCGAGACCGCACGCGAAAGCGAGGAGCGCTATCAATCGTTGATCGAGCGACTGCCCATTGGGGTGGTCATCCATAAACAAGGCAAATTGGTTTTTGCCAACGCCTTTGCCCACGCCATCCTGGGTGGCGAAAAAAGACAGAACCTGGTGGGCACCGATGTATTGAACTTTGTGCACCCCGAATATCATCAGCGTGTCATTCGCAGAATGAAAGAGGTGGCCGTGGGATTGCCCGGGGCCATGATCGAACAGAAATATGTGCGCCAGGACGGCCAGGTCATCGATGTGGAGACCATGGCCTACCCCTTCACCTTCCGCGGCGAGCCGTGTATCCAGGTGATTTTCCGCGACATCACCGAGCGCAAGCAGGTGGAGGCCCGGATCAAAAAGAACGAGACGCTGTTGGCCCAACTTTTCCAGAACGTGCCCATGGCGGTGGTGCTGCTCACGGATTCGGGAAAAGTGGAGCAGGTGAACCGGGGGTTCGAAGAAATGTTCGGCTACACCCTCCCGGAATTGAAAGGGCGCAGCATCAACGATTTTATCGTCCCCGAAGAGCTCACCCACGAAGGCGTCGACCTCAACAACCTGATCACCAGCCATCGCATCGTGAGCATTGAAACCGTGAGAAGACATCGTCACGGCCGGATCGTGAACGTGATCCTGTATGGCATGCCCGTGATGTTAGACAACGAGACGATCGGGATCTATGGCGTCTATGTCGATATCACCGAACGCAAACGCGTGGAAGAGGAGTTGAAAATACGCAATGGCGAACTCGACAATTTTGTTTACAAGGTCTCGCACGATCTGCGTGCACCCCTGTCGTCCATCCTGGGCCTGGTGAACCTGGCCAAGCTGCCGGGCAACACCGACAATCCAATGGACTACATCGACATCATCGGCAGCAAAGTGGAGCACCTCGATCATTTTATCGGCGATGTGCTGAGCCATTCCAAAAACCTGAAGATGGAAGTGAGCGTGCGCAAAGTTGATTTTAGCCGGATCATCGAGGAGACATTCAACGATCTCAACTACCTGGAGGGAGCCAAGGAGATCAAGCGCATCATCAAAGTGGAAGGCATTGATTTCTATAGCGACCCCTGGCGCATTGCCGAAATTTTGCGAAACCTCATTTCCAACGCCATCAAATACCGCCAATTGGAACAAGTTGCATCCGAAATTGGTATTAAAATAAACATTGATCACCTTCGTGCCGAAATAGTCTTTGCCGACAATGGCATTGGCATCAGTGAAGAGAACCTGGAAAGAATTTTTGAAATGTTTTATCGCGCCACAGAACAGTCCGACGGATCGGGCATCGGTCTTTACATCGTGAAAAATGCTGTCGACAAATTGGGCGGGCAGATCACGGTGGCCAGCCGGTTGGGTCATGGCACCCGCTTTGCTATTTTGCTGCCCAACCGCATAAACAGTATGATTGGCAAAATGCCTTCCATAGGCGTTGAACAATAATGAAGATCTACGAAGTATCTACGCCCAAGCAGGCCCGTGAATTTCTCATGCTGCCGGTGAAGCTCTATAAAGACGAACCCCACTGGATCCGTCCCCTGGACAAGGATGTGGAGGCCGTCTTCGACAAAGAAAAGAACAAGACCTTCCGTCACGGCGAATGCGCCCGTTGGATATTGGTGAACGACAAACAGGAGACCATCGGTCGTGTAGCGGCTTTTGTGAATCAGAAGACCGTGAAGAAGGGCAACGATCAGCCTACGGGCGGGATGGGATTCTTTGAGTGCATCAACAACAAGGATGCCGCCTTCATGCTCTTCAACCAATGCAAGCATTGGCTCCAGGGAAAAGGCATGGAAGCGATGGACGGCCCCATCAATTTTGGCAGCCGCGACCGGTGGTGGGGGTTGCTCATTGAAGGCTTTGATCGCGAGCCGAACTATCAGTGCAATTACAACTTTCCGTATTACAAGGATTTCTTTGAGGAATACGGCTTTAAGGTATACTTCTATCAACTCACCTTCTACCGCCTCATCAACGAGCCCGTCATCGAACGACTGCGCGAGAAGGCGGCCATCACGGCGAAGGATCCTGACTATGATTTTCATTGTCTTGAAAAAAGCGAACTCCCGAAACTGGCCGAGTACCTTCATCACGTGTACAACAAGGCCTGGGCAAACCGTTCGGAAAATCCCGAGCTAAGCTTGCAGCAAGCGCGTTTGTTGGTGGCACAGATGAAGCCCATCCTGGACCGCCGCCTGTTGTATTTCGGATTTTATAAAGGTGAGCCGGTAAGTTTCTTCTTGTCGCTGCCGGAAATCAATCAGATCTTCAAATACGTGAACGGGAAGCTGAACTGGATCGGCAAATTGAAGTTCCTGTATCATACGCTCATAAAGACCAACCGAAAGGCCTTTGGGATTTTGTTTGGTGTGGTGCCCGAGCATCAGGGCAAGGGGCTGGACGGTGCCATGATCATGAATTCACGGGCTGTACTGCAGGATCAGTACAACCGTTACGATGAATATGAAATGAATTGGATCGGCGACTTCAACCCAAAGATGATCCTTGTCGTAGAACAGGTGGGCGGAACGGTTTGCAAGCGGCATGCCACCTATCGCAAGCTGTTTGATGAAACCAAGCCCTTCAAACGGGCGCCCATCCTAGGTTAGAAAATGTATGAAAAGCAAAACTGGCGTTTTACTTATAAATCTGGGTACACCCGATAGCCCTGCTGTCGGCGATGTGCGCTCGTATCTCTCACAATTTCTCAACGATCCACGGGTGATCGACATACCGTGGCTGCCACGGAAGCTCCTCGTGAACTTTCTGATCGTCCCGTTCCGCGCCTCCAAGTCGGCCAAAATTTATAAAAAACTATGGACGGCCAATGGATCGCCTTTGTTGTATCATAGCGAAAAGGCAAAGGGTCTTTTGCAGGCATCGTTGGGTAGCGACTATGAAGTGCATCTGGCCATGCGCTACAAGAATCCATCGCTTCCGGATGTGTTGGAGGTGATGAGAAAGAAGAACTATGAGAAGATCATTGTGTTGCCCATGTTCCCGCAATATGCCTCCGCGTCGACGGGGTCGGCCTTGGATGAGGTGATGCGGGTGATGCGCACCTGGTGGGTGGTGCCGGAAGTGAAATTCATCAGCCAGTATTACGACCATCCGAAATTCATCGAGGCTTTCGCAGCCCGTGGCCGGAAGTATAATTTTGCGGACTACGATCACATCTTGTTCTCCTATCACGGCTTGCCCGAACGGCAGGTGGATAAGGTATACGATGATGGTCATTGCGCCGATCACAACTGTGAGAACGAGATCACCGAAGAAAACAAATATTGTTACAAAGCCACGTGCTATGCTACGACACGGCTACTGGTCGAGAAGCTGAACATTCCCCAGGGAAAATATACCGTCTGCTTTCAATCGCGCCTCGATAAAAAATGGCTGATGCCGTTTTCCGACAAGGTAGTGGAGGAATGTGCGCGCAAGGGAATGAAAAAGATCCTTGTATTTTCCCCAGCATTCACGGCCGATTGCCTGGAGACCATCATCGAGATCGGCGACGAATACCAGGAGATCTTCAAAGAGCACGGTGGAGAAAAAGTACAACTGGTGGAGAGCCTGAATGATCACCCCACCTGGATCGACTGTCTGAAAGATCTGGTGACCACCTAAGGGGTTGCATCGTTCACGCCAACCTTATTCAACCGTTTCATAATTTCCTGTTTGTACAACGGGCCCACGGGCAATTCTGTCTTGCCCATGAACACGGCGTGTTGACTATACGAATCAATTTTCTTCACCGACACAATGAAGGAACGATGGATGCGCATGAAGTCTTCTTCGGGCAACATTTCTTCCAGTGCGGTGATGGTTTGTTTGGTGATGACCTGTTTGGAGGTCACGATCTTTACATAATCTTTCAGGCTTTCGATGTATTGGATCTCGTCGACCATGACCTTCACCATCTTGCGATCGGCGCGGACGTAGAGGAAGCGTTCGTCGGCGGCGTGCAGCGATTCCTTTCGGCCGTGCGCTGGGGTGTGACGATGCTCTAGGTCCAGCACTTTGTGGACGGCACGCAGGAAGCGCTCCAAGGAGTAAGGCTTCAATAGATAGTCAACCGCACCCAATTCAAAGCCTTCCACGGCGTAGTCGCGGTGAGCCGTGGTGAAGATGACGCGGGGTGGATTGGGTAGGGCTTTTAGAAATTCGGTGCCCAGCAAGCGGGGCATTTGGATGTCGAGGAAGAGCAGGTCCACCGGATGCTGTCGGAGAAACTCGAAGGCCGCCAGTGCGTGATGACATTCGCCCACGACTTCCAGCGTTGGCAGCGTCGCGATATACGTCCGGAGCACCTCCAGCGCGGGGGGCTCATCGTCGATCAGCAGGCAGCGGAATTTGGGCGTCACGCGTAGGGTATTTTGATCTTGTCCAGCTCGATGGTCAGGGAGACCACAAAAAGGTCCGTGTCTTCGGTGATACGCAGTTCGTGGCCATTGGGATACAGCAGTTCCAGCCTTTTCTTCACGTTGAGGAGGCCCACGTGGGCAGAATTTTCCTGCGCGCCGTTTTCGTCAGCCCTTCCGTTTGCCAATTTGAACTTCAGCACCGATTGCTGCACGTTCAGGTCAAGGCTGATCCATGCCTGTTCGATCATTTCGTTGGCGCCGTGTTTGAAGCTATTTTCCAGGAAGGGCAGCAACAACAACGGCGCGATAGAGGGCCGTTGCAGGTCGCCTTGAACGTTCACGGTCATATCCAACCGATTGCCAAATCGTTCTTTTTCCAGGTCGATATAGCTGTAGAGCACCCGGATCTCCTTTTGCAGTTCGATGGTTGCTCCCCGGCAATCGGTGAGGATGTAGCGCATGAGCTGCGAAAGTTTTAAGATGGCCTCGGGCGTGCGATCGGATTTTTTCAGGGCGAGTGAATAAATGCTGTTGAGTGTGTTGAACATGAAATGCGGGTGCAGCTGTCCTTGCAATACTTCCAACTCGGCGCGAAGCTTTTCTTTTTCGAGCTTTTCGGTCTCGATGCGCTTGCAATAAAAGTTCTTCACCAGCTTGATGGCCACGGCAAATCCAGCCGCCGTCATGGAGCCGCGCAAGCCGCCCATAAACGAATAGAAGACGGTCGTTTTTCTCATGGGAAAATCTACCCACTCGCGGTAGGTGGAAATCACGAACGTGTTCAGCAACATGGATATTCCCGCAGCCAGGAGGATCATGAAGAGCGTCGCTAGCAGGGCTTGCCAGTAGCGGTCCTTCAGGATGAGCCGGGGAAGCACGCCGTAGATGATGCTGTAGCTGAGAAAGATGTGGGCTGGTAAAAAAATCAGGGATTCCATGAAGGAGATCTTGAAAAGCGTGGAAGCGTCTACATAATAGAAACCGTAGAGCAGTCCAAAGAACGCCCACCACGCCAGCCAGAAGAGGAAATGCCGAGCAAACCGGTAAGCGCGGATTTCGGACAGGACGAGCCGTGAGAAAAAACTATCCATCGTTAAACTTACTCGTTCTGCCGCTAAAGGTTGAGGGAAAAAGTCTTTTGTAGACAAAAGTGCCGTTATCGTCGATAAAATCATTTCATCGCCGGGCTCCTTCTCTCTGTCCGGCAAAGCCTTGGATAGGGCTAAGCTCCAAATATTTCTCAGGGGACTTTGCGTATTTCATACAAAGATCAAAGTTTATGAAACGTCTTGTCCTTTTGTCCTCCTTCGCGCTGTTGGTCATGACCACAGCCTTCGCTCAGCAAGCCCCGACGTCGCCCGTCTATTGGGTAGTGGAAACCAACCCCAGGAACATCCCTTATTCTGTCGTTCGTTTTTATGATGCCAGTAACACGCTGGTGCATGAAGTGACGATCGATGGTGTGTATATCAACATAAAAAAAGCAAAATATAGAAAGAAGCTTGACTTGCTGTTAAGACAGTACAACGAGCGCGGCATGTCTGCTTCGAAAAAGCACAGATCGAAACGTTCGATTTGATTTAGTAGTTAGAGCGAAGCCCGGTCAAAAAAAGACCGGGCTTTTTTTTGTCTATTTTAAAATCAAAAAACGCTCCCCGGAAACGGTGTCCGTAAATTGTTGTTGGGTGCGGGCTTGAAGAAATGGCGGTATGGTAGCCTTCGCGGAGACAATGGCATAGCGAACGCGGTATTTTTCGATGAAATCAAGCTGACTTTGTTCGACCGTGTGAAAAGTGCCCTTTTCTTTTTGCGCTTGTACGAAGCGGTAGAACAGTCCAAGTTTTACGGCATTCAAATCCCGGATGGCATCGATGCTGTTGGCGGTACTCAATTTGATCTCAAAATCACTGATGCTGATGGGGACAAAGCCGTTGGCAAAAAATGGAAGGTAGTCGCCCAGCGTATAGTAAACAGTGTACTTCGAAAAGACCGTGGCGTATTCATCCGGTCCTTTTAGAGAAACGCCGGCCGCAATTCCCTGCGATGAAGAAGACGCGACAAAGGACTTGATGGCTTGCAGGTATTCTTTTCCGAAGTGATCATAGTTCTTCATTTGATTTTTTTCACTCAGGAAGCTGTAGAGATGCGCGCCAATCACCAGGAGAAAAAGGAACATTCCGGCCGCCATCCGGAATTTTTTTGGCTTAGGCTCCGGTTGTAATTGACTTGCCATTTCGATGATCACCACAAAACAAACGCAATTGATCGTGGGTATTGCCGGATTGTTAAAAACCTGCATCCCGTTAACCAGTCGTTGAAAAAGAACCCACCCTCCCAGGCCAGCAGCACATATTGCCACAGCGAGCGTAGCAAAGATGCCAAGCTCCCTTTTTCGAAGCATGGAAACGAAATCACTTTTGAAAAGCAGAAGAAGGGCTAAAAAAGGAAGATAAAGAGCAGAAAGCTGAATAACGGTGCCACCGATAATATTTATTCTTGTCCGGAGGCTATTGATATTTAAAAGGTCCTCGACGAACAGAGCTTTCACGTCACCGACATGTGTTCCCTCCATGTTGACTTGTGCATGATCAAAGAGCACATAGAAAAGGCCGATAAAAAGTCCCGTAAGAACCGTGCTGAGCAATATTTTTTTTGAGACGACCGGTGGGATCCATTTGCCCTTCAGATTGATAAGCAAAAACAACACGAGGCCACCCGCGATGGCAGGCAATGCTGTGATAGACATCACCGGAAGACAAAGCAGCGCAAGTGTCGCCGACAACGTGTTGTTCTTGTAAAGGAACACGACAGCGGCCAGGATAAAAATATAGTAGAAAGTCAGCTTGGGATGTCCATGCACGGCGGTTAGTGCAAAGTTGTCGGCGTTGGCAAAAAGTGGGAAGAGGTCAACCCAGGGATAGAGAACGCCGCCGAAGAACAGTAGGGAGAAGGCCAGTCCGAAGCCGGTTACGGTCGGGAGATCTTTGATTTCACAAAGGGCAAGCAAGCCAAAAACAATCAAAGAATAAACCAAGGGCAGGATACACAAATAGTAGTTGACCACATCGAGCCGGCCAAATGCCGTTGATGTCAAAACGTTTATCCAGGAGTCCAGGTAGTGATGGGGCTTGGCGCCATGATAGCTTGCATCGTAAAGGTTGTTGATGTGAAAAATATTTTCCTGTCCGGTGACGCTAAAGAAATAGGATATGTTATTGTACAAAATGTAGTCATAGTGCGGGAGCACAAAAGGAAGTACGGACGACGTCGTAACGGATTGCCAGTAGCACAATGAAAAAATGAAGAGTGTGGTTAACGCCGCGAGAAGCGTTGTGGTTCGAATATTTTTTTTTTGACGGAGCGGCGCTTCCGTCTGCTGATGAGTCGACCGGTGCAGGAACCCCAATGCAATCCCTAGTGGAATGAATGCAGTGAGAATGGTTTTGCCCCGGGTAAAAAATACAGCCGTAAGGGTTGCCGCCAGTATGGCACCCACCAACACGCTGGCGAAGAGGGTTAGAAAATCAAATTCCCGGAACCAATTTTTGTTAAAGAGCCGAATGGCGAGAGCACCTGTACCTCCAAAAAATAAAAGAACGAAAACGAATTGAAGGAGGAATGTAAGGTACATTTCAAATCGTTTAGGTAGTCTGAATTTTTCGTCCGATGGCCATCACCGAGGTGCCGCTCAACGGGTTGAGTGGAAGAAAAGTCTCCACGTTCATCACTCCCTTGAGGAGGGCGTGTGTAAGCGCATTGGGCGGCGCAAATCCTTGTTCGATGATTTTTTCGGTCCGGTTCCGGAGAACTTGTTTCCGAAGCATGGCAAGGGGAATGAGCGACCCGCCCCAATAAAATACTTTCAGTGGTTCTATGCCCGCTTTTGTGAAAGCATTTCGAAGGCTTTCCTTTGAATATCTGCGCACGTGGCCGGCGGCGTCATCGTACTTACTAAACAGATACATGTGCGCGGGGACGTTGACCACAACCAATCCTTGAGGTTGAAGATATTCGGTCGCTGTTTTCAAAAAAGTGATATCATCGTCAATATGCTCGATAACGTCCATCAGGAACACCGCCGGATATTGCTTGATCAGGGCTGGGTTGAGGTCGAAGATATTATAGACCATCAATCGTCCCTTGCCAGGTTGGGCAAGATCGAGCGCCTTCAGATTGAGGTCACATCCGTCCACCGTATAGTGGAGGTGCCTTTCCAATTGTTCCATGAAGATGCCATTGCCACATCCGATCTCAAAAACCCGCGACGATGCCGGGGGGAGCAGCTGTTTGTAGCGGAGCAAGGCCTTCATTCGCCACTGCATCCAAAAGTGGGAAGCATTTGCAATTTCAAACCAATCGTCGGCCATGGAGACCGGTATGGATTTCGATATATATTCTAATCTTGATGTCATGCGGGAATTATTCGTTGATGAGTTTTTTACCGACGATTCGGTTTTTTATAATGAACAAGGGTCTGTTCTTTACCTGAAAAAAAATTCTGAGCACATATTCACCGATCACGCCCAGGGAGACCAGTTGGACGCCGCCAAAAAGGATCATCACAAACAAAAGCGCTGTGAAGCCGGTAGGCACATCGTGGTACACGAATTTTCGAAAAAGCGTGATGCCGAAGTACACCAATGAAAGTAGGATGGAGGTAATACCCAAAACGGTGATGAGCTTGATGGGGATCTTGCTAAAATTGAAAATCCCGTTATAAGCAAGTTTAAAGAGCATTTTAAAGGAGTATTTCGAGTCGCCTGCAGCTCTTTCCTGCCGATCATATTCTATTCCGATTTGTTTGAATCCAATCCACGATCGCATGCCCCGGATAAAGCGGCTTTCTTCGGGCATTTGATTCAAAAGATCGACCACTCGTTTGCTGATGAGGGAGAAGTCGCCGCTGTCCAGCGGGATTTCTGCATAGGAGATGGAGCGAAGCAGTCTGTAGAAGGCATGATAGGCGACTTTTTTTATGTACCCTTCTTTTCTTTTCTTCCTGACCGCATAGACCACATCGTATCCCTTTAAAAAATGCTGGTAGAAATCAAAAAAGAGTTCGGGTGCATCCTGCAAATCGCCGTCGATGATCATGACAGCTTGCGTGGCATTGATCACGGAAAGTCCAGCACTCAAGGCAAGTTGGTGACCATAGTTGCGCGATAAAAAAATGCATTGATAACGGTCGTCCTCCAGCGCAAGGAAGTGCATCAACTGGGCGGTATTGTCGCGACTGCCGTCGTCCACCAGCACGACTTCGATGGGTTGCGTCGTGCTGTCCATCAGGGCATTTAGCCGTTGAATGAGCAATGGAAATACCTTGCTTTCATTGTAAAGTGGCACGACAAATGAAATCTCGGGTTTGTCCATTTACGACAGATTAATGGAGGATGCCCGGCTAAAGGCATCTGGTTTGTCAAAACTTGTAAGCCACTGCTGGCGGATGTCAAATATAGGTATTCCAGTTGGCAGAGTGGATAAAAAAAACGGCTTTTTGATTTGAGGGGGTGTGGAAAAGTCTGGAGGTGTAGCCGCATTTTTACTCCTCCAGCATATCCTTCAACTCAATCTCCAACGCCCGCGTGCTGATGTAAATTTCATTCAACGAAAGCGCCAGCGAGATCAGCAAAAACAATAAACTAAGCCCAAAGCAACTAAAGGCCATCACCTGATTCTCCAGGTAAAAGAAAAGCATCGAGAGCACGCAAAGAAAGAAGCTGCTGATCCCTGCGCCTTGCATGTGCTTGATGAGCATCAATCTTTTTCTGAGGTTCCGGATCTGGGCCCGGATAATCTCACGGTCCTCCTGCACTTGCTTGTATTTCGTGTGAAGACTGCGGATCAACGTGGCCAGTCCCAGAAACCGATTGGTGTAAGCCAGCATCAGCAAGGTGATGGCAGGAAAAAGCAAGGCCGGTGTATTGATAGAGATATCCATACCAAAATTCGTTTAATGAACACGTTGTAGCCTGCGCAACGATTTCGCCAGCACGGCAATCGTTCCAACCGAAACCAGCGTCATACATCCCCCGAAGATCACCGACGGCACTACCCGCAGCAATCGCGCCGCCACGCCCGACTCGAACATCCCGATCTCGTTGGACGACCCAATGAAAATGTGATTCACCGCCGACACACGTCCTTTCATATTTTCGGGTGTTAACGTTTGCAGTAGCGTGCCGCGAATGATCACACTCACGCAATCGAACATACCGCTCATCATGAGCAGGAACAAGGAAATTAAAAAGTTGGTCGAAAGGGCGAAGAGGATCATACACACGCCAAAGCCGGCCACACAATATAAAAGAATTTTGCCGGTGTTCTTCTTGATCGGGTGATGGGTGATGTAGAACGCCATGAGCAACGCTCCAATGGAGGGTGCCGCTCTCAAGAGACCAAGCCCCTGTGGTCCTACCATCAATATTTCTTTGGCAAAGATCGGCAACAAAGCCACGGCGCCACCAAAGAGCACGGCAAACAAGTCGAGTGAAATAGCACCCAGGATAATTTGATGATGAAAGACAAACCGCAAGCCTGCCTTGATCTTTTCGAAGATGCCCTGCTCTTCGCTTTCGGGAGGGACCGGTTTGTTCGTAACACCGATTGCCAGAAGCAGTCCGGTCAGCATGAGCAGTACATCTGCGGCATAAGAGGCTTGAATACCAAGCCAGCCATAGAGTAGCCCCCCAAGGGCAGGACCACCGATCGCAGCGGTTTCCCAAAGCGTGCTGTTCCAGGTGATGGCGTTGCTATACAATTCGCGGGGAACAAGTTGGGGCATGAACGAAAAAAGTGCCGGTGTGATGAAGCCACGCGCAATGCCGCTGACAAAGATCACGGCATAGATGGGCAGGGCACCATAGCTCAGAATAAACTTACCCGGCTCCAACGTGAAAAAGAGCAGCGACAACGAGCACAGTAATAAAGTCGCCAGGCAGATCACGATGATCTTCTTCCGGTTCATGATGTCGGCGAGGTGACCGGCATATAACGAAACGCTGATGGAAGGAACCGCTTCTGCCAGACCGATCAACCCAAGCGACAGCGCATCGTTGGTGATCTCGTATACTTGCCAGGCGACCACTACGGCCTGGATTTGGATGGCCAGTGTCACGCAAAATCGCGTAGAAATAAAAAGACGGAAGTCCGGGATCTGAAGGGCCGCATACGGGCCGGTCGGCGTACTCATGGGTCTAGAGAATTTTTTTGACCGCGTCCAGAGCGGTTTGCTGGCGCTGTTCGCGCGCGCCTTTGATTTCCACGAAGGGAACAGTCTGGTTTTTCATTTCGCTCAGGTAGCGCTCATAAAGTTCTTCGCGGCGCGTGGGATGTTCGCGCTGGGGGTCGTCTTGCCAGGGCACGTCAACGTAGGTGAGCAGATAGAGATCGTAGGGCCTGGTCTGGATTTCGCGGAGAATATCCGGCGCACAGGAGCCGAATTTCACCTCGCTCCACACTTTGATCACATACAGGTTGGTATCGCAAAACATGACCTTGTTGCTGTCGCGGGCATATTCATCTTCCAGCCGAAGCTGGCCGTGGGCGATGGTGAGCAGGTCATGTTCCTCGTAGGGACGGATCAGGTGGTCTATGAATCCCCGCGCATATTCGGGCACCCATTCGGTCTTATAATACCCAGCCAAAAATTGTGATAACTCGGATTTACCGGTACACTCCGGACCAATCACCGCGACTTTTTTAACCATTGGCAGTGAATTTGAATTCATAGGCCGAAAATCGTTTATATTTCTGTAAAATTAGCCCGATCCTTAACTTTCCAAAAAAATAGTAGCGTGAAGCGTAGAAAAGCTATTCAACGTCTTGGATGGGGATTGACTGCAGGTTTGGTCGTGCCCTCCTGGCTAAGTTCCTGCAAAAAGGACGACGATCCCCAACCCAATACCGGCCCCACCGTGGCGATTGTTGGCGCAGGCGCCGCCGGCTTGTATGCCGCCGACATCCTGAAAGCACAAGGCTACAATGTGGTGATCTATGAAGCGTCCGACCGCATGGGCGGCCGCGTGCGTTCCTTGAAGACCAGCGACAAGCCATCTGCCGCATTATACCTCAACTCGCAGACCGAGCTGAGCAGCGACTATCCCAATGAGCTTGGCGCCGAACAAGTGCTGGGATCTGATTCGGTCTGGGGAAAGATCATCACCGATCTCAAACTCGCCACCGGCAACATCACCAGCGGCACCACGGACAATTACTTTCTCGACAACGCCCTGGCCGACGCGGCCACAGCCGCTGCCGATGCAGATTTCATTGCAGCGCAAAACTTTTTCAATACACTCTCCACCTATGCCGGTCCACACGTGTCGGTGCAAGACGCCATCACGGCGGCGGGACTCTCATCGCGTACCCACGGGATCTTGAACGCGTGGATTGGAAACAAATACGGAACGTCCAACGACCGGCTGGGCATTGCCGGATTGGCCGAAGGGCTTGCCCTGCGAACGCGCAACAACACCATCCAAACCCTCAGCGACAATCCCATGCAGGATGCCTTGCTCTCGCGCTTTAGCAAAGTCGCCGATAATGTACAGGTGAACTCGGTGATCAAGGCAATAAACTATAGCAACGATAAGATCACGATCAACGGACAAAATACGCTGAACGGCGAACCGTTCACCACCGATGTGGACAAGGTCATTGTAACCGTGCCCGTGTCGGTGTTGAAGGCTGGCGATATCGGCTTCACCCCGGCGCTGACCAGCGAAAAAACAGCAGCCCTGGCCAACATGGACATGGACGCAACGGTGAGGGTACTGATCGATTTCAAGATAAACTTCTGGGGAGCCACTTCCGGTTTTCTCTATGGTGGAACGAAGGGCCCTGAATATTTCAACAGCGGTGCCTTGCGCAGTGACTATAGCAAAACGCTTAGCATCACGGTTGGCGGCGCACAGGCTGTGGCGCTGTCGGGCATGGGAAAAGATGCCATCCCTGCGCTGCTGGCTGAATTGGATACCATCTATGCGGGCAAGGCCAGTCTGAACGTCCGGAAAGATCTGGACACGGTACCTAACATTATCGCGGTGATCCAGGATTGGTCCAAGGAGCCTTACATCCGCGGGGGAACGGCCTATCTTAAGCCCAATGGCACGCAACAAGACCGGGTGGCGCTGGCCAAGTCGCTGAACGACCGCGTTTTCTTTGCCGGCGAGGCTACCGACGTGAACGGGGAGTTTGGCACCATCAGCGGTGCCCTGCTTTCGGCACAGCGCGTGGCGGCAGAAGTGATTGCTAAATTAGGTTGAGTAGTTAGCCCGGGTTCAGGCCTGGGCGCCCATCAGTTCGTCGAGCAAACCCGTGGGGACCGGTTTACTGAACAGGCTCTTCACGTATTTGTGATCCGTGGCACGCCGAATGTCGGTGGGATCCAGTGTGGAGGAGAGCATGATGATGGTGGTTTTGTGTTTCACACTTTCGTCCACCTCTTCGTAGGCCTCCAGAAATTCGAAGCCATCCATTTCGGGCATCTGGATGTCGAGCAGAATGATCAGGCACTCGCCGATGGTGTCGCCCGAAACTTTCAACCATTCCAGGGCTTCGCTTCCCGTGCGGACCTGGCTCACATCTTCCACGGCAAGTTTCTTTTTCAGGAGCGTGCGGGTAACCATTTGGTCCACCTCGTTGTCGTCCACAATCAAGAATTTACATTTTTGTTTCATGGGGGCTATGAAAAAAATAGTTGTGTTCTACGATAAGCCATTCGTGTGATCTGCATGTTCGACACGTTCCAAAGATACAACATGGTTTTTAGGAATCTGAACAATAAATTTTGATCCCGCATTTTTTTCCGATTCAACGGCAATGGAGCCGCCCAATTTATCCACCGCTTCTTTCACAATGTAAAGTCCCAGCCCGGAGCCTTTGTTGGTGTTTTGGGTCACGAAGAACATGTCGAAAATATGTTTTTGGTCTTCGGGCCTGATACCGATACCGTTGTCTTCGACTATAATGACGTGATGCGTGTCGGTGGCATAGGTTTCCACATTCAGAAAGCTTTGTTCTTTTTTCTCGTCACTGTACTTGATCGCGTTGGAAATGAGGTTGTTGAACAGGATGCTGAGACGCAGCGGGTCGGAATAGGCCTTGTCTGACCGGAACACCGTGTGCATCTTGATCCTTTCGGCGCCCAACATAAACCGGTGCTGGTTCAAAGCGCTTTCGATAAGTTCCACCAGGCTGACCTCCTGGAGTTGTAGCGACACTCTTTTGTTTTTGGAAAAATCGATGATGTCGTTGATGAAATGATCTTGCTTCTCCAGACTCTGTTGCATCAGCGCCAGATACTCTTTTATCTGTGCGACGTTGTCCTCCAGGTTCGCCAATTCGATAAGACCCTTCAGCGAGGTGATGGGGGCCCGCAGATCGTGTGAGGCGCTGTAAACAAAATTGTCGAGCTCGTGGTTGGTGAGGGTGAGGTCAGTATTTTTAGATTCCAGTTCGCGTTGCGATCGCATGATCTTGCCGATCATGGAAGCTCCATAGCCGATGGCGCTGCCAATGATGATGAGCGTAAAGAAAAAATTGGCCACAAACAGATAACCGTTGATCCGGCGCGATGCGTCGCCCAACACATTTGAGAAAGCGCGCTCCTTTGCGGTAAGCAAACCCGTGATCGAATTGATACGACTGATCACCGCCTCCTGATCCGTTCGCGTCCAATGTCCCGTTTTGATCTTGGTGTGAATTTCTTCCGCGAGTAAATATTCCTGGTGGATGATGCCGTCTGCTTGTTTCCAGATAGCGATGGCGTTGGCCATAAACGAAATGCGACCAAAATTCCGGAACAACCAGATCATGTCGTCGTGGTCGTCGGGGTGATTGCGGCCCTGGAGGAAGCCTTTTTTGATCACCTCCGGGTTGCCATCTTCTTGCGATAGCGCGACGCGTGCAATGCTGTCGCCGAACGTGACGCCGAGCTCCTGCTTGAACTGCTCCCAATGTGTTTCATCGTGCGTGTTCACGTACATGATCAGGTGGCGGGCGGCACCTTTCTCTCCTTTTGAATATTGCGATTCGCCGTTGGTGTAGGCCCGGACGGCCGAAAGGGTTTTAATGGTGAGGTAGTTGACGACGATCAGCGAAGCGGCCGCCACGATGAGGATCGATAACAATATGAACACATTACGCTGTGTCAGCGGGTTGAATTTTTTGAAAAACGTGACCAAACGATTTGTCATGAAACTGGATTTGGATCCAACGGAGATAGGGATAGAGACCGACCAAGTTAGGGAAATTTGACCAAGGCGCCAGCGAAACCCGAAAAGAACACCAGCCTAAACCAGCACAATTTCGTGAAACAAAATCCAGCACCCCATGACCAGCACCAGCCAGCCAAACGCTTTGCGCAACTTCGCGGAGGAGATCTTGTGCGAAAGCCGGCTGCCGATCAAAACACCTGCAACGGCGAGGGCAGTGATCAGCAACAAAAATTTCCAATCGATGTGGTAATTCATCACATCGCCTAAAAAGCCGGTCAATGAATTGACCGCGATAATAAAAAGGGATGTGCCCACTGCGGCTTTGAAGGTTAGGCCGGTCAGTAAAACCAGGGCGGGGATGATGAGGAAGCCTCCGCCGGCCCCCACCAGTCCCGTGAGAAAGCCGATGAGTATCCCTTCCAACACAATGAAGAAAGCCGCATAAGGACGCTCGTCGCTTTTGAATTCCTGTCGCCCGCGGATCATGGAGATCGATGCGAGCACCATCAGCACGGCGAAGAGGCCCAACAGCAAGAGTCGTTTGGTGATAACAACGGAATCCGTTTGCCAGATCACATCCGGAATAGCCGGCACGATCCACCGGCGCGTGGTGAAAATGGTGAGGATGGAAGGAATGCCGAACTGGAAGCCGGTCTTGATGTTGACGAGTTGTTCTTTGTATTTCGGGATCGTTCCCACCAGGCTGGTGGTGCCCACAATGAAAAGCGAATACGCCGAGGCGTACACGGCATCGACCTGAAACAAATATACTAATATCGGTATCGATAGGATGGAGCCTCCTCCACCCAGCAGGCCAAGGATGAGGCCGATACACACTGATGCCAAATAGCCAACAATTTCCATGAATCCACACGGGAGGTGCGAACGTCATCGTTACACGTCTTCCCCTTCGTCACAAAGGGAATGCTTTTTCATGGAAAATGAAATTAACCGACTACTTCCATAGAGTTTGAAGCCAGCCGGCGAAGGCTTAGAGGCGGTTGTACTCGACGATGAACACGTCGGGAAATTTGTTGCGCAACTCTTCGCGGAACTGTTCCGCTTTTTCGCGCGACGAGAACTGACCCAGGATGAGGCCATAATATTTGACGCCGTTCAGCACCTTCACCTGCACGGTGACATCTTTCTTATAGGAGTTCTTGAGATTGTCGGCCAAACGCATGAGGTTGACCAACTCCTGGTAGGTGCCGACCTGCACGCCATAGCCTTTTGGATGGTTGATCCGGGCGATGCCAAACTCATAGAATTCCTTTTCGTCGACCGACACCTGGTCGATAGGGCGGCCGGGGTCGCTGGTTTTGCCGTCGCCGGGATCGATCACTTCCAGGGAGACGTCGGCCAGGCCCAGGTTGGTGTAGCCCAGTTCTTCGGCGGCGGCGCGGGAGAGGTCGATGATGCGGCCTTCCACGTAGGGACCGCGGTCGTTGATGGTCACTTCAACCGTTTTTTTGTTGGCCAGGTTGGTGACGCGCACTTTGGTGCCGAAGGGGAGTGTTTTATGCGCCCCGGTGAATTTGTGACGTTTGTATTTCTCGCCGCTGGCGGTCATGACGCCCTCAAATTTGTCGGCGTAAAAAGAGGCTTTCCCGGTTTGGATCTGCGCAAAGGAAACGGTTGCAAAAAGAACGATTGCACTCGTGAACAAAGTTCTCAGCATAAGATAAGGTTTAGCGCTCAAAGATAGTTTGACAGCCCAATTTGAGCATAAATTTTTGCGCCCAAACCATCGCCAAAGAAATATTCCTGGCAATTGGACGCGATTAGTAAATTAATGGTCGAAAGTCTGTACCTTTGCCCGGCAAATAATGAATCGTAAATTATTTGCCATGCCACTCGATACATCCAAATTCCTCTTTGAAGCGCTTACGTATGACGATGTGCTTCTGGTCCCTGCCTACTCCGAAGTACTGCCCCGCGACACCAGCACATCCAGCAAGCTAACGCCCAACATTTCTCTGAACATCCCCCTCGTTTCCGCCGCTATGGACACGGTCACGGAAGCCGAACTGGCCATTGCTATTGCGATGGAAGGCGGCCTGGGCTTCATCCACAAGAACATGAAGATCCAGTTGCAGGCCGAGCAGGTGCGCAAAGTGAAGCGCTCGCAGAGCGGCCTCATCCTCGATCCCGTGACGCTGAACATCCATTCCACGGTTCGTGAAGCGGAAAACATCATGCGCGAATTCAAGATCGGGGGCATTCCCATCGTGGACGATGGCAGCAAACTGGTGGGTATCATCACCAACCGCGATTTGCGTTTCCAAAAGGACATGAATGTGCCCGTGGAAAAGATCATGACCAAAGACAATCTGATCACGGCCGCCGAGGGCATCACCCTCGAACAGGCCGAAGGCACGCTGAAGAAATACAAGATCGAAAAGCTGCCCATCGTCAGCAAAAAAGGCAAACTCATTGGCCTCATCACCTTCAAGGACATTCAGAAGAAAAAGAATAAACCCACCGCCTGCCAGGATCAGTTTGGCCGGCTCCGCGTGGGTGCTGCGGTGGGTGTAACCCCCGACATCCTCGATCGCATCGACGCCTTAAAGGCTGCCGGTGTGGACGTGATCAGCATTGACACAGCCCACGGCCACAGCAAGGGTGTGATGGAAGCCGCCAAGCGTGTAAAGAAAAAATACCCCGAACTTGATCTTATCGTGGGCAACATCGCCACCGGCGAAGCGGCCAAAGCGTTGGCCAAAGTAGGTGCCGATGCCGTGAAAGTAGGCGTTGGACCGGGCAGCATTTGCACCACCCGCATCGTTGCCGGCGTGGGCCTTCCTCAACTCTCGGCCGTTTACGAAGCATCCAAAGCCCTGAAGGGCTCTAACGTCTGCGTTATTGCCGATGGCGGTATCCGTTTCTCCGGCGACATTGTGAAAGCCATCGCCGCCGGTGCCGACAGCGTTATGATCGGCTCGCTGCTGGCGGGCACCGAAGAAGCTCCCGGCGAAGTGATCATCTATGAAGGCCGAAAATTCAAATCCTACCGCGGTATGGGCTCCCTCGAAGCCATGGAAGACGGTTCCAAAGACCGCTATTTCCAGGATGTGGAAGACGACGTGAAGAAACTCGTGCCCGAAGGCATTTCCGGCCGTGTTCCCTTCAAAGGATTGGTATCGGAAGTGCTCTATCAGCTCACCGGCGGTCTGCGTGCCGGCATGGGCTACTGCGGCGCCAAGAACATCGAAAAGTTAAAGCTGGCCAAATTTGTAAAGATCACGGCCGCTGGCGTAACCGAAAGTCACCCCCACGATGTGAGCATCACCCGGGAGGCACCGAACTATAGCCGCAAATAGAAATATTCCGCGAAAGCACAGAAAAGGGAGCGGCTCAGGGAAAAACAACCCTTGAGCCGTTTTCTTGTGCGAAAAATGGTATTAAATCGAGAATATGGAGGCAGGCCACCTTTCCGGGAGCCTGAATTTCTCACTTTATTCCTATAATTGTAGGCCAATCTCAGGATTGGTTTTTTTTGGTCAAAATCCGGCTGTTCAGTGCGTTCCAAAGCAATTACCAGGCTCTTATTCACCGTGGGTGTTATCACCTGGCTGGCCTTGGTATTTACGGATATTTCCATCCTGTTCAGTACCACCAGCGGCATTAAGCCGGAAGTGCCCGTTTGGTTGCCCGGGATCATCCTGAACCTGTTTATCCTTTCCCTTTTCTATTACTACAAGCTCAAGATCGAGCGGGACGAGGTGCTGAATTTCGTGGATCTGCTCTGGCGCGTGTTTGCCACCGGTTTGATCTCCACGGTGATCTCACTGGGATTACGCGTGATCGACCACTTGTTGGGTAGCCCTGACATTGGATCCCGGTCGGCTTTCAATATTGTTTTTAATGACCTGATCTACCTGATCAACCTCGGTCTCATGATCGGCTTCCTCATGATGGGCTATAGCGCCTGGAAGCGGCTCATTCTCTATCAAAAGTCAAAATGGCTGTTACGGTTGTGGGCGTTTTTCGAGGTGGGCCTGCTGATCTCGCTGCTGTATAACACCTTCCGGTTTCCCCAGGTGCAGTGGCTCCACGTCACGTTGCTGAGCATCTTTGTGGTGGTGGGTCTGGTGCTGTCGGGCAACATGAAGTGGGTGGCATTTTTGAACTTCCGCCAGAAGTGGACGAGTTTGCTGTTGCTGCTGCTCACGATCTTCTATTTGTTCTACAGCTTTTTTACCAATCAGTCGCTGTCGGACAACATCGTGAAGGTTTCGGAAAACTTTACCGACTACCACCGTCACATTTTCGTTTTGTCGCTCATGGTCTTTGTGACCGTGTACAGTATTTTTTCGTTCCTCGTTATTTTATTCAATCTCCCCACAACCTCCGTCTTCGAGCAGAAACTGGAGGAAGTGGTGAACTTTCAGCGCATCAGTCAATCCATTCAAACGGAGCAAAGTGAAGAAAGCGTCTACAATATTTTGTTGGAGACTTCCGTTAGTTCCGTGTTTGCCGATGCCGCGTGGCTGGAGATCAACAGCAATGCGCACGAGCATAAAGTTTTCACCTATAAGATCACCGATAAGGAGTCGCGCGACATCATCAATCATCTGAATGCGCACAACATCAAAGGTGTGTTCGATCAGGGAAGCGAGAAGACCAAAAATTTGTCGAAACACCTGGCCACGCTGAAAGGTTCACGCTTTCGTTCCATCCTGGCATTTCCCATTTATGTAAAGGGCGATAACATTGGAACCTTAGCGCTGTTAAAGGAGTTACCAGAAGGGTTCAATAAGGAAATGACCAAGATCGTTTCCACCTTCTCCAACCAGGCGGGAATTTCCATCGAGAACTTCCGGTTGATGGAGGAGGCCCTGCAGAACGAACGTTACAAGGAAGAGCTGAAGATTGCCAAAATGGTGCAGAAGAGCTTGCTTCCTACCCTGTTGGAGCAGGATCATGATTTCGATGTCGCTGCATTTTCAGAATCTGCCGATGAAGTGGGAGGTGACTACTATGACACGTTGCGCATAAACGATCACCTGGTCTCTATCATCATTGCCGACGTGTCGGGCAAGGGCACGACGGCAGCATTTCACATGTCGCAAATGAAAGGGATCTTTCATAGCCTGGCCCAGCGCGACATCGAACCCGACGATTTTATGGTGCAGGCAAACCAGGCGTTGGTCTACTGCCTGGAGCGTGGCTCGTTTATTTCGGCCACGTATTTCATTATCAACACCCAAACCAAGAAGATACGCTATGCCCGTGCAGGACACTGCCCGGTATTGTATTATCATGCCGACCGCGAACTGACCGAGTATTTCAAAGACAAAGGTGTGGCGTTGGGCATGGTGCGCAACAAGAGCTATAGCAACTTCATTCAGGCCAACGAGTTTACGTATAAGCCAGGCGATATTATGATCCTCTACACCGACGGTGTAACGGAGGCGAAGGACGCCAAAGGCGAGGAATTTGGCTACGAGCGTCTGGCGGCTATGGTATGCGATTTACGCGACCTGACGCCCGCCCAGGCCCAGGACCATATGATCCACAAATTGTATGAATTCTCGGGTACGGAAAATATCGACGACGACTATACGACTATGATTGTAAAATTTAAATCCTGAAAAAGTTCCTTTTTCACTTGAAAAAGAGGCCATTGAGGAAGTCAACATAAAATTTAAAACCACGTTAAAAACTTATGATCCACATTAAAAGACTACAGGAAGACGGCGCCGACGTGATCGCGCTCGTGGGCGAAATAGACGCCAGCTCTTCCATTGAGCTTGACCTGGCAATAGCCAAAAGTGTGGGGGAAGGATTCTCCAAAATACTGATCGACTGCAGTGCGTTGGAGTATATCTCTTCGGCGGGCCTCGGCGTATTCATGTCCTACATCGAAGAATTCAAGGACCGCAACATTAAAATGGTTTTATTCGGAATGAGCGATAAGGTGGCCAATACGTTCAGTATCCTGGGACTGAATGAGCTTCTGCACATCGGGAAAGATAAGGTTCAAGCTAAGCAAATCGTCAATGAACTATAAGTTTAAAGTTGGGTGCAGTATAGAGAACCTGAAAGGGGTCAGAGATTTCATCAGGGGATCGTTGAAGAATCATAATATCTCCGAATTGGAGATCAGCGAGATCGTGCTCGCCCTGGACGAGATGTGTTCCAACCTCATGATCCACGCCCACCAATGCAACCCCGATGACCTTTTCGAGTTAGTGATCAACGTAGAACAAAACCACCCCCTCGTTTTCGAACTCATCGATGACGGAACGGTTTTCGATATCAACGAATTCAATACCCCCGCCCTGGATAACATCGTGCACGAAAAACGGAAGGGAGGCTTAGGCATCCGCCTGGTGAAATCCATCATGGACAAGATAGAATATCAAAAAACCGGTGGCCGGAATATCTGTCGCCTGGTCAAAACCGTTCATTTTATTTAATCACCTGAACATCCGCCCAAGCCCATGTTGAAAAGCGCAGTAACGATGCTACTCTGCAGTGCACTTCTTTCCGTAAGTGTTGCCCAAACCCCCTCCAAACCCATCACCGTTTTTTCAGTAGGAGGAAAGCCCGTGAACTCCGATGAGTTCCTCTACCTCTACAAAAAGAACCACCCCAACAAAGCCACGGACTACACCCCCGAAAAGATCGACGAATACCTCGCGCTCTTCATCAACTTCAAAGTGAAGGTCGACGAAGCCAAGCGCCGCGGCATGGACACGACAGCCGCCTTCCTGAAAGAATACAATTCCTACAAAGACGAGCTACGGAAGCCCTACCTGCCCGACGCCAAATTGATCGACAGCCTCGTTCGCCTCACCTACGACCGGATGAAAGAAGAGATCAGGGCCTCGCACATCCTCATCAGCATTTCACCCGACCCCTCACCCGAAGACACACTCAAAGCCTACAAAAAGATCACCGACATACGCAACAGGGTGTTATCGGGTGTCGATTTCGCAGAAGCTGCCGCTACGTATTCAGAAGATCCCTCGGCACAGTTGAATCGTGGCGACCTGGGCTATTTCACCGCCCTTCAAATGGTATATCCCTTCGAAACAGCAGCCTACCAGTTGAAAGTGGGTGAAGTGAGCCAGCCGGTGCGAACACGGTTTGGCTATCACCTGGTGAAGGTGACCGACCGCCGGCCATCCCCCGGCGAGGTGGAGGTGTCTCACATTATGCTGCGTACTGGAGAGGGGAAGGACAACGAAAAAGTGAAGAACAACATCTTCGGCCTCTACGACCAGTTGCAGGCAGGGGTGAAATGGGAAGAGCTTTGCAAGCAATATTCGGAGGACCCCAGTTCGAAAGACAATGGTGGCAGGCTCCGGCCGTTTGGTCCGCGGGGCATGTCGGGGGTGCCGGAATTTGAGAAGGTGGCGTTCAGCCTGAGAAAACCCGGCGAATTGTCAGATCCCTTTCAAACCCAATACGGCTGGCACATTATCCGCCTGGAGAAAAAGATCCCTTTGCCTTCCCTCGAGGAAGCAACGCCTGCCCTGAAAGCCAAAGTGGCCCGCGACGAACGAAGCGAAGTGTCGAAACAGGCCCTGCAGGCAAAATTGAAACAGCGCTACCAATTCAAGGAAAATATTGCCGCCAAGGCAGCCGTTATGGGTCTGGCCGATTCATCGCTAATGAAAGGCGCCTGGAAAGCCCCGGCGCTGAAGACCGAAAAAGAGATGCTGTTCAGTCTCACGAGTAAGCCGCACAGCGTAAAGGACTTCCTGGTCTACGCCCAAAAGAATCAACGCCCTAACATCCAGGCACCCCGCAAATATTTCGAGGAACTTTACAACCATTATGTCGAGGCCAGCATCATGCCGTTGGTGGAAGAAAAGATCAAAGCCCAGAACCCCGACTACAGTTTCCTTTTGAGGGAGTACTACGAAGGCATTCTGCTTTTCGAGATCATGGAAAAAGAGGTGTGGAACAAGGCATCGCAGGATTCGGTTGGTCAAAAGGCCTTTTTCGAGACCCACAAGGCTGATTATACGGCCGGCGACCGTGTGAAAGCGGCTTTTTATTCGGGTAGCACGGGCGATTTTATGACTCCGCTCCGCGAGCTGATCCTGAAAGGCGACGAGGCGAAAGTCCAGGAAACGGTGATCCTGCGGAAGCTGAAAACGGAGACCGGCTACTATAAAAAAGACGATAAAGCCGTCCTTCAAAAGATGCCCTGGACCAAGGGCGTCTATCCCGCGGAAAACAATGGAATATATTACCTTGCGTGGCTAAAGGAGATACTGCCCCCCGGCTTTATGGCGTTTGAAGAAGCGAGGCCCCAGGTGATCTCGGATTACCAGACCTTTTTAGAGAAAAAATGGCTGGAACAGCTCAAAAAGAAGCATACCGTAAAGGTGAATGAGAAAGGCAAAAAATTCATATCGGAACAACTTCAGGCAAAATAATCTGCTGGCGGGCGGAGGCATGAACGGTCTTGGAACCGTTTTTGTATTTTTGTGCCTGCTTTTGTCCGGATGTGACCTCATCAAAATGAAGGGAACCCACGCCGAAGGCGATGCAGGACGGATACCCGTGGCGCGGGCCAATGATTTTTATTTGTACAAGGACGAGCTGGCCGGCATCACCGCCCCCGGCACGCCCCCCGACGACAGCGCCAAACTGGTGGAGGCCTATATCAACACCTGGATCCGCAAACAACTGCTCATCCAGGAAGCCTCTACAAAAATTGACATCAATGAAGCCCAGGTAGAACGCAAGATCCTGGACTATAAGTATAGCATCATTGCATACGAATACCAGACCTACTACGTGAAGCAACACCTCGATACCATCGTTGCACCCGATGAGATCGCGGCGTACTACAAGGCCAATATTGATAATTTTATTTTGAAACAAAACATTGTGCAGGGCGTGTTCATCAAAGTACCGAAGAACGCACCGCGCACGGCGAAGATCAAGGAGTTGATCTATTCCCAAAAGGATAAGGACAAACGGGAGCTGAAGTCGTATTGCCTCAGCTTCTCATCGGCCTATCACATATCGGACTCCACGTGGGTGGTGTTTGACGACCTGGTGAAGAACTCTCCGCTGGCGGAGATCCCCAACAAGATCCAGTTCCTGAAATCGAACCCCTACTATGAAATGTCGGACGAGACGTTTTTATATTTTCTGAAGGTGGGTCAGTACAGGATTTCCGACAACGTGTCGCCACTGGAATTTGTGAAGGATGATATTCAAAACATCATCCTCAACAAACGCAAAGTGGAGCTGGCCAAACAACTGGAAGACGAAGTGTTTAAGGAAGGACAAGATCACAATGAGTTTGAGATTTTTAATTGATATGAAGAGCGTACGGAACATAAAATTTGCAGGGCTGGTAGTGATGGCGTGTTTGGCCATGAGTGCCGCCTTTGCACAGGAGCCTGCCACCGGCGAGACCCCGACCGGAGGCGAAAGCACCACGGGAGGAGAGAGCACCGGCGAAAGCAACAGCTTTGTGGTAGACAAGATCATTGCCAAAGTAGACAACTACATCGTGACCAAGTCGGAACTGGAGCAAGCCTACCAGGACTACGTCACCAACGGAGGCAGCCCCTCGCCACAAGCGAAATGTCAGTACCTGGCCATGTTGGTGCGCAACAAACTCATGTTGGCCAAAGCCGAGATCGACTCCGTGGTGGTGTTGGATGGCGAAGTGGATCTGAACACACAGAACCGCATGGACATGATCATATCGCAATCAGGCCGGTCGGTAGCGGACCTGGAGGAATTGTATGGTAAAACCCTGGAACAAGTGAAGCTGGAATTGCGCGAGCAAGTGCGCGAGCAAATGATCGTTTCCAAAATGGAAGAAGAAATGACCAAGGGCGTGGCCGTTACTCCATCGGAAGTGAAACGCTTTTTTTCCAAGATCCCGAAAGACAGCTTGCCCTATATCTCTGCCTCAGTGGAGGTAGCGCAGATCGTGCGCATCGCCAAGGTGAGCGAGGCACAAAAAAATATTACCAAGGGCGAGCTCATGGATATCCGCAAGCGGATATTGGCCGGCGAAAATTTCGCCGAGTTGGCCCGCAAATATTCCGACGACCCCAGCGTGATCCAGAACGGTGGCGAAATGGGTTGGTCGGGTCGTGGCCGCATGGTGCCGGAGTATGAAGCCATGGCCTTCAAACTCAAACCCAATGAGATCTCGATGCCCTTCAGCTCGCCTTTTGGCATACACATCATGCAGCTGATCGAGCGTCGTGGAAGCGAATACAACTCGCGCCACATCCTCGTCTCGCCAAAGCCCTCGACAAAGGATCTTCAGAATGCCACCCGCTACCTCGACAGCATCCGGACGCTGATCGTAAACGACAGCATCAAATTCCAGAAGGCCGCCAAGGAATTTTCGGACGACGTGCCCACCAAAGGCAACGGCGGATTCTTTAGCGACCGCGAGGGAGGCACGCGCCTCACGGTAGATGAACTGGACCCCATCATTTTCTTCAAGCTCGATTCCATGACCGTGGGAGAGATCTCGCAACCCATTGCCTACCGGACCGACGACGGCAAAGACGCCGTACGCATTTTGTTCTACAAAGGCCGGGTAGCCCCCCACGAAGCCTCGCTGGAGCAAGACTGGACAAAAATTCAAAACGCCACGTTGGCTGAGAAAAAAGATAAGATTTTACAAAAGTGGTTTCAAAAAGCACGGACCGATGTGTTTATCAACATCGACCCGACCTACGATAATTGTGGACTATTAGACGAGCGACGATGATACAATTTTCTTCTGACGTAGAAGCGGCCGACGCCCTGGCCGCAGCCTATAAAAAACTCAAAGCAGAAATTTCCACCGTCGTCATTGGCCAGGATGAGGTCGTGCGGCAAGTGCTGACCGGCATTTTTTGCCAAGGACATTCTTTGCTGGTAGGCGTGCCCGGGCTGGCGAAAACCTTGTTGGTGCAAACCATCGCGTTGGCCCTGGACCTGGAGTTCAAGCGCATCCAGTTCACACCCGACCTCATGCCCTCCGACATCATCGGTGCGGAGACCATGGACCGCGAGCGCAATTTTAAATTTGTGCGCGGCCCCGTGTTTGCCAACATCGTATTGGCCGACGAGATCAACCGAACGCCACCCAAAACACAAGCCGCTCTGCTGGAGTCGATGCAGGAATATTCCGTGACCATCGCCGGCACGCGCTACGACCTGCCCCGGCCCTTCTTTGTGTTGGCCACCCAAAACCCCATCGAACAGGAAGGAACGTATCCGCTACCCGAAGCGCAGCTGGACCGTTTCATGTTCAATATCAAGCTCACGTATCCTTCGTTTAAAGACGAAGTGGAGGTAGTGAAGGCCACCACATCCGACGAGCCGAAGAAGATCAGCAAAGTGCTCTCCGGCGAAGAGATCGCTTATTTCCAGCACCTCATCCGTCGCGTGCCCGTGGCCGACAATGTTATTGAGTACGCCGTGGGACTGGCCAACAAAACGCGCGCTGGCGTGACCGGCGGCTCGGCCATCGCCAACGACTACCTGGAGTGGGGCGCCGGGCCGCGTGCTTCCCAATACCTGGTGCTGGGCTCGAAGTGCAATGCCATTCTCAACGGCAAATATTCACCCGACATCGAAGACGTCCGGGCCATTGCCAAGCCCGTGCTGCGCCACCGCATCGTCCGCAATTTCAAGGCGGAAGCGGAAGGCATCAGCGTGGACGAACTCATCGAAAGATTGATGAATGCTTAAAGATGGGAAGATCAATCCCGGTAATTCAGCGCCGGTTTGCGATCGCCTATCAGGGCTTCATATTTAAAATCTTCGCCTCTCCTTTTTCTTAGCTCTTTCCAGGATTCTTCAATCACCGTGGGAGAATCAAATAAGTCCATCGCCGTAAACGCAAGGGTCTTGGCCGCTACCATCATGCCCTTAAAACCAATGCTGGTGCCGCCCGCGGCAACTGCCTGCCAACTGTGTGCAGCCGTGCCCGGAACCCAGGTTGCTGTAGATAGACCAACCGTTGGGACCACCCAGCTCACATCGCCCACATCGGTGGAGGCGGGGCCTTCCACAATTTTAAAGGGCTCGATCTCATTGGAGCTCTCCAGTTTCGGAATGGTACCGGTGAAAGTTTGCTGGATCTTGGTGCCGAATTCTTTTTCTTCCGGGGTATAGCTGTAGCCGCCGGTGGCATGCAGGTTTTTATCCATAATGTGCGCCAGTGTTTCATTGGGGAGCATGTTGTATACCCCGCCCGTTACCTCCACTTCCATGCGTGTTTCGGTGCCGAGGGCAGCGCCTTGTGCGGCTTTTACAATACGTTCCCAGATCGCCTTCACGTCGTCGCGTTTGGGATGGCGTACATAATAGTATACTTCGGCGTAAGCGGGCACCACATTGGGGGCTTCGCCACCGCGGGTGATCACGTAGTGAATGCGGGTTTCCTGGGGCACATGTTCGCGCATCATGTTCACCATGACGTCCATGGCTTCCACGGCGTCCAGCGATGAGCGGCCGCGTTCGGGAGAGGCTGCGGCGTGTGAGGCAATGCCATAGAACCTGAACTTGCCGTTTTTATTGGCCAGCGAGCCGCCGGTGGATGCCGTATTGCCATCGCCGGGGTGCCAATGGAGCACGACGTCAACATCGTTGAAGAGACCTTCTCTGACCATGTATACTTTTCCGGAACCGCCCTCCTCGGCGGGTGTGCCATAGAATCGCAGCGTGCCTGCTTTTTTGTTGGCGATAAGCCAGTTCTTTACTTCAATCGCGGCAGCCGCCGAAGCCGTGCCGAACAAATGATGGCCACACGCATGGCCGGCAGTTTTTCCGTCGATGGTTTTTTTCTCGGGCACGGCGTCTTGCGAAATGCCGGGTAAGGCGTCGTATTCTCCCAGGATGGCGATCACCGGCTTGCCGGAGCCGTAGCTGGCCACGAAAGCGGTGGGTATGCCGGCGATGCCGCTTTCTACTTTGAAGCCCGCCTGTTTAAGGGTTTCCTGGAGCAGGGCCGAACTTTTCACTTCCTTGTAGCCCACCTCGGCAAAGTCCCAGATCTGTTTGGCCACACCGGAGTAGGTTTGATATTTGGAATCGATGGCTTTGGCGACTTCCGTTTTGGTTTTCTGTGCCACGGCGAAGAGCGACGCGCATAGGCACACGGTGGTGAGGATTTTCTTCATAGGTCGGTTAATGGTTTAGGGAAAATAAGGAAAGCCCTTCGCAAAATCCAACCTTTTCCAACAACGGCGAACAAATCGCACAGCAACGGATTGTGCTGGCGACAACGCAAACGCACCGTCACCATGGACGGCGGGCGTTGATTTGAATGGTTTGGGGTGGACGCTTATTCGAAGCCTTTGGCTTTCATCTTCCGGAATTCGCGCACGCGCCGCGTCATGGCAATGCCGAAGCCGCCCATCAGCACCAGGGTGCCGAGCCAAAGCAGGTTGATGTAGGGCTTCTCCAGGGCCTTGATCACCACCCAATCTTTTTGGCGGGTGTTGATGCCCAGTGCGAATTCGTTGGTTTCGGGGTGGATGTTCAGCAAGGTGATGCGCAGGCCCAGGTCGGCCACCTCGTCGGGGATGCGGCCCGCCATTTTATCTTTGATCAGGAAAATGGGCTCAGCATAGTAGTCACCTTTTTCGCCGCGGATGCGGATCTTGGCTTTCACGGCCACGTCTTCCGGATTGAGGTGGACACCGTTTACGTCAAAAACGCGGTCGATCGAATCCAGCACGCAGACATAGTCGTTGGCGTAGAATTGTTGGCCGATCTTCACATTCATTTCTTCCAGTTTGCTCCACGCTTCTTCCTCCGAAGGTTTCATCACGGACGATACGTGGGTGTAGAGATCGGCTGAGACCGTTCTGTAAATATCAGGCGAAACCAAAAGACCGCCCATTTCCGGGTTTATCTGCGCGCGGGGATAGAGCGTATAGGCGCGACCGTTTTTCCGGAGTTGAATTTCATAGAATGTATTCTCCCCGCGGATGTCGATCGTGTCGTTGGCTTTGAAGGTTGTTCCGTTGGCGGTGAAGTTGCGTTTGGCAACCACAAGATCCCTGTCGCCGGTGGGCATCACATCGCTTTTGCGTATATAGCCACCGTGATGACGCGGCTCCAGACGTTCGCCGAGGAACTCGATGTCGTATCCCCACATGGTGCGGGGTTCGTTTATGAAGAGGAGGAGGTTGTCGCGGTTGAAATCTTCGCTGAATTCATTCGAGATGCGCATGCCCGTGTTGTTCAGCGAAACGATCTTCGAATAGCCGGCGGAAAACATAATACCCAAAAGCATCATGCCGACACCCATATGGGCTACCGCTCCGCCCGAAAGACCGGGACTGGATTTCAACAAGGAAAAAAGAATTTTTGTATTCGACACCACCGTGAAAACGCCGGCGAGGGTAAGGATCACGTAGGTGTAGGTGTAGACTTGTCCGATGGTCACGATCAGGGCAAAAATAATGAGGGTGATCAGCACCGGGACGGTCAGTTCTTTTTTGAGTTGATCCTTGTCGATCTTCTTCCACCAGAAAAATTGTCCGACACCCGAAAGCAACCCTACCACTACCGCGAACCACAACTGGAACCGGGAGTAGAACGTGATCTGATCGCCGGGGATGGCAAGATTTGAGGTGATGCCAATGCCGTGGAGAATCTTGTTCCAAACGGGAATGGAGGTGGGCAACAATACCTGGAAGCCCATGAGGCACAAGGTTACGGCGCCGATAAAAATCCAGAACTCACGGGAGTACGTCGAAGCTTCTTTCTCGGAAGAAGGAATTTCACGCCAGCGGGCGATGGACAACGCTACGGCCGCAATCAGGAAAAAGAAAAGATAGATAAGCAACTGACCTGAAAGTCCAAGGTCGGTGAAGGAGTGCACGGACGCATCGCCGAGCACGCCGCTGCGGGTGAGGAATGTGGCGTAAAGAATGAGGATGAAAGTGGTGATCACCAGGACGATGGAGGCCTTCAAGGCAGTCTCGCTGTTTTTGTAGGTGATCATGGTGTGTATGGCGCCGACGAGGACCAACCACGGAACGTATATCGCATTCTCTACGGGATCCCAATTCCAATAGCCACCAAAGTTCAAGGTCTCATAGGCCCAATAACCGCCCATAAGAATGCCCAGCCCCAACACGGCGCCACTGAACAACGCCCACGGCAATGCGGGACGGATCCAGTCCTGGTATTTTTTCAGCCAAAGTCCCGCGATGCAAAATGAGAACGGCACCAGCGTGGTGGCGAAGCCCAGGAAGAGTGTGGGCGGGTGAATGACCATCCAATAGTTTTGTAACAGTGGATTGAGACCGTTCCCATCCTTTGGCACAAACTCGGGTTGGGCCATGAATATGGGCGCTTCGTGCATGGCGTCACGCAACAAAATGAAAGGCGAGCTTCCGATCTTGGATCCAAGTCCCGGAATGACCACACCCAGGATCATCGAGGCCAGGAACGCCTGCACCAGGGCAAACACCGTCATGACCGGCGCTTCCCAGAATTTGTTGGTGTGGATGAGGACAAGACCCAGCATAGCCTGCCAGAACAGCCACAGCATGAAGCTGCCTTCCTGGCCGTTCCAGAATGTGGAGATGAGGTAGTAGACGGGCAGCTTGCGATCGGAGTAGTTGTAGGCGTAGTGGTATTCGAAGTAATGATTGGAGATGATGACAAACAGCGTGACGCAGATGCCCACCACGGCGGCGGCATGCAGATAGAAACCGGTTCGCCCGTTGTGCAGCCAAAAGGTCTTTTTCTCCAAGTCGTTGACGGTGGTGGCCTTGAAGTAGGCAAAGGCCGTGACAAGCGAAGTGATGAAAGAGGTGATAACAAAAAGGTGACCCAGGTCACCGATCAGGTAATGCATGCTGGCTGATTTAGTGGACGATCCGCAGGGCGCGAAATGAAGGGTGTGGGTGTGATGCGAGCGAGGCCGGCACTAGCTGACGGCAGTTGGAGCCGATCAAACATTGATCTTTTGCTCCTGGTATTTGGAAGGACACTTGAGAAGGATCTTGCTGGCGTTGAAATCCGTGCCGTGATAGCTGCCGATGACCACCACTTTTTCGGAACGCAGAAAATCGGCGGGCATGGGCTGGTTGTAGTTCACGCGCTGTTCCTTGCCGGTGTCGTCGATCATCACAAAGGAAAAGGACACCCGGTCGGCGCCTTCGGTGATGCCGATCACATGGCCTTCGTCATCCTTCTTCAGCTCGCCCACCACGTGAATGTCTTTTTTGTTGCCGGAAGTAGACAGGCTGAGCGCCTCGTCAAAGCCGACGTAGGTGCTGGCGTCGTTGGAGGTGGAAACGATGATGCCGATTGCGACGGCAATGACCACCAGGATGAGAATGTGTGATTTTTTCATAAAGCGTTCCCTTCAAAAGTCCGGGCAAAATTAGCCACAAACGACTAGAAATTCAGGTAATTTTTTACCTGAAATACGGAGGCCGCCCTATTTGGTTGAGTGATTTTTGTCAGCGAGAAGATCTTCCAGCTTTTTCACTTTGCGATCCATCAAAAAGAGGTACGTGATCAGTCCGGCCAACACAATGAGGATAATGGCGACCACCACATAGATCTTGCCTTCGGAGCGGAGGCCGTCGGCCATGGGCACGTCGGTTTGCGCGTTTGCGGAAAGGCTGAGGGCCATCAAAATGAGGCCCAGGAGGCTGCTAATGAGTTTTTTCATCTTCTAAGTCGTGAATTTTATCTTCGATGCCCCGCATTCTCACCCGCAGCGTCGTCACCCAGATGCCGATGAGGATCCAGCCGATCACCGCTGGGTAGAAAACCATGCGCATGCGGTTGTCGAGGTCGTACATATTGAAACCCGGGTTGCCGCCGCTGCCGGGGTGCAGCGAACTGGTGAGGCGGGGAATGATGAATATGAGCGGGATCATGGCCGCAAAGGCAAAAATGTTATAGACGGCGCTGAGGCGAGCCTTTTGCTCTTCATTTTCGACCGAGCCGCGCAAGATGAAATAGGCCAGGTAGACCAGCAGGGCGATGGCGGCACCGTTTTGTTTTGGATCGCCGTGCCAGAAGGAACCCCAGGCATAGTTGGCCCACAACATGCCCGTGAGCATGCCCAAAATGCCAAAAACAAGGCCCACATTGGCGAATTCCACGGCTTTGCGATCAAGCGCAACCGAGGGATTGACCAAATATAGAACGGAGTAAACCACGGAAATGAGAAATAACGTCACCATCCCAAACCACATGGGCACGTGGAAATAGAGGGCCCGAATGGTCTCGTTCAGGATGTTGAGCCGTGGAACATCCATGAGCAGGCCGCCGATGTGAACGTAGAAAAGCAAAACGATAGCAAGAATTTTTAGCCAGGTCTTCATGGAGGAGATAAAACAAGGGGTGCAAACGGATTTCTGAAAAATGGGTTGCCCGCCTTCTTAACTGCGCCAAATATACGGGAAGAGCATGTACGACAGACCCGTCAGGATGCAATTTATTGCCAGCAGGTTCAGCAATTCGTCTATGCTAACGGATCGGTCCAGGCCGTCGAGCACGTTTTTGGTGATCTTGATGGCCATCAGGAGCAACGCCAGGATCACGGGGAAGCTGAGCACGGCCATCAGGATGTTGCTGTTGTTGGCTTTGGAGGCGATGCCGGAAATGAGGCTCAGCGCCGCCGAAAATCCGAACGAGGTAAGCAAAAGGGTGAGCAGAAAAAGCGCGTGGTCCTGGATGGGGTTGCCGATGAACAGGGAGAACAGGGCATAGCCGGCCAGCGACAAAAGGAGACACAGCAAGGTGTTATACAGGATCTTGGACAGAATGATGGCCTGCGGGCTGGCAACGGCATAATAGTAAATGAAGGAGCCTTTTTTTTCCCCGATAAAGCTCTTGGCCACGCTATTGACCACCGAAAACAAAATGGCCAGCCAGAACAGGGCCGACCAGGTAGCTTCGTTGATGGAATTCTGGCGTAGGCTGAACGTGAGGTAGCAAATGAAGATGAGGCTGAACAGGTAAACGCCGATGCCCGAGATCACGGCTTTGCGCCGGAGCTCAAGCGTGAGTTCTTTATGGATGAGGTGGAGGATCATGCGGCTTTGCGTGATTCTTCTTCCATGCGGAGGAGCTTACGGACGGACTTGAAGGCCAAAAGCAAACCTACAAAGGCGATGCCCACAAACGAGCCGGCAATAAGGTTTAGGTTGAGTTTGGGCCTGATCGGCGTTTCAAATCTTTTGAAGCCATCGATTACATGAACGCTGTTTACAAGCTCCAATTCGTCTTGCAGCTCGAGTTTTTGCTTAGAGATCTCCAAAATTTTTGTACTGATCTGGGTTAAGTCAAAGACAATGCTACCTTTTGCATTCTGAAACAACTGACCGTTATTAATTTTTGTCTTGAGTTCTTCGAGATCTTTAATTTCCTGCTCCGACCGGTCGATGAGTTGGCGATAATCGCTCTTCTTTTGCGCTACCCTTATTTTAACATAGTCGTTGTTTTCAAAGTAATTGATGAGGCTTTTCTGAAGTTCGTCCAGGATATCGAGGCTGTAGACTTCCACCGTGACGAGAAGATATTTGCGATCATTTTCTTTGCCCACTTCATCTTCATTGGAGTATGGACTTTTGATGGTGAGGAGGGCTATCTCCTCGGCAACGGCTTCAGAAATGTTCAACTGCTGGGCTAAAGCATGAAAATTGTCTTCCTGTCTGAATCGGTTAAGGCTGGCCACCAATTGTTTGCTGTACGACTCGGTCAGGATCTCGGAACTGATGACCATACTGCTCTCGTACACCTTTGTGGAAGAATAATAATAGGCAGATCCCAGGGCGCTGCCGACGATAAAGAATGCAAGGATAAGCCAAAAGTTATCCCGAATGATCCTTACCCCCTTTAAAAGCAGTTCTAACAAATCAATTTCATGGTTTGAGGCGGTGGTCATTCTTGGACGCGGTTAAATTCCTGGAAAATTAGAAAATATTACAAATTCCCCCTAATCTGTTAATTTTGCCCCCTAATTCAGCAGTCATTCATGCATTCAAACTCAACGGTTCTAGTCACCGGAGCGGCCGGCTTCATCGGGTTCCATCTCACACAAAAGCTCACCGCCTTGGGATTCAGGGTGGCAGGCCTCGATAATCTTAACGACTATTACGATGTAAATCTCAAAAAGTCGCGTTTGGACATTCTCAAGACCCTTCCGGGCTTCACGTTCCACCAGATCAACCTGGTGGATTATCCGTCGCTCGACAGCCTTTTTAAACAGGAGCGTTTTGATTATGTCGTGAACCTTGCCGCGCAGGCCGGCGTGCGCTATTCGCTCACCAATCCGCATGCCTACCTGGAAAGCAACCTGCACGGGTTTCTGAACGTCCTGGAAGCTTGCCGCCATCATAAGATAAAGCATTTGGTCTACGCGTCATCCAGCTCGGTGTATGGTGCGAATAAAAAGATGCCTTTTTCGGTGCATCATAATGTAGACCACCCGATCTCGCTCTATGCAGCCTCGAAAAAATCGAACGAACTGATGGCGCACACCTACTCGGCCTTGTATAATCTGCCGACAACAGGGTTGCGCTTCTTCACCGTATATGGCCCCTATGGCCGCCCCGATATGGCCTTGTTCCTTTTTACAAAGGCCATTCTCGAGGGCAAGCCCATCGATGTTTACAACCATGGCAAGATGAAGCGCGACTTCACCTATGTAGACGATATCGTGGAGAGTATTTCGCGCCTGGTGCCGAAGCCCGCGCGCCCCAACACGCAATGGAACGGAATGACGCCCGATCCTGCGACAAGTTTTGCGCCTTATCACATCTTTAACATCGGCAACAATCAGCCGGTAGAGCTGATGCGATTCATCGAGGTGATCGAGGAAAAGCTGGGCAAGAAGGCCATAAAGAACATGATGCCACTCCAGGAGGGCGACGTGCCTGAAACGTATGCCGATGTGGAAGACCTGATGCGCGAGGTCGACTTCAAACCGGCCACGCCGATTGACGAGGGTATTGGAAAATTCATTGCTTGGTATACATCCTATTATAAACACTAAAACAAAAACGTAGGCTCGTGGAAAAAATTAGCATAGTAGGGCTGGGGTACGTTGGTCTGCCCCTAGCCGTGGAGTTCGGAAAGATTCTGCCTGTGGTAGGATTCGATATCAACAAAGAACGTATCGAAGAGTTGAAGCGCGGCTACGATCGCACAAAGGAAGTGGATGGTGACGAATTGAAAGCGTCCACCCATCTGCAATATGCTTTCGACACCGCGGCGTTGAAGGACGTTAATTATTTTATCGTCACCGTCCCCACACCGATCGACGAATTCAAGAAGCCTGACCTCCGTCCGCTGGAAGGGGCAAGCAAAACCGTGGGAAGCGTATTGAAGAAGGGGGATATTGTCATCTATGAATCGACGGTTTACCCGGGATGCACAGAAGAAATTTGTGTGCCCATCCTGGAGCGTGTGAGCGGGCTGAAATTTAACGTGGATTTCTTCTGCGGCTATTCACCCGAGCGCATCAACCCCGGCGACAAACTGCACCGCGTCACCACCATCAAAAAAGTTACCAGTGGCAGCACGCCTGAAATTGCCGAGAAAGTAGACCAGCTTTACCGGAAGATCATCACGGCCGGCACACACAAGGCCTCGTCGCTGAAAGTGGCCGAAGCTGCGAAGGTCATCGAAAATTCGCAACGTGACCTCAACATCGCTTTTGTGAACGAGCTGGCACTCATCTTTGATCGTGTAGGCATCGACACGCACGAAGTGTTGGAAGCCGCCGGTACAAAATGGAATTTCCTTCCTTTCAAACCGGGACTGGTGGGTGGTCATTGCATTGGCGTGGATCCTTACTACCTGACCCATAAGGCTGAAAGCCTCGGCTACCATCCGGAGGTGATCTTGTCGGGAAGACGGATCAACGACAACATGAGCGTGTACGTCGCCAACACCATCATCAAACTGATGGCGAAGAACGAACTGCCCATTCACGGCGCCAACGTGCTGGTGCTGGGTATCACCTTCAAAGAAAATTGTCCTGACATCCGGAACAGTAAGGTGATCGATGTGGTAAGAGAATTGCAAAGCTTCGGCACATCGGTAGATATATTCGATCCTCAAGCGGATGGGGCAGAGGTGATGCACGAATACAATGTGCCACTGGTGTCGGGCCTGACGAAAAAATATCATGCCGTCGTGTTGGCCGTGAATCACCAGGACTTCAGCACGCTGGACTGGTCTGCCTTCACCACGGCGAAAACGGTAGTATACGACGTAAAAGGTTCTTTGGATAGAAATAAAATCACAGCACGACTCTAACAAAAACTATGGCTTTAACAAAAAAAATCCTCGTCACCGGCGGTGCAGGCTACATTGGCGCTCATACCGTAGTGGAACTGATAAATGCCGGCTACGACCCCGTAATTATCGATGATCTTTCTAAAAGCGATCGCACCTTATTAGCAGGCATCGAGAAAATCACGGGAAGGAAAGTGGATTTTCATAAGGGCGACTGCTGCAACAAGGAATTTGTGACCGGCGTTTTTAAAACGGCAGGTCCGTTCTCCAGCGTGTTGCATTTTGCGGCCTACAAATCGGTGGGCGAGTCGGTGGAGAAGCCCTTGATGTACTATCAAAACAATATCGATTCGCTGGTCACCGTTCTGGATGTCATGAAAGAAAACGGTGTCACCGATCTTATTTTCTCATCTTCTTGCACGGTCTACGGCCAACCCGATCATATACCCGTCGATGAATCGGCGCCATTCAAGCGGGCCGAGTCACCCTATGGTGCCACGAAGCAGATGTGCGAGCGCATCCTGGAAGATGCACACCTCAATGGCTACCGGGTGGTTTCGCTGCGGTACTTCAATCCCATCGGTGCGCATCCCACCGCGGAAATGGGTGAGCTGCCCGTAGGAGCTCCCAACAACCTTGTTCCCTACATCACGCAAACCGCCGCCGGCGTTCGTGAAAAGCTTACCGTCTTTGGCAATGACTATGATACCCCCGACGGCTCCTGCCTCCGGGATTTTATTCATGTTGTGGATCTGGCCATTGCTCACGTGAAGGCGATGGAGTACCTGGCGAAGCGCCCTGAAAAAAAACTTGTGGAGGCTTTCAACGTGGGGACCGGAATCGGTGTCTCTGTGCTGCAGCTTTTAGACAAGTTTGTCAAGGTGACCGGCGCGAAACTCAACTACGTCATCGGTCCCCGTCGACCAGGCGATGTAGAAAAAGTGTATGCCGATCCGTCAAAGGTGAATGCGGCGCTGCAATGGAAGACAAAATATTCGGTAGAGGATTCGCTTCGCGATGCGTGGCGATGGGAGAAGAAAGTACGAAATATTCAGTGATCACAGCCTAACCAAATTCGACAAGCGAGGGTTTATGGGACAGATAAAGATGGTTGACCTGCATACGCAGTACCTCCGCATCAAAGCGGAGATCGACGAAGCTATGCAACATGTGCTGCACACTACCGCTTTTATCCAGGGACCAGAAGTTGCCGAATTTGCCGCGTCGCTCTCCAACTACCTGGGCGGCGTGAACGTGATTCCCTGCGCCAATGGAACAGACGCGCTTCAGATCGCCCTCATGGCGTTGGATGCAAAACCCGGCGACGAAGTGATACTGCCCGTGCATACCTATGTGGCCACAGCCGAAGTGCTGGCCCTTTTGGGATTGAAGCCCGTCTTTGTGGACGTCGATGAGCACGCGTTCAATATCAATGTCGTGCAAGTGCAGCAAAGGATCACTTCGCGCACGATCGCGATCGTGCCCGTTCACCTGTACGGCCAGTGTGCCGACATGCAACCGTTGCTGGAGCTTGCTGCCAGAGAGGGCCTGTCCGTGATTGAAGATGCAGCCCAGGCATTAGGTGCTGTCTACACATTTAAAAACGGCATCACTAAAAAGGCCGGCACCATGGGCACCATCGGCACCACGTCGTTCTTCCCCACAAAAAACCTGGGTTGCTTTGGCGACGGTGGCGCAATTTTTACTTCCGACGACGTCCTGGCAGAGAAGATCAGGATGATCGCCAACCACGGCCAAAAAATAAAATATCATCACGAACTTGTCGGCGTCAACAGTCGCCTGGACACGCTGCAAGCTGCCGTGTTGAAGGTGAAGCTGAAATACCTCCGCGAATATGAATCGCTGCGCAACGACGTCGCCCGCTACTACGATGCCAAGCTTTCCGGTGTGCCAGCTTTGAGAACGCCAGCGCGTGTTGGAAACTCAACACACGTTTTTCACCAATATACGTTGCAGATACTGGAGGGCGATCGCGATCAATTCAAGAAGTACCTGGAAGAGAAGGGTATACCCACGATGATCTACTATCCCGTTCCGCTTCACCTGCAGAAGGCGTACCGGCAACCGGAATTCGGGCCCGGGTCATTTCCCATTACGGAAAAACTTTCAAAGACGGTGATCTCACTGCCCATCCATACGGAGATGCCCGGCGACCAACTGGAATTTATCAGCACTACCATCAGAGCCTATTTTAAAGCATGACCGACGCAAAGGAATTTTATGTTCACCCCACAGCCGTGCTGGACGAGGGCTGCGAAATAGGAAAGGGAACAAAGATCTGGCACTTCTCGCACATTATGCCGCATTGCAAGATCGGCGAGAATTGTAACATCGGCCAAAATGTGGTGATCTCACCCGAAGTGGTGCTGGGAAAAAATGTGAAGGTGCAGAACAACGTCTCCATCTACACCGGCGTGACGTGCGACGACGATGTTTTTTTGGGACCTTCCATGGTGTTCACCAACGTGACCAACCCGCGAAGTGCAGTGAACCGGAAAAATCAATATGCAAAAACGCGGGTGAAGCGAGGTGCCACCATTGGGGCAAACGCTACCATTGTTTGTGGTCACGACATTGGTGAATATGCTTTTATCGGCGCAGGTGCTGTAGTTACCAAGACGGTGCCGGCCTATGCGCTCGTCGTCGGTAATCCAGCGCGGCAAAACGGCTGGATGAGCGAGTATGGACATAAACTGAGTTTCAAAGAAGGCGTAGCCATTTGCCCCGAAAGCAAGCAACGCTACCGGCTTCAGGATGGAGTGGTTTCTAAAATAGAAGAATGAAAAATTTTGCATTGATCGGCGCCGCGGGTTTCATCGCGCCCCGCCACCTTAAGGCATTGAAAGATACGGGAAGCAACCTGGTGGCTGCGCTCGACAAGCACGACAACGTGGGGGTGTTGGATTCCTATTTCCCAAATGCCGATTTCTTCACGGAGTTTGAGCGCTTCGATCGCCACCTCGACAAACTGAAACGAAAAGGAGAGAAGGTGGACTACATCACCATCTGCTCGCCAAATTATTTGCACGACTCTCACATTCGCTTTGCATTGCGGTATGGTGCCAATGCCATTTGTGAAAAGCCGTTGGTGCTGAACCCCTGGAACCTCGACGCGCTCGAGGAAATAGAAAAGGAGACCGGCAACAAGGTGAATACCATTCTGCAGCTGAGGCTTCACCCCAGTATCATCGCGCTGCGTGAAAGAGTGTTGAACAGTCCGAAGGATAAGGTCTTCGATGTTGACCTGAAGTATATGACCTCGCGTGGTCACTGGTACCAAAGCAGCTGGAAGGGCGATATTTCGAAGTCCGGCGGGATCGCCACCAACATCGGCATTCATTTTTTTGATATGCTGATGTGGATTTTTGGAAGCGTGAAAAGCAACGAGGTGTACAGCCTCACGCCAAGCCAGGGGTCCGGTTACATTACGTTAGAAAAAGCGCGGGTCAATTGGTTTCTCAGCATCGATTACGAAGACATTCCGGCCGAGGTGAAAGCGCAGGGCAAGCGAACGTTCCGCACATTGAGCATGGAGGGTGAAGAGATCGAATTCAGCGACGGTTTCACCGACCTGCACACCAAGAGCTATGCCGAAATTTTGAAAGGCAATGCGTTCGGGCTGCGCGAAGCCAAGCCTTCTATCGAGCTGGCGTACGACATTCGTAACAAGGCATTGACCAAGAAGCCGTGAAAATAAACGGAGTTTATCAACGATACGAAATCTTATAAATTTTCAATCACGTGAAAATACTGGTCACTGGCAGCAACGGACAATTGGGGAGTGAACTGAAGCTTCTCTCGGCTCTGTATCGGCAATTCGATTTCACCTTCATCGATGTGGAGGAAGTGAACCTCGCAGAAGAGGTGTCGATCCGCGCTTATTTTGCCGATAAGCATTTCGATTTTCTTATTCACTGTGCTGCCTACACCGCCGTCGATAAAGCGGAAGAGGAAGTTGCGTTGGCCTATGCCATCAATGCCGGCGCCGTGAAAACGCTGGCCGAGATCTGCCTGGAGAAAAAGATCCGTCTGATCCACATCAGTACCGACTATGTTTTCGACGGTGAGGCCAATCAGCCGATCACGGAGACGGTCCAACCTAATCCGGTGTCGGTCTATGGAAAGTCGAAGTTGGAAGGTGAACATCACGTGTTGTCCATTTTGAGCAATGCCTATGTCATTCGCACGGCCTGGGTCTACTCGTCTTTTGGGAAGAATTTTGTGAAGAGCATTCGCCACCTGGCCAGCCAGCGCGAAATGTTGGGCGTGGTCTGTGACCAGATAGGCACACCAACCTATGCCTATGACCTGGCCTCAGCCTTGTTGCAAATTGTGGATGCTATTCACCGGGGCCAGGCGGATGAGCCCGGGGTCTATCATTTTACCAACGAAGGCGTAACGTCCTGGTACGACTTTGCTTATTTCCTGGTGCAGGAAAGCGGGCTCAACTGTCGTATTCAACCGATTTCAACGGCACAATACAAAACAGCCGCCGTTCGCCCGAAATTCAGTTTGCTGGATAAGTCTAAAATTAAGGCTACTTTTGCGGTTCAGATTCCCCACTGGTCGGAGAGTCTGAAGATTTGTATCGATAAATTGAATCAAGGAGCATAACGATTGAGGCCAGACAAAGTGGAATACATGGTTAAGAAGTTTTTGCAAGGCACGTTTTTTAGATACGTCATCGTTGGGGTTACGTCGGCTGCTCTGGAGACACTTTTATTGATTGTATTTGTCGAGCAATTTGCCATGACGCCCCTGATGGGCAATCTCTTCGCTTTTCTGATCACCTGTATTTTGAACTATCTGCTGAGCCGCAAATGGGTCTTTGAACGCACGGGCGAACGCAAACGTGTGGAGTTTGCCCTGTTCATGTTCTTCGTGACCTGCGGTTTGTTGATCAGCCAGTTGGTGATGTGGGTTGGCGTTGATCGGTGGCATCAGGACTACCTGGTCTCGAAGCTTGTTGCGATTTTCTTTGTGGTGATATGGAATTTCTTTACCCGGAAATACTTTGTGTTTAACAGCGCGGTGAAGGGTTTTTTCTCAAAGCGCTGAAATGGCTGGTGGTATTCACCACAAATTTTAATCCCGTGTTAGTTTACAAAATTCTTGCGAGCCTGTTTTGAAGACACAATATCGCCAACTCATTGAGAAAACTCGGGTCGTATCGTCACACCCCGGAATACGAAAATATTTTTTTAATACGGGGTGGATGTTCCTGGAGAAAATACTTCGGATCATTGCAGGGTTGTTTGTAGGTGCCTACGTGGCCCGCTACCTCGGACCATCCCGATACGGATTGTTGAACTATGCGATCAGCCTGGTGACACTACTTTCAGTTGTGGGTGACTTGGGAATGGAATCCATACTGGTGCGTGAATTGATTCGCCACGAAGACAAAAGGCAACGGATTCTTGGGACAGCCTTTGCGTTAAAACTTTGCGCAGGCCTGCTGGTGTTTATTTGTCTGATTGTGCTGGCACAGGTAACGACGGCCGATCCACTGACGAAGAAGATGATCTACATCATTGCTGGAGGAACGGTTTTTGAAACCTTGCGGGTGATCGAATATTTTTTCCAATCCAAAGTTTGGTCAAAGTATTTGGTGTGGAGTCAGATTGCGGCGCTGGCCACGGTGTCGCTGTGTCGTATTGCGCTCGTGCAAAGGGAAGCCTCGCTGGAGTGGTTTGCCGTGACCTATAGCCTGGACTTTATGATCGTAGCGATCGGTTCGGTTATTTTTTTTGTAAAAAGCGGGCATCGTTTTTCAGATTGGAAGTTCGACCTCCCCATCGCGCGAAATCTGCTGATCGATGTATGGCCTCTCATCTTTGCTTCGGTAGCGGTTTCGGTTTATATGAAAATCGATCAGGTTATGGTGAAGTGGATGTTGGGTGACGAGGCAAACGGTTATTACGGCGTGGCTGTACGGCTGAGTGAGATGTGGAATTTTATTCCAGTGGCGATATCAGCATCTTTGTTTCCCGCCATTGTGAGTTCAAAAAACGCCAGTGAGACCTTATACATGAACCGCCTGCAGTGGTTATACGACCTTATGGTTTTTATTTCCGTGTCGATTGCCATACCGATGACTTTTCTTTCGGGCTTTGCAGTAAAAATTATTTTTGGCGAAGATTTTGTGCCGGCTGGCAATTTGACATCCATCTACATTTGGTCTAGTGTTTTTGTGTTTGTTGGGGTGGCAAACAGCAAATGGATTTTTACGGAGAATCTCCAAAAATTCCGGATGTATAGCTACGTCGTCGCTGCCTTGATCAATATACTGCTCAATCTTGTTTTGATCCCCAAGTTGGGGCTGGTGGGTGGTGCGATCGCCACGTTGATCGCGTACGCGTACGCCTACTATTTTAGTCTCCTGTTAAGAAAAAAAACAAGACCTGCTTTTCTTCAATTTTCCAGGGCCTTGAATCTCTGGTCCCTTCCCGGCAGGCTGATCAAAGGATTTAGCACATTTAATAAAACCGATTGAGGATTAATGTTTAAATTTCTGTAGAATAGGCTATTTATTATGGACATACAAGTAGAACATACCGTTTACAACGACCTGAATTATAATGACAAGGGGCGATTTAATAGTTTCTGGCACCAGATCGATGCGGCATTGGCCTTGAAACCAAAGACCATCATGGAGGTGGGTACAGGCAATGGCTTTGTGAAATTTGTACTAAAAAAGAACAATGTGGCGGTATCCACGATCGACATCGATCCGAAACTAGAGCCCGATATTTTGGCTTCTGTGTTGTCTATCCCTGTGGGTGACAATGCATTTGATGTAGCACTCTGCTGTCAGGTACTGGAACATTTGCCCTATGAAAACTTTGTTCCTGCGTTAACAGAGATACGACGTGTGGTGAGTGGACATCTTATTCTTTCGTTGCCCGACATGCACCGGGCCTATCGCTTCAATATGCAGCTTCCGATCCTTGGCGAAATAAAGTTTTTATGGACGTTACCGCGGCTAAAGTCACAAGAATGGACTTTCAACGGCGAGCACTATTGGAACATTTCTAATAAGAATTATTCGGTTGGTCGAATTCGGTCGGACATTGAAAAAGCAGGATTTAAAATTGAAAAGGAGTTTTGCGTGTTTGAAATGTCATGGCATCGTTTCTTTATTCTAAAGAAGAAATGAAGGGAAAGTGCATCCTGTATGTTCAGCACGCCGGCGCCATGGGCGGATCAGTAGTTAGCTTGCGGGAATTAGTTCTTGATGCTGTTCAGCAGCAATACCGTTGTGTAGTGGCTTGTCCGAATCAGGAGATTGCCGATGTATACAGAGCGATCGGTGCGGAAGCTTTTGTGACACCCATCATGGGTTTTAATCACAATACGGCCCTTTTCTATAAGGCAACGGTGTTGGACATTCTTCGTTTTATAAAGATGCTGTTGATGACCCGCATCAGCTTTTGGAAGATGCGGAAAATAGTCAAGGCCGTGCGCCCGGACATCGTTCATCTCAATAGTTCTGTCCTGATTTTGTATGCCTTGTTTTTTCGCCGATTCTCTATCCCCGTGATTTATCACGTACGCGAAAATGTGGTGCAAGGCTATTTCGGGTGGCGCAAGTCCTTCATTAGAAAGGCGGCTAATAAATGGGCCGCTGCCATCATATACATCAGCGAATATGAGTTTGAGTTGCTGGGTACCGATCTCGGAAAAAGTACAGTAATATACAATTATGTACACGAACACGCGTTCCAGCAGGATGCGGAGGCGGATAACCGGCCCGTTGCTGACCAGCAGTTCAAGATCGTGATCTTGGGTGGTCTTTTCAATCTCAAAGGAGGAAAGACCATCCTGGAATCGTTGATGCGTGCCCCCTCTGAGGTGGAACTCCTGGTATTGGGCGGTGTAGATCCCCGCGAGAAAGGCGCGGAGCTCAGCGCGTTAGAAAGCAAGACCTATTTTGCGGAGATCGTGGCGTTGTTAAACCGCCCCGAAGTCGGCGACCGGGTTAAATTTTATGGAAGGGTGAGCAATCCAGCCAAATACATTTCCCGCGCGAATGCGCTGCTGTTTTGGGCTGCGGCACCCCACTTTCCACGGCCCGTTTTTGAAGCTTGGTTGCTGGAAAAGCCTGTATTGTATTATAATCCGTTGTTCAAGAATCCGATCATCAACGAACGGAATGTCTCCGTCGTGCAGGAGAACACACCGGATGCGCTGGCAAAATGTATCCAGGCACTGCCGGGGAGTTCGTTTACCTCCGCCGAAACCATCGCCGCCAACTATGCCGTGGCGAAAGCGAACTTCACGGAGCAGAATTTCCTGAAAATAGACGCGATATATCGACAACATTTAAGCCCCGAATAGTCATAAATATAAAACTCAAAATAGTCAACACCCTTGCCGCGGCCATCCCCGATGCTGTATTGAAAAAGGTATTGCCTCGGAAGTTCATTGTCTATGGCCATCTTATCGGTAATGCAAATCACCCGGTGGCCCAATATTACCGCTACCCCACCGAGCAGGAGTTCGACGCCTTAGTCGTTTGGTGCGAAAAAATGGGGTATGCCTTTGTCGGGCTCGAAGACTATTTAGCGGACGACAATCGGAAAAAAATCCTGGTCACGTTCGACGATGGGTTCAAGATCGTGAAAGAAATATTGCATCCCTATATGATGCGACGGCAACTACCCTATATGTTGTTCGTTTTGACCGATCCTTTGGCAAACCCTGCTTTTACCATTCCAACGATCAAAACCAACGACACCACAGCGATGTTCTTGTCGAAAGCGGAGATCCTGGAATTGAAAGCACAAGGGGTGCACATCGGTTTTCATACGCGGAATCATACAAAGATCTTGGGCAGCGATCGTTTAACAGATGAAAGTATTAAAGATCAGTTGACCTTTCCCAAAGAACACGATGAATTGTTCTCCAAACCGTTATGTTTTGCGTACCCCTACCTGGCGCCGGAGAATTATGGATTATTTGATAATTTTATGAGCGACGTATTGGGTTACCGCTATTTCTTCGACACCAAAGGGTTCAGGAACTCCAAAGGGAATCATTTTTTCAGAGTATCAATCGATATCGAGAAAAATGTGACCCGGAAAAATTGGATCAAGTTTGGTATCAAAAGGCAGTGGCTCTCGTCGCTGAAACAACGGTCTGGTTGATCATCAATTGAAGCTCATTAATTAACCCCCCCCTTTTTATATGATTGCCAACATCGCCCGGAATATTCTTAAGGGTATTAACCGCAGACTGAATGCTCCCAACTGGAAAAGTTTTAGGCATTTGGAACCCATATCCAATGTGTTTGGATATGACAGAGGAAATCAGTCCATCCACCGGTATTACATCGACAATTTTGTTGCCATGAATGCCGGTAAAATAAAAGGACGAACACTTGAAGTGGCCGAAAGGACCTATACCCAACGGCATGGCCAGCAGGTTACCCAGGCGGACATCATTCACTACAGCGAACATAAGGGTGACGGATCTTTTATCGGCGATCTTACCAAACAAGAGACGCTTCCGGAGGAGAGATTTGATACGTTTGTGTGTACGCAGACTTTTAATTTTATCTACGATTTCAAGGCTGCCATCCAGGGTTCGAAATACGTGTTGAAACCCGGTGGATTTCTGATTGCTACGGTTTCAGGTATCCAGCAGATCTCAACATATGACGCCTCCCGTTGGGGAGATTATTGGCGATTCACAAGCGAGAGCTGCAAAAAAGGCTTTGGAGAAATCTTTGGAGAAGCCAACGTAGAGGTTACAACCTTTGGCAACGTATTGGCGTCTATCGCAGCATTGGAAGGACTGAGTGCCACCGAGCTGACCAAGGAAGAACTGGCCTTTTCCGATCCCAGCTATGAAATTATCATCGGTATAGTGGCCAGGAAAAATTGACTGAACGCTCAACCACGTAAGCGGACGTTCACCTAGACGAACATCAATGACGAATACAGACAGCGCCGGCACATCGAACAACCCAAGGGTTACCATAGTAACGGTTGCCTTCAATGCCGTGGCCTCTATCGAGCAAACGATACAAAGTGTGTTGAACCTGACCTACGACAACCTCGAGTATGTCATTATTGACGGCGGGAGCACGGATGGAACGGTGGAGATCATCAAGCGCTACGCGTCACAAATTGACTTTTGGATAAGCGAAAGAGATCGCGGCATTTATGATGGCATGAACAAGGGCGTCCGGAAGGCAACGGGTGAATGGATCAATTTTATGAATTGTGGCGATAGGTTTTTGGACGAGGCTGCACTGAATTTTTTTAACGGCCAAACGTTCGATGCCGACCTGCTCTATGGTGACGCGCTGATCCAATATCCGGGATTTCAGACTCTCTATGTGAAAACCCCTCTCAATAGCATGTGGAAACGCATGCCATTCTGCCATCAGGCGACGTTTACAAGAACGGCCCTGATGCGGCAATTTCCCTTCGATCTGGAGTACAAGCTGAGTAGCGATTTTGACTTTATATACAAAATGTACCTTGCAAACCGAAGATTTCGGGAAGTCCATCGGGTGATCTGCCTGTTCGATTTCACCGAGGGCGCATCGATCAAACATGTCTTTCGGTCGGGTACAGAACGAAAGCAAATTGTGCTGGCGCATTCGTTCAGCATTGTAAAATGGGCCTATCACACGCTTGCGATCGGCTACATTTATCTTACGGTCTATTTCAAAAAGCTGGGTGGGCCGAGACTGACCGCCTTTCTGACGCGGTTGTTAAGGCAAAAAGACGCTTCCGCCGGTGGACAATAAACAGTTTTTAAAATGCGCGAACGACAATATCTTTGCCCTGAATTTTGCCGGACCGCTTTTCCGGCCTCCCGGCATGGATTCGGCTATTTCCCGCTTTTGTATTTTAAATTTGATTTGACTCTATGAAAAAAAAATCGATACTGGTTGGCCTTAATGAAATAAACTTTGAATTCATTCAAGAGTACATAAATCGAGGATATTTGGAAAACTTCAAACATCTTTTCTCGACCTACGGTTATGCACGCACAACGTCGGAAGATAAATATGAACTGTTGGAGCCCTGGATTCAATGGGTGTCGATACATACGGGGAAGTCGTATGCTGAACACCAGATCTTCAGACTGGGTGATATTGTTAACCACCCTGAATTGAAACAACTTTGGGAGATTGGCGAACAAAAAGGACTAAAGGTCGGCGCAGTTTCTCCGTTTAATGCTGCCAATAATTTGAAGCGCGCAGTTTTTTTTGTTCCGGATCCCTGGACACAAACATCACCCACGGGTAGCCAGACGTTGGTTCAATTGTCACGCGCAGTGTCGGCAGCGGTCAACGATAACGCCAATCAGAAACTGTCGGGCGGTGCCCTGCTCGCGTTGGTAAAGGGCGTACTAAAATATGTGCCGTTGTCCCGGTATGTACACTATTTTTCGTTAGCGTCTAAATTCAAAAGGAAAATGGCCAAACCGGCCATACTGGACAATGTACTGGCCGACACCTTTATTCATTTATGGAAAGCATCGCAGCCTGATTTTTCGTCGCTCTTTTTGAATTCGGGTGCTCACTTGCAGCATCACTATATGTACAATTCCCAGGTATATTCAGGCACCCAAAAAAATCCCGAGTGGTACTGCCCGGCAAGCGAGGATCCTTTGCTTGACATTTTGAAAGAGTATGACGCCATTTTGGGTCGCCTTATAAAACTTGATTGCAGACTTTTTATAGCCACCGGTTTGCACCAGAATCCACATGAGGAAAATACCTACTACTGGAGGCTCAGAAATCATACGGAGTTCCTCAAATTGGTGGGCATACAGGAGTTCAAATCTGTGGTTCCCCGGATGAGCCGCGATTTCTTGATCGAATGCCACAGCGTTGCGCAAGCCAAACAGGTTCAGGAGCGATTAGAGGAAATGTCTATTCCGGGTTCTGACGAGAAGATCTTTACGGTGGACAACCGTGGGGAGAGTCTTTTTATTGAACTGACATACTCACAGGAATTGAACACAGGATCGTTCATAAATGCGGGGAAACAGAATCTTGGAATCGATTTGTTTAAATATGTTTCATTCGTCGCCATCAAAAATGGCGAACACGATGGCATTGGCTATTATATCGATACCGATAGAAAACAAGCGCCATCCAGCATAAACCCCGTCAAGAATATATTCTCGGAAATTGTAAGCAGTTTTGGATAATCGAGTGAGTGACTTGGATGTGATTCGGACGGACCGCTCTGTTAAGGGTATCTTGTCATATATCGTTCTCACGTCTATATACCTTACTGGCCAATATATCGAAACCGGCATAGGCTTTACCATTTACTGGTTTTATTTTCCCTATGCGTTTTTGATATTTCTTGGGATTGTAAAGGACAGCAAGTTTGATCTTCGCATCCTCTTGTTTTTAGTTGCCTTGGTGATTTTTTCGCTCGCCACTTTTCAGTATGGTTTCCCTCTCGTAATCAAGCAGCTCTTCAACATTTCTTTTTCGTTGTTCGCCTTTTACTACCTGATTAAATTTGAGCAGTTCAATTTTCCGGCAATCCTCTCAAAATATATTCAAATCTCAAAAGTTGTCCTGGTATTGGGATACGTTCAGGTTTTTTTGTTTGCGATAGGTGGCGATCAGTATTTTGGTTTTGTCTTTCCATTCGTAAGGGAAACGAATATCTCGATTCGAATGCAATCCATTGCGACGGAACCTTCTTTTCTGACGCTGGGCTTAACCCCTGTAGTTTTCTTGTCCCTTTATAACCTTTTCTATCGGCGTACTTTTTATTTGAATTGGAAATGGTGTCTTCTGTTTGTCGGGGGCTACCTGTTGACCCTGGCGAGCACGGCATATTTAGGATTACTACTCATGTTGGCTATTCTGTACTTCAAGAATTTCTCGGTCAGAAAATTTTTGTGGTCGATTGGTGCGCTAACAGGCATTTTTCTTTTTGTGATACTTGCCTATTCATTTATCCCCTTAATAAAGGAGCGTGTGGACGACACGGTCATGGGGCTTAGGGGAAATTTTGTTCAAAACGGAAAATATCGGGAGTATAATCTAAGTACCTATATACTTCTTTCTAATTTTCATGTAGTAAAACAGTCTTTAAAAGACCGCCCATTGACGGGCTATGGTTTAGGGACCCATGAGCTAACCTATGACCATTATCTGCCGGCAGAAATGCGTGCTTACTCCTCTTTGAATCGCAATGACGCCGGTAGTATGGCTTTTAGGCTCATTACCGAGACCGGAATTTTAGGGCTTTTTGTGTTTTGTTTTTTCACGCTCCGGTATAGAATACGATCAAGAGCATGGTTTTCCGACGAAGAAGAGATACTTTGGATAATCAATGCCAGCGCTTTCGTGTTGATTTTTTTGTACTTATTGAGGAATGGTAACTACACCTTCAACGGAAAGATGCTTTTTATGCTGCTTTACTTTTATTCTTACAAAGCGATTGTCATGACTAAAAAAATTGAACGATGAACCAGACTATCGTTATATCCGCTATATCGATTCGCATGGCGGGAATGCTTTCGATTTTGGTAGACTGTCTCAAGGAATTGGAATCGCCGAAGTATTCCGGGTTTAAAATTTACGCCATCGTCAAGGATCGTAGCCTGGTGGAACACGTAAATCCCGCTGTCACCTATATTCAAATTGACGGAACGCGGTCGTATGTTCACAGGCTGTACTATGAATATTTTTATTTTCGGAAGTTATCAAAACAACTGAAGCCTTTTCTGTGGTTGTCGCTTCACGACGTGACCCCGCGCGTGAAAGCAGATCGCAGGGCGGTGTATTGCCACAATCCAGCGCCCTTCTATAAGGTGTCGTGGCGGGAGTTTCTCATTGAACCAAAGTTTGCTTTGTTCAACCTGGTGTATTTGATTTTCTATCGAATCAACATCAAAAGAAACAAGTACACGATTGTTCAGCAGGATTGGCTGCGCGATGAATTTGCCGCGATTTTCGGACTTAGAAAAGAAGACATTATCGTGGCCCGACCCGAAGGTGTCTCTCAATCTGAAGTTTCGAGGCCAAAGGTGGACGGCGTCAAGCGATTTATTTTTCCGGCCCTTCCCCGGGTGTGGAAGAATTTTGAAGTTATCGGCGAAGCCGTGACAATTTTAAATGCCAGGGGCATCACGAACTTTGAGGTGATGTGGACCTTGAGTGGCGACGAGAATAAATATGCGAGTTGGCTAAAGCAGCAATATGCCGATGTGCATGGAATACATTTCTTGGGGGGGCTCAAAAGGAGTCGCCTTTTCGAGGTTTACGGTGAGGTGGATTGCCTGATCTTCCCCTCTAAACTTGAATCGTGGGGTTTGCCGATAAGTGAATTTAAGAACTTTAACAAAGCGATTTTGTTGGCAGACTTGCCCTATGCACATGAGACCATGGGGAACTATGATAAGGTATCTTTCTTCAGCCCTTCTTCGGCAGCCGATCTGGCAGAACGTATGATAGGAATCATCGAAGGGAAGGATGATTTTGACGGAAACACGCTGAAGAAGATACAGCAGCCCTATGCGAAAAACTGGGATGCACTGTTTACCATTTTGCTTGCCCCATGAAGGCTATAGCGAAGTGATTTTTGAATAGATCTGATGGAAAGCAGCGTTTTTCATTTCATTTAATTCTTCAGCAAGCTTCACCGCTTCACTTTTCTTTTGTTCGACTGTTGCGCGGTCGAGTGTTTTCAGGAGGGACGCGATCTCCTCGTTTAAATTTTCCTCCCGTAAGCGCCAACCGGCCCTTTGTAACAAGTGCCAATTATCGGACTCGGCATCGCCGTCATATAAAAGAGCGGAACCGCAGCAAACCGAACTAACCGCCTTGGAAGGAACACAGACGTTTACCCATTCTTTCTTAAGAGAAGCAAGGTGCACGTCGATATATTTCATATCGACCCGGTTCACAAAGCCTAGAATTTCTACACCTGGCTTCCCTTCGGCGTAGGCCAGGACTTCCTTTGCCTTCGATCCGTACAAAGCAAGAACGAGTTTATGACGCTCCGGATTTAAGGTATCTATAAAGGATGTGATAAATTCGGTGGAGTGCGCTTCCCCGATATTGCCACAGTATCCAAAAATAATTTTTGTTTTGTTCTCCGCCCAGGACGGGGGGTTCATGGAGCCTTCTGATGTTTCTTTATAAATACCGCAAGGTAGGTTGGTGAAAGTTACATCCGCTCCGAATTTGTTTTGTAAGTAACGCGTCTGATACTCGCCTAGCGAAATAATATGCCAGGGCTTGTTCTTTAAAACGATCCGGTCAAGGAAGTTATAAATGAAACCTGACGTCGTTACGATTCGTCCTGATGAAAGCGCTTCCGGGAACAAATCCATGGACCACAAGATCCATTTTTGTTTCTTTTTGAAGATGAGAGCGGCACAGATGTTGAGCAACGGCGGCTCCGTCATGCAGATCGTTACGTCGGGCTTAAGCGACTGGGATTTTCTTAAAATTGAAATTCCCTCGTAGAGGTTGCTGAACAGCCGCAGGAATTTATTTTTCCCATTGTAGAACGTTTTGATCTTGTGGGAATTACCGATGGTCTTCTTCTGGACCGTACCTTTTCGGTAGTCCGCATCAACGTGTAATGCGTTTATTTGAATCCCCTTGTCTAATAGATACGCCGCCAGCTCTGCGGCAGATTCTCCAGTCATTCCAGAATTAGGAGGATAGCTCCTATTGACGATGTTAACGGTAATCGCTTTTTGTTGGTCCATGCTTCAAAAATCTCTACGAACGTATCTTTTAATGTTTTGGTGATATCCCAACCCGGAAAGTGCTATGATTTTAGCGGGCAAAGTTAGATTATTTTGAATAATTATTGGTATTTGGGCCTGTGAAGGTAAAATTGGGCATATTTAGCACTTTGACGTAGGCTCCATGAAGAACATGTTTTCAAGAATTCCGATAAGCGACATTCTGCTTACAGGCATATTGATTTTTCTACCGGCATCCATTCGAATCACAAATTATTTTCTTCTCCTGTTGGCGTTGCTTTTTGTTCTGACGCTCAACCGAAGCAAGCTTCGTAAACTCACCAGCGCACAAGTCAGGACGCCCTTACTGATTTCCATCCTGCCCTTCCTGTATATCATTCTTTCGCTCACGTATTCAAGTGACGTCCCCAGAGGATGGAAGGCCATAGAAACATACCTGCCGCTGTTGGCTTTTCCAATTATCTTCAGCACGCTGGAGACGAGAAACAGACCGGTGTTTTTTTTGCGGGCATTTGCCTGTGTCATCCTGGCGATGTGTGTGATCTGCACGACGTATGCCTTGTATAATTTCTTTTTTCTTCCCGAGGGCAACCAACTAACGGTAGGCGATAGCTACAGCGCTGTCCATTCCCGGTGGAATGCTTTGTCGAACACGAGTTTGATGGAGCCCTTTGACATTAGTCCGATCTACATGTCGTTGTATGTGTCGTTCGCGTTGTTCATTTGCGTCACCGAGCAAAGTATTAAAACCTCATGGAAGATCGTGCTGGTGGCCATCCTCATCGTTTTTCAACTGCTGGCGAGCAGTAGAATTGGCATTGCAGCTTTGCTCCTTTCAGGGTGTGCCTCGATCTTTATCTTCAGAGAAAAATTAAGGGCTTACTACAAACCGATAGCCGTGGTCTTTGTGATCACGGTAACCTCGCTTGTTTTGTTGGTTTTTTATAATCCAGTACTGGAGAAGCGGCTCATGGGCGACTTGTCAAAATTTGACATTCCCGAGGATGTCTCCGGTTGGAACGGCATCAACATACGGACCGCTGTATGGACCTGCTCCATTCAATTATTTAAGGAATCACCGGTCATAGGGTATGGGACGGGATCCTTGTCTGAAGTACGACAAGCTTGTTACAAAAATTATTCTTTTTACGGACCCTTCGGAGATGATTTGAATTGTCACAACCAATATTTCGATTTTGGCCTTACAGGAGGAGCTTGCTTATTGATACTCTTTTTGGGCCTCTTGGGATATTCATTCTGGGATGGAATGAAAAAGCAGTCACCACTACAGATGATTTTTGTGATGCTTTTTATCATAACCTGCCTGGGCGAATCTCTGATCGAAACGCATAAAGGCGTCGTGTTCTTTTGCTTTTTCAATTCGCTCTTTCTTTTCCGAACACAAAGTGGAGAAATGAAGATCTGAAAATAATCACATGCCTTGCCACGCGCTGGCTGACCGGGAGGATATCGCAACTATGGAAGCGTTAACAATGGGATCATGGCATTTTCTTTAACAGCATCCCTCGTTATTTACAATAACGACCCGGGAACTTTGGCGAACACGATCACCAGCTTTCTCCATTCGACGCTGCCCGGTAAACTCATTATCTGCGATAACTCGGAGCAGCCGACCCGTTTGGACTTGATGCAAGATCCGCGATGTCATTGTATTTTCAACAGTCAAAACGTCGGATTCGGAGCCGCTCACAACATCGCTATGAAACAGATCCTGGAGGAAGCGAAGTATCATGTGATCCTCAATCCCGATGTCATGTTTGATGCAGGGGCGTTGGAAAAACTGTACGATTACATGGAGCGCAATCCTGACATTGGCCTGCTGTTGCCCCGCGTTTCGGATTTTAAGGGGGAACCAAAATTTCTCTGCAAGCGACTTCCCGCGCCCCTCGACCTTTTGATACGAAGGTTCGGCTCAAAATTTATGCAGGCGATCTTTGAAAAAAGACTGATGCACTATGAAATGCGCGACAAAGATTACAGCCGTCCGTTTGAGGCGCCCTACCTGTCCGGGTGCTTTATGTTTTTTCGCGTGGACGCCCTAAAGAAAGTCGGCCTTTTCGACGAACGCTTCTTTATGTATATGGAAGACGTTGACCTCTCCCGAAGAGTCCACCGGCATTTCAAAACCGTGTACTATCCCGAGGTTCATATTCGTCATGGGCACGCCCGTGAGTCCTACCGCTTTAACCGGCTCTTGTTTGCGCACATCAGATCGGCCATTCGCTACTTCAACAAATGGGGCTGGTTTTTTGATGCCGAGCGGAGCGAAGTGAACCGCCATCTATAGAAACCCGGTAGAATTAGCTCGGATTCTACCCGAATTCTTTCAATTCCTTCCAAATTCACTATTTTTACCCACTTTTGAATTTTCTATGGCTGTAGAGCTTGCCGCTGCGATTACGTCGTTTGTCATCTCCTTTCTCATCGTTCCGGTGATTATCAAATACTCCCTGCGGAAGAACCTCGTGGACGTTCCCGGGCGGCGCAAGATCCATAAAAAGGTTACCCCATCCATGGGGGGCATCGCCATCTTCATCGGCTTTTTTATCTCCTCCCTCATCTGGATCGACATCCAGGGGTGGGGCAATATCAAATTCATCCTCGTAGCCCTGTTCGTCATCTTTTTTATCGGCGTGCGCGACGACCTGGTTCCCCTGAGACCTCTTATCAAGCTCATGGGGCAGATCATGGCGGCCTCGCTGGTCATCTTCTTGTTCGACTTGCGCATCCGCACATTCTATGGCCTTTTCGGGGTCAATGAGCTGCCTACGGTAATCAGCTACGCCATCACCTATTTTACCATCATCGTCATCACCAACTCGTTCAACCTCATCGACGGGCTCGACGGCCTGGCGGGCACCATTGCCATTGTGGCGTTGCTTTCCTTTGGTGTGTGGTTCTTTTTGGTTGGCGAAGACATCTTTTCCATCCTTTCCTTTGCCATGCTGGGCGCCATCTTTGCGTTCCTGATTTTCAATTGGGAGCCGTCGGAGGTCTTCATGGGCGACACGGGGGCCCTGGTGATCGGCATGATGCTGGCCATCCTGGTCATCCACTTTATCGACGTCAACTATGCCTTGCCGGCCATGGCGCCCTATAAGTTCAATGGCTCCGTGGGGTCGGCGGCATGTTTCATTATTATTCCCCTGGTCGATACGCTCCGGATCGTCATCCTGCGGCTCTCCAAGGGACAGTCGCCGTTCAAGCCCGACAAAAGCCATATTCACCACGCCATCATGCGGCTAGGCATGACCCACAGCCAGACCACCCTCATCCTGGGCGGTGTTCAGCTCTTGTACATTTCGCTGGCCATTGCCTTCAATCACCTGTCGGATATGTATGTGTTATCGGGGTTGGTGGCTTTGTCGTTTTTGTTGAGCGTCACGCTGGACCGGCTCATCATCAACAAACTGTCGGATTAGGTCGGACTGTGGCCTGGGCGATTGACAAATGCCCGCGTAAAACCGTATTTTTGGAGCTTTATAGAGTGTTTCATGGAAGAAAGAATTCAAACCCTGCTCAATGAAGTGAATGCCTACGCCGCCGGCGACAAAGCCGCGCTGGAGGCTTTCCGGCTGCGCTATGTGAGCAAGAAAGGTGCTGTGAGCGAGCTGTTCGAAGAGTTGAAGCAGGTGCCCGTCGAGCAAAAGAAAACGCTGGGCAAAGTGCTCAATCAACTGAAACAGACGGCCGAGGCCCGCTTACAAGAATTGACCGAACAATTGGAGTCGGCCCCGGTGTCGAGTGCCGAGATCGACCTCTCGTTGCCGCCCATCCCAAACCAACTGGGCAACCTCCATCCCCTGTCGCTCACCCGCTATCGCATCATCGAGATCTTCGAGCGCCTGGGTTTCAATGTGGCCGACGGCCCGGAAATTGAGGACGACTTTCACAACTTCTCGGCACTAAACTTCCCCGAGAACCACCCCGCCCGCGAAATGCAGGACACCTTTTTTATCGAGAAGAAAAGTGCCGGCAGCCAGCAGGATATTTTGTTGCGCACCCACACGTCGAACGTGCAGATCCGCATGATGGAAAACCAGAAGCCTCCCATCCGGGCCATCATGCCGGGAAGGGTATATCGCAACGAGGCGATCTCGGCCCGGGCGCACTGCTTCTTCCACCAGGTAGAAGGCTTGTATGTGGACAAGAACGTGGGCTTTGCCGACCTTAAGCAAACGCTCTATCACTTTGCCAAGGAAATGTATGGCAAGGACTCGAAGATCCGTTTCCGGCCGTCGTACTTCCCCTTCACCGAGCCGAGCGCCGAGATCGACATCTCGTGTCTCATCTGCAAGGGCGTGGGTTGCAACGTATGCAAGCACACGGGTTGGGTAGAGATCGCCGGCTCCGGCATGGTACACCCCAACGTGCTGCGCAATTGTAACATCGACCCGGAAGAATACACGGGCTTTGCCTTCGGTATGGGCATCGAGCGCGTGACCATGCTTCGTTATCAAATTAATGACCTTCGGTTGTTCTCCGAAAACGATGTTCGTTTCCTGCGACAGTTTCAACCGGTAGTGTAAAAAAAAATATGATGGTTGAGTCCATAAAAAACGTGGCCATAATCGGCGCCGGCACCATGGGCCAGGGCATTGCCCAGGTGTGTGCATTGGCGGGTTACCCGGTCATGCTCTATGACACACAACCCGAAATAACAAAGACCGCCATCGCCAACGTCCGCAAGCGCTTGGAAATGGCGGTGGAGAAAGGCAAGCTGTCGGCCAACCTGAAAGATGAAGCGCTGGCGCGTATCGTAGCCGTTGGCGATTTCCGTCAGCTGCAGGTCGACATTGCCATCGAGGTGGTGGTGGAGAAGCTGGATGTGAAACAAAAGATCGTGGCCGAACTGGAAAAACTCAACGCCATCGACTGCATCCTGGTGAGCAACACGTCGTCTTTTCCCATCACACAGATCGCGTCGGTGATGAAGCACAAGAACCGTTTCGCGGGACTTCATTTTTTCAATCCCGCGCCGGTGATGAAACTGGTAGAAATTATTCGTGGTGCCGCCACCAACGACCATACGATCAAGGTACTCGAAGCGTTTGTAGAGAGCCTGTCGAAGATCTCGGTGATGGCCACCGATTCGCCGGGCTTTATTGTGAACCGGATCGCCCGGTTATTCTACGCCGAATCCCTGAAGATCGTGGAGGATGGCGTTTCGGATTTTCAGACGGTCGACCGGTTGCTGAAAGAGACGGGATTCAAGATGGGACCGTTTCAATTGATGGACCTCATTGGGGTGGACACGAACTTCGCGGTGACCACCAGCATGTATAACGCGTTTCATCACGAACCCAAATTCAGGCCCAGCCGTCTCCAACAACAGAAAGTGGATGCAGGACAACACGGACGTAAAAGTGGAAAAGGTTTCTATGAATATCCTCAAACAGATCAATAGTGCATGGCCCACCCGTTGGGCTGTCGTCTTCCTTTTTTTATTCTTAAACTGCTCGCCCGACCAAAGCGACGACCCCATCCCATACCAGCCCTTTGCTGACATTGTGATGAACCTCAACCTGCCAGAGAACACGGGCTTGCGGTCCACGGGAGGCTATCGCTACATTGGCGGGGGCATCCGGGGGATCATCCTGTATAACCAGGGATCTAATGTTTTTTATGCCTACGAGCGCAACTGTTCTTTTCACCCGAACGATGCCTGTGCCACCGTAAACGTGGATGTGTCTACACTGTTCATGATCGACCCGTGCTGCAATTCGCAGTTCAATTTTTCCACCGGCAACCCTCAAGGCGGCGCCGCATCGCGACCGCTAAGAAAATACCGCACAACGCTGCTCGCCAATACGCTCACCATTACGGATGAGATCGTAGATCAATAAGATCAAAGATTTTTTTGGAAGGATAAGCATGAACCGGTACCGTCAACGACAGTACCGTTTCATGCATTTTCAAAATATTGGGAAGCTTACGCCGAATTCCGCGCAGCGTTAATAATTCCAAACATACACCGCACCACCAGTGACCGGTATTGTTTTTCAAAAGGCTTATCGGCAGCCTCCATGTTGCGCAGCTGCTGCAGGGCGAATTGCTGGATAGTGATCAGCGGTAACACAATGCGCTCGCGCAACTTCACCGAATCGCGGTTCGTCGGCGTGTTGTCCATCAACTCCGTGAGTCCGGACACTTCCAGGATCATCTGGGCGGAGAGCTTGTATTCGGCATGCATCTTTTTCCAGAACTCGCTGAACTCTTTGTCCTTGGCCAGGTAGGCCGTGGCGGGATAATACGTTTTGGTGAGCGACATCATACTGTTGCTCAACAGCGTGCGGAAGAAAAGCGATTCGTTGAAAAGATTTTTTATCTCGCGAAACTTGCCTTGTTTTTTCAATTCTTTCAGCGCCGTGCCCACACCATAAAAGCCGGGAATGTTTTGCTTCATCTGCGCCCATGAGCCCACGAAAGGAATGGCGCGCAGATCTTCAAACTTCAAACTTCCGGAATTGCGTTTCACGGGACGCGATCCGATGTTGATGTCGCCAAAGAACGAAAGCGGCGTGATCTTTTCCAGGTAGGGAACAAACTTGGGATGCTTCTTCAGGTCGAGATAGGCCTTGTGGCCTTCTTCCGCCAGGGCATTCATGAGACTGGTCTCGTCTTCCTTGAACTGGTGTTTCTTTTTGAACACGGAGTTCTCGATGCCGGCCGACAAAAGCTGCTCGATGTTGTAGCCGCACGACACCGGCTTGCCAAAATTCGAGCTGATGGTTTGCCCCTGGATGGTGATCTGCACTTCCTTGTCTTCAATGGTGTCGCCCAGCGATGCATAGAAGTCGTGGGTGTTGCCACCCCCGCGTGCGGGCGGGCCACCGCGGCCGTCGAAGAACACGGCGGTGAAGCCGTTCTCGCGCGTAATGCGCGTCAGGTTTTCTTTGGCCTGGAAGATGGACCAGTTGGCGCGCAGGTAGCCGCCGTCTTTGGTGCCGTCGGAGAAGCCCAGCATAATGGTTTGCTTGCCACCGCGGCGCTTGAGGTGTTCGCGGTAGGCTTCTACGTCATAGAGTTTGGCCATGATGCCAGGGGCATGGGCCAGGTCTTCAATGGTCTCGAACAGGGGCACGATGTCGAGCGACAGTTCGTCGTCCTTGCCCAGGATGAGCTTGGCCAGTTGATAGACGCGGATCACATCCAGCGCCGATTGGCAATTGCTGATCACATAGCGGTGACAGCCCTCCACGCCATTGTCTTCCTGGATCTGGCCGATGATGTCGATGCTTTCGATGAGCTCGCTCACAAACGTATCGTCGAACTTCATGGACGTGGGCTTGAAGGAGAGGCCGAGCAAGGTCTCGATCTTTTCTTCTTCCGACAGTTTGTCGAAGTTCTTGAGCGCTTTATTTTTTGATTTCAGTTTTTCGAAGATCGCCTCCCAGGCATAGGCGTGTTTGCGGCTATCCTGGCGGATGTCCATGCTGGCGAAATAGAAGCCGAAGATCCGCACCTTCAGGATGAAGTCGTCGAGCAAGCTCAGGAAGAGCCCTTTGTGGTCGCGGATCAACACCTCGCGGGCTTCGAACAGGTCGTTGAGCAATTCGTCGGGGTGGCCGTAGATCTCACCTCCGAAACCACCGCCAAAAGCCATGGGATATATTTTGCGTTCGATGCGTGCAATGATGTGGTCAAGGCCTTTGAAGGTGAGGCGGCGCTTCAGGAAACGGATGTCGCGGTAGTAGCACTTCATCAGGGTTTGCTGCAGGTTTTGGGCCACCCTCACGGTGATCTCGTGCGTCACGAACGGGTTGCCGTCGCGGTCGCCGCCGGGCCAGAAGCCGATCTTGATCAGGTCGTAGTTGGTCCATTCTTCCAGCTTCATGTTCAGCCCCGTCATCAGTTGGGTGATGATCTCGGGGATGACGTTGTAGAAGACATTTTCGAGGAACCACGACAGGCTCACCGCCTCGTCGAAGGGCGTGGGCTTTTCTTTGTTGATGAAGGCCGTCTTTCCCAGTTGGCGCAGCAGCAGGTTGATGTGCTCCAGGCGGTTTTCGTGAATGGCCTCTTCCAGGTCGTTGAGGATGGCCAGCACGTTGCCGGGGTAGAACTGGGTAGGGTGGGCTGTGAGTACGATGCGCACGCTGAAGTCTTCCAGACGTTTCTTCAGGTCATCGAGGAGGTTTTCGGCGTTGGCGCGGAGTAGCAGCTCCGAAACGCTTCCCTTGCCCTTCAGGTCGTTGATTTCCGCGAAAGCGGAATCTTCCACGGAGTCGAACAGCACCACCTGGCGCTCGATGTATTGAATGAAATTGAACAACAGGTTGAACTGCTCTTCGCGGGTAGCCTGGGGTGTATAGTTGGCAAAAAATTTCTTGATGATGGTCTTCGGATCCTTCCCTTTCTCATAGTCGCTTTCGCACGATTGCTGCAATAGGGGAAGTAAGGTCCCGGTACGATAAATGCCCGTGTAGGGAAGGTTGAGAAAAAGGCTGTTATACATGTGATAACGTGTGGAAACAGCCTCGTTGAATTGACTTGCCATGGGTTTGATTTGAACGCTAACAAAGTTATCAAATCCTCCCTAGGGCGGCGATGGGCTCCGGTGAATTGCAGATTTTATTTTCGAAAACGTTTACGGGATAAGAAAGCCCAAAGTATTCATTGGACACATCCCGCAGGCAGGGCACGCCCGTGTGTGATGTTTCCAGGATCGTTAAACAAAAAAAGCAGAAGCCGTTGGATACGGCTCCTGCCTTCGTGATCGGTCTCGGGGATGGCTGGATTAGGGCATCACTTCGCCGCTAATGTTCAACACCACGGCGCCGCCGCCGGTGTTGGCATTCACGGTGATCGTTTTGTTGAACACCCCGGCCCGGGCGGCATTGTAGGTCGCCTTCACAAATCCCTGGCCGCCGGGGGCGATGGGTTCTTTGCTATACTCGGCCACCGTGCAGCCGCAGGATGCCTGCACCGAGGCAATGACCAGGGCGTCGGAGCCGCTGTTGGTGAATTTGAACTCGTGGGTCACCGGCTTGTTGAGCGCGATCTTGCCAAAGTCAAAAGAGGTGACATTCCAGTTGAACGCAGCTACTTTGGCGGCGACCACCGAGGTGGACGCGGCGGCCGTGGCAGTGGGTGTGGATTGGGCCAACAGGGCCGTGGCACAGAGGCTAAAGAAGAAGCCTATCATACATTTTTTCATAGGTAAAAAGTTTTTGGTTTAAAATGAATCACAAAATGGTGGTGGACGATGGTGCCAAAACCCCGCCGGCTGCGCATTACAGGCGGTGTCGGGGTCACTTCCTCCCCCATCAACAACACAAAGCTCAGGAATGCCGTAAACACCCTTTGTTAACGGCTTTCTAAATTTTGTTAATGATCTGTTAATGTTTTTTAGCCCCTTCGGGCATTATCGTAACTTTAGCATGTGAAAAGTTCAACCATCCGTCTGGTCGTCATCCTGGCAGCGCTCTGCATCGTGGGCATCACCATCACGCAGATCTATTGGGTGCGCCGCGCCTTCGATTTGAAGGAGGCCGAATTTGAGCGCACCGTGAACACCGCCCTCTACAATGTGGCGCAGCGGATCTATGAGATGAACAAGACCCCATCGCCGGCCAACAACCCCGTGAAGCAACTGTCGACCAACTATTTTGTGGTGATGGTGAACAGCGAGATCGATGCGGGCATTTTGGAATTTTTGCTGCGCAATGAATTTGAAAAACGCGGCATCGTGGCCGACTTTGAATATGGTGTCTACGATTGCCACAGCGAACGCATGGTCTATGGCGACTATGTTCCCATGCAGACGGCAAAAGAAAAAATAACCAGTAAAAGACTGCCGCAGTGGGCCAACGAAGGCTATCACTTTGGCGTCCAGTTCCCGAACCGCGCCGCACACATCACAAACCAAATGGGCATCTGGTCATTCTCGTCGGTGGTATTATTGCTGGTGATCGTGTTCTTTTCCTACACCTTGTTCGTGATCCTGAAACAGAAAAGGCTTTCCGAAATTCAGAAAGACTTCATCAACAACATGACGCACGAATTTAAGACGCCGATCGCCACCATCGCCGTGTCCACGGAAGTGTTGAAAGATCCGGGGATCGTGCACCAGCCCGAGCGCCTGTTGAACTACACTACCATCATCGAAAAGGAGAACCTCCGCCTGAAACAACAAGTGGAGCGCGTGCTGCAAATGGCCCGCCTCGATAAAGAAGACATCGGTTTGCGCAAAGAGCGCGTGGACGTGCACAACCTCATCGAAGACTCCATCCGGCACTCAGCGTTGCCGTTGCAGGAGCGCGAGGGCTGCGTGGCCTTTGAGTTCAACGCCCGCCAACACGAAATGGAAGGCGACAAACTTCACCTCACCAACGTGTTCAATAATTTGGTCGACAACGCCATCAAGTATTGCAAGACCATCCCAAAAATACTGATCCGCACCACCAACGATGCCCGCGGCCTGCTGGTGGAAGTGCACGACAACGGTATTGGCATCGGCCCCGAAAATCAAAAGCGCGTCTTCCAGAAATTCTATCGCGTGCCCACCGGCAACGTACACGACGTGAAAGGCTTTGGACTGGGGTTGAGCTATGTGAAGACCGTGGTGGAAGCCCACAAAGGCGGCGTGTCGCTGCAGAGCGAGTTGGGTAGCGGAAGCATATTCAAGATCTACCTGCCGTTTGCCTGAGCAGAAAAAACACAACCGGATGAGCGATAGCAAAAAAATATTACTCGTGGAAGACGACCCCAACCTCGGTTTTGTCATCAAAGACAACCTGAGCATCAAGGGCTACGACGTCACCTTGTGCAAAGACGGCGAAGAGGGTGAACGCAGCTTCTTCGAACATCCTTACAACCTTTGCATTTTTGATGTCATGCTTCCGCGCAAGGATGGGTTCTCGCTGGCCCGCAGCGTGCGCGAAAAAAATAAAAGCATCCCCATCCTCTTCCTCACCGCCAAGTCGATGATGGACGATAAGTTGGAAGGCTTCCAGGCCGGCGCCGACGACTACATCACCAAGCCGTTCAGCCTCGAGGAGTTGCTTTGCCGCATCGAAGTGTTCATGCGCCGTGGTGCTGTGCAGCCGGGCAGCGACGAGAAACGATTTTTCCTGGGCAACTTTGAATTCGATTTTTCGAACCTCACGCTCAAAAATCACAAAACCGAAAAGACACTCACCCAAAAAGAAGCCGACGTGCTCCGGCTCCTCTACCTCAACCGCGAGCGCGTGCTCAAGCGCGAAGAGATCCTGAAGCAAGTGTGGGGCGACGACGACTATTTTATGGGCCGCAGCCTCGACGTGTTCATTTCAAAACTCCGGAAATATTTGAAAGACGATCCCAGTGTACAAATCGTGAACTATCACGGTGTGGGATTCAAGCTGGAAGCCTAGTCCTGGAAGATTTGTTTTCAATACCTACCACATCAAAATAAAAAAGCCCACCGCCTGTTGAAGACGGTGGGCTTTTTCTATTGAAGCAAATGCTTATTGAAGCTTTCTCAAATTGCTGTTCCCTCTACTGTAGGAGAAGTAAATGACCAACCCGAGGATCATCCAACCGCCTGCAGCTAATAAGGTTTCCTGCGGGAGGGAGAAGATCATTGCCGAGCAAATAAGAATGCCCAGAATCGGAACGAGCGGTACCAGGGGCGTTGTGAACGGGCGCACAGCCTCCGGATTTTTTCTACGCATTACCCAGACACCAGCGCATACCATCACGAACGCGAACAAAGTTCCAATACTCGTTAAGTCACCAGCCACTTTGCCGGGGACGAATGCGGCGAACAGACCTACAAATACAAACAAGATCATGTTGGATTTGTATGGTGTTCTGAATTTAGGATGCACTTCGGCAAACACTTTGGGGATTAGCCCGTCGTTGGCCATCGAATAGAATACACGGGATTGCCCCATCAACATCACCAGGATCACAGAAGAAAATCCGGCAAGGATCGCCACGGAGATCAACGTTGCCAGCCAGCCATAGCCGGGCATGTAGTGTTGAATGGCATAGGCCACCGACGCTTCCTTGCCCACGGTCTTGAACTCTTCCCAGTTGGCAATGCCCGTCAGCACGCGCGAGAAGAGAATATACAACAGCGTACAAACGATGAGTGAACCCAAAATACCGATAGGCATATCGCGCTTCGGATTTTTCGCTTCCTGTGCAGCCGTAGAAACAGCGTCGAAACCAATGAAAGCAAAAAACACAATAGCCGAACCTCCCAGCACACCGCCCCAACCATGACGGTTGAAAGCTTCGTGGCCCGGTGCGTTCTCGGGAATGAGGAACGGCGTGTAGTTATCGGGGTTGATGAACTGCCAGCCCAGGGCAATAAAGATCAAGACAATAGACACTTTCACAAACACAATGATGGCATTGACCATCGCCGATTCTTTTGTGCCTTTGATGAGGATCAGGGTGAGGATGAGGAGGATCAGCAATGCCGGCAAATTGATGATACCGGAAACACCGTCGACCGATTGCTCCATCGGCGAATGGCACCATTGATACGGTATGGTCCCCCCTAGAAGATTGTTGAGGTATTCGCTCCATGCAATGGACACGGTGGCGGCTGCCAGCGCATATTCCAGCACCAGGGCCCAGCCGATGATCCAGGCGATGAATTCGCCCATGGTCACATACGCATAGGTGTAGGCGCTTCCGGCCACGGGGATCATGGAAGCAAATTCGGCATAGCACAGGCCGGCAAAGGCACAACCCACGGCTGCCACAATAAAGGAAATCACTACTGCAGGACCGGCAGCTTCGCCTGCCGCCGCGGCCGTTCGCACAAATAAACCGGCACCGATAATGGCGCCAATGCCCAGGGCGATCAGGTTGCCCGCGCCCAGGGTGCGCTTCAGGCCCTTTTCGGAGTCGCCCGTCTGCATGAGCTGTGCTAAAGGCTTTTTGATAAACAAACTCATTGTTATTCTTCTTAAGGTTAGGTGAAATTTTAAGTGCCTAAAAGTAAGAAGAATAATGTATTTGGCTAACGCTTATTAGTTTTCACGGAATAAAATTCTTCCGCAACCGAAAGGCAGCCATCGAAAAAAAAGAACAGAAAAATGAATTCGGGCGAATTTCAGACCTGTGGCGAATCCGTGGGTTTCTCCACGGTTTCCTGAGGGGGCTCCTCGTTCACGGGCGGGATGGCAGCTGCTGGCTCCGGGTGTGTTTCCAGGGATTCGCCATGGAAGCGCTCACCAAAATACCGGCGCTGGAAAATGAGGATGATCACCACCCCGATGAAAATGGAAGAGTCGGCGATGTTGAACACCGGGCTGAAGAAAAGAAAATAATCTCCCCCAACATAGGGCACCCAAGTGGGCCACGTATAGTCGAACAAGGGGAAGAACAACATATCGATCACCTGCCCATGAAACCAGGGCGTAGGCGAGTTTGCGGGGTGGTTGTTGAGGAACACGCCATAGAACGTGCTGTCGATCACGTTGCCCACAGCCCCGCCCAGGATCAACGCCATGCACCAAAGAAAGCCTTCGCTCGATCCCCGCTTGGCCATCTTCACCAAATAGTAGCCAATGCCACCCATGGCTGCAATGCGGAAAACCGTCAAGGCCAATTTGCCAAACTCGTTGTGCCAGCGGATGCCGAAGGCCATACCCGGGTTAAGCAAGTAATGTAGTTTGAACCCGTACTGCTCGTTGCCGATCACCGTGATCTCCTGGTGCAGGTACATCAGGTTATGGACCAACAATTTTGAGGTTTGGTCCACGAGGATAACAGCCAGGGCAAGCAGGAAATATTTGTAAATCTTCATGATCAGCGTTGTGTTCCCGCGTTGACGGCCATGCGCGGGGGTGTTCCGTTAGTTGTTGTTTACTTTAATTTTCACTTTCAGTACCACATCGTCCATGTCCACGTCAACGGCATCGACTACGGAAGGTTTGATGTCGAGGGTCGTGGCCTGGGTTTCGGTTTGTATGTAGCTGCTGAAGTCTTTCAGCGCGGCATTTATGGCGTCGTCGGAGGGTTGCACTTCGATGGTGATCTTGTCGAGCACTTCCAGGCCTGTTTCTTTGCGCAGGTTTTGGATGCGGTTCACGAAATCGCGGGCGATGCCTTCCTTCTTTAATTCTTCGGTGATGGTGATGTCGAGCGCAACGGTGAGCTCGTTCTCCGTGGCCACTGCCCAGCCGGGGATGTCCTCAGAAGTGACGAGCACGTCTTCCAGCACGAGGTCGTAGCCACCCTTGGAAAGCGTGCCTTTGCGTTCGATCTGCTGAATGTCTTCTTTGGTGAAGGTGTTCACCACGGCGGCAACATCCTTCATCTTGGGACCATATTGTTTACCCAGTTTGGCAAAGTTGGGTTTCACCTTCTTCACCAACACACCGGACGTGTCGTCGATATACTGGATGTATTTCACGTTCACCTCGGCCAGGATGATCTCCTCTACCGACTTGATGCGGGCGGCAAACGATTCGTCCAACGCGGGCAGGAGGATTTTTTCCAGCGGGGTTCGCACTTTGATCTTGCTGTTCTTGCGGATGGAGTGCACCAGCGAACAAATGCGCTGCGCATAGTCCATGGATTTCTCCAACGCAGCATCTATGCGGCTGGGAACGGCCTGGGTCAGGTCGGTCAGGTGGGCAGAGATATGGCGGAACGGCGAATGCGAGGCGATGGCGCGGTCGCGGATGCTGTCGGTCAGGTTTTTATATAACCACTCGGCATAGAACGGTGCGATCGGCGCCATGAGCTGCGCGGTCACCGTAAGGCATTCGTATAGCGTTTCGTAGGCCGCCTTTTTGTCGGTCGACATTTCCCCTTTCCAGAAGCGCTTCCGGTTCAGGCGCACATACCAGTTGGAGAGGTGATCGTTCACAAACTCCTGGATGGCGCGGGCCGCGCGGGTGGGCTCGTATTCGTCGTAGGCCTTGGTCACTTCGATGATGAGCGATTGCAGCTTGGAAATGATCCAACGATCCAGGTGATTCAACTGGTCGTAAGGAACATTGTTCAGTTCTTCTTTTTCAAATCCGTCGATGTTGGCATACAGCGCGAAGAAGGAATACGTGTTCTGCAACGTGCCAAAGAAACGGCGCTGCACTTCCACGATGCCCTCGAAGTCGAACTTGAGGTTGTCCCACGGCGGCGCGTTCTCGATCATGTACCAGCGGACGAGGTCGGGACCGTATTGGGCCAGCGCCTCGAAGGGGTTCACCACATTGCCTTTGCGCTTCGACATTTTGTTGCCATTCTTGTCGAGCACCAGGCCGTTGGAGATCACATTTTTGAAAGCGACGCTATCGCATAACATCACGGCGATGGCGTGCAAAGTAAAGAACCAGCCGCGGGTTTGGTCCACGCCCTCGGCGATGAAATCGGCGGGATAGTTTTTATCAAAGATGTCTTTGTTCTCAAAAGGATAGTGCCATTGCGCATAGGGCATGGCGCCCGAGTCGAACCACACGTCGATGAGATCGGCCTCGCGATACATCGGCTGACCTGAAGAGCTCACCAACACCACATCGTCAACATAGGGACGGTGGAGATCGAAATCTTTTGGCAGCTCGGCTTTCATCAAGCCTGCTTTCACCGCCTTGGCTACTTCTTGATTTAATTCTTCGAGCGAGCCGATGCAAATTTCTTCCTTGTTGTCTTTCGTGCGCCAGATGGGCAGCGGTGTGCCCCAGTAGCGCGACCGTGACAGGTTCCAGTCCACCAGGTTTTCCAGCCAGTTGCCAAAACGACCTGTTCCCGTGGATTCGGGTTTCCAGTTGATGGTCTTGTTCAACTCCACCATGCGGTCTTTCAGCGCAGTGGTCTTGATGAACCAGGCATCCAGGGGATAATACAACACGGGCTTGTCTGTGCGCCACGAGTGCGGATAGGTGTGTTCGTATTTCTCTACCTTGAAAGCTTTGTTCTCTTCTTTCAGGATGATGGAGATGATGACGTCCGTGGTTTTGTAGTCGGGGTTCGTCTCATCTTCATCGGTATAGTTTTTCACATAAAAGTCATCGACACCGAGGGGCTTGTGGGTCTTGATGTGATATTTCGCCACACCTTCCTTCAGCCTTTCGCCGATCACCGAAATGAATTTTCCTTTTTTATCTACCGTGGGCACCTCGTTGCCACCTTCGTCTTTCACGGTCAGGGGAGGAATGCCGTTTTGTTTTGAAACACGGAAGTCGTCCGCACCAAACGTAGGCGAGGAGTGCACGATACCCGTACCATCTTCCGTAGTAACAAAATCACCGGCAACCACTTTGAACGCCTTATTGGCATCATACAGCGGTTGCACATACGGCATGAGTTGATCGTAGGCGAGACCCACCAACTGCGCGCCGGCAAATTCCTGCACCACTTTGTAGGGGATCGCTTTATCGCCTGACTTATACGCGTCGAGCGACAGGTCTTTGTTCTTCTCCGGAAAATATTTGCCCAGCAGATCTTTGGCCAACACCACGCTCACAGGTTTGAACGTGTAAGGGTTGAACGTATCCACTTGAACATAGCGGATCTTTTCTCCGACTACCAGCGCGGTGTTCGAAGGCAATGTCCACGGGGTGGTCGTCCACGCCAATAGCGACACTTCGCGTGTGGTGGCCTTGCGCAAAAATTCGGATGCGCTATCGGCCTTCAGGGTGAACTGGGCCACGATCGAAGTGTCTTTCACTTCCTTGTAGCAGCCGGGCTGGTTGAGCTCGTGCGAGCTGAGACCGGTTCCGTCGGAAGGGGAGTAGGGCTGAATGGTGTAGCCTTTGTAGAGCAGGCCCTTGTTGTAGAACTGCTTCAGGATCCACCACAGCGATTCGATGTATTCTCTTTCGTAGGTGATGTAGGGATGATCAAGGTCGACCCAATAGCCCATTTTCAGGGTGAGGTCGTCCCACTGGTCCTTATACATCATCACCGTTTCGCGGCACTTCTTGTTATAATCTTCGATGGAGATCTTGCGGCCGATGTCGTCTTTGGTGATGCCCAGTTGTTTTTCCACCTGGAGCTCCACGGGTAACCCGTGTGTGTCCCAGCCGCCTTTGCGCTTCACCTGGAAACCTTGCAGGGTCTTGTAGCGGCAGAAAATGTCTTTTACGGTGCGGGCCATCACGTGGTGAATGCCGGGCGTGCCGTTGGCCGACGGCGGGCCTTCATAAAACGTGAAAGAGGGAGCCCCTTCGCGGTTGCTGACCGATTTCTCGAAAATCTTTTCTTTTTTCCAGAAATCGAGGACTTCTGCTGCCACCTGGGCAAAATTCAACGCTTTATATTCCTTGTAAGGGCCGGCCATTCTGATAAATACGGTAAAATTGAGGTTTTCTGCTTTTTATAGCCCGCAAAGATATTTGTTTTTAGTAAACAGTCCACAGACAAAAACCTGTGCGGTCCCGGGCTTTTTTAGGGGCTGGGGAAGGCAAATTTTTGCCCTGAAGTGCACCTATTCTGCCGCCGAATGCCGGTTGTGGATCTTGATCTTGCTGAGGTCGATCTCCTCGTCCTCATGCTCGCCATAGAAGCTGGAATCGAAGTCCTCGATCAGGTCGCCCTTGCGGCGTTTTGGCTTGTCGAAGGTCATGATCAGCGCGGGGAGCAGGATCAGGTTGGTGAACATGGAGATCACCAGCGTCACAGAGGTAAGAATTCCCAGCGCAATCGTTCCGCCAAACGATGAGAAGGCAAAAATGATAAACCCGGCGAAGAGCACGACCGAGGTGTACATGATGCTTTTGCCGGTTTCCAGGATGCTATCGCTCACCGCCTTGGCGATAAAGAAATTGTTAGCCAGAATTTCCTGCCGGTATTTGGCCAGGAAACGGATGGAGTTGTCCACGGAAATACCAAAGGTGATGCTGAAGATCAGGGCTGTGCTGGCTTTGAGGGGAATATGAAAGAAGCCCATCAATCCCGCCGTGATGAGCAAGGCCAGCAGGTTGGGGATGAGTGAGATGATGATCATGCGCACATTGGCAAACAGGATGGCCATCGACAGCGTGATGAGGATGAACGCCAGCAGCAAGCTCTCCTGCAGGTTGGCGACGAGAAATTTATTTCCCTTGATAAAGATCTTTGACGTGCCGGTGATCGTGGTGATCACCGAATCTTTGGCCGTGGAGGTAAAGGTGGCTTTCATGCGCGGTTCGATCACCTGGTGCACCAGGGAGTCCAATCGCGTGGAGCCGATGTCGGCGATCTGGCACGAGATGCGCATCTTGCTGAAGGTGGAGTCGACAAACGATTTGTAGAGCCCGCTGCTGTCGGTTTGTCCTTTCATGTAGCGCATGATGAAGCCACCCTCCGCTTTCGTGGGCAGTGTATATTTCGCAGGGTTGTTGTTATAGAAGGCCTGCTTGGCCGCCTTCACAAACGTGAGCACGGAAATGGGGCGCGACATCATTGGGATAGAATCCAGAAAGTTCTCAAACTCGTCGACCTTCTGCAGGTTCTTCACATCCAGGATGGGCCTTCTCTTTTTGGTTTTGAATTCCACCATGATCTCCAGGGGCATGATGCCGCTGAAGTTGCTCTCAAAAAATTTCAGATCTCTCTTTACCTGGCTTTGTTCCGGCACATCGTCGACCATGAAGGCCACCGACCGGAGTTTTGAAATGCCATAGAGTGAAAGCAGGGCCACGGTGAGGGAAACGGCATAGATGGCCACCCTTTTGGTGTGTACCCAACCATCGACCACCTTTAAAAAGCCACCCATGATTTTAAAGTCGAGATGGCGCAAATGTTTTGGGGATGGCACGGGCAGCCAATACAAAATGCTGGGGATCATGACCAGGCTCACAAAGAACAAGGCCAGGATGTTGAGACCCGCCACAATACCGAACTCGCGCAGGATAATGATGTCGGTGGAGAGTAACGTAAGAAAGCCAATCGCTACCGTAAGATTGGTAAGAAACATCGCCAATCCCATTTTGCGCACCACGATGGTGATGGCTTCCATTTTGTCTTTTGTACGGGCAAACTCCAGGTGGTATTTGTTGAGCAGGTAAATCGCATTCGTCACACCGATGGTCACGATCACGGGCGGGATCAGCCCGCTCAGCAACGTGATCTTGAACGCGAAGATGGCCAGCGTACCCAACGTCCACACCACCAGGATGCCGATGATGATCATGGAAAACAGCACGGCCCGGAATGAACGGAAAAACACGAACATGATCAGCCCCGTAACAATTGCCGAGGCGAGCAGGAAAATATTCATCTCGCGTTTCAGTGCTTTGGCCACAACGGTACGGATAAACGGCAAACCGGCATAGCGAAGCTGGATATGTGTTTTGTCTTCAAATTTTTTCCCGGCATCCTGCAGCGACTGCGTCAAAGCTTCACGCTTTATCGAGTTCATCACTTCTTTCTTTACCGACACCAGCATCATGGTGGCCCCGTTGGAAGTGTTCACCAATTGGCTTTCGTAGAGTTTTTGCTCGGAGGCCAGGATCAGCAGGCTGTCGAGATCTTTTTGTGATGCGATGGTATCGTTGAAAATCGCGGCGAGGTAGAATTTGGCTTGGGCCGTGTCTTTCAGGATCATCTTCAGCACGGGGAGCGCCAGCACATTGGTGACGCCGTTGATTTTCTTAACGTCTTTGATGAGATCGCTGTAGGCTTTGAAATTGTCGAGCTTGTAGATGGCGCTGTCTTTCATGCCCACGGCAATGATGTTGGCGTCTTCGCCAAACTGGGCTTTGAAGTTGTCGAGATAGACCTGGTCGGGGTCGTTGGGGGGAACGGTGCGGGCAAATTCGTAGCTCATCTCTACCCGGGAGGCATAGTAGCCCATGACAAGGGTGATGGCGCCGATAATGATGCTCAGTAATAGCCTGTTTTTGATGATGGCTTCCGCAACTTTATTCCACATGATGAACGCGTCTGGTTAAGAATGCATGCGCTTTGGGGTGGCGCAATTTTCGGTCCAAAGCTAAGGATTTTTGGGGTTTTTGCGGGGCCCTCCTTCGCTGAAGCTTCGGCGGGCAAGTGAGCAACGTTGGAGCAAAGGCTTCCGGGCTTCCGTCAATAATAAAACCGGATGTAAAGCCTTTTTAGGCCATTCCTTTGATCTTGCGGTAGAGGGATAACGCATGCCTATCGGTCATGCCGGAAACAAAGTCGGTGATGAGCCGCAGCATGCCATAGACCTGGCCAGGCTGGCGCTCAATATCACTGCGGATATCCTCCGGGAGCAGGAGTTGGAGGTTTTGGTATTTTCGTGACTTCGTGCCGTTCATCAAATACCAGCCTGCGGTGGTGAATTCCTGTAAAAGTCCGGGCAACACCTCGTGGCCTGCGGCCTCGATCTCCACCACGGTGCGGGCGCGGTAGATCTTCTCGATGGAAATTTTGATGATCTCTTTTAAGGCATCGCGCGAAGGACAATGATCCGCCAGCGCCTGGTCGAATTTGCCGGCCAGTATAGCGTCTTCGTTGGCCAGGAAGAGCGACGAGCACTCGTCCATCAGGTCGCCGATGGCGAGGGCGCGCAGGTAGCCGATCTTTTCGGGGAGGCTGTGGAGGTGGTCCAGCTTGCCGAGCTTGGTTTTGTTTTTGGTGATCAATCCCTCGAACAACGCCCGGGCTTCTTCATAACTGACCAGCCCAAGGCTACACCCGTCTTCCAGGTCGATGATGCTATAACAAATATCGTCGGCGGCTTCCACGAGAAACGCGAGCGGGTGGCGCACAAAAGCGCAGTCGGCTGCGGGGATCAGCTCCAGGGCCTGGCCCACTTCGCGGAAGATCTCTTTTTCGCTTTCGAAGAACCCGAATTTCTTCTGGCTTCTCAGCGTCTTGTCGCGCTTCGGAAACCAAGCCGGGCAAGGGTATTTGGTGAACGCGCCCAGCGTGGCAAACGTGAGCTTGAGACCGTATTGATTTTTGTTAAGGATGCGGAAGCCCTGGGCGTTTCCTTCAAAGCGGGTGAGATCGCCCCACTCGGCGTCGCTCACTTTGTCTTTGAAGAATTGTCCCTGCGGGTGGTGAATAAAAAAATCGGAGAGCGCATCCTCGCCGGCATGACCAAAAGGAGGATTGCCCAGGTCGTGTGCCAGCGATGCCGCGGCCACGATGGCGCCAAAGTCAAAAAGGGAATGCGTCGCTTTCAATTCCGGGTGACGCTGCAGAATGATCTCGCCCACGCGTTTTCCCAACGACCGGCCTACACTGGAAACTTCGAGGCTGTGGGTGAGGCGTGTGTGCACAAAGTCGTGTTCGGGCAACGGGTGCACCTGCGTTTTGTCTTGCAGCCGCCGGAAGGGGTGCGAGAAAATGATGCGGTCATAGTCCTGCTCAAACGCGCTGCGCGAGGGCTCGGTGTTGGCCACCGGCTTTTGGCCTGTGCGTTGGGAGGAAAGTAGTTGATGCCAGATCATGAATGACGATGTTGATCGCTGTTGCGTTGGAACCGGGTATAAAAATCAGCGGGCAACCGCAACCTGGATCGCGATAGCCCGCACAAAGATATTATTTCTCATCAAAAGCCCGAGAAACCGCAGGCCTGGGATGGACAGGATCGTTATTCTTTCAAAACAAAATCGATGCACATCACCGCCGCCAAAATGAGCTGGCGCAACGGGTGGTTGGCGGGCACTTCGGGTTTGATCTGCAACACATAATTGTCGGCCGTGGTGAAAAACTCTTTGCCAAAGCCTGCCCATTTTTTGGTGACGTAGGCAAATTCCCGGTTGTCGCCGGCAATGAATTTGAAGTCCCAGCTCGTCCATTTGCCCTTCAGCGTGCAAAGCACCTGGTCGTTGGCATCCAGCACATCGAACTTGCCGCCGATGCTGAAAAACTTTTGTTTGAACTTGCCCACCAGGGCGCCGTTCTCGTCCAGCACTTCCACGGTGGAAATAAAGAACGACGTGCCGCGGCGCACCGAGACCACTTTTTCGCCTGCGGGCGTGCGGATCTCGATGTCGAATGGGGTCATGCGCTTGTAGTCGGTGAAACGAAACATCTTGGTGAAAAAGCCAAGGTTCTCTTCACGACATTCCAGGATGATCTGGTTGGACTCCGGATCGTAGATGTCGAAATTGTTGGCCGCTTTGAAAATGCCAGTGTGCTCCTTCACAAAGAAGAGCTCTCTGTTCAATACAGGGTTCATAGAATATAGAGGGATTGGTTAAGTTCGAAGGGGAGGGTGGAGGGGGTGTAGCGAAATAGTTATAATGAAACAGGCCATCGGTAAACGATGGCCTGTCGTATAGGATTAGATTTTTCTAAGCAAGTTATTGATCGAACAAGCATCGATCAATTGGGCTTTTACATCCGAAATTTTTACACGCTCTTGCTTCATCGTGTCGCGGTCGCGAATGGTAACGGTGTTGTCTTCCAGCGTTTGATGATCGACCGTGACGCAATAGGGTGTGCCGATGGCATCCTGTCTTCTGTAACGGCGGCCGATAGCATCTTTTTCTTCGTAGAAACAGTTGAGATCGAATTTCAATTCATTCATGATCTCCATGGCTTTTTCGGGTAAACCATCCTTCTTCATCAGGGGTAGAACGGCCACCTTGTGCGGGGCAAGGGGGGCTGGAATTCTCAAAACCACGCGGTCGCTTCCGTCTTCCAGTTTTTCTTCTGTGTAGGACTTGGACAGAATGGAGAGGAACATGCGGTCGAGGCCTACCGAAGTTTCAACTACATAAGGAATATAACTCTGATTTTCTTCCGAATCGAAGTACTGCAGTTTTTTACCGGAGTACTTTTCGTGATTTTTCAAATCGAAATCTGTGCGCGAGTGAATGCCTTCCAGCTCTTTGAAGCCGATCGGGAAATTGAACTGGATGTCGCACGCTGCGTTGGCGTAGTGAGCCAGGTTGAGGTGGTCGTGGAAGCGATAGTTTTCGGCGCCCAGGCCAAGCGTTTGGTGCCAGCGCATTCTTTTTTCTTTCCAGTATTCATACCATTGCATTTCTTCACCGGGCTTGACAAAGAATTGCATCTCCATCTGTTCAAACTCCCGCATGCGGAAAATGAACTGGCGGGCTACAATTTCATTGCGGAAGGCCTTGCCGATTTGCGCAATGCCAAACGGAATTTTCATCCGGCCGGTCTTTTGCACGTTGAGGAAGTTCACAAAAATACCTTGTGCTGTTTCGGGGCGAAGATAGATCTTGTTGGCATCGTCGGCCACGGAACCCATCTCGGTGGAGAACATGAGGTTGAACTGGCGCACATCGGTCCAGTTCTTGGTACCCGAAACAGGATCGGCGATGTCGAGGTCGATGATGATCTGCTTCATCGCGGCCATGTCGGCATTGCTGGTGGCGGTTTTGAGGCGCGCATTGGTGTCGTCGATCTTTTTTTGATATTCCAGCGTGCGCGGGTTGGTGGTGACAAACTTTTCTTTGTCGAACGACTCACCAAAGCGCTTAGCGGCTTTCTCCACTTCCTTTTCGATCTTCTCTTCCATCTTGGCGATGGCGTCTTCGATGAGCACGTCGGCGCGGTAGCGTTTCTTAGAGTCTTTGTTGTCCAGCATGGGATCGCTAAAGGCGTCTACGTGGCCGGAAGCTTTCCAGGTGGTGGGGTGCATGAAGATGGCGGCGTCGATGCCCACGATGTTTTCGTGGAGCAGGGTCATGAACTTCCACCAGTATTCCTTGATGTTGTTCTTTAGCTCGGCCCCGTTCTGCCCGTAGTCGTAGACTGCGCTGAGGCCGTCGTAAATTTCACTGGAGGGGAAAATGAAACCATACTCCTTGGCGTGGGAGATCACGTTTTTAAAAATATTGTCTTCTTGTGCTGCCATAGAACGGCAAAGATAATATTCGCGGGGATTCGGCAGCGTGGGGGAAGTCGATTTTTACATTGCCCGCCGAATCCGCCAGTGGCAGAGAAGGCGGGCGGTTCCTACCGGGGCAGCCGGACGGTGAAAGTAGTGCCCAACCCCGGTACAGACTCCAACTGGATCGACCCGGAAAGCTTTACCAATGCCTCCTTTACAATATACAGTCCCAATCCGGAGCCTTTAGACTGTTCGTTAGCACGAAAGAACATCTCGAAGATCTTTGAATGATATTCTGGCAAAATACCCTGCCCATTGTCTTCCACCTTGATGGAGATCACATGGCCGCTTACCTGGTATTTCAGGCGGATGTATTGCTCCTGCTTGCGCATATCGTGGTAGCGCACGGCGTTGGAGATCAGGTTGCTGATGACCACCTGCAAACGGGCCTTGTCGGACTCGATGTAGATATCGTCCGGGATCTCGATCTGGAAGTTGATCCGTTCGGCCTCGGGCTGATACTTCAGGCTTTCCCACACGTCCTGGGCCAGGTCGGCGAGCTTCACGTTTTCGCGACGGATCTCCAGGCGGTTGTTGCGCGAGTAGTCGGTGATGTCCTTGATGAACCGGTCCAGCGAATGGATGCGGTCTTTGATCATCGCCAGGTATTTTTTTACGTCTTCCTTGTTCTCGGCCCGCTCGGTAATGTTGATGAGCCCCATCACCGAAGTGAGTGGCGCGCGAAGGTCATGCGACGTACTGTAGACAAAGCGATCGAGCTCGGCGTTGGTCTTGGTGAGCAGCGTGTTGTTCTCCACCAATTGCATGGCGTTGTGGTGATTGAGACTGATGAGCAGGTACACGGCCATCATCCCGCCGGGCAATGCCAGGGTGAAGTTGATCACCACGAAAAACAACAAGGTGTCTTCGTCGTAGTTGCGTGGTGGCAAGATGCTGAAGTCCACAAAATAGGCCAGCACAAAAAGAACATAGGTGAACGCAGCAAACAGGATAGAAAGCAGGCGCTGTTTGTAGTTGAATACGGCGAAGGCCGCTAGCGCATTCACAATAAAGAAAATGAACGCACCCGTATTGGGCGACTCACTCGAAGCAAAAATGTATACCGTAAAATTGATGGTGGGCAGCAAAAAGTAATTGGCCAGACAATGATCGCCTTGACGGTGAATGGCAATGGAAAGTGCCAGGAAAAATATGGCTGCAAAAAAGATGGGAGCGGTTTCATAGACACCGGCCGCAAGGTCGAACGTCATATAGAGCAGACACATCACGATGCCGATCATGGCAAATTGCCCGGAGAGCATGGCTTGCTTGAACTCACCATACGACTCTATATACTTATCCTTCCCGATGATCAGATCCCGCACACGTTTACTCACCGACATACCAACAGTGTTGTTTTATTGATGCAAAGGTTGGATTTTCTATGAAACGACATTTTTGCAATGTGAGTGGCACGGTATGCATGCAAGATTTTTAAGGGAAATGATAAAGTTTTCGTAATAGCCAACGTATGAAAACGGCCGGAAACGGCGGATTTGTGATGGTTGAAACGACGCCAGGAATATCTTTTCGGCCCTGGCAGGGGTTTTCGGTGGTCGCATGAATAAAATAAAATGAATACCTTTCCACGCTCGAACCGCCCATGATCATCCGTAAAATAGGACTTGCCATTGCTTTTTCGCCACGCCTGGAAGCGTTGTTGGCGGAGGCCGGTCGTCTTAAACGCATGTGGGATGCTGAACTCCTCCTTATTCATGTCGGCGACCACGGCCTGGAGGAAGAAGCCAAGCTGAACAGCCTGCTGCAAACTGCCGGGCTATTGGGCGACGCCAGCGTGAAAATTTTCTGGGAAAAAGGAAAGCCTGGCGACCGCATTCTCAGCACCTGCAAAAAAGAAAACATCGACCTGCTGGTGGCGGGCGCATTAAAAAAAGAAAACCTCGTCCAGTTTTATCTTGGCACCATCGCCCGCCAGATCTTAAGAAAGGCGGATTGCTCCGTGCTCTTGTTCACCACACCCAGCGTGACCCCGCAGGCTTTTAAGAACATTGTCGTGAATGCCGAAGACAACCCGTTTGTGGAACAAGCCCTGGGTCTGGCCTGCAATGTGGGGTTAAAAGATAAGGCGCACTGGCTGCACGTGGTGCGCGAAATAAAAATGTATGGCCTCACGATGGCCACCGAGCAATGTTCGGAAACCGAATATGAGTCGCTCCGCCAGAGCCTGGTGAGAGAAGAAATTGAAAATGTTGAAAAGATCCTCCAACGCATACCGCACGACGGCTTGAAAGTGAATATCAAACTGGTGGCCGGGAAGTCGGGGTTCGAACTCTCAAAATTTGCACAGCGCAAGCATGCCGACCTGTTGGTGGTGGGCGCAGCGCAACGCAGATTCTCGTTGTTCGACCGCGTATTCACTCACGACCAGGAGTATATTTTTGCCGACCTGCCGTGCAATCTGTTTATTGTCAATCCACGAAAGGAGGCCAGCCATGGGTAAATTAGGACACGCCGATGTGGTGCACTTGTTGGTGCAGCTCAGCATCATGTTGGTGATGGGAAGACTTTTTGCGGAAGTGTTCCGCAAACTCAACCAACCCGCTGTGATCGGCGAGATCATCGCAGGCATTTTGCTGGGACCCACCGTGCTGGGCATGCTTCAACCCGAATGGTTCGAGGCGCTGTATCCGCACAACGCCGCTGCGGGGGTTGTGCTCACCGGCTTTGTGCAGGTGGCCGTGATCATGTTGTTGTTTATCGCGGGCCTGGAAGTGGACCTTCACATCGTGGTGCAGCAAGGCCGGCAGGCGCTTACCACCAGTCTGTTCGGACTCATCATTCCCTTCTCGATCGGATTTATATTTCCCTATTTCTTTCCCACCTTTTTTGGAATAGCCGATGCCAACGGGCGTCTAACCTTCGCGTTGTTTATGGGCACGGCCATGGCCATCACCGCCTTGCCCGTGATCGTCCGCATTTTGATGGACCTGAATTTGTTCAAATCGAAAATGGGATTGCTCGTGGTGGCGTCGGCCATGGTCGATGATTTGGTGGGGTGGATTATTTTTTCGGTGCTCCTGGGTTTGATCGGCAAAAAAACGGGCGAACACATGCCGCTGTTCAACACCATTATATTGACCATCGGGTTTGCCGCCTTTATGCTCACGATCGGGCGAGGCCTGTTGAATCGTCTGCTGCCCTGGATCAATAGAAAGATGGCCTGGCCGGGCGGTGTGTTGTCGGTGTCGCTGGCCCTGTGCTTTTTGGCGGGGGCATTCACGGAATACATCGGCATTCACGCCATCTTCGGTTCTTTTATTATGGGCGTGGCATTGGGAGACTCCGAGCATTTTTCGGAACGCGCCAAGGAGATCGTGCACCAGTTCATCAATAACATTTTTGCGCCGTTGTTCTTTGTGTCCATCGGCTTGCGGGTGAACTTCTTTTTGAACTTCGACCTGGGGTTGACCCTCATCATTTTAGCCATTGCCTTCACGGGAAAAATTGTGGGCAGCGGACTGGGCACGCGACTGGGAGGTTTCTCCTGGAAAGAGTCGCTGGCGGCGGGCTTTGGGATGAACGCACGCGGGGCCATGGAAATTATTCTTGGGCTTATTGCCCTGGAGAATGGGTTGATCAACGAGAAGGTGTTCGTGTCGCTCGTGATCATGGCGCTGATCACCAGCATGACGAGCGGACCGTTGATGAAATGGAGCCTGGCCCGGAAATGGGAGCGCTAAGCATCCCAAGTTTCAACATCGAAATCTAAGTCGCTTCTATTTTATTTTAGAGATTCTTGGCCCTGTTCCAGTAAACGTCCATTTCGGCCAGCGTCATTTCCCCCATCGTCTTGCCGTCTTTTGCCGACTCGGTCTCTAAATATTGAAAGCGTTTGATGAATTTTTTATTGGTGCGCTCCAGGGCTTCTTCCGGATCGATGTTGATGAAGCGGGCATAGTTCACCAACGAGAAAAGCAGATCCCCGAATTCGGCCATGGCTTTCTCGTGGTTGATGGCTTCGGGCGCCGTGGCGTTGAACTCCGCTTTGAATTCCTGCATTTCTTCCTCTACCTTCTCCCACACCTGCTCTTTTCTTTCCCAGTCGAAGCCCACACCGCGGGCCTTGTCCTGGATGCGGATGGCTTTGACCAACGCGGGGAGTGAGCCGGGCACGCCTTGCAAGACCGATTTGTTGCCGGTCTTCAGCTTTATTTTTTCCCAGTTGGATTTCACGGTCTCTTCGTCGTTGGCCACCACATCGCTATAGATGTGGGGGTGGCGTTCGATGAGCTTGTCGCAAATGGCGTTGAGCACGTCGGCGATGTCGAAGGCTTTTTGTTCGGAGGCGATGCGCGCGTAGAAGACATTGTGGAGCATGAGGTCGCCCAGCTCCTTTTTTATTTCGGGGAGGTCGTTTTCCAGGATGGCGTCAGACAATTCATAGGTCTCTTCGATGGTGAGGTGACGCAGGCTTTCGAGGGTTTGTTTTTTGTCCCACGGGCAATTTTCGCGGAGCTCGTCCATGATGGTGAGCAGGCGGTTGAAGGCTTCGAGTTTGGCTGGACGGTTGGGGTCGGGCGTGGCGGGGACTTGTTTCATGGTAAGTAATTTCCTGTGGGTTTAAAATTAGAAAAAAGCGGCGGGGTTCTATGGTGTTTTTTTGGTGGGTGGCGGGGATAGGGGTGGTTCGTGGGTATGGGGCTGTTTGTGAAAACACATGGGACGATGGGTATTGTTTTTTTTTGTTGTGTGGGGCAACATGGAGGTGTGATGGGCTTGGGCGGGTGTTAGTGGAGTCCATCATAAGGGAGAGAGCGTGTTGGTGGGACACCAACACGAGGGTATGGAATCTCTATCGGAGCGATCGGCAAGGGATAGAAATGGAATGCCAAAAGTGCGTGGAATGGATAGATTTCCGAGGGGGAACGCCAAGTGGAATGGGGCTGGAAGCTGGGTTGTTAGTGGAGAACACCAACAACGGCGTGGCAACGGCGGCGGGGGCAAAAAAATTATTTTTTGTCGTTGTGGCTGGTGAACGGTTGGTGGCTCGCTCCTTCCATTATTCTTATTAATTTTGCCTCACTTTTTATATAAAAACCCCAAATCGTGGCTTTAATCAAATCTATTTCCGGCATTCGTGGGACCATTGGTGGTAAAACCAGTGAAAATCTCACGCCCGTCGACGTCGTAAAATTTACGGCGGCGTTTGGGACCATGATCAAGAAGAAAACCGGTTCCACCAAAGTGGTGATCGGGCGCGACGCCAGGCCCTCGGGCGAAATGGTGAGCGCCCTCGTGGTGTCGACCTTGCAAGGCTTGGGCATCGACGTGGTCGACCTGGGGCTGTCCACAACACCCACCGTGGAGATCGCCGTGCCGCTGGAAAAGGCAGCCGGTGGCATCATCCTCACGGCCAGCCACAATCCCGTGCAATGGAATGCCCTGAAATTATTGAACGATAAAGGCGAGTTCATTTCGGGCAAAGACGGCGAGGCCATGCTGAAGATTGCCGAGGACGAAGATTTCGACTTTGCTCCGGTGGGCAAGCTGGGCCAGTATACCAAAAACGACACCTACCTTCAGAAGCACATCGACATGATCCTGAAGTTGCCCTTGGTGGATGTAGAGGCCATTCGCAACAGAGGCTTTAATGTGGTGGTGGATGCCGTGAACTCAACGGGCGGCATTGCCGTTCCTTTGCTGCTGAAGGCTTTGGACGTGAGCGTGAAAGAAATGTATTGCGACCCCACGGGCCACTTCCCCCACAACCCCGAGCCGCTGCCGGAGCACTTGACGGATATTTGCCGCGAGATCAAAAAAGGCAAATACGACATGGGCATTGTGGTGGACCCGGATGTGGATCGCCTGGCCTTTGTGTCGGAAGACGGCTCGCCTTTCGGCGAAGAATATACGTTGGTGGCCGTGGCCGACTACGTGTTGCAGGCAACCAAGAAAAAGAAAGTGAACACGGTGTCGAATCTTTCTTCGACCGGCGCATTGCGCGACATCACCGAGAAAGCCGGTGGCCAATATTCGGCCGCGGCGGTAGGCGAAGTGAACGTGGTGACCATGATGAAAGAAACCGGCGCCATCATCGGCGGCGAAGGCAATGGCGGGGTGATCTATCCCGAGTTGCACTATGGTCGCGACGCCCTGGTGGGCATCGCCCTGCTGCTGACACACCTGGCCAAAAGCGAAACCAGCCTGCTGCGGCTGCGCTCGACGTATCCGAACTATGTGATCTCCAAAAACAAGATCGAGCTCACGCCCAACATCAACGTGGATCGCGTGCTGGAGGAGATGACTAAGAAATATAAAAAACAACCCATCAATACCATCGATGGCGTGAAGATCGAGTTCGACAAAGAGTGGGTGCACCTGCGCAAATCCAACACGGAACCCATCATCCGCATTTATGCGGAGTCGGACATGGAAGTGAAGGCCGATAACCTGGCGAAGAAAATGATCGCCGATATAAAAGAGATCATCGCCGAAAAGGCTGTGGTCTGATTGTTTGATTTATTAACCGAATGGAGAGAGATGCAAGTTTATTTGGATAATGCCGCTACCACCCCACTGGATCCCGAAGTATTTGAAGCGATGAAACCTTTCATGCTGGAAGACTACGGCAACCCGTCGTCAACCCACGCGCATGGCCGCAAGGTGCGGGCCGCCATCGAGTCGGCACGCAAGAAAATTGCCGAGCTGTTGCATTGCACACCCGGCGAGATCATTTTCACCAGCGGCGGCACGGAAGCGGACAACACCATTATCAACAGCAGCTTGCAGACGTACGGCATCCGTAACGTGATCTCGTCACCCATCGAACACCATGCCGTGGAGCAAACCCTCCACAACCTCGAGAAACGTGGCCTCATCAATTTACACATGGTGAAGCTGGACGAGAAAGGACACGTGGACATGGATCACCTGGAAGTGTTGCTGAAAGAAAATCCAAAAGCCCTGGTGTCGCTGATGCATGCCAACAATGAAGTGGGCAACGTGATGGACATCCGGCGCGTGGGCGACTTGTGTGATCAGTACGGCGCTTACTTTCACTCGGACACCGTGCAAACGGTGGGACACTACCGTCATAACCTGAGCGAGATCAAAGTGCACGGCATGGCGGCAGCGGCGCATAAGTTTCATGGACCGAAAGGCGTGGGCTTCATGTTCATTCGCAAGGATAAAAAATTACAACCTTTTGTGCACGGCGGCGGTCAGGAACGCAGCATGCGCGGAGGAACGGAAAACGTGTATGGCATCATCGGGCTTGCCAAAGCGTTGGAGATCGCCTACCGGGATATGGATGAGCATGTGCAGCACATCAAGCAGTTGAAGGGAAGAATGATCGAGAAGTTAAAGCAGAATATTCCCGGCGTGGATTTTCATGGCGATTCTGCTAACCTGGACAAGAGCTTGTACACGGTGTTGAATGTTTGTTTGCCCGAGTCGGAGGACAATGGATTGATTTTGTTCAACCTGGATTTGCAAGGTGTGTCGGCATCGGGGGGTAGCGCTTGTTCCAGCGGCGCCGTTACGGGGTCGCATGTGTTGGGAGCGTTGTATCCTGGGTCGAAGCGTGGAGCGGTGCGGTTTTCGTTCAGTAAGTATAATACAGTGGAGGAGATTGATTATGCGGTGGAGAAGCTGGCAGCGTTGTATAGAGTAGAGGTGGGCGGATAAAATTTTGAACCGCCTCGCCTTCGCTAAAGCTTCGGCGAGCAAAGAAAGGCGCTTACTTCGGCGGAGCAAGGCAAAGAATTTTGATAAAATTCTACGGACTTCCACCTTGGTAGGATTTGGGTTCGTGGAGTTTAAGTGCAAATGAATATCATTCGTCTGGAGACTTTTATTGACGCGCCGGTTGACCGGGTTTTCGATCTATCGCGCAGCGTCGAGTTGCACAAGCTCTCTACAAGAGGGACCCACGAAGAAGCCATCGATGGCAAGACCAGCGGGCTGGTGGAGTTGGATGACTTCATCACCTGGCGCGCTAAGCACCTGGGGGTCTATCAAAGATTAACCGTGAAGATCATCGCGATGGATCGCCCCCGATCCTTTGTAGACACCATGCTGAAGGGCGCGTTTGCCCACATGAAACACACTCACCTCTTCGAAGCCTCCGCCACCGGCACGCTCATGACCGACGTGTTTGAATATAAATCGCCGCTTGGAGCGTTGGGCAGAATGGCGGACAATCTGTTTTTGAAAGCGTATATGACAAAATTCCTGATCAACCGAAACCAGGAAATAAAAGCTGTCGCAGAGAGCGATCGTTGGAGAGATTTGCTGGCATGAGCGGATAAAAAAACAGAGGCCACAAATCGACAAAGTAACCCCTCTGCGTCAACTTTGCGTCTTTGTGCCTCTGCGCCTCTCTTTGCTCGCCGAAGCTTTAGCGTAGGCGAGGCGGTTCAAAACTCACTCGAACTACAAGCCATTCAACACTTTTGCATTCAATTTATATTTCACAAGCTGCGGAGCAGCCAGCCGGCTAAACGTGTTCCCTGATTTCTGAATCGGCCCATAAAACAAAGCCGACCCGGCATCACTGGATGTGAATGACCCCGCGCTTTGACTAGATCCATTCGCCGTCGTACTAAATCCAAAAGTAAATGGCACCGCTACGCTTCCGTCCTTGTACACCGCCGCCACATAATACTCCGTATCCTTTACCGCCGAGCCGATCACAAAGCTTTCAAATCCCGATGTTTTCTCGCTGTAAACATCCTGGTTGACATCGAGCGAAGTCACCTGGTTGTTCTCGACCACCACGTTATACACCAGGTACATGTCGAGATTGGCGCTGTCGATGTCCACCCCTTCGCCGAGGTTCCACGTGAGGTCAACCTGCATGCCGTCGGTGGGGATCTTGTCGTTGTCGGTGATGGTGTAGGTGTAGGTGAGGCGGTCGGAGTTGGTGTCGAGGGTTTGGCCCTGGACGCCGGTGATCTCGAACGTGATCTTTTTGTCGGTCGCTTCGATGACGGAGTCGTCGATGATCTTGAAATCGATTTGGGCGGTGGATGCCCCGGCTTTCACCGTGAGGGGTGAAGGTGTGAGTAAGGTATAATCGCCGTTGAGGGCGGCGGTTCCTTTCAGGGCAAAGGTCACCGTCACGTCGCTGGAGGCGGCTTTGTTCAGCTTTAGGGTGGCCGATTGCGTGCCGGCATCTTCTGCACCCGTTGAAGCGGCCACGTCAAAACCCGTGGGTTGGCTGTTGTTGTTATCCTGGCACGACATGAAAAGCGCTGTTATAAAAAGGCCTGCCCATCCCGTCACTCTGTCAATCTTCATAGCATTTTTGTTTGAATTCTGATGCTAAGAACGTTGTGAAAAAGGATTTTTGCGGAGTGGGATTTGTCAAAGTAGACGAGGGGTGGCAATGACAAGACGATATACCGGAAGGTGTAGATGAGAAAAGATGCTTCGCGTTGGATTTTAACCGCCCGCCTTCGCTAAAGCTATGGGAGCAAAGCCGGAGAGCCTAGTCCTTTGGGATGATGCCCATTTTTTTCATGAGGAATGTGGCGTTCATTTTTTGCGCGAGGCCAGGTTTTAGTTTGTAGTCGAACGACAGTTGATCGTTTTCAATGGTGGCTTCGAAGCAGAAGTTTTTTACGTGGCTGGGGTATTCGGTTTCCAGTGCTCCAAGAGCGAGGTCGTGGGTGGCGATGAGCGCAAGACAGGGGTGGGGGATGAGTTGTTTTACGAGGGCGATGGAGCCGGCTTGTTTGTCGGTGGAGTTGGTTCCTTTTAGGATTTCGTCCAGCAGAATGAAGAGCGGCTTGTCGCTGCGCAGTTCGTCCATGATGGTTTTGAGGCGGTTGAGCTCGGCGTAGAAATAGGATTGGTGATCTTTTAGCGAATCGGCCGTGCGCATACCCGATCGCAGGCCGATGACCGGGCAACGGAAAGAGGTGGCACAAACCGGTCCCCCACTCAGCGCCAATACGAGATTGACACCGATGGTGCGAAGGAACGTGCTCTTGCCCGCCATGTTCGCGCCGGTGATGATGAGCACCGAGGGCCCTTGACCCAACGTGACACTGTTGGGGACACATTCGCTTTCGGGGATCAACGGATGGCCCATACGTTCGGTTTCGATGGACAGCTGCGTGTGAATCGTCGGGAAAGTAAACGATGGATGATTGAACGCAAACGTCCCGATGCTGCACAACATCTCCGTTTCACAGATCACATCCAGCCACATTTTCAGGTTGGACGCATTGTCGGCTTTCCATTTTTCGAGACGGTAAACAAATTGCAGGTCGTAGAGCAGCGTGCTGTTCACCAGCAGGTTGGTCATCGCGTTCAATCGTGCGTTGAGTGAACTGACCAGCCCGGCCAAGGCTTTCACTTTCACGTCGGCATCTTTCGCCTGCGCGGAAAGGTTTTGCAACAGGGGGGAATTGAATTTTTCCGGCTGGAGATAGTGGAGCAGGTGCGCGTATTTTTCGAGAATATTTTTTTTGCGGCTGATGTAGTCATGAAAAACGTTGACGCGCTTGATGTACAAACCCAGGAACGCCCACTGCGAGAGAGACAAAACGATGGCAATTGTTTTTAGCACCGGAAAGAAGAATGCACCGAGAATGGCTCCAACGGTAATGGAGGGAACCACCACGAGCAACACTCCAAAATAAGATTTGTCAAACAGGAAAGAAGGCTGTCGAAGCCATTCCAGCAGTTCGGCGCGGTCGCGTGTCTGTTCGTCAATTTCTTTTCCCGCTGCCTGAAAGTGTTGACGGAAATTGGTGTTCCCTGCCAGCTCACGAACGGCTTCCTGGTGGGCTGCGATGTCCTCCGCCGATGCCAGGGGTGTGGAAAGGCGATGGGCCATCTGTTTTTTGCCGTCCAGCGTATTGCAGCGATTGATGGCCTGGAAGACCGAGCCTTCTCCAAAAATATCGAGATCGTGCGAATAGGGATGATGCCCGTCGATGAATTCAATGCCCGGAGCAAAGCCGGATATATCGCCCACGAGGGCGCGACCCTCCGCGATGTTGATGTTTAGTAAATTTTCAACGTGTGTCTTCTCGGCATGGAGCTTTGCGTGACGTTGAACGAGGACCACAAAAAGAACTAACAGCACGAAGGCTGCATACAAAAAATAGGTCGTTGAAAATCCGAAATAGAGCGCACCCAAAAAGGCTACTGCGGTGAGGAGCCTCAGGTTGGAAATGACGTTTATATTCTTTTTCTGCTGCGCCAGCGAAGCCTTGAAGGTGGCCACGCGTTTTTCATAAAATAACATGCACTCTTCCCGGGTCATGCAGCGAAGGTAAGCCTAAGTTTTGGTTTAAGATCAGAGCAAGGTCTCGATGATGCGCATCACCTTTTCGAGCTCGCGTTGGTCGGTGTCGTCGAAGTCATTGAGCACGTCGCTGTCGACGTCCAGCACGAGGGCGACTTCGCCGTTTTTAAAGGCGGGCAGCACGATCTCCGACTTCGAAGCGGAGCTGCAGGCAATGTGGCCGGGGAAGGCTTCTACGTCGGGCACCAGGATGGTCTTCTTTTCCTTCCACGAGGTGCCGCAAACGCCCTTGCCGAAGTTGATCCGCGTGCAGGCAATCGGTCCCTGGAACGGTCCCAGCACCAACTGATCGTTCTTCACCAGGTAAAACCCCACCCAAAAGAAGTTCAGGGTCTGCCGCAGTGCCGCCGCGATGTTCGACAGGTTTGCGACCAGGTCAGGCTCGCCCGTCACGAGCGATTCGATTTGTGGGACCAGCGTTGCATAGCGCTCGGCTTTGTCGGCAGTGGAGGCAATGATCAGTTCTTCAGCCATGTTTTATTTTTGAAAGACTAAGCCACCAGCTCAAGTATTCCGTGTCTCAGAATACCCGGTACTAATGACTCAGGACTTAATACTAACTACTAATTTAAATTTTCTCCAACTCCTTCCGGGTACGCTCATTTTCCACGTTGCCGGTGTTGAGGGTGGAGGCGGGTTCGAAGAGCAGCAATTCCACTTCCTCGTCGGCCACCGGCCTGTGCTCTACCCCGCGGGGTACAATGATAAACTCTCCGGGGTTCACTTCCACGGTTTTTTCGCGGAATTCCATTTTTAATTTCCCCTTGATCACCAGGAACAACTCATCCTCGTGGTCGTGGTGATGCCATATAAATTCGCCCTTCAGTTTCGTGGCTTTTACGTGCTGTCCGTTCAGTTCGCCTACGATGCGCGGGTTCCAATGGTCCGAAAACGAGGCCAGCTTCTCCTGAATGTTGACTTTTTGCATAGTATCTTTTGTTTTTATTTCCGTTATTCGAAACGTCACTTTTATGAAACGCATTCGCCTCGCCTTGGTTGGCGACTTCAGCAAAAAGATCCCGACCCTCCGTGCCCTCCAGGAAGCGATCGACCACTGTCGCCCCTTTCTGGACTTCATGCTGGAAGCGGTATGGACCCCCACAGCCTTCCTGGATGAAACCACTTTTCACGAAAATAAATTTCATGGCGTCCTCATTGCGCCCGGCTCACCCTACGACAACGACGATGCCGTGTACAACACCATTCGCTGGGCCCGCGAAAATGACTTTCCCTTGTTGGGCTTCTGCGGCGGGTTCCAATACATGGTCATCGAGTATGCCCGGAATGTGCTGAAGATCGAAACCGCTTCCCACGAAGAAAGTGACCCGCAAGGCAAACGCCTGGTGGTCTCCAAAATGAGCTGCTCTCTAAAGGGATTGACCGAAGAAGTGCGCATCACCGATAAAGAATCCTGGCTGTTCAAAACGCTTCACACCGAAACGCTGACAGGACATTTCTTTTGCAGCTATGGTGTGAATCCCAAATTTCAATACCAGATCAACAAGCCACCTTTTGTCTTTACGGCGCTGTCGCCACAAGGCGAAGCGCGCGCCGTTGAATTGAAAGGTCATCGTTTTTTTAATGGCACCTTATTCCAGCCTTCGCTGGATTCGGCACCCGGCCATCCTAATCCACTGCTACTGGACTTTCTTTGGAGATGCCGCTAAGGGCCGCAGGGTCTTCAGCGTGTCTTCTGCCAGCGTGTGTTGTGCCGCTAGCCTGCCTCGAATGACCGGCGCGGCAATGCCTTTCTCAAAACAACGCGGCGATTGAAATATGCGCGCCTCGTCCCACAGTCCCTCATCAATGAAATGTTGCAACGTGTGGGCGCCACCTTCTACCAGAATGGACTGGATTTTTTGTTTGTGCAGATCTTTTATCAGTTGCTGCAGAAAATCGTTTTCATCCAGGCGCACAAAAGAAAGCCCGGGATGTTCTTCGTGTTTCAGTACGTTGTAGCGCAATGTTTTTTGTGATCCATCGAACACATGTAACTTGGGATCGAGCCGCAGAAAGCGATCGATGACCACACGAACGGGATTGCGCCCGCTCCAGTCGCGCACCGTGAGTTGAGGATTGTCGTGGGCGACCGTGCGCGACCCCACCAGGATCGCATCCAAGCCCGCGCGCCATTGATGCACCACTTGCCGCGACAGCTCGTGACTGATCCACTTCGAATCATAATTTTCGCGCGCAATAAATCCGTCGGCAGTCTCTGCCCACTTCAGCACAATGAAGGGTCGTTGCAGGGTGATGGAGGTGAAGAACGCTTCGTTAAGGGCATGACCGTCTTTGTCCAGGATGCCCGTGATCACCTCGACGCCCGCGGCACGAAGTTTTTTGATGCCCGCACCCGAAACCAGCGGGTTGGAGTCGAGGTTGGCCACCACTACTTTTTTTACGCGATGGGCGATGAGCATGTCGGCACACGGCGGTGTTTTGCCAAAATGCGAGCAAGGTTCGAGGTTCACATACACCGTGCTTTCTGCGAGCAGCGCTGGGTTGTCTACGCTGTTCACGGCGTTCACCTCGGCGTGGGCCTCACCGTATTTTTTGTGCCAGCCTTCGCCAATGATCTTGCCTTCGTGCACGATGACACAACCCACCAACGGGTTCGGGCTCACTTGTCCACGACCCAGTGTGGCCAACTCGAGCGCGCGGCGCATAAAAAGCTCGTCGGTATGATGGTCGTGTTTGGTCATTGCCTTATACTTGCAAAGATTGCCAAGCGATGAAGAATTCCAAAGCGTTGTTCCGGTATTTCGTGAGCCGCATGCCCTCCGAGGACGCGGAAGAGGTGAATGCCATGGCCTACATCGTGCTGGAACATCTTTTTTCAATTTCCAGAACCGACGTGCTGGCAGATAAGCCGGTGACGATGTCGCCGGTGATGGAGGAAAAAATGGAGACCATCCTAAACCGGCTCAGCACAGGCGAGCCGCTGCAATATGTGTTGGGGGAGACGGAGTTTTATGGGAGGAGGTTTGGGGTGAGGCCGGGGGTGCTCATTCCTAGACCGGAGACGGAGGAGTTGGTGAGGCTGGTTGTTGGGGAGGTAGGAGCCAGAAGCCAGGAGCCAGGAGCCAGGAGTTGGGAGCCGGTAGTTGGGAGTTGGAGATCTGGTGCACCTATTCGGGTGTTGGATATCGGGACGGGTACGGGGTGTATTCCGATTACTTTGTTTTTGGAGATCAAGGGGGCGGAGGTTTTTGCGGTGGATGTGAGTGAGGTGGCGATTGCTGTGGCGAGGGAGAACGCTTCTTTGTTGAATGCCAAGGTGGATATTGTGAAGCTGGATATATTGAATGACGCGTTGCCTTGGGATAAATTGGATGTGATGGTTAGCAATCCGCCATATATTCCCTGGAGCGAGAAGGTGGAGATGCGCAGGAATGTGACGGATTTTGAGCCGGCGTTGGCGCTTTTTGTGCCGGAGGATGATCCGCTGATTTTTTATAAGGCCATCGCCCGGCAGGCCTCGCGGGCGCTTCGCAGGTCTGGGTTGCTCGCGGTGGAGATCCATGAGCGGTTTGGCGAAGGTGTGGCGAATATCTTCCGGGAAGAGGGATTCAGGGAGGTGATGATTGTAAAAGACATCTTCGGGAAGGAAAGAATTGTAAAAGGTGTTTTAGGTTGATATTTTTGGAGGATGACAAAACCGGCTTCCGTGTCTTTTATTGGTTCGGGCAACCTGGCCTGGCACCTGGCGCCCGCCTTGGACAACGCCGGGTTTGCTGTGAAAGAAGTGTATAGTCCCAATCCCTCACACGCGGGCGCGCTCGTCGAGCGCCTGTATGAAGCCGACGTGAAAGCTTCGCTGGACTTTTCGACAAGCCCTTCCAAAATTTTTGTGATTGCCGCCACCGACGATGCCATTGCCGATATCGCGAAAGAGATCGTGTTGCCGGAAGACTCCATCCTGGTCCATACCTCCGGCGCACAGCCCCTGAGTGTGTTGGGCTACGCGGCCACATCGAGCACGGGAGTTTTTTATCCGTTGCAAACCTTCAGCAAATCGAGAAAGATCGATCTGGCCGCCGTGCCTTTTTTTGTCGAGAGCGAAAACAGCGACACGGAAAAAGTGCTGACGGCCATGGCCAAGAGTGTGAGCAAGCACGTGTTCAAGATCACCTCACAGGAGCGCAAGGCCCTGCACGTTGCCGCGGTGTTTGCTTCGAACTTCACCAACCACATGTTGCTGCTTTCGCAGGAGATCATGAAAGACAACAGCCTGAGTTTCGACTGGCTAAAACCGCTCATCTCCGAAACGCTCAATAAGAGTCTCACCATCGGCCCTGAAAATGCGCAGACCGGTCCGGCCCGACGCGGCGATTTCGAAACGCTCGATCACCACCTGGAGTTTTTGACGGGAGAAGATGAAGAAGTAGCAGAGCTTTACAAAGTGATCAGTCAGCACATCATTGACCGGTATCAGAAATAGATTCTCTTCGATAGAGCTCGACGGGATCCTCAATACAAAAAATGTTTAATGGGCTATCACGCTGTCGCTACAGCTTGATCTCCAGAAGCACGATGGGCAGGTTTCTGTTATGTGCTGGTAGTTTTGGAGTGTTAGGCGTGACGTAACTGCCGATAAATGTAAATCCAAAGCTTTTGTAGTAATCAATGAGGGAGGGATTGTTGTCCCACGTATCCATCCGGACGGTGGCCAGTCCTCTTTGCCGCGCATGATCCAACGTCCAGGCTAAAATTTTCCCAAACAACTTTTGACCTTTAAAGGCCGGGTTCACCACGATCCGGTGAAGATAAACGGACGTGCCGGTTTCCATTTCCCTCCAGATCACAGCGTCGGCATAGCAAACGCTGAAGACGATGGCGATCTGCGATTGGATCACGATCTTGTATTGATGCCCGTCGTTGATGTCTTTCACCAAAGCACCCTTGTCGTAGCCTCGCCAGACCGGCGCGCCTTTTTTCTCCTGGTAGGCAATGGAGTGATCGAACAGGGAATAGACGAATTCCAGGTCGGCCGGGACCGTGTTCTCAATTTGTAGTTCCGCAGTCATACTATGCGTATGTAACGGGAGGCTTTGAAAAAAGATGATCCCAATTCGTGTGAATTTTTTTTTCAATCGAGCCAATGGCGCTTCTTCAACGCATCCAACACAAACGATGTGGTGGCGTCCATCTCATACGCTTCGCGCGGGGCGTTGCAGAGGATGACGAAAAATATTTTTTTCTCCGGCACCGTCACATAGTTTGTCAGGAAACCGCCTTGACTTCCGGGGTGCCCGATCAAGGTAACGCTATCTTGTTGTGTGATAAACCACGGCCAGCCGACAAACGGCTGATCCGCACTTTTCCATTGGGGGTAGGTTTTGATCGTGCGGGCCTCGCGAATGGTTTCGGGCTTCAGAAATTTGGATTGCTGAAAGGCTTGTTCATAACGCATCAACTCTTCGGCCGAACTCCACACCCCGCCATTACCCGCGGCAGGGAACGTGGGCTCTTCGCCATAATCATCTTCGATCCATTGTCCATGGTGGAGCACGTAGCCGTGCGACACGCCTTGCTCCGGGTGTGGGCCATCCGTGATCGTGCTGGTGGTCATGCCGGCGGGATCGAAAATATTTTCCTTCACAAACGTCTGCCATTTTTGGCCGCTCACCTGCTCCACGATCATGGCCAGACCATTATAGGCTGGGTTGGAGTATTCGAATTGTGAACCCGGCGCAAACGACAGGGAATCGAGCTGGGTTTCGGGATACCAGTTCTCGGCGTCCTTCGCCGTGAGGTAGAACACGGTGTCGCTGTTCACGCGGCGGTTGTCGGCCAGACCCGACGTGTGGGTGAGCAGGTGTTTGATCTTCACCCGGCGGGCAATGTCCTTGTTTTTGAAGGTCGGAAAATATTTCAGGAGGCTGTCCTCCACAGACAATTTTCCCCGTTCCTGTAGGATTAGGATGGCGCTTGCCACGAAGGTTTTGGAGATGGAGCCGAGGTTGAACAGGGTTTTGGTGGTGATGGGCTCCCGGGTCTTCAGGTCAGCCAGGCCATAGCCCTTGGCGAACACGATGCTGTCGCCCTTCATCACCAGGATGGCGGCGCCGGGCTCCTGGGCTGGAAATTCAACACGGAAGTGATCGTCCAACGCGGGGGCGATGGGGGATTCTGTTTTTTGTTTTGGGGAACAGGAGAGCAGGGTTACCAGAAAAAAGGCAATCGTGAATGGAAACGATTTCATTATTTTTATCCGTTAAAGCATTTGGAGTGCCCATCAAGATCCATATTTTTTTGGTTTACCGGAAGCATTAACTTGGGGGGTTTTTAATAAAAGTATCTATGTCACAAGAGTTTACCTTTCACCGGCGGCCGAGGCGAAACCGGAAAAGTGAAGCCGTACGGAGCCTGGTAGAAGAAACACGCGTCACCACCGACGACCTCATCTTCCCCCTTTTCCTGCTGGACGGCAAAAATCAAAAGACCGAAGTGGCCTCCATGCCCGGCATTTTCAGGCGGTCTGTCGATTTAATGTTGAAAGAAATAGAGGAATGTTTGAAGATTGGTATACGGGCCTTCGACGTTTTCCCCGCCGTGGAAGACCAGTGGAAAGACAAGGAAGCCACCCGAAGTTATGACCCTGATTTCTTTTATCTGAAAGCCCTCCGCGAAATAAAAAAACAATTCCCCGAAGCATGCATCATGACCGATGTGGCCATGGACCCCTATAGCTCCGATGGTCACGATGGATTGGTGCGCGATGGCAAGATCCTGAACGACGAAACCCTCGACATCCTGGGCAAGATGGCCCTGGCCCAAGCCGACACCGGCATCGACATTTTGGGTCCCTCCGATATGATGGACGGACGCGTAGGCTACATCCGGAACCTGCTGGACAAAAACGGCTACACCGATGTGTCCATCATGAGCTACACGGCAAAGTATGCCAGTGGATTCTACAATCCGTTTCGCGATGCCCTGGACTCTGCGCCCAAGTTCGGCGATAAAAAAACATACCAGATGAACCCCGCCAACCGCCGCGAGGCCCTCATCGAAGCCCGGTTGGACGAAGATGAAGGCGCCGACTTTTTGATGGTGAAGCCGGCCTTGGCCTACCTCGATATTATCAGACTGTTAAGAGACAACACGGCTTTGCCCATCACCGCCTACAACGTGAGCGGTGAGTACAGCATGGTGAAGGCTGCCGCACAGAAGGGATGGTTGGATGGAGAACGGGTGATGAAGGAAACCCTGCTGAGCATCAAACGCGCCGGCGCCGATGTGATCCTGACCTATTTCGCAAAAGAATTTGCACAATCCCTGAAACACTAAAACCCGCATGCGCATGCTGCGACGTATACTCCTGGTTCTCGGTTTTCTGACAGCGACGCTCGCCGGAAGGTCACAAGCCTTGCTGTTGACCGAAGGAGGACACGTGCCCGTGAAAAGCAACATGCTCTACTGGCGCGACGAAACAGGTCAGCTCACCCTCGGGGATATCGAGACCAAGACCTTGCAACCCGTGGCCGGAAATGAATCGCCGGGATTCGGGTTCGATCGTGCCGTGTATTGGTTTAGGATGGACGTTGAGAATGTGTCGAAGGCAGAGAACTGGCTCGTCGAAATAAACTACTCGCCACTCGACCGTGTCGATCTCTTTTCACAAACCGATTCTGCCGGCGCGTGGACACAGCGCACCGCGGGCGATTTCTTTCCCGTAACCTCCTATCGTCACCCGGTCTTCCCGGTAAAGGTACCCGCACACGAAAAGCGCTCGTTCTACCTGCGCGTGCAGACCACGTCGTCGGTGCAGGTTCCCGTGGTGTTTTGGGACCAGGGAGCTTTCGTTGAAGCTTCGAACAACATCCAGATCGTGAACGGATTGTTCTACGGCGCCATGTTCATCATGACGCTCTACCAGTTGTTCTTGTTCCTTTCCATCCGCGACCGGATCACACTCTATTATGTGCTCACCTTGGTGGCCATGACCAACGTGGTGGCGTTCTTTCAGGGCTACAACTATCTTTATATCCATCCCCATCAACCGATCTTCAACGATTACTTCGCCATCCTCACGGGACCGGTGTTCATCCTGTTTTCCACACTGCTCACGCGCGCTTTTTTGAAGCTGCGTCATTTCAGTCGCTGGCTGGACGGCCTGTTGTTGGCCAACATGACGTTGGATGTGGGTGTGGCCGTGGCAATGCTCATTTTCTTCCGGGAGATCTCCTATAAGTATCATCACTATTTTATGCTGAGCCATTGCCTGTTGGCGTTGTCTTCGGCGGGCTATTGTTTGTCGAGAAATTATCGACCCGCGCGCTACTATCTCATCGCCTGGGTGTCGCCACTGTTGGCGGCGGCGTTGTTCACACTGAGCAACCTGGGCTATATTTCCGGTAACCTCAGCACCAACTATGGCGCCCTCATGATCGGCTGTGTGCTGCAAACCCTTTTCATTTCGTTCGCCTTGGGCGACCGTTGGAGCACGCTGGAGAAAGAAAACCACGATGCCAAAGAATTGGAGCTACGACGCGAGCAAAGCGAAAAAGAACGCCTCGAAGAAGAAGTGCGTCTGCGCACCGACGAGATCCACCAACAGAACCTGCAACTCGAAGAAGTGAACAATGTGAAGGACAAACTTTTCTCCGTGGTGTCGCACGACATCCGCGGGCCGTTAAGTTCGCTGCACCTTGCCCTCACGCTTGCCAAGTCAGGAACGCTGAGCAACGACGAGTTCCAAAAGATCACGACCGGTTTGGAAACCCGCCTGGCACAAACCACGGAGTTTATCGACAACCTTCTGCAATGGGCCAAACTGCAGATGAAGGGAGAGAAATACGAACCCGATCGCCTCAACCTCACCGACCTTGCCCAGGAGACGGTGCGCCTGCTGGAGTCTGAGTGTCGCGACAAAAAAATTACCCTGAAGAACACGTTGCAAGGCGAGCTGGATGCCTACGCGGATCTGAACATGATCCGTTCGGTGCTGCGCAACCTCCTGACAAACGCCATAAAATTCACCCGCGCCGAAGGCACCGTCACCCTCAGCGCCTACCGCGTCGACACCAAGATCATCATCTCCGTGGCCGACACCGGTGTGGGCATCCCCGCCCGCAACCGCGAGCGGCTGTTCACCATCGGCAGCATTACCACGCAGGGCACGCGACAGGAGAAGGGCACCGGCCTGGGTTTGTTGTTGTGTAAGGAGTTTATCGAGAAGCACGGTGGCAAGATCTGGTTCGAGAGCGAAGACGGTAAGGGCACCACCTTCTATTTTTCGCTGTCCCAATTCGTGGAAAATTATAATGCAGCAAAAGCACAACGCTGATTTCGCGTAAACTTTTTTCATCTTTGAAAGAATAGCCCGTATTTCGTATTGCCTATTTTCATCACCATGCCCTACCGCATCGACCTGTTTGCTGTTTTTATTTTTCTCGGTATCGTGCAAGGCATCTTCCTGTCGTTCTTCTTTCTGTCGAAAGAAAACCGGCAAATACAGGCCAACCTGTTTCATGGCATGTTGCTGCTGGCCATGGTGGGTTGCACGCTTGAGATCTTCCTGATGTATACGGGCTACATCGTGCACTGTCTTTTCCTGGTCGATTTCTCGGAGCCTCTGGGCATGGCCGTCGGGCCGTTGTTCTATTTGTTGTTGTTGAGCTACGTGAAGGGTGGCGTCTCCAAAAAACAATACGGGCACCTGGTCTTCCCCGTAGTCTATTTCTTTTTGGAATTGCCCTTCCTGCTCCAACCCGACGATGTAAAGTACAACGCCTACATCTGGGCCTATCACCCCGAGCTGCCCATGCGCGATGTGACGGCCGTGTATGACGCCCGCCTGTTTTGGGTGACCGACCACGCCACCGAAACGATCTTGATCAGCCTCGCGTTGTACGCCATCTTAAGCGTGATCGTTGTGACGCGGGCTTACCGCCAGAAGAAAGAATCGTTCTGGAAACCGGTGCACCCGGTGTTGAGAAATCTGCGGGAACCCATCGTGCAAATGATCACAGCGTCGGTGATCGTACTGGTCGTGAAGCTCACCAACGTGGCCGATACGGGCGATCATCTCTTTGCCGTCTATGTGTCCATCGTCATTTATTTTACCAGCTTTCGCGTGATCCGTCGTTCCGGATTTTTCAAACACGCATCACTCGCAGAAGCGCCCAAATACAAAAGCTCAACACTTTCGCCAGACGTACAAAATGCGCTTGTCGAAAAATTAAAACTGCTGATGGCCGAACAAAAACCTTTTTTGCAAGCCGACTTTTCCCTGCCCGAACTGGCCCACCAATTGGGATCGACCGTGCATGTTGTGTCGCAGGTCATCAATGAACGATTAGGGAAAAACTTCTTCGAGATGGCCGCCGAGTACCGGGTGGAGGAAGCCAAGCGTTTGCTGCGCGAACAACCTAACATTAAAGTGGAGGAGATCGCTGAGCAAGTTGGCTACAATTCAAAATCGTCTTTCAATACCGTGTTTAAGAAATACACCGGCACGACGCCCTCAAGATTCAGGGCAGAAAAATCATAACGTAAAATTTTATAAGGCAACCCCGCACTCAATCGAATAACCCGGGAGGTTTCGTAGCCGGAGGTGCAAGCTTCAAATGTTTGTACGCCCTGTCGGCAGCTTCACGCCCGCGTGATGTGCGTTTCAAATAGCCCTCCTGGATCAGGAATGGCTCGTATACTTCTTCGATGGTTTCAGCTTCTTCACCCACCGCAGTAGCGATGGTGGTAAGTCCCACCGGACCACCTTTGAATTTTTCGATGATGGTGAGCAAAATGCGATTGTCCATTTCGTCGAGGCCGTTCTCGTCCACGTCGAGTGCTTTCAAGGCCAGTTGTGCGATGGGCATGGTGATCATGCCGTCGCCTTTGATCTGGGCGAAGTCGCGTGTGCGGCGCAAGAGGTTGTTGGCGATGCGGGGTGTGCCCCGGCTGCGGCGCGCGATCTCGAAAGCGGCATCTTCGGCAAGCGGAGTTTGGAGGATGGTGGCCGAACGTTTCACGATCGATGTGAGCAGGGTCGCATCATAATATTCTAACCGGGCATTGATACCGAAACGCGCCCTTAGCGGCGACGTGAGCAACCCGGCCCGCGTGGTGGCGCCGATGAGTGTGAATGGATTCAGTCCGATCTGTACCGACCGTGCATTGGGCCCGGAGTCCAGCATGATGTCGATGCGAAAATCTTCCATCGCCGAATACAAATATTCTTCTACGATGGGGTTGAGGCGGTGGATCTCGTCGATGAACAAAACATCGTGAGGCTCCAGGTTGGTGAGCAACCCGGCCAGGTCGCTGGGCTTATCCAGCACGGGGCCGGAGGTGATCTTGATGCTGGATTCCAACTCGTTGGCGATGATGTGCGACAACGTGGTCTTGCCCAGCCCGGGAGGGCCGTGCAACAAAACGTGGTCCAGCGATTCGCCCCGTTGTTTGGCGGCCTGCACAAAGATCTTGATGTTGTCCACCACCTTTTGCTGACCGGCAAAATCATGGAAGGAAAGCGGACGCAGCGCCTTCTCGATCTCTTTTTCGGCAGCTCCCTGCCCCTCGTTGTCGCCTTTGAGATAATCTTCCCGCATGGCTGAAAGTTAAAGAGTTATACGCGACACCCCGTCAATGTTGGAATAATTTTGTTCAAAGTGGGGTTATAGGAGGAGGGAATATCTAAATACAACAATGTTGCATTTAGATATTTTTTATACCTTGCAGCACTATTTCCTGATGGAACACCGACTTCAAAGAATACTCCCGTCTTTCCTGCTGGTCATTCTCATCGCCGGAACGGCTTTCCAACGAAAGGCCCCCGTTCCGCTCCGCATGGAAGGTGCGACGATGGGCACCACCTACCACATCACCTATTTCGACAAAAAGAAAAGGGATTTCAAAAAGTCCGTCGACTCCTTGTTGGTGGTCGTCAATCAATCCATCAACACCTACGATCCCCGCGCCGAAGTTTCCCTGTTCAACAAAAGCGCAAAGGGCGTTGCTATCCGGTTGCCCTATTTGTATCCACCCATAAAAAAAGCGCATGAGGTGTACACCGCCTCCCGGGGCGCTTTCGATCTAACGGTCATGCCATTGGTCAACGCCTGGGGCTTTGGCCCAGCAAAACCGATGCGACCCGATTCGAGCAAAATTGATTCGTTGAGAACTTTTGTGGGCTTCCAAAAGATCCGCTACACGACCGACAGTGTTGTGAAATCCGACCCACGCGTTCAACTTGATTTTGGTGGCATTGGCCAGGGGTATGGGGCCGATGTGATCGCCGGCTTCCTGGAATCGAAAGGCATTACGGATATGCTGGTTGAGTTAGGAGGAGAGGGCATGGCGGTGGGCCATAACCTGGCGAGTGGCAAGCCGTGGCAAGTGGGCATCATCGATCCGCGCTCCACCATCGATCACCAATTTTTCAAAGCCTATGTAACCGTGAAAGATCGCTCGTTCACCACCGCGGGCAACTACTTCAACTATTACGAGATCGACGGCAGAAAATATTCCCACACCATCGACCCCAAAACCGGTTTCCCTGCCCAGCGCGCGCTGCTGAGTGCCTCCGTATTTGCAGCCGACTGCATGACGGCCGACGCCTGGGACACCGCCTTCATGGTGATGGGTCACGAAAAAGCCATTGAGCTTCTGAAGCAACACCCCGAACTGGACGCCATCCTGATCTATTCACTCCCCGACGGCAAGCTGGAAACTTATGCCACGCCAGGCCTGAAGACGTCTGTTATCATCGAACCCTAAACGCATTTCATGATCTTAAAACTACTCGTCCTTTTTTTAACGCCTTTGTTGTCGGGTCTCCTCATCTACCTGGTGCCCAAAAGCAAGGGTGTGAACTATAAATTGTTGCTGGTGTTTTCGGGCTCTTACCTGTTCTCCATTACGGTCATTCACATCTTACCCGAGTTATACAAGAAGAGCGAAGCCCTGGAGCTCATTGGCTTGTTTGTGCTGGCCGGATTTTTTTTACAACATCTTTTGGAATATTTCACATCAGGAGTAGAACACGGTCACATCCACACCCCATCCCATCACTCGCATACCGGCCATCACCACCATGAGCACGAGCGCAATGTGTCGGCCCTGGTGTTGCTGACGGCCTTGTGCATCCACGCGTTTTTAGAAGGCGGCATGCTGGCACAGCCGGTGAACATGGGTCCTTTGTATGATGTGAATGCCGTTTTGTTGGGCATCGCCCTGCACCGCGCACCCGCTGCATTTGCCTTGATGACCGTGCTGGCCTTCCAACTGCGTTCTAAAAACAAGGCCCTACCACACCTCATCGGATTTTCACTTGCCGCACCCGCAGGATTGATCCTCAGCACCTACCTCGCCCGCCACGAAATTCTCAGCGCCACCGGCCTCATGTATCTCTACGCCCTGGTAAGCGGAAATTTCCTGCACATCTCCACCACCATCGTCGTAGAAAGCAGCCCCGAACACCACTTCAACGCCCGGAAAATGGCCGTAGTGATTTTAGGTGCCCTCCTCGCCATCGGCGCCGAATTCTTAATGTAAGAAACGCGAAGCGCTTTGTGCCTCGCCCGCCGAAGTTTCAGCGAAGGCGGGCGGTGCAAACTGAATTGAGGTGTAAACGGAATTTTAACGCTAACGATTTTCCTTCCTGCTCTTCCGTTCTGTAACTTGAACCCGTGATCAAAGCCATCCTCTCACGCGTAACAGACACCCTCCACGAACTCCCCGTGCTGGTCCTCATGCCCCACAGCCGCTGCAATTGCCGCTGCGTGATGTGCGACATCTGGAAAGCCAACCAACAAAAAAAAGAAATCACTACAGAAGAATTCTCCAGACACGTTGAATCGTTTCGCCAGCTGGGCGTGAAGTACATCGCGCTGTCGGGTGGCGAAGCCCTCATGCACACCAACCTCTGGCGCCTCTGCGAAATGATGCGATCCGCCGGCATGCACATCAGCCTGCTCTCCACCGGTATGACGTTGGAGCAACATGCAGTGAATGTGGTGAAGCACGTGGACGAAGTGATTGTCTCCCTGGACGGCCCGCCGCAAATTCACAATACGATTCGCAATATTTCTTCGGCGTATGAGAAGCTCTCACAAGGCGTTGCCGCATTGCAGAAATTGAAACCGGATTTTCGGATCACCGGAAGATGCGTGTTGCAAAAACTCAACTATCGTTACTTTCCCGACATCGTCCGCACGGCACAAACCCTCCAGTTACAACAAATTTCGTTTCTGGCCGCCGATGTCTCCACCTCCGCCTTCAACCGCGAGTCGCCGTGGACGGACGAGAAAGTGGTGCAGATCGAATTGAATGAAGCGGAAGCCCAGGAGTTTGAGTCGCTGCTGAAAGCATCGTTCCGAGAATTCGAGTCTGCCTATCAGAGCAAGTTTATCGCCGAAAGTCCGGCGAAGATGTTGGAGTTGGTGCAGTACTACAAAGCGATGCTGGGCAACGCATCATTTCCCGCAAGAAGATGCAACGCCCCCTGGGTGTCGGCGGTGATTGAATCGGACGGTGAGGTGCGGCCCTGTTTTTTTCATGCCTCGTATGGCAATCTCTTCACGTCTACATTTGACGCGATCCTAAATTCAGAAACCGCGAAGGCCTTTCGGCGAAAGCTGGATGTGAAGACCGACCCCATTTGCCAGCGATGTGTTTGCTCTTTGCACCGGGGTGTTTTGTCGTGATCAATTTTTTTTCTGAGATCAAACCTCAACAAGTCTCCACAATGGATTCTGTTCAAGAATTTTGGCGCCTGCCTTTTTTTCAATGCGTTTCTTTAATTCAGCAACCGGCACGTCGGTGCGCTTGACCTGGCCATCGATCGAAAAGGTGTTTTTGCAAAATTTCTGTTCGGAGGAAACGGAAGCGTCAACGCTACGGAGAACGCCATTCAGGATTGTTGCTCCAATGTCGGCAGGTGTAATGCAGAAGAGATTGTCCACATAATTTTCTTTCAGGGCCGGTGCCACGAAGAGATTTGCCGGTTGACGTGGCGCTAATAGAGGTCGTGGCATTTTTAGAATGGAGGCACCGCTGTCGGTGACCATGGCATAAATTTCGTTCCTGGTCGCTTCCGGGGTTTGTGCGGCCACCAGCATTTCATGCAGCAAGGTGGGCGACCCGGTCATCGTGGAATCTGTTCCAAGACCGATGAGGGCGAAATCTTTTAATTTTTTTATCGCAGCCGTTTTGTCGAACATGAAAAGGTTGGATGCCGGGCACCATACGATGGAAGCGTTCCGCGCTTTGATCAGGGTCAAGTCTGCATCGTGCAACGCGATGCCATGCACGAGCACCGTATTGGATTTGAGTACACCCAATGCATCCAGTTTTTTTATTTCCTCGAATGCGTCGGCGTCGGTTCCTTCGGCGGCGTGAATAATGAAAGGTGTTGAGGCGTCTTTTGGAAAATCACTTGTTATGTTTTTGCCAAACGCCAGCGAATGGGCCCACGTCATTTTTTTTACAACGTTCACTGGAAAAAGATCCTTTTCAAAAGTCCTGTCCCAGGGATTGTGATGGGCCACCGTGGTCACGCCACTGATGAGATTTTTTATTCCGCCCCACAAAAGCCGGTCTTGCTTGTCAACCTTTTCAATTTCCCTGACGGGCGACTGATCAGGTTTATAAATACTCCGCGACCAATCCACATAGCTGGCATGGGGAGGAGACCCCAGCCGTGGGTAGAGATTCATCTCCAGGTGATCGTGTGCATTGATCAACCCGGGATATACAAAGTGCCCGGAGAACTCCAGCACGATTTCACCTTTCTCGGGTGCGATCTGATCACTCACGGCATCGATCATTCCTCGTGCGATCCGAATATCGCCGGCCAGCATTTGATCGTTGATGTTCCAGCGAACGTTTTTTAGCAGGATCTCCATACGTCAATCCTTTCTCATTTTCCGGACGCGCATGCCGAAAACGACCGGCGTATTTTCGTGGTGGGGTTCTTCCAGCACATCAACGGCCATCCCATGCCGGGCAAAGCAGGAAAAATAGGATTGAAAGAGATGCAGATGATGGCGGATCTCATAGACACGGCCTGAGGATTTGTCGTGAAAGGTGCGGCGGGCGTGTTGCAGCGTGAGGAAGGGATGGAAGTCGGTGATCAGCAAGACACCCTCGGGGTGCAAGGCGTTCAATAAATTGTCCAACGCAGCATCCAGGTTTTCGATGTGACCCAACACCAGGCCGCAAACGATCACGTCGAAATGCTGCTTTCTCAATTTTACGATAGTGAGGTCATCACAAAGAAACTCCCCCGATGGACATTGCAACTGCGCCAACGTCACCATGGCCGGGGAAAGATCAATGCCCTGAACAAAAGCCGCACCCTGTTGCTGAGCCGCCACGCAAAATTTTCCGTTGCCACATCCCGCATCCAGAAATTTTTTGTCGTGGAGACCGGTCATGAATTTTCCGATGAATCGGTCGGAGGCATTTTTTATCGGGTTGGATTCTTCCGCATACGACACGGCCCACCGGTTATATCCTTCCAACGGCGAGAGTACCGCGCTCTCTTTTTTTCCGGACCACCACGCCATTACATGCCCTGGATTTCGGGTTGACGATAACGAAGCCAATATTTCATAAGCGCTTTCAATTCGTAAGGATGACTAAAGATATTCATGCGATAGCGCAAAGACGAAAATGCGTGTATCATTTTTCGTTGCAGATCCGAAAGCTTGTAGTCGCTCACCGTCGGATAGTGGGCGTGCATCACCGTTTCGAAGTCGTGAATGTAACGGATCATTTCGGGCGTGAGCCATGGCGTGAGGAACTCACGGTGGAGGTCGAAGTTGAGCCACTGGGGTTGCATCCACTCTTCCAGCGTTTCGGGAAATGTGAAACCCCGCGCCGCCGACTCGGCATACAAGGCCGATCCTTCCGTGGGCACCGGCGTGTAGACGTAGATGACGATCTCGGTTTCCGGATTGATGGTCTTGATCTCCTTAATAAAAGCTACCTCATCGTAGATCTGCTGCCAAACTTCCTGTTCGGTAGGCGCGGGCAGCCCCAGCACAAACGAATATTCCGGGATGATGCCGAATTGACTAATCCGTTTTGCAAAGGCCTTGATCTTTTCGCCGGTTTGTTTGCCACCCTTGTCCATGTCGTGCAGCAATTTGTTGTTGCCGCTCTCAGCACCAAAGAAGATCATGGTGCATCCGGAGTCGGCAATGGTGGCCAGCGACTCGTCGGTGAAGTAGTCCATCGTGTCGATCCTTCCCTCGGCCCACCACTTCATGTTTTCGGGCTTGATGAGCTTGGCAAATTCAACCGACCTTTTTTCGGAAACAAAGAAGTTGTTGTCGTGAAACTGGAAGGCGTTGCCGCCATAGGTTTCCTTGAGATGTTTCAGATCGCGATAAACCGCCTGCGCCGACTTGCCTTTCCACCGTGCGTCAAAGATGGGCACCACGCCGCAGAAAGAGCAGGTGAACGGGCACCCGATGCTGGAGTGGTAGGCGATCGTGCGCGATCCCAGGAAAGTCTTGCCCAGGTATCCCTCTATCGAATAAAAATCATTCAACCGCTCATAGGGCAATGCGGGCAGCGAATCCTGATCATAGAGTGCCGCCTTCTTGGTTTTGAACACTTCGCCATCTTTTAAATAGACCAGGTTCTCGATGTGCTCCAGTGATTGCCCGGCAGCCAGCGCGGTCAGGGCTGCGGGAAAGGCTTTGTCGCCCGGTCCATTCACCACGACATCGACCATCCCAGACCGGATCACGGTGCGGTGATGGTTCGAAGCAAAATAGCCGCCCCAGATAATGCAGATCTCCGGAAATTGGTTTCGGATGGTCTTTGTGAAGGGAATGGCTTGCTTCAACTGCGGGCCGGGCATGACAGTAGAAGCAAAAAATCCGAATTCGCCCGTCGCCAGGTAGCCGAGGATCTTTTTCAACGGATCGCGTTCCCGGTTGCCATCCACCACGGCATAGTCCACCACACCTTCCACAGCGGCGGCAATAGCCAGGATGGCGTTAGGAATGATCCTAAGCGTCTGACCTGCGCGGGGATTGAAAAACAATACTTTCTTCATAGGCAAAAAAGTGAATGAAGATAAGGATTATAAACGCATTTATGTGCTGTCCGGACCTTCCTGAAAACGTCAGGACGGTTGATTGGACGAAAAGGTTGGCTGGCTGTGAAAACAAAATGTGTAGAAAAAACCAAAACAGGTCGTTTTTTTTCAAGAGATTTTCGCTCCGTTCACTTTGATGATAAGCGTTACTTTTTTTGTGACACTGGGGCCGAGATTTGAGGGCACTAAATTGTCTGTCGCCTGGACTTATGGGAATAAAAATCCCAACGTCCCGTATAACATTCGCGCCACCATGCGCTATTCTTTTTGTGGACGTAACACCCGAAGACAACAATGTGTTACTTTATTAGTGATGCGATTATTTTAAAATTATATTTACTTTCTCCCCAGACAGAACGAGCCATTCTTTGTGAAGATCATTCATATTTCATACAACATTCCCCGGCCAAATTTCAGCGATCCGGAAGCATGGCTCAAAAGAATAAGCTTTACGACCCATGTATTGCACCACATGGCCACGTATGCCTCAACGGTTGCTATTTACAATATCCAATACAAAGGGTTCGTAGAGAAAAACAACGTATCCTATTATTTTCCAAATTTTAGTCGGTGGGCGCTGCGTTTTCCATTTCGGTTCAATCGATTTGTAAAAAACCTGCAGCCAGATGTTGTTATTGTACATGGGCTTATATTTCCCTGGCAAGTGGTTATGCTTCGAATGCAGTTGGGACAAGCCGTAAAAATCTTAGCGCAACATCATGCTGAACGCCCGTTTTGGGATGTTCTCAGAATTTTTTTTCAACGCTGGGCGGATCGGCATATCGATGCCTATCTTTTTGCTTCACAAGACCTCGCGAGCGATTGGCTGGCAAAGCAACAGATACGCAACGCGTCCAAAGTAAAAGAAGTAATGACAGCATCCTCATCATTTTATCCCATGGACAAAAAAATCGCCCGACAAGTGACAAGGGCAACCGGAAAGCATGTTTTTCTATGGGTCGGGAATCTGAATGAAAACAAAGATCCCGAAACCATGGTCAGGGCCTTTACGCGGTTTGCCCATCGCCATGAAGGAGCGTCACTTTACATGATTTATCAGTCGGTTGAATTATTGCGACAGCTAAAAAAAATCCTTTCGGAGAGCTCCACAGGTCATCGTGTTTTTCTTGTCGGCAAGGTTGAAAACGATGAGCTTCTGCATTGGTACAACAGTGCTGATTTTATAGTTTCAAGCTCCCACTACGAAAGTGCCGGCATTGCCGTATGCGAGGCACTTTCGTGCGGATGTATTCCCATCCTTACAAACATTCCCTCTTTCCGCATGATGACCCAGCGTGGTGCGATGGGTGTGCTGTTTGAGCCGGGCGATGAAGATGGTCTGGTATCCGCATTGGCAAGAGGCGTGACGTTGAACAGGGCCGAGGAGGTTGAAAAAGTATTGCAGAGATTTAACGAGGCATTGTCCTGCGATGCTATTGCACGGAGAATAATGCAAATTATCCAGGAGGAAACATGACGGCCACAAAAGAAAATAAACCAAACGTTGCGATCATTATTCCTGGAGGTATCGGAACGGGTCGCAACAACATCGGCGTTCCCGTCCTTGAGCGGATCATAAAGTTGCTGGCAGTCGATTTTAATATCACAGTATTTCAGCTTTATAAGACCAACGACGATTACACCGCTTCAGGCTTTGAGCTCATTGATGTGTACTCACCCTATCCATGGTTGAAAAGCGTGAAGGCTATAGCGGCGTTATGGAAAGCTCATCGGCAAAAGAAATTTGTAGTCATCCATGGCTTTTGGATTTTGCCGGGAGGTTTTTTGGCGGTTGTCTTGGGAAAAATATTGAACGTCAAAAGTATTGTGAGCGTATTGGGTGGCGATGCCGTTGGTCTTCGGTCGATCAACTATGGGCAGCTTTTAAATCCTTTTTATAAATGGTTAAGCCAGTATACCATCCGTCACGCCAGTGAGGTTATGGCCTTGACACAGTATCTGGTAAACAATTTGCAGAAGGCGGGCATTGCGAGAAAAGCAATACGCATTGTGCCCTGGGGTATCGATACCTCGCTTTTCAATTTTCAGGAAAGGCCTCTTCAGCTTCCGGTTCAATTTCTTCACATTGCTAATCTGCATCCAGTCAAAGATCAACCTACCCTGTTGCGCGCATTTGCCCGCATAGTCAGTGAAACACCCGCGCACCTGACCATCATTGGCGAAGGTGCAAGAGAACAACAACTGAAAATGATGGCGAATGACCTTAATATTTCTGAGTACGTCACATTTCGAGGCCTGATCCCCTATGAACAACTCCCGGAACAATATAGAAAAGCCGATATACTCTTGCATACGTCCTTGTCGGAGGGACAAAGCGAAGTGGTCACGGAAGCCATGAGCAGCGGCCTGCTGGTATGCGGTACCGCGGTTGGTTTGCTGTTCGATCTGCCGGAATGTTGTGTTGCGGTCCCCGTCGGCGACCACCAGACGTTGGCGCAGGAAACGTTGAAGATCATCCGAAACCCGGAAAGATTGGCATACATTCGACAAGCGGCCCATCAATGGACGCTGATCCACTCCATTCAGTGGACAGCCGAGAATACCAAAAATCTTTACGTGTCATAATTTTATGAATGCTTCAAATCGAAAGCCGCGAATAGCATTATTAGGAACCGGCGTCCTGGGGGGCGGGTCGCTGGGGCAGGGCGTTCCCGTCGTTGCAAACTTGTTTAAGAGATTGTCACTCCAGTATGATATTGTGTATTACTCTTACGTTCCAATTGATACAACACAGATCCCTGCGGCGATAAAAGTCAGACAACCGGTACGTTGGCGCCTGCCTGGCCGGGTAAAATATTTTTGCCTTACACTGCGATGCGCATGGGATCATCTGTTTCGACCCTTTGATATCATATTCGCCGTTTCCGTATACCCAACAGGATGGTACGCCCTCCTGTTAAGAAGACTTATTCGCAAACCACTGGTTGTTCAACTCATTGCCTGTGAGGCAGCCGCCCTACCGGATATTGGACATGGAAATTTGATCATCCCCTGGCTGGCAGAGATCACGAGAAGAGTGTGCGCACAAACCGACGAACTAGTGACGATTTCCGATTTTCAAAAAGAAGTTGCTTTGCGTAGTTTGCCCACCACGAGAAAGATCAATACCCTGATTTTAGGAATAGACAGCAAGAAATTCCCCTATCATCAAAGAGAAATTTCGTTGCCGGTTCAATTCCTTCACATCGCCTATCTCAGCCCGATCAAGGATCAGGAGACCATGTTCAAGACGTTTTCCATCATTTCGAAAAGCGTTGCCTGCCGATTGACGGTGATTGGCGATGGCTACAATATCCCCCGTGTTCGGCAATTGCTCGAAACATTGAACATTGAGAACTTGGTCGACTTTGAAGGTGCCATAGCGCAGGAAAAAATACCTGCCTGTTTTCAAAAAGCTCACATTCTCCTGCATACTTCCCGTTTTGAGGGTAGTTGTGCCGTGGTGGAAGAGGCCATGACGAGCGGAGTGGTCGTTTGTGGCACGGCTGTAGGGATGTTGGCTGATGTCGGCGAGCGATTGGCCGTTGTAGCAGCTCCCGGCGACGCTGAGGGATTAGCAGAAAGGACCCTTCAGTTAATTGCAGATCCTCTTCGCTACAATATGCTGGGCAGAGAAGCCCGCCAATATGTGCTATCCTATAACGCCGATTGGGCGGCTGAAAATTATCGTCTGTTTATCGATTCAATGATATCTAAGGGAAATGTTGGGAAATAACTCAATGTCTGTATCCCTTCCAGAGCGAACAAGAGAAAAAATGTGTAAAATAACTGTTGAAGAAAGACAGGGCCAAAATAGAGACTGGTGATGGCCTGCAACAATTTAGTATTTGTTATTTTGATCTACGTCGAACAGCGTATATGTTATTTGTAGAATGATTTACCTCTAGGGTAAGGGCTATTGGTTCAATGATTTCTGCTTTTTCAAGGCGATTTCTTAACATAGAAATAGATTTGGAATCTCGTTCAGTCAGGAAAAGGATTGTATATTAGTTATGGAAAATCCGAAGGCCTCTCAGCGCTCACGAGAGTTTCGGAAACATCGTTTTGGAAATCGTTTAACTAAACCAATATGATTATGAAAAAAATTAAAATCCTTGCCCTGTTATTACTTTGTTATGTGGGCTTGAAGGCCCAAACCACAACACCCTACGGGACCTCTTCAGGTACTTTGGGAACGAACAATAGTTTCTTTGGATATTTCACGGGAAATGCTGCGTTAGGTACGAGTGCAAACAACTCCTTTTTCGGCGAGTCGACTGGGAGATCTTTAACAACGGGTGAGCGAAACACGGCGATAGGGTCGGAAGCTCTTTTTACCACCACCACGGCGTCGTTCAATTCTGCAGTTGGATACCAATCCCTTTACTTCAATACCAGCGGAACTGACAACTCAGGAATTGGCGCATACTCGTTGTATAAAAATACGACAGGGACAGATAATAGCGGCATTGGATATACGGCACTCTATAGTAATACAACTGGAATAAACAATACGGCCTTGGGGAGTTTTTCGCTTTTCTACAACGTTTCTGGTTCAGCCAATACGGCCGCGGGAACGAATTCTTTATTGAACAATTTGGGGTCCTACAATACGGCAATTGGATTTAAATCGCTGTTTTCAAATACGACTGGCTTTTCCAATAGTGCGATCGGATACCAGGCGCTAAATTTTAACACAACTGGCGCTTTTAATACAGCCAGTGGACAAGAAGCGCTCTACTCCAACACAACAGCGTCAGGGAATACTGCAAACGGATACAGAAGTTTATATGCTAACGCGACAGGAGCCAACAACACTGCTTTTGGAACTAGTTCCCTTCAAAACAACCTAGCTTCAAATAACACGGCGAATGGATTCAATTCACTATTTTCGAACACAGTAGGAGCGGGAAATACCGCAACGGGTTATCGAAGCCTTTATGGTAGCACGATTGGAGATTTCAACACAGCAAATGGTCAAGATGCGCTCTATTCGAATACCACGGGATCGTACAATCTCGCCATCGGCGGGAGTGCATTATTTTCTAATACGGGTGGAAGTTTTAACACTGCGGTAGGCTTTGAAGCGTTATATTCAGGAGCGAATATTGGTTGGAGTACAGCGATTGGATTTAAGGCGCTTCACTCTATATCCACTGGCGAGGGGAACACCGCAGTCGGATACACGTCTCAATATCTTACAAACATAGGTTACCACAATACATCTGTAGGCCATGCTGCGCTATACACGAATGCATTGGGTTATTATAATACAGCGATGGGTTATACCGCTTTATTTTCCAATTCTGCTGGTGTTCATAACACTGCTGTTGGGAACAATGCATTGTATAACAATACAATTGGCTCCTCCAATAGCGCGTTTGGCAGTTTGTCAGGACCGACATCTACCTCTGGACTTGACAATACTACGGCTTTGGGATATAATGCAATTCCTACGGCAAACAACACGGTTGCAGTAGGGAATACTGCCGTTGTCAAAATAAGCGGGCAGGTTTCGTGGTCTACTTTTTCGGATGGGCGTTTTAAAAAGGACATCAAGGAGGATGTGGCAGGCCTTGATTTTATTAATCATCTCAGACCCGTCAGCTATTCAATTGATTTCGAGTCGCTGAATCGTTTTCTCGGCGCTACAAAATTACCGGAACAAGGTCAGTCTGCTAAAAAGGAGAAAATAGTTAGACAGACTGGTTTTGTCGCCCAAGAAGTACAAGATGCAGTAGAAAAGTTAGGCGTCGTCTTTAATGGCGTGGATTTGCCTCAAAATGACAATGACCACTACAGCATTCGGTACTCTGATTTTGTAGTGCCTTTGGTAAGAGCCGTTCAGGAACTCACTCAAAAATTAGAAGACCAACAGCAGAAAATGGATATTTTGCTGAATAAAATTGCCACAACAGACTCTAAGGCGAATGATAGTGTATCGGTTGAGGCTGTTCTATTTCAAAATGTGCCGAATCCATTTTCAGTCGACACAGAGATCAAAATGAAATTGCCGGAATCTACGCTTCGCGCGGATGTAATGATATATGCGCTGGACGGAAAGGAATTAAAAGCAATCAATGTAAAGGAGCGGGGTGACGCAACTGTGAGAATTTCAGCTAACGAACTAGGAGCAGGTATGTATATATATGCCCTTTTATTGGACGGCAAAATTCTGGACACAAAAAGAATGATTCTAACTAAATGACCTTCGAAAGAGGACCGAGTTTTTATTCGGTCCTCTTATCTGTTTTGTTGCTAACGCAAGCCCTATTACTCTAATGTGCTACTGCGCGGCGTTATGACGAATCCTAAAGGATTGTAGGAAATGAATATGATAAAGATAAGACTCCGCCGCCCACAACAACTTGGCATTGGCTATTCGGCCGATAAGCATCGTATGCGTTCCGAGATTGTGATGTGCTATTAAATCGATTTCCTTATAAGATGCTGAGAACACCGGCACGGGGAAACCAAATCGTTCACTTTTAAGCACCTCGAACGCGAGGCTGTCCTGCGGGGGAGGACTGGCGCTGTGATTTCTTCCCAAAGCATAGATCACATCCAAATCTGCTCTTGCAGTGTCTCCGATGACAACCCGTTTTGATTGGATAATTTTATCAAGCGTAACATTCGTGGTGCGTAAGCCTAGCACGTATAGATCGGTCCCGGCAATGGAACACTGAAAATCCATTGGGAAAATATTATAATATGATGCTTCCTGAAAAGAAACCGCAATAACGCGCCGTGGATAGGAATACGCGGCCGCATAGAACTTGTCTTCTTGCGGAGTATTTTTATGTCTGAAGTATCGCCGCATGAACAACTGGAACAATGCATTCTTCTGATAGCAAGAGGCCTTCTCCGCTCTCACCACGAACAGAAAGCCATTTTCTGTTTCTATTTTTTTGATAACCGACGCAGTAATCTCTGCATGGATTTTTTGTCCCGTGGCTACGGAAATCATTAGGATATTCGTTTGGACTCTAATCGATTCAGCTGCAGTAAGCCAAACCGTGAGGCAAAAGGGTGCGTGGCAAACGATGCAATGCCGTTCGCTGATATCGAGTCGATCATCGTGCCAGGACAGGAAAACTTTTTCTTCCATCTTTCCGATGGCGATCCGGATGGGGGGAAAATTTTTTGCGACACGATCCCCAAAGAGAGCACGTTTCGCGATTGACTTCAAGAAGGACTTCATTTTTTCGCAAAGATTACCAAAACAAAATCCGATGGAGGGATCGCTGTAAACGAAAGCATATCAAAATAAGGCGAAGCGGCGTTTCTGAGTTTTTGCAGGCTGTGCACGAAAGTTTTGTGAAGCACTCCGTCGCGTTGATGGTGGATGGTTAAGGAGTTGGTCACTAACATGCGGAGCGCAGAAAAAACAGAATTCTTTTTAAGAATATGGCTCACGCGCGGATCCAGCAAGGCGGCTACAACATGAGATTGCTTGGAGGTGACCAGGGCAATCTTTTCAAAAAACTTCGACGTGTCTTCTATACAATTGAGGACTGCGAAGTTGGCGAGAACGCCATCGGCCTTCTCCTGGAAAGGAAGCGCCTGCTCCGACCATTCGCTGAATTCTGTTTGCCGATCAACAAAACGCACGAGCTCCGACGATGTAACCTTTTTCCGAGCTTCTTCTCTCATATTTGACGAGGGCTCCAAAAACAGGATTGTCGAATAGTATTCCTGAAGCCACGGAAGATCGAGTCCTGTGCCACCACCAAAATCAAGCACAACGCCGCGGGGCACGGTTTCTGTGAAAACCTGTGCAATTGTTTTGCGCGCCCTTGCATCGTGGTCGGTCAGAAAAGCATCGTATTGCCCGGCGATGGCATCATAAAACGACGTGATGGTCTCCATGGGTCTTGCCATTGGTTGAGCGTTTATTCCGTTGAGTTGCTGTAGTGAAGGGCTTTTGCCAACGACCGTTGCCGGTGCCAGATCATCCCCAGCTTCGCTGCCACCGATTTCACTTTGAGGAGCATGTTCTTAACATCCAGGGCGCGTTGCGATCCTTTTGCCCACTGAACTTCATTGATCACATGCCGCACCGCAAAATCATAATACCGTCTCGAATACGACCGCTTGAAATCAATCTCCCGGTCCGTACTGGTGGTCCAATCCAAAGAAGTAGTCTGATCCGCTTCCACCTCCTGGTAAAGCTCCGTACCCCGGATAGGATAAGCTACCGTGATCGTAAAATGATCAGGGTTGGATTCTTTGAGATGGTGAATAGTTTCCTCGATGTCGGCTTCCGTTTCGCCGGGATAGCCCAGCATGATGAAGGTGCCGGTTTCGATGCCGTAATTTTTGGTGAGCCGGATCATGTCGCGCACCTGGTTCACGTCCACGCGGCGGTCCATGAGGTCGATCACTTTTTGGGAGCCGCTTTCCGCGCCGATCCACACGCGGAAACATCCCGTTTCTTTTAGCAGCCGGACCACTTCATCGTTCATGCGATCGGCGCGCGTAATGCATTCGTAGGGAATGGTCACATTTCGTTTTCGCAGCTCGTCGCGAAAAGCAGTCAGCCATTTGTGACTGATCGTAAAAACATCATCCACAAACCATAGGCTGTCGGGCCGGTAGTCGCGCTGAAGGGCTTCCAGTTCGTCAGCAACTTTTTCGGGCGATCGCCTCCGGTAACTTAATCCATAAACCGCACGACTGCACCACTTGCACGTGTAGGGACAACCACGCATGGTGCTCACCGAGATCGCATTGGTGCCATGCCGTTCTTTCCAGGCGTTGAGGTACAGATGAAGGTCTATTTTGTGACGGGCCGGTATCAGTTCGTTGATGTCCTTGATCTTGTCGCGTTCCGGGTTTTCAACAAAGAGGTCGTCTTGAAGAAAGGCAATGCCTTTTATGTCATTCAGAAATGCTCCGGGACGATAGGCGTGTTGAGAGAGGTTTGTCACCAACTCCAACGTAGTTTCTTCGCCCTCGCCGATCACGATGACATCGGCCCCGGCGCGCAGGAAATTTTCAGCGCTATGTTTCACTTCCGGGCCACCGAGGATGACGCGGGTGGCAGGGAGATTTTTTTTAACAAAGCGAACGATCTCCAATATGTTCAGCTTTGTCATCAGGTTCACATAAAGCGCCAGCAGTGGCGGACTTGTGTGCAGCAAATGGTCCTGGAAATTTTTTTTGGAGGAGAAGGTCGTGTCGTAGACTTCGTTTTTTATTGCATGTTTGTCCAGGTAGGCCGCGATATAGAGGATTCCCAGCGGCGGGTAAGGACGCATGATGCGCTGTTCCTTCACATCGTCTTCTAAAAAATATCCATGCGCAAGCAATACATCCATGGCTGTTCAGTGCTTAGGCGGCAGGGAAAATAAAGTTCATAGAAGCCGGAGGTCGATGAGGAAGTGATCGGCCATGCCGCCCAGAAAGGAGAACCGGTCCAGCGCTTGCTCCATCCGGTTGAGTTGAAGCAGCAGTCTTTTTTTGCGCGAAAAGAAATTTTCAAAATAGGAGGGGGGGATGGCAAATCCTACGGGCTTTGTCGTCACGTGACGGAAAGCGTGCTTCGACCATTTCTTTATTTGGGTGGGGGTGTAATACCAGGTTTTCATCTGTGTGCCTTGCAGATCGGCCATCACTTCTTTGTCGGTCATCCGGCGAAAGGCTCGCAGGAAACGGAGTTTCATCAGGAAATAGTTGGTCTCCCAGAGACAAAATTTGGGCATGACCACGGCAACAAAACGACCGCCGGGCGAAAGGATGGACGGAATTTTGGCCAGCAATTTCTGCATGGCTTCCGGGTTAATGCAATTCAAACCGCCGAAGTTGGAGAACACCAGGTCGAATTTTTTGTCAAACAGCGTGTCGTCAAAACTATCCAGGTCGAGGTATTGGGAGCTGATCTTGTTTTGCATGGAATATTGCTGGGCCTTTTGCATGGTCACCTTCAGCATCTCTTCCGAAACATCGGTAGCCACAATGTTGAAGCCTTTTTCGCTAAACAATAAGGCGTCTTCCCCCGTACCGCAATTCAATTCCAGGATTTCCAGCCCGTTCAATTCGGGGGTGATCTTTTCCAGGTAGGACCATACCCTTTTCCGTTGCAATTGACCAATGGCGCTCCGCGTGAACTGGGAGTCGTAGGAGGTGGCGATATGATCGAAGGGGGCTGCCATGTTACCGCTGATTTGGGATGGTAGAGTCTTTTAAGATACGAAGTCTTTTGGACAAAAGTGTGACACGGGCGCCGAAATAAAACGTACCTAGGCCTTGCTTAAGGTCCTTATACGTAAGACGCAAAGGACTGCGCATAAGTTTCTTCAAACTGGCATAACCTTTTTGTTTTCGATACACGTAGTGCACGTACCTGTGTAACGCTTTATAATACGCATTGTTAAATGTGCTTTTAAAGAGCATGGCCAAATCATCGGAATCGGACCAATTTTGCTTTTCCAGGAGCTGTCCTTTCACGTTTTCATAAAATTTTGTGCCCGGCAGGGGGTACGAAATCGAAATTCCCACTTCCTCAGGCATCAATTCCAGCACCATCCGCAGGGTTGCCTGGATGTCGGTTTCCGTTTCGCCGGGGTAGCCGAATTGCAGAAAGAAGCCTACAGCGATGCCATGTGTCTTTAAGAGGCGGGTCGCGTCATAGATTTGTCCCACCGTAGTGCCCTTGTCCATGGCATCCAAAACGGATTGTGACCCGGATTCAGCCCCCACCCAAACCGTTCGGGCTCCCGAGGCGGCCAGGGCGTCGATCACCTCGTCTTCCAGCAAAAGGTCCACGCGGGACTGGATTTTATAGATAAAAGACAACTTTCGCTCTTTTACAATCCGGTTAAATTCCTGCACCCAACCCGGCCGTAGCCCGAAAATATCGTCGCTCATCCAGAAATGGTCCGGCCGGTGGTGTTCCAATAAGAAAGCGATCTCGTCGGCAACGTGCTGTGGCGACCGTGACGTATAGCGGTTTCCGTAGATCGGTTTGGCGCACCAGTTGCATTTGAATGGGCAGCCGCGGGTAGTGGCCAGGTTCAGCGAAAAATAGCCATGATGTTTTAACCACAGCGTGCGATAGGCTTCCATATCTACAAGGTCCCACGCCGGCATGGGCAGGGCATCCAGGTCGCGGAGCACGGTCCGGGGCGGCGTTAGGATGGTCGCCCCGTTTTTCTGGAAGGCCAGCCCTTGCACAGCCGACACGTCGCCGTCTTTTTCCAGGGTGCCGATGAGTTGCTTTAATGTTTCTTCGCCTTCACCCCGGATCACGTAGTCCACGTGATGCTGAAAATATTTTTCGTAGTGATCGGTGGCGTCGGAGCTGCAGATGATCACGGTGCAGCCGTGTTTGCGGCTTTCTTCGGCCATTACAAAGGCTGCCTCGCGCATCACGGTGAGACACATTTTGGTGAGATAGTTAAAACCATCGTCATAGATCACCACATATTGGGGGCGATGTTCGGTCAATGCCGGAACGATGACGTGTGGACCATCCTTTAGATTGTTATCCACCAACGCCACATCATGCCCTTGGGTCCGCATGACGGCCGCGGCCAGTATGGTGCCCAACGGCGGGTAGGGTTGTTTGAAGCGCCACTGTTTGGGGTCGCGCTTGTAGAAATACGAATGCGTAAACAGGATCTTCATACGCCACTGTCTTTTACTTGCCTGGTTCTTCTGCACAACTGCGCAACGGCGAAAGGCCGAACGCCTTAACCTTGTCAGCATACAGATCCAGGACCTTGCGCTGATAATTGCGGGGATGATTTTTGGAAGCGTGATCTTTCGTTTTGAACGCCACCTTGAAGTCGGCGTCAGAATAATCGCGCCGGTATAATTTTTCCCAGCGTTGCAAGGTCATCTTTTTAAAATGATGGTCGAGCCTGGAAAACGGTGCGAGGTTGAAAAATGCTTCGAGTATCTTTTTTAGGCCGCGTTGTTTCGAGGGCAATACGTCTTCGGTGGTGCGCGGCCGGAAGTTGGGGAAGAAATTGGTCAGCCAGGGATTGGCCTTCAGAAGATTTTGGTATTGCTCCGGGCCATACAAGGGCAACGCCGTGGCCAACTCGGTGGCGGTGAATAGATTTTTTTCTTCAATCTCCAAATGTTGCTCGTCAACAAAATAGTTCACACAAAAATATTTGTGCGAGTTGAAAAGAAAGATGCGTTTATACATCACCAGCAACGTCCGGGCAATCCATAAGCGGCCCGGGGCGGTGACGATAAAGAAGTCCAGGTCCGACTTCTCGTCCATATATCCTTTCGATAGCGAACCGGAGGCCATCACGCCCCGCACAAACGGGAAGCTTCCAATCAAGTGCGCTTTTTTACGCGCGAGTACCGTAAGCCGTTCGGCCTCGGCATTGCCTTTCGCCCGGCGTACAGTGTCGCTCTCGCCGGGCTGAATGCCAAAAAAATCCCCGAACTGCGAAATATAGCGATGGGCGGCGAGCACCCTCAATCGCGAATAGATATAGTCTTCGTGTTCCAGCGGCGCGCCGAGGAAGCGGTGGACTTCATCCGCCTTCAGGGGATAATGAAAGATGTCATAATAGAGCAAGGTGCGAAGGATGTGTTCATCCACTGCGTTAAACACCATGCGGTCCGGCAGAGCTACAGTCATACGACGCAAAGTTTTGAGTTTCTATCCTTTCTTCCGCAGGCGAAAACAGGGTGCAAACTGGGCAGTTGCTGTCCAAGCCACGGAATAAGAATGCAAAAAAACTGAAATGGGGTAAAACGTCAGGGGAGTTGACGGACGTTTAAAGGTAGTGAAATTTATGGGATGTGGTAATCATCGATAAAAAAAACGGTATTTTTTCGGAGAATACGTTGGGCTTCAATACGGCAATCCTAAAATCATTACCCTTCATCGTGTTCCTTGTTGTGTTACGAAATCTTTACAATGGTTAAATTGAGTGTTGATCTCCTAATTTATACTTGCCAGCAAAATGACGCTCCAGGACATTCTTATTGACCAGGCTGCTTTCGTGAAGAAGATAAAGTATACGTGCAAGACGATTCGTTCGTCTCCGAAGACTTTGAGACCTGTTATATTAAAGTAAGAGATCAGGAGAAAAGGATATTGCCAATCGAGGCCATTCGTAAACTTCCTGTAGTGCCCACGACGCATCCTCACTATAAAGAATGGCAAGTGCGGCAATTTTCGTCGCGAAAACTCGTAACCTATTTAAGTCAGAAAAATAGCTTGGTCGTCTTGGAAGTGGGTTGTGGTAACGGCTGGCTCTCTGCCATGCTCGCCAGAAATTTGGATGCCCTGGTAATCGGTGTCGATGTGCAACGCACTGAACTGAGGCAGGCCACACATGCTTTTGGTGAGCAGCAGAATTTATATTTTATGTATGTGAATATTTTCCGCGATGTATTTAGAAAGCAATCCATCGATGCGATCATTCTGGCGGCCTCAGTTCAGTATTTTGAAAATTTCAATGAACTGATTTCAAAATTATTATCTCTTCTAAAAGACACCGGAGAAATACATATCATGGACAGCCCGTTTTACGGATCACAAGACGATGTCTCACTCGCCAGGCAAAGAAGCGAACGTTATTTTGTTTTGACAGCGACGCCTGAAATGTGTGGCAAGTATTTTCATCATTCGTTCCAACAACTGGCGCATTACAACCATAAGGTGTTGTACAATCCCAAGTCCGTCATTTCTCGTCTCAAGAGAAAAGTGATCAAATTATCTCAAGGCGTATTCCCATGGATTTGCATTCGGAAATAGTGGATTTTTGGCGTTAGCCTTCCATGCACTTCCTCAACTTTTACTCCAGTATGTATTCAGATTTCATACGGCAACTGCGCCCAGACATATAACCATGTCTCCGTTAATCCCCGGTGTGTGATGTGTGCGGACCTCACAGCCGCACCCTGGAGTGAACCATACACAGGCTTAAGCGACATCCCTGGGAATTGCCTGACATTAAAAAGACATAAATTTTCCCAAATGTGCTCACCACACACGAAAACAATATTTGAATTTCCAGAAAAAGGATAGAATTTTATCACCCGTGTCTCCATAACATAAATCCGGACGCAACCCTATGAACACAACCCTTTCTTCCTTCGACGCCTACGCAGAACAGTACCAGAAAAGTATCGCAAACCCTGAAGATTTTTGGAGCAACATCGCCGCCGACTTCAAGTGGCGTAAAAAATGGGACAAGGTGCTGGAGTGGGACTTTCACAAGGCCGAAGTGAAGTGGTTCGTCGGCGGCAAGCTGAACATCACCGAAAACTGCATCGACCGTCACCTGCCCCAGCGTGCAAACCAAACGGCCATTATCTGGGAGCCCAACGACCCCAAAGACGAGGCCAAACACATTACCTATAAGGAGCTGCACGAACAAGTGAGCAAAGTCGGCAACATGCTTCGCGCGCAAGGTGTGAAGAAGGGCGACCGGGTGTGTATCTACATGCCGATGATCCCGGAGCTGGCCTACGCTGTGTTAGCCTGTGCCCGCATCGGCGCCGTACACTCCGTGGTCTTTGCCGGTTTTTCGGCAGGCTCCATTGCCGACCGCATCCAGGATTCCGGTTGCAGCATGGTGATCACCTCCGACGGTTCGTTCCGCGGGGAGAAAAAACTCGACCTCAAAAGCATCGTCGACGAAGCCCTGGAGAAATGCCCCACCGTGAAGAAGGCCATAGTCCTCCAAAAGCTGAAGATCAACGTCAAAATGAAAGCCGGCCGCGATTTGTGGTGGCACGAAGAAATTGCCAAAGCTTCGGCCGATTGCCCGCCCGAGGAAATGGACGCCGAAGACATGCTGTTCATTCTCTATACTTCCGGCTCTACCGGCAAACCCAAAGGCATGGTGCATACCTGCGGTGGGTATATGGTCTATATAAACTATACGTTCAAGACAGCCTTCCAATACCGCGACGGCCAGGTGTACTGGTGCACGGCCGACCTGGGATGGATCACCGGCCACTCCTATATTCTTTACGGCCCGCTATCGGCGGGTGGCACTACCGTGATCTTTGAGGGCATCCCTTCGTGGCCCGACATGGGCCGGTTCTGGCAGGCGATCGAACGGCATAAGGTGAATATTTTTTATACAGCGCCCACCGCGATCCGCTCGCTGGAGAAAGCGCCGCTGAGTTTTGTTGAAAAGTATGACCTGTCTTCCCTGGAAGTATTGGGCACCGTGGGTGAACCCATCAACGAAGAAGCCTGGCACTGGTACAACAAAAATATCGGTAAAGAAAAATGCCCCATCATCGACACGTGGTGGCAAACCGAAACCGGTGGCTTCATGATCTCGCCCATCGCCAACGTAACAAAACTGAAACCCGCCCATGCTACGCTGCCCCTACCCGGTGTGCAACCCGCTGTGATGGACGAAAATGGAAAAGAGCTGACCACAAATGGCGTCGAAGGACGTCTCACCATAAAATTCCCCTGGCCTTCCATGGCCCGCACCATCTATGGCGACCACAAGCGTTTTTTTGAAACCTATTTCTCGACCTTCCCCGGAAAATATTTTACCGGCGACGGCTGCAAACGCGATGAAGAAGGCTACTACAGAATAACGGGACGGGTAGACGATATCATCATCGTTTCCGGTCACAACATGGGCACCGCCGAAGTGGAAAGCGCCATCGACGAACATCACGAAGTATGCGAAACCGCGGTGGTGGGCTACCCTCATGACATCAAAGGTCAGGGCATCTATGCCTTCGTCATCCTCTATCATCCGCCCAAGGACGAGGATAAACTTCGCAGCGAGATCAAGGAAACCGTGTCCAAGATCATCGGCCCCATTGCCAAGCCGGACAAGATCCAGTTCGTGAGCGGGCTCCCCAAAACACGTTCCGGGAAGATCATGCGCCGCATTTTGCGGAAGGTGGCCGAAGGCGATACGTCAAATTTAGGCGACACCACAACCCTCCTGGACCCGGCGGTAGTAGACGAGATCAAAGCCGGTGCGTTGTAGGTTTTACTGCGGTTAAGAAATAAAGCGGACCGCGTTTGTCAAAGGCTTGCCTTCGGTGAACGCTTTCAGATTGCCCAGGGTGACTTGGGCAATTTGCGTTAAGGCCTCTTGTGTGAAAAATCCCTGGTGGGCGGTGATCAACACGTTGGGGAAGCTTATGAGGCGCATGATCACGTCGTCGGTCACGATGTGGTCGGAGAGATCGCGGAAGAAGAGCGATTCTTCTTGTTCATAGACGTCCACACCCAATGCGCCGAGGTGTCCCGACTTCAGGGCCAGGATAACGCTCTGGGTGTCGATGAGGCCGCCGCGGCTGGTGTTGATGAGCATGGCGCCGGGTTTCATGCGACCCAGGGTTTTGTCGTTGACCAGGTATTTGGTGTGTTCGTTCAGCGGGCAATGCAGGGAGAGCACATCGGCTTGGGGCAACACGTCATCGAGGGGCAGGTAGGTAACGCCCGCTTGTTTCAGGGCATCCTGCTCTACCACATCATAGGCCAGCACCCGGCATCCAAAGCCCAGCATGATCCTGCAGAACACCTGCCCGATGTTGCCCGTGCCGATGACGGCCACGGTCTTTCCAAAAAGATCGAAGCCCAGGAGGCCGGCGAGTGAGAAATTTTGTTCGCGGATTCGGTTATAGGCTTTGTGTGTTTTCCGGTTCAGTGTCAGCATCATGGCCACGGCGTGTTCGGCGACGGCATGGGGCGAGTAGGCGGGCACGCGCACCACGGGCAGGCCGCGTTTGGCGGCTGCGGCCAGGTCCACGTTGTTGAAACCGGCGCAGCGCAAGGCAATGATGATCACACCCAGGGCAGCAAGCTTTTCCAGCACGGCGGCATTCACCCGGTCGTTCACAAAAACGCAGACGGCCTGGGCACCGGCGGCCAGGTTCACGGTTTGCTCCGTGAGGGCAACTTCAAAGAAATCGATTTCGAAACCGAAGTCCTTATTGTGGCTTTCGAAGAATGTTTTGTCGTAGGACTGAGTGCTGAAGAAGGTGATTTTCATAGGGATAACATTGAGATAATGCGAACCCGGCGTTCCGGATTCCAAAATGAACAGCGTTTTGGCGATCCGCTGGATTTCCCGAATAAGATAGCGGTTTCCACCCGATTTCCGGGGGCTTCGTGTTGGTTTAGGATGATTATGCAAAATTCTTTGGGATGTATGATTTTCCCCGATTCTAAATAAAAGCGATTTCAACAGATGTTGCCGACGCGTTACTTTTGAAATCGGTAAACGCATTCCCCGTCGGGCTGATTTGATTGGTTTAGGTTGGACGTTATTTCTGGCTTCCACCCCGCGCGAAAAGACATCATCGATGTGAATGAAAAAAACCGCCCTCGTCGACCTTATGAAAAAAAATATATACGCTGTCTCCCTCTTCCTCCTGCTTGCCAGCCCGGCGTGGGCGCAATCGTCGTTCATTCCGAAGAACCTCGGACCCAACATCAACTCCACGTACGATGAGATCAATCCCGTGCTTTCGGCCGACGGGAAAACGCTTTACTTCTCCCGCGTCAATCACCCCTCCAACACCTTTGGCGCCACCGACAGCCAGGATATCTGGTTCTCGAAACTCCAGGCCGATGGTAGCTGGTCCGTTGCAGAACGCCTGCCGCGCTTCAACCTCGGTCATTACAACGCCGTGCTTTCCACCTCGGCCGATGGCAACACGCTTTTGATCAACGGCATCTATAGCGCCGACGGCATGACCTGGAAGAAGAACGGTCTCTCCACGGTGTCGAAGACGGCCGATGGATGGTCGATGCCCATGCCGCTGAAAGTATCCACGCGTGGCGCGAAAAGCCCCGCGTCGATGAGCGCCGATGGGAAGTCCATCGTGTTCAGCTTTGCAAAAGGCAAAACCAGCAAGCTCTATGTGAGTGAGCTGAATGAAAAAGGAAAGTGGACCAAACCCAAAAAGATCGACGCCCTTTCGTCTGACGCCGCCAGTGAAGAAACACCTTTCCTGTTGGCCGACAACAAGACCTTGTATTTTTCCAGCAACCGCGGCACCAACGGTAGCTATAACATCTATAAAACCACCCGTACGGGATCGGACTGGATCTCCTGGTCGGCACCCGTTGCCTTGAACGACACCATCAACACCTCCGGCTATGAGTCTTATTTCAAGACCAACGCCAACGGCAGCATGGGCTACTTTTCTTCCGGCAATCAATCGCTGGGCGGCGCCGACATCTTTAAGGTAAAAATCTATGAAGACAACCCTTTCATCATCGCCACCGGCAAGATCCAGAATCAAAAGAGCAACCGCACGCTGAAAGGCAAGACGGCAAAAATCCTGGTGAACGGCCAACCTGCCGACAGCGTTTGGATGCATGCTGATTCCGGGACCTACCGGTTGAAACTGCCGATGCGCAAACGTTATGAGGTATCGGTTGTGGTGCCCGACTACAAAGAAGTGAAAGATGTCATCGATGCTTCGGAAATAAAAGAATACACCGAACTGAACAAAGACCTGAAAGCCGAACCGCTGACGTACGTGGTGGTGAAGGGTAAACTGTTTATCAAAAACACCAACAACCTGCTTCCCGCCAAATCCAACGCCAAGATCGTGATCGATGGCGAGCAGGTGGACTCTGCGCGTGTGGACAAAGATGCCGGCACGTATGAAGTGAAGTTACCCCACGGCACACTCTACTATATGCAGGTGAGCGCCAAACATTTCGAATCTTTCCCCGAACCGCTCGACCTGAACGCTGTGGACGAATACCGGAGCATCACCCTCGACCTGCTGGCCGACGCCGAAAAAATGGCGATCGTTTCCGGCAAAGTGATCAACAAAAAAACTGGTCGCCCCTGGTCAGGCAATCCCGGTCTGCGGATCATGGTAGAAGGCATCGACAATTCTGCAGCCGCTATCGACTCCTTGCTGGGTACCTACGACTTGCGTGTGCCGTTGAAGGAAGCCTATGTACTCAGTGCCACCGCCCCGGGTTTTTATCCCATCGCCGAAACCATCGACGTCACAAACGAAACGAACGAAGTAACGCTGAGCCGCGATCTTTGGGTAGTGCCCATCGAAGTAGGTCAATCCGTACGGCTCAACACCATCTCGTTTGACCCCGACAAATCCGAACTAAAAGAAAAATCGTTCGCTGAACTCGACCGCCTTGCCGCCCTCCTGGAATCCGACAAAGCCATCCGCATCGAAGTGGGCGACCACAGCGATAAAGCCGGCAAAGGAAAACTCTCCTCCGCCCGCGCCAAAGCCGTCGCCGAATACCTGGTCCAAAAAGGAATCGCCAAAGAACGCATCGTGTCCAAAGGCTACGGAGGCTCCAAACCCCTAGCCTCCGCCAAAACCGAAGAAGGCAAAGCCAAAAATCAACGCGTAGAATTCACCATCCTCCGAAAATAACCTTTCGACAAGAGTCCACTTCCGATTTTTTTCAAATACACAAACCCCGGCAGGCACCGGGGTTTACTTTTTATATCTACGCCCAAATTAGCGACTACTCACTACTGGCTACTCACACTGACTCACGGCTTCCGGCTCTTTTTTACCCCTCTTTATGGAATCTGCCCGAACCCTGCATCTTACCCATACACTTTAATCCCACGGCCATGAAAAGAATCTACACCATCGCCTTACTCCTCGCTTCCCTGACCCGCGTAGTCGCCCAGGAAGCTGAACAAACTGTTTCCTCCAAAATAAACCAGGTCGCCGTCTTTCTCCAGGGCGCCCAGATCACCCGTCACGCGTCGGTGCCTTTGAAGGCCGGTGTTTCTATTCTGACATTGACAGGAATTGCTCCGGCCGTTCAGCAACAAAGTATCCAGGTGGATGGCCCGGCGTCGGTGAAGATCCTTTCGGTTTCTTTCCGGATCAACTACATGGAAGAACACAAGAAACCCGAAAAGATCAAGCTCCTCGACGCGGAGCGTAAGCGACTCACGACCCTGATCACCCAAGAGAAATCCATCCAGGAAGTTTATCTGGAGGAAGAAAATATTCTAAAAACAAATAAGTCCATTGGCGGCACAGAGAAAGGTGTGGAAGTAGCCGAGTTGAAGGCCGCCATGGACTATTTTCGTCAACGCTTGCTGGACATCAAACAGCAATTGATGCAATCGGAGCGAACCATCCGCTCGTACCAGGAAGAGCTTGCTAAGGTGGATGCACAATTAACAGAGCTTCGCGCCATTAAGGGGCAACCCAGTGGCGAGATCGTGGTGAAGGTATCGACGAAGGCGGCCACCACCGCGGAGTTGGATGTGAACTACCTGGTGAATGAGGCACGTTGGTTTCCTTCGTATGACATCCGTGCGAAGAACGTTAAAGCACCGGTGGGCATCACCTACAAAGCCAATGTGAGCCAGCAGTCGGGTGAGGATTGGGAAAATGTGACGCTCACTATTTCTTCGGCCAATCCGTCGGAACAAGGCGTGCGGCCGATCATCAAGCCCTGGATCGTGGGCTACAACAACGCCTTGTCGCGACGAACCGTTTCAGGCTCCATGATGACGGTCACCGCCGGCAATGAGGTGCACGGAAAGGTAATGGACGATGAGGGCCAGCCTATCCCGGGCGTGAACGTCGTTGTGAAAGGAACATCCGTAGGAACCGTAACGGATGTTAACGGCAACTACTCCGTGCCGCTCACGTCCGACGCGGAAGCGGTGGTGTTCTCTTTCATCGGCTATAACGCCATCGAAAAAAGATTGGACAAGGGAAGCGAGATCAACGTCCAGTTGGCTCCGGATGTGACAGCCCTGAATGAGGTCGTAACGGTGGGATATGCTACCAGTGGCGATGATGATTCGGATGACAAATCCAGAATTTACGGATCGTCCGCACAAAAAATGAAACGCGAGATCACGGCTACCGAAGTGATCCGGCAGACTAATGTAGAATTTAAATTGGATGAGCCGTTCTCCATAAAATCAGACGGCGCGGTGCGGGCAACGGACATGGTAGAGTACGAACTGCCGGCGATCTATGAATATTACTGCGTGCCCAAACTGGAGGAGGACGCATTTCTCACGGCCAAGATCATGGACTGGGATCAATATAATTTTCTCGAAGGCGAAGCCAGTCTTTTCTTTGAAGGCAAATACATCGGCAAAAGTATCCTCGACACGCGCAACACCGCCGACACGCTCGTGGTTTCGCTGGGCCGCGATAGCAACGTGCTGGTGAAACGTGAAAAGAAAAAGGAATATTCGTCGCGCCAATTCGTCGGCTCCAATCAGAAGGTTGCGCTGGCCTATGAAATATCCATCCGGAACAAAAAGGGATTGCCCATCAGCATCGTCGTGGAAGATCAGATTCCCATTTCAAACGACAAGGAGATCACCGTCGACAAGCTGGAGGACTCGCATGGCGAATACGATCACAACACCGGTACGCTCACCTGGAAAAAAGAGATCGCGTCGGGCAAAACGGAGCTCATCACCCTGAAGTATGCCGTGCGCTATCCCAAAGGAAACCGGATGTTGCTGGAGTGATCAGTTGCCGTGTTGACGGAGCACTTCATAGATGGCCACACCCGCGGCGACGGACACATTGAGTGAACCGATCTTTCCCTTCAAAGGAATGCGTGCCAACTCGTCGGCCTCTTTCAGGAAAGCATCGCTGATGCCGTCTTCTTCCGAGCCGAGGATGAGTGCGATGGGGCCGGTGAGGGTGAGGGAGTACAAGCTCTTCTCGGTTTTCTCCGTGCACGCTACGATGCGGATACCATTGTCGCGCAACAACTGGATGGTTTTCTTCATGTCCTTTTCGCGGCAGATCGGCAGGTGGTTCAACGCCCCTGCCGATGTTTTCATGGCATCGCTGGTGATGGGCGCGCTGCCTTTTTCACCGATGATGATGCCGGTCATGCCCGCGCATTCGGCGGTGCGCACGATGGCGCCAAAATTCCGTACGTCGGTGATGCGGTCGAGGATGAGGAAGAAAGGTTCGCGTCCTTCCTGATAAGCTTTATAGATGAGATCGTCTGCGGAAGAGTAGCTCACGGCAGACAGAATACAGATCACACCCTGGTGATTCTTGGTCGAAAGTCGTTTGAGCTTTTCGGGGGGCACAAAGAGGATGGGCACGTTGTTGTTGCGCGCCACGGCGATGAGCTCCTTCACCAGGTCGTTGGTGAGGCCCGATTGGATCATTACTTTGTCAATATCTTTTCCTGCCAGGATCGCCTCGATGACGGCCCGGGTGCCATAGATCATGTCTGTTTTTTCCATTGCGAAATGTTGCTCAGCGGTTAGTGGCCAGCCGGTCGATCTCCTTGGCCAGCTTGCGGTCTTTGTCCGTCACGATGTTGCCGGCATCATGGGTGGAGAGCGCAAAGCTAACGGTGTTGTAGGTGTTCGTCCAGGTGGGATGGTGATTCATTTTTTCGGCCGTTATGGCCACTTTTGTCATAAAGGCGAAGGCCTCCGTAAAATCGGCGAAGGTGAACGTCTTCTTCAGGGTGTTGTTGTCGGTGGTCCATTCCATAAGCCTTGCATTTTTTTTGTGATACGAAATAATTTTTTGAACCGCTCGCCCGTGATGTTGGCGACGCGATCAAAGCGCCACGATCCCTTCTATTTCCGCGGCCAGCTGGTACAGTTCGATCACGGCATCGCTGGAGGGCATCATGGCCTGTATGGTAACACTGGTGTAGTTACCTTGTTTTGACAATTTTTCGGTGGCCTCGTTGTTGGGGAATAATTTCTTCACTTGTTCTTCCTTGCCGGTGGGTACGATGAATTTGAACACGTAGATCTCGGGCCAGGCATAGTGCTGGTCAAGCTTTTCCCGAAACGAATCGACCCAGTTTTGGTCCATATGAAATGGCAACGCCCCCCAATGACTCGGGAGGCGTGGCATAAAGATTTTCGTAATACCTAAAAGAACCGGTAGCGCTTGTCTACGATATCGGCGCTTTCTTTGATGGCATCGGCGATGCCCGCGCTATTGCGATTCACTGCATTTTGTTCCAGTCCGGCTTTGAACGTGGCGTAGTCTCCAACGGCGGGAGCGATGGTCTTGTTTTGCAATTCCACGATCACCACACCGTTCTCACCGGCCATGGGCTTGGAACGTTTTCCGTTCTCCAGTCCGAAGGCAACACCCACTGCTTGCGGATCGAATCCGACAGTAGGCAACGAGTTGCTGTTCAATTTTAAATCGCTGCTCGAATACACGTTGGCGTCGGTGCCAAAAGAAGCGGCGATCTCTTCCAGCGTGCCCTTGGCGGCGCTGAGTTTATCGATAATAACTTTTCCTTTCAGTTCGTTGCGAACGGCAGGCGTGATCTCGGCCGTTACCGAGGCCAGGGGCTTGTAGCCCTTCTTGATCTCGTTGGTCATCACCACCACGACGTTCTCTTCCTGCAGGTCGAACACTTGCGAGATCTTGCCCACAGAAGCTTCTCTGAAAAGCCACTGCACGATCTGGCGGGCTTCACCCAATGTGCCAATGCGACGGTCGCCGGCGGCGATGTTCTTGGCTTCCTGCAGTACAAGTCCTTGTTCTTTTGCTCTTTTTTCGAAATCAGCGATGCTGCCCAGATCCGAAACGAATTTTTCGGCTGCGCGGAAGGCTTCGTTCAGCGTAGCATCGGTCGGCACGATCTCGCGCTCGATGATGGCCAGCTTATAGGCTTTGTTGGTTTTGACGTCGGTCACAGAAATGATATGATAGCCGAATTCGGTTTCTACCACATCGTTCAACACGCCGGTCTTGGTTGCGTTGAACACAGCCGTCTGGAAAGGTTTCACCATTTGTCCGCTGCTGAACCAGCCCAGGTCGCCACCGCGGCTTGCGGTTCCGTCCGTGCCAAATTCGGCGGCTTTTGCACCGAAGTTGGCGCCGGCTTTAATGTCTTTCAAAATAGCCAGTGCTTTGTCTTTGGCTTCTTTCTTTCCTGCTGCGTCAGGAGTGTTCCATTTGATGAGAATGTGTTTGGCACGAGCGCTGTAGGTCGTATCATTAAAGACCTTGGACACCTTCACTACTTTATACACCTGGCCATCCAGGAAGGGGCCGATCACTTTGCCTTGTATGAGGCTGTCGGGCGAAAGGAACGTGGGAAGGTTTCCTGCGTTGTATGTGGCGAAAGCATTTTTGCTGTCGGAGCTTTTTGCAGCGTAAACCGAATCTTCCGAAGAGGTTTTGAATTCGTTCACGTCGCGGGCCAGGTCTTCTTTTACCGTGAGGCTATCGGAAGCCGATGCTACCACCGGGATAGACACGTACTTGATGTCGCGGCTTTCTTCGGTCTTGAATTTTTCTACGTTCTTGTTGTAGTAGGCTTTCAACGCATCTTCGGTCACGTTCACAGCCGAGTCGCTCACGGCGAAATAAGGAACGTAAACATAGCGCACTTCGGCCACGTCGGTTTGCTGGTGATATTCGCGTTCGGCCTCGGCGGCGGTGACGTATGTGCTTTTGATCAACAGGTTTTCATATTTGATGCGCTCACGACCGGGGATGAGGTCGCGTTGGAACGTTTCCCAGCGTACGCGGGGTTCCGATCCCATAGGCATGGCTTTGATTTGGTTGAGATAGGTTGTCACCTTGTTCGGATCGAACTGCCCGGTGTTCGGGTCGGTAAACGCCATCTTCACGTTGGGGTCAACATTTTTTCCGGCTACCATATCCCATTGCTCGTCGGTAGTAACCTCGACGCCCACTTTGGCAAATTCGGCCTGAATGGCATGGCGGGCAATGAGCAGGTCCCAGGCTTGCTGGCGGATGCTGGGCATCTCGCGCTCGCCGGGATCACGGCCAAAATTGAGCGCGTAGTTTTGCTCGCGTTCGCGGATCACGGACTGATATTCGTCATAGGAGATTTCTTTTCCGGCGATCTCGCCCACGGAATTTTTTCCCCAGTTGAGGATAGAAGACTTACCGCTAAAAATGTCGTTCAGAGTAAAAGCCGCGATCGCAATAAACACGAAAATTACCACCCAGGTACCCATCTTATTGCGCAACGTTCCAATAAATGCCATAATGTAAATTTTAAAGAGCCGCAAATTTAACCCGTTATCTCTATTAGAAAAATAGCGCCGGAAAAAAGACCGGTTTGGAAGGCAAAAAGTTGACAGAATGGCCCTGAATAGCAGTATTTTAACCCCTCCCCGGGGGCTTTTCAGGCCGTTTCTTCAGCTTTTTCAAGGGTCACCTTCACGGTGCCGATGCGGTTGTCTAGAGTGGACTGAATGGTAAAAGTATAGGGCGGCATGGTGAAGGTCTGGCCGGCCTTCGGAAAGTCCTCCGCCAGGGCCAGGATGAGGCCGCCCAGGGTCTCATATTCTCCTTCGGGCAGCTTCCAGCCATAGGTTTCGTTGAGGTAGTCGATCTCCAGGCGGGCACTCACCAGGTAGGTATGATCGTCCTGCTGTTGCTCCACCAATGTGTCTTCGTCGTGCTCGTCTTCAATGTCACCAAAGATCTCTTCGATCACGTCCTCCATGCTCACGATGCCCGACGTGCCGCCAAATTCGTCGACCACTACGGCCAGGCTTTTGCGTTCGTTGATGAAGCGGATCATGAGTTCGTTGGCCAGTGAGGTTTCGGCCACGATGATGATGGGAGTAAGAATGTCGCGGATGTGTTGCGGCTTTTTGAAAAGCGACGACGAGTGACAATATCCCACGACGTCGTCGATCACCTGGTTGTAGATGATCACCTTCGAGTGGCCGCTCTCCACAAAAGCTTCGCGCAACGTGTCGATGCTTTCGTTTATTTCCGTGGCGGTGATCTCTGTGCGGGGGATCATGCACTCGCGTACTTTCACCGTCTTAAATTCAAGAGCATTGTAGAAGATCTTCTTGTCCACATGAAGCACTTCGGCATCAGGCTTGACGTTGTAAATTCTTTTCAGGTATTGATTCAGGTCCGTAAAGCCAAACACGGGTCGCTGGTCATTATAAGGCAGGTGCAGCACGCGGATGGTGATCCATCGCGAAAGCGAAACCAACGGGTACGTCAGCCAGAAGAGTAAAATAAAACAAAGACCAAACAGCGGGGCCAGTGCGAAGAGGATGCGCTCGGGGCTGAGCCGGAAGATGCGGTGCGATAAAATGTCGGACGTGAAGGTGAGCAAGGCGGTGGTGATCACCGTTTGCAACAACACTTGCAGGGTCATGTACTGTGGTCCGAATTGCGCGCCAAACGCTGGTGCCATCCACAGGGCCATGCCAAAGCTGAAGCCGGCCAGGGCCAGGGTGTTGCCCACCCGCGTAGTGCCCACAAACCATGTGGGACGTTTCATGAAATAGGCAATGATGTTGTAGGGGAGCCGTGGATATTTTCCCGCGGGAACACGGTCCATGTGCACGTGGCGGAAGGCAGTCTCCATACCCGAGAAGAAAAACGAAAACGCCAAGGCGATCATACTACCCGGGAAGAGGAGAGCATTCATGGTTGTTTCTTCTTCTTTCTCAAAATATACAGAAAATAGAAAACCGTGGTGAGCATTATGGCCCAGTAGCCTTTTCCCAGGCCCAAGGTCATGATTTGGTGGATGCCGATAATAAAGAAAGCTACCGCAAGCGAAAACAGGAGAACGTCGATCAATTTCATGCTCCTGCAAAAATAGCGATTTTTCAGACGGGTCGGGAAAACAATGGATTATGCGGGTTGCCGGCGCAGGCGAAGCCTATTCCTTCACCTCAAACTCGCCGGTTGGCGTGCGGATGGTATAATCGGAAAGATCTTGTTTGGCGTCCAGCCCAACGCCATAGATCACATCGCCTTGCTGGCGGATGGTGACAAATTTTTCGGTAAATATTTTCTTTTCGGCGGGTTTCCAAAACAGTTCTTCCGTGTTGAGCTGTTCGCTTTTCTGCAGATTTTTTACTTCCACCTTGCCACGTCCGCGCCACTGGTTTTCGGCCTTGAAAAAATAGGCATGGTTGGCGCGCAACGTCGACTCGAGGCTGCCGTCTTCTTTATAAAACTCCATGTAGATGCCCTTGGGAAATTCGCGATCGCCCGTTTGGAACTCGTAGAGCACGTCGGCGAGCATTTTTATTTTCACCTTGTCGTTTTCCGTGTAGTAGAGTTCTACTTTTTCGGCCTCGCTGATGGGGCCGGTATATTCCACGGGTTTCTTCACGTCCGTTTTGCTGCAGCTACACGCCAGCGCGGCCAGGGCGATAAAAAAAATGCAGCGCATCATGCGGGGCAGATCATTAGCGTGTCGCTATCCTGTTCGAAGCCTTTCGAAAACGAGGCGATGACGGCACTCAGGATGGTCAATGATGCTGAGCAGATGCGTATCATCGTTTTCGGAAGTTTTGTCATGCTTAATCGAACTTTCGTTTAATGAACCACTGGTCGTTGAAGGTGATGCCGAAATAGATCTTGAAATAGGTCTCTTCTAAAATGTTATCGGCCTTGTTGCCGCGTTGCCCGATTTTTCCACCGAAGTCAAGACTGGATCTTCCTGCAGGTAGTGAAAACCCAAAATTGATGCCAATATCCTTCACTTCCTTGCTGTTGGCCTGGAACGGATAACGTTCATAGCTCAACCCCATGCGGTAGGTGATACGCTTCAAATAGCTTTCGAGTGCCGAAGGATCGGGTGTGACCTCACCCCCAAGGGATGCACGCCAGGCTTGCGACAGGGTCGTGTTGTCCTGGATGAGGCTCGAATAGTTCGCCCAGTTCTGATAGCTGAACTCCGTGCCTACATACCAATGCAGATCGCGGCCATAGGAAAAGCCCACCGTTAACGTGGAGGGCAGATGGACATGGCCCGTCGACTCGGCTACTTTCGAGCGCAAGATCGTGTCGTTTGCAAGCGTGGTCAGGTAGACCTGTTCTTTATTTTTTGCTTTCAGATCCGCGCGAAAGGTGTAGACACTGCCTGCGCTGAAGCGACGGTCATGCTTCCGTCCCAACGAATCTTTGCTATAGGAAAAGCCCAATCCGAAGCTGAAGCCATTCACATTCATTTTTTGCTCCACATTGCCAATGTAAGGAAGCCCTGCCTGCTGACTGGATTGCACATTCGATACGGGACCGAACAAGTAGGAGGTTTTCAAGCCCACGGAAATTTCTTTGGTGAGTCGCACGCCATTGGACCAATACACCTGGGTGAGGCCACCGGTCCCGGTTTCAATCACCGTGGTGGTATCGACCGGTGCCCCGGTCTGATCGGGTATGGCTTTGGAGTACTTGAGACCATAGTTCACATTCGTATAGGGCATGAGGCCCGCGGACGTGGTCCACTTGTTGAGCTTTACGGGGAAGGCCATCACCAGGTAGTTCAGGTTTCCACCGGTACTTCTTTCGTTGGTGGTGTCGCCTTTGATGGTGCGGCGCTCGCCGAGGATGCCCACCTGGAATACGGTAAGTGAATTATAGACCAGCAATGCCGGGTTTTGGTTGTTGAGGTACCACACCTGCGGTTGGCTCACGCCCATGCCGCCGACACCCTGGTTTTGGATGAGCGCATTGCCATAGGGCTCTCCGATACCAAACCCTGTGAACGGCGAACGAGCGGCCTGTCCCCACACGTTTGCCGCGGAAATGACCACAGCAAACACCAAAAAACACTTTTTAACGACTGACATTATAAATCAAAATGCTGTTTAATCCGCTGAGTACCAATTCAGGGACCGCAAATATGGACCCTTTCAACTGGTTTTCAAAAAATAGGGCATCACCGCCGCACAAAATCACACGCAAACCCTCAAATTTCTCCCTGTACTGCGCAATTATGCCATTCAACTCGGCCACCACACCATTTTCCACCCCGCTTTGAATGCAGGTTTCGGTGCTGTTTCCGATGAGTGGCGGATGATCCACGGGAGCTATCAACGGCAATTTTGCCGTGAACGTATGTACGGCCTGAAACCGCATCCGCAGTCCCGGGGAAATGCCGCCACCGTGATACGCACCATCCTTATCCAGGAAATCGTAGGTGATGCATGTGCCTGCGTCGATCACCAGGCAGGGAGCGCCCGGATACAAATGCAGGGCGCCACATGCGCCGGCGATACGGTCCACACCCAACGTGGCCGGCGTGGCATACCGGTTTTGGATGGGCAATGGGAGCGAGGGGGTCAGAATAAATTTTTGAGCCACCTGCCGGGCCCATTCCGCCACCATCGCCGCGTCCCGGTTCACCGAACTGATGATGAAGCCCGATGCCGAAAAGTTTTGAAGAAAGGTTTTCAATTCTTCAGGCTCCGCAAACACATGGCGCGCGGTCAGCGTGTCACCGTTAAAAATTCCTACCTTGGCAGCAGAGTTACCGTAATCTACCACCACATTGCGCGGCTCAGTGTTCATTCTGTTTCTTATAAGCGATAGTGCTCATCGATCAAAAATATGGATTCACCGCAGAACTTTAAAGTTATTGGCCTGATGTCGGGCACTTCCCTCGACGGCCTAGACATAGCCTATTGTCATTTTAAGAAAAATGAGAAAGGATGGTCGTATGCGATCAAAAAAGCGACCACGGTAAAGTATCCGGCGACCTGGATCCAGCATTTATCGACCGCCCAGAACCTGACCGGTGAAGATCTCATTGCCCTGGATGCGGCCTACGGCCAGTGGCTGGGCAAGACGTGTGCCGCTTTCATGAAGCAACACAAAGTGCGACCCGACTTCATTGCCTCCCACGGCCACACCATCTTTCACCAGCCGCGAAAGGGATTCACCTACCAGCTGGGTAACGGCAATGCCTTGCACGCAGCGTGTGGTGTACCCGTGGTGTGCGACTTTCGGACCCTGGATGTCACGCTCGGTGGCGAGGGAGCTCCCCTGGTGCCGGCCGGCGACAAGTTTCTGTTCCAGGAATACGATGTATGCCTCAATCTGGGTGGCATCGCCAACCTCTCGGTGGACGTAGACAATGCCCGCAGAGCCTATGATGTTTGCTTTAATAACATGGGCTTGAACTATCTCGCCCTCAAGACCGGCAAAACGTTCGACAAAGACGGCGCCATGGCTTCCGACGGCAAGATCAACGCCCCGATGCTCAAAGCCCTGAACACGGTGAACAATGCCTTGAAAAAGAAACGCCCCTCGCTAGGCCGCGAGATCTTCGAACAGCGCATCCAACCCATCCTCGACATGCCGGGCATTCCCACAAAAGATAAGCTCCACACCTTTGCCTTCTCCAGCGCCCAGGAAATCGCCGAAGCCATCCGCACCTCCACCCGGAATGCGCGCGTGCTCTGCAGCGGAGGGGGCGCCTTCAACGCCTTCTTCATCTCCCAACTCCTCGACGCCTGCGCCGACGACGCCCAACTCGTCATCCCCGACGACGACATCATCAAATTCAAAGAAGCCCTCGTCTTCGCCTTCCTCGGCGTCCTCCGCACCCTCAACGAAGTGAACTGTCTCCAAAGCGTAACCGGCGCCAAACGCGACTCCTCCTCCGGAATAAAAATCGGATTTTAACAGCTGCCCAAACAATCATCCACCCACACCAAACCATATCCACCACGGTTGTTGGTGTCTCACCAACAACTTCAGTCGGTGTGCCCACCCAAAAAAAAGAAAAGCTCCCTTCCGGGAGCCTCTCTACGCTGTAAACTAGTATCGTTTATCGACCAGTGCGGTCGGGTGATTGCTATTTCAATCCAAACAACTTCTCATTAAGATCATTGAGAGCCTTCTCTTTATATTGCTTATCCACCAACACCGACACATTGTTCGTGCTGCCCCCACAAGAAACCATCCGCACGGGCACTTCCGAAAGTGCATCAAAGATCTTCTTCAACACACCTTTTTGCTCCGTGATCTTCTGACCGACGATACAAATGATGGTTTGATCCTTGTCTACTTCGATGTTCCCGAACTTTCTCAGTTCCGTTTCGATCGAAGGAAGTTGCGAATTGCTATCGATCGTCAACGACACCGCCACTTCCGAGGTCGTGATCATGTCGATGGAAGTTTTATGATTCTCAAACACCTCGAATACGCGGCGTAAAAATCCATACGCCATGAGCATACGCGACGAGCGGATGTTGATGGCGGTGATGCCGTCTTTGGCGGCGATGGCTTTGAACGAGCCCTCGGTGCCTTTGCTGGTGATGATGGTGCCGGGTGCTTTTTCGTCCATCGTATTTTTCAAACGCACGGGTACATTGTATTTCTGTGCGGGCACGATGGTGGAGGGGTGCAGGATCTTTGCGCCGAAGTAAGCAAGTTCCGAGGCTTCGTCGAAGGTGAGCTCCGAGATGGGCACGGTCTTCTTCACGATGCGCGGATCGTTGTTGTGCATGCCGTCGATGTCGGTCCAGATCTGGATCTCTTCGGCGCGGATGGCGGCTCCCACCAGCGAAGCGGTATAGTCGCTTCCGCCGCGCTTCAGGTTGTCGATCTCGTTACGGTTGTTGCGGCAGATATAGCCTTGCGTGATGATGATGTCGATGTTGTTGAGCGAATTGACCAGCGGCTTGAGGCGTTCCGAAATTTTTTCCAGTTCCGGCTCGTCGTTCTCGTCGATGGACATGAAATAGAGTGCGGGCAAAAGCCGGGCGCTGATCTTGCGTTCCTGCAGGTGCTGATAAAATAATTCGGTGGAGATCAATTCGCCCTGGGCCAGCAATTCGCGATAGCTCTTGTTGTCGAACTGTCCGGCGGCCAGGAGGCGGATAAAAATAAAGAAACGGCTCACCAGTTCCTGGCCGATGGCCTGGAAGGAGTCGCTGCCATAGAGTTCTTTGATGAAAGCCTGGTAGTGTTTTTCGAGGGCGGCGATCTCTTCTTCTGCCTTTGCCTTCTGGCCCAGGAGGAGATGATCTCCGATGGCCACCAACGTGTTGGTGGTGCCCGATAGCGCGGAGAGGACCACAATCTTTTTACCCGGAGTGCCTAACACAAGTTCGGCGATCTTCTTCATGCGTTCGGGCTTGCCGACAGATGTTCCTCCAAATTTTAGTACGACCATAGCTTCTTATATTTTTTAAAACGGGCAAATATAAGTATCACAAAAAATAAATAATACTGCGCGCTCGCTTTTATCGAGGTTCTTTTGCGCCGTCGCAGCAAACTAAAGTATGTTAGCACATGCGGAGGCCGGGCTTAGGAAGGCTCTTGCTCACATGGTGGTTCTTCGAATGCAACAGCGCTGGCTTCCAAGGGAGCGTGTTGGGTTTGGATGAGCGAGCTGGATGGCTTCGTCCAAGGAGTCGTGGCATCCCCGGCAGCCACCCGTTTTTTTTGGTGGATCCTAGTATTCGAACACCACCATCATCTTTGTCTCCACATCCTGGTTGGGATATGATTTGTAGATGACGGTTTGCACGAGCGGTAGGCCATCGTCGTTGTACGTATAGTCATACGTTGTCGGCACCGAGTTGGGGAGGTTGGTGTAGTAGGCGCTTTCGGTCTTTATCTTGTTGCTTTTCGACAAATTGGAGAACAGGATGTCGGTGTAGCCCAACAAGCTATAGGGATTGATGTGGCCGTCGAATTCATTCGTGACGACGCTGGAAAGGGCATGCGAATCGTTGATCGTTTTTTCATAGCGGATGTTGCCCTGGGGCGCGTGAAACACGTAGGTAAATGAGCGGCCGTTGCTATGCTGATAGAAAGCCTGGATGGTGTCGCCGGGCAAATATTGGATGGTCACTTCCGTGGTGATGTTCTCGCCGTTGCGCACCATTTTGGTGAGCTTATCGCCCGTGTAGCTATACTGCGTGATCTGTCGCTGCACACCGCTGATGATTTCGTCCATGGTCTTCAGCTTGTTGGACGCGTAGGTGAAACGGGTGACGGAAATCAAATTGAATTTTTGGGAAAGGATGTCGTAGGTGGAGTATTCCTTCACGGACAACCGGCCGTAGTCGTCGTAAGTGTATTCATTTTTGTCGCCTGGCCGGAAGCCATTCTTTCCAAGGAAATGCGTGGTAGCCGATGTCAGCTTGGGCCCCAGAACCGGCACGGGCGTTTCCGGGACGACGTCATCATCGTTGTTGCAACCGATAAACACAACGGCCATGAACAACACAGGCAAGAAATTGAATTTCATAACAGAGGGGGGTTGGGGGGTTATTCGGGACAACGTAATGATCAGCGCCCAGGTTGCCGCCCGGCGCAAAAATGGATGATAAAAAAGAAAGCCTTCCCGGTTTGACGGGAAGGCTTTCAGAGAGATCAGAATCGTATGATCTATTTCTCAGGGTAAAGCACTACCTGAACAAAGTTACTCATGTTGAGATATTTGTTGGCGGCATCTTTCACGTCCTTGGGGGTGAGGGCCGCGATGCGTTTTTCATAGCTCAACACTTCGCCGCCGGTGCTGCCGAGTTCTGCGCTTTGCAGCAGCTGGCGTGCCCAGAAGGTGTTGTCTTTGATGTTCACTTCGTATTGTTGTTTCCAGGTTTCCTTCACCTTGTTCAGGTCGGTTTCGGAGGGACCATTCGTTTTCATCTTTTCAATTTCGGCCATGGTAGCCTTGATCAGCTTGTCTACATTCTCCGGACCACAGGGAAGCGACACGCCTGCGGAATAATAGTTATAGGGGTACTTGTTCAGGTTGCCATACATGCCGCCACCGTAAATGCCGCTCAGGTCTTCGCGCAGCGTTTCGATGAGTTTGATGTTGAGCACTTCCGTCAGGGCCTCGAGTTTCAGGTGCTCTGCTTCCGAGTAGGGTGCTTCACCGTTCCAGAACATGCGGATGAAGCTCTTGGGCTCCGTGCCTTTCCGGATCTCTTTTTTCACCGTTCCCTTCACCGGGCGCAAGCCCACATCTTTGAAGGTTGACCTCTGTTGTGTCGACGGGAGGCTGGCGAGGTAGGTGGCCAGCAAAGGTTTGATCGCGGCCAGGTCGAATTTACCTACCAGCACGAAGGTGAAGCCGTTGGCGTTGCCAAAGCGTTCTTTGTAAATATCCAGCGCACGCTGCTCGTCGATCTTTGAAAAATTCTCGGGCTTGGGCAGCTTGGGTGCCCACGGCTGATTTTTATAGAGGATGGAGATCACCGAATCCTGGAAAGTAAACTGAGGATCCGATGCCATGTTTTGATACAAGGCTTGTTGCTTGGAGACAAACGACTTGAACAGGTCGTCGTCTTTGCGCGGTTGCGTGAAGTAGAGATACGTGAGCTGCAACATCGTTTCTACATCCACGGCGCTGCATTGTCCGTTGAGCGTTTCCGAAATGGTGCCGATGCGCGGCGATACCGTCGCCGTTTTTCCGGCCAGCACTTTGCGCAGGTCGAGCGGCGAAAATTGTCCAACACCCATTTGCCCTACCACCGTGGAGGCAAACTCGGCGTTGAAGCGGTCTTTGGAGGGATCGAACAAATACTGGCCGCCAAAGCGCGACGCGTTCATGATCACCTGGTCATTCTTGAAGTCGGTTGATTTCAGAATAACTTTCACGCCGTTGCTAAGGGTGAGTTCCGTGGTGCCCAACGCTTGATTTTGTTTTTCAGAAGTGATGGTGCCGGCAGCGGGAGCTTTGTCGAGCAACGCGGCGGCTATCGCTTTTTCCTCATAAGCGCCGGGATCTTTCTTGGAAGCTTCATCGGCCATGGCCAGCAACTCGGCGTTGGTCGGAATTTTGAAATCTACTTTTTCCGGGCTGCTCAACACCACCAGGCGATGGTCGGCCGGGGGCGGAATGGTCTTGGCGGCGAACGCGTTCACTTCATCGAGCGTGATGCCGTCGAGATAGGCTTTGAAATATTTGTATTCGTTCTCGATGCCGGGGATCGGTTCTTTTTCCAGGAAGTTTCGCACATATTCCGACACGATGTTGGATGATTCGGTTTTGTCGCGTTCGTTGTAGCTGCGTTCAATTCCTTTCATCATCATTTTCTTCAGGCGGTCCAGTTCGGTGGCCGTGAAGCCATAGCGACGGGCGCGTTCGTTTTCCTGGATCAGGGCATTCATGGCTACTTCAACACCGGTTTTTCCCACATAGGCAAACAACTGGTATCCCTCAAAGCCGCGTGCAAAACCGCCGATGTTGCTGGCGCCAAAAATGAAAGGCGGCTCGGCTTTTTGTGTCAGCTCCTGCAGGCGTTGACCCATCAGCGAGGTGAACAGTGAACGCACAAGGTAGTCGCGGTAGTCGCCCACCGTGGTTTCGTCTTTGGTCTTTTTGCTGGAATAGAAGATCTCGATCACGGGGTTGGTGGCCTCGGGGTCTGTCACCACCAGCCCTTCACTTTTCGTGCGTGCGGGAACATCCGCATAGCTGCGGGCTTTGGATGAGGCGGGTGCTTTTATTTTTTCAAAATGCAGTTTCACGAGACGTTCGGCTTCCGCAGGGTCGATGTCGCCCACCACGATCACGGCCATCAGGTCGGGGCGATACCAATCTTTGTAGAAGCGTTTGATGGCATCATATTTAAAATTTTTCAGAATGTCGTCTTTCCCGATGGGGAGACGGGTGGCATACTTGGATCCTTCAAACAATTTGGGATAGACCACGCGGAACATCCGGTCTTCGGCGCCTTTGCCCAGCCGTGATTCTTCCAGGACTACGCCGCGTTCTTTGTCGATCTCACCATTCTCGAAGGCGACCGTGGTGGCCCAGTCTTCAAGGATTTGGAACCCTTTTTCAATGTTCTCCTTTTTCTCGGTGGGGGTCGGCAGAATGTAAACGGTTTCGTCAAATCCTGTGTAGGCATTCAGGTCGGCACCAAACTCTACGCCGATGGATTGCAAAAACGAAACCAGGTCGTTCTTCTTGAAATTTTTGGAACCGTTGAAGGCCATGTGCTCCGTGAAGTGTGCCAATCCTTGTTGGTCGTCCTCTTCGAGGATGGAGCCGGCGTTAACGACCAGCCGAAGCTCTACTTTCTTTTCCGGTCTTGAATTTTTCTGAATGTAGTAGGTCAGGCCGTTGGCCAGTTTGCCCACTTTCAGCCGGGGGTCGACAGGGAGTTTGTCCGTGAGCTGGTCTTGCGCGGCGCCGGTAAGCGCCAGCAGCAGGAGCATGAAAAAAGCGCCGGGCCGTTTCCATGACGATATGATTGGGTTGATGGATGTCATCCTCATACAACGAAAGGTTAGTTGTTTTGTTTACAATGAAAGGAGTGAAGGTAGATCGATTTTTTCAGAACAGAAAGCACACCACGAAGACCTTTTCGTTGGCGACAAGACGGCTTACCCCCAGTGACGTTACATTGCTGGGCTCAGTACCATTTGTTCTTGATGAGCTTCAGCATTTCGCCGTGCATATTGCCGTTGGCGGCACACAGCTCGCCCCCAAACACGAAATTGTTACCGCCTTTGAAGTCGGTCACTTTTCCACCGGCCTGCTGCACGATGAGGGTACCCGCCGCCACATCCCAGGGGTTGAGGTTGTATTCAAAAAATCCCTCCAGACGACCGGCCGCTACATAGGCCAGGTCGATGGCCGCGCTGCCCAGCCGGCGAATGCCGTGGGTGTGCTCCAGGAATTCTTTGATGATGTCCAGGTATACTTCGCCTTTGTCAAAATGATAGTAGGGAAAACCCGTGGCGAGTAAACTTTCATTCAGGGTTGGGATGGTCGACACGCGGATGATCTGGTTGTTGCAATAGGCGTCGTCGTTCTCGATGGCGTGAAAACATTCTTTGCGCACCACGTGAAAGATGGCGCCCAACACCACTTTATCGCCGCGCGACAGCCCGATGCTGATGGCATAGATGGGCAAGCCGTGCAGAAAGTTCGTGGTTCCGTCCAGGGGGTCGATGATCCAGTTGTATTCTTTGGTCTTGGATTGTTCTACCGTGCCCTCTTCGGTGATGAAGCCGGCCTGCGGCAGGATGGCGTGCAACACTTTGACAAGCCGCCGCTCCGCCTCTTTGTCCACATACGACACAAGGTTGTTGAATCCGGTCTTTTGTTCGATGCGTGAACGGTCGAAGTTGGCTCCTTCCGTATAGATAAATTCTCCTACCTCGGCACAAACTTCTCTTACGCTCTTTTGGATTTCCTTTAGATTCATGTCGCTCGTCTTATTTTAAATTTTCAGAATAACGGGGCTCCATCGTTTTCCGGTATCCTTTTCTGCAGGTGAAGATAGCGAACCGGTCTGAAACACCACATGGCCCTCTCATATTAATTCTTGTGTAGATGCCCGGGCCAAATTATTTCTGTGGCGCGAATCGGAAGGTCACGCGCATCACCCCAATTTCAACCCCTGCTCACTCCGCATAACCGGCCACCACCATCACGATCTCTCCCTTCACTTCTTTCGACTGAAAATGAATTGCGATCTCCTCCAGTGTGCCGTTCACGGTTTCCTCAAACATCTTTGAAAGCTCGCGCGAAACCGATGCCCGGCGCTGGCTCCCGAAATATTCCTTGAAGTGCTCCAATGTTTTCACCAGCCGATAGGGCGACTCATAAAAGATCATCGTGCGTTCTTCTTTGGCGAGCGCGGTCAGCAGGGTTTGTCTTCCTTTTTTCACAGGCAAAAAGCCTTCGAACACAAAACGGTCGCAAGGCAACCCCGATTTCACCAGCGCCGGCACAAAAGCCGTGGCCCCCGGCAAACATTCCACTTTCAAACCGGCTTGCAGGCAGGCACGGATGATGAGAAAGCCCGGATCGGAGATCCCCGGTGTGCCCGCATCCGAAACCAGCGCCATCACCTCGCCCTTCTCCATGCGCTGGATAAAAAGATTCACCACTTTGTGTTCGTTAAAGTTGTGAAAGCTTTGCAAGGGCTTGCTGATGGCATAATGCTTCAACAGAAAACCCGACGTGCGCGTGTCTTCTGCCAGGATAAGGTCTACTGACTTAAGAATGTCCAGTGCGCGCAGTGTAATATCGGCCAGGTTGCCGATCGGGGTGGGCACAATATAGAGTGATGTCTTTTGCTCCATGCCTCGCGTTAGTTAAAGCGGGCGTTACGCCAGAGGTCGATCACGTCGTACCACGTCTCCTGAAATTTTTTGTCGCGGATCAGCACAAAATTGTCGGGGTCGAAGAGCGTGCTCGATTTCACGAAGGTGAATTCTATCTTTTTGAACATCGAATCCTTGTATTGCCACACTTCGCGATCGTTGAAGCGGAAGATCTCGTGCGGCAATCCGAAAATAATATAGATCATACCGCGATCGGTTTTCCAGCCTTCCTTGTAAGAAGTAAAGTATTGATTGGCCAACTCCACGCGGCGAAAATAGGTGCGCATAAAATGTTTTGCGCGCTCCGTGTCGCCGGTAATCCCCAGGATCACACGGTCGAAAGCCTTCTTGTCGCCCTTGGCAGCCTTTACGCGATCAAATTCCTGGCGCGTGCACACATAGATCAACGGATCGGCCAGACTCTGAATTCTCGCCAACCGGGGATAGTCGTCCTCTACACGAAAAGCGACACCCTCTGCGCTCAGCGTATCTTTCTGAACGAGGTATAATCCTTTTCGGGGAAAAGATATTTCCTGGCCATCGATCATGGCCATGGTGGTATCGACGTGCAGACCTCGCGATACGCGGGCCATTCCTTCGGAGAAGGCCGGCACGGCGGCGGGAAAATCGTCGCCGTAGTACGATACGATGCGGGCGCCTTCGTCACCGTGGAGCGTCACGGGTGTGTTCACTTTTACATAAGACGTCGTCACGGGTTTTGCGCTGGTCGTCAGGAATCCATTGGTGGGGTAGTTGGGTTCCAGGATGCGCCAGTAGATCCATGCGTGTTTCAGGTTGTTGTTGAGCACTTTCGCGGTTAAGATGAGGGGAGCGCTGGAGAGGGGTACCTTCAACTCGCCCTCGGCGGTGAATTTGTCCAGGGTTTTGGTGATGGCCTCACCATTGATGGGAGTGCCTTCTTTGTCGCCCAGCGAGGAGCGCGTGTCCCATTGCACGAGGAACTGGTCTGCGCGCAGGGTCGTGTCGCGAAGCGTGAGGCTATAAAAGGCCGTCCAGCCAGCGGCGTTGCGCGTCACCTTCACGTCGAAGGTGAAGGGTTCGGCCGGATTGTAGAGGAAGCTATAATTAATGTCCCGCAGGGTCTGGGCCCCGGCGCTCAGGGTGAGCAGTAAAAGGACGATGAATAGGTATCGCATATGTCACTTGAAAATTAAGAAGCTTTTGTAAAAGTACGAGCGTGAAGGTGAAGGAAGTAAGGCTTTTTGAGTGTTAAACGATAAAATCCGTTGCATACGCGGGGTCATGCTTTAAAATTGTGCCAAACCGGCGATCCGGCAAGCTCAAATCCTTATTTTTGCCGCCAATATGGCCAAAGTATATACAACGGAAATCACCAGCGAAGAGATCGTCTCCGACAATCCCATCCATCAACGTCTTTTCAAGGCCTATGTTGTGGCGCAGGACTATGTTGAGGGCGATGTGCTGGAAGTAGGTTGCGGCGAAGGCCGGGGCGTGGGCACGTTGATCGAAAAGGCCAGGACCTTCACGGCCGTAGACAAGATCAAACCCCTCATCGACCAACTGCAGCAGAAGCATCCTTCCGGAAAATTCATCAGCATGAACATCCCGCCGCTGAACGGCCTGCAGGATAACGCATACGACCGCATCTTTAGTTTCCAGGTGATCGAGCATATTGAAGACGATTTTCTTTTCCTGAAAGAAATACACCGCGTGCTCAAACCCGGGGGCACGGCGCTGGTGACCACCCCAAACCGGAAGATGTCGCTGTCGCGAAATCCCTGGCACATCCGCGAGTACTTGCCGCAGGAATTGAAAGCCCTGGCGGCGAAGATCTTTTCATCGGTGGAGATGAGAGGCATCACGGGGAATGACAAGGTGATGACGTATTATGCCGAGAACAAGAAATCCGTAGAGCGCATCACGTGGTTCGATATTTTTAATTTGCAATACAGGTTGCCGGCATCGCTCTTGCGCATTCCTTATGAGATCTTGAATCGCTGGAACCGGAATAAATTACAATCCACTGACAATACATTGGTGACAAACATTCATCACTCCGATTATGTTGTTGTGAATGATGCTTCGGAGGCTTTGGATCTTTTGTTGATCGTGCGGAAATAGTTTGAATTCCCCGCCTTCGCTAAAGCTTCGGCGGGCAAAGCCCGCCCGCTTTGGCTAAAGCTTCGGCGGGCAAAGCCGCTTTGGCTAAAGCTTCAGCGGGCGGGGCCGCGCTTCCTAAAGCAAAGAAAGTGCAGCAGTGCAAAGAGAACGTTAAGGGTTTGGCGGCGTAGACCGTCCATCCCAATCTTGCTTATTCGGTTCTATTTAATTTACTTTCCTAAAATACCCTCTTAAATACCATCAGTCCTGCGCGTCAACATATCGAAGAGTCAGAACTTGTGAGCCGGTTGCGGGGGAAGGACCGCCTGGCGCTGGAATATCTCTACGACCACTATTCCGGGGCGTTGTATGGTGCCATTCTCCGCATTGTCAGGAAAGAAGACATTGCGGATGAAGTGTTGCAAGACGTTTTTCTGAAGATCTGGGACAAATTCGAGAGTTACGACAGCACCAAGGGCAAGCTTTTCACCTGGATCCTGAACGTGGCCCGCAACCAGGCCATCGACAAAACGCGGTCACGCGAAATAAGTAAGGAAAAGAAAACCACCGGTATCGACAATGTCGTAAATAGGATTGATCGCTCAGAATACCTGGAGCAGGGCATCGACGACATTGGTGTAAAGGACATCCTGAAAAACCTTCCGGAAGAACAACGTTTCGTAGTGGAACACCTTTATTTTAAGGGCTATACGCAGTCAGAACTGGCTGATGAACATAATATTCCCCTGGGAACGATAAAAACACGCCTGCGTTTGGCGATGAAACAACTGAGAACAACATTGGGAGTCACGTGAACATACACGACTACATAGCGACCGGTATCCTGGAGGCCTACGCGCTGGGAGAACTTTCTGAACGGGAACGCGAAGAGGTGGAGAAAAACCTTGCGCAATATCCCGAGCTCCGGGAAGAACTCGCCCGCGTGGAAGAAACCCAGGAAAGACTTTTGATGGATGCGGCCGTGACGCCGAAAGCATCTATCAAGACGAACCTGTTTGCCCTGATCGACAAGGCCTCTTCAACAGAAGCCAAGGTCGTGGCGATGCCATCGTCCAGCATCCGCCTCTGGAAATATGCCGCGGCGGCCTCCGTCACGATTGCGTTGATCGCTTCCCTCCAGGCCTATTATTACTGGAACAAATGGCGCGCATCCGAAACCAGCCTCACCGAACTGACCGCCCAAAACCAGCGCATGGCGCAAGACTACAACCGGGTGAACCAGCACCTCGACAAAATGGAGAACGATTTGAAGAATGTGGTGAACAACCCCGCCTTCAAACGGGTGATGATGATGGGCACGCCCAACGCGCCACAGTCCATGGCCTATGTGTATTGGAACGAATCCTCCAAAGAAGTATACCTCAGCATCCAAAGCCTGAAACAATTGTCGAAAGACAATCAATATCAACTGTGGGCCATCATCGACGGCAAGCCGGTAGACGCCGGAGTGTTCGACGGCGACGTGGCCGGACTCCTCAAAATGAAAGACATCGCCTCCGGGGCGGCGGCTTTTGCCGTGACCATCGAACCCCGCGGCGGAAAGCCCACCCCAACCCTGGAAACCATGCAGGTGATGGGCAACGTGGTGAAGGTCTAGCCAAAAAATTTCCCCAAAAAAGTTTAAAATCCATAGATCCGGCCGGCCGGTCTGCTTCGTAAGTAGGCGACAGGCCATCCTGATCTATGAAAACCTTACTACCCATCCATTCCTATTACGAAAGGGCTCAGGACTTGCTTTTGATCCTTTTTTTGGATGCGACCGTCGCCTTTTTCATGCACTGATCTATAGGTTGGAAAGACCCTCTCCAATCCTTCCCCACCACGGGAAGGATTTTTCTTTTTTCAGGGCGCACCTTACATGAAGCCGTTTTTCCAGGGCCTTGAATCATGACGGGATTTAATAACTTTGTTTCGCGTCATTTTTTCCGAAACAAACATGAGAGAAAAACTTTTAGCCGTAGGCCTGCTGTTCCTGGTTTCCACCGCATGGGCACAAAAGGCAGACTCCCTGATGCAGGTGCAATGGGAAGCCGGGCAGAAAAAATTAAAGGCCGGCAACTTCGACGATGCCGCCCTGCAATTTACCCAATTGATCAACTCCGGTTTTGGCGACAAGCAAGTGTATGTGAAACGCGGCGTGGCCTACTACAGCTTGAAACAATACGACAAAGCCAAGGCCGACCTGGACGAAGCCCTGAAGGCCCGCATCAACTCCGCCGAACTTTTCGAATACCGCGGCAACGCCAAGTATCAACTCGACGACTACCAGGGCGCAGCCACCGACCTGGACAAGGCCGTGACCATGGGCGCCACCGGCTATGAAACGTTTGCCAACCTGGGCAACGCCAAGTTTCGCATGGAGAATTATCGCGAAGCCGTCACCTACTACGACAAGGCCATCGCCTCCGGCAAAGCCGATGCCACGCTGTACAACAACCGCGGCAAAGCAAAATTCAACCTCGGCGATTTCAAGGGAGCGCTTCCCGATTTCGATAAAGCACTGGAACTGAAATCCGGCTACGACAAGGCCATTGAAAACCGCGCCGAGACCCGCTACAAACTCCAGGACTGGAAGGGCAGCGTGGCCGACTTCGAGAAACTGATGGCCAGCGGCCGCGCCGATGTGGAGTTCTATCAAAAAGTGGGCACCGCCAAATTCATGTTGAAAGACGACAAAGGCACGGCCGAGGCGTTGGACAAGGTTGCTCAAAAAGGAGTGAAGGATAAGGATGTGTTCCGAATGCTGGGATTGAGCCACACCGCCCTGGGCAACTGCACCGAGGCCGCAAAAAGTTTGTCGGCCGCCGTGTCGATGGGCGTGAACGACAAGGACGTTTTTTATGCATTGGGTTCATGCCAATATAAAAACAAAGAATATGCTCCCGCCATTGAAAGCCTGAACAAAGCCATCACGGCGGGCGTGGCGTCGAAAGAAGCGTTCCTGTACAAAGGCAATGCAGAGTTCATCCAAAAAGACAATGAGAACGCCTTGAAGGATTTGGAGAAAGCAGTTACCCTCGGTGCATCCGATGTGGAAGCCTTCAAGAACCTCGGCGATCTGAAATTTTTGAAAAGCGATTTCGCGAATGCCATCAAATACTACGACAATGCGGTGAAAGCCGGCGCCACTGATGCCGTGTTGTTCAACAACCGGGGCAAAGCGAAAATGAACCTGAACGACCTGCCCGGCGCCGTAGCCGATTTCGACAAAGCGATCCAGGCCAACGCCAGCTATGGCAAGGCATTCCTCAACCGCGGCACAGCCAAATTTGCACTAAAGGATTATGCCGGCGCAGCGACCGACCTGGAAAAAGCAAAGACCACCGAAGGCGAATCGGCCGATGTGTTGAAGATGCTCGGCATCGCCAACTATTCCCTCGCCAAAAAAGACCTTGCCCAAACCTACCTCGACAAAGCCTTAGCGGCAGGTGTGAAAGACAGTAAAGTGTCGCTCTACGCCGGCTACCTGCGCTTTGATGCTGCAAACTACAAAGGTGCAACGGAAGCCCTGAACGCCGCCGAACTCGCTGGCGAAAAAGAGGATGATATTTATTTGAAACGGGGCAAGGCATTGTATCAACAAAAAGAATACACCACTGCCATAACCGACCTGGAAAAAGCAACCCTGAAGAATAAAGCCGATCTGCCTGCCTATGAAGCGCTGGCCCTTTCCTACATGGTCGTGCAAAAAGATAAAGAGGCATTGCCCGTGATGGAAAAAGCGATGACCATGGGCAGCAAGAATAAAGAGCTGTATTATCAAATGGGTAATCTCCGCTTCAAACAAAATAATTTCAAAGGCGCTATCGAGGCCTACGACCAGGCCATCACGCTGGGCGCCAGCGACGAAGTGGTCTTTAACAACCGGGGGAAGGCCAAATTGAATGCGAACATGCCCAAGGAATCCATCGCCGACTTCGATCGCGCGCTGGGCATCAAAAAAGATTATACACAAGCCTTGAAAAACCGCGCCGCTGCCCGCTATCAGTTGAAAGACTATGCCGGTGTTATCGGCGACCTCGCCGTTTTGGCTTCGCGTGGAGAAGCGGGTGCGGAAGAGTTTGCCGTGTTGGGGATATCGAAATATTACACAAAAGATTACCAGGGCGCCGTGCCCGACCTCACCAAGGCCATAGAAGGGGCAAGCAAGGAGAATTTTGTTTTTGCCGCCCGGGGTTATTCCTTGTTCGAATTGAAGGAGTATGAAAAGTCCGTGGCCGATTTCACAAAGGCGATAGAGAAGGGCATAACAGACAACGACCTGTACTTCAAACGCGGAGCTGCGCGCTACAACCTCAAGGACTACAAAGGCGCTTTCGCGGATCTGGACAAGGCGATCACCGGTGGAACAAAAGAAGCCACTGCCTACGACATGCGCGGCTATTGCCGCTACGACAGCAAGAATTTTGACGAAGCCATCAAAGACTATGATGAAGCCATCGTCAAGGACGCCACGTTGTCGTCGGCATTTTATCACCGCGGCGATGCGAAGTTTAGTGTGAACAATTTGCCTGGGGCAGTAGAAGATTATTCGAAAGCCGTTACGTTGGGATTGAAAGATCCCGTGCTGTTCAACAACCGTGGCAAGGCCTATTTCAAACTGGAAAATTATCCGTCGGCCATTGCCGACTTCACCACGGCCATTGATAAAAAGCCGGACTATGTGAAGGCCTTCGAAAACCGCGGGCTTGCCTACTACAACACGAAGAAATACGAAGAGGCTGTGAAAGATCTCCGCGAGGTAGAGAAGCTCACCGAGAAACCCGATCCGGAACTATACCGGCTGTTGGGAAATACCTTTTACAACCTGCAAAAATTTCCTCCCGCGCGGGAATATTATGACAAGCTGATCGCAGCCGGTGTGAAAGACAAGGAAGTGTTTTACAAACGCGGCCTGATGCAGTTGGAGGAAGATGAGTTCCAAGCTGCCATAAGTGACTTTAACGATGCACAAAAGGCAGGTGAAAATACCGTGCAGCTCTATCTCAACAAAGGTCGCGCCTACATCGGGCTGGAAGACACCAAGTCGGCCGTGACCGAGCTGAACAAGGCCATCGACCTGGACCCCAAGAATGCGGACGCGCACTTTAACCGGGGGTTAGTAAAGGAGGGACTGGAAGACTACGAAGGCGCCATGCTGGACTACAACAAGGCGATCCAGTTCAATCCCAGCGATGGCCTGGCTTACTACAATCGCGCCACCTGCAAGTCGCAACTGGACGACTATGGGGCAGGCATCTCCGACATGGACGAGGCCATCCGCATCGAGCCCAAGAATGCCATGTACTATAAACAGCGCGGCAATTTTTATTATCAGATGAAAGACAAGACCAAGGCGTGCTTCGACTGGCGCAAAGCCGTGGAATTTGGCGATGCGAAATCGCGATTCCAGATCGACCAATACTGTAAGTGATCTCATTCTGATAGCAAACGCATCCCGTATTGAAACAAAAGCAGCGCTGAAAACCGGCGCTGCTTTCGTTTTTAGGGCAAAAAACCACTCTTTAGCTTTTGGTAAAGAATTTGCATTATCCCTCGCGCGCACGGCTGGGGAGTTGTAAGAAAATCTTACACGCGACAGACCCCTCCGCGAACCGCGCCACACAACATGATTTTAAAGCACAATTTTGAACAACAAAAACGCAGCGAGGCCACGTACAGTAGAAGGCTGGTAGGAGCGACGATCGTGGCGTTTATGTTCTGGGGAGTCGCCCTGGCCGAAGAGGAAGTGAAAGGGAAAGTGGTGGAGGTGATCGACGGCAACACCCTGAGCATTGTTGGTGAAGACAACGAAACGCACAAAGTGATGCTGGCCGGCATCGACAGCCCCGAACTGGAACAGGAATATGGCGACAAAGCCAAATCCGCCCTGGAAAAGATCGTATTGAAGAAAACGGTTGTGGTAAAGTTTACCGGCCGTGATCGCCTGGGCAACTATTTTGCCGAAGTGCTGGTGAATGGAAAAGAGGATCCCCGCGTAGAACTGCTCAAGCAAGGCTATGCCTGGACCGCCGAAAGGAACCCGCTGCCCGACCTGGAGTCGTATCGCACCCTGGCGCAGCAAAAGGGCAAAGGCCTCTGGAAACAGGAAAATCCCACGCCCCCGTGGACTTTCCGCCGCCAGCAGACCATGCTACAGCCCAAGAGCAGTTAAAGTTTAGAAAGTAAAGTTTAGTTAAAGTTTAGAAGTTAGGTTAGTTAAGTTTTTAGGGTTTAGTTGAACTGCCCCTGAGCTGTCGGGGGCAGTTTCATTTCGACAACGCCTGGTTTAGGTTGGGCGACAATTCCAGCCGATTGAACCCGGCCAAAACAATTTTAATAGCGCCGGATAGTTAATATATTTGATCTTACGCTTATGCGAGCACTCCTTATTATATTGTTTTTCCTGATCGGCTTTGGCACCTACGCCCAAAAGCCCAAAAAGAAAAAGCGCGACAAGGACGCGACCGAGCAATCGACCGTCGATCCCAATTCGTTGAGTCCTTACCAGGGCGCCGAATCGACGTTCCGCGAGCCCAAGAAGAAAAAATCCAAATCCAAAGGGCCCACCTACGACAGTCAGCAAGACTACTACGACCGCATGATGGCGGTGGCCAAAGAACGCGGCAAAGCCGAACGCGAAATGGCCAAGCCCCAATACTCCAACCCCATGTATTTCGGACACAAACGTCCACCCAAGAAACACAAGGCGGGCAAGTTGAAGTATTGCAAGGAGTGCGGCATCCGCCACTAATTCCCGATCCCTTTTTTGCATCGTGACAGATAACGGTGTGCGTGTGCACTTTTCTGTATCTTGTACCGATGAATCTCGCCGGCTACATCGAGCATACCAACCTCAGTCCCACGCTGACCATCCGCGACATCGACCAACTGGTGGACGATGCCAAGCAGTATGGCTTTTTGGGAATATGCGTGCCGCCGTTTTGGGTGAAGCGCGCCAGTCGTGAGATCGGCACGGCCAAGATCACCCTCGTCACCGTGGCCGGATTTCCCTTTGGCTACACCATGACCGAGACCAAAGTCGACGACGTGCGCCGCGCAATCGATAACGGCGCCAACGAGATCGACGTCGTCTGGAACATCAGCGCCTTCAAGACCGGACTTCCCTGGACAAAGATCGAGATCGCCAAATGCAGCCACCTGGTCCACGCCAGTGAGCGGCTGTTGAAAGTGATTGTCGAGACGGCGTATCTTTCTGATGAAGAGCTGGAGCAGGCCTGTAAACTCTGTGCCGATGCAGGTGCCGACTACGTTAAGACCTCGACAGGATTTGCTCCGCGGGGAGCAACCATCGAGCAGATCGCGATCATGAAAAAAAGTTTGCCAGCACACGTTGGCATAAAAGCATCGGGCGGAATTAAAACACGCGAGCAGGCGTTGGCTATGATAGATGCCGGCGCGACCCGCATCGGCACATCGTCCGGCATCTCTATGTTGCAAACAACCAACCCAAATCAAATAAAATGAGCGAACGCTTAACAAATGTTTTCCCTTCGGAGGCCGACATTCCCGAAGCCTACCGGATCTCGCAACCCATCGATCAACGGGAGTACCTCATCAACGGTGAATTGAAAACGTGGCCGGGAAGTCTCAACCCCATCCTGAGCCCCGTCTATGTGAAACAAGGAAATGAAATTGTTCCCAAGAACATCGGTAGCACACCGCTGCTCACCTCGAAAGAAGCGCTCGAAGCATTAGACGGCGCCGTAAAAGCCTATGACCTCGGCCACGGGGTGTGGCCTACCCTGAGCGTTACCGCCCGCATCGAACACGTAGAGAAATTTCTCGCCGCCATGCGCCTGAAACGCGCCGAGGTGGTGAAGCTGCTCATGTGGGAGATCGGCAAGACCTTGAAAGATTCTGAAAAAGAATTTGATCGCACGTGCGACTACATTGTCGATACCATCAAGGTGTACAAAGAGATCGATCGCAATTCTGCCAAGCTCGTGGAAGATCAAGGCTTCATGGCGCAGATCCGCCGCGTGCCTTATGGTGTAGCATTGTGTATGGGTCCTTACAACTATCCGTTGAACGAAACGTTCTCCACGCTCATCCCGGCGCTTATCATGGGCAACACCGTGGTGTTCAAACCCGCGAAGTTTGGAGTGCTGTTGATCCGTCCGCTGCTGGAAGCATTCCGCACCAGCTTCCCTCCCGGGGTGATCAACATCATTTATGGAAGAGGTCGCGAAACCGTTGGAGCGCTCATGGAGACGGGCCTCATCGATGTGTTCGCCTTCATCGGAACAAACAAAGGCGCCAACGAATTGAAAAAGCTTCACCCTAAATCGCATCGTCTCAAAGCCGTGTTAGGATTGGATGCCAAGAATCCAGCCATCGTGCTTCCGGATGCCGACATCGACAACGCGGTGAGCGAATCCATTACCGGTTCGCTGTCGTTCAACGGCCAGCGTTGCACGGCATTGAAAGTATTGTTCGTGCACAAGAGCATCGCCGACACCTTCATCGCAAAATTCAACAAAGCCGTTGCAGCGCTCAAACCCGGCATGCCCTGGGACCCTGGCGTTTCACTCACGCCCCTTCCAGAGCCCGGCAAGGTAGACTACCTGCGGAACCTCGTGGAGGATGCAAAACAACACGGCGCAAAGATTGTGAATGATGGCGGCGGAGAATATTCGCATTCCTTCTATTACCCCGCCGTGGTCTATCCCGTCAATGACAAAATGAAACTGTACACCGAGGAACAATTCGGCCCCGTCATCCCCATCGTTCCTTTTGAGAACGACAGCGAGGTGATCGACTACGTGGTGAACTCCAACTTCGGTCAGCAGATCAGCATTTTTGGCAAAGACTCAAAACGCGTGGCCAGCCTGATGGATGCTTTTGTCAACCAGGTAGGGCGCATCAACCTCAACACACAAAGCCAACGCGGACCAGATACATTCCCCTTCAACGGTAGAAAAGATTCTGCCGAAGGAACCCTCTCCGTTTCAGACGCACTGCGCGTATTTTCCATCCGCACGATCGTGGCCACGAAGACGACCGATGAGAATAAGCAAATGATCAGCAACATCATCCGGAACCACGAGTCGGCGTTTTTGAGCACGGACTATATTTTCTAATAACAGATTTTTTGAATGGAATAAAAAAGGAACCTGGGTGCTGCGAGAAGCATCCAGGTTCTTTTGTATTTTAGACAAACGGTATTATAAACAGAACAGAAAATGAAACACCTCGCCATCCAGGTCACCGGCAAAGTGCAAGGCGTTTTCTACCGGGCTTCCACCGTCGAAAAAGCCAGGGCGCTGGGGTTGAAGGGATTTGTCCAAAATGAACCCGACGGAAGTGTATACATTGAAGCCGAAGGTGACGACAGTGCGCTTCAATCGCTGTTGGATTGGTGCCGCCAGGGACCACCCCATGCCCGCGTTTCCGATGTAACGTCTACGGAAGGACCGCTCCAGAACTTTCCGGATTTCAAGCAACGGCGGTAATGGGAAAATTATTTTCCTCTATCTTTCGTACATGGATGTAAAGGCACAATTCTTAGGCGCGGCCAAAAGCGTTACCGGCTCACGCCACCTCATCGACATTGGAGGAACCTACATTTTGTTGGACTGCGGATTGTTTCAAGGCTTGAAAGAATTGCGTCTGCGCAACTGGGATAAATTTCCGGTCGACCCGAAAAAGATCCATGCCGTCGTGATCAGCCATGCTCACATTGATCACACGGGCTACCTTCCAAAATTGGTGAAGGACGGCTACAACGGCCCCATCTATTGCACGCCGCCCACAGCCGACCTCATGCAAATCATGTTGCTGGATTCTGCCAAGCTGCAACATGAAGAAGCGCAATACGCCCGGAAGAAAGGCTACTCCAAACACGCCGAACCGAGCGGCCTCTATGACGAACACGATGCACGCAATGTGTTTCCGCTTTTCAAAACGTTCGACTATAAAACCAAATTCAGAGTCCACGACCGCGTAGAAATAGTATACCACGACGCCGGCCATTTATTGGGTTCGGCCATCACGGAAGTTTTTATCCAGGGCGACACGCAAACCAAAAAGATCGTCTTCTCCGGCGATCTCGGCCGCTACCAGCAGGCCATGCTTCACCCACCCGAAACCATCACTCAGGCTGACGTACTTTTTATCGAGTCCACCTATGGTACGAAGGACAATCCCTACAACGACCCGGAACATGAATTGACCCGCGTGGTGAACGACGCCTTCCGTCGCGGAGGTGTGCTGGTGATCCCGGCATTTGCCGTGGGCCGCACCCAAAGCCTGCTCTATTATTTCAGGAAGCTGATGAAGGAAGATAAAATTCCCGATGTACCCGTCTACATCGACAGCCCCATGGCGATTTCAACGACCTATCTATTTTATAAGTATCCAAATTACCACACCTTCGAATCTGCGCGGGAGGAACTGGCGCATGCTATGGAAACCAACATGCTGGTGTTTGTGAAATCGCCCGAACATTCCAAATCGCTAAACCACCTGAAGACCAACGCCATCATCATCGCCTCCAGCGGCATGATGACAGGAGGTCGCATCCTGCACCACATGTTCAACCGGTTAAGAAATCCGCAGGATACCTTTCTCATTGCCGGATACCAGGCTGAAGGAACGCGCGGCCGCAACCTGCAGGACCACGCGCCGTCTATACGCATTTTTGGCGAGGATGTGCCGGTCCATTGCAAAGTCGAACAAATTGCGTCGATGTCGGGTCACGCCGACCGTCGCGAACTGTTTCAATGGATGGGGGGCTTCACGGAAAAACCAAAGCTCACGTTTTGTGTGCACGGCGAAGGTGAGGCCCAGGAAAAATACGCCCAAGCCATTCGCGACACATTGCAATGGAATGTGATGGTGCCCAAACCCCTGGACCAGGTAACACTGTTTACAGGAATTTAAGCGACGCTCTTTTTGATGATCCCTTTCTGGGGGTCGATCTTCACTTCAAAGAATTTCGTGATGAATGCGCTGAGGCGCATGCCGGCCATTTGCGGCGTATAGTCATCGGGATAGAACACGGTGAGCTCCAGCACGGCGCGGGTGAAATTTTCGTGCTTGCAAAACTCTTTGATCCAGCGCTTGAACATGACGCTCCATTCTTCCTGGTATTTCCGCGAGTCGTCACGGCCATCGAAAAGGAACTCCAGTTGATTGTCGCTGTAATATTTGAAGCGGAACAGGCCGGCCAGGTTCAGGTAGAACTCGTGCAGGTGTTCGAATTGGGTGGCGTGATGTGACTGGATCTTTTTGGACGTATCGTCCGCCAGGCCCAGCGGGTTGCAACGCATCAGGTACTCCACCTTCACGAAGTCAACCAGGTAGTGCAGCAAAGTGGTTTCCAGGGAAAGTTGTGCCTCTTCCAGGATATAATTCTTGTCGCGTGGGAAGAATTTTCGAAGCACAGGGTTGCGATGGGGTTTCGCAAAAGTAAAAAGAAAAAGTGAAAACCGGGAGTGGCTTTCACAACGGACCATTCAAAAACACAAAGAAAAATCGTTAACGGGAACAATAGCCCTATGAAAGGGGCACGTTCACATGGCGCTCGGCGTGATATGAAGATCGCACCAGCGGACCGGACTCCACATAGCGGAGGCCGCGTTTCAGTCCCTCTTCCTTATACATGTCGAACGTTTCGGGGTGGATGAATTCGGCCACCTCGAGGTGCATTTTGGTGGGCTGCAGGTATTGGCCCAGGGTTAGGATGAGCAGGCCGTTTTCCACCAGGTCGTCCATGGCCTTGAACACTTCCTCTTTTGTTTCGCCCACGCCCAGCATAATGCCCGACTTGGTGCGCATGCCGGCTTCGCGGATGCGCTTGATCTGTTCGAGGCTGCGCTCGTATTTAGCTTGGGGACGCACCATGCGGTAGAGCCGCCCAACGGTTTCCATATTGTGCGACACCACTTCCTGGCCGCCTTCAATCATGCGGTACAGGGCATCCCAGTTTCCTTTTGTGTCGGGGATGAGCGTTTCAATGGTGGTTTCGGGGCTTATTTTCTTGGTTTCAACAACGGTTTGATACCAGATCTCGGCGCCGCGATCTTTCAATTCGTCGCGGTTCACGGATGTGATCACGGCGTGTTTCACCTGCATCAGCTTGATGGCCTCGGCCACGCGCTTGGGTTCGTCGGCGTCATATTCGGTGGGTCTTCCGGTGGCCACAGCGCAAAAGGTGCAGCTGCGGGTACACACGTTGCCCAGGATCATAAACGTAGCCGTGCCGGCCCCCCAGCATTCGCCCATGTTAGGGCAATTGCCGCTTTCGCAGATGGTGTGCAGTTTATAGTTGTCCACCAACTTGCGCACCCGGGCATAGTCCGGTCCTACCGGCAGTTTCACGCGCAGCCAATCCGGTTTGCGTTTGCGGGTTTGTTCTGGGGATATAACAGGCAGCTCGATCATGACAGAATGTTCACGTTTGAAGAAAGGACCGGTGAATACAGCGGTTTCACTGTATCCAAACGCGCCCTACTTGCCGATAAGTTCCTTGTATTGAGCAGCCGAAAGCAGATCGTTCGTGCTTCCGTTGATCTGGATTTTGATCATCCAGCCATCGCCATAGGGGTCTTCGTTCACTTTTTCGGGGCTGCCGTCCAAAATGGCATTCAGTTCCAGCACTTTGCCGCCAACGGGCATATACAGGTCGGAAACCGTCTTTACGGCCTCTACCGTTCCGAAAATTTCGTGTGCGGCAATTTCCTGGCCCACGGAAGTAATGTCGACATACACAATGTCACCCAACTCGCCTTGTGCGAAATCGGTGATGCCTACCGTGGCCGTGTTGCCTTCGATCTTAACCCATTCGTGGTCTTTGGTGTACTTCAGTGAATCCGGGATATTCATGTTCAGGGGAAATTTTTAAGTGGTTAAGGAGATTTTCAGTGGCCCAAAAATAGGTGAAAATCGGAAGATTGGGAAATGGATAAAGTAGGGAAAACAGGCCTGGGATGGACAATTAAAGCAGGAAAAACCGCCGGAAAGGGCCGAAATCTATTGCGCCAGGCTGAACCGCACCTGCACCCCGAACCGCGTGGTGGCCCGCCGGTAGGAGTTCGAAACCTTCGGGTCGTTGATGGTCCGCTCGAAGTAGGCCTGGATATTGAGTTTCTGGTTCACCACATAGCTGATGTTAGGCCGCAACTGGATGTTGACACTGCCGTTGGTGATCATATTCAACTCGTTCACCTTCCGTTGAATGGTCCGCTGATCCGACACGGTGGTGTTCAGGCGGAAGGTCACGTCGTTCTTCAACACGATGAGCCTGCCTTCGGATTTGAACGGCAGCTTCATGTTGTTTTTTGTAAAGCCGATTTCCAGCGAAATGTCCTTGCTCAGCATCTCGGTGATCTGCGCGTTGGAGATGGTGAGCGAGACGTCGCGTTTGGTTTTGTATTGGAAGTTGGCCGTCACCCGGCTTTTTGTTCGCACGTTCACGCCGATGAGTGGCGCAAATTGTTCGGAGAGCAAGACTTGGCTGATCACATACAGGGGAACATATTTTCCCTCGGCATTGGGCTGCCCGAAATAAGTTCGGTTGTAATCTTCGATCGGCCGGTCGATGGCCAGGTAGGCTTGGTTCCCTCCCGTATTCGCCAGGGAGTCCAACGAGTTGGAGTAATTCATCACCGAATACGTCGATTGATACGCATGAGAAATGGTGATGGATTGAAACGCATTTTTAAAAAACTCTATTTTATTAAGCCCTGTATAGTCGACGCGCCAGTTTGGCATCGGTATCTTGGGGAAAGGCGACAAGCTTACGGCCTTTGCATCTTTTCCTGAATACGCTGCCAGAAAAGCCGGGATCACCACGTCCTGCATGGTGGTGTCGTATTCGGTGTTCGCCGCGCCGCGCAAACTGAAGCGTTGCTGAATGGTGACCAGGTTCTCCTCAAACTTTTGGAACACGGCCGACGTGACTTCACCGTTGCTTCGATTGAACGCCGTGCGAATGGTGTTGAACGAAATGCGATAGGAACCGCTGCGACTCGGACTGAGATCGCTAAAACTATTGATGTTTCCCTCTTCGGAGGCGCGGAAAATGGATTGATACGAGTTGGTGGTCTCTTTCCTGAAATCGACCTGTACCTTCAGGTCGGGCGAAGGCTCTATGTTTGCCCGCAGGTTTATGGTCTGGTTTCGCTGTTGCGTGAAGGGCATGGTGAGGCTCGTGTTGGTGGTGAGCCAACCCTTGGATGCGGCTTTATAGCGGATGTTGGGATCCTGGCTACCAAAAATGAAACCCCACCCCGGTGCATCCCAGGTGTCGTCCATCCCGAATAATTTAGGATCGCGGACGAACCCAGGTAGGATCGTTCCTTCCGAAAGGGTGTACGTACCGTTGATAGAACGAAGCGACATGAGCAGGCGCAGGATTCCTTTTGCCAGGCCCGGCATGGATTTTTCTTTAACGCTGTCAGCCTTCGTCGGCTTTGGTGGGAGTTTTGGGTTGGTGGGCCGGGTGCTCACCTTTGGCGCTGCATTGAGTTCCTTGAGGAACTTCACTTTGTTATACAGCTTGATCATGTCTATTCGACCAGTATAGTTCTGTTCACGCAAATTCTGGATAGTGTTTTTAAAATTTAAGTCGTCAGGCAGTCCATTCACAATGGGAGGATTGCCCGGGGTGTCAGGCGTGTCGCGTGGCCCGGCGCGCCAGTTGTAGTTCACCTGGTAGCGATAGTCGGCCCCCAGCCAGTCCGTGGCGGGAATTTTGTCGAGGGGTACCGTATAGTTCAGGGTCATGCTCTGATCGAAAAGCTTGGCACGACCAAATTTTTTCAAATTCTTTTTTATTTCGGTCGACACCGAATCCCCTTCGCCATCGGGCTCGTCGATGATGGCGTTCATGCGGGAGTTATAGTCGAACGACAGGTTCTTGGAAAAATTCCAGTGTACGGCGTATGATCGGTTGAAGGTGAAGAACTTCACATAGTTCGGATCGGAAATAAAACCGGAGTTCCGGTACACATTCTTCTGGAACGACCGGTCAAGATCCGCCCGGATACTGATGCTGGACGGCATGAGACTGAAGTTGAAATCCTTGATCACCTTCAACCAGGGCGAACTCAACCCCTTCGAATCCTTGAACGGTTCGATGCCGGTAGCTTTTGGCGAAAAGGTGTAGGCGATCGAACCCTTATATTCTTTTTGCAGGGCTTGTTGGGTGGTGAAGTTTGACCGGTTTGCCTCACTGTAGGCATAGCTGAAGGCAAAGTTCTCGATGTCCCATAGCCGTACCGGTGCATCCGCCCGGGTCTTCACCTTTCGGACGTTGATAAAGTTCAAACTTCGTCGCGTTTCCTGGTCGCGAATGATCTTGAGATAGTCGTGCCGTTCCTGGTCGGTATTGAACGACTGCAAGGCTGCGCTCAATTTCATGTCCGGGTTGGCGGGGTCGTATTGCGGATTGATCGTCGTGTTCTGATAACTCATGAACATAGGGATCTTGATGCCGGTGTTGCCGGGCAGCAGTTTATCCACATTCACGTTGGCCGAGATGTCGTAGGCTGTGGTTTCGTCGCGCGTCCGCTCGAAGATCTTGGAACTCACGGGTCCAAAACCAAAAGTGGTGTGACGGAACGCACCGGTCACCGTGGCAAAGTCAGCCAGCTTGGCGCTGATGGTAGAGTTCACCGCCCAGCCTGGCGTTCGGTTAAAATCGGTCACGCGAAGTTCGTTCGCCCAGATACAGGCCGATATCGTTTTTTTGTCGGCCGTCTTTGGGTTGCGGATCCCGATCATCATCACCTGCACACTGCTCAGGTCGGGGCGTCCGAAGATCCGGATCAGATGGCGGTCCTCCACCAGTTTGGGGCCATCGCGCGGATACAACTCCGTTAACGGAAAAGCTTCGCGGTCTCGGGCGGCTTTCAGCGCATAAAGATCATCCAAGGCCATGTCGATAGTATTCTCATCGGGCCAGACCACTTCGGGATCGGTGGAGTTGGTGGGGCGCGTGATCTTCAACGGTATCGCTACTTCATAATAGTTTTGATCGAAGTCCGTACCCAACCGCAGGAACCCTTGCAGGTCACCGTCATTGGCATCGCTGTTGGCGTGGAAATACATTTTGATACGGCCATAGTTGAACAAATCCACCGCGCCCGTCTTATAGATCGCCCGTGAATCGCCATCATTGAGATTGTCGACACACACCTGCACCGACTGCTCGTTCAACTGGCGAGGCACCGCCGATGTGTTGTCGCGGTCGCGCACCACGCCAGGAGGGATCACATAACCGGATTTATTTTCGGAAGGCGCGGCGTTTTCTTCCAGGTTCACCACGTTCACAGTAAAGTTATTCGGATCGAGTTCGGGATCTTTCACCAGGTCGCTTTCGAGCAAATTGTCGGTGTATCTTCTCCAGCGGCTACCCACCATGCGGAAGTTTGCAAAACGCAACACCACTGGATCCTTGAACCCCGTGAGCAACATCCGCGCATACTTGATGGACTTAAAACCATCGATGGCACCGACCTTGTTCTCGAATTGCCGCACGGGAATACGGAACAAATACCACGTCACCTGCTCCGGCGAATTGGTGCCTTTGGTGTTGATCTTGTCTACGATATACCCTTTGTTGATGTCAAGTTGGCCGGGGCGCAGGTCGAGGTTGTATTCGTAATATTCTTCCAGTTCGCTCAGCGTATTATCGGCGTTGATATCTTCGTTGTCAGGGATCGTGCTGCCCGAAGGCGTAACGGCGTCGCTACCCGTGATCACGGGCGAGTTTCCATCCTGGCCGTTGATCTGTTTGTAGCGTTCCAGGATCTGCGCGTTGTTGGCATCCAGATCGGAACCTAAGAAATAGTGGAAGTTATCTGCTGACGGATCCTGGATGGATTTGTCCTTTGCTGCGCCACCCAGTTGATTGATGTAATTTTGAAAGAAGCTCACTTCCTTGTCGGTCGGCAAACCGTCCAATCCCACATCCTGGTTCACCCGTGTGCTAGGGTCGTTGTTGAAGGCGTTGGTCAGGTATTGCTGCGAAGTGACATAACCCCAATTATTTTTGGTGGCCTCCGTGTCGAGGTTTCCGGTGGGAGGAAGTCCGTTCTCAAACGCATGCTTGGAATCGCGGATCACGTCTTCGGAAATACTGCCGAGTTGGAAGGTTACTTTACCACCGGTCCGGTTGGGTTGTGGGGTGTCAGTAATACCATCGTCGATATAACCGTATTGTGTGTTGATGAACGGGTCGAGCAACCAGAATTCAACGTACTCAATATTCGCCTTGTCGAAATCAACTTCGGTTCGGATGGCGTTCGTAATGGCGCCCCAGTTCTTTTCGGGGCTGTTCAGAAAACCGTCCGACGTTTGTTGCGGATTGTAGTTGTAGGGTCCCCGTTCTTTTGGATAGTAGGCAACATCGAAGATCTGTTCATAAAAAATACCCTGCGTGAGCTGGCGCAACGGGAAAATTTCTTTCGGATCCACAGGGCGCACATAGTGGTTCTTCAAATCGTTGTCGGTGATGTTGTCCGGTTTGAAGCGACCCACGTTCCGATAAAGTTGATTGTCGACCGTGTACCAGGCAATTTTGGCGCGCAAGTATCCCGCGGAAAGATCGTTACCCAGGCCATTGGCGGGATCGAACCGGTAGTCCAGCGTTTTGGGAACGGAAGAAAGTTTCCAGCCGTTCGGGCTCATCAGCGAATAAGGCGTGGCCGTGTTCTCGAAGTCGTCGATGTAGGCCGTTCCCTCGCCGTTGATTTTGTTTGATGTGCCGGGAAGCAATTGGGCAAACTCGCCCGTCATGGTCACCGATGATTGCTCTTTGGTTTCCAAAAAAGGCAATGCATCCACCAGCTTGGTGAGCATGCGGCTTTTTTTATTGACGTTGAAATCAAGACCGTATTGCAAGTTGCGCGCAGGCTCGGTGCCGATCTGGTTACGGCTGATGAGCGGCCGTTCGTTGTAATACAACGCGGTGGCGCCCAGGTTCACATCTTCACTGAGGTGGTAGTCCAACCGTGTTCCCAGCAAGCTTCGGGTTTGAAAAGCAAACGGGTCCGACTGCTCATACTTCACTTCAATATTTTTGCCCGAGTTTAAAACCGATTCGTTCAGGATGGTCACCTTGCCAAAGGTGTAGTCCACAACGAAGTCGGTTCCTTCATTCAAAGGGATGCCGCCGGCATACAACTTCACCGACCCCTGCGACACACCAAAGCCTGGTATCAATATTTCCTTCGATGAACCGGCACTGTACATACCCTTCATGTAGAACTTGTTCTTTGTGGCAAACAATTCGGCATCGGCCTTGGTGGTGTGATAGAGCGTATCGTAAGCGTATTTCTGGATGAGATAACTCTGCTGGGGATCCCCGGCAAACGCCTGTCGCAAGGCGTCACTGAAAGGATGGAGGTAGGGATAGATGATAAGACCCGTTGTGGAATTTATGGTGATGCCTTCGATATAGTCGAAGTTCCCATCCTTTTGCGGGTCGTTCACGGGGTTGAGTTTATCCAAACCCATTACTTCCACCAACTGCCGCGTTCGTACTTTCGTCCCTTCCTGCAATTGTGGGTTGTCGATACCGGATTTGTCATCGCGGTAGATCACCCGGAGCTGGAAACCATCGCGTGTGAGTTGGGTCACGTTCAGGTTGTAGATGTTCTTCATCATCAGGTCCCAGGTGGGGATGATATTTTTGTTCGCATCGCGGATGGCGATCTTACGGGGACGCAGCAGTTTCAGAAAGATCACTTCGTTGTCTTTCAAGCTCGCATAGTCGTCGGAGAGCTCACCTACACGGTAAGCTCGGCCGTTATAGGTGTACTCATACGCGACGGCGAGCGCTTCGTCATTTTGAAGTTTGCGCGTCAACGTAACATAGCCCAACTGTTGGTGGAAGGTATATTCGGTGGTTGCAAGTTTGCGGGCGCCGGTGATTTTTTCGTAGTCGGTTCCATTTACGAGCGTACCACCATACAGACCCTCGAGGAGGGCATTGATTCCGTCGGCGTCGCGGTTTAGTCCCTTGACCGATGCGAAAAGGTCGTTGGAGGTGTTGCCGTTTGGTGCATTGGGATTTCGTCCGCCAATATTGCGGTTGTAAATGCGCGTAGGCTCGGCAAGGTCCATTAAACCAATTACGTTGCGCAAGGTCTGCGTGTCGTTGTTCCGGTTCAGGATGTACACTTCCACGCGTGTAATGTTCACCCCGGAAATGATCTGGGGTGGGTTGCCGATCCATTTTTGATAGTTGTCGCGGAAAAACTGGCCCAGGAAAAAGTGACGGTTCTCGTCGTAGTTGGAGGCGATGATCTCAAACGGTCGCCCTTGCCCGGCGTTGTTACCTCCTCCCAGGTTGATGGACGCGGTCTTCCCCCGTTGTGTGGTGGCGATGGAAGTGACGTCCAGTTTGCCGAACTGCATCTTGGCTTTGATACCGAAGAGGTTTTGCGCACCCTGGATCAGGGTGTTGTTCAGGGGCAGGCTCACGTTACCGATCTCTAGCTTTTGCAAAATGTCTTCCTTGAAACCAGTGTATTCCACCTTCATGTTGTTCTGGAAGTCGAAGGAGTTGTTGTTGTCGAAGTTGGCGGTCACGGCCAGTTTTTCGCCCACTTTGCCCACCACGCTCATGTTGATCTGCTGGTCGAACTCAAAGCCGCCGTTGCGCTGCTGGCGGATGGGGATGTTGGGGTTGTTGAGGCGTTGGAAGGCGGCCCCGAAATCCAGGGTCACAAATCCGCGGGGCACCAGTTCTACATAGCTCCCCCCAAAGATGCGGTCCAGTACCGGGCTGATAAAGATCTTGGGGATGAGGCTGCGGCCGCTCACAGCGCTCTCGCCGTCCTGGGCGCGGGCACGTCCTTTCCAGTAGCTTTTCAGGATCTGGCGGTCCTGGTACTGTTTGAACTCCTCGAAGCTCATGCTCGAGGTGGGGCGGTAGTTCAGGTCGCCGATCTTTTCATAGATGGTATAGTTCAGGGCCGTGTCGATGTCCACGTCCAGTTTCATCTGGTTGGGATCTTTCAGGTAGAGGGGCGAGGCCGTGGTGGTGTTGGAGAACGGATCGCCATAACGGTCGGTGGCCCGGTATGTAGGTCGCCGAGTGGGTTTGTAACTGTCACTCTGGGTAGTGTCGGAAGGGTTTTGGCGCGTAGGTCGGACTTGCCCCGATACCGTCTGGGGTACGAGCAAAATACTCAGCCATGCTACAAACAACTGGCCAAGCGTTAGAGCAACCTGATTCTTCCGTGTAGAGACAGTCAAACGTACTATGCGTTTTTTAGGGCCTGCTTAACTAAATCTTCTAAGGTAATGGTATTTCCCGATTTTTTCAGGACGGTATCAACACTTTTCTCAGCGGCTGCTTTGGGCAGGCCAAGCGTAAGCAAAGCAGATAACGCTTCCTTCCGCAGGGTATTGTGAGGGCTTACTGAAATAGACGGCTGAGTTTCGTCCCAACTCTCCTTCTTCAGCTTGTCCTTCAATTCGATGATGACCCGTTGTGCGGTCTTGCCCCCGATCCCCTTGATGGATTGCAGGGCGGCGGCATCCTCGCGCACAATGGCGGCCTTCAACTCCTGGCTGTTCATATACGACAACATCACAATGGCCGTGCTCGGGCCCACCCCGTTCACCGACACCAGTTGTTGAAAGAGCTTCTTTTCCGTCTCGCTGCTGAAGCCGAACAACACATGCGCGTCCTCGCGAATGCTGAGGTGCGTGTGCAGCATGATGTGCTCCTGCTCTTTGATTTCGGAAAACGTCTGCAGGGAAATGTGCAACAGATATCCCACGCCGTTAACGTCCACGATCACGTGGGTCGGGTCTCGCTGCACCAGCCTGCCTTTGAGGAAAGCGATCATTTTTTGTACGCTAATTTAGGATGAAAGAACGGTAGGATAAAACGAAAAAGCACAACGCCACAAAGAACCTACCGTGATCTTTGCGTTAAACTTTTTTCACCCGCCGAAGCTTTAGCGAAGGCGGGCTCGCCCGAATTCAGCGAACGCGAGACTCCGCCCCGAACCTTCAGGCGAGCGACTAAAAATTACAAATGCCCGTTCTGCTCATGAAGCTGTGCATCCACCACGGCAATCGCCGCCATGTTCACAATCTCGCGAATGGAACTACCCAGCTGCAGCACATGCACCGGTTTTTTCATCCCCAGCAAAATGGGTCCGATGGTTTCCGCCCCGCCAATCTCCATCAACAGCTTGTAGGCAATGTTGCCCGACGCCAGGTTGGGGAAGATGAGTGTGTTCGCCCCCTCTTTCGCCAACGCGCTGAACGGGAAAGTCTCTTGCTGCAACGTGGTGTTCAAGGCCACGTTCGCCTGGATGTCGCCCTCCACCACCAGGTCGGGGTTCTTCAACTTGGCCAGCCGCACGGCCTCCTTTGCTTTCTCGGGCACGTCACCCTTGGACGACCCGAAGTTGGAATACGACAGCATGGCCACACGAGGTTCGATGTCAAAGAACTTCACGCCGTGGGCCGTCAGTTCGATGATCTCGGCCAATTGTTGGGCGTCGGGCTCGACGTTCACCGTGGTGTCGGCAAAAAAGAACGTGCCGCGCTTGGCCAGAACAATGTACATGCCCGCCACGCGATTCACTCCCTCGGCCGTGCCGATGATCTGCAGGGAGGGGAGAATGGTCTTGGGATAATCTTTGGTAAGACCGCTCACCAGGGCATCCGCATCGCCGTGCTCCACCATCATGGCAGCAAAATAATTGCGTTCGCGCATCAGGCGTTCGCAATCCTGGTAGTTCATGCCCTTGCGCTGGCGTTTTTTGTAGAACTCCTGCGCATAGCGCTTTACCGTTTCTTCTTCCAGGCGCGGATAGAGAATGGGACAATCGTACAGGTCGAGTTTGTACTCTTCCATAAGCTTCATGATCCGCTCTTTATTTCCCAGCAAGATCGGGAACGCAATACCCTCATCCTTCAGGATTTGTGCCGCCTTCAGCACCTTATGATGATCGGCCTCTGTGAACACCACGCGTTTGGGCTGTTTCTTGGCGCGGTCGATCACGCGCGACATCAATTTCTGATCGATGCCAATGCGTTTTTGCAAGATCTCGTGATAGGCGCCCCAATCCGTGATGGGATTTTTTGCCACGCCCGAGTCCATCGCCGCCTTGGCGACCGCCGGCGACACCGTTGTGATGAGGCGTGTGTCGAGGGGTTTGGGTATGAGGTAGTCGCGACCGAAACGGATCTTATCGGCGCCATAGGCTTTTACCACGATGTCGGGCACCGGCTCTTTGGCCAGCTCGGCCAGGGCTTTTACAGCGGCCAGCTTCATCGCCTCGTTGATTTCGGTTGCCCGCACATCGAGGGCGCCGCGGAAAATATAGGGAAAGCCCAGCACGTTGTTCACCTGGTTGGGGTGATCGGAACGGCCCGTGGCCATGATGATGTCGTGACGCGTTTTCATCGCCAGGTCGTAGGCAATCTCCGGATCGGGGTTGGACAGGGCAAACACGATCGGATCTTTGGCCATCGCATTCAGATCGTCGGGCGTGATGGCGTCGGCCACAGACAGGCCCACGAAAACATCCGCGCCCTTCATGGCCTCTTGCAAACTGTCGATATTCTTGCTGGTGACAAATTGTTTCTTAATGTCGTCCAACCCGGTGCGCTTGCTGTTGAGCACACCTTTGCTGTCGCACATGATAATGTTCTCCGGGCGCGCGCCCAGCGCGATGTAGAGCTTGGTGCAGCTCACGGCCGCCGCACCGGCGCCGTTCACCACGATCGAAATGTCTTCTATTTTTTTGCCTACGATCTCCAGTGCATTGAGCAAGGCGGAACACGATATGATGGCCGTGCCATGCTGGTCGTCGTGCATGATGGGAATGTTCATCTTCGCCTTCAGCTCCGTCTCAATCTTGAAACACTCCGGCGCCTTAATGTCTTCCAGGTTGATGCCACCGAATGTAGGTTCCAGCGATTTGACGATCTTGATGAACGCATCGGGATCTTCTTCGTCGATCTCGATGTCGAACACATCGATGCCGGCGAATTTTTTGAAGAGCACACCCTTGCCTTCCATCACGGGCTTGGAGGCTTCGGGGCCGATGTTGCCCAGTCCCAACACGGCCGTGCCATTGGAGATAACGGCTACCAGGTTTCCTTTGGAAGTATACTTATAAACATCTTCTTTGTTCGCGGCAATCTCCAGGCAGGGCACAGCAACGCCAGGCGAATAGGCCAGGGCCAGGTCCAGTTGCGTACTCAACGATTTCGTGGGAACAACTTCAATCTTTCCCGGTTGTCCCTGCATGTGAAAATTCAGGGCATCCTGTTTTCTGATTTTGATGGACATGTATGAATGTTAGTTAGGTGGGCAAAGATAACAAGCCACGGCAAAAATTACAGGATTATATCGCGAAGAACCCTCGCCTTACCGGCCCGAAAACAGGTTGTCCATGGCGAAGGGAGCATCTTGCCCGGGTTGCGGTTCTTCGCATCGAAGGCAGAATAGTCTGTTTGTAAAATGCAAGTCCTGATGAAATAAAGTGAACAAAGTTTGAGCGGAATAACAAAGGTTTACCTTTTTCTTCTGAACTTCATAGACAATCGAGGTTTGGTTTAAATCTGTTCTATGACGGCAGTGTCGTGGCTCAAAGGAGCTGTATTGTACGGCGTGGTTTGTCTCGTGGCGGGGCTGATGCTTATTAATGTTTACCTGATCTATCGCAACAGCCAGGTCATCGAGTTCAACAAGCGGCAGCAGGAGGAAGCCGCACGGATCAAGGTGAGTGCAACGGATGTGATTCGTGGCCTGCACTTGCTCGACATGGCCGTGAGAAGTTATGCCATCGTGGAAAAACTCTCCTTCCTGGATGCGCGCGACACGGCCATCTACGATATCAACCAAGCCTTCAACCGACTGGAAACTGCCTTGCACGAGCAACACTACGACCTCAACGAGGTGTACGTCCAACGCGACTCGGTGAACCACTACATCGACATCACCGGCGTGATGACAAGATATTTGCAACGCGGGCAACACGATAAATTCGCGGCTCTGCTCGACCTCGATCCGGGATTCCCGGTGTGGTTGCATTTCATGGAATTCAAAAAGCGCGTCGAAAATTTTGAAGATAATATTTCCGCGCAGGCCAAGGTTCGCTATGAAAACGCATTGCAAAACAGCTACATCCTGCAAATTGTCCTGTTCCTGTTCACCACGCCTTTGCTGGCCTACACCGCGTTCCAAACCAATCGCAGTCTCGGCATCTCCGAGCAACTGCGAAAATCGGAAACACAACGCGCCCTTCTGCTCTCCGAACAAAATCTCGTGCTGGAGCGCACCGTCTACGAACGAACACGCGAGATCCTTGCACAGAACGAAGAGATCAGCGCGCAGAATGAAGAAATCGTGGCGCATAACGAGCAGTTGATCTTACAACAAAAAGAGATCGAACGCCAGCGCAATGTCCTGGCCGAGCAGCATGAAAGCGTGCAACTGGCCAAAAAGATCATCGAAGAAAAAAACGACCTCATTCAGCGCAAGAACCGCGAGCTCGTCATCGAGGTAACCCGACAAACGCAAGACCTCAAGGAGGCCAACCTGGAATTGATCGAACACAACAGCCGTCTGCAGCAATTTGCGTTCATCATCTCGCACAACCTGCGGGCGCCCATGGCGCGGCTCGTCGGTCTTTCGGATATCCTGACCTATGCAAAAGACGAAAAAGAAACGGCCGAAATGGTGCAACTCATGGTGCGCTCCACCCACGATCTCGACCAGGTCATCAAGGACCTTACCCTCATCCTGGGCATCCAAAAAATGAACACACAGGTTTTCACGGATGTGAATCTTGAAGCGGTGCTGGAGAAAGTGAGACAGCTGCTCGAAGAGGAGATCAAACAGACCGATGCATGGGTGGACATTCAACTGGCCGAAGAGAAAACGATCCACTCGCTACACCCCTACATCGAAAGCATTTTCTACAACCTGCTGAGCAACGCCATCAAATACCGCAACCCGCAAAAACAACCCATCATCCGGATCCAGTCAACCGTAGATCATAACAACATGGTCATCACCATTCGCGACAACGGCCTGGGCATCGACCTGGAGCGGTACAAAGACAAGATCTTCAATTTATATAAACGCTTCCACTACCACGTGGAAGGAAAAGGCATGGGATTGTACCTGGTCAAAACACAGGTCGCAGCGTTGGGGGGACGGATCGAGGTGGAAAGTGTAGTAGGAGAGGGGACGATCTTCCGCGTATCGTTGCAACGCGAACATCCTTCTAAAAACAACGCGTGGTGACCCGCTTCACGAGTCACCACGGTTGAAATCTGCTTACATGCCGATGATCAATTTCTGACCGGGCTTCAGCTGGCTGTTGTTGAGGTTGTTCAGGCTCTTGATCTTCTCGATGGTGAGGCCTTCAAATTTTTTAGAGATCTCCCAGAGCGTGTCGCCGGGTTGAACCGTATAGGTCTTTGAATCGGGAAGCGCTACGGGCGTTACCGCTGCTTTGGTGGTACGGGCCGATGCCACCGCCGTGGAGGCGTGCGACGGCTGGTGCAGCCAAATGTTCAATCGCTGACCTGCGCGAATATTGTTGTTGTGCAGATTGTTCCACTTTTTCAGATCGGCCAGGCGAACACCGTGGCGCATGGCAATCGATCCCAACACGTCGCCACTGCGCACTTTGTAGGTAATGCGGTCACGACCATAGGTTGAGCCTTCTGAAGTCTTGGCCAGCACCTCCAGGTCTTTCTTGCCCACTTTCGATGCAGAGTCGAGGATCGAGCGACGGTCGGCCAACAACTTTTCTTTTGCACCCGTGGGAACGTATAGGGTATACGTTCTGCTGGTTTCCGGAATGGCGTTGTGCTGGATGGAAGGATTGAGCTTTTGCATGTCTTCCAGGCAAGTACCCGTCAGGTTGGCAAAGGTCTCGAAGTGGAGGAATTTGGTCACCTGCACCGTGTCATACTTGGGCAGCATCTCTTCGCCTTCGTCGAAGAAGTTGTGCTCATCCAGGTAGTTCATAGCGTAGGTAATGGCTACGAATTGCGGAACGTACGAGCGCGTTTCGCGCGGGAGGTTGGGATAGATTTCCCAGAATGTGTGTTTGTATCCTGAACGGCGAATGGCGCGCTTCACATTGCCGGGACCGGTGTTATAGGCGGCCAGGGCCAGTTCCCAGTCATGGAACATGCTGTAGAGGTCGCGCAAGTAGCGGCAAGCTGCTTCCGTGGCTTTCTCCGGATCCATGCGGTCGTCGATGTACCAGTCGTTGTTCAATCCATAATGTCTGCCGGTGGCCGACATGAATTGCCAGAGGCCCACCGCACGCGCACGGGAGATGGCGCGGGGATTCAATCCCGATTCGATGATGGAAAGATATTTCAGCTCGTCGGGCAGGCCGTATTTGGCCAGGCATTTTTCGAAGATCGGGAAGTAAAGATTTTTCCGGCGCATCATCATACGGGTATACTCGCGGTCTTTCACCGTGAAGTAGTTGATGAAGGCGTGGATGCGTTCGTTGTACACCAGGGGCATCGTCTTTTGAATACACGCGAGGCGGTCAGCAAGCGTTGCCGGGTCGTCGTTGCCGGGAATGTGCTCCAGCACGCTGGGCAGGGCATAGTAAACGAAGTCGGCTGTGTCTTCCTTATACAGCATGTCCTCTTCTGCCACGGCCACTTCCAGGGAGTCGACCACCGACAAAGAGTCGAGTGCAGGCACCGGGACTTGGCTGAAAGCCGGGAAGGCGGTCAGCGATAAAAACAACGCAGCAAGGAAGTAAGCTTTTTTGCTGACAGGGGCCGATGCCTTGATCGTTTGATCAGCAGCGGAAAAAATGGTACAGCGAAGACCGTTTTTCATGAGGGGTCATGTCAAAAGTGTGTTTGAAAAATGCAACAACTTCGATTCCTCGAAATCGTCGGCGATCACTTGCAATCCGATGGGTAAGCCTTGTTTGTCCGTACCACACGGTATGGCAATGGCCGGCACACCCACCACGTTAGCCTGAACGGAAAAAAGATCCGCCAAGTACATTTCCAAAGGATTGTCCGTATGCTCCCCCAGCTTGAAGGCCGTGGTGGGCGTTATGGGCATCACGATGAAATCATAGTGCTTCAATATTTCTTTCGTCTTGTCGCGGATGAGGCGACGGACTTTCTGAGCCTTGGTGTAATAGGCGTCGTAGTAGCTGGCGCTCAATACGAACGTGCCCAGCAAAATGCGGCGCTGCACTTCTTTCCCGAACCCTTCCGAGCGACTCTTTTTGTAGAGCGAGCTCAAGTCGGTGGCCTGCTGGCTTCTGTAGCCGTAGCGCACGCCGTCGTAACGGGACAGGTTGGAGCTGGCTTCGGCGGTAGCCAAAATGTAGTAGGTTGGTAATACGAATTCCTGTAATGGGAAATCGATCACCTCCACACTGTGGCCGTCGGCCTCGATGGCGTCCAGCTTGGCCAAAATGCTCTCCTTTATTTCGGGTTGCAGGCCTTGAGAATCATCGATCTCACGGACGTAGGCAACCTTATATTTCTTGTTATCGGACCCCTGCAGGGCCTTGGAATAGCTCGGCACGGGCAATTGCGAGACGGTGCTGTCGGCCTCGTCGGGGCCTGCAATCACTTCCAGCACCAGGGCGACGTCTTCCACCGACTTTCCGAATATGCCAATACAATCAAAAGACGAGCCATAAGCGATCAACCCAAACCGGGAGATGCGCGAATAGGTAGGTTTCAACCCCACCAGTCCGCAAAACGCTGCGGGTTGACGCACCGAACCGCCCGTATCCGACCCCAGGGAAACCTGGCACATGTCGGCCTGAACGGCAACCGCCGAGCCGCCGGATGAACCTCCAGGGACACGGGTATTGTCGGCATCGTTCAGCACGGGGCCAAAAGCGGAGTTCTCGTTGGAAGAACCCATGGCAAACTCGTCGCAGTTTTGGCGGCCGATGATGATGGCGTCTTCGTCGAGAAGGCGCTGCACGGCCGTTCCATTAAATTGTGAGATGAAGCCATCCAGCACACGGCTGCTGGCTTGCAAAGGATGGTCTTTGTAGGCGAGAACATCTTTCAGGCCCACGACGAGCCCGGCAAGTTTTCCAGCCGTCCCAAGTTTTATTTTTTTATCGATTTCAGCAGCTCGCGCGAGCGCTTCATCTTCATACACGCTCAGAAAAGCATTGAGGTGCTTTTTATCCCTAATGTTGTTCAGATGAAATCGGACAATATCCTGACAGGAGCGTTTTCCGTGCTGCAGATCGTTTTGAATTTCCCGAAATGTAGCTTTCGTCTTCAACACTTACTTTCCGTCGTCAAGTTTTGCAGAATCGCCCGCGTCTTCAAGATCCTTCTTCACGTCTTTCACGGAATCTTTGAATTCACGAACACCTTTACCCAGTCCTTTCATGAATTCGGGAATTTTCTTTGCACCGAAAAACACGAGGATGAATAAACCGATGAGCAGAATCTCCTGGAAACCAACCCCACTTAAAAACAAAAATGTAGCTTTCATGGCCTTTTAATTTTAAACGTAAAGGCAAAAGTAGGGTAAAAAAGGATAGTATCAAATGAATGGCCCCGGGGATGTTGGCGGCTGGTTACCAGCGGTTAAAGGGCTCCCTTTTCAGGTTAAATACGGGGACCGTTTTCACCCCTTTTTAGCGATACGGTACATACCCGAACAAGCGTTCATCGTCGCTTGCTGCGACCCCGCAAAATGCGCGCCGGCTTAAAGTAATTTTTAAGTAAGAAAAGGGACGAGGCTCACATGTTTTTCAACCACGAGGAAGGATCCAGTGCCGTGGTGTTCTTGAAGATCTGAAAACGCAGTTCAGACACGCCTTCATTGTTGGAAAGCACTTTGCCGATCTCCTGGTTGGTAGTCACTTTTTGTCCGCTTCGAACGAACACTTCCTTCAAACCGGCATACACCGTGAGATACTCACCGTGTTTGATGATCACCGTGCTGCCAAGTCCCTGGATGAACGCCACGCGACGCACCTCGCCCTCAAAGATGCTCTTCACTTTTTCGTTCTCCTGCGTCTGAATGTTCACGCCATTGTTCTGCACCACCACACCTTTGAGCACGGAATGATTTTGTCGCCCAAAACGCTGCGACACAAAGCCCGAAGACACCGGCCACATGAATTTGTTTCGGTTCTCCTCAAACGAATTGGACAGCGTCACGGAAACCTCGGACTTTTTGGAGCGGGCCGCGCGTTCCATTTCTTCTTTGATGAGGTCTTCGATGAGTTTGTCGAGTTTGGCGACAGCCTTCTTCGTTTCCTCCAGGTCTTTGCGCAGTTTCTTTTCTTCCTTCTCCAGCGACTTCACCAGCGAATTTTGCTTTTGCTTTAACGAGATCAGGTTCGTGCCCTCCCGCTGTTCTTCATTGAGGAGTTTATTCTTCTCCTCGCGGCGCACGCGGATCTCGGCGACATGGCCCGAAAGTTCTTCCTGCACTTTTGTGATTTGTTCGGCCTGTAGCTGGCGGGTTTCGGCATATTGATCCATGTAGCGCAGGCGCATGACCAATTGATCGAATGATTTTGCAGAGAAAAGAAACGTCAGGCGCGTGGTGCTGTTGTTGGCTTTCTGGGCGGCGAACAGCATGGCGCTGTATTCTTTTTTGAGATCGTCGAGATCTTCTTCCAGCACCACGATGATGTCGTTGTTGTCGCTGATCTCGCTGTCGAGAAAGTTGACTTCGCCTTTGATGGAGCCGACCAGTTTTTCTTGTTCGCGGACGCGCTGGTTCAGGGCCGTGAGTTCGCCCAGGGAATTTTTCTTTTGAGCAGATGTTTCTTCGATGATCTTTTCAACCTCTTTGATCTTCTCCAGGTTCTGCTGTTTTTCCTTTTGCAGCTGGGCCTTTGATTTTTGGGCCATAGCAGAAAAAGAAAGAAAACCGAAGATCAGAAAGAGCCACGCACCTTTACCGGCGTTCATATCGCTTGGGTATGTTGAATGGAAACTTCAGCTCTCTGTCGCCCACCTCGGCCTTGTTGTACTCAAAGATGATGGTGGTGTTCAGCAGTCCGCCCAGCGTCTTGTAAAATAAATTGATCGTACCATTGTAAGGAAACAACGCGGGACCTACCGGCTGAAAATTGGAATAATTGATGATGAGCGAATTGTCGCTGTTGCCTTCTTTCATCTCCACTTTTTCCAGTTTTTTGCTGGCGCTGTTAATGAAGTTGTCCACGACAACGCCGTTCGTTGCAGCCTTTTGCTTCAATACGAAGTAGGAACTTTCCTGTTGTACCTGATCCGATTCAGTACGGGGCATGATGAGGTTGCCCAACATGGCGGCCTGGATCACCTTGTAGTTGATCTCGAAATTGTAACGTTTGGAAAGCTCGGCGTAGTCGAACACATAATATTCTTTGTCGACGTTGCTCACCACGGTGATGGAATCTTTGTTGATGAGGGCTTTGCCGCCTTGCACGCCGATCACGGAAAAGGTCATCCAGATCACGCTGTCTTTGCGCACGCGGATGTTGGCCTTCACTTCGCGTTCTTTCTTGGCATCTCTCAGGATCATGCGGGCCTTGCCGTGAAAATATTCAAAATCGACTTCCTGCACATCGAGAGTAGGCTTCGGGGCAGCGATGGGAAGGGTTGTGGGAGTAACCTTTTTACTGCAGGACATTATCAGCGCGGAGAAGCCGATGAGCAAGATCCAGAGGCGTTTATTCATAGATTTTCCGGTTCGCAATTTTTTTGTTTAACAATTCACTGTTGGCATTCAATCCGCGGGCCTTCTCCCATTGTTGCACCGCGCCGGTTACATCACCCAGTTGAAAAAGTATGTCGCCATAGTGCTCAAAATGCGTGGCATTGGCGTTGCCTGTCGAAATGGCCCGCTCAATAGCCTTGCGCGCCTCTTTGTATTTCTGACGGGTGTAGAGCACCCAGGCATATGTATCCAGAAACGTTGGATTGTCCGGATTATTCTTCATGAGCGACGACGCCATTTTTTCGGCCTTCTCCAGGTTCACCTTCCGCAGCGCCAGGAAATAGCTGTAATTGTTCAGCACGGCGTCGTTGTTGGGGTTGATGGTCAGCGCGTCGTCGTAAGCCTTGTCCGACTTGTCGTAGGCCTTCATGGCGTTGTAGGCATCGCCCAGCATGCTGTTGAGTTCGCCCTGCAGGTTGGTGTTTGAGTTCGTCAGCTTTTTGGCTTGCTCCAACGAGGCGACGGCCTCGGGATATTGACGCTTGCGCAGGTAGGCGTAGCCGTTAAAATAGTGCACCATGCCCTGGTTTGGGAACATGATGAGGGCTTCATCGCTGTGTTTGATCACGTTGTCCCATTGTTCCATTTGGGTTTCGAGGAACAGCAAGTTCTCCCACACCTCGAAGTTCACGTTGCCCAGCTCGATGGCCTGCGAATATTCGCGTTGCGCATCGCGCGGTTTGCCGGTGGACAGATAAAGATCACCTCCAAGGATGTGCACGTTCGGATCGGACGGGTTGCTTTTCCCCAGCTTCTCCAGCAGGGTGAGCGCAAACTTCTCTTTTTCGGGGTCGGAAATATTCTTGGTCTTGTTTTGATTCAGTTCCGTGTTGTAGGCGCCCAGCATGATGAGCTTACTGCCGAGTTCCACGGACGGGTCGTCAAACAAGGTGAGCAGTAGGGCGCGGGCCTTGTCTTCCTGGCGGCTGTCGCGATAGAGTCCGGCCAACAGCATTTTCACGTTGCCTGAGTCGGGGTTGGCGACCAGAAATTTTTCCAAATATTTGATGGCATCGGGCCGCATGCCCTTTTGCGACAACACGTCGGCAAACCCCATCACATACCGTTCCTCGTCGGGGAAGGCATTGATGAGCTTCTCGCCTTCGGCAATGCCCTCTTTGGTCTTTCCCTGCTCCAGGTAGATGCGCAGCTTTTGGATGGACGACACCTCGCTGATGCCCAGGGCGCTTTCAGCGCGGTTATAGGTCTTTACGGCGTCGTCGAATTTGTTGGCGTATTGATATACGGCGGCCAGCTCGTATAGGTATTCTTCCGATCCCTTCACCTCTTTGATCAGGTTTTCATAGGTCTCGGCGGCCTTCTCGAACTTGGTGAGGCTGCCGTAGATGTTGGCGGCCAGCAGGTAGAAGTATTTGTTCTTTTTTTCCAGCTTCAGGGCATTTTCCATGCTCAGCGAAGCTTTTAAAAGGTCTTCCTGTTTGTTGCTTTGCGAAAGCACTTCGGCCACTTTGTAATGCACCGTGGCATTGTCGGGTGTGATTTCCAGCGTGCGCTGGTAGTAGAGCAGGGCTTTGGCGTAGTCTTCCAGGATGAAGAATTTCTCGCCTTCTGTGAAATAGAACTCCGCTTCCCGGAGCCGGATGCCGGATGCCTCCACCTCCTCCACATTTTTCTTTTTGCGTTGGGCAACTGCCGTCCCTGGTGCTGTCCAGGACAACGCCGCTAATAAGGCCAAAACCGTATATACTCTTCTTCCTCTCAATTTCACGTTATTGCATTGAAGTCGCCAAGACTCAAGTCGAGCTTAGAACCTTCAAAAATAATGAAATTCCCCAACATGCTGTTCTCCAGCATGGCGCTTCGGATGGTCGATTCCCGCTGAATAATGGAGTTTTTGATCCGGCTGTCATAAATCCGGGTGTTTTCCCCTACCGAAACATGGGGCCCGATGACGGAATTCTCGATCACAGCACCCTCCCCGACAAAACAGGGGGCGATGATCACGGAATTCACCAAAGTGGCCTTTTCCGACACCAACGGCTGGTCTTTGATAAACTCCAGGTAGCGCTGGTTGGTCTGCACGGTCACGTTTTTGTTGCCACAGTCCAGCCATTCGGTCACTTCGCCCGTCATGAATTTTGCGCCCTTCTTGGCGTAGTTCTGAAGGGCCGAGGTGAACTGAAACTCGCCTTTGTCTTTAATATTATTGTCGATCAGGTACTGCATCTCGCGCGCCAGGGCCGCGCCGTCTCTGAAAAAATAGATGCCAATGATGGCCAGGTCCGAAACGAACGTGGTGGGCTTCTCCACCAACTCTACGATTTCTTTTTTGTCGTTCAGCTTCACCACGCCAAACTGCGAGGGATCGTCCACGCGCTGCACCCAGATGATGCCATCCTGGGTGGTGTCGAGCTTGAATTCGGCCTTGAAGAGCGTGTCGGCGAACGCCACAATGACCTTGCCGGTGAACAACTCCTTGGCAAACAACAACGCGTGCGAAATGCCAAAGGCCTCCTCCTGGTAATAGATCTTTCCTTCGGCGCCCACCTTTTTGGCAATGGCCTTCAAACTCTCCTCCACTTCCTTTCCAAACGACGGGTGAATGATGAAGCCGATGTAGTCGATTTTCTCGGGCGTAACTTTGGCGATGTCCTCCACCAGGCGATGCACGATGGGTTTGCCGGCAATGGGTAAAAGTGGCTTGGGAACGGTGAGAGTGTGCGGGCGCAAGCGCTTGCCCAGTCCAGCCATCGGTATGATTATGTTCATGAAGGGAGAGTTTGTTTTTTTTGGTCCGAGTAAAGCTAAAAAAAATTTACGTCGCAGGCTTTCGGAACGCCGTCTTTTCCAGCGCATAGATGCCCAGTAAATAAATTCCGATAATCAAACCATGAAACACGGTGGCCACCCAAATGTTTTCCAGGAAAATAGAATTAACGGCATACACCAACGCCGTAGTGAAAACGATGTAGGCCATGCTTTTTCCAACATTATAGGGGATGGGATAGAATTTTTGCCCTAACAAATAACACACTACGGTCATGGAAAAATAACAGATGAGCGATGCCAGGCTGCTGCCGAGATAGCCGAGCCTGGGGATCAGCAAATAATTGGCGGCGATGGTCACCACGGCTCCACCCACGGTGATGAACGTGCCGAAATAGGTTCTGTCGGTGAGTTTGAACCACACGGTCAGGTTATAATATACGCCCAGGAACAGGTAGCTCAGCAACAGGATAGGCACCACGTACAGCCCCTCCCAATAGGTAGACTTCCCCAGGAAATATTTCAAGATATCGAGATTGATACCTGCTCCCAGCAACAACACACAACACACAATAATGAAGTAGTGATTGACGCGTGCAAAAAGCTGTGGCGAATTTTTGTCGATCGCATTCGAAAAAAAGAACGGCTCGGCGGCATAACGGAAGGCCTGTACGGTGAGCCCCATGAGCATGGCGAGTTTGTAGGACGCACTGAAGATCCCCAACGCCCGGGCTGGACTCTGATCGGGATAGAAATCCGCAGGCAGCCACCAATCCAGGGTTTGTCTTGAAAACATTTCATTGGTCATGCCGGCCAGGCCCATGAGCATCACGGGGTAGCCATACGTGAGCATGGCCAGGGAAATGCTCCGGTTGAAACGCGGTTTCCAGGAAATCAATGACCTGGAGAAATAGATGAGGTAAAACGAATTGGCCAGCAGATTGGCCAGCACCACATAGCCCACGCCCATGGAGGGCTGGTAGGCTATTCTCAGAAAATAAAAGTTCAGCAACATGAGCAAGGCAATGTTGGTGATTTTGCCGATCGCGAATTTTACCGGTTTCCGTTGCAATCGCAGCCGCGCAAACGGAATGGCCACGGTGGCATCGATGAACATAATGGCCGCCAACCACATCACCAGGTCGCCATGACCGGGAATGCCCATGACGTCGGCCAGTGGCCCGGCCGTTAGGAACAAGGTTCCCGCCAGGACAAAACTGATGGAAACGATGACGGTTTGGGCCAGGTTGAAGACTTTCTGTTCGTCGGCGCCCTCCTTGGTGGAGAACCGGAAATAGGCCGTTTCCATACCAAATGTGAAGAGCACGTTGAGGGCGGCCACATATGCCAGGAGTTTCGACAGCACGCCGTATTGTTCTGGCGAAAACGTGGCGGTGTGGAGTGGCACCAAAAGAAAATTGAGAAAACGGGGGACGATGCTTCCCATTCCGTAGAGTACGGTTTCGCCTGCCAGTCGTTTTAGTTTACTCATGCGTAGTGCTGTAACCTGCAAACATCGCCAGGGGTGGAATGGGTTCTCATTTTGTAAGCAAGTTTTTTAGTTGCCAGGCCTGAAGGGGTCGCCTCACTGGCCTGTGAAGTTGGGTTTACGTTTTTCGAGGAAAGCTGTTGTGCCTTCCTTAAAGTCCTGCGTGGTCGTGCAAGCGGCGAAATTTTCGGCTTCGGCGCGATAGCCATCGGTTTCAAAGCCATAGCCGGCGTTCACGCTTTGGATGGCGCGGGCCACAGCCAGTGGAGATTTGGTCGATACCTTACCCAGAATATTATGGGCCAGGGCCATCATTTCCTCGCGTGTCGCCACTACGTGATTCACCAGCCCGAGGTCTTTGGCTTCCTGGGCGGTGATGGTGTCGCCGGTAACAATCAGCTCCAGGGCCTTGCCGCGGCCGACCAACTGGGCCAACCGTTGCGTGCCGCCATAGCCAGGGATAATTCCCAAACTGATTTCCGGTTGTCCAAATTTGGCATTTTCGGTAGCTATTCTTACATGGCATGCCATGGCTAATTCACAACCCCCGCCCAGGGCGAAACCGTTTACGGCCGCTATAACGGGTTTGGGGCAATCGGCAATCAGCTTGAATAATTGTTGGCCTTTTTCGGCCAAAACCAAAGCTTGTTGGGCATTCAGCGATGAAAGTTCGCGAATATCCGCCCCGGCAACGAAGGCCTTCTCGCCTTCCCCCGTAATTATTATACTACGTGTTTCTACGGATTGGTAAGCTTCTTGTATAATTTCGCGCAGCCCATCCAGAGTTTCGTTATCCAAAGCATTTAGAGCGGCAGGTCTTGACATCGTCACGGTTAAAACGTGAGGGTGGTCGAAGTGTGTGCGAATATTCTTCATGGGCTTCGTGTGACTAGTTTTTGACGAATGCAACTTATTGACCTTTTGAATAAGGTACAAAGAATATGAAGAAGAGTTTTTTTATCCTCATCCTCGCGGTAACGGCCAACGTGGCGCTCGCACAGACCTATGGCTCCATTGCCGATGGCAACTGGACCACCACTACGAATTGGAGCAGCGGTTCTGTGCCTCCATTAACCGGCGGCGGTGGAACGGTGGGCGTAAATACCAACCTCACCATTTCAGGCAACTATGCCGTTCCCAACGGAACGATCAACATTGCTGCAGGGAAGACACTGACCATCAACGGCAACTTTTCAAAGGGCGTTGGTGGCGGTGGTGGTAACGTTAATGTTTACGGTACGTTGCACATTACCGGCGATGTTACCCTCAATGCCCCTTTCACGGTCCAGCCCGGTGGCTCTGTCGTTGTGGACGGAAACGTCACGGTAATCAACTCCAGCTACCTCACCATTGGAACGAACGCCGCCGCACCGCCCTATGCCGACATGGTGATACGGAAGAACCTTGTCTCTCAAAGCAGTGGTGATATTACCGTGGAAAAAAACGGACGGTTCGCCCTCTTTGGAAATTTTACCGACGATACTTCCGGTGGCACAAAACTGACCATCAAGAGCGGTGGCCAGGTCTATATCGACAAGACCATCGCCCTGGTCGGTGGTGGTGATGACGTGAGCAATGCCAACGGCACAACCCCGATCGGCCTTTATATAAATGATCCTAACCCCACCGTGAACACTTCACAAGGCGCCACGTTGACTTCCAACCGGGGCAACAAAGCTACCATGCAAACCAACGACCCGCCGTTCTATGCCTGGGTAGCTGGCATCCCGAACAGTCCACTGCCCGTGAAGCTAGTGTATTTTAAAGCGCAAACCGGGGCGTCCCTGCAGCTTACCTGGGCCACGTCGTCGGAAAAGAATTTTCATTACTTCCAGGTGGAGCGCGCTTCGGAGGATCTGATCTTCACCACGGTCGGCCGGGTGGATGCCAAAGGATCGAGCACGTTGACGACCTATGCGTTCACAGACGAGAAGCCGCTCAACGGGAAAAACTATTATCGTCTGAAAATGATCGACCTGGATGAAGCGTTTGAATATTCCCCCGTGGTAACAGCCAACGGCAAATCCTCGTCGACTGTAAACGTCTATCCCAATCCTATCACCGACAAACAATTCACCATCGAGTTGAGCGACGTGATGGACACGCCGGCGCAGGTTACGATTTTGGACGGATCGGGAACGCAGATCTTGCGGGCAGAATTAGCATCCCATACAATGGCGTTCCAGTTGCCCCAGGACATTTCTGCGGGACTCTATTATCTCCGTATCTCCTCCGGCCACGGCCAGCAGATCATCAAGGTGGCGGTAAGATAAAGGCAGATCTTCTTTAGTAGGCCGCCAAAAATTCAGGAAGATGTTTCAGGATCTCGGCTGTCATTTCGGGTAAGCCGAAACGATGTTGCCAGCCCCAGTCGGCACGTGCACGCGAGTCGTCGATGGAGCGCGGCCATGAATCAGCGATGTTCTGGCGGAAGTCGGGTGTGTAGGAGATCTGGAAATCGGGGATGTGTTTTTTGATCTCTGCTGTAATTTCCTGAGGGCAGAAGCTCATGGCGGAGATGTTGTAGCTCGATCTTACTTTGATCTTTTCGGCCGGCGCTTCCATCAGGTCGATGGTGGCTTTTACGGCGTCGTCCATGTACATCATGGGCAGGTAGGTGTCGGACTTTAGGAAGCACTCGTATTTTTTTTCCGTGAGCGCCTGGAAAAAAATGTCCACCGCATAATCCGTGGTGCCGCCGCCGGGTTTGGTTTTGTAGCCAATGAGGCCGGGATAGCGGAGGCTGCGCACATCCACACCGTGTTTTTTGTGATACCAATCGCACCAACGTTCGCCGGCTTGTTTGCTGATGCCGTACACGGTCGTGGGATCCATGATGGTATCCTGCGGTGTGTTATTTTTTGGGGTCGTGGGTCCGAAGGCGGCGATGGAGGAGGGCCAGTAAACCTTTTCTATTTTATAGGCGACCGCGGCATCGAGCACCGTGATGAGGCCGTCCATGTTCAGGTGCCAGGCAAATGCCGGATTCTTTTCACCGGTTGCCGACAGCACAGCCGCGAGGTGATAGACCTGGGTGAATTTGTTTTTGCGGACGAAGTCAATAAAGGCGTCCTGTTTCAGTACGTCCAGTATTTCAAAATTCCCTTCGCCTAAGATGCCTTCCGGTTCTTTGATGTCGGTGGCGATCACATTTTCTTTTCCGTGGAGTTTCCACAGTCCTTGCGTCAATTCCGACCCCAGTTGGCCTCCGGCGCCGATAACAAGAATTTTTTGTTTACCCATGTCCTTCCTCTAAATCCGGGGCGAAATTACCAAAATTTACCATTTGGCTACCATGTGTTAGGGCTTGCATTTTAATTAACTTAGCGCCCGTGAATTTTGAAGCCTATTTAACATCGAAAAAAATAGATTCTGCCGCTTTCCAACGCGCGGAGCCAGTCTTGTGGGGACAATGGCAAATTCAGTTTGAGCAAATGCACCCCAACAGTTTCACGGTGCAGAAACTGAACCTGATCAACCCGATCCGACGGAAATACCAGTTAAAAGAGGAAGCGGTAAAAGCCGAGCCAAAACCTCCGGTCGTAAAAACACCCGTGGTCGACCAAGCTTCGGCAGAGAAACCCGCCGCCGGGTCCGCCTCATCAGCGCCGGACGCCACCATGCCGGATGTGCCGGAAACACCTCCAGCAACACCTCGCCCTAAACCTGCAGTGCCCAGGCCTGTATTCAAGCCCAAACCAAAATTAAGCTAACGACGCCTTTTATTATGTATAAGAAACTACAACCTGTTTTGCAGAAAGAACTCGCGTCCATACGCGAAGCCGGCCTTTTCAAAAAGGAAAGGATCATCACCACGCCACAAGGCGCCGACATCAAAACCGCCGACGGACGCGAGGTCATAAATTTTTGTGCCAACAACTACCTCGGACTTTCATCGCACCCCCGCGTGGTGGCCGCCGCCAAGCGCGCCATCGACACCCACGGATTTGGCATGTCGTCGGTGCGATTTATTTGCGGCACACAGGATATTCACAAGGAGTTGGAAGAAAAGATCTCCGCCTTCCTGGGCACGGAAGACACCATCCTCTACGCAGCGGCGTTCGATGCCAATGGTGGCGTGTTCGAGCCTTTGTTTGGTGCACAGGATGCGATCATCTCCGATGAGTTGAACCACGCCTCCATCATCGACGGCGTGAGACTGTGTAAAGCCATGCGCTACCGCTACAAGCACAACGACATGGCCGATCTGAAAAAGCAACTCGAAGATGCCCGCGGCGCCGGCGCCAACCAGATCATCATCGTCACCGACGGCGCATTCTCCATGGACGGCACCATCGCGCAAATGGACAAGATCTGTGCGTTGGCCGACCAATATGAAGCACTGGTGATGACAGACGAATGTCACTCCACCGGGTTCATTGGCAAGACCGGCCGCGGTGTGCCGGAGTACAGAGGTGTGATGGATAAGGTCGATATTATCACGGGTACATTGGGGAAGGCCTTGGGTGGAGCTTCCGGTGGGTTTACGTCCGGCAAGAAGGAGATCATCGAGTTGTTGCGTCAGCGGTCGCGGCCTTATCTTTTCTCCAACACGCTGGCACCTTCCATCACGGGAGCGTCGATCGAAGTGTTCAACATGCTTTCGGAGACCACGGCATTGCGCGACAAGCTGGAGGGCAACACAAAATATTTCCGCGATCAAATGACAAAGGCCGGTTTTGATATCAAGCCGGGCGAACATCCCATTGTTCCCATCATGCTCTATGAAGCGCCGCTGGCACAGCAGTTTGCCGACAAGCTATTGGAGAAAGGCATCTATGTGATAGGATTCTTTTTCCCGGTGGTGGCAAAAGGTCAGGCCCGGATTCGCGTGCAGATCTCGGCGGGGCATGAGCGTCATCATTTGGATAAAGCGATCAAGGCTTTTACTGAGGTTGGGAAGGAGCTTGGGGTGCTCAAATAACGCGGGCTTTCGAAGAATATCTAACCGCAGAGGCGCAAAGAAGGCGCAGAGAGAGTTCTCTGCGCCTTCTTGTTTTATGAGCGATGATGAATGTTGTCGGGTTATTTCAGGCCGAGCTCTTTTTTTCGTTTTTGCACGATGTCACCCATCTTGGAGGTGTCTTTGGACAGCAGGCCGAAGGCAGGGTCGATGTTGTGCGAGGGGAAGAAATAGATGCAGCCTTTCTTGCCCTTCAGTTTTAGACGGTAGAGGTTGAAGAAGGGCACGATGGTGAGCGATTTCACCTCGGGCCATGCGAAGCGGACATTGCGATCGCCTTCAATGACCACGATCTTATTTTTGCCGACCGCCACTCTTCTCATTTTCTCCGTGAGGATCAGAAAAGCAAAGAAGGCCAGGAGACCCACCGTGATAAAGATGAGGGCAAAGAAAAAAGTCTTCGCTGAAAAAGGGTGCCGGAAGAAGATCGTACCGGCTGCGAGCCATTGCAGGAAACTGAAGGCGAGGAAAAAGTATTTCGCGAAGTAAAATTTAACGGGGTTAGCTTCTACCATGTTAGTACAGTGTAGGAAAAAAGTAATTGAATATACGACTTATTTTTGTTCAGTGTTAATTTTTGCCCTCCTTTTTGGTTTCTGCCTATTCTTCGATCACCACGGGGAAGTCCTGTCCTCGTGAGAACGTGTATGGATACTGAGGGTTGCCTTTCATTTTCCGTGTCATCTCCGGCACCTGGTCGTCGATATATGACTTCAGCTCGTAGATGGTAACCTTGCCGTCTTTCGGCGCCCCGTCGGCTTCGCCCTGCAGGCCTTTGATGAGTACGTAGGTGAACAAGCCGTGGCCCAGCTCGCGGAATTCGGTGGCAAACTGTTCGCTGCCCGCCGAGGCCATCACGTGGATGCCGGCGCTGCGCGACAATTGGGCGATGGCCTTCTCTTCGCTGGCCCCGCGCGTGGCCAGCAATTCCACCGAGCCTCCCGACTGGCAAGCGTCCATCACGATGAGTTGCTTCAGCGCTTTGATCTGCTTCAGCTTGTCCTGCAGCACACTGGCGTCGATGGCCTCCTTGGTCAGCGAGCTGGCGTCATAGAGTCGCGGGCTCTCGGTGGGCACAAAATAAAAACGATTGTCGACCATGCTTCCGTGTCCGGCATAGTAAAAAATAAAAACATCCTCCTGGCTGACTTTACCCGAGAGGTCGTCGAGCGCGGCGAGAATCTTTGGGCGGGTGGCGTCGGTGTCATAGAGGGTGACGAGCTCCATGTTTTTGAAGAGCGCGCTTTTGTCGTCCATGACCTTGCTGAACGACTCGGCGTCGGTGCGCGCGTAGTTCAGGTTGAGCTTGCTGTTCTTGTACTGATTGATGCCCACGGCGAGAATGTAGCAAGTGCTGCTTTTGGTCGCATGGTCCGAAAAGAGCTCGATGCTTTGCGGATCGGACTCTACATTGTCTTTATTGCTGGCGGTGGCCGTGAAGGTGTTTTGTCCGCCGATGAGATTCACCTCGTGCTTGTAGGTGGTCGCTTGCCCGCGGGAGGCGGGAAACGTGAGTGCATCGCGATTGAGGGGGATGTTCTTGCCGTTGTGGAACAGCTTCAGATTTTCGACGCCGTTGCCGTTGTCGACAATGCGCACATACACCTCCGCCTTGCCGGGCTGGCCTGGGATGACGGCCACTTTCACCGTGGGTGGAGGCGAGCTTTTCAGCTTGCCCTGGATGCTCTTGGATTCTTCTTTTCCGCCGCGATTCTGGAAGATCTTCGGCAGCAGGTCGGGACGATAAAATTCATTGAAGAATTGATCGACAGCGTACGTCTTCATCCCGCTCACGAAGTGAATGTATTGCCGCGCGTCGCCGGTGCTGTTGAAATAACCTTCGGGATTTTTCACCATCCAGTCTTTCTCCCCGATGTGAATGTGCTCGAAGAATTCTTTGCCGGTGGCCATGTCCCAAAACTTGGTCACCCCATCGAGGCTGAGGCTGATCAGCATCCGGTTGTCCGGGCTAAAGGCCAGGGAGGTCACTTCGGCGTTATGTCCTTCGAACGTGCGGATCACCGCTCCCGTGGTGATGTCCCACACGCGGATCGTGCGGTCGGCCCCGGCTGAGTAAATCGTTTTGCCATCCATGCCGAAAAGCGCGGTGTGGACGGCACCTTTGTGACCCTTGAATTTTTTTGTCATCAGTCCCGTACCAATGTCCCAGAGACGGATGGAGCCGTCCCAACTCGCACTGAGCAATGTCTTTTGGTCGCTGCTGAGATGAATCACCGAAATCACGTCAGTGTGTCCGGTGAAGTTGCGCACCTCTTTTTTGGTGTCGAGCTCCCACATCTGCAGGGAATTGTCGAGGCGTGCGGAAAAGAGGTATAGATCGTTGGGATGAAAGACGATGCTGTAGGCGGAATAACGCTCCAGATCAAGATACGTGAGCAGTTTTCCGCTGGCCAGGTCGTGCACTTTCATGGAGGCATCCCAACTGGAAGACACCGCTTTTGTTTCGTCGCTACTGAAATGAATGTCGAAGATGGGTTCGCGATAGGTTTGGATGGACTTTAGCGAGTCGCCGGTTTCAACATCCCACAGCATGATCTTGCCGTCGCCGCCGCCGGTGAGTAGTCGTCGGCCGTCTCGGGAAAGGTCGTAGCACAGCACGGCCTTTTTATGACCGACGTATTCCATAACGGTTTTCCCCGTGGCAATGTCCCAGCGTTTCACTTTTGTGCCAAACTTGCCTTTGATGAGTGTCTTGCCGTCGCGCGAAATGAGCACCGAATTTTTGAAGCGAACGTAGCGGGCAATGTTCGACTCCCAATAAAAATTAGGATCGTAGTTAAGACCCCCGCGGTCGCGTTGGTTTAAAAAGCCTGTCAAGGGTTCTTCCTTTTTATTCTTTACAAAATCCCAGATCAACGTGGTGTTGTTATCGCACGGCACCAGCAATTTTTTCCCATCGCGCGAAAAAGTGATCTCGTGGAATTCGCCATCCTCGGCGGGAAGTGTGGCCACCACACGGCCGCTAGCTTCATCCCAAACCTGCACTTCCTTTTCCGTGGCGCGCGCCAAAATTTTCCCGTCCGCGCTCAGGGCAATGCCGGTGACATCTTCCACTTTCTCTTCGTAAGTCTTTATCAGTTTGTAGGTAGCCAGATCATATTTGCGCAAGGGGCCGTTTTCCGAGATTTGGTAGAGGATTTTGCTGTCCGGGCTAAATACCGTGCGCGTGCCACACCCGCCGCACGAGCCTTCTTCATAGGGAAATGTGTGGACATTTTTCCAGTCTGAGCTTTGGTATACGTTGGCTACCCGGTTGTCTTCTCCGAAGGCCACCCACCGTCCATCGGGGCTAATCGCAATATCCACACCGCTGCCCGATCCCTGGTCGGCGGAGGTTGGAATTTTAGCCAGCACTTTTCGAGATGCAAAATCGTAGACGGTGGCCGAGTCGGTGCGATCATAGCCGGCCACGACAAAGTATTTCATTTTCGGATCGATGGCGATGTCGGTGATGTACTCCTCGGTAGCCAACGAAAAAACTTCGCGGCCCGTGCTCACTTCCCACAGCCGGATACTTTTGTCGTTGCTGCCGGTGAGCAAATATTTTCCGTCATGCGAAAACTCGACGCTGGTCACGGTGGCCTCATGGCCCAGGAAGCTGCGCACTTCGCGGCCGGTACTCATCTCCCAGAGCTTGGCCGATTTGTCCTTGCTGGCGGTGGCGACGTAGTTGCTGTCGGCACTCACGGCCACGGCCACCACGGCCAGTTCATGGCCCTTTTGTATAATGGTTTCCAGGGATTGTGAAAATGCAATAAAGGGAAGGAAAAAAAGTGCGATGGTGAGCCTCATGCCGGAAATGTATTTGGCACGAAGTTAAACATAAACCGCTTATGCTTTTGCAGGCGACGATTCGGTGGGCTCGGGCTCTTCGTCCTTTACTTCTTCTTCCCAACGCGCCGGCTCATCGTTGTGCAGGTACTGCAACACGCGATGCTCGACCTGCTTTAATTTCAGTGAGCGGAGGTATTTGCCGTTGCGGGCCAGGATGAGCCGGCCCGACTCTTCTGAAATGGCCATCACCAGGGTGTCGGTGTTTTCCGACATGCCCACGGCGGCGCGGTGCCGCAACCCGAAGTGTGGAGGCAGGTTGTCATTCTCGCTGACGGGCAATACGCATCGGGCGGCTTTGATCCGTCCCTTGTGGATGATCACGGCACCGTCGTGCAACGGGCTGTGTTTATTAAAGATGGAAAGCAGCAATCGCTTGTTCACCGCCGAATCCAGCGCGTCGCCGGTTTGTACATAGAATTTGAGTTCTGTATCGCGCGAAAAAACAACCAGGGCGCCGGTCTTGGTTGCTTTGAGGGCCTTGGCGGCTTCCATTACCTCGTGGATGTCGAAGTCGTCGTGATATTGATGGCGCCAGTTGGCGATCGTCTTGAAAATGTTCTCCTTGAATTCTGTTCCCCGCCCGATCACGAGCAGGAATTTCCGGATCTCCGGCTGGAAGAGGATGATCATCGCCAATACGCCCACGCCCATGAACTGGCCGAGTATGGTGGCCAGCAACTCCATCTGCGCGGCGCGCACGATGAGGTAGACCAGGTAGAGGGCAAGGATCCCCAGGAAGATGTTCACGGCGATACTTCCGCGGATGAGCTTGTAGACCTGGTAGAGCAATATGCTCACCAACGCGATGTCGACAAAATCGACCCAGGTCACATCCAGAAATCCTATTTTAAAAAGTAAGACCATTCTTACAAAGGTAAACGACGATTGATCAAGTATGAAGAACGAGGGGATATATAAAATAGGTCAACCGTTGGGGGAGGCTAGGGTTGACGTTATCAATTTTATAGTCTCGACAGCTTCTTTCACATCGTGCACCCGCAAAAGCGCGGCGCCTTTGGTGAGGGCCAGCGCGTTGAGGGCGGTGGTGCCGTTCAAAGCTTGCTCCGGTGCAATGTTCAGCGTTTTCCAGATCATCGACTTACGAGATAACCCCACCAGCAGCGGTTTGTTCAACAGATGAAGATATTCCAGCTGGTGCAACAACTCAAAATTTTGCGTGGGCCCTTTGGCAAAACCAAACCCGGGGTCGACGATCACATCCTTAATACCGCGAAGCTGCAGTTGGTAAATTTTTTCGTGAAAATAATTCAACACTTCCTGTAACAGGTTTTCATATGACGCAAGTTTGGTCATCGTTTGCGGATCGCCCTTCATGTGCATCACCACATAGGGGACTTTTGCGGCCGCCACGCAGTCGAGCATGAGGGGATCCAGTGACCCGCCGGAAATGTCGTTGATCAGGACGGCCCCCTCGTTGACGGCGGCATGGGCCACGGCGCTGCGATAGGTATCGATGGACACGAAGGCTTCCGGGAAATTTTTCAGGATCACTTTTACCGCCAGCAGGGCCCGGCTCAATTCGGCTTCCTTCGAAACGTCGGGTGCACCCGGACGGGACGAGGCGGCGCCCACGTCGATGAGGGTGGCGCCTTCCTGGAGCATTTTTTCGGCCTGGCGCACGATGGCATCTTCGGTGGTGTAACGGCCACCGTCGAAAAAACTGTCGGGGGTCACGTTCAAAATGCCCATCACTTTGGGGGTGTGGAGGTCGATGAGCCGGCCGCGGAGGTTCAGTGTTTTGTTTGTGGAAAATAATCTATTTTCAGGCGCAGATTTCATGCGGGGCGTGCTGGAATTATGAGCCAAATTAAGAAGTTTGCCACCTAAAGTATATTGCCTTGATTGAAAAAACAGCCCAGGAGTACAAAGAAATAATCGCCCGTTGCAAGGCTTTGTTCGACAAAAAGACCCGCGATTATGGCACGGCGTGGCGAATCCTTCGTTTACCGTCCATTACAGACCAGATCTTCATCAAGGCCCAACGCATCCGCAGCATCCAGGAAAAAGGCGTGCAAAAAGTGGACGACCCCATCAGCGACGAGTTCGTGGCCATTATCAACTATTGCATCATGGCCCTCATCCAGATGCAGCTCGCCGATTCTTCCTCCCTGGAAATGACCGTGGAAGAACTGGAGCCGCTCTATGACGGGGCCGTGAACGAAACGTTCAACCTGCTTCAAAACAAGAACCACGACTACGGCGAAGCCTGGCGCGATATGCGCGTCACGTCCATTACCGACATCATCCTCATGAAATTGTTGCGGGTGAAACAGATCGAAGACAACCAAGGAAAAACTTTAGTGAGCGAAGGGGTGAAGGCCAACTACCAGGACATGATCAACTACGCCGTGTTCGCCATGATATTATCGAAAGCATAACATATGATACAAAAAATCGCAGATCAGGCCAGCCGGTATTTCGTGGGGGCGCTTTTCATTTTTTCGGGGCTCATCAAGCTCAACGATCCCATCGGCACCGAGATCAAGATGGAAGAATATTTTGAAGTGTTCGCCGAAGATTTCGGGTCCTTCTTTTTATGGCTGAAGCCGTATGCGTTGGAGATCGGGCTCTTCCTCATCGTACTGGAGTTGGCCCTGGGTGTGGCCGTACTCCTTTATTACCGGATGAACCTTACTACAAAAGTGTTATTGGGACTGATGATCTTTTTCACCTTCCTCACGTTCTATTCGGCCTTTTTCAACAAAGTGACCGACTGCGGTTGCTTCGGCGATGCCATCAAGCTGACGCCCTGGCAATCGTTCAGCAAAGACGTCATCCTCATGGTGCCTGTGTTGCACTTGTTCTGGTATCGCAAGCGCTACAAACCCGTGTTGTATAGCAAGGAGGGGCACGCCGTAATCGGTGCCGTGGTGGTGATCTGTTTTGCGCTGGGCATTTACGCCATACGCCATCTCCCTTTCATCGATTTCAGAGCCTACAAAATAGGCAACAACATTCCACAACAAATGCAACCGCCGGAGCAGCCCATCTTTGAGTATACCTTTAAACAAAAGAAAGACGGCGCGCTGATCAAGTCCGCCAAATACCTGTCGGATACGCTGATCTATAAATATGAAAGCGTCGAGCAATTGAACGCCGACAAGACCCGGCCCAAGATCACCGACTATTCGGTTTCGGATGCCGACGGCAACGACATGACCCAGGAGACCTTCCAAGGCGCCAAGCTGTTTTTTATTATCTACGACGCCAATAAAGCCTCCACCAAAAACATCGAGAAGATCCGCCAGCTCATCAAGGATCTCGACGGCAAGGTGGACATGATGGTGCTCACGGCCACAGGCGCGGAGCAATTCGAAGCCTTCCGCCACGAACATCAATTGGCCGTGCCCTACTATTTCGCCGATGCCACGGTATTGAAAACCATTGTCCGCGCAAATCCGGGGATCACCCTGTGGGTAGACGGCACCGTGAAGGGCATGTGGCATGACAACGACACACCTGACGCTGCCGAGGTGATGGCACTGCTTCATTAATCCCAGATCAGCATGAAGATCTACCTCATCGGCATGCCCGGTTCGGGCAAAACCACGTTGGGCAGGCAACTGGCCGAAGAGCTGCTGTTGTTGTTTGTTGATCTGGACAAGGAAATCGAACGACAGGAAGGCAAATCGATCTCACAGATCTTTGCCGAACAGGGGGAGGACTATTTTCGCCAGGTAGAGTCGCGGCTGCTCACGGAGTGGGCTTCGTCCACAAAGGGGTTTGTGATGGCTACGGGCGGAGGAGCGCCTTGTTTTTATAACGGTATGGATACCATCCTCAAAACCGGGTTCAGTATTTTTTTGGATGTGCCGGTTTCCGAATTGCTGGCCCGCCTGGATCGCAAAACAGACCGTCCGCTACTTCATGCCGCCGACGCCGCCGAGCGACGTGAGAAGATCACCACAATGAGTCACGTCCGTCAACCCATCTATGCGACGGCTAACGTCACGATCCATAACGCTGATCTGCCGGCGCTGCTAAAAGCGATACATCTTAAAAATTGACGCCGAGGGTGACCAGACCCGTAACAATTTTGGTTTGTAACTCAACGATGGGCCCCGAGCCGTCGCTTATGAAATAAGGCGCGTAGAGACTGTTGCCCTTGCTTTGTACCCAGGCAAAATCGACGTGGAACTTTTCGAGCTTGATCCCAACGCCCGCACTGATGGTCTTGATGCTGTTGTCATAGTCGCTACCGCGATACGGATTGGCTTGAACACCATAGCCCGCGCGCAACCGGAATATCTTGTAGCGTCCTTCGAGACCTCCCCGGTAGTTCACCACCGATTTGTAGGTATCGTTGATGCCGAGGTTGGAGTCGGTAAAATCGATATAGGAATTGTAGGAGGAAGTATATTTTGCTTTTGAGTAATTCCGCATTTCTATGTCGCCTGTAATTAAACCATACTTGGAAATAAGGGCTAGCCCGGCGCTGAACTTGTGAGGAGCGCTAAGACTGTATTCTGAGATAACCTGGTCGGTAAACGAGCTTTCGTTGCCGAGCTTCTTGTTACCGTCTTGTCCGTTATAATTGGGTTTGTTTGAATAATAGTAGAAATCCTTCCAACTGGAGTTCATCGTGGCGTCGGAGGTTTCCGAGAGTTGATAGAATGTTGGCGAGGTATACGATATCCCGATTTGCATAAAGTCCACCGGCCGTACCGTGGCGCCGAAGGTTGCGTTGACGCCGGTTCCGGTGATCTTGAGATTTTCGTTCATGTCCCAGCCATTCACAAACTCATCGTCGGTAAAGGATTCTGAAAATGTCTTGGTTGTTTTGTAGCGGAGAGAGCTCACGCCAATGCTTGCACCAAAGAATAAGATGTCCTTGTAGTTCCCGCCGTATGAAAAATTCCACTGATTAATGATGCCGTCGTTCTGCACCGTTTCGCTTTGGTGGGGAAGCTTCTTCACATCCGTGAAATATTCGTCGTCGGGATAGTTCGCATCCAATAGGTAAGCGGGGCCGATCAGGTAATTAAAATAAGCCAATCCGGTTGGGCTGTTGTAGCGGTTATGGTTCGTGCTGCCGTTGGGGTCGAACTGATCGGTGGTGTAACCGTTGGCATCGTCGATAAAGCTCTGCAGTTTCGATGTGTTGGGGTTGCCATTGTAGGAGAAAGGCGCATTGAAGTCGTTGACGCGTGTCATGGTAATGGCAAAAGCGCCGCCCTGAAAGCCACTGTTGCCATGGCTCGGGATGTGCAGAACGAGGCTGAATCCCGGGACCACAAATTTGGACTTGGATTGGTCTTGCGAAACGCCGAAGTAGTGCGATTGATTGTTGTAGCTGGTAAATCCGGGTGTCAGGGTCACCTCCGAACGGTTGAACATGCCTAGCCCGGCCGGGTTGGACGCGGCCGAACTGTAGTCGCCGCCCAGCGCGATCTGGCTTCCACCCATGGCCTGGATGCGGGCGCTTCCACCGGGCGTTGTCTGGCTAAAGGTGAGCGCCGATTCCACGTAGCCTTGCGACCATGCTATGGAAATGGTGAACAATAGAATTCCCGTGAGGGCTGATATTTTCCTCCACATCGTCGTGCTTCGTTAAATGAAAATGAATTAGTCCCTGCCGCGTGATCTGCCGTTTGAGCCACTGCTGTGGAACGATCCGCCACCGGCCGTACCACCGCCGCCGCCACCGAATGAAGAACGGGAACCGCCGCCAAAGGAATCCGAACGACCGCCACTGTTATAGTGCGATTGGCCTGACGAACCACCCCAATCCGAACGGGAAGGGCTGGAGTACGTCTGTTGCATTTGTTGTTGCTGCTGTTGTTGACGGTAGCTGCGGTTATAGTAGTCTTCCTGACTCTGAATTCTGCCTTGCGTGGTCACCCGGCCGTTGGTAGTTCCGCCGTTCGAAGTAGATGGCGACACATAGTTCGGGCGTGTGCGGCCGTTCGTGGCTACGGTCGTCATGGAACCCACCCGGCCGCTGTTGCTGGTGGCACGGGGACCATAGGCGACGGAGCGTCCTTCGCCGGTACTGCCACCGTTGTTGATGACCACCACATTGCTGGGATATCCATAGTAACCACCATAATATCCACCATAACCATAAGAAGGACCCCAGAAGGAGCTATACGGGCTGTAGCCGTAGCCGCCATAGTAAGGGTTGCCATACGACAGGCTCATGCCAAAGCCGCTACCCCAACCGTAGTTCCAGTTGCTGCCCATATAGTAGCTATACGAGCTCGACCAGCCGGATTGATAGTAAGGATTCATCCAGGGATTTCCCCATTGGTCGTAATAGCTGCCATAGTAAGGGCTGTTCCACGAATAGATGGAGGGGCCGAAGTAGGTGGAGCTGTACCAGGGGTTGTTATAGGCGTTGTTGAAGTTGTTGTTCCAGCTGTTCAGCTTGGTGGCGTTGGCGTATTTGTAGTCGCTGATGAAATAGTCCTGCTCGTCGGCTTTCGCGGTTTGGGCGTTCGACCGGGCGGCATATTCGGGGTTCACGTTGCGGGCTGAATAGCTGTCGGTAGGATTGAGGGTCTCCTCATCCTGGTATTTTTGGGTTTTCTTGGCGCTGGCGGTGTAGGCCTGCTCGTCCGCCTTGGTCGTCTGGGCCTTCAGCTTCGCTCGGTCCTTGGCATTGAAATACATATCGTCGTTTTCGATGCCTTGTGCGAACGCTGTTCCGGCCAGAAGCGCGGCTGACAGACTGAGCATGATGACCTTGGTTTTCATATCCCTTCGTTTTTTTAACTCTTGTCCACTAAATAAACGTAAATACATCCTAAAAGTGCTTATAAAGCTACAAAATTTCACCTGTATTTGTTGTCGTGAAATTATATTTGCGGTCTATCTGGAATTTCAACAATAATTATACCAAGCAATGGGCAAAGAAATACCTACCCGTAGTGAAGACTACTCTTCGTGGTACAACGAATTAGTAAAAAAAGCTGACCTGGCCGAGCACTCCGACGTGCGCGGTTGTATGGTCATCAAACCCTATGGGTATAGCATTTGGGAGAAGATGCAGCAGGCGCTGGACAAAATGTTCAAGGATACCGGCCACGTGAATGCCTATTTCCCGCTTTTTGTGCCCAAAAGCATGTTTGAGGCCGAAGAGAAGAATGCCGAAGGCTTTGCCAAGGAGTGTGCCATCGTGACACACTACCGCCTGAAGAGCGATCCGAAAAACCCCGGCAAGCTCATGGTCGATCCCGATGCGAAGCTGGAAGAAGAACTGGTGGTCCGTCCCACCAGCGAGGCCATCATCTGGAGCACTTACAAGAAGTGGATCCAATCCTACCGCGACCTGCCCATCCTGGTGAACCAATGGGCCAACGTGGTGCGGTGGGAGATGCGCACACGCCTCTTTTTGCGTACCGCCGAGTTCCTGTGGCAGGAAGGGCACACCGCCCACGCCACGTCGAAAGAGGCGGTGGACGAAACGGTGCAAATGCTGAACGTCTATGCCGAGTTTGCGGAGCGTTTTATGGCGATGCCCGTCATCAAAGGAAGAAAGTCGGAAGGTGAACGTTTTCCCGGCGCCGTCGACACCTATTGCATCGAAGCGATGATGCAGGATGGCAAGGCGCTGCAGGCAGGCACGTCGCACTTCCTGGGACAGAATTTTGCGAACGCCTTCGATGTGAAGTTTGCCACCAAGGAAGGCAAGCTGGACCACGTTTGGGGAACTTCGTGGGGTGTGAGCACACGCCTGATGGGTGCTCTCATCATGGCCCACTCCGACGACGACGGGTTGGTGCTGCCACCCAAGCTGGCGCCCATCCACGTAGTGATCGTGCCCATCTTCCGCAACGAGGAAGAGTTGAGCAAAATCACCGTGGAAGTAGATAAAATGGCCAAGACCCTGCGCGATGCCGGCTACACCGTGAAATTCGACAACCGCGACACACAGAAACCGGGCTTTAAGTTTGCCGAATGGGAATTGAAAGGCGTGCCTGTACGTCTCGCCATCGGTCCCCGCGACCTGGAAAACGGCACCGTGGAAGTGGCGCGCCGCGATACCAAAACAAAAGAAGTGATGAAACTCACGGACGTGGCCACGGCCATACCGAAGTTGCTGGACGATATTCAGGAAAACATCTACAAAAAGGCGCACGCTTTCCGCGAAAGCATGATCACCCGCGTTGACACCTACGACGAGTTCAAAAAGGTGCTCGACGAAAAAGCGGGTTTTGTGCTGGCCCACTGGGATGGAACCCCAGAAACGGAAGCCGCCATCAAGGAAGAATCAAAGGCCACCATACGCTGTATTCCCCTGGATGCGCCCGAAGAAGCCGGCAAATGCATTTATTCCGGCAAACCTTCATCGCGTCGCGTGTTGTTTGCGCGGGCATATTGAGCGATTTTGAACGTGTCTTCCCGTCTAGCGGTTAATTTTTGCCGCAAAGACGGGAAGACATTTTGTTTATTTGTATTTTTGAATTTCCCCCTGCCTCTATGATGTGGATAATTGTTATAGCGCTCCTCTTAATAGGCATTGCGCTCCTCATTGCAGAGCTGATCTTTATTCCCGGCACCACGGTCGTCGGCTTGTTGGGTTTGATCTTCTCGATTGTCGGCGTCGTTATCAGTTATCAGCATTTTGGAAGCACGGTTGGATTCTACGTCCTCATGGTCACCATTGCCTCCCTGGTCGTTGCCGTTTTCTACAGTTTTCGCACCGGCGCATGGACACGCTTCTCACTAAAATCATCCATCGACAGCCGGGTAAATGAGGGTATCATGTCAACGGTGCACATAGGCGATGAAGGCGTCACGCTCTCCACCCTCCGGCCCATGGGGAAAGCGCAATTTCACGACAAGACTTTCGAGGTAAAAACCTCCGGCAATTATATCAATCAAGGCGAAAAGGTAAAGATCGTTCAGATCGAGTCACACCAAATTACAGTGGAAACTATCAACTAATCAATACATACTCATGGAAGCTGCGTCATTATTGATCCTGGTCTTTGGCGGGATCATTCTCTTTTTTGTGTTTCTTTATTTTGTTCCGGTCAACCTCTGGATCACGGCCCTGTTTTCGGGTGTGAAGGTTGGGTTGTTCGAACTTATCTTTATGCGCATCCGCAAAGTGCCGCCGCGCATTGTGGTGGACTCGCTCATTACGGCGACGAAGGCCGGTTTGAAAATTTCTTCCAACGAATTGGAAACCCACTACCTCGCTGGAGGAAATGTGCCCAATGTGATCCGTGCCCTCATTTCGGCCGATAAGGCCAACATCAGCCTGAGCTTTAAACAAGCTACCGCCATCGACCTGGCCGGCCGCGACGTGTTTCAAGCCGTTCAGATCTCGGTAAATCCCAAAGTGATCACCACCCCGAAGGTTGCGGCTGTAGCTTCGGATGGTATTCAGCTCATTGCCGTGGCCCGCGTTACGGTGCGTGCCAGCATTGCCCAGTTGGTGGGCGGTGCCGGTGAGGATACTATTTTGGCTCGTGTAGGTGAAGGTATCGTGTCGTCTATTGGTTCGGCGAAGTCGCACAAGGACGTGCTGGAAAGCCCTGATAAAATTTCGAAACTCGTGCTATCGCGCGGGCTGGACGCAGGAACTGCTTTTGAAATTCTCTCTATTGATATTGCTGACGTGGATGTTGGAGCTAACATCGGCGCAAAACTTCAAATTGACCAGGCGTCGGCCGACTTGAAAGTGGCAGAGGCGCGTGCGGAAGAGCGTCGTGCGATGGCCGTGGCGTTGGATCAGGAAATGAAAGCGAAAGCGCAGGAGGCACGTGCGAAGGTGATCGAGGCGGAGGCTGAAATTCCCAAGGCTATTGCTGCAGCGTTTGTGAATGGGAACCTCGGTATCATGGATTATTATAAAATGCAGAATGTGCAGGCGGATACGGAGATGCGTCAGGCGATTTCCGGGTCCGGAAAGGGAACGACGGGTTCGCCGAAGAAAGAGCAGCCGTAAAGGATTGAGCCGTGTTGTTGGCGGAATGCCAACAATGGTAATGGGATATTAACCGGGCCGCTTGAAAGGAATTTCGACACCGGTTTAGAGATTGCCGCGTCCTTGGGGATGCGGCAATTTTTTTTGGGTGATGGGGTGTTATTTTTTTCGAGGTAAAGTCTTTAAATTGAAATGGGTTGGTCGTTAAATGCATGCATTATGAAAGCGAAACGAATTTTTAATATCCTGTTAATCTTGGTCGTGCTCGTGTCGAATGTGGGGTGTGATCAGGTGTCGAAGGCGATTGCCAGGAATTCGTTGGGCGACCATCAGACGGTGAGTCTGGTGAATGATCACCTCAAACTCTTGAAAGTGGAGAACAAGGGAGCGTTTTTAAGTCTGGGGAGTGCTTTGCCAGTTTTTCTGAGGATCATTTTGTTAAATATCCTTCCGCTGGTCGTGCTTGGCTTGACGGGTTTTTATGTGTTCACAAGAACGAACCTTTCGCGCATGACTACCATTGGCACTTGTTTCGTTATCGGCGGAGGGCTTGGTAATATTTACGACCGTATGATCTATGGGTCGGTAACGGACTTTTTGCACATTGACTTTGTGATTTTTCAGACCGGCGTTTTCAACCTGGCCGATGTTTCCATCATGGTTGGGGCCTTTGTGATCGTGCTCGACGTTGTTCGTCAGCGCAAAATTGAAGTGGGATAACGCGGCGTTCGCATTATTTCATTTCAAGGCTTCGAGGCGGGGATCGCCCGCCAGTCCTTTGAACACGGGGTATTGTAAAAACAAATTCACCGGCACGGCCCGCTTCTCCACGCACTGGCTGATGTAATAGAAAACTTTATCCATGTTGCCAATCGCAAACCAAACGGCCACGAAATCTGCATCGAGCACTACGTCGGGTTCTTCGCGTTGGCGTTGTTCCATTTTGTGAATGCATTCCATCGCTTTTTCTGTTTGGCCTAATTTTGCATACGCATACCCGAGGCCCATGACACCTTTCAAGGGATGGTTTGTCAAACGATAGACTTCCTCAAAGAGATGGCAAGCTTCTTCCCAATCGCCTCTCATGCCCGTGGCCCAGGCTTTCAATTCCAGGTTCTGGCGGATGTGCGTATTCAGGTCCAGCAATTTATTTGCCTGGCGAATGGCGTCGTCGTAGCGCTCGGCAAACACGTACATATTTCCCAGTGCATGGTTGATGGCCGGCGATAGCGGATCGATCTTCACGGCGTCCTCCAGCGCTTTGACGGCTTGGGCTTTCTCGCCCATCAGCACATGATAGTAGCCCAGCAAGGGATAGGTCGCTGCCGCGCTGGGGTTGAGGTGAAGGGCTTTTTGCAATGCCTCATAGGTTTCTTTCCATTTCCATTCATAGAAAAGATAAGCACCTGCTTCGGCGATATAGATCTCGGCAATGGAACTGTCGAGTTGTAACGCTTTGCCGGCGTATTCGTGCACCAGCGCGAAAGCTTTGTGAGGCGTTAGCTGTCCGCTGGCGCCAAGTTGGCTGTAGGCCGTGGCGATCATGGCATAGGCTTGGGCATAGCCCGGCTCCAGTTGGATCGCTTCTTCAAAGCGTTCGATCGACTTGCGCAGATCGGCTGGGGTGGTCTTGTTGTAGAAATGAAGTCCTTGCAAGTAGGCCGTGTAGGCGGCTATATTTTGGGTGGGTGCCTTCGATGCCTGGCTCTCCCGTTGTGCGCGGATAAGGTTTTCGCGCAGCTTGTTCGCAATGATGCCGCTGATCTCGTCCTGCACCTCGAAGATGTCCGTGAGGTCGCGGTCGTAAGTTTCACTCCAGAGATGATAGCCGTCGGCGGCGTTGATCAATTGGGCGGTGATGCGCACGCGGCTGCCGGCTTTGCGCACGCTGCCTTCCAGCACTTTGTCGACGTTGAGCTTCACGGCGATGTCGCGGATGTCGTCGTTCTTGCCCTTGAAGGCATAGGCCGAGGTGCGCGACGTCACTTGCAGGCCGTCCACTTTGGTGAGGGCGTTGAGAAGTTCTTCGGTGATGCCATCGCTGAAATATTCGTTCTCCGGGTCGGCACTCATGTTCACGAACGGCAACACGGCGAGGCGGTTGGAGGGCCGCTTGGTCTTGCCGCGGATCTCGTCGCGCGATGGGATCACCAGACCGCCGCTGGCGATCGCGAAGATACGCACGGGTAGTTTCACATTCTTCAATTCGAAATAACCCAGTTCGTGGGAGGTGATGTTCTCCTGGTTGCGGATCTCGTCGTGCACTTTTTCAGAGATGAAAACGCTTCCCGGGACGGCAAGCGATTCCACACGCGAGGCGAGGTTCACGCCGTCGCCATAGATGGCTCCATCTTCGACGGTGACATCGCCGGTGTGAATGCCGATGCGGAGGTCCACCACAGGCGCTTCGCGAAGTTGTTGCTGGATCGTCACGGCGCATTGCACGGCGTTGATGGCGCTGGAAAAAATGCTGAGGGAGCCGTCGCCGTAGTATTGGATGATCTTTCCGTGATGGAGGTTCACGGCGCTTTCGAGAACGCTCTTCAGCCGGTGGCGTTTCTGCCGCGCCAATTGTTCGTTCTCCTGCATCAGGGCGGTGTAGCCCGCCATGTCGGCAAACATGATGGCTACCAGTTGACGCATATCGATTTTGTTTCGCAGTGATCCATGTGACAAACTACGGAAACAAAACGGAAAAGGTCCGTTACGGTTTGATTTTTTGAAGATTATAAGGGCACCGCCCGCCATTCGGATTTTTTCCGGGCGATGAAGGAATTGTTGTAGGGATCATAGACGATGTAGTCGTACATCAGCGGCACCGTGCTGATCCCTTGAAGGGTAATCACCCCATACAACCCGTCGCGCTCCACGATGACATAATTGTTGTTGAGGTCCTGCAGCGAATGGTATTTCGGATTGATGATGACACGGCCGGTGTTGTCGGCGAGACCCATGAGCTTGTCCTGGCGGATCAGCAGGTTGCCGTGGGGCAGGATGGTAACGGACTCATACCGTGGCGGCAAAATGACAATTCCTTTTATGTCGATAAGCCCTTGCAAGCCTTTTTGTTTCACGAGCGAAAATCCTTTTTGAAAAGGCGTCACCTCTTCGTACACGGGTTGAATGATGATTTTATCTTCGCGGCTGATGAATCCCCATTTGCCGCGGATCTTCACCGCCGCCAGCTGTTCGCTAAAGGCCTGGATGCCGTCATAGCGATTGGCAACACGCAACCTTCCCTGGGGATCCACAAAACCATATTGGCCATTCTTCTTGATGCCGCGGAGCCCCTCAGATTCCGGATACACTTTTTCGACGGCGCCTTCGGGTTGCACCTGGCGGTTCACGATCACCCCATTTAAATCCACTTCCCACGAGGTGCCGGACGGCAACCGCTCAACAATGCGCTGCTCGTTGATCTCCATCGGATTTTCAGAAAAATAGATCACGTTGTTGTCAAACGATTTGAGGTAGGTATTCTTGCCGGCGGTTTCCACATAGCGATCGGCGGAAACCAGTTTGAGTTTGGTTTGTCGTGGCGTCACCAGCCACTCTTCATGTTGATTGATGATGCCGTACTGGCTGTGAAATTTCACCACCAGGTTTTGATGCAGTTGTTGAAGTATGGAATCATACGTGCAGGCGATCACCTCTTTGCCCGAGGGATCGAGCGCTCCCCAATAATTGCGGACTACGACGGGGAACAATTGTCCGTTGAAGGGATGAATGCGTTCGTACGGCTTGGTGTGAATGGGCTTCCCCAACGAATCCAGCACGATCCAATTGTCTTTGCCGTTCTGCCGGGTGTTTGAAATGTAGTAGGGATAATTGACAACCAGGTTGTCATACTTCGCCTCGATCAGAATTTTTCCATCCTGACCGATGACGCCATATTTTTTTTCTTTTGTGAACAAGGCTTTGCCACGCACAAATTTGCCCAGGGAAGAAAAGTTGGAGGCAAAGAAAGGCTTGAGCGAATAATCTTCCAGTTGGATGAGACCGGCGGTGCACACTTTCAGCAAATTCTTTCCCAAGGCTATGATGGAATCGGCCTGAACTTTTTGTTGCAATTTGTTCTGCCCATCGAGGAACAACCACTCGTCGGTTTGCCGCGCCTTCACCGTGCCATCGTCCTCGAGGCGGATCTCACGATACGTCGGCTCCAACTTCACTTGCCCTTCGCGGTCGATAAGACCCTGCTGCATGCCCTGGTAGATGACGGCGTAATTCTTTTTGAAAAGGGAGAGGCTGTCGATGGTGAAGCCCGTCACTTGTTTTCCGCTTTCGGTGAAGAGCGCAGTCTTGTTGTCGAAATTCTCCACCGCATAGCGCAGGCTGCCGATGGAGCGGATGGCATAATATTGTTGGGGAATAATGGTCTTGTTCTCCAGGTCGATCAGGCCATAGCGATATTGATTGCCCACCTTGGTAAACACCACGGCGCGGATCCCCGACAGGGCAATGCCATCGTATTCGAAAGGAATGATTTCTTTGCCAGAGGATGCCATCAGGCAACCGGAGACAATGCGCAGCGAGATGGGAGATTTTTTGCGGGCGTAGACTAACGAAGCATCGGCAGGGAAGAGGTCTTCAAATTCGGCTTTGGTCACCAGGTGGTTTTCTAGCGAGATAAGCCCCCATTTCCCATCGAGTTTGTAGCCGGTAACAGCGGTAAGCGTCGAGAAATTTCCATCGCTCCAGCCCAGGGCCTCATAGCGCGCAGGGATCAGGATTTTGCCCTGTTCGTTGCGGAGACCTACTTTTCCGTTCTCTTCGAAGACACTAAGCCCATTGGCGGCGGCGAAAAATGTTGTCAGCACCAGCCAAAAAAAACAATACACACCCTTCATCTGCCGGTAAAGTTAGGGCCAGAAAATGAAATCAGGGGAATTTTCGTGAACTTTGTGCCCTGATTTAGGGTAGATAAACTTACATCGCCCATTCAACTTTTTATCGCGAAACATGTACATCGAACAGCTCTACACCAATTGCCTGGCCGAAGCCGCCTACTACATCGAATCCAATGGAGAAGCCGCCATTATCGACCCCCTGCGGGAGACCGAACCCTATGTGGAGCTGGCCGAAAGGAGAGGTGCCAAGATCAAATATGTTTTCGAGACCCATTTTCACGCCGATTTTGTGTCGGGTCACATCGACCTGTCGCGCAAAGTAAAGGCCCCCATCATCTACGGCCCCGGCGCCGACACGGACTATGAAGTGTACAATGCCAAAGACGGCGAGGAATTTCTCCTGGGCGAGGTAAAAATCCGCGTACTGCACACGCCAGGGCACACCCCGGAGTCATCCTGCTATTTGCTTCTTGATAAAAACGGTAAGGAATATGCCCTCTTCAGCGGCGACACGCTATTTGTCGGCGATGTGGGCCGCCCCGATTTGCTGGACGGTGTGATGAGCCAGGAAGAGTTGGCCAGCCTCATGTATGATTCGCTTACGCGGAAAATAAAGACCTTACCCGACAGCGTCATGGTATATCCGGCGCACGGACCCGGTTCGGCATGTGGAAAGAATATCGGCAAGGAAACCTTTTCCACCATTGGCGAACAAAAGAAATTCAACTACGCGCTACAGGACATGTCCCGCGAGGCTTTCATTTCGAAAGTGACCGAGGGTATCTTGCCGCCCCCCCAATATTTCTTCGAAGACGCCCGCATCAACAAAAGCGGCTACGATCCCATCGAAGACGTGATTGCGGGCAACACCACACCCCTTTCACAGCAAGCCCTCGAGAAAGCCGTCGCCGCTGGTGCCATCTTGCTCGACACCCGCCCCGCCGACATTTTTGAAAAAGGATTTATCCCCGGTGCCATCAACATCGGTCTCAATGGCCAGTTTGCCGTGTGGGTGGGGACGCTCATAGACATTCGCAAAGACCTTGTGTTGATCACCGAACCCGGAAAAGAAAGCGAAACCGTGTTGCGCCTGGCCCGGGTAGGCTACGAAAAAGTAGCGGGCTATCTCGATGGTGGCATCACCACCTACAATGGCACGCTCGACAAAGTACATTCCATCACCGCCGACGCCGTGGAGCATGAAGTGCACCAGGGCGCCCAGGTCCTCGATGTACGCAAACACGGCGAATGGGATGTCAGCCACCTCAAAGGTGCAACCTTCCTGCCGCTCGGGGATTTCCCGGCGATCACAACGACGCTGGATAAACACAAACCTTACATCGTGCATTGCGGTGGAGGCTATCGTTCCATGACCGCCATCTCGCTGATGAAGACCTATGGCTTCACCGACCTGATCAATGTCTACGGTGGTTTTGGCGCCATGCAGCAAGCCGGCCTCAAGATCGTGACCGAAGCCATCGAGGCATAGCGCCGCCCTTCGTCTTTACCATCTTTGGTCTCACGTCGGTGGGCCCGCCGGAACGTATTGAACACAATCGTTTGAAAAGAAGATCGTTTGGAAAGGCCTAAACAATCGCCGTCCACACCATGCATCTGGTTTTAAAATGAAGTATTATTAACAATAATTCACTTCATTTTTATGTCCATCAAAGTTGCTATCCGGCACCAGACCTCCTATCAATACGATCGCCCGGTAAACCTCTCGCCGCACACGTTCCGTTTGCGTCCCGCAGCCCATTGCCGCACACCCATCCTATCGTATTCGCTGAAGGTGAAACCCGGCAATCATTTCATCAACTGGCAACAGGATCCGTTTGGTAATTTTCTCGCGCGTGTGGTGTTCCCTGAAAAGACCACTGCGCTGGAATTTGAAGTGGAGGTGATCGCCGAGATCATCGTGATCAATCCTTTTGATTTTTTTATTGAAAGTTATGCGGAGGAATTCCCCTTCGTGTATACCACACAGCTGAAGAAAGAATTGCTTCCTTATTTCGAAGTCGCAGAGACCGGCCCTGCTTTTTCGCAGTGGCTAAAAAAAGTGGACCCGACCGCGAGAAAGATGCGCACCATCGACGTGCTGGTCAGCCTGAACCAGGCGGTGCAGCAACATGTGAGCTACACCATCCGCTTCGAACCCGGTGTGCAGACGTGCGAACAAACGCTGATGTTGAAAAGTGGCTCGTGCCGCGACTCCGCGTGGCTGCTCGTGCAAGCCTTTCGCCAGTTGGGTCTGGCCGCTCGTTTTGTGTCGGGCTATCTCATTCAATTGAAGGCCGACACGAAAGCCTTGGATGGACCTTCCGGCACGGAACATGATTTTACAGACCTGCATGCCTGGGCCGAAGTTTACATTCCCGGCGCAGGTTGGATCGGGCTTGATCCAACGTCTGGTCTATTTGCCGGAGAAGGACACATTCCCCTGTGCTGTACGCCCGACCCTGTGAGTGCTGCGCCCGTGACGGGCATGACCGATGTTTGTGAAGTTACCTTCGCCTACAAAAACGAAGTCTTTCGCATACACGAAGATCCGCGTGTCACCCAACCCTACAGCGAGGAACAATGGGCCAACATCATGGCACTGGGCAATAAAGTGGAGGAGGACCTCCAACGCGGTGACGTGCGCCTGACGATGGGTGGCGAACCTACCTTTGTTTCTGTGGACGACATGGAAGCAAAAGAATGGAACACGGCCGCCGACGGTGCCCACAAAAGAGCGTTGGGCGCGCAACTGATCCGGCGCTTGAAGAACACTTTTGGAAAAGGCGGCCTGGTGCACTACGGTCAGGGAAAGTGGTATCCCGGCGAACCCCTGCCGCGCTGGCAATACACTGCGCTGTGGCGAAACGATGGCCTGCCCATCTGGAAGAATGATGCGTTGCTGGACCTGGAGGACAACGCTTCTTCATTTACGATCAAGGATGTGCAGAACCTGGCCGTTGAGATCACCCGCTTTCTGAATATCCCCGCCGAGCATGTTCATCCGGCTTTGGAAGATGCATTCTTTTTTCTTTGGGAAGAAAGTAAGGTGCCGGTGAACGTTGATCCGTATAAGGCTAACCTGGACGATCCGCTGGAGCGGAGAAAGCTGGCGGAGTTGCTGGTCAACGGCATGGCGACGCCGGCCGGATATGTTATTCCACTCGAATGGAATCATTGGAACAATCAGTGGCTTTCTTGCAAATGGGAATTCAGAAGCAATCACCTGGTGCTCATTCCGGGAAATTCACCCATTGGTCTGCGCTTGCCGCTCAAGTCGTTACTCTACACCAGTCCCAAGCGAACACAGCGTCCGGTGGAGCGCAGCACGTTCGAGAGTTTGCCGGCACTGGCAAATTTTCACCAGCACGTTCAACATCGTTACTTCTACGAAATAGAACCGGGCGTACTCCCGAAGGAATTTTTTGCTACCACGGTTTTGGATGAAGAAGAGCCGAAAGACCTGAAGGAGAAATTGGAGAAAAAAGAAGTGTCAAAAGAACCCGAGACCACTTTCGACGGCTATACGGTGAAGACGGCGTTGTGTATCGAACTGCGGGACGGAAAGATTTACTTCTTCATGCCCCCGCTGCAATATGCTGAACACTACATGGACCTGCTAGCGTCCATTGAGGCCGCAACAGAAAAGTTAAACCTCAAAGTGGTGATCGAAGGCTACGAATGTCCGCGCGACAACCGCTTGACGAAACTGGGACTTTCACCTGACCCCGGTGTGCTGGAGGTGAACATTCATCCTGCGAAGAACTGGAGAGAGCTGGTTAACCATTACGATATTCTTTTTGAGGAAGCGCGTCTCAGCCGCCTGAGCAGCGAGAAGTTCATGCTGGATGGAAAACATACCGGAACGGGCGGTGGCAATCACATTACCATTGGCGGCATCACGCCATCGGATAGCCCGTTGCTGCGACGGCCCGATCTGTTGAGAAGTCTCATCACGTATTGGCAACATCACCCCGGCTTATCTTATTTATTTTCCTCTCAATTTATTGGCCCTACCAGCCAGGCACCACGTGTCGACGAGGGACGGCAGGAAATGTTATACGAGTTGGAGATTGCCTTCAGCCAGATTCCCGAACAAGGCGACGTGCCGTTCTGGTTGGTCGATCGGATCTTCCGGAACTTGCTGATCGATATCACCGGCAACACACATCGCGCAGAATTCTGCATCGACAAACTTTATTCCCCCGACAGCTCCACCGGCCGTCTCGGCATCCTGGAGTTTCGCGCCTTCGACATGCCGCCCAACAAACAGATGTGCATCGTGCAGTTGTTGTTGTTGCGAAGCCTCGTGGCCTGGTTTTGGAAGACGCCCTACAAGCGCAAGCTCGTACGTTGGGGGACGGCATTGTACGACACGTTTATGTTGCCGCATTATGTGCAACAAGATCTGGCGGAAGTAACACGCGATCTGGCAGAAGCGGGCTATCCGTTCGACCTTGCGTGGTTGGATACGTTTTTTGAATTCCGTTTTCCTCTACACGGAAAAATTACCTTACTGGACATGGAGCTGCAGTTGCGCATGGGCATAGAGCCATGGCATGTATTGGGCGAAGAAGCTGTCAGCGGCGGCACAGCGCGATTTGTGGACTCTTCTGTGGAAAGGATCGAAGTCAAAGTAAAAAACTTCAACAAAGACCGCTACATGATCACTTGCAACGGCACACCCGTACCGTTGTCGGAGACACCTGTAAAGGGCGAGTTTGTTGCCGGCGTGCGCTACCGTGCCTGGAGCCCGCCATCGGCTTTGCACCCTACGCTGGGAAAAGATGTGCCTTTGGTGTTTGACATCGTGGACACCTGGAACAACCGGGCGATTGGAGGATGCACCTATCATGTGGCGCATCCCGGTGGAAGAAATTACGACACGTTTCCCATCAACGCATTTGAAGCCGAGGGGAGAAGGATCAGTCGTTTTTGGAGCGAGGGTCATACGCAAGGGCCGGTCACACCCCGCGAAACGTTCGTGGCGGGCGTCGGTCGATATTTGGAAAAGAACGAGATTCCAAGGAAATTTGACCCGCCTGCAATAAAAGTAAGCCCCGAGTATCCACATACACTAGATTTACGGCAATTCTGACGCCCTTCACCGAATGGAAAGCACCAACCCCAACACCCCGCTGCAAACCTGGACGCGAGGCTACTTTGCAAACCGCACACAGCTGGATGAGTGCTTCGGATTTGAGGGTGAAGTAAAAGAACATTGGAAAAGATTGCTCCACAACATCGAGCAACTCGATCTACAGGAATTGAAAAGCCGCCAGCAGGAATTGCTAAAACTCCTCAAAGAGAACGGCGTTACCTACAACGTCTATGGCGACACCGATGGCCTGAACCGTCCCTGGTTGCTCGACACCATGCCCCTGCTCATCCCGGCTGCGGAGTGGCGGATCACCGAGCGCGGCATGAAGCAACGCGCCTATGTGCTCAACAAAGTGTTGGAGGATTTATATGGCGAACGCAAGTTGTTGAAAGAACGGATCATTCCCCCCGAACTCATCTATGCGCACTCCGGTTTTCTCCGACCCTGCGATAAAATAAAATTACCCGGTGCCAACCAATTGATCCTTTATGCGGCCGATCTGTCGCGCGGCCCGGATGGAAAAGTGTGGGTGTTGAAAGACAGAACGCAAGCCCCTTCGGGCATGGGCTATGCGTTGGAGAATCGAAGTGCCTTGAACCGTGTGGTCCCGGAACTTTTCCGCAACCATCAAACGACCAAGCTGGGAGGCTTCTTCAACAATATGATGCAAGCCTTCCTCGACATTGCCCCGCAAGGCAAGGAGCAACCCCGCATCGTACTGCTCACACCAGGCCCGCGCAACGAGACCTATTTCGAACATGCCTTCCTGGCATCTTACATGGGCTTCACGTTGGCGCAAGGTGAAGACCTGGTGGTGAGAAATGGATTTGTCTGGATAAAAACGGTGGAGGGCTTGGAGAAAGTAGACATCATTCTCCGTCGTGTCGACGATAACTATTGCGATCCGCTGGAGCTCCGCGAGGACTCGCACCTGGGTATTCCCGGTCTGCTGGAAGCCATCCGCAAAGGCAATGTGTCGATAGCCAACCCGTTGGGAAGCAGCATCCTGGAGAACACGGGATTGATGGCCTTCATGCACAACGTGTTCAAATATTTTCTAAACGAAGATCCCGTTTTCAAAATGGTGGCCACCTGGTGGTGTGGGCAACCCAAGGAAATGGGCTTTGTGATCGACAACATCGACAAGCTCGTCATCAAAAAAATAGATCGCACAACCGGCTCGGGAACGGTCATTGGCAGCCAGCTTTCAAAACAACAAAAAGACGATTTGATCCGGCGCATGAAAGCCCAGCCGTATTTATATGTGGGCCAGGAGGAAGTTGGGTTTTCGACCTCACCGGTTTTTACAAAAGGCAAATTGGAACCGCGCTACACCGTGCTGCGCACCTTCCTGGTGGCGGCCAAAGGCGGCTATGACATCATGCCCGGAGGCCTCACCCGTTGTTCGCCCGAGAAGGGAAGTTTCCTGGTGTCGAACCAGGATGGTGGCATTGCCAAGGATACCTGGGTGGAAACTTCGGTGAAGAGCAACACGCCGTCGTTGTTGCATCATTCTGATCTGAAGCGGAAAGCTGTTTTACCCAGTCGCGCGGCAGAGAATCTTTTTTGGGTTGGACGCTATGCACAGCGGGTGGTTCGTACGTCGCGGTTCATTCGTATCGTTCTGCGCAACCTGGGTCAAAGCGGCAGCGCCAGCAATGGTCAGGAGTCCGAAGCGCAGAATGCGTTGCTGCATACCATCACGCACATCACCGGCACCTACCCCGGCTTCCTGGAAGAAGACGAGGCGGCCACGGTGGAGGACCGGCTCAACGATATCCACAAACTGATCTGTGATCAAAACCAGCACGGCAGCATCGTGTTTACGGTGAACAATTTGTTGAAAGCTATGTACGCCGTGCGCGATCGCTGGTCCATCGACAACTGGCGCATCATCGACGACATGGAAGATACCAAGCGCAAGCTGGCCGTGCTGGAGCCACAGGGCATACGGCACGTGTTCACTTTTCTGGATCAACTAAACGGTAGCCTGCTGTCATTTCTGGAAATGAACCGTCAGAGCATGTACCGCGGCGAAGGTTGGTTGATGTATCGCATCGGCCAGCTCATCGAGGAGATCTCGTTGGAGCTCACCCAATACCGGGCGTTGCTCACGTTCCAATATGAGGAGCACATCGAGTTCCAGATCCTGGAAGCACTGCTGGTGAGCAATCAGAATCTGTCGAACTACAGGTCGGTGTATCGCACCTATTTCGATATTGCGCCCGCCATAGACTTGTTGTTCCTGAATAAACAGAACCCCATCTCTATCCTGTCGCAGTTGGAGCAACTGCTGAAATTCGTGGAGCAGCTTCCACAAAAAGAGAAGGGCGCCCACGACAGCGAGATCTCCAACATCGTGTTCGAGTGTTATAGTCTGGTGCGACTCATCAACGTGGAAGCGCTGATGGCCGTGGACAAAGAATTGGAATTCAGATTAGAGTTGGATCGTGTGTGCGAAGTGCTCAGCTCGAAAATATCGTTGCTGTCGGTGAAGCTCACGGCCTGGTATTTCAGTCACTCCACCTATCAATATCAAGGTACAAAAGATAATTTTAAACTGGAAGTATAAAACTGGCGTATGCGATACAAAATAAAACACGTCACCGAATATACTTACCAGGACCCGGTCAGTCTCTGTCACAACCGCGTTTGCCTCACGCCATTGAATCTTCCTCAACATACCTGCATCTCTTCGCAAATAAAAATCCAGCCCCCGCCGGACGACCTCACGTATCGCAAAGATTTTTTTGGCAACACCGTCTTGTTCTTTTCTTCCTATACCGACCACGATCACCTGGAGATCGTCTCCGAAAGCGAAGTAAATCTCGAGGGCCGGCCCAACGCCGACCACGCGCTGGACTCGCCCGTGTTGTGGAAGGAGATGCAACAACGCCTCGCCTCCCAGGACGACGAATTGTTTGAGATCATTCAATACACGTTGCCATCGACGTACATTCCTTACAGCGAAGAGATAAAGAAATTTTCAGAAGATTGTTTTGCGGAAGATGCCACGCTGTGGTCGGCCTGCCACGCACTGATGCAGAAAATTTATAAGAACATCGAGTTCAAGCCCGGGTTCACCACCATCAACACACCGGTGGAATTTGTAGTGAAAGCAAAGAAAGGTGTATGCCAGGACTTCGCCCACCTGATGATCAGCTGCCTGCGCAACATGGGACTCGCTGCGCGCTATGTCAGTGGCTATATCGAGACGCTGCCGCCACCCGGCAAAGAAAAACTGGTGGGCTCTGATGCATCGCACGCCTGGGTGTCGGTTTATTTTCCTTCCATCGGTTGGGTGGAGTTTGATCCCACAAACAACTTGTTGCCAACCTACAATCACATCACCGTAGCCTTTGGCCGCGACTATCACGACGTGGCCCCCATAAAAGGTATTGTCTTCAGCTCAGGCAAACAAAATCTGACCGTAAAGGTAGACGTGACACGCCTGGATTAAGGACGCAAGCGAAATCACCTTTGTGCTGACTTTGCCTGCCCGCCGAAGCTTCAGCGAAGCAGGCGTCTCGGCGCCTCTAAGATTCATCCTATTCCAACGCCCGGTAAAAAAACAACGCATACCATGGCTGCAGCTCCGGATGCGCGATCTTCACCAGGTCCTGCAAAATGATGTCCGGCCGTAAATAGCCCAACTCCAGGTACTCACTCCCTCCCTTTGCGCCTTTTCGCGCATCATAGTTATAGACCTTCTTTTGAACAAAAGACTTGAACTTCGCATACCGCCGGTCGGCTGCCGCGATCTCGCGAAGCGAAGTGTAGCTGCCCAACCCAATCCAAAGATCAGCATCATACGCCTTTTCATACACCGACTCAAAGCTCAACTGAAGCCACCCGCTGGAGGGATCGTCCTTCCACAAATAGTTACACCCCGCGTCGTTTAAGATCGTGGAAGCATAATTTTTTCCTCCCGGAAGAAACCAGGCGTCGCTATACACCACACCACTCAACACGGTAGGCCGCGACTTCGCGCTGTCGGCCATGGCCTTTGTGTCGAGATAGCTTTTCTCGATCGATCGAAACACGGAGTCGGCAAGCTTCTCCTTATTAAAGAACAGCGCCATAAATTTGATCCACTCCGCGCGCCCCAGGGGATGTCGCTCCAGGTACTCCGCATTCAACACCACTGGTACACCCAGCTCTTCCATTTTTTTAAACTGACCGTAGTCCGAATTCATGCTGTAACCCATCACCATGTCGGGCTTCAAGACAGCCAGGCGTTCCAAATTCATGCCTTGATCAACACCCAGCTCCTGTATTTTTCCGGCGTCGATCCGCTGTCGCATTTTTTCAGAGCTGATGTAGTCGGTGGTGGGAAAGCCCGTCAGCTTGTCGCTTTCATTTAGATAGTCGAGCAACGGAATATGCGTCGTAGCGGTGCATACGATCGATTGCAAGGGGATGCGGATCACTTTCTCATCGTCGGCATGCGCCGGGATGTTCTCATCGCGGGGCACGAGCAAATATTTGTAGCCCGACGTGGCGCCTTGGAACGGCTGTGTAACCTCGACATGCTTCACATTACCTTCATAACGAACCGTGAAGCCTTCAGCATAAAGCAGCGCCGTGGCCGAAGACGTGCTGGCGGGAGGAGGTGGCGCTTCTGTTTTGCGGGTTGAACAAGCAGCCAGTAGAAGAAAAGGGAGGAAGATGAAAGTCGATCGCATGCCGCAAAGATAGGAGAGGAAAGGAGAGGTTCTTTGGTTTTACAGAATTGCATAGTATGTTTGTCTCGGATTCACGGTTCTCCTGCTGCACCAGCGTCAGGAGATTAAAAGGGAATACCGGTACGACCCAAGTCAATTCCGGAGCTGTCCCCGCAACTGTAATTCACATAGTTATCGCTGACTCTCTAGTAGCCACTGTTCGCCCGCCGGCGGATGGGAAGGCGTCAGCGATGTGAAAAGCCAGGAGACCTGCCATCAATCCTTACAAACTTTAATTTTTGACTTTCGGGTGAAAGGTCAGGAGTGTTCGAAAGCCCTTGCTTCCGGCTCTGTCTGGTTTTGCATCCGTCGCAATGAAACGCGCTATGCTTTTGCGATTGGGTATTTTTTTGGGATGTATCAGCCTCGGCTTCTTTGCGAAAGCCCAGAGCGACTCCGTTGTGCTGAAGTCCGTAACGGTCTACGGCCTCCCCGACGAAAAATACCTGGCCGGTGGTCAGTTCTATGCCCTCGACTCGGCCTTGCAATCACAGCAAGCATCGCGTCACCTGGGAGAAATACTGGCATTTCAATTCCCCGTCTATTTTAGAAACTATGGCAACGGCATGTTGTCGGGCATCAGCATGCGCGGCACATCGCCATCGCACGTGGCCGTGCGATGGAATGGTATCAACATCAACAGCTTCTCGCTTGGCCAGGCCGACTTCTCCATCTTGCCCACGATCGCCTTCGACGATGTGAAAGTGCATGCCGGTGGGGGAAGCGCACGCTTTGGAAGTGGAGCCTTCGGCGGCTCGGTGTTGCTGTCGTCCGCGGGAACGACAACGAATATTTTATCCGTCAGCCAGGAGGTGGGAAGCTTTGGTCGGTACTTCAGTTCGCTGAAAGGATCGTTCCGCGTTGGAAAATTTTCTTCCTCATCGTCGCTCTATCGCGTGCAGGCCAAGAACGACTTCCCCATTCCCGGGTATGGCGAGCGACAGCCCCATGCCGCCTATTGGCAACAAGGCTTCGTACAGCATGCGCAGTATTCTTTTTCCAACGCCCGTCGCGTCACCATCGATTATTGGTTCAACGATTCCCACAAAGAAATTCAGCCCACCATCGGCAACCACAACAGCACCGACGAGCAGGATGACCGCAATCATCGCCTCAGTGTTTTTTATGAACAGAATACGACCCAGGGGCTGTCGAAGGTCGGCGGTGGTTTTGTTGACGACAAGATCATTTTCAATGGCACCCTGAGTGAGATGGTACGTTGGATTGCTTCCGCCAGCCATCAATACACCTTTAAAAATCAATGGAACATCTCTGGCAGCGCGGAGTGGAATCACATCATCGGCAAGGTAAAAGAATATGGGCCCACGTCTCCCGAGGAAGATCGTGTGGATGTGGCCGCTGCCATTCAAAAGACATTTAAGAAAGTGTCGGCGTCATTCAATGTAAGACAGCCTTTCATTACGCACGTCACCGCCCCGTTGTTGCCCTACATCGGCGCCGATGTGGTGTTGTTCGAGAATGCTGCCCAGCAATGGCTGCTGAGTGTGAACGGCTCAAAAAATTTCCGCGCACCCACCTTCAACGACCGCTATTGGCAGGAAGCCGGCAGTCGCGACCTCCTGCCCGAAACCAGCTACGCCGCCGAGGCTGGACTGGGATGGCGCTATCACAACGTGAAGGTCAATGCCCGCGGATTTTATCAACACATCGATCAATGGATCCAATGGATCCCGATGGAGCAAGGCATCTACCGTCCCCGCAACGTGAAGCAAGTACGGACCGACGGCATCGAGGCTGGCATCGAAGACCAGGCCAACATCGGAAGGGTGATGCTCCACGCCAAGCTGTCCTATCAATTCACGCAGGCGATTACGCTGGAGACCGACGACACCGATGCGGCCTCCGTGGGCAAGCAACTGATCTATACGCCCCTCCACACCGGTTCGGGTACAGTGAGCGTCGTTTATAAAACCTGGTCGGCTAATGTGTATTTGCAGTACTCCGGCAAGCGCTACACGGAGTCATCCAATTCATCGGTGTATGCCCTCGATCCTTTTGTGTTGACCGATTTGTCGCTCAACAAATCGTGGACACAGAACCAACATGATTTCATACTCTCTTTCCAGGTAAAAAACCTGTTCGATAAAACCTATCAGCTCTATGCCGGCCGGGCCATGCCGGGCCGCAACTTTAACTTGAAAATTTCCTATCACTTAAATCGTAAGAAACAATGAACATGCAGTACAAAACGGATCCGTCCGAAACCCCCTCTTTTTTTAATGTGACGAAGAACATGCGACGAATTTTCGCCGTGCTGTTCGTGGCAGCGACACTATGGGCTTGTAACAATGATGACGATAAACCTCAGGGTAAATATGAGCACGGCGCTTTTGTGTTGAACGAAGGAAAGTTTTTGTCGGGCACCGGCACCATCACCTACTACAACGAACAAGCCGATACCCTGCAGCAAAATATCTTCAGAAATGCCGCCGGCCAATATGCAGGCGACGTGGTGCAGTCCATGATCTTCCATGACGATAAGGCCTACATCGTGGTAAATGGCGACAACAAGGTCGAGATCGCCAACGCCAATACCTTCGAACGACTGGGCTCGATCTCCGATGACCAGATCGTGCAACCACGCTACATGGAGGTGGTCGACAATAAGGGCTATCTCACGGTGCAGGGACCTTACGACGACAACTATAATCTCGTGGACTCCTATGTTTTGGTGATCGACCTGTCGAATAATACCGTGACAAAAAAGATCCCCACCGACGAAGGCATTGAGAACATCGTCTATGCAGGCAATAAATTGTTTGTAGGGGCCTCGGGCTACAGCAGCATCCATAATGTGGCCGTGATCGATCCCTCGAACAATACACTCATCGACAACATAGCACTCGACGGCGTTCCCGTGGGCATGGTGGTCGACAACAATAACAAACTCTGGGTGCTCGCCAACGACGATGCCAACGCCAAGCTCTATCGCATCAATCCATCGTCGTTCGAAAAAGAACAAACCATCAACCTCGGCACTTCGGTCGACACAGACCTCGCCATTACACCTGATAAAAGCGGCTTGATCTATAGCGCCTTCGGAAGCTTCTACAAGATTTCCACCACGGCCACGACAGCGCCATCGGCGCCTTTGTTCACGACCGAGGATGTCGTAACCCAATATGGCATGAACGTGGATCCGGATAACGGCGAAATATGGATTGGCGATGCGCTCAACTACAGCTCGGAAGGAAAAGTCTATATTTACACCAGCGAAGGCAAGCTCAAGAAGACATTCACGGCCGGCATCAGCCCTACCAATTTTGTTTTTAGATGAAAGAAGGAGAACATGAGGAGAAAGACGAACCTGTATTATACTACATGGAAAATGGCTTTGTCGTGTTCACGGAAGCCTATCACCTGAAACGAGGTTATTGCTGTAAAAACGGATGCCGTCATTGCCCTTATGGATTCAAAAAGAAAAGTAACGATAAGCTGGAGCGGAGGTAAAGACTCCGCTTTCGCTTTATATAAGATCCTCACGTCGGGCGAGTACCACGTGGTGGATCTTCATACCACCCTGAACGAGGAAACCCGGCGCGTGGGTCTTCATGGCGTGCACGAGGTCCTCATCGAACAACAAGCCGCCGGCCTGGGTTTGCCACTGACGAAATTGTATCTGCCGCCCAGCGAAGATCACGATGCCTATGAGAAACTGATGATCACCTACTACAAACAGTGTGCACGACGCGGCGTCGAGCAAGTTGTTTTTGGAGATATCTTTTTGGAGGACCTTCGCCTGTTTCGCGAGAACCTGTTGCAGAACACGCCGCTGAGTTCGGTTTATCCGCTCTGGAAAATAGATACGCAAAAGCTATTGAATGATTTTATCGCGATCGGTTTTAAGACCGTGATCTGTTCGGCCGACGCCGACAAGTTTTCACAAGACCAGGTTGGTCATACGATCGATACCGCCTTCGCTGAAAGCCTCCGGCCTGGGGTGGACCCGTGTGGTGAGAACGGTGAGTATCACACGCTGGTATACGACGGCCCGATTTTTAAGAAACCACTGCCGTTCAAAACGGGCGAGGTGGTGAAGAAGCAGTACAGCTTTCAAAAGAAAAACGCACAGGGGGAGAGCGAGCGGGTGGAAAAATCGTTCTGGTTTCAGGACTTGCTTCCGCGTATCGCCTGATGGTAGGCCTCCAATAATTTTTGCGCAGCATCCTGGGCCGACAGCTTCATGGCCTCTACGTCGCGTTCCAGTGTTTTGCGCAAGGCTTTGAGCGGCGCATGCCCTTGGAGATCGGCTTGCAAAGCATCTTTGAAATATTCGCGAAACCATTCTACATTTTGTTGCTGACGGAGGCTGTCGAGAAATCCCGATGTTTTTGTCTGGCGATGATGCTCTTCGACAATATGCCAGATGCCTTCAATGCCTTCGCCCGTCAATGCCGAGGTGGTGACCACACGCGGCGTCCAGCCCGACGGGCCGGGTGGAAACAAATGAAGTGCATGTTGATACTCGGCACGGGCTTCTTGTGCGCGCGAAAAATTGTCGCCCTCCGCTTTGGTGATGGCAACGGCGTCCGCCATTTCCATGATGCCTTTCTTGATGCCCTGCAACTCGTCGCCGGCGCCCGCCAGCATAAGCAACAGGAAAAAGTCGACCATGTTTTTTACCGACACTTCCGACTGCCCCACGCCTACAGTCTCGACAATGATCACCTCAAACCCCGCAGCCTCACACAAGAGCATTGCCTCCCGCGTTTTGTGTGCCACACCGCCAAGAGCATTGCCCGATGACGACGGACGAATAAAGCTGTTCGGATTTTTTGAGAGCTCTTCCATGCGGGTCTTGTCACCCAAAATGCTTCCTCGTGTCAACGGGCTGCTGGGATCGACCGTGAGGACGCCAACCTTCTTTCCTTGCTGAATGAGATACAAGCCCAAAACCTCGATAAAGGTGCTTTTTCCAACCCCCGGAACACCTGTAATACCCAGCCGGATCGCACCACCGGTCTTGGGGCTGATGGCCGAAAGCAGTCGGGCCGCCAGGGCCTGGTCGTCGGGAAGCGTGCTTTCAATGAGCGTGATGGCCTGGCCCAGCAGCACGCGGTCGCCACGAAAGATTCCCTCCGTGTATTCGGTGAGCGTGCGCTTTGATCGGGGTCGTGGCTTCAAGGGGCTATGGTAATGCAAGGTAAATTTCTAAATTTACTTCATACATCCTTACCATCATGAGAAAATTCTGGCTCGATTGCCTCATTGCAACGAACTTCGTCTTCCTCGCCATGTGGGCCATCGTGGGAATCACCAACCTGAGAATGTTCAACGCCTTCGACTCCATCGGAGTGGCTCTGAACGATGTAGAGTTGACCGACTATGTTTTTCAGAGGCTTCGCGAAACGCCAAAGACAGACACCAGTATTGTTGTGGTGAATATTGGAAATCTTTCACGCAGGGAAATTGCAGAGCAGATCCGGATCATCAGCAAATACAAACCGAAGATCATCGGCATTGATGCGTTCTTCGATTGCCGCGGAAATACCAGGGACACCATTAATTGCGCAGCCTTGCGCGATGTTATGGGAAACTATATGCTGGGCAGTGCTATCCAGGAAGCAGGAAATGTAATTTTGGTCACCAAGACAATTCGGAAAGACACGTTGCTTCCGCAAGGTGTCTTTGATTCCTTGCGCCGTTCTGATTTTTCGGCCAATGCCTACGGCGAAGGATTCGCCAACCTAGACACAGATGCGGCTTTTCAGGAAGATTCGAAAACTTGCCGGCAGGTTAATCCTCGGCAATACGACAAGGAAGGGAAACCGCAATATGCCTTTTCAGTTGCTATGGCGATGGCCTACGATTCGGTAAAGACAAAGGAATTTCTGAAAAGAGATAATTTCAAAGAGATCATAAATTATAGAGGAACAATCATGGACACCTACGAGCAAACACAATTCAGTTTGGGGTTTTATGCGCTGGATGTCAAGCAAATATTTGAGGAAAGTTTTGAGCCCCACACGGTCAAAGATAAAATTGTCATCATGGGATTTCTGGGCAACGAGTTTGGCGACCCCTCATGGGCCGATAGATTCTATACGCCCCTGAATAAAAAAATGGCTGGAAAAGCCAATCCCGACATGTTTGGTGTCGTGGTACACGCCAACGTTGTGTCCATGATCCTGAATGAAAATTATATCAACGAAATGGCTGACTGGCAAGAGGAACTTCTGGCCTTTATCATCTGCCTCCTCAACGTGGCATTATTTTCGCTAATCAATACGCGCTGGCCCACATGGTACGATGGTATCACAAAATTGTTGCAGTTAACTCAACTCTTGGCATACACTGTATTGATGGTATTTATCTTTCATTGGTTCTCGTTCAAATTGAATGTAACCCTCACCTTGGCGGCCGTGGCCCTCGTGGGCGATATTTATGAGATTTATATGAGCGTCATCAAAAATCTCATCCAAAAAATTATACACTTTCTCCCGTTTACCCGGCACAAGGAAGAAGTATTAACACCTTAAGAGTCCCCCAAAAAACGTATCTTTAACTATTCTCCTCAATACTCAAAATCATGAAAACGCAGAAATTGACCCTTCTTTTCGCTCTGGTCGCCTCCTTTGCCTCCGCACAGGACTATGCCTTCAAGGTGTTGGCAACCAAGGGCGCGAACGAAGTAAAGTCTGGTACGGACTGGGTACCCCTGAAAACGGGCGCCAGTCTCCGCGCCAATGATGAACTGAAGATCAGCGAGAATGCTTATGTCGGCCTCGTGCACAGCAAAGGCACACCGCTGGAGTTAAAGAAGGCGGGTAACTATCCGGTGAAGAAACTGGAGGACGAAATAAAACCTTCCACAGGTGTACTCAACAAATACACCGACTTCATACTCAGCAGCAATTCGGCCGAAAATAAAAAGGACCGTCTCAGCGCAACGGGAGCCGTAGACCGCGGTGAAAACTATGCCATCAAACTTCTGCTCCCCGAAAATCAATACTCGGGTATTTTCAACAACACCGCGATCATCACCTGGGATGGAAGTAAAGCATCGGGCCCCTATGTCGTAACCTTGAAGAACATGTTCGACGACGAACTGGTGAAATTCGACACCCCCGAAACCAGCTTTAAAATAGACTTGAACGACCCGCACTACGCAAAGGAAAATGCTATTCTTGTCGAAGTGTATTCCAAAGCGGACCCGAAACAAATATCAAAGCAACACCTTATTAAACGACTGGCACCGGCAGAGCAAGCCACGGTAAAAAAGAAGCTGGAAGCCGACATGAGCAGCGCCACCGAACAAACGGCGCTTAACAAATACCTGATGGCCGGTTTCTATGAAGAGAACAAGCTGCTTATCGATGCACTGTCGGCCTACAAGGAAGCCATCCAACTGGCTCCCGACGTGCCTACCTACCAGGACGGATTGGACGAATTCCTGCTGCGCAACAACATGAAAAAATAAAAAGACACTGGTTTTAAAAATAGGAAGGGCCGTCTCCAAAGGACGGCCTTTTCATTTCGCGATGAGGCCAATTATCGCAAGGAGTTTAAACGCTTATCATTTTGGCGCGAACCCTTTCGCGAGCCTTGCGTATTACTTCCGGATAAAGCCGTCGATTTGGGCATAAATGACCGCGCCAGGAGCGAACCAGAAGCTTTTTACCGGTATATGCTATTCGTTCGGATTGTATTAGTTTTGTTTTAAATAAACCCTTAACGCTCCATCTACATCATGAAATCCACGAAGTTGGCATTGGCAGTCCTGATGCTTGTCGGTCTCGGCCGGGTCCAGGCGCAAGAGTATGCTTTTAAAGTGCTTGTCAACAAAGGCAAGAATGAATTGAAATCCGGTTCCGCCTGGCAGCCGCTCAAAGTTGGCGCCAACCTAAAGCCTGCCGACGAGTTGAAGCTTTCAGAAAACGCATACATCGGTCTGGTAACACCGGCCGGGAGACCCTTTGAAGTAAAGAAACCTGCGGGCACCTACAAAGTGATCGACTTTGCCAAGCAGGTAAAGCCTGAAGCCAGCGTATTGAACAAGTACACCGATTTCGTCCTCAGCTCCGCCACATCACCTAAGAATAGCCTGGCCGCAACGGGTGCGGTAGACCGCGGGTTTGATCGCATCGAGATCAACTTGCCTGGTGCCGATCATGCCGACGTGTTCGGCAACAAAGTGATCATCAGTTGGAACGACGAGAAGAAAGTGAAGCCCTATATTGTCACGTTCAACACCATGTTTGGTGACGAACTGGTTACACGCGAAACTTCCGACACGTGGCTGGAAATAGATCTCTCCGATCCGGTGTTTGGCCCCGAAAACAACATCGTGGTGAACGTAACATCGAAAACAGACAAGAATCAGAAATCGAAGGACTATACCCTCAAGAAAGTTTCCAAGGCAAACCGGGATAAACTAAAAGCGACCTATGCAGAGCTCGCCGCCGCCACTTCAGAGCACACGGCTATCAATAAGCTCTACCAGGCTGGCTTCTTCGAACAAAACAACCTTCTCATCGACGCCGGCACGGCGCTGCAGGAAGCGGCCAAAATTGAGCCCGCCTACCAACAGGCCTACACCGACTTCCTGGTGCGGAACAACATCAAAAAGCTGGTTAAAAAGTAAACCGACCGCCTAAAAAATAACGAAAAGCTGCCCTCACCCGGCAGCTTTTCTTGTTTCCGGCGCGTTTGGTCAAAACGTTTATTATCCTATTTTTGTGCTTCTCAAAAGCAAACGACAAACTTCCATGAGTGTACTGGTAAATAAGAATTCCCGTGTCATCGTTCAGGGTTTCACAGGTTCCGAAGGCTCCTTTCATGCGGGCCAGATGATTGAATATGGAACAAACGTAGTAGGCGGTGTAACGCCTGCGAAAGGTGGGACCGAACACTTGGGAAGACCGGTATTCAACACCGTGAAAGAAGCCGTTGAGAAAACGGGCGCCGACGTGTCCATCATCTTCGTGCCCCCCGCTTTCGCTGCCGACGCCATCATGGAGGCCGTGGACGCAGGCATCAAAGTAGTTATCACCATCACCGAAGGCATACCCGTAAAGGATATGATGACGGCAAAAAAATATCTCCAAAGCAAAGGCGGCGTAACCCTCATCGGCCCCAACTGCCCCGGTGTGATCACCCCTGGCGAAGCTAAAGTAGGCATCATGCCCGGCTTTGTGTTCAAGAAGGGAAGGATCGGCATCGTGTCCAAGTCGGGAACCCTCACCTATGAGGCAGCCGACCAGATCGTGAAAGCCGGCCTGGGCATCTCCACCGCCATCGGTATCGGCGGCGACCCCATCATTGGAACTCCCACAAAAGATGCGGTAGAATTATTGATGAACGACCCCGAAACCGACGCCATCGTCATGATCGGTGAGATCGGTGGAAACTATGAGCCCGTAGCAGCCCGTTGGATCAAAGACTCGGGAAATAAGAAACCTGTCGTTGGATTTATCGCCGGTCAGACGGCCCCTCCAGGCCGCAGAATGGGTCACGCCGGTGCCATCATTGGCGGCGCCGACGATACGGCAGCGGCGAAGATGAAGATCATGCGCGAGTGTGGCATCACCGTGGTAGAATCACCCGCCGAGATTGGCGAAACCATGGTGAAAGTATTGGCCGGCAAAAAATAGTCGCCGGCCCCCATTTCCTATTAAAAAGTAGTTCTGAATTCGTTTTCCAGGTATTCGTTCAGGTTCTTCAACCCGCGCAGCATGCTGAGCTTTTCAGCTTTCTGGTCGGCGTTGTCGTTTTGGTAGATCACCTCCACGAACAGGTCCCGTAACATGTAGATGTAGATTTTGCGGCCATCTTTCACACGCGTTCCAAGGGCCACACCTTTTTTCTTGAGGTATTTCACTTGACTCTCTAAAGAAAGCTTGCTGAAAATGAACTTGAGGATCATAAAACAATTTGTTTGTTGTGTTATGTATCCAAATGCCAATTGCAAGCCAGGAGAAAAAAACCTCAAAATATCGCTGATTCGGGCCTTTAAGAGTGGTGGATAGTCCAGGAATGGGAAACTGAATTCAAAACAGTACTCTTTTATGGACAGGTTTCGGGGGCGGCGGAATCGTCTACCTCTCCAAACCATACCAGCCCGTATTCCTTGTAAATGCCCACCCCAATTGCCTTCCATTTTGTGTTTTCCCACTTGCCGCTGTTGATGAGCAGGGGATTGTGACCGGGACTTATTTTCCAGCCGTCAAGTCCTTCCTTGGCCGTGGCGCCAATAGAACTGTAATAGGCGATCTCAAAACCATTGCCCGCATAGCTGGCAATTTCCTGTGGCTTGGTCCACATGCAGGACGCCTTCTTGTGATCGTTGGTGTAACAACACGACGTCCATTTTCCATGCGACGACCAGCTGTGGGGGTTGCATTTGTTCTTGGGATCGAAGGTGTAGTGCTCGGAGAGATCGCGTGCGTGGATCTGGGCTACCTGGGAGAGTTTGGCAGAGAGCGGAATCGATTCCAGGTGGTTTTCCTGGCGATAGACCATGATCAGGTCATATAGCTTCTTCTCTTCTGGACTAAGGCAGACCGTGGCAACAGGATAGGGCCGCTCATGGAAGCCGCCCAGGCCAAACACCACCAGGCTGCTCGCCAAAAGAAGGGAAAACGATTTCATAGAGAAATTTACCAATAAACGCCAGGCCGAGTAAAAATATCTTCATTTCTGGTTGAGATTTTTTAATTTTCCGCGCCCAAAAAAATGGGCATCTCAAAACATTCACTTTTAACGCATTACAAACAATGAGCGATCAGAAAATTAGCATCAGCAACGGTAAGCTGAACGTGCCTGATAATCCTACGATTCCCTTTATTGAAGGCGATGGAACCGGCGTAGACATTTGGCCTGCATCTCAACTGGTATTCGACAAAGCGGTAGAAAAGGCCTATAGCGGAAAGCGTAAGATCAACTGGAAGGAAGTTCTGGCAGGCGAGAAAGCGTTTAACAAAACCGGCAACTGGATGCCCGAAGAAACGCTCACCGTTTTCAGAGAATATTTGGTAGGCATCAAAGGTCCCCTCACCACACCGGTAGGCGGCGGCATTCGCTCCCTCAATGTGGCCCTCCGCCAGGAACTCGACCTCTATGCGTGCGTGCGCCCCGTACGGTGGTTCAAAGGCGTGCCTTCACCCGTGAAGGAGCCCCAAAAGACCGACATGGTCATCTTCCGCGAAAACACCGAAGACATCTATGCCGGCATCGAATTCCAGGAAGGCTCCGACGAGAACAAGAAATTCATGCAGTTGTTGAAAGACAACTTCCCGAAAAGCTATAAGAAGATCCGCTTCCCCGAAAACTCGGGCATCGGTATCAAACCCGTTTCCAAAGACGGAACGGAACGCCTGGTGCGCTCGGCACTGAAGTACGCGCTGGAACACAAGCTGCCCAGCGTTACGCTCGTACACAAAGGCAACATCATGAAGTTCACCGAAGGTGGTTTCCGCGACTGGGGATATGCCCTGGCGAAAAGCGAATTTGGAGCCGTAGACCTCGATGGTGGTCCTTGGCAAGTGATCCAAAAAGGCGATCACAAACTGATCATCAAAGACGCCATCGCCGATGCATTCCTGCAACAAATCTTGTTGCGTCCCGATGAATATTCGGTAGTCGCTACGTTGAATCTGAACGGTGATTATATCTCCGACGCATTGGCAGCCATCGTAGGCGGTATCGGCATTGCTCCCGGTGGAAACGTAAACTACGTTACCGGCCACGCCATCTTCGAAGCTACCCACGGCACGGCACCCAAATATGCCGGCCAGGACAAAGTGAACCCCGGCTCGGTGATTCTCTCCGGCGTCATGATGCTCGAATACATGGGTTGGAAAGAAGCCGCTGACCTGATCCTGAAAGGATTGGAAGGCGCCATCAACGCAAAACGTGTGACCTACGATTTCCACCGCCTCATGGAAGGTGCAACCCTGCTGAAGTGCTCGGAGTTTGCCCAGGAAGTGGTAAATAAAATGTAAGAAACAAGCGGTTCAAAACCGTGTGTCTTCAAGAAAAGGCCACCCCAAAAAGGGTGGTCTTTTTTTGTTTGGTGCCGATCCCACAGCGATAGCATTTTTCATGACGCATAGCCCTGGGGATGTTTGGTGATGCGAAAAAATCCGCTCCGGTTTTTCTACTGAAATGTGGTTGCAGTTGTGTGAAATAATTTGCGGGAAACGAATCGATTATGAAGCCGTTCCTGCAGACCTGCCTACCCGTTTTTTTTATGGTTGTGGCGCCGAATGCGCCTATGTTTGGTCAGGGGTCGTCCTGTATGGGCATGACCAACGACATCACCGAGCCTTCGCCGTTATGCGTAACAACCGCACCGTCAACGATCATCCAATCCCTGGCCACAAGCGTCCATAAAAAACCAATCACTTACGATTGGGAGATGTCAACTTCATCGGTGACCAGCGGCTACACTTCACTGGGTGTTGGCTCGCCCCATCTTCCCGTTCCCACATCACCGGGGACTTACTATTTCAGAAGGATCGCTTCCCTATCGGGCATCCCTTCGCCTCCCCATACACCGCCCTCTTTTCGGCCGTGCACGAGCAATGCGGTCCAGGTCGTGATTGTATCGCCACCATCCCTTTCGGCCAGTTCGCCTGCCAGTGCAGATGTATGTTCGGGCGCAGGCACAAGTTTTTCGTTCACCGTGTGGGCAATCGGAGGAACGGAAAGTCAGTGGCAATACGACGAGGGGACGGGCTTTGTGGACATGGCTTCCGGAAGCTCGACTTACCACGGAACAAACGCGAATACGCTCACCATTTTAAACGCTGCAGGCCTGGGCAATAAAGATTTCAGATGCATCGTGACAAGCACATTGAACGGCGACTGCCAAAGTCAATCTACAGTCTTCTCCTTGCACGAAAAACCTCTTCCGGTCGTATCGCCCCTCACGCGAACGGCTTGTGAAAGCGTTAATGCCGCCGGCGGTGGTGCCATTGTCGATCTGAACACCTTCAACAGCGCACTAACGGTATCAGACCCCAGCAATCTTTTCGTTTCGTGGTTTACTTCGTCACCCCGGGCATCCATCAGCGATCCGGCAAACTTTCAGTTTTCGGGCACGGCCTTGTTGACGGCCAATGTGAGTAACACCACTACCTTTTGTGCGGCCGATGCTACCGTCACCCTCACGACCAAGCCTTTCCCCACAGCAACTGCCGTCAGACAATCGCCAGTCAATCTCTGCAGCGGAGCGTATATAGATGTCACCTTACAAGGTGCTGCTCAATACAACTGGACAGCTACTGCACCGGCAGAAATACAAGGGGCTGCATCCGGGCAGGGAGCCGTAATACATCAGGCGTTGACAAACAAGGGATCGCAACATAAAACGGTAACCTATACGATCGTGCCCAAACAAGATGGGTGCGCCGGTCCGCCAGTTGATGTCACAACAACCGTCGAGCCTGAAGTAAAACAATTTGCCGTCACCGGTGGTGGTGAAATATGCCTCGGCAATGGTGGTGTAACGATAGGGCTGGTGAACAGCCAAACCGGCATGGACTATGAACTCGAACAGGACGGACAGTCCACGGGGATCTCCCTGACATCTCCCGGTGGCGCCTTTGTCTATCCCAATCCCATCGCCAGCAACGGCACCTTCACGATTCATGCCACCGTCGACGGACGCTGTGAAACGGATATGGAGGGAAGCGCCATCGTAACCGTCCGCAATGTCCCACGGGGAACCGGCATCATATCGGGCGACGACGCCATTTGTCAAGGATCAACGCATACCTACGAAGCATCGGGTTGGACCGACGCCACAGAGTATCAATGGATCCTCCCCCCGTCGCTGCGAAGCGTGCGCGAAGAAGAGCAGGTTGCTGAAATTATCGGGGAGCAGATCGGAGACGCCGCAGCGGTGCAGCTGCAAGCCGTAGGCGTGAACAAATGTGGCGCGGGAACGACCGCCACAAAAACCGTCAGCGTCCGCAACAATCCCATCGTTACCATCGAAGGACCTCAGATCATCATCGCCGGACAACCGTTCAAGCTGGTCTACAACACCACGGTGCCACTAGCGCAATGGCAATGGAATTTTGGTGATGGAGGCGCATCCACCGGACAATATCCCGAACACACCTATGACAAACCCGGACCCTATGTTGTATCGCTGAACGCCATCGACGAAAACAATTGCTCCGGCACAGGTACGTTGCACCTTGCAGCCACAGCGGCCATCTCCTCCAGCAACATCAAGAACGTGATCACGGCCAACGGCGATGCTCAAAACGGATATCTGATCGTGGAGAACCTGGAGAAATTTCCAGATAATGAAGTCGTGCTCCTCAGCCGTTGGGGCACCGAAGTGTTCCGGAAAAAGGCCTACGCCAACGACTGGGATGCACGCGTCGATGGCTATTTTCTGCCGGCCGGCAACTACGTCTGCATCGTCAGGCTAGCGGAAGCAAACCATGTATTTTCAAGGGTAGTAACGGTGGTAAAAGACTGATGCGCCAGCTCGCGACCATCCTGTTTCTCACAACCGCCCTGGGTGTACATGCCCAGGACGTTCCGCTGTTCACACAAAAGCTCACCAATGCAATTTTGTATAACCCATCCGTTGCGGGCAATACGCTCGGATCCATCACGCTCTCGCGCCGGCAATATTGGACAGGCATACAAGGCTCGCCAAACTCCACCTTGCTCAGTGCACATCTTCCCGTGAATGGCTATCGCTTCGGCACGGGACTCGCGGTGTATCAAGATAATGTAGGCGTATCGCAAACCCTTTCTGCCAGCGGCGCCTTTGCCTATCACCTGATCTTGCCCAGTCACCAGTCGTTCTCCCTGGGTGTAGCCGCCGAATACTACAACTACCGCGTCGTGCCTTCGCGTGTAGACGTTCAGGCGACAGGGTGGAGCGATCCTATTTTAATGTCGAAGTACACCGGTGTGAACGGCGTTGATTTTTCAGCGGGTGCCAGCTACTATTCGCGTTATCTGCGCGGGGGCGCCTCTATCAATCGCATTAGTGGTTGGTTGGGATCGGAGCAAAAAAATCTCTTCCAGCCGTTCTTCACCGGCAATGTGCACGGCATACTCCCCCTTGCCGACAAGCGACACGTGTTGGAACCAATGCTCAGCTATCGGTCGCTGAATCCGGTGAGCTCGTTGTTGGAAGGAGGGTTGTACTACACGTACGACAAAACGCTAACGCTTGGGGCAAGCTATCGCACGGGAAAGGTGATTTCCGTGGCCACGTCATTCCAGGTGTACAAAAATCTGACGATTGGATACAGCAACGAACTCTTTGCCAGTCAACGCCAGGCTGGCTTGGGGACCAGTCACGAGGTCGCCATCCGTTTCGATTTTAACGATCGCACCGATCTGCTGGCCCGCAAAAATCCGCGTTATCTCAATACCACGCCGCTGCAGATCCGCCACAAACCTCGCGTAAACTATTTCGTCCCGAAAGTCGCGGTCAGGAAATACCATAACTACGTAAGGAAGACCCGCAGAATCTCCAATCAAGCCGTGTTCGAATGGCGCGCTAAAAAGACACCCCGGAAAAAGCGGATGACCATCAAGAAAAGAAAATGATTTTAGAAGTTGAGCATGCCGATCGCCGTGAGCGCGGCTTCCTCACCCTTGTTGCCATATTTGCCACCCGCGCGATCCAGCGCTTGTTGTTTATTCAAGGTGGTGAGCACGCCAAAGATGACGGGCTTACGGGTTTTTAAAGCCGCCTCGGTAACACCGTAAGCAACGCCCTGGCAGATGTAGTCGAAATGGGGCGTCTCGCCCTGAATAACGCAACCCAGGCAGATCACAGCATCGATATCTTTTTTCTCACCCATCCACAACGCACCCAACGAAAGCTCGAACGTGCCCGGCACATTTTTGCGGATGATGTGTCCTTTTTTTACACCGTTAGCGGTCAGTCCCGCCACGGCGCCTTCATAAAGGGCTTCCGTGATCTCTTCGTTCCATTCCGCGACGATGATGGCGAATTTCTTTTTGGAGAGCGACACCTCCGATTTTACTTTTCCAGATTTCAGCGGACCGGCCATAGGGGTGTAGTTTGTTTTTCCTGGAGGAAAATTGGGTGAAATAAAAAAGGGATAGAAGATCTATCCCTTGAAATTAAATGAAATATGCTTAAGAATTGTTTTCCAAACGCGCTTTGAACTTGCGGGCACTTTGATACTCCGCCGACTCCCAATATTGGGTGATCACTTTTTCGTAGGCTTCTTTTGCCTTGTCGTTCTGGTTCAGCTTTTCGTAGGCCAGGGCTTCCTTCATCAGGTAGGCTGGTGAAAAATATTTGTTCGGCTTGTAGTTGGCCGCCTTGTTGTAATATTTGGCAGCATGCTCATACTTCTGTTCTTCCATGTAGGTGTCGCCCACCAGGCTATAGGCCCGGGCCTGCACCAGAAGATCGTTGGAGCTGAAGTCTTCCAGGTAAAGACGGGCCAGCTCATATTTACCTTGCTTCAGGTAGCAAACACCGGCATAATAGTTGGCCAGTTTGCCTGCGTCGGTAATGCCGTACTTGTCGATGATCTGGAGGAAACCAAAGCTGTTTCCGTCGCCGTCCAATGCCTTGCCCAGGCTGTCGGCTTCGAAATAATAGACGGCCTGGAACATTTCTTTCTGGGCCTCTACGTTTTGGGTGCTCTTATAATAGTGGAAAACAAAATATCCACCAACGGCTAAAAGAATAGCGGCCGCGATGCCGACAACGATCTTGGGATTGCTTTCAATCCAGTTTTCGGCGCCAATTAGACGGTCCTTGATTGCCTCGGGATTTTCGAGAAGTTCGTGCTTGTGTTCTTCCTTTTTTGCCATTGTATTCAGGTTATTTCCGCCTCAACCCGGAATGGAACGGGTTCTGCGTGACATTATTACGTTTTGCCCCGACCAGTCGGGGGCGCAAAACTACACATTAGATGCTTCTAAAAAAAGGGGTCTTAATCCATCACAAAAGGATAGTCCGTTTGCACGTAAACGTCCGTCAAAGCCTCCGAAGGATCGGGGAATTTGGACTCTTCGGCAAATTTCACGCTCTCGTCCACCTGGCCCACAATCTTGGCATCAATAGCCTCCAGCTCTTTTTCGGTGGCAAATTTGCGGTCGAGGATGGTTTTGCGCACCATTTCGATGGGATCGCGCTGTTTGTATTGCTCCACCTCATCCTTGGTCCGGTATTTTTGGGGGTCGGACATGGAGTGGCCCTTATAGCGATAGGTTCTGAATTCGAGTAGGGTAGGGCCTTCGCCTTTGCGGGCGCGGTCGGCTGCACGGGCTACAGCCTTGTGCACATCTTCAGGGTGCATGCCATCCACCGGTTCGGAAGGCATATCGTAAGCCTCACCAAGTGTATACAGGTCGGTCACGTTCGAAGTGCGTTGCACGGAAGTTCCCATGGCATAACCATTGTTCTCGATCACAAAGATCACCGGCAGCTTCCAGAGCATGGCCAGGTTCAGGGTCTCGTGGAAAGCACCCTGACGCACGGCGCCATCGCCCATGGAGCAGATGCAGAGATTGCCTGTCTTGTTATATTTTTCGGCGAAGGCCAGTCCGGCTCCCAGCGGAACCTGGGCGCCCACGATGCCGTGGCCGCCGACAAAACCTACGTTTTTATCAAAAATGTGCATGGAACCACCTTTTCCTTTGGTGGTGCCGGTTTCTTTGCCATAGAGCTCGGCCATGATGGCCTTAGGGTCGGTGCCCAAAGCCAGCGGGTGGCCGTGGTCGCGATAGGCCGTGATCCACTTGTCGCCTTTGCGGAGGGCGGTAACGGAGCCGGCGGCGCAAGCCTCCTGACCGATGTAGAGGTGGCAAAAGCCTTTGATCTTCTGCATGCCGTACAATTGACCTGCTTTCTCCTCAAATTTGCGCATCAGCTGCATGCTTTCATACCAGTAGAGATAGGTCTCCTTGGAGAACTCCTGGTTATCACTCTTCGCCGCAACAGCGGCCTCATTCTTCGCTTTGGTTGTCGTAGGCATATCCCTATTTTTGAATCCGAGCTGCGAAATTAATTCCCAAACGAACATTAGCCAAACTTTCCGTGTAATTCTCTCATGCACCTTGAAAAACTTCATTTGCTCAATTTTAAGAACTATGCGGAAGCGAACCTCACCTTTTCACCCCGGATCAATGTCCTGGTAGGCAAAAACGGCAGCGGCAAGACCAATTTGCTGGACGCGATCTTCTACCTGGCCTTCACAAAAAGCGCGTTCTCCACCACGGATCAACACTGCATTCAGCACGAGCAGCCTTATTTTATGGTAAAAGGAGGCTTTCGCACGGGAAACTCCTCCAACGAGATCGTCAGCTCCGTCCAGCAAGGCGCCAAGAAAGTTTTCCGCGAAGGCGTGAATGAGTACGAAAAGCTGAGCGACCATATCGGCAAATACCCCGTCATTCTGGTGGCGCCCGACGACGTAGACCTGGTGAAAGAAGGCAGCGAGGCCCGCCGGAAATTTTTCGATGGCATCATCTCGCAACTGGACAAGCATTATCTCGAGGACCTGATCCAATACAACCACGCCCTAAAGCAACGGAACAGCTTCCTGAAAATGGCCTACGAAAAGGGCCTCACCGACTGGCTCACCCTCGATGCCTACGACCAGGTGCTCGTGAAGCGGGGCGTGCCCATCTTCGAAAAACGGCTGGCGTTCGTGAAAGAGTTTTTGCCCGTCTTCCGAAAATATTATCGCTTCATCGTGGAGGAAAACGAGGTGACTGATCTTGCCTACGTGTCGCCCCTGCAGGAAAAAGATTTTGCCGCGGGGTTGCAAGGCACCCGCCAAAAAGACCTCGCCCTCCAGCGGACCAGCTTTGGCATCCATCGTGACGACTATATTTTCACCCTCGAACAAGGCGACTTGAAACGGCTGGGCTCGCAAGGACAACAGAAATCGTTTGTGATCGCCCTCAAGCTGGCCCAGTTCGAGATCTTGAAAACGCACAAAGGCTTCAAGCCTATCCTGCTTTTGGACGATATTTTTGATAAATTGGACGACTTTCGCATCAGCCGCCTGCTGGCGCTCATGAAGGAAGACCTCGGCCAACTCTTCATCACCGACGCCCGTCCCGACCGCACCCAAGGCTTGCTGGACCAAATCCACGTGGAGGCTACTGTATTTACCATCGAGAAAGGAAACGTGAAGCTGTATGAACGACAATAAACACAACATCAAATCCGTAGGCGACGCCATCCGCGAGATGCTGAACTCCTATCGGCTCAACAATAAATTTGATGAAGCCAATGTGTTGGCGTCGTGGGAGCGGATGGTAGGAAAGCCGATTGCGAAGCGGACGAAAAAAATATATATTAAGAATAAAGTGTTGTTTGTGGAGTTTGATTCACCGACGATGCGTCATGATTTTTCCATGCATAAGACCCATGTGATGGAAATGTTTAAGAAGGAGTTTGGTGATGGTGTGGTGACGGAGATTATCGCGATGTAGATATGCTCACGCAATACATCGTTTAGACTAACGTATATAAATCATCAAAAAGGCGCGAAGAACAAATCTCCTCCATCCGGTCGGCTTTGTTCTTCGCGCGAAATGCAACAAGACCTACGGCGCTTGCTTAGCTACTTTCGCCGCTTGGCTATCAAGGAAAAGATATCGTGCGTCGTCGTATTTTACGCTCTTCGATTCTGTGTCGAGGATCATGACGGGCGGTGTGACATCGTTTGGTTGTGCGGCCGGCCACTCCGGCAGACTGCTCTCGTTCGGGTTGCCGGTCTTGATGAAGTTGGCGAAATAATTCAACATCGTCTCCGATACTTTGTAGTCATCGGCTGTCCACTGATATTCTTTCACCAGGGGCAGGTTGCCCATGCAGTATTCGATCTCGCAGGCATGGGGTGCACCAAGAGGTTCGAATTTCATTCCGCCTTGCTGTGTGCCGCCGGCGAGTCCCGGTGTCAATCCCTTATCCACCAGTGCCGGGCGCAACTTGCTGTAGAGATAGCGGTACACGGGTTGGCTACTGTTTTTGCGATGAAGATCAAACCACTTCCAGGTGCTGTAGGAAATAAACCTGTCGGATGCGAGATTGGTAGCGGCCCACTCGATTTCTTTGGCATTGCCATGCGGATATACTTTCAGTGCAGCCTCAAAATCGTTTGGATAAGCCTCCTTTACTTTCTTGATCAGATTTTCTTCCGAATAGGGCAGTCCCTGCATGAAAGCCATTCCCGGAATTTCCGACGAGTTCCATCCCAGCAGCAGCGGTACCTGTGCTTGCTCGTGTGCCTTGAAAACGTCGGCCATGTTTTTCGTGTAGAAGTAGCCGTCGATCACCGGGGGAAAGCCAAAACGTTTGGACTCCTGGTAGGCTTCAAACAGTTCGCGGGTACTGGCTTTGCGCAGTTGGGCCAGCGAAGTATAGCCGGCTTTTGTCGCAAACTCTAAGCCTTGTTTCTCTCCTTCGGCCAAAGTAACAGCCGCCAACGCGCTGATCCCCGAGCCACTCTCGCCGATAGCGCCCGCAATCAATCCTTTAGACAACGGCGACACCATCTGCGCGCTCACCGAAATAGATCCAGCCGATTCCCCTGCAATGGTCACCTTCTTCGGATCACCGCCGAACACAGCAATATTTTTATTCACCCACTTCAAAGCAAAGGCCTGATCGAGTAAACCAAAATTACCCGATGCCTTGTAAGGAGACTCCTTGCTCAATTCCGGGTGAGAGAAAAATCCAAACAGACCCAAGCGATAGTTCACCGTCACCACCACGATACCCTTCTGCGCCATGGCAGCGCCATCATATCGCGGCTCGGATCCATCGCCTGCCACAAAACCACCACCATAGAAATACACAAGCACGGGCAAGTCCGCGGCGTTTCGTTTGGCGGGCGACCACACATTCAAGTAGAGACAATCTTCACTGATCCCTTTTGAACGAGAATTCATGTCGCCAAAAACAATACCCTGCACGGGGCGTGGACCAAAGGCTTTGGTCTCTTTCACATTGGTCCAGTTGTCGAGAGGCTGTGGTGCCTTCCAGCGAAGATCGCCCACCGGGGGTTTGGCAAACGGAACTCCGAAATAGGTTTGCAGACTTGTTTTCGTGTCATACAGTCCTTCAATCGTACCGTTCTCAATTTTTACCTGCACCGGAAAACCAAAGTTGTTTTGTGCCCGAATCCCGTGGGTCGCCGAAACGGCCATGATCATCACCATGGCGAAGGCGGTTTGTGTAATCGTTTTCATTATTGTCTCATTTTGTAACAATAATAGGTAGCGTTTCTTTAAAATACCATCTATTTTTGGACAAACTTGAAAATTCATGGCGGAAAGGGCCTTTTTGCCACATTTGGCATACGATTCGGTTGTTTTCGGATTTTCCGGCGACGAGCTGAAGATCCTCATCATGGAATATCACAACACGGGCTTGTTTGCCCTGCCTGGTGGATTTGTGGGAAGCAACGAAGACCTGGATTTGGCGGTGCGCCGTGGACTGGCGGAGCGCACGGGGCTCTCCGACATTTACCTCGAACAGTTTCACGCCTTTGGTTCGATGGCCAGATACAAACCAGAAGTGATGGCGACGATCTTGCAGGCCAACGGTCACAATCCCGAACGGGATTTTCCATGGATGCTGGACCGCTTCATCACCATAGCTTATTACGCGCTCATCAATTATAAAGACGTCGTGCCAAAGCCCGATGCGCTTTCCGACTCCTGTCGATGGTATCCGGTAAAGGAGTTGCCGAAATTGATTTTAGACCACGAAGGCATTGTAGAAAAAGCGGTGCTCACATTGCGCGAAAACCTGGACCGAAAACTCGTGGGGGGTAATTTGCTGCCGCAGCGTTTTACGATGAAAGAACTGCAACATGTCTATGAAGCTATTCTGGATACTAAGTTAAGGCGCACGACATTTCAGCGCGCCATGCTGGCCACAGGCAGATTGAAACGACACGACAAGCAGTATTCGGGCAAGGCGCATAAGGCGCCTTATCTGTATAGTTTTACATAGACAGAAATTCTATTCCCAATCTTCCCTGAAAACGAGAAGGCCGGCTAATTGCCGGCCTTCCTTGTTGTGGATCTTGACGAATGGAAAATCCTATCGTGGTCGCGCGTATTACCGACCACCATTTACTTTTGATTTCAGGGCTTCTATTTCTTTCTGTTGTTCGATGACATAGAGAGTAAGCTCTTCTACCTTTTTAAGCAGTAGCAAATTCATTTCTCCCGTGTTGATGCCGTCTTTTTCGACCTGTGCGGCAGAAGGCATCTCAGGCAAATGCTTATTTTGTTGTATGTAGGCATTCAATTCAAAGAGACTCGGCATTTTGTAATTGCTCTCGAACACGTAATCGGGCCAGTTGGCACGCAGCTTTACAACAACTTCTTCCGCAACCATCTTGCCCGCCACAGCCAGTTTATAGCCTTTTGTATCGATGATGCCAATTCCCAAATTGCCGTCCTGGTCGAGTGCCATTTTATTTTGTGTGCCCAGGCCATCCTTTTTTGTCATAAAGATCAATCTTCCTCCGGTTGCGTTTGGAATGGTCGTATAGTTGGTTCGTTCGGACCAAATACCGGCAACCTGCCGGTGCTGATCGCTTTGCCCGCCGCTGTTGGTAAAATAAATGCCGCCGACCATCGAGCCATCGCCGTAGGAATTGACATTCCGTGCCAATTCAAAGATCGGCCGGGCGGTTGAAGGAGCGGCTAATGTCGACGTCGACACCGTCACCACTTTATCGAGTCCATCATATGACGGCGCAGCAGTTTGATTTGTATTTTCCATAATTCCCGCATCGACCGGTCCCAAGGCCACGTTGCCCCTTGAATTTATCACCATGCTCAGGTTGGTATCGGCGTCACCACCGGCCGTAAATCGCATTTCGCCTTTTGACAACAGCCCCAACCCATTCACATCCGAGCCAATCAGCATGGTGCTGCTTGGTTTATAGGTGAGCGTAGAGGGCGCAATTTCGCTGAATGAGGCGCTATGATGAACGAGGATACCGTAGGCACCACTGGGATTCTGGCCTATCTTAATGATTGCTCTACCGGTAGCGTTGCTATTGATGATTTTAATCCCGGCATGCGCTTTATCTCTTGAAATCGTGACATCATCGTAGTCTGTTGAGGTCGTAGTTCCGGTTATGGTGACGTTGCCGTAGAGGGTTGCAGGAGGACTCCAGTATTGTGCCTGCGTTGTGAACAACACAATAGTGAATGCGAGTGTTAGAGTGATTCTGTTCATTTTTGTATGGATTTGGTAATGGGTTTGCATGAAACGAAAAGCCAGGAGTAATACCGGATGGGAATGACTACCTAACCAAAATAGATTTATAGTGGAGGTTCAAACAACAATCAATTTATGGGTGAGGTTATGCATCAAAATCTATAAATCCCGGCCAACTGGGTTGTCCTAACATGTGCCGCGTTGGGAATCATTTGGATGGTTCCGTCGCGGACATCGAGCTTTGAAGTAGGAAACTGTATGCCAATACCGACCTTGCCCGTAGTGTAATTGTCGGACGTAAGATTCCATTGCGCGTTAGCATGAATGGAAAAAGTTGCGAAAGCCGCAAGAAGTAGAATCGATCTCATGAAATAGAAGTGTTTAGAATGAAGTAGTCTGATTGAACAAATGATTTGTGGGAAGAACTAGAGGCTTGTCGCTCATGGTTAGTCGGCAACCAAATCTTTGGGGCCATCGGTTTCAATATTTTTGACAAGCAAATTTACAAACACTATCGATCGGGTGCAGTAAAAATCCCTGAAAACAGTAATTTTTTTAATGTTGGGACGTCCTGAGATGTAATGAAATGTTTGAATTCAGATAAAATCACTAAAAATTCTTCTTTAACGGTATGGCTATAAGTCGCTGACAATAAAGTAGTGTATGAATAATTTAATCGAACGCGAAAAGTGTCGTTTCGTTCGTAATCTTTTTCCGCATAATGAAATAAATTTCATGTAATAAATACCCTTCTTGCGACTGTCAAATTCTTTTGAGTCTTGCCAAAGTAAACCAAGTTGTGGTAGGTCGTTGTAAATATGGTAGGAAATTGTTCTGACTATGCGTGGTGGGAGCAAATATCTTATGAAATGATCTCATGATTGAATGGCAATGTACTGATTAAGGACAGTACGGATAAATTCCGTTTGTATTGCGTTGAAATTAATGTCCATATTATGTATCAAAAATTACAATCGACAGGCGTGTTCATGAAGGGGGTGATCGTGACGACTCTCCTGTTCTTTGTCTTCTCGTTGGCGCAGGCTGATCCGCTTCAAGCCAATTTTTCGCACTCCATAGACTGGAGCAATCCTTTCAAAGTCAACTTCAGGGATCTTTCGACACCGTCGTTTGTAAACCTGTGGACCTGGGAATTTGGTGATGGTTCTGTGTCCACAGAAATGAACCCCAGTCACATCTATAGTTTCGTGGGAGAGTATACTGTGAAATTGACCGTTCAAAAAGATGGCCAAACCAGTACCTACAGCAAAACGATTACGGTGAACACCCAAGTTCGTGCCATCATAAGTGCATCCACCACGAGTGGTCCTCCTCCACTTACAGTTGATCTATCGTGTGCTGCATCTACGGGTCTGGTTACGGGCCACACTTGGTCCATTTCTCCGGGCAATGGATTCACCTATGTTTCCGGCGATGCAACTAGTATCAATCCGACAGTTCAGTTCAATGTTACCGGCCAATACACGGTTACGTTGGTAGTCACAGATGGAGGTACACCTTCGGTCGCAACGCAGACGATTACCGTTAAGTCACAGCCGATCGTGGATTTCACATGGACAGCTCCGGTTTATGTGAACACGGTTGTACAATTCCAGGACCAAACGGTTTTTTCCTGTCAAACAGGAATAGCGTGGCAATGGGTTTTTCCACTATCCTCCAGTGCATCGCAGAATCCCCAGTACACATTTACCACGACTGGTGATTTTGATGTCTCTTTAAGAGTTCTTGATGGTTGTAATAATGTGGTGACTAAAACAAAACGGATAACGGTCACGAATCAACCCGACGATCTTGTCTCTAGTTTCACATCTTCAAAAATTTCAATTAGGCGAGGGGAGACGGTGGATTTTTATGATACGTCGCAGCCCCGAGCACAAATAGTAGGGTGGGGTTGGAATTTTGAATTGCCTCCAGATTACGAAGGAGTGCCTCACTCCGATCTATTTTACACTTCTTATCGTGATAAGGTTTCTCACCAATTTAATACAACTGGTGTTTTCAAGGTGAGGCTGGAAGCTTCCAAGAATTTAAGCAACATAGGCCAAGTCTCCTATCAAATCGTTGAAGTGAAGGAATCTCCCGAGCTTGGTACGGAGTATTCAAAATTGCTATCGGCAATGGATCCGAGTGCACAGTTTATTACCGGAATGACTTTGAGCGGAGATGTTCACGCGGTGGCGATCGACAATAAAGCCGTTAATGTTTACAAAAGAGTTGGCGGTACCGAGATGTGGAAATTAACGGAGCAACTGAATCAGCCCAATAGTTATGCTGTGAAAGTAAAGAACAATGCCATGATGGTTTATGTCGGCCCGACTAATGGAGGATTCTTATATTATTTTGATGCCGTTGGAAATAGCGCCAACAACGCCGTCAGCATACAAGCGACAACTCAAAACAAGTATCAGCTTCTGGCAAATTCGGGAAGTATTCGTTTTGATTTCTATGGCAATCAAGTCGTTTATCTCAATGCGGCGACCGATGGCGTTTATTTATACTTAGTTTCAAAAGGGACAACCTGGTCCAGTAGCACAACAACAAAAGTCAAGCTTACGTCCGAGGTGGGCACGGACTTGGTTACGGGAAATGTTTTTATAGACGAACGTTACATTGTTGCGCATGCCAACGGGAAGGCCTATGTCATCAGCAAGGTACCGGGTGGTAACACCTGGGACTTTGCCAATAAAAAGACGATAATCGCACCGGGTGCGGGCGGTTTCTTCAGGGATATTGCCTATGCTAATAACACGATTATTGGGTGCTATATTCCCTTTATCAATTGTGCGAAGCGAGAATGGGCTGTGGCAGTCTTATACGAGGTAGGGCCGTCGGGGTGGCAAGATAACATGGCACCCACGGCTAGTTTGAAGTTAAACATAGACCCGGAGGTGGATGATAATACAACGATTTGTGAGGTCCAGTCGACCATCGCCCCCAACGCCTTATCCATTTCTGATAAGTATGCTGCGGTTAAAGTCGGAATAAGAAATGGTAGTAGCCCCCTTGCTTATAAAGTTTATGTATTTAAGAAATTTTACGATTTCTGGGTAGACAGTTATCAAACCTACAAGATTTACTACACCTCTTCGAATTTTTCCCCAATTGTTTCCAGTTCTTATCTGATGGACCACTATGCTCCCCAGAGCTCCCCGGCCAGAATTAATATTTACAATTTCGACACCTATTGCACTTTGAATCCCTATACGGCCACAAACTTTACTATAAACAACTCGCAACCCGATGTGGTAAAGGGCATAATAACGCTGGGCGGGGGTACATCTGCCATTTATGATACCGGCGCCAAAATAAATTATGTAGGCACTTCCATTACACTAAAATCCAATCTCACTGTGAAGTCAGGATCAACGGTCATTTTCACTGCAGTGCCCTCGTGTGATGATCTTTACTATCGTTAATAGCCTAAAATCATTTCAATGAAATTAAAAATAGAAATTCATTTCGTGCTGGTGTGTTGCCTTTTGTACAGCTTTAGTGCGACTGCCCAATCGAATCCATCCGAGGTTGTTCGCTCATCTGGTGGAAAATATATTGATCACGGCATGGCCATGACTCTTGATCGGGACGGGAACATGTACGTTACCGGGGGCTTTCAATCTGAAGCACAATTTGGCAGTATGCGATTGTCTTCCGCGGGAGATACCGACGCATTTATTGCAAAGTACAATGTGGCTGGAGAACCCGTGTGGGTCAACCAGGCCGGTGGTGATACGGTGTTAACTTCCAGCCTCACCGAATATGGAAGGGATATCTTGTTTTATGATGATTTCATTTATGTGACGGGAGTTTTTTTATCGAAAGCCCGATTTTCAAATATTGAAGTCGCGTCGCAGGGAATGGACGATATATTCCTTGCTAAATACTCCTTGAATGGACAACTGATGTGGCTTAAAACTGCAGGTGGGGCAAGCCAGGATATCCCATTTGCGCTGTCGGCCGATAGCTTAGGTGGCATTTATCTGACGGGATCGTTTCAAGGCAAGGCAAAATTTGGCAATGCCCTGCTGGAGTCCAAAAATTCTACCGAAATGTTCGTCGTTAAGTATGATACACGAGGCGAACTGCTTTGGGCGAAACAATCGAGAACAGATTGGGGAGGTTCTGGAAAGAAAATAGTCTGTGGTGGCCAGGGCTGTATTGTCGCTGGCGAGTTTAAGGGGGTGATGAAGCTGGATGACCTTGCATCGGCTTCCGTAGGGAACCGAATTTGTCTCATGAAATTTAATCTTGACGGAAGGGCCTCTTGGCTAAAGGAAACGAGTGAGGATGGTCACGCCACAGTCGAAGACGTTGCGATCTATAATGGAAACCTTTATTTGACTGGCTCCTTTGCAGGGGCAATGAAATACGAAACCACCGCATTGTATTCCAAGGGCCAATGGGATGCGTATCTATTAGCCTTGGACAAGAATGGGCACCTCCTGTGGTCAAGATCATTCGGCGGAGTGGCTAACGATATCGGGAAATCCATATCAATCGACAAAAGCAATACACTGTATTTGGCCGGGAACTTTCAGCAAATGATTGACATCAAAGACGGACCCAGCTTGGAGTGCAAAGGAGCTGATGACATTTTTCTGGCTCAACTTTCCAGTGACGGATCACTTCTCACAGCGCAAGGCATCGGCGGGGTTGCCCAGGACCAGGTCAACGATGTGGATATTACAAAAGACTATATATTTTTGACGGGATTTTTTAGAGAATCGATTACAATCCGGAATATCGAACAAAAGTCAAACGGCTATTCTGACGTTCTTTTGACCAAAATCAACAAAAATGATCCTGAAAATATGTCCGATTACGATGACCTCGTGAAGGTGTATCCCATTCCATCAAAGGGGGAGTTTACGGTTGAATCAGCAACAAAAATATCTTCCCTCGAACTGATGAATGAGCTTGGTCAGGCTGTTAGCAACGTCCAGATTCACTTTAAGACAGAAAATAGTGCCGATGTAAAACTTGTGAAGACCAAGGGCCTATATTTTATTACCGGGTATTCGAATGGAAAGAAATTTTCCCGAAAAATTATTGTCGAGTGATTTAGTCCCGAGTATCCAGCCGATTCTCGGGTTTATACTCTTCGCCATTTGACTAGGGGGGCCTTTCGCAGGAGGTTGGTCCACCTTGACGGGTAGGTGGATAATTCCCGGGCAATGTCCCTTGAAAACAGAAGCTTTTGCTCTGTGCCGGTAACATCGGGGCTGCGCTTTGATGTCACCTGTTCGAACTCAATAGTAGAGGCTTTTAACTGGTGGTCACCGGGAAAGGATCTTTTTCGCAGCCCAACTGGAAAGCCCGGCATGATGAATTCCGCAGATTTTTTTAACAATTTCTTCTTACCTCATTCATTTCCCTTCGAAATCAGCCTTGCAAACACGGATTTCGCATCCACCTAGCTAACATTCCACGAAATTCTCCACCAAAGTTTTGAAAAAGTAGAAAAGCGTCTAATTTTGCACTCTCTTTTTTGAAAAGCCCCCGTTAAAGGGCGTTTCAAACGTTCTTAAAAGTACTGAAATCAAGTTTTGGGGGAATACCAAAGCGGCCAACTGGGACAGACTGTAAATCTGTTGTCTTATGACTTCATAGGTTCGAATCCTATTTCCCCCACCTCGCCCGCCGAAGCCTTGGCGAAGGAGGGCCGCCCGCCGAAAAGTGCGGGACCACAGAAAGAAGGAAGTTCTTTCTAAAAAAAAATTATTGAATTGCGGGAGTAGCTCAGTTGGTAGAGCGATAGCCTTCCAAGCTATAGGTCGCGGGTTCGAGCCTCGTCTCCCGCTCATTTGACTCCGGTCAATGAGCACTCGGCAAAAAAAATCAGGAGAAAAACCCGATTTATTCAGCCAAAACGCAAATTGACCCACTAGGCTGTTGAAGTCTATAAAGAGGAGAACGGCAGGATTTTAAAAGCTGTTGTAGCTCAGTGGTAGAGCACTTCCTTGGTAAGGAAGAGGTCGTGAGTTCAATCCTCATCAACAGCTCATCCTTTAAAAAAGGATTCAAGACAGGAAGCATGTAAGACGTAGCGACTCTTATACCGTCTAAGGATCCGTGAAAAACGAAAAGCAAACCCTTTTCAAAGGCTTAAAATGTTCAGGGTGTTAGGTTCAGCAGCAGGCAGGACCGAAGAAATAGGTAAAAAACAATTTCAAACACTTATAATTTTAAACTTTAACAGGGATTTTCAAATATGGCAAAAGAAACATTTGATCGTTCGAAACCACACGTAAACGTTGGTACTATCGGTCACGTCGATCACGGTAAAACTACGCTTACAGCAGCAATCACAAAAGTTCTTGCATCCAAAGGACTTGCTTCAATGCGCGATTTCTCTTCTATCGATAACGCTCCTGAAGAAAAAGAAAGAGGTATCACCATCAACACGTCGCACGTAGAATACGCTACTGAAAAGCGTCACTATGCGCACGTTGACTGCCCTGGTCACGCCGACTATGTGAAAAACATGGTTACCGGTGCTGCCCAGATGGACGGCGCTATCCTCGTGGTAGCCGCTACTGACGGACCTATGCCCCAAACCCGCGAGCACATCCTTTTGGCTCGTCAGGTAGGTGTACCCGCCCTGGTAGTATTCATGAACAAAGTTGACTTGGTTGACGATGCAGAATTGCTTGACCTCGTTGAAATGGAAGTTCGCGAACTCATGTCCGCTTACAGCTTCCCTGGCGACACGATGCCTGTGATCAGAGGTTCCGCTCTCGGCGCCCTGAACGGCGAGCCGAAATGGGTTGAAAAAGTTGAAGAACTGATGAAGGCTGTGGATGATTATATCCCCCTGCCCGTTCGTTTGATCGACAAAGACTTCCTGATGCCTGTAGAAGATGTGTTCTCGATCACTGGTCGTGGAACGGTAGCTACTGGTAGAATTGAAAGAGGTGTTATCAACACTGGCGATGCCGTAGAAATCCTCGGTATGGGTGCTGAAAACCTTAAATCTACCATCACGGGTGTGGAAATGTTCCGTAAGATCCTTGACAGAGGTGAAGCCGGCGACAACGTAGGTCTCCTCCTCCGCGGTATTGAAAAAGAGCAAATCCGTCGTGGTATGGTTATTTGCAAGCCTGGATCGGTAAAGCCCCACGCTAAATTCAAAGCCGAAGTTTACGTTCTTTCGAAAGAAGAAGGTGGCCGTCACACGCCATTCTTTAACAAATACCGCCCTCAATTCTATTTCCGCACAACCGACGTAACAGGTGAGTGTAAGCTTCCTGCCGGCGTGGAAATGGTTATGCCTGGCGATAACATCTCCATCGAAGTTGAGCTGATCAACAAGATCGCTATGGAAAAAGGTCTTCGTTTCGCTATCCGCGAAGGTGGCCGTACCGTAGGATCGGGTCAGGTGACTGAAATCCTGGACTAACCTCCAGATAATCAAAGCATAAAGCGTTTCTGAAAATTTTCAGGAACGCTTTTGTTTTCTGGTCCTTTGTTTTACCTTTGCAGTCCTTTTGGGCTGAGGTACATGGGTGCGGCTCAGGAGTTTGAGCGGCTCCGGCTAAAGGAAGGTCAAAAAGGCCAGAATTCGGTATTTTTAAAATAAACGGGTGTAGCTCAATTGGTAGAGTAGTGGTCTCCAAAACCATTGGCTGGGAGTTCGAGTCTCTCCACCCGTGCAAAAAGTTAAAAAAATCAAAATGGAGAGGTTAAAGACCTATATCGCAGAGTCCTGGGATGAGATCAAGAACAAGGTTACTTGGTCAAAGTACAGTGAGTTGCAAGGCAGCGCCATGCTGGTGTTGGTAGCTTCCACCATTTTCGCTTTAGTCATATACGCTGTGGACGTGGTTTTCAAATCAGGTCTGAAGTGGTTTTACAGGGAATTTTAATGCAGAAGGTCATGGGCGAACTGAAATGGTATGTGCTCAGGGTCGTCAGCGGCCAGGAAAAGAAGGTAAAATCTTACCTGGAAACTGAGATTGAACGCTCAAAGCTCACGGATTTCATTCCGCAAGTTCTGATCCCTTCTGAAAAAGTATACGAAATGAGAAACGGTAAGAAACGGGTGAGAGAAAGAAATTTCTTCCCGGGCTACGTTCTCCTTTCCGCAGATCTCTCGAACGGGGAGGCTCACCACGCTGTCAATAGCATTCCGGGCGTGATTGGGTTTCTCGGTAACAACGGCACCGGGGCTTCCAAGGATCCTGTACCTCTTCGTCAATCAGAGGTAAATAGGATTCTCGGTAAAGTTGATGAGATTGACGAATTCGAGGAAAAACTCGAAACACCTTTTATTAAGGGCGAGTCCGTAAAAGTTATGGATGGACCTTTCAGTGGATTTACCGGCACGGTAGAGGAAATTTTTGAAGACAAAAAGAAACTCAATGTGATGGTAAAGATCTTCGGTCGGAACACACCGGTCGAATTAAGTTACATGCAGGTTGAAAAGCTAGATTAAGATAACATGGCAAAACAAATTATAGGTTATCTGAAATTACAGGTAAAAGGCGGACAGGCAAACCCTGCACCTCCGATTGGTCCTGCATTGGGTTCCAAAGGTCTGAACATCATGGACTTTTGTAAGCAATTCAATGCCCGTACGCAGGACAAACCCGGACAGGTGTTGCCCGTTTTGATCAGTATCTACAACGACAAGTCGTTCGATTTCGTAATCAAAACTCCTCCCGCCGCGATCCTGATTTTGGATGCAGCAAAAAAACAAAAAGGATCCGCAGAACCGAACCGCACCAAGGTGGGCTCGATCACCTGGGATCAGGTAAAGACGATTGCCGAAACAAAAATGCCCGACCTCAACGCATTCAAAGTTGAGTCTGCCATGAAAATGGTAGCTGGAACGGCAAGAAGCTTAGGTATAACAGTATCAGGAACTCCCCCTTGGGATAAATAATCACAGCGATGGCGAAAATTTCTAAAAACAGAAAAGCAGTCCTTGCGAAATACAATCCTGAGAAGGAGTATTCCCTTGAAGATGCTTCAAAGCTTGTAAAGGAGATCACCTTTGCAAAGTTCGATTCCTCCGTTGACGTTGACATCCGCCTGGGCGTAGACCCTAAAAAGTCTGACCAAATGGTGAGAGGTGTAGTAGCGTTGCCCCACGGAATCGGTAAAGACGTACGCGTGTTGGTTCTTTGCACCCCTGACAAAGTTCAGGAAGCAAAAGACGCCGGCGCCGAACACGTAGGCCTGGACGACTTCCTCCAAAAGATCGAAGGCGGCTGGACAGATATCGATGTGATCATCTGTACTCCTACGGTAATGGCAAAAGTTGGTAAGTTGGGTAAGATCCTCGGACCCCGCGGCCTCATGCCCAATCCTAAATCAGGAACTGTTACGCTCGAAGTTGGTAAAGCCGTGAAAGAAGTAAAAGCCGGTAAAATCGACTTCAAAATTGATAAACAAGGTATCATCCACTGCAGTGTTGGTAAAGCTTCCTTCTCGGCCGATAAGATCCGGGACAACGTCGCAGAAATGATCAATGTTATTGCCAAGCTGAAGCCCGCATCCGCAAAGGGAACTTACTTCCAAAGTATCACTTTGTCGACCACGATGAGCCCGGGTATTACCGTTGACACCAATTCCGTAGCTGGCGTTAAGCAATAAGAACATGACCAGAGAAGAAAAAGCACAGATTATAGACGAACTTTCGACAAAGTTTGCCGACAACGCGCACTTCTACATTACCGACGCTTCCGGTTTTACCGTGGAGCAGGTAAACAACTTCAGAAGGTTGTGCTTCAAGAGTGGTGTGGAATACAGAGTGTATAAAAACACCCTGATCCAGAAAGCCCTTGAAAGACAAGAAGGCGTGGATTACTCTCCTTTGTTTGCGACGTTGAAAGGTTTCTCCGGAGTTATCTTCTCCAAAGAAATCGGCAACACGCCCGCCAAGGTGATCACCGAGTTTCGCAAGAAGCTCGAAGGCAAACCCGTACTGAAAGGTGCATCTATCGAGTCCGCCCTGTTTATCGGGGACGAGAACTTAAAAACGCTGACCGAGCTGAAGTCCAAAAACGAGCTCATCGGCGAAGTTATTTCCTTGCTGCAATCGCCTGCCAAGAATGTTGTCTCTGCGCTGCTTAGCGGCAAGAACACCGTTGCCGGCTTGGTGAAAGCCCTGGAAGAACGCGGAACTAAATAATTATTGAACAAACGAATTAATTAAACTTTACTAAAATGGCCGACATTAAAGCACTCGGAGATCAACTTGTTGAACTCACTGTTAAAGAAGTAAACGAACTCGCTTCTTACCTGAAAGAAACCTATGGCATTGAACCTGCTGCTGCAGCCGTTGTAGCTGCTCCTGCCGGTGGTGCAGGTGGTGGTGCTGCCGCCGCTGAAGAAAAAACTAACTTCGACGTAGTTTTGAAAGCAGCTGGTGCAAATAAACTGCAAATCGTGAAATTGGTGAAAGAGCTTACCGGCCTTGGCTTGAAAGAAGCTAAAGACATGGTAGATGGCGCTCCCAAAACTATCAAAGAAGGCTTGCCTAAGGACGAAGCAGAAAACCTTAAGAAGCAACTCGTTGAGGCTGGTGCCGAAGTAGAGTTGAAGTAATCTTCTTGACGAAGGGTACCGTCTAACAAACTTCGGTTAGACCCCGTTTCCGGATCACTGGATCAGGACGGGGTCTATTCCTATTTGTACCTGAACAACTCGCTCAGCCTGAACGACTTGTTTTTTTCTATTGTTCTCCGTCCAGGATCTTAGAACTTAAACGTTAAACACCTTGACAAAGAAGACTATAAACGATAGAATCGATTTCTCTTCAAGCGAGAGAGTCCTTGACTATCCTGATTTTCTGGATCTTCAACTCCAGTCTTTCAAAGATTTCTTACAGATTGAAACGCCTGCCGAAAAGCGGCAGAACGAAGGCCTTTACAAGGTTTTTGCTGAGAACTTCCCCATTAGCGACTCGCGCGAGAACTTCGTACTCGAATTCGTAGACTATACTATCGATCCTCCCAAATACAATGTGGACGAGTGCATCGATCGAGGCCTGACGTTCTCCGTACCCCTGAAAGCAAAACTTCGTCTCACGTGTAACGACGAAGACAACGAAGACTTCGAAACCATCGAACAAGAAGTGTTCCTCGGCAATATCCCGTATATGACCGAGAAAGGCTCCTTTGTGATCAATGGTGCCGAACGCGTTATCGTATCGCAGCTTCACCGTTCCCCCGGCGTGTTCTTTGCCATGAGCAAGCACACCAACGGAACGAAATTATACTCTGCCCGGATCATCCCCTTCAAAGGATCATGGATAGAATTCGCGACAGACGTGAACGCCGTGATGTATGCCTACATCGACCGTAAAAAGAAATTCCCCGTAACCACACTGCTCCGCGCGATTGGTTATGGTTCCGATAAAGATATCCTCGACCTCTTCGGCCTGTCTGAAGAAGTGGAGGCTACTAAAAACACCCTCAAGAAGGTAGTAGACCGCAAACTGGCCGCCCGCGTTTTGAAGACCTGGACGGAAGACTTTGTGGACGAAGATACCGGCGAAGTAGTGTCGATCGATCGTAACGAAGTGTTGCTGGAACGCGACCACACCCTGTCGGCCGAAGACGTGGACGTGATCCTGGACAGCGGCGTGAAGTCGATCATCCTGCACCGCGACGATATCAACATCGCCGACTACCACATCATTTTCAACACCCTGGCCAAGGATACTTCCAACTCTGAAAAAGAAGCTGTGGAGTACATCTACCGCCAGTTGAGAAATACCGAAGCTCCCGATGAACAAACGGCCCGCGATATCATCCAAAGCCTGTTCTTCAGCGAGAAACGCTATGACCTGGGTGAAGTAGGACGCTACCGGATCAACAAGAAGCTCGGTCTCGACCTCAGCTTCGATCACCGCGTATTGACCAAAGACGATATTATCCTGATCGTAAAATACCTCATCGGCCTCATCAACTCGAAAGCTGTAGTGGACGACATTGACCACTTGAGCAACCGTCGTGTGAGAACCGTAGGGGAGCAGTTGTATTCGCAGTTTGGCGTTGGTCTGGCCCGTATGGCCCGTACCATCAAAGAAAGAATGAACGTTCGCGACAACGAAGAATTCAAGCCCGTTGATTTGATCAACGCGCGCACGTTGTCGTCGGTGATCAACTCGTTCTTTGGAACCAACCAGCTGTCGCAGTTCATGGATCAAACCAACCCGCTGGCCGAGATCACGCACAAGCGTAGAATGTCGGCACTCGGTCCCGGTGGTCTTTCCCGCGAACGCGCAGGCTTCGAAGTTCGTGACGTACACTACACGCACTACGGACGCCTCTGTACCATCGAAACCCCGGAAGGTCCGAACATCGGTTTGATCTCGTCTCTCTGCGTTCACGCGAAAGTGAACAAGATGGGCTTTATCGAAACGCCTTACCGCAAGGTGGAGAATGGCAAAGTGAAAGTAAAAGAGCCCGTGATCTTCCTCACGGCCGAAGAAGAAGATACGCACTACATCGCCCAGGCGAAAGTGCCCATCAAGCCTACCGGCGAATTCCTTGATGAAAAGATCAAGGCGCGTTTTGAAGGTGACTTCCCCGTAATCGAGCCGAAAGACTTGCGTTACATGGACATCGCTCCTAACCAGATCGTGTCGGTGGCTGCTTCGATGATCCCCTTCCTCGAGCACGACGATGCTAACCGCGCCCTGATGGGTTCGAACATGCAACGTCAGGCTGTGCCGCTGATCAGACCTGAAGCACCGATCGTAGGTACAGGTTTGGAAGGCCGCGTAGCCCTCGACTCGCGCGCATTGATCCTGGCAGAAGGACCTGGCGTTGTTGAGTTTGTAGATGCCAAGAAGATCACCATCAAATACGAAGTAACGGAAGAGCAACAACTCGCCAGCTTCGACGATGAATTCAAGACCTATAGCCTGATCAAGTTCAGAAGAACCAACCAGGATACGTGTATCAACCTGACGCCGCTCGTAAGAAAAGGCCAGAAGGTGGAGAAAGGTCAGCCGCTGTGCCAGGGTTATGCAACCCAGAACGGCGAGCTCGCCCTGGGGCGCAACCTGCTCGTGGCTTACATGCCTTGGCAAGGTTACAACTTCGAGGATGCGATCGTAATCTCCGAGCGTGTTGTACGCGACGACGTTTATACTTCGATCCACATCGAAGAATTCGAACTCGAAGTGCGCGACACCAAACGCGGTGAAGAAGAACTTACGTCGGAAATCCCGAACGTGAGCGAAGAAGCCGTGAAGCACCTCGACGAGAACGGTATCATCCGCATCGGTGCAGAAGTAAGAGAAGGCGATATCCTCATCGGTAAGATCACCCCCAAAGGTGAAACCGATCCTACGCCGGAAGAGAAACTGCTCCGCGCCATCTTCGGCGACAAAGCCGGCGATGTGAAAGATGCATCCCTCAAGGCACCCCCGTCATTGAAAGGCGTGGTGATTGAAACGAAACTCTTCTCGCGTCCGAAACGCGACAAAGATGTTCGCACCAAGTCGAAAAAAGAATTGGATGCCCTGAAGAACAAGTACAGCAAGCAATTGGCCGAACTCCGCGAGGAAATGATCAAGAAACTTGCCCACCTGTTGAATGGCAAAACCAGCAACGGTGTGAAGCATAAATTCGGTGATGAACTCATCAGCAAGGGTGTGAAGATCTCTGCCAAAGTGATCGACAACAACCTGTTCCCTGACAAGAATATCTACCGCGATGAAAGCAACTACAACGTTCCGGAAGAAGTGAACCTGATTGCCGACATCAGCCTGGAGAACTGGACCAGCGACGAGCACACCAACGACCTGGTGGCTCAGACGGTGAAGAACTACTTGCTGAAGCGTAACTCTTACGCCGGCGAATTCAAACGCGAACGTTTCACGCTGGAAGTAGGCGACGAACTCCCTACCGGCATCGTGCAACTGGCAAAAGTATATGTAGCGAAAAAGCGCAAGCTGAAAGTAGGGGATAAGATGGCCGGCCGCCACGGTAACAAAGGTGTTGTAGCGCGTATCGTACGCGAAGAAGACATGCCTTTCCTGTTGGACGGAACCCCGGTAGACATCTGCTTGAACCCGCTGGGTGTACCTTCACGGATGAACTTGGGTCAGATCTACGAAACGGTGTTGGCATGGGCCGGCCACAAGCTGGGCAAAAAATATGCAACCCCGATCTTCGACGGAGCCACCCTGGATCAGGTGCAAGCCGAATTGAAAGAAGCCGGCTTGCCGGAATACGGACGGACCTATTTGTACGACGGTCTCACCGGCGAGAAATTCGACCAACCCGTAACGGTAGGTATGGCCTACATGCTGAAACTCGGCCACTTGGTGGACGATAAGATGCACGCCCGTTCCATCGGACCCTATTCCCTCATCACACAGCAACCGCTCGGTGGTAAGGCACAATTCGGTGGTCAGCGCTTTGGTGAAATGGAGGTTTGGGCAATCGAGGCCTTCGGTGCTTCGCACATCCTCCAGGAAATCCTCACCATCAAGTCGGACGACGTGATTGGTCGCGCCAAGGCATACGAAGCGATTGTGAAAGGCGAAAACATGCGCAAACCCAATATTCCTGAGTCGTTCAACGTGTTGGTGCACGAGCTCAGAGGTCTGGCGCTTGAGATCACCATGGATTAAGTCGGAAGGATAACGCATCCGTCCTGTTAAAAATAAAATGTAAGGCCGCTCTGTAACAGGAGCGGCCCTCACTGAAAACCACAGCTTATGTCTTTCAGAAAAAATAAAAAGATCAACAGCGACTTCTCAAAGATCACCATCAGCTTGGCTTCTCCTGAATCGATTCTGGAAAGCTCGCATGGTGAAGTAACGCAACCCGAAACCATCAACTACAGAACCTACAAACCCGAAATGGGCGGTTTGTTCTGCGAGCGGATCTTCGGTCCCGTGAAGGATTGGGAGTGTCATTGCGGTAAGTATAAAAGAATTCGTTACAAGGGTATCATCTGCGATCGCTGCGGTGTTGAAGTAACCGAGAAGAAGGTACGTCGCGAGCGCATGGGCCACATCGAGCTGGTGGTGCCTGTAGCACACATCTGGTATTTCCGTTCCTTGCCCAACAAGATCGGCTACCTGCTGGGTCTTGCCACCAAGAAACTGGATCAGATCATCTACTACGAACGGTACGTGGTGATCCAACCCGGTATGAAAGAAGAAGATGGCGTGAAGAGACTCGACTTCCTCACCGAAGAAGAATACCTCGACATCATCGACAAACTTCCCCGCGAAAACCAATTGCTGGACGACAACGACCCGAAGAAATTCATCGCCAAAATGGGTGCTGATGCTTTGGAAATGTTGTTGAGTAGAACACAACTCGATACGCTTTCTTATGACCTGCGTCACCAGGCCGCTACCGATACGTCACAACAACGTAAGGCAGAAGCTTTGAAGCGTTTGAAGGTTGTAGAAGCTTTCCGTGATGCCCGCACACGCATCGAGAACAAACCCGAATGGATGGTGATCAAGATGGTTCCTGTAATTCCCCCGGAATTGCGTCCCCTTGTTCCCCTGGATGGCGGCCGTTTCGCTACATCGGATTTGAACGATCTGTATCGTCGCGTGATCATCCGCAACAACCGTCTCAAGAGACTTATCGATATCAAAGCTCCTGAAGTGATTCTCCGCAACGAGAAACGCATGCTCCAGGAAGCCGTAGACTCATTGTTCGACAACTCGCGTAAAGTGAACGCCGTGCGTTCCGATGGAAACCGCGCCCTCAAATCGTTGAGCGATATGCTCAAAGGTAAACAAGGCCGCTTCCGTCAAAACTTGCTCGGTAAGCGTGTCGACTACTCCGGTCGTTCGGTTATCGTGGTAGGTCCTGAATTGAAATTGCACGAATGCGGTCTGCCCAAAGATATGGCGGCCGAATTGTTCAAGCCGTTCATCATCCGCAAGCTCATCGAAAGAGGTATTGTGAAGACGGTGAAGTCGGCCAAGAAAATTGTTGACCGCAAGGATCCTGTGATCTGGGATATTTTGGAAAACGTATTGAAAGGACACCCCGTTCTTTTGAACCGCGCTCCTACGCTCCACAGATTGGGTATCCAGGCTTTCCAACCGAAACTGATCGAAGGAAAAGCTATCCAGTTGCACCCCCTCGTATGTACGGCCTTCAACGCCGACTTCGACGGTGACCAGATGGCGGTTCACGTTCCCCTGGGACAGGAGGCGATCCTGGAAGCGTCTATGCTGATGCTTTCTTCGCACAACATCCTGAACCCTGCGAACGGCGCCCCGATCACGGTACCTTCCCAAGACATGGTGTTGGGTCTCTACTACCTCACAAAAGGCAGAAAGAGCACGCCCGACAACCTGATCAAAGGCGAAGGCAAGTCCTACTATTCCGCAGAAGAAATCATCGTGGCATTCAACGAAGGCAAGCTGTCTAAGCACGCCAACGTGAAAGTGCGCGCGAAAGTAAGAGATAAGAAAACCGGCGAGCTGAGCACGAAGATGATCGAGACCGTTGCAGGTCGCGTGATCTTCAACCAGTATGTGCCGGAAGAAGTAGGCTTCGTAGACGAATTGCTCACGAAGAAGAAACTTCAAACCATCATCGCCGACGTGTTCAAGGCTGCGGGTCAATCCAAAGCTGCGAAGTTCCTCGATGATATTAAAGAACTCGGTTTCCAGATGGCCTACAAAGGCGGTCTTTCCATGGGCTTGAACGACGTGAAAGTTCCGGACGAAAAACCCAAACTGGTAGCCAACGCACAGGAAGAAGTAGACAGCGTGTGGAACAACTACATGATGGGTCTTATCACGGACAACGAGCGTTACAACCAGGTGATCGACATCTGGACCCGTACCAACACGTTGCTCACCAACACGCTGATGAAGCAGTTGGAAGAAGACCAGCAAGGGTTCAACTCCATCTACATGATGATGCACTCCGGTGCCCGCGGTTCGCGCGAACAGATCCGTCAGTTGGGCGGTATGCGCGGTCTGATGGCCAAGCCTCAGAAAAACCTCGCCGGCTCTGTGGGATCGATCATCGAAAACCCGATCCTCTCCAACTTCAAAGAAGGACTGGACGTGTTGGAGTACTTCATCTCCACCCACGGTGCGCGTAAAGGTCTTGCCGATACCGCTTTGAAAACGGCCGATGCCGGATACCTGACCCGTCGTTTGGTCGACGTAGCACAGGATCTTGTGATCACCGAAGAAGATTGCGGCACGTTGCGCGGTTTGAAAGTAACAGCACTGAAAGACAACGAAGATATCGTAGAGCCTTTGTCGGAAAGAATCGTAGGACGTACCACAGTACACTCCATCTACGATCCGCTGTCCGATGAAATGATCTGCGACGCTAACCAAGAGATCACCGACGAGCTGGCAAAAGTTATTGAAGATGCCGGCATCGAAGAAGTGGAGATCCGTTCTTTGCTCACGTGTGAGTCGAGAATTGGCGGATGCGCGAAATGCTATGGCCGTAACCTGGCTACTGGCAAGATGGTGCAGTCCGGCGAAGCGGTGGGGGTTATTGCAGCCCAATCCATCGGTGAGCCTGGTACACAGCTTACCCTCCGTACGTTCCACGTAGGGGGTACTGCATCCAACATCGCGGTAGAAGCCAACATCAAAGCGAAGTTCGCTGGTGTGCTTGAATTCGAAGGTATCCGCGTGATCGAAACCACCGACCGTGATGACAAACCTGTGAAGGTTGTGATGGGTCGTACCGGTGAGATCCGTATCCTGGATAAAGAAAAGAACAGAGTGCTCATCACCAACCACGTTCCTTACGGCGCCTTCCTGAAAGTGGAAGATGGCCAGAAGGTAGAGAAAGGCGACGAGTTCTGCTTCTGGGATCCTTACAACGCTGTGATCCTTTCCGAGTTCGACGGTACTATCGAGTACGAGTCGATCATCGAAGGTATCACCTACAAGGAAGAATCCGATGAACAAACCGGTCACCGCGAAAAGGTTATTACCGACACGCGTGATAAGACCAAGAACCCGGCTATCGTGGTGAAAGGTAAAACCGACACCAAAGGCTATAACATTCCTGTAGGCGCCCACTTAGCGGTGGATGCTGGCGAGAAGATCAAAGCCGGTCAGGTATTGGCCAAGATCCCTCGTACGATGGGTAAATCAAGGGATATTACAGGGGGTCTGCCCCGCGTAACGGAATTGTTCGAAGCGCGTAACCCTTCTAACCCGGCTGTCGTGAGCGAGATCGACGGCGTGGTGACATACGGTGGTATCAAACGCGGTAACCGCGAGATCTTCATCGAGTCGCGCGACGGTGTTCAGAAACGCTACCTGGTGCCGCTGTCCAAGCACATCCTGGTACAGGACAACGACTTTGTGAAAGCAGGTCAACCGTTGTCCGACGGTTCCATCACACCTTCCGATATCCTTTCGATCAAAGGCCCTACGGCGGTGCAAGAGTACCTGGTGAACGAGATCCAGGAAGTATACCGTCTGCAAGGTGTGAAGATCAACGACAAGCACATCGAGGCTATCGTAAGCCAGATGATGCAGAAAGTGGAGATCATCGATCCGGGAGATACGAGCTTCCTCACGAACGAATACGTAGACAAGCTGCAATTCCGTGAAGACAACGACACGGTGTTGGATAAAAAGGTGGTTATCGACGCAGGCGATTCTCCGAACCTGAAAGCCGGGCAGATCATTACGTCCCGCGAATTCAGAGACGAGAACTCCGTGCTCCGCAGAAAGGATCAGAAACTGGTTGAGGTTCGCGACGCGATGCCGGCCGTTTCCAGACCTACGCTGCAAGGTATCACCCAGGCCTCGTTGAAGACGGAAAGCTGGCTGTCGGCCGCATCCTTCCAGGAAACGACCAAGGTGCTTAGCGAAGCCGCCATCCGCGGAAAAACCGACTGGTTGATGGGCTTGAAGGAGAACGTGATCGTAGGTCACCTGATCCCTGCCGGTACCGGTCAGCGCAAGTACAATGACATCATCGTGACCCATAAGGACGAGTATGATGCCATGCAAGCCTCCGCATCGCGCGAAAAGAGCCGCGACCGCGAGAAAGAACTACAGGATTAATGTAGACATACCATAAATCGGGTTGATGCCGTAAAAAAGCATCAACCCTTTTTTTATCCCTCTTTATTATGTCCGACGACAAGAACAAACAGCAACAACAGGCCCAGATCAACATCGAGCTGACAGAGGAAATCGCCGAGGGCGTTTATTCCAATTTGGCCATGATCGCCCATTCCAACAGCGAATTTGTCATCGATTTTATCCGGTTGATGCCGGGAGTGGCCAAAGCGAAGGTAAAATCGCGTATTGTCATCACCCCGGAACACGCCAAACGCTTCCTTTTCGCCTTGAAAGACAATATTGAGAAGTACGAGGCGAGCTTTGGCTCCATCAAGCGAACCGACGATATGCCGAAGTTCCCGATGAATTTTGGGGGTACCGTTGGGGAGGCATAACAGAAAAATAACGCCAAAAGGCTTAAAATCAGGGTTTTTAAAGCGGGGAGGCTGCAAAATTCTTGGAAAAAGGTTTTGTATCCTTTGTTTCTTATGATACCTTTGCAGTCCTAATTTTTGAGAGGTTTATAAAGTAAAATATAAATGCCTACCATTCAGCAACTTGTAAGAAAGGGAAGAAAGAAATTGACGTTCAAGTCAAAGTCGCCTGCCCTGGATTCCTGCCCTCAGCGCAGGGGCGTTTGTACACGTGTGTACACAACAACGCCTAAAAAACCTAACTCTGCTATGCGCAAAGTAGCCCGCGTACGTCTCACCAATGGAAAAGAGGTGAACGCGTATATCCCTGGTGAAGGCCATAACCTGCAGGAACACTCCATCGTGCTGATCCGCGGTGGTCGGGTGAAAGACCTTCCCGGCGTTCGTTACCACATCATCCGTGGTGCGCTCGATACCGCCGGTGTGAATGGCCGTAAACAAAGCCGCTCGAAATACGGTGCCAAGAGACCTAAACCGGGAGCAGCAGCTGCAGCCCCTGCAAAAGGCGGTGCCAAGAAAAAATAATCTTTAGAAGCGATGAGAAAGTCAAAACCTAAGAAAAGATACCTGTTGCCCGATCCTAAATTCCAGGATACGCTGGTGACCAAGTTTGTGAACTACCTGATGGAACAGGGCAAAAAGAGCGTGGCCTACACCATTTTCTACGACGCCGTTGAGCAAGTAGAAAAGAAGACCAACGAAAGTGGTCTTGAAGTGTGGAAACGCGCTATGAGCAACCTGACTCCCGCCGTTGAAGTAAAGAGCCGCCGCGTTGGGGGTGCTACTTTCCAGGTGCCGGTAGAAATCAGACCTGAGCGTAAGATCAACCTCAGCATCAAATGGCTTATCGACTACGCCCGTCTGCGCGGCGAAAAGACCATGATGGACAAGTTGGCTGCCGAGATCATCGCAGCTTCCAAAGGTGAAGGCGCTGCCATCAAAAAGAAAGACGATACCCATCGCATGGCGGAAGCCAACAAGGCTTTTTCACATTTTAGATTTTAATTAACAGATATACATGGCTAGGGATTTAAGATTCACCAGAAACATTGGTATCGCTGCGCACATTGATGCTGGTAAAACCACCACCACTGAGCGTATCCTGTACTATTCCGGGGTGAACCACAAGATCGGTGAGGTGCACGATGGTGCCGCCACGATGGACTGGATGGCGCAAGAGCAAGAAAGAGGTATCACCATCACTTCTGCAGCCACAACCGTATACTGGAAATACAGAAGCAACGACTACCACGTAAACATCATCGATACCCCCGGGCACGTTGACTTTACGGTAGAAGTGAACCGCTCCCTTCGCGTATTGGATGGTCTCGTGTTCTTGTTCAGCGCCGTTGACGGTGTTGAGCCTCAATCCGAAACCAACTGGCGCCTGGCCGACAACTACAAAGTTGCCCGTATCGGTTTCGTAAACAAAATGGACCGTGCAGGTTCCGACTTCCTCGGCGTTTGCAAGCAAGTAAAGGAAAAGCTCGGCAGCAAAGCTGTAGCCCTCCAGTTGCCCATCGGTTCTGAAGAAAACTTCCGCGGTGTGGTTGACTTGGTGAACAACCGCGGTATCATCTGGAATGAAGAAGACAAAGGCATGACCTACAAGGTTGTTCCCATTCCTGACGACATGGTGGAAGAAGCTGCCGAATACCGCGAGAAATTGCTGGAATCCGTAGCGGAATACGATGAGAGCCTCATGGAGAAATTCTTCGAGGATCCCAACTCCATCACTGAAACAGAAATTTTGACTGCGTTGCGTAAAGCAACCATCGATATGGCCATCGTTCCCATGGTGTGCGGTTCTTCGTTCAAGAACAAAGGCGTACAAACCATGTTGGACTATGTGATGGAACTCCTTCCTTCACCGATGGACAAAGACACGATCGTAGGTATCAACCCCGATACCAACGAAGAAGTGGCTATCAAGCCCGACGAAAAAGGACCTTTCGTTGCCCTGGCATTTAAAATTGCAACCGATCCGTTCGTAGGCCGTCTGTGCTTTATCCGCGCATACTCCGGCGTATTGGAATCCGGTTCTTATATCTACAACACCCGCTCCGAAGCAAAAGAACGTATCTCCCGCGTATTCCAGATGCACGCCAACAAGCAGAACCAGATCGAAAGACTGTCTGCCGGTGACATCGGTGCCGTGGTAGGTTTCAAAGACATCAAGACCGGCGATACGCTTTGTGATGAAAAGAACAAGGTGGTGATGGAATCCATGGTGTTCCCTGAGCCTGTGATCGGTTACGCTATCGAGCCGAAGAAACAAGCCGACGTGGACAAACTGGGTATGGCCATTGCCAAGCTGGTGGAAGAAGATCCTACGTTGCGCGTAAATACAGATCAGGAAACGGGTCAGACCATCCTGAGAGGTATGGGCGAGTTGCACTTGGAAATTATCATCGACCGTCTGAAACGCGAATTCAAAGTAGAGATCAACCAGGGTGCTCCCCAGGTGGCCTACAAAGAAGCGCTTACCAAGTCGGTTGAGCATAAGGAAGTATACAAGAAGCAGACCGGTGGTCGCGGTAAGTTTGCCGATATTCTTTTTGAACTCGGACCCCGCGGCGAACTGCAGGAAGGCGACAAGGAAGGATTGGAGTTTGTGAACGACATCGTAGGTGGTGTTATTCCTCGCGAATTCATCCCCGCCATCCAGAAAGGCTTCGAGCAGTCGATGGTGAACGGTCCTTTGGCCGGCTACCAGATCGACAACATGAAAGTAAGATTGTTCCATGGCTCTTACCATGACGTTGACTCCGACTCATTGTCGTTCGAATTGGCGGCACGCATTGGCTTTAAAGAAGCCGCTAAGAAATGCGCTCCCCAGTTGCTGGAACCGATCATGAGTGTGGAAGTGCTCTCGCCGGACGAGTTCACAGGTTCTGTAACCGGTGACTTGAACCGCAGAAGAGGCGTTATGAAGGGCATGGATACCCGCTCGGGTGCCCAGGTGATCAAGGCCGATGTGCCGCTGGCCGAACTGTTCGGTTATGTAACGGACTTGAGAACCATTACTTCAGGACGTGCTTCAGCTTCTTTGACGTTCTCTCACTATGCCCCGGTTCCGAAGAACTTGGCTGAGAAAGTAATTGAAGATGTAAAAGGCGCAGCCTTAGCAAAATAATTTAACGTAAAGGATTTAGACGATTTCCTTAACCACTATAGTATGAACCAGAAAATCAGAATAAAATTGAAGTCCTACGACCACAACCTGGTCGACAAGTCTTCCGAGAAGATTGTTAGGGCTGTAAAAGCTACAGGTGCTGTAGTGAGTGGACCCATTCCGTTGCCCACTGAAAAAGAGAAGTTCACCGTGCTTCGCTCGCCCCACGTAAACAAAAAGGCGCGTGAGCAATTCCAACTCTGCACGTACAAGCGTCTGGTTGATATCTATTCCAACAGTGCGAAGACTGTTGATGCCCTGATGAAGCTTGAGCTTCCCAGCGGTGTTGATGTAGAGATCAAAGTATAGTTATATCCCACTGTGTGGGTTGAAAGCCATTCCTTTTGAAGGGATGGCTTTTTTATTTTTGATTGAGATAATTTTGATAGTCCTCCATCGTGTCGAGGTCCAATTCTCCTTTGGGAAAATCCACGGTGGATACTTGTTCAGGAAAAAGCTGAAACATTTTTTTTGCTCCTTGGTCATCCCCAAGGGCATTGAGGGAGGGGAAGAGTGATTTTTTAAATAACGCAGGCACGCCCGGCGATCCGGCGTAATGAGAGGCGACAATAGGTTTTTCTGACTTCCCAATGAGGTTTAACAGATGCTGGGTGGTCAATGCCGGTTGGTCGCAAACCATGAAGAGCACAGCGGTCACGTTAGGGTGGTGGGCTTCTACGTGCCGAAGCCCTGCTTTTAACGAGCTCCCCATACCCGTTTCCCATTGCTCGTTCACGACAATACTCACGGGCATCGACTGAATACTTTCGCGATGTTGTTTCGCGTAAGCACCCAATACCACCGTGACCGCGGCTGGCCCGGCACGTAAGGCAACCGTAATGGCATGGAGAAGCACAGTGGTATCATGCAACCGGAGTAACTGTTTGGATTGACCCATGCGTGAAGAAGAACCCGCGGCCAATATAACAATGGCAACATGAGAGTTGTCCGCCGCTTGGTTCTCCTCTTTAGTCATGGTAGCAGTTTACTTTCATTATTATTTTAGATCACTTAGGAAGCGCGAACGCCACAAAACTGTCGCCGGATTTTGTTCCCATCTTTCCACCCCCACAAGCGATCACTACGTATTGTTTTCCATCGACTTCGTATACCGATGGCGTTGCATATCCGCCGGAAGGCAATTTGTATTCCCAAAGAATTTTGCCGGTAGCCTTGTCGAACGCGCGAAACATTTCATCGCGGCTGGCAGCAACAAAAACGAGACCGCCGGCGGTAGTGGCCGTGCCGCCATAATTTTCGGTTCCCGTCGGGGGCACACCTTTTTCTTTTAGCTCTTTAAACTCGCCGAGGGGTACCTGCCATTTTATTTCCCCGGCGTTCAGGTCGATGGCACTGAGCGTTCCCCAAGGAGGCTCCACAGCCGGGTAGCCTTCGGGTGTGATGAAACGATTGTAGCCTGTGTTCGAGTAGAGAATGTCGGGATGACGTTCGAAGATGCCTTTCTTTTCATCTTCGGTGCGTTCCTCCAAGTTCAGGACATAGCGGGCAATGGCGTCGCGTTCTTTTTCAGTGAGGTGTGTGAAGGCTGGCATCACCCCTTTTCCTTTCAGGATAAATTGTTTGAGCGACTCTTTGTTAAACTTTTCATTGGCCTTGAGGAGGGAAGGAAATACGTGCCCATCGCCGGCGCGTTCTATGCCGTGGCAGGTGGCACAATGCGTGCGATAGAGGGAGATGCCGATCCATGCGTTTTCCTTCATGCGCACGTCCACCATCTGCAGGATCCAGGGCATTTCGTTTGCGTTCACATAAAGCAGGCCTGTTTCAGGATCGTAGGAACCACCACCCCATTCAGCGCCCCCGTCAAACCCGGGGAAGATAACGGTGCCCTCTTTGCTGGGAGGAATAAAATTTTTGCCGGTGCGCAGGCCTTTGAATTTTTCTTTTACCCAGCTTTCGATCTCCGGTGTCATCTTGTTGATCATGTCCTCTGTGAAGGCCTGGCGTGCGAACGGTGCGGGCTTCGTAGGGATGGGTTGCGTGGGCCAGGCTTCCTCGCCTTCGAGATCGGAGGGAGGGAAGGGTGTTTCCACTACCGGGAACAAGGGCTCGCCGCTGTCGCGATCCAGCAGGTAAACAAAGCCGCTTTTGGTGAGTTGGGCCACGGCGTCTTTCTTCTTGCCCTCGTGCGTGACGGTGACCAGCATGGGAGGTGCGGGCAGATCGCGATCCCACATGTCGTGGTGGATCACCTGGTAGTGCCACTTGCGTTCGCCGGTCTCTGCGTTCAGGGCCAGCACACAGTTGGCGTAGAGATTTTGTCCTTTGCGATTTCCGCCATAAAAATCAAAGGAAGGTGAACCGGTGCCGGCATAGACCAGTCCGCGTTGATGGTCCACGGTCATGCCCGACCAGGCATTCACGCCGCCAATGGTTTTGTAGGCATCCTTGGGCCATGTTTCATAGCCGGGTTCTCCGGGTTGAGGGATGGTGTGAAAGACCCACGCCAGCTTTCCTGTCTTCACATCAAAAGCGCGGAGATAGCCCGGCGCGGCGATGGGACCTTCGTGGACCCGCGAGCCCATAATGATCAGATTTTTATAGATCACGCCCGGGGTATTGGACAACACCATGAGCGTGGCAGCCCGTTCACCCAGCCCTTCTTTCAAACTAACTTTTCCGCCGGTGCCAAAGCTTTCAATTTTCTTCCCGGTCTTTGCGTTGATGGCATACAAGTTTTCGCCAAAGGAATAGAGGATGCGCTTGTCTTCGCCTTCCTCCCAGTAGGTCACCCCCCGATTCACGCCAAGGCCTGCATTCTCTTCACCGGGATCGAATCGCCACAATTCTTTACCGGTAGCCGCGTTCACAGCAAAGGCTTTCAATTGGGCTGACGTGGCGTAGAACACGCCGTCCACGATAATCGGATTGCATTGGAGTTGGGTCCGGTTGTTCACCGTGTCCGCATCATAGGTGCGATAGGTCCAGGCCACCTGGAGGTTGGATACATTTTCTTTGTTGATGGTTTGCAATGCGGAATATTGGATGCCATCCGCTGTGCCGCCTTTGATGCGCCAAGAGGTATAAGCGGAGGCTGTCGGTTCTTCCTTTTTCGTGGTGCAACTCGCCACGAAAACGAGCAGCACTAAGGACAGGATATATTTCATACGGTTGGTTTGGTCTGGTGGTATAGTAAATATGGAAAGTTATGCCCCGAAAATGAATAGCCAAGTATGCCTGGACCTACTATGCGGTTAAGAAATACTTATGATTCTACTTCTTAGGAAGAGTCCCCGCAAAACTTTTTCTCACTTACTTTTTACATGTTTTAAGGCCGCCTTTACAAAACCTTTGCCGATGGTTGTATACAGCGTTTCTTCTTTCGTAAAAGCGTGGTTGCAGGGAAGATAGGATTTCCGGGAGAGGAATCAAAAGCCTGAAGGGAGGATCCGTCTGACGATGGGTTGTGTGGCAGCTACGCGGAGGCCAGGGCCGCGACTACGGGCGGGTGGCTGTTTTTTTTGCGTCGTCGGGAGTATTGAGGTAGACTTGTTTGAAGACCTGGTCACTGGCCGCATCGCGGTGATGAATGGGACCTTGGCGATACTTTAAGAACCCACCGGAACGATTGGTGAACTTGCCTTGAATTTCGGCGACGATGGAAACAGCAATCTCATCCGGAGCTTCCGCGCCGATGTCGAGGCCTATGGGAGAATGGATGCGATGAAAGTCTTCCGGCGTCAAGGTCAGTCCCTCTTTTTCAAATTCTACCAGCATCTTATCAAAACGTTTTCGCGGACCGAGGATGCCGATGTAGGGCGTTTCGGTGCGAAGCAATTTCCGGAGCACGTCGCGATCGTAGGTATAGTTATGCGACATGAGCACACACGCCGTGTAGGGCGTGATCACAAAATCGCGATCGACAAAATCACGTTGACAGAGCGACAGCTTGTCGGCATTGGGAAAGAACAACGGCGCGATATGCGCGACACACTCGTCTGTTACCGTCACCTCCCAACCCAGCGATTTGGCAAGTTGCGTCACCGGCCGTGCATCGAAACCACCTCCAAAGAGGATCAGTGACGTAGAAGGCTGGATAAGCTCCGTAAATACTTCCACGGCCTTTCCCTGCACATCGAAGGTCATGGCCTGTGATTTCTTTGATTCAAAAAGCTTCTGAAGGTGCGGGGTGACGACAGCTTCCAGGGCGCCATCGAAAAAATTATGCAGCTTACGCCCATCATCCGAAAGCAAAAGTTTTTTCCCGACAAGGGTAGCATCCTCTGCAGCGAAGATCGTAGCCAACGTCACGGGTACCTGCAGCGCTACAATCTGTTCATAAAACCCTACGGGATTTTTCTCATCCGCCGGATCGACCGGCTCGATCAACACATCAATGATGCCATTGCATCCTAAACCAATACCCAGATTTTGATTGCTCTCCTCACTGGTATCATACGTCACCGTCAAAGGAATTCTATCCGTCATCACCTGCCGTGCCTTCCGCAACGCATCCCCCTCCAAACACCCGCCACTGATCGACCCAACCCAACGCCCATCATCCGTAATGAGCATACGCGCCCCCGGACTCCGGTACGACGACCCGCGCACCTTCACCACAGTAGCCAACGCAGCCCTCCGCTCCACGAAGTCTACTTTCTTACACGCATCCAATATGGCCCTAAACTCTTTCATTTATATTAACTTATATTGTGCGCCCCCACCGCCCTTGTTGGTGTTCTTCACCAACAAGACCAGCTTCCACTCACTTTCAATACGGCGTATACTCCGCCGACTTCGTCCCCAACCCCGCCGCAATCTCACTCGGCTGAACCGCCACATGCTTATTCCCCCAGGAATTCCGCACATAATTGATCACGTCCGAAGCCTGCTCATCCGTCAACTCAAATCCCACCATTTCACTATCATAGTCCTTACCGTTCACCTTGATCGGTCCACGCATCCCCTTCAAAACAATCTTGATCAGCCGGTCGCGATTTGCCAGAAAGTTCGATTTGGCCAAAGGAGGATAAACCCCTTCCATGCCTTCGCCTTGCTCCATGTGACAATTCATACATTGTGCTGTATAAATTTCTTTTCCACGCGCAATGCTGGCCTTCAAATCAAACGATGGTTTCATCCGGAAAGAAAAAAAGGACGCGATGACCAAGCCAAACGAGAAAACTAAAACGACGTTCTTCATCAATTATAAAAGTTTTGTGGATCCTCTATCAAAATAACGGCCACACTTTTGATGGGCCGTTAGGTTTGCAATTATACTTCTTCCAGGTTGAACGGCAACTTCCGGATGCGTTTGCCGGTCAAATCGAATATGGCATTGGTCAATGCGGCTGACAATGGCGGCAATCCAGGCTCGCCAACGCCCCCTGCCTTTTCTTCGTTGTCGACCACATGCACTTCAATTTCCGGGGTGTCGGTGATGCGGGGCATTTTGTAGGTATTGAAATTTTGCTCTACGGCCTTGCCATCATTGAAGTGCGTGGCATGCACGGTGGCGGCGCCAATGGCCATCACGATGCTGCCTTCTACCTGTGCGCGAATGATGTCGGGATTCACATACCATCCACAGTCCATCACGGCCCAAACTTTGTCTACCTTCACTTTGCCATCGGCTTTCTTGGAGACTTTCACCACTTCGCCCACGATGCTCGAAAAACATTCAGTGATGGACACGCCATAGCCTTCGTTCTTTTTCCTGTTTTTCCATCCCGACACTTCTTCCAACCGGTTGATGAGCGTTTGATAGCGCTCTTCGCCCAGGTGTTGACGTCGAAAATCGAGTGGATCCTTTCCGGCTTGAACGGCCAGCTCGTCCATAAAACTTTCAAAGGCAAATCCATTGGTCGACGCATATACGGAGCGCCACCACATCACGGGGATGGGCACATCCAAGGGCAGGTCGGAGAAGCTGTAGTGCGGGATACTTTCAAAATAAGGTTCCAAAAATCCTTCGGTGGTGCTGCCGTTGTAAGAATCCTTTTGTGCGCCAGGCCACTGATGGTCCATGTTCTGGCCGGCAAGCTTGGCCTTATAGGCCGAAATGCGTCCGTCCTTGAGACCGCCACTGCACTGATACACCATGCCCGGGCGGAACGGTCCTTGAGTCGTGTCGTCCTCGCGCGTCCACACCACTTGCACGGGTGCGTTCACAGCTTTAGAGATGACGGCCGCTTCATGGGGATAGTCCATAAAGGCCTTTCTTCCAAAGCCACCACCGAGGAACGTCATGTTCACAATGATCTTTTCTTTTGGCAGGTCCATCAACGGGCTCAAAAGATCCTGCACCCAATCGGGGCCTTGAATGGGTCCCCATATTTCCAGCTTGTCGCCTTGGTAATGGGCCGTGCAATTCACGGGCTCCATGCAGCTGTGCGACTCGTAGGGAGTTTCGTAAGTGGCTTCAAGCTTTTTATCCGCTTTCTCCAACGCGGCGGCGAAGTTGCCCTTTGTACGGAACGACAATCCGTCTTTTGTTTTCAGGTCGTCGTTCATGCGGGCGTAGAGTTGTTCTGTGCTGAAGTGTTCAAAGCCCGAGTCGTCCCATTCCACCTTCAGTACTTTTCTGCCTTGCATGGCCGACCAGATGGAGTCTGCCACCACAGCCACGCCTTCGCGGAAGGTGTTGAAGACGCTCATCTTCACCGGGATCACGTGCTTCACGCCGGGCACCTTTTTGGTCTCGGTGTCGTCAAACCCTTTCAGCTTTCCCTGGAAGCGCGGGTTGCGTTCCACCACGGCATAGAGCATGCCGGGAAGTTTTTTGTCCATACCGAACGTAGCCGTACCGTTAACTTTGAGCGGCGTATCCTGGCGCGGAATAGGTTTGCGAAGGACTTTATAGTCTTTCGGATCTTTCAAGGGCACTGATGTGGGCGGCGTGAGCTTGGAGGCATCGGCCACCAACTCGCCGTAATTGAATTTCTTTCCCGAGGGTTTGTGAATGACATGACCATTTTCGGCATAGCACTCCGATGCCGGGACGTTCCATTTTTTGGCGGCGGCCTCGATCAGCATTTCGCGGGCGGTGGCGCTGAGGTGCAACAACTTCTTATAGGTGCCGCGCACCGTGGAGCTTCCACCGGTGATCTGGCTGCCGTATTTGGCATTGTTTCCTTGAGCGAAGACAATCCGTACATCATTGAGATCTACTTCCAATTCCTCGGCAATGATCTGTGGCACCGACTGGAATGAACCTTGGCCCATTTCTGCGCGGTGGTTGGTGATGGTCACTTTACCATTGGTGTCGATCGAGATCCAGGCGTTGAGGTCGATGCCGAGATTATCGGCGGTTTCGGATTTCATGACCTCGGCCGCTTTGGCGCCGGTCGGAAAATAAAAGCCGATCGTAAGGGCTGCGCCGGTAAGGCTCGACAGCTTGATGAAATTTCTGCGGGTTAGATTTTTTGTTTCCATGGTGTGGTGGATTTATTTATTTCGCAGAAGCTTTTTGATTCATGATCTGGGAGGCCGTTTTGATGGCCTTGCGAATCCGTGGATAGGTGCCGCAACGGCAGATGTGGCCTTGCATGGCCGTGTCGATATCCTTATCGGTAGGGTTAGGGGTCTTTTTCAGCAGGGCGGTGGCCGCCATGATCTGTCCCGACTGGCAATAGCCGCATTGGGGCACCTGCTCTTTGATCCAGGCCTGCTGCACTGGGTGGGTGTTGTCGGCGGAGAGTCCTTCGATGGTGGTGAGATCTTTGCCGGCCGCAACGGACACGGGAATGGAACAGGAGCGCACAGGCTGGCCTCCCATGTGCACAGTGCAGGCGCCGCATTGCGCGATGCCACAGCCGTACTTGGTGCCGGTAAGCCCTGCAAGGTCGCGTATGGCCCACAGCAGGGGCATCTTCGGATCGGCCTCTACGGTGTAGGTCTTGCTGTTGATTTTCAAGGTGTAGGATGCCATAATAAGGTTGGGTTGGAGAAAGAAAGTTACAAAGAACATTGCATAAGTGCTTATCCAGAGGGCATAGACAAAGACAAGAAATTCCGCCAGATGAGGGATTTTGAATATCAGAGGTTTTTTGTGTCCTACGGATGGCCCAAACAGCATGATAAAAAACAAGGTTTTGGATGGACGAATGCGGATTAGCACAGTAATTGCAAAAGAATACCCGCCCTTCCGGGAAGGTTTTTCCCCAGGCGGGCAATGGGAAACGACAATTCGGTAACGGTAATTTGAACGGCTTCCGGAAAGCAGACAGTTTAGAAGAAAAATTAAAGACGCATGAAAAACAAATTGTACTCCATCCTGCTGCTGGCCGCCCTGGCGATCGGCAGCCACAACACTTTGGCACAAGGCTCAAACCTGCAGGTGGTGGTAAAGAATATCAAAAACGCTAAAGGTGACATCCGGGTGGGATTATTCAACAGCGAAGAGAACTTCCTCAAAACCCCCATGGATGGTAAGATCGTTTCGGCCGCGGAGGGGTCGGTTACCGTGGTGTTTTCAAACGTAATGCCCGGCGACTATGCCATCAGCGTGGTGCACGACGCCAACAAGAATGGAAAGCTGGATTACACGAGTTTGGGTATTCCCAAGGAGGGCGTAGCCTTTGGCAACAATGCCCTGGGTTCATTCGGCCCGCCGGCCTTCGATAAAGCCAAAGTGAACCTGAACGGCCAGGACCTCACCTGCACCCTGGAAATGAAATATTATTAGAAGCGGATCAAATCCGTATCCACCGGCGTATAGCCCAGGTGGCGGCTCATGGAAAGCACCTGGCCTTTGTGGTGAAATTCATGGGTGGCCACGTGCGTGAAGATGGCCAGGGCGGTGGTGACAATCTCTTTCTGACGGCTTTGGATAGGGATGGTCAGTGTGTCATTCCAACGCCCGTCGAATGCCGTGAAGAACCCGTCCATCAATTTGTCCACCTGCCGGTAGAGCGGCGGAACGTCCAGCATGGTGACTACGTCGTCGGCTTTAAAGAAGGCCTGCTTTTCCTGCAGCGCGTTGTGCCCAATCCAATATTGGTAGACATTGGCGACATGCACCAGCAAATGCCGGATGCTGCCATGACCAAAGCTCGGGATCTGGTGCAGAAAATCTTCGTTTGATAAATCCTCACAGTAGTTGAACAACACGGCCCGTGCGCTGACGGCGAGTGCGTATTGATGGCGAAGGGTGTCGGTGGTATTCATTGGGAAGCGGTGTCACACGAAGTTAACACTTTCGACACGTGTTGTACTTCGACGATGCCTTCCCGGCGATTCCAGGTGTTGTAAAGATACGTAGCGATCTCGGCGATCTCGATGTCGGTGAGGGCTGGGATGGGTTGCATCAGTTTGTCAAAGCTGATGCCGTTCACGATCAGGGGCCCGCTTTTTCCATTGCGGATGAGGCAGATGACGGCGTCTTTGTTTTTATCTACGTAATCCGAAGTGGCCACGGGAGGATAGAGGCGGGCGAGTCCGGCGCCATTTTTTTGATGGCAGTTGCTGCAGTATCGCAAGTAGAGTTCTTCGCCGTGGACGTAGTATTGTTGGAATTTTGGCGAGCCTTCGGGAAGCGTTTTTGAGGTGTCGGTTTTTGAGGGCGTGCAGGAGAGGAGGAGTGCTGTTTGCACCGCAAAGGCGCAAAGACGCAAAGCGTTTTTCTTTGCGCCTTTGCGTCTCTGCGGTTCGACCTTATTTTGTGCCATATTCCTTTTCCAGGCGCGCAATGTCGGCCATCAAACGGTTTACATCGTCTTCTTTTGTTCCGTCATATTTTCCGCGGATGCGACGTTCTTTGTCGATCAGCAGGAAGGCGCCATTGTGGATGAAGCCGTCCACTTCGCCTTTGTCTTCCATGGCGGTGGCGAAGTAGCTGGTCTGCGCGATCTTGTAAATGTCTTCCTGTTTACCGGTAACGAAATGCCAGATGTCACTTTTCACACCCAGGCGATCGGCGTAGTCGTGCAGCAATCCGACTGTGTCGTATTTCGGATCGATGGTGTGGGACAGCAATCGTACCTGCGGATCATGTTGAATGGAATCGTACACGCGCAGCATCTGCGTTTTCATGATGGGGCAAATGGTGCGGCACGAGGTAAAGAAAAAATCGGCTACATAGATCTTGTCTTTGAAGGTGTCGTTGGTCACGGTGGCGCTGTCCTGATCCACAAATTTGAAATTGGCGATGGTGTGGTAGACGGTGTCCTTGCCTTCCACTTCACGTTCGCCAAAAATGGGGAGCGGTGGTTGCTCCTTTTTTGCACACGAAGCCAACAACACAAAGCCTGTCAGCAGGGCAAAGCCGGCCGCCAGCCACGGCGATGAAAAAGTTCTGTTATTCATTTTTTCTATATTTTTTATAAAGTCGTATCCCCAAAGTAATGGCGATGATCACCGCCAACAGTCCAGCCAATCCCCACACCATACTCAGCGCGCTTTTCAGCACGATGATAAAGACGATGGCGATGAGAAACAACGTGGACACTTCATTCCAAAAACGCAGCTGTTGTGATGTGTATTTTACAACGCCGCGCTGCAATTGCTTGAACAAATAGTGCAATGAAAAATGGTAGCCGTAGAGCAAAACAACCAGGGTGAGCTTCACGTGCATATAACCCTGTTGCAAAAAGGAAGGCTGGTTGATCAGCAACGATGTCCCCATGATCAGCGTGACAATCGCCGACGGCCACGTAATGGCGAACCAAAGGCGTGAGGCCATCATGTTCAATTGCTTCAAAAGAATGGTGCGCTCCGGTTCGGGTTTGGTGTGGCTTTCAATGATGTAAACAAACAGTCGGGGCATATAGAACAATCCGGCAAACCACGTAACAATAAAGATGATGTGAACGGCTTTGAGATACAGGAATGTCATTGGGCAAAAGTCACCAGTAGGCGCACGGCGATCAATAGTTTGTTGGTTTTTTTTATTGGAGGGTAATGGCCTCACCAACGGTAACGATGGCAGGGTCTACGGTAAGCACGTTTTGGCCAAACAGGATCTTGTTCTCACTGCGGCGGTAGGTGGCCAGCGTGCGTGTGGGCTCCTGACCTTTTTCGGCGGTGTCCTGGTCGATGGTCGGCAGCGCGCAACGGGCACAGGGCTTCGCTCCGATAAAGCGGGTGGTGCCCACGGTAAAGTCGCGCCAGGTGTCCTCTTCATAGGGTTCGCCGCCCGTAAAAACAAGGTTGGGGCGGAACCGGTTCATGGGCAGGGGCACCTGCATTCGCTGGTTTAGGTCGTCCAGTGAGCGCTGCCCGATGATGAGCAGGGGATAGGCATCGGCCAGGCTTACGTGGTTGCCCTCCGGGCTATACTTGGGGTCTACCTGCCGGGGATTCTCTTCCGGGAAATATACCAGCCGGCACGGCATGCCCATGTGCTGAGAAAACCAGGCACTGGCTTCTGTGTTCACTTCAAAGGCCGTCACCGTGTCATCCCAAATCGTCACGGTAAGCGGATGGGGATCGAAGGTGGGGACCAGGCGCAACGGTAACGTGTGTTCCTTGAACCGAACCGTGAGGTGCGTGTCGTCGATCGACGTCTTGAAGAGGGCCATGATCGGGTGTACGCGTTGCGTGAGAAATACCCCCGCCTCGTCTACGAGCATCCAGCGACGGTCGTATTGCAGACCCTTTTTCATAACGCGTGCCTGTGTCAGTGAGATACCCCCTAACGATTTGATGGGGTAGATCCAGATTTCGCTCAGCGTCAGACGGCTCATGAACTTTTCCGTTTATTTTTGTGCTAACTTAAATAACTTATCGGTGAATTATTGCCTAGCACACCGATAATTGAGCTATTTACGTGAATGCTGCAGAAAGGTTGATCTCAACACAACAGAAGACGTCCCCATGACAAACTCGTCCGCGCTTTGGTATTTTGAAAGCACCAATCTATACAACATTCTATGCCCCCATAAGGTGAAGCGGATGGCCGACAACCATGAATTCGTCACCTATAAGCGCTCGCAATTCATTTACATGCCCGACGATTCGGCCACGCACATCTACATGATCGTAAAGGGTCGCGTAAAGATCGGCCACTACCTGGACTCGGGAGAAGAGGTGATCAGCGCCATCCTGACCAACGGCGAGATCTTTGGCGAGCTGGCCCTGGCCGGAGAGGACAAACGCAAGGACTTTGCGCAGGCGTCGGACGAGACGGTGATCTGCCCCCTCACTATCAACGACCTTCAGGCGCTCATGTACGAGAATCGCGAACTCAGCTTTAAGATCCTGAAGCTCATCGGCCTCCGCATCATGAAATTAGAGCGCAAACTCGAACTGCTGGTCTTCAAAGATGCCCGCACGCGCATCGTGGAATTTCTGAAAGATACCGCCGCCTGGAAGGGCAAAAAAGTCGGGTACGAAACGCTCATCCCAACCCAACTGACCCACAAGGATATTGCCTGCTTAACGGGCACGTCGCGCCAAACGGTGACGACGATCTTGAATGATCTCAAGGAAAGCAACCTGATCAACTTTGATAGAAAACGGATTTTAATCCGCGATCTGGAAAGTTTGAAATAAGCGATAGCAATAGTTCACGCAAGGCCTTGCGTGAACTTTGCTGAAGTGGATTGTTATTTTTTCGCGTCGGAAAGCACCAACCCTTCTTTCGGTATCCATTTGTCGTACTCCATGTACTGCGCCGCCGCTTTCGCCGCCGCCTCACCTTTCAGTTTGGCGACCAAATGAAGGGCGCCATCAATGCCGGCGGATATGCCTGCCGTTGTGATCAAATTGCCGTTGTCAACAAAACGAACATCCGACAACACTTTCGCCTTTGGAAAAGACTTCTGGAGTCCTTCAATGCTGAGATGGAACGTGGTGGCCGTTTTATTATCCAAAAGCCCGGCCTTGCCAAAGGCAAATGCACCCGTGCATACAGAGAAGAAATAAGAGGTCGCTTTCTCGCGCGACTTGATCCAGGCAACCACCGGCTCATCAAATCCTTGTGATGCATTGCCACCAAACGTTGCCAGTATATCAGCAGGCGGCGCATCCTGTATGCTGTAGTCGGGGATGATCTTTAAGATGCCTTGTGAAACGATGGGGTCTTTTGTTTTCGAAACAGTGAACACATGAAAGCCTGCATAGGAAAACACTTCCATGGGTCCGGCAAAGTCGAGCACCTCCACGCCATCTTGCAAATAGAAACAAACCGTCATCGGCTTTTGAGACACCTCTGCCTTGCGGTCGGCAAAGGTTTGCTGAACCAGGGCCATGCCACAGTGCGAGCAAGTGCCGGGTTTGTCAAACACGAGCTTGTCGCAGTCGCTGTTGCAAAGCGGGCAGAAATAGGCCATGTCTTTGGGGTTGGTTTTGGTTTGGGCACCGGCGCTAAGCGCAAGGCAAGCAAAAAGGAACAAGAGGAGTGTTTTCATAGCGGTCATTTGAATGTATCAAAAATAGTCAGGACACCTGCCCAGAAAAAGGACAACCCGGCGCAGGATCAGGACATCACATCGGAAGGCAGCAGCCCGGCGTGCTTTCTTAAAAGCGAACGCAATTGGTTTGTGCTCTGAAGGCCACACGAACGAGCAACGGTTTCCACCTTCTCGTTTTCGCGGAGCAGGTGAAGGGCATGCTCCACCCGCAGCTTTTCAACGTATTGCCCGATGGTGATGCCCGTCGTGTCCTTGAACAGGCGTGTGAGGTTGCGGCCACTCGTATGGATGCGCTCGGCCAGTTGGTCGGCCGTGTGTTTTTTATCGAGGTTATGCGAAAGCCATTCCTGTATTTTATGCACGCGATCCTCCAGGTGGTTCCGGTATTGCAAGAAGATGCTGAGCTGCGGATCCTCCACGCCCCGGCGCATATAGATCACCACTTCTCGCGCCACCCGTGCGGCGAAATTCGAGCCGTATAACTCCTCCAACATAAAAAGCGCCATGTCGATGCCGGAGGTAACGCCCGCGCTGGAGTAAATACCCTCCTGGAAAACAAACAGGCGGTTAGTGAGTACTTCGGCGTTGGCGTAGCGGTCTTTGAGCAGTTGTTGAAACTTCCAGTGTGTGGTGGTTTGCCGGTGGTCCAGCAACCCCGCCTCGGCCACCAGGAACGCGCCGGTGCACACGGAGCAGACCTTCACGCCTTTGGCATGCTGATGCACCAGCCAGGCCAGGAACGGCTGGATCGAATCGTAGAAGGCCGTGTCGGTGAGGTAATGCGATTCCAACCCCGGAACGAAGATGAGATCACCTTCCTGGAGTTCCAGCCCTTCAAAACTCTCCAGGTGGGCAAAGGCCAGACCGCTGGAACTCGTTTCTTCAGACACACGGGCATAGGTGGAGGTGAAAGCCAGCCGTATCGGCACGCCAAAATCCGACGCCTCATAAAAAATGTGGGCGGGCCCGCTCATGTCCAGCAAATGAACACGCGGCGGGATAACAAAAACCGCCGTGACAGGAGGTGTTTGTGAAAAGTCGAATTTCACCGGGGTGCGCATGGAATTCTTAAACGTAAAACCAAGCTGTTGGATTTGGCTGGACCAATATAGGGCATTCCGACGGGTGACCGGCGAGGGCCTGAAATATTTGGCGTGCTTCGACCAAGCCCGGCGATCGACTGGAAATGCATATTTTACCTTTAAAAGTGATCCGTGGCCTTCTGTCGCCTGACGGCCTTCGAAAATGGTAGGATTAGGTTGGACGGCCATGGGCTGGGATGAGGCGATCATGCGTATTCCACGAAAGAAGGGCCGCCGCGACGTGCACTAAAATATTTGACGGCAATAGACTGTCGATCTGGACTTTTAAACCGGAAGCGGATACCTTGCAGGTTGTAGTCAGACAGGACGAGGAGCGATCACCAAAAAACAGGAAATGAAATTCATGTATACACCCATTTGCACGCAGGTCTTTTTACGCATGAACAGCATTCGTGGATGGCGCGCCGTTCTTCTATTTTTTGTGACGAGTGTTTTCCTGTTTGCCTGCAAAGGCGACGAAGAAAAGAAAACCGCCCTACCCCTGCTCACCGTGATCGTGGATGAATCCTATACCGTTGATGGTGATAATTGGATATTCGTGACCGACCTGACGGGCGACGTGTTGGACACGAAGTCGTATGCCACCGGCCAGACCGTTTCCTTCAGCTCGACAAACGAAGCCGACAAGATCAATGTCACGATCTTTCAAGGGCATGACTCCGGGAATCTGAAAGAGCTTTCGTTTCATACCTACACAAACCTCGACCGGGGCGACAGTCTGAAGTTGAGCCTGACGGTAACAACTCCACCCACCTCTTCAGCCGGTGAGGCCACCATCGAGCTATCGAATTATTTCGACGCCGACAACATCCCGGCTTCTTTGTTATTCTCCAACACTTACGGATGGAGCAGTTCCGCCACCGGCGGAGTGGCGGATGTGGTAGTGACCCTTCCACAAAGCCCGGCCGATGTACTGGTGTCCGGTTATCGCTCCGGAGGGCCGGTGTACGGTTGGGTGAACGCCCTGGCGACAGATGACATTGCTGAAGAGGACTATTCGACATTCAGTACCTTCCCTAAACAATTAAAATTGGATTATCCCGGTGTCACCAGCGGCTACATCGTCGGCTACTACGCCGGCAATACGACGCCTTATTACTTTAGCAACAGTACCCAATTGGATCAAACCACCTTCAAATCCAACACGCCAACCCTGGGATATCTGGATGGATTCGATCACTACCAAACCTATGTGTTCAATCAAAACGATAACGGCTCGGTCAGCTATTACAAGACCGGAAGTGTGAACACATCGATCGCCATCCCCGCCTTCACATTCTCCCTGACGAGCCCGGAGATCAAAACCTTCTCGTTCAATTTTTCAGAAGAATACACCTACTATGACGCACAGTGGCAATATCAGGAGGGCACGAACTGGGTACACTGGAATATCGAATCGGAACCAGGCCAAATCTCGGGCGTCACTTCCATCCCCACGGAAATACGGTCGCTCTACCCGCAGCTGGATTTTAGCAAGCTGGAATATTTCGGCTGCACGTTCACCAAATTCCTGGACGGAAGAAAGTACCGCGACGCCGTGCCACTGAAGACGATTCAAACGCCAGTAAATTCGGAGGTGTATAATTTTAACCCCACGCTGTAAGTTGTCGCGTTGCGTCCAACATTATTCCTTAACGAGGGGTTTTAATCAGTCCATCTAAGGAAAATGCGCCACTCCCGGTCAGCAGCAAGGCGAGGCACATGCCAATCACCAACAAATGGTATTCATATCCCTCACCGGCCTGGTTTTGAAACCAGTTCATGAAGAATCCATTTTTGTAATTTGTGGTGACAATGGCGCCCGTCATGATACAGATCAGCAGCAGGGCCCAAAGCTTGCTGGCAAAGCCGGCAATGAGCCCGACCGCGCCAAAGAATTCGATCACGATCACCAGGAATGAAATAAGTGCGGGAAGTTTCAAGGTCTCCGCAAAGAAATTCATGGTGGCGTTGTAGCCATAGCCACCAAAAAGCCCCAAAAGTTTTTGTGCGCCGTGGGGAAACATAATGGCGCCAACCGTGATGCGAAGGATAAACCCGGTCCAGTCGTTTTGCGTGTTAAAAAGTAATTCTTTCATAACTGTTGTTTTTTTTGATGACAAAACAACAGGCGCCTGCCCCGGAACGGAATAAACTAGTTTAAGAAATCAGGGATTTCATTCTGCGGTTTCGCAGCATGCTGAGAAATTCCGGCGTGATGCCCAGGTAGGAGGCGATCTCTTTTTGGGGAATGCGCAATTCCAGGCCGGGATATTTTTTTGTAAACTGGTTGTACTTTTCTTCGGCGCCGACAAAAAGATTTTGCGTGAGGCGGTGTTGCAACAAGATGTAGGCGTTCTGGAACAGGATGCGGGAAAATTTTTCAAACTGTGGAACGCGATCATAAAGCGCGTCGTGGTTGGCTTTGCTGAGTTGGAGCGTTTCCGTGTCTTCCAAGGCTTGGATGCTGTAGAATGCGGGACTTTGCTGCGCGAAACTCTCCAGGTCCATGGTCCACCAATTTTCGATGGCGAACTTCACGATGTGCTCCACGCCTTCGGCGTCGGTGTAAAAGATCTTCGCACAACCTTTCACGACGAAGGTCTCGAACAAACAGGTGTCGCCGGGACGGAGGATGAAGGACTTCTTTTTGAAGGTGCGGGGTTCCAGGTAGGAGGTGAATCGTTCAATTTCCTCGCGGTCGAGGCGAATGTGTTGGGTAACGTTCTGGATGATCAGATCGAAATTCATGGCACTCTTTTGTAGAGAACGGTCGAGTTTTTTGGATCGGCGCCTTCCGTGGCCAACCCGACGGTGTTGTCGTCGATGAATTCGACTTTAAAATCCTGGGAGGTGGTTTGGCCGTAGAGGGAGAAAAGATCGGCGGCGAGTTTCCTTTCGGTGAGTTTGAATTCGTACTTGGAAACGCGCTGAATTCCAGAGACCCAAACATCACTGGAGTCGGCAAACATTTTGACGAGCTTGTTGTTGTTCAGCTTTACAATTCTTCCCGTAAGGGCATCGTCGTGCTTTTCGATTTTGATCCGTATGCCTTCAAATTTGGTGCGGCCTTTGAGTTCCCAGGTTCCCACAAAGGCATCGTCGGGTACTTCTTCCGTGCAGCCGGTAAACAGGCACATCAAAAATAAAAACGGAACGAGCGTGGATTTCATAGCCTTTTTGGATTCTCTTTCAAGGTAGCGCGGCCGCTTAAACAATCCAAAGAAAATGTGTTCTAGCCTACGGCCACTTCAATGAAGCTGTCTTCCTTGAAATAGGTGGCGGCGGTGTGCAGCAGGTCGTCGGCCGTGATGGCGTCGATGCGGCGGATCATGTTTTGATAGTGCCCCGCGGGCAGGTTGTAGAGCAGGATGGTCTTGATCTTATCGGCGTGTGCAAAGGAAGTGGTGATCTCCGATTGCAGGCTGCCGGTGAAGTGATTGCGGGCGGTCTCCAATTCTTCGGCGTCGATGGGCTCGGTGCGCAGGCGCTTCAACTCCTTGCCGATCTCCTCGAACGTGAGGGTCATGTTTTCGCGGTTCACATCCGCGCCGATCATCAGGTAGCTGTCGTGCTTCAACGCGTGCAGGCTCGATGAGATGCCATAGGAGAGGCCCTTCTCTTCACGAATGTTCTTCATGAGACGCGAACCGAAATAACCACCCAGGATGTGATTCAGAAACACCGTGTCCACATAGTCGGCATGCGCGCGATCGATGAAGCGCTTGCCCATGCGGATGGTGGACTGCACACTGCCTTCTTTCTCCACCACCTGGCGATAGGACCGCGCCTCCGTGAAGACAGTGGACTCCTTTTTTTGCAATGCGTGGAAGGCAAACGGTGCAAACACGTTGGTGATGAGCCGCTGGTTCGCGTCCGTCACTTTTCCGGAAACCAGGATGGTGCACGTTTTGAAAAAGCTGTTGAAATGCGCGGCTACCTGTTGTTGTTGCAGCGGATTTACCTCGGCTTCTTCCAGCTCTTTTCCATAGGGGTGTGTTTCTCCAAAAATATTCTTGCGGATCAGCAACGAAGCCTGGAAGCTGGTCTTCTCGCGATTCACTTTCAGGTTCTGCAGGTAAATAGACTTGAGTTGTTCCAGTTCCTTTTCGGGGAAAATGGATTCTGTTAGCAGCTCCAGCAACAGGCGGAGTCCGGCTTCCAGATTTTTGTTGAGCGAGTATAAGGATACGGAAACGAAATCCAGTGCGGAATGAACCTCCAGGTGGGCACCCAGGCTATCGAATCGCTGTGCGATCTCGTAGCTGCCTTTGTGCTGGGTTCCTTTGTTCAGGAGTTGTGAAGAAAAATAAGAAGCACCCCAGACTTTCTCCACCCAGCGGCCTGCCGGAAAAATGAGCTCAACCTTGCTAACGTCCTGGCTACCGCCCAGCACGAAATAAATCTCGGCGCCCGAGGCGGTCGTGACCTTTTCGGGATGCAGTAATTCAAAATCAGTAGTACGGTTAAAGGGCGGGGCGAGGGTGCGGTCGAGCATCAGGACTAGTCGGTAACGGTTTCGTCTTTGTCGGCCGTGGTCTCTTTGATCAGGAAGTGCAGCGTGAAGCGCAACGTTTCGGCCAGCGGGCTTTCGCGTTTGTTCACCGGCACCAGGTAGGCCACGTCCACGCCGAACTTATTCTTGCGGAAGCCGAGACCGATGGTCATGTATTTCCGGTTGCCCTTGTTTTTGGCTTCGTTGAAGTAGCCCAGGCGCGCGGCAAAGATGTCGTTGTACCAATATTCCACACCCACCGAAGTCATGATCTCCTGGAACTCTTCTTTGGCACCGCCGGGGGCGTCGCTAAACGATCCGAACATGCCGCTGAGCAGGCCCACAGAGTCGCGGCCCGAATTGGGGCTGGGCACCATCAGCTTGCTGAAGTCTAATACAAACGTAAGCGAATTGTATGCATCGAGATCGGTCTTGTAGGCCGTTCCCAAACGCAGGGTGGTGGGCAGAAAGTTTTTGTTCTCGTTGTCGGTGTACGACAGCTTTGCGCCGATGTTGGTGATGGTTGCTCCTAACGACAAAGTGGAGTTAGGATGGCGTTTTAAGGGTGTCGTGTAATACGCGCCGATGTCGGCAGCCACGCTGCGGCCGGGTTTGGCGTCGATGCCGGCAAAAGCGCCAGTGAGGTTCGAATAAATGTATCGACCCGTGATACCCATGCTGAATTTTTCAGAGAGCAATCGGGAATACGTACCATCAATGGCGAACTCGCGTGGGTTGAAATCGCCCAGCGGGTTGTTGTTGGCGTCGCGGAAACTGATGTCGCCGAGGTTGAAATATTTTATCGATGCGGAGATAGCCTGCTCGCGGGTGATCTTATAGAAACCCGACAGATATGAGATCGACATGTCGTTCACAATCTTTCCCAGCCAGGGTGTGTAGGAGATCGTTCCACCGTATTTTTTGTCGATGTGCACCAGCTTGCCGGCATTCCAATACGACGCGTTGGCGTCGGCCGAAGTCGCTACGCCGGCATCGCCCAGGGCGGCATGACGCGCATCCGGGGAGATGGTGAGGAAGGGAACAGCTGTGGTGATGGCATTTTGGGCGCCAATCAGGTCGCCGGGGGATACTGTGCCTTGGGAAAATGAGTGCTGAACTCCGATCAATACAAAGCTCAAAAGGAGGAATACGCGATAATGCATCAAGTTTTTTTTCAAAGGTCCAAAGATAATTAATTCACCACAATAAGTTTTGTAACGCGCTCACTTTTAGAGCCATTGGTTACTGAACGAACAGCCAAACGGGCTAAGTATACCCCCGCAACAAGTTTTTTGCCGTCCACGTCCCCTGCGTTGATTTCCATCAAATCGACCTGATAGGGGCTTGAAGGTATGGAAAAGTTGTATGCCATCATTTGTTGGCCGGTAATATTGTAAATATACAATTGGGCCTCCAGGTCGTCCCCAGAGCGGTTGTGGGTGAAAAAGATGTGACTTTCTCCCTGGAATGGGTTGGGCGCATTGCTCAGGGATTCGATAATCAGTGATTTTCCATCCGTCACTATGAATGAAATAACCGATTGGGCCGGATTGTTATAGGTATCCCAAACTTTTACCGTGATCGTGTGTTTCCCGGGCGTCAGGCCATTAATCGGGAAATTCACCCATCCCCGGGTAAAATCGTCCGTGTCGGCCTCGTAATAGTCGCTCAGGGCGTAGACCTGCACGTCATCGTCCAGCACGCCGGTCAGGGTGTTGCCGATGCCATAGGTGGAGGTGTTGATGCCGCTGGCGTCGTGGAGCCTCACCAGCAGGCTCGTATTGGGAAGCACCATGCCACCGTTCACAAAGGTGGTGTCGCCCATAAAAAGCCGTATTTCCGGGGGCGTGTTGTCGGGCGCAAAGCTTTTTTCGCTTCCGCCGACCGGTGTCGACAAGGCTCCGGCGGCGTCCTCCATGTGGCTGGAATCGGAGGCATAGAAACTGAGTTTCCCGGCACCCACTTCATAAGCGATATTTTTGGGCACCACAAACTTCATCGAGAACAATCCATCCTTCACGGTGGCTTTGCCACGGAAAAGTACGTTGCTCCATTCTTTGAAATGAAAGGGAGGATTGTTTTTTCCGATGGTCACCGACTCGCTTTGCTTGTCATACAAGGTGGCGTGTAGCGTTCCGTTGAAAGCGGGGATCAACACGCCGTTCCCATCCTGCACTTCTCCCGAAATGGTCACGACCGAAAGGGCTTTCAAGGTGTCGGCGCCCGAGGCGACTTCGGGTTTGGCGGCGGCAACGATGTTGGGTGTCATGGCCAGCGTCATGCCGGGATCGGCCAACAACGAAAAATTGCGATTGAATACGCCGCTGGTGCTCTGGTTTTTTGTCTTGCGGAACACTTCACCCAGCGTGGGGATCTGGCCCGATTCTTTTTGAAGCAGGTTTGCGTAGAAGGATTTGTTCAGCTCAAAGTTGGTGTCCGATTTCACGGGCCGCGAGGTGGTGACCAGTCCCACGGTGCCACCGTTGGAACGAAGCACGCTCAACTCGGCACTCGAAATATCCTGGGGATCGTCCTGCCGCCCAAATTCACAAGTGGCGGTAATAAGGAAAGGGTAGAGCTTGTTTTCCAGCGTGAGGATGTCGATGTCGGTAAACACTTTTTCATCCGCCCAAAGCTTCTCGCTGCCATGACCCGTGTAGTTGATGATGAGCGTCCCCCGGTTGAAGTCACGCAAAATGGCTTCGTTCACTTCCGGGATAGCCTCACCGTTGGGCTTCACGGTTTTGGTATAGGTGCCCAGAAAAATTTTGTGCGTATCGAATTGAGGATTTCCCGTTTCGATGGTAGTGCTCATCACGTCGGCTTGCGATTGGTGTATGGACGTGAACCCGTCGGAGAGGCTTCCATCGTCGGCCACGAACACAATGTCCTTGCGCCAGCGGCCCTGGCTTTTCCTGTTGGTGTCGTAGTCAATGATCTTCGTCACCACGTGGGAAGCTTCGTCCAGTGTCTTGGCGGGGATGCGGCCTACGCCGATGTCGAGGGTTTCGGCATGCGCCGGATCTTCGCCCCAACCCCCTTCGCCCGGTTCCAGCAAGGCGTAGAAGTCGTCGGAGGAATAGGTCTCCAGCGGCGACAGCGAATTGCGCGCCTCATAGGTGGGCACAAAATTCGTGTTGTTCGAGAGCCGGTCTTTGTAATCATAGGAACCTTTCCCCACAAAGACCACGGCCTTGAGTTGGGTTGGTCCCGACTCGTATTTGCGCCGGATAAAATCGCGGATGGCGCTCACATCCTGACGGCCGGATGAGAACTCGTTAAAGATCTGTTCGGGGGTTACCACCAAGGTAGACCATTGATTGTGCTGTCCCCGGTGTGCCGCCAGCCGCTGGGCCTCGCTCATAAAATCGGGATGCGTGATCACGATGTAATTCACAGGCGAAGCCGTGCCCACATTTTGATTCGCGACTTTGCCCACCAGCGCTGGAGCGGGAGCATTGGCATTGAAGACAATGTAGTCATGCAATACATCACTCGCAGCCGAAAATTGTGCGTTTCCATCCTGCACAGTGAAAGCTTGTTGCTGCACATTCAACGGATCGGTAATGTCCCACACCCGATGATCTGTGGTGGCCGCGGCCACGCGATATTGCGACACCGGTTGACCGAGGCTAGTAGGAGAAACAAAAAAAGTCTGGTCGCCATACACCGCCAGTTCGCGGGTGAAGTTCAATAGGAAGAAGTCAAGAAATCCAACCGAACGAGTCCCCCCGCCCTTGGCGTACTGATAGGTGAGGGTTTGCGTAGTCTGCCCGACGGCCCCGGCGGTGGAAGCATTCAAGGTCAATGTGTCGAGGCGTACGGCCCCTTTCACAGCGTACGTCGAATTGGTGATGGCGGAGACATTTTGTTCACCTGCCGGTGTACCGTTCAGTGAGATCTTAAACGTCGACCCATTGCCATCATAACATTGCGCCATCACGTCCGACACTATCTTGACGTTGGAGTTTTCAACCACGCCGGCAATATCCGATTTGAAACTATACGATGTGGTGAGATCGAATCGTTCGCCAAACCATTGACGGCCGGATTCCAATTCGTTGTAATCTTCCAGCTCGTGATAAACAAAATCGTCATACTGCTGAACCACCGGAAAATTTCCAGCCACGCTTTCCACGGTCTGGATACGCGCCGGGCGACTGCCACTGGCCACGGTGATAAAATAAAAATTCTTTTTGCTATAAAGATTGCTTTGGTAAGCGAACACCTGGCGTTGTGCGTCGTAGTGTACGGCGTCCGGTCCTTCGGCGTAAAAAAGAATGTAGTCGTTTTTGTCGAACACGCCATCGCCCTCTCCTTCGATGTAGATGGCGTTTTCCTGCAGCGCATTAAAGCGGGGCGCATCGTTTTCCTGGGGAAGCATGCCACCGGGGTTCCCATAGATGGCGATTTGCCGCGGGTCGACGGTAGCGGGATCGAATCCCATTTTTTTGAAATCGTCGTAAGACACTTTGTACACACCGCGTTTTTCAACGCCCAGCTTAAACCAGGAATTGGATGCCAGCGTCTCCTGGGCGTGCCCCGCCGATACGGCGGATACCAGGGCAGTGACGAGAATCCATCGTATGGTGAACTGGCAATGCAAGGGAAAAGATTTAAGCTTGAAAATTAGCGCCTTATTTTGAAAACACCCGGACCCCTAACGATAGGGTAATGTACAAAAGTATGATCACGGGCAATGCCGCCCATTGAAAGAAGGCCAGCAGTAATACGGCCAGCAACAGGAAGGTAAACCGGACTTTATTTTCGGCCCAATTGAAATTTTTGAACTTCAAGGCAAAGAGGTCGATCCGGGACACCAGCAAGACCGAAAAAAGCACGGCAATCACTGCCAACAGGGTCGTGTTCCCCATCACGTTAACGCCCAGGCCTTGCAAAAAAGGCAATGCCGTCAGGAAGATGGCGTTGGCGGGTGTGGGCAGGCCCTTGAAGGCATCCGATTGGGTGGTGTCGAGGTTGAATATGGCCAGGCGAAGGGCGGAACAAACGGCGATGAGCAGGGCCACGTAGGGCAAGAATGGGGTGGTCGATCCCTGCAGGGCTTGGTAGACGAACAGCGCAGGCAGGGCCCCAAAGCTCACCATATCGGCCATGGAATCCAGCTCTTTCCCGATGGGTGAAGAAACCTTGAGCCATCGTGCGGCAAAGCCGTCAAAGAAATCGAACAAACAGGCTGCCCACACAAAATAGGCGGTGGGAACGGCGGCATTTTCCCACAAGAAGATGATGCCCAGCATGCCGCACACCAGATTGCAGCAGGTTAAAAAATTGGGAAGGTATTTAATCATGAACCAATCAGGTTGAAATCACGGCGCAAAACGGATTTGTTTTCTTTTCAAAACCAATGTTTGTCTCCGGACCGTGGCCGGGAAAAACAATGACGTCGTCCGGCAAGGTAAAAAGTTTTTGATGGATGCTCCGGATCAGCGTGTCAAAATCTCCACCCGGCAGATCGGTGCGGCCAATGCTGTTCTGGAATAAGACGTCGCCACTCATTACGATTTTTTCTTTTTCGTTATAAAAGGCCACATGTCCTGGCGCATGCCCGGGGACGAACAGTACTTTAAAACTTTGTTGTCCGAACGCAATATCCTGCCCTTCTTCCAGAAACGCATCGGGGGTGGCTTCGTGGTATTGGGCGAAACCATAGTTGGGGGCGTAGGCCTTCACCGCGCGCAACACGGGCTCGTCCTTGGCGTGGATGTAGAGGCGGACGCCATATTTTTCTTTTACGAACGCGTTGCCCAGCACGTGGTCGATGTGGCAATGGGTGTTGAGCAGCATTTTCACCGTGAGGCCTTCTGCCGAAATAAAATCGGCCAGCTCTTGCCGTTCAAAAGGCTCATAGCATCCCGGGTCAATGATCACGCATTCGCCCGAGTCGTCATATAACACGTAGGTGTTTTCCTGAAAAGGGTTAAAAACGAACGACTCGATCTGAAGCATGTCCCCGAATTTTTCTTCAAAGTAAACTGAAATTTCCGATGGCCTGTCGCCTGCCACCATTTTTGTAGCCGGGCTTCACAGCAATTTCACATTCTCCCAAAAAATGCTGGGGACTTTATCGTAGTTTGGCGCCCCGGAATGATAGCGCGACAGGTAGATTATATTATCGTAGGCCAGGGTCTGGCCGGTTCGGCCGTGGCCGTGCAGTTGCTCCGGCAGGGAAAGCGCATCCTGGTGATCGACCAGCCGTCGCGAAACAACTCCTCGCGCATCGCCGCGGGATTGTTCAATCCCATCACCGGCCGCAAAATGGTAAAGACCTGGATGGCCGACACATTATTTCCCTACCTGTTTTCGTTCTACCGGGCAGTGGAAGAAAAAACCGCCCAAAAATTCTTTTATCCCCTGCCGCTCTACCGGCCTTTCCTTTCTGTCGAGGAACAAAACGAATGGATGGGCAAAAGCGCGTCGCCGGCCTATGCACCCTATATTGAAAAAATAACCACGGCGAGCACCTTTCCCGCGGTGGCAGACCCGTTTGGCGGACTGCTGCTGAAACAATGCGGATACCTGGACACCGAGACCTATCTCGAGGCGGTAAGGCAATGGATCGCCCAGGAAGGCGAGTTTCTACAGGAAGATTTGGACGAGCAGGCACTGACCCTGTCGGCAGACGGTGTCCGCTACAGACAATACGAGGCCTCCAGGATCATCTTTTGCACCGGTGTGCACGCGTCGGAAACGTTTCGGTGGCTGCCGGTGAAGCCCTTGAAAGGCGAAATGATCCGGATCCGTGCCGCCTTTCAACCGGACGTGATCCTGAACCGCGGCGTTTTTATGGTCCCGGCCGGCGCGCCTGGCGAGTGGCGCGTGGGGGCCACGTATAATTTCCAGGACGCGTCGCCGGACGTCACGCCCCAGGCCTGTGCGGAGCTGGTGGAAAGATTGAACGAACTGATCCGTTTTCCGGCGGAGGTGATCGGGCAGATTGCCGGCGTGCGACCGACCACCCCAGACCGGCGCCCTTTGTTGGGAAGGCATCCCCAATGGGAATTGGCCTTTGTTTTCAATGGCATGGGCACGAAAGGGGTGAGCCTCACCCCCTATTTTTCGGAGGTTTTGATCCGGGCCGTGTTAAATATTCCGGCCATAAACAAAGAGGTGGATATTGAACGTTATAATGTACTATATTGGACTTCCCCTAAATGAATTATGAATTTGCGAAGCGGACTACTACTCATCCTAACTCTGATCGTTTTATGTTCCCCCCAGGTAAAAGCCCAGCAATCGCGGGAGGTATTTGGGAAGAATAGAATTCAGTACCGTCAGTTCGACTGGGTATATCTCAGCGGCGAGAATTTCGACGTTTACTATTACGATGCCCGTAAAGGTGTGGCCACGGAAGCGTTGGAATACCTCGAAGGAGAATTCGATCGCATCACGGACCTGATCGGCTATCCGCCGTATTTCAAAACAAAAGTTTTCCTCTATAACTCCCTCAGCGACCTGCGCCAAAGTAACGTAGGCCTGAACCACAATGTGTTCAACGTCGGCGGTGAAACGGAATTTATAAAGCCGTATGTTGAAGTGGCCCACATGGGAACGGCCCAGGAATTTAAAGACGAATTGCTTTTCCAGATTTCCGACATCATGATCCACGAGATGATGTTCGGCGGCAACCTGAAGGACATGTTCCAAAGCTCGATCCTCATGAACCTGCCCGACTGGTTTGTGAACGGCGCCTCGCTCTACGTGGCCCGCGGCTGGAGCATGGACATGGACGATTACATCCGTCAACTAATGAAAACACGCCGCGCGAAAAGAGCCACGAAGCTTTCCGGCAACGAGGCGGGGTTAGTGGGGCAGTCTATCTGGAATTTTATCGCAGAGAAATACGGGAAGAGCAGTGTGGCCAATATCCTCAACTACACGCGGGTTACCCGCAACGAAGAGAAAAGTATTCTGATCACGCTCGGCATAAGCTTCAAACAACTGCTGATGGAGTGGCAGAAGTTCTACTCCGACATGGAAACCACGGTGAGTAAATCCTACATCGATCCGGAAGCGTCCACCTCCTTCACACAGCAACACAACAAGACCACAGAATTCACCACGGTAAAGATCAGTCCCGATGGCCGCAACATCGCCTATGCCGAAAACGACCGGGGCCGTTATATTGTGAAAGTGAGATCGCTGGAAACGGGACGGGAGAAAACCATCATCTCCGGTGGCAGCAAAGTGATCAAACAACGGGTGGACTACAGCCTGCCACTCATCGCCTGGTCGGACGCCACCACACTCGGTGTGATCGGCGTGAAGAGCGGGCAATACGTTTTCTGGCTCTATGATTTTAACACGCGCACGAAATTGCCACGGCAATTGGAACGCTTCAGCAACATCCGCAGTTTCAGTTTCTCCGGCAACGGAAGGCTAATCATCCTCAGCGCCGACTTTGAAGGCAAGAGCGACCTGTTCCTGTTGAGTTCCAAGCGCGACCGCGTACGCCGCCTCACCAACGACTTGTACGATGACCTCGACCCCACGTTCATTCCCAACACCAACCGGATCGTGTTCTCGTCAAACCGCACCACCGACACGCTGCGGGCCAATGCAAAGCCCCAGTTTGAAAAACTCACCAACAATTACAACCTGTTTGTCTATGACCTGGACAGCACCAAGTTCCTGTTGACGCGCCTCACCAACACGCTCAGCAAAGACCATTCTCCCCAGGCCTTGGACGAGAACAATTTTTATTACCTCAGCGATCAGCGGGGTATCATCAACCTCTTCAAATACAACCGTCCCACGGGCATCTACTCGCAGATCACCAACTTCAATGCGAGCATCAAAGACATCGACCTCAACTTCGCCAATCAAACGATGGCCATGGTGATGACAGAAGACAACAAGGAGAATATTTATGTCGACCGCAGTTTTAATCTCAACCGGCAGGTATTCACGCCCGCTACACGGCGCAAGGATTTGCAGCAGGCGCGCGTGATCCGCGAGCGGCGCAAGCAGGAGGAGAATAAGAACATGAGCATCAAGGACCTGCTCAACTCGCGTTTGCGCCAGGCCCAACCACAAAAGGATACGGCCACAAACGTTCAGCCACCGGCGCACCATGATTCCACTATCGTGCAAGCCGGCCCGCCGGCCGCCATCGACAGCACCCGCCTGGGTACTCCCGCAAACCGCGCCGATGCCATCAACTCCGACAACTATGCGTTTGAAGACGAAAAGAAGCCCGCAACGGCACCTGTAACCACTCCACCAGTGGTGCGGACAGAACCTACGCCAGCGCGGACCGAAACTACTCCCGCTGAGCGCGCCGAAAACAGGCAACCACCCGCCCAGCAACCCAAGCCCGGCGAGGTGAACACCGACAATTATGTTTTTGGTGACGAAGAAAAGAAGCCGACTCCTGCGCAATCCACGCCGCAGGTGCCGGTGACAGACACCACCAAGGTTGCAAAGACACAACAGACGCCAAAGAAACCCGGTGAAGTAAACACCGACAACTATACCTTCGAGGATGAAGCGGTGAAGAACCAACCGAGCGAGTCGTTCCTGACCCGCTACATGAAGGCGCGCGAGAAGAGCCGTATCACCGGACCGTTCCCTTATGAATCGAAATTCAGTTCCAACAGCCTCGTCACGTCCATGCTCGTAGACCCGATGCGGGGCCTGGGTATCTCCATCGAGACGCAGATGAACGACATGCTGGAGAACTACCGCTTCTTTGGCGGGTTGATGACCAGCGTCGACTTGAAGAACGGCGATTTCTTTGCTGAATTCCAATACCTCAAATCGCTCATCGACTTTGGCGTGCGCGTCGACCGCAAGGGCATACGTTGGTCGGCCGAGCCGGCGGAAGATGGCTTGCAAGGCGAACTGTATCATTACTCACTGAACCGGATAGAATTGAGCGCTTCGCTTCCGATCTCCGACCGCATTCGCTTCACGTTAAAACCTTTCGGCGCACTGGCGCGATCGGTTGATTTGGGTGAGGCTGACTATCCCACCGCGCCGCCTACGAAGACGCCCGTGAATAACTATTATGCCGGTCTCAAAGCGGAACTTGTATACGACAACTCCGTGTCTACCGGTCTCAACCTCATCGAAGGTACCCGGGCAAAGATCTCGTTCCAAAACTACCAGGGCCTGAACAACGCCGACCTCGGATTTAGCCAGGCTTCGATCGACGTGCGTCACTATCAAAAGATCTACAAGGAGATTGTCTTCGCGGTGCGTGGATATGCCGGCACCTTCTTTGGCAACTCGCCTAAGAAATATTTGCTGGGTGGTATGGACAACTGGCTGTTCAACAAGACCCGCAAAAACGGCAAGACCAGCGATGGCCAACCCAATCCACTGGGCTTCCCCGGCGAAAACCAGGATATCTTGTTTGTGGAATACGCGACCTCCCTGCGCGGCTTCGACTACGCGACCTTGTTTGGTAACAGCGTGATGATGGCCAATGCAGAATTCAGGGTGCCCCTGGTGAAAGCCCTGTCGAATGGTCCCATCTCCTCGAACCTGCTGCGCAACCTGCAATTCATTGCCTTCTACGACATCGGCACGAGCTGGTCGGGCAAGCCGCCGTTCAACTCCACCAACAGCGTGAGCTACGAAGAGATCGCCGATGGACCCTTCAAGGTGCAGATCAAAAACTACCTGAACCCGTGGCTCTATAGCTACGGTCTCGGTGTCCGCACGGTGTTGTTCGGTTATTACATCAAGGGCGACCTAGCATGGCCCGTAGAAAATTACCAGGTATCCAAACCGAGAGTGTTTGTTACCCTGGGCTTTGACTTCTAACGGTCATCAATTTTGTCATTCGCCATCGCATAAACATACATCGCCGTGGTTGGCGAGGTATGTTTATGTACTTTGCGCAGTCTTGACATCCACGAAATAGAATTTTTATTGCATGATTAAATCCATGACAGGCTTCGGCCAATGCACCGCCGACGACGGCCTGGTTCAGATTGCTTCCGAGGTGAAAAGCCTTAACTCCAAGTTTCTTGACCTCAGCTTAAGGCTACCCAAACTTTTCTCCGACAAAGAGATCGAAGTGCGCAACCTGATCAGCGAAAAACTGGAACGCGGCAAGGTCTCCATCAACGTGGAGTATCAACGCTATGGCGAAGTCGAAACCAAGCAGTCTTACAACGAGGCGCTGTTCACCGCCTACTATGCCGAATTGAAAAAACTGGCCGACCGCGTCGTGGCCCCTTACGAAGGTCTTTTCGAACTTGCCCTCGCCTCGCCTGATGTTGTGCAAAGCAAAGCCAAAGACAGCGCCGATGAAGAAGAATGGAAGAAGGTAAGGGAATGCATCATCGCCTCCATCGAACGGTGTGAAGATTTCCGGAAAGCCGAAGGCAAGGTGCTGGAGAAAGTGCTCACCGACTGCTGTCTGGAGATCAGCAAGCAATTGAAAGCCGTCAACGAACTCGACCCCAAACGCGTGGAGCGCATTCGCGAGCGGTTAAAAGGAAATGTAGTTTCCTTTTTTGGCGAGGAAGGCTACGACACCAACCGGTTGGAGCAAGAAATCATTTTCTATATCGAAAAGCTCGATATCAACGAAGAGAAGGTTCGCCTGCAAGCCCATCTCGACTACTTTATCCAAGTGGCCCGGGAAGCCCAGAACAATGGCAAGAAATTAGGGTTCATCTCCCAGGAGATCGGTCGTGAAATCAATACCATCGGCTCGAAGGCCAGCGACGCTGCCATTCAAAAGCACGTTGTCGTGATGAAAGAAGAACTCGAAAAAATAAAGGAACAGCTGAACAACGTTGTGTAGCGTTGGTTGCAATCTGGAAAATTGAAAATTCACTCCAGAATGAAGATCAGATCAGCTTTGCCAGCATACTGATATAGCGATCGGGCACTTCACCTTTCACCGCCGTTTGATAGTCGTTGTAGCTGCACGGCACAATGCTGTTGCGCGCGTAGCGCTCGCGACCGTTGGGATAGGGCACTTCAAGCCACCATTTTTCGCTTACCTTACTTTTGTAGAACGTGAGCACCTCCGGTTCGGAAGGCATGGACACGGAATATTTCATGAAGTCGTTGCTTCTGAAGTTCTGCTCGTTCTTGCGATGATAGTAGCCTTCCACAAAATACCAGATCATGGTAGCCACCACGGCGGCGGTCTTCTGGTGCGCATCGTCGAAAGCGGGATTGTATTCGTAGAAACCTATCGAGCTTAGCTTTTCATTCAGACCGGCATACCAGCAGATCTGGCAAGCCTCTTCGCCTGTCAGCCCGAACGGTTGGGCCTGGGCATTTCCGGGGGCATCGGACGAGCGGATCGCGGTGACGTCAAAGGATACGATGTCGGCGTTGCGAATGGTGGGCTCCATCTCCTGCATGTTGGTGCGCATTTGCCCGATGCGAAACGCCTCAAAGTAAAGCTTCTCCAGTACCGACACCGACAACGGATCGATCAGGTAGCTTTGATAGGCCAGGTGCGTATAGCTGAATAGGAAGTTGGGTTCGTGCAACAAGATCTTATGAATGTGTTGCCGGCTTGCACCGGCTTCCTTTTTTTCGTCCAGGTCGAGAAAGGCATCCACGTTCAACAGGCTCACCAGTTTGTCCATGGTCTCGTAGGCCGCATATTGACCATAGTCCAGGTCGTGCGAACCGCCGATGACAATCGGAAGTACGTTCTCTTCCAACAGCATGCGACACACTTCGCTGATGCGTGTATAGGTCTCGTCCAGGTCGTGCCCCACGTTAAGGTTGCCGAGATCGAGAATGCGGTAGGTTCCCGTACCACGTTTCAGGTGATAGAGCTTCTTACGGATCGCATCGGCACCAGCAGCCGACCCAGCATTTTGCAGCGAGCCACGTCCTTCTTTCACCCCAAACAGGGCAATGTGAGCGCCCCGGTAGTCGGGCATCTTCTCGCCGAACACATGAATGTTTCTATAAAAGCTGGAGGGGGAGGTGATGTCTTCGTAGAGTGATTCGTCTACCGGAGAAAATAAGATGGTCAGATCCATAAAAGAGGCTAAAAAATTTTCTGTGTGAAAGATAGAATTTTCACTGCATACTTTTCGAAAGGTCTGCCCGAACGACAACAAGGCCCTTTTATTGAGCCTAGCTTTACGGTTAGACCCCCAAAAAAAGCAGCTCGGCTTCAAAAATGGAACCTCGTTCCGGGACGAATGGCTAATCCGGCTCTTTTGTTATTATATTTGGTTGATAATGAGTTAATTGATTTTGAACGTTAAACTGCCACTTAAATACAAGCTTGACCTCAAGATCATTGGGGTGGCCCTCTTGTATTATCTTTTTGCCAGAGTGGGCTATTTTTTTGCGTTCGAGGGGTCTACGGCCTTGCCCACATGGCCGCCTTCGGGTATAGGATTTGCCTTGATCATCCTTTTGGGCCGGTCTTCCTGGCCCGGCATCACCATCGGATCGCTGGTGGCCAACGTCATGGCCTACTGGAACAACCCTCACCTTCCCGCCCAGGAAATCATCACCATCAGCAGCCTCATCGCCTTAGGCAACACGCTGGAAGCCGTGACCGGCACGTACCTGGTGAAGAAATGGATCAGAGACGACTTCCCGTTTCGGAGTGCGAAGAATGCCTTCCGTTTCCTGTTCGTTACCATGATCATGTGCTGGATTGGGGCGGGCATTAGCACGTGGGGATTGTACATCAACGATGTGGTGTCGTCAGACAACCTGTTGCGCACGGGCATTTCGTCGTGGGTTGGAAACGTGGTGGGTATCCTGTTGTTCACGCCGTTCATCCTGGCTTGCTCGAGGAAGATCCATGTTCGTCTCACGACAGGGAAAGCCATCGAGGTTGGTATTTTTATCTTGTTGCTTGGCGGCATCATTGCCTTGCTGGAGGTCGACTATATGGTCGCCACCTTGGAGCGCGCGCTGCCGTTCCTGGTGTTGCCATTCCTTTTATGGTTGGCATTCCGTTTCGAACTGATCGTGGCCATCGCCGGTGTGCTGATCACGGCACTGTTGTCCATCTACATGACCATCGGAGGCGTTGGCCCTTTTGTGCTTTCGGACTCTTACAATTCCATGTTGCTGTTGCAGATCTTTATCGGGGTCATCAGTATTAGCACCATCATTCTTTCCGCTACCGTGAGGGAACGGTACCAAGCTCAAAATAAACTCCTGGAATTTAACGAGAACCTGGAAGCGATGGTGCAGGAACGCACCCGCGCCCTCAACGAGGAAATCGTGACGCGCAAAAACGCCGAAGAAAAAATACAACGTACCAACACCGAGCTGAGCAAGCGCAACACCGAACTCGACAATTTTGTCTACAGTGTTTCGCACGACCTTCGCGCACCCATCGCATCTGTGCTGGGGTTGATCAACCTGGCGAAAAAGGATACAGACGGGATCATGAAAGACATGTACCTGGACATGATCCACAAAAGCGCCATGCAGCAGGATCATTTCATCAAGGAAATCTTGGATCAGTCGCGGAATTCGCGTTTGGAGGTAAAGCGGGAAGAAATACACTTCGAGCCGCTCATCGACGAAACGTTCAATCAGTTGAAGTTCGCCACCAGCACGGGCCAATCGGTGCAAAAGGTGATCCGGATCAACCAGGAGGCCCCGTTCTTTTCGGATCGCTGGCGTTTGAAAGTGATCCTCAACAACATCATCTCCAATTCCATTCGCTATCGCAATGGCAAAGATCCCGTCATCAAGGTAAACGTGGAGATCCGGGAGCACCTGGCCACGCTGGCCATCGAAGACAACGGCAAGGGTATTGAAAAAGACCACCTGCCGAATATCTACAAAATGTTCTATCGCGCCACCGACGACGGCGCCGGCTCAGGCCTGGGCCTCTACATCGTGAAGGAAGCCATCGACAAACTGAACGGTCACATCGACATCGAGTCGGAAGTGGGCCGGGGCACAACCGTGAAGCTGGCCATCCCCGAACTTATCTGATCCTTCTTTTATGGAATGCTTTTTGGCTCGCTTTAGGATGAGGCCAGGCTGAACGATTTCGTCGTTTCTTTTTGCGGCGTAAGGGTAGCATTGGGTGCGAGAATGACGCCCACACCATCCCATCCCGACCATTCCTGCAATTTTTCCAGGCTCACTTTGCCCACCATGTATTGTTTGCCATGCGAGGCATAGCCCGACTGGAATTGCTCGAAGTCGCTCATGGAGATCGATGTTCCTTCGTCAAAGCTCACAAAGGCCTCGACGGTGAGACGGTTCGTGAATTTGAGATCGTGTGGCTGGTGAAGTTTTTTGTATTCGTATTGATAATCGTAGGTGAGTGCCGAAATATCCGACAAAACCGCCGAACCTGTGGGGTAGCTTCCCGCACCCTTGCCGACAAAAAGTTGTTGTTCGGCAAAAGCGCTTTGTACCTGCACGGCGTTGTATTCGTTGCGAACGGCGTATAGGGGATGTGTGGATTCGATGAACTGGGGAGCGACAAAGCCAAATACTTTATTTTCCACTTTGAAGGCGCGGGCGATCAGTTTGATGCCGTAGCCGTTGTCGCGGGCAAATTTCAAGTCAAGATCGGAAATGCGGTCGATCCCGATGTTGATGACCTCTTCGGGTTTCACAAACACACCGAACGTGTGGGCAATGGCTACCACGAGTTTGAACTTGGGGTCGAAGCCTTTCACGTCGAGACTGGGATCGGACTCGGCAAAACCAAGCTCCTGTGCTTTCTGCAGGGCGTCGCTATAGCTTTTGCGTTCTTCGAAAACTTTGGTGAGGATGTAGTTGGTCGAGCCGTTGAAGATGCCTTCGATGCCCGTGAGCAAATCGTTGTCGTAATACTCTTCCAGGTTCCGGATGATGGGGATGGCGCCGCATACGGCCCCCTCGTACAACACCGGCTTGCCCGTTTGTTGCTGAAGCTGGTAGATCTCTTCCAAATGTTCCGCCAGCATTTTCTTGTTGGCCGTGACCACGGCTTTGCCGTTTTGCAAAGCGGTTTTCACGATTTCAAAAGCGGCCTTGGCATCGTCGATCAACTCCACGACCACATCGATATCCGGGTCGTTGAGGATGTCTTCTTTGCTGAACGTGAACAGGTCTTCCGACAGAGGACGTGTTTTGTTTTTATGTTTTACGCAAATGCGTTTGATCTCTGCTTTAATGCCGGGCGTTTCGTCCAATACGTGATACAATCCCTGGCCCACGCAGCCAAAACCGAAGAGGCCCAGCTTGAGGTGACGATGTTTGGTGTGTGAGGTGTTGTTTTTTTCTGCTGACATATCGTTCGTTTAATTTACTGTTATCGGATCTTTACTTCCACGGGGACGAGGTCTTCGAGGAAGAATTTTTTTATGTGGCTGCTCAATTGTTCAAACTCAACCAGAAAACCGTCGTGGCCATAGAGCGAGGTCATCACCTCCAGGCGGGCATTCGGAATGTTTTCGGTAAGGAATTTTTGCTCGCTGAGGGGAAACAAAATATCGGAATCAATGCCTACCACCAGCGTTCTTGCTTTGATGGATTTCAACGCGGCTACGACGCTGCCACGGTTGCGCCCCAGGTTCTGGCTGTCCATCATCTTGGAAAGGCTGTAGTAGGTGAACGCGTTGAAACGGTTCGCCAGCTTCTGGCCCTGATAACGTTGGTAAGTGGCCGCTCTGAAGTCGTCTATCTTCTCGTCGCTTTTCTCGGCTTGGGTCTGGCCATAGGTGTCGTAGTAGCGATACGAGATCATGCCGATGGCGCGGGCAGCTTTTAAGCCTTCGGTGCCGGCACGTTGATCGTTCTCTTTCCACGTAGCATCAGCTTCGATGGCCATGCGCTGTGCTTCATTGAAGGCGATGCCCCACGGCGAATGCACGGCGTTTGTGGCGATGGGAATGATGTGTTGAAAAACATCGGGTTGTTGCACGGCCCATTCCAACACCTGCTGTCCGCCGAGCGAGCCCCCGATGAGCGTGTGCACCTGCTCGATGCCCAGGGATTGGCGGAGCAAATCAAAAGCCTGCACGACGTCGCGGTTGGTCAGCGCGGGGAAGGTATGGAAATAGGGTTTACCCGTTTCAGGATTCAGCGACAGATGGCCGGTGGAACCATAGCATCCCCCCAACACATTGGCACAAATAATAAAATATTGACGTGGATCGAAGAATCTCCCTTCATTGAAAAGCCCACTCCACCAGTCGGTGAAATCGGCGCTGCCCGTCAGGGCATGACAAACCCAGACCACATTGCTGCGGTCGGCATTGAGCTTGCCGAGCGTGGAGTATTTGAGCTGAAAGCCCGGCAGGGTGGCGCCCGATTCCAGTTCAAATTTTTTCTGATAATGAAAGGTTTGATCGTTCTTTTCCATAAACTCTTGTCAACCCTGCCCGCTCACCCGGATGGCAACCGGTGTGAGCGGGAGAGACTTTTTATACTTACTTTAACTAGGATACTAATTCGCCTTCAAAAACTTTTTCAAATGCCTGCTGGAGATCCGACTTGATGTCATCGATGTGCTCGATGCCGGCCGATATGCGCAGCAGGTTGGGCACTACACCCGATGCGAGTTGTTCTTCGTCGCTCAGTTGTTGGTGCGTGGTAGCCGAAGGTTGAATGATCAGCGTTTTTGCATCACCGACATTGGCGAGATGGCTCACCAGTTTAAGGTGATCAACAAATTTCGTGGTGTGCTGCTTGGTTCCTTTCAGGGTAAAAGAGAACACACCGCCGAAGCCGTTGCGCAGATATTTTTTTGCCAGCTTGTGATAGGGGCTGCTTTCGAGGCCGGGATAGTTCACGCTTTCTACCAGGTCGTGTTTCTCCAGCCACTTCGCCAGTGCCAGTGCATTGTCGACAGAACGTTGAACACGCAGCGACAATGTTTCGAGTCCTTGCAACAACAGGAACGAATTGAACGGTGCCAGCGACGGGCCGAAATCGCGCAACCCTTCCACGCGGGCGCGGATGATGAACGCGATGTTGGGCAGCCCCAGCGGGTTGCCTTCACCAAATACGTCCCAGAACTTCAAGCCGTGGTATCCTTCCGATGGCTCGGTGAACTGCGGGAATTTTCCATTGGCCCAGTTGTAATTTCCACCGTCGATGATCACACCGCCGATAGACGTGCCGTGGCCGCCGATCCATTTTGTAGCAGACTCCACCACGACGTTGGCGCCGTGTTCGATGGGGCGGAAGAGATAGCCGGCCGCACCGAATGTATTGTCAACGATCAGGGGCAGGTCATGCTTTTTCGCCAATGCGGCGATGGCTTCAAAATCGGGAATGTTAAAGCCCGGGTTGCCGATGGTTTCCAGGTAGATGGCTTTCGTCTTTTTGTCGATGTGTTTTTCGAAAGCTTCGGGCTTGTCGCCTTCCGCAAAACGCACATCGATGCCGAGGCGTTTGAAGGCTACCTTGAATTGGTTGTAGGTGCCACCATATAAAAATGTAGTGGATACAAAGTTGTCGCCCGCTTGCAGAATGTTGTTCAATGCCAGGAATTGCGAGGCTTGTCCCGATCCCGTGGCCAACGCTGCCACGCCCCCTTCGAGTGCGGCGATGCGTTTCTCGAACACATCGGTGGTGGGGTTCATGATGCGCGTGTAGATGTTACCGAATTCTTTCAGGGCAAACAGGTTCGCGCCATGCTCGGAATCTCTGAACGTATAAGAAGTGGTTTGATAAATGGGTACGGCACGGGAGCGGGTGGTGGGGTCGATTTCCTGGCCGGCGTGCAGTTGAAGGGTTTCAAAATGTAAATTTGACATGATTATAATATTTAGAGGGTCTAAGAATGAATCAATAGAATAAAAAGAGAGGGAGTTAGCCTAACCAGAACTGCCTGTCACTTGGCAGGGTCGTACGCTACTGTGTTGCGGGAAGATCGCGGATCACTCATCAGCAACAGCACGCACAACAACAGCACATGCAAATGTCGCCGTTAATGTAGCTGTCAATAGAATGATAGAGGTTTTCGAAATAAGCACGCAAGCGTTGTACGCTTGATCCCGAGATGATGGTGTGAATGATTTTCTTCATTTTTTAACCGTTTATATTTTCCGCCTTGGCGGATCAGGATTTAGCACCTTTCTTTTTTAGGAGGTTGCTAGCGTTTCTTAGAGCCTGTCTCTCCACGCTTCTTTATAAAGCGATTAAGCTGAAATGCGCTTATTCGACTTTGATACCACAAACGTAGAGCCTGAAAGCTAGGTTTCCAAACTGCACGATAACTTTTTTTGTTGTGGCGATGCTGACAAATGTTAGGCCGGTCCCTGAAAATACGGCGTTCTGGGTGAGTTAAAACGTTTGTTATAGCTCCGCTCTCCGGATGAGCATGATCTGCCCGGTGTGGTACAAATCATGGTGCACGATGCCGTGGAGGAGGATATAAAATGAGTAGGGGGCCGACGCATTGGGTACGGTTTCGTGCAATTTGTGCTCGGGAAAGGACTTGAGGGCTTCCATAAGCTGGGTGTGACTTTCCTCCAATGCGTTGAGGGTGGCAACCCAGTCGGTAGCGGCCGGGAAGTTGGCTTCGTCTGAGACTTTAAAATCGGCGTCGCCTTGAAGACGCTTGACAACGAACATTCTCCACGAAGTCATGTGCGCCACCAGCTCGATGATGCTGTGCGTTCCGGGGATTCTCTTCTGTGCCAGCTCCGGCGTGAGGTTTTCCAGGGATTCTCTTACGGAAGGGCCGTGCCACGCGTTCTTTTTAAAAGAGCGTTGGAGGAGGAGGGCGAGGTTGGGTAGCTCGTTTTGCATTGGTGGTGACGATCTGTTTAAAGCAAAGACGTAAGCGAAGCGCAAAGGTTTTGATGGATGAAAATTCTTTTCGATTCACTTTTATGACGATGTCATAAGTTGTAAAATTAATGAGCGAAAAAAAATTTGGAGAAAAAGTTTACAAAACGTGAACTTTTGGTAACTTTAAACGTTGGTTGAGATGAAGGTTCATTTGATCAGGAAAGAGACCATCCGGAAATTTGTGGAAGAAAATGCCAGGAGCCGGTCTTCCTTTGAGCTGTGGCTAACGGCCATCAAATTTGCAGACTGGGCGATCCCCCCTGATATAAAGAAAACATTTGGGGCGGCCGATGTATTAGGCAAAGGTTGTAGCCGGGTGGTTTTTGATATTGCAGGGAATGCCTATCGGATGATTTGTAAATATGCTTTTGGGGAAACCCAGGTTCATTTGTTTATCTGCTGGATAGGAACGCATGCGGAATATTCCGCCTTATGTAGTAAGGGAGATCAATACACTGTAAAACAGTATTAACATGGCACTCAAATATAAAGTGGTAAAATCAAAACGGCAGTACTACGAATACGCCGACATTCTCGAAGGTCTCGTTTCGAGTCCCAAAAGCAAGGCGTTCAAAGATGAAATTGAATTGCTGACCCTTTTGATCGAGAAGTGGGATGAAAAACACAACACTCTTCTCGATGCTGATCCGATCGCATTGCTTCATGGTTTACTCGAGCAACATGATTTGAAGGCAAAAGATCTTGTGGAGATCCTCGGTGTGAGCAAGGGTTTGATCTCCGATATTCTGAACTACAAAAAAGGACTTTCCAAGGAGATCATCCGTAAGTTGGCCGATCACTTTAAAATTTCGCAGGAGGCTTTTAACAGGCCTTATAAATTGAAAGTGCAAAAAACGCCGAGTACAACGACGGTTGGGTTACGATACTCTTGAAGAAGATCGACTCGACTTACGTCAGCATCCCACCATCCACTTGCAGCACCTGTCCGGATATATAAGACGACATATCCGATCCCAAGAACACGCACGCATCGGCAACGTCTTCGGGGCGGCCGCCGCGTTTCAGCGGGATGGCATCGCGCCAGGTTTGGACGGTTTTTTCGTCCAGCTTGCCGGTCATTTCGGTTTCGATGAAACCGGGAGCCACCGCATTGGAACGGATGCCTCGTGAGCCCAGCTCCAGCGCCACCGACTTGGTGAAGCCGATGATGCCTGCCTTGGAGGCGGCATAGTTGGCCTGGCCGGCGTTGCCTTTGATGCCGACGACAGAGGTCATATTAATAATGGAGCCCTTTTTTTGCTTCATCATTTGCTTGGTGGCGGCTTTCACGGTGTTGAAGCAGGACTTGAGGTTTACGGCAATGACTTTGTCCCACATTTCTTCACTCATGCGGAGCAGCAGGGTGTCTTGGGTGATGCCGGCGTTGTTGATGAGCACGTCCAGCGAGCCGAAGTCGGCAATGACGTCGTTGACCAGTTTTTCGGCCTGGGCGTAGTCGGAGGCGTCGGACCGATAGCCTTTCGCTTTTACACCTTTGCTGGTGAGCTCAGCTTCCAGGGCCTGGCCTTGCTCTACGCTCGAAAGGTAGGTGAAGGCCACATTGGCGCCCTGTTCGGCATATTGTAAGGCAATAGATCGTCCAATTCCCTTGGAGGCCCCGGTTACGAGGGCGGTTTTTCCTTGTAGCAGTTTCATAAAAGTCTTGTGGCCCGCGGGGGGACGAGGGTTTAGTTTCTCAGTTTGCGCCTAAAAATAGCCAATTCTCTTAAAATTCATTATACCGGACCCGCCGGGCCGGGATTTCTATTAAAAATTGTAAACTTTTTGAAAGCGCGATCTCCGGTTTATCTTTGGCAGCGAATTTTAAAATACAATACTATGTCAAAATATGATCTGATCGTGATCGGCAGTGGCCCAGGCGGTTACGTTGCGGCTATCCGGGCCTCTCAGCTGGGCCTCAAAGTGGGCGTGGTGGAGAAGGCGGAACTGGGCGGCATATGCCTTAACTGGGGCTGTATCCCCACCAAAGCGTTGCTGAAAAGCGCCAATGTTTTTGAATACATCAAGCATGCAAAGGATTATGGAATAGAGGTGAAAGACTCCAGTGCCGACATCACCGGCATGGTGAAGCGCAGTCGCGAGGTGGCGGCCGGCATGAGCAAGGGTGTGCAGTTCCTTTTTAAGAAAAATAAGATCGATCAATTGCTGGGCTTCGGGAAACTGAAGAAAGGCGGCAAAGTGGAAGTGACGGACGCCGAGGGCAAGAAGACCGAATACGAGGCCAAGAACATCATCGTGGCCACGGGCGGCCGCTCGCGTGAATTGCCCAATCTGAAAATCGACGGCAAGAAAATTATCGGCTATCGCGAGGCCATGATCCTCGATAAACTGCCTAAGAAATTGTTAGTGGTGGGCAGCGGTGCCATTGGTGTGGAGTTCGCTTACTTCTATAACACCCTCGGCTCGGAAGTCACGATCGTGGAGTTCCTTCCCCGCGTTGTGCCGGTAGAGGACGAAGAAGTGTCGAAGGCTTTGGACAAATCGTTCAAAAAGGCCGGCATGAAGATCTATGTGAACTCCGAAGTAACCAAGGTAGATACCTCGGGTGCCGGTTGTGTGGCTACCGTGAAGACCCCGGATGGTGAGATCAAGATCGAAGCCGACATCGTGCTTTCTGCTGTTGGCGTGTCCACCAACCTGGAGGGTATTGGCCTGGAAGAAGTGGGTGTGAAAACCGACAAAGGTCGTGTGCTGGTGGATGATTTCTACAAGACCAACGTGCCGGGCGTTTATGCCATCGGTGATATTGTGAAAGGCCCTGCCTTAGCGCACGTGGCTTCTGCTGAAGGCATTATTTGCGTGGAGAAAATTGCCGGTCAGAATCCTGAGCCGTTGAATTATAACAACCTTCCGGGATGTACCTATTGCTCGCCAGAGATCGCGTCTGTGGGGCTGACGGAAGAAGCTGCCAAGAAGGCTGGCTATGAAATCAAAGTAGGTAAGTTTCCCTTCACGGCCTCCGGTAAAGCGAAGGCTGCCGGCGCTCCCGACGGCTTTGTGAAACTGATCTTCGATGCCAAATACGGCGAATGGCTGGGCGCGCACTTCATCGGTGCCAACGTAACAGAAATGATTGCCGAAGTGGTCGTGGCCCGCAAGCTGGAGACCACCGGTCACGAGATCATCAAGTCTGTTCACCCGCACCCGACCATGAGCGAGGCGATCATGGAAGCTGCTGCGGCGGCCTATGGAGAGGTGATCCACTTGTAGGCCATTTGGAAAACATCCTGAACTATACCAACAGCCCGGCGGACCTACTGCCGGGCTGTGTTTTTTCAGGAGCATTGACGCGATACATCTAAATTCCCATGCGGAAATATCCAAGTATCAATGGGCTCCGTGCGATCAGTATTTTGCTGGTCGTGATGGGACACCTGAATCTGACCAGTAATATTTTCCAGTTTTGGAAGGAAGACAACCGGGTGCTGAACCTGGTAAAATATTTTTTGCTGAACCACCACTTCGGTGTAAACGTCTTTTTCGTCGTTTCAGGGTTTCTCATCACCAGCTTGCTACTCGATGAGGAGCAACGGACGGGAACCATCTCTTTTAAGAAATTCTATATCCGGAGATCCTTACGAATATTTCCGGCTTATTACTTTGTTCTGCTGGTATATTTTATCCTTCAGCTGGCCGGGTATTTTCATTTCAACGCGTTGTCCTGGATAACCTCGCTGACCTTCACAAAACAATTTTATTACGACGATTGGTATACCAGTCACTTCTGGTCACTGAGTGTGGAGGAGACCTTTTATTTGTTTTGGCCGCTGGTTTTTATGGTTGGCGATGCCTTCAGAAAAAGAATCGCTCTTCTCTTGATTGTTCTGGTGCCGCTCATCCGGATCGGGTTTCATTTTTATCCCGTGGCGTGGCATAGCGAGTTGACGGTTTTTACCCGGATTGACGGCATTGCCCTGGGGTGCTTGCTGGCTTTGTATAAGGAAGAAATCGTAGCGAGGTTCAGCGCGTATTGGACGGCCATTTTTGTTTTTGCAACGGTCGCCATCCTGGCGTTGCCCGACATGCCCTTTCTTTTGTCGAAGGTGGGATTGGATTTCGTTCTGATTCCCCTGGGCCTGACGTATGGGACCTTAGCGAATGTTCTCATCGCCCTCATCCTGCTGTATTCTGTCTTTGGTCCCCGGGGGCTTTGGTTTAGGTTGCTCAACAGCCGGGTCATGGATTACATCGGCGTGTTGTCGTATAGTATTTACTTATGGCAGCAATTTTTTATGTGGGCATTGGATGGTCCCGAGGATTGGATCCACAGGTTCCCCCAGAATACCGTGTTGATTTTCTTAGCTGCGATGGGATCGTATCACCTCATCGAGAAACCGTTCCTTCGGATGAAAGCAAAGTTTTCGTCGGAGGTGACGCCGGCCGAAAAGGTTGCCCCGGAGGCATAAGCCCACGGATAGACTTGCGCGGCGATGGCCAAGGGTTCGCCGAAGAGCACGGTGAAGCTGGTGCTAAAAAAAATGAGAGGCTGCCTTTTCGGGCAGCCTCTCATTTTTTTAGTAGGGTAGCGGTTAGAATCCACCGCCACGACTCTGGAAGACGCCGGCGTGTTTTTCGTAGGCTTCTTCGATTTTCTTGGCCAGGTCTGCTTCTCCATATTTGTAGAGCACTTGTTGCAATTCGCCCAGGATGACGATGTTCACCTGCAGTTCGCGGCCGAAGTCGCGCTTGGTGATATAGTACGTAGCCAACTCGTCGGCGCGTTTGCTCATCACGTTGGCGATCTCCAGGGCTTTCTCCTTCTCACCCACTTCGAACAACATGCCGAGGGTTTGTGCATTCGTGTAGTCGTAGGGGATAGACGCATCGGGCATTTTGGCCAGGGCAAACAACAATACTTCGCGGGCCTTGGCGGTGTCGCCCTGCAGCAAGAGGAATTGTGCCAGGGAGTTGAAGCTGCTCCGGTGGTTGAGCACAAAGTTGCGATAGTCCTGGTTGTAGTACACCTTGGGATTATCCAGGTTGCGGAACTGGAATTTCTTCAGCATGTTTTCGGTGCTGACCTTGGTGTTCACCAACTCCTGTTGATTGAACGGACGCGGGTTGTACACCGGAAGAATGCGATAGGCGTTGCCTTCCTGTACCACGTAGCGGCTGAGGTCCACGTTGAATTGTGCCAGTGATGTGTTGTTCACATACAGAGGGCGTTCCCAGTTGGCCGTGGCCAGCACGTCGAGCATGGCGAGATCCTTTTTCTCCAGTCCGCCGCCGCGCACTTTGAAATGCATTTCGGGAACGATGAGGCTGTCCATGCCTTCGGGAATGATGCCGAGGGCCTTCACCTTTTCAACGTCCACTTTCAGCACAATCTCTTTGGAGGGGAGCATGTTGCGTGAACCACTGTAGTTGGGGTGCAGCAAGCTCCTGTTGTTGGTCTTCACCAGGTCAAGGAATTTGTGCAGGTCCATTTGCTTGATGCCGGTCTCGTAGTAGGGCAGGTAGTCGTTCAGGCCGTTCTGGCTGTAGTTCTCGGCCGTGAGCGTATACGGGAAAGCATCTGACGTATATACCTTGCGCATGCTTTGCTCGATATACCAGTCGGTGTTGTAGTAGCTCAACACGATCACACGCATGTCGGTGCGCACGCCTTCTACTTCCTGTGAGTACCACAGGGGGAACGTGTCGTTGTCGCCGCCGGTGAACAGGATGGCGTTCTTGGAACACGACTGCAAATAGTTGATGGCAGAGTCGACGGAGAAGTAGCGGTTCGAGCGGTTGTGGTCATCCCAGCCGGCAGCGCCCATCAGGATCGGTGCTGTGAGACCCAGGGCCGTGGCAACGATGGCCGAAGTTTTCAGGTTCTTGGTGAAGCTGGCAAAGGTTTCGGCCATGGCGATCACGGCAAATCCTATCCAGAAGCAAAACGCATAATACGATCCCGCATAAATGTAGTCACGTTCGCGTGGTTCGGTAGGTGGCGAGTTGAGGTAGATCACAAGGGCCACTCCCGTGAGGATGAAGAGTAGCGTGACCACCACAAAATTGCGCGTGTTGTGCACGGACTGATAGAACATGCCCACCAGGCCGAGCAGGAAAGGGATCATGAAGAAGTTGTTGCGGCCCCGGTTTTCGGCCAGTGCGGGCGGCAGCTTCTCGAACCAATTCAGCGGGCTGATCCAATCAGCATTCTGGATATCGCTTTCGCGGCCTGCAAAATTGAAGAAGAAGTAGCGCACGTACATCCAGCCGATCTGGTGCTGGAACATGAATTTGAGGTTGTCGCCAAAGGTAGGTTTCTGGCCTTCGGCGAGGCCGAGGTTGTCGCGATAGATTTGTGCATGGTCGGGGTCGCTGCTCCAGATGCGGGGCAGGATCGTTTCCGTGCCGGGCTCATACACATATTCGAATTTGTGGTCTTTGATCTCGTAGCTGGTCTTGCCTTTTTTATAGATGGCATCGCCTTGTTTCATGTCGATGGGCTGCGAGGTGAAATAGGGTCCGTACAGCAAGGGACGGCTGCCATATTGTTCGCGCTTCAGGTAGCTGACGTAGGTCATCACATCGGAGGGATCATCTTCATCGATCGGAGGATCGTAGGAGGAGCGAACGAGCACGAGGGCATACGATGCATAGCCGATAAGGATAAAGGCTGTGGCGTTTGCGAACGTGTTGAGCAACACCTTCTGGTGTTTTTGGGAGTAGTAGATGGTGTACACCAGGGCGACCAGCAGGATCAGGCTGAATACGATCACCCCCGAGTCGAAGGGGAGGCCGAGGCTGTTCACAAAATAGATCTCGAAATAGCTGGCCAGTGTGGGCAGACCGGGAATGATCAGGTCGTTTACGAAGAAGATGATGAGCAAGCTCACGATCATGGCGCCGATGACGCCCCAAACGGTGGGCTGGTATTTTTTGAAATAATAGATCAGCGCAAGAGCCGGGATGGTCACCAGGTTGAGCAAGTGGACGCCGATGGAAAGACCGACCATATAGAAAATGAGCAGCAACCAACGGTTGGCTTTGGATTCGTCTTCGATCACGTCCCACTTCAACATAGCCCACACCACAAATGCGGTGAAGAACGATGACATGGCATACACTTCCGCTTCGACGGCCGAGAACCAGGCGGAGTCGCTAAAGGTATAGGCCAGCGAGCCCACCAGGCCGGCGCCCATGAGCACCCAGAGCTTGGGGTCGGTGATCTCTTCTTCGCGGGTGAGGCGCATGATCTTGCGGCCGAAGAGCACGATGGACCAGAACAGGAACATCACGCAAAAGGCGCTGGCCAGCACGCTGCTGAAGTTGATCCAGTAGGCCACTTTGGTTACATCGCCAAGGGCCAGGAAGGAGAACAGACGGCCGATCAAGAGAAAGAGGGGAGCTCCGGGAGGGTGCGGAACCTCGAGCTTAAAGGACACGGCGATGAACTCGCCGCAATCCCAATAGCTGGCGGTTTCTTCCATGGTGAGCCAATAGGTGACTAAGGCTACCACAAATACGACCCAACCAAAGATGTTATTTGTTTTCTGAAAGTTCATGTAGAATATGGGATTGAGATATGTGTAAAAAGGTGATTTTTTGGACCGGCGGGGCATTAGCCTCCACAACAATTTATCGGTTTTGACATTCTTGAAATAAAAGCCCGAAAATAAGGGAAATTTTGCTTTTCAGCAGGGTGCATTTATTTTGTCGACTACTTTCGTCTATTTGCTGCATGACCCCGGAACCCATCCCCTTTTTATCGTTTTCGCCGCAGCACAATGCCATTCGCCAGGAGGCCCTGGAGGCCCTGGCAAGGGTTTATGATAAGAACTGGTTTATCCTGGGTGACGCCCTGAAGGCATTTGAAGATGCCTACGCGGCGTTTTGCGGCACATCCCGGTGCGTGGGCGTGGGCAATGGCTATGACGCTCTGGTGGTTGCACTGAAAATCTGCGGCATCGGAAAAGGAGACGAAATCATCGTGCCGGCCAACACCTACGTGGCCACCTGGCACGCCGCCGCACAGACCGGCGCTATTTTACGACCGGTAGAACCCAACCCTGTCACCTTCAACATCGATCCACAACAGATCGAACAGCACATTACTTCCAAAACCAAGGCGATCCTTCCGGTCCACCTCTACGGCCAGGCCTGCAATATGACAGCGATCATGGCGCTGGCCCGCAAATACAATCTTATGGTCGTGGAGGACAATGCCCAGGCTCACGGCGCCACATGGGCTGGCCAGCGCACCGGCAGCTTTGGTCATGCCAACGCGACCAGTTTTTATCCCACAAAAAATCTGGGTGCCCTGGGTGATGGTGGCGCGGTGACGACTTCCGATGAAACCAAAGCAGCGTTGGCGCGGCAATTCCGGAATTACGGTTTTGAATCAAAGCATGTTTGCGCAGAGAAGGGTATCAACTCGCGGCTCGACGAATTGCAGGCGGCGGTGTTGAGCGTGAAGTTGAAATACCTGACACAATGGAATGAAGAGCGGCGGGGCCTGGCGGAGTCATATCTGGAGAAATTGAGAGGAGTAGGTGATCTTATGCTTCCGGCAACCTCTGCGGAAGCAAACCATGTTTACCATTTGTTTGTGATCCGGACGGCGCGCCGCGACAAATTGAAGGAAGCACTTGCAAAAGAAGGCATAGAGACCATGGTTCATTACCCGATTCCACCACACTTGCAGCAGGCGTATGCCGAATATGGATTTAAGAAGGGAGATTTCCCATTAACGGAACGTGTAGCCGATACGGTGCTGAGCCTGCCGTTGTGGCCCGGGATGAGAGACGAGCAAGTGGCCAGGACGAGTGAAGTGATCCGTAATTTTTTCGTTAATTAAATGCCGGTTAACGTTAGCGGCATCTAGTCCTTCCAATTCTTTCGTGTGGCATCCACCGTTCGCATGAGCAACGCCAGGGCATTTTCTTTTTTTTGATTTTTGTGACTCACCTTCAATGCATCCATTAGCTCATGGTACACCTTCGCTTTGTCATCATCCATCATGGTCTCTTCTCCCAGAAAAGTGGCCAGTAGAACAAGTTTTTGACAACAAGGCTCATCTTTCTGACAGCAACGGTATCTGTCCAGAAATTCATGAGGATATTTTTTTAAGTAGACTAACGTATAAGATCCAATGATCTCCGCCACGGAACCGTCGGCTTGCATGGCGATTTTTTCAAACACGGGAAAGAAATAGTCTCTGGTTCCTTTGTGCGTTGAAAGAATGCTATCCATGCAGGCAAAAGTGATTTCGTTGTCGTCGGCACTAATGCTATCCATCAGAAACAGGGAGCCAATTCTTCGCATATCCTCCGTTGTAGTGGACAAGGAAGCGTATTTTGATTTTGAAGGGCTCGCTGACTGTGCCAGGGAACAACCGACTTCGAACGCACAGAGAATAAAAATGAAAATTTTCATTTGAGATTTAAATTCTAACGTCGGGTGCAACTTCATTCTCAAAAGGCTTCATGTCTTTCAGTTTTAATACTTGGGTCCATGTCAAGTCGTGGGTTTCCTTTGTGAGGTTATCGATTACTTTTTTATGGACAAAGTCGAACGTGCTGTCGTAGTGAAACGCTTGGTCGGGCGCGGTAGAATCGTAGGTGCTTAAAGTCGCCGAGTGTAATGTCCAGTCCAGGTCATCTTTTTGAAAGACATAATGGATCACCCAGCGCTCTCTCAGACCGCCATACATGGAAACGGTGATGCTTTTGTTTTTTGGATCAATGGATAAAGGCTCGGTCATTTCGATGGGGTCAAAATTTCCACCAAAACCCGATGGCAAGATCAATTCATGGGTTTGCTGATCGACTTTAAGCTCCTTCTTGTCCGATACCAGAACAACGAGCAAGCGCGGAACCTCATTCCGAACGGTGTCGATGGCGTGCATTGCCAGTTCCTTGTTGGTTACCCCAAGGATAAGAACATAGTCCGGTCTTGCATCACCGTTCAGATCTCCACTTGCGGATTCTAAAATGTGCCACCGGGCGGGAATAAAGTCATTCACCATTTTGCCTGAGCCTTGAATTTGTGGGATATCTATATGGAAGGGCGTTCCGGTTTGCGAAAAGGAAGAAACGTTGGATAGGAAGAGGATGATAGTGACGATGAATAAACGCATAAGATTTCGTGGTACCTAACCGGTTTTCTGTTTCGTTGTATTACGGTAAATCCTTAATCTTCTTCTGCATCGCCAAAAACTCTGTCAACGGTCGCGCCGGTGACCCCGTCCACGTCTGGCCAGGAGGAACATCTTTTGTCACGACAGCACCCACCCCAATCGTTGCACCATCACCGATCTTCAGTTGTTGGAGAATAGAAGCCGACGGTGCCACCCAGGCGGCAGCCCCGACGGTGACGCTGCCACCCAGCATGGCGTGTGCAATGACAAATGCATTCTCGCCAATATTTACATTATGAGCCACGTGCACGAGGTTGTCGATCTTCGCGCCGTTCCCAATGATGGTGTTGCCCAATGCGCCGCGGTCGATGCAGGTGTTGGCGCCGATCTCGACGTCGTGACCGATGCGGACGCCGCCGATGTGGGGGAATTTTTCGACGTTGTTGTTCTCATCGCGCGAATAGCCAAAGCCGTCGCTGCCGATGACCACGCCGGCGTGCAGGATGCAGCGGTCGCCGAGCGTCACGTTGTCGTAGATGAAAGCGTGGCCGTGGATGACGGTGTGGTCGCCGATGACCGCTTCGCCAACATAGGTGAACGGACCGATGTGACACGATTTCCCGATGACGGCCTTGGGATGGACACTGGCCGAGGGGTGGATGCCGGGTGCGGGACGTTTCACCAGCAGGGCATTGACCACTTTCGAAAAAATGCGTTTTGGTTCGTCGACCAGGACGAATACTTTGGCCGGCTTGGGTTCCGGCAGATTATTCCAGGTGGCTTCGTCGCAGACGATGAGCGGCGCGGCGGTGTTCACGATCATGTCCGTTGCCTTGGGGTGACCGGGTTTGATCCAGGCGATGCTTTCGGCATCGGCTTCGGGTGCGGGCAAGGCGCGGGTGATGTTTACGGGCAGCTCGCCCTGCTCGACGGTGAGCGGTTCGCCCTTGAGGGCTTCCAGGATGTGGTGAAGATCGTAGGGCATGCGTGCGTGCCGGTGTGGTGAACGGCTTTGCGAAAATATGAATTTTTTGTGCGGGGTGATTTCATGGCAAATTTTTCAAGGCAGTAGGGGCGGCTAAGATGTTTGAATTTGCCGGGATTGGGGGCGGGATGATTGAAGTGAGGTGGGGATGGAGAGTGATTTGTTGGTGGGACACCAACAAATGGGTGATCGGGGGGTGGAACATGGAGGAGAAAGGGGTTGGGTAGGGCTTGGAAGGGAAGCCCGAACGTATAGTTAGTTGAGAGCGAGTTATATGTTCGGTACGGGCGGGGTCCGGCCGGAGTACGAAGGCCGGCAAAACTTTTTTATCTTGCGGCATCTCCCCGGGCAGGGCGTCTACTTGTATACGACGCTGTAGAACAACAGCCACCCAAAGAACAGCAACACGTAGGAGCAAAGCACGATGATCCACACGTATTTTTTGCTTTTGCGGGCAAAACTGTGGATGCCTTCCACCAACATGAACCAATAGACGATCTCGAAGACGTTGAGCGCCTTCAGCGGGTATGCCCAGCGTTTGTCGATGGCATAATAGTCGAACAGGGAGAGCAGCGAGAGCGGGTAGAACGCGCTGACCTCGGCGTAGGAGGGGTCTGTTTCTACGAACATGAACCAGCCGATCTTGATCAATTCGGGGATGAGGAAGATGTATTCGGCGCCGATGACCACACCCCAGCACTGGGTGTAGGTGACCCGGTAGCCGAACATGAAGCAGCCCACCCAGATGACGAACGCGATGACGGTGAACTTCCAGAGATAGACGACGGGTATAGCGAAGAAGCGCAGGCCATTGACGATCCGCAGGATGGTGCCCTCGGGGCGGTCTTGCAGAAATTCGAACGCTGCGGTTTCGTTTTCGATAAAAGAGATCTTGATATAAAGCAGCGCCAGGGTGAGCAGGCAAAGCAGCAAAAACAGTAATCTTTTGCTGGCACCAAAGAATGATTTAGTTTCGTGTTCCTGAGACATGGGTTTCTGCGTGGACAGGGGTTTAAGTGTAAGTTTATGACGAACGTTTCTTCCATCCAACAAAAAAAACGATCAGGTTTTGACCCCGTGCGTGGCGGGAGGCGTTTTGGGCGCCTGTTGCTGTCGCGGTGGCTTTGGTTTGGAATGCTCTTGCCGCTATGGGTCGCACAAACGGACGCCCGGGCACAAATGGTCGCAAAAAAAGACACCACGATCATTCTCATTTCCGACCTGAACGTGCAATTGGAATGCTCGCAGGCCCTGAACGACCTCTATAACTTCAAATTTTCTGCGGCCGAGGCCCAATTTCAATACCTGAAAGCCAAATATGCCTGGCATCCACTGCCGTATTTTCTAATGGGCCTCATCGAATGGTGGAAGATCATGCCCAACACCAAGGATCAGTCGCACGACGACACGTTTCTGGCCTATATGGATAGCACCATTTCGGTGGGCGAAAACCTGTATGAAAATTATCCGGCCTACAAGACGGAGGCTTCTTTTTTCCTGGCGGCGGCCTATGGCTTTAAGGGGAGACTGTATGCCGACGAGGAGCGCAAGGCCTGGCGCAAGGCGGCAGTCGTTGGCAAAAACGCCATCAACTATCTGGAGGAGAGCAAAGAGAAAGAAGGCCTGAACCCCGAGTTGTTGTTTGGCGACGCCCTCTATAACTATTTTTCGGTGTGGGTGCCAGAGAATTACCCGGTACTGAAACCCGTGCTGTGGTTTTTTAAGAAAGGCGACAAGGCATTGGGGCTGAAGCAATTGAAAGAGGTGTCCTACAACGCCTTCTACACCCGCACGGAGGCCATGGTGTGGTTGATGCGGATTTTGAACAGCTACGAAAACGACCAGCCCCGGGCGTTCCAGATCAGCGAATATTTATTTCAGACCTACCCACGGAACCCCTACTTCCATCGCTACTATGCGCGTATGCTTTATTATCAAGGGCGGTTTGCCGAGGCGGACCCCGTGTGCAAGAGCATCCTGAACAAGATCGACAGCGGGCAGGTGGGCTATGAAGCTACCAGTGGCCGTTATGCGGCTTTTTTTCTGGGCCAGATCAACGAAGCCCGCCGCAAGCTGGACGAAGCCAAAAAATACTACGAGCTGTGCATGCGCTATGCCGAGCGGATCGAGGCCACCGAGTCGGGCTACTATTTATACTCGATGATCGCCCTGGGCGAGATCGCCGAGAAACAAGGAGACAAAGCCGGCGCTCGGAAGTGGTTCAAGGCCGTGGAAAAGAAAGCCGGTCGAAAAGACGAAGCCTATAAAACGGCGCGACTCCGATTGAAGAAAATGGAGAAGGGCGATTGACGAATAGACATGGGCGGATGCCTATGTCATGGTTGCTTTATCGTGGTTAAACGGTGACCTTTGGTCGAACGAGTCAAAACGGAAGATTTTGGATTATCGCGATTTTATTGTTTTCCCTATTGTTGCAGGCGTCATCTACATAGTCGCCTACGTCATCCGTCCGTCCGTTACAGATGAAGTAACACGCCGTTATTTTTTTCCGGCACTCACCGTGAAGATCGTCGGGGCACTGATCGTTGGACTCGTGTATCAATTCTACTATGGCGGTGGCGACACCTTTAACTATCACACCTACGGAAGCCGTTACATCTGGGAGGCTTTTTGGGATTCGCCGGAGTCGGGGCTAAAGCTTATTCTCAGCGACGGCTATGATGACCGGGGGGTGTATCGGTATGCTTCGAAAATTGCATTCTTTCGCGATCCGCCCTCCTACAGCATTGTGAAAATTGCTGCGATCTTTGACCTGTTCACATTTTCTTGCTATTCGGCTACGGCGGCGTTGTTTGCCGTGTTTTGCTTTGTGGGCATGTGGCAGTTTTTCCAGACCTTCTATCAACAATATCCACACCTGCACAAGGGGCTTGCCATCGCGGCATTTTTTATTCCTTCGGTTTTTTTTTGGGGCTCGGGGCTGTTGAAGGACACCATCACACTCGGGTGCCTGGGCATGGCTACGTTTCAGATCTTCCAGATCTTTATTGTTAAGCAGCCCACATTCTGGCGCGTAACCATGCTTCTGTTGAGCTCGTATGGATTGTATTCGATCAAGATCTACATTTTGCTAACCTTCCTGCCGGCCGCCATTGTTTGGGTGTTTTTATTCAACCTTGGGGCGCTGCGGTCGCAAGCGATCAAAACGATTATTTTTCCGTTTGTGATCTGCGCCGCAGGAGGCTTGGCCTATTTTGCAACCCTGAAGGCAAGCGAAGACAACCCAAAATACGCCATCAACAGTCTGGCCAGGACGGCCCAGGAGACCGCCTACGACATTCGTTTTCAGACGGGCAGGGATGCAGGGTCGGGCTATACGCTCGGAGAGCTGGATGGCACGTTGGGTTCGATGATCGCCCTTGCGCCACAGGCCATCAACGTATCGATATTCCGTCCTTATTTGTGGGAGGCAAAGAATCCGTTCATGCTCCTTTCCGCCTTTGAAAGTCTTGCGTTGCTGCTCACGACGTTGTATATCCTGGTGAAGCGAAATCTTAAGGTCTTCTCGGCCGCGCTGTATCCCAATACTTTCTTTGCCCTTGTTTTCTCCCTCACCTTTGCCTTTGCCGTCGGAGTGTCTACGTACAATTTCGGAACGCTGGTGCGCTATAAAATTCCATTAATGCCCTTCTTTGTGGTGAGCCTGGTGCTGATGCTCGACTATTCAAACAGGGATAGAAATGTCGACGTGTTGGAGCCAACAGAATATTGATCGATAACTTTTTTGCGTCCCTGTATGCCCATTTGTTTTCGAAGCAGCGGCGCATCGATAAGTTTCTCCAAATACATTTCCCATTCCTCGGGTGTGCCCGCCAGGAAGCCCACGGAGGGATCGACCATCGTTGAGTTTATGCCCACCGGTGAGGTGACGGTGGGAATGCCAAGGGCCATGTATTGCAACGCTTTGAATCCGCATTTCCCCTTGGCCCAGATGTCGTCGGTCAACGGCATGATCCCGATATCCATACGCAAGAGATCCTGAATTTCGGTTTCCTTTTTCCAGGGCAGGAAGGTGAGGTGCTGCAGGGCGAGTTGGGGCGCTTTGTTGGCGATCACTAAAAATTCGACACGGCCGGGATATTTCTTCTCAATGCGCTGCAGGGCCGGCACAAGCGGATCGAGATATTTCAGGGTCGAATGCGTGCCGGTCCATCCGATCACCGTAGGCCCGTTGGTGGTGTGGGGCGCATAGTGTGCAGGATTGTGGAGGCGCTCGGTGTCGATGGTGGTGGGATTGACCACGACATGCTTATTGAACTGCCTGGCAAAGCTGGCCAGGTAGTCGTTGCCACAGCTGACCCGATAGCTCCATCGGCATATAGCGCTCACTTTGCCGTGCCACTTCACGATGGAAACGATCTTGTTTTCGTCGGATGTATTCGGGAGCCAGATCGCGTCATCGAAATCGTAGATAATTTTCTTTCGGAGCACTTTGGCCAGCAGCCATTCAAAAACCGGTGGGCCTAAGGGTGTGCACTCGCGATGAATAAAGATGAAGTGATAACGTGGCGCCCGAAAGATGACGAAGGTCCTGCGCAAGAAACCTTTCACTAACCCGGCAAATTTTTGAAAGCCATGGCCGGGTTTGTAGAGAATTCTCCACGCGGCGATATCCCAGAAGGACTGTGTTTCGATCGTGATGGATTTGTCGCGGAGCGCGTCAAAATACTGCTCGAACCGAAAGCGTTGTGATGGCGATTCTCCTAACGGATAGGGGAACAGGAAAAGGATTGTCGTCATAGCCGCTAAAGGTATAAAATGGCCACCGTAGGTCTTATTTTTGGAATATATTTTCCAAATATCACTACCTTTGAGGTTGGTGACAAAGCCTTAGCGTTCAAATTCGAAGGATTGAAGGTTTTTTGTGGTCGGGAATTTTGAGCCCGATTATTGAACGTTTAAAGAAGGCCAGGAAGCGCCTATTTTAATGCAGGCACAGCAGAAAGAGAACATCATCTCGTCCGACCGTTCGGTCATTTTAAATTTAAGTGAGCTTTGGTCTTACCGTGAACTTTTTTACTTCTTCACCTGGCGTGAAGTGAAGGTGAAATACAAGCAGACTGCGCTCGGCGTGATCTGGGTGGTGCTTCAGCCTTTGATCATGGTGGCGATCTTTTCCTTCTTTTTCGGGCACGCGCTGAAGAACGATAACTTCCTCGGATTGCCCTATCCTGTTTTTGTTTTTTCCGGGCTGTTGCTTTGGAATTTTTTTTCCAGCAGCGTAAACACGGCGGGCAACTCCATGCTCACCAATGCCCCGATCATAAAAAAAATATATTTCCCGCGCATTATCATTCCGGTGAGTGCCTTATTGGTTTCGGGTGTCGATTTTATCGTGGCCTTTGTTGCCTTCGTGGTCACCCTTATCTATTACCAGGTACATGTAGATGTACTGGCGTTGATCGTCTTCTGGCCACTGGCGCTGGTATTTGTTCTCTTGGGAACGCTCGGCATCAGCTGCGGGCTTGCCGCCCTGAATGTGAAGTATCGCGATTTTCGCTATATCATTCCCTTTGGTTTACAAATCGCCTTGTTTGTAAGCCCCGTGATCTATCCCGCGTCCAACACCAGTAACCCTTGGGTGAACTATGTACTGGCGCTCAATCCCATGTATGCGGCCATCAATTTTTTCAGAGTGCCGCTAACGGGTACGAGCGAGATGAATTTTTTTCTGGTGATGATCAGCTCCGTTTCGGCCATCGTTTTCCTGTTGCTGGGCATCTATTATTTTAAAAAGACGGAAGCTTTTTTTGCAGACATTGCATGAAACCTATTCTTGAAATTGAGCATGTGTCGAAACGTTTCCGGTTACATCATCAGGGTGCCAGCTACCTGAGCTTTCGCGATCGCATTACGAACCTATTCAAAAGCACCGATGTGACGGAGGACTTTTGGGCGGTGTACGACATTTCATTCCAGGTGCAGCCCGGCGAATCGATCGGTATCATTGGGCGAAATGGTGCTGGTAAATCTACCTTGCTAAAAATATTATCGCGCATCACACCCCCCACATCGGGCCGCATCATCAGCCGTGGACGCATCGCCAGTTTGCTGGAAGTGGGCACGGGGTTTCACCAGGAGCTTAATGGCCGCGAGAACATCTACATGAACGGATCTATCCTGGGGATGAAGAAAGCCGAGATAGACAAACACTTCGACGAGATCGTGGACTTTTCGGGGACAGAAAATTTTTTAGATACGCCTCTGAAACACTATTCAAGTGGTATGCAATTGCGTCTCGCCTTTGCCGTAGCCGCTCACCTCGAACCCGAGATATTGATCATCGATGAAGTGCTGGCGGTGGGCGATGCGGAATTCCAACGCAAGTGTCTCAAGAAAATGGAAGACGTAAGCAGAGGCGGTCGCACCATTCTTTTTGTCAGTCACAACCTGGTGGCTGTCGGCAATCTCTGTACACGGGGCGTGTTGCTGAAGAGCGGGCGTGTGGTGGCCGAAGGCGATGTTAAGGACGTCATACGGGCGTACCAGATGGATTTTGAGATGAACCAGAACACCCTGTGGCAACGCACCACGACCAGTCGGGCGCCGCTTTGGTTCGAGACCATAAAGATACAGCTCAACGGAGACCAACCTGCCTTGAGCTTGACCATTGACCTGGCCCTTCGTTCTGAACGAAAACACAGTAAAGGATTTTTGGCGTTCGACATCATCAATTCACTTGGTGTGACGGTGATGCAGGCCATCCCGCGCATCGACCCCTTTATTGAATATCAACCCGGTCTGCAAAATTTAGAAATTTCCATAGACCTCCCGCCCCTGGTGCCCGACACCTATTCGCTTTCACCCTGGCTGGGAGCTCACAACAACGAAACGTTCGACATGGTGAACAACGCGGTCATGTTTGAGATAAACGAATCGCCCACAAAAGGGAGAACATTTCCTCACACATACGACCACGGCTCCATTGTGCCGCCGTCGTCTGTTCTGAAGTATACCAAATAAGGCATACCCCACGAATCCGTGAAAGAAAGAAAACAATATCTGCTCTACATCCTTCGTCAATATTCGTTTGGGGAATTGATCTTGCTGGCCACGGCGTTGGCCACGGATTTTGTCTGGCACAAACTCCCGGTGTACCTCTTGCGCACCCGGCGCTCGTTTAGCCGCTACCGGTCGTTGGGTATCGCCACACGCCGGGAGAAAGAACACACGGTCCTCTCCTTCGAAGGTCAACAAATCTATCTCCGCCGTGACTCCTCTGACTTCATGGTATTCGATCAGATCATGCTCGAGGAGGAATTCAAACCTTTTGTACAGTTGATCGCTGAGGAAGGCATTGTTATTCGGAACATCATTGACTGTGGCGCGAACATTGGTCTCACGTTGCTTTATTTCTCGCGCAAATTTCCAGGCTGTAGCGTATTGGCCCTGGAACCCGAACCGGAAAATTTCCGGCAACTGTCGCGCAACATCAAGGCCAACGACCTGGATCGCGTGCGCCCCGTGCAAGTCGGGGTGTGGTCGAAGAAAGCGTTGCTCGAGCATGATGTGTCGTTCTGCCATGCTAAAGACTGGGCCTTTTCGGTGCGCGAGTCGAGCCAGGGGGCCGGTAGCATCGCCGTTGACACGCTGGACAACATTATGAGCGAACATGATTTTCCTGACGTGGACTATATCAAGATGGATGTGGAGGGCTCGGAGTTTGAATTGTTTCGCAACCTGGGCTCGTGGGGTAAGGCGCTTTCCAAGGCCAAGGTCATCTCCATCGAAGTGCATGAAAAGAAAGGTCCGATGACCGAGATCGAGGACCTTCTGATCGCGGCGGGTTTCAAAGTAAAACGGTTCGGCGAACTTTTAGTAGGGACACGAACGTAGCTTCATGAAAACCCTGCACCTGGCCGCTGCATTCGATCAACATTACCGCGCACCTTTCTATGCATGGTTCTATTCCGTTTTGGATCATCATGCAAACACATCCGTTCACTTTCACCTCATCGCCACAGGTATCCCGGAAACGGAAAAACAGGATATCGCCGATATCGCCCGCAAGCATCGGGTGTTTTTTTATAACATCGACGAGGCATTTACTGCACGATTTGTGCTTGGTAGCAAATGGACTCCTGCTGTATACTATCGGTTATTTTTTCCTTTCCTCGTGCCACCCGCGGTGGAGCGGCTCTTGTACCTCGACGTCGATACCATTGTGCTGGCCGACCTCACGGATTTCTATTCGCTGGACCTTGGGGGAAAACCGTTGGGCGCGGTATATGACAACTATGTGATAACGCAGCCCTTGCTGGGGATAAACGAACCCGGAAATTATTTTAATTCCGGCGTGATGCTCATGGATCTGAATCAATGGCGGCAAACCAAAATTTCGGAGCAGGTCATCGATTATCTGTTAAAATACCCGGAAACGATTCGCTTTGTCGATCAGTGCGGGCTCAATGCCATTTTGGTGAATGCGTGGAAGAAGCTGGACGAGCGCTACAACTACTTGTATTCGTATGTACCCCAGGAACGGAGCTTCGGGGAATTAAAAGAGTTGCTCCGCGACAAATACGTTGTTCACTTCACCTTGGATCGACCTTGGGAGATGCTCTGCAGAAACCGGTTGAGATTTTTGTATTTTGAATATCGGAAAAAATGGAACGGCCGGACTTCGAAATACACCGATTTTGCCTGGAGTAAAGTGCCGGCCTGGCTGAGGATAAGAGCGATTGAATTTTACTTTGACACCCCTTGGATAAGAATGATCTGGCGTGCCCTCAAACCTAAAAGATCCTGAACATGAACCTGGTCATGCAGTCGTTTGGTAGGGAGAATGAATACAGGCGTGCCATCCTGACGATCTATAGTTTTTATGCGCACTATGGCTGGCCGTCGACGGCGCGTGTAATTTTATTCACCGATAAGGAAGCATACTTCAAGCCTTACCTGGAGTCCTTCCCGATAGATTATATTTTTTTGTCGCCGGAGAAGATCAGGAACATGCGTGGCGAGATCGACTTTCTTCATCGCATGAAGATCGCCCTGATCGACGAGGCCATGCAACTTTCGGACGACAACATTGTATACGTAGATTCGGATACTTTTTTTATTGCCGATCCACGGTCGATAGAAACGCGGATCACTCCCGGCACCGCGTTTATGCACTTGAAGGAATATGATTTCGAGAGCCTGAAAGACAAAGCACTGCCCGCGGGAAAAACATTTCGGGCCTTCTATCAACTGCTTCGCTCAAACCAGTTCGATCTTGCTGATAAAAAAGGAGTCACGATCCCTACAACGGCGATTTCCTGGAATGCCGGCGTTATGGCCTTTCACCGCTCGCATCACGCCTTGCTGAACGATGTCTATTTGCTGACCGATCAATTTTATCCGCTCACAAGCAATCACGCCAGCGAGCAGTATGCTTTTTCGATCGTGCTTCAGCAACGTCTCAACGTGCTGGCCTGCGACGACGTGGTGTATCATTATTGGTATCGGATTGAAAAACAAATAGCCGACCTTTGGACCGCCCAGCACATCAACGATGCGTGGCGTTCGAAACCACTGTCGGAGCGGTTAACGGAAATCAAACATATGACCACGGTATTTCCCAGGCTCTTTCAAGACCATATTCTGATGCTCCAGGACCGGGCCATCCAGGCCTTTAATGTGGACGATTTTAAAACAGCACGAAAGTGGGCGCTGCGCGCGTGGTTGCGGAAACCCTGGGATATTCATTTCTTGCGGGATGTGTTGTATCACGTCAGACGCAGTGTGAAAAGATAAATACGATGATGGAAGCCATTAAAGTCGGTTTTTGTGTGGCCTATGACTGGTACTTGCTCGAGTATGCCCTTCCGTTGATCTATGCCGATGCAACCGTCATCGGTCTGTCGATCGATCAGGATCGCATCAGTTGGAGTGGCAATTCCTATCCGTTCGATGAAGCCGGATTCAAGGCGTTGATCACAAAGCTTGATCCTGAAAAGAAGATAAGAGTGTTCGAAGAGAACTATCATTTGCCCGACCTCACCCCCATGCAAAACGAGGTGCGCCAACGCAACCTCATGGCCAAACACCTCGGTGAAGGTGGATGGTTTGTCCAACTGGATTGCGATGAATACTTCCTGAATTTTTCGGGATTTGTGCGCTACCTGAGAAGCTTACCATTTCAACTCACCAGGCGCGCCAACATCTGTTGTCCCTGGATCATTTTGTATAAGCAAACCGACGAAGGGTTTTTATATGTCGATCCCCTGGAAGCCGCCAGAACGGAGTTCATGCAAATCGCCACGCGCGAGCCGGGATACGAATACGGGAGAAGGAACGGCAACTTCAACCTATATGTCAACTTCAGCATCTTGCATCAATCGTGGGCGCGCAGCCGCGCAGAAATTCAGGAGAAGATAAACAACTGGGGGCACAGCGATCATTTTGATAAGGAAAAATATTTTTCTTTCTGGGACAAACTGAATGCGTCGAATTTCAATGAGGCAAGAGACATACATCCTATCAAGCCTCGGGAATGGCCCAGACTGAAGTATGTAAAAGGAAGATCTATTCCGGAATTGCTGAAAAACTTTCCCCTTGCTGCCATGCCCGCATACTCCCGGTCGAAATTGTTTTTCAAGAATTCACGGTTCTTTTCAAAGGTTCGAAGCTTATTTAAATAAAAAATGACAACCAAGCCTGCCCTCTCTGTGATCGTTCCGACCTACCAAGGGGCTGCCAACATACTGACTACGCTTAACTCACTCGAGCGCCAACGCCTGCGCGATTTCGAAGTCATTGTTGTGATCGATGGCAGCACGGACAACACGCAGGAGGTGATTGAAAAAGCCACGTTCACATTTCCCCTTCACCTTTGCGTCCAGCCAAACAAAGGTAGGGCCGGAGCGCGGAATGCCGGTGTAAAAGCGGCCCGGGCAGACATCTTGGTTTTCTTCGACGACGACTTGATCATCGAAGACGATGTGCTAACCCAATATCAAGCCCTGGCCAACGAACATCATCCCATTGTTGTCGGCGGCCTTTATGCTGTGCCACCGGCTGGTCCGGATGAGTTTTCTGACTACGCAAAATACCTTGACACCAAATGGGTCTCCGGCATCACCCAGGCCTCGCGGAGTGTGTTGAAGGATCCTTATCTGACTGCAGCGAACTGCATGATAAACCTGGACGTATTCAAACAACTCGGAGGCTTCGATGAACGTCTGCGTGACGCTGAAGATTTTGACCTGGCCGTAAGAGCATTTGAAAAGCATATCCCGATCTTGCTCGATAAGAACATCCTGGCAGGCCATCACCTCCAACCCGACTTCAGGACCTATGCCCGGCGACTCGTAGAATATCAGAAAGCGCAAAGCACGCTCAGGGTTGTCAACCCCGCGGCTGCGCGCTACACCGCGGCCCGTGCACAAAGAAGCCGGGCGAAGAAAATTTTCTACTGGCTATTGGCCGGCCAAGCCTGGATCAGCCTCGTCGATAAAAACGCTCTTCGGTTTCTGCCCCGCAAAATGAGGTTTCGGATTTACGATTTGTTGCTGACGGCCTACGCCGTTACGCGCAGCACAAAATGAGTACTCCTCACGCCTTCACGCGCATGACCTCCAGCGCAGGTTTGTAAATTAGTTTTGAGGTGCGTGTATTCATTCCGCGAGGCTGCGAGGGAATATCACGCAAAAGGTAAGGAAAGAGAACGCGGTAGGCATGCAATACTTTTTTCAACTGCAGGCGCGTGGTGGAAGAGTAAAAGGGCGTCGTCAGCAAAATAGTAAGACAATTCAGGTAGCTGATGAAAATATAGCCGAGGTAGGATAGCCAGCCTTTTTTATACCACACCAGCGACAGCGATAGACGCGATTGAATATACATCAGCTCGCGGGGCGCGCTTTTGCCACCCAGGTGAATGATGGAGGCTTCCGGGAAATAATAGACGGCGTAGCGTGTGGCGATGCGTTCACGGATCCACTCGGTGTCTTCACAGTACATAAAAAAGTCGGTGTCGAAAAAACCGGTATCACGGGCCACATCGGCGCGCAAGAACATGAATGCTCCCGATACATCGCCCACCCGCTGCGAACGGGTGAAGTCGAAGTTTTGATGCTTGTCGCGGCCAAGGCGCCGAACGATGGCGTGAGCGATTGGATTCTCGATCGTGAAAAAAGTCCACAGACTATTGTGGAGGTAGGGCCATATGGAGGGCTGTAGTGTTTTGTCGTCGTTCAACAACCGGCACCCCAGCAAACCAATATTCTGTGCTTGGGCAAACGGAGAAGTCATGAACGTGAAACATTGTTCAAGCGCTCCGGGCAACGCGATGGTGTCGGAATTCAGCAGCAGAAAAAATTGACCCCGGGCCACGGCCATACCTTCGTTGTTTGCCCGGCCAAAACCAAGATTTTCGCCGGCTTTGATCAGCACGAGGTCCCGAAAAAGTTCGGCAAAGGTGTCGGCTGGCCGGTCTGTCGAATGATTATCAACGAGGATGACTTCAAACGAGACGCGGGTCGGATCTAATGTTTGGTAAATGGATTCGATGCAGGCCCGGGTGAGGTCGAACGTGTTGAAATTGACAATCACAATGGAAAGATCCATGTGTTACCGGGGTTTGGCTTGAATGCCGTACTGCAGGAATTGTGACTCGGCCCAGTAGCCGAAGGTGGCGATATTGAACAGGTAGAACTTCTTTGAATCGGTCGGTCGAATGCCTTGCTGGGTGGCGATGTCGTAGCCGCACTCCTGGAACATGCGCTCGATGCTTTTCTTCGTGAAGAAACGCAGGTGGGTCTTGTCGAAAATGCCAGCCTCCTCATACTTCCAATCGCGCGACAGCAGCATCTGCATGAAGTCGTGAAAGTATAAAATGTTGGGGATGGAGGTGACAATAACGCCCCCGGGGTTGAGCAAGTCCTTACAATAACGCAGTGCGCTCCAGGGGTCGACCAGGTGCTCCAGGACATCATTGAACGAAATGACATCGAACTTTCTGTCGATCTTCAGCGAAGCATCGAAGTAGCCGTTGATGACCTTGTCCAGTTTTTTTTGGGCTTCCAGGGATGGTTCGTATACAGGTTCTACGCCCCACACCTCGCAGCGAAAGGTTTCCTTTACCAGTGCGGCAAAGTATCCTTCACCACACCCCACGTCCAGCAGCGACGTGATACCGGGAGGTATGAAGGCAAGCATCTCCGAGCGATTCAATTTATAGTATTGCGCGTTGGGCATATCCCGGTTTTTCGTCAAAAATAAATATAAATGCGATAAACCTTTTTTAGTAACATTGATCTTTTATTTGTACCGTGTTGAGGAGGAAGATCGTCTATATCGTCTCGGATGTCGAGAAATCACTTGCTTTTGAGTGGATGGCCGCCCATTTTAACAGCCGTGCCGAGCTGTTCTTTCTCCTGATCGGCAAGCGACAAACAGCACTCATTTCCTTTTTGGAGCAGACCGGCGTGCGCTACCAGGTGGTGGCCGACGAAGACGGGGCATCGTTCTTCCGGAAGTGGCTGGCCGTGCTGTCGCTCTTGCGAAGGGAACGACCCCACGTCGTGCATGCGCACCTCTGGCGGGCCCAGCTGATGGGGATGACGGCCGCGTGGTTGCTACGCGTTCCGAAGCGAATATTCACCCGTCACCATGCCGCCTTGCACCATGAAGTATACCCCACCGGGTTGAAATGGGATAAGCTGTGCAATCGATTGGCCACCGGCATCGTGGCGATTTCACAAAATGTTCAAAATATCCTCACGCAATGGGAAGGCGCAGCGCCCGCTAAAATACACCTCATACACCACGGCTTCGACCTCGCGTATTTCGCGCAGCCCGACCCGCAGGCAGTGGCCAGCCTAAGGCAAAGGCACGGGGTTCCTCCGCGTCGACCCGTGATCGGCGTCATTGCCCGCTACCTGGAACTGAAAGGTATTCCCTATGTGGTGGAGGCCTTTAAAACTATCCGAAAAGAATTTCCCGAGGCGTTTCTGATCCTGGCCAACGCCCATGGCGTGTATGCGCCCGTGATCAAAAAAAGCCTTGCCGATGTTCCGGCCGAAGCCTACAAAGAGGTTATCTTTGAAAATGACCTGGCGTCATTGTATGCCGTGATGGATATCTTTGTTCACGTGCCCACAGGCCCTCATGTAGAAGCTTTTGGACAAACCTATGTGGAAGCCCTGGCAGCGGGTGTGCCCGCCGTGTTTACGCTGTCGGGCGTAGCGCCGGAGTTTATCGTGGACCGGAAGAACGCCTGCGTGGTAGCGTTCCGGAATGCCGGCGACATCGCTTCGGCGATAAGCAACATTTGGCAAAACGATGCCTTGCGCGAAAACCTGGTCACCGAAGGAAAGCGATCGGTGCAACCGTTCAGCCTGGAGAACATGCTGCACAAACTGGAAACCTTGTATGCCTGATCGCTATGCGTCCATCCTCAATTGACATCAAAACAGCATGACCCCACCGGATATACGGCTCATCAATCCCTCCAACAAAAAGCCCTTGAAGGTTCAGGATGGACAGTTGATTGACGATGATGGAAATTCGTTCCCCCTAAAAGAAGGCGCCTATCGCTTTGTGCAAGACGATAACTACACGGCCAACTTCGGGTTTCAGTGGAATAAATTTCAGAAAACACAGATCGATCGCTTTCAACGCACGGTAGACCAAAGCCGTGAACGTTTTTTTGCCGTGACGAAGTGGGACAAGATCGACCTGACAAATCAAAACATCCTGGAAGTGGGCTCCGGCGCCGGTCGCTTTTCGCAAATCGTACTCAACCACACCAACGCGAATTTGTATAGCGTTGATTATAGCAACGCCGTGGAGGCCAACTTCCGGAACAACGGTCCACATCCTCGTTTCCATCTTTTCCAGGGCAGTGTGTACGATCTGCCGTTCGCCCCCGCGCAGTTCGACAAGGTTTTTTGTTTTGGCGTTTTACAACACACCCCTGACTTCAAGCGCTCGGTGGGTGCGTTGGTGGAGATGGTGAAACCGGGTGGTGAGTTGATCGTGGATTTTTACCCGGTGAAGGGATGGTACACCAAGCTTCACGCCAAGTACCTGTTGAGGCCCTTCACCCGAAACATGAACCACGAAACATTGTTATCACGCATTGAGGCGAATGCCGGGTGGCTCATTTCGGCTTCACGATTTTTCGACACCATAGGTTTAGGTCGGATCGTGAATCGATTCCTGCCGGTGTGTGATATTCGCACCACCATTCCGCGCGAGCTCGACAAAACGGCTTTGCGCGAATGGGTTATTCTTGACACCTTCGATATGTTTTCGCCGGCCCACGATCATCCGCAGCGTTTGGATGTGGTGGGGCAATGGTTCAAATCGTTCGGTCTCACGGAGGTGGAAAAGCTCACGATCCCCTATGGCGACGGCAACACGGTGACGGCCGTTCGCGGGAAGAAGCCGACCACGTAAACTAACTTGAACGACACTATGCCAGATATATTTTTCTCCATCGTCATTCCCACCTATAATCGCGCGGATTATATCCGCAAGACTGTGGAGTCGTTGCTGCGGCAAGACGCTACCGCCTACGAGATCATTGTAGTGGACGATGGCAGCACCGACAACACTGAAGACGTGCTGGCGCATATCAAAAGCGACAAAGTGTCTTATCACAAAAAAGCCAATGCCGAGCGGGGCGCGGCTCGTAACTACGGCGCCCGGCTGGCCAAAGGCACGTACATCAATTTTTTTGACTCCGACGACGTGGCGTATCCCAACCACTTGAGCGAAGCCCACAAGGCAATAGCCAGTCTCCATCAACCCGAGGTGATCCACCTGGGCTACGATGTGAAGGATCCCGAAGGCAAATTGCTGCGGACCGCCAATACGTTCCCCCCGACCATCAATGATGCGTTGATCGATGGGAATCACCTCAGTTGCAACGCCGTGTTTGTGCGACGTGACATCGCCGCCCAATGGCCATTCAGTGAAAACCGCCTGCTGTCGGCATCCGAAGACTATGCTCTCTGGCTCAAGCTGGCCTCGCGGTATGATATTCGATGCTGGAATGTGGTGACGTCCACGGTGGTGAACCACGAGCTGCGCAGTGTGCTGACGATCAACCTCGAAAAGTTTTTGCAGCGCATGGAGATCTTATGCCAGGAGTTAAAAGCCGACGAAGCCTTTCTGAAAAGGTATGGCAGCCGTTGGAACACCTTCCGGTCGTATCGCGACATCTATATTGCCCTTCACCTGGCCATGGCCCGGTATCCGAAAAGAAAAAGTATTGGCTACCTTTGGCAGGCCGCCCTATTGCGACCCCAGGTGATATTGACCCGGCGGTTTATGGCCGCCTTAAAAAATGTTTTAGTATGACAAGAATATTGGTGACCGGCGGCGCCGGAAATATCGGGGCTTCCCTGGTCGAGCGACTCGTGAGCGACCCGGAGAACTACGTGGTGGTCGTCGACAATCTGAGCACTGGAAAATCGCGCAATCTTTCCGCAGCCTCGAAGCACAACAATCACAAATTTATAAAGTGCGATGTGAACGTGCTCGACGACATCATGCCCGTCATGACGGCCTATCGGTTTGACTATGTCTTTCATTATGCTGCTGTCGTCGGCGTTCAGCGTACGCTGGATCATCCCGTTCAAGTGCTCCGCGATATCGATGGCATCAGGCATATTCTCAGTCTCAGCAAGAACACCGGCGTTCAGCGCGTATTCTATTCTTCTTCGTCGGAGGTGTATGGAGAACCTGTAGAGATCCCGCAACACGAAAAGACCACGCCGTTGAACTCACGGCTGCCCTATGCGATCGTGAAGAACTTAGGGGAGGCCTTCTGTCAGTCCTACTTCCAGGAGTACGGGTTGAACTATACGATCTTTCGCTTTTTCAACACCTACGGCCCGCTTCAGAGCAGCGACTTTGTGCTGACAAAATTCATCAAGGCCGCCCTGGCGAACGAGCCCCTCACCATCTATGGCGACGGAAGCCAATCGAGAACCTTCTGTTATATCGACGACAACATGGAACTCACCGTGCGTGCGTTGAAGGAAGGACACTTTATTAACGATGTGGTGAATGTGGGCAACGATGTTGAGATAAGTATTTTGAGTCTGGCCCAGATGGTCATCAGCACCCTGGGCTCAACGTCGTCCGTGGCGCACCTGCCACCGTTGAAGGAAGGCGACATGACGCGTCGCAAACCTGACATTTCAAAAATGAAGCAGGTGCTCGGCCGGGACCTGACGCCATTGGGCGAGGGCATCCGGCGTGTAGCCGATGCTTTGAAATCGCAGCGTTAACCAAAAAGCTATGTGCGGAATTGCCGGTGTGTTAAACAAAAATTCGGGGCATGCTCATGAAATTGAGTCCATGATTGCGCAGCTTCGCCACCGCGGTCCCGATGCACAGTTAGCCTGGTCGTCCGACGACGCCAAGGTGGCGTTAGGTCACACACGTCTCAGTGTGATCGATCTTTCAGAAACGGCCAACCAACCCATGGTGTCCCAGGATGGGCGATACATCATCGTCTTCAACGGCGAGATCTATAATTTCAAATCGATCCGGAGAGAAATTGAAACGAGACACCCGGGGGTTGAATTCAAAACAACTTCCGATACGGAAGTGATCCTGCACGCCTACGCGCTATGGGGCGAGCAGATGATGTCGCGCCTGGGCGGCATGTTTGCGCTCGCCATCTGGGACACGGAAACAAAAACGATGTTCCTGTGTCGAGACAGGGTGGGCAAGAAACCCTTGTTCTACTATCACGACGACAACCATTTTATTTTTGCGTCCGAAATAAAATCATTGCTAAAACATCCGGTCGTGAACGCCGCAAAGCGTCAGTTGGACACGGGCGCGGTGCATCAATTTTTGCACCTGGGCTACATCCCGGAGCCACGGACGATTTTTTCATCGATCAAGAAATTTCCGGCTGGATTCGCCGGCACCGTGAACGCCGGTCTGGCGATGGACATCAAGGCATATTGGACGGTCGAAGCACAATTGCATCCCAAACCCGCAGCGGACGATGCGACAGTAAAACAAAACCTGACGAACATTCTGACAGAAGCCGTGCAACAGCGCCTGATCAGCGATGTGCCGCTGGGGGCATTTCTGAGTGGTGGAACCGATTCGTCGCTGGTCACCGCCCTGGCGTCAAAAAATTCCACCGGCGCCCTGAAGACGTTCAGCATCGGCTTTGCAGAAAGCAAGTATGATGAAAGCGACTACGCACGACGCGTGGCGTCGCATCTGGGGACCGATCACCACGCCTACACACTTTCTGAGCAGGAGGCCGTCGGCATCCTGGAAACATACCTCAAACATTTTGACGAACCCTTTGCCGACACTTCAGCCATACCGACGATGTTGGTGTCCAAGCTGGCGCGAAAAGAAGTGACGGTGGCCCTTACCGGCGATGGAGGCGATGAGCTATTTCAAGGATATGGTGCCTACAATTGGGCCGGGCGTCTAAACAATCCCCTCATCCGGCTCTTTCAAACCCCGCTGGCCTTTGGCCTGAGAAATTTCGGCGACAGCCGGTTGAAACGCATAGCACACATGCTGGAGAAAGTTGACGAAACGCGGATCCGCAGTCATATTTTTTCGCAGGAGCAATATTTCTTTTCGGATCGCGAATTGAAAGAAAATTTATTGCGCCGGCCGGCGTCCTACACGTCGTTTACCTATCATGACCCCCAGGTCGCGAACGTGAAACTCACGGCCCGCGAACAACAGGCCATCTTTGATTTGAAATTTTATTTGAAAGATGACTTGCTTGTCAAAGTCGATCGCGCATCGATGTTTCATGCCCTGGAGTGTCGCTGTCCGCTGCTGGATCACACGGTTGTTGAATTTGCACTCAACTTGCCACTCTCTTTTAAATTGCGCGGCAACGTTCATAAATGGATCTTGAAGGAGGTCTTGGGTGATTATTTGCCGGCCGAATTGGTTTATCGTCCAAAATGGGGTTTCAGCATTCCGCTCGTGAAATGGCTGAAGAACGAACTCCGCTATTTGATAGACGACTACTTGAACAAAACGACCATTGAAACGGCGGGCCTCGTACACTATGAATACGTAAACGCACTGAAAGAAGCTTTCCTGAATGGGAACGACTATCTCTACAACCGTCTCTGGACATTGATCGTCATTCATAAGTGGCTTCGCGAAAACGAATGAGCAACGCCAACGTACTATATCTTTCCTATGATGGCCTCACCGACCCACTCGGCCAATCGCAGGTGTTGCCCTACCTCTGCGGCCTGGCCGACGAATACACCATCACGGTGGTGACGTTCGACAAGGCGGATCAATACGCGAAAAAGAAAAAAGAAATTGAAGCTATTTGCCGTCAATATCAGATCCGGTGGATCTCGTTAAGATATCGACGTCAACCCCCTGTCCTCTCCACGGTGTGGGCATTGATCAAGCTACGCCGCCTGGCCGACCGCTTGCATCGCGAAAAGAAAATCGACATCGTACATTGCCGCAGCTATCTCACGGCGCTGGTGGGATTGGGATTGAAACGCTCGCAGGGTGTGAAATTTATTTTCGATATGCGCGGGTTTTGGGCCGACGAGCGCGTAGAGGGTGGGTTGTGGAAGTTGAGTAACCCGGTGTTCAAATCGATCTATCGTTTCTTCAAACAAAAAGAAAAAGTATTTCTCACGGAAGCCGACCACACCATTTCGCTCACCGAAAATGCCCGGCAGGAAATTCTCTCCTGGAAACTGAACACGGCGCCCATCACCGTCATCCCCACCTGTGTGGACATGACGTTGTTTGATCCGGCGAAAATCACCGCACCCCAAAAACTCGAAAAGCGATCCGCCCTGGGAATTGCGCCCAGCGACTTTGTGCTGCTTTACCTGGGCTCGTGGGGCACATGGTATATGACAAACGAAATGCTGACCTTTTTTACAGGGTTGAAAGCGCAAAAGCCGAACGCCAAATTTCTCATCATCACTCAGGATACAATCGACCTTCATCAATATTCGCACCGCGAAGACGTGATCATCAGACCAGCAGCACGACAAGAAGTTCCTCTTTACATCGGCTTGTCCGACGCGGCGGTTTTCTTTATCCTTCCGTCTTTTTCGAAGAAAGCCTCGTCGGCCACAAAGATGGGTGAGATCATGGCCATGAACATTCCCGTGATCACCAACCCGGGTTGGGGCGATGCTGAACGGATCATCCACCAGGCAGGAGGGTACCTGGCCGATGGACCGTTTCCATTCGAAAGCCTGGCGCCCGTTCAATCAAGGGCCTATTGTGAACAACACCTCAGCCTAAAGCAAGGCGTGCTCACCTATAAGTCGGTTTATGAAAAGCTCGTGTGAAAAGGCATCTTCATGAAAGAACTGGGATGACCCCTGAATCTGGGGAGATATTTTCAAGTGCCTGGTGATCACCGTTTTGGAATTTGGGCGATCTGGGAAGTTTTTTCCCTTTTTAAATCACTTTTCTCAAAGGAAAAGGTAAATTCTGTTAATTTTGGCCAAATTTTATTTGGAGACGAACCCTCGTAAAGACATACTATGAAACCTGTGAAATTAGACGGTACCGATCGCAAGATCCTGGAGATCCTTCAGGCCAACTCGAACATTACCAACGCCCAACTCGCCAAAGAAATAGGCCTGTCGCCCGCCCCTACCCTGGAACGCGTGAACAAGCTGGAGACCAGTGGCGTCATCAAAAGCTATCATGCCGTTATCGATCCGGGAAGCGTGGGCATCGGTGTCAGCACCTTTGTGATGGCCACCCTGAAAGGTCACAATAAAGAAAACATCGAAAAATTCATCAAAGCCATCAAGGGCATCGACGAAGTGGTGGAGTGCCACCACATCACGGGCGCCGGCGACTTTATTCTCAAGATCGTTTGTGCCGACATCGCAGCCTATCAACAGCTGATGCTGGAAAAAGTATCGAACATTGAGGTGGTGGACAGCCTGCAATCCATGGTGATCCTCTCCACCTTCAAAGACAGCAAGTCCATGCCGCTGCCCAACGCCTAGAGGCTTTCCTTTACCATCATCTTTTTTAAACTATGGTGTCAGAGAAAACATTGATCCTGGATGCGCGCCAGGTGCAGGAAAAGATCAAGCGCATGGCGTTTGAGATCTATGAGCACAACTTCAAGGAAAAAAACGTGGTCATCGCCGGCATCGATGGCCAGGGCTACATCCTGGCCCAACTCCTGCTGAAACACCTGCAGGAAATTTCCCCGCTGGAAGCCAAACTCGTCAAAGTGTCGCTCGACAAACTTTCGCCCCTGCAAAGCGAAGTGACGCTGGACTGTGAGCTGAGAGACCTCAAAAAGAAGTGCATCATTCTCGTAGACGATGTGCTCAACACCGGCCGCACGTTTGCCTATGGCATGAAGCCCTTCCTGAACATCGAAGTAAAAAAGATTGAAACGGCCGTATTGGTAAACCGGAGTCACACCTTATTCCCCATCTATCCGCAATACACCGGCTACGAGCTGGCCACCACCATCAAAGATCACGTGGAGGTGAACCTGGGCAAGGAAACCGCCGTGTACTTACTGGATTAACTTTGGTACCGGTTGGGCGTTAAACACGATTTAACGCTCAACCCAAAACCATCCACCACAACCCCGAGACCATGTCTATCCACAAACCTGATATCAAGCGCATCACCACGCACCAATTGCAGGAAATGAAGAACCGCGGCGAGAAGATCGCCATGCTCACGGCCTACGACTACAGCATGGCCAAGATCATCGACGGCGCGGGCATCGACATCGTGCTGGTGGGCGACTCCGCCTCCAACGTGATGGCGGGCTATGAGACTACATTGCCCATCACGCTGGATCAAATGATCTATCACGCCGCGTCGGTGGTACGTGCCGTGAAACGCGCGCTGGTGATCGTGGATCTTCCTTTCGGAACCTACCAGGGAAGTTCAGTGGAAGCCCTTCGCTCGTCCATCCGCATCATGAAAGAATCCGGCGCCCACGGCGTGAAACTCGAAGGGGGCAGCGAAGTGAAAGACTCCATCGAAAGAATACTGAGCGCCGGCATCCCTGTGATGGGCCACCTTGGCCTCACACCCCAATCCATCTACAAATTCGGCACCTATACTGTACGCGCCAAAGAAGAAGCGGAAGCAAAAAAGCTGTTCGACGATGCAAAGCTTCTGCAAGAATGCGGTTGCTTCGGCGTGGTGTTGGAGAAAATCCCGGCCGCCCTTGCCAAGCAGGTTTCGCAATCGCTCGTTATTCCGACCATCGGCATCGGAGCAGGCCCGGATGCGGATGGGCAGGTGTTGGTGATGCAGGATATGTTGGGTATTACAAAAGAGTTCAAGCCTCGTTTTTTGCGGCGTTATGCTGATTTGCATACGGTGATCACGGATGCCGTGGCGAAGTATATCACGGATATTAAAGCGAAGGATTTCCCGAACGAGGACGAGAAATATTAATCCGCCGCCGCCCCACCGCCCTTGTTGGTGTTCTTCACCAACAAGAAACCGGGGTGATAAACATTAATGATGGGGACATCCACGTAGGAAGGGTGATGATCGTGGGCATCAACAATGTTTGGTGGCATCGAGTTTTGTGGGTGAAGAACACCAACAAAGGCGGGGACATCCATCAGGAAGGATGATGATCCGTGACATTAATTTGAAGTTGGGTGGCTGAAAAAATTTTGTTGGTGGGACCCAACAAATTGGGCGATGGGATGTCAATAATGTTGGTGGTGTATTTGTTGATGATGGACATCAATGCGCGTGATGATCGGGCCATCAACAATGTTGGGTGACAATGAAATTTGTTGGTGAAGAACACCAATAAAGGCGATCGAAATATCAACAAAGCAACCCTACAACAACTCGTTCGCCAAATTGGCCAACTCCGAGCGCTCTCCTTTTTCAAGGGTGATGTGCGCATACAACTCGTGGTCCTGCAAGCGATCAATAAGGGTTGACAAGCCGTTACTTTGCGAGTCCAGGTAAGGTGTATCGATCTGGTAGATGTCGCCTGTGAAAATGATCTTGGTGTTTTCGCCGGCGCGGGTGATGATGGTCTTTACTTCGTGTGGGGTGAGGTTTTGGGCTTCGTCCACGATGAAGCAGATGTTGGAGAGGCTTCGGCCGCGGATGTAGGCCAAGGGGGTGATCATGAGTTTTTCCTGGTTCACCATTTCCGTGATGCGCGAATATTCTTTGTCGGTTTCGCTGTATTGGTTTTGGATGAACTTCAGGTTGTCCCACAGCGGCTCCATGTAGGGATTGACTTTCGATTTTATATCGCCCGGCAAATAGCCGATGTCTTTGTTGCTCAGGGGCACGATCGGGCGAGCGAGGTAGATCTGCTTGTACTCTTTCTTCTGTTCCAGTGCAGCGGCCAGCGCCAGCAACGTTTTGCCCGTTCCAGCCACGCCCTGAATGGACACCAGCTTGATCTCCGGCTTCAACGCCGCATGGATGGCGAAGGTCTGCTCGGCATTGCGGGGCTTCACGCCATAGACAGCACGCTTCTCCACATGCTCCAACATTTCGTTGAAGGGATTGTAGTAGGCAAGTGCCGACTTTTTGCCGCTCTTTAAAATATAGTAGTGATTCTTGACCGGTGCGATTTTGCCCAGCAAGTCGCCGGGAGGGCAATAGCCTTTTTCATAGAGGAGGTTGATCATGTTGGAGTCAACATCTTCCAGGATGGTCTTGCCCGTGTAGAGCGAAGAAATATTTTGAACCTTGCCCGTCGTGTAATCTTCCGATTGGAGGCCCAGGGCTTTGGCTTTGAGGCGCAGGTTCACGTCTTTGGAGACGAGGATGATCTTGCGGTCTTTCGCTTCTTTCTGCAACTGCAACGCCGAGTTGAGGATCCGGTGGTCGGCCTTTTCTTCGTTGAAGACCTTGTTGGCGTCGATGGTGCTCTTGGTGTCCATCAACACCTTGAACACACCTTTGCCTTTGCCGTTGATGGGGTTCCAGTTATGAAGCATCTGGCCTTTGGCCAGTTTGTCTATGAGGCGGATGAATTCGCGGGCCTCGAAGTTCTTGGTGTCGTTGCCCTTTTTGAAGTTGTCGAGTTCTTCCAGTACGGTGATGGGGATGCCCACATCATGTTCGTCGAAATTAAGGATGGAGTTGTGTTCGTAGATTATGACCGAAGTATCAAGTACGAAGATCTTTTTTTCCTTTTTGGTTTTCGCCATGCGACACAAAGAACTTGGTTTACGAAATGTAATGAATGGAAATGAAAAGCGTGTAACTTTTGAGAAAAGTTTTTATGAAACTTTCCCGAATGCAATAGAGTAGACATCGCCCCGTTCATGCGGCGACACCCGCAGCACGTCAGCCAAAACCAAGAGCACTAATTTTTTGGAAGCATAGAACCGCTTCAGTCCCGTGAGCACCATGAACTCTTTGAGGGTGATGCGCTTGTGCTCGTCCAGGTATTTGATCAGGAACTGTTCGTGATCGCCATACCGGAACCCGATGTCCTTTTGACGCTGCCGGCGCCGGATGATCTCCCGCACCTCGCGGCTTGCCTTGATGCTCTTGTCGTCCACCCGCACGAACGATTCCTTCGCCTGGTTGTCGCCAAGGAAGTAGTGGGGCCTGCGCTCGCTTTTGGCAATATCATATTGGATCACGGTGCGTTGATTGCCCAGCGGGATAAGTGTTTCGGTGAGCGATAGGGCGGGGCGCACGCGTTTCAGGATCTCCTTAATAACATGCACATCGTCTTCAGTATATTTCAACCCCGGGATCGTGCCATCGTCGCCAATGCCCACCAGCAGTGTGCCGCCTTCGGTGTTGGCGAAGGCAATCATTTCACGGGCGATCTTTTCGGGATTAGAGGCCTTGCGCTTGAACTCCAGCACAGCACCTTCACCTTTCCGGACAAGCTGTTGCAGAAGCTGAACCTGCCGGGGTTGAAAGGATACGGATTCCTGCGGCTTGTTCATGGCTATCTATGCGTATGGGTCTGGCTTCGTTTTGCTTTGATGGGATAAAACGGAATAGAAGCCACGCCGAAAGGCCGTCGGAGGGTATACGGTCAGAACGCTTCAGGCTCTTTGCCCAGGCATTGTGTTATCGATCCATTCACCAGGAGGTATACGATCACTGGATCTCACAGCCACTTCGCATACAACTTCCTGGCCTGACTGTGAAACTTTACCCTGCCCGCCTTCAACTCTTCCAATCCCTTTTCGATTGCGCTCCTTTCTTCCTTTGTGATCTTATCCCACCAATCTAAATTCTTCTGATTCTTCATGAGCATTTTCACCCGGTCAAGTGCAGCCCCTTCCTCCAGGGAGAGGATCCACTGAATGAGTTTTAATTTTTCACCGTCGATGCTCATAAAGAACAGGCTTTCTTAAAAATACAAAATCTGTTAAGAAAATGCATCACGATGACCGTTCACGCGAAAAAAATTCAGGCCTTAAAACTTTCCGCCCAACGCTTCATCGTCATCGTCGTCTTCTTGTCCGGGACGTGGCAGGGTGAACATACTGCTCAACAGGTCCTTGAATTGAAGGCCTGCGGTTAGATTGTGTTTGCTGATCAGACTGTACTCCGCTAAACCATGCAGGGCAAACTCCATCAAAAATAATTTCGATGCCGCATCCTGGCCCTTGTGAAACTCATTCACCAGGTCTAGCAGGCCTGGGATGGACTTCAGCTTTTGTTCGAACTCGGCCTGGCCGCTGTCGTGAAGCAAGTCCACCGTGTTGCCATCACCAAACCAGTTGGCCACTTTTTTATACGGACTCTTCTCTTTTTGTTTTCGGAATTTATCGGGGTCGGGGAAGTAATTCACAAACTGCGTGCGCAAGGCTTTGCCCACCAGGTTCTGCGCCACAATGCCAGGACCTTCCTGCTCACCTTCGTAGACCAGCTCCACTTTTCCCGTAATGGCCGGGACCACACCAATGAAATCGGAAATGCGGATGTTCACATTCTTCTCGTTGTTGAGGATGCTTCTCCGCTCGGCAGCAGCCACGAGGTTTTCATAGGCCGAGATGGTGAGGCGGGCCGACACGCCGCTCTTGGCGTCTACGTATTCGCTCTTGCGCGCCTCGAAGGCGATCTGCTCCACCAGGTCCTTCGCGATCTCGTTGACCGAAACGGTTTGACGTTGGATGTCTTTCAGGCGGGCCTCTTGTTGGGTAATGCGTTTGCCGATGTCGAGTGTCTTCGGATAGTGCGTGATGATCTGGCTGTCGATGCGGTCTTTCAATGGTGTAACGATGCTACCCCGGTTGGTGTAATCTTCCGGGTTGGCCGTGAACACAAACTGAATATCCAAAGGCATGCGGATTTTGAAGCCACGGATCTGGATATCGCCCTCTTGTAAGATATTGAAAAGCGCCACTTGAATGCGGGCTTGCAAGTCAGGCAACTCATTGATCACAAAAATGCTCCGGTTCGAGCGCGGGATCAATCCGAAGTGGATCACGCGTTCGTCAGAATAAGGAAGCTTGAGTGTAGCGGCCTTGATCGGGTCAACATCGCCGATGAGATCGGCAATGGAAACATCGGGCGTGGCCAGTTTTTCTGAGTAGCGTTCGTCGCGATGCATCCAGGCCACCGGGGTGTTGTCGCCCAGCTCTTTCACTTTGTCTTTGCCATAGCGCGAGAACGGTGCCAACGGGTCGTCGTTCAATTCGGAGCCCTCGATGATGGGGACATACTCGTCCAGCAAGTGGACCATGAGCCGGGCCAGGCGTGTCTTGGCTTGTCCACGCAAGCCCAGCAGGTTGATGTCGTGGCCGGCCAGAATGGCGCGTTCGAGATCGGGGATCACGGTTTCTTCATAGCCCCAGATGCCCGCAAATACCGTTTCTTTTTTTCGAAGCCGCGCGATCAGGTTCTCGCGCAATTCTTCTTTGATCGACCGGGGTTTGTAGCCGGCCAGCCTTAGCTGGCCCAGCGTGTTAATCTTTGAATGATCCATTCGTGTGGTTTGATGTTTTTAAAAAATGAAACCGGAAATCGGGAGAAAGTCGCCGGTTATAAATTCTTCCTTCTGTTTCTCTTGAAATCCTCGAACACCAGGTTGCCCAGGCCCTCCAGGTTGCTATAGTAAGCGTTGCCGTTGTTGGCTTTTGTAAAATCACGCACAAAGGCTTTTAGATACGGATCGGTGGCGATCATAAAAGTAGTGACCGGGACTTTTAATTTGCGCAGTTGCCCGGCAAGGTTCAGGGTCTTGTTCAGGATCTTCTGATCCAATCCAAAAGCGTTCTTATAATATTTGATGCCTTGCTTGATACACGTGGGTTTGCCATCCGTGATCATGAAGATCTGTTTGTTGTTGTTTTTTCTTTTCCGCAGGATGTCCATGGCCAACTCAAGGCCGGCCACGGTGTTGGTGTGATACGGTCCCACTTGCAAATAGGGCAGGTCCTTGATCTCGATCTGCCAGGCGTCGTCGCCAAACACGAGAATGTCGAGGGTGTCCTTTGGATATTTTTTGGTGATCAGCTCAGCCAGTGCCATGGCCACTTTTTTGGCGGGGGTGATGCGGTCTTCGCCGTATAAGATCATGGAGTGCGAGATGTCGATCATCAGCACGGTGGAGGTTTGCGTTTTGAACTCGCTTTCCATCACCTCCAGGTCTTGTTCGGTCATGAAGAAGTTGTCCAGGCCGTGGTTGATCTGGGCGTTGCGCAGCGAATCGGTGGCCGAGATCTGTTCGAGGGTATCGCCAAATTCGTAGTCGCGGTGTTCGGTGGTCTGTTCGTCGCCCAGACCGCTGTGGTGTGTATTATGCTCGCCGGATTTCGTCTTTTTCAGCTTCCCGAAGATCTCCTCCAGGGCGGATTGACGTAGGTTTTGTTCACTTTTTGCCTTTAACTTGAATTCCCCTTTGGGGCCCTCGTCGGTGATATAGCCTTCCCGCTTCAAATCCTCGATAAAATTGCCAATTCCGTACTGGTCGTTGGTGAGGCCGTATTGCCGGTCCACCTCCGTGAGCCATTGCAGGGCTTCGGAAACGTTGCCAGAGGTGATGAGGATCAGCTGCATGAATACTTTCAGCAGTTTCTGGAAATCGCTTTTATCCTTGTCGTCAGGGGGAGTGTAATTCGAAAATCGGTATCCAAGCATGGGTTTTGGGCCTATTATATCACACTAAACCATTAATTTGAGAAATCTGTTTCTCCCTCAAAAGTTAATTTCTAAAAACTTTAAGGTCCCATGTAAGGATTTGCCCAAGAATCGAATAGCGATTTTGTCGACGGACGTTAATTTTGATCGACAAACAAACCAATATTCCTATGAGAAAGTCAATAGTTGTATTAATCTTGGCGGCCTCTGTCATGCTGGCCGCTTGTTCGGAGTATACGTGTCCGACCTACTCTAAAGCTCCAGCCAAGACCAACTCGGCGAAGCAGACGCGCCTCTAAAAAGCACTCATTAACCTGAGCTATAAAAAAGCCACCGCGGGAAACCAAGGTGGCTTTTTGCTTTGGTAAAGATGGACGATGGACCTCAGGCCGAGGTTTTCTTATCCTTCATCGTGCCATAGATATAATCCCACAGCGGCGACGACACCCCGAAAATGATATCGCCATTCTTATAATGGTGCATGCTGTGGTTGATCCAAAGCTTGCGGAAAATATTTTTTGGCGGCGGATAAGCATGCACGACATAGTGTATGGAGAGATACGCCGCATAGCCCACGAGAAAACCCGGCAGAAAAGAAAACACGAGGTCACCCAAAACCAACCGGAAAAGCAACAGCAATATGGTGGAAATGGTAACGCTCAGCAGCGGCGGCATGGCCAGCCGGTCTTTGTCTTTTGGAAATTCGTGGTGAACACCGTGCATCACATATTGAGCCTTTTCACGCAACTTGCTATAGGTGGTCATGTGAAACACATGACGATGCACCGTATACTCCACCCACGAAAACGAAACGATGCCCAACAAAAACATCAGTGTGGTTTGCAAGGCCGACAACGTCGTGTGGGTGATGCTCCAATACAAAAGAGCACTGGCAAATGTGGTGAAGATGAGCAAGGGAACAGAGATGTGCGTGCGGGACAATTTTTCAAGAACAGGGCTCTTGAAGAGCTGTTTGCTCCCTTGATTTTTTGGTTTGATCTCAGGTGGCATTACATCTGCTAACATTGCGTCATGGGGTTTAATGACTGATTTCTTTCCTCAAGGTTTTATACGGCTATAACGCCGCTTTTGATGCAGTTTTCTCCATTACCCGTTGATAATAACCTTCATATAGCGGCAAGATCCGGCTGATATCAAATTCCTTGGCGCGTTTCAAGGCATTGTCCTTGAACGTTTGAAGGTTATTCTTATCCAAAATAAACAGTGCCTTACGGGTCATGTCTTCTACATCACCCACCGGGCTCATAAACCCGGTAACGCCCTGAACATTAAGCTCCGGCAAGCCCCCCGTGTCCGACGAGATCACGGGCACTTCGCATGCCATGGCTTCCAACGCGGCCAACCCAAAGCTTTCTTTCTCAGAAGGCATCAGGAAAAGATCCGCTACCGAGAGCACTTCCTCCACCGCCTCCAACTTGCCCAGGAAGCGAACATCCTGGCTGATCTCCAACTCGCGGCACTGGGCTTCGGCCTTGCTGCGTTCTGGACCATCTCCGATCATTAACAATTTAGCAGGAATTTCGGCGTGAATGTTGGCAAATATATTGATCACATCGCCCACACGCTTCACTTTCCGGAAGTTCGATGTGTGCACCACCAGCACCTCGCCGTTGGGGCAAATGGCTTTTTTGAAGTGATCTTTCTTTTGTTTTTTGAATTTCTCCAGGTCAATAAAATTGGGGATCACCTCGATGTCGTTGGTGATCTTGAACGAATGATACGTTTCCCGCCGCAGGTCTTCCGAAACGGCCGTCACGCCGTCGGACTCGTTGATGCTGAAGGTGACCACCGGTTCGTAGGAGGCATCTTTGCCCACCAGGGTGATGTCGGTGCCGTGCAACGTAGTGACCACTGGAATGACGATGCCGTGGGTCTTCAAAATTTGTTTGGCCATGTAGGCAGCCGAAGCGTGCGGGATGGCATAATGTACGTGCAACAAATCCAGCTTCTCGTTCTTCACCACGCTCACCATCTTGCTGGCCAGGGCCAGTTCGTAAGGGGGAAAATCAAAAAGGGGGTAAGAATGAAAATCAACCTCATGATAGAAGAGATTTTCATTCAGAAAATCCAATCGCGGAGGTTGCGAATATGTAATGAAGTGAACTTTATGACCCTCTTGGGCCAGTGCCTTTCCAAGTTCGGTGGCAACTACACCGCTTCCGCCAAAGGTGGGATAGCAGACAATTCCAATATTCATGTTTAGGTTCGTTGTGTCGTTAAGGTTGGGGGCACCCGGAATAACGGGTCCCTGGCGTGTGGGTGTGTTATTTAATTGTTAAAAGTGTGGACGTGTGCCTTATCCCTTGAGACGAACCCCTGCTTGGTTTATTGCAAACTCTACCGGCGACTGGTCACCAGCGATGTGTCGGTCTCCGTGTCGTCTTCCGGAACATCGCCGCAGTAGCTGAAAATGGATTCGTACACCACGTCTTGAATGCGAGAACGTATATTGGCATTGTTTAGTTTATTGTTCCGGTCTGGATATACCCGGTTAGAAAGAAAAACATAGACCAGGTCGAACTCGGGGTCCACCCACATGCACGTGCCCGTAAACCCGGTATGCCCGAAGGTTTGGGGTGAGGCCTTTAGCGAAGTGGGGCTGTTCCAGTCGCTTTGCACGGGCTTATCCCATCCTAAACCTCGGCGGCTTTTGTCAAATTGCTTAGCGGTAAAAGTTTGAACGGTCGATCGCCGGTAATAGCGGGTGCCGCCATATTCGCCCATCTGTAACAACATTTGTCCCAGCTTGGCCAGGTCGGTGGCGTTGCTGAACAGGCCCGCGTGGCCCGCCACGCCCCCCATCATCGCCGCCCGTTCATCGTGGACGGTGCCGGCTATGCGCGTCTTGCGATAGATCTTGTCGTCTTCGGTGGGCGCAATGGTTTGAAGCGGAAAGCGGCTCAGGGGCAGGTAACCCGTGGTATAGGCGCCCAGCGGTTCATATAAATTCTGGTGGAGAAATTCGTCCAGCGGCTGGTTCAACATCCGCTCGGCCAGGCGTTGCAACATGAGAAAACCCAGGTCACTGTATTTGTAGCCATAAGGCGTACGCGCAGGCCTGTCCACCAGTTTCGATTTTGAGATCCACGACCACACGGAATCGCGGATATTCGGGGCGGCAAATAAATTGGCGGAAACCTGGAGCGGATAGTGCTCGTCTCTTTTCCGGCTATAATATAGAGGGAGAAACGTGGTGTCTTTCACGGTCTCATTCCACATCGGTATAAACGGAGCGAGGCCTGCCTGGTGTGTCAGGATCTCCAGCAGGGTGATGTCTTTCTTATTGGTATTCTTTAGTTCCGGCAGATAATAAGAGATCTTTTTATGAATGTCTATCATGCCCTTCTCGTACATGAACATCACTGCCTGCAACGTGGCCGAGACTTTGGTGAGCGACGCCAGGTCATAGATGGTTTCGCTGGTTACAGGTGAGGTGTTATCGTAGGTGAGCGCACCAAACGACTTGTCATAGATCACCTTGCCGCCGCGGGCCACCAGCACCTGGCATCCGGGAGTGGCGCCCATCTTGATGGCTTCTTTCACAATGCTGTCGATCTTGGGCAGCAACCGACTTTCCATGCCGGCGTCTTCCGGAATGGAGTAGGATAGACGTTTAATGGCGTCAAACGACTGGCCCCTTCCTTCCGGGAGCAAGGGCGTGGCCGCGATGGGCAATGCGCCCTGCGCAGGCAAGGCGCCAAAAATGATTTGCGGAACGGCCCGGAGGGTTTCCGGCGTGTTGGTATAGGCCGTGATCACGGTGGGCAACGTGCTGGCCGATCGCAGGAAACTCTCGTTGCCGAAGTCACAATAAATGATCTCCGCCGTGCTTTGTTTCAATACGGTATTCAGCCGCTCCATCACCGCCGGTGACGTCTGTGGAAATATGCCGACGATGATCACCTCGTGCCCGCGCAGTCCATCGGACAACTCCATGAGGTCGCTCTTTTCATCGAGCGTGAAATAGGAGGTATACACGTATTTGTTCAGCGTGGTCACGAACTCCTTGTTGGGCGTGGCCGCATGGCTGGAGATGAAGGCAAAGTGTTTGTTCTCTAATACTTTTATGGGCAACGTGCGTTGCGCATTGCTCACCACGGTCACGGCTGCTGAATATAATTTCTGAGTCATCAGGCGTGGAGCCGGGCCGTTGAGGCGGGCCACGAGGTTGTCGAGGTTCACGGGTTTGCGTTTCGACAACCCTGCGTCGTATTTGAAACCGAGGATCTTCTTCACGCTGTTGTCGAGTTGGGTCTCATACACATCGCCCGACTTCAGTAATTTTTTTATTCTTCGGATCGCGGGGCCGATCTCTTGCGAGCCGATCAGGATATCGTTGCCGGCCTGGAAGGCAAACATCTCCGCTTCACCACTTCTCACTTTTTCGGTGAGCGTTTTCACCTGGTGGAGATCGACAAACACCAGACCGCTAAAATTCAATTTCCCCTTCAGCCATTCGCCCGTAAAGAACAGCGAGAGTGTGGCGGCATCGAAGGCATTTTTTTTGATCAGGTTTTTACTTTCGTAGAAAAGCGGGAACGTGGAGGCGGCGGGCATCACGCCGGCCAGGTTATTTTCAAAGAGCTTGATGTAGGGATAGGAGCGCACCGAATCAAGGGTGGGCTTGATGCTCGGAAAATCTTTGTGAACGTCTGTCACGGTAAGGCCTTTCACCGTGAAGTGTTTGGCGCAAGCCAGCACGCCATGGTCTTGCATGCCCCGCACAAAAGCCGTGGCTTTGCCGGCGACGTTCACTTTGTTTTCACCAAAAGAACGGTAGCTGATCATCGGGTCCTGGGGGTTGTTGTTGATGTCGGCCGTGGGTCCGAAGTTGAGGTTCACCCCCAGCATCTTCATCTGGTTGGCCACTTCCCTGCCGGCCTGGTACACGAGCGTGTCGTTGCGAATGGCCCCCATGATGAGCGGTCGCGGGAAGCTTAGCGTGCTGTCCACCGACTGTCCTAGTCCCCATTCGGCCTCCTGGCCCACGAATAGGGGCAAGTGCGAGGCGGCCTGAAAGACGTTCGTGGCCCGGGCCTGGTGCACGGGCGTTTCCTGTTGGAAGATGATGCCACCGATGTCGTGGTTACGGATGTTGTCCTCTACCTCGCGCAGTTGGTCCTTCGTGGCGTGGGGTGGCACCGTGGCCATAAACAACTGCCCGATTTTCTCCTCCACGCTCAGCGTGTGGAACACACTGTCGACCCAGTGGTTCTTCTTCGATTGGGCAGACGCCCCCGTGAGCATAGCGCCCAGGATCAGAAAGCTCAGGAAAACTTTTTGTAGCATTCGGTTTGATGTTGAGAGTTTAAAAAATGAAGCCTCCAAAGTGTAAAGTATAAAATTAATGAATTGAAAGGGGATTTAAACATATTGCCCTTTGAAGATAAGCCAACGGAGGTAACTCGCGCTATAGCCCGGCTAACGGATCAACGACCAGCGTCCTTATTTCCTTATTCCGAAGCGTATAAAATAAAAAACAAGGCTATGGAACGGAATGTTCTTCCAGAATTGTCTTTAGAATGCAGATCGAATGACACATTTTTGTGACCTGTTAAGCGTATATTCATTGCATGCCTGATATCATTCAGCTTTTACCGGACTCCATAGCCAACCAGATCGCCGCCGGTGAAGTGGTGCAGCGCCCTGCCTCGGCCGTGAAAGAGCTGATGGAAAATTCTATCGACGCCGATGCCACCCAAATCAAACTGATCCTCAAAGAAGCGGGCAAGACCTTGCTGCAGGTGATCGACAATGGCAAGGGCATGTCGGAGACCGACGCACGCATGAGCCTGGAGCGTCACGCCACCTCCAAGATCCGCTCCGCCGAAGATCTGTTCACCCTCCATACCATGGGCTTCCGCGGCGAAGCCCTGGCCTCGCTGGCCGCCGTGTCGCAAATGGAAATGAAAACGCGTCCCCACGACCAGGAGCTGGGCACGCTTGTCGTGGTGGAGGGATCGGATGTGAAACGCCAGGAACCGGTAGCCTGCGAGGCGGGCACCAGCATCAGCGTGAAAAATCTTTTCTTCAACATCCCGGCGCGACGCAATTTCCTGAAGTCGAACGCCAACGAATACCAACACATCGTCGATGAATTTCAGCGCCTGGCACTGGCCCATCCCGAAGTAGGCTTTCAGTTGATCGAGACCGACACCCTGGAGTATGACCTGCATCCGGCCAAGCTGAGCCAGCGCATCGTCAACATTTTTGGCAAGTCCTACCAGGAGCAACTGGCGGCCTGCCAGGAGGAGACACCGCTGGTGAAGATCACCGGCTACCTGGGCAAACCCCACGGGGCAAAGAAGAAACGCGGCGAACAATTTTTGTTTGTCAACAAACGCTTCATCCGGAGCAACTACCTGAATCACGCCATCATGGGGGCCTACGCAGGCTTGTTGCCTGAAAATACATTTCCCTTCTACGTGCTTTTCATCGAGATCGATCCAAAGCACATCGACGTGAACGTGCACCCCACCAAGACCGAGATCAAGTTCGACGACGAACGGGCCGTCTATGCGGTGGTGCTGTCGGCCGTCCGCCAGGCGTTGGGCGCCCACAACCTGACACCGGCCATCGATTTCGATGCCGACGTAAATATTATTTCCAAACTGTCGCAGGCCTCGAACCAAACTCGCGAAGTCTATTTCGAAGAGCGCTTCAGTGCCGTGCCCCGCAGCAGTCGTGAAAACTGGGAGCGGCTATACGAAGGCGAGGTGCCGCCCGTACGCCTGAATGTGCCGCCGGACACCGCGCCCGTGCAAACCCTGCGTTTCGAGAGCGCCCTAAACCAACAGGCCGACGCGCCGTTGGAACAAAAAACATGTTTCCAACTTCACAACCGTTATATCGTTAAACAGGTGAAATCGGGCATGATGATCGTAGACCAGCAGGCCGCACATGAACGGATCTTATACGAGAAATTTTTGACGCAGGTAAAAAATAAATCGGCCCAAAGCCAGCAAAGCCTTTTCCCCCAGGCTATTACGTTTCCTGCGGCCGACTTTGCGCTGGTGCTGGAAATGCAACAGGAAATTGAGTCGTTGGGCTTCCGGATCGAAGTGTTCGGCAAAAATACCTTGCTGGTAAACGGTGTGCCCGGTAATATTCCGGCCAGCCGGGAGAAGGAATTGTTTGAGGGGCTCATCGAGCAGTTCAAGATCAACCAGGCCGAGCTTTCCCTGCCGTTGCGGGAAAACCTGGCCCGCGCCCTGGCCCGCCGCGCTGCCCTGAAAGCCGGACAGGTGCTGGCGCGCGAGGAAATGCAGGCCCTGATCGACAATTTATTCGTATGCTCCACCCCAAACTATGCTCCCGATGGAAAACCTACGTTTTTTATTTTTGAGTTGAATAAAATAGAAGCTTACTTTCGGTAGACTATACAGACGAAGACCAATCATTTTATTATGCTGAGACTTACTCCGGTTGTACGAAATCTGATCATGATCAACGTCCTCGTTTTTGTAGGATCGTTTCTGGCGGGCAAACTGACTCCACTCGTCGATGTGAGCGGTTGCACCTTTTCGGGCCCTGTCGATGTCATTACGGCCTATCTTTCGCTGTACAACACCCATGCAGGTTGTTTCCGACCCTACCAGCTTTTCACCTATATGTTTATGCATGGCGGTATCAGTCACATTTTTTTCAATATGCTGACCCTTGCGTTTATGGGACCGATACTGGAAAGCTACTGGGGAGTCAAACGATTCACTATTTTTTACCTGATTACCGGGGTCGGTGCCGGCTTATTCAATATTTTTGTAGACCTGGTTTTCCATGTCGGAGGCTTTGGAACTATGGTAGGCGCATCCGGTGCCATCTACGGTTTGCTGACGGCCTTCGGTATGTTGTTTCCAAATATGGAAATACAACTGCTCATCCCACCCATCCCCATCAAAGCGAAATACCTGGTGTTGCTTTTGGGTGGGCTCAGTTTTATGATGGACCCGAGCGGCAACACCGCTCACTTCGCCCACCTGGGTGGAGTGGTCTTTGGATTTTTCATCATCACCGCCTGGCGAAAGCAAGGAAATTAGTAGACGCCGCGTAGAGAATATGTTCGACGATTTTAAACACGCCTTTCAACGCTACAACAACGCACACGTGCAGTTGATCATCATCAACGTGGTGATTTTTTTGACGATGGGCGTACTGTTCCTGATCAGTGATTGGACAGGCACGGAGTGGTTCGCTAGTCTGGTGTATCGCCAGTTCTCCATACCACCCGTATTTGGTGAATTCCTGACGCGCCCCTGGACGCTGGTCACCTACATGTTTGCGCATAGCCAATGGGATATTACGCACATCCTTTACAACATGCTGGCCCTTTATTTTTTCGGCAGTCTTTTCGCCGAATATCTCGGCAGCGATAAACTGGTGTCGATGTATGTGTTGGGTGGACTGGCGGGGGCGCTGGTGTACCTGCTCATGTTCAATACCGTTCCGTTTTACATCGAACGTTCGCTTAGTTTTCCGGGAATGGTGGGTGCATCTGCTGCCGTCTTCTCGATCGTCGTTGCCGCGGCGACGCTGCTGCCGGATCATACGTTCTTTCTGATCCTCATCGGACCGGTTCGGATAAAATACATCGCCGCCTTCTTTGTCATCACTTCTTTCCTCGGCATCTCACAGGGAAACATCGGCGGTAACCTCGCTCACCTGGGTGGGGCGCTGATGGGCTTCGTCTACATCAAACAACTGCAACGCGGCAATAACCTGGGAGGCTGGGTCACCTTTCTCCTGCAGTGGATCAAAAATTTGTTTGCACCCCGCCGCAATGTGAAAGTGACCTATCGCAAAGAGACATCATCCGGTAGAAAACCGAATAAGGCTTCGGCTATCTCGCAAGCCGAGATCGACGCCATTCTCGACAAGATCTCCGACGGTGGCTATGAAAGCCTCACAAAAGAAGAGAAAGAAAAACTCTTCAACGCCAGCAAAAAATAATCGCTAGCGCACCAAAAATTCCCGGATCCCACGCACCATCTCCTGCGGTTTTTCCTCCTGCACAAAATGACCGGCATCGTCGAACTCCACGAACGTGGCGCCCGGTAACTTGGTTTTCCATTGGGCCAGTTCGGCAGGGGGAACAAAGGAATCTTTAAGACCCCAAAAGATGAGGAAACGGTTTGCATCAAACCGGTCCATGTTGTCCCACAACTGTTGCCACCAATCGTGGGCATAACTCATCTCTAACGCGAATGCATACGGCCCTTTACGGTCGCCTTTGGGCAAGGCGTCTTTATAGTGCTGATGCACTTTTTTGGTCAGTTTCTTTTTGTCGCCATACGCCGCCGGCATGATGGTGTTTACCGGCGTGTTCAAGGTATGATAAAGAAATTTGCCAACGATCGAACGGAGCACGCGCGCCGGCCGTGTATAGTGCGGCTCTGCTTTCAACGAGCGCATCCAGGTGTTGAAGAGCACGATCCGGTTCACATTTTCCGGGTGCTGCAAGGCATAGCTCATCGCGATGCTCCCCCCGAAATCATTGGCAACGATGTTGATGTTTTTCAATGCCAATTGTTGGATGAATTTCTCCAACCGCCCGCTGTGCGCTGCGCAGGTATAGAATTCGCCGGGAGGTTTGTCCGACAACCCAAAGCCCAGCAGGTCCACCGCCACGCATCGATAACTGTCCCGTAAGGCCTTGACCAGGTCGCGAAAGCCGAAGGACCATTCCGGTGTGCCATGGACAAAGAGCAGCACTTCGCCCTGGCCTTCATCGATATAGTGGAGTTCGTTCTCCTCCACCTTCAGCCAATGCGAGGTAAAGGGATACAGGGTCCGGTCCACCCAGGCTGGTGCAGTTTTCATGAGCAGGGATTTATAGGTCTATACGACGGGGCTTTCCCTAATGATACGTCCGGGCAAAGAAAGATTTCAAAGATATGATGATTTCCTCGGGATCGGTCGAATACAACACATCGCGGCTTTGCTGGTTGAAGCGAGCCAGGGTGCTGTAGTATTGGGTTTCCGTGATGTCCAGCTCCTCCATGATGGTTTCCCGCAGCGTTTGGTCGTTCACGATCGAGATGTAGGTCTTGATGCGGTCGTTCTCGTTAATGAGCTTCACCACTTTGCGCCGTTCCTTCTGGTCTCTTGAAAAATACTCCCACGGACTGGAGAAGGCATCGTGCACGGTCATTTTCTTAGGCTTGGTATGCTCGGTCCGGATGATGTCGTTCTCGCCGATGCGCGCGCCGGTGATGGTGATCTCTTTGAGGATCTTCACGCGCTCGCTCATGCGGATCAAGATGTCCTCTTCTTCAAAGATCAGGGGCAGTGTGATCGTGCGATAGCCCAGGGAGGTGAGCACCAGGGTGTCCGTGGGCAACGTGTTCACCACAAATACGCCGGAAGCGTCGGTGATGGTCCCCCGTTTGGTTCGCTTGATCATGACCTGTACCCCCGGCATCGCCGACATGGACATCGAGTCCACCACGATGCCCCGCGTTCTTTTCTGCGCCCATCCCGAACCAGCGGTGCCCGCCAGCAGGACCGTGATCAAAACGAGTTTTAGCCAACTCTCCATACGACCATTAAAAGTGCTTGTCCGAAGCATTGTTTGGGTTAGGATGCACGAAAGGCAAATTAAGTTTTATTGGCCAGTTGCCCACACGCGGCATCGATGTCTTTGCCGCGGCTTTTACGGATGCGGGTAGTGATGCCGTTCCGTTCCAACAGGTCCATATACATATTCAGGGCTTCCTCGGAAGCCTGTTGAAATTCACCGTCATCGATGGGGTTATATTCGATGAGGTTTACTTTCGAGGGGATGATCTTGCAGAATTTCAGTAGCGCCCGGGCATGCTCTTCGGTGTCGTTGATGCCTTTCCAGACCACGTACTCATAGGTCACTTTGCGCTTGGTCTTGTCATACCAATAACGCAGGGCGTCGCCCAGCTCTTCCAGGGGGTTGGTGTCGTTGATGGGCATGATCGACGAGCGGGTCTTGTCCAGCGCGGCGTGTAGCGACACGGCGAGGTTGAACTTCACCTTGTCGTCGGCCATTTTGATGATCATTTTGGCGATGCCCACCGTCGACACGGTGATGCGCTTGGAGGCCATGGCCAGTCCTTTTTGGGCGGTGATCTTGTCGATGGCCGTCATCACGTTGGCGTAGTTCAAAAGGGGTTCGCCCATGCCCATGAAGACGATGTTGGTGAGGGGACGGTTGAAGAACAACTCGGCCTGCTCGCGGATGGCCACCACCTGGTCGTAGATCTCGTCGGGGCTGAGGTTGCGCTGGCGTTTCAGGCGAGCCGTAGCGCAAAACTTGCAAGCCAGGCTGCAACCCACCTGGGAGGAAACACAGGCCGTGATGCGCTTTTCGGTGGGAATGAGCACCGATTCCACCACCATGCCATCGAACAGCGTCACGGCGTTCTTGATGGTGCCGTCGGCACTGCGCTGCATGTGGTCAACTTTGATGTGATTGATGGTAAAATGCGTTTTCAGCATGTCGCGCAGCCCTATCGAAAGGTTGCTCATCTGGTCGAAATCCTTGGCCGATTTGTTCCAGAGCCACTCATAGACCTGCTGGGCCCGGAAGGGCTTTTCCCCATGCTGCACAAAGAATTCCTTCAGCTCATCGAGCTTTAGCTTCCGGATATCGCGCTTTGCCGTCTCTACCATGGGGCAAAGGTAGGGAAAGAAGCGAACTTTTCAGGCTGGAAAAAGGGGGCCGGGGGTCATTTGAGCTTCACAAACACCTTCGTTTCGCACACCCGGGAACTGTTCGTGATGATCAGGGAGTCGCCATCGATCTTTTCCACGGAAAAACCTTCGATGATGGTATGCGATTTTTTGTCGAGGATGTAGAGGCTTTCGCCACTGTATTTATAAAGAAAAGACTTGGAGTTGTAGGCCTTTTTGTGGCTCACGATCTTGGAGCTTTCCTGGCCGGTGTTGTTGTCTTTGAATTCGATCACCTGGGGTATGGAGCCGGCCATGCCTTTCATGTCTTCCACCAGGGCTGCGGTTTCAGCGTCCTGGGGCGGCAAATCCTCTTCCACGCAGTTGCTTTGCTTGACCAACTGCCATTTGCCCACAATGGACTGGCTGTTGGCTTGGCAGTACAGGAGGGTGAAAACAACCAGGGATAGAATGGTTTTCATGGCCGTTGAGGTTTAACCAAATTTACTCAAAAATCGGGCCTCATGCTGTTGATCAGGCATTATTTTGAGCGTCGCCTTCTTTTGAAAACTCACTTTATTAGTCGAAATTTTCGACCTTCAAAATAGAACGCATGGAGAAAAGCAACGCAATCGTCATCACCGGGGGATACCTCGCCAGCAGCAATGCCAAAACCGCACACGGCTTGATCCGCGGCACCGACCGCTTCAACATTGTGGGTTTTATCGACTCAAAAAGCGCTGGCAAAGACGCCGGTGAGGTGCTCGATGGCAAGAAGCGAAACATTCCCATTTATGCGACCCTGGAAGACTTTTTGAAATCAGGACAAAAGGCGGCCTATTGCATCGTGGGCGTTGCCACCAAAGGCGGCGTGATCCCCGAATCGCTTCGGGCCGAATTGAAAGACGCTTTACAGCATGGCTTTCACCTGGTGAACGGCCTCCATGAATATGTGTCTGACATCCCCGAACTGGCCGCCTTGGCCCAGCAAAAAGGGTTGGAGATCATCGACGTACGCAAACCGAAAAAATTTAAAGATCTGCACTTCTGGTCGGGCAAGATCAAGGAGGTGAAATGTCCCAAGATCGCCGTGTTGGGAACGGATTGTGCCTTGGGCAAACGCACCACCACGCGGTTCCTGGTGGAAGCCATGCGCAAGGCAGGCTTCAAAGCCGAGATGATCTACACCGGTCAAACCGGCTGGATGCAAGGCGCCAAATATGGATTTGTGTTCGACTCGACCCTCAACGATTTCATTTCCGGTGAAATGGAGCACGCCGTCGTGACGTGCTACCACGAAGCGAAACCCGATATTATTTTTATCGAAGGACAATCGGCCCTGCGCAACCCCAGCGGCCCCGCCGGCGCGGAATGGATCGTTTCGGCCGATGCCGATGCGGTCGTGCTGCAGCACAATCCAGCGCGCAAACAATACAAAGACATGGAATATTACCCGGCCTATTTGCCTACCGTGAAAGATGAAGTGGCGCTCATAAAAATTTATGGGGCTCCCACCGTGGCCATCACGCTCAACACGGCGAAGATGACCGAACAAGACGCCCGTTCCGCTGCTGCGCAATATCAAACCGAACTGGGCATATCTGCGGTGTTGCCTTTGGAGGATGGGCTGGATAGCCTCGTTCCCATTTTTGAAGCGATGATCAAAAAGAGCGTGGCGCACGCGTAAGTTCGTTCAGTATTCAAGTGATCGACGACACCGATCCGGCATAGCAAAGACTCATTAACCAACCTAAACCGAAGCTGTTAAGCAGAGAACCTCAAAATGAAAATAAAGGACATTAAAGTATGGAGCGTCGACCTGGGCAACACCAAGCCCTATACCATCGCGTTCAAGACCGTAGATGAAGTAAAGAACGCCTTTGTAGAAATCACGCTCGACAATGGCCTCACCGGCATCGGCGCCGGCAACCCCAGCGAATACGTGGTGGGCGAAACCCTCGACCAATGCCTGGATGCCCTGCAGGAAAACAACATCGAATTCCTCATCGGCCGCGACATCCGCGAATTCAACCAACTGACCTTCGATGTGTGGAAGCGCTTTCCCGAAAATCCATCGGCGCGCGCGGCGTTGGATATTGCCCTGTATGACGTGTTCACAAAATTCCTGGACGTTCCCCTGGTTAAATTTTTAGGGCAAAAGATCAAGAAACTTCCTACATCGAATACCATCGGCATTAAGAACGTGGAGGAGACGTTGAAGGAAGCGGAAGATTATATCAAACGCGGATTCAGAGTATTGAAAGTAAAGTTGGGCCGCGATCTTATGGAAGACGTGGAGCGCATCATGAAGCTGCGCGAAAAATTCGGCCCCAACATTGTTATCCGCATCGATGCCAACCAGGGCTACACGGTGGAACAAACCATTCAGTTTTATGGACGTACCTACGACCTGGATGTGGAATTGATCGAGCAACCGCTCCCCGCAAAAGCCATCTCCGAAATGAAAAGCCTCCCCCCGGAAGTGCGCGAAAAAGTTGCCGCCGACGAGTCCCTGATCACCCCCGTCGATGCCATCGAACTGCTGAAGCCACCGAAGGCTGCCAAAATATTCAACATCAAACTGATGAAGTGCGGCGGCGTGAGCCAGGCACTCAAGATTGCCGACATCGCCCTGCACGAAGACGTTGACCTCTTCTGGGGCTGCAACGACGAAAGCATCGTGAGCATCACGGCTGCTTTGCACACGGCCTTTGCCTGCACCAACACCAAATACATCGACCTCGACGGCAGCCTCGACCTGGCCCGCGATGTGGTGAAAGGAGGATTCATTTTGAAAGACGGCTACATGTCGTGCTCGGACAAACCGGGACTGGGTGTGGAACGCATCTGAAAATCGAAAAAAAAAAGAGGCTGCCTGAGAAAATCAGGTAGCCTCTTTTTAATTTATAAATAAAACGCAGTTTTTAATTGTCCTTCCCCAGCATTTCTGCGGTTTCTTTTTTTCTGTCGATATGACCAATGCTGTGCTTTGTAAAAATGGCTTTATATTTTTCGCGATCGGAGGCCTTGATCTCTTTCCCATTGAATAGGAAACGATCATCGTCGGTAATTTGAATGCTGGTCAGCTTTTCGCCTTCTGCGAGGTAGCCATCTTTAACTAGCTGGCTTTTCAGTTCTTTGTCAAGACCATGCATTTTTTTCTCCATGGCCTTCGCCTGGTCCTCCATCGCTTTCATTTTTGGAGCGTTCACAGCTTCCCATTCTGTCATGTCGCTTTCGAACTTCTTCATCTTTTCTTCGAAGCCTTTCCAGCTTTGTTCATGGGCACGGGCCTTGTCTCCTTGGAAAGCGGCTATTTGGGCGCTTCTCTCCGCCATTTCCCTCGCTCTTTCGGCATGACGCTCGGCTTGTGCCTGAGCCATTTCAGCGTGGCGCTCAGCCATCTCCGCTTGCCGTTCGGCGAAGGCTTCTATTTGCTGAGAAAAGGCTGCGTTTTCCTGAATATTTGTTGAGATGCCGTCGAATTTGAACTGAATGTCCAGGTCAGGGATATGGATCTCTACTGGACCAACAGGTTCGACGGGTTCAACGGGCTCGACATTGAAATCAAAAGCTGGAATGGGAGGGATCGGTGGTATCTCGAAATCAAAATCGGGCATGTCAATGTCCACGTCGAAGTCATGATCGAAGTCCATGTCCATGTCGCGGTGCATGATCTCGCGCATGTCTTCGTCGCCGTCGTAGGTTTCGATCACCTTCACTTCACCCGGCTTGCCGTCTTCGTTCGTGGTGGTGATCTTTCGCATTTCGTATTTCGCCGACTTGTTCTTTTTCGTGGTGTCGGCGGCCACGGGTTTTTCCTGGTTATCCGGGTTGGCCTGGGATGCAGGATTTGTATTTCGCGATTGCACGGTGAGCCACGATGCACACATCAGTCCCACGACCAGCAGCAACACGGGGATGATGCGCTCGCGGGGCGAATAATTTTTTACAGACTTTTCCATAAGGCGTTTGATTCGGTTCAACAATTGATTTTTATTTTCCGCCAGCGAAAGTGCCACACCGGCTTTGCTGAGCCGCACTTCTTCCAGGGTGGCCAGCGCATGCGCATACGCTAAAGCATTTCCTTGGTGAAGCACGACCGCGTCGTCGCAGCAATGTTCGCGTTCCTGGCGCAGGATGCCCGAGATCATCCATACAAAAGGATTGAAAAAGAACAAAGCTTCCACGACCGACTGCAACAGGTTGACGAGGTAATCGTGACGGCGGATGTGAATGAGTTCGTGTATGAGAATACTTTCCAACTGCGTTGTGGAAAGACCGGCGCACATGCCGACGGGCAACAAGATGATGGGTTTGAGATAGCCGATCACCACCGGCGCCTGCACCATCGCCGATTCGGCAAGCCGAACGGCGCGATCGATATTGAACTGGCGGAGCAGCGTTTCCATGCGTTCCGTCCAGGGCGTATCCAACAACACGGCCTGTTGTTTTAGTTTGGTGGTGTACCACCAGCCGCCGAAAAGGCGAAGTATAAAAAGGGCGGTGCCCAGCGACCAGGCCAACACAACAAAGGGAACAATGCCATGAAGAAAATCGTAGGCCCGCGTCAGCAGTTGGCGAAGCGAGAGCGCTTCGGGAGAGGTCGATGAAAGGTCCATCCCACCAGTGAAGGAGATGGCGGCATCCTTGATCTGCGATCCGCCCGAAGGCAACAACCACAGAAAGGTGGAGGCCGAAGCCAAAAAGATCAGCAACAATCCCGCGCCGGCAAGGGCATAGCGCAGACCAGACCGTCGCGAGGGTACGCAACGCAAGACGCCCACCACCAGCATGCCGATCAGCAAAGCCTGCCACAGCGAGTGGATCACTGTGAAACCCAGGGCTTGCGCCCAGGCGCCGTCGAAGAAATGTAAAAGCGTGTTCATGATGCGCCTCCTTCCAGTTTTTCCAGGTATTTTTTGATCTCTTGCAGCTCTTCTTTGGATGATTTATTGGAGCCCAGGGCGCTCAATACCAACTGAGCAGCCGAACCCTGGAATACCGTACTGATCATCTTGTCGAGCATTTGCTGGCGCGTGTTTTCCAAAGAAGGCACGGCGGTATAAAGATGAAGCTTGCCGCTTTTTTGGCGTGTCACCAGCCCTTTTTCGTGCATGATCTGCATCAGTTTCAGGATGGTGGTGTAGCCGTTTGCCACGTCGCCACCCAGGGCTTCGTGAACATCTTTTACGGAAACAGCCTCCTTTTCCCACACGATTTGCAGGATTTCAAGCTCTTTTTCCGTTGGTTTTGGGGTGAGTGCACTCATAAATACGAATATGTTCGTAATACAATCTTAGCGATCTGTCAGATGATCTCAAAGTGTTTTACGAATTTTTTCGTATGTGGTTTAAAAAATGCCGGAAGGAGTAGAAAAAATAAGGAGGTATCGGGCCAACCGATACCTCCTTATTTTAAGGACAAACCGGTTGCTCCCCTAGTTGAAGGTGATTTTTCGGATGAGATTATTATGTTCATCGCCGACGTACAAATTGCCATCGGAATCCATAGCCAGTCCAAAGGGGAAATTAAATTGAGCCGTGGAGGCGCCACCATCGTGGTAGCCGGCCGTGCCGGTGCCGGCGATGGTCGTGACCGTTCCGGAGGAATCGACCTTATAAATTTTGTGCTTCGTGTAGTCGGTGGCGTAAAGACTTCCTTTTCCATCCCAAACCAGTCCGTAGATCTGTCCCAGATTTTTTGCCAGGGTTGTCACGTTGCCGGCGGCATCTATTTTCCGGATCGAGCCATTGACGCAGTCGCCTATATAGACATTGTCGTTTTCATCGATGGTGATGCCTCCGGGGTTGAAGAACCTGGCGTCCTTGCCCTTTCCATCGTCGGAGCCGGAATTGAGCGCCAACCCGGCGAAGGTGGTGACGTTTGCCGAAGCATCCATTTTGCGGATGATGTGTGACCAATAGTCGGTGATAAACCAGGTGGCGCTGTTTTTTGATTTTACGATGCCCGTGGGGTAAAAGAATCCCGCTCCCACACCGAAAGGTCCGGCGCCATGACCATCGCTGATATCGCCTTGTCCGTTCGTGTTTCCGGCCCAGGTCTGCACCATCAGGACCGGGCCACCGGCGGCTATTTTTCGGATCACGTTGTTTTGAGTGTCGGCCACATACACGTCGCCCGTATTTTCGTCGACGGAAATACCTGAGGGCGAATTGAATTGTGCGGTAGCAAACGGTCCGTCTACCGGCCCGGTCAGAGAGCGCGAGCCACTTCCTGCAAAAACCAAAAGTCCCGACGGGGTGAGTTTCATGATCCTGTTGTTGGCCTGGTCAGCCACAAGCAGGTTGCCGCTCACGTCGATCGCAAGGCCTCTCGGCAAATTCAGCGTAGCCGAACCCAACGGCACAGTGGACACGGTGACCGTGAGTGTCGAAAGCGGCGTGACGGTGAACACAGGTCCCTCGGCAACATCAGCACCGATACCCACCGTTATGGGTCCGGTAGTGGCCCCGTTAGGCACCGTCACTTTGAGGGTTGTCGCCGTAGCTTCCGTGACTTGCGCGGCGACGCCATTAAATTTTACAACATTGACCGACGGGTTGCTATCGAATCCTGAACCGGTGATGATAACCGGGGTGCCCGCATTTCCAGAGGCAGGATCGTAGGAGATGACTGTTAAGGTTGCCGTGACATCAAAGTGAATACCGGCGGGAGTCTTTCCATTTACCGTCACGGTGACATCGCCGCTGGTTGCGCCGGGAGGAACGGTCACCGTCAGTGAAGTAGCCGCAGCACTAGTGACGGTGGCTGTTGTGCCATTGAACTTGACGATGTTTTGTGAGGACGTTGCGCTGAAGCCGGTACCGGATAGGGTGACAGTTGCCCCAACTTTTCCAGAGGTGGGTGCGACACTGCTAAGCGTGGGGGCCGTGGGGGACAGCACGGTGAACATCGATCCGGTTACGGTTTTGTCGGCAACCTGAACACTTACCGTTCCCGTTGTGGCGTTGGCGGGGACCATGACAACTAGCTGCGTAGCAGTCGCACTCTTTACGACGGCGGTGGCACCATTGAACTTCACCTTATTCTGCGCGGCGGTTGTGCTGAATCCTGTGCCGGTGAGTGTAACATCAATGCCTGTCGGGCCCGATGCAGGGTTGATGCCCGTGACAGTGAGCGACGAAGGCTGCGTGACCGTGAATACGGGACCGCTAACCTCTTTTCCTCCCGTGGAAATTTTTACCACGCCTGTGGTTGCTGAAGCCGGGACGGTGGCGATCAATTGATTCCCGGTAGCTAGTGTGATCGTAGCGGGCACGCCGTTGAACGTAACGGTGTTGGCCGTCGTGGTGGTGCTGAAACCGATCCCGGTGATCGTGACCATGGTTCCTGCCGGTCCTTGTGCGGGCGATAGCGAGGCGATGCTGAGCGGGGCGATTTCCTCATGGTCTTTAGAACATTGATTCCATAGAGCAAGCATAACCAGGGTACAAAAGGGAAGCCATAGTTTAGCTTTTGTTTGCCGGTAGGCAAGCCGTGATGTTGCAGGTTTCATAAGTTTTGGGATAAGACACAACGATAAAGTGCCCCACTGCAATAACATTGCAGTGGGGCACTTTCGACGCCAGATGCATGGCGAATGGGGATGAAAGATCGCTAGGAGCTGTTGAACAGTAAGCTTTTTGCGAAAGGAACGCTAGGACATTTTACTGTCCATCAATTTACATTCGATATCGATTTGGCGATTCGGGGGATGATTAATGATGTGCGCTATTAACTTTCTCCACAGGGGCTTCTTTGAGCTTCTCGTTTTCTTCTTGTAAAGCCTTGATCTCTTTTTTCATTTCGATCATGTAAAGGGTCATTTCTTCCATTTTTTTCAGCAGGAGAAGATTCATATCGCCCACGTTGAGGCCATTTTGTTTCATTTGTTCTGCGGAGGGGACCTCGGCCAGGTGTTTGTTGGCCGTGATGTAGGCCTCCACTTCACCTAGTGACGGCAAGGCATAATTTTCTTCGAACACGTAGTCCGGTCCTGGGGAATTCAAATTGACCCTAACTTCTTTTGCATGGACGTCTCCATTCACGGTGAGCTTTGCGTCAAGGGTTTCGGTGCCAATGCCTACTGAACCGCCGGTCAGGTTCAACACGACGTTGTTTCCCAATTCGTTGATTCGTAGGGGCCTTCCGACGTGACTTTGCAAAAAGGCATACTCAGTATTGAGGCCAATCTGCAGATAGGTGTTGGAGTTGGTGCTGGCTATCTTAACAATGCCGTCGCCGATCGAGCTTGTCTGACCTCTGAATTCTGTGCTGCTGGTGGTGGGATTAACACTTATGAATGGACCGGTCCAGCCTGTTCCACCATAATAGTAGAGCCGGAGGAAGTGATTGTCTGAGGATGGACGCTTGGACCACTGCCAGATGCGACGGATGCCACCATAGAAACTGGCGAGATTGAGATTAGCGTAGTTATCGCTTTGTGCTTCTGCACCGATGGTGGCTTGACCTGTTGCGGGATAGTGAAGGATGCCATAGTCACCGTTGCCGCTGTCACCACTGCCACCGGGAGAGGGTAGGGCACTTCTGTAGGGTTGAGCCTGGAGATTTGAGGCCCAAAGAAACGAGCACAAAAAGGTCAATTTTACAATGCTGAAATTAATTTTCATAAAAGGATATTGTATTGTGGACAAAATAAACTGATTGGTAACAAACTGAAATTGAACCTAGGTTTGGCAACGCCGATTAAAATTTTATCCTAATGCCTATCGCGGCGGCGAATTGCCAACGATCAAAAAAACGAATTCTTTTTGTGATTTGAAATCTTAATAAGGAATTCCTAATAAAAAATCTGATCTATTTCTGGCATTTGATCCGCTCGACGGCGATTACAACGATTGAATCCGTTGTTGTCTGTCAGAAGATAATGTAATTTTTCGGCGGGTGGTTAGGGAAGAATAGAGTGAGAACGCATGTATCCAGTCAGTCACGGAAGACGTTGTTGGGAAAAAAGAAAAAACCCCGGGAACCACCCCGGGGCTTCAAACCAAACCCCTCAACCAACACATCCGCATCCCGACCGAAGCCGGGAAGGGAATCACCAATCCTTAAACCAATTACTTAACAACTTCGGCGGCCTCAAGGTTCTCAAAAACGAAATCTGTTTCGTTTTTCAGGTCAATAAAAATGACCGAGTCTTTCTGAACCTTGCCCGCCAGGATTTGTTTGGACAGTTCATTCAGGATTTCACGCTGCATCACCCGTTTTAGCGGCCGTGCCCCAAATTGCGGGTCGTAGCCCAACTTGGCCATCCGGTCGCGGGCGCTGTCTGAAATCTCTATTTTCACGCCGGCTTCTTCCAGGCGTTTAACGATCAATCCCACCTGGATGTCGACGATCTTGCGAATATCTTTCTGACTGAGTGGCCGGAACATGATGATCTCGTCGATCCGGTTCACGAACTCGGGGCGCACAGACTTCCGCAATAACGCCAGCACTTCGTCTTTTGTATCTTCGAGCACGTCGAAATAATTTTCGGGCGTAATCTTTTCAAAGTTTTCCTGGATCAGCTGCGAGCCGATGTTTGTAGTCATGATGATGATCGTGTTTTTGAAGTTGGCCACGCGACCTTTGTTGTCGGTTAACCGTCCTTCATCCAAAACCTGCAGCAGGATGTTGAACACATCGGGATGTGCTTTTTCAATTTCGTCCAGCAAGATCACCGAATACGGCTTTCTGCGAACGGCCTCTGTCAGTTGTCCACCTTCATCATAGCCCACGTAGCCGGGAGGCGCGCCAATGAGACGGCTCACGCTGTGGCGTTCCTGGTATTCGCTCATGTCGATGCGCACCATGGCGCTGTCGTCGTTGAACAAATAGTCGGCCAGCGCTTTCGACAATTCGGTTTTGCCTACACCGGTGGTTCCCATGAAGATGAACGAACCGATGGGGCGCTTGGGATCTTGCAAACCGGCGCGGCTTCTGCGCACGGCGTCGCTGAGGGCCGTAATGGCTTCTTCCTGACCGGCCACCCGTTTGCTCAACTCGTCTTCGAGGTGCAGCAATTTTTCGCGCTCGCTTTGCAGCATTTTCGAGACGGGGATGCCCGTCCATTTTGCCACCACCTCGGCAATGTCTTCGCTGTCGACTTCTTCTTTCAGCAGGTTTTTTTCACCCTGCATGGCCTTCATCTTTTCTTCGGCTTCGACCAGGCGCTTTTCGGCTTCCGTGATCTTGCCATAGCGAATCTCGGCCACCTTGCCATAGTCGCCGGCTTTCTCGGCATGTTCGGCCTCGAATTTCAGCTTGTCTATACTTTCTTTTTCCTTTTGGATGCCGTGTACCACTTGCTTTTCGCTTTCCCACCGGGCTTTTAGCGAATTGCGTTGTTCCGACAGCTCGGCAATTTCCTTGCTCAGCAAGTGTTCCTTTTCCTTATCTCTTTCACGGCGGATGGCCTCACGCTCGATTTCCAATTGCATGATCTTGCGATTGAGTTCGTCGAGTTCTTCCGGAAGGGAATCCATTTCCAGGCGTAGCTTCGATGCGGCTTCGTCCATCAAGTCGATGGCCTTGTCGGGAAGGAAGCGGTCGCTGATGTAGCGGCTGGACAGTTCCACCGCGGCGATGACGGCGTCGTCTTTGATGCGCACGCCGTGGTGAAGCTCGTATTTATCCTTGATGCCGCGCAGGATGGAGATAGAGTCTTCCACGGAGGGCTCGTCTACCATCACCGATTGGAAGCGGCGTTCCAGCGCCTTATCTTTTTCGATATATTTTTGATACTCTTTTAACGTCGTGGCGCCGATCGCATGGAGTTCGCCGCGGGCCAATGCGGGTTTGAGCAGGTTGGCCGCATCCATGGCGCCTTCGCCACCGCCCGCACCGATGAGGGTGTGGATCTCGTCGATGAACAAAATGATCTGGCCGTTGGCATCGGTCACTTCCTTGATCACGGCCTTGAGGCGTTCTTCAAACTCGCCTTTGTATTTTGCACCCGCCACCAGCAAGCCCATGTCGAGCGACACGAGGATCTTGTCTTTCAGGTTTTCGGGGACGTCACCGTCTACAATGCGTTGGGCCATGCCTTCCACGATGGCGGTTTTGCCCACGCCGGGTTCGCCCAGCAGGATGGGGTTGTTCTTTGTGCGCCGGGAAAGGATCTGCAACACACGGCGGATCTCTTCGTCGCGGCCAATCACCGGGTCGATCTTGCCTCGTTTGGCCAGGTCGTTCAGGTTTTTGGAGTAGCGTTCCAGCGATTTGTATTTTGCTTCCGCATTTTGGTCGGTCACACTGGCGCCACCGCGCAGTTCTTTGATGGCCTTGATCAACGACGACCGTTCCAATCCGGCATCTTTCAGCACGGACGAAACTTTGTCCTTAGACCCCAGCAAAGCGAGCAACAGGTGCTCCACGGCGATAAATTCATCCTTGAACTCGCGCAGCTCCTTTTCGGCATTTTGCAACACCGTGTTGCTGGCCGAAGACAAATAGGGTTGCTGCCCCTGAACATGGGGGTATGAATTCAACAGGTCCTCCAGTTTGTTGTGCAGGATGGTTTCGCTAACGTTTAGTTTTTTAAAGAGATAATTGGAAACGTTTTCGTCCGTTTCCAGGATAGCTTTCAGAATGTGCCCAGGTTCGATGGCCTGTTGCTGTTTGGCCATGGCGATCTCTGCCGACTTTTGCAGGGCCTCCTGGGACTTTATGGTAAATTTTTCGAAGTTCATAATCGTAGGTCTCCGCGTTTGCTTATCAAAATGCTAACCATATAAATGATACTGCTATTTTCGGAAATTTTGACATTTAATTAATAGCTTTAATCGCGGCAAATCGGCCATACTGACCTTAAAAATGTCAAAACGTTCTACAACATTAGCCAACCATTTTCCCGCTGCCTGTATCGCAGAAGTGTCGTGGGAGGTCTGCAACCAGGTGGGAGGGATCTACACCGTTATCCGCTCGAAGGCGCCCGCCATGGTGAAGCATGCCAACGGCCCGTATTGTATGGTCGGTCCTTATGTAAACAAAAATATTCAGGCAGAGTTAGAGCCACTCGACGATTCACAGGATGTATTTGGACAGGCCGCGGCCATTCTGCGAAAAAAAGGATTCGACGTGCTCTATGCCGAATGGCTCGTGACGGGTAAGCCCCGGGTGGTGTTGCTCAATCCCAATGCCGTGCAGGATAAATCGCTCAACGTGGTGAAATACCTGCTTTGGAAAAACCACGGCATCAGCACGCCACCCGACAACGCGTTGATCAACCAGGTGATCTTGTTCGGCTACCTGGTGAAGCTCTTTTTTGATGAGTTGGTGAAACTTGTCGATCCCGAGCACCCCATCATCGCGCACTTTCACGAATGGATGGCGGGTCTGCCCATCCTCGACATCAAGAAGGAGCGCATGCCCATCAAGACGATCTTCACCACGCACGCCACACAGTTGGGCCGGCACCTGGCCATTAACTCGCCCTTGTTCTATGCGCACTTGCCATTTTTTAAATGGGAGGAAGAAGCGAAACGCTTTGGCATCGAAACGGAGGCCAAGATCGAAGTGAGCTGCGCGCAACAAGCCGATGTGCTCAGCACGGTGAGCGAAGTAACGGCCCGCGAATGCCGGCACCTGTTGCACCGGAAACCGGAGGTGGTGGTGCCCAACGGCCTCAACATCGAGCGTTTCGAAGCGTTGCATGAATTTCAAAACCAGCACGTCATGAACAAGGAGGAGATCCATCGTTTTGTGATGGCCCACTTCTTCCAATCCTATTCCTTCGACCTCGACAAAACGCTCTACTTTTTTACATCGGGCCGGTATGAGTACAAGAACAAAGGGTTCGATCTCACCATCGAGGCCTTGCAACGTTTGAATGCCCGTCTGAAAAAAGAGAAGTCAGACATTACGGTGGTCATGTTCTTTGTCACGCGTCGTGACTTCAGCAACATCCGTCCCGAGGTGCTGCAATCAAAAGCCATGATGCAGGAAATTTTCCAGACCACGGCGGCCATCCAGCAACAAGTAGGCAAGCGGTTGTTCTATCAAAGCACCGTACAAGAGGACAACCATCTTCCCGACCTGAATACGTTTGTGGATGAATATTGGAAGCTCCGCTACCGGCGTACGCTGCAGGCCTGGAAAACAAAAAAGAATCCGCTGGTGGTCACCCACCGGCTGATCAATGAAGACCAGGATGAAGTGCTGCAAGCGCTTCAGGCAAAAAAACTCTTGAACAACGCCGACGACCCGGTGAAGGTCGTCTATCATCCCGATTTCATCAACGTGAGCAGCCCGCTCTTTGGAATGGACTACAACCAGTTCGTCCGGGGATGTCACCTTGGAATTTTCCCAAGCTACTATGAACCTTGGGGCTACACGCCCCTGGAATGCATGGCCAGCGGAATACCTTCGGTGACCAGCGACCTTTCCGGTTTTGGCGATTATATTCTACACCACATTGAAGAACCAGAGAAATACGGATTGTTTGTGATCGAACGCGGCAAGCGAACCTTCGATTGGTCGGCCGGTCAACTGACCGATGTGATGTACGGCTTCCTGATGCAATCCATGCGCGAACGGATCATGCAGCGCAACAACGTAGAAAACAATTCCTCGATCTTTGACTGGACCAACCTGATCAAACACTACAAAGAAGCCTACGTGCTGGCCATGAAAAACCAATCTTAATTGGAGGCCCCTTAACCGTTTTTATCTCTGTGTCTTTGCTCCATTCCTGCTCGCTGAAAGACCATTTTTTTTCGCTGCCAGTTTTTTCGCACTAGCCTTTGCCTCCTTCAAAGCCCTTGTCGCCTCATTCTCCTCCATCCGGGCCTTCACAATGCTTTTCACCAACGCCGCAGGAAGCACTTTGTCCAACGGAAAACGTATGGTCCCCGTCGCCGTCTCGTATCCTGCTATTTCCTTTTCAAAGCGCTTCAAAACAGAATTACTCATCACATAAAACCCACAATGATTCTTAAACGCCCCAAACCCAACGAGCCAATCCACTTGCCGATACACCACAATCCCATACCGAATGATCTCCTCCGCCTTCGGCGCCGCCGCCCGAATCGACCGCCGAAGCTTCTCCAACGTCACCTGAACATTCTCCGGCAACCCATCCAAATACTCATCGGCGGTCTTAATCCCAGTTTTCATCGTCCTGCTCATGATGCCTGAATTTTAATTGACAATAAAAAGCTAACTAACTGCTGAACCCAAGCCCCCATCTCCTGATTTCTAACTCCTGAAAGATTCTGGCTCCTGGCTCCTGGATTCTGGCTCCTGACTACGTCCTCGGCAACACTACCTCTCTATTAAATTTATTCCGATAATCCACCGGCGACAGCCCCGCTACTTTCTTAAACACATCGCGAAACGCTTTCGAGTCCGTATACCCCACATCATACATGACCTCGTTCACCGTTTTCCTTCCCGACTCCAATTGTTTTTTTGAAGCTTCGATCTTCACCCGCTGGATGTATTCCACCACGGTGTTGCTGGTGGCTTTTTTGAAACGTCGCTCCAACGTCCGGCGGCCGATGCCAAATTCTTCGGAGAGCTGGTCGATGGAGATCTTGTCGGGTACGTGGCCTTCGATGAATTCCTGCACTTTGACGATTTCGGGGTCGTCGTGGATCTTTTGACCTTTGAAGATGCTGAAGGGCGATTGGCTGTCGCGGCTGATGTCGAGCACGAAGAATTTGGAGGCGAGGATGGCCATTTCGCGGTTAGTGTATTTTTCGACGAGGTAGAGGAGGAGGTTCCAATAGGAGTTGGCGCCGCCGCTGGAATAGAGACCGTTTTGTTCGGTGATGATCTTGTTATCGACCAAGGTTACTTCGGGGAACATCCCGCGGAACTCGTTGACGTATAGCCAATGGGTTGAGCAGGTCTTGCCATCGAGGAGCCCGGTGGAGGCGAGGAGGAAGGCGCCCAGACAGAGGCTGGCCACTTCGGCACCGTTTTTATATTGTTGTGTGATCCACGGCAGAAATTCCTGGTTCAGTTTAATGGCGTTGGCCAGGTTTCCGCTGATGGCGGGCACGATGATGAGGTCGGCTTGCTTGGCGGTCTTGAGTGTGGCGTCGGTGTGGATGGAGATGAGGCCATCGCTGAGCTTCACTTCTTTGGTGAGGCCCACCAGTTGCACGTTGAAGAGCGGTGGTTGGCCGGAGCTTTTGATGAACTCGTTCACGGCCGTGAACATGTAACGCGGGTCTACGATGGCGGCCGAAACGGCGGTTTCGGGAACCAGGATCCATACATTTTTCATGGGGTTGTCATTTAATGTTTTTGGGGGATAATCCTTCATCCTTAAACCAAAGGTAAAATGTCATCTTGTCGCAATCAACCCTTTAGATTGTCGTATTTACACTATTTGGAGTCATTTTTTGACAAAAAGTGGGCTGGGAGCTGAGATTGGCAAAAAAAATTGGAGAGCAGAAGTTTAGCCAGGTCGCCTTTTGGATGGTGAGTGGCAGAGGCTTGTCATTTTTTTCTCTTTAGAAATCTTGAGTCCACGTGAGCGATGCTGGCAAACATTTTTTTTGGAAGATCTGTGAATAAATCTCCATCCCAATCCTGCTGTCGTAATAGACCCTTCAGATTGTCGCTTTCACACTAAGCAGGGAAGATTTCCGGGCGGTAGGTTTGTATTGTTGAAGAGAGATTTAAAAGCGAAAATTTCTTTTCGACCGTGATGGACAAACGCGATGCTCTTGTCTGAAAAAAATGAAAGCGCTACAAAAGAAATAAACCTATTACGATGAAAACACAGATCAATGCCTATCTCAACTTCAACGGCCGGTGCCGTGAAGCGATGACGTTTTATCATGATTGCCTCGGTGGCGACCTCCTCTTGCAGAAGGTCTCCGAATCGCCCATGGCGGCGCAAATGCCTTCGGAGGAAGGGGCCAAGATATTACACGGAATGCTCACGCACGACAGTATTGTGTTGATGGGCTCCGACATGATGGGAGCCGGGTTGGTGAATGGCAACGTGGTGACGCTGTGTTTGAATTGTGGGAGTGATGATGAGATCAATGCTTTTTTTGACAAGCTAAGCAACGGGGGTAAGGTGAGGACGCCGTTGCATCAATCGTTTTGGGGGAGTTTGTATGGGGAGCTGACGGATAAGTTTGGGATGAATTGGATGTTTAATTATTCGAAGAATTGAGTTTTGTTTGGATTTGTATATATCCATGCCGTTGGCCGGTGAGATGTTTATCGATGAGGATACCGACGAGGGAGGTCGAATTAAAAGGGGGATACCTTATCGTTGATCCCCCGCGACGCTTGTTGGTGAAGAACACCAACAAGGGCGGTTGTTGTGGGGAAATTTTTTGGGTGGTCTTGGAAATCGTTGGGAGAAACAGCACCTTCACTTGCAGACATTCCTTATCGTCAAACTAAACGTACGTTCGTGTGAATACATCTTTTTCGCAACCTCTTCCGAAGGCTTATTCGCAGATTGAAGAAGCCACCAAGGCATCGGGATTTACGATGGCTTCCGATTTGCTTACGGGCTCGCTTTTGGGGACACTGGCGGCGTCGAAGCCCGGTGGGAAATTTTTGGAGATGGGTACGGGCACGGGACTCTCTACTTCGTGGCTGTTGAACGGCATGGATCGGGACGCCACCCTGATCTCGGTGGACTATGATCCGAAGTATATTGCTATTGCTGAAAAATTCCTCGGCGACGACAAGCGCCTTTCGCTGGTGACGGCTGATGGAGGCGAATGGATTGATGCCAACAGCCGTCTGCGGTTTGATTTCATTTTTGCCGATACGTGGCATGGCAAGTACCTGATGCTGGACGAGACCCTGGCCATGTTGAACAAGGGTGGTTTTTACATCATCGACGATATGTTGCGACAGCCGAATTGGCCGGAGGGGCATCACGAAAAAGTGACCAAGCTGATTGCTTCGCTGGAGGCACTGCAGGATCTTTTCCTGACGAAACAGGTTTGGTCCACGGGGATTATTATTGCGGTGAAAAAATAGCGCTTTATTCCTTCCCGGCCAGCGACCTTTCTTGCGGCGATGTTATGTCTTAACTTTTGTGGCCACTCATCCTATTTTCTCCATTCGTAAGAAGAAAAAACTTATCTTTCACAACGATCAAAACCCAAAATATTACTATGCAAACCTCACGCAGAGATTTTCTTAAAAAAGGAGCGCTGGCCCTTGCCGGCACCTCGCTGCTCTCGCAGACCCTGTTGGCCAAGGCCAAAGTGGAGATGACGGGCGTTCAACTCTATTCTATACGCGACCAGATGAAGGCCGACCCGCTGGGCACATTGAAACAACTGGCTTCCTATGGATACAAGTATGTGGAACACGCCAACTACGTGGAGCGCAAATTCTACGGACATTCGGCAAAGGACTTCAAGAAAGTGCTCGACGACCTGGGTCTTAAAATGCCCAGCGGCCACACCGTGATGGGTAAAAAACACTGGGACGATGCGAAAAAAGATTTCACGGATGCGTGGAAGTACACCGTGGAAGATGCCGCCACCGTGGGACAAAAATATGTGATCAGCCCCTCGCTGGAAGAAGGCCTTCGCCAATCGGCAGAGGATCTGAAGCATTTTATGGATGTGTTCAACAAATCGGGTGAGCTTTGTCAGAAGTCGGGCATGAAGTTCGGTTATCACAACCACGACTTTGAGTTTAGTGTGAAGATGGACGGCAAGACCATGTATGACGTCATTCTCCAAAGTACGGATCCCAAGCTGGTGATGCAACAGCTGGACATTGGCAACCTGTACAACGGCGGTGCGAAGGCGATCGACATTGTGCGCCAGTATCCCGGCCGTTTCGAATCCATGCACGTGAAGGATGAAATTCTGGCCTCTGGCGGTCATGAAAAATATGAGAGCACCATTTTGGGCGCGGGCATTGTGAACACCAAGGAAGTGATCGACCTGGGACGGAAGTCGGGCGGTACGACGCTGTTTATTATTGAACAGGAATCCTACCAGGGCAAGACACCCCTCGACTCGGTGAAGGAAGATCTGGCGATCATGAAGAAGTGGGGCTATTGATACGAACGACGATGAAGAAAATAACGCTTATGTTTTTCGCCGCCGCCTTGCTCGCCACGTTGGCCGGCACACAGGCATCAGCCCAAGTCAAACCTACCGCACCGGTATTGCGTCATGTCGTGATGTTTAAGTTCAAGGATGATGCTGCGCCGGGCGATGTAAAAAAAGTGGAGGATGCCTTTCGTGCGCTCGCCGGCAAGATCAAACTCATCAAGGACTTTGAATGGGGCAAGAACTCCAGCCCCGAGGGGCTCAACCAGGGCTTGACGCATGTCTTCCTGGTGACCTTTGCCAGCGACAAGGATCGCGATGCCTACCTGGTGCATCCCGATCACCAGGCGTTCGTGGAAGTCTTAAAACCACATCTCGACAAAGTGACCGTGCTGGACTACTGGGCCGGTAAATAATGTCAGAACTATTTTTTTAGCGTCTTTGCGGCCAGTGACAGGGCTGCAAAGACGCTAAATATTGGGGTACCCGTTGATTTGACAGCAAAGTGTATTAACTTTCTGTATAGACCTAACCCTCACGTTGCTATGCATGGCTGCCTTTTTTCTGCCGTCGTCCGCAGAAATGTTTTACTCCTTTTTCTCCTGATCTATTTTTCTCCGTTACATGCTCAGCGAAGCATGATCACTTTTTATGACAGCGCCTGGCTACTGACCACGCGGAAGCATGCGGTATACTACCGCACGGGCATCGTAGATACAGTGGCGTACAAGTTCCACGGCCCGGTGAATGAATTTTATAGAAGCGGAAAGCCGCTGATGAAGGGTACGTTTCGTGCCAACATCAAGCAGGATACATTTTATTTTTACTATCCCAGCGGCAAACTCGAAACCAAGGGATTGTATCGTGATGACATCCGCAAAGGAACGTGGACAAACTATTATGCGTCGGGAGCTGTAAAAGAAAAAGTGATTTTTGACAAGGCATTTGTAAGGACCTTGGATTCCTTTGACGGGAACGGCGAGCCGAATGTTGTGAACGGAACGGGGTTGTGGCGGACCGATTACCTGGTCACGCCAACCCTTTCGCAGGTTGTGGAAGGCGCATTTAAAAACGGTCAACGACAGGGTACGTGGACCTATTGGCTGGTGGACGTGACAAAAGGTGACACTACGCTGGAGTGCACCGAAACCTATAAGGACGGCAAATTTGTGACTGGAAAAGTATATACAGCGAACCGGTCTCCCGAAAAAATATCGCAACCCCGGAAGATTGTCTTTCCTGAATTTGCCAGGTTTGCGCAGTGGGGAATGTGGAAGCGGTCTGCTTATCCTACGCAGCAAGACTATCCGTATCTTAAATTCCTGGCCAAGGATAGCACCGAAGTGGTGATGGTGACCGTAGAAAAGCCAGCCGAATTTAAAGGTGGCCTTAGTGCAATGGCCGCTTTCGTCAATAAGAATCTTCATTATCCGAAAGGCGCACCCAGGGATGGTATGAAAAAAAAGGTGGACGTTTCTTTCGTCATTGATAGGGATGGAACCATCAATCAGGAGTCGGTCACGGTTGTGCGGTCGGATCACCCTTCGCTGGATGAGGAAGCTATTCGATTGGTCAAAAGTTTTCCACCCTGGAACCCGGGCACCCAAAACGGAAAGGCCGTACGGTGTCGATTTGTGTTACCGGTGATGTTCAGGCCTTATTGAGCGCTCTTTTTTTTGCCAACGCATGTCCTGATGATATCGTCGACTTTTGCCGAAAGATACGCAAGAGTGGGTTATTGGATGTGTGATTAAAGTACAGTAGTTTCCCGTCGAATTAAAACCTGTTGCTCATGAAATTTTGTGGCCGTTCTGTGATGTCAATAAAGTATGTGCTGCTCTTTCTTTTCGTTGTCAGCATTTCTTATCAAGCCCATTCTCAGAAGAGAGCGGTTACGTTTTATGACAGCGCCTGGGCGCTTACGTCTAAAGAACGTGGGGTTTATTATCGGGTGGGCATTATTGATACGCTGCGCTATCAATACTATGGCGAGGTGGCTGAATTCTACAAAAACGGTAAGCGCCTGATGCGGGGTAATTTTAAGGCGAGCATAAAACAGGATACGTTCTATTTTTATTATCCCAGCGGCCAGTTGGAGACCAAGGGCGTCTATCAAAACAATGTTCGAAAGGGGATCTGGACGAACTATTACGAATCCGGAAGCGTCAGGGAAAGGCTGGAGTTTGATAACGTATTTGTGACCGTTAAAGACTATTACGATAAGAATGGTACTCACAAAGTTATCGATGGGAATGGTAAGTGGAAGACCGCGTACGATGTGGAACCTGCAAAAATGCTCGCGATAAAAGGCGCTTTAGTCGATGGGCGTCGTAGCGGCGTGTGGACCTATCAATTGATCGATAAGGCTCACGGCGACTCAACACTTTACTGCACGGAGACTTTTGAGAATGGAAAGTTTACGTCTGGAAAAATGTATGCAGAAAACAAACGTGGCCAACGGATGGATGCCCCTCATATGTTTGTTTACCCGGAATTGACGAGAATGAAGAACTGGGGTAAATGGGAGGTCACGCCCTATGCCTCACGGAAGGAGTATCCCTATCTTCCATTTCTCGTCGAGGATGTTGATGAGATGCCAGCCTCATTCAAAGGGGGACTCCCGGCGATGAGCGCTTTCGTTGGAAGAAATCTTCACTATCCGCCAGATGCACGCAACAAGGGTAAGCAAGGCACTGTAATCGTTACTTTTATTGTTAAAGCCGATGGCGCGATTGATCAGGGGTCGGTTACGGTTATCCAGTCCGTATACCCGTCCCTGGATGCGGAGGCTGTTCGCGTCGTGAAAAAGCTTCCGGCCTGGAACCCGGCTATGAAAGCGGGCAAGCCCGTTCAGTCGGAAAGCGTATTGCCGGTAAAATTCAAGTTGTCACTTTGACGTTGGATGACCGTCTTTTCAACGCTCCCGCTTCCAATGCTTAGCAGCAAACTTTTATTATTTGATCAATTTCCTGCGCCCGGTTAATGATCATCAAGTGCCCACCACCCTCAATCTTATAGTCTGCCGTCGTGAACGGGATCAATCTGTCGTTGGTGCCGTGAATATGGATGGCGTTGTCCAACACCGTTTCGTTTGGCCAGGTCACGATCCGGTCGATGGCCCACCGGAAGAAGGCGATGTTCGTGTCGCGCATGATGGCACGGAGCAAGTCCTTTTCCCATTTCTTTTCAACTCCGAAAAACCAGAACACGATCCGGTTGGGATTTTTTACGAGGCGCGTGGGAATGAACCGGTGCAACTGGAGTTTGCGCATGAAATCGAACCGCGGGGCGGGAATGTCCTTCCGTGATTTTGCAGAGGAAATGAGGATGATCTTTTCAACGGGAATGAGCTTGGCAATTTCAACGGCGACCATGCCACCAAACGAGACCCCCACGAGAATAGGATTGTTCTTTCCAATTTTTCCTGAAAGCCGCCCGGCATATTCTTCGATGGATTCGTTCGGCAACGGATCGATCCAATCCACGTGGTTGACTTTATAGGCGCTCAAGTCCAGGTATTCGTACACGCGCTTGTCGGCACCCAGGCCGCTGAATAAAAAAAGTTCTTTCATAGTAAAGGCCTAATCGAAATACGGGAAGCTGTTCAAGGTTACGGCTTTTTTATAGAGAATAGCAACCTGGGATGGCAGGATCCGGTCGCCCGAAAGTTCGGGCAGTTCATGGATGTCGAAGTATTGTACATCGAGCACATCAAATCCCTTCTTCAATTCGCTTGACAGTGCACGGCAAAGGAACGCGATCTTGTAGACATAGAACGGTTGTGAAGGATGGGGGTGCATTTTTTTATCGAACACGGCCAGCAGTTTTTCTGCGGCCACATCGAGGCCGGTCTCTTCTTTGAATTCTTTTACGATCACTTCCGAGGGACTATACCCGATGTCGGCCCAGCCACCGGGCAGCGACCATTTTTGATCAGCACTCTCTTTGACGAGCAGCACTTTGCCCTCGGGCGACAGCAGCAATCCGCGGATGTCGACTTTGGCGGTGGGATAATCCTTGGCGGGGGTGTAGAGCTGTTTGATGGTTTCCAGGTCGGTGCCGGAAAGAAGGTGGTGGAAACTGTGCGTGATGTCTTGCAGCTCGTGGTAGCGCTCGCGGTCGTAGTCGTCTTTGGCGTAGAGCAGGCCGACGTCGGCGATGGATTTTATGCGTTGGATGAGGGTGAGGATTTCGTTCGAAGCCATGGGCGATGGATTGGGATGGTAAGGTAGGAAACAATGTGGAGTCGCGAAAAAAATATCTCACCCGCGGCGGGGTAGGAGGATGGTGTAGCTTTTTTGGTCACCCCGGTTTTATACCTTTCTCATAAAAACACGTTTCAAATCATTATCTTCCGTAGCATTTTACTTCTCTGAACTAACCGACCAAAACCAACTGCCATGTTCCGCAACTATATCAAGATCGGCTTTCGCAACCTTGTAAAAAACAGGGTCTACACCCTCATCAACATTTCGGGTTTAGCCATTGGGTTGGCGTGCTTTATCCTGATCGCGTTGTACATCCACCACGAGACCGGGTTTGATACGATCTACGACAACGCCGACAATATCTACCGCATCAACACGCACGTAGACGTGAACGGCGCCTCTAACGTGTACCCCTCCGCCCACTACCCGGCGGTGTTCGACATGGTGCAGGATTATCCGGAAGCGGTGAATGCCACAACGATGTACCGCATGTTCTTTCTCAGCAACGCCGTCCCCAAGGTCCGCTATGGCGATGCCGAGTTTGAAGAAACAAAATTCTACCTGGTGGACTCCAGCTTCTTTACCGTGTTCAATTTTGAATTTCAATATGGCAACGCTGCCAAGGCCTTGGAGAACACCAATTCGGTGGTGTTGACAGACGCCATGGCAAAAAAATATTTTGGCGACACCAATCCCATGGGCAAGCTGCTACAGCTGCAGGATACCGTGGCCTTGAAAGTGACGGGCGTGCTAAAGCCGATAAAAGGAAAAACGCATCTTGAATTTGATTTCCTGGCAAACGCCAAACCTTATCTCAACCAGTTCATTGGCTTTCGCGTAGATCACGCCTATGTGGGCCTGTGGTATTATTGCTATGTCGTGCTGCAACCGGGCAGTTCGCCAGCGGCATTGGAATCGAAACTTCCGGCCTTTGTAAAAAAATATTATCCTCCGCGCTATACAGACAACAATGCCCGCCTCACGCTTCAAAACATCAAAGACATTCACTTGTATTCTGACTTCACCGGTGGAGAAATGTCGGTGGGTGGTAATATTCAATACATCTACACCCTTGGGTCCATCGCCGTGCTGGTGTTGTTGATTGCCTGTATCAATTTTATGAACCTGTCCATAGCGCGCTTCTCTAACCGGGGCAAAGAAGTGGGGATGCGCAAGGTGATGGGGGCGGAGAAACAAAACCTGGTCTTCCAATTTTTGGGAGAATCGGTGCTCATCGCCTTGATGGCCGGTGTCGTGTCGCTGGTGCTGGTGCGCTTGTCGATGCCGGTTTTTAATGCGCTGGCCAATGTGCAGTTGGATGCGATGGAAATGGTGAAGCCGTTCAATCTCCTGGTGATCCTTGCCATCATTTTGTTTACGGGTTTGCTGGCGGGCATTTATCCGGCGGTGGTCATGGCGGCCTTTCAGCCGGTGAAAGTATTAAAGGGCCTGCACAAAGCGGGACATCAGAAGATCAATCTGCGCAAGGTGTTGGTGATCGGTCAGTTCACCGTGTCGCTCATCCTGCTGATTGGGACGTTGGTGATCTCCAACCAACTGGACTTCATGCGCAGCAAAGATCTTGGATTTAGCAAGGACCAGATCATGATGATCCCGACGAGCAGCCAGGCGCTGGCGCGAGACTTTGCCACCTTCAAAAATAAGCTCAAACAACAGGAATCGATAGCCGCCGTCACCCACATCTCGCACAACCTGGGACAGGAAACGTTGCCCTATCTGCCCCTGTTTGTAGAGGGCAAAGAAGAAGAACAAATGCTGCCGACGATGACCGTGGGATATGATTTCCTGGAGACGTTCGATATTGAAATGCTGAATGGAAGATTTTTCGATGTGGAGCATAACACGGACAGCACGCAGGCTTTTGTGATCAATGAATCGGCCGCCAAGGCATTGAACTGGTCTGATCCCATCGGGCGGAAGATGTCGTTTGGCGTAGGTGGAAATCCGAACAGCGTGGTGATCGGCGTGGTAAAGGATTTTAACTTCGATCCCCTGCGCAACAAGGTGGGACCGTTGGTGATGAATTTTTCACCCGTGCAAGGCAACGTGGCCGTGAAAATAAAACCGGGCGATTATCAACGCACGGTGGCTGCCGTGGAGAAGGCCTGGGGTGAGATCGAAACGGAGAAACCTTTTGCTTTTTATTTTCTCGACGAAGGGTTGGCCAAAACCTATGTGGCGGAAGAGAACCTTGCGCTGGTGTTCAAATATTTTTGTGGCCTCGCCATTTTTGTAGCGTCCCTGGGTTTGTTTGCACTCGCCAGCTTCAGTGCCGAGCGCCGGTTGAAAGAGATCGGTGTGCGCAAAGTGTTGGGGGCTTCCGAGATCGGGCTGGTGGCTTTGTTGTACAAAGAATTTCTTGTCCTTATCCTGATCTCCTTCGTTGTGGCCAGCCCGCTGGCGTACTACTTTTTTAATCGATGGCTTAACGAGTTTGCCTACCGCATCGACATTGGGGTGATGCCTTACCTGATCGCCGTGGTGTTCATCACCCTCATCGCGCTGATCACCGTGGGATACCAATCCATTTCGGCGGCGCGGAGCAACCCGGTGAAAATCCTGCGAACCGAGTAGGGCAGGGGTGGACGGTCTCTGGAGATTGCCGGTTAAAGCGTAAAAGGTATAGGAACCAATTGTCTTGCCTTGATGGGCTTGCCCAAATGCGTGGCCGGCTTCCAATCGGGCATGATCTTGACCAGGCGCAAAGCTTCCTTGTCGCACGACGTGCACAAGCCCCGTTCGATATGCTCGTCCACAATTTTTCCGTTGGTGTCCACCCAGAACTCTACGAAGACTTTGCCCACGACGATGTTGTGGGGTTGTTTCCATTTAAAATTCTTGCGAAAGAACTTGGTCATGCCGCTGGGGCCGCCGGGAAATTCGGCAGGGGTGTCGGCAGCCATGTAGATGATCTTGGTCACCGTGTCGACCCGGACAACGGTTTTTTGTTTGACGGTGTCGGTGGCCTGCCCATAGGCGGCAGCGGCCAGGATCAATAAGAGGAGCGTAGGGAGTGCTTTCATGCGTGGGCGCGATTCGGTTTGGGTTGAGCGCCGTTTGTTTGGGCGATCAACCTTGCTCTACAAACCTACTAAAAAACGGGGAAGCATCAACCCGGCGGAAAGATCTGCCCAGGTAAGCACGACTCACGCGTTTGCATCCGTATCCAGGCGCGACTTTTTTGACTTCGGATGGGCTTTATTCGCTGCGCAACGCGTTCACGGGATTGGTTCGCGCAGCTTTCCAGGTCTCGTAGCTGATGGTGATCAGCGTGACCAATAAAAGTCCCAGCAAGCTCACCCCGAAGATCAGCGGACTGATCGACGATCGGTATGTAAATCCCTCGAGCCAATACCGCGCAATGAAATACGCCGCCGGCACGGCAATGACCGCGGATACGAGAAAGATCTTCACAAACACCCACAAGAACATACCCACCACTTGCTTCACCACGGCGCCCAACACTTTGCGGATGCCCACCTCTTTGGTCTTTTGCTCGGCGGTGTAGGAGGCCAGTCCAAAGACGCCGAGCACGGTGATGAGAATGGCCAGCACGGCAAAACTTTTCGCCAGCGACGACACCCGCCCTTCCTCGAGGTACATCCGGTTGAATTCGTCGCTCACAAACCAGTAATCGAAACCCACGCCGGGCATGATCTCTCTCCATTTCTTTTCGATGGAAGCGATCTTCTCCTGGAATTTTCCAGGCGGGAGTTTGATATAGGCGATGCGATCGATGAAGTGGACGTGCGGGTTGAGCATGAGGGGCTCGATGGCCTGGTGCATGGAGCGGAACGGAAAATCTTTTACAATGCCGATCACTCTGAACGAGGAAAAGGTGCCGTCGCCGCGATTGCTTCTGAGGGTGACCGAGGAACCCATCACTTTCTCGATCGGTTGATTCAAAGCTTTCACCGCCGCTTCGTTCAGGATCACCGACGATGAGTCGTTGATATTGGCGGCGTCAAAATCGCGACCGGCGATAAATTCGAGGTCGTATGTTTTGGGGAAATCGAAATCCACATTCAGTTGGTTCCACTGCATTTCTTCTTCGTGCAATCCGGGGAACCGCACGGTGGCGCCGATGAAGCCAAAGTAGTTGAGGCGTGGCAGGTGGTTGGCCATGGTCACGTGCTCGATATCCTTGTCTTGCAACACGGCCTGCTTGAAGGCGAGAAATTTATCCTGCGGCGCATTGCCACCATAGCGGATGGAAAGCAGCTGGCTGCCCTGCTCGTTCAGTTTTGTGTTTTGCATGAAGCTCATCTGCCTGACGATCGTGAACGTGGAGATGATGAGGACGAGTGCCACGGCATACTGCGCGGTGACAAGACTTTTGCGAAACAATTCAGCGCCACGTCCTTTCACCACTTGGCCCTTCAATACTTCGGAGGGTCTGAAGCCGGAGAGATAGATGGCGGGATAGCTTCCGGAGATAAAGGCCATGAAAAGGACGATGAGCAACACGATGGCGATCATGTAGGGATTGAGCAACGAGGCCACCGTAAAGGTTTTGTGCGCCAGCTGGTTGAAGGGCTGCAGGAAGGCGATCACCAGCAATACGGCCAGGACCAGCGCCGCCACGGTCATCAATGCTGACTCGAAAAAGAATTGTTTGGCGATCTCGCGGCGTTTGCTGCCCAGCGATTTGCGCAAGCCCACTTCCTTGGCACGCCGCGCCGAGCGGGCCGTGGCCAGGTTCATGTAGTTGATACACGCGATGAGCAGGATGAGGATGGCCACGGTGCTGAAAATGGCGAGGTAGCTTTTGTTGCCTTGCGTGTTGTCTTCCTCCCACAAGATCTTCTCGTCAAAATGCATGTCTTCCATTTTTACGATGAAGGGTGTCAGTTTAAAACCGTTGGCCACGAAGTTGGAGTCGGCCTGGGTGAGTTGGTCCGACATGCGTTGCAGTTCGGCTTCGATGGGTTTCATGTCGGCGCCGGGCTTCATCACCAGGTAGTTTTCGAAGAACTCGATGTTGTCGCGGAAACGCAGGCCCTCCATGTAGTTGTTGAAGCCGTCGCCCATAATGGTGCGGAAGGCGTTGACGTTGATGATGTATTTGGGCTTGAAATGTGAATTGGCAGGATAGTCTTTGAATACGCCGGTCACCACCACGTCGATCTCGCGTCCTTGCGTGGCGAAGTTGTGTTTTAAGGTGATCGTTTCGCCGATCGGATCCTGGTCGCCGAACAGGCGTCGGGCACCCGTTTCACTCAACACCATCGTGTTGTGGTCGTCGAACATCTTCTCCTGGTTGCCTTGCACCAGTTTGAAATCGAGGATCTGGTCGAAATGGGGTTCTGCCCATTTGATTTCTTCGGTGAGGATGATCTTGTCTTTGGCTTTGTGATGAAGCGATGTGGGATAACCAATATAGTCGATGCGTGTGCCGCTGATCACTTCGCTGCGCGTTTCTTTGAGTTGCTTCAACCAGAACCCGGGGGAGGTGGTGTTGTCGAACACCCGGCCTTCGCGGTTGGTGAAGCGGCAGCCGATGCGGTAGGTGTTGTGGAAATAGGGATGCATTGTGTCGTACTGCAGTTCGTCGCTCACATAGAGAAAGATGAGAATGGCGCTGGCCAATCCCAAGGCAAGGCCAGACATGTTGAGGAGGGCAAACATTTTTTGCCGTTGGAAATTCCGGAGGGTGATCAGCCAGTAATTGCGCAGCATGGTGTATAGGGTTGGTTCCTCTAAGAACGCATTTTGTCGGCTGCCGGGTTATCCCCCGATACACCCTATTTTTCGCCGGGAGAAATGCCGCTTCGATCGATTGAAGTGACAAGAAAAAACGGTTCTCCCTTGGAAATGGACCAGGCCCTGGCTAAGTTAAACACCCGAAATTTACCCGGAAGGCATGAACCTCAATATCGACGCACAAAAACAACAAACCTACGACGCCATCGTCGTGGGCACCGGCATCAGCGGTGGATGGGCCGCCAAGGAGCTTACCCAAAAAGGACTGAAAACCCTCGTACTGGAGCGCGGCCGCGATGTGAAACACGTTGTGGACTATCCCACCATGACCAAAGACCCGTGGCAGCTCCCCCACGGCAACAAGCTGACGGAAGAAGAACTGAAATTTTACCCCGTGCAATCGCGCACCAACTGGGTGAGCCAGGCCAACAAGCACTGGTGGGTGAAAGACACCGAAAATCCCTATACCGAAGTAAAACCCTTCGACTGGATCCGAGGCTATCACACTGGCGGTCGCTCCATCATGTGGGGCAAGCAAACCTACCGCCTGTCGGACCTGGATTTCACAGCCAATGCCAAAGATGGTGTGGGCGTGGATTGGCCCATTCGCTATGCCGACCTGGCGCCGTGGTATGATTATGTAGAAACCTTTATCGGTGTGAGCGGTCGCGCAGAAGGCATACCACACCTGCCCGACGGAAAATTCCTGCCTCCCATGGAGTTGAATTGCGTGGAAGAAACATTTCGCGATAAAGTGGCCGAAAAATTCAACGGCCGCAAGATCACCATCGGGCGCGTGGCGCATCTCACGGCGCCGTTGCCGCACGATCCGAGTCGCGGCGTATGTCAGTCGCGGAACATGTGCGACAGAGGTTGCCCCTATGGAGCCTATTTCAGCAGCAACGCTTCTACTTTGCCTGCAGCAGCCAAAACCGGCAACATGACGCTGAAGCCAAACGCCATCGTTCATTCTATTATATATGACGAAAAGAAAGGCAAGGCGATCGGTGTGAAAGTGCTGGATGCGGAGACTAAACAAGAGGTGGACTATTTCGCAAAAATTATTTTCCTGAATGCTTCCACCCTGGGCAGTACATTTATTTTGATGAACTCCATCTCCAACCGTTTCCCCAACGGACTGGGTAATGGCAGTGGCGAGTTGGGCCACAACATCATGGATCACCAATATCGCGCGGGTGCAACGGCCCTTGTGGAAGGCTATGAAGACAAGTACTACGTCGGCCGCCGCCCCAACGGTATCTATATCCCCCGCTTCCGCAACGTAGGCGACGACAAGCGCACCGACTATCTCCGCGGCTTTGGCTATCAAGGCGCCGCCAGCCGCACGGAGTGGCAGCGTGGTGTGAGGGAAATGTCTTTTGGAGAGGATTTAAAGAATTCACTCATGGAACCCGGCGGATGGAGTATCGGCATCACCGGCTTTGGCGAATGCCTCCCCAGTCACAGCAACCACGTGACCCTGAATAAGGACAAGACCGACATCTATGGCTTGCCCACCCTGAGCTTCGACGCCGAATGGGGACCCAACGAAAAGGCTATGCGCAAAGATATGAAAGACAGCGCCGCCGAAATGCTGGAGGCCGCCGGCTTCAAAAACGTGACCACGTATGACAACCCCGACAACATCGGCCTTGGCATCCACGAAATGGGAACCGCCCGCATGGGCAAAGACCCCAAGACCTCGGTGCTGAACAAGTGGAATGCCGTACACGAAGCTCCTAATGTATTTGTTACCGACGGTGCAGCCATGACGTCATCGGCCTGTCAAAACCCGTCGCTGACCTACATGGCGCTCACCGCCCGCGCCGCCGAATACGCCGTGAACGAATTGAAAAAAGGAAATCTGTAACAATTGAATTACCCTACAATGAACAGAAGAGAAGCCATTCAACGCACCGCCCTCGCCTTGGGCTATGCCATATCCGCACCTGCTATGATGGGTGTGCTCAATGGGTGCAAACCCTCGCCGGAGCTTGCATTCAAGCCTGTGTTTTTCACAGAACCACAGGCTCAGACCATCGCGGAACTTTCTGAGATCATTCTTCCGAAAACAACTACTCCCGGCGCGAAGGACGCGGGCGTACCAGGGTTTATCGATAGCATGCTGAAAGAAGTCTACGGCAAAGAAGCCCAGGAGAAATTCATCGAAGGGCTTAACGCTTTTGAAGAAGATGCTAAAAAAACTTTAGGAGACGGCTTCATGGATTTGAAACCTGAGCAGCGTGTTGCTCATTTCAAGAAGCATCATGACGAAGCGCTAAGCGCGGCCGGCAAAGGAGGTCCTACCGGTTGGTGGAATGCTGGGAAGGATGGGGACAAGCCTTTTGTGCTGAAAGTAAAGGAGCTTACGTTGTTAGGATTTTTTACGAGTCAGCCGGGAGCTACTGAAGTGTTGCAATACAAGCAGGTTCCGGGGCCGTATCATGGATGTGTGCCACTGGCAGAGGTGGGGAAGGCTTGGGCGACGTAAAAGACTTTTGAAAGGGCGCGGCCCGAACGTCATGTCGCAGGCACACGCTAGCTAAAGAACTCCGCCAGAAATTCAAGACATCCCGAATTTCGAGAGTACGGAACTTGGATATACTTCGCACCGGGTGAAACGAAACCCGGTGAACACCGAGGGCGTCCCCTCACATTCAAAATGCATCACCACACGGATCGAATGCGGTGTCCACGGGATTCCTTGAAAACGTGCGAAGCCAGATGACGTGCGTGCCTGCGGAATGACGCACGCTGTCGGAAGGCTTTGTGGGTTCGCACGTCATGTCGCAGGCACAAGGGAGTTAAGGAACTACGCCAGAAGTTCAAGACATCCCGAATTTCGAGAGCACGGAACTTGGATATACTTCGCATGGAGTGAAACGAAATCAGGTGAACACGGTGCGCGCACCCACCGTATTCAAAATGCATCACCACACGGATCGAATGCGGTGTCCACGGGATTCCTTGAAAACGCGCGAAGCCAGATGACGTGCGTGCCTGCGGAATGACGTGCGCTGTCGGAAGGCTTTGAGGTGCTTCAATAGGCGCAAGCACGAGCTCCCCCCTAGTTCTTCAACGGGCTCGAAATGTAAATCTTATTCTCCTCCTGATAAGGAATTCTCAGCGGTGCCGCATCCATATTGTCCAGCAACAACGCGTCGGGAACAATGAACGATACAAGATTACCCCCTGAAGTGGGAAGGTTCACGACTTGTTTTTCTTTGCCCACCGCAGGCACGCGCTTCAAATTTTTCAAACCACCCGAACCCATCCTGGCCGAGCGAAGCAATTCCTCTTTCCCCGTCTCAAGATTCACTTTATAGATCTCCGGAACGCCGTCGCCGCCTGAAGAAATTTTGCGGGCAATGAGGGCGAATTCGAGACCGTCTTTCTTGGCGGCATCGATGAGGGCCTGCTTCAAGGCTTGCGTTGATTGGCCGTTGCTGGTGGAAATTTCGAGAACGCCAGGGCCGCTCGCATGGCCGTTGGCAACCTGGCCTGTTTTGGTGAGGGAGCGATCGTTCAGTTGATTTTTCAGAATGCCTTTTTCGATCAGCACAAGATTTTCTTGCGGCACCACGCCTTCGTCATCAATGTCATAGCTACCGAGGAGTGAAATGTTGTTGAATTTCTGCAGCGATGTGCGGGCAGTGACAGTGAAGGTGTTGTCGATGAAAAGCTTTCCAACCTTGGCGTCCATGCCGCTGCTGCCTTCGCTGCGGTCCATTGTGCTGGCGAGTGTATTGGAGGCGACGAGGTTGTCGCGATAAGAGAAAAAGGCGTTGGAGAAAACTTCGGCGACCGCGGGACCGAGAAACAGCACGGGGCCATTATACTCTTCTTCCAGGGCCACGTTGTCTTTGGCAGTGATGAGCTTGCGGGCCATCTTTTCCACTTCGGCTTTCATGTCGGCGAGGCTGGGGAGTTCTTCCGGTGTGCGGGCGTAGCGAACCAGGTTGTCGAAGAATGGCTCGCCCTTTTCGGTTTCCATGTAGGCACCGCACTGCAGGTAGACCGTGGTGAAGGGTTTCACGATCGTGGTGCCTTCGCTGTTCACAAAATATTCGTCGCCATACGTAATGGTGAGCGCTGCGGCGGAGCCTTCGATGTCGGGAAACGATTTGAAGACGGCGGACAGTTCTTTTACATAGTTGTTCCAGCGTTCCTGGCCCAGGTTGAGCGGTTTCGCAAAATCGATTTTTGTGACCACGGGCACGGTGGCAAATTCACGGTGGGGAAGGTCTTCCAGTTTTTTATTTTCTTCTTTCAGCGTGAGCTGGTGTTTTTTGTATTTCTGCGCTGCGCCCTTGTAGACCACGTCGGTCGAAGCCCACAGTGCGCGCCGGATACCGTAATAATCGTCGTCGAGGGGAACGGACAGGTCGTTGGCGTTGGGTGGACTGGTCAGGTTGTTGTCGAGGCTTTCGTCGTTGAAGGTATAGTTGCCCACCAGGAGCCGCACAGACTTGTTCCGGCTTTGAAACATATCGGATCGGACAAGGGCGCCAAGCGTGGCGTGGGCCGAGAACACGTGACGGTCGTTGATGCCATAGCTGATGTAGAACGGTTTGTCGTGGCCTTCATATTTGGCGTCGGTCATCGTTCGCTTCATTTCGTCCTTCATAGCTTTCAGGATGACGGACTCCCGTTCTTGTGCGCACAGCGGCTGGGCGATGGCGATCCATCCGGCAAAGAGAACAACGGGTCGTATAACACGGAGTATGCGCATAGCCTTATGGTTGAGGTTGTGATCCCGGGCGGCTCAACAGGGTGGCCTCCTGGTGTTGACGGGGTTTCTTTTGGGTTTCGATTCTTCGCACAAACAAAGACGGCGAAGCGGCGCTCACGGGTACGTAGCCCGACTCGGCGCCACAAAATCCGATGAATGTATCACGGTCGTTGCCCGTGGCTTGTATTTCGGCAAACATCGCCAGCGGCGTGCCGATCAGGTCTACACCGCGCACCAGTTCATCGGCACGGCCATCAACATAAATGCGATAGACCATCGTGGGGAAAATGTTGAAGGCGTTGGGATTGTAGCGATCCGTCACCGTAAATCCACCGACAACATCACGGAACAGGTAGCCGTAGGGCTTGCCCTGCCGCTTACATTCCTTCAACAACATTTTTCGCAAATCTTCCATGGGTACCCCCTTGGTTGTTTCCACGATCAAATTTGACTGACGCGAAACAGGCTCCATGCCGATCGACGCCCGGCCGTGGCCATTGGAGCGTGCGAGATTCTCCAGCGGTGTGCGCGACATGAGGAAAGTTTTCAGCATGCCCTTGTCCACCACCGTCACCCGTTCGCCTTTGATGCCTTCGTCGTCGTATTTGTAGCCGCCGTTGATGGGTTTGCCATCGATGGCCGTCAGGGTGGGGTCGAAATATACTTGAAGGGTCTTGGGCAACACATATTCGCCGATCTTGGCTTTGAAGGTGTGGCCGTCGTATTCTTTTTTCATGCGATGGCCTTCCACACGATGACCAAAAATTTCGTGGAAGAAAACACCGGCGGCGGGTGCCAGCAAAATAGCCGGGCCACTATACGGTTCTGCCAGTGGCGCAGTTTTTAACTTCTCCAGCGACGCGATCATCTTTTCAATATCGCCCATGATTTTTTCATCCGCGGGAAATCCATCCGGGGTCACGGCATAGTAGGAGAGGTGGAGCGGGATCACGTCGCCGTCGCTGGCGCGGATGCTACCGTTCACGTGGATGTAGGCCGAGGTGTTGTTTTGAACGACCTGGGTTTGTTCGGTGGTGATGAAATATTTTCGTTCCTGGGAAAATTGAAGCGACACATCCCCTTCTACGAGATCGCCATTTTTCAGAAAAAGGGCGGAGTATTTTTTGAGTTTTTCTTTCCAGACACCGCCGTTGAAAGCCGTGATCAGGTCGGCCTGGGGTGGTTCATAATAGCGGGTTGGGGTCTCCTTCGAGAAATCGTTGGTCGGTGCGGTGGTCACGGGTGTGGTGGTCCGCTCGCGTGCCTGGCGGGCGGCTTTGAATCCGCGCAGGGCTTGTTTGTATTCATTTTGCGTGGTCATCCAGATGCCCATGCGAAGCGCGATCTTCTCATTTTCATAGGGAAGTTCCGTGGGGTCGGATCCCTCGTGCATCTCGAAATCGTCGGGTCCCTGTGGATGGGTGTTGTCAAATTCATAGCTGCCCACTTTCACCCGCGACACCAGCACGCGGCTTTTGTCGCTGCCCGCACGCACAAGACTGCCAAAGGAAGTATTCAGGTGAAGGTTCGCTACATCGTCGACGCGATAGTCGATGTAGTAGGCGGGGACAGTTGCTTTTTTTAGCTCGGTAAAACTCCGGGCCAGTTCTGCCTCGAGGACCGTGATCAACGAATCCTGCGCCCGTACCGCAAAGGCGGGCAGCATAAACAATAGGAAGACCCCCAGGCGTCTTTTGATGTAACCCAATAACATTTTCACAGCTTTCGAAAGTTAGGACCTTGGCAGCATGGAGCAGCTCCAAAATGTAACGGTAAAGTATCTCAAAAAACGTGGAAGACAAAAAATTATGTCCTGTTCTTTGTCAAGGTCCTGACTTCCTACAGCGCCGGTGTCAACGTTTTTGTTGATCGCGAAGCCGGCTGGCAGGGCTCATTTCGTTTCTGTTTTGGCCATTTCCCAGCCGATGATGCTCTTCTTTCGGGCCGGGCTCCAGCGGTACTCACCCAGGATGCCGTCTTTGCGGATCACGCGATGGCAGGGGATGAGATAGGCGATGTGGTTGGCGCCTACCGCCGATCCCACGGCCTGCAGGGCGTTTGGATTTTGGATGTTGGCGGCAATGCCCTGGTAGGTGGTCACGTTGCCCATGGGGATCTTTAACAGGGCTTCCCACACCTTGAGCTGGAAGTTTGTGCCCTTCACAAACACATGGAGCCGTCCCGTCGCGGGCGTCGCGCCCGGATGAAAGATCCGTTCAGCAAAGGACGCGGTGAGCGCCTGGTCCTGGTGGAAGAGTGAATTGTGCCAATGTTCTTTCATGGCCTCGATGTGGCCCTTGGGATCCTCGTCGGTGGCCAGGAACGACAGCCAGCAGATGCCGCGGTCGGTCACGGCCAGCAGGCAAGCGCCGAACGGTGTTTCATGGATGCCATAGTGAATGCGCAGCCCCGAGCCGTGCAGTTTGTACTCCTGGGGCGTCACACCCTCCAGCGTTGTGAACAGATCATACACCCGCGATTGGCTGGAGAGCCCGGCCGATTCGGCGGCTTCCACCAGGTTGCGCGACTGTTCCAGTTTCTCTTTCAGGAAATCGACCGTCAGGAACTGCAGGAACCGCTTGGGACTGATGCCCGCCCATTCCGTGAAGATGCGCTGAAAGTGAAAGGGTGAAAGATGAACTTTTTCGGCCACCTCGTCGAGTTCGGGTTGGCGTTGGAAATTTTTTTCCAGGTAAAGAATAGCTTCTTCGATACGCTGGTAATTGATATGGGTTTCGTTTGTCATCAACAACATAAAACTATGATTTTTTGTTGACTCAAAATTGCCACCGTGGGGGGGATTACTCAACCTGTTTCTTGCTGACTTCATTTTTGATGAGGGGTTGACGTATTCTTTGAGCTTTTCCTTATTTTTAACAAAACCCACAATCATGAAAAGATCTCTACTGTCCTTCTTTTTTATTATGGCCGCTCTGGCAGTTGCCGTGGCGCAACAACCCAACTACGACACGGTGAGGATCCGCCCCGTGCTGGTGAGTAACAACCTGTATTTCTTAAAAGGTTCCGGTGGCAACATCGGGGTGCTCATCGGAAACGACGGTACGCTGATGATCGACGACCAGTTTGCTCCCCTCTCCAACAAGATCAATGGCGCTATCAAGACCCTCAGCCCGGGCGAGATAAAGTTCCTCATCAACACCCACATCCATGGCGACCACACCGGCGGCAACGATAACTTCAAAAAGATGGGCATCACCATCCTGGCCCAGGACCAGGTGCGCGAGCGCATGACCAAGGAAACCGTGAATCGTCAGAATGAAAAAGTGCCACCGCGTGCCAAAGACGCCTTGCCCGACATCACTTTTGCCGACAAGCTGAACGTGCACATCAACGACGAAGACATCGAATTGATCCACTTCGATCCCGGCCACACCGACGGTGACGTGATCGTTCATTTTAAGAAAGCGAATGTGTATCACATGGGCGATATGTTTGTCACGTATGGCTATCCGTTTATAGACGTTTCCAGCGGTGGTTCTGTGAATGGCATGATCGCTGCCCTGGATAAGATCCTTGCGTTGATGGATGACCAAGCCAAAGTGATTCCCGGTCACGGCGAATTGAGCACAAAGGCCGATGTGAAAGTGTTTCGCGATCGGTTGGCGGATATTCGCGATCAGGTGGCTGCGGCGTTGAAGAAGGGAAAGAAGAAAGAAGATTTACCGAATCTGGGCATCACGGATAAATATGATGCCGAGTGGGGGAAAGGATTTTTGAAAGGAAAGGATTTTGTGATGTTGGTGGCGGATAATATTGCGATCGCTCCGAAGAAATAACTTGAACCGCAGAGACGCAAAGAGCGCAAAGGAAATGCAAAGTATTCTCTGTATTCCTTTGCGCTCTTTGCGTCTCTGCGGTTCAACATGATTTCCGCAGCTTCAAGCCGCATCATGAAAAATAATCCCCAACGAATACCGCACCCCTGATTTCACTTCACTCACCCCGTGCTTCATCGTAGCCCGGTAATATCCCCGCGAACCTTTCACCGGCCGGAAGTTGGTAGTGAAGATGAGCGCATCCCCCTGATTCGGCTGCAACACTTCCGCCTTGGATTGCGCGCGCGGCACCTGCTCCGTGAGCACGAACTCGCCACCCTCGTGATCCTTCCCCGCCTGGCTCAACACAAACACCACCTGAAAGGGAAAATACACCGCCCCATAAAGATCCTGGTGAAGCGTATTGAATCCCCCCGCCTCATACCGCAGGATCAACGGCGTTGGCCTGGGTTGGTCGTGATCATGACAGTGCGCGACCAGGGCTTTGTGATCGCCGGGATACGTAATGTCCATCCCCAACTTTTGCATCCACGCATTGGCGAGCTTGGCCAACGGCGTGTACAGCATTTCCCGCAGGACTTGGATGGTCGGTGGCAAGGGGTAATTGAAATATTTGTACTCCCCTTTGCCAAAGCGGTAACGCTGCATGTTGATCGTGTTCCGGTAAAGATCCGGGTCGGCATACAATCCGGAAAGGTGCCGGCACTCGTCGGCCGAGAGCACCTGCGGCAGCAGGGCATACCCTTTTTCATTGAGTGCTGTATAGATCGATTCCCAAGGCATAGCGACAATATCCTCCATATTTTTTTTCTGTAAAGATCGGGGAACTACAGGCCCGGCTCAACCCGAAACTTGCGGAATGACCACCGGGTGGATTTTCGTTGATCATCGCCATAAAAAGGACTACCTTTCTATACTCAAATCCGAACACATGAAAAGGCTCTTCCTCTCCGCGTTGTTTCTCTGCGCCACGGTGCTCTCCTGCAAACAACCAACGAAGTCCAACTACACGCTCGGTACCGTCACGTTCGAGGTGGCGGGCACGGATGCCGCCCAGCAGGCTTTTCTGAAAGGCCATTTGCTGATGCACAGCTTTGAGTTCATGGACGCTGCGGAAGCCTTCCGCGAAGCGCAAACGCTGGACCCTACTTGTGCGATGGCCTTCTGGGGAGAAGCGATGACCTACAATCATGCCATCTGGCAGGAACAGGATTATGAAAAAGCCGTAGCCACATTAAAGCGGCTCGCAGCGACGCCGGAAGCGCGGGTGGCAAAAGGTGCAACACCTTTGGAGAAAGATTTTTTGCAGGCCGTGAATGTGCTCTACGGAACGGGAACAAAAACGGAACGCGATCGGGCGTACGCCAAATTTATGGGCGAGCTTTACAACAAATATCCCGGCAATCATGAGGTGGCTTCCCTGTATGCATTGGCGCTGCTCGGCGAAGAGCCGGTGGGGCGCAGCGAAGAGCTGTACCGGGAGAGTGCGCGCATCTCGGCGCAGATCTTGAAAGAGAATCCCAATCACCCCGGAGCCTTGCATTATTTTATTCACGCCAACGACGACCCGGGTCATGCGCGTGATGCGCTCCACGCGGCCGATGAATATTCCGTCGTGGCCCACGATGCCACGCATGCCCTGCACATGCCTACGCACATCTATCTTGCCCTCGGCATGTGGGACCGTGTGGTGAGTTCCAACGAAGTGTCGTGGCAAGCCAGTGTGAACCGGAAACAAAAAAGAAATTTGCCCAACGATGCGCTGGGGTATCACTCTTTTCACTGGCTGGAGTATGGCTATCTCCAACAAGGCCGCGTCCAGGACGCTCAAAAACTTTTGCAAGACATGATGACCTATTGCGCGGCACTGCCTTCCATCAAAGCCCGCACCCATGAGATCTTTTTGAAATCGTCCTACGCCGTGGAAACCAATGACTGGAAATCGTCCTTTGCTGCGCACGAGACCGACGCCAAAGGATTGAACGTCGCCACCCAGGGCTTGGAAAGTTTTGTTAAAGGCATGCGGGCCTATGCGATGGCCGACATCCCGACGATGGAAAAAGTTATCGCCACGATGGAGCAGGACCGCCTGCGCGAGACCGCGAAGATCGATGGCGACGGCATCGCGCTGTGTGGCAGTGGTGCGAGTCGTGAAAACACAACGAAAACCGATGTCGATCTCCTGCACCTGATGGAGATGGAACTTCAGGGCATGAAAGCCTGGCAACAGAAAGACCTGACCGCGGCCGACCGTTGGCTGAAAGAAGCCGCTTCGTTCGAGGATCGCATTGCCTTTGGTTATGGTCCCCCGGTGGCGAAGCCGTCATCCGAACTCTACGGCGAGTTTCTGCTCAGCCAAAACCAGCCCCGCGAAGCCATGCAATATTTCGACACCTCCCTGAAACGCGCACCACGTCGCGTGCTGTCGCTCAAAGGAAAGATGGAGGCGGCGAAAATGTTAAAGCAGGACGACGTGGCAGCGGCTATCGCGAAGGAGCTCCAAAGCATTAAAGTATAATCGGAAAAATTTCAAGCTCGATAATCCGCCGTTATCGGCAGGGGTATGCTACGATTTTGAAGACCGTCAGCGGAAAACCCGCAGAAATTACCAGACCGATTCCGTACTTTCGCTGCATGAAGCATTTCAATTTCCTGTTTTCCCTGGCCCTGTTATTTTTGATAAGTGCCTGCGCTACAAAAAGCAACCCCGATGCCACCCGCGAGGAATGGATAGACCTGTTCAACAACAAGGACCTTACGGGGTGGGACATCAAGATCGCCAAACACGATCTGAACGATAACTTCAACAACACCTTTTATGTAAAAGACAGCATCCTGGAGATCGACTACAGTCGTTACGACAAGTTTGACGGCGAGTTTGGGCACCTTTATTACAACCAACCCTTTTCCTATTACAGAATTCGGCTGGAGTATCGCTTCAGGGGAAAACAGTTGCGCGGGGGGCCTGACTACGCTTACCTGAACAGCGGTGTTATGCTGCATTCGCAGGCAGCCTCTACGTTGACCAAGAATCAGACATTTCCTGTATCCCTTGAAATGCAGTTCCTGGCCAGCAACGATTCGGTGAAACGAACCACTGGCAATCTGTGCACCCCCGGCACCGAAGTTTTTCAAAAAGGAAGCCTCTTTCCTGGCCATTGCATCGACTCGAATTCGAGGAACTACGACGAGAACGAATGGGTCACCATCGAGGCCGTGGTGTTGGGCGACTCGATCGTTCATCACATTTTGGGAAAAGATACCGTGCTTACCTATGAACATCCCCGTGTTGGAGGTGGTTTTGTGGGCGGCAACATGAACTGGACGCGCGGTGGTTTTGCCGACTCGCTCCAATGGATGGACAGGCAGGGCACACCGTTGAAGGAAGGTTATATCGCGTTGCAAGCCGAAAGTCATCCACTGGAATTCCGTAAAGTGCAACTGATGAACCTGAAAGGCTGCACCGACCCGAAGGCGCTGAATTATAAATCGTATTTCATAAAATCCGACAACACCCAGTGCCGCTATAAATGATCACCCTCACGGTTCCCGTTCCCAAAGAATTCAGTTTCGACCAGGCCTTGTCTTTCCTGAAGCGCTCGCCCCGCGAGTTGCTGCACCAGGTGGACGGCGGAACCGTGCACAAAGCCTTGCGCGTCGACGATGACGTGGTTGCCATCGCCGTATCGTTCGAAAAAAAGAAAGTCCGGATCGACGTTTTGGCGGAGAGCCTCACCCCAACCCAGCAAGAAGAAGTGATCGCCTACGTGCGCGAATGGTTTGACCTCGACACCGACCTCAAGCCGTTCTACGCGATGGCGGAAAAAGATAAGTTGCTGAAAGACCTCGTCCAGCAATATTACGGCTACCGCATCGTGGGCCAGCCCGATCTCTACGAGGCCGTCACGTGGGCCATGCTGGGCCAGCAGATCAATGTGGCGTTTGCGTATACGTTGAAACAAAGATTTGTGGAACACTTTGGTGCATCGTTGCAGATGATGGACAAGAAATACTATTTGTTTCCTGTCCCCGAAGCTGTGGCAGTGTTGTCGCCCGACGTGTTGATGCCCCTGCAGTACTCGCGCCAGAAGGCGGCCTACACCATCACGATCGCCGAGGCCTTTGCCAGTGGAACCGTTTCCAAAGAAAGCCTGAAAGGTCTGCCGTTGCAGGAAGCCAAAGAACGCCTCATGAAAATAAAAGGCGTCGGCAACTGGACGGCCAACTACGCCCTCATGAAAACCTTTCGCTACCCCGACGCTTTTCCTCTGGAGGATGCGGGTTTATACAACGTGGTAAAAAAATACAAGAAGCTCGACCGCAAGCCCACGCCCGATGAAATGAAAAAGGTATTCAAAAAGTACAAAGGCTGGGAAGCTTATGCTACCTTGTACTTGTGGAAGAGCTTGTGATCCACGCCGGATCTCCGTAATTTCCTGAAGCCTATGTCCCGCATACAAATACAATTACCAGAGAAATTTATTTACGAGACCACCCTGACGGTTCGCGCGTCGGATCTGAACTACGGGGCGCATGTGGGACATGATCGGATACTGACCCTGATGCAGGATGTGCGGGTAGAGTTCTATCGCACGCGGGGCATAGAAAACGAATTGCATTTGGATGGAACCATCGGGCAGGTGATCGCCGATGTGGGCGTTGTGTATAAGTCGGAGGCTTTTCTTGGTGACGAGCTTTTCTTTCAGTTAGGCGTTTCTGATTTTCATCGCGTGGGGTTTGATATGTTGTATCGCGTCACGCAAAAAGCATCGGGCAAGGAAGTGGCGTTGGCGAAGCTGGCGATCATCACATTCGATTATGCGGTCAGAAAGATCGCTCCGTTGCCTCCTGCATTTTTGTCAAAACTTCAATCCTGAATCGCATGACTCTTGAACAAGCCCAACAACAAGTGGATGAGTGGATAAAGACACACGGTGTACGCTACTTCAATGAACTGACCAACATGGCCATGCTCACCGAAGAGGTGGGCGAGGTTGCGCGCATCATGGCGCGACGATATGGAGAGCAGTCGGAAAAGGAATCCGACAAACACAAAGACCTTGGCGATGAGATGGCGGATGTGTTGTGGGTACTGATTTGCCTGGCCAATCAAACGGGTGTGAACCTTACGGAAGCGTTTGCCCGCAACCTGGAAAAGAAAAGCCAACGCGATAAAGACCGTCATCATCAAAATCCAAAGTTGAAATGAAAAGAATTTTCGGCACCGCGATGGCAGCATGCTTGCTGGTCGCCTGCAGCCAGCATCCCGCAGCGGATAAAATTATCCTCGGCCGCATCTGGACCGGCAACCCGTCACAACCCTGGGCCGAGGGTGTTGCCGTGAGCGGCGATACCGTTGCCGCGGTTGGCGACGCCGGCGAGATAAAGAAATGGCAAGGGGAAAAAACCGAGGTGATCACCCTAAACCAAGGGGAGTTGTTAACCCCCGGCTTCATCGATTGCCATACACACTTCATCGAAGGTGGTTTCGCACTTTCATCCGTGCAGTTGCGCGACGCAAAAACACCAGATGAATTTATTTCACGCATAAAAGCCTACGCGCTAACGCTCCCGAAAGGCGTGTGGATCACCGAGGGCGATTGGGACCATGAGAACTGGGGCGGCGAGTTGCCCACGCGCGCATGGATCGACTCGGTTACAGCAGGCCACCCGCTATGGATCAACCGACTCGACGGTCACATGTGCCTGGCCAACACGGCCGCACTGAAAGCTGCCGGCATTACGGACCAGGTGAAAGACGTTGCCGGCGGTTCTATCGTGCGCGACAAAGCGGGCAAACTCACCGGCATCTTTAAAGACAATGCCATGGGCATGATCTCCAAGGCCGTGCCCCCGCCCACCCCAGACCAGGAGGACAAGGCCCTGGAAGCGGCCATGGCTTATGTGGCCGCGCGCGGCGTAACCTCCACGCACAATATGATGGGCTACCAGGACGTATTTGAGCGGGCGCACGACCGCCACGCCCTCACCACACGCATCTATTCCGGTATGATGTTGAGGGATTGGAAGGCACTTGCCGATAAAATACAACAAAAAGGACGCGGCGATGTCTGGCTGCGCAGGGGCGTGCTGAAAGAATTCGTAGACGGATCGCTCGGATCACACACCGCTGCCTTCTTCAAGCCTTTCGACGACACGCCGAAAGATTCAGGCTTCTTTGTGATCCGCGAGCAAGAACTCCACCGCCTCATCAAATCCGCCGATAGCGCCGGGCTCCAGGTGACGGTGCACGCCATCGGCGACAAAGCCATTCATACCTTGCTGAATACCTTCGAACAAGTGGCCGCCGAGAATGGCAACCGCGACCGCCGCTTTCGCATTGAACACGCCCAACACATTGCCCCGGACGACATCAAGCGCTTCGCCGCCCAGATGATCATCCCCAGCATGCAGCCCTACCACGCCATCGACGACGGCCGCTGGGCCGAGAGAGTGATCGGTCACGAACGCTCGAAGACGACTTACGCTTTTCGCTCGCTGCTGGACGCCCACGCCAAGCTAGCCTTTGGCAGCGACTGGTTCGTAGCGCCACCCACACCGTTAGAAGGCATCTACGCTGCCGTGACGCGCCGCACACTGGACGGTAAAAATGATAACGGATGGATCCCGGAACAGAAGATCACCGTGGAAGAAGCTTTGCAAGCCTACACGGCAAATGCCGCCTACGCATCGTTTGAAGAAAACATCAAAGGCATGCTGGCACCCGGCATGCTGGCCGATATGGTGCGGCTGGAGAAGGACATCACGGTCATTCCGCCTCCCGAGATCAGAGACGTGAAGGTGTTGACAACCTGGGTAGGAGGGAAAGTAGTCTATCAAAAGTAGGACGCGTCGAAATTTTTTTTTCAGTGTGCGCGGTGTGTCTTCGATTTCGTGTACTTCCCCTTGCACGGCTGGAAAAAATCCTGGAGCTTTCGTTAAATCCTGAACACCTATGTCCGAGAATCAGCGCTACCTCTCCCTTGATGTATTCCGGGGGATGACCGTTTGTTTTATGATCATTGTCAACACCGGCGGTGGTCCCATCAACTACGCGCCCCTGCTGCATGCCTCGTGGCATGGCTTTACACCCACCGACCTTGTGTTTCCTTCCTTTCTTTTTGCCGTGGGCAATGCCATGGCGTTCTCACTCCATAAATACGAGTTGCAAGGCGAGGGTGTTTTCTGGCGGAAGACGTTGAAGCGGACGGCCATCATTTTCCTGTTGGGATTTTTAATGTACTGGTTCCCGTTTTACCGGCCCGATGAGCACGGTGACTGGGCGTTCAAGTCGATCACGACCACCCGGATCCTGGGCGTGCTGCAACGCATCGCGTTGTGTTATTTCTTTGCGTCGATCATCCTACACTATGGTTCAAAGCGCTTTGCGGTTTGGTTTAGTGCGTTTGCCTTACTGCTGTATTGGATCGTGAGCTATGCGTATGGCGATGCCAATGATCCCTATAGCCTGGCGGGAAATGCAGGATCAAAGATCGATCTGTGGCTGTTTGGTGAGCAACACCTGTATCATGGAGAAGGCGTGCCATTCGAACCCGAAGGATTGTTGAGCACCTTGCCGTCGATTGTGAATGTGATCTTTGGATACCTCGCCGGCGATTTTATCCGGCGGTATGGAAATAAATACGAAACCATCGCCAAGCTCATGTTAGCCGGTGCGTTGCTGGTCTTTGTGGCCCTCACGTGGGATATGGTTTTCCCGATCAACAAAAAGTTGTGGACCAGCTCCTTCGTGCTGCTCACGGTGGGCATCGACCTCATGGTGTTGTCGTTGCTGATCTATGTGCTGGAAATCCTCCACCGCACAAAGTGGACACCCTTCTTTTTGGTGTTTGGAAAAAATCCATTGTTCATCTACCTGCTTTCGGAGTTGTTGATCATTATCATGTACATGATCCCGACAAAATCCGAGAATCTGCAACATTCGGTTTATTTGGGATTTGAAAAGATCTTCAGCCCTATCAACGCCTCGTTCCTGTTTGCATTTTTCTTTATGCTAACGTGCTGGGCTGTGGGCTATGTGCTGGACAAGCGAAAGATCTATATCAGGGTGTAGCAAACCTACGAGACGACGTGGGGCACCAGCACATTTTCCTTTAACACCGGGATCACGTTAAACTGATCCGGCGTGAGGCAAAACGTGATGTCCTTGAATACATTGAGCCTGGCCAGTCGCTTCACGTGACTCGCATTTTTGAGAAATCCTTCCAGGTCATTTTTTGCCTGGTTGTACAGATGCTGTGCAGCAATCGGCGCATCACAATCCGGTTCGATGTGATCCTTTAAGAGTTCAACCAATGCGCCTGCAAAAAGCGTATCCTCTAAATTCACTTTTCCTTTCCATCCTGCACACACCACCAACACGTTGTTGTCGCCATGGCGCAAATACTTCGCGACGGCCGAAAGGTTGAGGAAGGAGCCGATGATAATTTCTTTCGCCCCTGCCGATTTGGCAATGGCCTGTGTGCCATTGGTCGTGGTGAATGCGATCTTCGCGCCCTTGAGCGATCCGGCCATGTATTCGAAGGGGGAATTTCCGAGGTCGAAGCCGTCCACTTTTTTTCCGTCGCGCTCTCCTGCGGTGAAGTAGCCTTTTGCTTTCATGGCCCGGCAATCATCCAGCGAGGCAAATGGTGTGATGCTTTCGATGCCGTGGGCCAGCGCGGTGGTCATGCATGAAGTGGCCCGGAAGATGTCGACCACCACGACGGTGCGGTCGTGCACTTTGTACAAGTGCATCAGGTCGGGACTGAGGCAAACGTCGATAGTCTTCATAAATGCGATGGAGAAAGAGACGATGGACTAGCCAATCAGTGGGGTCTTGCTCACTTGCGCTTTCAAGGCCTTGCCGCGAACATCGATGAAGATCTCGGAACCTACCGCGGAGTTTGCGTTGGTCACATAGCCCAACCCAATGCCGATGCCCAGCAAAGGAGACATCGTGCCGGAAGTAACTTTTCCAATCACCTCGCCGGCAGCATTCTTAATAACATAGTCGTGACGGGAAATGCCCTTGTCTACCATTTTAAAGCCCACCAGTTTGCGGGTGACGCCTTCTTCTTTTTGCTTTTTGAGGGCCGCGGAGTTGGTGAAATCTTTTTTGAATTTGGTGATCCATCCCAATCCTCCTTCGAGCGGCGACGTGGTGTCGTCGATGTCGTTGCCGTAGAGACAGAAACCCATTTCCAGGCGCAGCGTGTCGCGGGCGCCCAGGCCGATCGGTTTGATGTCGAATTCTTTGCCGGCTTCAAAGATGGCTTTCCAGATCTTTTCGGCGTAGGCTTTGTCCACATAGATCTCAAAACCGCCCGCACCGGTATAGCCCGTGTTGGACATGATCACGTTCTTTACGCCAGCAAATTCGCCGACCGTAAAGTGGTAGTATTTAACGGCGCTAAGGTCTGTGGTGGTCAGTTTCTGCAGGGTGGCGACGGCCTTTGGGCCTTGCACGGCGAACAGGCACGTGTCGTCCGAAACATTTTTCATGTCCACGCCCTTGGTATTGAACTGGCTGATCCAATTCCAGTCCTTGTCGATGTTGGAGGCGTTCACCACCAGCATGTAGCCTTCGTCTTCTATTTTATAGACGATGAGATCGTCCACGATGCCGCCGGTTTGGTTGGGCAGACAGGAATATTGCGCCTGGCCATCCACGAGGGTGGCGGCGTCGTTGCTGGTCACCCGTTGGATGAGGTCGAGCGCGTTGGGGCCCTTCAAAAGAAATTCGCCCATGTGCGATACGTCGAAAACGCCCACGCCGTTCCGCACGGTCATGTGCTCTTCGATATCCGATGAATAGCGGACGGGCATATTGTACCCCGCAAAGGGAACGATCTTTCCACCCAATGAAACGTGAAGCTGATGCAAGGGAATGTTCTTTATCTCCATGGTGCAATTTTAGGTGCACAAAGGTAAGAGATTTCCCAAAAGCAGAAACCCTGGTCAATCAATAACCTGCACCCAACCTTTCACCACCCGGTGCTCTGCTTTGGGGTCGCGCATATCGAAATGTACGTCGGCTGAGTAAAAATACACGCCACTACTCACCTTCTTGCCGGCCGGGTCCAGCCCATTCCAGAAAACATAATTATTTCCTTCGCCCGGCGGGGCATCCCATGTAAAAACTTCCTTTCCCCAGCGGTCGTAGATCCTCAGGGCAATGGACTTTACAAAACGGAGGCACGAAGCCTCATCGGTCACATCGGTAAAGGCCTCAAAATAATCATTTCGTCCATCGGCGTTATAGGGAGTGATCACGTTTGCAAAGGCCACAAAGCCGCAGTTGTCGTTGCAAACGGGCTGGCTTGGGGGGCTCATATTGCCGGCGCGGTCGATGGCTGCCACGGTGTAGCATTTCGCCATTGTCGGAAGCCCGCCGTGCAGAAAGGAATTCCCCTTCACGCGGCCCAACGGTGTATAGGTCACCTCATCGTCCGACACAAAGACTTGGTAGCTTTCAATCTCCTCGGAGCACGATGCGGGCATGCTCCAGGTAATTTTGTTGGCATAGTTATTCCCCCGGCACGAAAAAGAACGGCAGTCCATGGTCTCCATCATGGCCACGGGAGCGCATGGCGGTATCGTATCGGGTTTTGCGGCGCGCAAGACTTGCGAGTAATTTTCCAGGGGTTGCGGGAGGTCGGGGTTCCCATACGAACCTCGTGTGAGCACTTTATAATAATAGACGATGTCCGGTTGCGCCTTCGGGTCGATATACATAAATCCATTCTCATTTACGTCCACGCTATCCAACAGCGTGAAGGCGCCGTCGGGGCCGGTTTCATTTCTGTAAATAAGATGATACGGATATGCCTGCGTGAAATTATACCACGGTGTTTCCGCATCCCAGGTCAGGGATAGTTCTTTCGTGTTGGACGGCTGGGCGAGATATACTGACGAAGCCGCATCCGATGTGTCCACCGGTGCCGCGGTGAGGGCTGGCACGTACAGTTCGATCCGGTAGCGATGCGCAAGATCTTGTGTGTTCAACGTATCGGTGAAAACCGTGTCCTGCAAAGGCCCCCGCACAAAAACAAAATCAGGATCCGTCAGCCCGTCGCTGCGATAGACTTTATACGAGTAGGGTGGAGGATACTGGTTTTTATCCAGGGCAAAGGGCGACGTCCATCGCACCAACGTGTGGCCGTTGATGGCATTGGTTTTTGTTACGCTCACGGTGGTGATCACCGGCGCTTCAGGCGGTTTTGGAATAAGACAAGTATCCAAAGAGATCCGGCTGGGAACCTTGGCATCGCCCACGAGCGACACGATCCGGTAACAATATTGTGCGCCAACGGCTATTGCGGCATCGGTGTAGCTGACAGCATCCCCGGGCAGCTCCGCCAGCAACCGGTAGCGCAACGCCTTCGGCATTCCAGTGGCACATTCGGGGACATCGTATGCATAACGAGCCACCCGCCGCCACACCTGCACAGCTTTGGTGTTTGCGCACGCGGGCGATTTCCATTGCAAGGTGAGAACCTTGTTCACGGGGTTAACGGTCACGCGCTCGTACGCAGGCGCCGAAGCCATCACCTTCACAAACAGCGTCTGAAATCGAACCAACGGTGCCCCTGAGCGCGGGCGGTCTGTGATCTTAAAAACAATGGAATAGGACTGCTCCCGTACGTGGGTACAGGCCGGTTTCCACGAGAAAGAAAGCGAGGCGGTGTCGTATGGCGGCGATGTCGATTGCAGTTCGCCGTCGTTTTGAACAATGGCCGGGTTTTCGTCCAGTGAAAACACATCCGAGAAGGCCTCCATGATCACGGGATCCCCATCGGGATCCGAACCCTTCAGGTGTACGTTCACCGGCGTGCCGGCAATTACGCACACGTCTTGCGGGACGCTTATCTCTGGCCGGCGGTTCATACAATCCTCCACAATGATCTGCATGTCGCGCAGCACATAGCCCGTGAGATACCAAACGCTGTCATTCGGCGAACGTCTCCATTCATAGATCTTGATAGAAACCGTGTACTCACCAATGGCATTGGGAGCATCCCAGGTCAGCAAGCCGGTTACCGGGTCGATGGAGAAAGTCGGCGGGCCACTGTGCGCCTCTGTGGCATGGTTGTAGTCGACGCCGGTGTAAAAGGCGATATCATTTGGATGCTTATAGTTAGAGACGGGCGTGTTGGATGTCGACAGCGGCACGGACAAGCCATAGGATAAGCTGTCGCCATCCCGATCGACGGCGCCGATCGCGTGATAGAATGCCAATCCCGGGCATGCACGATCAATGGGCGGGACGGTGAGCTCCGGCAAGGAATTGCAGTGGCCGGGTTGTACCCGTAGCGAGATCTCCGTGTAAAAGACGGTGGCCCCCGAGCCCGTAAAATTCAACACGCCCTCATTTCGGTTGGCTTCTGTGTAAGAGATCGTATAAGCGCCCGGCATGAAGGTGGCGGCGGTCTCGAATCGCACGCGGCCAACCTTTAACACGGCATCGATGGTGTCGATCTCCACCAGTTCCGGCAACACGAGGGTGGTGCCGTTCCCAAAATTCAGCAGGCTTCCGTCGCCGCCGAAGGCAACGGCCGTGCCGTAATTGATGTAGCCGATGATCACGATCGTATAGGTGGGTGAACTGCAATTTTGCTGCAACGCCTGAATTTCCACGGAGCGGATATGGCTGGCATGCAAACGGGTTCCTGTCAACAGCAACAGGAAACAGAAACCGGCGGTAAACGATTTCATGGGAGGGTGTTTTAGGTACGGATACAACGGTGGCCTGCCGGCCTTTAGTATCCGTACCCCGCATTCAATGGCCAACAGCCTTTAACACACGGAGTCTACACGTCCCCAAGGTCGTTCTTATCCGTAGCCCGCAGGTTTGGGGATTACTGTGCCTTTGCCTTCTCGATGGATTCGAGAATGTCGGTTTTCACCTTTTGGACTTTTTCCATTTGTCCTTCCAGGTACTCCCGTGCCTTTTCTTCACCCAGGCTGTCGGGCGGGGCGTTGAAGGCGCGCATCCACACCATCATGTTCTCGCTGGCCGAGTCGAGTTGAACAATGGTCTGTTCGATCTCTTTTTTCTTGGCTTCGGCCATCGAGGGGGTGTTGGCTATTTTATCTTTCAGCGCCTCTTTCAGGGTATAGATATCGTTGAGCTTGGGCATGACTTCGTCGTGCACTTTCATCACTTTCTCGTAGAGCAGTTGGTTGCCGGTGGCTTCGGTGGCATCCGGTGCCGTCGCTTCATCGTGTCCTTCATGTTCGTGTGCTTTATGGCCACAGGCCAGTGCAAAAAAGACGGGGATAAGAAAGGATAGGGAAGTTTTTTTCATGGGTTGCTAGGGTTGAGCGCCAAAGGTAATGCGCAGCCTGCAATGAACCATAGGCCCGGGAACCCATTTCGACAAGCGGTGCGGAGAGGACATTCGGGTGCTGTGGGTGACCGGCCGGTATGAGACAGATTTTCTGACCCGTTGACTAGAATATAGGATGGACAATACCACGCAGGTGGTTCAAGCAAACGGGTTCGGCAGCATTTTCTTCGCTAACAACCATTAGTTACCATAAAATATTTTGCGAAAGGTGGCATGCAAACTTGCAACACTAAAAAAAAACATTTTATCTTTGAACCACTTCAACAAGAAGATATGACCATCAACCGCACAAGCTTTTACTTTTACTACTTTTTTAGTACCCCAACGGGACTTTAAGAGCAGTGTGTTGTTGACTAAACGATAACGAAAAACTCAGAAAAGTCCCGGAACCCCGGGACTTTTTGTTTTATGGACATAGTGTAAAAATGGCAAAGAAGAAAAAACTCAGCATTGCAATTCAAGGGATAGCCACCAGCTTTCACGAAGTGGCCGCGCTCACCTATTTCAACGAGCCCATCGACACCATCGAGTGCCTGTCCTTTCATCGTCTTTGCGAAAGCCTGAAGAACGGCGAGGCCGACTATGCCGTGATGGCCATCGAGAATTCCATTGCCGGAAGCATTTTGCCGAACTACTTTCTTTTACAGGAATATCATTTCAGCATCATTGGCGAGCTCTACCTCCCCATCCACATGCACCTGCTCACGTTGCCGGGGGTGAAGTTGAGCGAGATCACCACCATCGAGTCGCATCCCATGGCCATCCGCCAGTGCGCCGAATACCTCCACGCCCTGAAAAACGTCGAGATCCGCGAAAGCGACGACACGGCCCTTTCGGCCAAGCGCGTAAAGGAAATGAAGCTGAAGACCACCGCGGCCATCGCCAATGAGCATGCCGCCAAAAAATATGGCTTGCAGATCCTGGAGAAACGCATCGAGACCCATAAGAAGAACTTCACCCGCTTCCTGGTGCTCACCAAGCGCAGCCACGACAAAAAGGAAAGCAACAAAGCCTCCCTCAGTTTCGAGGTGGCCAACGAAGTGGGCAGCCTGGCCGACGCGCTCATGACCTTCAAGAACAACAGCATCAACCTGACCAAGATCCAATCGATACCGATCATTGGAAAGCCCAGCGAATACTCCATTCACATCGACGTGGAATGGAAACGCCGCAAGCAATACGACGATGCCATGCACCAGGTGTTGCTGCAGGTAAAAAATCTCAACGTGTTGGGAGAGTATAAAAAAGGAAAGATCGAATACAAATAATAAAAGACGCGAGCGATGATCACAACAGCCAACCGAATTGCCCAGGTAGAAGAATACTACTTCAGCCGCAAGCTGGCCGAAGTACGCGGGCTCGACACCCCCGAATTGCGGGTGATCAACCTGGGCATCGGCAGCCCCGACCAGGCGCCATCGGCTTCTACCATAGAAGCGCTGACGGTCTCTGCAAAAAATCCTGCCAACCACGGCTACCAGAACTACAAAGGCATTCCCCAACTGCGCAATGCCATTGCCGACTTTTATAAAAATACATACCAGGTTTCGCTGAATCCCGAAACGCAGATCCTTCCCCTCATGGGCTCTAAAGAAGGTATCATGCACATCGCGATGGCTTTTGTGAACGAAGGCGATGAAGTGCTCATCCCCAACCCGGGATATCCCACTTATTCGTCGGTGGCCAACCTGGTGGGAGCAAAGCTTAGTCCTTACGCGTTGCGTGAAGATTCCAATTGGGGCATCGATATGGAGGCGCTGAAGAAACGCGATCTTTCGAAAGTGAAGATCATGTGGGTGAACTTTCCCCACATGCCCACCGGCCGAACCGCGTCGCGCGAAGAATTGAAGGAGCTGGTGGACCTGGCCCGCAAAAATCAATTCCTGATCGTGAACGACAATCCCTACAGCCTCATCCTGAACGATGAACCCATGAGCATTCTTTCCATCGAAGGAGCTGATGAAGTGGCGCTGGAGTTGAATTCCCTCAGCAAGTCACACAACATGGCCGGGTGGCGCATCGGGTGGGTGGCCGGCCGCAAAGAATATATAGAAGCCGTATTGAAAGTGAAGAGCAACATGGACTCCGGCATGTTCCTTGGTTTGCAACACGCCGCCGTGGAAGCTTTGAAAAATGGAGCAGAATGGTTCACGTCGCTCAACGCGGTGTACGCCGACCGCAAGCGCGTAGCCATGCAGTTGCTCGACCTGCTCGGTTGCAGCTATTCGGCCAAGCAATCCGGCTTGTTCGTTTGGGCGAAAGCGCCCGACCAAATCCAGGATGTGGAGAAATGGATCGACGAGATCCTCTACGGCACAAAAGTGTTCATCACACCCGGTTTCATTTTTGGAGAAGCCGGAAGAAGATATATCCGCATTTCCCTCTGCTGCACCACAACGATGCTCACAGAGGCCGTGCAACGCATTCAAAAGTTTTTAGGCGATAAGGCCGCGGTTTCGTCAAAGGCCTCGGTAAACGCATAAGTTTAAAAAAAGAAAATGAAGACAACGGTTATCGGTCTGGGGTTGATTGGAGGTTCCATCGCGTTGGATCTGAAAAAAGCAGGTCTCGCGTCGGAGGTGATCGGGCTGGAACAAAATGCCGCCCACGCGGCCCGGGCCGTGGAGTTGGGATTGGTCGATCGCATCGGAGAAAAAGAAGAAGCCCTGACAACGTCCGATCTGATCATCCTGGCCATCCCGGTAAACGCCTTGGGCAAATTGCTGCCTTCGGTGTTGGACAAAGTGCACAAAGATGCCGTGGTGATGGATGCCGGTTCGACCAAAAGTTTGATCTGCCGCGCCATCGCCCACCACCCGAAACGCAACCAATTTGTAGCTGCGCACCCCATTGCCGGTACGGAAAACTCAGGACCCGAAGCCGCCTTCGAAGGACTGTTCCGCAACAAGACCAACATCATCTGCGAACGCGACAAGTCCTCTGCACACGCATTGGATGTGGTGGGCCAGGTGTTCGACGCCCTGGGCATGAACACCATCTTCATGGAACCCGAAGAACACGACAAACACGTGGCCTACGTGTCGCACCTCTCGCACGTGAGCTCCTTTTTGCTGGGGCAAACGGTGTTGGACATCGAACGGGATGAGAAGAATATTTTCGCGCTGGCCGGTAGCGGTTTTGCTTCCACGGTGCGCCTGGCGAAAAGCTCGCCCGACATGTGGGCGCCCATCTTCGAGCAAAACGCCGAATACCTGAGCCAGGCCCTGCTGGAATACATCATGCACCTGCAAAAGTTTCAGTATTACCTCATGAAACGCGATGCCAAAGAACTTCATCGCATCATGGCCGACGCCAACCGCATCAGAGAAATTTTAAACGGAATAGAACACAAACAAACAAAACAACAGATCGCAAAATAAAAACACACGCATATGAAGCATACATTGCAACTGGAATCAATTTCGAAATGGCTCCCCACCGCCAGTAAGCCCATCATCATTAGCGGACCTTGCAGCGCGGAAACCGAAGAACAGACCATCGCCACCGCCAAACAACTGGCCGCCACCGGCAAAGTGCACGCTCTGCGCGCCGGCATCTGGAAACCCCGCACACGCCCCGGCCAATATGAAGGCGCTGGCGAAGAAGGATTGAAATGGCTCATCGCCGCTAAAAAAGAAACTGGCTTGCCCGTTACCACCGAAGTGGCCAACGCCGCCCACGTGGAAGCCTGTCTCAAGGCCGGTGTCGACATCCTTTGGGTAGGTGCCCGCACCACGGTGAACCCCTTCTCCGTGCAGGAGGTGGCCGACTCGCTGAAAGGCGTAGACATCCCCGTGATGGTGAAGAACCCCATCAACCCCGACCTGGAGTTGTGGATCGGCGCCCTCGAGCGTCTCAACAAAGCCGGTCTCACCAAGCTGGCCGCCATTCACCGCGGATTCTCCTCCTTCGAAAAAGGACCTTTCCGCAATGCGCCCATGTGGGACATGGCCATCGAGCTGAAGACCCGCATCCCCGAACTGGACATCATCTGCGATCCCAGCCACATCTCGGGTAACCGCGAGCTTATTTCGTTCATCTCCCAGAAAGCACTCGACCTCGACATGGCCGGTCTCATGATCGAAAGCCACATCAACCCCGATGCTGCCTGGAGCGATGCCAAACAACAAGTGACTCCCGCAAACCTCGGCAAGATCATCGACGGCCTGGTGGTGCGCACGGTGTCGTCCGACAACAAGACCTTCAAGGATACCCTCAGCATTTTGCGCGAACAGATCGACCAGTTGGACGACGAGATCATGTCCAAAATGGCGGCCCGTATGAAAATATCCGAGAAGATCGGTCAATACAAAAAAGAAAACGGCGTCACCATCCTGCAAGTGGCACGGTGGGAAGAGATCATCCAAACCCGCATCACGCTGGGCAAGGCCATGGGCCTCAATGCCGACTTCACCAGCGACCTGCTGAAGCTCATTCACCAGGAGTCCATCCAGATCCAGACCAAGGTGATGAACAAGGTGGAAGAACGCGTGTAGACTTCTTTTGCGATATGCTTTTTAAACAAAAACCCCTCTTTTCTTACAGAGGGGTTTTATTTTTTATTCTCTATCGAAAAGCGTAACGCGTTTTTTTTTACTTTATGAATTGAATGGTAAAAGTTATATGATTCGTCTTCTGTTGGCTGCCTGCCTGCTGATTAGTCTCACCAGCTATTCACAAACCCTCCCCCCTCCGTATGTTCCCGTAGCCGACGTGCTTAGCCAGGCAAAGGAATTGTATGACTCCGGGAAATATGACAAGGCTATTGAAAAATACCAGGTCATCTCCAAACGCGACACCGCCTACACCCTGGCCCTGGCCGAGATGGCACAAGCCTATGTGGCCAACAAGGAATACGACAAGGCCATTGCCGCGAGCGAAGAGGGTCTGCAAAAGCCATCTATCTACCAGCCGGAATTCATGCGGCTGCGGGGGGTGGCCTACGAACGCAAAGGAGATTTCGACAAGGCGGTCTCATATTTTGAGAAAGCCCTCGAATCCTATCCGTTCAACTATGCGATCATGTTCAACCTGGGGCTTGCCTACTACAATCACAAGGACTACGACAAAGCCACCACACAGTTTTTCAAGATCCTGGCCATCGACCCCTTTCACCCCGGGAGCCATTTGAACCTGGGCCGGATGGCGGCAGGCCAGGGCAAAAGAACGCATGCCCTGTTGTCGCTGGGCATGTACATGGGGGTGAACAACAAAGACCACGACCGCCTGGTGCTGTTGGAAAAAGTGATGTCCAATCAATTCGCCGACGACGGATCCCTTCCCTTTGCGGGCGAGAATGCGTTTGACAAAACGGATCAGATCCTAAAGGCCGGCATCGCGATGGATAAAAACTACAAACTGAAGATCCCGGTCGACGCCGCCATCGTGCGACAGTACCAGATGTTCTTCGAGCAACTCTCCAAAGTCGAGAACAAACCGAACGATCCCTGGTATGCATTTTATATGCCTATCTATCAGATGTTAAAAGACCGTGATCTGACCGAACCCTTCGTGTATCACATCCTCGGTTCGATCGACAACGACCAGGTGCACAAGTGGACAAAGAAAAATGACGACCGACTGAAGGTATTTTATTCTGCCACCAATACAGAGTTGACCAGGAAGCGCGTGCTGGTAACGGCACCCCAACTGGGATTTTCCGAGCCCGTACAAGCCTGGTACAACGACAACAATGGACTGGAGGCGCTGGGTAAAAAAGATGAAGCGAAAGGAAAGCAGGGACACTGGGTGTACTTCACCAACTCCGTGCGCATAGCCGAAGGCAGCTATTCGGATGCCGGGAAAAAAATTGGCGTCTGGAAATATTATGGCGACGACGGTGTTCTCTCCAGCACCGAGAACTATGAGTCCGGTGAAACGAGGCTCTATAAACACGGCGTTCAAGTCGAATATTTCTTCCTGAAAAATGACGAGATCGAGGGCCCCGTGGAGTTGTACAATGCCTGCGGCGCGCTGCGGGAAAAACTGGGCTACGCCAACGGCAAACGACACGGCAAGGGTGCCTCTTACTTTAGCAGCGGAAAAGTGATGCAGGAATACAACTACGATACCGACCAGCTTTCCGGCACGTTCACAAACTATTATGAGACCGGCACCGTCCGGAACAAGGTCGCGTATGCGCAAGGCAAAGCGGAAGGTGTCTATGTGGAATATTATGCCAACGGAAAAGTGAGTAGCACGGGCAGCTACAAAAACGGTGAAGTGAACGGCATCTGGAAATATTATCACGCCAACGGGAGGCTGAACCGTACCGGCAATTTCACCAACGGCACGGCCACCGGCGAGTGGACCTTCTACGATGTCCGGGGAAATCTGTATGGGAAAAGAACCCTGAATGAAAAGGGTAACATCACCGGTGAAGATAATACCTATCACGATGGCAAGCTCTACTACACCGAAACGTATAAAAACGACCTGCTGATAAAAGTGACTTACTATGATCCAAGCGGCAAGGTGGTTGGCAGTTTCGGAAAGAACGACGGAACATTTCCGGTAAAATTCTATTACCCCACCGGCCAACGCTTCGCGGAGGGCGCCTATAAAAAAGGTCGTCGCGACGGCCACTGGAAATACTATTACCCGGAAGGGACCGTGGAAAGCGAGCTGACCTACAACGATGGCCAGACGCAGGGAGAATCTATCGAGTATTTTCACACGGGCCAGAAAATGTATGTTTCGCATTATGTGGATGATGAACGGGAAGGCGTGTTCGAGGAGTTTTTTGTGCACGGCCAATTGAAACAACGCGGCTACTACGCGGCCGGCCAACGCGAACAACACTGGTACACCTATCATCCCGACGGCAAGCTGGCGTCCGATTACTACTACATTCATGGCGACCTCTCGGGTGCCGCCACGGAATATGCCGTCAATGGCAAAGTGGCCGAGGTGTCTACCTACGAAGGCGACCGGATGACGGACATCGTTGACATGGGTCCCGACGAAAAACCTTTGACCAAACGCGTGGAGAAAGACAAGACCGGCCACGTAACCTTCGAGTCACGATATAAGAACGGCACGCCCCAGATTGTTTTTGAAACGAATTGTGGTGAATATACTTACATCGGTAAAATGTTTCCCGATGGAAAAACGTTTTACGATTGGTCTTCGCTCAGTGGCAAGCGTGAAGGCCTGTTCAGACAATACGCCATGAACGGACAACAGACAAGGGAAGGGTACTACCGCGACGGGAAAGCAGAGGGCCTGTGGAAAGGCTTCGAGACCGATGGTTCCGCCGATTATTCTGGCCTCTACCTCCAGGATGAACACGACAGCACCTGGACGTTCAACTACTTCAACGGGAATGTATACTACACCCGCGAATACAAGAACGATGAAGCGAATGGCATCGTGCGCATCTTTGCGCCCGACGGCACACCACTGGTAGAAAAGCTCTACTACAACAACAAGCTCGTAGCATTCCGCAAAATTGCCCCACACGAAAAACAAGAGGATTGGACGGCCTTCACCGGAAACCAAACTATTACGGCAACCTATGCCAACGGAAAGACGGCGTATGAGGAGAAACTTGCGAACGGAATGATCGACGGTGCTCGAAAAATATATTTCAGCAATGGCCAGCTCCACTTTGAGTACCATTTCGCGCTGGGCGATTACCAGGGGCCGTACACGGTTTATTTCCCCGATGGCAAGGTAGAAGAGCGGGGGAACTATAAATTTGATGAGTTGGACGGTGTCTATGAGAAATTCTATCCGAATGGCACGCCGTTTGTCCGCGAGACCTATCAAATGGGAGTGCTCAACGGGGATGCCACATACTATAGCAAAGACGGGAAATCGAAAACATATCACTTTTACGAAGGGTTACCACATGACTAGAATTTCTTTTGCAAGCCTGATCATCGCAGTTTGCGGCTTCACGGGGGCAAGCGCGCAAAGTGATCTATATAAAACACTGAAGCAGAAATTCCCGGACGACCCTGCTGTATTTGTGGAGCGTTCGGAAGTGCTCACCATCCAGCTCAAGGACGACTCATTGCAGGTGTTCACCGATGTGTCGGAAGATATATTGCATTTGAAAGAACAAAGCGAAGCCTACGCTTCGGGTCGTGTGTACGGCTCGCATTTCAACCAGGTGAAAGACATCAAGGCAAAAACGTTGATCTGGGATAAGAGCCGCTACAAGGAAATGAGTGTCTCCGATTTCAAGAAGAACAGCGACCGCGATGCCGGCATTTTCTACGACGACTCTTACTATTATTCCTTCAACTACCCGTCGGTCTCCAATGGCAACCGCACCCAACTGGAGTATCGTTCCTTTCAAAAGGATGTGAAGTTCATCCCCGGCTTCATCTTCTCCACCTACTTGCCGCAAGGAAAAACATCCTATACGATCAAGACCAGCCCGCAAGTGGATTTGTTCTATGAAGTGCTGAACGATGCCACGGGCCTCATAAAATTCCGGAAGTTCGAAAAAGGAGGCTTCAAATATTATGAGTGGACCGCCACCAACCTGCCCTCCCGCCGGAGCGAAGACAGCAGCCCATCCATTCGCTATTACGTTCCGCACGTGATCACCTACGTGAAATCGTATGAGACAAAAAAGGGAAAGGTGAACGTGCTGAGCAACCTCGACGATCTCTATCACTGGTACTACAGCTTCGTGGACGGTCTCGACAAGGACGCACCTTCGCCTGAGCTCAAGGGCGTAGTGGAAAAAATAAAAAGCCAAAGCAAGAATGAAACGGAAATCGTCCGGAACGTTTTCTATTGGGTGCAGGAGAATATTCAATACATCGCTTTCGAAGAGGGCATGCGCGGGCTCATCCCGCACAACGGCACCTATGTTTGTGAGAAGCGCTATGGCGATTGCAAAGACATGGCCAGCCTTATTGTGAGCATGCTCAATATCGCCGGCGTAAAATCCTACCGCACGTGGATCGGCACGCGCGACCTGCCTTACAAATATTCGCAGGTGCCCACCCCGTTGGTCGACAATCACATGATCGCCACCTACATCGCTGCCGATGGCCAGTATTATTATCTGGATGCCACCAGCGATCACACGCCGTTCGGCCTGCCATCGTCGATGATCCAGGGCAAGGAGGCATTGATCGGGTTGGACAAGGATCACTATGTGGTGAAGACCGTTCCCGAGATCCCGAAAGAGCGGAACCTGATGACGGATTCGATCGCGATCAAACTGGATGGCAACCAGATCGTGGGCAAAGGCGCGAGCGCGTTGACCGGCTATGCAAAAGTATTCGGTGGCTATGAACTGGATCGCGCCGAAAAGGACGACGTGAAACGCTATGTCACCCGGCTCATCGGCAAAGGCAGCAATAAATTTTACCTCGACGACTTCAAGGTGGCCAACGAAAATGACCGCGACAAACCCACCCGGATCAACTACACGTTCCGCATCGGCGATTATTTTCAAAAGATTGGCGACGAGCTCTACATCAACCTGAACCTCAACAAAGACTATTACAACGCCTTCATCAACACCGCCCTCCGGCAAACGCCAAAAGAGAACGACTACCGGTATGAGTCGTTGGAATATAGCGAGCTCACCATCCCTGACGGGTACGTGGTCGAATACCTGCCCCCCGGCGCCAAACAGGATGGCGACTTGCTGGGTTTCGAAACACGCTATGAGAAAAAGGACGGCAAGATCGTATTCTCGAAAAAATTATACATCAACTACCTGCTCATGCAGACCAACCAGTTCGATAAATGGAATGAGGCCGTGAAATCGTTGAGCGAAGCCTACAAAGAATCCCTTATTCTAAAGAAAAAATAGGCCCCGGAAAAATAATACGACCGCATCGCCGCAACAAAGCCCCTTTTTTGTATGTTCCTATGAAGGAAATTGACGGGAGACTGTCGTAAATTCGGCCTGTGATTTGTTAACTCTGAAAACATGAAATTGATCCGCACCTGTATCCTCACGGTTCTTACCCTGGTAAGCCTCGGCGCCCGGGCAAACGATTATAAACCCTACGAATGGGAGAAGGACCGCGCCCGCTATGTGTTGCCGGAAAAAGATGCAGCGCTTTCGGAGCTTATCCTCAAACAACACGCGCAATACGACTATGTGTTGAAGGACAATGAATTCGTATTGTATTCCACGGTTCACCGCATTGTGTATGTGAACAACAACGAGGCCGTGCAGAAACACAACCGCATCGTCATCTCCATGAACAACACCCTGGAGCTGCTGGACGTGAAGGCCCGCGCCATCAACAAGGCCGGCAAGGCGGTGTATTTTGATAAGACCAACCTGAAAGAGTTAAAGGACGAGAACAGCGGCAATGCCTACAAGATCTTTGCCATCGAAGGGATTGAAATGGGAAGTGAGATCGAATACTACTACACCCGAAAAATGACGGCAACCCTTTTCGACCGCGCCTTCATGCAATTTGATGCGCCCGTAAAAAACAATTCCTTTTTGCTCACCAGCCCCGGGCACCTGCGATTCGATTTCAAATCCTACAACGGTTTCCCGGATGTAAAAAAGGATGAGAAGGAAAATCAAAATACATACAGCACAGAAGCCAAGGACGTGCCCGCATTGAAGAAGGAGCCCTTCTCTTATTTTTCACCCAACCGCAAACGCATTGAATTCAAACTGGCCTACAACGTGGGTCGCTCACCGGCACGCCTCTACACCTGGGACGAAGCCGCAAAGACTTTCTACAAACTGCTCGTCACCCTTTCGAAGGAAGACGACAAGGCCATTGACAAATTCGTGAAGACCATCGGCGACAAACCCACCGCCAGCTTGGACGAACGCATCCGTAACGTTGAAACCAAGATCAAAACTTCTATCCAGGTGAACAAAGAAGGCGACAACGAATCGCTGAACCAGGTGGAGAGTATCCTGAAATATAAGCTGGCCTCGCACCAGGGCATGACCCGCCTCTTCGTAGCCGTGTTCGACAGGCTGAAAATAAATTGCCAACCCGTCATCACCTGCAGCCGCGAGAATATCAAGTTCGATGGTTCGTTCGATTCCTGGTCTTTCCTGGACGACTACGTGTTGTTCTTCCCGGACACCCGCAAGTTCCTGGAGCCCTACACCTTCGAATTCCGCTACCCGCTCATCCAACCCGACTTCACGGCCACCCAAGGCCTGTTCCTGGAGCCGTTCGTGACGGGCGATGTGAAATCGGCGCTGTCATCGATTGGTGAAATTCCCCCGACAGACTACGCCATCAACCAGGATAACCTCGACATCGATGTCACGTTCACGGATGATCTCGGTGCCAACCAAATCCGTCAGAAGCGCGACTTTGGAGGCTACAACGCAGCACTTTTCACGCCTTATTATGAATTGATCCCGGCGGCCGATCGCATTAAGATGATCGAAGAACTCACCAAGCAAACCGCGCCCGATGCTTCCATAAAGACCTGGACCGCCACCCCGGTGCCCGGCGAAAATGCAGGCAACTTCCTGGTTGACGTCGATTTTCTCTCCAATCACTTCGTGGAAAAAGCCGGTCCCCGCATTTTGTTCAAAGTGGGCGAACTGATCGGTCCCCAAGTCGAGATGTACCGCGACGACGAACGCACCACCGTGGTGGAGAATGAATACAATCGCAAATACGATCGCAAGATCCGCGTCCACATCCCGAAAGGCTATCAGGTGAAAAACCTCGACGACCTGAAAGTTGACATCGCCTACCATGACCGCGACTATGTGCCCTACATGTTCAAGTCCGAATACACGGTGAAGGACGATGTGGTGGAGGTCACCATTGTCGAATACTACAAAGAGATCTACGCGCCCCTGTCGCGCTATGAAGATTTCCGGAAAGTGGTGAACGCGGCGGCGGATTTTAACAAGATCACGCTGGTGTTGGAGAAACGATCGTAGTCTCCCCGAACCCGATCATGCAAACTTAAAACGAGTACCGGCCGGCAGCGGTGACGTGTACCGTTTTAAGTTTTTTTGTTTTCTCGAAATCGTCGTACATCATTTTTAGATTGCCCCAGAACGACTGCGTGGTGGCGTTGTCGAATTCTTGTTTCAAGCCTTGCAACGAGGCGTCCGAAAGTTTGGTGGGAAAGATGTGTACCGGAATTTTGTCCTGGCCCGAATGGCGCGCTTCTACAGCCAACACATACAACTCTTTTATTTTATCGTCCGTCAACGGGATACAGCCCACGGTGACGCAGTTTCCATGAAGGTAGATCTCCCCACCCGGATGCTTCCGGTCGCCAAGAATTTTGTCGGATGTATTGGGATAATCAATCCCCAGGGATAAATGAAAGTTGCTGGAAGGATTAAAATGTTCGATGACGTATAGACCCTCCGGAATTTGCAGGTCGCCTTCTTTGCGCTTGGGCCCTAATGTGCCCGAGCTGGCACAAAACGGATAGGTGTGCAGCAACGTGAAGGTGGTCTTTCCTTTTTCCTTCACCCAAACTTCTACGGTTTGTTCGCGCTTGAAGGCGCGGATGAACAATTGAAAACCGGGGAACGAGATTTTCTTATCCGCGAAATACTTTTTGACCACGCTTTCCTTCTCATCATACGCCGCCCGCACCCTCGGGAATTGAAGTTGGGTTTCTTTGAAAGATACCGGGAGCAGTGCGGCCATGAACAGGAGCAAGGATAATTTCATGATACGGAAGGAACGTCTTTTGCCATAAAGATCGTCTGCGATGGATATGCAAATTGGATGCCTTTCGCGAGGAAAGCATCGTAGATCTGGAGATTGATTTCCTGTTGAATATCCGCGTATCGGTTATAGTCGCTATTCTCCACAAAATAAACGATCTCATACTTCAGACTGTATTCGCCATACGTAAGAAAATGAACGCGATCCAGCGTCGTTTCTTTTTGTGCCTCCACGATTTTTTTAATGATCCCCGGGATCTCGCGCAACAACGAAGGCGACGTTTCATACACCACGCCCAGCACAAAAGCAATCCGCCGCCGTTCCATGCGTTTGAAATTGTGGATCCGCGACTTCGACAGGTCGCTGTTGGAGAACACCAGTTGTTCGCCGGTTAAACTTTTTAGCCGGGTGGTCTTGATGCCAATATGCTCTACGTTGCCTTTCTTGTCGTCGATCACGATGTAGTCGCCGATCTCGAAGGGGCGGTCGAAGAAGATCACGAAATAGTTGAAAAGGTCGCCGAGAATATTTTGGGCGGCCAGGGCGATGGCAATACCCCCAATGCCCAGACCGGCAATGATGGTGGTGACGTTATAGCCCAGGTTGTCGAACAGCACCAGGATCCCCAACGCCCAGATCACGATGTTGAGGATGAGCATGATGCCGCCAAGCTGCTTCACTTTTTCCTCGCCTTGTTCCTGTTTTCGCACCCGCGTCTGCAGCGTCAGCAGCACGGTGGTGGAGATGAGGCGCAATACGAAAAAAGTGATCACTACGGCAATGGCGATTTCCAGCACACGCGATGCCTTGGGAGAAAAGGTCAGGTAGTTTAGCCCCGCATAGATGACAATGAAATTGAAGATCGGCAACCCGAATTTTTCGAGCCCCGCCACGGCGTAGTTGTCGAGGGTGGTCTCGGTCTTCTCCGACCATTTTTTGAGCCGGCCCAAAATGATCTTTTTAAAGACGGCCATGAGCGACATCCCCAACAGGATGACACCGGCGGCAATGAGATAATCCTTTACGGTGTTGCCGAAATAGTTCTGGTTAAGCAGGTCTTCCATACAGGCGGGGTGAATTTTCCGATGCCGTAAAAGTAAAGATTTTATCAGCCCGAGTCACCCTAAACCAGCGTTAGACAAAAAAGTTTCCGCCAACACACCCCAGCGAAAAAATTTTGTAATTATACTTTTTTGAAGAGTCGGCCGATAACGCCTACCTTCCGGTATCAAAACGTTGGCGAAGAAATGGGATACAATATTTTCATGATGATCTCGCTCATCGCCCTGCTGGTGGTGCTGGTGTCGATGTATTTCCTGCATTCCGCAAGAAAACAAGTGCGTGAAGAATTGCTGGCAAAGGAAAACGAGCAACTGCGACAGACCCTGAAAGATCAACAGGAGTCGCTGGAAGAAGAACGCAAACGCATTGGTCACGATCTCCACGACGACCTGGCCCAACTGTTGGCGGGCACGCGCCTGGCGCTGGAGAACCTGCGCCTGGAGCCCACGCTTTCGGGACGTAACAAAAGCCTGTTGCTGCGCATCGACCACGATTTGAACGACCTGCTCAACCGCGTGCAAAATATTATCTGGAACCTGGCGCCCGAATCCCTTCGCGAAAAGGGATTGTCGTATGTGCTCTGGAAAATGTGCGACCACCTCAAAGAGCTGCGCTCCTTTCACATCGAGTTCTTCGAGACCGGCAACGTCACGCGCATGCCCGACGAGGTGGAGGTGACGCTCTTCCGCATCGTACAGGAGATCGTGAACAACGCCATGCGGCATTCGCTGGCCTGGAATATCAACATGAAAATGCGCTGGTCCGATACATCCCTTCGCATCGAAGTGAAAGACGATGGCATCGGCAAAGACCGCGCGGTGGGCGAACGACGGGCCGCCGCCCGTGGACGGGGCCTGCCCGGCATGAAACGAAGAGCCGAACTCATCGGCGCCACCGTGGTCACCGAGCCCATCGAAAAAGGAACACTGTTCGTCGTGACCTACCCCTACAAAGTGACAATACCGTTGCTCAACGCGTAGTGGATCAACTCGTAGGTGTTCTTGGTGTTCGTCTTTTTGATGATCTCCTTCCGGTAATCCTCGATGGTGTACTCACTCAGGAAAAGCTTCTCGGCGATATCTTTCGTGCCGTTGCCATGGCAGAGCAAAACGATGATCTCGAATTCGCGGGCCGTCAGTTTGATTCGGGGTGGATGGTGAATGCCGTCGGGCTTGGAGTGCAGCACGATGCTGACTTTCTCGTTATAGAAATGCTTGCCCTCCAACACCGTGATGATGGCGGTATAGATCTCCTGCATGTGGGTGGTCTTCTTGAAAAGAATGCCCGAAATGCCCATCCGCATCAGGTTCAGGATCATGGCCTCTTCATCAAAGGCCGTCAGCGCGATGATGCGCGTCGACAGTTTTAGCTTGTGCACATATTCGATCACCTCAAATCCATCGACAACGGGCATGCGGATGTCCAACAAGGCCACGTCGACAGCGTTCTCGGCCATCAATTCCATGGCCTTTTGGCCGTTTTCGGCTTCGTAGATCTTTTTTACAAACGCGGTCTTTTCCAGCATGGCCCGGAGGCTTTCACGCATAAATAACTGATCATCAGCCACAAGTACGGAGATACTACTCTTCACAATTTGCAGTATTAGAAAGTACAAACTTATTAGACAACTTCAAAGATACCGACCCTTTGCAAGCCATCAACCCCTACTTCCGGGGGTTTTTCAATGCGTTTTTACCGCTGTTTCGGCCCTTTTTATGGAGAACAGCCGCTGTAAAATTTTGGTTTGACCTCCACCAATAACCCCCCTGCTTCCGGGGGTTTTTTTGAACGCTATTGCCTTGTACATAAGGGTTCGACTATCTTTAAAAAGTTAAGAATGGATTCATCGCGAGCTTTGCTTTTTCGGGGTGGATACCTTGGGCTCCAAATAAGGTTTACTTTCCTTCGATACATTCATTATATCTTATGAATGATCATTTCGAAGCGTTCATCAGTAGAAGGAAAACTTGAGCGGAATCCATTTTTGAAATATCGTTGGCATAATTCTGGAAAAGCCTCTTATCTTTTATAGGAGGCTTTATTTTTTTGGTCAGCCGCATACAAGCCGCCTGCTGCAGGCCGTTCTTTCCATCCCGCTTCCTGTTTTTTTATTTTTTCGTACCACCGATTTCGGTAGCGGTTTTTTTTCGATCTTTTCAACAAATCTCCCCAATCCATATGCAAAACATCCCCTGGAAGAAAGTTGCCATCGGCATCGTCACCGTTGTGGTCCTGGCCGTAGGTATATTTTATGCGACCACCAGCAAAGGTACCAAGCCTGCACAAGCCTTCGTCAATCCCGCCTTCGGCGAGTACATCTCTTCCTACACCGCGGGTGTGGTTGGCTCCGGTTCAACCTTCCGGATCATCCTGGCCGCCGACGCCGTGGACTCCCTGGCCGTTGGTCAGGAAACTTCCGTCAACCTTTTCTCCTTTAGCCCCTCGGTAAAGGGAAAGACCACTTGGCTTGACCGCCGTACGGTAGAGTTCAAACCCGAAGCCCGTCTCACCTCCGGCCAAACCTATGAAGTGAGCTTCGCGCTGTCGCGACTCCTGGAGGTGCCGCAGGAGCTGAAGACCTTTGTATATTCCTTCCAGGTCATTCCTCAAAACTTCGAAGTCTCCATCGAGAATGTAAAACCTTATGTAAAAACGGAACTCAAACGCCAACGCGTCGAGGGCACCCTGGTAACCGCCGACGTGGCCGACGCGGCTGCGGTGGAAAAGATCATGGCAGCCTCCCAGGAAGGCAAAGCCCTGAAGGTGACGTGGACCCACACCGCCGAAGGCAAACAACACCCCTTTGTGATCGAAGACGTGGCCCGCAAAGAGACCTCCAGCATTGTGAAACTCGCCCTGGACGGCCAGCCCCTGGGCATCAGCCAGGGCGATACCCGCGAAGTGGAGATCCCCGCCTTGGGCGACTTTAAAGTGATGAACGTGCGCGTGGACCAAAGCTCCAGCCAGCATGTCATCATCCAATTCTCCGATCCCCTCAATGAAAAACAAAACCTCGACGGCCTGGTCACCCTCAACGACGTAGGCACACTCGACTTTGATATTAAAGACAACGAGATCCGCGTCTATCCGCCCGTTCGCCAGGCCGGTTCCAAAACCCTGAAGCTCGAAGCCGGTATACGCAACGTGCTGGATTATAAGATGAAGGAAGACACCACCGTGGATGTCGTCTTTGAGCAACTGAATCCTGCCGTGCGCTTCACCGGCAAAGGCTCTATTCTTCCCGGCACCGATGGACTGATCATGCCCTTCGAAGCCGTGAACCTGAAGTCGGTGGACGTCGAGATCGTGAAGATCTATGAAAAGAACGTTCTTCAATTCTTCCAGGTCAACGACTACGAAGGTAGCCAGGAACTGCAACGTGTGGGTCGGCCCATGTTACGCAAAACGATCTCGCTGGAAAACGCTGGCGTGACCGACCTGGGCAAATGGAACCGCTTCACGCTCGACCTTTCCAAAATGATCAACACCGAACCCGGCGCCATCTACCAGGTGCGCATCGGCTTCAAGCGCTCCTACCTGGCCTATGTGTGTGAGGGCGGCGAAGAGACCGCTTCCGCCAACGACCTGCAAGGCGTGGGCGGCGAAGATTGGGAAGCGCAATCTGGAGATGAGAATAGCTACTGGGATTCCTACGAAGAATACTATTACGAGGAAGACTACGATTGGAACCAACGCGACAATCCGTGCAACAGCTCCTATTACACCGGCGACAAAACCATCCGCCGCAATGTGCTGGCATCCGATCTAGGCTTGCTGGCCAAACGTGGCAGCGACGGCAACACCACCATTCTCGTCAGCGACCTGAAAACGACGCAGCCGCTTTCGGGCGTGATCCTCGAACTATACGACTATCAACAAATGTCCATCGGCACGGCCACGTCGGGTTCGGATGGCAAGGCGGTGATCAAATCAAAGGAGACGCCTTTTGTGTTGCTGGCCAGAAACGGCGCGCAACGCGGCTACCTGAAAATGCAGGATGGCGAATCGCTATCCATCAGCAACTTCGATGTGGGTGGCGAACGCGTGAGCAAGGGATTGAAAGGCTTGCTTTATGGCGAGCGCGGCGTATGGCGCCCGGGTGATTCGCTCTACCTGACCTTCATCCTCGAAGATAAAATGAAGCTGCTGCCCGCCACCCATCCCGTGGTGTTGGAACTCCAAAATCCGCAGGGACAGGTCACCAACCGGCTGGTGCGTTCCACGGGCGAGAACGGATTCTATTCTTTTGCCACCAACACCGCGGCCGATGCGCCCACCGGCAATTGGACGGCACGTGTGAAAGTGGGAGGCGCGGAATTTTCGCAGCCCATAAAGATCGAGACCGTGAAGCCCAACCGTCTGAAAATTAACCTGGACTTTGGCGTAGAAAAGATCACGGCCGGCAACAGCAATGTATCGGGCAAGCTCAATGTGAAATGGTTGCACGGCGCCCCGGGCCGCAACCTGCGCGCGGAGTTTGAAGTGCTGCTCACCAAAGCGGAAACAAAATTCCAACGCTACCCGGACTATACATTTGAAGACCCATCGCGCGCGTTTTCCAGTGAGGCGAAACCCATCTTTGAAGGCAACACCGACGACGAGGGCAATGCTGTGGTGAACACCACGCTGGAGCCCTCCGAAAATGCTCCCGGTATGCTCAACGCCGTGTTCCGTGGCAAAGTGTACGAGGAAAGCGGCAACTTCAGCATCGATCGCTTCTCTATTCCTTATTATCCTTACAGTTCGTTCACCGGCATCCGGCTACCCCTCGGTGACAAAGCGCGCGGCATGCTATTGACCGACACGACCCACCGCGTAGACGTGGTCACCGTTGATGCCGACGGCAAGCCCGTGTCACACGACGGCATTCAAATGTCAATCCACAAACTGGATTGGCGTTGGTGGTGGAGCTCGGAAGGCTCGAACGCCGATTTTATGTCGTCCACAACAAACCAGGAGATGGCTACGGGCACGATCCGTACGGTAAATGGAAAAGGGGCGTGGACCTTCAAGATCAAATATCCTGAATGGGGACGGTTCTATGTGAAGGCATATGATCCCGTATCGGGTCACACTACCGGTAAAGTCGTGTACATCGATTGGCCGGGCTGGGCTGGCAGATCGCGTGGCGGCAATGAAGGCGCCACCATGCTTTCGTTCTCGTCCGACAAACCATCCTACTCCATCGGAGAGAAGGCAACGCTGACCATCCCGGGCAGCGACCAGGCGAGGGCGTTGGTCAGCATCGAGAACGGCAGCAGTGTGTTGCAAACCTATTGGGTGGAAACCAAGAAAGGCGACACACCTTTCACTTTCGAGATCACCAAAGAAATGACCCCCAACATTTTTGCGCATGTCACGCTGGTCCAGCCTCATGCACAAACCACCAACGACCTGCCCATGCGCTTGTATGGCGTCATACCGATCGGCGTGGAAGATGCCCAAACGCACCTGGACCCCATCCTGGCCATGCCCGACGTGCTGGAGCCTGGCAAAGAAGTGACGATCAAAGTATCGGAAAAGACAAACCGCAAAATGACGTATACCCTGGCCGTTGTAGACGAAGGCTTGTTGGATCTTACGCGCTTTAAAACACCGGATGCCTGGAGCCGCTTCTATGCCCGCGAGGCACTGGGCGTTAAAACATGGGACGTCTACGACGATGTGATGGGCGCCTTTGGATCGCGCGTCGAAAGACTGCTGGCCATCGGCGGCGACATGGAGGGCGGCAAGGAAGACGACGCCAAAGCCAACCGCTTCAAACCCGTGGTCAAATTCATGGGACCGTTCACGATGAGTGGCGGCAGCCAGGAGCATAAATTTATCATGCCTCAATACATCGGTTCGGTGAAGACCATGCTGGTGGCTGGCTATGAAGGCGCGTATGGAAAAGCAGAGAAGGCCACACCGGTGCGCAAGCCCCTCATGGTGTTGGCCACGTTGCCGCGCGTGCTGGGCCCGGAAGAAAAGCTCAAGCTGCCCATCACGCTATTCACCATGGAGAAAAGTATCCGTGACATAAAGATCACCGTGAAAGCCTCCAGCCCGCTGCAAGTGGCCAACCCAACACAAAGCGTGACAATGGCTGGCGCCGACATGACGGTGGATTTTGATCTGACCGTGAAGAGTGCCACCGGTGTGGGCAAGGTAGAAGTAACGGCTTCGTCCGGAAAATATTCCGCCACCGATGTTATCGAGATCGACGTGCGCAACGCCAACCCGCCCATCTCCAAAGCAACGGAAGCGCTGGTGGAGGCCGGAAAGACCTGGAACGGCACGGTCGACGCGATCGGCATGACGGGCACCAACTCGGCCACACTGGAATTGTCGTCGTTGCCGCCGATCAACCTGGGCCAGCGTTTGAAATACCTCCTCCAATATCCTTATGGTTGTATCGAGCAAACCACGTCTTCGGTTTTCCCTCAACTATACCTCGACCAGGTAAAAACACTCAACAACGGCGAGAAGACGGCAATCCAAACCAACGTGAAGGCCGGCATCGAACGGCTGAAGTCGTTTGTGACGCGCGACGGCGGTTTTGGCTACTGGCCCGGCGACGATGACTCACAGAGTTGGGCGTCGACCTATGCCGGCCACTTCCTCCTGGAAGCGGAGGCAAAAGGCTATTTTGTTCCGGCGGATATGTTGAAGCGTTGGAAAAAATACCAACGCAATAAAGCGCAAGGCTGGCGCAAGAACCAGGACCTCTACAGCAGTGAATTGATCCAGGCCTATCGCTTGTATTCGCTGGCCCTGGCGGGCGATCCTGAAATGGGAGCCATGAACCGCCTGCGCGAACTGCCGTCGCTGCCGGCAACCGCCAAGTGGATGCTGGCCGCCTCCTATGCGAAAGCAGGACAACCCGAAGCTGCGAAAAAGCTGATCGCGAACCTGCCCACCAAGGTGAAGCCCTACCAGGAAATGGCCTACTCCTATGGTTCTGACCTGCGCGACGAAGCGATCATCCTGGAGACGCTGCTGCTGTTGAACGATCGGGTGAAAGGCTTCGAGCTGGTAAAAGATATCTCCGCCTCGTTGAGCAACGGATCGTATTGGATGAGCACACAAACCGTGGCGTGGTGTCTCAAGTCGGTGGGAACCTTTGCCGGTTCTGAAAAGAAAGGTCCGATCAAGTTTACGTACACCTACAACGGCAAGACCTTGGAAGCGCAGACCGATCTCACCGTTGCCCAAGTGCAGTTGCCGGTGGATGGGGTTAAGTCACGGGCCGTAAGTGTCGTGAGCTCCAGCAAGGGGACCTTGTTCCTCCGGCTGATCACCGATGGAACCCCGGCGCGTGGAACCGAAGAGGAAGCGGAAAATAATCTCTCCGTCAACGTAGCCTACACCGATACCGATGGAGGCACTATCGATCCGGCACATCTCGAGCAAGGCACGGAATTCATCGCGACCGTGACCGTGACCAATCCCGGTATGCGCGGCCCATACGAAAACCTGGCCCTCAACCAGATCTTCCCCTCGGGCTGGGAGATCAACAACCTGCGCCTCGACGAAGCCGAAGACCGCCTCAAGAGCGACAAGCCAACGTATCAGGACATCCGCGACGACCGCGTTTACACATACTTCGATCTCAAAGCAGGCCAACACAAAACCTTCCGGGTATTGCTCACCGCCAGCTATGGTGGAACGTATTATTTGCCGGCCGTGTCCTGCGAGGCCATGTATGATCACAGTATCTACTCCCGCAAGAAAGGTATGGAGGTAGAGGTGACAAAACGCGTAACGCAATAACATTCCGGTCCGCAGGTTTGCTGTTTCCCACGGCCGGCCTGCGGACCTTTTTTATCAAAAGAAATGAAACGCCTGCAGAAGTATAGGGTTTGGGTTGTGGCGACAGTGCTTCTTCTCGTTGTCTACTATTTTATTCTCCCCCACCGCCTGTTCGACGATCCGTATTGTACCGTGCTGGAAGATGCACAGGGCGAACTGTTGGGGGCCTCCATTGCCGCCGACGGACAATGGCGTTTCCCGGAACTCAAAACGGTGCCGGAAAAGTTTTCAACCGCTTTGCTGGTGTACGAAGACAAGCGCTTTCGCAGCCACCCGGGAGTCGATCTGCTTTCAATGGGGCGTGCCATAAAACAAAATATCAAGGCGGGGAGTGTGGTGAGTGGTGGTAGCACCATCACCATGCAAGTGATCCGGTTGTCGCGACGGGGAAAGGCGCGCACGGTTTTTCAGAAAGGGATCGAGATGATCCTGGCCACGCGGTTGGAGTGGCGCCACTCCAAAGAAGAGATCTTGTCGCTGTATGCTTCGCATGCGCCCTTCGGCGGAAATGTGGTAGGGCTGGAAGCTGCATGTTGGCGGTATTTTGGTCGCGACCCGCAGGAGCTTTCCTGGGGCGAAGCGGCTTTGCTGGCGGTGTTGCCCAATGCACCGTCGCTGATGCACCCGGGGAAAAACAGGGAGCGGTTGAAGGCCAAGCGCGACAGGCTCCTGGAGGCCTTGAAAGCGCAGGGCGTCATCGATGCGTTTGCCTGTTCGCTGGCCCAGGATGAGCCTATACCCGAAGCGCCCCAACCGTTGCCACGCCTGGCGCGCCACTTGTTGGCACGGGTGGCAAAGGAAGGCCGGGAAGGTTATAAAGTGAAAACGACATTGCGCGCTGCCCTGCAACTGCGGATTGAGCAACTGGTGAACGAGCATCATCAACGGCTCGCCAGCAATCAGATCTTTAATGCCGCAGCCGTGGTAGCCGATGTGCGCACCGGCAACGTGTTGGCCTATGTCGGAAACACCGAAACGAAAGCCCCGGGAAATTATGGCGACGCGGTGGATGTGGTGATGGCACCCCGCAGCACCGGCAGCATTCTCAAACCCTTCCTCTATGCCGCGATGTTGGATGAGGGAAAAATATTGCCGCATACGTTGGTGCCCGATGTGCCGACGTTTATCAACGGATTCTCTCCCAAAAACTTTTCGCATAGCTACGACGGCGTCGTGGCAGCAGACAAAGCCTTGATCCGGTCGCTGAATATTCCGGCGGTCCACCTCTTAAAAAGCTACCGGCATGAAAAATTTCATTCACTACTCAGCAACATCGGCTTCTCTACGCTGACAAAACCTCCCGATCACTACGGTTTGTCCCTCATCCTCGGTGGCGCCGAAGGCACGCTGTGGGATATAACCGGCATGTACGCCTCCATGGCGCGCACGCTGACGAACTATTTTGAACACCCCGGATCAAACCGCTACGATCGAAATGATTTTCATGCCCTGCAGTACACGCCGGGCGACACCACCACGCAAGAAACACCCACGCTTGACGCAACGTCATGGATAAGCGCTGGAGCCATCTACCAAACCTTCGACGCGTTGAAAGAACTCTACCGCCCCGGCGAAGAAACCGGTTGGCGCTATTTTAACAGCTCCAAAAAGATCGCCTGGAAAACCGGCACCAGCTTTGGCTTTCGCGATGGCTGGGCCGTTGGCGTAACACCCGATTTTGTGGTGGGCGTGTGGGTGGGCAATGCCGATGGCGAAGGACGCCCGGGTCTCACCGGGACAGACGCTGCCTCACCGCTCCTGTTCGACATCTTTGCCCAACTGGACGGCCAGCGGTGGTTCGAACTTCCACGCATGGAAATGGAGCAGATCACCGTGTGCGCCGAAAGTGGTCACCGCAATACACCACAGTGCAACGCAGTGGATACTGCCTGGATCGTGAAGCAGGGTCTGCAAAGCGCTGCATGCCCGTATCATAAAACAGTGTACCTCACCAAAGACAAAAAATTCAGGGTTCACAACTCTTGTGAACCTGCGGCGCGCATGGTGGAAGCCCGGTGGTTTGTGTTGCCTCCTGCGCAGGAATATTATTTCAAGGCTCATGCGCTATCGTATCGTTCGCTGCCTCCTTTCCGGAAAGATTGTGAGGCCGCATCGGGTTTGGCCATGATGGACCTGATCTATCCCAAGCCCGGCGCAAAAATTTTTATTCCCCGTGATCTAGACGGTACGTTGGGGAGCACGGTGTTCGAGTTGGCGCATCGCAATTCCACGGTGATGGTCTATTGGCACCTCGATGGTGAATACATCGGCAGCACCCAGCGGACCCACAAGTTTCCGCTGCGGCTGGGGGAGGGGCGGCACACCCTTACCTTGGTGGACGAGAATGGCGAATCTGTGGAACAATCCTTCGAAGTTCTGTCAAAAATGTAAGCCCCTGACAGGTAGAATCTTAATTGTATTTTGTTGATTCTTTGCTATATTCGTGGAACTTTTTGTGCTTGCACAATAAACCCAGTGTTATGAAGACCTACAGATTTTTTGCACTGGTAGGGATTTTAGCCATTATTCTTTTTGATCAACCTACCGTAGCGGCGCGCATGGAGCAAGCGCCAATGGAGGAGACTCCGAATTATGTCGTTATCGGCGCCTTCTCGGTGCACCGGAACGCCCTGCGATTCACGGCCCGGGCCCACTCGGAGCTGAAAGTGAACGCCCGGTTCGAAATGAACGCAAACCGACGCCTGTACTATGTCTATGTGCTGAGCACGGACGACCACTCCCTGGCCATCCGCGAAGCGCTACGCCTGCGACAGGAGTCCGAATTCACAGACACCTGGGTCTATCACGGCCCGCTCGGCAAGCAAAGCGACGGAGCCATAGCCGATGCCAGTGGCACCGACATCAATCCCGAGACCCGGCAGAGCATGGCCGATGTGAAGCGCCGTGATCCCGCGTCGTCAACGGGATCCAAATCAACATCGTCAGCCGCTAGCCCAACCGAAACAACACCAGAACAGAGCCGTTCGCTGTCGCCTTCCGGGACAGCCGCCGTTGCCGCTGCAAATGAAACAGCAACAACCCCTTCAACCGCCGCACCTGCCCCCGCCACGGTGAAGACGGAGCCGGATAATGGCGTGGAGGGAAAACGCTTCTTTTTCAAACTCATTCGCGCGATGGATCAAACCCAGGTAGAAGGGGAAGTAGATGCCATCGACACGGAGCGCGCCCGAAAAATGGGTACCTATAAAGGAAACGCGCCGGTAAAGGTCTCGACACCCGCCAACAAGTCGGGCCAGATCTCATTGGTCTCCGAAGTGTTCGGCTACCGCAAAGTGCAACACGACATCAACTATAACGCCCCCGAAGGCGAGGGCATCGCTGCCGACGACCAGGGCGATATCGTGGTCCCTTTCGACCTCGTGCGTCTGCAGCGAGGGGATGTAGCCGTCATGTATAACGTCTTCTTCTTTAAGGATGCGGCCATCATGCGGCCCGAGTCGCGCTATGAGGTGACCAGTTTGCTGGATATGTTGAATGAAAATCCGAAGTATAAAATAAAGCTTCACGGCCACACCAACGGTAGCGCGGCCGGCAAGATCATTTCCATGGCCAAAGACAGCAAGAACTACTTCTCACTCACCGACACCAAAGAAGGCTTTGGCTCGGCCAAACAATTGTCGGAAGCGCGCGCGGAGATCATTCGCGACTTCCTGATCAACAACGGCATCGACCCCAAACGCATAGAGATCAAGGCATGGGGCGGCAAGCGGCCGCTGCAGGATAAGAACAGTACGCGGGCGCAAGAGAACGTGCGCGTGGAAGTAGAAATACTAGAGAACTGATCAGTCCTTTTTCTCGGGGTGGATAGAGGTCTCCAGGTTCTGGCTGATCTCGCGGATGATGCGGTCCAGTTGATCCCCGCAGGTTTTCAGATGGTTCAAAATGATTTCGTGCTCATGAGGATCGGCCTGTTGGATCAGGCTGATCAGCCCCAGCATGCTGGCTACCGGCGCCCGTAATTTGTGTGCATTCACAAACGTATATTCTGCAAGCTTTTGGTTTTGAACCACCAACTGGCGTGAGCGTTCGTCGATACGGGTCTCCAGCGAACGGTTCAGATCTTGCAAGGTCTCGTTCAGTTTCAGCAACGAGGCGGCCTGGAGTTCAATGGAATTTTTCTGGGAATGGATCTCCTCGTTTTTCTCTTTCAGACCGGCGTTGGCCACAAGGATCTTCCGGCGTTGACGAAACAAGATGATCGCGAATACGGCCGTAATAACCAGTAGAATGGACACCGCAGCGATCAGGTTCTCCCGTTCCACCAATTGCGCATCCTTCAATTCTTTTTCGATGCGCAGCTCCCGGTTCTCGCGCTCTCGCATTTCGGTTTCATAGATGGCCTGCACCCTTTCCACCTGCTCTGACTTCAGCAACGAATACACACTATCCTTCAACGCATTGTGACGCGTCAGAAAATAGAGGGCCCGGTCGTAATGTCCCAGGGTGCTGTCGATGCGGAAATATTCCAGGAAGGCGGTGATGCGCAGGTCGGGTACCTGGAGTGTTTTCGATAGGTCGGAGGCCTTGTTGAGATACAGGAGCGCATCGTTGAGGTTGCCTTGCAGGCGCCGCGCGCGGGCCATATCCTGGTAGGTTTGAACGAGTGACCGCGTTTCCCCCAGCGAGATCCAGGCATCCTGAGCCAACTGAAATTCCTGGAAGGCCTTGGTGAAATCTTTTCGATCCACGTTGATGCGGGCAAAACACCAGTGACAGTAGGCGATGACGCGCTCGTCTTTGCTCACTTGCGCCAAGGTGAGGGCATGGTTCAGGTAGTCTTCTGCCTTCCCGTATTGGTGCATGGTAACATAAAGCTCGCCGATGTTGTAGAGTGTCAGCGCACGGGTGGAGTCGCCGCGTTTCAGATCCAGGGAACGCTGCAGGTATTCCAGTGCGCGTTCATTTTCACCCAGCCGCTTGTTCACCTCGCCGATGTTGTTGTACACCCCCGACAGGCCAAAGCTGTCGTGAATGCCCAGGTATTGACGGGCCGCCAGCAAGTAATAGTTTTGAGCGAACTCGTAGATGCCTTCATGCCAATAAGAGTTTCCCATCAGCGTGAGCGCCCGCGCATAGCCTCGGGTATATTTGATTTGCGTCGAAAGGTTGATCACATAAGAGCTGACGTGCCGCGAGGCGGCTGGATTGGTCTTCAGATACGAAGAAGCCAGCGCGTTCAATTTGATCACATAGTTGCTGTCGAGCGCCATGCCCATGAACTTCTGCTGGATACTGTCGGGCAACGTGAATTGCGCCAGCGAGGGGCTGACGGATATCAGGAGAATGAGTATGATGGAAGGAAACTTCAAATCCGCGAAGATTGATTCTTGATACGCCGAAAGGGAGAGGCAGTAACCTCTGGCAGAATGATTAACTCGTCATGGCCTTCAAGACATCGTGTTGGGTAATGATGTGCACCTTCTCTTGTGCATCTCTCACCAAAACGGCTTTGTTGTCTTTATTCAAAAGCGATGAAAGTACATCCAGGGTGCTGTCGGGCGCCACGAACTGCATGGGCTTGTCCATGATGTCGCCTACTTGCTTGGTTTGCAGCTGCGGGTCCTGGATGATCTTCTCCAGCAAACTGCTGGAGCTCACGCTGCCCACGAAGTTTTCATTCTCCGTTACCGGGATCTGGTCGATGCCTTCACGGTTCATCACCAGGATGGCATCGCCGACTTTTGAGTTCTTGCTGACGGTGTACAGACTGTTCTTGCCATTGCGACTGGCAATGATCTCGCGGGCCGAGCCGAACGAACGGGTTTCCAGGAAACCGTGGTCCTTCATCCATTGGTCGTTATAGACCTTGGCCAGGTAGCGTGTGCCGTGATCCGGAAGGAGGATCACCATCATATCGTCCTTCTTCAAATGCTCGCGCGCATATTCCAGTGCGCCGTGAATGGCCGAACCGCTGGACCATCCCACAAACAATCCTTCTTCACGCGACAGCCGGCGTGCACCAATGGCGCCATCCTTGTCTGTCACCTTAATGAAATGATCGATCACGTCGAAGTTGACGTTCTTGGGCAGAATGTCTTCGCCAAAGCCCTCGGTGAGATACGGATAGATCTCATTCTCATCGAAGATGCCCGTCTCTTTATATTTTTTGAATACCGAACCGTAGGTGTCGATGCCCACCGTGACCAGCTTGGGATTTTGTTCTTTCAGATACTTGGCAGTGCCACACATGGAGCCACCGGTTCCTACCGTCGCCACATAGTGTGTGATCTTGCCTTCGGTTTGCTTCCAGATCTCCGGCCCTGTGGTTTCGTAGTGAGCGGCCGTGTTGCTCAGGTTGTCGTATTGATTGGGATAAAAAGAGTTGGCGATTTCCTTGTTGAGTTTGCGCGCGATAGAATAGTAGGAGCGCGGATCGTCAGGGGCCACGTTGGTGGGGCACACGATCACTTCTGCGCCAACCGATTTCAGGATGTTGATCTTTTCCTGCGACTGTTTATCGGCCATCGTAAAGATGCAGCGATAGCCTTTGGCGGCCGCCGCCAGCGCCAGTCCCATGCCGGTGTTGCCGGACGTACCTTCAATGATCGTTCCGCCGGGTTTGAGGAGGCCTGCTTTCTCGGCGTCTTCTACCATTTTGAGCGCCATGCGATCCTTGGTGGAGTTCCCGGGATTGAAGTATTCCACTTTGGCCAGGATGGTCCCGGCAATGCCTTTCGTCATTTTGTTCAGCTTCACCATGGGGGTGTTCCCGATGGTTTCAATAATGGAATTGTAGATCATGCTCCCTTTTTTTGTAGGGGACAAAATTACGGAAAATTATAGAGCGATTTCAGGAAAAGGAATGGGAGTACATCGACGGAAAACCCGTTTTCAAGGCTTTTTTCGGGGACTTTGTTACTTGGCTCCGGCCAGCAGGTAGAGCACGGCCATGCGCACGGCAACCCCATTTTCGACCTGGTCCAGGATGATGGAATGCGGCGAATCGGCCGCATCGCTGGTCAGTTCGACTCCGCGGTTGATGGGACCGGGGTGCATGATGATGATCTGCTTTTTGAGGCCGTCCAACATCCGCTTGTTAATGCCATAATACAGAGAATATTCCCGCAGGGAAGGGAAGTATTTGATCTGCTGGCGCTCCAGCTGAATGCGCAGCACGTTGGCCACATCGCACCACTGCAGGGCCTTTTTGACATCCAGCTCCACCTCCACGCCCAGTTGGGCAATGAACTTGGGCAACAACGTCGGAGGCCCGCACACCATCACCTTGGCGCCCAGTTTTTTCAGGGCGAAGATATTGGAAAGCGCCACCCGCGAATGCAGGATGTCGCCGATGATGGCGATCTTTTTACCCGCCAGGTCGCCCAGCTTTTCACGGATGGAAAAGGCATCGAGCAGGGCTTGGGTGGGGTGTTCGTGGGTACCGTCGCCGGCGTTCACGATGTTGGCCGAGATGTGTTTGGCCAGGTAGTGCGGGGCCCCGGGACTGGCGTGGCGCATCACGATCATGTCCACCTTCATCGCCAGGATATTGTTGACGGTGTCGAGCAGCGTTTCACCCTTTTTTACGGAGCTGTTGGAAGCCGAAAAATTGATGACGTCGGCCGACAGGCGTTTTTGGGCGAGTTCGAACGAAAGGCGGGTGCGTGTGGAGTTCTCAAAAAATACGTTGGCGATGGTCACATCCCGCAAAGAGGGCACTTTCTTGATGGGGCGGTTGATGACCTCTTTGAAATTGTCGGCGGTCTCAAAAATAAGCTCGATGTCTTCCGGGGTGATGTCTTTGATACCAAGCAGGTGTTTTTGACTGAGTTTAGACATAGACCTTAATCCTTGTTGATCAACCAGATTTTATTTTGTTTGTGACCTTGGGCTTCCAGCTCCACCAGCACGCGCTGGGAGGTTAGGGTGTTCACCACTTTGCCGATATAGTCGGCAGCAATGGGCAGTTCGCGGTTGTATTTGCGATCGATCAGCACCAGCAGTTCCACGGTGGCCGGCCGGCCAAAGGCGATCATGGCATCCATGGCCGCGCGGATGGAACGGCCGGTGAATAGCACGTCGTCGACCAGCACCACTTTTTTGCCTTCGATGATAAAGGGAACGCGGGTCTCATTGGCTTTGACGGGAGTCTCGCGACGTCTGAAATCGTCGCGGTAGAACGTGGCATCGAGGTAGCCCAGCAAAATGGTCTTGCCCGTGTCCTGCTCTAACTTTTTGTGGATGATTTCGGCCAGAAAAATGCCTCTCGGTTGCATCCCGATGATGACGGTGTCAGCGAAATCGTTGTGATTTTCAATTAATTGCTGGCAAAGACGCCTTATGGTAATGTCCAGGAGATCGGTGTCGAGGATGAGTTTTTTCTGCATAATGGCCAGGCAAATATAATAATTACCGAAAGATAAATCCCCGGGCGCTGCAGGTAATAAAAAAAGGGTTACCGCCCTACTTCAACATTTCCGCCAATCGCTTTCTCAAATCTTCGCCGCGAAGCGATTTGGCCACGATAATGCCTTTGTCGTCGATCAGAAAGTTCATAGGGATGCCATTGACGTCATAGATCATGGCGGCTTCGTTGTGGGGTCCCCTCAGGTCGCTCACCTGGGGCCACGGCAAGCTGTCATTTTTAATGGCGGCCAGCCAGTGGGCGCGCTTGTTGTCCAGTGAAACACCCAAGATCTCGAATCCTCTTTTGCGGAACTCGGCATACGTCTTCACCAGTGTTGGATTCTCCTGGCGGCAAGGTCCGCACCAGGCGGCCCAGAATTCGAGCAGGACGAGTTTGCCGGGCACGGCCGATAGTTTGAGTCGCTTGCCGTCGGGTGTCGGCTGTTCGAAGTCGGCATAGTGATCGCCGATCTTCAGGTTGCGACTCAGTGCGAGATACTGGTGAATGTCTTTGCCGAAGGAGGTCTGTTTGTTGGCGTCGGTAAAATGATCGTACAGTTCCTGGGTTGTCTTCCTACCATACGTCGAGCCCATGATGCTGAGGATGTTTGCGCTGATGATGGATTCGGGGTGATCGTGCAGGAACGTTATCGAGCGATCTTGCAAAGCGCTTTCGGCGGCCCGCAGCTGAGCCATCAACATCGTTGTGTCGGCCTGGGCTGGTGATGCGGGGGAGTAAATAAGTCTTCTCAAGCTGTCTACTTTCTCCTGGCCGGGCGCGAGGAATTCATCATACTGATCACTCATGCGTTGTGTAGCGGATCCTGATATCAGTGTGCTCCTGAATTTTCCCTTTTCTCCCGTGAGCGTGAGCGCCGTGGGCTCTACCCAGAAGAATTTATAATCGGTGTAGTTCTTGGTATGCAGGATCATTTGTGCCGCCGGCAGAGAGTCGGGGAACGGACCTGTGAGTTGAAACTGATCTTTCATTACCTGTGCTGAATCCAGTACGTGATCATTATACTCCAGGAAAAACCACGTGCTGTCAGCAAACCCTTTCACGTTGCCTTGAATGGAAAATGTTGACAAGGCATCGCTTTTTTTCTGTTGGCAAGCGAAGGCTGTCCATGCGATAGCGACGAAGAGTACTTTTTTTAACATGAGATAATGTATTAAAAGATGAAATGTATTTTTGGATGCTTATGAAGGATGCGCGAACATAGAAAAAAGTTTTCCACTACCGAAGTTAATGACGAGCGCCTATACCCGTTTTCAAAGAACCACGCAAGCATGGTTTTCTGCCGATTTTATGAACTGCAAAAAACTTTCAGAAGATCAGGTCACATTTGAAGCGTTTAACGAATGGAAGCGATATGACGAACACAAACCTATTTTTTGTGACCAAACTACCGAACACGGGCGGGCTAGACACCATTCACATTCTCGGACCTTCCTATTTTGACCGCATCGACAGAAAGCAACTGGACAACATCACGGACAACCTACACGACAGCACCCTGACCTTTTCCTTTATCAAAGGTTCGATGCCCTTGCGGAACTATCTGTTCCTGACCCACACGCCTCACCTGCTAAAACCCGTCCGTCCCGATGCGCTGGCTTGCCTGGTGAATCGCTACTATTGGCTGAAGAAATTCAGTGCTCACTACGAGAAACGCGATAATCAATTCAAACTTCTGGAAACACAGCTGGTGTCCATCATCGAGACCATTGAACAAAACTTTCCGAATTTCGATTGGGACATCATTCAGACGATCCAGCATCATATCCGCAAAAACGACAACCGGCTGGAAAGGGATGAGTGATGATAACAAAGCAGTGTCTATTGATACGCGATCTTATTGATGTAGAACACCCTGCGCTTTCCTGAAGGGCCGGTGATCTCCTGCACACCGTAGGCATAAAAATAGCCGTTGTACCAATACTCCAGTTTGTTGATGTCGCTTTGATCGCGCTTCACGATCTCATTGGCCACGTGGGTGCGAATCGGCTCAAAGGTCTTGCCTTCCAGCACTTCGTTGTTCTGGATGATCTTGGTGCGCAACTCGTTCTCGAAAAGATAGAGCAACACAATTTTGTCTTTCTTCACTTCCAGCTTCACAAATTGTTCCAGCGTGTAGGTGCGCACGTCGTTGATCTCAAAACTGTTGTCCCACAACAACCTGCCCTGGTGGTCGAAGCCCATCACCACGGCGTGCGTATATTGATAACCATCGAAGATCCGGCCATCGCGGATCATGGAACTATTGAAGTACGGATTGCCAAACGTGCCATAGCCCGACGAGATGGTGGTGTAGTGCGGATAGAATGCTTCGCCGAGCAATATATATTGATTATTGTAGGGCACGATCTCGTGCACCAGGAAGCGGTAGTTGAACTTTATTTTTTTGCCCTTGATCTTGCGTCGCTGGATGCGTTCCCTGACCCGTGCTTCGCGTTTGGCCTTCATGTATTTGAAGAAGTTTTCCAGGTCGCCGTAGCCGTAGTAGCGCACCTTCTCGTCTCCTTTCTCGTCGATGGCGGCCAGGAACAGTCCGCGCGAATACTCGGAGTTTCGTGCGCCATAGACACCGGCGATCAATTGGGTGTTGTCGGTGGTCTTCATGGAGCGGGCAAAGATGAGGTGCTTGCCGGCCTCCGGCCGAAGGGCAATGTTGTTTTGAAGATTGCCATCGGCGTCATAGTTCTTTAGCCATACAGTCTTTTGCCCTTCGAAGTTTCTCGCACAGATCACGACATCGAACGTGGCGTCGGGATAGAGTTTGATCTGGGTGAGCTCGCCCGTTTCGTTGGCCAACCCGGGAAGTATTTTGGATTTATGCGTGGCGAAGGAATAGTACATGACCACCGGCACGTGATTGTAGTAGCCGCCGATGAGCACGCCGTTTTTTGTTACCTGGAATTCCGAGGGGGCAAAGGGAATAAAATTGCGGATAATGTGGACCAGGAATTTTCCGCTGCTGTGGTCGAGCGCCACCACCTGGAAGTCGTTGCGCGTATAGTCATAGTAACGGAAAAGCAAATAGAGATAATCATTGTCGGTTTTCTTCCCCATCAACAAGAGCCGGCGATCGATCGGCAGATAACCCTTCCAGTCTTCGTGAAAGACGGTATCCAGTTTGATCAGCTCCAATTGGTCGTTGGGATGGGATGCGAGGCGGCGGTAGAGATAAACGCCGTGGTCTTGTGCCGGGATGATCTCGAAGAAGCGTTCGTCGCGCGACAGGGGATGTTCATAGCGATTACTTTGCTGCAACTGCTGGGCAAAGCCCGGTTGCAGGTAGCAGGTCAGTAAAAGCCAAAGGAAAACCCTAGTGGACTTCCACTTTAATGATGTAAAACACATCGCGTACCCTATCCTCTTTCGTGACATTGCGCACGGTTTGATAGCCCCATACATAAAAACTGTTGCCGGTCCAATACCGCACGCTGCCTTCCCCTTCTTTTTCAGACCGTATTTCGTCTACCGGGTCATTGACCAGCATCTTCGCCGAAGATTCGGAAGCTGTGTCTTTCGATAGAACAATGGATTTTAATTTCAGTTCCGATTCCTTCCGGTACAACAGAAAAAGCTTGTTCCCGTCCAGGTGAAAGTCAGAAACCTGCTCGATACCCGACATCTTCACATCGGCAATTTTAAAACTGTGATCCCACTGCACTTTACCCGTGGGATCGAACGAGACCACCACGCTTTCCGTAGCCTTGATCTCGTCCACATTTTTGGTGTTGTTGCCGTAGGCATAAGGCCGGTACATACGACCCATGCCCGGGTAATAATAGCCGGGGTAGTACGAATTCATCCCGTATGGACTATAATACGGATTGTAGTAGTACGGGTTGGAGTAATAGGGGTTCATGTTCGATACCGGGTTGAACACCTCCGCCAGCAACAGGTAGCCATGTTCATACTCCATCACTTTATACGGCTGCACATAGCTGGTGAAGTTGGGGATTTTGCCATCGGCCAGGTCCTCTTTGGAGCTTTCCTTGATCCGGGCGGCACGCTTTGGGCTGAGGTAGTCGAGGTAGTGCGAAAGCTGGCCGACGTCCAGGAATTTTATCTTCTGCTCATTGAACGGATCGATGGTCACAAAATAGAAACCGATAGACTGTTTGGAGTTCCGTTCCCCCCACGTGCCCATGATGCTGAGGTCTTCGCGCGCCAGGGCGCTGGTGATGCCGGCCTGCAGCGCTTTGTTTTCGTCGATGGGCACCAGGTCTTCCAGGAGTTGCTTGCCGGTGTCGTCGAAGGTGCGGAACACGAGCTTGCGGTTTTCCTTCGAGCCCCGGTCGATGAGCACCGTGTTGAAGGTCTGGTTTAGGTTGGTCCGCAGGTCCACCAACTCGGTGTCCTTTTGAAAGAAGCCGGGCAAGACACGGACGTGACTGTTTGCTAGCTCGAACAGCAATACGGCGGGTTCGTTGTTCACGTAGCCCCCGAAGATGAAGTTATCGCCGGCTTTGATAAAGTGTGTCAGCTTGAAATCCAGATCAGGTTTGAAATGGTGTTTGACGTTCTCCCAGGTTTTGAGATTGATCTCGATGATCTCGAAATCATTTTTGTTGGTCTCACCCGTGCGGTAGAGCAAGAACAGGGTCCCCAACGTCACTTCATAGCCGATCATCTTGTTGCGGGTGTTCACTTCCAGCTCCAGGGTCTTTTTTTCCTGAAGGGCGGTGTCGAGCAAAATGAGCTCCCACACCTTGTTGTTGTTCTGATATTTGTCGCGTTCGCGGAAAAGCGCCAGCCCGTCGTCCACCAGCGGAATAACATTATAGTAGTCGTCCGACATTTTCTGATGCCGTTCAAAGCGGTGTGTCTGCACCATTTGGGCAACGGAAGCCTGGGCGGTGCAGAGGAGCGCCATCAGCAAAAGCATGCCGGTCGTGAAATACGATGTGTTCCGGGGGAAGAGGCGCATCGGGGTCGTTTTTTTAGTTTACTTTTTTCTCGCTGAGGGCAACGATCATATCGAATTCGGCGGCGGTTACCGGCTGCACCGACAGGCGTGAGGATTTCACCAGCACCATGTCGGCAAAACGCTTGTCGGCTTTCACCTCCGCCAGCGTGACGGGCCGCTTTAGTTTTTTTTCGGGGGATATCTCTACCGCCACCCAATCTTTGTCCTTGGGGTCGGGATAGTTTTCTTTCGTGATCTTGGCAATGCCCACCACGGCCTTGTCGTCCATGCTGTGATAGATAAAGGCCAGGTCACCTTTTTTCATTGCCTTCAAATTGTTACGCGCCTGGAAATTCCTCACGCCATCCCAACCCGTCTTTTTGTCGCGCACCAGGTCGTCCCATGAAAAGGTGCTGGGTTCGGTTTTCATCAGCCAATAGTTCATATACGTTTCGTCGGTTAAGTCATACAAAATAGTAAATAGTCTTTGGATTTTCTTGTTACAGAATCCAAAATGAAAACGTGAACCTTCGCGGACAAGATGCTGGGTCCACTGCTTTTCCACACCGCCTTTGATATTTAAAAATGAAACCGGAAGAAACACAACCTCCCGGGTGCCGGCATGGGTTGGATGCTGGCGGTCGGGGTGGCGGGCCGGCAACGCTATCCACCAAAGCATGAATGAGTTAGGGGTGAACAAAAAAAAAGGGTCATGCCGCGTATCCTGGCATGACCCTCTATAATTTTCCGGATGCGTTCGCTCAGTACGCCCGCACCAGTTTGCCTTCCATGTAATTCACATACGAACGGTTCACCACCTTCATACCACCGGGTGTGGGATAGTTGCCCGTGAAATACCAGTCGCCCGTGTGATGCGGGATGGCTTTGTGCAGGTTGTCCACCGTCTGGAAGATCACCTCCAGGTCGGCTTTCATATCGGCGGGGCGAACGATCTCGGAGATCTTTGCAGAGATCTCATCGTCAGTGAAGGGTTCGTACAATTGCTTCACATAGTTGAGCTGGCTCTGGTGGCCGCGGGCGCGAATGCTTTTCTCATAAGCCTCGCCCAACAAGTAATCTTTGCCGTGATCCTTCAACAAGGAGATCATGGCGCGGAAGGCCACGAACTCGCCCATCTTGCTCATGTCGATGCCATAGCAATCGGGGAAGCGGATCTGGGGTGCGGACGAAACCACCACGATCTTTTTCGGCTCCAGCCGGTCCAGCATTTTCAAAATGCTTTTCTCCAACGTGGTGCCCCTGACAATGGAGTCGTCAATGACCACCAGCGTGTCGATGCCTTTGCGGATCACCTCGTAGGTGGTGTCGTATACGTGGGCCACCATCTCGTCGCGGTGTTCGTCGTCGGTGATGAACGTGCGCAGCTTGACATCTTTCAATACCAGCTTTTCTACACGGGGACGGAAGGAGAGAATGTCTTCCAACGAATCCACCGAGGGCTTCTGGTCGATGATAATATCTTTTTGCTTGTTGATGAGATAGTCTTCAATGCCCGCCATCAAACCGTAGAAAGCGGTCTCGGCCGTGTTGGGAATATAAGAGAAGACGGTGTTCTTGATATCGAAGTTGATGGCGCGCAACACTTGCGGCACCAGCAGGCGTCCGAGTTGTTTCCGTTCTTTGTAGATGTCGGGGTCGTTGCCGCGGGAGAAGTAAATGCGCTCGAAGCTGCAGGATTTTTTATCGCCGGACTTCACAATAGAATACTGCCCGTATTCGCCGCTCTTGTCGATGACGAGGGCGTGGCCGGGCTTGATCTCTTCAATTTGATTGTAGTCGACATTGAAAGCCGTTTTGATGGCCGGCTTTTCGGAAGCCACGACCACCACTTCGTCGTTTGCATAAAAATAGGCAGGGCGGATACCATTGGGGTCGCGCACCACGAACGAAGAACCCGAACCGGTCATGCCGGCCATGGTATAGCCGCCGTCGAAATCCTTGCAGGCGCGGCGCAGCATGCGGGGAATGTCGAGCTCGTTCTCGATGATGTCGGAGATCTCGCGGTTCGAGAATTTGTCTTTATATTTTTCGAAAAGGCCTTGCACTTCTTCGTCGAGGAAGTGGCCGATCTTTTCCATCACCGTGACGGTGTCTACTTTTTCTTTGGGGTGTTGTCCGAGGTCCACCAACAGGTCGAACAACTCGTCCACGTTGGTCATGTTAAAGTTGCCGGCCATCACTAGGTTGCGGCTGCGCCAGTTATTCTGGCGGAGAAAGGGATGCACGTTTTCGATGCTGTTCTGGCCGTGTGTGCCGTAGCGCAAGTGGCCCAACCAGATCTCGCCCGAGAAGGCGACGTTTTCCTTTAACCAACGTTCATTTTTGAATTTATCTTTTCCTTCTTTTTGGGCTTTCTTGAACTTCTTGCCGATTTTCTTGAAGAGGTGGGCGACGGGCTGGGCTTTGATGGAACGATAGCGGCTAATGTAACGGTGTCCGGATTCTACGTCGATCTTGATGTTGGCGACGCCTGCTCCATCCTGACCGCGGTTATGCTGTTTTTCCATCAGGATGTACATCTTATTCATGGCATACAGGGGGCCATATTTTTCGATGTAATACGAAAGAGGCTTTCGCAGGCGGATCATCGCTATTCCGCATTCATGAAGAATCTGGTCGCTCATGGGCTTGTGAATCGTTACATCGCCATCCGAAACCGGCGGCATGCCCCACGAACAAACCTGTACTCCAAATACAGGAAGCATGGAGGGCGCTGCGACTGGTTAACGGCTAACGAAATTAGAGTACAAAGTTAATTTTATTAATCCATCCCATCAACAATCCGGGATTGAAGAAAAGATAGAGTACCCCTAGAACCAATATCAGGCCCAAAAGATTTTCGAACGTAAGATAATTTGGTTTTGCGTTGATTTCGCCGCTTCGAACAAAGGCATAGAACGGGATGCGCAGGTAATAAAACAAGGAAACCACCGTATTTAGCAAACCAAATACCATCAGCCACAGCAAAACGCCCTTCCCGGAAAGCTGATAAGCATCCCAAAGCGACGAAAAAATGAAAAGCTTGCCCGTAAATCCGCCCGTCGGTGGCAACCCGGTGAGCGCCACAAATCCGACCAACAAAAAAACAGCAGGCCAGACCAGTATTTTCCCCGATCCCGCAAACGATTCCAGCGTCGTGCACCCAAGCGATTCAAAATATTGCAGGTAAAGAAATACTAGAAAATTCATCACCACGTAGGCGCTTGCATAAAAAAGCATGTAGTGAATGCCTTGCGGAACAAACGCGGCCACCCCCACCAACAAAAAGCCCGACTGCGCAATGGAAGAATAGCCCATCAGCCGCTTGGCATTTTTTTGCCACAACGCCGAAAAATTTCCCACCGTAAGCGACAACATCGCTACCAGGCTGAGCACAAATTGCCAGTCGAACGACGATTGCCCATAGGCATACAATGCCAACGTGAAGCGGGTGAGCACACCCAGCCCGGCCAGTTTCGGCACCACGGCAAAGAAAGCAATGACCGGCATCGGCGCGGCCTCATAGACATCGGGCGCCCAGGGGTGCAGAGGCGCGGCCGCCATCTTGTAGAGAAATCCGGCCAGCCCCAGGAAGGCGGCAATGAAAAACAATGGACTGGGATGATCAATGAGCGGCCGGGTGAATTCACCCAAGGAAAAGTCCAACGTGCCGGTCAGTCCATACAGCAACGAAAACCCATAGAGCATGGCGGCAGACGACACCGAGCCGAATAAAAAATACTTCATGCTTCCCTCCGTGCCTTTGCGCGAAAAAGCAAAGCCGGCCAGCACATAGGAACTGAGCGACACCATCTCCAGGGAGAGAAATACCATCAACAGGTTCACGCTCATCACCAGCAAGTGCGCGCCCAGCGTGATCGTGATCAGCAGGGCATAATATTCGGAAAGCGCACGTTGCAACTGTTGCCGGCGCCAGGTCATCGCCACCGTAAGCAGGCCGCTGATGTCGATCAGCAAACCGAGGTAGGACGAAAAACTATCCCGACGCAACATGCCTCCAAAAAGCGCAGCCGATTCCTGGGCCATCGAGCGGCTTAGTGCGAGCGAGACCGCGATGGCCACCACAAAAGTTAGTGCGCTCATTGCCGTGAGCGTTGTCTTTTGTATTTTTTTGATCAGCCCCAATATCACCAACACCACGATGCCGGTGGAAAGCACCAGTTCGGGACCCAGCAGGATAAAGCTTGCTTTGATCGATGACAGTTGTTCGGCGAGGTGTTCCACGCGCTAAGGGGTTAGCGTTAAATTCTTCCCAGTCTCCAACACGAAGGCTGCAAAATGCTGCGCATAGGGATCGATGACCGACATGAGCGGCTGTGGGAAAATGCCAAAGAACAAAATGGCCAAGGCCAGCGGAAGCAGGATAAAATATTCACGCCGGTTTAGGTCGGAGAGTTGATCCACGGAAAAATCACCTTTTACGTTGAGCGGGCCAAAGAACATACGCTGCAGCGTCCACAAGTAATAGGCAGCGCCGATCACCAGGCCAAGCGTTGCAACGATGGCCAGGCTTTCATGCAGCGGGCCACCCAGGCCGGCCGATTTGAAGGCCCCCAGAAAGACCATGATCTCGGCAATGAATCCCGAAAAGCCAGGCAGCCCCAACGAAGCAAAGAAGGCAACCAAAATGAATGCGGTATAGGTTGGCATTTTACCAGCCAAGCCCGAATAATGTGAGATGGTGCGGTCGTTCGTGCGATCGGCGAGCACACCCGCCAGCACAAACAGCATGGCCGAAATGAGTCCATGGCTGAACATCTGGTACACGGCCCCCGCCGTTCCCTCCGCGGTGAACGACGCCAGTCCCAACAACACAAAACCCATGTGTGATACCGACGAGTAGGCGATGAGCCGCTTCAGATCTTTGCTGGCCATGGCATTGAGGCCCCCATAAATAATGGAGATCACCCCCATGAGTCCCACAAACCATCCGAGGTGAAAAGCCGCATCTGGAAAAATGGGGAACGCGATGCGTGCCAGACCATAGCCTCCGATCTTCAACAACAGCGCGGCCAGGATCACCGAAATCGGCGTCGGTGCCTCCACGTGCGCATCGGGCAGCCAGGTGTGCACCGGCACCATCGGCAATTTGATCGCAAAGCCAAAGAACAAAAGCAGGAACGCCCACGTGCGCGCCGAGAACGGACCCAGTTGCAATGCGCGGTGCGGATCGAGCACGGACGTTGAAATAAAATTCGAGGCATCGGCCATGTGCAACAGGTTGAAGCTGTGCACCAGTTGGCCGCTCGTAGACGGATCGTGCACCGAAACATACAACGCGATCATCACGATGAGGATCAGGATGGAGCCGAGCAGTGTATAAAGAAAGAATTTTATGGAAGCATACTCACGCTTCGGCCCGCCCCACAACGCGATGAGAAAGAACATCGGCAGCAGCATGAACTCGAAGAAGAGATAGAACAACAGGAAGTCCAGCGCCGTGAAACTGCCAATGATCGCCGCATTCAGGATGAGGAGCAGGATGAAATATCCTTTCACGTTTTGCGTGATCTTCCAGGAGGCGATCGTGGCGATGAAGAGAATGAAAACGGCCAGGGCCACCAACGGCAAACTCAAGCCGTCGACGCCCACAAAATAAGACGCTTTCAATATGCCCCAGTTGCCCATGTTCAACGTGATCCACGGTTTCAGTTCCACGAATTGAAGCCCCGCGCCGGCTTGATAATTCAACAGCAATACCAACAGGAACATGACTTGCAATACATTCACCACGACGGTAATGATCCGGAAGGTCGCCGTGGAAGTGGCGGGTAAGAAAAGACTGAGCAGCGCTGCCAGCAGGGGAGTGAACAGTAAGAGCGAAAGGAGGTATTGCTGCATTTAACTGGTCTTTAGGACTGCATACGGTTTAAAGCAGGGTCCAAATTATGAAAATTATGATTGCGAAAGTGGCCCAGAAAATATAAAGCTGGATTTTCCCACCCTGAAAAGACCGGGTAAACGAACCCAGCCCTTTTGCTGCGCCCGCCACACCATCGACCAGGCCGTCCACGATCGCGCGATCAAACCAACCGGTGAGGTGGGCAACGATCAGTTGCGCGTAGGCTGTGGCATGAAGGAAACCGTCGATCCATTTTTTGTCGGCGTGGTGTGTCAGCGCCGCCAGTTGAAGGATCGGTTTTTCCACGAACTGTTTCAGGAGGCGATCGAAATAGAAAGCGTTTAACAACAAGGGGGATCCCACGGTGACTTGTCGCGTGACGTAAGCAACGCCAAGAGCCAGGATCACCCAAATCGCCGACGCGATGGATACCATTCCGGAATGGAACGGTTTAGCTTCGCCGATGTTCGTATACATCCAGCCGTAAAAATTGAAAGGATTCCACGAGAACCAGATCCACAACGAGACGCCGGCCAGCACGGCCATGGGCGCACGCATCACGGCCGGTGGCTCCGAAATGTGGAGCTGCGCTGTAGCGGTTTCGGAGCCTTTGAAAATTTTCCAGATCATTCTGAACGTATACACCACGGTGAGAAAGGACACCAATGCGACCGCCGCCAGGATGAGCAATTTCCAGGAGAAGCCTTCGCCATGCCATTGCACGAGCGCGGTGAGGATGGCATCCTTCGACAAGAACCCGGACGTGAGGGGCAAGCCGGCCAGCGCGCTTCCGCTGATCACAAAAATCAGAAAGGTGAAGGGTAGTTTTTTTTCCAAGCCACCCAGGTTGCGAATGTCCTGCACATCAAAATGCACGTGGCTTTGATGTTGTGCCTGGTGCAGCGAGTGGATGACGGCACCTGCAGCGAGAAAGAGGCAGGCTTTGAAGAAGGCGTGCGTAAACAAATGCAGCAGCGCAGCTTGAGGCGAGCCGGCTCCGAGGGCCACTACCATCAAGCCGAGTTGAGATAGGGTGGAGTAGGCCAGGATCTTTTTGATGTCGTGTTGCGCCAGGGCGGATACCGCGCCGAGCAGGGCTGTTATGCACCCCACCACGGCAACGATGTGGAGCGCGGGCACCGTGAATAGAAAATGCACGCGCGCTAATAAGAACACGCCAGCCGCCACCATGGTAGCCGCATGGATCAAAGCCGAAACGGGCGTGGGCCCCACCATGGCGTCGGGAAGCCAGGTGAATAATGGAAACTGTGCAGACTTGCCCACGATGCCACAAAAAATGCCCAACGATGCAAGCGTCATCCAGGTGGGATCAACCGGCATGTGTTGCAGGGCGGCAATATCGAAACTGTGCCCATGAGCCCACACGATCATGAGGCCAACCAGGAATCCGGCATCGCCCACGCGGTTGATGATGAAGGCGCGTTTGGAGGCTTCGGCCGCTGCAGGGATCTCATGCCAGTGACCGATGAGCATGTAGGAAGAAAAGCCGACCAGTTCCCAAAACACAAACGTCATCAGCAAATTGCCCGACACCACGATGCCTTGCATGGCGAACGTGAAAAATCCGAGCATGGCAAAGTATCGCTGAATGCCCGCGTCGCCCGCCATGTATCCCACCGAGTAGAGATGCACCAGGAACGAAACACCGGTGACGATGAACAGCATCAGTGCCGAAATATTGTTGATGTAGACGCCGGCTGAAAAAGAATATCCCGCCAGCGAAAACCACTCAAGCCGATACGCAAACGGCGGATGATTCCAGGCCTGGTACAACACCACGGCCGACGCGAGCGTGCCCAACAGGAGCAGGAACGATGCGAGCACCGAAGTGATCCACGAATATTTTTCAGAGATATAGAACGATAGAACAAACGAAAGCAACGGGAACGCCAGCGCGGCCACAAGGCAAAAGTGAAAGAGGAATGAGTATGTGTGAATCGCGTCCAAACGTCAAAGGTTTAGTTCATTCACGTCGTCGGGAACAGAAGTCTGGTATTCCCGGTAGATGCGGAGCACGATGGCCAGGCCCACGGCGGCTTCACACACGGCCACGACAATGACAAAGATAGCAAACATCTGCCCTTGCAGGTTGCCCGGATGCAGGCGGTTAAAGGCTACCAGGTTTAGGTTGGACGCGTTCAGCATCAGCTCCAATCCCAACAACACCAGGATCGTGTTCCGCTTGCTGATGACCACCACAAGCCCTACCGAAAAAAGAAAGGCGCCAAGATAGAGGAAGTGGTGTACAGGAACGTTCATAGCGTCAGACGTTTTTGGATTTGCGTTCTGAAGCGATCACCGCGGCGCCAATCAGCGCCATCAGCAACAGGATGCCGGCCGTTTCGAAGGGGAGCACATAGTCGCTCATCAGCAAGGCGCCCAGGGTTTGTGTAGTGTCTAAGGTCGTGGGTGTCGCGGCTTTCGCCGGATGCGCTACGAAGGTTTCCCGCGACAGGAGATACATCAGCATGCCAAAGAAAGCGAGACCCACCAGGGTTGCCGAAATGGAACGGGTGTGTTCGATGACCAGGGGTTTCCCGCCCAGTCGTGTGGTTAACATGATCCCGAAAATGATGACCACCAAAATCCCCCCGGCATACACCAGGATTTGCGTGACGGCAACAAATTCTGCGAAAGCCAAAATATAAAGTCCCGCCAATGCCAGCAATACGGCAATGACGAGCAGCGCACCATAGAATACATTCCGGACAAACAACAACGCCCCGGCAGCACCGGCAGCGATGATCTCAAAAAAGTAGAACAGGAACGACGGTGCATTCATGATGGCGACGTTGATGAGCCGGGCGGTTTTATCTTGGGCTTGAACACGGGCTTTGCAGGGGAGGCCGTCTTCGGTGCTTCTTTCTTTTCTTCTGTACCAGCCGTTGACGCGGTTGACGAAGGTGTAGCAGCAGCGGCCGCTTTATTCTTTTGGAAATCTTCAAAAAGTTTTTTCTTCTCTTCAATCTCTGCCGGCGTCATTTCGCCGAACACAAAATTATGCTCGCGGATGTCGGTCACGCTGAAGTCGTACACCTTCGTCATCGTGAGGCATTCGGTGGGGCACACGGTGGTGCACAATCCACAGAAACAGCATTTGCCCATGTCGATATCAAACGTGGCGGCGTAGATCCGTTTGGATGTTCCGTCGGAGGTTTTGCCGATCTCTTCCGTGGCCCGGATCGGTTCGATGGTAATGCAATTTACGGGACACACCTTTGCGCACTTGTCGCACACAATGCAGTCGTCGATTTCATTGTGGAGGCGGTAGCGGCCCGTGTCGGGTACGGGCTGCATTTCGTAGGGGTATTGAATGGTGGCAATGCCTTCGCGCGATGTGAAATAGTTTTCTTCGGCGATGCTGGTCACGGCCTGGGTCTTGCGGGCCTGGAGCAAATGCGCGAACGTCACCTTCAGTCCCGCGCCGAGCGAACGAAGGGTGTCGGTGATGTTGTGCCAGTAGGAGGTGTCTTTGCCCATATTCATTTGCGATAGCAAAAATAAAAGGGAAAAGGATGTGGCGAACATTTAGGGTGGATTATTCCACAGAAGATTCCCCCTGGAAAACGAACAGGTGTTAGACCGGGTCTGGCTTAGCTGGCTTTGGGCAGCGTGAAATAGAACGTGCTGCCTTTGCCCTCCTCGCTTTCCACCCAGATCTTGCCGCCGTTCTTCTCCACAAATTCTTTGCAGAGAATGAGGCCAAGACCCGTGCCTTTTTCGTTGGCAGTGCCCCGCGTGGTGTAGGGAGCGGTTTTATCGAACAGGATCTTGAGCACGTCCGTGTTCATACCCACGCCGTTGTCGGCAACCGAGATCACCCATTGTGTGCCTTTTTCCTGGCTCTTGATGGTGACCTTGCCGCCGTCGTTGGTGAACTTCAGGGCGTTGGTCATGAGGTTTCGGATCACGAGGTTGATGGTGTTGGAATCGGCAAAGCCAATGGTGTTTTTTGGCACTTCGTTGACGAGCTCAATGTCTTTGTGGTGCACAGAACCCAGCAGCTGAATATTTTCCTCCACGATCCTTTGGATGTCGATTTTGGCGGCCTGCAGGCTCAGCTTGTCCATTTGCAGGAGCGTCCAATCCAGCAGGTTGTTGAGGAGGGTGCGCGTGTGATTGAAGCGCGCCTTCAGTTCGCGTACGTGGCCCGGCAATTCGGTTTCACTCACGGCGCCTTTGTCGAGCAGGTCAAGCAACCCGCTGAGGGCGTTGATGGGCGAGCGCAGGTCGTGTGAAATGATGGAGAAGAATTTGTCCTTCACCTGGTTGAGGCGTTCCAGCTCTTCGCTGCGTTTCTCCATCTCTTCCTGGTGTTGCAGCAGCAGCATGTTGATCTGGCGGCGGCGACGGCCACTGCGATAAACGGTGATCAGCAGGATAACGGTCAGCGCCACGACCACCACGAGGATGTTGCGCACGAACTCTTGTTTTTTCAATGCATTGGTCGTGTTTTGATCCTTTTGGCTGAGGTAGGCGATCTGTGAATCGCGCGACTCCGTTTCGAGACGCATTTGGTCGCGGATCAATTTGCCCTGCATTTCCTGGCTGAACAGCGTATCTTCCAAAAGCTTGAATTGCTTATAATATTCCAGTGACCTTTTGTAGTCCCCTTTCTTCTCCCACAGGAGCGAAAGCTGGTTGAAACACTTGATCTCCAATACGCGTGCGTTCAATTCCTTGGCTACGGCGAGGCTGTTTTCAATTTTGCTGAGTGCCTGGGCGTAGTCGCCTTCTTTGGTGTAGACAATGCCCCGGCCTAACTCAACTTCGGCTACGCCAAACCGGTCTTTCGTGCGGGCGTTGAGCGTGTAGGCCGAGTCGTAATGTGCGCGGGCATTTTGAAAGTCACCCTTGGCCAGGTAGATGGTGGCCAGCTTGGAATGCACTTTGGGTTCCAGCGAATTCACATGGAGCTTGCGCGTCAGTTCCAGGGCGCGGTTGAGGGTTGCCAATGCCGAATCATACTCGTTCTTGCGCAGTTGCACATCGCCGATCTCGTCGTAGGCATAAGCGATGCCCTCATCGTCCTTTTGCTTTTCGCTCATTTTTTTTGCGAGATTCAGGTGATCCAGGGCGCGTTGGTATTGTCCCAACTCTTTGAACACGCGACCCACGTTGTGGTAGGCCACCAGCATGCGGAACGTGTCTTTGACGGCCGTGGCAATGCGGTGTGATTGGGTGAAGTAGAAAAAGGAATCGTCGTATTCGCCGAGTTCGTAATAGTCGTTGCCGATGTTGTTATAGTCGCGGGCGATCTTCACGCTGTCTTTCAGCTCGATGTCGTTCTCCAGCGAAAGGTTGTCGAAGTGGATGGCGTTGCTATGGTCGCCGCTGCTGGTGAGCAAATAGGCCTTGCTTTGGAAGGCAAGGACTTTCAATTCGGGCACCCCAAGTTTTTCGGCCAGGGTCACCGCCTCGTCCGTGTAGCGGGTGCTGGCATTGAAGTTTATGTATTGGTTTAGGGTGGACAGGCGGACAAGGGCTCTCACGCGTGTGGAGTCCGGCAAAGAACCCTTCAGGGCTTTTTGCAAGCTGTCAATTTCATGCGGCGCCTGCGCATGCAGGGCGGCCTGTGAACATACAAAGAGTAGGATCCAAAAAGTTTTTTTCACGCGATCAACTAAAAATTAATTTCCAAAATCCGCATACAACCACCAATACCAATGCAATCGGTGTCAAATATTTCCATGATACATTCATTAATTGGTCAACCCTGAGACGGGGAAAAGTCCACCTCACCCACATTTGCATGGCTACAAAAAACAAGGACTTGGCCAATAACCAAAAAATCCCCCACAAGGTTGATTCCCATGAGCCCGCTGCTCCACTTGTCCAATCAGCAAAACGTAGCGCAGCGATGTTCGGTAAGGGAGTGCTCCAGCTGCCAAAAAATAATACTGCCCCTAATATACTTACTAAAAGCATCATTCCATATTCGGCCAGCATTATTACGGCCCACCGGAAGCCCGAGTATTCTGTCTGAAACCCTGCCACCAGTTCCGATTCTGCTTCCGGCAAATCGAACGGTGCCCGGTTGCACTCGGCCAGAGAGGCAATGAAAAACACAACCCAAGCCACAAACAATAACGGCATCCGGAAGACATTCCAGGTGGTGAATCCGCCGATCGTCGTGGTCTCGATTCCTAGCGCAGGGATTCCAAAAAGATATTGAGGCTCGGTGCTATAGAGGCTTTGCTGCTGTGAAATTTCTTGAAGGCTTAGCGTCTCACAGGTCATGCACACACACAAGACCGACAGGCCCAGCGGAACTTCATAGGAGATGATCTGTGCTGCCGAACGCATCGTGCCCAGCATGCTGTATTTGTTGTTGGAACTCCATCCTGCCATGACAATGCCGATGACATCCAGGGAAACGATGGCCAACAGAAAGAACAAGGCGGTGGAGATGTTGGCACCCGACCACGTAGGGGCCAGGGGCAGCACGGCAAAACCAGCAAACACCGCCGCAAAGATGAGCACGGGTGCCAGGCGAAAAAGCGAGGCTTCTGCGCGGGCCGGTACGATGTCTTCTTTTTGAAGGAGTTTCAGCAAGTCGGCTATGGTTTGGGTGATGCCATAGTATCCGGTTTCCATGGGCCCCAGGCGGTCCTGGACAAATGCGGAGATCTTGCGCTCAGCATAGATGGCGATCACCGTGTAGAATAACAGGAATGGCAATATAAATACCAGTGTTGTCAAGGTCGGGCTAAGGGTCTTTCAAAGAGTGGCCAAATTGGGCAAATTATACGTCTTGATTTTTTATTTTTTCTGCCGAAAAGTACATCGGTCGTATCAGTTCCACAAGGGGTGTTTTTCCAGCCTCACATCGTCGTGAAAGAACATGCGGGCTGCGGCCTCGAACGACTCGGTATAGTCCGACACCAGGAAATGGTGCTGTACCGGGGCCGTGGTATTCAATAACTTCTTATTTTCAAGATATTGTCGCAAGGCCCGGGCAATGATTTCCGAAGAGTCCAGGATGGTCATGCGTTCGCCATAAAAGGCGGCGATCTCCCGTTTAATAAGCGGGTAATGGGTGCAGGCCAGGATCAGCGCATCGATGCCATGAAGGCTCTCTTCGCCCAGGTACTGGGCAATGATCTCGTGGCTGATCTGGTTGTTGAAGAAGCCCTCCTCGATCATGGGTGCCAGCAACGGGGTGGCCAGCGAACGCAGGGAAATCCCTTTCCCGCCTTCGTCGACCTTGCGGGCATATACACCCGACTGTACCGTGCGTTTGGTGCCGATGAGCCCCACCTTCTGGCCCCCAAACCGCTGCAGCACCAGGTCGACCATGGGGTCGATCACGTTGATGATATGAACGTCGTTGCGGACGTATTCCTTCAACAACTCGTAAGCAGCCGAGGAGGCGGAATTGCAGGCGATGACAATAACCTTACATCCCTTTTTGAGCAAAACGTCGGCAATCTTGATGGAATAGGCTTGGATGGCCGCCTCCGACTTGTCGCCGTACGGTAGGTGGGCCGTGTCGCCAAAATAGATGAGGCTTTCCTGTGGCAGCAGGTTTCGGATGGCGTGTGCTACGGTGAGACCGCCGATGCCGCTGTCGAAAACTCCGATAGGATGTGAAGCCGATACGTTCATACAACGCGCCAATATACGGGTTGGACGCGTGTGGGAAAGAGCCTTGGGGTAAAAGTATTTTTACACAGCGTTGGCAGAAAGCTTGGCTACGGTGATCTCATGCTGTTCGCGATGGCCACAGTACGAGCATTTATAGTGTTTTAATAAAACACCGGGCTCCCCAAACGTCGGGGCTTTTTCAATCTCTTCGCGGGCGATGCTCATGGTGAAATAGCCGCACTCCGAGCATTCTTCGGCGTGTTGATAGGCCGGGTACTTTTCAATTTTTTTGAACCCCGTGGCTTCGTCCACCCACACATCGTAATCGATGGAATGGATCACGCCATCGGCACGTTGCGACTCGTCGAGGTGATGTTGTTCTTCCGATTCGCTGAGCTTGCGCATGGCATTGCCGGCCGGCGAGATGCGGGGCGTGTTGCGCAACCGTGCAAGGCGTTTTTCGAGCTGACGCGGATAGTAGATGCGGACCAGGCTGTAGAAAACGAAGTAAGCGATCACCGCGAATCCTGCCGTCACGAAAATACGGACAAAGAACCACCGTGTACCTTCACGGGCGATCTTCTCCGTCGCAATGGTGTTGGCATAGATGACCACGGCCGCGATGAAGGCCATCATGGAATACCAGAAGTATTTGATCTCATTGAGATTGACGTAGTCGTACTTCTCTTTGAGATCTTTGATCTGGAACACCTTGAACTCATGGTACAAAAGGATCAATACACCCAGCGCAATGCACATAACGGAGCCGACATACATGTATTGATCCCACGTGCTTAAGAAGGTTGACGTGGTTTCCATAGGGATTAAATTTTGATATACTAATATATACAAAAATATTCTATCGAATGCCAATGCAGACTGCCATTCTTTTGATGCCAGACGCTATTTTTGCGGTTTACTTCGTGGTTTTTTTTGCTATTTATACAAACATGATCGAATTGTGCCGCAAGTTTGGGTCTATCGCTTTCTTCCTGGTCGCCACCATTCTTGTAGCGGACCAGGTGCACGGCCAAACGTTGGCGAGCGCTGGCACAAAAAAGGTGCTCACCGAATTGGAGGTCGATAGCCTGGTGCGCGCTTTCGATGCCCTGCCGCTGGCGGAGGCCGAGAGAATTCTGGAACTAGAGGCCGAAAACACAACCTCATCCAAGAGCCAGCTGCAGTCGCTGCGCATTCTGGCCCATGTGCAACTCCACAAAGGCAAAACGGTAGAGGCCTTACAACGGGCGGAAGAGATTTTGCAGGGTGCCGAACGACTCAAACAGCCTTCCGAAAAAGGACCGGCCTTGTTTCTCATGGGGAGCATCTACAACCAGGAGAACCTGAAGGAAAAAGCGCTGGATGCCTTTCTGAAGGCTGCACCCTGGAGTGAAAAATACGGAGACCCCTACGAATCGTTTGCGAATTACTATCAGGCGGCCTACATCCAATACCACGGTGAAAATTACGAGGCCTCGGTCGACTTGCTGAACCGGGCCTTGCGCATCTACCAAACACAACCCCAGGACTTCAAGACCAAAGGGAGACGATTTGACGTCATGAACAGCTGGAACACGCTGGGCCTGGCCTATATGAAGCTGGGAAACTTTGCCTCGGCTTTTATTGCCCTGAGAGCGTCGCGCAAGATGGCGGAAGAAGATCGCAACGAATTTTGGGAAGGTCTGACCATAGGCAACCTGGGCTTGCTTTATTTTAAAACGGGGCAGTACGATTCAGCCTTGCTGATGACCACGATCGACAAGCGCATCAGCCTGCGCTACCGCGAGTGGCACAATGCGGCCAATGCCATCTTTGTGATCGGAAATACCTATGAGGCACTCGGCAAACGCCAGGAGGCCCGCCACGCCTTCGACACGGTGGGGGTGTTGATCCGCGCGCACCAGTTTATCATGCCGCAGTACTACAGCAAGGTGGCCGGATTCTATGCCGAAGCCGGCGATCATAAAACAGCCTATGCCTTCATAAAAAAATTTCAGGCCGAGCGCGATTCTTTGCTGGCCCGCCAGAATTCGAAAGAGCGCGCCTATCTGCAAGCCGCCTACGATTTTGACAAGAAGCTGGCCAACCACAGCCTGGTCGTAAAAGAAAATCAACTGAAAGACGAGCAAATCAAAAACCAATCGTATCTCATGGCGACGATAGGCTTAGGGTTGGGAATGGCCTTGGTGCTCATCTCGTTTTTATACCGGCGAAACCGCTTCCGCAAAAAGGTGAACAAGGACCTGGAAGACAAAGTGAAAACCCGCACGCGCAAATTACTGGAAGCCAATCGCGAACTCGACACATTTCTCTACCGCTCTTCGCATGACCTGCGCCGTCCCATCACCACCATCATCGGGTTGAACAACATCGGTCAGTACCTCGTCAAGGAAGATATCGCCCGTGAGATCCTGCATAAAGTGAACACCACAGCCCAGGCGATGGACCAGATGTTACTAAAACTCACGACGGCCCATGACCTCAACAGCCACGTGGTGGAGCTCTCGATCATCCGGCTCAACGAGCTCATCTCGGAAGTGATCAAGAAATTTGAGACTGACCTCCAGGAGCAACAGATCGCCGTGTCGGTAACGGTGGAGGACGTACGGTTTGTATCCGACGAAAAATTGCTCCGCATCATTGTCATGAACCTTATCGACAATGCCATACACTTCACCAGCCCGGAACATCTCAATGGCATTGACATCCGTGTCTACGATGGCCACGGCACCGTGAACCTGGAGATCCGCGACCGGGGTGTGGGCATTGCCCAGCCCTTTCGCAACGAGATCTTCAAACCCTTCTTCCGCGGCAGCGACCGCTCCAAAGGCAATGGCCTGGGTCTCTACCTGGTGAAAAAAGCCCTGGACCGGCTGGGTGGTAAAATTACTTTTGAGTCCGAGATCGGGAAGGGGACATCGTTTTCCATTTCCATTCCCAACGTATAACCCCCGGGCGCATAATTGCCTTCCCGGTTCGTGTCACGCCAATAAATTCGTATTATTGTGCCCTTGACACAACGACAATCTAAAGAATCATGGCCAACAACTTATTGAAAGGAAAACGTGGTATCATTTTCGGCGCCCTGGATGAAAACTCCATCGCCTGGAAAACCGCCTTGAAAGTAAAAGAAGAAGGTGGATCGTTTACCCTCACCAACGCGCCCATTGCCATGCGCATGGGAAAGATCAATGAACTCGCCAAAGCCTGTGATACGGAAGTGATCTCCGCCGACGCCACATCGGAAGAGGACCTCAAGAATCTCTTCACCAAATCCATGGAATTGCTGGGCGGCAAGATCGATTTTGTGCTCCACTCCATCGGCATGAGTCCCAACATCCGCAAGGGCAAAGAATACGGCGACATGAACTACGACTGGTATCTGAAAACGCTCGACATTTCGGCGTTGTCGTTCCACAAAATTCTGCAGACCGCCGAAAAGCTGGATGCCATGAACGAGTGGGGTTCCATCGTGGGCCTCAGCTACATTGCTGCACAGCGTTCATATCCCGACTACACCGACATGGCACAAGCCAAAGCCATGCTGGAATCCATTGCCCGCAGCTATGGTGCGCGGTTCGCGAAATTGAAAAAGGTGCGCGTGAACACCATCTCGCAATCGCCCACCAAAACCACCGCCGGCGCCGGCATCTCCGGCTTCGACGTGTTCTTCGACTTCGCCAACATGATGTCGCCACTGGGCAATGCCACCGCAGAAGATTGCGCGGCCTACATCACCGTGTTGTTCTCGGATTTCACCCGCATGGTCACCATGCAAAACCTGATGCACGACGGCGGCTTCTCCAGCACCGGCATCACCCAGGAAATGGTTGACCGACTGTCTAAATAAATTTTCCCGGTTGGGCTTTGTGCGCGGCATCATGCCACAAAGCCCAACCCATTTCAACGCCCATGGTTTCCTTCCCGCCCTGCAAGATCAACCTCGGCCTGAACATCCTCAGCAAGCGCCCCGACGGCTATCACAACCTGGAGACGTGTTTCTATCCCATTCCCTGGACGGACATTTTAGAAGTTATCCCTGCCGACCGATTTGCCTTTACCCAAACAGGACATCCTGTTCCTGGAAAAGAAGCCGATAATCTCTGCATAAAAGCGTATGAACTTCTGAGAGACAAACACCATCTCCCAGCGGTAAAGATCCACCTGCACAAGATCCTCCCCATGGGCGCAGGACTAGGAGGAGGGTCTTCGGATGCCGCGCACACCCTGCGGCTGCTCAACACGGTTTTCCATCTCCAATTGTCACCCGCGCAACTGGCAGGCTATGCAGCCCAACTGGGAAGCGATTGTGCATTCTTCACCCAAGACCAACCGATGCTGGGCGAAGGCCGGGGGGAAGTACTTTCGCCAACTACCGTAACCCTTCAAAAGAAATTCATCGTGCTGGTCAAGCCGGACATCCACGTCTCCACCGCCGAAGCCTATGCTGGAATAACCCCACGCCAACCGGAACAATCTTTGGGAACGTTGCTCAGCCGTTATCCTGTGGAAGCATGGCGCGAACAGATCAAGAATGATTTTGAAGAGACAGTTTTTAAGAAGCATCCTACGCTTCAATCTGTAAAAGAAAAGCTCTACGCATCCGGAGCGTTATACGCCAGCATGAGCGGCTCTGGCGCTACCTTGTTCGGCATCTTCGACAAGCCCACAAATTTACAAACAAGCTTTCCGGACATGACGGTATGGTCGGGGGGTATTTAAAGAATATTCCCCCAAATATTCCCGTGGCCAGCGTGCCCTTTTGTTGGTGTCCCACCAACAAAAATTGTTTTGGGATATTATCAATCAAGGTCAACGAAAATGTGTTCCGTTTTTATTGAAGCGCGCCGGCCGCTGAATGAGTTTGTTGGTGGGACACCAACAAGGGCGGTGTACATTTTTTAGTGCGGTGGGTAGATTCGGGGGGACTCGTCGGTGAAGAGCTCTAACAAGTGGGGTGCATTTGAAGCTGAATGAACTTGTTGGTGAAGAACTCCAACATCGGCGTTTTTTTACGACGCAGATTGTTTCAGCGCGGCCCGTTGATCAAATCGTTTCCTTAGATAAGGGTACACGAGGACGGCGGTCATGATGATGCCGGTGCCGACGTAGAAGTTTGTTCCCATTTTTTCGGAGCTGCCAAAGATGATGAGGGCCATGATGATGCCGTAGACCGGTTCCAGGTTTAGGGTGAGCTGGATGAGAAAGACGCTGATCTTTTTCATAAGCTCAACCGCCGTGGAGTAGGCATAGACGGAGCAAACGCCGGCCAGCGTGGCGATCCAGATCCAATCCAGGAGGGTTGGCCAGTACAGCATGGATTCTTCCGGAGCCCAAATGAATTTGTAGATCGGAAGAAATATTCCCAGGCCCACGAAGCAGCCCATCATTTCATAGAAGGTGATGGTGAAGGAAGGGATGGTCCGGACCATTTTGGAATTGAAAATCGAGAACACGGCGGACGTGAGGCCCGCCAGAATGCCAAGGGTTAGCCCGAGCTTGTATTGAAAATCGAAGGAGAAAATAATGTACAAACCGGAGAGCACGATGAAGCCCAGCACCAGCTCGAATTTTTTTATGCGTGTACGATTCATCCACGGCTCCAGGATGGCCGTCCACAACGAGTTGGTGGCGAAGCCTACGAGACTCACCGAAACGTTGGCTACACGGCCTGAGCCGAAGAAGCACACCCAATGCAGGGCCACGATAAATCCGATGAGAATAAGGTAGATGAAATTCCGGGATGTGACCTGGAACGTGCCTTTCGTTAGTATGATCACGAGCCCAATTCCCAAACAGGCCAATAGCGCGCGAAAGAACACCATCTCCATGGTCGGGATGGACACCAGTTTTCCGAGGATAGCGGAGAAGCCCCAGAGGAAAACGATAAAATGTAGCTTGAGATAATCTGCGCGGGTGGCCATTTATCGGGGAACGTATTTATACATGACGAGGGTGATGATGAAGAAGATGATGTTGGGTATCCACACGGAGATCTGCGGCGGCATGGAGCCCGCTTCCGCAAAGGTCCGGAATAAAGTAAAGAATAGAATGAACAGGAACGACAGCACAAACCCGAGGGCAATCTGCAACCCCGTGCCTCCGCGGCTTTTGCGCGAAGACACGATGACGCCCATAAAGACCAGGATGAGGATCGTAAAGGGCGAGGTGTAGCGCGTATATTTTTCCACCTGGTAAAGCTCCACGCCCGTAGACCCGCGCTTACTGAGCATATCAATGTAATCGTCCAGTTCGTTTAGCGTCAGGCCTTCGGAGCGGAGGTAGTCGCTCTCGAACTCTTTGGGTTGGATCACCAGGGCTGTGTCGCGCGCCGAGCCGCTGAAGACCTTGGCGGTGTCGGGCAAGGCGGAGTGAGGCGTGTAGCCTTGTTTCACTTCCAGGGCATTGGGAATATGGAAGAGGCTGTCCACCCGGCGGATGATCCAGTCGCGCATGATCCATTTGTGCTTGACGGAATCCCACTCAATGCGGTCGGCCGTAAGTTTTTCAACGAGGCGGTTGTGCTCGAACTTCTCCAGGGTGAAGTGATAGCCGGTCTGGTTCGAGTTGTTGTAGCTTTGCATATACAGGTAGACGTCGGGCGCCACCTGGATGTGAATATTGCGTTTGTCGAAATAGTATTTGTTTTTGAGGTATTGCAACTCGAAGGCTACACGTTCTTTTGTAGAGTTCGGGATGATCCATCCCGTCAGGGCAAAGTTGATCACACCCACAAACGCGGCGCCCACCAGGAAGGGAGTCAGCATGCGGCGGAAGCTGATGCCGGCGCTGAGCATGGCGATGATCTCGGTGTGCCCTGCCATCCGCGAACAAACATACACGGCCGCGATAAAGATCGTGATGGGCGTGAGCAAGCTGCCAATGCCGGGGATGTATACCAGGTAATAATACAGGATCGAACTGGCGTGGAGGTTTGCCGCGGAAAACTTGTCCATCTTGTCGGTCAGGTCAATGACCGTGATGACCGACAACAGGATCAGCACCACAAAGAAAAATGTGACGAGGAAGGTCTTAAGAATATATTTGTCGAGCAGCTTCATGTAACCTTCACCGGTTCCGTGTCAGAGGCGTTGAGAAACTATTTTTACCATGTTGTTTTTCCAGGTCGTGAACGTGCCGGCTTCAATCTGCTTCCGGGCCTCGCTCACCAACCAAAGGTAGAACGTAAGGTTATGAATGGAAGCAATTTGCGCGCCTAATATCTCTTTATTGATGATGAGGTGCCGTAAATAGGCCTTCGAATGAAACGTGCTCACATAGCCGCCCAAGGTGGCGTCGATGGGAGAAAGGTCGTCTTTCCACCGCTCATTGCGGATGTTGATGATGCCTTGGGTGGTAAACAGCATGCCATTGCGGGCATTTCGCGTGGGCATCACACAATCGAACATGTCGATGCCCAATGCAATGCACTCCAGGATATTCTCCGGCGTGCCCACGCCCATCAGGTAGCGCGGTTTGTCCTGGGGAAGGATGCCACAGACCAGGCTGGTCATGGCATACATGTCTTCATGCGGCTCGCCCACCGACAATCCGCCGATGGCGTTTCCGGGTTGATCCTGCGAGGCGATAAACTCCGCCGACATTTTTCGCAGGTCGTTATACACGCTGCCCTGCACAATGGGGAACAGCGCCTGCTCGTATCCGTACCGCGGTTCGGTCTCCGCCATGCGGTCCACACAACGCTTCAGCCACCGGTGCGTCATGTTCATGGAGTTTTTGGCGTAGGCGTATTCGCAGGGATAGGGCGTGCATTCGTCGAAGGCCATGACAATGTCGGCGCCAATGATGCGCTGGATGTCCATCACGCTTTCCGGGCTAAAGGTGTGCTTAGAGCCGTCGATGTGTGATTTAAAGATGACGCCCTCTTCGGTGATTTTCCGGTTGGCGCCCAGGGAATAAACCTGGTAGCCGCCGCTGTCGGTGAGAATGGGCTTAGACCATCCGTTAAAGCGATGGAGACCGCCGGCTCTTTCCAGCAGGTCGGTGCCGGGGCGCAAATAAAGGTGATAGGTGTTACCCAGGATGATCTGGGCCTGCACGTCGTACTCCAGCTCGCGCTGGTGAACGGCCTTTACAGAGCCGGCTGTTCCGACCGGCATAAATATAGGAGTCTGTATTTCACCGTGCCCGGTTTGCAGAATGCCCGTGCGGGCAGCCGATTTCGGGTCGACGGACGTGAGCTTGAATTTCATGAATGGGCGCAAAAATAGCGCTATGTCATCAGAAATCCTCGGCTCCTGGCGGGCTTGGGTGGCCTAATGAATGCCGGAACCCAGGTAGGAGTCCACATTTTGCTGGGTGATCACTTCCAGGGGGAACAATTCCAGGGCTGGTGCCGACTTTTTGAACATCAGGTGATTGACCAGGTGGCTGATCCCCAGCAGTGCCTGCCGTTTGGGATTTTGGTTGATCAGGAAGTCGATAATGCCTGAGCGAAGGTATTTCAGGTTCTCCTCCAGCAAATCGTAGCCGATCAGGCGGATGTCCTTTTTGCCATATTTTTCAAGGAATGAGGCTGCCACAGCGGTTCCTTTGGAGGTGCTCACAAAGATGCCCTTCAGTGTATCGTCGCCCAGCAGCTCGATGAGCTGGTTTTTGAACGTGGGCTCGTTGGGATTGAGGATAAAGTCGACGATCTCGAATTTATGCTTGCGGTGTTCCTGGAAATATTCCCGGAAGCCTTTTTCCTTTTCCAATAAGTGGATGGAGTCGTGAACGTCTTCATCTATATGGAGTACGGCAAAGGTGCCGGACTCGTGTTGTCCTAAATTAATGAGTTCTGCGCCCACCCGGCCGCTTTGGTTGAGGTTTTGTCCAATAAAGCCCAGCGGTTGTGCCTCGGGGATGTTGGTGTTGAACAATACATATGGAATCGACTGATTCTGAAACAGTTCGAAAGCCGGAAGGGATTCATGATAAAATATAGGAGCGATCACAATGCCGTCGGGTGCCGATTCCAGCACTTCCATAGCCAGGCCCCGGAAGGCGTCTTTATCAAAAATGTCGAACGTATAGGTGTCGACGGTGACGCCGTATTGTGCCCATTCGGCCTGTGCCTGGATGATGCCCAGGTTGGTTTGGGCCCAGTAGGGGTCGCCGGTCGGATCGGGGATCAGGGCGGCGATCTTATAATTTTTATTGGATCCCAGGGTACGGGCGATCAGATTCGGTTTGTAATCGATCTGGTCCATGACGGCCGTCACTTTTTTGAGGGCCTCATCGGAAACGCGTCCCCGGTTGTGGAGCACACGGTCAACTGTTCCGACCGAAACCCCGGCCAGTTTAGCGATATCCTTGATTCGGATGTTTTTTCCAATGTCCATAGGTCAAAAGAATGAAATTTAAGTGAATAGAAAACGTTCCCGGCAGCGTGCCCTAATGTGTTTTCGCACACAAATTAAGTGTGTGCGTACACATTTTAAAAATTTTCTTGCTTTTATTTCTTGTAGTTTCTACTTTGACATACGTTTTGGCTGCTAGAATATTCGGCCGGGGCCAAAACGTGCGAAATAATGTTTCACCCTAACCTAAATTTTCAATGAAAAAACGTTTACTACAGCTGCTGTTCTTGCTCACGCTGGCAAGTGCATCGGCGTATGCTCAAACAGTGACCGGAACGGTCACAGCAGCGGGCGACGGGACACCAGTACCAGGGGTGTCCGTCCTACTTAAGGGAAGTTCGTCGGGAACTACCACGGACTCGGAAGGTAAGTTCACCCTCACCGTGCCCGATCCTCAGAACAGTGTGTTGGTGCTTTCTTTTATTGGCTTTGCCACCCAGGAAGTCACCGTCGGAAATCAGACAACTTTGAACATTGTCCTGAAGGAGGATGCCACCGAATTGAGTGAAGTGGTGGTAACAGCCCTTGGCGTGGAACGCGAGACCAAGACCCTCGCCTATGCCACGCAGGCTGTCAAGCCGTCGCAACTGACCGAGGTGCGCGATGCCAACAACGTGATCAACTCCCTTCAGGGAAAGATCGCCAACGCTACCATCACTCAAGGTTCGGGTGGCCCGGGTAGCGGTGCGAAGATCGTACTGCGGGGTAACCGGTCCATCCAGGGCAACAACAATGCCCTTATTGTGGTGGACGGTGTTCCTATTAACAACAACACTCCCTCAACGGCCGGGAGTGACTTTGGATCGGTGCAAGGCTCAGATGGAGCTTCGAACCTGAACCCGGACGACATCGAGTCGATGACCGTGTTGCGTGGCGCCGCCGCGGCCGCACTGTATGGTAGCCAAGCCGGTAACGGTGTTATCGTAATCACCACGAAAAAAGGAAAAGCCGACCAGGTTTCAGTCGACATCAACTCGGGTGTAACGGCTGAAAAAGTATTTATCCTGCCGCAATTCCAAAATTCCTATGGACAAGGAAACGGTGGTGTTATGGATCCCACCTCGGGTGAAAGCTGGGGAGCCAGAATGACCGGACAATCGTACACGAACTACCTCGGTCAGGCCCGCACATATTCTGCAGAGCCCGACAATGTGAAGGACTTCTTCCGTACCGGTACCAGTCTGAACAACTCCATCGGCATACGCGCCGGAACTCAGAAAGTGCAAACCTACCTGTCGTATACCAACAACTTTGTTCAGGGTATTATCCCGAAAAACGAATTGCACCGGCATACGATCAACTTGCGCCTGACCAGTGAAGTGAGCAAGCGACTCTCTTTTGATACAAAAATCACGTACATCTCGCAGCAGATCAACAACCGTCCTCGCACAGGCGAAGAAAACTCGCCGGTTATGGACGTGTATCAAATGCCACGCAACGTAAGCAACTCGGATGCAAGAAATTCGGAAACCCGCGACGCCTTTGATGTACCCACGCCGACAGCATGGCCTTCCACGCTGAACTCAATCTATCAGAACCCCTACTGGATGATCAACCGAACGGCCATTAATGAGAATCGGGATCGCGTGATGGGATTCATTACCGCGAAATTCAAATTCACCGACTGGTTGAATATTCAAGGTCGTGCCAACCTGGATAAAAGTCTGGATACGCACGAAGAAATATACTCCGCAAACACGTTGCTTTGGGCTTCCAACCCCGGTGGATATTATTCTTTCACCAACGGAAACACCACGCAGAAATGGTTTGACGTGATGTTGACAGGCGACAATAAGCTTTCCGACCAGTTCAGTATCAATTATCGTGTGGGTGCTATTTATCAGGACAATTCTATCGGAAACAAGTATGCGGTAGCCAATGGATTGAACGTGACCAACAAGTTCAACATAGGCTATGGAACGTCGCCTCAAACGTCAGAGGATTTGACTCATACACGCGTAAACGCGGGATTTGCGCAGGCCACGGTCGATTTTAAAGATGCGATCTTCCTGGAAGGTAGCTATCGGGTTGACTATGCTTCTACATTGCCCTCACCGTATCGCTACAGCTATTACTCCGTGGGAACATCGGCGGTAATTTCGGATCTGATAACCGTGCCTGAGCCACTCTCCTTCCTGAAGGCCAGCATCACCTACGCACAAGTAGGTAACGGCGGACAAGCACAACTAAGAGATCTGTACTATTTCTATAACCAAGGTGCAGGTCGTGGTTTGATTAACCGGGGTACCACACAGCCTTTGCCGAACCTGAAGCCGGAAATTGTAAAGAACCTGGAATTCGGTATCGAAGCCAAGTTCCTCGAGAACCGAATCGGCTTTACAGCAACCTATTATAAGAGCAATTCCACTAACCAATTGCTTACCCTGGCGTTGCCTGTGGCTACTGGTTATGCCAGCAAATACTTGAACGCTGGTGATATACAGAACAAAGGGTTTGAATTGGTAGTTACGGGATCACCCCTTGCTGGCCGAGCCTTGAACTGGGATGTGACCTTTAACTTAGGTATGAACCGGAACAAGATCGTGAGCCTCGATAAGGATATCAAAGAGACTCCCCTTGGCGGTGGATACGGACGCTCGGCTACACCTATCGTAAAAGAAGGTGGCCGTTATGGCGACCTGACCTCTTTCAAGTGGCAACGCGATGCTAGCGGCAATTTCATGGTTATTGCCGATGGTGAGAAAAACGCCGGTACACCGGTTATCAGCAAGGACCAAGAATATATTGGAAACTTTAACCCCAGAGCTACATTGGGGTTGACCAATACCTTTGAATATAAGCGCTTCTCTCTCCGCATTCTGGCCGATGGTCGCGCCGGTGGTATCATTGTGTCCGGTGATGAAATGAACCTGGCATTCAGTGGTATTACAAAAGCTACAGAGCAATACCGCGAAGGCGGCTGGAACTTAGGTGGCGTCGATGCCAGTGGTAATCACGTTGCTGCCAATATTACTGCACAACAATTCTGGCAAGTGGCGTCAGGCAAGCGTTATGGTAATGCCGAATTCTTTGCTTACGATGCTACCAACTTCCGCGTGCGTGAGTTGTCGATCGGTTATTCGATCCCTGTGCCCAGCGGGTCTTTCATCAAGGCTGCTAAATTTTCGTTCGTGGCGCGCAACCTGTTCTGGCTCTATCGCGGATCGTCACTTCTGGACGTTCCCGGTCTTGGAAAACGCAAAATGTCCTTCGATCCCGATATGGCCTTGGGTAACGGTAATTACCAAGGTATTCAGTACGGAACGTTGCCTTCCACACGAAGCATCGGATGCAACCTGAAGCTTACATTTTAATTGAAAATGATGATGATTATGAAAAAGAAGATATTTAAAAAATTCAGAATGCCGTCGGCGATGCTCTTGGGCACGTTGATCGGTGTGATGTCGTGTACTACCAATTTTGACGACATCAACACCAACAAGAGCGCAATCTCTAATCCCGGGCCTGCTGAGCTACCGTTCCTGTTCTCGAAAGCACAGTCGACAGCAACCAACAGCCAATGGAACTACCAGGTGGCGCAGAACCTTTTCTCGGATCAATATGCACAGTATTTCGCCTGCACCGCGACATACTTTCCGTCCGACCGGTTGTTCATCCGTCAAGACTGGGTAGGTGCTGCATTCAATCCGATGTATACTGACGTCATGCCTCAATTGCAGACCCTGCTCACAAGCTATGAGTCTACTACCGCAGAATATGCGATCGCCAACGTATGGTGGGTGTACACCTTCCACAAGGTGACCGACTATTGGGGCCCCATCCCGTATTTCAAAGCTGGTGAAATTGCTACGTCGGTGGATTATGATCCTCAGGATAAGATATACGATGATTTCTTTAAGCGTCTCGAAGCTTCGATCGCTGTTTTGAAAACTGCAAGCGGCACGCCTTATGGTGACTACGACCTTCTCTACGGCGGTAAAGTGGATAAGTGGCTGAAGTTTGCCAATACCTTGCGTCTCCGTCTGGCAATGCGTGTGTCGAAAGTGGACCCCGATCGTGCACAGACTGAAGCTGAACAAGCCGTCAAAGACGGTGTTTTTGAAACCAGCCCCGACGATGACGCACTGGTTCAACGAAGTGTAAAAGGAAGTGATGGTAATGGTCTCTCGATCATGTCTGACTGGAACGAGTTCAGAATGAGCGCCTCCATGGAATCTGTTTTGAAGGGATATGACGATCCGCGTATCAGCGAGTATTTCTTGCCCGCATTGAAGACAGGAACCTACGAAGGCGCGCGCAATGGTTTGACAGCAACACAATTGGGAGAAGCGCCGAACAAGCCTGATGCACTTTCGCATGCAGGTCTTCGCTGGTCGTCATACGATGTTGTGGATAACAAAGACTATAATGGAACCAACAACAAACTCTCAACAAAGTCGCACCCCGGGCACCTGGAAACACCACAAAACGTAATGTGTACGGCTGAAGCCTATTTCATTCGTGCTGAAGGCGCTTTGTTGGGATGGGACATGGGCGGAACGGCCAAGGAGCTCTATGAGAAGGGCATTCAGAACTCCATGTATCAATGGGGTATCAACGACAACGCAGCCATTGCTGCCTATATCACGGGTGCCGGAACACCCATTGCACCTGGCGACTATCTGAGCTCCCCGGCCATGACAAACGTGCCGGTGGCGTTCGGTGGCACAGCCGCGGTTCAACTGGAGCAGATTATGACTCAGAAGTGGCTTGCTCTTTTCCCTGACGGAATGGAAGGTTGGGCCGACTATCGCAGAAGCCACGTGGTAAAACTTTACCCGGTGGCCAACTCGGATAACACCGACATTACCAACACCTCCACCCAATGGATACGCCGGATTCCGTTCTTGCTTACCGAAAAACAAAGCAACGCAGCCGGTGTAGCCACAGGCGAAGACTTGTTAGGCGGACCGGACAATGTATTGACCCCGCTATGGTGGGATAAAAACTAGTTGAAGGATATAGGCTAGAGTGATAAGGGGTCGGTGCTTGCACTGGCCCTTTATTTTTTATATAAAATTTTCAAAACGCCGTTGATCCAACACGGCAGGCAATGCTTACCTTGTTCCTACATTTTCACACAGACCTATGCTGCGTAATTTTTGTTTACTCTCGCTCCTGATCTTACTCTTTGCTGCTTGCGCAGAAAAAAAACCTGCAACGCTTTTTGAAGAACTGCCCGCTGAGAAGACGGGATTGTCATTTCAAAATACCGTAACACAGTCAGGTGAAAACAACGTTTTAAACTATCCGTATTACTTCAACGGTGGGGGCGTGGCGGTTGGCGACATTAACAACGACGGTCTACCTGATATATACTTTTCGGGAAACCAAGTACCCAACAAACTTTATCTCAACAAAGGCAACTTCAGTTTCGAAGATATTACCGAAAAGGCCGGCGTGGCCTTGTCGCAGGGGTGGAAAACCGGTGTGACGATGGCCGATGTGAACCTTGACGGATGGTTGGACATCTACGTTTGTCGCTCCGCCATGACGGATTCCGCACTGCGCAAAAATCAGCTCTTCATTAACCAGGGCGATCTCACATTTAAAGAAATGGCAGACACCTATGGCATCGCCGATAACGCCTACGCTACACACGCCGCCTTTTTTGACTATGACAAAGACGGTGATCTTGATCTGTTTTTATTGAACCACTCTATTCCCAAATATGCCGGCTTCAGCAAACTCCTGGGGAATTTAAAAGAACAAAAAAGCAACTCCTTTGGAAGCAAACTCTACCGCAACGACAACCTCAAATTCACCGACGTGTCGCAAAGCGCCGGCCTCGTCAATAATGTGTTGAGCTTTGGACTTGGGTTGGCCATCTCGGATTTGAACAACGACGGCTGGCCCGACGTGTATGTGTCCAACGACTTTAACGAAGAAGATTATCTGTACATCAACAACCACGACGGCACGTTCAAAAATGTGGTCAAGGATGCTACAGGTCACGTGTCACTTTTTTCGATGGGCTCCGATATTGCCGACATCAACAACGATGCTCAGCCCGACATCATCACACTCGACATGCTTCCCGAAAGCAATGAGCGTATCAAGCTTTCTTCCGGCGATGATAATTACGATAAATACAACCTGCTGGTGCGATCAGGATTCCATCGCCAGTCGATGCGCAACATGCTTCAGCTGAACAACGGCGACGGCACCTTCTCGGAGATCGGCCAACTCGCCGGGATCTCCAACACCGACTGGAGTTGGGCCACCTTGGTGGAGGATTTTGATGGGGACGGGTGGAAGGATGTGTTCATCAGCAATGGCTATGAAAAAGATTACACCAACATGCAGTTCCTGAAGTATACCGTAGACGAACAGTTGAAGGCGCGTCAAACCGGTGTGCAGCCGCGCATCGATGAGATCCTGAACAACATGCCGTCCATCGATGTGGGTAATTTCTTTTTCAGGAACAACGGCAACCTCACGTTTACAAAGAAATCAAGCGAATGGGGTATCACCCGGAATTTCAAATCCAACGGTGCTGCCTATGCCGACTTCGACAACGACGGCGATCCCGACCTGGTGATCAACGCCATGAACCAGCCCGCCGTGCTCTACAAAAACACCACCGCAAAAAGCGACTCAGCCCTGTTTTTGAAAATCGATCTGCGTAAGCAAAACCTCAAGCGCATTGTCACGGGAACAAAGATCTATGCCACCGCCTCGGGTCATACGCAGTATGCCGAAGTGTCGCCCGTGAGGGGCTTTGAGTCGTGCATGGAAGTGCCGGTGACGTTGGGCGCGCGGGGTATTGCAAAGTTTGACTCCGTTCGCATTGTGTGGCCCGACAGTAAAACACAATTGCTGACGAACGTGGACCCGGCCAAACCGCTCGAACCGCGTTATGAGGATGCTTCAGGAAATTACGTTTACGCACCAGCACCCAAACCCCTTTTCGAAAAAACGGCGTTGGCGGAATGGAAGCACGAGCCCGTTGAGTCGAACGACTTCAAACGCCAGTTACTGCTGCCGAAATTGTATTCGTACTCGGGGCCGCGAATTGCCACCGGCGACGTGAACCACGACGGCCTGCAGGATTTTTATAGCTGCGGCCCGCGCAAACAAAGCGGCGCACTCTTCATCCAAACGCCCGACGGAACATTCAAACAGCAACCCGAACCCGCTTTCCAAAAAGACAAAGACTTTCAAGATGAAGACGCCGTGTTCTTCGACGCCGACAACGACGGCGACGCCGACCTGTATGTGGTGAGTGGCGGATACATGTCGGTGGACAACGATCCGCTGCTGCAAGACAGGCTCTATTTGAATAACGGTAAAGGACATTTCGCCAAGGCAACAGGCGCCGTTCCCTCCGAGGCATGGGCCGGTGCTTGTGTGGTGCCCTTCGATCTCGACGGCGATAAGGATACCGATCTCTTTGTGGGCAGTCGTCTCACTCCGGGTCAATATCCGATCATCCCTTCCAGTATGTTGCTGGTCAACGATGGCAAAGGGCACTTCGCGGAGGCGATAAAAGAAAAAGCTTCGGCGCTGCAAGAGGCGGGTATGATCACCTCCGCTGCTGCGGCCGATGTGAACAAAGATGGCAAGGCCGACCTGATCGTCGTGGGCGAATGGATGCCCGTGAAAATATTCATCAACAACAACGGCAAACTCGACGATGCCTCCTCCACCTGGCTGGCCCATCCCGAGCAAGGCTGGTGGAACGCCGTGATAACCGACGACTTCGACGGCGACGGCGACCTGGATGCGGTCGTGGGCAATTATGGATTGAACCAACAATACAACGTCTCGGCTGAACACCCGGCCACCCTGGTGTACAAGAACTTTAACAACGACAGCCAGGTCGATTTCTTCTTTTGCTACTATCGCGACGGGGTGTCCTACCCCTATGCCAGCCGTGATGAAGCCCTGGGGCAGGTGGCTTTTTTGAAGCCGCGCTATCCAGACTATACATCCTACGCCCGCTCTACCCTGGCATCGCTCTTCAAACCCGACGAGATGAAGGACACCAAAACCCTCACCGCCGACAACCTGGCCTCGCTCTACCTCGAAAACAAGAACGGCCACTTCGAAGCCCGCCCGCTGCCCACAGAAGCCCAGTTCTCGACCCTACACGCCCTCGCGGCCGCCGATGTTGACGGCGATGGCGACAAGGACCTGGTCGTTGGAGGCAACGACAGCTACAACCGTGTGCGCATTGGCGAGTGTGACGCCCTGACGGGTCTTGTGCTGTTGAACGACGGCAAGGGAAATTTCACTCCACTGAGCAAACCTCGTAGTGGACTGGACATAAAAGGAGATACCCGCGGTCTGGTGTTCATCCCCACGGCCAAAGGCCTGCGCCTGGTGGCAGGTGTTACCGGCCAGCCGCTGCAGGAATATACCGTGAGGTGACGCTGCCGGTCGTCGGTCGCGTCCTGGGTGGAATTATCAGGTAATTACTTTCATCCTGATAAACCTCCTCTATATTTGTGATCGATAAACCAGCTTTCCTTGCAAATTTTAGAGATTTCGTTTTATACCGTCGTAGGGATACAAATCGTTTATTTCCTGGTCTACTGTATTGCTTTTTCCAAAAAGCAGGCCGAGAAACAGGCGGTAGCCCTGCCCGTGTCGGTTATCATATGCGCCCACGATGAAGAGGAAAATCTGAAGGAGCTTATTCCCCTGCTGCTGGCGCAGGATCATCCCGAATTTGAGATCATTATTGTGGACGACCGGTCCAACGATAGCACGTTTGATCTGTTACTAACGGAAACGGGCAAAGACCACCGGCTCAAAATGGTGCATGTGAACCGTAGCCCACCGCACGTCGATCCCAAAAAATGGGCCCTCACCCTGGGCATCAAGTCGGCGCGCTACGAATGGATCCTTTTGACAGATGCCGACTGCCGTCCGTCCGGAAAGGACTGGATCTCGGCCATGAGCACTCAGTTTAGCGACACCACGCAGTTTGTGTTAGGATACGCTCCCTACCTGCGCAAGGCCGGCGTGCTCAACGCCTTTATCCGGTTCGATACCTTGGTAACGGCCATCCAATACATCGCCTTTGCCCTGCTGGGCCGCCCCTACATGGGCGTGGGTCGAAACCTTGCCTACCGCCGCTCTAACTTCCTGGAAGTAAAGGGCTTCAATAACCTTTTGAACGTGACCGGGGGCGACGACGACCTGTTTGTGAACCGTCACGCCAAGGGCAGCAACACCGCCGTGTGTCTGGGGGCCACCTCGCTCACGCATTCTTTTCCCAAAGCCACCTGGAAGGCGTTCTATAACCAAAAGGTCCGCCATTTGTCGGTGGGCCGGAAATACAGGTTCATTCCTCGCCTTTTTCTGGGACTGTTCATGATCACCTGGTTGCTGTCGTGGTTCGGGGGTATTGGGTTGGCGTTCTTTTCGGAACAATACTATATCATCCTGGGGCTGTTGGCTTTGCGAACAATCGTGTTCACCATCACAACTCAGGTGGCTGCAAAAACGTTAGGAGAGAGGTTCGAGGGTTGGGCAGTGCCGGTTTTAGATTTTATTTATGCCTTTTATTATCTTGTCACCGGCCTTGCGGCGTCTGTAACAAAAAAAGTACGATGGAAGAATTAGAAAATAGGTTTTCATCTAAGGCACTCGAGGATTTCAAGCTGATTGACATGGCGGTGGGGGGTGACGATAAAGCCTACGCTAAATTGTTGCAACGCTACAAACGCCCTGTGTACCACATGATCCTGAAAATGGTGCGCAACGTCGACGACGCCGAAGACCTTACCATCGAGTCGTTTGCCAAGTCGTTTCGCAGCCTGCACCGCTTCAAGAAGGATTTCACGTTCAGCACGTGGCTGTTCCGCATTGCCACCAACAACACCATCGACTTCATCCGCAAGAAAAAGCTGAACACGCTCAGCATCGAAAATACCTTCACCGACGATGACGGCCAGTCCGTTTCCATCGACGTGGAAGACGAAAACCTGGACCCGCAAGAGGAGGCCATCAAGGCCCAGAAAGCCGAGCTGATCCAGATTTTCGTGGACAAGCTCCCCGGCAAATACCAAAAGCTGGTGCGGCTCCGCTATTTCCACGAATTGTCCTACGAAGAGATCGCCGAAGAACTGGACGCCCCGCTAGGTACCGTGAAGGCCCAGCTTCACCGTGCGCGCGAGTTGATGTTCGACATGGTGAAGAACAAACGGGACCATATCTAACCACGTACCGCCAACGCGGGAATATATCAAGCAACCTCATCTTGCCATCCGCCGACATTATATTTCAGTATTTTCCAGACCTCACGGAAAAACAAAAAACACAGTTCACTAAGCTATTCCCGCTCTACCAGGAATGGAACGAGAAGATCAACGTCGTCTCCCGCAAGGACATCGACAACCTGTACGTCAACCACGTGCTCCACTCGTTGGGCATTGCCAAGGTGAACACCTTTAAACCTGGCGCTTCCGTGCTGGATGTGGGTACCGGGGGAGGCTTTCCCGGCATACCACTGGCCATCCTTTTCCCGGAGACGCAGTTTCATTTGGTGGACTCCATTGGTAAGAAGATCACTGTCGTGAACGCCGTGGCGGAAGGGTTGGGACTGAAAAACGTGAAAGCGGAACAGATCCGCGCCGAACAGATCAAGGGCGAATACGATTTTATTGTGAGCCGAGCCGTCACGCGACTGAAGGAGTTTTATGGCTGGATCAATAAAAAAGTGAAGAAGCAATCGGTCCATGATCTCTACAATGGCATCCTCTATTTAAAAGGCGGCGACCTGGAAGAGGAGTTGGGGGAACTGCACAGGTCCTACCAGCTTTTTGAGCTACCCGACTATTTTAAAGAGGAGTTTTTTGAGACGAAGAAAGTGGTGTACGTGCCGCTTTAAGGCTAACAACTGATAGTATCCGCCGATCCATGGGTGAGCAGACCACTCACCCCTCGGAGTTCCCTCTGATCAGGACGTAATCGTTTGCTATTTTCAGTAATTTTTCTAACTATTGTAGTCCTGAAGCCCGAATGAGAAAGATCCTTTCTATAGTACTCTCCCTGCTCCTGCTCATGAATGTGCTGGGATACTATGGCGTCTTCATGGGATTACATTACAAGAACTCCCAGGACCTGATGCAGCGGTTTGACGCCAACGATTATGGCGAACAGGAGACCGTAACCATCAAAGTGCCCCTGGCCCTCCCGTATGCTTCCAGCGATGACCAATTTGAACGTGTAGATGGCGAGTTGGAACACAACGGCGAATACTACCGCCTGGTAAAACAACGCCTGCACGAGGACACGTTGTACATCGTCTGTTACAAGGACAACCAGAGCAAACGCATCAAACAGGCCCTGGCGGACTATGTGAAGACCTTTACCGACAAACCCGTCGACGCGAAATCTTCCGGTAAGGTGATCCAAAATTTTATCAAGGACTACATCAGCAGTGTCATCAAAATAGAATCGGCGACCGGTGGATGGGAGAATTCACTTTCTTTCTTTGCCATCGAGCACGCGTATCATCATTCGGTCGTTTCCCTCGTAAAACACCCACCCAAAGCCTGAGTCGCAAATTGTGCGATCAGACTCCCTTGTCGTCGCAGACAAGCGTCATTTCCATCTTTTATTTTTTTAGTCAAATGTGAAAACCGGTAAGCGTGCTTTGCCTGGTCTTCATGAGCAACATGTGAAATTTATTTTCGCATGGGCAAACACAAGGTCGCGGCGAACGGACATTGTGACGAATGAAGTGTAACTAACCAAACCAAGTCATATATGAAGAGAATCTTTACAATTTTACTATTGTCGTGCCTGGGGTGCCTTCACCTGCAGGCGCAGACGATAAACGATGGGTTTATGATGCCAAAGAAGACATTGTGTACGGGCCTTCTCTACACCCACGATCAGTGGACCAAGTATTGGGAAGGGACATTGAAGCGCGAAAACGGGAACATCGGCACCATCACCACACAAAGCTTAATGTGGATGGGCACCTATGGCATCACGGACAAATTGAATGTGATCGCCATGTTGCCTTATGTGAAGACCAAAGCCAGCATGGGCACACTTCATTCCATGGAAGGCATCCAGGACATCACGGTGGCGTTGAAGTATAATTTCTTCTCGCACAAGACGGAGAAATTCACCCTCCGTTTCTTCGGCGTAGGTGCTTTCTCCACACCGTTGACAGATTATACGCCCGACTTCCTGCCGTTGTCGCTTGGCTTGGCCAGCACCACCGGATCGGCAAGACTCACCGGCTATTTTGCGCTCTCGAAAGGATGGTTTATCAATGCTTCCGGCGCCTACACGCTCCGTTCAAACGTGACATTGGATCGTCCGTCCTATTACGACGATGGTAAGTTATACAACACCGATGAAGTGAAGATGCCGAACGTGTTCGATTACAGCGTCAGCATCGGGTATCGTGCGCATGGCTTGCAGGCACAACTCGATTTCATGCGGCAAAACACTTTGGGTGGTGTCGACATTCGCCGCCAGGATATGCCCTTTGTTTCCAATCGTATGAACTACACCAAGGGTGGAGCCCTCATCATGTATTACCTGCCTCAACCCCGCGGCCTCGCCGTGAGAGGTGCGGTGAGCTACACGCTGGACGGCCGCAATGTTGGTCAGTCCACTACGCTGATGGGCGGCCTGATGTACACTTTCATCTTCAAGAAAAACGAGACTACTTCCGACGTATATGAGAACTAAATTTCATACAAGAATCATCCTGGCAGCCATAGCCTGCCTGGTGTTTGTGACCAGCTGCGATAAAAGCATCACGCTTAGCGAACAACTTACGCCCCTGAAACCGGCGGACAACGATGCCGATGCCGGCACATGGTCGATGGTGCTGATGACCAGCCCCTCGCAAATTGCTGTAGCCGCGCCCACCGACGTAACATCCGACGCCTACAAAGCCGAGCTGGCCTCATTAAAAGATATTCAAAGCAAGCTCAACCAAAACCAACGCAACGCCATCGACTATTGGAGTGGTGGTGGTGTGCTGCGCTGGGATCAGATCTTCCGTGAACTGGTTGCCCGGTATAATCTTCCCCCCTCGCCAAATGCGGATGGATCATATCCCGTGCCCGATGCCGAGAATCCTTTTGCCAATCCCCAGTATCCGTTCTCCAACCCTCCCTATGCATCGCGTTCCTATGCGTATGTGAGCGCAACGATCTACGATGCATTAAAGGCAGCGTGGTATTATAAATATCTTTACAACCGCCCCGCACCCTATAAAACGGACAGTGGCGTAACAGCACTGGTGCCGCAAACCGATATGCCGGCCTATCCTTCGGAAGACGCTGTGATGTCGGGCGCTGCTGCGGAAATGTTGAAAGTGCTTTTCCCTGCTGCCGTAGAAGAGATCACCTTGAAAGCCGGTGAACAACGCAATGCCGCCTTGTGGTCAGGCAAAGCAACCTCGAGTGATATTGCCGCCGGACTGGCACTGGGCAAATCCGTGGCCGAACTTTTCAAAGCACGCGCAGCAAACGACGGTATGAAAACCGCCGGTGGCAACAAGGCACTTTGGGAAGGCCTGAAAGCAAATGCGACAAGCCGTGGCGACGTGGCCTGGCTTAGCCTGGAAACTCCTCCACGCCCGCCTATGCTTCCATTCTTCTATAAAGTGACGCCATTCAAAATGACGTATGACGATATCGCCGCGCTGCGTCCCGGACCTCCTCCGGTTGCCTACAGCACGGAAATGAATGGCGAAGTAGAAGAAGTAAAATGGTACTCCAATAACCTGACACGCGAACGCCTCGCTATCGTACATAAATGGGCCGATGGTGTGGGAACCTACACACCTGCCGGACACTGGAATGACATTGCTGCGGAACACATACGCGATGCGAATTTCAGCGAAGTGCGCGCTGCCCGTGCCTTTGCCTTATTGAACATGACGATGCACAATGCAGCTGTTGCTTGTTGGGATACGAAATTTTTCTATTTCAACGCACGCCCCTGCCAGCTTGATAATTCCATTAAGACCGGAACCGGGGTGCCGAATTTCCCCGCCTATGTATCGGGTCACTCTACGTTCTCCGCTTCGGGTGCGGCAATATTGTCCTACTTATTCCCGGATCATGCCGGCGACTTCGAAGCGTATGCCAACGAGGCTTCCATGTCGCGCTTGTATGCCGGTATTCACTATCGCTCGGATTGCACCGGCGGTCTTGCCTTAGGAAAATCGGTCGGCAATTTCCTGGTTGACCATTTTGCAAGTGTCGACGGCGCGGATTGATTTTAATAGTGGCGAATCTGTATGCTGAGTCGTTGACTCGGTGTACAGATTCTGATAAATAATCAAAACTGTCCCGCATGTAGCGTTGTGTGAATAAGGCGGGCGGAAGCTGACATGTTGGTGAAGAACACCAACATGGGCGGTTAAAATATAAAGTCATCCGCCGAAAGGCGAATGATAAAGATGGGTTAGAGTTATCCGGGTAAGGCCTTTTTTTCATACGGGAAGGCCTTCCCGGTGATTCTATGATTTTTTCTCCGCCAATGATCTCTCGATCATGGCCTTCATCACATCGAAAGTTTGTTGGCGCAAGGCCGGAAGGTCATTACTGGTCAATCCCTCGGTTTTAATTTCAGGAGCCACATAGATGCGGATGCGTCCGGGTTTCATGCGGATGGTGCCGGGCGGCATGAGTGGACCCGCACCGACCACCACCATGGGCAGAATAGGTTGCTGTGTGTCGATGGCAATGCGAAAAGCGCCTTCTTTGAAGGGTTGAAGAAGTTCTTTGGTCCGGTTCTGGGTGCCTTCGGCAAACAAGAGGATGGAGACACCATCGAGCAAGATGCGTTTCAATTTATCCATGCTCCGCTTGCGACTCTCACCACTCGAGCGGTCGACAATGACCGTGGCGCCGCGCGCGATCCAGCCAAACACGGGGATCTTTAGCAGCTCTTTTTTTGCCAGCGGGCGAAACTCGCCCGGAATGATCATGCGGATGCCGGGAAGATCGAGGAACGAGGTGTGATTGCTTACATAGATATAGGCTTGTCCCTTCCGGAAATTTTCCTGGCCATAAAAATCATAGCGGATGAACGTGAGCATGCTGAACACCCACGACCAGATCCACAGGAACGAGTAGCCGATCCAGCTGACTTTTCTTCCAAACAGAAACGGCAAAACCAATCCCGGCAGGAAAAAGAGCATGGAAGAAGTAAACACGAGGAATACCCAAAAGGCATAGAGCCCAAGCAGGATAGAACGGATGATTTTCAAGCGGTACGTGTCAAAACTTCCGCGAAAGATCAGAAAGTTTCAGAAAGATGCAAAACAATGGGGGCCTTCGCGTGTCGTTGCGGGCCTGGGATGGACCGCAACGACACACAGGGCCTTAGGACTACGAAAAGAACTTCGTGGTGCCCGGGGTGGCAATAGGGTAGAAGCCATTGGCGTCCGGTAAGGTGGGCGGTGTGGCATCCCATGCAAAACGGGTCGGCATGATGCTGATGCCCGAGTTGAGGGCCTTATCCCACTCTACTACCTCGCCGGAATAGGTTGCCATCCGGCCCAGGATGGACGTCATGGTGGACCTGGCTACGCGGTCGGCATCCTCAAATTTGAATTCTCCCTTGGCGATGGCCGCAAAGAGTTCGTCGTGTTCGGTTTGATAGGGATTGTTCTCCAGTTTTTTGTCGTATTGGTAGGACACTTTTCCCTTCTTGATGATCTGTGCGTCGCCGCATTTCACTACGCCTTTTGTACCCACCAGCATTTCGTCTACGATGGCGTAGGTTCCTTTTTGGTGACGGCATTGGCTGTTCAGGATGGTGCCATCCGCATAGTGGAATTCAACAAAATGGTGATCATAAATTTCGCCATACTCTTTGCCTGTGCGAACCTGGCGTCCGCCCATGCCCTGGGCTTTTACCGGATAGGCTCCTTTGAACCAGTTCATCACGTCGATGTTGTGGATGTGTTGTTCATTGATGTGATCGCCGCAGAGCCAATTGAAGTAATACCAGTTGCGCATCTGGTATTCCATTTCGGTTTGGGAAGGCTCGCGCATCTTCACCCACACGCCGTCGTTGTTCCACCACACCTGGCCGGAAGTGATCTCGCCGATCGCGCCGTCCTTCACGCGTTTATATAATTCACGATACGAGTTCTGATAGTGACGTTGCAGTCCTACCACGACGTTCAATTTTTTTGCTTTGGCAAGTAGCGCGGTTTCAATCACCGACTTCACACCTGCGGGATCTGTGGCTATAGGTTTTTCCATGAACACGTGCTTGCCTGCGCGAATCGCTTCCGCAAAATGGATGGGGCGGAAACCGGGTGGCGTGGTCAGGATCACCACATCGGCCAGGGCGATCGCTTTGGTATACGCATCAAAGCCGACAAACTTTGCATCCTCCGGTACGCTCACTTTAGCGCTCACGTTGCCCTCTTCATTGTTGGGATCGGAAAGCAATTTGTAGCAATCGTCGAGGCGGTCGCGGAAGGCGTCGGCCATCGCCACGAGTTTCACGTTTTGTTTGGTGAGCAATGCCTGCATGGCGGCACCGGTGCCACGGCCACCGCAGCCGACGAGGGCAATCTTGATGGTATCGTCAACGGAATGAAAATATCCGGCTTTCGACATGAGGGGAGCGGCCAGCAAACCGCCGGCGAGAAGCGTGGACTGTTTCACAAAATCCCTGCGCGAGGTTTTTGCGGATTCATCGATGGATTTCATAGGCATGTTGGTTTTAATATTTAGGATATCTCCCTGCGTCAGGGAATTTACAATTCATTCCGTGTCATTTTAAATAGCTGACATAAAATTCTTCGATCGCTTCTTTCGAAGGGGCCACCGCCGGACGCACCACGCGGAAGCCGATGGATTTGCCGTCCGTGAGCCACCAGCGGCTTTTCGGTACTTGTGGATCGCGCTTGTTCCACTCGGCCAGGGAAGAAATGCGGTTTGCGCAGCGCGATTCTTTTGCGGGCGCCAGGTAAGACCCACCACGCGTTACCCGTGGATAGCGTGCGCCGGGACCCTTTACAGGATCTTTGGCCTGGTCTTCCAATTTTTTATAGTTGTCATCATACTGATCCAGGGTCCATTCCGTGAGGTTGCCCAGCATGTCATACAAACCCCAGGCGTTGGGTTTCAGTTGAGCCACTTTGTGATACTTGTCACCGCTGTTGTCTTTGAAGTAAGCATAGTCCCTCAGCGCGCCGGCGTCGTCGCCAAACGGATAGGCAGTGGTGGTCCCTGCGCGGCACGCATATTCCCACTCGGCTTCGGTGGGCAACCGGTAGAAGATGCCGGTCTGGCTGTACAGCCACTTGCAGTACATGATGGCTGCGGCCTGGCTCATGCTGTTGGAAGGTTGTTTGGCGTCGCGCCCCATGCCCCAGGTGAGGTCGATGTATTGGGCCGTTGGCCGCGAGATGGCGTCTACCGCGATGGGCTTGGTTTGGGGAACGTCCATGTTTTTAAAGAAAGCGTCCCACTCGGAGAAGGTGACTTCGTGTTCGGCCATCCAGAAAGCGGAGAGCTCGACGGTTTTTTGCGGCCCCTCGTCATTGTCGCGGCCCGTTTCGCCGGAGGGGGAGCCCATCAAAAAAGATCCGGCCGGGATCGGCACCATTTTGAAATTAACGGCCGTTCCCGGTATCGGCTGCTCATACGCCTCCAGGGATTGCGCGAAGCCTGAAATAACCAAAAAAACAAGAGAACAAATGGAAACGAAAGATTTCACCGTTAAAAACAAGTTTAAATGAAGGGTTCAAGATAAGGAAATATGAGCCTTGCCGCAACGTGAATTGTCCTGCTCAACCACCGTTTAACACAATTCCGTTGCGGCGCCCTCCTTCGGTAAAGCTTCGGCCCTCCTTCGCTAAAGCTTCGGCCCTCCTTCGCTAAAGCTTCGGCCCTCCTTCGCTAAAGCTTCGGCGGGCGAAGCGAAAAAGGAGCGGAGAGTTTATCTCTGCTCCTTTTTTAGACACACGTATTCATTAGTCATTTTAATTCCAGTACGTACGGTGATACCGTGCCGCCTTTTTTTGTCCTGTCGACCAGGGTGCTTGCTGAAAACAAGAGCATGCAAAAAAAGGGACATATCCGTGACGAATATTCCCTTCCGGTACCCCTAACGTTAGACGTTTATTTTTTCTTGATCAGGGCCATGTAGAACCCATCAAAACCTTCGGAGGGCCAACTGTGTTTCTGCTCGACAAATTCGTATTTGTCGCCGTGTTTTGCGATAAAGGATTCTACTTGTTTTTCATTTTCTGATGGCAAAATGCTGCAGGTGGAATACACCATCATGCCGCCGGGCTTCAGCATCGTTCCGTAGTCCTCTAAGATATGAAGCTGCAAGGTTTTGACCTCATCGATAAACTGCGGCGATAACTTCCACTTGGCGTCCGGGTTCCGCTTCAACACACCCAGTCCCGAACAAGGCACGTCCAGCAATAAACGGTCGGCCGAATTGTCCAGGCGTTTGATGGTTTTTGACGACTCGATGAATCGCGTCTCCAGGTTACTTACGCCGGCCCGGCGTGCGCGTTTCTGAAGTTCTTCGAGTTTCCAGGCTTCCACATCCATGGCGATGATGCGTCCTTTGTTTTTCATGAGGGCCGCCAGGTGCAACGTTTTGCCGCCGGCCCCTGCACAGGCGTCGATCACGCGCATGCCGGGTTCTACGCGGAGAAAGGGGGCGATGAATTGTGAGGCCGCATCCTGCACTTCAAAAAATCCTTCCTTGAAGGCGGGGTGGCGAAAGACGTTCTGGCGCTCGGCCAATACCAGGCCTGCGGGGAAATCTTCTAACAAGTCGGTTTCGATGTCGCTGACGGCAAGCTCGCGTTGCAGGTCTTCGGCAGAGATTTTTAGCGTGTTGGCGCGCAGCACCACGTAGGCCTCTTCGTTGAGGGCTTTCAATTCGGCTTCCCAGCGGAGTTCTCCCAACTCGGTTTCGCCCAGGGTGTCGAGCCAATCGGGTATGGATTCGCGGAAGCGACGGATGGCGCGCATTTTCATGTCGCGTTCATGGATCCGTTTTTCGTTGAGGCCTTTGAATTCTTCCCAGTCGGGAAGTTGAATGTTGTGAAGAACGCACCAGCCGCCCAATAATCGCCAATAGTTGGCGTCTTCGGTTTCCGTAATGTTCTGCAGGAAGCGGTACCAGCGCACGATGTCGTAGGTGGTTTCGGCGATGAAGCGGCGGTCGCGGGCGCCCCACTTGGGATTTTGTTTCAGCACTTTTTCGATGACCTTGTCGGCGTACTTATCGTTCTCGAAGATCATTTCCAGGGCCTGTACGACGGCTCGGGCGAGGTTTACATAAAGCTTCATGGGGCGTAAAGATAGCATATTAAGCCCTCCTTCGCTGAAGCTTCAGCGGGCAGCGGGCAAAGTTGGCGTAAAGTTTTTTGATGTCCTTTGCAGGGTTCTGCTCGCGCCATTGCTGTAAAAGGCTGCAACTTTTCGGGAATGTTTTTAACTTGGCTTACTTCTAATCCTTAAAACTCACACCATGAAACGCAGAAATTTTCTCCGCAACGGTCTCACAGCAACAGCGTCTACGTTAGCCCTTGGGAACGCATTTGCCGGCGCCGACCGCGCTGCCGAAAAGCATAAAACCATCACGTCGCCAGCCGCCGAAAAAACATTCAGGCTTAACTATGCACCCCACGACGGCATGTTCGCCAACAGCGCGGGTAAGGATTTCCTGGACCAGATCCGCTTCATGTACGATCAGGGTTTCCGCGGCATCGAAGACAACGGCATGCTGAAACGCCCCAAAGAAGAACAGGAAAAGATCGGCGCGTTGCTGGCCAAGCTGGGCATGACCATGGGCGTGTTTGTGATCGACGGCGGCGAGAACTGGAAGACGTCGCTCACCACCGGCAAGCAGGAGCACAAAGACGTGTTCCTCAAAGCCTGTAAGGACAGCGTGGAGTTGGCCAAGCGCATCAACGCCAAGTGGGCCACCATCGTGCCCGGCTTTTTTGAACGCAACATTCCCATCGGCATCCAGACCGGCAACGTGATCGATGCTTTCCGCCGCGGCGCGGAGATCTGCGAACCGGCAGGTTTGATCATGGTGATGGAACCGCTGAGCGATACGCCCGACCTATTCCTGCGCGGCTCCGACCAAAGCTATGGCATCTGTCGCGCGGTGAACAGCCCTTCGTGCAAGATCCTTTTCGATATCTACCACATGCAGCGCAACGAGGGCAACCTCATTCCCAACATCGAAAAATGCTGGGACGAGATCGCCTATTTCCAGATCGGCGACAACCCCGGCCGGAAAGAACCCGGCTCGGGTGAAGTGCACTACAAGAACATCTTCAAATACATCCACGGCCGCGGCTACAAAGGCATCATGGGCATGGAACACGGCAACGCCAACCCCGGCAAAGAAGGCGAGCTCGCCCTCATCAAAGCCTACCGCGACAGCGACAGCTTTTAGATATTTCTTTGCGTCTCCTCTGCGCTCTTTGCGTCTTTCTGCGCTCGCCGAAGCTTTAGCGAAGCGGTTAAAATTTTCCACCGCAAAGAGCGCAAAGAAAGGCGCAAAGTTTTCTCCGTCGAATTCGAAACCCTTACCGCTGGTTTTAGTTAAATTGGGTATTTATTTAACGAAACCCTCATGAAGCGCATCTCCCTTGGCATAGCCCTCTTTCTTTTATATTTCTCCACTTCCGCCCAAATCCTTCAGAACATAAAAAATAAGGCCAAGAGCCTGAACACAAAAGAGAACCGCGAAAAGGTGGTGAACGCCGTGATGAGCGATATGGAAGCCGCTCGCTCCAAATTCGACTCCACCGATTTTGACTATGCCATCTTGTTGAGCGACAACTCGGGCTTGTTCGACGTGAAGGAAAAAGGAGAGAACGCCGCTCGTGTAACCACCCTGATGAGCTTCGGCACGTCATACGTTAAAAACAACGAGATGGCCGATGCCGACAAAGCCCGTTTCCAACTGGACATGGGCGAGATGTTTTATGCGAGCGCAAAATTTTCGATTGCCGAAAAAAGGTTTGCTTCTGCCAAGACCCTCTATGAACAAGGCAGTCTCACCGAAGACCTGGGCTACCTGAAGACACTCTCCAACCAAGGCCTGCTCTACGCCACCATGGGCCGCTTCACGCAAGCCGAAGATTTCACAAAAGATGCCCTCGAAAAACGCAAAGCCAAGTTCGGCGACAACAACATGAGTGTGGCTGCCTCGCTGAATAACTATGCCGTGTTGAAATACAACCTGGCCCGCTATAACGAATCGGAAAAGGATTTCCAGTCGGCCGTCGCGATCATCAAAGGGAAAGCGCTCACGGCAGACATGCCCTATGCTATCGTGTTGAACAACGAGGCCATGTTGTTTCAGGCCGTGGGGCGGTATGCCGAAGCGGAAGGCGAGTTGAAGGAGGCCATTGCGATAGCGGAGAAGTTGCAGAGCGCCAAATCTAAAAATCACCTGAAGTTCCTGTCCAACCTGGCGTTGCTGTATCAACAGATGGGTAAGTATCCCGAAGCCGAGGCCATCTACACCAGCATGGAGAAGCGTCTGGGTAAAAGCAACCCTGACTATGCCAGCATGTTGAACAACCAGGCGGCGCTCTACATGGTGATGGGCAAGGAAGATAAAGTGGAGGATCTTTTAAAGAAATCGGTGGCCATCTATAAATCGAGCTTCGGTGAAGAGAACCCTGCTTACGCCAAAGCCACCAGCGACCTGGGTAATTTTTATCGCTATAAGGCGCGCTACACCGACGCCGAACCCTTGTTGGAAAAGGCGTTGGCCATCCGCGAAACCACGCTTGGAAAAAATCATCCCCTGTTTGTACAGTCACAGGAAGACCTTGCCATCCTCGCGTGGAAGAAGAAGGCATGGGATCGCGCCTTCATGACCTACCGGGAAGTGATGGACAAATCGCTGGATTTTGTGAACAATTATTTCCCGCCGATGAGCGAAGCGGAGAAGACCAAATATTGGGATGTGCTCTCACCGCGTTTTCAGCGTTTCTATAATTTCGCCACCGAGGCAAGCCTCGAAAACCCGGCGGTAGTGCAGGATCTTTACGACTACCAGATTGCTACAAAAGCGTTGCTGTTGAATTCCACCAACAAAGTGAAGCAGGCGATACTCTCCAGCAAAGACGCCGCATTGATCAAAGATTACCTGACCTGGCTTGATCAAAAAGAAACGCTGGCCCGTCTGTATGCCTACAGCAAAGAGGAACTCAGCCTGCAAAAAATAAACCTCGACTCCATGCAACGGGCGGCCAATGCGATGGAGAAAAAATTATCGGAACGGTCCGCAGACTTCTCTGCCGGATACTCCGCGCAAAAGATGAGCTACAAACAAATCAAGAATCTGCTCACCGATACGGAGGCCGTGGTGGAGATCATCCGCGTCCAAAAATACGACCAGGCCTTCACGGCGGATTCCAAATACCTGGCCCTGGTGTTGACCAAAGCTTCCGAGATGCCCAAGCTGGTGGTGCTCGACAACGGCCAGCAATTGGACACGCGCTATGCCAAATTTTATCGCAACGCCATCCAACAACACGCTGCTGACGAATATTCCTACGACCAGTACTGGGCGCGGATAGAGCCAGCGTTGGCCGGCAAAAAAATGATCTACATCTCCCCCGACGGCAGTTTCAACCAGCTCAACCTGAACACGATGAAGAAGCCGGACGGCGATTATGTGATCAATCGCTATGACCTGGTGATCGTGGGCAACTCGAAAGACCTGATCGCCCTGAAAGCCCGCAAGCAAAAGACGATGAAGAAGAACGCCACGTTGTTGGGCTTTCCCGACTATGGCGGAACCTCGATCGCCGCCCTGCCCGGCACAAAAGTGGAGATCGATGGCATCACGAAGATCTTGAAAGCGAATACCTGGCAGATAAAAACGTTTACGCAAAAGACCGCCACCGAGTCCAATCTCAAATCCATCAAAGGTCCCGCGCTGATGCACATTGCCACACACGGCTATTTTCTCCAGGACGTGGAAAGCACCGGCTCCGCCTTTGGCGTGAACCTGGAGAATGCCAACAACAATCCGTTGCTGCGATCCGGACTCATGTTGGCTGGTGCCGCCACAACCGTGAGCGGCACGCGCATGCCCAACCTGGAAAGCAACGACAATGGTATCCTCACGGCCTATGAAGCGATGAATTTGAATCTTGAAGGCACCGATCTGATCGTGTTGAGCGCCTGCGAAACGGGATTGGGCGATGTGAAAAGCGGCGAAGGTGTTTATGGTTTGCAACGAGCTTTTCTCGTGGCAGGAGCGGACGCGCTGATTATGAGTTTGTGGAAAGTGGATGACGCGGCAACGCAGCAACTCATGACAAATTTTTACACGAACTGGATCAAATTGGGTAATAAGCAAAAGGCGTTCAAGCAGGCACAACTCCAGCTAATGACCAAATATAAGGAGCCCTATTATTGGGGCGCGTTTGTGATGATGGGATTATAGAATTAATAATTTTTGCTATTCATACCCCCAACCCTGGGGGTATGCTAACTCACGAAATCATTGAACATCTATGGCTGTCTATGCTAAGAATCTGTGAGTTGAGTGTTTAAATAGGTTTCATAAATAAAAAATCTACTCTTTCTATTGTATTCCCGGCATTGTCTCTACTTTTGTTTGCGTCACGGATAGCAGTTATTTGACAACCTAAGCGACACGAAGCGTTTCATTTTTTTTCGCAGCGTAAAATTCCCCCAGCGTAGAAGATGTGAGTTTTCGGGATAGGACCCGCGGTGTTATTTGAACGATTTTTTAACAAACCCCAATTATACATATGAAATCTATTGCTACAATTTTCTTTTGCTTGGTGATTTACACTCAAACCCAAGCCCAATGGTCAGGTAGTCCAAATGTAACGCAGGCTGGTTATGCCAGTATCGGCACCGCGGCAACCGATGCGAAGTTGACGGTGTCTTCACCAAACACAACAACTCCTGTACTTTCCCTGTCCGCAACGGGTACCGTAGCCAATTTACGAATGGGTGTTGAGACGAATTATGCGTGGATGCAATCCTATGGAGGCCTCCCCTTGCGCATCAATAATATTGGAAACGATGTCTATTTCAATTTAGGCGGCGGAAAGGTTGGAGTTGGCACGGCCAGCCCGGATGCGAAGTTCACGGTAACGGAATCAGCCCCCGGTGCAATCTTCTCTATGAATGCCAGTGGTGCCAATGCATATTTCAAAATGGGATTAGCCGCAGACTATGCCTGGTTGCAAAGCTATGGCCCGCGCCCGTTGCGGATCAATGATTCCGGAAACGACGTATTATTCAATGTGGGTGGCGGGAACGTTGGGATAGGAACGGCTACGACTGACGCGAAGCTCACGGTGAAAGGGGTCATTCATGCCCAAGAAGTAAAAGTCGATCTCAGCGTTCCGGGACCTGACTACGTTTTTGAAACCAATTATAAACTTCTTTCATTGGTTGATTTGAACAAGTATATCCAGGAGAACAAACACCTGCCGGAAATTCCTTCCGCAAAGGAGATGGAAGAGCAGGGTGTTAACGTGAGCGAAATGAATATGCTGTTACTCAAAAAGGTGGAAGAGTTGACATTGTACGTGATTGAACTCGAGAAAAAAGTCAGTGCTATGGAGAAGCAAGGAAAGTAGCCTATAGGTTGAAATTTTGTTAATGTTAGAGACTGTTTTTGGTTAACAATTAAACTTTTTTGATAATGAATGTAAAGCTATTGAGTGTGCCGAAACTCCGTTGGCTATGGGCGACGGGTTTCTTTTTTTTGTTCGTTAGCACGATCAGGGCGCAAAGTATTGAAGATGGTAACCGATACTTCTTCGAATGCGGTGGGACAACCGTGGAGTACTCGGTTACCGTCGACCGGCAGCAGGATATCGTCTGGACCGTCAATGGCGGGGTATTCCCAGATTATAGTAATTCGATACAAACCCAGTTGGCGACCACGGAAAGCTCTCCGGGGCAATACACGTCAAAAATCAAGGTAAAATGGAGTCCGTGGAGTAGTACAACGCAGGCAACCATTTCTGCAGCGGGCAACTTTCTAAGTAGTATCTCCAAAAATGTAGACATTGCGCATTTGAGTATTCCAATCGCTGCGTCACCGACCACCGTTCATTCCGGCAGCCCGGTAACCTTGACAGCGAGTCCTACAAGTGGCTATACCAACCCGGTTTATAACAGCTATACCTGGACGAGTAGCTCAAATGGCAACCTGGCGACTACCACCGGTTCTAGTGTCACAGCGAATCCTATCATACCTTTGAGCGGTAGTCCGACCACAGCCACGTTTACGGTCAAAATAAACTATACGGTCAATCTCTATGTCAACACGACCCTCGTAAGACAGGCAAAGTGTGATGATTCAAATTCATTAACGGTTCCCTTATCCGCGAGCGTGGTGACTGGAAATACCATTTGTTGCTCGCAGTGTATAGGAACGGGCACAGCTCCCGCTGGGCTGGATCAGAAGTCTGGTGTTTCCTTGGGCGGAGCCAGTCAATACCTCTATCAGTGGTACAGCAGCACGAACGGAACGACATTTACCCAAATTTTGGGTGCGATCAGTTCAGCGTATTCGCCGCCTGCCCTATCCCAAACCACGTGGTATGTGCGTGCCGTTAATCTGGGATCTTTTAGTAACATCGTAAAGATGGATGTTTATCCACAGAACCTTACGTGGGCATATTACTCCTTCAGTGCAAATGCTGATGTGAAGGCCATAAATAGCATTGTGATCACGGAGGATCAATTTGCTTCTACCGGAATCACGGGCAATTTTATCGCGGGAAATTCGATCGTGGTGCGCCCGACCGTCAGTGCCCGGATAACGCCAGGCATAAACCTTAAAATTGCATCGCCTTGCGCGCCGCCCGGTGGACGGGTAGGAGATGTCGAAGAAGTTGTGAAGGGTGACATGACGATCGTACCGGATACAACGGGGGCAGTTGTCAAATTGAACCCTTCCCAGGGGGCACCAACTTCCCAAGGTGCAATGTCCTATTACATTTATACGGACGACAATACCCAATATTTGTGGGCATATCCAAATCCCGTGAAAGACGTTTTAAAAGTCAAATACAGGGTGAAGGTAGAGGGTCCGGTAAAACTGGTGATTACCAATGAAAAAGGCTCTTTGATGACAACCTTGGTGGATCGCGCCAGTGTTCCTCAAGGCACGTATGAAACAAGCGTGAACATGGGACAGATGGGAACTGGAGTCTATCTATTCACGCTGATCGCGAATGGTAAAAAACAAACACAAAAAGTGGTCGTCCAATAGTGTCGAACCCGATAAAGAAGTGAGGAGATTGAAATAGCGGGAACAGGTAAGGTTTGAGATCAAGTAAATTTCTTTGTATGGAAAAATGTATCGGGACAGACCCGATACATTTTTTTTTGATTCACTTGAATCAGCCGAAAAAACCGATGTCAATGTAAAAGGTATTGTCCGGTTCCCAACGGGTATAATTTTCAGTTCATCTGAAAAGTCGCACTACTTCGCAATCGCATCCTTATTCACAATAAACACCGCCTTCAATTTCTCCACCCCATCCACCAGGCCGGAGCCATATTTTTGTTTGGTGAATTTTGGCGCCATGTCCCAGACCAGGTGCACGCGCAGCGGATCGTCGAGGACCTTCTCCACCTCGCTGCCCGTAACAATGTGTGCGGCATGCCCGGTGGTGGCCAGGAAAAAGAAAACATCTTTGGAGGCGTCGAATCCGTGGGCCTTGGCTTCCTTTGCAGAAAGGGCTTCTACTGTTTCCCCGTTCAGGCTCTCTACCGTCATGATGGCAATGCGCGGGCCGATATTGGTTTCCACCACGCGGATGGCATTGATGAGACTATCTTTTTGCGCATCGGAAATAACATGGGCTTCATCGAAGATGCGGCTGTCGATCGTGGCTTCTTTGCTTCCGCAGGCGATCATCCCGGCAAACAAGGCACAGGCAATAACAAAATGGAGGGCTCTCATGGCGTTGGGTTAGGTTGTATGGTCGTAGTTAATCTTTGAATACGTTTCCTTTTTTGTCGGAGGCCACCACATGGCGCAGGCCCGCGACGATGATCCGGTTTTGGGTGGCGTCTGTGAAGATCTTGCTGCCGTGACCGATGTTCATGTAGACCATGCGATATTTTGTGTTGGTCCACATCACAGGCGTGTCGCCGTCGTGGATGATGTCTTTCAGGCCTAAGGGGTAATTGTCGGCCGAGAGCGAAGCGAGGATCGTCACGTCTTTATTTTCGCGTGGACTGGGCTTCCATTGATACCACTCGTTGGTGGGTGCAATGTAGGATTCGGGGAGTCCTTTGGTGATGGGATGCGTGTGGTCTTCGATCACCAGCTTCGCGGGCATGGGGGGCCAGCTGTTGGTATAGAATACAGCCCCGCCAAGAAATTGCACGAACCAGGGCCAGTGTGTATCCTTATCGTTGTAGGCGGCCACGTGAAAGCCAAACCAGCCGCCGCCGTTTTCCATGTAGCGCGTAAAGGCGTTGCGTTGTTCCTGGTTGTGGGGAAAATCGTTCAGCATCATCACCACGGAATAGTCCCTCAGCTTCTGGTCGTTAAGGTCGCTCATATTGCTGGTGGTGTCGAACACAAAGCCGTTGCCCGCCGTGAGGTCTTTGAAGAAACGGACGGCATCACGAGCAAAGTCCACATGATCGCGCTCCACTTTGTTGGAGTAGAAGGCAAGCACTTTAAAACGCGGAAACTGCGCCACGGCCAGGTGACTGCCGGTCACGAGTACCAACAGGCACAGCACGCCTTTGAGATAAGGAAAATTCATAAGAGCCAAATTACAATCCGACACGTGCCGGGACAAGGTCGCCCGGCTTTTTTTGCTATAAGATGCACAAGATACTACAAAGAAACTTTGTGCCCTCCTTTGCGCCTTAGCGCCCCGGCGGTTTACCTTTATGAAAAAACGCCATGCCCATGAAACGCAAATCCCTCGGAACCTCTGCCGTAACCGTAACACCGATAGCCTTTGGCGCCTGGGCCATAGGCGGATGGATGTGGGGCGGTGCCGAAGACGCCGCAGCCTTGCGCGCCCTCAAAGCCTCCTTTGATGCGGGCATCACCACGATCGATACGGCTCCCATCTACGGCTTTGGTAAAAGTGAGGAATTGGTGGGCAAGGCCATGGCCGGCATCGCCCGCGACAAATACGAGATCCTCACCAAGTATGGCATGAACTGGAAAACCAACCAGGGCGAATTTTATTTCGATACGACCGACAACAGTGGCAAGCCTACAAAAGTATATAAATACTCCGCGAAGGCGGCCGTGATCGGCGAATGCGAAGACAGCCTTCGCCGTCTGAAAACCGACTATATCGATCTCTATCAAATCCATTGGGCCGACGCTACCACGCCCATATCCGAAACCATGGAAGCCGTGGCCACCCTCATCCAACAAGGGAAAGTGCGCGCTGCCGGTGTGTGTAACTATTCCGCTGCGCAGGTGGACGAAGGTTTGAAATCGGTGAACCTCGTTTCGAACCAGGTGCCCTATAGCCTTGTGAACCGCGGCATCGAAAAAGACCTCGTGCCCCAAGCCCTACAAAAAAAGTTGAGCATCATTCCCTACAGTCCGTTGCAACGCGGCTTGCTCACGGGCAAGATCAAGCCCGGTCATATTTTTGGTCCCGGCGATACACGCGAGAACAACAAGTTCTACAAAGATGAAAACATCGCCCGCGTGAACGCGATGTTGGAGACCTTGAAACCGATCGCCGAAAAACACAATGCCACCCTGACACAACTCATCATCAACTGGACGACGCGACAGCCCGCGATGGATTGCGTGCTCGTGGGCGCCCGCGATGAGAAGCAGGTAACGGATAATGTGAAAGCCCTGGCCTTTACGCTGACAGATGAAGAGTTGAAAGCGATCGGAAAAGCCTCCAAAGAACTGGTCTTGGTAGATTAAGCTCGAGAATGAACCGGTGGATCTTTCGACGCCGGGAGTTTTTAAACCCGGGTGCTCAAGAAAGTAACTGGAAAATTGGGTCAACCCTGCCGCTAGTGCAAAGACGTTGGAAAATACATGCGCGTAGAAAGCGACTTTCCGCCCGGTGATGTGTGGATAGTCCTGCTTGAATTTGGAAAGCAAGTTTGCAACAAAAGGCGCGACGCCTTCCGCTACACCACCTTGTTCATCGCCATGTATTCCTTGATATGCTGGATCGTCTCCGGCACGTCTTTGCTGACCAGCACGTTGTAGCTGCCGATATTTTTGAAAAAACGGATGGTGATCTCATCCTGGTTCAGCAAAATGATCTTCTTCTTCGACTTCAACGCCAGCGCTACTTCCGAAGCGGTGCCTGCAGCCATGCCCAACACCACCATGACATGGCACGACAACACACTGATGTAGTTGCGGCCGCTGCCCATGCTGGTAACGATCTTTATTTGCGCATGATCGGAAGAACCCTTCTCGTTTTCGCCGGGCAGGATGCCAATGGTGAGACCGCCGCCTTCCGTGGCGCCTTTTAGCGCGGCATCCATAATGCCAAAGCTCCGGCCGCCGGTGAGGGTGATCCATCCCTGTTTGGCGATGGCTTTGCCCAGGTCGAAGGCCATGATATTTTCGTCGGGCGTGGCATTCTCGCCAGGACCCAGGACACCGATTATTACTTTTGAGGGAGACATAAGAGGCTTTATTCTAAGCAGTGCAATTTAAAGGCAGGCGCCCAGAGTGCCAAAAAAATCAACGGGTCATTCGTCAAATTCGTGGAGACAATCGCAACACCGGAAGATTTTTTCGTGGGGAAAGAATACGCCAAAAAAAAGCGCGGTTAAGACCGACCCTATTTTCAGGTTGTAACGCTGCGGGAAGTCACGCACGATATTTTTGGAAAGGCACCGCGGGCAGGCATAGCTGCCGTCGTACACCAGCAAGTTCTTTTCGTCCAGGATTTGCCCGGCGCGCTCCGCGTCATTTGCAAAAATATGGAGGCGTACACTAAAGATCATCAGGTTGTTCGCACCTGGGTAGAGGTTGGCCATGTTCTCTTCGGTAAGAAAGCACGGAATGCCATAGGCATCGAGCTTCGCCTTGACAATGTTGGCGTCGATGGCGCTGTCGAACTGTTTAAATACGATGATATCGTCAGGGTCGGGCATCATTCAATTTTATTAGCTTCACCACATAGCCGCCGCCGGGCGCCATGTTGATGGTGAGTTTTGAGTGCTTATCCACCAGGGCGTATCCCATGCGGTAGTCCTCACTGTTTTTGGTGGCATTCGGGCCGTCCTCACACGTAAACGCGCGATAACTGCCGTTGTTCAAGAACGAAAGGTCGATGGTTATCGTTCGCGGCGTCCAATCGGTCATGGCCGCCAGGTACCAGTCGTTGTCTTTTCGCCGCGCCACCACCAGGTAGTCGCCCACCTTCGCGTCGGGCACGACCGTGTCGTCCCATGTTGTCGGTAGCGAGGCAAGGTAGGTCGTGTAGGCAATCTCAGGCCAGGCGTCGGAGGGATTGCCGGAGAAAATTTGCATCGGGCTGTCATAGGCCACAAACATCGCCAACTGGTGACACCGCGTGCCTTGCGACATCACCATGTCGCGCAAGGGGCGGAACGTTTCCCGGTTGGCATTTTTATAGAACCCTGGCTCGTAATCCATCGGCCCGCCCACCATGCGGATAAACGGAATGAGCAGGTCGTGTTCCGGTGTTGCCTTTTCGCTCCAGATGTTGTATTCCGAACCCAACACGGCTTCCCGCGAAATGGCGTTGGGATAGGTGCGCTCGAAACCCGCGCCCTTGAAAGCGCCATGAAACATGATCATGATCTTGTGCCGCGCCGCCGCCTCGGCCATGCGTTGATAGAAGGCCACGGTCTTTTGGTCGTCGCGATCCATGAAGTCGGTGAGGATCAATTTTACATCCAGTGCTTCGAACATCGCCATGGCCTCGTCAAGTTGGCGGTCGAGGGTCATGGCCAGCGTCCACAGCATGATGTGGATATTTTTTGTCTTGGCATAGGCGGCGACGTCTTTCAAGTCGAGACCCGGTGTGATCTTGAGCAGATCGTTGTTGTCGGACCAGCCGGCATCCAGCATCACATATTGCATCCCAAACCGGCTCGCGAAATCGATGTAATGTTTATACGTGGCTGTGTTGATACCCGTTTTGAAATCCACACCGCGCAAATTCGCGCCGCAGATCCACTCATCCGTACCGATCCCGGGCGTCACCCACGACCAGTCCGTTTGCTTTGCCGGCGTGGCCAGGCGATAGGGCATGTCGTTCAGCAACAGGTCGCCGTCTTTTTCGGCCAGGCCGATAATGCGCCAGGGAAATGAACGCATGCCTTGTGTTTTGGCAATATAGTTTTTGCGCGCCGTCACGATCCACTGTCTGAACTCGCCATCCTGAATCTCTTCCTTAGCGGGATAGGGAGCAAATTCGCCGTGCAAACTATTGCGCTGTGTGCCCCGCACAAACATGCCCGGATAGTCCAACAGATCCGACTCGGTGACGACGACCTTGCGTGTACCTTCGTCGACCAACACCGGGTTGAAAGCTAATTGCTCGCGTTTGAATTGTGACAGCGGTTGAACGGTGTAGGGTTCTTCAAAACTGGTATGGAAAATATCGACCTTATCGCGTTTTTGAACCAGGGGCAAATAGCCCGTGGCATCTCCCGGGAAACGGAACGTGGCAATTTCTTTTTCCACGATCAATGAATCTTTGAAGACGGTGGTGAACCGGTAAGCCACACCGTCGTCGTAGGCACGGAAAACCAGGCTAAAATTTTCACGGAATGAAAGCGTGAGTTCCCGGTAGTGATCGGGAATGTTTCTTCGTTTGATGGGCACGGCATTCACGATGGTGTCTTGCACTTGCCGCGTGGTTTGTTTTGTCACGTGGCTGTTAATGCCCAATGCTTTCTGTGAAGTGATGAGCGCAATGGGTGAGGGGGTGACTGCGGGGGCTCCTTTCACCGCTACGGAATAATAAACCGAATCGGCCACGCGCACCGTCAGCGTAATGGCCCCGGCGGGAGAGGTGAGCGTATAATTTTTCTGAGCGACGGCCGTCGCCGAAAGCGCGATAAAGAGAAAGAAAATCCCTGTTGGCCTGCACGCCACAAATACACATCTTTGCATCCAACAAGATAATGAAAAGCTGCAGATGAAACGACTCATTGTTGATATGGACGATGTTATTGCCGATGCCACCGGTCAGATCCTCCACTATTACGAACAGGAATTTGGTGTGCGTGTGCCCCGCGAAAGCCTCAATAACAAAGAAGAACTGGAAGGCTTTCCCGACCACCACGAAAAGATCCAACAATTTCTCTACCGCGAAAACTTCTTTCGCACCATGACCCCCCACGTCGACAGCCGCGAAGTGATGGCCGAGCTAAACAAGAAATATGAATTGTTCATCGTTTCGGCCGCGATGGAATTTCCACAGTCGCTTCCCGAAAAGTTGGCGTGGCTGAACGAGCATTTCTCGTTCCTCACCTGGAAGCAAATTGTTTTCTGTGGCAGCAAAGCGGTCGTGCACGGCGACTATATGATCGACGACCTTCCCCACAACCTGGAACGGTTCAACGGCGAAAAATTTATCTACACCGCACCCCACAACATGCACATCCACCTGTACAACCGGTTGAACAGCTGGAAGGAAGTGGGCGACAGGTTGCTTTAGGTTGGTTGCTTAATCCAGTTTGACCGAGGTCATGGAAATGGACCCCATCGTAGTCTTGTCGTTAAAGAACGACAGGGCATCGTGTTTATCTTTTACTCCCAGTGTGTAGAGCAAAGGCAGGTAATGGTCCGGGGTGGGAATGGACAATGCCGCGGCCTTACCCAGGTCCTGAAAGTTGATGAGCGCCTGGTGATTGTTCTCCAAAATCAGTCGCTTGAAGGTCGCGTTCATTTCATCGGCCCAGTCGTAGCCGCCATCGGGTTTGTTCCAGTCGAGGATGCGCAGGTTGTGCACCATGTTGCCACTGCCGATGATGAGCACGCCTTTTTTGCGCAGTGCGGCAAGCTCCATGGCCAGGTCATAATGGTATTGTGCACTTTTGTTATAATCGATGCTCAATTGCAGCACGGGTAGGTTGGCCTCCGGATACATGTTCTTCACCACCGACCAACTGCCGTGGTCCAGACCCCAATCGTGGTCCAGTTGAACTTTCGTTTTCTTGATCAGGGCAGCGGTCTCTTCCGCCAGTTTAGGATGGCCGGGTGCAGGGTATTGCACTTCGAATAAGGCTTGGGGGAAACCACCAAAGTCGTGGATGGTCTGCGGTTGTGCCATGGCCGTGATGGCCGTGCCACGCGTGAGCCAGTGTGCCGAGATGACGAGCACTGCTTGCGGCGTCGGGATTTCTTTTCCCATGGCCGCCCAGCGTTGGCTGAAAGCATTGTCTTCGATGCCGTTCATCGGACTGCCGTGTCCAATAAAAAGGGCCGGCATCTTCCGGTCCTGAACGGGTAAGGTATCGCTAAAATTTTTGAGGTCCGTTAAAGCATTCATAGCAGCAATAGGCGTGAGGGAAGATAGAAGAAACTCCCTTCGGTTCATGTTCACAACGTGATAAGTTTTTTTAGAGAAAATACGATCACATCAACAAGCTCCACCCTTCGATAAACCCCTCTCAACCCTGAAGGGGGAGATTGTGTGATGTGAATTTTTTTAGGGCAATGTGCTGCTTACGCTTTCACGAACTCGGCCAGCACTTCGATTTTCACGTCGTCACCTACTACGATGCCGCCGGTTTCGGTGAGCGCGCTCCAGTTCAAACCGAATTCTTTACGGTTGATCTTGCCCGTGATCTCAAAGGCAGCCACATCGAAGCTACCGCCAAAGCCTTTCACCGTGCCGTTATATTCTGCCGCCAAAGCCACTTCTTTCGTGGTGCCGCGGACGGTCAGGTCGCCGTTCAATTCGTAGTTGTTGCCGGATTTCTTTTTGAATGATTTCGATACAAAGGTGATCGCCGGGTGGTTGGCAGCGTCAAAGAAATCAGCCGATTTCAAGTGACCGTCGCGCTGACCGTTTTTCGTATCGATGCTGTCTACAATAGCTTCGAACGTTACTTTGGCGTCGGTAAAATCTTCCTTGTTGCTGTCCACAGTGGCAGAAAAGGTGTTGAAGTTTCCAGAGATGGTGGATACCACTAAGTGTTTCACTTTGAATTTCACTTCGGAGTGGTTGGGATCAAGTTTCCAGGTCGACATAATAAAAGTGTTTAAGAGTTAATAGATTCGTTTTTGTTTATATGTTGTCAAAGCGACAGTTGTCTATACAACAAATGTATAGTTCAGAAGTTCACGACCCTCGAACATTTTTAATTTATTTTTGAATTCTGCGTTTTTAGGCTCCCAAGGCCATTTTTTATATCTTTCCAGCCCCACCGCTAAATCCAGGACCATGCGCTATCCGCTTCTCTCTATTATTATAATGCTTTTGGTCGCCCCGGCTGTGGGGCAGGTGATCACCCAGACCCAGCAAAAGGCCCTGAATGCTTATGTGGACTATGCCAACCAATCGGCGGAGGAGGTAACGGCGGTCGTGAAAAGCATTATGAACTATTACCCGGAGGTTCACCGCGAAAAAAGATTCTCGGCCCCGCGCTACGTTTGCCCAATCCAATTGGAGGATTATTATCTGAAAACAGCCCGGGATCTCACCAAATTCATTCCACCCACCCATGCCAACATCATCCTTCCCCGGTTGAATGCCCTGCGCGAGGCATCCGAAAAAATCGATGCGAAATGCAAGGAACTGGACACGTATCACAAGTTGGAGGACTACAAGCAGGATAATTTTGAAAAAGCAAATCAGATCATCGGGGAATTGCAGGGCCTGGTGGGAGAGTATGTGAAGAAGCAAAACGACCTCGCCTCGGGCCTTGTGGAGCGGTACAGATCACTCAATCGCTATGTGGCGACCAATCCCTATCATAAAACGGATCTGATGATGCTCCAACAGATCGCCCGGGAAAAGTCTTTCATCGACGCCTGGACCTTCAACCTGGATGAATCCGTGCATTCCGGCTGGCCCGTAGACAAACTGGAGAAGAGTATTGCCGACACCGATGCCCAACTCAAAATATTCAGCGCCTACAAACCGGCTTTGAAATATCCCGCCTCCAGTATGTACCCGTCTTTCCAGGAAGCGATGGGCGACATGCTGGAAGTGAAACGCAACGGATTGGACGGCTATAATTTTGAAGCAAAGAAATCGGATCGTCACAGCAACCAGGTGTACCTCGACCTGATCAACTACTACAACGGTGTGCTGGTGTCGAACTACAATACGTTTATGGACTTTGCCGCGGGAGACTACAACGGTCTGAAGGCTTTCAAATATGTGCCGGCGTTTGGCATCCGCGAGGACCCGAAATCAGACGGCGTCAGTGTAAAGCCGTTCGACGACATCAAGCATACCAACCTTGTCGCTCCAAAACAAAAGGTTGCCATCGGCAAGCCGGCGTTTGATGCACTGAACAACTACATCGATTTTATAAACGAAGGCGAACGCCAATTGCGTTACATCCAGATGGTGTTGCGAAATTTAAATTCAAGCGCAGCCTACTATGAGACACTCGATTCGTTTAGCGGCCACGGCGGCTTGTCGTATGACTACAAAGATTACCAGGTGCCGTTGTCACTGTTTCAAAAGACGGTTTCCGAAAGCGACGCCCTCCCCGCAAACTTTGCAAAACTGTTGAACGACCAGGCCGCGGTGTTGCTCAGCATCCTGAAAGAAATGGACCAGCAAAGCGCCTCAATGCAAGTGGACGTCTCCGAAAAACAATATGAGAAGGATCACCTCAAACACATCTTCAGCATCCTCGACAGAAATAAAACCCTGTTCGATATTTTCGACGCCCGGAAAGAGCAGCTGTATAATGACGTGCGCGGTGTCTACGAATCCTATCCGCCGGCCGACCCCGCAAGTTCGTGGTACGTTTCCGGCCAGGCGCTGCAAAGCCTCATCGACGCCGACCACGAGCAGTTGTTCAAAGCCAGGGGCCGCTACAAAGGCGACACCACCGCCCACATCACCACCGCCAAGATCGACCAGCAATTGCGCGACGTGCTCGCCAAGGAATATGCCAACATGAAAGGCATCGAGAAATACGGACGCAACAACGGTCTTTGCCCATACACGCCCTACGAGGACATGCCCCAATCCTCGAAATCGCTCAGCGAACAACTCACCAAGTTCGCGCCACCCAAAGGCGGTAACTCCGAACACCCTTATCACGGCATGGTGTATCACTACAACGACGCCATCGACGACCTCAACAAATTCAGCGAACTCTCCAAAGGAATTTTCTTGTTGCGCAGCGTCAAGCAACCGGAACTTTTCGAAGTGACACACGGCGAGAAAAAAGCGGAAAACAAAACGGCCGATGCCAATGGAGCGACTGCGGCGGGTACTGTTGCAGTCGGGAAAAGTAATCCACCCGCCACTCCGCCCCCTTCCACCACCAATACAGCAGCAGCCAAAACCAAGGTCGCCCCACTCAAAACCAAGGTGCTGCACGACACGATCTACATCGAGAAGCGCGACACCATCTATATGGGCGCGCCGGGGGAGAACCTGCGTTCGATGGAAGGCTATGCGTCCAACAACATGATCCTGCTGCTGGACGTCTCGGGTTCCATGAACACACCGGAAAAACTCCCGTTGCTAAAGGCATCGGTGCTCGACCTGCTTTCGATGATGCGCCAGGAAGACGAGGTGTCCATCATCACTTTTTCGGGCAAGCCCAAAGTATTGTTGGAGGGCGCCTCGTTCAAGGAAGATGAGAAGATCAAAAAAGCCATCAACGACCTGAAATCAGCCGGCAAGACCGACGGGAACGCCGGGGTGAAGCTGGCCTATAAAGTGGCCGACAGCAACTACATCCGTGGCGGCAACAACCGGATCATCCTGGCCACAGATGGCGAATTCGCGCTCAGCGAGGAATCGCTCCAACTGATCGAGAAGTTTTCCAGGGAAGATATCTTTCTCTCGGTTTTCAACTTTGGGAAAGGCATGGGAGCGTCCAAAAGCCTGGAACGCTTTGCCGCCCTGGGCAAAGGCAACTATGAATCCATCTCCAAAGAAAACGTAGACTATAAACTCATCCGCGAAGCCAAATCCAAGCGAAAGAAGTAGCTTTTGTGCGCGCTTGCCCGCCGAAGCTTTAGCCAAGGTGGGGCGGGTCTTAAAAGTTTTTCCGAAACCGTTGTAACATCCCCCAAACCTCACCGTCTTGTATTTGAATTTGACCGAATGAACATCGAAGCTTTTCAAAACCGGGTATTACCTGCAAAAAACAAGCTTTTTCGCTTCGCCCTCCGCTTTTTAGGCAACGAGGAAGAGGCCAAGGACGTGGTGCAGGAAGTCTTTATCCGGGTGTGGAATGGTCGCGAGCAGATGAACGAAGTGCAGAATTGGGAGGCGTGGTGCATGCGCATCACAAAAAACCTCTCCCTCGACCGCATCCGCACCCTGGCCCGCAAACAGACCCACCCCCTGGAAACCGGCTACGATGTCCGTCAGGAAACTTTGTCACCCCATGAATCAACCGAAATACAGGAGAGCATGAATCGGGTAAATCAATTTATAGCGGCACTGCCCGAGAAGCAGCGCCAAGTGATACACCTCCGCGATGTGGAAGGGTATAGCTACAACGAGATCTGTGAGATCCTGGAACTGGACATGAACCAGGTGAAAGTGAACCTGTTCAGAGCACGGAACGCCGTGCGTGAAAAATTGATGAAGATAAACGCGTATGGACTCTAAAAAAATAGAAGCACTGCTCCAAAAGTACTGGAACTGCGAGACCACGCTCGAAGAAGAGCAACAGCTGCGCCAGTATTTCCAGCACGAGGCCATCCCCGAACCCTGGAAAGAAACGGCAGCCCTGTTCCGCTACTTCGAGGAGAACAAAAAAAAATCCCTCAACGACGTAGCATTCGATAGCCGGGTGATGACCACCGTGCAAACCTCAAAACGCAGCAAAATGGTGAAGTTCTTTTACAACACCATGCGCATCGCCGCCGGCGTCACGGTCCTGCTCACCGCCACCTGGTTCATCCGCAACGAAGTGCGCAAAACCACACCCCAGGAAATGGTCGACACCTATGATGATCCGAAGCTGGCCTTCGAAGAAACCAAAAAGGCATTGCTCATGATCTCGAAGGGTTTTGGAACCGCCGAAACGCAGACCCGGAAAATAAATATGTTCAACGAAGCTCAGGAAGAAATCAAAAAGAAAGATACGAAGCTATAGCGCAGGGCCCTGCGCCAATACTTCAAACGAAAGCAGAAAAAAGAAAAACAATCGCAGTTAAAAGGATCAGTAAACAAGGAAATTCAAGATACTATGAAAAAGATAATCGCAGCAGTGGTTTTGATGTTGGTAGCGACAGGTGGATTTGCACAGGATGCCATATCGAAATTCTTTAGTAAATACCAGGCCGACGAATCGTTCAGCCAGGTGACCGTGTCCAGCAAAATGTTCGGCCTCTTCACCAACATGGAGGCAGACACGCCGGAAGATAAGGAAGTGCTGAATGCCATCAGCAAATTGAAAGGCCTGCGCATCCTGGCCAAAGAAGATGCCCGCAACGCCCGCGAACTCTACAAGGAAGCCTTCACCCTCATCCCCATGAAGGACTACGAAGAACTCCTGTCGGTTCGCGACAAAGACAAAGACATGAAATTCCTCATCAAGGAATCGGGCGGAAAGATCTCGGAACTGATCATGATCATGGGCGGCACAAAAGATTTCATGGTGATGACGCTCTTCGGCGAGATAGACTTGAAACAAGTTTCCCGCATCGGCAAAAAGATGAACGTGGAAGGCTTGGAAAAACTGGAGAAAATGAATCAGCCCGACAAATCGGATAAGCAACCCGAAAAGAAGAATTGACTCTAAAATATCAATGTCCGGCCGAGGCTTGATGCAACGGCCGGACCTTGATATGCATCTGTCAGGTAGATCAAACCCTACACGCCCATGAAAACATTCATAGCCTCCATCATCCTGACCGCTCTCATCAGCACCAGCCTGGCGCAAAGCACCAGCTTCACCACCTTCCGCGAAAAATTTATCGGTGAAGAAGACGTTCACCATTTTAGTGTCAACGGATTTTTTACCCGCATGATCCTACGCATGGCCACCGAAGACGAATTTAACAAGGCGGTGAAGGAAGTAAAGAACATCCGGCTGGTCACGGTGCCCAAAGCTGCATTCGAAAAACAAAAAGTGACGGTCGATGGCTTCAAACATGAGTTGAGGAAAGACGCGTTCGAAGAATTGGCCCATGCCAAGGAACACGGCAAAAATATTACCCTGTATATTCAGTCAACCTTAAAGCACGACAACCGTTACATGGTATTGATAGATGAGCCGTACGTCGTGACACTCGTCGAATTCAGAGGCAAAGTTGATCCTGATGTGTTGTTAAAAAACGGACCGCTCTCGTTTAATAAACCCCAATAATAATTACACCTATGCGCCAGAAGTTTGTAGCCGGTTTGGTTTTCGCAATGACACTGTCTGTGGCCTCCCTCTATGGTCAAACCAAGACCACCGAAGCACTACACAAGCAAAACCAGGAGGTGTTCTCGGCGTTCTTTTACAATAACACCTTGCGCATGCTCAATCAAAACGACGACAAGGATTTTGATGCCCTCATCAAGGACATCGAGAAGATGAAATTTCTCATGGTCCCGAAGAGCGCCAACTTCGGCGCAGCGCAATACAAAAAACTGGTTGCCAACTACAAGGCCGAGTCGTTCGAAGAGATCATGACCAGCCGGTACCAGGGAAGGAACTTCGATATTTTCCTCAAAGAGCAAAGCGGCAAAACGCAAGGCATGATCGTTACGGTAAACGACTCCACCAATCTCTTTGTGCTCGATATCGTGGGCAGCATCGCCCTCGACAAAGTTACATCGCTGTTCAAGCGGGTGAATGAGAGTGCAGACGTTGGAAAGATGATCATGAACTTCACGAAAAAGGATTAACTTTCTTGTAATCCAACTTTCACCTCGCCGACTTATTCATCAAATCTCGTCATCTTGAAAACAGTTCTCTCCATCAAAGGACTCACCAAAGACTACGGACGCCTCCGTGCCGTGAACCAGCTCAATCTGGAAGTGCAGCAAGGACAAGTCTTCGGTATGCTGGGCCCCAACGGCAGCGGCAAAACCACTACACTGGGCATGCTCATGGGGGTGACAAACCCCACCGCGGGAGAGTTCACCTGGTTTGGTGAACCCCCGACACACACCCTTCGAAAAAAGATCGGCGCCGTGTTGGAACACCCCATCTTTTATCCCTACCTCAGCGGGCAAAAGAATCTGGAGCTGAACGCCATGGTGAAGGAATGCCCCGCCGACAATATTCCCAAAGTGTTGGACTTGGTTGAGCTCTCCGGAAGAAAAGACGATAAGTACAAAACATATTCCCTGGGCATGAAGCAACGCCTCGCCATTGCTTCGGCGCTGTTGAACGAGCCCACCGTGTTGATCCTGGACGAACCCACTAACGGTCTCGATCCGATGGGCATCGCCGAAATTCGCGAGCTCACAAAAAAGATCGCTGCCAGTGGCAAGACCATCATCCTGGCAAGTCACTTGTTGGATGAAGTACAGAAGGTATGCACACATTTTGCCGTACTCAAAAAAGGCAACCTCATTCATTCCGGCCCGGTAGACGATGTGGGGCGGGGCGCAGAGACCGTGGAGGTGCAAGCCGACGTGGCCAACCTCAGTGAACTGCTGATGGATTTTTCGGGGACGGCCTCGATCAACCGCGAGAATGGATATTTCCAGGTAACGCTCCGCGACGAATTTCACGGCAAGGACCTCAACCGCTTTTTGTTCGACAAGGGCGTGGTGGCCAGTCACCTCGTCACGAAGAAGAAGAGCCTGGAGAAAATGTTTTTGGAAATACTTTCAGAACACTAAACGATCATGCTGTTACACCTGCTCAAAATAGATCTCAAGAAGCTCACCAGCTACAGAACCTTCTGGGTTGTGTGCGGCTTGTATTTTATCACGATCGGATTTTCCACAGCCAGTGGCATGGAGTTTTTGAAATGGCTGGCCAGTATCATCGAAGGCTTCGGACAAAAGATCAACATCGATCGAATACCGCTGTATCATTTTCCCGATGTGTGGTTGAACCTGGTATGGTGGAGCGGATTTTTCAAAGTGCTGCTGGGCATCATGACGGTGATCTCGATCACGAATGAATATACGTATCGCACGCTGCGTCAAAACGTGATCGACGGTCTGAGCCGGTGGGAGTTTTTGTTGACGAAAATCTTGACCAACTTTTTGTTGAGCTTGCTCAGCGTCGTGCTCATCTTTCTCATCGCCTTGGTCACGGGTTTTATCTACTCGCCCGAGATCAATTGGAACTATGTGTTTACCGATCTTGAATTTTATCCCGCCTACTTGCTGGAGGTTTTCTCCTACCTTTCCTATGCGTTGATGCTGGGCATATTGGTGCAACGTTCGGGACTTACCATCATCTTGTTGTTGCTTTCTTATTTGCTGGAATTCATCATCAAGACCAATATCGATGACTATATGCCCTGGATTATTCCGTTTTTTCCGATGGAATCCATCAGCGCGCTGATAAAGATGCCGTTATATCGATATGCGTTCCAGGAGATCCAAGACTATGTTGATCCCTTGTCAGTTGCGGTTGCATTTGCCTGGATGGTCGCCTTTAACTATTTCAGCTACCTGAAGTTGAAACGCTCGGATTTGTAAAACCATTCGTCGCCAAATACGGCGTACCGCAACATTTCAAAAACGCCCAACCCCGCAATTACTGGCCATCTAAGCCCTGTCGACAAGCCGAAGACTTTCGCCGGTGAATGATCGGCATCAAAGTTGATTGGGGGTTTCCTTTACAAAATTGGGAAATTTGCACGCGTAGCCGGGTAGTTTCACACGGTTACAATAAGCGAACGCCATGGATACATGGCGAGATGGGCTTCTCTGTTTGATTCAAAATACCTCTCTTTGAACTACATCAAACAGAAACGACTATGAAAACAAGACTATTGCTTTTATTGAGTGTTTCCGTATTACTCTTTGCATGTACTGAAGGAGAAGACAGGGAATCGCCGATGTGGGGTATTGATTTTTCAGATGAAGCGGCGTCAGGTTTTGCCATAGGCTCCGTTGACAAGCAGAACGATGGCGCGAAGATCACCTACATCGCCAAAGCCGCCAACCTGCAACATGTGAAGGATGACGTCTACTTATTGACCTATGCTTTTCAGAGCGGCGATCAACTGCAATTGACCATAACAAAAAAGACGGCGGACTATAACTATCATTTCCCCGGCACCACCACGGAAAACCAAATCATCGTGGCGATGTTCAATGGTGAAACGTTGGATCTTACCGACAGTGATGTTTCCATCCAACCCCGCACCGAAGAAAACAAACTCTACACGGTAACAAACCTGCACACCACCAGCACCGGCGACTTCAACGGCACCATCGGCCGCGTCCCGCTATTAAAATAACCAACCCCCAAGGATTCACAAACAAGTCAGAATCGGGAAGGCTGACGGAAATTAGTCGCGCGAAAGTGTAGACTTGAAGTCTGAAAGACTTTCCGAATAATAGCCCCGGGCGCAAACCCGGGGTTATTAATATAACGTCGCTTCAACCCCGAACGGGGCTAGGGGTTCAAGAACTCTATCGGATTCAAGTAAAACATTTTCTTCCAACCCTGCGGCGCAGAGTCAATTCTCCAAGGATAGGGAATCAATGTAACTATGGAGTAATGCAAATGCGCAGGCTTCCCTTTCGCATTGCCGGTTGTCCCAACGGTTCCTATTTGCTCAGCCTGACGCGCCCATGAAAAAATGTTTGCGTCTATCCGTTGAAGATGTGCATAGTAATGCAACCGCCATTTCGGTCCAAGAACCAAAACGACATTCCCACCCATCTTAAGCTCTCCCGTGTAGATCACCCATCCCCCCGTTGCTGAACCCACAGCCGTGCCCTCCTTTGCAAAAATGTCGACGCCTTTGTGTGTGCCCGACTTTCCCCAGGGATAATACCAAAACGACTTGGGGTGATAACTCTTGCGATCCGCGCCCGACACGGGGTTCATAATTTGCTGGGGTAACAAGAATCCCAGAACGATGATCACCGTGAGGGCAACGCTGAATAATTTCTTTTTCGAATATTTCATAAGATCTTATGAGGTGCGCGAATACGAATTTCCCTCCGTCACGAAACTCTCCCGCATAAACTCTTCCGCCCGTTTGTTCACAATCGGCAGCTTATCCATCCACGCGACTTCCACAGCGTACACGCCAAAATCCTCGGTCACTTTGCCTTTGATCGAATAAAACCCACGCCCCCGGAAGGGAAACTTACGCGCGCTATCCGGAAAATGCACCGTATCAAAAACTTCGCCGCGCTCGTCAAAGAATGTCCCGAAGAACATCGACTGCTGCGTTTTCATCGTGCTGGCATCTTTCGTGGTCACCACGTAGCCGACAATATGGACTTGTTTGTTTTTCTTGTTTTTCAGATCGCGCGCCAACGTATCGCCACGCTCCGGCGAGGCGACAAGCAAAAACGGATTACACAACGGAAACCCCAGCAACTCGATCTCATCAAATGCATCTTCCAACGAATTTCGTTGCAACACGGGCAACGGGTAATCTTTGGGCTCCGTGTCGAACAAGTCTACCGTGGTCTTGTTGCGCTGTTTGACGTTGCCAAAATACAACATCGCTTCCCACAACAACCGCTGTTTGCTTTTGCCAGTAAAACGAAAGGAACCCAAGCGGATCAGGATCCGGATTTGCTCCAGCCCCAGCGCTATGCGTCGCAGGAAATTGTCCAGGCTTTTATATTCACCTCCCCGTAACCTTTCCTCCGGAATTTCCTTTGCGATCTTGGACTCGAGGCTCTTCAAATGGACAAAGCCGATGAAGATGGAGGTGTCATAGATCGTCGTCAGGTATTCGCTCCGGTTCACACAGGGGGCTTCGATCTCGGCGCCATTCATCCGCGCCTCATGAAAATAGAATTCCGTGCGATAGAATCCGCCAAAATTATTGATCACCCCTACCATAAATTCCAACGGGTAGTGTGCTTTTAGATAAAGACTTTGATAGCTCTCCACCGCGTAGCTGGCCGAGTGTCCCTTGGCAAATGAATAGCCCGAGAAACTTTCGATCTCGAACCACACGCGGTCGGTCACATGCTGTGCATAGCCACGCTCGCGGCAGTTCTCAAAAAACCGTTCGCGCACGCGCTGAAACTCTTCCCGCGAACGGTATTTCCCCGACATGCCCCGCCGCAGCACGTCCGCTTCGGTCAACGTGAGGCCCGCAAAATGATGGGCCACTTTGATCACGTCCTCCTGGTAGACCATCACGCCATAGGTCTCAGCCATCAACTCGTCCATCTTTGGATGAATGGATTCGTATGTGCCGCCGTTTTGCGTCAGGTGAAAGCGTTCGATATACGCCCGCATCATTCCTGAACTGGCCACGCCCGGCCGGATGATGGAGCTGGCCGCCACCAGCGTGAGATAGTCCGAACACCGCAGCTTTTCCAATAGCATGCGCATGGCCGGCGACTCCACGTAAAAACAACCCATGGCCTTGCTGTTGCGCAGCAGGTCCTTCACTTTCTCGTCTTCCTTGAACACATGGAAGCGATGAATGTCCACGTCAATCCCGCGATTGCGCTTCACGTGTTTCACGGTCTCTTTCAAGTGCCCCAGCCCGCGCTGGCTCAGGATATCAAATTTGTAGATGCCCAGGTCCTCGGCGTTGTGCATTTCAAAATGCGATACAGGATAGCCTTTGGGCGGAAGTTCCGTGGCCGTATAGGCGTAGATCGGTTTTTCGGTGATGAGCACGCCGCCAGCATGAATGGAGATGTTGGCCGGCAACCCCTTCTTCACGATATAGCTGGCATATTTAAAAATAAGTTCGGTGATCTGGTCGCGACTTTTGAAATGTTGAGGCTCTTCCACCAGGGCATCGATCTCTTCTTTGGGCAAGCCGAACACTTTTCCCAGCTCACGCAAGATGGAGCGATACTTATAGGTGGTGTGTGTGCCCAGCAGGCAAACGTGATCCGTGCCGTAGGTGTCAAAAATGTAGCGATAGATGTCGTCGCGGTTGTCCCAGGCGAAGTCGATGTCAAAGTCGGGAGGGGAGGTGCGCTCTTCGTTGAGGAAGCGCTCGAAATAAAGGTTCAGGTCGATGGGGTCCACGTTCGTAATGCCCAAACAATAGGCGACCACGCTGTTGGCCCCGCTGCCACGCCCGACAAAGTCGTACCCTTTTTGTTTTGCAAAGACGATGAGGCGGTACGTGACGAGATAATACGAGCAAAAGTTTTTATGGCGAATGATCCGCAGCTCCCGGTTCACGCGCTCGGTCAGTTCCTCTAATTCCTCTGGCTTGCTATAGTGGCCATAACGCAAGGCAAACCCTTTCCAGGTTTCCGTTTCCAGGATGCGCCAGTCTTCTTCCGGCGACCCGTAAACATGTTTTTTGTTTTTATCTTCCTTGAGCGTAAAGTCCAAATGGCATCGCGCCAGCAGGCCCTCGGTGTTTTTTACCACTTCGGGATATCGCTTGAAGGCGTAACCCAGCACTTCCTCCGGCATCATGATCTCTTCTTCGTGCGCCAGCAAATGTTTGGGAAACTTGCTCAGTAACGTGTTGTCGTTGATGGCCCGCAGCAAGCGGTGAATATTATAATCCGTCTTGTTTGCAAAAGTGACGGGGTGAAGGACTACAAACTTAGATTCATACCCGGCATAGGCTGCATACACAGCAAACTGGTTCAACTCATGTTTTCGCACGCCGATGTATTCATGACCGCGGAGTTGTTCGGGCGCCACCTTTTGGAAAGGATAGATGATAAAAACGTTGTCAAAGTCCGGGGCCCGTTCGGGAAATGGTTTGGCCTCGCGGTTGTAGCGCGACAAGAAGCGTGTGATCTCTTCAAACCCGGCGTTATTTTTTGCGATGGCGATATACAGCAGATCGTTGCCATTTCTAAATTCAACCCCCACCACGATCTCCAGCGCGTGGGTCCGCTTGCCGGTAGCCGTTTTCGGTCCCCGTCGTGGCGAACGCTCCTGACACAAACGCAACATCTCGATGTAAGACGCGGTATTGTTTATTTCCGTCATCACCAACTTGTGGACGCCACACCGTATGGCCTCCTCAAACAGGTCCTCCACCGGTAGCGTGCCGTATTTGAAACTGAAACCGGTGTGACAATTGAGGTACATGCTTTCTTGATGCGGATTAATAAACTAGGATGTGGCCTTGAATTCCATGTACGCCATCACCGCCTTGATCTCACCATACGTGAAACCGGGGCCCAATTTTTCTTTGATCGGCGCCAGCATTTTCCCACCCACCTGCTCGATGGCGAGCTGAATGGTTGGGATCTTTGCCGGTCGCACAAGCTCTTCCACCGGAAGCTTTCCATATTGAACATAGAAGGCCAGGTGGTTTTCCACGGTGCCCACACTCAAGTTGCGCAACGCTGCGATGTCCGCGGCCAAATGACCGGCCTTGAACAAGTCGAGGGTTTGTTGTTTGGTTTCATTTTCCCGTTGCGGCCGCTCCGGTCTCTCCCTTCGCCCGCTGCTGGTGCGCTTCGGGGATTTCAGATGCATGCGCGTAGCCAAACTGTTCTCCTCGCAGTACCGCACAATGGCATCTTCAAAGGCAGGTCCATAGCGCTCCACTTTCAACTCGCCAAAGCCCGAGATGTTTCGCATCGACGCCCGATCCAGCGGCAGATACGTGGCCAGCTCGCGCAACGACGCATCCGAAAGCACCACGTAGGGCGGCACATTTTCTTCCTGCGCTAGCGTTGTGCGCACTTTCTTCAGGATCATAAACAGCGGTGCCTCGTATTCGGCGGATTCTTCAGCGACCTGCATCATCGGCGCGGGCAATTTCTCTTTCGAGCGCACCAGCATCACGCGCTCGGCACCACGCAATACGGCGGCGCTTTTCGGTGTCAGTTTCAATACCGGGTACGTGCCATCCGATTTGGCGAGGTAGCCCTGTGCCAGCAAGTCGCGGATAATGCTGACCCATTCTTCTTTGCTGGTGTCGGCACCTACGCCAAAGGTTTTCAGCGCCCGGTGGTCGTCCATGATCTTTGCGGAATTCGAGCCGCGCAAAACGTCGATCACATAGTTGGTGCCAAACCGCTCCTGCAAACGCGTCACGGCCGACAGCACCTTCTGCGCCTGCACCGTGCCCTCTTCGCGCTCTACCTGCGTGAGACAGATGTCGCAGTTGCCGCAATAGCTGGGCGCGGGTTCGTCAAAATAGTTTAACAGGTATTGGCGGCGGCACGTCACCAGGTCGCCATAGGCTGCCATCTGGTCGAGCTTTTTCAGGTAGATGCGGGTTTGTTCGGCGTTGCCTTCGATCTCCACAAACTTTTTCATCTTGCTCACATCTGCATAGGTGTAATAGAGCAAGGCCTCACTCTCCAACCCGTCGCGTCCAGCGCGTCCGGTTTCCTGGTAGTAGCTCTCGATATTTTTGGGAAGGTCCATGTGCACCACATAGCGCACGTTCGATTTGTCGATGCCCATGCCAAAGGCGATGGTGGCCACCATGATCTTCACGTCGTCGCGCAAAAACATTTCCTGGTGTCGCGCGCGCTGCTCTTTTTCCATCCCGGCGTGATAGGGGAGTACGTTAAAACCTTCTTTTGCCAGGTCGGCCGCCAGGCTATCCGTTGCCACGCGCGACAGGCAGTAGATAATGCCCGATTCTTCTTTCCGGGTTTCTAAAAAGCCCAGCAGTTTTTCAAAGCTCCGTTTTTTCGGCTCCACCGTATAACGGATGTTGGCCCGGTTAAAGCTCGACACAAACACGGCGGGGTTGCGCAGCGCCAGTTTTTCGATGATGTCTCTTTGCGTCACCTTGTCGGCCGTGGCCGTCAGGGCGATCACGGGCACGTTGGGGAGCGTTTGTTTCAGTTGGTTCAGCAGCAAATATTCCGGGCGGAAATCGTGACCCCAATGCGAGATACAATGTGCCTCGTCAACGGCCACCAGGCTCACGTTGAATGAGCTGAGACGCCGGAAAAACGAGCTTTCGGGCGCCAGGTACAACAGCTTCATTTCTTTTGACAACACTTTGCTGATGATCGCGTCCTGCTCCGCGCCGCTTTGCGTGGAATTGAGATAGGCCGCCTGCACACCGTTCAGCCGCAAGGCATCCACCTGGTCCTTCATCAGCGCAATGAGCGGCGAGATCACAACGGTAAGGCCATCGAGCAACAACGCCGGCACCTGGTAGCACAGCGACTTGCCGCCGCCCGTGGGCATCAACACAAAGGTGTCTTTCCGCTGAAGCACAGACTGAATGATGGCTTCCTGTTCCAAACGAAAGGAAGAATACCCGAACCGGGTCCGAAGAATTTCTAAAGGCGACATGACAACAACGTTATGAATATAAAGATAAGAACACAACGTCTTCCATGCTATATTATCCGGATAAGATCGGCTATTCGCCTCCAAAAAATAAAGCGGCCGAGGCACAAACGAGGATGTGGTATTTTTTCCCACAACGAGGGTGGCAAACAACGTCACAAACAACATCACCGCGCCGCACAACGGCCGCTTATTTTTCTTCCTGTGGACCAACGCCTCACCAGCCTTCCGTCGAGGGATGGCGCCTGGTAGCATGGTCGGGAACAGATTCAAAAGTATGTGGCGGCTCCCTCGTACCTCGGGGTGGGCCCGCCCGTACCGAATGTGCGAATGACTCTCTATTGAGTATTCCCACGATACGTTCGGGCGGGCTATCGGTTCCAAGTCCGGCCATCGCTCGATCCAACCGCCCCCGACAATTGTCGGGATCGGGCTTTCCACTTCTATCCCTGGCCGGGACGATCCCACCGGGCGAGGAGGCTCTTCATAGGACCACATACTCGCACACATAACCGCCAACGGTTTACTCGCCTAACAAAATATCGCGGTAGTGAATCCAGCGGTTCTCAGCGCGGGCCAGCACCGTAATGCGGTCGCAAAGAAAATGCTGGCTATAGGGCAGATCCTTCAGATACGGCCACGCTTTCAGAAAATCTTCTGCCGAAAGTTTTTTCGCCACGGTGATGTGCGGCGTATAGTTCGCATCCTCCTTGATTAATTTTTCAAAAATATCCCGCACGGGATACTTATTGACAATATCCAAAACAATGGTGCGCTCCGATCCGTGGTAAAACACACTCAGGTCCTTGATAAAGATGTTGAACGGCTTGATGTTGGCCACCTTCACTTCCACATGCCGGATAATGTCGTTCACGTGCTCGTCCTGGTATTTGAACAATGAAATATGCGCAGTCGAATACCGGTCAGAGAACTCGTGACCGATGAGGTAATGCACGTCGTCCTTCAGCACAAATACGTCGCTGAGAATGTGTGGTGGCGGCGAAATAATAAAGAACAATTCCTGAACGGGTGATTTTGTGGTTGCGATGGATGTTTTCATAGCCTATAATTTTTTCATTTGTTACACTTGACTCACTTCAGATTCCCTTTGAACATATTCATCTCCATCCGCACGCGGCGGTTCACGCCCAGCGTCGTCGCGCGGATTAGTTTCTCCACACCGTGTTTGTGCTTGATAAAGTCGATGGCCTCATACAGGTTGATGCTTTCGGCCGTGTCGTCAAAAAGACTGATCTGGTGACTGCCGTGCACGAGGCTGCTCAGCCGCACACCCACCAACCGGATCAACATCCGCCGGTTGTAGAGTCGCTTGAACAATTCGGTCACGGTGTTCAGCAGGATGTGGTCCGACGATGTATAGGGAATGTGAATTTGTTTTGTTTCCGTGTCGAAGTTGGAATAGCGGATCTTCACCGTCACACACGACGCCAGTTTCTTTTGCTCGCGCAGTTGGAAGGCCACCTTCTCCACCATGGCGATCAAAATGGATTGCAGGCGTTTCACGTCGATGGTGTCTTCTTCAAACGTGCATTCCGTGGAAATCGACTTTTGTTCAGCATAGGGCACCACGGGCGACTCGTCCACGCCATGGGCCTTGTTCCAGAGGCTGAGACCATTCTTGCCAAAGGCACTCATGAGAAACTTCAGCGGCATTTCACGCAACGTGGCCACGGTGCGCACGCCCATGTCATACAAAAAAGAAGCGGTCTGCTTACCGATCATCGGGATCTTCTCCACGGCCAGCGGTGATAGAAACGCCTGCTCTGTGCCGGCGGCAACATTGTGTTTGGCCTCCGGCTTAAACTCGCCCGTGGCCACTTTCGACACCAGCTTGTTCCGCGACATGGCCAGCGAAATGGGCAGGCCAGATTCTTTATTGATCTTTTTCTGCAACTCCAGCGCCCACTGAAAAGCCCCGAAGTAACGGTCCATGCCGCTGGCATCTATATAGAACTCATCGATCGACGACTTCTCGAACATGGGAGCCGCCTCGGCGATGATCTCCGTCACCTCGTGCGAACATTGGCTGTACGACTCCATGTCGCCCGAGATCACCTTGGCATCGGGGCAGAGCTGCAGGGCCAGGTACATGGGCATGGCCGAATGCACCCCGAATTGCCGCGTTTCATAGCTGCAGGCTGCCACCACGCCCCGGCGGCTGCTACCTCCTATAATAAGAGGCCGGCCCACCAGCGCTTTGTTGTTTCTACGCTCTACCGCCACAAAAAACGCGTCCAGATCCAGGTGAATTATGTTCCGCTCCATGACGCTAAATAACTAAAAATATTAGTAAAATGTTTTGCTTTTAAACTAATTTTTTTAGTTTTGTACTGTTGTTAATGCCATAGCAACTCCCATCCCAACCTCTGCGCCAAATAGGCGAGAGGTGGGACAGGGTCTTTTTACAGTATGATGTATTTTGAATAGGATTAAACATGTTGAGCAGAAGTGCAGACGGTATGAACTATAGGAGCGGAGAAAACGGAATGTGATGAGAGGAGGACTATAGACGAAGAGACTGTACCGGAGATCAGAAAAGATTGCAAAGTTGGCTACTCTGTGCGCCTAAACCTTTCCGCTATACGGCGGAGGGTTTAGTCCAGGGTGACCAAAGGGTGTTGGCAAGCGTGTGCTTGACCGGCGACGCGATGCTAAAACTGTTCTGCGCACCGGGCTTTGGCGATCGTAAGAAAATACCGACGTCCATTGTGCTCAGCCTTTGTTTTTCGTAAACACTTACCTCGTATTTTTACAACTATGGCTATGATCAATAAGAACCTGAAATTTCTGCGCACCCAAACCGGGATGACGCAAAAACAACTGGCCGAAAAACTGGGCCTCAAGCAAGCCGCCATCGGCGCCTACGAAGAAGAGCGATCCACCCCGCCATTGGCCTCCCTGCTCGACATCACCAAGATCTTCAACGTGAACCTCGACGCCCTCGTGCGCCAGGACCTAAGCCGTCTGTCGGAAAAAGAACGCAAGGCTGCCAGCCCCACCAAAGGAAAAGACATCCTGGCCATCACGGTGGACAGCAATAATAAAGAGAACGTCGACCTGGTATCGCAAAAAGCATCGGCTGGCTACCTGGCGGGCTACCAGGATGTGGAGTTTGTAAAAGACCTCCCAAAGATCAGCGTGCCCATGCTTCCGCGCAACAGAACCTATCGCGCCTTCGAGATCCAGGGCGACTCCATGCTGCCCGTGCAACCGGGCAGTGTAATTTTTGGAGAATATATGGAAGATGTTGCGGCCATAAAGAACGGCAAGCTCTACATCCTGGTCACCAAACAAGACGGCATCGTCTTCAAACGCGTTTTTAACTTCACCGCAGAGGAGGGCAAATTGCTGTTGGTATCCGATAATCGCCAATACGAACCCTATTCCGTCGACGCTGCCGAAGTGCTTGAGATCTGGCAAGCCAAAGCGTTCTTTACCAACCAGTTTCCCGACCCGCAAAACGCCAACGCCGTCTCTACCGAACACCTGGCCCACACCGTGCTGCAATTGCAGGCCGAATTGCAGAAATTAAAAAAGAAGTAAGCGCACGCACGCCATGTAAGTTTTGCCTGATTTAACACGTGTAGGGGTACAGTATTCTCGATAGCTTGGCCTGTCTCAAATAAGTTATCCCATGACGCGTCGCATAGCCTGTATCCTGATCGCAGTCGCCTGTTATCCTGCCTTGGCGCAACAACCTGTTAAAATGCTTGAGCCCGTTCGCGTCGACAACCTCGATCTTAGCGCCGAGGGCGAGCAGCAATTCAACGCGAATCAAAAACTCATTCAACAGATCGCCGCCAAATTGGAGCGTGGCGTGAACCTTAAAGACCTTCCGCCTGATCAACAGAAAATCTATTCCGAATGGGATGAGACCACAGAAGACTATTGGGATATTCTCGGTGAAGGATGCAGCTGGTATTGTGGTGCGATTTGCAATAACGTGAGCGCATCGTCGACGTTAAAATCGCAAGGCGACAATGTCTACGACGCCAACAACGCACACGACCTGAACTATAAAACGGCCTGGGTGGAAGGCGCACCAGGCGATGGCATCGGGCAATTCCTGCTCTACAAATTTGCGCCAGAAAACCCGCGAATAAACGAGATCATCGTGGTTAATGGCTACGTGAAAAATCAGACCGCCTGGGCGAACAACGCGAGGGCAAAGAAATTGAAACTGTATGTCAACGACCGGCCCTATGCCATATTGAATCTGAAGGACCTGCGCGCGGCGCAACATTTCCAGGTAGACCCGATCGGGAACGGCGATCGCGATTTTACTACACTCAAATCGCAACCCGAGTGGCATCTCAAATTCGAAATTCTGGAAGTATACAAAGGTCTCAAATACGATGATCTCGCCATCTCCGAAATCTATTTCGACGGACTGGACGTCCATTGTTTTGCAAAAGGCACAAAAGTGACCGCTGCCAACGACCAAACCCGGAACATCGAAGACCTCGCACCCGGCGATGAAGTGCTTTCTTTCGACCTGCACACAAATCAATTACATCCTGCCATCGTAGAGCAAGTGGCGAAAGTTGTGCACCACGGCATAGTAAAATACGCTTTCGACAACGGACGGGAAATTGTGGCGACACAAGACCATCCTTTTTTAGTTGCAGGAAAAGGCTGGGCATCGCTGAAACCAGAGGGCTCCCGTCAATACAAAGGGTTTGAAGACATTGGCAGGATTGCCTTGGGCGATGCCTTTGAAATTTATGACGGTCAGGGAAACAAAAGCACGGCGAAGCTCAAGCAGATTGAATATCTCGATGGTCATTATGAAACGTATACCATCACGCGTTTGAAAGGAGGTAATAACTTCATTGCAAATGGCTGCGTCGTTGGGGTGGAGGATGCGGGAGCTGTGTTGGCGGGAGCGGGTGCGCAGGAGTAGGTGCATGGTGCTTTATTTTTTGTCACCTCACCTTCGCTAACGTTTCTGCGAGCACGCGCAAAGGACAGGGTTAGTTCTTTTGTAGAATCGTCATCATGCCGGTGAAATGTGCTTTTAGTATTTTGCCTTCAACCGTTCCGGCGATGTCGATGGTATAATCTCCTCCTGACCGTGCTACGATCATTTGTCCAGCAGCAAAAGAAAACACTTGAGGGCCCGGCGATGAAGCGGATGGGTCCGTGTTGTCCAACTGCACATGGCCTGCAAGGATCGCAAAGGCTTCGGCGCGGCTTTCTGTTCGTGTGAAGGTGTACGTTCCTATATCCAGGTCTTGTGTTGCACCATAGACCGACAACGCGATGGCATTTCCTTGTCCCGTCATCGTATGCCCGTCGGTGGTGAGGCCTGCGGATAAGAGCATGAATACGTTTTGATAATAAGGTGTGCCACTCCCGGGGCTGACTTCGGGCGAAGGTGAATAGAGCAGGAAAGCCGATCGCAAACCTCTGGTCTGGCCGTCGAAGTTGAAGACGTTGGCTTTGGTGTCATCGTCTTTTTTGCATCCGGCCATGCTCAACACGAAAATGTATGACGCCGTGATAATCACTCGGCAGGCGGTGCGAAGGATGATGAAGGGCATAACGTTTGTGTGTTTATAAAAACCAATACTAAACACAACCCCTGAAATGATTTTGCAGTGGCGATACCGTTGCGAAAAAATGCCCTATTCACCAAAGACTCGCCCGGAATGAGTTCCCAAAAAGAACGACGAAGAAGAGCAGGGAGAAGCCACAGACAAGTAGACGACCGGGAAGAAAGGCCGAAAACGATGAAGACCGTAGAGAAAGGAGGGCCCAGAATAAAGAAGACCGGAAAGAATGAAATGCCGAGAATAAGGAAGACCGAAAAGGGGGGTAAAAAAAATCACTCCTTTTGAGAGTGATTTTTCCATGTGCCGAAGGGGGGACTCGAACCCCCACAGCTTGCGCCACACGCCCCTGAAACGTGCGTGTCTACCAATTTCACCACTTCGGCAAGTGTCTTTCAAAATTCAGGGTTCTCCGGTCCGTCTCGACTAGAGTTTTGTTTTGGTGCCCAGGACTGGACTCGAACCAGCACACCGGTTAAGGCACTACCCCCTCAAAGTAGCGTGTCTACCAATTTCACCACCTGGGCATTTTCTTCGCCGTATGAGGTACGAAGGGCGACAAAAGTAAGAAGCTTTTCAGCATTAAGCAAAAAGGCTTTTAAATAAAACGGGCTATCCAGGCCCCCAGGGCCAGGGCCGAAAAACCGGCCACCAGGCTCACCGATGTGTACAGAAACGCGGTTCCGAGCATTTTTTGCTGGAACAGGCTGAAATTCTCCCAGGCAAAGGCCGAAAACGTGGTGAATCCGCCACAAAATCCAGCGCCCAGGAACAAGCGCCAGTTCTCGGTCATGCCGGTTTTGCGCACGGCAAGGACATAAAAAAGGCCTATTAAAAAAGAGCCCACCAGGTTCACCGTCAGGGTGCCATAAGGAAAAGCGGTGTTCATTTTCTCGTCTAAGCCTTTTACCGTGAGGTAGCGGGCCACGCTGCCGATGGAGCCGCCGATAGCGATTATTAGAATTTTGAAGAGGTTCATTGGGATACAGATATTAACCGGCGTTTCATTTTAAAATGAGCTATGTGGTCCAGAAGCTGCAGACCGCCTTTGTTCATCCTTGTAATTTTAACATTGCGCGTTAAAATTACAAGGATAAAAAACGGGAGGAATCATCTTTGAGCTTCACCATGAGACAGCATGCCATGCCGATGAAGTCGCCGCGTCAGGGTAGGCACTACGATTTATTTCGATGGCTTCAATTTTGCCATGTCAAAATAATCCCAAAATGTGTTTGAATAAACGTAGCCGTCGTTGAATCCAAATTTCAGACGGAATGCTGCTTTAGTGTTGCCTTTGTAGCGAGGTAATTTTGCAATGAGCATGTTTTTTGGATCGAGAATTAAATCTCTCGCTAGCACACCGCATAGGTCAAGCCCCTCCTTATCAAGCATTACCCAGCGGCCGTGGTCATCTTTCACTTCTTGCACCATTCGCCGAATCATGTTGTGCGTCCCTAAATAAAGGAGAGAATCGGAATGATTCGTGACGACAATTGGAAACGCGTTCTGATATTTTATAGAATCCACAATCCAGTTTCCACTTTCTTCATCAAGATGAGAAAAATGATGTGGTTCCAGCATATGGAACAATGTATCGACCTGTATACTGATGTTGTTAGGCGTGATCTTCGCCCAGTTGTGGGCGTTTTCATACTTTCCATATTGCCCTTTGCCAACGCGTGACGAAATCGGTTGACGTGGCAGAACGATCGTGTCGGTGGACTCACCCAAGTAATACACCATGAAGTCGGCGCAAGAATGAAATTCCATCAATTCACCGGCGACGACAATCGAATCGATCAGGGTTAGATTTTGATGGGATTGAATGTTGAGTTGCTCTATTTTTTGACGGCAGGAAACCAAGGTGGCCATCATCAGTAAAGACAGAACTACTCGGAAAGGAAGTGTGTTGAGTTTGGGGACGGCGGATGATGTCATGGTACTGTAATGATGCCGGCCTGAGAAAGACACGAAGAAATGTCTCCGTATGTTGTAACTAACTGATAATCAAGAGCCGAGGATGGGAATTGAACCCACGACCTGCTGATTACGAATCAGCTGCTCTACCCCTGAGCTACCTCGGCTTGTGTTGGGGGCAAAAATAATCGATGAAAGTTTACGGCCGACATCGAAACGCATTTCGTTCTGCGTAAATTACTAAATTGTCGCAATTATGCTCTCCAAGAAATGTAAATACGCCATTCACGCCCTCGTCCACATGGCCAAGGAGCCTGAAAAGAAGTTCCTGATCAAGGATATTTCGGAAGCCTGTAACATCCCCAAGAAGTTCCTGGAGGCGATCCTGCTGGAACTCAAGCGAGCGGGGGTGCTAGGGAGCAAACAGGGTAAGGGTGGCGGCTATTTCCTGCGCCAGGATCCAGCCACCGTGAACCTGGCCGAGGTGCTGCGGATGTTCGACGGGACCATCGCCCTGGTTTCTTGTGCCGCCCATAAATTTTACGAACCCTGCGCCGAGTGCGAGGACGAGGCAACCTGCAGCCTCCACCATGCCTTCCTCGAAATACGCATGGCCACCGTAGAGATGCTGAAGAACGAAACGCTGGAGGGACTGGCCAAGAAAGAGTTGAAAATGAAGGCCAAGAAAAAAGCCAAAGCCTGAACTTTCGTCGCTCGAAAAGCTTTGTTATAGTTTCTTTCCTAAACTCTATAAAATCAATAGATTTAGGCTGCTGAACGCAGTATTAACAAGTGCCTTAATTAACTAATTGTTTCACTAAAATAATTCCTGAACTATGTCAATCAGATTAGGCGACATCGCCCCCGATTTCACGGCCGAGACCACCGAGGGCAGCATTAAATTTCACGACTGGCTGGGCAACAGCTGGGGCGTTTTGTTTTCGCACCCTGCCGACTTCACCCCTGTGTGTACCACCGAATTGGGCGCCGTAGCCAAGCTGCGCTCGGAGTTCGACAAGCGCAATGTGAAAGTGATGGCCATCAGCGCCGACCCCCTGGATTCGCACAATCGCTGGATCGGCGATATCAACGAGACGCAAAAGACGGTGGTGAATTATCCCTTGATCGCCGACCCTGAATTCAAGATCGCGAACCTGTATGACATGGTCCACCCGGCCGTGACGGATAAATTTACCGTGCGTTCCGTATTCGTGATCGGTCCCGATAAAAAAGTAAAACTCACCATCACCTACCCGGCCTCCACCGGGCGGAATTTTGACGAGATCCTCCGGGTCATCGACAGCCTGCAGCTGACCGCCAATTATAGCGTGGCCACCCCCGCAAATTGGAAACAGGGCGAGGACGTGATCATCACCGCCGCTGTGAAAGACGAGGACATTGCCGCTAAATTCCCGAAAGGCCATACCCGTGTGAAGCCCTATTTGAGGACTACACCCCAACCGAATATTTAAGATCTTTCAATTGTGAGCCCTACGAGCCCTCCGGATACTTTCCGGGGGGCTTTGTCTTTTTACGGGGTTTTAGCCATCCCTGCATTAAATGACCAGCCAACAGCTGAATGGGGGCGTTGAACGTCAAAAATGACGATGTTCATAACCTTTCAGTCTTCGGTACGTATTTACACGCACGAAGAAATTTCAGATTCTTCAACATCCCAACGGCCGTAATGATGTTGCATCGATGCTCGTCCGGGGGTATCACAAAGGCCTCTCACTAAACCGATCGCTCCATTCGCGCGATAAAACGTTTGCATAACTCCGATTCACATGAAGGATGGAGTTGCACGTTTAAAATCATAAACACCACGGTGTTACAAAAATTGGAAAAGACCGATATATGCCTCCACCCCGGGGAATAGGAAAAAATAAAAGCATAGGGGTAAACGACAACAGAATTGTCATACATGAAAATTGAACGATTATGGAAAATAGGATCAATCTCACCCCATCCGTCAATGATTATCTGAGACGTTTTTATGTTGCCCAGAACAATCTTCACCAATTAATCAAAGAAGAGCGCCTGCAGAAACGTATCCAAAAAAGTAAGCGGCTGCTCCTGAAAGCTGAATGAACAAATCGAAAAGACTCTCTATCATCGGTGGCGGCATCGGAGGCCTCACCCTGGCCATTGCGCTCCGAAAAAAAGGCTACCCGGTAACGGTTTATGAAAATGCCCCCCAGCTCAAACCGCTTGGCGCAGGACTCGGCTTAGCGGCCAACGCCATCAAAGCGTTTCAGCAAATCGGCATCCGCGATGAGGTATTGAAAGCGGGAAGGGTGCTAAAAAAATTTATCATCAAAGACCAGCAAGGGCAGGTACTATCGACGGCCAATGCAGAGCGGATGAGTGCGAAGTTTGGTGCTCCCAATAATTTCACCATTCACCGCGCCGATCTTCACCAGGTGCTTTTGTCACAGCTTCCCGAAGGCGTGGTACAACAAGGCAAAGGGTGCTCTGATTTTGAGCAGACATCCAATGGTGTGCGGCTTCATTTTACGGATGGCACTTCCGTGGAAACAGATTATGTCGTGGCCTGCGATGGCATCCACTCCGTCTTTCGCAAGAAGTTGTTGCCGGGGAGCGCGCCGCGATATGCGGGCTATACGTGTTGGCGCGCTGTGATCGATAAGATTCCTCCGTCGTTGAATATGGAAGAGACTTCGGAGACGTGGGGACCGGGAAGTCGCTTTGGCATTGTGCCATTGTCGCGTCAGCGGATCTATTGGTTTGCTACGATCAACGCCCCGGCAAACGACCAGGAGAAGAAAGCCTTTGGAGTGGCCGAGCTCTCCAGACATTTTAGCGGATTTCATGCGGACGTTAAAAATGTGCTCGCGCAAACGGAGGATGCCCAACTGATCTGGAACGACATCATCGACCTGAAACCGTTGAAGCAATTTGCTTTTGGAAATATTTTGTTGATGGGCGACGCCGCGCATGCCACCACGCCCAACCTGGGCCAGGGAGCGTGTATGGCGATTGAAGATGCCGTGATCCTGGCAAATTGCCTGGCCGAAAACGCAGAACCCATTGTTGCGTTTCAACGCTTCGAAACCCGCCGTCTCCGTCGCACGCGTCACATCATCCGGGATTCGCGACGCCTGGGGCGGATCGCGCAATTGGAGAATCCATTTCTCATCAAGCTGCGCAACGCAGCGGTACGTCTCACGCCCGAGCGGGTCACGGAAAATCAGTTCAAGTTTATTTCGGAAGTTTCTTTTCAATAGTTCCTGCTCGTGGCAAAGGCCGCGATGCGAGAGACGTAAGGCTGTGCATGGGTATGCGCAGCCCTGAATGCATGAAGCAACCTTCGCCGCTTGCTGTGAAAATTCCGTTGCTTTGGATACTTTCGTTTTTATAACCCATACGTTCACTTCCATGCACTACCGTACCGCCACTGAAGAAGATGCACCCCGATTGTTGAGATTATACAAAGCCGTATCGCGCGTACGCGACGGCATTGCCCGTTTGGAACACGAAGTGACAGAGGAATATATCCACAAGATCCTGCACAACAGCATCACGCGCGGCCTGATGGTGGTAGCCGAACATCCGGACAATCCCGACGAGTTGGTGGCCGACATGCACGGCTACACGATGGGGCTGGAGATCTTCAAACATCTGATCACCGACGTGACGGTATGCGTTCATCCCGACTTTCAAGGGAGAAAGATCGGTCGCACGATCCTCACCATTTTCCTGGACGAAATTGTGCGCAATCGCCCCGAGATCGGGAAGGTGGAATTGATCGCCCGCGAAGGAAACCTCAGGGCGATCCATTTGTATCAATCCGTAGGCTTCCGCATTGAAGGCCGGTTAGAGATGCGCATCCGCATGGCCGATGGCACCTATGAAGCCGACATCCCCATGGGATGGCAAAACCCCTCCTTTGAATTCGACATGCCCTAGCCTGGTCATGGACAATTCATTCCCGGGTGAACCCGGTCGCAAAAAAGAAAAAATAAGATTTTCTGTTAGACGAGGTATTCGAACAGGTTTTCGTTCTGATTCACCAGCGTGTAGTTCAGCTTATGGCCGTCCATGCGGGCAATGAGTGCGTTGAAATCATCTTTTGATTTCACTTCAATGCCGATCAGTGCGGGACCGCTTTCCTTGTTGTTCTTCTGGATGAATTCAAACCGCACGATGTCGTCGTTGGGGCCAAGAATGTCGTTGACGAATTCTTTCAGGGCTCCGGGGCGCTGTGCGAAACGCACGATGAAATAGTACTTGAGGCCTTCGTAGAGCAGCGACCGTTCTTTGATCTCTTGCATCCGGTCGATGTCGTTGTTGCCGCCGCTGAGGACACAGACTACTTTTTTGCCTTTGATTTGAGCTGCGTATTGATCGAGGGCTGCGATGGACAATGCCCCGGCCGGTTCAGCCACGATGGCGTCTTCGTTGTAGAGTTGCAGGATGGTGGTGCTCACTTTGCCTTCGGGCACCAGCAGCAGGTCGGTGATCACGTCTTTGCAAAGCTCGAACGTGATGTCGCCCACTTTCTTCACGGCCGCACCGTCGACAAAGCGCTGGATTGTATCGAGCACGACGGGCTTGCCCGCTTCGAGGGCGGCTTTCATGGAGGGTGCTCCGAGGGGTTCTACACCCACCAGTTTGGTTTGGGGTGAGAAGAGTCTGAAGTATTGACCCACGCCGGCGCAAAGACCGCCGCCGCCAATGGGCACGAAGATGTAGTCGATGCCCGACAGGTCGTCGAGGATCTCTTTGCCTACGGTGCCTTGTCCTTCAATCACTTTCAGGTGATCGAATGGCGGGATGAAAACCATTTCGTTTTCTTCGGTGAAAGCCAGCGCATGGGCCTGGCATTCGTCGAACGTGTCGCCGATGAGGACGATCTCGATGTTGTTGCCGCCAAACATTCTCACTTGATTGATCTTTTGTTTGGGCGTGATGGCGGGCATGTAGATGACGGCCTTGATGTCGAGGTATTTGCAAGCGAAGGCCACACCTTGGGCGTGGTTGCCGGCGCTGGCACAGACGACGCCGCGTTTGCGCTGGTCGTCGCTCAGGCTTTGGATGAGGTTGTAGGCACCCCGCAGTTTATACGAACGCACCACCTGCAAGTCTTCGCGTTTAATGTAAATCTCAGCTTGAAATTTTTCGGAGAGTTTGCGATGGTATTGCAACGGCGTTTTCAGCGCTACGGCTTTGAGCGCGTAGGCGGCGGCGTTGATGTTGAGTTCGTATGCTTGTGAGGTGGGTTTCATAAGGGATAAAAATATTAACCGCGAAGGCATTCAAAAAGATCGCGTCTGTTTGCGCCTTCGCGGTTAAGGAAAATTAGTTGATCATGCTGGCTTCCACCGTGTTCTTCTCAGGTCTGAGTTGACGTACGGCGGCACCGGCTTGCCAGAGTTCGCTTTCGCGGAGTTCTTTCAGCTCTTCTGCCAGTTTCTCGCGGTAGTCGGGCTTGCTGCAGGTTTCGATGGTGCGTTTTGCTTCTGCGCCGGTGGCTACGCTCTTGTACAATTCCTGGAATACGGGAAGGGTAGCGGCCTTGAATTTCTTTTTCCAATCCAAAGCACCGCGTTGTGCCGTGGTGGAGCAGTTGGCATACATCCAGTCCATACCGTTCTCGGCGACGAGGGGCATGAGGCTTTGCGTGAGTTCTTCTACGGTTTCGTTGAAGGCTTCGGAAGGCGAGTGGCCATTGGCGCGCAACACTTCGTATTGTGCTTCGAAGATGCCGGCGATGGCACCCATCAACGTTCCGCGTTCGCCGCTGAGGTCGGAGTATACTTCTTTCTTGAAATCGGTTTCAAACAAATAGCCCGATCCCACGCCGATGCCCAACGCGATGGCTTTTTGTTTGGCTTGGCCGGTTGCATCCTGGAACACTGCGTAGCTGGAGTTGATGCCTTTGCCCTGGAGGAACAAACGGCGTACGGAAGTACCCGATCCTTTAGGAGCAGCCAACACCACGTCGATGTCCGCAGGAGGGATGATGCCGGTTTGTTCTTTGAAGGTGATGCCAAAGCCGTGCGAGAAATACAAAGTCTTGCCTTTGGTGAGGAAAGGTTTGATGGTGGGCCACAGGGCGATCTGTCCGGCATCGGAGAGCAGGAACTCGATAACGGTTCCGCGTTGTGCTGCTTCTTCGATCTCGAACAATGTTTTGCCGGGAACCCATCCGTGTTCAACCGCTTTGTCCCAGGTTTTGGAACCTTTGCGTTGGCCAACGATAACGTTGAAGCCGTTGTCGCGCAGGTTAAGGGCTTGCGCCGGGCCTTGCACACCGTAGCCTATAATGGCAATTGTCTCGTTCTTCAGTATGTCAAGTGCTTTTTCCATCGGGAATTCTTCACGGGTAACAACCTCTTCGATCGTTCCGCCAAAATTGATCTTTGCCATTTTGATTTATTGTTTAAGTTTTAATTTTTTACGTCTTCAGTTTTTTTGATGCGGGATCGCGTCCGCGTTATACAACTTGTTCGTTGTGCTTGGCGCTCAGTTCGCAATAGAGATCGCTGCCAGGATAGTAGATCGCATATTCCACTTCGATGAGCTTCTCCAGCTGATGCTTCACCTTCTCCATCATGTCGGGCGTGGTGAACAGCAGCAGCACGGCCACCCCCATGCGAAAGTCGCCTTCGACTTCATGGGCCACCAGTTTTTTGATTCTGATCCTGCGGCGATTCAGGATATTAACGATCCGGTTCAGAACCGAAAAGTTATTATCGGAATGTATTTCAAGGGTGAATTCCTGTTTCATAGTTATCGTGTTGGTCTCTAAAAGGGTGCGGGTGTGTATAGTCATAAAATTTAGATCTTAGGAGCTTCCAAAAGAACATCGGCCACGCCGGCGCCGGCGGGAACCATGGGGAACACGTTGTCTTCTTTGCCGACAACCACTTCCAGGAAAAAAGGCGTCTCCGCGGCGAGCATTTCTTTCAATGCGCCTTGAAGATCTTCGCGGGCCTCCACTTTGCGTGCGGGGATGCTATAGGCTTCGGCGAGTTTCACGAAGTCGGGGTTCTGCATCTCGGTGAACGAATAGCGCTTGCCGTGGAACAGTTGTTGCCATTGGCGCACCATGCCCAGGAAGTTATTGTTCAGCACAATGATCTTCACGGGGATTTTGTATTGCATGATGGTGCCTAATTCTTGCACCGTCATTTGATAGCCACCGTCGCCGATCACGGCCACAACCTGTTTTTCAGGTATGCCGAGTTTGGCACCCATGGCGGCCGGTAGGGCAAAGCCCATCGTACCGGCGCCGCCGGAGGTGACATTGGTGCGGGGAGCCTTGTATTGATAATAGCGCGAGGTCGTCATCTGGTGCTGGCCTACGTCGGTCACGACCACCGCTTCTCCTTTTGTGAAGTTGGACAGGTGATGGATGACTTCGGCCATGGTGAGCTTTTCACTGGTGGGGAAAAATTCCTTCTGCACCACCTTCTCATATTCTTCATCGTTCAGCTTCTTGAAGCTGGCGATCCAGTCGGCATGACGGTTTGCTTTGCACTTGGGCAGCAAGGCGGTCAGCGCTTCTTTGGCATCGGCGTGAACGGCCACATCGGCCTTGATGATCTTGTTGATCTCGGCCTTGTCGATCTCGATGTGAACGACCTTGGCTTGCTTGGCATATTTGCTCACGTTGCCCGTCACGCGGTCGTCGAACCGCATGCCCACGGCGATGAGCACATCGCATTCGTTCGTGTTCAGGTTGGGACCGTAGTTTCCGTGCATGCCCAGGAACCCGACATAGTTCGGATGATCCGTGGGGAAGGCGCCGAGGCCTAGCAACGTGCTGGCTACGGGAATGCCCGTCTTTTCCGAGAAGGCGATCAGTTCCTTTGTTGCTCCCGACAACAGGATGCCCTGGCCGGCGAGTATGTAGGGGCGTTTCGCGTTGTTGATCAATTCCGCGGCAGCGTCTACCTGCGCCGGTTGGAGCACGGGTGTCGGCTTATAGGTGCGGATGCTCTCGCACTTTTTGTATTCCGCTTCCTCGATCATTTCGTTCTGTGCGTTCTTGGTAATGTCGACCAGAACAGGTCCCGGACGTCCGGTGTTGGCGATATAGAAAGCACGCGCTACAGCGGGGGCGATATCTTTTGCTTCGGTTACCTGGATGTTCCATTTCGTTACCGGGATGGTGGTGTTCACCACGTCGGTTTCCTGGAAAGCATCGGTGCCCAACAGGTGAGCAAACACCTGGCCGGTGATGCAGACGAGGGGTGTGGAGTCGATGAGCGCATCGGCCAGACCGGTCACCAGGTTGGTGGCGCCGGGGCCGGAGGTGGCAAATACCACGCCCGCTTTTCCCGACACGCGGGCAAAGCCCTGGGCGGCGTGGATAGCACCTTGTTCGTGGCGCACGAGTATGTGTGTCAGCCGGTCGGCAAAGTGGTAGAGGGCATCGTATACCGGCATGATCGCTCCGCCGGGATAACCGAAGATGACGTCGGCGCCTTCTTCCACCAGGCTGCGAAGCAACACTTCGGAGCCGGTGATCTTTTGTTTGGGTTGGGTTTCTGCCCCAACGGCAAGTTTAGTCTTCGTCAGTAACGCATCCATCTGCAGCAGTTTTTACGTGTTTGGCATACTTCCATAAAATTCCATTCTTGGCGTTCAGCGGTGGAGTTTTCCAGGCCGCTCTGCGTTTGGACAAGGTCGCATCGTCAACCAGCAGGTTGATCGTGTGACCCTGTACATCTATTTCAATCAGATCATTGTCTTCCACGAGGGCGATCACACCGCCTTCATACGCTTCGGGGGTGATGTGCCCGATGAGGAGGCCGTGCGAGCCGCCGGAAAATCTTCCGTCGGTGATCAGGGCCACGCTCTTGCCCAGACCCACGCCCATGATGGCGGAAGTGGGCTTGAGCATTTCCGGCATGCCGGGTGCGCCTTTGGGGCCCACGTAGCGGATCACCACCACGTCGCCGGGTTTTACCTTACCACTCTGGATGCCATCCACCAAAGCAAACTCGCCGTTGAATACGCGGGCGGGTCCTTTGAAGCGATCGCCTTCTTTGCCGGTGATCTTGGCTACCGATCCTTTGGCTGCCAGGTTTCCGTAAAGGATCTGGAGGTGGCCGGTGGCCTTGATGGCTTTTTCAAAGGGCAAAATGATATCCTGTTTTGTGAAATCCAGGTCGGGTATGCTTTCCAGGTTTTCTTTTACCGTCTTTCCCGTCACGGTGATGCAATCGCCGTGGAGGTATCCGTTCTTCAGCAAATATTTCATCACGGCGGGAACGCCACCGATCTTGTGGAGGTCTTCCATCAAATATTTTCCGCTGGGCTTGAGGTCGGCGATGAGCGGTGTTTTGTCGCTGATGCGCTGAAAGTCTTCCTGCGTGATCGACACCCCGGCACACTTGGCCATGGCGATGAGGTGCAACACGGCGTTGGTGGATCCACCCAAAACCATGACTACGGTGATGGCGTTTTCAAAAGCCTTCTTGGTCATGATGTCGCGCGGCTTCAGGTCGCGCTCCAGCAGCAGGCGGATGGCCTTGGCGGCCTCGATGCACTCTGCCGATTTCTCTTTGCTGAGGGCGGGGTTCGACGCCGAGAACGGCAACGACATTCCCATCGCTTCGATGGCCGATGCCATGGTGTTGGCGGTGTACATGCCGCCACACGCTCCTGCACCGGGGCAAGAGTTTTGGATGATGCCCTTGAAATCTTCCGGGGTTATGGTACCCGCCATCTTCTGGCCCAAGGCTTCGAAAGCGGAGATGATGTTCAGTTGTTGTCCTTTCCAGTGGCCGCCGGCGATGGTGCCCCCATAGACCATGATGGAGGGACGGTTCAAACGGGCCATGGCCATCAATGCGCCCGGCATGTTTTTGTCGCAGCCCGGAACGGCGATGAGGCCGTCGTAGTACTGTGCGCCGCATACCGTTTCGATCGAGTCGGCAATCACTTCGCGGCTCACCAGCGAATAGCGCATACCTTCGGTGCCGTTGCTCATGCCATCGCTCACGCCGATGGTGTGGAAGATGAGGCCCACCAGGTCTCTGCTCCACACGGCGGTCTTCACTTCTTCGGCCAGCTTGTTGAGGTGCATGTTGCAGGTGTTGCCGTCATAGCCCGTGCTCACAATGCCCACCTGGGCCTTCTTCAAATCTTCTTCCGTCAATCCGATCCCATACAGCATGGCTTGCGCCGCGGGCAGTGTGGGATCTTGTGTGAGGGTCTTGCTATACTTATTCAGTTCCAAAATGTATCGGCGTTTAATCGTAAAAATCTTTTTAAAACGGGTCGAGTGAAGTTATCGGTGGGGACAACTTCACCTCCCCGAACATCTATCTGGTTGTAGTTAGATGATGACGTAGCTGAAGGACTTCTCCAACACTTGGCATTTGTAGGCCTCCTGCACGGTGGCGCCGAGGCTTTCATACCATTCTTTGCGGAACGGCTTGGCGTCGATGGATTCGATGCCGGCGATCTCCGCAGCGGTGCCGCAGAGGAAGGCGCTGTCGGCGCTTTCCAGTTCTTCGGGGCTGATATTTCTTTCCTTCACGGGGATGTCCAGTTCGCGGCAGATGTTGAGCACGGTTTGCCGTGTGATGCCGGGCAGGATGTGTCCCACGGGAGGGGTATACAATACGCCGTTCTTTTCCAGGAAGAAGTTTGCGCCGGGCGCTTCGGCCACGTTGCCGTTCATGTCGAGCATGAGGGCTTCGTCGTAGCCGCGTACTTTAGCTTCGCTGGTGGCGAGGATCGAGTTCACGTAGTGGCCGGTCACCTTGGCTTCCATTTTCAGGGAGTTGGGGTTCGGGCGCTGGTAGGAGGAAACACAAAGCTTGAGCAGCTTGTCGCCATGGTATTTATCCCATTCCCAGGCACACATCATCAGGAACACATCCTGGGGCTGGGTGAGGGTCATGTTGGGCCCGCAATACACGAGGGGGCGGATGTAGCTGTCGGAGAGGTTGTTTCTTTCGAGGAGTTGGTAAGCGATTTGAACCAGTTCTTCGGTTTCGTACTGAAAGGGGATGCCCACGAGCGCGCAGCTTTTGCGCAGGCGTTCGAAGTGCTCGAAGGCCTTAAAGATCTTGACGCCGTTCAATGACTGGTAAGCACGGATGCCCTCGAATGCACCGAAGCCGTAATGCAGCGTTTGGCTGTAGAGGTCGGTGTGAGCATCAACCGCTTTTATGAACTTACCATTCAAGAAAAGGATCGTGTCTTTCGTGTAATACATATAACAATTGTTAGTTTGTTTTAGCCTGTATAAAACAAAACCGCCCCGAGGCTATCGGGGCGGTTCGTGAGTTTTTAGTTCGTTATGCTATATCACCATCGCCCCTGCGGGTTTGACCACGATCACGACGATTAGGAGCAACAAAAACAGGGAAGCCATGGACCTGGAAAGGCTCATGCTGCGTTCTGATATTGTTGTTGAATTCGACATATAATTCTGTGCGAGTACAATGGTCACAAATTATCAACTAAGGTTCAAGTGATTTGCCGAAAATATTTGAAATTTCGTCAATAACGAATGTTAGCTACTCCGTACGGGTGTTAGTTAACCGCTGTTTTTTGCCTGTGGAAACCGTTGTTTTTTGAAGTACGGAAGAGGTGATTTTTTGTTGTTTTGAAGTGGCGTTGTGTTTGAAAAAGTTTCACTGAAAAGCGATTCTATGCCTCCCTGTTTTGAGGTGCTTTTGAACCTGTTTTCTATGAAAAAATCTGGCCTTCGCTATTTCTTTGCGCGGCGTGATAAATAAAAATGCCACAACAACATCGTCGCTACAGTTCGATACGGTTGCCAGTTCAGCGCAATCTCCAAAAGGGCCTCGCGGGAGGTATCGGCGGGTAATTTTTTTAATTGTTTTAACGCATTCACGGCGGCCAGATCTCCAATGGGAAATACATCCACGCGTTGCAAGACAAACATCAGGTAAACATCGATGGTCCAGTTGCCCACACCTTTCAGTTGACTTAACGTCGAGCGCACGTCATCGTTCGGGAGGTTTGCTATTGAAGATAAATCGATACTCCCCTTCAAAATTGCGTCGGCAAGATAGCGCACATACGCTGTTTTTTGACGACTGAAATAACACGCCTTTAATTCTTCGTCGCTTAATGTTAAAACTCCTTCGGGCGTTATCGTTTTTATTCGCTCACGCAACTTATTCAACGTCGCCAACGCCGAAGCCAACGAGACTTGTTGTTCCAGGATGATGTGTACCAGGCTTTCGAATGTATTGGGCCGGGTCCACATCGGCGGATAGCCATAGGTGGCAATGACCGATGTCAGGTCTTTGTCGTTTGTGGCCAGTGTGTCGCAGATGGTGTGAAAATTCTCGGAGGAAAACGTCGTCATGTGAGGGTGTCGATGAAGTCAATAAAACAAAAAATACGGGAGGGATGCCAGCCCGACGGGATTCACCAGAGCGTTGGATTTCTTCTGGAGTCCTCCAATTGCAATAAGATCGACTTGTTCTGAAGTCCACCACCAAATCCAACCAACTTGCCGGAGGCGCCGATCACCCGGTGGCAGGGCGCAATGATGGGGATCGGGTTTTTGTTTGCCGCGCCGCCAACCGCCCGTACGGCATCGGGGATGCCGATTTGTTTTGCGATCTGTCCGTATGTTCGGGTCTCGCCAAAGGGAATTGTCAGCATGGCGTGCCAGACCTTTTTTTGGAATTCTGTTCCGATGAAATCCAGTTCGAGGGTGAAGGTGGTCCTCTTTTTTTCGAAGTATTCCGTGAGTTGTTTTTCAGCTTCCAGGAGTATGGGATGATCGTTGCTTTCGATGCTGGTGGCGACCACGGGTGTGTGATCGGACTCACCATAATCCCAAAGTACGGCGGTCAGACCTCTGTCGCTGGCGATGAGTTTTAATTCACCCACGGGAGATCGCATCATTTTGTGAAAGTATACCATACTTTTTTATCCTCCCGGAAGAGGTTGTTTTACGCCTTTGGCGGATCTTGTTCTCGAGGCTTTTCGTGCTTTGCCTCCTCATTCGCCGCTTTTTTCTTTTCGTTCTCCTCGAATTTCTTCAGCGCTTCTTCCCACATATAATCTCCACACTCATCGTTTACGAACGGGAGATCATCCGGTGGTGTTTCATCTTTTTTTGGTTCTTGTGGCCTCATGATACGAAAGGTTAAATTCTAAACCGTCATCAGGGATTAAATGGTGAATAGTTGAGAAATTTCCAGTGAAAGGGGGTGGCGTCTGAAATATCGTTCATCGTGATCAGGTCGAATTCAACATGGTGTTGATCGCCATCGATAACCAGTTTTGCCAGGCCGGTTAATTGGAGAATTCTATTGCCTGTAAAATCAATAAACAATAACCCGCAGTGCGGGTTGACCTGTAGATTTCCGAGCGTGTTATACAAATTGTTGCCCGGGTAATCTGGCCATCGTATTTTTTTGCTGTTGACGATTTCAACAAACCCCGGCATGCCACCACGATGAGAACAGTCGGCACCTTGCCCAGGCGCATAGGTTGAAATGAAAAAGGTGTCGGCGCCGCTGATAATTTCAAGATGTTCGGGATTCAGGGACGAAATTCCCGGCGTGCTGTGGATGGCATGATCTTGCGATCGTATCGGCGTTCGCGATTGAATATACTTTGGGCAATTGAAATAGCTTTGCGCGATGTCGAGTTGAAACCCCGTTGGTGTTTTTTGGATTTTCCCATTTATCCGGAGACGCGCTCTGGCCTGTAGGTTTATGAACAACAAACCTACGTTGTCGTTTTCTTCGATATTGGCAAGGAAGGTTTTCTCTTCGTCTATGGAAAGTAAAATGTTCGTTGGCGTGCGGACTGTTACGAAACCCTTTGGACCCGTAAGGAGCGACGTCCAAACCTGCCCCTGACCATCGATGGACGTGGCTACGACAAATTCAAACGCAGGGAGGAAACGCATGGCGACGGGAGGTAATTTATCCGCGATCATTCCCCGAAGGGATTCTGCCGCCTCCGAGGCCCCAAGGGCGTGTTGGACCTGCAGTTCCCCGCTATGAAATACTTCGGTCATTTTTTTGGTTTTTACGAAAGGTCTATGAAAATCGTCAACAGGAAGACATGAAACAGAGGCTATTCGTTCCATCGCCAAAGCCTAAAAGAGATTCCATGGATAAAATGAACTTGTTAAAGGCGACATTGTCAGGGTCGCGACACGGCAATCGTTCGCGGCAACTTGAATGGACCGAAATAGTCCACTTAATCCCGAATACGAACAGGGCCGTAAACTCTAGATATGCCAAACGGCGCAGTTTAACATTTTTTGATTGGCATAGCGATTGAATTGAAAGCCCTGAAAATAACCCCCAAACCCATGCGACCAATTTTTATTGTTCTTCTGATCTTCCCGGTCCTCCAATCGGTATCTCAATCCACACCAAAAAACACCGCCCAATATTTAAACCAGGTGCCCCCGGACATGACACCCAAAATTTTTGCCCCGGATGTTGTTTCGCTCAAGGCCGACTACGAATTCGGGTCGGTGTTTTCGAATAGCGGGAATGAATTTTACTACGCCGTGAATGTAGGCCCCATTGCAGAGATTCGCTCCATCGTGCGCACAGGCGACACGTGGTCGAAGCCAAAAACAGTGATCACCAGCGACAAATACAGTCACAACGATCCCTTCCTGTCGCCCGATGATAAAAAACTCTATTTCATTTCCGACCGACCCTTGGATGGTCAAGGCGATAAGAAGGATTATGATATCTGGTATATTGAAAAAATGGGGAACGGTTGGTCCGCGCCAAAGAATGCAGGCCCGGCGATCAACTCGGATCAGAATGAATATTACGTTTCGTTGACGAAGTCCGGAACGATGTACTATGCTTCCAATGGCAAGGGTGGCGAAAATAATAACTTTGATATCTTTTCAGCCAAAGCGACCAAAGCGGGCTTTCAGGACGCGGTGAGGCAAAGCGACCGGGTCAATACGTTGGCTTACGAAGCGGATGTCTTCGTCGCGCCCGATGAATCGTATCTGATCTTCTGTGCGGACAGACCCGGTGGATATGGCAGCGGCGATCTGTACGTCAGTTTCAAAAACACAGATGGCAGTTGGACCGAAGCCAAGAATATGGGAGGCGCACTAAACACCGGAGGGAACGAGTTGTGTCCTTTTGTGACCAAGGATAGCAAGTATTTGTTTTATACGCGGAGCAAAGATATTTATTGGGTCGACGCTAAAGTGATAGAGCAACTAAGATAGGATGTTGAAACTAAATCGATTCCTGCAACTAAAAAGGCCCTGGATATCAGGGCCTTTTTAGTTGATGTCAACGGAAACGCTGGTGCTGGGAGGAATTGGATCTATTCGGACCGTAAACTGTTCACCGGATTGGCAAGCGCCGCTTTGATCGACTGGAAACTTACGGTCAACAGCGTGATCAGCAGTGCGCCCACACTGGCGATGGCAAAGACTTGCCACGATATGGTGATCCTGTAGTAGTATTGGGCTAACCAGTTATTCATAAAGTAGAATGACACCGGCGATGCCACAACGCAAGAGATGATGACCAATGCCACAAAATCTTTTGACAGCAACGTCCACAACTCCGACACCGAAGCGCCCAACACTTTGCGGATGCCGATTTCTTTGGTGCGCTGTTCGGCAACGAAGGATGCCAGTCCTAAAAGGCCCAGACAGCTGATGAAGATGGCGAGCGCGGCAAAGACAAAGGCCAACTGACCAATGCGTTTCTCGGCGTCAAATTTTTTCCCAAATTCCTGGTCAGCGAATGTGTATTCAAAGGCATTGGCCGGATCATATTTTTTAAATATAGGTTCGATCTTCGCGATGGCCTCTTTGGCACTGACAAGCGGATTTATTTTGATCGTGACGATATTGTAGTGGATGAAAGAAAGTCGGTTTGATTTCAAAAAGAAAAGCATCGGCCTGACCGGCTCATACGGCGATCGCGTCACCATATTTTTGACCACGCCCAGAATTTTCCATTCGCCATTGTTACTCCACTTGATCACCTGGCCCACCGGATTTTCAAACCCCAGGTAATCCGCAGTGGCTTCGTTCACAATGAACCCGGATGAATCACTGGCAAAGTCTTTTGAAAGATCTCTTCCATTTTTTATTTGCCACCCGATGGTCTTCCCGAAATCGTGCGTAATGCCGACCGTGACAAACTCTTCCGACACGTCCGGGTTCTTTCCTTGCCATTCGAAGCCGCTGTTGGTGGTGTAGGTAGAGGTTACGGAGCTTTCCGATGCGGCTATTTCCTCCACCGCCCCGGTTTGCAACAGCTCGTTGCGCAAGACGTCAAAGCGTTTCATGATCTCATCCGTTTTGATGGGGACAGAAACGCAGCCGTTGATCGAGTACCCGATCGGTCGGTTTTGAGCATATTGGATCTGGCGGAAGATGATGAGCGTGCCAATGACGAGCGTGACCGACACGGTGAACTGCACGACCACCAGGACCTTACGGGGTACCGTTGAAAAACGACCAGCGCTAAAGGTGCCCTTCAAAACCTTGATCGGCTGAAAGGCGGACAGATACAGCGCCGGATAACTTCCTGCAATCAATCCCGTGACCACAGCAAAGGTGCCACACGCCATCCAAAACCAGGGAGCGCCCCAGAGGATGCTGATGCGTTTGCCAGACACCTCATTGAACCAGGGGAGGGCAAGTTGGACCACCAGCAACGAAAGGGCAAAGGCGATCATGGCGACCAATAGCGATTCCGTGAAGAACTGGTTGATCAACTGCGCGCGAACCGAGCCGATGGTTTTCCGGATGCCCACTTCTTTTGCCCGTTTTTCAGATCGCGCCGTACTCAGGTTCATGAAATTGATACAGGCCAGAAACAAAACAAAGCCACCGATGATCCCCATCATCCAAACGGATTGAATAGCGCCGCCAACCGATACGCCATCCTTAAATTCGGAATGCAAACGCCATTGGTTCATGGGGTGAAGAAAAAGTTCGGGTTTATATTTTTTGCTGTCGGTCGCCATCACTCTTTTCATTTTGGCATCCTTGATCTTTGCCGACACATCCTTCATGTCGGCCCCCTCAGCAACTTGTACAAGGCACTGAAACCAACTGTTACCCCATCCCACCTGTTGTTGCTCCAGGTCTCCGGCAATCAATGCCCACGGCAGGATGACGTGCAAATCGGAAAAGGAGGAGTTGTCGGGCAGGTCTTCGTAGACGCCGGCTACTTTTACGTCGTACCGGTTATCGACCTGGAGGGTCTTCTCGATGGGATCGTCGTCACCGAAAAGCGCTTTTGCCGTGGATTGGGAAAGTAAGATCGTATTCAAGTCCTTCGGCCCCGGCGACGTTCCACTCAACATTTTCAGCGTCAGCATTTCGGCCAGGCCGGGTTCCATGAAGCTGCCGGATTTTGTCACGTTCTTTTCGTTGTAGGAGAGCTTATGGCCTCCCGGGAAAGTGCCGACAATCACATGGTCGAAATTGTTGCCGTACGTGGTCCGCAGTTCAGGCCCCAGTTGCATAGCCTCGTTAAACCAGGTCTCCACCCGTCCATCAAAGGTCTGGTTCTGGATCACGCGGGCGATGCGATCGTAGTGGGTAAAATTTGTGTCATACGACAACTCATCAAAGACCCAAAGACCGATGAGGATGGCGACGGCCATCCCCGTGGTGAGGCCGCCAATGTTGATGAGAGAATAACCTTTATTTTTTAAAAGGGTTCTCCAGCCGATCTTGAAATAACTTTTGAACATAGCGTAGTGGTTTGCGGGTTGTGTGTCGTTTGCCGGGCGGATAATGCTTGGTCTGAGCAGCAGGAGCACATCGATGATGAACCGGACATCGGCCGTTCTTTTTCCTCCCGTTTTTATTCGTTCGTCATATAATTCCAGCAGGTCTCCTTCAATGTATTTTTTTAACGCAGGGTGGCAGAACCATCGAAAGAAACGATGAAACAGCTTTGGCGGCGCCGGGGGTTGTGTTTTCATACTGGAAGGCCTGACCCTTGGTTCATGATTTCATGTGACGTGCTGAAAATAAATTCCTATTCGTAGTATTAATAATTATGCCAAATGGAAAAAGTGGCTTATTGGGGGAATTTGAGTGGGGGATGGTTGAGGAGTTGTTCGCATTCGAACAAATTTGCTCGGAGGGGAGCAGGGTTCAGGAGGCAGAATCCAGGAGCCAGGAGTCAGGGGCGATATCCCTGTAGCAAATATCTAATGCGTGGGTCCAGGTTATAGCCTTGGGTTTTTGGGGAGGTGTTTTGGGTTTAAATATTTTTTCCTCGGAAGGATGGGTGGGAGTTGCTTTGTTACATTTGCGGGGAACTCATCGGTTGTTGTGCTGGTGTGTGATTTGAGAATCGTGTGATAAATAATCTCTTTGGAAAAATTCTATGTTGATAAAGAAACTTGCTGCGCCGCTGATTAATGAGAAGATCCTCAGTCAGGCGGAACATGTGTACGTGGCTACGGCGGGGATTTCGGAGCCTGCTTTTGATTTTGTGGTTGGGAGGCTGTCCGTAAAATGCAAGGTAGAGCTGGTGACGGGGTTGGATGTGCTGACGTCGCCGAATGTGCTGCGGCGCATCTGGGCGCAGTTCCCCGATCGGGTGGCGGCGCGGATCTATGGACGGAATTTCTTTCATCCGAACGTGTATATTTTCGATATGCCCTATCGTAAGGCGATTGCCTTTGTGGGCTCGGGGAGTTTCACGTTGGAGGGTCTGAAAGATCATGAGGAGGTGTTTTATAAGATCACCGATCCCAAAGAGATCGAAAATCTGAAATCGTGGTTTATCGGCTACTATGAATTTGCTGAGCCGCTGACGGAAAGGATCATCCAGGAATATGAATGGGCATACCCCGCCATGAAGCAACGCGACATCGTTTCGCGCCAGGAGAAGAAACAATTTATGGAGCTGGCCAGTCACGCGTTTCAGTGGGACAGCATTCGTTTCAAATTGCAATATTTTAAAAAGGAAGACTATCTCGTCTTTGCCAGCGATAAAGCCTCGGTCCAAACCGACGAAATGCAGGCCGAACGCCTTGTTGTTTCCAACAAGCTTCTGCACTTGCACGAACTCATCAAAAATCATGTGGCCGGATTAAAGCTCCAGGTCGAAACGGAGCCAAAACAGATCAGCAGTCTCGATCCTCATCAGCATCCCGAAGGCAGGCTGCGCTCCCAATGGTTTGCCTATGGCGATGGCAACGATCACGAGCTTTTGCAACTGCAGGTCATCCTGCGTCAGAAGGATGTTGGCGTGTGGCTGGTGTCGTCGCCATTGAAGCAAGGTGTTGAGGCTCGGCGACATTTTCGCGATCAAATGAAGGACGCGACTTACCGGGGAAATTTTTTCAAACTACTATCCGCGCTCGGTGCCGGATATTGGATGGAGGTCGCTGGCGATGTAAGACCCCTTGAAACATTCCCCAACGAGGATGCGCTTTGGGAATTTACAAAGGGCGACGACGGGCGATACTTCACATTTAAGATCGGGAAGAATTATTCGCCAGGCGATCCGGACATCAGCACAGAAAATATTGCGCCCACGGTGATGAAGCAATTCGATAAGCTTGTTTTGTTGTACCGGCAGATGGATGATCCACTGGGCTGATGAGTGAAACGTATTATTGAAGGGGCAACACCCTGTACCGAATCTCAAACTGTTTCAAAAAATTTTCGACGTATCGCCACTCCGATTTCCAAATGTTGAACGTGTATTCGTCATCACCTTCATCCGCCCCGTCGAGGTCGGCGGTTTCCTCGCTGGTGTATCTTTGCAGGTGCTCCAGGTTAGCGCGTCGCAGTCCCTTCTTCGGCACCGCCACGGGAGTGTAATAATCACGGTCTTCGCCGGAAATGAACGTGTCTAAATTCGAAGTCAGTCTCACCCATTCCAGCAGAACACCTTGTTCATCACCCGACAAAGCACCATATATCTCGCGCAGGTTTTTTGCTGCGCGGATCAACTTGTGCCCGGCGCCTGGCGTGGTCACGGCGTCGACAAAATTGATTTTTCGAGTTCTTATTTCGTCTGTCATGGGCTAGCAATGTTTGAAGATCTGGCGACGGTGCTCATTTATTTACGCTTAAAAGAGGTTGAGACTCGTCAAGCATAAAGTTGAGGACAAACGGGCGGCGAGGCGTTATAACAGAACAAAAAAAAGTTACATACTTTACAGATTGTCATCGCTTGTAAATTCGCATCGAGCCAGTACTTTTCACAATCGTGCCCCTCGTAAACGAATGCCTTTCAATAGAGATGCCGGCCAGGCGTGGGCACGTCTGCCGAGAAGTGCCTGTATGTTCTCCTACGATATTCCTTGTCCAAGTGTGAGACAAAAAAATAGGTATAAAACACAAACTATAAGACCAAAAAAACGAAGGCGGCTGAAATTGTGATTTTCAGCAAACGAGTTCTCTCTGAATTTTAGAAATAAGATTGGCAAAGACGCTGCCATCTCAAGTAACCCTTCCATAGCAGCCTGTAGTCTGTCCGGTTTAAAGAGTAGGCCTGCTAGTAAAGCAGCCGCAGCAGCGAAGAGAAATGAAACGAAAATATCTTGTTTCGCTAAAGGTTCGCCCTGGTTGTTCTTTAGCGCGGCGTCTAAATAGGTATTCAAATAACGTATGACCAGGATGTAAGACAAAATCCCAGAAATGATCAATAAAAGTTTCCCAAAGGGTTCTGCAATGATCTCATTGATGGCGAATGTCCAATCGCCATTGCTTATTGCTGAATGTAAAATTGTCCCGGAAAACCAAAATAAGTTATACGCCGCCACCTGGAATAAGAGTAACCGGGCAAAGGATGTCTTTCTTAGAACGTAAAAAGTCAGGCATCCGAAAATCAAATTCGCAAAGGGTCCGCCAATATCAACCGCGGCGTTTCCGGGACTGCTTTTAAAGTAGACGGAAGTCAAAAGCTCAACTTTATTTCCAATGATTATGCAAGTGACGCCGTGCCCAACCACTTCGTGCAGGATGTCGGCAATCATATAGGATAAGATCCCCGTGGTTGCTACGTAGAAGAGGTTAATTTTTTTTCCCATCATTTGGACTACACCATCCATGTTAAACTTCCTGCCAGCGAAAAAGTATAGGCGGACAGACGTTTGTGATTTGCTGGCATTTCTTATTGATTTATGGTGCGGGACATTTCGATCAGAGATCTTTTATAAAACAAACGATGCGATTTGCTTCTTCAAATCCAATTTTCTTGTGAAAGTCGATACTTTTTGAATTGCTCAGTTCAGTGTCGGAGGCCAGTTGTCCGCAGCCTTTTTGCCTGCTCCAATTTTCTCCAACTTCCACTAATTTTTTGCCGACGCCCAGGTTTTGGTAATTTGGTTTTACATATAAGGCTTCCAGATAGGCAACGGGTAATTTGGTCGCTCCTTCAACATAGTCGTTTCGCACGGCCACATGGACAAAGCCTATGTAGATTTCTTGTTGCTTGATGAGATAACAAATTTCATTCTTCGCGTCCAACAGGTTTTTATAATTTTCGTACTCTTCGTCAAATGTACAATCCGTCCATAACTCCAGGACAAGTTCAATGAACGGTTTGATGTTGTCCGCTGAAAGGGGTTCTATTTCCATTTTTTGGCAATTTTAATACTTGCCCGACCCTACCAGGGCGTTATACGTCAATGATGTCGTTATTCGTCCGGCACGATTCAAACCTGCGAATGGGGCACGTGAATGGCGCGCATCCAAGTTGTGCGTTTGAAATAAACAACCGCATAGCACCAGGGACAAATGAATATTCCTTTTGCCCCTGGTGTTAGGAGTCACGCTATGGCGTCGCGCTACCTCAAGTACTCCACAATCGCATCCCGGATGCTCGTGAAAGTTTTGACGAGCATATCCTCGTCTTCTTCCAGCAGCGTTACGCGGAACCCCTGCAGTTCGGAACAGAACGATGAAATAGGCACGACGCAAACCCCTTTCGCAGCCAGCAGATAATAGACGAATCGTTTATCCAGCGCGATGTCCTTGCTCGGTGTGCCGTCGGCATTGTTCACCCAGCCTTCCACCAGCGCTTTGATCTGGGGATTGCTGATGGCGAGCGACTGCGTGGGCTTGAGGCTGCCTTCGCGGAAAATGATGGTGTTGTAGAAGGCACCAAACGTTTCGTTGAAGGTGAGCTGTGGCACGGTGCGCAGGATGTCGGAGATGATCTTGCTGCGGCGGCCGATGTTGGCGTTGGTTTGCTCGCGATACCCTTTGAAGCGCGGGTCGCCAAAGATCTTGGGGATGGCCAGCTGCGGGAGCTTGGTCGAACACACCTCGATCATCTTGGCGTTGTCGAGCGCCTGGCAGAAGCGGTTGAAGTCTTCGTCTTTGTCGCGGTTGTAGTATTCCATCCAGCCGCAGCGCGAACCGGGCCAGGGCAACTCCTTCGAGATGCCTTTCATGGAGATCCCGGGCACGTCGCCGATGATCTCGGCCAGGGCGTGGGCGCGGGCGCCGTTGTAGGTGATGTTGATATAGATCTCGTCGGCCAGCAAAAAGAGGTTGAACTCCTTGGCGATGGCCACAATGCGCTGGAGGATCTCCAGCGGATAGACCATGCCCGTGGGGTTGTCGGGGTTGATGATGAGGATACCCACCACGTTGGGGTTGTACTTCACCTTGTTGTAGAGATCGTCGAGATCGGGATACCATTTGTTGTTGGGATCCAGCTTGTAGGTAAGCGGCTCGTGTGCGGCGTGGGCTGCTTCCGCGCTGCTGTGGGTGGAGTATGCCGGTGTGGGGCCGATGACGCGCGAGGTGCGCGAAATGAATTGATACGCTTTGGAGATGGCGTCGCCCAGGCCGTTGAAAAAACAGATGTCTTCGGCGGTGATCTGCACGCCGTTCATGGCGTTGGTTTGACGCGCCAGGAACTCGCGCGTTTCCAGCATGCCTTTGGATGGACAATAGCTGTAGGTATCGTCCTGTTTCATCAGGTCGGAGATGATGTCCTTGATCCACTGCGGGAGCTTGTGATGTTTCTGGATGGGGTCGCCGATGTTCTCCCACGAGATGGTGACGCCCAGCTTCTTCAACACGTCGGCCTTCTTCACGATCTCGCGGATCTCGTAGCTCAGTTCTTTGGCGCCTTCGCTCAATAATTTTTGTCGCATAAAAACAAATCAAAAAATTTTCAAAGTCTAAAAGTAAACCTTTGCACGCCCCGCGTGAAGTGGCATGTAAAAAAAATTACAGCCGACTAACGATAGTAAGCACTGCAAAAGAAGGAAAAAGAAAAGGGGTAGGGGGCCGGGCTTTACGCTCGCGGGCCAGGGGCAAGATCCCACGCTTTGACCTGGCGGCGCAAGGTGCTATCGTCGGTGTAGCCAAGGAGGGAGGCGATCTCCTGTTTCTTCAGGTTGGTGTTCAGCATTTCGGTGGCCAGCTCTTTGCGCAGTTGATGCGAGAGGGCGCGATAGGAAGTGCCTTCGTCGGTGAGTTTGCGCTGCAGGGTGCGCGGTGTCATGGAAAGATGTGAGGCCATGATCTCCAGCGCGGGCACCTGTCCATTGAAGTCGAAGAGGAGGAGGCTGCGGATCTTTTCGGGCAGCGTGTTCTCGTTCGACAACGCATTTTGTTTTTTTACCAGCATGGCGCTGAAGAGCGCGAACAACGACTTGTCGTAGCTGAGGATGGGCGTGACGTATTGTTCGCGGGTGATGGTGACGGCATTGCGCTGGGCATTGAATTTTACAGGTGCATGAAACACCCGTTCGTATTCCTGCGGCGCGCGCTTGGAGTACGTGAACTCCACGTAGACGGGTCGCAAACTTTTGCCGGTGAGCCGGGCCATTTGCATGGCGAATGACGCAGCAGAAACGTCTACGGCCTGGCGCGCGCTCTCCGGATATTTCTTTTCATAGAGCGGCAGCGGCTCAAAGCCGACGTGCACCAGGCCCTCGCTGAACTCGAGTTTGTATTTGAAAACAGAGCTGATGGTCGCGTTGAACTTGATGATGGTGTTGAAGGCATCCTCGAGCGTCCGGCAGCTTTGGGAGAGATAGCCCAACATGCCGAAGGCGGACGCGCCAATGTGCTGGCCGATGTGGAGGCCCAGTTGCTCGTCGCCCGTCATTTCCACGGCGGGTACCCAGAAGTCGGCGGCGGCTTCCCAGTCCATGTGTTTCTCGGCGTCGGTGAGCAGGTGGGCGTCGATGCCCATGCGCTGGCAGAGGGCCTGGAGGCTGGCACCATGGGCGACCGCTCCATAGATGAGGTCGCGCATGATGGATACTTGGACGGAGTACATTGGCGTGAGGGGGTTTTGGATTGTCGCAAATTACACGGATTGGGGTGGCCTATGGTTTCGTGTTCATACCTAAAAAGAAAAAAGAACATGAAACGATTTCTGAAGATCACCGGCAAGATCGTGGGCTTCCTGGTGGCCATCGTCCTGGTATTTGTTGTCTATATCGAGGTTAGCTACAAACGCACCTTCCAGGCGCCACCCACCGGCATCACGGCAAGCCGGGATACGGCCGTGATTGCCCGTGGCCGGTATATTGTGAAAGGCCCGGCCCACTGCTGGACGTGCCACGCCAGCAAGGAGGCCATTGCCCGCCAAGGCAACGACCCCGGCAGCACGCCGATGAGCGGGGGCGTGGAGTTTAAGACGCCGGTGGCAACCTTCTATACCCCCAACATCACACCCGACAAGGAAACGGGCCTCGGGCGGCTCAGCGACGAGCAGGTAGCCCGGGCGATCCGCTATGGCGTGAACCACAACGACCACGCCCTGGCCCCCTTCATGATGTTTCAGTCGATGAACGACGAGGACCTGACGGCGGTGATCTCTTACCTGCGGTCGACCCCCCCCGTGAAAAATGAAGTGCCCGAACGCGACCTGAACCTGTTGGGAAAATTGATCTCGCGGTTCTTGCTCGAACCCAACCTGAAGCCCGATGTGCTGCCTGCGGTGGCACATGATTCGTCGTCGGTCTATGGCGAGTACCTGGTGCAGGCCATGGCAAATTGCCGCGCGTGTCATACGAAGCGCGATGAGACGGGCAATTTTGTAGGGGAGCCGTTTGCCGGTGGCAGTCCAATGGAAACAGAAACGGGTACCTTCATCACCCCCAACCTCACCCCTCATGCCACGACAGGCCGCATCTATACGTGGACGCCGGAGCAGTTCGTGCAGCGGTTTAAGTTGGGAAAGGGACCGGAAGGGAGTCACATGCCGTGGGAGGCGTATGCGAACATGTCGGAGCAGGACCTGAAAGCGATCTATGCTTTTTTGAGAACGCTGAAGCCGGTGGATAATAAGGTGGCAAGCACGTTCATTCCCAGGGCAGTGGAGCAGACAAATTAATCATCGCGATAGCTTCATGATTATTGATAGCCGCGTCGGGCATTCTAGCGGCGAGGTCAGGGCTAAAGCCCTAGTGATGAGTTGTTGTTAACCCTGGCCTAAAGGCCAGGGTTATTCAGATGCATTGAGCCGGGTTGATCAGATTTCATTTGAATTGGATTATTGAAAACCTCCGTCTTACTCGACTAATGAAGGGCCTCGTTCTGAGCGAACAGAAATTTGACTGGTAGACGCATCACTCTTAAGTAAGCAGGGAAATTGAAAAAACGAATCAATAACCCCGGCTTTTAGCCCTTGTCCATGTACATATCCTTCGAAGGGAAATATGAATAACCCCGGACTTTAGTCCGGGGTACACAAGCCATATCTAAATCACGGGCTTTAGCCCTGACTTCGGCCGTGATGCTCATCGGAGATCACGATATTTTCGTCACTACTCTTCATAACGGTATCACTTGCCTAGATACTTTTATGAGCCGTGCATGATATTTTTATCAGGCTCATCAAAAGTGCCCGGCCAGGGATAGAAATGGAAAGCCCGAAGTGTGTAGGACTTGGGCGTGGCCGGACTTGGAATGGATAGCCCGGCCCGAGGTACGAGGGGGCCGCCAATACTTTTTATTTCCGCGACTATTTTGTCTTTGGTAACTTGTTGTCTTCACCTCTCATGGCGTAGCCGAACCAGCTTGGCGACTTCGTGATAAGCTGCCCCGAGATGACTTCGTCCAGCCATCGTTCGTACCAGTCCAGAAAATTAGATTCGAACGTGAAGCGTGGCTTTTGTCTGTCCAGATCGAGATTCACCACTCGGCCTTTATGTATTCCATTGACGACGATGGCGTGAATGTACGTACACCCTTGCGAGCCTATCGGCAGGAGTCCTCCGAAGATCTTTCCGATTTCCGTTTCATACGCTTCATCGGTCATACTCTCGTTCTCCTCAATAGATTGGTTAAGCATTTTCCAGTATTCATCGGACATGTCGGGGAAGATGACCGGTGGCTGATGGATATACTTTTCAGTTTCAGAAAAGATCAACTCGTTCACATTTTTCCCTAAAGGATAGATTCCATAGAATGGTCCTGCTGCAGAATTAGCGTAGGACTCACCGCCATTTCCAATGTTGAGAATGAACGCCTTGTAGCATTCCGGGAGCTGAATGGAGTATTGATTTTCAAATTGCTCCACCGCCTGAAGACTGGCGGTTTTGCCGAGTCTGTATTTATGTCGGTTGGCTCCAAATACTTTGCATTGGAAGTCGACCCGTTTCGCTTCCTCTAATTTTATTTTAATTCTTTCAAGCTGTGCCTGGTGGAGGTACATGACGATGGCGTGCGATTACTTTTTCCTGAGGCTAACAATATTTTCCACATGCACCGTATGCGGAAACATATCTACGGGCTGCACCCTCAGAATTTCATACTGGTCGGCGAGGATGCTCAGGTCGCGGGCTTGCGTGGCGGGGTTGCAGCTCACATAGACGATGCGTTGGGGCGCGGCTTTGAGGATCATGCCGCAGACGGCTTCGTGCATGCCGGCGCGCGGCGGATCGGTGATGATCGTGTCGGGGGTGCCGTGTTGGGAAAGAAAGGATTCGTCGAGCAGATCCTTGATGTCGCCGGCGTAGAAGTCGGTGTTGGTGATGTTGTTGATGCGCGAGTTCACCTTCGCATCTTCGATGGCGGCCGCAACGTATTCCAGCCCTACCACTTTCTGGGCCTGGGCAGCTACGAAGTTGGCGATGGTTCCCGTGCCCGTATACAAATCATAGACGCGCTCGTGGCCTTTGAGCTCGGCCATCTCCCAGGCCAATTTATAAAGTTGATAGGCTTGATCTGAATTGGTCTGATAAAACGACTTGGGACCGACCCGGAATTGAAGCACGCCACTGCCGTCGGGTTTGGGCATCTGTTCGGTGATGTAGGGGTTGCCCTTCCAGCAGATGATGTCGAGGTCGTGGAAGGTGTCGTTCTTTTTGCCGTTGATGATATAGTTGAACGATGTGATCTGGGGGAAATCCTTTTCGAGCCGGCGCAGGATTTTTTCTGTCCATTCCATTTTGTCGTAGGTCACCTGCAGGATGATCATCACCTCGCCGGTGTTGGCCGTGCGGATGGTGATGGTGCGGAGGAAGCCCACTTGTTTGCGGAGGTCGAAAAAGACGATACCGGCTTTGAGCGCCTCGTCCTTCACGGCCAGGCGGATGGCATTGCTGGGATCGGGCTGGAGGTGGCACTCGGTGACATCGAAAACGAGGTCGTATTTGCGTGGGATGTGGTAGCCCAGGGCCGGCTGGGGAGGCATGGCTTCTGCTGGGTTTTCGAGCGCTTTCTTTTTCTCCATTTCCTCGCGCGTGAGCCAGCGTTGAGCGGAAAAAGTGTAGTCCAGCTTGTTGCGATAGAACCGTGTTTTGGCCGAGGGCACGATGGTTTGGAGGGGAGGCAGCTCCAGGCCGCCCAGGCGTTGCAGGTTGTCGGCCACCTGTTTTTGCTTATATACTAATTGAGCATCATAGCCAATGTGCTGCCACGAACAGCCCCCGCAGAGGCCAAAATGGGTGCAAAACGGCTGGCTTCGGCTGGGCGACAGCTGTTTGACGGTGGTGACCCGGCCCTCTAAAAATGAACTTTTGATTTTGGTGAGCTGCACATCGACGGTGTCGCCGGGGGCGCCGCCTTCCATAAACAATACCAATCCATCAATCCGGGAAACACATTTGCCTTCGGCGGCCATGGTTTCGACTACAATATTCTCGAGTACGTCTCCTTTTTTCATCGGGTGGTCAAATTACGCAAATCAGGGGGTTTTCTGCTGTCGGCTTTATCCCTATATTTAATCTCTTTGAGGGGACTATGAAACGGCTATTGATCTTGCTTTTGGGTGCTTTGGCCATGCTGCCAGCAGCGGCCTCGCACATTGTGGGGGGTGAGTTTGAGATCCAATACCTCCATGACAACCTGTACCAGGTGAACCTCATCATCTATTTCGACCAGCGCAACGGCTCGCCCGGGGCCAAAGACATCAACATCGAGGCAGCCATCTACCGGAAGAGCGACAATGCCCTGATGGATAACATCTTTTTTAGCGGCTTTAGTGAAACCCCGGTGCTGTACACACAGCCGTCGTGCTCGACCTCCGACCTGCAGACATCCAAGCTGGTGTATACCACCACCGTGACGCTTTCGCCGGACCGGTACGACAGTCCTTTTGGGTACTATCTCACCTGGGAACGCTGCTGCCGAAATTATGCTATTGTTAATATTTTCAGCGACGACCCCGCCATTAGCTCCAACGCGGCCGGACAGACTTTTTACCTGGAGTTCCCCGCCGTGACCAAGAACGGCCAGAAGTTCATCGACTCGTCACCCCACCTTTTTCCTCCCCTGAGTGACTACGCTTGTCCCTACAGAAAATATTATGTGAACTTTGGCGGCATTGACGACGACGGCGACTCGCTGGTCTATACGCTGGTGACTCCCCTCAGCACGCATTCGATCATCGCCGTGCCACCACTGCAGCCTGCGCCCTATCCGCTGGTGTCATACCGCGATGGGTTTGGGATCAACAACATCATGAAGGGCAACCCGGACATGCGCATCACCCGCTCAGGTTTTCTGACGGTGACGCCCACCGTGCAGGGACTTTTTGTGTTTGCCGTGAGGTGTGAAGAGTTTCGCGACGGCAAAAAGATCGGCGAAGTGCGCCGCGATTTTCAACTGCTGGTGGTCGACCAATGCGCCCACGACGAACCACCCCAGATCCTGGGCAAGAAGCTGGCCGACGCCACCTTCGCCTACGACAACACGATGAACGTGACCTTTAGCAACACCACCGCCGATGCCGACCGTTGCATCATGGTAGAGGTTTCGGATCCGGATGCTTCGAATGTGGTGGACAACTTCACAGAGAAAATCCACATCCAGGCGATCGCGCTGGGCTTCGACAAAGACGTGAGCGGCGTATTGCCGGCTTCGACAGAGGCGACGCTGATAAACGGCAGCACACAACAATTCCGCATCTGTTTCCCGGAATGCCCATACCTGGAAGGACCTTTCCAGATCGGGATCATTGCCTACGACGACGCCTGCAGTTTGCCCATGAGCGACACGCTGAAAGTGACCGTCAATATTCAACCGCCGGCAAACAACGACGCGCATTTTGTCGTCCCTGTCGCCGACGTGACCGAGACCGTGAATGAAGGTGATGTGCGAACGTGGGACCTCGATGGTGTTGACCTGGATGGTGACATGCTCGTGTTCGGCGTGATCGCAGACTTTCGCCTCGAAGATGTGGGCATGAAGGTCGTGCAGGTGAAGAATGTTGCCGGAGAATATCAGGCACAATTGCAATGGGACACGCATTGTGACGTCTATGATTTTACCCATGGCACCGACTTTAAAATAACGTTCACACTGGAGGACCTCGACCACTGCAATTTCAACCACCCCGACAAAAGGGTGTTCAACCTCAAAGTGAAACTGCCCGGCAACCTGGATCCCATCATCGACTCGGACCTGACCGCCAACCCCGCCGAACGACGCGTGCTGGGCCTGACGCGAAAGGTGAATGAGACGCTGTCGTTCAATGTGTTCGGAAAGGATGGCGACAACGACTTCATCGTGCTGAGCGGGAAGGGGGTGGGCTTTGATATGGCCGACTACAACATCGAGTTTCCCGGCAGCAACGGCAGGGGGCAGATCAGCTCGCTCTTCAAATGGAATATCTTCTGCGATAAGATCAACCTCGGTGTGAAAGACACGTTCCTGTTCGAATTCCTGGTGGTGGACAACGCCAACAAATGCCGGTTCTACAAGGCCGACACGCTCGACGTGAGCGTGATCGTGGAGCCTCCCGACAATAACCAGCCCACCTTGCTGGTGAACAACCTGAACCAACAGATCCAGTTTGTGAACAACGCCATGACCGTGGAATTGGGTCAGCAAATCACGCTCGGCCTGGTGGGCACAGACCCCGACAATGCGCCACAACCCGATATGCTGACCATCGACCTGATCAAAGCGGAAGGCAACGTGCCCCCCACCGGCTACATCTTCGCCGAAGGCACGGGACGGGGCTCAGCCGAAACCACCTTTTCCTGGAAACCCGAGTGTGACATCTTTTTGGATGGTGTCTACGAAAATCACTACACCTTTACCTTCAACGTGACTGACGACCGCTGCTTCAACACCAAAGGCGACACGGTGGCAGTGGACATCACCATCAAAGACGTTGAACACGACAGCCGCGATTTCCTGCCCCCCAACTTCATCACCCCCAACGGCGACAACTACAACGACTTCTTCGCCATGGTGCGGCTGGACGAATCAACGGGCCAGCTGGTGAACATCCTGCCCCGCGACAACTGCGTGGGCGTGTTTGAAGGCATCGCCATCTACAACCGCTGGGGCCGCCAGGTATTTGAAAGCACCTCGCGTGACTTCCGATGGTATGCCGACAGTGAGGCGGCGGGGATGTATTATTATTTGCTGAAGTATTCTAATAAAGAATATAAGGGGGTGATCACCCTTTCATTCTATGATCATCAATCGAATAATCGGTGAGGTTTAGTAGTCAGTAGCCAGTAGCCAGGGTGCCTGGCGTTCCAGCGTGTCTTAGATAATTCCAGAAAAAATATAGCGGCATTTGTGTTCGCCGGCGGCCTTTACAGGCTGACGGACAGGAGATTGTTTCCTTTTATGTAGGCCGTGGTGCCATTCCACATCACCTGGACCCAGACGTCGCGGTGGCCGACGATCTCTACGCGGTGGCCTTCGTCGATGACGCTGATAACGGCAGCGCCCGGCGAGGGGCCGTCCATGAGGTAGGTGTTGGCGTTGCCCACGATGCCCGTGCTGGGTTTTTCACCCAGGTTTATGTGGACAACCAGGACGAGCAGCACCAGCATGGACACGATGCCCACGGCGATCGGGCTGCGTCCACGGCGGCGCAGGGCAAAGGTGATGCTGAGGAGCAGCAGGGCCAGGGCCGCCAGGCCGATGGAAAGGGGCAGGTAATAGTCGTGGTAGAAGGTGAGAAAGCGGTCGGCGTCGGTGTGGTCGTAGCCCTTGAGGTTGTATTTGGTGGCCAGTTCCTCCATTTTATCCAGCACCTGTTTGTCGTTGCTGGCCAGGTAATAAAGATTGAGGTAATAGAGGGCTGGGCCGATGCGGTTGAGGCCCTCTTCGATATAGGCCATCTTGAGGAGCATGGCGGGTGAATATTCGTGCTGGCTTAGGATGGACGCGTAGTGGTCCAGCGATTGGGTGTATTTTTTTTTGCCATACAGCGAGTCGGCCTGCTGCAAACGGAAGCGGCCCACCTGCGCGTGGAGGCTGCCAGCCCCGAAAAATAAAGTTAACCCCAGAATGGCGAGAAATTTTAGAACCCGACTTTGCATATTTTTTATATCCTGTTACCTTTGCGTCCTCAATTACGGAAAAGCGCTCTAAACAGGCAAATGGACGTGATTGAATGAGGATTCCGTAGCTCAGTTGGTAGAGCAATACACTTTTAATGTATGGGTCCTGGGTTCGAATCCCAGCGGGATCACAAGTAAGATTAGAACCATGCGCCCCGAGCCTCTCGGGGCGTTTTTTATTTTATCCGGGCGGACCAAGCGCCTCGCGTGAGGCCGACGGGATAAAATAAAAAATGCAAGCGAAGCGCGACACATTGTTTTGTTCTTCCCACACTGAGTTTCCTGGGATCACCGAAGGTAATCCCAGCGGGATCACAAAAGAGGCGCGAGCCTCTTTTTTTGAGTTCATCTCAAACCAAAGCCGTTCAAATCTTATGATTTGAGCGGCTTTTTTGTTTCAGCCTTAGTGTTTTTTGTTTATTCTTAAGTTGCGCTTAACCCATTAGAATGTGTTAAAGAAATACCTTGTCGAACAGATAAAAGATAAAAATTGGAAGACCGTAATCCAATCTTGTCAGTCACTAACGGATAGCGAAAGACTGGAGCTTATAAAACTCCTGAAGGATGAGGATACCACGAAGGACATTTTTGATGAAGTGGATCGTGCGTTGGGTGAAGAAGAACGGGCTGCATTTTATGAGAATCATTCCCGGGTAAGGAGATGCTACTACTTAGCCCTTCTTGCCTGCACACGTAATTATTCTGATCTGAAGCAAACAGAATCCAAAGTGAATGGTTGGGTATTAAACCCACTGCGTGAATTGCTGTGTGCGTCGGATTACGTGGCGCTGGAGGCTTTTTTTAATCTGTTTCCGCCTGACTATCTGGACAAGGTAATCCAAGAAATGGCGAAAGATAAATTCAGGATTGTTGATTTTAGAACCCTGTGGAGAATTTATGAGTTAGGATGGGTAAGTTTTGATGAGGCTTATTTCACCAGGAGCCTGTTTACTATCCAGATGTTTAATAGAAACACAAAAGCAGACACGGATTTCTTAGCGGGGAATGAGAAAGCGTTTCACCAGGTTTTTCTAGTTTTTTATAGAAATGAAGTACCGGTTCTGGACATTTCGAAATGGCAAGCGAGAGAGGGGTTTGTTTGCAAAAAGGTGTATGAATATTGGACGGAAGTAATTATTCTATTAAATGAAAGGGGAGTAGTTTTTGATCGATCGATCATTAAGAATCTGTTGGAGTCGCTGTTGAATAACTGGAAGAAAGGTCATTTAGATTGGCACACCAGGCTGCTTGAATTATTTCATCCAACGGAAGATGAATTACTAGAGCACCAAACTTTACTTTTCGCGCTGTTCGGCACGAATAACCCCAGTCTCATCAATTTTGCCTTAAGGAATATCCAAACCATTCGTAAGGCGAAACGATTTAATGGCCTAGGCTTTACTGAAAACTTTGCCTTGTGTTTCTCCAACGACAAATGCATCAAAGCGATTTTTTCCGGTTTGGATATCGTGGAAAACGTACTTACTAACCCCGATTACAAGGACGTGGATTTTTCCGAACGGTTAGCGGTGTTACTGATGCATGCTGACGCAAACCTTCAGGTGAAGACTGCAACGCTATTGCTTAAGTTTACCAATGCTGAGAATTTGAATATCATTGCTGCTCCGTACACTTCGTATCTGAAGCAAAAAACAAAAGATACACTTTCCATTTCAAGTGAGTCAAAAGCAAGTGTAAATGCGGATATAGCGGAGACCAAACAAGTTGCGGAATTGGCTATTGCTTCCAACTGGGATGAATTGCTATTCCAGGTTGGCAATTGCATTCACACCAAATCGGCAACGGATATAGATCTGTTATTGGAGGGAATCAATCAACTTCAAAATCAGATACCGGTTGATTTGGAGAAGCAATTGAAACCTTACACCAAACAACTTTTTAACAGGTCATGGGAAAATCATGTAATGGCTTATTTTTCATTGTTCATCGAGGGGTGGATAAATGAAAAGGAAATCGATTCAGACGAAGGCAGGTATGATCCTATTCCTTTTCTCAAAAACAAGTGTAATCTATTGATTGAAAAATTGAAGAGGAAGAATCGTTTGCCTTTTCTTTCAACGCCAACGCATCGGCCCTTTTTTATTCATCCCACGACTTTGGTAAAAAGAGTTCTGGCTTATGAAGAAGTTGGCGGTGTGATTTTCTATGAAGACTTGATCGTGGCTTGCAATCGTACGTGGTTTAAAAATGCAGACAATGAATCGAGGACGTTGGCGAAAAAAATGAAGGGAAAGTATGCGAAGGCCTTGTCATATTTTTTAGGTGTCTCTGATAAAATTGAACCTACTGAAGAGACTCTTGCCCTATGGGCGCAGGTAACAAGAATCAGGAACCCCGATGCTGTGTTTACGGAGTTTGAAAATACAAGCGCGAGGGAGTATCCGTCTGTGATTCATCCGTTAATGCTAGACTTTCGTATCCACACGGAGTCGAATCAATACGCCACCTGGCACAAAATGATACTGGGGGGAAATTGGAATAAAGCGTGGTACCTCGATCAGGAGCCCATCAGCTATGATCACATTTTTTACAATGTCAGCACGCTAAAGAAAGCATCCCGTGTTGATATACCCTATCAGTTAAGTCTGAATCCGAATTATGTTGACGGACAGATTAGCCGTTATATACCCAATTGGACTACCGGAAATGAAGTGGACGGATTTGAGTCCTGTTTGTTTCCATTGCAATTCCTGGTTGAAAATAAAATCGAAACGCATCACAGTGGATGGATTTATATAGCGGCTTGCCTGATGTTTGAGAAGAAAATATCAAGGGAATTGGCCAGTGAGTATATTGAAATGGCATTGGTTGAACAACATAAAGACCTGGATCACCTGGCTGATCTGATTGGTAATCTCACCGCACAAAAATTTGGACCGGTGAACCGGCTACTGGAATTTTTTGATAAGCCCAACACGAATCATCCTGTAAATGCTTTTAAATTTAAAGTGTTAGGAAAATGTCTTGAGTATTTCGACATGCAACAACTGCCAGCCAATAGCAAAAAAGTCGTGGAGTATTATGAAGAATGGGTGCATCGCCTGGGCGTGAAAGGAAATGAAGAGCTCTTGGCCAAAGTCAAAACAAAGAAGAAATAATGATTCAGGATTTTGAATATCGGTATGCGTCTGCATCAACTGCCCAGGTGAAAGATGGCAGTACGGCATTGCTGTTTGCGCATTGTTCGGAAATTGTAGAAGAGAACAATGTGCCTTGTTTTTTCTATGGACAAATTAAGGATTCCTTCGTAGCGTCGAAATGCATGAGCGCGCTGGCCCGGACAGTAGGTTCCCATTATGCGCTTACGCCATCTCAAATTTTTTATTTAAAGGACCCGATTGTTTCGATAGGGAACAAAGAAATGCGTTGGGAAGCTTTTTCATCCTGCAATAGTGTTTATGCCCGTATTGATATTTTGGAAAATGGTATTGATGGGGAGTTCTTGCAATCCGGCTGCACTAATATCGACTTTAATTCCGATACTGTCAGGGCATTTAATACGGTTACTCAGAAAGAAAAGCTATCGGTAAGTATAGGTTCGAAGGAAGTGAATATTTCTACAGAGCGGAATAGCACACAGGAGAAGAAAGTTAAATTACCCAATCGGTGGATTAAGGGCTTGGGAAATGTGCAGGTTTATCTTTCATCGATGGAGCTTGCCTTTACCCTTACGAAGATTGAAGCAACTCAACTTTTTAATACGTTACCAAAGACAGCCGTAAAGGGAAACTATTATCTACACAAAAGCGGATTGTCTTATCAATTCTCCCCTTCGTCAAAACCTGACGGCTTGAAAATAGGAGGGGTACACCGACTGAATTTACTGCAAAACTTGCTTTTGCTCACCGAATCCGTCAGCTTCTATAGAAGTGATGATGAACAGTGTGTAGCGGTGTTGTTGCGATTTGGGAATATTCAGATGTCATTCCTTTTTTCAGAAAGTGTATATCGCGGATTTTCAGGTGAAGGAAAGAATTTGGAAGCCTTAACTGAAAAGGTTTCAGAAGAGCTGATTCTTGGAATTAACAATTTTTTTAAAACGAATGAAGTATTTCATCCCACGTTGATTTCAATTGAACATGACATTCCGCTTACGGTAATGGAGACGCTGCAATCATCCTTGTCTAGTATAGGGTTATTGGGGTACGAACTTGGTGATCGCCAGTTTTTCTACAGGAGGCTGCCGTTTAAATTGGAGCGTCTAAAAAGCTTTAATCCGAGAATTCAAAATGCCATTAAACTTGTAAGGGATAATGAGGTGATGATCCTTCAGCAAACCGACCAATACATAAAAGCTGAAGTAAAAGGTTCAGGAGATGTATTGCATACGGTCATTGCGAATAATGATGTGTTTCAATGCACCTGTAACTGGTACACGGCCAATAAAAACAATCGAGGTTTATGTAAGCACATTTTGGCAGTAAAAATGAAATTGAGCAAGTAGGATAGTTTGCGCTTTGAACTCCATCTGTACTTCATCGATTTACGTCGCTTTTCGTTAAGCGAATTTCTTGATTGCCTCGAGGCTTACGGGCGTAAAGGCGTTTTGGATTAACGTCAAAGAATCGCTCGTGTGTGAATGTGGGATGGCAGGGCTCACGGCAATCCTATTGGCTAATAATTCAACTTTCTCTTTTGTTGCATAAAGCAAAATGGATTTTATTTTATTAATTGCTTCAGTATATTCTTTAATAAGAGAACTGTCCCTGTTTCTTAGTACTAATTGTTCAGCCGTGATTAAAGCATTTGCTTCATTTTCGGTAAACATGGCGGGTGATTACTTCCTTGTCTGGAAATTTAATTTGGATGTTGTCGGGATTTTCGTTTGGAGTTTTTGGCGAAGAATAGGTATATTTAACACACTTCCACCCGATATCCATATAGCTATGTTAGATCCCATTAAGTTAGCTCATTTCCGGAATCTCATTTCACTCAGTGCAGCAGACGGTAAGATAGAAGAGTTGGAGCGTGTTGCCCTGTCAAAGATCGCCTATGAGAACGGCATTCCCCTGGACCGTCTTAACCTCATGCTCGACCGGGCGAACGAATACCAATACCTCATTCCACAGGACAATTCAGAAAAAGAGAAACAACTCGACGACATGATCCGGCTCGCGCTAGTAGACGGAGATTTCTCCCCCGCCGAACGGGAACTGATCAATATAGTCAGCGAGAGGCTCGGATTTTCCAAACCAGCACTCGAAAAATTGATCGACGTCGTGTTGGCTGAAAACTAACAGCAAGGCAGGGCATAGCTAGCCTTCTTTAAAACAGGGACTTCATCAACTCAACTTCTTTAGGGTCTAAGTTCATTACAGATTGAATGCTCTTCATGAGTTTCTCCATTGTTGATGTAGTAAATAGAATTAGCGTATCACCAATTTAACGGAAAATCAGATTCGGCATACCCAATCGAGAAGTCTGCACCGCTGCCATTGACGGTTACTCCCATATACCAAATGCGGACTTTATTGTTTTCGATGATTACGGTGGGGGCAATGACATCACTGCCCTCCCAGTCCAATGTAGGTTGAATGATCGGGTCAGCATATACCTCGTACGGTCCTAGTATATTTTGACTTCTGGCAACACCGATGCTGTGATCGCCTGAAATGAATAAGTAGAATAATCCGTCGGGCCCTTTCACCACATCAGGTTCTTTAATGACTTGAGCCCAGGGTAGATTTTTATCAGCTCCTGTCAAGACGGGGTTCGGAAGCTTCGTCCAATGTATTCCGTCAGGAGAAGTCGCCCCGAGAATCCCGATAAATGCCGGAGAACAGTTCTCAATACAATACCCGACATAGAGCATGTAATAGGTATTGCCTTCTTTCAATAATGTTGGAGAGAACAAGGCGTTTGCATCCTTTGAATTGGTGCCCCCAAGGGGCAGTATCGGGTCGGATGAATTTCGTGTAAACTTGATTCTGTCCTCCGAGGTAGCCAGTCCAATTTGTCCTTTCGCTACAAGGGTTCCGGCAACCTCCGCCTCCTTTTCATATCCACAATAAAACATCATTACCTTATCTCCATCCAGCATCACTGCATTGGCTTCAAGGTGATTGTCCCATTTGCCGGGATTTGCGTCAAGCGAGATGCTTTCGCTTCCCGCCTGATTATTGTCTGACGGTATCCAATGCTTGCCGTCAATTGATTTAGCTCCAGCGATAACAAGTTTCTCATGGCTATCAATAACAAGACTTGAGTAGTACATTCTCAGTGTATCGCCGTCCCTGACCACATCTGGATCTGCAGCCGTTAATGCTCCTTCCCAGACGGGGCTGGATAGTTTATTAAACGAAAGCCCTTTTTGCTGATTATCCTCCTTACAGGACAAGGCCAGGAAAGCAAAGAAAAGGCTTGTAATAAAAGTTATTCTCATAAATCAATTCGCGATTTCGAGTGGAGAAACGTTCCCTCTTTATTCATAAAAAATCTTTAGCACTCGGGACATACAAACCCTTCGCGAAAACCTTCAGCGTTTGCAGAGATTTATAAAATGCCTCTTCAATCTTTTTCTTTTTCATCAGGCGGAATACGAGTTCGACCGGCAGGGTTTTGTTCAGGTAAAAATCAATCGTCAGCTTTGTTTTCAGGGGCGCTAATTTCTCCAGCGTGAAATAGGTAACGCTTTTATCCTTCTCGTCCGTTTCACTGAACTCAATTCTCTCCGGCTGGTACTTGTAGTAGCTGCTGACGTAGGTGATCACTTTTCCGTCGGTGTGCGTGGAGCGGCAGCGCATGCCTACGCGCGGCAGGTAATGGCTCAGTTCTTCTACCTTCTCCACACCTTCCTGCCAACGGGCCCGGTAGTTGAAATTTCCGCAGGCATGGAACAGGGTGATCATGTCGTTATCGTATTCTTCGGAAACGGAAACTGCCCGGACTTTCTTTGCTAACTCCGGCGGCTGCGCTTCCACTTGCGTCAGCTCATGTTTGAGGTGGCCTAGCTGAGCATAGTGATAGGAGACATCGCCGGTTTCTGTCTGTTTGGCTCCTATGTTCCATTGCATCCAGTCGGCGAGGTTGAGCGGCTTACTATCCTTCACCAGGCTTTTGGTGATCAGCCAATATTCATGGTCGGCGATATCATTTTTCAGGAGTTGGTGTGCAACGATGATATCTTTCCCGATCAGCTTGCTGAAGTTCCGTACGGTGTACCCGGTGAACTCTCCATAGTGCGTGATGACCTTCAGGGAGAGGTTGATCGCCGAAAGGCACGCCTTACATTGACAATATTTGGTCAATTCATACGCGATCAGGTTCCGGTGGAACGAGCAAAACATATGCTCAACCTGTGTGTACAGGGCTTTCAGATCGGGTGGGTCACCGAATTTGTAAAAGAGTATGGCGTCGCCCTCTATTTCAGAGACCTCCAGGCCGAGCTGATTGGCGTTGATCAGGATCTCCAAAAGCTCCTGGATAATGAGGCGACTGTGCTCGATCTCGGTTTCGCTTACGAACCGGGAGAAGCCGCTGATATCGGGGATGAATACGAGTCCTTTGTTTTCCATTGCCTTGTAAAGGTATAAATTAGCCTTTAGAGGCTGTTACTTTGACCCGGGATAAGTTGTCATTATGCCAATATCCCGTTCCGCTGCTAACGTGCCTGCCCAGGTAAGACTCACGCAGTGGGTACGCAACAAGGGCGAAGCCCTTGTTGCCCATGATCTGAGATTTTGTGACGGATTGAAACCCCGTCCGAAACCGGTACAACTACGGCCGGTCGCGGACGGGCAAAAACAAAACGTATTCATTCGGACCCTGATCGCCGCCCTGGAAAGTTTGGAACGATTCTTAAGCAACACGGTAAACTTCGCTTATGTACAATTTCTGGCACACCAACTTCAGGGCGCTGTGGAAAAATAAACTCCACTCTTCGGTCAACCTGCTCGGTCTGACCCTCGGCATCGTGAGCACGCTCGTCATTGTGTTGACGATTCATTTTGAGCTGAGCTTCGATCGCTACCATGCCGATGCAGACCGCATCTATCGCATCGTCACCGAAAAGCAAGAACATGGACAGGTCGGGTTCACTGCGGGCATCACGTATCCGCTTCCTGAAGCCATCAGAAATGATTTTCCCGAGCTTGCCGGCGTGACCATGGTCGACGCCAACGAGACACCGCCCGTGTTCGGCATTGTCGACAGGAACGGATCGAAGAAACTTTTCAAGGAAACGAAGGTCGCCTATGCAGACCCGGATTATTTTTCAATGTTTACTTATCAATGGATTGAGGGCAATCCTGCCGATGCGTTAACCCGTGAGAAAACCGTGGTGCTCACCCAAAGTGAAGCACGAAAGTTGTTCGGTGATGCGCCGGCGTTGAACCAGGTGATCAGCTGCAACAACAAGTTCGACCTCACGGTGAGCGGCATTGTGCAGGATCCACCACTGAATACGGACCTGCCCTTTACCGTTTTCATTTCAAACCGCCTCGGCGCGGACAAGCACGGATGGGACAACTGGGGGTCTACCTCGGCTTCACTGAATTGCTATGTGAAATTGCCGGAGCATGTCAGCCAGCCCGACCTGGAGCAAAGAATGAAAACATGGCACATGAAATACTTTTCCGGCGATGCAAAGGAAACCGGGGAAAGCCGATTCTATTTTCTTCAGCGCCTGCGTGATGTGCACTTCGATACGCGGTTTCAGAATTTCAACAACCGGACCGTGTCGTCGGCGAAGTTGCTGACCCTGTCCCTGATCGGATTTCTGCTTTTCGCCACCGCCTGTATCAATTTCATCAACCTCAACACCGTGCTGATCATCAGCCGCGCCAAGGAGGCGGGTGTGCGCAAAGTACTGGGGGGTGTGCGCAAGGATATCGTGCTTCAGTTTCTCGGTGAGACTTTTCTGATCACTGTCCTGGCAACGGTCGTTTGCGCCGGCGTCATTGATCTTGTGTTGGCAAGTCTTTCGCCGGTGCTGGGATTCAAACTCCGGTTTGAGCCTTTCACCGATCCGGTAACGGGATTGTTCCTGTTGGGCGTTCCCTTTGTCATCACGCTGGCGGCAGGATTGTATCCGGCGATGGCACTCGCGGCCTACAAACCGGTCGATGCGCTGAAAAGCAAGCTCACGGGAAACGCCGGCCAACGCCTCAGCCTTCGCCGCACGCTCATCGGTGTGCAACTGGTGATCTCGCAGACGCTGGTGATTGCCACGATCATCATCGCCAGACAACTGGATTATTTTGCCAATCAGCCCATGGGACTGGATACGTCTGCCGTCATTGAATTCGAGATCCCCGAAAGGGAAAAGATCAACCTCCGCGACCTGATGGGCCGCCTCGACGCCATACCCGGTGTAGAAAGTTCGACCATGAGCAACACGGGCGCAACCAGTGGCAACAAGTGGAGTGGCGATTTTGACGCGGTCGTAGACGGAAGGAAGGTCACGGCCGAAACAGGGGTGAAGTTCATCGCCCCGGATTTTCTAAAAACTTATCGCTTAAAGTTAGTCGCCGGCAAGGATCTGGCTTCTTCAGATTCCGTCACCGGTTTTATCGTCAACGAGGCCTTTGCACGGGCCATGGGCGTAAGCGCACAGGATGCTGTAGGCATGCCGGTGTCGATGTGGGGCCGGAATGCGATGATCTCCGGTGTGATCGAAGACTATCACAGCGAGTCGCTGCACCAGGTCATCGCGCCGCTGATCATGATGACGGGCATTGATGTTTCATATATCGGGGCCGTGAAGCTCCAGACAGCGGATGTGAAAGCGGCTATGCAGGGCGTTGAAAAAGTCTGGAAGCAGACCTTTCCAAACTACGTATTCGAATACACCTTCCTGGACGACACGATCCGTCAGTTCTATGACGCCGAACGGAAAACGTCCCGCCTGATCTCGATCTTTTCCGTAGTGGCCATCCTGATCGGATCGATCGGGCTGCTCGGCTTGGTATCCTTTATGGCAGCGCGCCGGACGAAGGAAGTCGGCATCCGCAAGACGTTGGGTGCCAGTGTGGGCAGCATCATGGCACTCTTCTCGAAGGAATTCATGTACCTCATCGGGATCGCTTTTCTGATCGCCGCGCCGGTCTCGTATTATTTTATGAAGCAATGGCTGGCCAACTTCGCCTATCGCATTGAGCCGGGAGTGTTCCCCTATCTGGCAGGCGTCTTTGTCATCATGACGGTTGTATTGGTAACGGTAGGCATCGTGGCCTTCCGTGCCGCCTCTGCCAATCCCATCAAGTCCCTGCGCGATGAATGAATAACATGTGGCCCTAGGGGGATCGCTTTCAGAGTCCACGAATAAAAAGCCGGTCAGAATGTAATGATTCTGACCGGCTTTTGTGCGTTTAGCGGTCATCGAATCACAAAGAGATTCAACATTCAAACTGGTTCCAAGGCACTCGAAATGAACCAGTCACCATTAACCACCAAAAACATTGAAACCTATGTTTATGACTTGGATGTGGAAACACATTTCCCTATCATCGCGAAGGCGCTGCGTATCAGCCAGGCAAGGCTTTTCGATGAGATGACGACTGCTGGATATTGACTTGATCTTCCAAACGCTTATCTGGATCTTAAATTAAAATGAGTAGAAATTTTAGAAATCTTTTATCAACGGGGTTGGGTTGTTGTCTGCTCTGTGCAACTTCATTGGCCTTAAAAGCCCAAACAAATGAAACGGCCTGGTTTAAAGATGTCACGGCAACGCATATACCCGTCGACGGCAGAGAGCATGCGCTGGATGTCGCTTTCCTGGATGTGGATGGAGATCGTGACCTGGATGCGATACTGGCGCTGGAATCGGAACCCAACCGTTTATACCTGAATGATGGGAAAGGAAAATTTACGTGGAAGAAAGGCGCTTTTACGGAGGCGAATCACGATTCAGAACATGTGCGTATAGCCGATTTTAATAAGGATGGTATAGCCGACGTTATTTTTGTCGCGGAAGACGACCAGACACACGAGTATTACCTGGGCAAAGGCGACGGTACTTTTATTGATGTAAGTGACCGTCTGCTGGCGAAGAGTGAAGCCAATGGCCTGGACGTGGGTGATGTGAATGGCGATGGGCTCCCCGATATTGTCATCGGCAATTCCGGTTCCAAAGCACAGAATTTTTTATGGATCAACAACCCCAAAAAGCCCGGGTACTTTATGGATCATACAACCGGCGGGCTGCCCGCTATTGACGACCAAACGCAGGCGGTGAAACTGGCTGATCTGAATGGCGACGGCAAACTGGATATGGTCGTAGGTAATGAAGTGCCGCCGAATCGTTTGTTTTTTAACGATGGCACGGGAAAGTTCACAGAACACCCGGAAAAACTTGAACTGTTGGTACCTCTGCATACCCGCGATGTGTTGGTGTTTGATGCTAACCGGGACGGACATGCGGATATTTTATTTGTTAACCTTACCAATAACGGCGGTGAATGGGATAAAGATCCTACAGCCCGTCTGCTGATCAATGACGGCAAGGGAAATTTTAGAGATGAAACAGCCAAAAGAATTCCGGCACAAACATTATCCAGTTATTCGGGTACCGTTGTAGATTTTAACCACGACGGTTACGCGGATATTATTTTAAGCGCTATTAAAACACCGCCCTTCGAAGCCGCTCAGGTGCAGGCTTTGCAAAACGATGGTAAGGGCGTATTCACCAACGTAACCAGCAAAGTAATTCCGGACATAACGGTATGTCGCGGCTGGGGTATCGCCGTGGGGGACGTGAACGGTGACGCTGTGTTGGATTTGATGATTGGTGGCTGGGGATCGCAGGTGCGTTTATTGCTTGGGAAAAAATAGCGTCAGGTCATGGTTGACTCAGCCTCTAAATAAACAGGCGTTTATTCCAATTTTTTTTCTACCTTAGAGTAGAGCCCATCTTGGCTATTGCCCAAAGCAATAGCCAGGTGGGCTTTTTCCATTTAAGGCTTCTTAAGCTTCCGGGTATGAAATTTCGAAAATTATCGTTTCAATAAAACCTCCCCACCCATGTCAACCACAAAACAATTCAATTTTAATCACCTCTCTGTAAAAGACCTCGTTGATGCACGCGACATGTTTCATGTCCATTTAATTAACAAAAGAAATGTCGTGGCTACGGCAATCGGCCGATATCTGATCCGGCATTCGGATATTGATAGCCATGGAAAATTCATTGACCGGGAAAAAGGTCAGGGCAGTAAAATGAACTCAAAACAGAGAGACGAACGGACCTTGTCCAATAGCATGGTTATCGATATCTCCTGGCCCTGTATCCTGGTATTTGTGAAGCATTGGGAGACAGAAGAGGACCTGATCAAGCGGGGAGCATCCGACATTGTTCCCAAGACGATATACATGCCCGATGGGCGGGTCGTTCCGATTTGTACCGTTGTGGCACCAAAGGTTTCCCTGGAGAAAGAAAAAATCGATATTAACAAGATCCGCTTTCCGGAGGGCCTGATGGGGGGAGGGTTTCCGCTACTCATTCAATCGCAGGGAATCACCAAGGTCGCCTCGGCGGGTTGTATTGTTACTGACGGACACACTTATTATGCCTTAACCAACCGGCACGTAGCCGGCGAGGCGGGACAAGAAATCAAGACGCTTTTTGGGAGCAAGGAAACGTGTATCGGGAAGAGTAGTGGAAACTCCATTGGCAAAATTCCATTTAATGATTTATACAAAGGATGGGAATCCAACAATCAATTGGTGAGTTGTGATACCGGCTTGATCGAAATTTCAAACGTCAACGAATGGAAAACTGAAATTCTGGACATTCCCAGGATGGACGAAATGTTTGAAATTAATACCCTGAACCTTTCGCTGGGTATAATTGCTGAACATAGCAAGGCAAACGGCGTGATAACGGATTCCATTTCTGGAAATGTAGTGGCTCGTGGCGCTGTAAGCGGCGTGCTCAAGGGTGAAATACTGGGTTTGTTTTACCGGTATAAGACGGTTGGAGGTGCCGAATATGTGAGCGAATTTCTCATCGCTGGAAGAAATGGAAAGGATCTGGAAGTACACCATGGCGACAGTGGTTCCGTCTGGTTACTGGAATCCAAGGACGAAGACGATCACGACTTACTACAGCCCATTGCCCTGCATTGGGGGCAGCACGCATTCCTACAGAACGCCAGCGATAAGTTGGGTTATGCCTATTCCCTATCCAGCTGTCTTAGCTCCATATGCAGGGAGCTCGATGTTGAGTTAGTGCGAGGTTGGAACATAGACCTGGACTATTCCTGGGGAGAAAGCGGTCACTACACCATTGGCAACCGTGCCGTATTTGCTTTAAATAGAAAAAAATATCCAAAGCTATACAGGCTGATGAAGAACAACGCGGATAATATTTCATATGACGACGCAGCGATAAAGCAGCAAGACTATAACAAGTCGACCGACAATTTCACGCCGTTGGTGGATGTTCCGGATACTGTTTTTAAAGCCAGGGTTTCCGGGATAAGTCGATTCCCCTACGAAAATCCAAATCATTATGCTGATGTGGATCTGACAAGGGAGAGCGACGGCAAAAGTCTTCTCGAGCTCAGTAAAAAGAAAGAGAATCTCACCGTTGAGTTTTGGCAGGCTTTTTATGATGAAACAGACCATACGGAAATGAAAGAGCGCGGTCTGTTGCCTTTCCGCGTCAAACAGATCTTTATGGAAATGGTTAACTACCTGAAGAATAATGATACGGTTGGATTTGTGGCAGCCGCGGGAGTACTGGGGCATTATATTGGAGACGGTTGTCAGCCCCTTCATGGTTCCAAAATAACCAACGGAGATGGAAGGCCGGAAACAGAAGGTGTCCACTCTGCCTACGAAACAAAAATGATAGACAAGAACAGGGTGGAAATTGTCGACAGTTTAAATGACCGGATCACCGCGCAACACGCCTCCAAAAAGAAGTTCAATAAAATCCCTTCCATTGGTAGTCCGGATGAGGCTGCACAAGCTTGTATTAACTTACTCGATGTTACCATGACCCAGATCACGCCACAGCAAATCAACGACACCTATTATGATGCCGTCGTATCCGATTCGAAAGCTGCTGGAGTAAAGGCATTGTGGGAAGCCTATGGTGACAAGACCATCGACACGCTGGCGAGAGGATCGAGGTATCTGGCTAAATATTGGGAGGCTGCCTGGGAACTCGGAAAAGGGGAGACGAAGACGGCCATTAAAACCACAAAAATCGCACAAGGGATCCTTAAGGAACGGTATGAGGACAAGGAAAAATTCCTGAAGTCATATTCGTTAGACACGATACATGAATATTTCGATTCGAATAGTTAGGATTGAAATAGTTGACCGGCAAAGAGACGCGGGGGTCAGCGAAGACCATTGCCGGCTGGTTGGCTGGATCTGTAAAATGAACTGTGCCAGCAGGTATTGCTGGCACAGTTCATTTTTTGGATATCATCGTGTCGTCCGAAACGGTCCGGCTACACTTCCCAGCCTTTGCGATAGGTTCTTCCTACAAACTGATTGGCCTCTTCCAGGTTGGTGATCTTCATGTTTTCTCCGTCCCACAACAACTTCTTGCGGCCGTAGAATTCCATTTGGTCGCCCGTTTGTTTTCTCAACATGTAGCTGCGGATGGCAAGGTTACCCATCAACACCGTTTCCGTCATCGGTCCGGCATAGTCGAACGATGACGTCAGGCCCTTGTGCTCTTTGCTGCCAAAGCCGGCTTTGCAGGCCTCAACCCATTTCCGCTGGTGGCCATATTCCGGCTCGTCCGTAGAACCGGTCTCGGGGCCGAACTCCGTTGTGCCGTCATTCAGGTAGAGTTTCGGCATCATCGGCGAGCTGTCGTTGATGTTTGTCGTGATCAGACCTTTCTCACCGATGATGAGAACGCCATTGGCACTGTTGGCGCCGCCAAAGTCCTTGTCGGCAGGAATGATCTCCGGTCGTGATGGCCTGATGCCACCATCGCTCCAGGTCATTTCAATGGGAGCTTTGCTTTTTTCGGTTGCCGCAAAGTGAAGGGTAATGAAAGATGAAGGAGGGCATCCTTCCGGATGATAATCGGGTGTCCACATTTGCGAATAGATAGAGCTCACGCTGCATTCCGCATCCGTGGGATATTTCAGTCCGAGTGCCCGGAACGGGATATCGATCAGGTGACAGCCTACGTCGCCTAGCGCACCCGTGCCGTAGTCCCACCAGCCGCGCCAGTTAAAGGGATGAAGGTTGGGTGTGTAGGGTTTCATTTCTGCCGGCCCGAGCCAAAGGTCCCAATAGAGATCTTTTGGTTTTTTACTTTCATCCGGCGCAGGCATGGCGAAGCCCTGAGGCCAAACCGGGCGATTTGTCCAAATTTGTACTTTCGAGATCTTCCCAAGCTTTCCGGAATCTATCCAGCGTTGAATCATGCTGTGCAAGGGATTCGACCCGCCCTGGTTCCCCATCTGTGTCACTACCTTTTTATCGCGGGCCATCTTGGTAAGCATGCGCGCCTCGCGGATGTTGTGCGTCATGGGTTTCTGAACATATACGTGCTTCCCGCGCTGCATGGCAAATGAGGCTGCCGGTCCGTGTACGTGATCGGGTGTGGAAATGGTCACGGCATCGATATCCTTTTCCTGTTCGAGCATGACGCGGTAGTCGTTGTACAACTTTGCTTTCGGGAAGTTTTCCACAGAGCGTTTCGCAGAACCTGAAAAGTCGACGTCACATAACGCAGCGATTCTTTCACGTCCGTTTACCGAGGCGTTCTTGATATCGCTGGTGCCTTTTCCTCCGGCGCCAATCGCAGCAAGGACCAGTTGATCACTCGGCGCGGTGAAACCAACACCTCCCAGTACGTGCCGCGGCACAATAAAAATGGAGGACGCTACCAGACTTTGTTTGATGAATTTTCTTCGCGAAGAGTCGCTTTTCATTTTATCGTTTTTATGCATGACGGGGAATATTTGATGAATACGAATAAATTACTTCCGAATATAGAGAATTATAAATGGTTCGACAATTTGTTTCCGCTACTGTGTCTCACGCTAACCAAAGTAAAAATTTCGCGGCCCCGGTCTGAATGAAAACACAAAAACGACGGGGACTGTCAACCTAAAGATGTTATCTTTATTGCTGAAAATCAATTTTAAAATTCATAAACATGAAAAAGAAAATAATCATTGGGGTGGTGGCTTTCGTCGTGTTGCTTGCCATTGGCTTTGCCTATCTCAATTACCGGAACCGTACCTTAAGCCCTTCGGGAAAGACTGAATTGACCGTCAATGGCCTCACCGTTTCCATACCGTATGCCAGGCCTTCCGTTCGTGGGCGGTTAATTTTTGGGACCGAAGGACAAAATGCGCTTCAGCCCTATGGAAAATACTGGCGCCTGGGTGCAAATGAATCAACCGAAATCACGGTGAATAAAGATGTAGATTTTAACGGGCAGGCTGTTAAGGCCGGTACCTATAGAATGTATGCCGTTCCAGGACCCGACTCATTCGACATCGCTTTGAATTCAGAGCTCGGCAAGTGGGGCGCCATGGAGCCCGACTATAGTTTGGACGTTCTACACACGAAAGTCCCGGTAGAGCACCTGACCACTCCGGTTGAGCAGTACACCATCTCCATGGTCGAAGCCGACGGCGGCATTAATGTGGTCCTTGAATTCTCAGATGTTAAATTCATTGTTCCGGTAAGACCACAGTAAATCGCCTCAACGGATGGTCCTGGAATGCTTCTTGCAACTTTGATAGGTTGGCGATCATTGAAGGCACTCCCGGCGGGATTACTTTTTGAGTCCATCGAATCACAAAGCCGGTCAGAATGATTCTGGCCGGCTTTCGTGTTTTGAGCCTTCAACGAATCTGATTTAAACTGCTCAGGAGTTTCTCGGACATAGTGATATAGAGCTATACAGATATAAAACTTAGTGCTGACGCGCAGGGGTTGAAGAAGAATTGTCGAAAGTATATTGATGTATAGATGCAAATTCTGATGATAAGGGAAGTGGAATTGGAAGTTTTGGAGATAGTGTTAGTCAGGATATAATGATTAAGGCTAATAGCTTAATATATACAAATTAAGGTTATAAGCTTAATTATTAGAGATTAAGGTTATAGGCTTAATTATTAGAGATTAAGGTTATAGGCTTAATTAAGATAATTCTGTATCTTGGTATTATAAAATGGCTGGGTATGGCGCTATATGCTGTGATTAATGGGGATATAATAGGTTCTACAAAAATGCCTGAAAAGAAGCGAGACAGCTATCTTAAACACCTCAAAGAAGGCTTTGAACGCTTAAAAAAAGAAAAATCTTTAGGAATTATTCGAAACTTCGAAATGTACCGAGGGGATAGCTTTCAGGGGGCTTTGGGCAAACCTGAAAAGGCATTACGGGTGGTTCTTCTTTTAAGAAGTCTTTCTCGTATGAATCAACCCACGAGAATCAAGGTAAATATCAAAGCAAAAAAAGTCCTTCTTGATTCGGCTTTTGATGTTACTGACCTAAGACTTGCTGTTGGTGTAGGAACGATTACTAAGCTGGCAAACAAACTCATGGAATCAGATGGAGACGCCTTCCATCGGTCAGGTCGACTAATTGACTCTATGAAAAAGCCAGGTTTAAACTTGGCGATCGATACGCCCTCTGAAAAACTCAATAAGGAACTGGGGGCTTCATGGGCACTCATAGATGCTGTTGTCAATAAGTGGACGGCCTCACAAGCCGAGGTTATTTATTATAGTCTTCTGGGGTATAGCCAAATTGAAATAGCCAATACACAGTTAAGAGCAACCCCATCAGCGGTGAACCAAAGACTAAAGGGGGCAAGCTGGTCGGCACTGGAGAAGATGATTGCGTATTTTGAGGAAAATGTTCCTAACAAAATCGAACGATGATGGAGCTATTTGATCAAGACCAAGCTATTATTCTTGTTAAATTATTGACAGCACACATACTGGCAGACTTTGTACTTCAACGTAGTTCATGGGTGGAGGAAAAAAAGGCAAAAGGATTACGTGCGTGGGGATTGTATAAGCACATCGCTATGGTTTGTGCATTGACCTGGATTGCCATTTGGGATTATCCAGTGGTGGCAGTTGTAATTACAATAACGCACCTGATAATTGATTATTTAAAAATAAAACTTGATAAGAAGGGAGATCTGTCATTTTTTATAGCAGATCAACTCTTACATATACTGGTCATTATCATGGGCTGGCTCTATGTTATTTCGGGATGGGTGAGAATGGTTGAAGTGTCGTTGAGTTTTTGGACTTCCTTCAATGTAATGCTTATCGCCCTGGGATACCTTTTTTGTATTGGTCCTTGCAGTTATCTAATTAAATTTTCAACACAAGACCTTATACAGCAAAGCAGCGGTGAAAATGTAAAGCGGGGCGGCAGGTTAATCGGAATATTCGAGAGAATAATCATTTATACACTGGTTCTGTTAAATCAATACGAAGCGATAGGATTCCTAATCACAGGTAAATCGATTTTAAGATTTGCTGATAGCCAAAAGAAGGAGACAGAGTATGTCTTAGTTGGAACAATGCTTAGCTACGCGCTTGCAATTCTTATGGGTGCTCTAGTAAATCTTCTTTTAGGTCGATGAACATATATGCTATTTTGTGAACTTCAGATGTTTTTGATCAATTTAAAATTCGCTTTCCGTTTCTGGATCAGGGAGAAGTTGTATGCCAGCTTGAACGTTGGCGTGCTGGCCATCGGTTTCCTTTTGTTTATTTTGATGTACTCTTTCCTTCACCAGGAGAGGAATTACGACACGTATCACGAGAACGTTGGTCAAAAATTCCGCCTTGAAGAAAAATGGAATAAAAACGGGCTGGTCCAGCACAAAGCACCGGCTACAGGTTTTTTACTTCCGAGCCTGAGAAAAGATTATGGAGAGTTAAGAAACAGTACCTCCTTTGTCAGGCCCGAGGGGATCGATTTTGTTTCTTATCAAAATAGCCGTTTTGCAACGGACCGCTTTATCCGGGCGGACAGTACATTTTTTACATTTTTTAATTTTGAATTTATTTATGGAGATCCAGTAACGGCCTTGACCGGCAAGAACAAAGTTGTTATTACGGAATCTGCTTCGAAGCGAATATTTGGAGAAACGATGCCCCTCGGGAAGATGCTCACCCGGGCGCGCGAAGATTGGGAGGTGAGTGGAGTGATCAAGGACATGCCTGAAAACTCTCATTTTCATTTCGACTACGTTTTTACAAATTCATTCATCTCGGTTGACTTTCAGGCGAACAACATGTTCTATACCTACATCGAACTCAACGAGGATGTGGATGTGGATAGATTCGCAGAAAAAGTGAATCACGATCTGCCGAAGTCATATGGCTATGACGTGAAATTAAAAGACGGCAATGCATGTGCTATCATCTTTAAGCCCTTGACAGAAATCCACCTGAATGGAAACACCGCCGACAGGGAACTCGAAAAGAACAGCAACAAGGTTCTGGAGTATTCCCTTTTCGTGATCCTGGTGTTTGTGCTACTGATGACGACCATAAATTACATAAGCCTCTCTACAGCGCTTTTTGTAAAGCGCGCCAAGTGGATAGGAATAAATAAGATCTCCGGTGCAAGCAGGGCGGTCGTTTTCGCAGGTACGTTGGTCGAATCTTTTGCCGTCGCCTTTATGGCGCTGGTTATTTCAATCCTGTTGACATTGCTGACACTCCCCTGGTTCAATGACTATTTCGATATCGCATTGAAGGCTTCTGATGTTTTTAATCCCGACCTGGATTTGCTCATCCTCCTGGCCTATGTCACCATCAGTTTGCTGGCGGGCTTGTATCCGGCAATATCGCTTTCGAAAGTAGAAGCCCTGAAAAGTCTCAAGACCCGAATGTTGACCAGCACGCACGCGGGCAAGCCCAGGTTGACTTTTCAAAGGAGTTTACTTTTGACACAATACATGGTGACGGCCGTCGCTGTTTTCTGCACGTTATCGGTTTCGAAGCATCTGAGTTTTGTGAGTGAAAAAAATATCGGGCTCACCAAAGAAAACATGCTGATCATTCCGGTTCCCGATCAAATCATCGCAGGCCGGGACAATTACGAAAAAAACGATCCTGAGAACTACAATTTTTTCAAAAGCGAGCTCTTGAAAAAACCTGCCGTGTTGGACGCCGCTACGATGTACTCCATACCCGGACAAAGAGTTCCCCTGCTGAAATTTGCTTTCCCACGCCTCACGTCCATAGGAGCGGTGAATCCGACAGAGCCGGAAGGTGGTATCTATCTCAAGGCCATGGCCGGCGACACCAGCATGCTTCAATTATTTAATATGCAGTTGGTGCAGGGAAGAGGATTCAAGCGGAAGCCAGACGATAACACAGCCGCCGAATTTGTTGTCAACGAAGCGGCTGTGAAATTCCTGGGAACAAATGACCCGATCGGCGAGCGGATGGAACTTCAATCTCCTTACCAGCATCAACGAAGAAGCGGAACGATTGTGGGTGTGGTGAAAGACTTCAACTACGGATCGCTCCAGGAGGCGGTTGAGCCCATGATCATGTTCAATGGCTTTGTAGACAAATACCTGGTGGTCAAACTGAGTGGCAACAACGACAACCCACAGACCGTGTCGGACATAAAGTCGCTTTGGGCAAGTTTGTTTGATGTACCCATCGACCCCTACTTTTTGGACGATGCGTATGACCGCATGTATCGATCCGATGTTTTGATCCAGAAGTTTTCGACGATCTGTATGATCTTTTCGGTTGCGATCGGCGCATTGTGCTTGCTCGTCATAACGCTGTTTATCGTGAGTCAGCGAAAGGCGGAGATCGGGATTAGAAAAGTTCTCGGAGCGAATGGCTTCAACATTTGGACATTGCTCTCCCGGGAGTTCTTTATTTTGGTAGTGATTGGAAACTTGTTAGCAGCTGTTCCAAGCATTCTTTTCATGACAAACTATTTTGAGAACTATGTCTTTCAGGAGGGTATTAATCCTTTCTTATGCTTGACGGTTTTCGCCTTTTCAATGGCGTTGACATTGGTAATTGTCTCTCTTGGAATCATCAAACCCTTGGTAGCTAACCCGGTGGAATCAATCCGTGCGACGGAATAAGTTAGGGCCAGCGCTGGGTTGGAAAGTACTTTGGGTTGAACAAGGTCGATCCTTCAAACCCTTGAGATCACAAGTACTACCATCATCCGGATGGTGCACGATTAGCCGACAATGCTGTGACCGCTTTGCCTGAGGGCTCAGATGGAAAAATCTAAGCCTGCACCCGCAAGGGGTCGGTGTCCTCAGTCATACCACCATAGAAAAGGCCATCGCACAACGCCAAACCCCGGATGGATTGCTTCCGCGTTTGGGGTCGGCATTTGTTCGGAACGGCAAGTCATGGAGGTCTTTACAACAACGACTGTTATGCGAGCATATCAGTCGTTGTTGTAAGCCAGCAGCATGTTTGCCCTAGCCTCCACGGCAATCGGAGTACCTTGTTTTGATCCAAATTTAAAGGCAACCCACTGAGAAATTTTATTTGCTTTTTACGGCATTGAGTTCGGCCTCAAGTTTCTCAATTTTTGCACTTTGCTCGATCAAATGGAGCGTTAACTCTTCGATTTTCTTTAGCAACAAGACATCCATTTCGCCCAGGTTGTGCCCCCCGTTTGCTTTGATGTCGTCTGCTGACGGCACTTCGGGGAGATGCTTGTATGTTTTAACAAACTTATCCACCTCCGTTAATGGCATAAGTTTGTAGTCACTTTCAAAAACATAATCCGACCAGGTCAAGCTTGTATTCTCGACTTGTACTTCCTTTGCGCCAATCTTGCCATTGACGGCCAATTTGTAACCATTCGGATTTGATGTCAGAAGGGTTCCAATGCCGACGTTCCCGTCATCACCAATGGCGAGAACCGATGTAAATACTCCCAAATTGTCTTTCAAGCCTAATCGGATATAGCGAGCTGTAGGCCCACCGATAGCGCTATGCGTTTTGATTTGAATGGCCCCACTAAATGCTGGGCCTGAGATCATTGTTGCCGCGGCTCCGTCTTGGCCGACTTCAACTTTGCCAGTGAAGGCGCCATCATTCGATCTTAAAGCACCGGTCATGGTGAAACTTCCATCCCGAACATTAAAAACACCCCGCGTCTGGTTGTCTAGATTGCAGTAAAATCCAATTCCATACCAACTGCCGATACCGCCGTTATAAGCAGAATAGGTTGCGTTATCCCCTGTACCGGCCATTAATCTTATCCCCAGATTCGGATCGTTGCTTCTGTAGACCGCTAGCCCAGTGGTTGGCACGGAAATCGTACCGACATTAATATCAAATTTATAGAAGGGGGTATTGGTCCCGATCCCTACACTACTGGCAGTATAGATTGGATTCGTCGTGCTCCATTGCGCCAAAACAACTTCCGACAGGACTGTAATCAAGAATAGAGTGATTAGGTAACGCATAAAATTTTCTTTTTTAATAGGTGAATTATAATTGACAAATAATGGCTGGATTAAAAAGTGATTATCGAATTTTTACACCCCTGTTCGTCGAGTATGCCAAGCAATGGCAGAAAAATATGACCTCCAACTTTGTTGACGCTGTCTGAAAGAGTGCGGCTCGAAGATATGCAAAGGCCGTTTATAAATGCAATCTCAATAATGATTTTTTTATTAAGTTCTCAGAAATCCGTTTTTGTACTCACCATTTGTTATGGGTGATCAGTTTTTAACCTCCTGAAGTTGCACATCGAAAATCAAAGGCATCGTAGAGCCAATATACTTCCCTTATTTTTTTTCGTGCGTATTTCATGGTGTGGCTACGGTGACCGTCAGGTTATGTACGGAAATTGGCCCAATTTTTTACTTTAGATCATTGGATTCTGATTGTTTGATGTCATCCATTATTTGCCGATATTAAGATATGTCTTTGGCGCAGATCTTAAACTGGCCGCCCAAATTCTGGACGATTGCAGGGATCCTGATTATTGGAGCATGGTCACCGCATTCCGGATTTGGACAACAACCGTCAACCCAGCCGGCTTTAGTCTATAGCCACGTCTTTACCACCGAAGATGGCTTGTCACAGAACAATGTCTCTTGCATCATCAAAGACAAAGAGGGCTTTGTCTGGGTGGGAACGGGAGACGGCCTTAACCGTTTTGACGGATATTCTTTTATAAAATTCAACCACTCCGACAAAGACTCTGTCAGCATAAGCAATGATGTGATCCGAAGCCTCTTGCTGGATAGCAAAGGCCGGCTTTGGATCGGGACCTACAACGGTCTCAATCTCTACGACGATGAAACCGAAACCTTTGAGAATTTCCTGACGAACGATTCGAAAGAAAATTCTATCAGCCAGAACACTATCCTTTGTCTTCTTGAAGATAGGCGGCATCAGCTCTGGGTGGGAACGTACTATGGGTTGAACAAGATCGATCTTCAGACTCTTGCGATAACAAAGTACTACCATGATCCGGATGGTACAGGATTAGCAGACAATGCGGTGAACGCCTTGCTCGAGGACCGGAATGGAAAGATCTGGGCCTGCACCGCCAAGGGGATCAGTATCCTCGGTCAAGCGGGCATCGAAAAGACCATCGCACAACGCCAAACCCCGGATGGATTGACTTCTGCGTTAACGGTCGGCATTGTGCAAGACTCCACGGGTGCCATATTTATTGGAACCAATGGCGGTGGCGTGCTGCGATTAGAAGATGAGCAGGACGAGACCTTTGACCATTTCACACACAGTCAAAAAAAGTATTCGCTGGGTAACGACATCATCGCCACACTCGGCATCGATCGCCAGGGGACGCTGCTCGTTGGCACCGACGGGGCGGGGCTCTATCGATATATTGGCGACGAAAAATTTAACATCATACTGGCCCGCGAAAACAGGATCCTTGACAATGCGGGTATTCAAAAAATATTTATCGATGAACAAAATAATTATTGGGTCGGGCTCTTTGGCGCCGGCCTTTTATTCATATCCGGCAGTCAACCGCGGTTTGAACACTATCGATTCTTCAATGCCAGTATGGAACGCATTGGAAAGAACTCTGTCCTGGCCATCGCAGAAGATCATGATCGAAAAATATGGATTGGAACCGATGGCGCCGGCTTGTACAAATTTGATCCGGAAACCAAAGCCTTCACAACGTACTTGCACGACCCAGCGAACGGAAAAAGTCTAAGCACCAATGTTGCCAAGTCTTTGCTGGTGGACGACAAAAACAACCTCTACATCGGAACCTATGCCGGTGGCTTGAATTATCTCGACACAAAGACCAACACCTTTACGCATTTTCTCCACAATCCCAAGGACACCACGAGCATCAGCACGAACCATGTATGGTCCTTGTGGCAAGATCATAACAAAAGAATTTTTGTCGGGCAGTTGGGCGGATTGGATGAATTTTTGCCGCAAACTAAAACTTTCAAAGTCCTTACGATCCCGGGCGGAAACCCGATCACCACCAACACCGCATCGGTCTTTTGCATGCGCGAAGATAAGCGCGGCTACGTGTGGATGGGTACCCGATTGGCGGGAATCCATCGCTACGATCCTCAGACCGGAACCTTTCGATCATTCTTAAGCTCCAGGATAGATCCTTCAAGTCTGCCCACGAACGAGATCCTGGAATTTGAACGGGATGCGCAGGGGAAACTCCTGGTCGGAACCGACAACAAAGGAATGATCCGGTTTGATCCGGAAACATTTGCCGCCGTGGATGTGATCCCGGAGTTCCAGGAAAAAAATATACCGTCCATACTGGAGGACGGTTCGGGAAAAATATGGTTCACGTCTTTTGATGGCCTTCATAAATTTGACCCGGCTTCCGGGAAAATTTACAATTTCACGATTGCCGACGGATTGCAAGGGGTTCAATATAACGAGGGCGCGAAACTCAAGAGTTCAACAGGGGAGTACTACTTCGGAGGAACAAATGGATTAAATGTTTTTCGCCCCGAGCGCGTGATCGATGATCAGAGTAAGCCCCGTGTTGTTTTCACCCGCCTCACTTTATTTCATGACGCGGTTGGAATCAACGACCGATCGGGGATCCTGACGAAGAGTATCTCGAAGTCAAGAACAATTACCCTTCAACCCAATCAAAATGTTTTTTCGATCGAGTTTGCATGTCTTGAATATAGGTTCCCCAAAAAAAATGAGTACCGGTATTACCTGGAAGGGTTTGACAATGACTGGAACACGATCCAGGAAAACCGAACAGCAACCTATACCAACCTGCCGCCGGGTGAATACACGTTACTGGTGAGTGCGGCAAACGGCGATGGGTATTGGAATGACCACGCCGCCAGCATTCAAATTATTGTCATCCCCAAGTGGCATCAGCGGGCAGCCGTCCAGATCGGGTTTGCAGGCTTCATCCTGTTATCCATACTGGCGATCATTCACATCAGGACCCGGTTCTTGCTAAAACAAAAGCGGAAACTCGAGCATTTGGTAAAATTACGCACACAATTGATCGAGACTCAAAAAGAAGAAATCAAGGACAAGAACGAAAAGCTGGAGCACGCCTATGAGGAAGTGAATTCAGTAAACGAGGCGCTTCACCAGGTGAATGCGAATCTCGAAATGTTGGTGGAAAATAAGACGGAAGAACTGAGGCAAACCATCGACAGGCTCATCGAAACCGATAAAGGGCTGGACACATTTTTGTATCGGTCCAGTCACGATCTGCGGGGCCCGATCACTTCGCTGTTGGGGTTGGCGCAGATCGCTAAGATGCAAAATCACCAGGATGATTTGAATACTTACTTCGAGAATATGGAGCGTACGGCAAGCAAAATGCTGCGGCTCCTGCATCGGCTGAATGATACCGGTGCACTCTTTCGGTACAAACGCAGAACTGAAATCATTAACATCGAAGAAATTATACAGTCCATAAAATTTCAACTGGACAACAGCAGCAACATCGTAAACATAGAGATCGAAAATAAGATAAACGAACCCATCTCGAGCGACCCCGTGTTACTGAATAACATTGTTCTGAATTTAATGGATAACAGTATTGTGTTCCGGGGTGAACGCAATCCATTTGTTAAATGTGTGTTTTATTTGAAAAATCAATATCTGATCATTAAGACCACAGACAACGGGGTCGGTATTCCCGCGAGTGTGAAGGATCGGATTTTCGAAATGTTTTACAGGGGATCACAGAAATCAACAGGCAATGGATTGGGACTATTCATGGTGAAGAAAGCCCTCGAAATCCTGCACGGTTCTATTGCTATTGAAAGCCAACCCGATGAGCTAACGACAGTGACCGTTACGATCCCCCTCAGCAACACAACTTCTTTTAGCAGCTAACCCGTCTGTAACCGGATCAAGTTCAAACGGACCGTTGCGAGTGGCTATTCCGTGAATTGTAGCGGATGTGTCTGGAATCGTGACAAAGAAAGTAGTCACCACTCCATTCAATATTCTTTTGTACTCCCTCATGGATGAGCATCCGGGAGCGACAGTAAAATGAAATGGCTAAACCAATGAAGCATTAGTGAAGCCATTCAAAATCACAGAGTTTAAAGGGGACGTACTACGACTCCTTGTTCTTTGCTTCCTGAACTTCTGTTCTGATTTCTTGCGCCAGTGATTTCAAATCCTGCATGGCTTTTCTTACACGCGTTCCGGCGGCACCATTTTGCTTGTTGTAGAACTTATCCATATCATCTTCCAAAGATGCAATCAGGGTCTTCAATTCTTCGAACTTCTTCATGTCTGTAGGTTGTTTTTAAGCGTACAAATCTGCGAAAATTGGTGCGGGATGCAAGGGTTAAGAACGAATAAACTGACAGAAGTTTGTCGTCGCGTCCCGGCCCTCAGTAGAAAAAGTGAGGGACAAAAACCACTAAAAGATTCGCGGCAGCCCGCGCTTCACGGGAACCCTAGGGGTAACGCAAAGAAAAGGAGGGGTTTAGGGAGGTTATGCGTCAGCGGTTTCTGCTTGGCCGAACGGTTTAACGACAATTTCAAGAGAAATCCTCAAAATGCGGAGATTACGCCCCTTATTCTCCGCAAAAGGCGCGGAGAATAGATTGGAAATGCGGCGAATAATGGCGTTATTTACCGCATAATTTGCGGAGAATGAGTAAATATATCCATCTGTCAAAAGAGTGGCCGGCTTTCGAATGGGAAGATGAGAAGATCATTTTGCCGCTTTCGGCCATGCGGCATAAACAGGGGCGGCTGCTCGGGAAATTGGAGGGGCTGGGTTTTCGGTTGCGCGAGGAGGCGACGCTGGAAACATTGACGCAGGATGTTATCAAATCGAGCGAGATCGAGGGTGAGAAATTGCCGGCCGACCAGGTGCGCTCTTCGATTGCCAGGCGGTTGGGGATTGAGATTGCCGGGGAGGTGGTGGTGAGCCGGAATGTGGAAGGCATTGTGGAGATGATGCTCGATGCCACCCAAAAATATAAAGAGGCGCTCACCGACGACCGGCTTTTTGGATGGCATGCCACGCTGTTTCCCACGGGCCGAAGTGGGATGCATAAAATTCGGGTAGGGGCCTGGAGAGACGACGCCAACGGGCCCATGCAAGTAGTGTCGGGCGCCATGGGGAAAGAACGTGTTCATTATGAAGCGCCCGAGGCGGCAAGACTCGATGTTGAGGTGGATGCCTTTCTCCGATGGTTCAATGCGACGACTCCGTTGGACCCGGTGCTGAAGGCGGCCATAGCGCACTTGTGGTTTGTTACGATTCACCCTTTTGAGGACGGCAACGGCCGCATCGCCCGGGCCATCGCCGATATGCAATTGGCAAGGGCGGATGGAAGCCGGCAGCGCTTTTACAGCATGTCGGCTCAAATTCAGCGGGAGCGGAATATCTATTATGAAGTGCTGGAGAAAACACAGAAGGGGAACCTCGATATCACCCGGTGGTTGTTGTGGTTTTTCGATTGTCTGGATCGGGCCATCGCGCTATCGGAAGAGAACTTGTCGGGTGTGATTCACAAGGCAAAATTCTGGGAGTCACATCAGTCCGTTGCCCTCAGCGAACGGCAGCGAAAAATGCTCAATCTGTTTATGGACGGATTTGAGGGCAAGCTCACCTCTTCGAAATGGGCAAAGATCACCAAATGTTCCCCGGATACGGCGTTGAGAGATATCCAAGATCTCATGGAAAAAGGGATCCTGGAAAAAGACGACGGGGGAGGAAGGAGCACGAGTTATAAATTAAGATCATAACTCGTGCGCATAGCTGGGGTTGCGTTATCACCGGCTCCATAACGTCCATAACTTCGCTATACTCTGAACACAGCAATCAAACTCGCCACTACGGTCAGGGTGATCAGGGTCCAGTAAATTTTCTTTGGCAAGGGCTTGCCGCTGTAGACCCCGCAAAAGGTTGAGATGATCAGGAAGAGAACGGATTTTGGAATGACCTTGTAAAGATTCACATGAGGATATTTTAGCGCGACGAGGATGAGGCCGGTAATTAAAATGGTGACTCCTAAAAATATCGTCTGTTTGTGGAGTTGCTTGTCTTGCAGGGGAAACAACACCGCCAGTTGTCCAAGAAAAAACAGGAAGGCGACGAAGTGCACGATCAGCACGATGTTGAAAAGTGTCATGGGTTCGCTTTTTTAGAGTGGGTGATATAGTAAGCTCCGCAGGCCACGCAGATGATCACGGCCGTGAGGTGTGGATACAAATGGCTGGCGGTAAAACCGGGTTGCGACAGAACAATGCAAAAGTCGGCCGCGGGGACAATGGCTCCGGGCAGCAGGACAAGGCCTAGAGCACGCCATTCTTTTTGCCACAACAGGACGACAATAATGAGTCCGAAGAAAGAATCCCGTGCTCCTTTGATGTACTGAAAAGAGTAGTCGCCGTTGGTCAGGGTATTGATGCCAAAGTCTGTTTCGGCGACAAGGGGATCCAGGAAGAATCTCAGGCCGATGAATAACAGGCCGAGGCCCGAGAGGAGGGTAATCCAGAAAGTTGTTTGTTTTGCGATGTTTTTCATGGGTGATGAATTTTTTTGTTGATACAAAATTCATCGCCACGCCACGGAATCTGATGCACCCAGGTTAATAAATCAGGACACGGATAATCTTTTTCGGATCCGGCTGAGGGATTGTGGTTTTACGCCCACGTAGGAGGCTATATAATATTGAGAGAGTCGTTGCTGCAAATCGGGATGTTGTTGGATAAATTTTTCGTAGCGGAACTCCGGGGAGTCGGTGTAAAAGGAGTTTCGCTCTTTTAGGGTTTGTATGAAAACCTGTTCGATGACCAGCCGTCCAAAACGCTCGCCCTCCTTGATATGGGTGTAGAACTGCTGCAAGTCGTTTCGCGAAATGACCAACAGGACGCTATCTTCCAGCGCCTGGATGATCTGCTGGGAGGGAGTTTGGGGTACGAAACTTTCGTAGTTGGAAACAAAATCATTCTCCTTGGAAAAGCCATAAGTCTTTTCTTCGCCTTCGTCGTTGATGTAATAGCGCACGATGCCCTTTGTTATAAAGCCAACGTGTTTGCAGGTGTCGCCTTCCGCTAAAAAGAAGTCTCCCTTCTTGTATATTTTTTCTTTGAACAGGTCCTGTACTAACTTCTTTTCAGCCGGAGTAAGGCTGATCAATTGTTCGATGACTTGGATCAGGTCTGCCGTCATGGGAGAAAATTTTACGGGTTTTTAATGTTCGCGGGCAAGGCTTGACAAATTAGCATTTTGATTTAACCTAAAGATGGACAAATTGAATTTAACTTTTCATACTTTAGAGGAGTAACCGGGCGATTTTCGGTTTCCTATTTCAATCTTCACTCCGTCAGATGAACGCAAAAACAGACCATGCTGCCATTCAACCGTTGCTCGATTATTTCGACGGCATCTTGCCGATCACGCCGGAGGAGAAGCAACTCGTCCTGTCAAAATTTCATCCGCACCTTTATTTGAAAAAACAATATGCGTTGCAGCACGGTGACGTTTGCCAGTATTTCAACTTTATTGTCCGCGGATGTATGCGGCTCTACCAGGTGGACAACGAAGGCGCTATCCACATTCTTCAATTTGCGACCGAGAACCACTGGATCCAGGACCTGGCGAGTTTTCACAAGGGGACGCCGTCAAAGCTTGACATCGATGCGCTGGAGGAAACGGTGGTACTTCGCATTACCCGCAACGATTTGGTCGACCTCTATTTAAATGGGCAGCATTTCAATCGCATCTTCCGGGTGTTGCTGGAAAATAGTTTTATGGTCCAGCAAGAGCGGTTGTCTCAACTTTTCAGCTCGACGGCGGAGGAGCGATACCAGTCCTTTCAGGAAACCTACCCGCACCTGCTCACGCGCCTTTCGCAGGTGCAAATCGCGTCCTACCTGGGCGTTACGCCCGAATTCTTAAGTCGTATCCGCAGCAAAATGGCGAAGGGGTGAGCGAAGCGGGGTTAATCTAGATCAATACTTTTTCTTAAACCAGGTCAACGCGCTTTCTTAACCTTGATCATTGGGCGACCGTGCAGGGTGTTGTTGCTTTGTGTCATCAATCACAAACAGCAACATTAAAAAATTTAAAATTATGTCAACCAACACATCAAAAATTGCCGTCATCGGCCTGGGACACATTGGCAAAGTAGTGGCTACCAATTTGATCAAGGGAAACCGGCCCGTGATCGTCGCCAGCCGGAAAATTCAGGATGCAAGATCATTTGCCCAGCAAGCCGGAAAATTAGCAACGGCCCTGGAAGTTTCCGACGCGATAAAAGAAGCCGACATTGTTGTTTTGGCCGTGGCGTTTGGGACCATCAAGGAGTTGTTGAGCAGCCGGGGTTCGGAGTTTAAGGGCAAGATCATTGTCGATCCTTCCAATCCCATTGCTCCCGACGGTAATGGAGGATTCAAGAAGATCGTTGGCGAAAAGGAATCTGCAGGAGAGATCATCGCGGGGTTGTTGCCGGCCGGTGCAAAACTGGTGAAGGCTTTGGGCACCTTAAGCGCAGGCTCGCTGTCGGCTGCCGCCTGGAAAAAGCCCGATGCCGCCGTCTTGTTCTATGCGTCGGATGACGCGGGTGTTAGTGGCAAGATCGAGGAATTGATTACCGACAGCGGCTTTGATCCCGTGCATGTTGGGGGCATTGATCAGTCCATCCGCATTGAGGTTTTTGGAGACCTTCATGAATTCGGCGCGCTCGGTAAAGTCGTCACGTTAGCCGAAGTAGGGGCAAAAGTTTAGAATGCTTGGGTCTGATTTAAAGAACAAACTACAGGGTAAAAAAATGATGTCAACAGAAAAAAATAAACTCGTCATGAACCGTTTCGTTGAGTCATCAATACGGCCGACGAAAATTTGGCGGAGGAACTCATTAGCGTGAATGCAAAATTCCATGTTCCCGGGCGACCCGAGCCCATGCAGGGCCCGGCAGGATATCTGGCGATCATTGGCATGATGAGAAGCGGTTTCCCGGATATTCAATGGACATTGGAAGAGACCATTGTTGAGGGTGATAAAGTTGCGGCTCGTTTCGTGATGCGCGGCACGCACCGGGGATCTTTTTTTGGTGTTCCCCCCACCGGGAAATCAATTGCTGTGCAGGCCATGAACTTCTATCGTCTTTCGAATGGACAGTTTATTGAAGAGCATGGCATGCCCGATATGATGGGATTGATGCAACAAATCGGCGGCTTACCTGCGTAAAACTTCTTCTGCTATGAAATGAAGGCCTTTTCTCTGATTACATTGGTTTGTTGCGCGCTCTGCTCCATGAGGCTGAGCGCGCAAACCTTCCCCTTCACGAAAGACAAACTGGTTGGCGTCAACGTGTCGATGTCTGTCGAGACGTTGAAGAACCGAAGGGTTGTGAGGGTGACAAAAGATTCGGTTGTCAAAGAAGTTGATGAACCTACCTTTGTCAGGCTGAACGGGGTGGCGTTCAAGGACGGCGTGATCGAGGTGATGGTGCTCAGCAAACTCCAGGCAAATGCACCTGAACTTGCGCGTGGCTTTATTGGAGTGGCTTTTCGGATCAATGAGGATCATTCAAAATTTGAGTGCATCTATATCCGCCCTGCGAATGGAAGAGACAGCAATCAAGTGAGGAGGAATCATTCGATACAATACTTCTCTTATCCCGACTACAAATTTAGCCGGCTCCGCAAGGAGGCCCCGGAACAGTATGAGTCCTATGCCGATATGGGGCTAAATGAATGGATCAAATTGAAGATCGTTGTAAAAGGTCAGCAGGCAAGGTTATTTATAAATGGCAGCAAAGAACCCGCTCTCATAGTGAACGACCTAAAGCATGGCGCCGGGCACTCGGGAGCCATTGGCTTATGGGTCGATGTGGGGACGGAGGGCTTTTTTTCAGACCTCAAAATTTTAAGGTAGCGGGTATACCTCTGCCGAAGCCACCCAGGCTCGAGACACTCTCTGCCTCTAAACCTTAAGAATTCCTTAAGGTCGTTGTGGTTATGTCCGGCAACGTTGTCACAACAATAGTCGACTTCCTCTCTTCATCGTCGGACTGATCTCCTGCCCTTGGGACTTGGGTGTTCGATAGCTGCCGGCCCCGAACTTCCCGGTGATCAATTGTTTTTTGTGACCAAAGGGGTCTCAGATCATCTAAACAGCGCTTGGTTCAGGGCGGCATTCCGAGTGCTCCTTCACGAACGATAGCTTTTGGGGCATCCCGGGCATTTCAAACGATTACATATCGTCGCCCTCATGGTTGTGCTATCGGCTGGTCGCGTTGGGGGAGAGATGACGGCAGGCCTGAGGCCAAAATCAAAAGACAAAAAGTGATTACAATGCGCTCGTTTGCGTGTACCACACAAATAAGTATTTGCCCCGAGTGGAATAAGTATTTGCCCGGATAGGCAACTTTATATAAGTTTGCGGTTTGATGAAAAGGATCATCGTTAAGTTTCTTCTTTGCTTGTGTCTCCTCTTGGCGGGGGGATATGGTCAGTTGCACGCTTTTGCGTCCAATGACTGTGTTTGCTTCTCGCCGTTAAAGGTGACCAAGAAGTCGGAAGCGGCTAACTTTTGTCCTGTTCAAAATCGTCCCGCCACGTTTTTCATCCAGTCGGCTTCCACCGGCAAGGAAAATCCGGTCTATCGAATGGAGGTCGCGGAAAAGGAAGCCGAGGAATATGAGTCGGCCTCTTCCAAGAAACACCACGAGATCAGCAACTACTTCACCACGCGCTTTGATGCCCAGGCCGTCGAAAATCTCTTCGGCGACTTAAAATGCTTGCCCTTTGGCAAACATTCCTCGTTCATGTCCTCCTACAGGTGCCATTTGGTGCTGCAGGTATTCCGGATCTGATCCAGAACCGGCGTAGGGCAATTTTCAGATTGCCCAACCTTCAACCGGCTGTTTTTATTGCTCTTCATTCTCTGACATTACGCTAAACAGGATGGGCAAGAGTATTGTTACACACACACCGTCTAAGAAATAACCGTCAACAAAATCATATTGTTTAAAAGCAGATTATTATGCTGAGAATTTTCATGTTCACGTTTCTAGGCTTGGCCGCCTTATTGTGCCAAACCGGCTGTCATTCTAAAAAAGAAGAAGCACACGAAGAAACCAAGTTTTTAATTACCAATCCGTTGCGAAAAGACACCTTAGTGATCCGGCAGTATGTGTGCCAGATCCGTGCAATCCAGCATATCGAAATGCGGGCGTTGGAAAGAGGGTATCTGCAGAAAATTTTCGTAGACGAAGGACAGCATGTGAAAGCCGGACAGCAGATGTTCCAGATCATGCCGTTGCTCTATCAGGCCGAACTGCAGAAATCAGAGGCCGAGGCAAACTTCGCCCAGATCGAATATCAGAACACCAAGCAACTTGCCGACAGCAATGTGGTGTCGCCAAATGAATTGGCCATGTCCAAAGCGAAGCTCGACAAGGCAAAAGCAGAGCTGTCGCTGTCGCAAACTCACTTGCAATTCACACACATCAATGCTCCCTTCAGTGGCATCATGGATCACTTCCAGGTGCGGCTCGGAAGTCTTGTGGATGAGGGCGATTTGCTCACCACGCTGTCGGACAACAGCAAAATGTGGGTTTATTTCAATGTGCCCGAAGCCGAATACCTGGACTATAAAATGAAGGCGAAGAAAGACAGCGTGATGCGCGTTGAGCTGATCATGGCCAATCAGCAGCTGTTCGATCATTCCGGCCTGGTCCAGACCATTGAAGCGGACTTTAACAATGAAACCGGGAACATCGCTTTCCGGGCAACCTTCCCCAATCCGGATGGACTGCTCAGACACGGCGAAACGGGTAACGTACAAATCAAACGACCACTTAAAAATGCGTTGCTGATCCCTCAGAAGGCCACCTTCGAAGTGTTGGAAAAGAAATATGTCTATGTGGTCGATAAAGACGGCGTGGTGAAATCAAGAGAAATTACCATCGCAGCCGAATTGCCACACATTTTTGTAGTTCAGAGTGGTCTGAACGAAAATGACAGGATCCTGCTGGAAGGATTGCGCCAGGTGCGTGAGAATGAGAAAATAAGCGCCACTTTCGTGAAGCCTGACTCTGTCATTTCGCATTTAGAGTTGTATGCTGAATAATCCATTATCCTAAAAAGCAAAAGACATGTTTAGTAAGTTCATACGCCGACCGGTATTTGCTATTGTGATATCGGTCATAATCGTCTTTGTGGGGATACTGGCTATCAAGAAGCTGCCGATCTCTCAGTTCCCGGACATCGCTCCGACTACGGTAAACATATTTATCGCTTACCCAGGGTCGAGTGCCGACGTGTTGGTGAAGTCAACACTCATCACATTGGAGCAGGCCATCAACGGTGTACAAGACATGCGCTACATCGCTACCGATGCCACCAGCGCGGGGGAGGCTACGCTGCGCATCATCTTTGAGCCCGGCACCGATCCAAACGACGCCGTGATCCGGGTGAAGACCCGGGTTGACCAGGTGATGCCGCTCTTGCCCGAATTGGTGCAACGCGAAGGGGTAATCATCACCCCCATCCAGCCGAGTATGTTGATGTACGTCAACCTCTACTCCAAGGAAAAGAGCATGGACGAAAAATTCCTGTTCAACTACGCCACGGTGAAGATGATCCCCGAGATCCAGCGGACACGGGGTGTTGCCCGGGCGCAGATCCTCGGTAGCCGGCGTTATGCCATGCGCGTTTGGTTGAATCCCGAACGCATGCGGGCGTATAAGATCTCGGTGGAAGATGTGATGCACGCCATCGGCGAGCAAAGTATCATCGGGCGCCCTGGCCGGATCGGTCAAAGTTCCGGTATCGCGGCCCAGTCGCTGGAGTATGTGCTCACCTACAAAGGACGATATAACAAGCCGGAAGAATACGAAGGTATTATCATCCGCGCCAATCCCGAAGGCGAAAGCATTCACCTCCGCGACATCGCGACAGTGGAGTTGGGTAGTGAATTCTTTGACATCTACTCCAACCTCGACGGCAAGGCCTCGGCCGCCATCGTGTTGAAGCAAAACTATGGTAGTAATGCCAGCGATGTAATTGAAGAAGTAAAGAAGAAACTTGAGGTCATGAAGGAGTCCTTTCCTCCCGGAATGGATTATAAGATCAGCTACGACGTTTCCCAGTTCCTCGATGCCTCCATCGAACAGGTAATTGAAACGTTGCGCGACGCTTTTATCCTGGTGGCCATCGTGGTGTTTATATTCCTCGGTGACTGGCGCTCTACGCTGATCCCCATCCTCGCCGTTCCGGTGTCGTTGATCGGGGCGTTTTTCGTCATCCAGTTTTTTGGACTCTCCATCAACCTGGTAACGCTCTTTGCGCTCGTGTTGGCGATCGGTATTGTGGTGGACGACGCGATTGTGGTGGTGGAAGCGGTGCACGCCAAGTTTGAGGAGGAGCCGCACATCAGTCCATACAATGCCGTTAAAAAAGTATTGAGCGAAATCAGCGGCGCCATCATCGCGATCACCATGGTCATGGTGTCGGTGTTTGTGCCGATCTCCTTTATGTCGGGTCCGGTGGGTACCTTCTACCGCCAGTTCTCGATCACCATGGCGAGCTCGATCGTGATCTCGGCGTTGATCGCCTTGACGCTGACCCCGGTGTTGTGCGCGATGATGTTGAAAAATCACCACGGACATCCGAAGAAGAAAAACATCCTCACCAAAGGACTCGATGTTTTCAACAGTGCTTTCGAGAAACTGACCGGACGCTACGTGGGTATCCTGCGATTGATCGTGAACCGAAGACTGGTGACGTTTGTCATCTTGTTGGGCTTTTGCGCGGGGATCTACTACGAGAACAAAGTTGTTCCTTCCGGGTTTATTCCGAACGAGGATCAGGGTACCATTTATGCCATCATCCAGACACCTCCCGGATCGACGCTTGAAAAAACGAACCAGGTCTCTCAAAAACTTCAGAAAATTTGCGAAGAGATCGATGGAGTGGAATCGGTATCTTCTTTGGCCGGTTATGAGATCATGACAGAAGGACGGGGATCGAATGCCGGTACCTGTTTGATCAACCTCAAGAATTGGTCGGATCGTCACCACACGGTGAAAGAGATCATGGAAGAGCTGGAAGAGAAGACGCGAGGCCTGGGTGCCATCGTGGAATTCTTTGAACCGCCGGCTATCCCGGGCTTTGGTACATCGGGTGGTTTCTCGATGCGTTTGTTGGATAAGACGACGGATACCGACTACCATGAGTTCGATAAGATCAACAAAGATTTCATGGATAAGCTGGGCAAGCGCAAAGAGCTCACCGGTTTGTTCACCTTCTTCGCGGCCAACTATCCGCAATACGAACTCGAAATTGATAATAACCTGGCCATGCAAAAGGGCGTGTCGATCGGAAAAGCGATGGACAACCTCAACATCTTGATTGGTAGTACGTATGAGCAAGGCTTCATCAAGTTCAACCAGTTCTTCAAGGTGTATGTGCAGTCCGATCCGAAATTCAGAAGACTGCCGTCCGACCTGCTGAACCTTTTTGTGAAGAACGACCAGGGAGAAATGGTGCCCTATTCCGCCTTCATGAAACTCAAAAAAGGTCAGGGTCCCAACGAGATCACCCGTTTCAATTTGTATAATTCAGCGGCCATCCAAGGTCTGCCCGCGAAGGGCTACACCACGGCCGAGGCCATCCAGGCGATCCGGGAAGTATCGAAGAGCTTGCCCAAAGGATACGACATCGCCTTTGAAGGTTTGTCGTATGACGAATCGATCCGTGGAAATGAAGCCCTGTATGTGTTCCTGATCGTACTCTTGTTTGTGTACTTCGTGTTGGCGGCACAATATGAAAGCTTTATCATCCCCTTGGCGGTGGTGCTTTCGCTGCCCGTCGGGGTGTTTGGTTCGTTTTTGATGCTCAAGTTAATGGGGTTGGAAAACAACATTTATGCGCAGATCGGTTTGATCATGTTGGTGGGTCTGTTAGGTAAGAACGCCGTGCTGATCGTGGAATTTGCTGTCCAAAAACGGCAGCAGGGAGAGACCATTCTGAACGCGGCGATTGAAGGCGCGAGAGTGCGTTTCCGTCCTATCCTCATGACATCGTTCGCCTTTGTGGCAGGTTTGATACCTTTGATCATTGCCACGGGTGCCGGCGCCATTGGTAACCGCACCATTGGTTCATCGGCCCTGGGAGGTATGTTATTCGGAACGATCTTCGGTGTGATCGTCATCCCGGGATTGTACTTCATCTTTGGCAGCCTGGCCGATGGTCGTCACCTCATCAAACATGAAGACGATGATTCGTTGACCGAAAACCTGGTTCACCAACTGGATAGTTTTCCGAAGGCCGATGACAGAGACAACGATCCGCTAACCGAAAATCTGGTTCACCAACTCGATAGTTTCCCGAAACCCGATGAAAAAGACAACCATGACAATGGCCACTAAAAGAATATTGAATTACGTAACCACGGGTTGTATTGTCATCCTGGTTACCGCTTGCAGTTTACCGTCTTCTTTGGTTGAGAAGAATGAAAATAAAAAAACGCCAGAGGGTTATAAGAACAGTAACCCGCAGGATACGGTGAACACCGCAAAAGTAAACTGGAAAGAATTTTTCACCGATCCGAATCTGGTTGGACTCATTGATACGGCGCTGCACAACAATCAGGAGTACAACATCGTGTTGCAGGAAATCAACATCGCCCGAAACGAAGTGAGGGCCCGAAAAGGAGAGTATCTGCCGTTTGTGGGCATCGGCGCAAGTGCCGGTGTTGAAAAACCTGGTCAGTACACCACGCAAGGTGCAGTGGAGGAGAACCTGAACATTAAGGAAGACACGCGTTTTCCGGAACCGCTGCCGAATTATGCATTGGGATTGAATGCCTCCTGGGAAGTGGACATCTGGAGAAAACTGAGGAATGCAAAGAAGGCCGCCGTGTATCGCTACCTGTCTACGACAGAAGGCAGGAACTTCCTGGTCACCAACCTGATTGCCGAGATCGCGAATTCCTATTACGAGCTGATGGCGTTGGATAACCGGTTGGAAATTCTGAAAAGAAACATCGAGATCCAGACGAACGCCCTCGAGATCGTGCGGATGGAGAAGCAAGCCGCGAAAGTGACCGAATTGGCGGTGCGCAGGTTTGAGGCCGAAGTGCTCAAAAATAGAAGCCACCTGTTTGACATCCAGCAGTCGATCACCGAAACGGAGAACAGAATTAATTTTCTGGTGGGGAGATTCCCGCAGCACATCGCCAGGAACTCTCAGACCTTCACCGATCTGCCTTTGGATTCTATTCACGCCGGCATTCCATCGCAGCTGTTGCAAAACCGCACCGATATCCGCCAGGCTGAATTCGATCTGGCAGCGGCCAAGATCAACATAAAAGTTGCCAAGGCTAATTTTTATCCATCGCTGCACATCAGCGCGGGTGTGGGATACGAGGCTTTTAATACCAAGTACCTGATCACCACGCCGCAGTCACTGCTCTACACCGTGGCGGGCGACCTGATGCAGCCCCTGATCAACCGGAATGCGATCAAAGCTTACTACTACACGGCTACCTCGAAGCAGATTCAGGCCGTGTACAACTACGAACGCACGGTGCTGAACGCCTACATTGAAGTGGCCAATCAGCTGTCGAATATTCGTAACCTGTCAAGAAGTTATGATCTCCAATCCCAGCAGGTGGCGGCACTGACACAGTCGATCGACATATCCGTGCGTCTGTTCAGATCGGCCCGTGCTGACTATATGGAAGTATTGCTAACCCAACGCGATGCCCTGGACTCAAAATTTGAACTGATTGAAACCAAAAAGCAGCAGTTGAATGCCAAGGTTGATGTCTACCGGGCATTGGGCGGCGGATGGAATTGATGTGAAGTTTTAAAAAGGGAGCCTTCAAAGTTCATGGACTTTGAAGGCTTTTTTATTTATGACCGTATGATTCGATTTATACTTTCAAAAATTTCTGAAAGCCTTCGGTATCAAAGAAAATGGTGAGCGCATCCAGTTTCCCATTTTTTACGCGCCATAGTTCAGCAACGTTCGCGTTGAGACTTTTGCCGTTGGGAAACACATAGTCATAGTTGGCCAGCACGAACGCACCGTCTCCCGACGTGAAGATCTCTTTCGGACGCATGTCGGTGAAAAGCGCGCCGAACCGTTTAATGATTTCGATGTAGGCGGGCTTGCCCACGATCGGTTCGGTCTTCGTCATATCGCCCCCGATAAATTTAAAATCATCGGCAATGGTCGTCTCCCAACCCTGTTTTTTTGCAAGGCCTTTGTAGTAGGTGTCGAGCAGTTCTTTGGTGTTCATGGCGTTTACTTTTTTACAAAATTACAGTCGTGTTTTAAAGGATCAGGGGTGCTGGATGGACATTGTGATGGGTTGATTTGGACAAGCCCCTTTTTTATCTTTAAGTACAACATCAATCCTATGAAACAGCTCACCATTCTCGTCCCGAATGGATACCACAACCTCAGCAGCGTTGTGGGCTCCTATGAAGTGTTCCTGAAGGCGAATGCGTTTTATCAAAGCCTGGGGCGAAAACCCGTATTCAAAATAACGCTGGCCAGCACGTCGAAAACGGTGAAATTGCACGACAACCTGTTTGCCATAAGACCACACCTGCAGATTGCCGCGATCACCCGCACGGACCTGATCATTATCCCCGCCGTGCGTCCCGACTTCGCGAAGAGCATCCGGCAAATCCATACACTGAACCACTGGCTGATCGAAATGCATGAAAAGGGGGCTGAGATTGCCAGCATTTGCACGGGCGCTTTTCTCCTGGCCTCCACCGGCTTGCTGGAGAGCAAGAGTTGCTCTACGCATTGGATGGCCGCCGATGAATTCAGACACATGTTTCCCGGCGTAAATCTGGGTACCGACAAACTGATCACCGATGAAGATGGCATCTACACCAACGGCGGCGCCTTTTCATTTTTGAACCTGCTGCTTTACCTGGTCGAAAAATATTACGACCGGCAGACAGCGATCTATTGCTCAAAGATCTTTCAGGTCGACATCGACCGGCAGAGTCAATCGCCATTCACCATTTTCTCCACGCAGAAGAAGCACGGCGATGAGGTGGTGAAAAAAGCACAAGTACATATTGAAAGTAAACTAGGGGAGAAGATCTCCATGGAAGACCTGTCCTCGAAGCTCAACGTGAGCCGGCGGAATTTTGACAGGCGCTTTATAAAAGCAACCGGCAACACGCCGGTGGAATATTTGCAACGGGCCAAGATCGAGGCGGCCAAGAAGGCGTTGGAGACAAGCCGCAAAAATGTGAACGAGGTCATGTACGATGTGGGCTATTCAGATGTCAAGGCATTTCGGGAAGTATTTAGAAAGATCACGGGAATGTCACCCCTGGACTACAGGAACAAGTATAACAAGGAGGCGGCGATTTGAGAATCAGCGTAGGAAGGAGGGGCATGGACTTCAAAAGCTTTTGGTATTTTTTAAGGGAACGATGTAAAAATAGAGCGGATCAAATAATAGGCATTGGCGGAAAGCAAATTGATCTATATATTGACTGGAAAGGTATACCCCCATGAAAAAAATATTCTTATGTCTGTTCGCGGCCCTGGTCGGCATGACCATGATCCATTGCAGCAACCCACCCAAGAAACTTCCCCGGATTGCCATTGCAGGCCTGGCCATTGAGTCCAGCACATTTTCGCCGGCGCAGACGCTCGAAGCGGCCTTTCATGCCAAGGTGGGGGATACTATTTTATCATCGTATTCATTTTTGGCGGCCGATTCGCTCGATCGCAAGAGAGCGCAATGGTTTCCAACCTTGATCGGACGCGCGTTGCCGGGAGGCGTAGTGACACGGGAGGCCTATGAGTCTTTAGTAAAGCAAACCTTGGAGTTGTTGAAAAAAGACCTTCCCTATGATGGCTTGTTCTTCGACATTCATGGCGCCATGAGCGTAGTGGGTCTTGACGATCCGGAAGGCGACATGATTGTGCGCATCCGGGAAGTGGTTGGAAACGAAACGGTCATTTCGACGTCCATGGATTTACATGGAAATGTTTCCTGGCGGCTTGCCCAAAATAGCGACCTGATCACGTGCTACCGGATGGCGCCACACGAAGATGCCGTGCAATCCGACAAGCGGGCGGTCGATAACTTATTATCGAGAATCGAAAGCGGCAAAGGGAAGCCAGCCTACAAAGCCTATATCGCTGTACCCATTTTGTTGCCCGGGGAAAAGACGAGCACCCGCGTTGATCCCGGAAAGAGCTTATATGCACAGGTGGCACCCGCCGCTTCACAGCCGGGCGTAACCGACGCGGCGATCTGGATCGGCTATGCCTGGGCAGATGAACCCCGCAACCACGCGGTCGTGATGGTGATGGGCGACGACAAAGCGAACGTGACCAAAGCCGCCGAGGGTCTTGCGAAAAGTTTTTGGAACGTCAGAAAAGAATTTGCATTCATAGCGCCTACCGCTTCCCTAAAAGAAGCCTTGGACAAAGCCGTGGTCAGGGATAAACATCCCTTTATGATCAGCGACATGGGCGACAACCCCACGGCCGGCGGAGCAGGCGATGTTAGCTGGACGTTGAATGAGATCCTGAAACGCCCCGAGTTCAAAACCGAAAAAGGTCCTTCGCTGATCTATGCCTCTCTGCCCGGACCGGAGCTTGTAGAGAAAGCGATTCAAGCTGGGGTGGGAGGAAAAGTGGACGGCTATGCGGGCGCGGCGATTGATTCACGGTTCTCACCTCCTGTGCGATTAACAGGCATTGTAAAATCCATCGAACAGGGCGACGAGCATGCCGAAACCGAAGTGGTCGTGAAAGTGGGGAGCGTAAATGTGATCGTCACCAAAAAACGCAAGCCCTATCACCGGGAAGTAGATTTTACAAGACTGGGCCTGGACCCACGGAAGACCGATATCGTGGTGGTGAAACTCGGCTACCTCGTGCCGGAACTCTACGACATGCGCGCCGACTGGATCATGGCGTTGACACCCGGTGGTGTTGACCAGGATCTTGAACGATTGCCCTTCAAAAGAATCGAACGCCCCATGTTTCCGTTCGACAAAGATATGGCTGACCCCGATCTCAGTGCTAAACTGGTTCCGTTGTCTGGCGCGCAGTAATACGATAACTTGCATTAGAAAAGAAAGCACCCGGAAAGGTGCTTTTTTTGTTTTCCCATTTGTTTTGTTTGTATTTGCAAAGACGCTTCACCTTTTGATTTGATAGTGATGAACCAATCTTGGAAATATGTTTGCGCGGGAAGAAGTATCGCGCACTAAGCACGAGTTCTGGACGGCTTTTGGAAGATACATGAACCCGGTGCTTTCTGCCGAAGGCATGAAAGTGAATTGGGTGAACTATCACACAAAAATAAAAGGCGTGCATTTCCGCATGGATGCCGGATTAAAGTCGGCTTCCATTTTTATTTCGCTGGAGCATGGCGATGTAGATATCCAGGAATTATACTTCGAGCAGTTCCTGCAATTGAAAGACCTCCTGCACGCCACCCTCGAAGAAGAGTGGGATTGGCAGTTGCACGTTCCCGCCGACGGCAGAGTAGTGAGCAGGATATATAAAGAATTGCCTCGTGTATCGGTGATGAACAAAGATCACTGGCCCGACCTCATCTCCTTCTTCAAGCCACGGATCATTGCGCTCGACGCGTTCTGGGAGAATGCAAAGTATAGTTTTGAAGGACTGAAATAAATCGATCTTTCCTGCTGCTACTTCACTTTTTCGACACGCACCATTTTATAGATCCGGCCATCATACTTGGTTGTTACATACAATTCGCCCTGCGCATCCTGGCCAAGACGCATGTCTACGCGACCTAATCCGGCGATGGCCAGCAGCGTGGTCTCTTTGCCGCCGATGCGTAAATGGAGCCGCTGGATGTCGGCGTGTTTGCCTTCGCGGATCTTGGCCACGTCGGCGATGAAGATCTTTCCTTTTGCGATATCGCCCAGGATGAATTTTCCGGCGAAGGCCGGTATGGCTTTGCCTTTGTATTCATATCCTCCCGCCATGGCAAGACCTTCGTCGTGATCGTAGGCTATCACGGGGTATACCAGGCCATTGCTGGAATCGTTCGGGGGCAACGGATAAACCCGGTTGATGTCGCCTTCGGCATCGATCACAAATTCTCCTTCGCGTATGGGCCAGCCGTGATTTTTGCCCTCGATCACTTTATAGAGCGATTCCACATTATGTTGCCCAATATTACCCGCCAATATTTCGCCCGTTCTCAGCCACGTGATGCGATGGGGATTCCGGAACCCATAAGCATAAATTTCTTTGACGGTAGCAGAGGAGGTGTCCTTTGCAAAAGGGTTGATAACGGGAATGCCATAACGGCCATTTTTGCTGTTGGTGCCCAGGGGATCTATTCGGAAGATCGTGCCCAGGTAGTTGTGCTCGGTTCCAGCCAAAAGATAACCGTATTCCACCGACCCCGCGTCGCCAATGCCGATGTAAAGAAGTCCGTAGTCTTTATCCTTCGGCTTTGCATAGGGATTGAACATGATTTCCTGCACACCGTGCATCTGCGTGACCATGTCCCAGCGAAGAATTTCACGGCCCTTGCCGGCGAACGGGACCTGGCCGGGCTTGTCTGTTTTCCATTCGGTCAGCACCCACTGTAACGTGGAGGGAATGGAATCGGCATAGGTGAAGTCGGCCGGTTTGCTTTTGGGCGGCTCGGCGTGCGTGGTGTAGAACAGGCCGTTGGATTTGAATTCGGGATGAAATGCAAAACTGCCAAAGCCCGTGGCCATGCCGGGTTCGTCGATAAATGCTGGCTCCTCTTTTTTCATATCGAAATAGGGAACTGCTTTATTTTTATCCACCAGGTAGAGCGTGCCACGGAGATCGAGCATATAAAAACCTCCATTTGGCGCGGACTGAAATTTCGTTATTCGCGTAAGCAAATTTTTGTCGCTCGAAGCGGGCATCTGTGTAACGGGTTCCAGGTCAACCCGGAGATCCGACATCGGTATGGAATCCGGGAAGGGATCCTTGATGGCCGTTAGCGTATCATAGTTGTTCTTGATCAAACGCCGCTCCTTCGTGTGGAGAAAGGCCAGCAGGCTTTCCATCTCGCTTTCGCTGAACTGACCAAACGCGGGCATCACCCCTTTGAAGTCGGCCTTTAAACCGAGCGCCCGGCGATCTTTTTGATCGAGATAGCTTTGGGGATTGGTGATGAAACCTTTGATCCACGATTTTGAAGTGTCTTGTGTCACACCGGCCAGGTTTGGCCCGATGCCATTGATACGAAAATTGTGACACGCGCTACAGTTCTTGGAAAATAGCGCCTCCCCGGCGTGGATCGATTCGACATCCGATGAATAGAGCGCCTGCTCGTTTACTTTGGTGCAGGAGGTGAGTCCGGATACGGCAAAAAGAAAGAGCAGTGCCGAGTAATGGCTCAGGTGTTTTCGAAGGGGACGGACAGAAATCATGATGAAAGGTCTTTTTGTTGGATTGCTTAAAGGCCGCAAGCCCTAACGGAAGGGTTATAGGAATGCTTGTGTGTCTCTGGCACACCAAACACATGATGCACACGGAAACACTAATCAAGTAAAGAAAAAATTTTAAGGAATGCGCTGCGGCCGCCCATGTTTTTTCGCTGGGTGAGCAACATAAAGTGGTGTAATGAAGATGAGATTTTCGAGGCGAGTATCTCTTGTGTGGATGTGCTTTAAAAACTTTAGTTTAATTTGGACGAAGTAAAACCGTCATCAATAATTTTCATGCAAAGCAGTATTATACTTGATAAACTGAAATCCCTTGGGATATCCTTTGGTGCAGTGCCGCAACCCGGCGGGTCCTATGTCGCTGTCAACATCCGGGGGAATGTTGCTTATGTGGCGATCCAATTGCCCATCAAAGACGAGCAGTTCTATTTTCTTGGACGCCTCGGTAAAGACGTCACCACCGAACAAGGCTATGAGGCCGCGAAAATGGCGGCGACCAATGTTCTCTTGCAGATCGATAAATTCGTCGGCGACGAGAGGATCGTAGGATTGAACCATGTCGATATCTACTACCAGGTTCACGACACCTGGGACGAAGGACCGCAGGTAGCCAATGGAGCATCGGATTTGTTTCTTAAAGTTCTAGGCGATCGCGGACTGCACACACGCGCCATTATTGGCGTTGAGAAACTGCCAAGAAATCATAGCGTGGCACTGGTCGCTTCTTTTACGATCAAGTAATTTTTTCTTTGCGTGCTTTGCTCGCCGAAGCTTTAGCGAAGGCGAGGCGGTTCCATCTGCACTAGACAGCGATCGCTGGACGGCGCTTGCCGATCTTGGTGGCTTGTTCGAATGCAAATCCCATTTGCAATACACTGAGGTCTGCGTTGTATCTTCCTACAATTTGTATCCCAATCGGAAGCCCACTCTTCGAAAAAGCACAAGGCACGGACAAGGCCGGGTTGCCGGCAACAGAAATGTAATAGGCCGAACGCATCCAGTCGAGATAGGTCAGCATTTTCACGTCGCCGATCTGATCGGGATAAGGCGTATGGACGTCGAAGGGCAACACCTGGCTCACGGGCATGATGAGGAATTCATACTGGGTCAGGAATTGTTGTACGCGCCGGAACAATGCCGAGCGTTTCATCTCGAGGCGTGAGAGGTAGGGGCCCGTCAGCTTGCGGCCTTCGGTGATGTGCCATTTGGTGTAGGCATTCATTTTGTCGCTGTTGCTTTCCAGCAGGTCGCCGTATTGTGCCTCGTATTGCCAATGCCGGAAATTGACAAAGCATTCGTTGGCGTCGGTCATGTCCGGTTCATTGTCTTCCACGATGCAGCCGAGGTCCTCGAATACTTTGCGTTGCGCATGAGCGGCGTCGATGACTTCTTTTTCCCAGGGCAAGCCGAGGTCTTTGATAAAAGCCACCTTCACACCTTTGAAATCACGACCCAGGGGTTTAGCAAACTGTTTGGGATCGTCCGCAAGGGATAAGGGTGAACGGACGTCGGGGCCTGCCTGAACGCTGAGGAGCAAAGCACAATCTGAAACGGTACGCGCCATCGGACCTTGAACGCTTAACGTTTGATTGGCCATTTTCACCGCCGTCAACGGCACCCTTCCCGGCGACGTGCGAAGACCCACCACATTACAAAAGCTGCCCGGGTTGCGCAAGGATCCACCCATGTCGCTGCCATCGGCAAGCGGCGTCATACCACAGGCCAGCGCGGTGGCGCCACCACCGGTGCTGCCGCCGCAGGTCTTGGATGGATCGTAGGGGTTGAATGTCGGACCGAAGATGGGATTAAACGTTTGTGATCCCATTCCCAACTCGGGCACATTCGTTTTTCCGATCACGATCGCACCCGCATTTTTCTGACGCTCAACGATCAGTGCGTCCTGTGTCGGGATCAGATCTTTCCATAAGAGCGATCCATAGGTCGTTCGCAAGCCTTTGGTTTCCACGAGATCTTTCACAGCGATCGGCAGTCCGTGTAATGCCCCCGTCGTATTTCCTTTGGCGATCAATTCGTCGGCGGCAAGCGCTTGTGCCATCAGTTGGTCCTCGGGCACGAACGTCACGATGGCGTTCACTTTTGAATTTACTTTTGCGATCTGTTTGAGATGGGCCGTCATGACTTCGCGCGCGGAGATCTTTTTTGTTCTTAATAATGCGGCCAGGTCCACCGCGGTCATAAAACAGATCTCGTCGGGCGGCGGCAGGTTATTGCTGCTTTCGCTGGCGGGCGCGGTATGATCTTTGGCTACGGCGATCGATGTGAGTCCCATGGAGGCGAGCGTTGCCGCTGAACTCTTCAGGATCATTTGCCGGCGCGTAATTTTGTTTTTCATAAGGAAAGAGGTAGCGGAGGCGAGGGGGCCATTATAAGATGAGCGAATGTTGAGGTGGAAAGGCCGACTACTTCGAGCCCTCCGGGCTCAAAACGTCCAGCACATTTTTCCACGCACCATCGGCTTGTTTCTTCCACACGCTAACGGAGTTGTATTGATGCTTCACAGGATTTCCGGTGGAGTCATTGATCGTGATCGTGGTTTTCTCTAGCAGGTATCCTAACTCGCCACTCCCGGCGACGTCGGCTTGCTGAGGTTCCCAACTGATCTGGAAACTGGGGTCTTTATAACTTCCTTCCACCATTTGGCGTATGGCCGCTTTGCCTTTCATTGTGGCGTCTCCGGCAGAGATCACGGTGGCATCATCAGCCCAATAGCTTAAGGTTTTTTCTACATCGCGCTTGCTGGCATATTGCGACCATTCCCGGCTTAGCTGCATGAGCTTTTCGCCTTCGGCCTTCGTGTCGATCGTGGTGCGGCTGCAGCCCGTCAGGGCAAGCGCGATGGAAATCCCGGCGAGTACTTTTTTCATAGGTTGAGAGTTAGATTGTAGGTTGCTGAATTTACGGATTATTCTGGCGCGAAATCCAGACGGAGCAGCATTTATCGGCCCCATGAAATCTGTGTTTGCACAGCCATTCAGTTTTTAATCTATCCTCTCGGTTCGGGCAGCAAGCTGTTGAAGGTATTTCAACAGCCTGCTGTGACGCGCGGTTACTTCAATTTCTGGGTGAAGAACTCAACCGTCCTCTTCCACGCCAGTTCAGCGGCCGCCTTGTCATAGCGCGGCGTGGTGTCGTTGTGAAAGCCGTGATTGGCGGCGGGGTACATGTACTCGGTGTATTCTTTGTTGTTCGCTTTGAGCGCTGCTTCATAGGCAGGCCATCCTTCGTTGACACGCGTGTCGAGCTCACCATAGTGTATGAGCAGCGGCGCCTTGATCTTGGCGACGTCTTCGGCAGCCGGTTGCCCGCCATAGAAGGGAACCGCTGCAGCCAGGTCGGGGATTCTCACGGCCATCATGTTGGCGATCCAGCCGCCAAAGCAAAAGCCCACCACGCCAACTTTTCCGTTGCAGTCCTTATTGGCTTTCAGGTAGTCATAGGCCGCAATAAAATCTTCCAGCATCTCGTCGCGGTTGCGCTTGCTTTGGAGTTCGCGTCCCTGATCGTCGGTTCCGGGATAGCCGCCGAGGGGCGTGAGCATGTCGGGTGCGATGGCAATGAAGCCGGCCAGGGCTGCGCGCCGGGCCACGTCTTCAATGTGCGGGTTCAATCCCCTGTTCTCGTGCACGACCACGATGCCGCCGAGTTTCTTTTTTGCGTCAACGGGTTTTGTCAGCAAAGCCTTGATAGTTCCAGCACCTTTGGGCGACGGATAGTTAACATATTCTGATTTTAGCCTGGGATCGTTTGGCTGAATTTGAATGCCACCCTGGTAGTCCGGCATGAGAAAACTCATCAACGCTCCCACCGTAACACCCCCTACGGCATAGTTGGTCAGCTTTTCTCCAAATTGTCGTCTGTCGATGCGGTTGTGGGCGTAGTCGTCGTAGAGGTCAAACACTTCTTGTTTGATGTCTTCTTTTTTGAGGGTATGCATAGGATGGATAAGGTTTTTTGCTGGTTGAATTTAAGAAATCGAGGCAATAGATCGGCGTAAAAATGGATGAGCGTGCTGTATTATTTTTTAGTTTTCACCGCCCCCGTGCAGAAACTCCTTCGATCGCTGGAATTTGCCGATCATAACACCTTTTGTGTTTCTGGATTGATGTCGTCCGGAAGACTTCTCATTCACAAGCCCTGCGTCGGACAAGTCGCCACCCCCTTAAATCGCCGGTAAAAGTGGCAGCCATCATGAATATTATCCGCAGAAAGCCATTTCGCGATGAAAGGGGGCCATAAAAAAATAATTTTTTTAAGTATATAAACGTTTACTTACTAATTATTACCTTTGTATCACAAACAGAATTATGCGGCAAATCGATCAGAAAGACCATAAAACCGGGCGGCTCTGTCTTGCCGATAAAAACATGGATTTATAAACAGCAATTCCTATGAGACCCAAGAACCTGGAGATGGAAAATGCCATCCGCACCGTGGCATTACAAATCATTGCCGAGGAAGGCCTGGAGAACCTGAGCATGCAAAAATTGGCGAAGGCCGTCAACATATCGCCGAGAACGATCTATATCAAATACGAAAATAAAGAGGACCTGCTGATCAAACTGTTCATTGACGAAGTGCTGGGTGCCTATGAGAAAGCTACGTTGGAAGACTTCGATCCCAACGCGGAATTTGCGGAAGGCGTCGAGAAGCTGTGGTCGAATGTTTTTAATTATCTGAAAAATAATAAGCATGCCTTCGCCTTGATCCAGTATGGTAAATCATCGCCGTTGCTCAACAAGGCCTACAAGGATCAGGGCATCCGGCAAGGCGATCACTTTAAGCCGGTTCACCAGTTTCTGAAACGTCATGTACAAAAAGGAACCATCAACGACTTTCCCATCGACGTCTACAGAGCCCTGCTGTTTTCACCGCTGCTGGACCTGGTGACTGAATATTTTGATCACCAGGAACGATCGAAACAAATTATCACCAAGGCTGTGTTGGCTGCGTGCTGTCAGGCCGTCATTAAAGGAATGTTAAAATAGAAAATGTATAAACTGATGAATGCGATAGAAGGGAAGAAGATTGCCATCGTCGGCGCAGGTCCCGGAGGACTTACCCTGGCACGACTTTTACAAAATAAGGGTGCCGATGTCAGCGTGTATGAAAGAGATCTTCACGAGCACGCAAGACCCAAGGGAGCAACGCTGGATCTGCACGAGGAGTCGGGGCTCCGCGCTTTGAAAGAAGCCGGCCTGATCGAGGCCTTCTGGGCCAACCATCGTGCAGGCGCCGACAAGCTGCGTCTCGTGGATAAAAATGGCAACGTAATATTTGACGACCATGATTATGCCGACCGCGAGGTTTCACGCCCGGAAATTGATCGCGGCCCGCTTCAAAAGATCTTGCTGGACGCCTTGAAACCTGGTACCGTGCGGTGGGATCGACACATGCTTTCCATGGAAAGGGCCGGCATGGGATGGAAGCTGATCTTTCGCAACGGCGAAACTGCAACCGCCGACATCGTCGTTGCTGCCGACGGTGCCAATTCCAAAATCCGATCTTACCTGACGCCCATAAAACCTTTTTATTCCGGGGTCACGGTTGTGGAAGGCGCCGTGAAAGACTCCGCAAAGGACAGTCCCGACATCCACCGGTTGTTAAATGGAGGAAAGATCTTTGCCTTGGGCGACGACGGGAAAAGTCTCATCGTCAGTTCCAAAGGCGACGGCAGTCTCGTGTTTTATACAGGCTGCAAAACGGAAGAGTCCTGGAGCAGGGATTGCGGCATCGACTTTTCAAACCGGGAGCAAGTGCAAAACTGGTTTGCGAAAACTTTTGAAGGATGGGACATCGCCTGGCAAGAACTTTTTGAGCATGCGCACGGCAATTTTGTTCCGCGTCCACAATACTGCATGCCCTTCGATCAACACTGGGAGTCGCAGTCCAACCTAACCCTGCTCGGCGATGCCGCTCACCTGATGCCGCCCTATGCCGGTGAAGGGGTGAACATGGCGATGCTGGATGCGCTCGAACTCAGCGACTGTCTGACCAGCGAAGCCTTCAAAGACTCCCGGACAGCCATCGCTGCCTATGAGAAGCAAATGCTCTCGCGAGCTTCCGAGGTGGCGGCAATAACGATGGACTCCACCAACGCGCTGCACTCGGAGGAGGCCATGGCTTTTTTTCTGAATATTATTCAGCCTGAATAGTACTTCAACCACTGGATCAACAGGATGAGCACCAGGGCGGCAGAAGCGTGAACGATTAATTCTCCTTTGGCTAAGGCAGATTTTTTCAGGATTACACGGTATGCGGTGATGAGCAATCGGATCGCGCCAATAACAATCGTGACAAAAATGGGAATGGCGCTAGGCGGTGGTCCATGAGGATATTTCCATCCGTAGATCCAATGGACAATAACGGTAAGCACTGTGCCGACCCCGTAGATGGCTAAGCCGATCAGAATTCCTTTTTTTTGTTCGCTCTGCATTAGTTTTGATGGTAGTTACTCGTGCTCAGTTTAACGGCAGATTTACTTGCTCGCGAAGATCGTTGTGGGATCAAATCGCGCCTGGGCAAAGCGCCTGGCGAAAAAAATGTAAGAATTAAGAAGGTATGGAATTTCATGATGGCTTCTTAAAAGTAGCTTTTTTTCGAAACGTAAAAAAGGCCTCATGCTTAACATCGCCGCAAACAGACGCTAGCGAACGGTCACCACATAGGTGAAAATGTAGCGTTCGTTCAAAAGAAAATGGACGGTTTGCGTTCCTTTTGTATGGAAGGTATGATCAACGGAATAGCCACCGCTGGAATCATTTCGATAACGCGTATCGAAAGTCTGCTTCGTGTTCGGGCCTTCAATGGTTAACTGCAAGCTTTTAACAATCTCATCGCCATTCTTGGCAAACTGAAAGGATATGGTTTCTCCTTTGGCGGCTACCAGGTTGAGCGTTCTGGGAGACATCGCGTGGACTTCGTGTAGCAATGCGCCACTATAGACCAGGGGGCCATTTAAGAATTGGTCCAGCGTGGGCTTGTATGCCAAGAGCATCCAGGATGAATCCAATGGATAGTGATTGTTAACGAACGACAAGGGGTCGGCTAAAAAATAGGAAACATCGAACTTCTTCACATATTTGGATTGCTCCGTATCATAGGCTCCACTCGACCACGTGGCGTCGCACAAGTACCATTTGTTGTGAAGCCGCACCGCATTCCAGGAGTGGTTGGCGATGCCGGGCCCTCCTATGTTGGAATGAGCATTTCGTCCATAACCGTCGATGATCACGCAGGTTAGGCCAGCGTAGGTGGCCAGTTCCCGGACCAGGTAGGCGTAGCCCGAGCAGACGGTCTTTTGTTTTTCAAGCAAATTTTTGAACACGCGCAAACTGAATCCTTTGTTCCATGCGGCCAGGTCCTCTGGTTTTTTTAAGCTTTCTCGTTTCTGTTTATTCTTTAAATAAAGCGCGTAGTCGTATTCAATATTGTTGGCTACCCAGACGTAGATGGCCCTGAATTTTTCTTCTTCCGATGGCAATGACCGGGTCAACTTATCGGCAAGACTTTTCAAATCGTTCAGAGGATGCTTGGAGTATCGGGCAGCAACGTTGTCGGCATTTCTAAAGTCAGTGCATGCAAAATCTGTTCGCTGTGCGTAGAGATGCACCGAAAAAATCACAGCCATGCAAAACGTCCAAGCGGTCTTCATCGGATGAGGAACAAGAAGATCAGAATATGGCTTTAATGGCCAGCCAAAGCTTGCGAAGGCCTGATGGCTCTTTAACATAGGTCTCGTCAACGGCAATTGCGCCCATCAACTCCAGGTAGGCGGGCGTCATGGACACTTCGAGCGACTCGGTAGCATTTCCCGGGATAACATGTTCTTGTGTCTCGAGCCCGATAAAATTAAACACCTGGACATCACCCGCATTGAGCTCACGGGGAAATTCGAACCGGCCGTCTACATCAGTGATAGTATGCTCAGTGGATCCTTTCAAATAAACGTTCACGCCCGGAAGTGGCGAATGATCTTCATCGGATTTGACAACGCCCCGGATGATCTGCTTGACCGCCTTGCGCGCCATGGCGGGCACATCCGGACAGGGAGCCACTGCTTCGGTTTTGGTTTTGATACCAGGGACTTGTGCTGAAGCTTGTTTGCTCATCATGAGCAGGAGCAAGCTCACGAAGCCTGCTTTGAATAACGTGAGGCCTGGATTGATTTTCGCCACCGCTGTGTGGGGATATACTTTCAATTGATTCGGACGAAAGCGTCCGCAGGTATGGGTTGGTTTGGCGCGAAAAAAATCAACGATTTCGGCGTCGCCCATTTTGGTAAAGTCGACAACAACTTTTTTGCAGGAACCACAAAATCTGCCGCCTGATGCGGCTGTAAAATCATTCCATTTTTCCGAACAAGGCGAGGAAATGGACAGCGCGATATTTTCTTTCATAACCGATGTTTCTTACAGGATGCCGGAAGGTGGGGGATTCCATAAGAGTGGGTTCGGATATTTTTAATATCCTGCGGCTATGCCGTTTTTCGCCTTTCTAGTCGTAAAAACCACAATCTTAGCCTGTTTTTAGGGCTATAGTACCACAACGGCATCTTTGTAGCGTCTTTTGCTTTTGTCGTAAATGTGAATAAGGATGTGCGACTTAAGAAACGAATTCCCCTACAAGAGAATTAAGATCAAAGTAAGCACCAGACCTCCGACTGCGAAAAATACGCCTTTCCGAAAGATGTCTGTGTTGGGCAGGAACATCCAGAATGCGGAGAGAACAAAAAACAGCAGGCCTGCACCGAAGAAGATGTTCAGAAAAAATAACGGCTGGTTGGTGTTCGCTTTGTGAAGCTTGGTCATCTTGTCCAGCACGTAGGGTAATTGCTTTGCTTTGAACTTGGCCTGACCGGTGGACTGGTTATACGTGCCTTCCCGGAAATAGACCAGGTCTCCTTCCGTCTTTTCGATCTTAAATTCTTTCAGACGGAGTGACCGACCGATTTCTTCCCCGGGGAGATTTGCCGGGAGTTGCCGCTCCACTTCGGTCTCGCGTTTTAGAAAGTCCGTGTCCCGGAAAATTAAAACGATACCGCTGAGGGCGTACATCGCCATGATGCCCGAAAGAAAAAAACCAAGGTAGCGATGGTAGACTCTCATTGTGTTGTTCATGATCCCGAATTGATGTTGGACGACGATGGGGGTATTTATGATCGGGTAATTTATTAAATTTCTATCCAGATTGATTCGAAGGAATGGTAAAAAGTTCGAGCGGTGAAAAACCCTGATCACAGCGTACAGTAGCCAACCTAATCCATAGATGAACAACAAGATCTGCCCAACCTGCGGAGGCCCACTGATCCAGAAAAACCGATGGCAGTTATTTCTGTCGGGTACGATCTTCGTGATCATAGCTATCGGAGTGATCCTCTGGAATCTAAACTTCTGGCCACTGTCATTTTTTCTTTTGACAATTTCCATCTACCTCATCGCCTGGGCCACCCGGGGAAAAGGACTGTGGTGCAGGCAATGCAAAGCCGCGCCCGGCTTAATTAAAAAGTAACCGATTAGCATTTCTAGAATAGTTTTTTATAGCTTTGACACGGCTTTAGGGGTGTTCCGAAAATAGGAACTGAGATAATACCCTTTGAACCTGATCCAGGTCATACTGGCGAAGGGAAAAGTAATGCTGCAATCTCTGTGCATATCCCATTCGGGAAAATTCCTATTGCCCTTTTATAATCTACGATCTAAAGTTTAGTTTATGCAGGAGCAACTGTGGAAGAGTATTGTATTGGTGCGGGACAAATCTCCTCTCGTACAAAGTATTACCAACTATGTCGTGATGAACAACACCGCCAATGCGCTCTTGGCGGTCGGCGCTTCGCCCATCATGGCCCATGCCCACGAAGAGATGAAGGACATGGTATCGATTGTGGGCGCGTTGGTCATTAATATCGGCACGCTCGACGACTATTGGGTGAAGAGCATGCACCTCGCCATCGCGCAGGCCAATGCGTTGCATGTGCCCTGGGTGCTCGACCCGGTCGGTGCCGGGGCCACGCCCTATCGCAATGAAGTGCTGGAGGGTTTATTGCAACTTCGCCCCACCATCATTCGCGGCAATGCCTCCGAGATCCTGGCCCTGGCAAGCAAACATACCACTCCAACGAAAGGCGTCGACAGCACTCACCGAAGCACAGAAGCCGTGGATGCGGCGTTGACACTCAACCAACATTTTGGTAGCGTGGTCTGCATCTCCGGCGCCACAGATATTATTGTGCATAAAGACAAGACGGTCAAACTGTCGAACGGCCACCCGATGATGGCGCGCGTGACTGGCATGGGATGTACCGCTACAGCATTGACGGGAGCCTTTGTTGCTGTTCATCCCGAGGACCCCATGAATGCCACCGTGGCGGCCATGGCGTTGATGGGCGTGGCAGGTGAACTGGCCGCGCAACGTTCGAAAGGGCCGGGAAGTCTGCAAGTGAATTTTCTTGATAGCTTGTACACGCTTCGGGAAAGCGATTTTGCAGAGCGATTGAAAGTAGGCGCGTGAGGCAGCAGGAATTTCCATATCGCTTGTACCTGGTGACCGACGAGAAAGCTTGTTTGGGCAGAGACCTTATCAAGATCACCGAAGCCGCCGTGAAGGGAGGCGTCGACCTGGTTCAACTGCGTGAGAAAGACCTGGATGAAAAAGGTTTTATAGAGAAAGCCCTGCGGCTAAAGCAAATGCTGGACCGCTACCATGTCCCCCTGATCATTAATGATAATTTGAATGTAGCCAAAGCTTGTCACGCCGCGGGCATCCATGTTGGCAACTCGGATAGGTCGCCCGTGGAAATTCGGAGGGAATGGCCGGAGCATCACGTGATCGGTTACTCCATAGAGGAAGAATCACAAGCGACGAGTGCTGCCGCCCACCACGCCGACTATTTAGGCATCAGTCCTGTGTACGCCACCCCAACCAAAACCGACACAATTACCGAATGGGGATTGGACGGTGTCCGCAAGATCAGATCGCTTTGCTCAAAACCCCTGGTGGCGATTGGAGGAATAAAAAGCGACAATGCTTTTGCGATAATGTCTGCCGGCGCCGATTGCCTGGCGGTAGTGTCTGCGATCTGTTCCGCTCCCGATCCGGCGCGGGCAGCAGAAACCATTCGAATGGAAATAGAAAGAGCCCTAAAGTAAATGACCATGTTGCGTTATTATAGTGTATTGACCATCGCCGGCTCCGACAGTGGCGGCGGTGCGGGCATACAAGCCGACCTAAAAACTTTTTCAGCGTTGGGATGCTTTGGCACCTCCGCGATCACCGCCATCACGGTTCAAAACACGCGGGGTGTATTTGGCATACACAGCATACCGCCGGCCATCGTTCACGATCAGATAAAAGTAGTGATGGACGACATCCGGCCCGCGGCAATAAAAATAGGCATGGTGCACACGGCAGAGCTGGCGGTGGCCATAGCCTCGGCCATCAAAGCATATGCTGTGCCCGTGATCCTGGATCCGGTGATGGTGGCCACCAGTGGTGACAAACTTATCGAGGACAACACGATCGATACCCTACAGAAAAAGCTTTTCCCGCTGTCCGACCTGGTGACACCCAATGTGCACGAGGCGCAGCTCCTCGCGGGCATCTCGATAAAAAATAAAGACGACATGCGGTTGGCCGCGCGCGCGATCATCAAGACAGGTTGCCGCGCTGTGTTGATCAAAGGCGCCCACCTCAAGGGTGATCACCTGTTTGACGTATACCTGGATGCCAACGGAAGAGAGGAGATTTTCGAATCGGGTTTCATCGACACCGACAACACGCACGGAACAGGATGCACACTTTCTTCTGCCATTGCCGCTTACCGGGCGCGGGGCATTGAAATGGTGGAAGCCATCGCAAAGGCCACGCAGTATGTGCACCAGGCCATAGAAGCAGGCAGAAATGTACAGACGGGTGAGGGACATGGTCCGCTCAATCACTTTTTCAATCCTCAAAAACTGATCACACATGACCTGGAGTAAATCGGCCTGGGAAAAGGCACAACCCATTTATGACCAAATTGTCGTCATGCCCTTTATCAAAGGAATGATCGAAGGCACGTTGGACCGGCAGAAGTTCAATTTCTACATCGCGCAAGATGCCCGTTATCTTGAGAACTTTGGGAGGGCGCTGGCCATGATTGCGGCGCGCGCGCATCGCAAAGATCATGTGCTCGATTTTATCCGGTTTGCAGAAGGCGCCATCGTCGTGGAGAGTGCTTTGCATGCCGGGTATTTGAGCGGACAAGACGGCGCAAAGAAAATCGAAGTGTCACCGGCATGTCATCACTACAATAGTTACCTGATCAGCACGGCGGCTATCGCACCCGTTGAAATTGCCATGGCGGCGGTGTTGCCTTGTTTCTGGGTTTATAAGGAAGTCGGTGATTATATATTTCAGCATCAAAATAAAGAGGGCAATCCCTATCAGGAATGGATCAACACCTATTCGGGCAATGACTTCGGGATCGTCGTCGGCAAAGCGATCCGGATTTGCGATGAGGTCGCCGCCACCTGCACTCCCGATCAAAGGGCGTTCATGACGGAAGCGTTTCTCACCGGCTGCCAGTTGGAGTGGATGTTTTGGGACAGTGCCTGGAGGTTGGAGCAATGGCCGGTGGCAGGCTAGGGAAAGCTCACTTTCCGCCCAATACTTTTTCTTTTGCCTGTGCCGAGGTGATCAGGGGGATGATCTCAAAATCGGCCAGGTCGTTCCAGCGACCAACCCATTCCTGGAGTTGTTCGATGGATTCGCTTTCCATCACCTGGTAACAAACGGTGACATTTTCGTCGATCCAACTGTTGATATACCGTACGCCCTCGGGGAGCATGCGCCCCTTTTCATCAAATCGTTGGTATAACGTGCGCAGTTGATGCGGGTGAAATCGCTCGATGATCATGTACAGCATGGGGATCCGGATTGGGGTTCGCTCGTGAAGGACGTAAATTCCAGCGACAATGTGAAGGGAAAGCGCTGGCCACCTCAACAAGCCTTTAAGATAAATTTCTTCCAGCAAGCGACTCCTCTTCATGGACTGAATTGCTGAAGGGACTTTTCGTTATTTTTGTGGCTCTGAGTATCCCATGAAGGAAGACCGTTCTGCCCGAAATCCGTATCGTCCCGATGTGACGCTGTTCCTGGTGCTGATACCGTTTATCAGCGCCTTCAACTACTATCTCACCTATTCCAACATTCGCCTGCGCTGGTTCCTGCTCATCACCTTCACACTCGACACGGTGCAGGGCTATATCGCCTGGTGGGCCGTCCGTAAACTTATTTTCTACCTCGACCGGAAGCTGCCGTTCCACCAAGGCCTGGTCAAGCGCATCGTGGTTCAACTGGCCACCACCATCGTGCTGGGGTTGGCCATCCTCATCGCACTAACCGAGCTCTCCAGTTGGATTGCCCGGGGCAAACCCGCCGCACTGAACTTCTACACCACCGACATCTTCATCATCAGCATCTGGTTTTTTGTGATCAATGGCATTTATATCGGTTTCTATTTTTATAATCAATGGAAAACCCTGGAAGCCGAGCGGCACGAAGAAAAACGCGAGCGCACCGATGGCCTGGTGGTGAAGCAAGGCAAACAAGATCTAAAGTTAACCTTCGAAACGGTTGCGGGTTTTTCGGTGGAGGGGGAGTATGTGATGGTGTTCCAGCTGACAGGCAAAAAGTTTGTGGTGGACCAGTCGCTCGACAAACTGGAGAAGAACCTGCCCTCGGTTTTCTTCCGCCTTAACCGTCAATACATTTTGCACCGCCAGGTGATCCAGGGATTCCGGCGTGCCGAAAACGGCAAGCTGGAGGTGCTCATCGCCGCGACCGAACAATTCCCTGCCGAAATCACGGTGAGCCGCACCAAAGCCAGCGCATTTAAGAGCTGGTTTCAGCCGGAGTGACGGCAATTGGCGGATAAAGTTGCCACACTTCGCCGGAAAACCCCCGGAAAGTCCAACCCAGGCCAAACCGGCCGCCGTAATATTGTCTTGTAAATCATTCCATCCATGAAACACCTTGCACAAGGCCTGGCCCTATGTTTTTGTTTTGCTCTATCGGCCAGGGGCCAATCGGATTCACCCCGGACCTACCAGGATTTCCCCATCATTGTCACCCTCCAGTTCCATGCTTTCGCGGTGCCCTTCCACGATCTCAAATCCAATTTCAAGAATGTGGGGATAGGCCTCGGCACCGAGGTGAGCTACACGGGGAATCAAAAATTTGTGCAGCAATTGTCGGTAGTGTGGTATCGCAACAGGACCATTGGAAACGGACTGCTTTTCTATACCCAGCCGGTTTGGCGTCCGGGCATTGGCGATAATTTTTATGGAGAACTCAAGGCTGGTATTGGCTACTTGCTGGCAAGCCGTCCGTCGCCCGCGTTAAAACAAACCCATGGCGAGTGGAAAACCGCGGGTCACAGGGGCAAGGGGATGCTGACGTTGCCGATTGGAATATCGGCGGGATATAACGTGCAGGGATCGGGCCAGGCGTTGGTGTCGCCGTTTGTCAGCTATCAGCTTTTGGTGGTCAGCGGCTATAACAAGAGCGTGCCCGTGGTGCCCGAAACATTGGTGCAGGTGGGTTCGAGAGTTCATTTTTAATCAAAGAAATTCATGAAACACATTATAGTTTATCTTTTCATCGTCGCAGGGCTCACCGCAGGTTGCTCACCCTATGTCGGCGATCTGGCGACAAAAGCCTGCAACGAAGCAACCCCTGCGAGCGCTTCTTCCACTCGCGACAGTGCGCGACAAATTTTGGACGACCTGGTGAACCAGGGTGTGCCCGGCGCGGTGTTGAGCATACAAACGCCGAACGAGGCGTGGAGTGTGGCGCAAGGGTTGGCCAAAGTGGAAGACAAAACACCGATGGCTTTGTGCCACCTGCAATACCTGCAAAGTATCTCGAAGACCTACCTGGCCGTATGCCTCCTGAAGTTGTACGAAGAAAATAAAATCGATCTCGACGCGCCGATGACCCGGTATCTTCCTGAAAAGTACAGTCGCTACATCGACAAGCCTTCGACCATCACCATTCGCATGTTGATGAATCATACTTCGGGGATCCCTGAATACAATTCCATCCCCACATACATCACGACCTTATTACAGCATCCCGAACACGACTTCACACCGGAAGACTATCTCAAATACATCGGCGGTAAGTCGCTGGATTTTGCGCCCGCGAGCAAGTATTCCTATCGCAACACAAACTATGTGGTGCTGGCACTCATTGTCGATGCCATCACCGGCGATCACGCCCGGTACATGCAGGAAGTGATCTTCACCCCGCTGGGCCTGACCAACACATTTTATCGGAACGACCCGCACTACCTCGACTACCCCGGGTTGGTCAATGCCTACTGGGATCGTTATAGCGACGGCCTACTGGAAAACGTTTCCCTTTTGCAACGCAACAACGTGCGCGCCTTGATTGGCGACGATGGCATAGTGACCACGCCGGCAGAAGCACTCGCTTTTTTAAAAGGACTGATGCAGGGCAAACTTCTCAAACCGTCCACGCTCGATCTGATGAAATCGTGGGCCAACGACAGCAAAGGCAATCCCACCTACGGGCTTGGGCTGGACTATGGCAAATTTCAGGGGCACACTGGCTACGGTCATAGCGGTGGCGGGCTCGGCGCCGGCTGCCAGTTGTATTACTTTCCTGAAAAGGATACGTACATGTTTGTGGCGATAAACCTGGGCACGGTAACCGAAAGCCCCCTGCACAAACAAACTACGGTGGCGCTCGAGAAATTGTATAAGCTGATGTTGGATTGATGAGATAAAAAAAACTCTTGCAGGCGAGTGTGCCTGCAAGAGTTTCAAAATCAGGTATTGCTAAGGGCAAATGCGTTGGTATCCCACGCATCATATTCATAGAGGCGCCGTGAACCGTCGGTTGCCAGCGAATACACGCCCAGGTTTTCGGCGAACGCGGCCTGCGGGCAGGTGCCCAGGAGTTGTGACACGAGCACGTCCCTGAAAAATATTCCGCCGGACAGTGCATACAATCCCACACTGGAAAGGACATAACCACTCTGGTTGATGCCGGGGTTCTCCGTGTTGTTGCCCTTTGTCACAGTAAAACCAAACGTGGCAAAATTTCTCGGGTGCGCGGCGATAAAGCTGATGTGCACCGGCTGGTTCAACGCGGTATAATGCAGGAAGCCGCATCGTCCCGAATATTCCACCACGCTGTTGACGGTGATGTTTGCATCCTGAATGTCGGACTGACAATGGGCATTGTCGATCCGGACTTTAACTTTCAGATTGGAGGCAAGCGTTGGCGTCATCAGGTTTATGTTCAGGTAATCGGTGGGTGCATCAACAGAGTTTCCGGAATTGTTGTAGTCCGATACCTGGAATACCTGCTTCGGAACGGGCACCCTTTGGAAAGTGCCACTGCCGTCGAGTTCGAGCAGCTCCAGGTCGAAGCGCCACAAACCTTCTACGAGGGCATTGCTGTCCAACGAGGCTGACCAAAAGTCGGGGCTGGTCCACTGGATGGTGAGCAATTTATCGGCCGCAGGCACGCCGGGATCCTGGTAGATGTCCCAATGCGGAATGCGATAACCGATATTTTCTCCGCTTCCTTCAGCGCCAAGCGTGACGGCCTTTGTCTCGAAATGCATGTGTCCGCCGCTGTCGGTGGTGATGACGAAATAGGTTTTCTGCACCAGGCCATTCACCACGCTGGTGCTGGGGAATAAAATATTTCCCAAGGCCGCATTCTTGATCCGCGTTTTTCTCCAACGATAGTGCGTGATGCCGGTCTTTGGCAATCCATCGCCGAACAACAGTTTAAAGGCAAGTCCTCCCCCAAACGGGCTGATGCGATTTGCATCAATAACGTCGGTGCAACCCACATTAGGGAAGTTGACACCTTGAAGTGATACTGTGTGTGCGTCGCCTTGCTCGATGTGAAGCGCGGTGGCATACTCGCCGATGGAACGGAACCACACCAGCTCACCTTGTAAATGTTGCCCACAGGTGCAGGGCAGTACGCGCGGATCGGTGATGGTAATGTTGATGTCGGAACCGCAAGCATAATTCCATCGCGTGTGACAAGGTATCGCAGGCTTGTAGACGGTGACCCACGTGCCGTTGATGCAAACTTCTACCCAAACATAAATGTCCTTGTCGTTGGTGAGATTCAGGTATTCGTAGTTGAAGCGCCCGTTGCAATCCGTATACACGGTAACGATCTCGTCGCAGAAATAAAAATAGGGCCAATACCAGGGCCACAAGCACAAGTAAGGGTGCAGCAGGTGGAAATTGTTTTGGATCGTTTCGCGCACAACGGTTTCGGAAACCGAGAACAAACCGTTTTGTACATGCGCCGGCAGGGTCGAATTAATGGAGGCCATTTTTTTCAGATCGCCCTGGATCGACGCGGGAGCTTTGGCGCTGGCCGATCGCAGTTGGAATTGATTCGCGGCCATCCAAGGTTCGGGATCCGGGCCCGGGTCGGGGCCAGGAGGAGGGATGACGATGTGTGGATTGACGAGGATCTCGCGAAGATTTTTTGCCAGGTCGTCGATGATGTGGATCGGAATACGCCACCACCACCAGGCGATACGATCGACTTCGCAGATGTGCACGCGGGCGTCACAAACGGGTAGCGTTTTGTTCTGGCCGTCGATGGTAAAATTCTTTGATAAATTCCCGGTGATGAGACACCAATCAAAAATCGGAAACTTAAATTTTGGGACGCCTTGGACAAGGATCTCATTGGCGGCGTTGAGGTGCACGGAGGGTTGATAGCCTCCCATTTTTTTCATCAGTAGGGGAGTGATCTTTCGTCCGGCATAGTCGTCCGGCAATTCCGGGCCAATGATCAACTGTGTTTTTCCTTCAAAGTCGTGTGCAGCCGTTTTGAGTTGGGCCTCACCGTTTTTGATCGCCGCTGATTCCAGCAGATCTCCTTCTGTGCTGAACAAATAGAGATGGGCGCCCTTGAGCGCATCTTCATTACCGCTTTTGATTTTTACGGTAACGGGTCTTTTTTCATTTTTCTTCATAACGTGTTACGGGTTTTTTTTTTGTAAAAAAAATTTATGAGAACGGACGGATTACAAGAGAGTCCTGCGAACAAAGCGGAATCGCAACAGCACCATAAGAATAGATCAGAAAAACCATGTGCCGGGAGAGATCACCGCGTCATCAGGTAACAATGATGACTGCTTTAAAAAAAACTAAATCCCATCATGCCATCGCCTGAGCGCGGGGCAGAATAATGGGTCGATGCATCGAAAGTAGAGAAGCGCCAGACCTTCTGCAATCGTTTCCATACAAAAGTTTTCAGGGATATAATTTTTGTGAGATGAAAACACGGACGATGGATCGCAGATCACAGGTATGTCGCCTTGAATTCGGGAGCTTAAATTTTCTTCGACGTTGTTGCGGAAGATTTATCTGACCGCGAGTTTGTAATTTAATTTGAACGGTATGTTTTTGTGCTCACACGTTCTTAACTTTTGGACTGGTAGCGCTGGTCAGTTGGCTGACTGGCCATGAACTTGCTAACATTCAATTTATACAAATGGAATACAGACAATTAGGAAATTCGGGATTAAGAGTACCTGTTTTAAGCTTTGGAACCGGCACCTTCGGAGGCGGCAATGATTTTTTTAAAGCCTGGGGCAGCACGCAAGTGGACGAAGCCCGGCAAATGGTCAACCTCTGCCTCGATGCAGGCGTCAATCTTTTTGATACGGCAAATGTCTATTCGGGGGGAGCTGCCGAAGAAATTTTAGGCAAGGCGATCGCCGGGCTGAGAGACAAAGTGCTGATCTCCACCAAGGCCACCTTCCCGATGTCGGATGCTGTCAATGATTTTGGGTCGTCACGCGCACACCTGGTGAAGGCCTGCGAAGACAGTCTGAAGCGGCTGGGCACCGATCACATCGACATCTATCACATGCACGGTTTCGACGGCAACACGCCGATGGAAGAAACCATAAACGCGTTGGACAATCTTGTGCGGAGCGGAAAAGTCCGCTACATCGCTTGCTCCAATTTTTCGGGATGGCACCTGATGAAGTCGCTTTCCATTTCAGAACGATACGGTTGGTCAAAATACGTGGCACACCAGGCCTACTATTCTTTGCTCAATCGCGATTTTGAATGGGAACTCATGCCCTTGGGGATTGATCAGAACGTGGGAACGATCGTCTGGAGCCCGCTGGCCAGTGGCAAGCTGAGTGGCAAGTACCGCCGGAATCAACCCGCCCCTGCCGATGCGCGTGTTGCCCAGGGCGGCAACCCGGTGCTGGCTGCCGACAACGATGATGATCGGTTGTACAACATCGTTGATGTCCTGGATGAACTGGCAAAGGAGACCGGAAAAACAATCGCACAGATCTCACTGAACTGGTTGCTGCAACGCCCTACCGTTTCTAACATCATCTTCGGAGCCAGAAACGAAGCACAGCTGAAACAAAACCTGGATGCCGTGGGATGGAATTTAACCTTGGAACAAGTCCAGCGGCTGGACAAAGTCAGCGCCATTTTGCCGGCCTATCCCTATTGGCACCAGCGCCAGTTCCCGATGTTGAACACGGAGCCAAAGTTGTATCGGAAATAAAGCGACGGCTCACAGCTCAATTTCTTCCGCGCGCTTCATGACGATCCGGCCTTTGGTGGGATTTAAATTTCTCCACACCCAATTGTAGTGTTCCACTATTTTTTGGGCGCTCAGGTGCGATCGCTCCCCGGTGGTATGGCCGTCTCTCACAACGTTCACGATGTAGTTTTTGGTCAAGGCCGACTGGATGCTGGAGTCGATACAGAAGTCGGTGGCGCTGCCGGTGATAAACAACTCGTTCACCTGCCGTTGATCCAGGATGGTCTGCAATTCGGTTTCATAGAAGGTATCATTTGCTGTCTTTCCGATGCGGATGTCGCCGGGGGAAACCGTCAGTTCCGGTATAAGTTCCCAACCGGGTGTGCCCGGCACGTATTCGCCTTGAGCCGCTCCATCGTGTTGAACTAAAATAACGGGGAGCCCCGCCGCGCGAAACTTTGCACTTAACGCATTGATTCGGCTCACAACGCCTTCCATGTCGTAGCACGGCGCACCCGGCGGAAACGACTCGTTTTGCATATCGATGATCAACAAGGCCTTTCGATTTTCCATTTTAATTACCCGTTTGTGAAGTTCTCGAATCCAGGGTACTAAAATAACAACTCTCTGTTTTAGCGTGAAGGATCCTTTAAAAGAAATTAGAGGTGTCAGTCCCGGGCCAACAAACGCCTGTCCATCATCCGGCAGATCATGGACGGGCGTTTGAAAAGATCACACGCTTTTGGTGAAAATGACAGCCTCACGGTTTCCTGTATTCAATCTTATTGCCCAAACGGAGATCCGACAAGTTTACCTTTACCATGTAATGATCGTTATCGTTTGGCTGAAACTCCCGGTCATTGTTTTTGTCGCGTTGAATATTCAGAAGGACAAAGCCGAGCTTTTCATAGAGCGTGAAGGAAACAACGTTTTCAGACTCCAGGGTGAGGGGCTTTAGATTTTCACCGTGAGTATCCGAAACATATAGAATAAAGGGATCGCGCTCGTCAATTTTTCCATTGCCGCTATAGTCTTTGTTTTTGACCAGGAAGAAGATCCACGGCTTTGAAAGACTTTTTTGGCGTGACTCACCCCGGCGGCTGCTGTAGGAATAGAAATCCGGCGCCTGAATATAGGTGTCGCTTGGGAAGAGGGTTTTGTAGGAGTCGGAGGTAAAGTCATACACAATGTAGTTTGCATAGTAATTGCCCCAGGTCTTCATCTTGTCGGAAGAGAAAAGATTGGCGTCATACCGATAGGGTATCAACATCGTGGAGGCCGAATCGGTGACCCAGGGCTCATCGAAAGACCTGGAGGAAGAAGTCTTTTCCTGGCAAGATGCCAGGTGACAACCGGTGACAAACGCGAACGCCAGAAACAGACAAATAGATCGCATGCTTTTCTTTCGATTAAGGATTGATAATCAGGGTGTCTTTCCCGGTTAAGACAACTTCTTCGAGTTCTTTCTTCACAACCATCGAATCTTCGAACTGAATAGCCCGGCTAAACATTTCTGCTTTTAAGTTTGATAATTTGTCCTTCGAACTGATCTGCTCTTTTTTGTAGACTTTCTTTCCCTGCTCGGATTTTTGTGCGTCGGATTTCTGATACTTCCGGCGATGGTTGTTGACGGCCAGTGTGTCGCCACCTGCTTTCCGGTCCGTGTCTTCATACCGGCGGACGTATGTCGTGTCCTTTGCCGCGTTTATTCCGGGGTTCAGCCAAAAGACAATGATCGATGTAACAATGACGCAAAGCGCCAGAATTCTTCTCATGGGTTTCATATGGATTGGGATTTTAGTGAATGTGACTTTTTGATTTCAATAAAAAAGATAATGAGCTCGGCCATCAGGAAATTGCCAAATAAACCGAGCCATTGCGAGATGGCATAGTTGTCCTGGTAAGGGACATTCAGCAGGAAAAACAAAATGTGAAGGATCCGGAACGACAGCACCACGGAAGCGATCGCATAGGAGCGGATCATATAATGAAAATGCCCGACCTTATCTCCGCCTGCGATCGCCTGATAACCCCGGTACGTAAACACCGCCAAAAGAATCCCCTGCAACATAAAACCAACCTGGGTAATGAAGCCTCCTTTGGCATAACAAGCGAGATACATGCCGGTGGGGCAGACTAAAGTCAACGTCACCCATACGTATATTTTCCCCATCACCTGGTGAAGGTCAAGCGCTTTTTTGAAAAACCTGCGGGTGAAAAGAACGATGGGGCTGAGCAAACAAATAACTCCGGTGGGGAGATGAATATAGAAGGCAACGTTCCAGAAGATATCCTGTTGCGCGACTCTTTTTTCAGGCAGGATGCCGTATTCGCCACCGTGCGTAAAATACAACATGGCGTTGTGCGACAACAAAAGCGAAAAGAAGATCAGCGGCACCCAAAGAAGGGCAGCCGGGAGGAGCGATAGGATCTTGCGATGAATCATATCCGAATGTATCCACCCCACCGCATGGCCGGAAGCGTCATTTAGGGAACCCGGGAGGGCACTTAGCGAGGACGTGGTTTCGCTGAGCGGAATATTGATGCTTGGGGCACTATACCTACGGATTGAGAGATTCGGTGACTATTTTTCCGTTTGAATGAATGACAAAACGCCTTTTCACGGTGTCGACACTTGCGACATCACCGTTGTCGGCATAGGTGATCATTGACTCTGTTTGGAGATAAGTGGAGTCGTTTAAAAAAATGCCGGATTCCTTACTAGTCACGTTCTCGTCCCCGCCATACGCTGTCAACACGGCGCGGTCTATATAATTGTAAAACTTGTCCACCGTATACACACAGATGTATATTCCTATTCCCGAATCTCCCATGGCCGTGACGCGCTTCGTTCCATTGCCCATTTCCCGGAATGATTTGGGGTAACCAGAAATAGGAAGCGGTTTTAAGGAATCATTTACGAACAGACGTTTCGTACCAAAAAAACTCAAATCCCCCTCGTGGTAGTGAATGTCATCCACAGAATATCTCCGAAGCTCGGGCTCTTTGAAGCTGGCTACAAACTCGGCCACCGTGATCGTGTCGATTTTGACAGGAACATCGGGGTTCGCAGGATTGTCCGGGAGAACCACGCTTGGCGGTGTTGAATCTTGGCTTGCTACCGGTTGATCCTCAAGGGGTACTGACTTTTCGGGAGACCTGCAGGAAGCTGCGCACAAGACAAAAAGCAGGAGTATCCTATACTTGATCATGGGCAGAGGGGATGAATTGGAAACTTAAGCAATATCCGTTCCCCAGGCCAGGCGCGCGACTAAAAAATAAAACGGGCAAATGATAATGACAATTCTATCTTTGCTGCTCGCCTATGCGAATGGTAGCTGTTTAAATGAACGTCACAACGGGAACGCTATGAGTTTCTTCCTATCGCTAAAAAATCGCTCTGTTCATCCTATTATTCTCCCCCTCGGCTGTTGCGCAAGATACATGCCGACGATCCGGAAGAGTCGGATTGTGCTCATGCTGGTGCCATTGATGATTTTGGCAGTCGCTACAGCCCAGGCACAAACCCAACGCGTTGCATTTTCTCCTGTCAGTCAATCCATTGCCGGTGCGTTGTATTGGACGTCCAGTCCGGTTAAGGTCGCCTATGTGCCGAGCTCTGATATGAGGAATAGGGGAGTGAGAATGGTGGCGTTTGGCGGAGCGCTGCAGGTTGCCGGAGTCATTTTAGTGGAGGTGGGCCGCAACGAGAGTAGGAACTATAACCAGCAAAACCCGGGAGTACGCCACCCCAACAACAATAGCGGTGATCTGAAGATGTTCGCGGGTGTCGCCCTGGTAGCCGCCGGAACCGGTGTCGCTATTCCTGGAATGGTCATTTGGATCAGGGGTGCCCAAAAAATGAAACGTGCTATGGAACTAGAGCAGAGCGTCCGACTCAACATCAGCCCGATGCCTTCATTGATCTATCGGTTTTAACGGGTTAACCGTCATCAAATTCCCGCTTTAACCCATTTTCTCGATCATTTTTTTGTTGCACGCATGCCTTCTTCGTTGGTTAGATATCCGGGGTTCCCATCATTGCATAATCCCGCCTTCATACTCGATGTCGACAACGCCTCTGAATTTTTGATTTTTTTTATGATGTCGACATTCGCACAAAGCTGATGGCCTTGGAGCTGCCAAAGAAGTTGGAGGAGAGAAGGAGCATTGGCCCGCGCAGCTCGCCGCATCGCTACAGTTTCGACAAACGAAAATAGGATAAAGCGTTGAAGGAAGGTCTGGCCTTGGGCTAAACCTTCCTCCTGCCAAAAATTATTCACTGCGCAACGAATTCACGGGATTCGATGCGGCGGCTTTTATGGATTGGTATCCCATGGTCAGCCAGGCAACCAGGAAAGCCGATACCCCCGCCAGCACATAAACCAACACACCCACCTCCGTTTTGTAAGTATAACTTTGCAGCCACCATTTCACGGCAAACCAGGAGATTGGTGCGGCAATAATAAAAGCGATGACAATGAGTTTGCCAAACTCCTTGGAGAGCAACAGCACGATGCTGGTCACGGTGGCGCCGAGAACTTTCCGGATGCCGATTTCTTTTGTGCGTTGCTCGGCCGTGAAAGCGCTCAACGCAAACAATCCCAGGCAGGCAATGATGATGGCGAGCCCGGCAAAGATGGCAAAGATCTTTCCAAGCCTTTGTTCCGTGGCATACATGCTGCTGAAGTCATCGTCCAGGAAAGTATATTCGAACGGTTGGGTCGGCGCCATCTGCTTCCATTTCTTTTCAAGGGCAGCGATCACGTCATTCACATTCTTCGACTCGAACCGGAAGGAGATAAGCCCGTTGCTCTTCGAGAGGAATATGCCCAGGGGTGTGATGTTGTCGCGCATGGATTCAAAATGAAAATCTTTGACAATGCCCACGACGGTGAAGACATCGCGCTTTTCTTTGTCGATCGAATTATTCTCCGTGGATTTGAACGTTTCTATTTTTTTGCCGATGGGATCGCCGTCGATGTTAAAGGCTTTGGCAGCTGCCTCATTGAGGATGATGCCGGTGGAATCCGAAACAAAGTCGTGCGAAAAGTCGCGGCCTTCCTTGATTTCCATCCCCAGGGTTTTGATATAGTCATAGTCGACATAGAACCCTTGCATACCGACCATATTGTCTTGGTCGGGTTGTTTTCCCTGTGGCCAGTAGGTGCTGTTGTTCCGGTCGGTTCCGGCCACGGGCAGTGACCCCGAAATGGTTGCACTCAGAATGTGGGTATTCTTCAACATTTCGTTCTTGAAGCTTTCCAGTTGATCGCCCATGGCATGCGCTTCCCGGATGACGATGACCTGGTCTTTGTTAAATCCGATTTTCTTCTCCTGGATGTAGGTGAGCTGCCGGTTGATGGTGATCGTGCCCACAATGAGGAATATGGAAATGGTGAACTGAAAAACCACCAGGCCGCTCCGGATCAAACCGCTTTTCATCCCCAACGCCAGCTTTCCCTTGAGCACATTGACAGGCTTGAAGGCCGATAAAAAAAAGGAAGGATAAACGCCGGCCAAAGCACCAACGAACAAGGACAGCCCCACAAACAGAACGAGAAAATTGGGATCGCCTACCGGAATATGCAAGCGCTTGCCCGAAAGCTCATTGAACGTGGGAAGGAACACGAAGGCCAACCCCAACGCCAGCAGAAACGCCATGACGCTGATGAGCACAGACTCCAGCAGGAATTGACGAACCAGGTGCGAGCGAAGCGATCCCAATACTTTTCTGACACCCACTTCCTTCGCACGATTGGCAGAACGGGCAGTAGACAAGTTCATGAAGTTGATACAGGCAATGACCAGTATAAAAAGAGCGATAGCTCCGAAAAGATAAATATAGACGATGTCACCGGCAGGCTCCACTTCGATCATGGTCTTGGCATGCAAATGCACGTCCGTTATCGGCATGAGCCAAAAGTCGAATTTACTGCCATCGGCGGCGAGTTTCTCGGGCGTGTTTTCCGCGCCCAGGAATTCCCGGATCTGGGGACCAACATATTTTTCTTTCATCCCGAGGAATTTCTTTTCCAGCGCTTTGGCATCGGTGCCTGGCTTCAGCAGGACATAGGTGTGAAAATTATTGTTTAGCCACACCGTGCCTTTGCTTTCCTCACTGTTCAGCATCGACACCAGTATTTCGAAGTGAAACTGACTGTTGTCGGGAAAATCTTCCATGACGCCGACGATCTTATTGTTCCAGTTGTTGAAGAACGTGAGCGTCTGCCCGATGGGATTTTCATTGGGGAAATATTTGTCGGCGATTTTGCGGCTAACGACGATGGTGTTGGGTTCGGTGAGCGCTTTGGAAGGATTGCCATGAAGAAACGGAATGGTGAAGACCTTGAAAAACGAGCTGTCGGCATAGGCGACATTCTTTTCCTTGAAATTTTCCTGGTCTCTTTTTACGAGATAATTTCCCTGGACACGGATCCGGGCGACGGCCTCCACTTCGGGGTAGTCCTGAAGCAAGGCCGGGGCAAGCGCGGGTGGTGTCACCGCCATGTCATAGTCCAGGTTGCCGAATTTGATGCGGAAATTCACCCGGTACAGGCGATCGCGGTTGACGTGCTGCGTGTCATAGCTCAACTCATTTAAAATAAAGAGCGAGATGATCAAACAGGAAGCAACACCCGTTGCCAGTCCCGCAATGTTGACCAGCGAGTAGAAACGATGTTTGGTGAGATTGCGCAAGGCAATCTTGAAATAATTCTTGAACATGAGCTTTGTGGTTTGAGTATCGGTGATGAGAACTTGTCGTTGTGTTTGTCGTAAACCGGTGGTATGGCCGAATCGCTTTAAGGCGTGGTGATAGGCATCGACGAATCTTTTGCCACCCTCCATTTCTTTTTCCACGAGAATGCAGAGGTGATCAAGAACTTCTTCCTGAAAACCCTCCAGGACAATGCCCCGGTGGCCAAGGTCCTTGACGATGTAATCCATATGTTCGCTCGTGAGCAATGACATACCTTAACCTACTTTTACCTGCAATACCGCAGACATGGTCCTAATAAAATCTACAAATTCGGCCACCCTGTCCTTGGCCAGGGCTTTCCCTTCCGAGGTCAACGTATAATATTTCCGGACGCGCTTGCCGATGTTTACGACCTCGGTTTTGACCAGCCCGTCGTTTTCCAGTTTATGCAGGGCCGGGTACAGTGCGCCTTCCGTGAGCAGGATCCGGTCTTGCGAAAGCTCACCCACCATTTGCGTGATCTCATAGCCATACATTTTGCCATTGTCTTTTAACACCTTTAAAATGATGGTTTGCAGGGTGCCTCTTAATAATTCGGTTGGATGCATAAACTGTTAATACATAGAGTTCTTATGCATTAGACGCTTATTTTGACGCGGGGTTACAATACGCCCGGAAATAATCTCAAATCCCTCCAATCCAAGCATTTTCGGCCTTTTTTCAAAAAAAGACGCTCGCTACGGCGCTGCCAGAATTGGAACAATACGGTATATTGAATAGCTTGACCGATTGTCTATTTTAATAAAGAAGCCCATGCTTAAATACTGTACGCTCACCTTATCTCTCCTGCTCGTTTCTATTTTTTGCGCTGGTCAGAATCCCCAGGCGGAAAAAGAATTGCAATCGGTGATCGACGACCTGGATGTGGTTGGCCTTTCCGTGGTGGTGGTCAACAAGGGTGATATCGTCTACAAACATCAATTCGGGATGCAGGATGTGGAAAAGAACATTCCGCTTAGCGACCGCACCCTTTTCCGGATCGCGTCCATATCCAAATCATTTTCCGCCGTCACCATCATGCAACTCATCGAAGCGGGGAAACTTAGCCTCGACGACGACGCCAGCAAGCTGGTGGGCTTCGCCGTAAGAAATCCAAAATTCCCCGACAAGGTCATCACGCTGAAAATGCTGCTCTCGCACACCTCCAGCATCAATGACAGCCAGGGCTATTTCTACCTGGACCTGATCGACCCGGCGAAGAATCCCAACTGGGCCAAGTGTTATGGCGACTATGCTCCCGGGGCAAAATACCTCTACTGTAATCTCAATTTTAATATGATCGGCGCCATCATCGAACGGCAAACCGGTGAGCGATTCGACCAGCGCATCAAGCATCGCATTCTCGACCCGCTGGGACTCTATGGAGGCTATTGTGTCGACTCACTGGATGCCTCGCGCTTTGCTACGTTGTATGATTATGATTCCCTGAACAAACGTTTTACCCCCATGCCACAAGCCTATGCACCCCGCACGGAAGATATCAGGAACTACACGATGGGATACTCCACGCCGGTATTTTCACCGACAGGAGGCATGAAGATCACCGCCGAAGACCTGGCGAAATACATGACCATGCACATGTATAACGGATCGTATAAAGGCGTGAAGATCATGTCGGCAAAAAGTGCTGAAAAGATGCGGGAAAAGATCTCCGAAGAAGAGGGCTATGGCATGGCCATGCGTACCGCCACGGAATTGATCCCTGGAAAAGTATTGAAGGGTCACACCGGCTCGGCCTACGGACTGTACAGCGCCATGTTTTTCGATCCCAAAGACAAATTCGGATTTGTAGTGATCACTAACGGATGCATTCCCGATAACCAAAGCGATATCCGGAATGTACTGAGCCGGTCCATTGCTATTCTATACAACAACATCATCAAAAAGTAATTCGGGAAAAGAATGAAATCGACATACAAAAAAGGCACCGATGCCGTATGGGCAGGCGAGGGCAACGTCAACACAAAAGGTGCGACGACAACACCGATCGTCAACAGCGTAACGTTCGCTTACGAGGACCTGGACGAATGGCACAAAGTGGCCACGGGGAAAGAACCCGGTTATATCTATAGCCGCAACACCAACCCAACGGTGGCGGCACTGGAGGAAAAGATCCGCGTGTTGGAAGGGGCGGAGGCAGCAACCTCGTTCTCCACAGGCATGGCCGCCATCAGCAACAGCCTGTTCACATTTTTAACCGCCGGCAAAAGAGTGGTCTCATTAAAAGATACCTATGGCGGCACCAGCAAAGTGTTTCTCGATTTTCTTCCCAACTATAAAGTAGATGTAAAACTTTGCGACACCACCGACCACGAGATGATCGAGGCCGAGGTGGCCAAAGGATGCGACCTGCTCTATCTCGAAACGCCGACCAACCCCACGCTGAAGATCGTTGACATCAAACGCCTGGCAGCAGCGGCAAAAAAAGTAGGAGCGATCACTATGGTGGACAACACTTTTGCCACCCCGATCAATCAGAATCCCCTGGAACTTGGCGCTGACCTGGTCGTGCACAGTGCGACAAAATTTTTGTGTGGCCATTCCGATGCTATGGGTGGATTGGTGGCAGGCAAAGAAGAATTCGTGAAGAAGATTTTTGGTTTCCGCGAGATCAACGGTGCGAGCCTGCAAGCCGATCCCGCCTACATGATTGCGCGTGGAATGAAAACGCTGGAGTTGAGAGTGGAGCGTCAAAATGCGTCGGCGTTGAAGATCGCAAAGTATCTCCACCAGCATCCCAAGATCAAAGACGTTTTCTACCCGGGCTTGGAAAGTCATCAAGGCCATGCCATCGCCAAATCACAGATGCGCGGCTTTGGAGGGATGATGAGTTTTTCATTGGATGGCGGCTGGGAGCTGGTCAAAAAATTTCTTCCGGCGTTAAAGCTTGTTCACCTGGGAGCAAGCCTGGGATCGGTCAGCACCCTGGCTGGCCCTCCGCGAACGACCAGTCACGTGGAGCTGACCGAGGAACAACGCCGGTTGCTCGGCATTCCGGAAAGTTTGGTGCGCTATTCTGTTGGCATCGAAAACGTAGACGATCTCCTGACAGATTTGGAGCACGCATTGAAGAAAATTTGATGGCTATGCGTTGATGAAAATTTTTTATGACGTAAGGTTATCGTCGAAAGCATCACATCGCGCAAGAAAAATTTAACAAGACGTTCTTTTGCTGACATCGGAGCGTTGTGTTATGAACTGGAAATGCAACTTGAACGTTAGCTAATAAAGGCGTAACCAGAGGGTAATATGGCCCTTTTCACTCCTTTTAGAGACAATAGGTTCGTAACTTAATTGGTCGTATCTTTACGCGTCAATTGCGGATTCTTTTAATTCACTGCCGAAATTTCGCCTCGGAATTGTAGTTTCTTAATCCTTTCCACAATTAATACGGAAACTTTTGTGTGAAAGCACATCTTTCACACGTGTGGTAGTGCCTGCAATGGGAGTGCATGGGTCCAATGGAGTCGTTCACCTCCGTTTTTAATTCTTATTTCATCCAGAATGCAACAACCGAAGTCATTAACTTTTGCGACGTCGAATCGCGATTTTTCAGTTACGCTCAATAAGCGCGTCAACGAGTACTTTAAAAATCATAACATCAATCGTCATGCAAACGGCGAAATGGTGGTGAAGACTGTCGTTATGTTTGCGGCTTACTTTGTTCCCTATAGTCTCATCCTGGCCAACGTCGTGACGGGTAACCTCGCCATGCTGGCATCGGTAATCGTGATGAGTCTGGGGTTAGCAGGGATCGGCCTGTCGGTCATGCACGATGCCAACCACGGCGCCTATGCCAAAGAGAAATGGATCAACGTGCTCATTGGATACTCCCTGAACCTGATTGGCGCCAACGCCTTCAACTGGAAGATGCAACACAACGTGCTGCACCACACCTACACCAACGTACACGAGGAAGACGAAGACATCAGCCCGCGGGGAGCGCTGCGCATGACGCCGCACACCGCCTGGAAAAAGGTACACAAGTACCAATTTATCTATGCATGGTTCCTGTATGGACTCATGACCATCGTTTGGCTTTTCTTCAAAGATTACGTCCGCATCGTTCGCTATCATCAAACCGGACTGGCCAAGAAACAAAATGCCAACATCACCACAGAGTGGATCATTCTGATTTTTAGCAAGCTTTTGTACATCACGTATATTTTTGTGTTGCCCGTGTTGTTCACCCCCTTGTTGTGGTGGCAGATCATCATCGGCATTGTGTTGATGCACTACATCGCCGGTTTTATCCTGGCCATCATCTTTCAGCCCGCACACGTCATTGAAGGCACCGAATTTCCGTTGCCCGACGACGCCAACATGCTGGAAAACAATTGGGCCGTACACCAACTCCTGACCACCACGAACTTTGGAAACAAAAGCCGTTGGTTCTCCTGGTATGTTGGCGGACTTAATTTTCAGATCGAACATCATTTGTTCCCCTCCATCTGTCACGTGCACTACCGGAAGATCTCCGGCATTGTAAAAGAAACCGCGACAGAGTTTGGATTGCCGTACAAAAGTACGCGCACCTTCTTCCAGGCGCTGGTTTTGCATGGACGGTTATTGAAGCAATTGGGCGCACGCCCGGTTTGAGGTTTGACGAAATCTTCAGGAAAATATTTTTTCGGTGTTTTGAGTAACAGGTTTAATCACCCGCAACATGAAGCAGCTTAAGATTACCAAGCAGATCACCAACCGCGAAATGCAATCGCTGGATAAGTATTTGCAGGAAATCGGCAAGGTGGATCTGATCTCAGCCGAAGCCGAAGTGGATTTGGCGCGACGGATCCGGCAGGGTGATGCGGCGGCGCTCGACAAAATGGTGAAAGCCAATTTGCGCTTCGTGGTTTCCGTGGCCAAGCAATATCAGAACAACGGTCTCGCCCTCGGCGACCTGATCAACGAAGGCAACCTGGGCCTGATCAAAGCCGCCATGCGTTTTGACGAGACGCGGGGTTTTAAATTTATTTCCTATGCCGTGTGGTGGATCCGCCAATCCGTGTTGCAGGCATTGGCCGAGCAGTCGCGCGTGGTGAGACTTCCGTTGAATCGCGTAGGGGCTCTCAACAAAATGCACAAGGAGTTCGCCGCGCTCGAACAAAAATTTCAGCGCGAACCTTCTCCGGCAGAGCTTGCCGAATCCATGAATGTTTCGTTGGAAGAAGTGGAATCCAGCATGCGCTTCACCGGGCGGCAGGTTTCAGTAGATGCACCTTTAAGCCAAGGCGAAGATGGCAGTTTGCTGGATGTATTGGCCAGCACCAGCACCGAAACACCGGACGCCAATCTCATGCTTCATTCCATGAAGGGCGAGATAAACCGCGTACTGGCAGCGTTGACGAACCGTGAGTCGGAGGTGATCTCCAGCTACTTTGGTCTCAACGGCAACCATCCCATGACACTCGATGAGATCGGCACCCGCTTCAACCTGACACGGGAGCGCGTGCGCCAAATAAAAGAAAAGGCCACCCGGCGTCTGCAAACCCTGAGCAAGGGCAGATCGCTGCGCGCCTACCTGGAATAAATCCCCTACAGCAAACCAATCCTTCAAATGGACATCTTGAATTCTATGACGCCAACCGTTTACCTTTCTTTGTGGAATAAGTATCGCCCCGTGATCGTGCACCTTATGCTGGCTGCCGGCGACGGCCCGCAGCAATACAAACTTTTTAGTCACGAGTTCAAAGCACTCGCGGCAAAGGAAAAAACGTTCTCTTTTGTGTTGCAAGCCTTCCGGGGCAAGTCGACCAATGGCATCCGGAAATCATTCGCCGCGCAAGACTTGCTGAGCATGCTCAACACGTCGCGCAAGGCCAGCGAGCAAATGGAGAAATATGGCTTCGAATTCAAGCTCGACAGTCAGTTTGTGCTGCATGTTACGCGCTTACAGCCTGCGGAGGAGCAAGCATAGCCTATTCGAACCCATTCCGACAACGGTGTAATTACCGGTTGCCGGAATAGGTTTACCCATAATAAAGGTTTACCTTTGTGACGTAGTTCAAGTGAATCGGAAACAAGACTGATACATCGTTGTCTTTTTTCCTTCTTTAATTTCCCAATCCCTCATTACACTTCGCCCTGTGAATTCCTCGGGCAAAATTTAATGTATCGTATCGGTGATTATCGGGCTGGCTGCAGCGTAAAACGATGCTTTTAATAAAACATTACAAAATGCAAGGAACAGTAAAATTTTTCAATGACGCCAAAGGTTTTGGTTTCATTAAGCCCTCGAACTCGAACGAACAAGACATCTTCGTTCACTCCTCCGGGCTGATCGACGAAATTCGTGAAAACGATGAAGTAGAATATGAAGTGGAAAAAGGCAAGAAAGGCTTGAACGCCGTGAAAGTGAAACTGGTTTAATTCCACTCTCTTCGATAAAAAGCAAAAGAGGCTGTCTCAAAAGGACGGCCTCTTTCTTTTTTAAGAGGTTTATTCGCGCTGGTACTAACGTTGCTAACGAGCAGAACAACTTTGACGATCCCTTCAGATACACATTTCGGATTTTAATAACCCCAGGCTTTAGCCTGGGGTTAGCATGACCGCTCGCAACTGCGCCACGCGCGCATTTTACTAGCAGCACGAACGTTCATGGCGCACCTTCACTACCTCTGGCTTCGAAGAGCAATCGGGCCACTCTGCCCAAAGGATACGTCCCGTTCGAAGAGAGTGGATCGGCGCGTTGCTCCCCGGGGCAGTGTGTACGGTCGGCGCCATGAAAAGTGAAGATCGATTCAGCTTTCCTATGGTGCCATTTTCAGTTCGTCCGCTAACCCCAGGCTAAACTTGGGGTTATAAATAAAAAGGCTGCCCTGTTTAGGCAGCCTTCTTTTGCGGTGAGGCAAAATCTATTTCAGTAATCTTACTTTTATAGCGTTCAATCCCTTGGGACCTTGTTCGGTCTCGAAAGTCACCATGTCGTTGTCTTTGATGGTGTTGAGCAACACGTTGCTGGAGACAAAAACGTTCCGGCCAGTTTCGTTGTCTTTGATAAAGCCAAATCCCTTGGCATAGTTAAAGAACATCACCTTTCCTTGCCGGGTCTTCACGTGAACGGTTTCGCCGGTGTTGCGCGATCCGGTAACAATGTCGGCAGTGTTGATAACGCTCTTCTTGGCGGTTACGTCGGGTGGTTTGTTGGTCAGGTTGCCGTTTTCGTCAACGTAGGCAACCATATTTTCCCAAGAGGTGTCTTTGGGGGCGGCTTTGCGTTCTTCTTTGCGCTGCTCTTTTTCTTTACGCTTCTGTAATTTTCTTTTTTCGAGGTCTTTTTTACTGAATGATTCTTGTGGTCGGGCCATGTAATGTGGGTTGGTGAAAACTTTGCGGAAAGGGGCCTTGGTGAATCGGGATGGCCTAGGAGGCTAAGTTTCTCTCAAAACAGGAAGGATGTGTAAAGATACGGTTTAAAATCCAAAACCGTGTGACCGGAATAAAAACTATTCTGCCTGTCAGGATTTTGCGCGTTTTGAAGTATTCTATGCGCAAAACCCCACGTCAATGCTAACGGATGCAGTCTACTTTTGAACTTCCTGGAAAGGCCGGCCGCAGCAAGAGCGATCTTTCTGCAAAACACACGGTGTTGGACGGCTTTGTCTGGGGTAGAAAATTTCTTAGTTTGGGTACAGGTAAGGGCCGGCTAGATGTTTGAAAAAGCATTCCGGCTCCTTCCTTTTTTGACAACGCTGATTATATGCGCTACATCTTCATCGCTTCCATTTTTATTTCTTCACTAACATCCTGTCACAAAACGCCACCCCAGTCCCAAGGTTCTGTGGCCGCCGTGATGGACACGGTGATCAGCCGGCTCTATGCCAACGTGCCGGAAGCGCAATTTGCCAAGATCGACGACGCCTTTATGCGTCAGTTTGTGACCGATGCGGAACGGCATGTGCTGGCGACGCGCTATCAGTATTTTACAGTGAACGTTCCGGTAACAGTCTCCATCATGCGCGACAAAGGTCAGCCCGTTGTTCCCTTTTGGCTGGAACCGGCAGGGTTCGCAAAAACAACGATGGAGGTGACGAACGAGGAGTATACCTACGAAGTATGGCAAAAAGATTTTCCGGCGGGCCAGGTCGAACTGGGGATCAATGGTTTTGACAAACACCGCCCGGTCTATTTTGTGAGCGTTGCACCACAGGACAAAACAGCGAAGCTTGTCCTTTCGGATGTCTATCCCGGCTACCCCGTTGACACATTGCGTGTGGGGGCGTTCACGTATCACGATTGGTCGGGCCTGGTGATCACAAAAGTTCCCGAAGCCTTGCAAGGCCAGGCGCTGTTCACCACCGTCCGGGGCCGGGCGCGCGAGGCACACGTCGTGGATGCCTTTCGGAAGACCCAGTTTCCTTCTCACGCCGAACCCGACCAGGTCCTGCTGACCTGGAGCGCCTCACCCCAAACCAGCATCGATGTGCAATGGCGGACCGCACCGGCTGTGACACAAGGTGAAGTGAAGTATTGGATCGAAGGCACCACCGACACGTTGACAACAAAAGCGTCGCGCAACCAAATCCAGGACCGCATGCTGTTCAATGACCGGTACGTCAACCGGTTCACCGCGCAGCTCACGAATTTGCGCGCCGGCACGCACTACGGCTACCGCGTGGGTGCAGGCTTGGGGTGGTCGACCGTGCGATCGTTCCAGACCGAGCCGGCGAAGACGAAGGATTTTACCTACGTATGGTTTGGCGACACGCATTGTTTTCCCGATTCGGGTAAGCTGGTGTCGTTGGCCGACAAGAACAATAAAGACGCAGCCTTCTACTCCATCGCTGGCGACATCGTGAGCACGGGCCTCAACCGCGACGACTGGGATCATTTGTTTGGCTATTCGCACGACGTGTTTTCATGCAAACCCCTGATGCCCGTACCCGGCAACCACGACCGGCAGGACGGTTTGGGCGCGCAACTCTACTACGACTTGTTTAGTTTACCCAAAAATGGGCCCCGCGGCGTTGACACGGAATCGAGCTATGCTTTCGAATATGGCAACGCGCTTTTTATCATGATCGACGCCACTTCCGAAGTCGATGCCCACACCCCCTGGATCGAAGAGAAACTGGCCAACACCAAGGCCACCTGGAAGTTTGTGATGTTTCATTTCCCGCCCTACAATTTTGAAGAACCTTATCTCGATATTCAACAGGCTTGGGTTCCTCTTTTCGACAAATATCATGTCGACATGGTTTTGGGTGGTCACATTCACTACTACATGCGCTCCAACCCGATGTTCGCCGGAAAAGTGGTGGACAACTTTGGCAAGGGCACGGTATATGCCATCTCGATCAGCATCCCCAGCCATCACGAGGCCATGACACCGGAGCCTTACGCCGTGAAGCAATACGACAGCGGATACTTTTATCAGCGCATGGAAATCCATGACAAATCGCTCACCTATACGGCGGTGGATAGCGAGGGCGCGGTAAAGGATACGTTCACCATTCGGAAATAGCGGACCTGAGCGCAAGGGTAGCCTCATGAACCAGTCGACGCCGGGTGGCCAGTAGCCGCAAAGATCCCGGATCGGTTCATCGTGCGTTAACATTCCAATGATATACGCAAAATCCTCCTTGAGCTTCGTTAAAAATTTGATATCCTTGCTTACGCGCAAAAGCTGTGCGACTCCCCTTTATGATGCAACGACTTTTTCTACTGTTGTCGTGCGCGCTCTGGTTTGCCTGCAAGCAGAACGCCCCGGCGCCTCCTAAACCCGCTGAGACGACCGTATTCCGTGACACCGTGTTTTGGCAGGAATATCACGAAGGTTATACCACTCCTGCGAGCATTGGCGAAGTGCGAAGTCTCGCGGTGGATGGCAAAGCCAACGTGTGGATCGCCACACCGGCGGGCGTCTTTGTGAAAAAGAACAGATCCATGACCTGGGAAGCCGCGCTGCCGACCGTTGAACAAGGCCCTGCATTTTCAGTAGTGATAGACAAGGACTCCGCGGTCTGGATGAGCACTTGGAGGGCCGTGTTTAGGATGAAGCATAACGTGGTGACCAAAATGGAAGGGGCCACGTCGCCGCTAAGCGTGTTGTGTGCCACAACAGAAGGAATGTATGCCGCAGGTCCCAGAGGCGTATGGCTCTTCAAAGAGGAAGGATGCGAGAAAAAGAACTACGTCGTTGCCCGTTCCATCCGCGACGTGATCTCTGATGGTGACGAAGGTTTGTGGCTCGCAACGGATGTAGGCTTATATCATGCCGGCCGCGACAGCACGCAACACCTCATGGATACGACCGATCTGTTGAGTGCCTACATTCGCGGGGTTGCCTTGGAGGATGGCGGGCAGGTTTGGGCTGGGGGACTTGGAGGGGTCACGGTATTGCAGAACGGGAAGAAAATGAGAACGCTTGGACCGGATGCAGGCATGCCGTCGATCCACGTGAACGCTGTACGCCGCTCGCCGGTCGGCGTGATGTGGATCGGCACCAATGTGGGTGTCGTGCGCTATGCAGGCGATCACTCACCTTCCCTGCGTTTCAGCCGGCGATGGTTGGTCGACGACAAAGTGAACGCCATTGCTTTTGATGCCGACGGAAATGCCTGGCTGGGCACACCCCAGGGTGTGAGCGCCATCAAACGAAAACGTATGACGCTGGCCTCCAAGGAACACTATTTTTATGATGTGCTGATGCGCCGTCACATGCGCGAACCGTGGATCGCCGGACAATGCAGGCTGCTGCAAGAAGGGGACACTACTCACTGGAAGGCGGAAGACGACGACAACGACGGCGAATTCACCAGCAACTACCTGGCGATGGAAAGCTTTCGCTATGCCACCACCAAAAGCGAAGACGCAAAAGAAAAAGCCCGTAAAGCTTTCCGGTTTTTGAAACTCCTGCAAGAGGTGACGGAAACCGATGGCTTCTTTGCCCGCACCATCGTGCCCACGGAATGGACGTTCTACCACGACGGCAATCGCTCCTACACCGACCGCGAACGGGCCGACGAAGAAGTGAAAGAACCCCGCTACAAACCCGTGGAGGTGCGCTGGCACAAATCGCGCGATGGCAAATGGTTGTGGAAAGGCGACACCAGCAGCGACGAGATCTGTGGACACATGTTCGGCTATTTTATTTACTACGATCTGGTAGCCGATGAAGCAGAGAAAAAGGAAATCCGCGCGCACGTCTCCAAGATCGTCAGCCACCTGATGGCCCATCAGTTCACGCTGACCGACATCGACGGACAACCCACGCGTTGGGGCGTTTGGTCACCCGACCGGCTGAACCGCGATCCCGAATGGACCCCCGACCGCAGCCTGAATTCGATGGAGGTGCTGTCGTTCCTCAAGTTTGCTCACTACATCACGGGCGAGGAAAAATTTCAGCAGGAATATCTCCGTCTCATCCAAACGGAACACTACCTCGACAACATGGCGAACGTCCCGCATCAAAATCCGGCGTGGTTTATCTATTTCGACGTGATCCTGGCGGCCTACCAATATCCCATCTTGTTGAAAACCGAAACCGACCCCAAGTTGAAGCAGTTTTACGAAAACCATATCGACCAATGGCTGGAGCGGCGCAAGGGCGATCACAACCCGTTGATCAATTTCATCTATGTGTATGCGCGGCAACAGAAAAAAGAACTGCAGCCCTCGGTAGAGTTTCTCACCGACACGCCGCTCGACCTGGTAGACTGGAGCATCGACCACACGAAACGGGAAGATGTGCACGTCGTGCATGCGCCCGTGTTAGACGACGTGCAAGTGGATGCGTTGCCACCGGCCAGCATCCGGTCGACGGTGCGTTGGGATAAAAATCCGTGGGGCATCAACCCTGGCGACCACTTTATGGAGCGCGAGCCGGTGTTTTGGTTGTTGCCGTATTGGATGGGACGATACCTGGGGATGATCGGGGAACCGGCGGAGTGACGATCGGTGAAGATAAACTGGCCGTTGCGCAAATGCATCCTTCATAAACGTAAAATCCCACAAGCGCCTGGTGATTTTTTGATATTCTTGTCCATCCTAAACCGAAACGCCCTTTCCATGAAATATGCGCCGTGGACCTTCGTCCTGCTCACGATCTTCTTTCAAGCCTGTAAACAAGATGGCCCTGCCAAATTACCGACCCAGCCGGTCCACACGGACGTTGCATTTGTCCAGGACTACAGTATCAAATATGGTCTTGCCGGGGAAGGGATCACGTTGAAGAATGTGGTGAGCGATCGCAATGGCGTGATCCAGGTTTTTTCGTCGGCAGGTTTGCTGAAGCCTTTCGCAGGAAGTTTTCTCTATCCCGGGACATTGGTGGTGGACCGTACCTATCGACCGCTGGCGGATAAAAAGATAAAGGCGTTGGAGGTCTGTGAACACCAATTTGTCTATGTCGACGACAAGGCCGTGCTCAGCAACGCCTGGGCTGGTGAATTGTACATGCCCCACACGCTCCCCACGGTGACGCGCTTCAAGGGGAACCGCGAAGGCTTTCTGCTTTCGGATGGACAGCAACTGGAATACGTGAAAAACGGAAAGTCTTTGTGGAAAGAAAAGCACGCCGAAAACATATTGGACATGGCCTTCGATGAGACCACCGCTACATTTTGGTTGCTGACCGCCAATTCCCTGCAATCATTCTCCACAAAAGACCAAACCCTGAAGACCGTTTTCTTAGGAAAGGATCTGACCAGCTTTGCCCTGACCGGAAAAGGAAAAGAGGCCGTGATCGGAACGCGCGAAGGCTATGTAGTGATCGACCTCACCTCGGCCACCCAAAAAGGCGAACGCCAGACCAAACTTCCCTGGACGGAGATCACCTGCGTGAGAACGATCGGCGACGACCTGTGGTTTGGGACCACACGCGGCGCTTTCAAAATACGTCACGACGGAAAGTTTGATCACTACGCCTCCAAACGCTGGCTCCCCAGCGACCTCGTGGTCGATATCGCCGAAGGTCCGGAGGGATCCATCCTGATCCTGACCGATCAGGGGCTGGGACAAATCGTATTAAAAAAAATGACTTTGCATGAGAAGGCCGACTATTTCGAGCGCCAGGTTCGCGCACGTCACATCCGGCACGGCTTCAATGCCACACTGGGTTATATGAAAGACGGCAGCCTGGCCACCGGCTCGTTGGAAGACTCTGACAACGACGGCTTGTGGACGTCCATGTACCTCGGCGCAGAAGTGTTTCGCTATGCGGTGACCAAGTCGGACGATGCGCTGCAAAATATTCGCGAGGCCACCGAGGCCATGGAGCGGTTGTATTCTATCAATGACTTGAAAGGATTCCCATCGCGCTCATTCGAGCGGAGGGGGTATAAGTATGACGACAAACCCTGGCGCCGTGCGGGCGATCCGGAGTGGGATTGGAAATCGACCACGAGCAGCGACGAAGCCATCGGTCACATCTTTGCCTTTGGCGTGATGGCCGAGTTGCTGGACGATCAGGACCTGAAACACCGTGCCGTCACCCTCATCGACTCGCTGATGCAACATGTGCTCGACAACAACCTCTACCTCGTGGATTGGGATGGCAAGCCCACGGTGTGGGGCAAATGGAATCCTGACTATGTGAACCAAAGACCGTTTGGTGTCGGCGACCGGAAGATCAATTCTTCCAACATCATCGCCATGTTGCAAACTGCCTATCATTTCACAAAGAAGGAAGCCTACAAAACAAAGGCCTTCGAACTCCTGGACAAACATGGCTACTTCAAGAACCTGATGTATCCCATGAGCAAGATCGGCATGGCCGCGCCGGATGCCGACGACTGGAGCAAGATGCTGTCGGAGGCGTGGAATCATTCGGATGATGAGATGTATTTTGTGGGCTATTGGGGTTTGTATCGCTATGCCTTCAACGACACACTGAAGACGCGTTACAAAGAATCGATCATCGACCACTGGCAGGCAGAGCGGCCCGAGAAAGAAGGGGCGTGGAATATTTTTACCGCACTCACGGGCACACCCGATTTCGATTTGAACGAAGCCGTTTGGTATCTGCAAGAATATCCGCTGGACCTGATCCACTGGAAAGTGTCGAACGAACACCGCCGCGACATCGAGCGCATCGAACCCAACTTCCGCAAGCAAACCATTCGCGATGTGCTGCCTCCTGACGAACTACCCATCAACCGCCACAACGCCAACCGCTTTGACCTGGATGGCGGCGATGACGGCGCATCGGAATACAGCGCGGGCGACATTTGGTTGTTGCCGTACTGGATGGGACGTTATCTGGGTGTGATCAGCGCACCCGTTGAAAAGTGATGTAGTGGAAGAAGATAGCTTTATCATCGGGACGCCCTGCGTCTCAACGGGAGCCCTGGGCAGACCGGATTTAAAAAAGCTGAAAACTGCGTAAACCGATACCTATGAACGAATCGCTCCCCTCCACCCCGGCCACGCGTCTCACCTCGCTGGACGCCATGCGCGGGTTTACCATCGCCGCAATGATCCTGGTGAACTATCCCGGTAACGGCGAATTTATTTTTGAACCGTTGGAACACGCCGCGTGGAACGGGCTGACACCAACCGATCTCATCTTTCCATTTTTTCTGTTTATCGTCGGCGTATCGATAGTGCTGGCGTTCACGCGGGCATTGGAGCAAGGGGTGGCGAAGGGGGTGTTGTACAACAAGGTCGCGTTGCGGGCGCTCAAGATTTTTGCTGTCGGAATTTTCCTGACCCTGTTGCCGTATTTTCATTTTTCAGAATTGCGCGTCACGGGTGTGTTGCAGCGCATCGCCATCGTGTTCCTGGTGTGTTCTTTTCTTTTTCTGAACGCCTCGTTTCGAACGTTGGTTTGGGTTGGGGTGGTGACGCTCGTGGCATATTGGCTGGCCATGGTACTCATTCCAACACCGGGACAGGGACGCGTTGTGCTGGACCCTGGCAACAACCTGGCGGCTTGGGTGGATAGTAAATTGTTGCCGGGCCGCATGTGGCAGGGCACGTGGGACCCCGAGGGGATACTCAGCACATTTCCCTCGATTGTCACCGGGATAGGAGGGATGCTGGCCGGCAGGTTGCTGCTGAGTTCGCGAACGCCACACGAAAAAACAATCCTATTATTGATCGCTGGCTTTTTAGCGGTCGTGTTGGGATACCTCTGGCACTTGACTTTCCCGGTAAATAAAAATCTGTGGACCAGTTCCTTTGTGTTGATCACCGGCGGACTGGCTGCCCTGGTGTTGGGTACGGCCTACTACGTTGTGGACATCTGCCACTACGTCAAGGGAACGCTGCCGGGAATTATTTTTGGGGCCAATGCGATTGCGGTTTATTTTATTTCTGAGGTGATCTCCTACCTGTTCTACCTTGTGCCCTTTGGAGGCGCACCACTCAACGAGCAATGGTTTGCGGCCCTGACGCACTTCGGAGTGGCGCCGAAAATAGCGAGTGTGCTCTATGCGATGCTCTTCGTGGGCATCAATTTTATTCCGGCGTATGTTTTGTATCGTAAGAAGATCTTCATAAAATTATAATAACCCGTCGCGGCCGGTTGTATGAACGCTACAAAGAGACACCACCTCATTTGCCTTGTCTTTCTCCTGCTGACGGGCATGGCCTGTCAGCAAAAAAAGAACCCGCTGGAAACCGCCGGCAAGATCGCCGTGCGATGGGAGTTGGTCACCAATTTCACCGATGAGAAGGACGTGTTCGATGCCCGCTTCCAACTGACCAATCACAGTGATCTGGAATTGGATGACAAAAATTGGGCGCTCTTTTTCAACCTGGCACCCCGGCGAATCCTCGAGAACAAGACCGAACAGTTCGCGCGCCTTCATCACATCAATGGCGACTGGTATGCGCTACGGCCAGACAAAGGCTTCACGCTGCTGCCGGGAAAGTCGGTAGATATTTCTTACCGCGGCGTGGAAGCAGTGATCAAGGAAACCGACCGCCCCCTGGGTTTATATTTTGTTTTTTATGATGACGAGGGCAAGGAAAAGAAAATTGTGAACGTCGTCGAATACACCTGGAAGCCTTTTGTCAGTCCGGACCAGGTTAACCGAAATGAAAAAGATGAGGAGCCAATCCCTACGGCAGCGCTGGCATACCAGAACAGCCTTGACTTAACGGATATTTCTCCAAGCGCCGTTACCCCCATTGTGCCTTCGCCGGTTTCGTTGGTGATGGATAAAGATTCCGTCGAGATGGATCATACATGGAGTATTTATTTCGAGAAGGGTTTGGCTGGAGAGTCGGCTTACCTGGCTGCGGCCTTGAAAGAGGCCACAGGACTGGATCTAAAAATACTGCCAGACCCTCCGCAGGGGAAAGCCATCCGACTCCGGCAAGCGCCGCTCACCGTGAACGGCGTCACGCATGAAGCTTACACGTTAAACATCGCCGGCAACGGCATTGATATTTCAGGAAGCGATGCCGCCGGCGTATTCTATGGCATTCAGAGTTTGCGCGCATGCATACCGTTAAAATCCTATGCAAACAAATCTGGTACGTTACGGTTGCCGAACCTGCGTGTGAAGGATGCCCCACGCTTTGCATTCCGGGGGTTGCACCTGGACGTGAGCCGGAATTTCCAGACCAAGGAAACCATCTTGCGGACCCTTGATCTTTTATCGTTCTACAAGATCAACCGCTTTCTTTTCTATACCACAGAGGACGAAGGATGGCGCCTGGAAATTAAAGACCTGCCCGAGTTGACCGAAGTGGGTGCACAACGACAACATACATCAGGCAAAGAAGCGCCGGCGCTGCACCCGGCCTATGGTTCGGGCCCTTTTTCAAAAGAGGAAGGTCGCTATGGGCATGGCTACTATTCACGGGAAGATTTTATCGGGATATTGAAATACGCCACGGCGCGTCACATCAAGGTCATTCCGGAGGTGAACTTTCCGGGTCATGCGCGGGCGGCCATCAAAGCCATGGAAGCGCGCTATGAGCGATTGATGGGGGAGGGCAAGGAAGTTGAAGCGAATGAATTCCGTCTCATCGATCCCGACGACCGATCGGTTTACGAATCGGCGCAAGGCTACCGGGACAATGTGGTGTGCGTGGCGCGCGAATCGGTCTTTCATTTTTATGAGAAAGTGACCGACGAAATTGCTGCGCTCTACAAGGAAGCAGGGTTGACCTTGGATGAGTTTCACACAGGCGGTGACGAAGTGCCCGAAGGCGCGTGGACAAAATCGCCCATGGCCCTGGAATTGATGCGCCTGCACCCCGAAATAAAGGATCCCAAAAATCTGCAAACCTATTTCCTGAGCGAGTTGGTGAAGCGGCTAAAGTCGCGGAACCTTCAACTCGATGGATGGGAGGAAGTGGCGCTGGCGAAAAAGGGCGATGGGAAATACGAACCCAACGCCGAGTTTGTCGACGCCAATGTAGTGCCCTTTATCTGGAACAACATTTTCGACTATCCCGACCTGGGCTATCGATTGGCCAACGCGGGCTACAAGGTGGTGTTGTGTAACGTGTCCAACTTCTATTTTGATTTGGCCTATAGCAAAGATCCCCAGGAGCCCGGTCTGTATTGGGCCGGATTTGTCGATACCCGGCACAGCTGGACCTTTGCCCCTTACGATATGTTCAAGACGACGAAGAAAAATTCATTGGGTCAAAAACTCGACCTGGAAGCGGTGAACGTATATGAAAAGAACAAGATCATCGTAGAACATCTGAAACCTCAAGCCCGCAAAAATATCCTCGGCCTGGAAGCCCAGGTGTGGTGCGAAACCGTGAAGGGCCGCGACATGCTGGAATACTACATGCTTCCCAAACTGGTGGGCTTTGCCGAAAGCGCCTGGGCAGCCGAACGCCCGTGGGAAACCGTAGCCGACAAAACGCAACGCGAAAAGCTGATCCGCGACGGATGGAATGTTTTTGCCAACCGCCTGGGCAAACGGGAACTGCCGCGTCTTCATTATTTGAATAGCGGCTACAACTATCGCGTTCCACCGCCGGGTGCCATCATTGACAATGGTGAGTTGAGGGCAAACGTAGAATATCCCGGACTGACCATACATTATACGACAGACGGAACCGAACCCACCCTAGCCTCACCCCACTACACAAAACCTGTTGTTGTAAAGGGGCCGGTGGCCTTGAAAAGCTTTGATGACGCTGGTAAAGCCAGTCACCGGGTGAACGTGTCGCTTGAATGATGAGATTTTGTACCTCCCTCGCCACATCCCGCCATCGCCTTTCCGGGCGCAGTGGCCTGATAGATCAACATCCGATTGAATGAACCGTTGGAGGCTGCTTTCAGCCCATCGCTGCACGGGACGAAGGAGCATTTTGCGTAATCGTTGAGGCTATTGTAAAGATTTGAAAATCATTATATTAAGAGCGTATTAAATATCGCACTCTTGCGCAAACCCCACCTCGGTTGACGCAAAATGCGAGCACACTGCACACAATTAATGACCAGCTTTAGATAAGCATCCTGCAGTTGCCGGAATTGGAGCAGAAAGGGAGGGTTGCCAAAACGGAAGATCAGTTGAAAAAAATTGCCCTTTTTTCAATGCCAACAAGAACAATACGATCTCGAAACGCAAAAACTAACTCTGAATATTAACCCCCATCTCCCCATGAATGAGAAATTTTACAGTCTACAGAAAAAATGCAGGAGCTACCTATTCTCCTGTTGCATGATGCTGCTGGCCGGCAGTGCCTTCGCCAGCGCACCCGTTGACGTGACGGTGACTGGCAAAGTCACTTCTGCCGACGATGGAAGCTCGCTCCCCGGCGTGAACATTTACCTGAAAGGAACGCAGGTGGGTACGATCACCGATGCGGATGGAAAATATTCCATCACCGCCTCCGACAACAACGCGGTGATCGTGTTTTCCTACATCGGCTATACCACCCAGGAAGTATCGATCGGCGATCGAACCACCATCGACGTCGTGTTGCAACCCAACACCGAGTCGCTCGATGAAGTGGTGGTGACGGCATTGGGTATCAAACGCGATGAACGCTCCCTGGGCTACTCGGTGGGTCGCGTGAATGGGAACGATCTGAACCGCATTCCGCAGGAAAACGTGCTCAACAGTTTGGCGGGCCGTGTTCCCGGCGTGACCATTTCTTCTACGGGCGGTCCTGGCTCGTCGGTGAACATGGTGATCCGTGGTGCCAAATCGCTCACCAACAACCAACCGTTGTTTGTCGTGGACGGCGTGCCACTGAACAACTCAATCCAAAACGTGAGCGCTATCGGTTCGGATAACCGCGTCGATTATGGCAACGCCATTGCCGACTTGAACCCCGACAACATCGAATCGGTCTCCGTGTTGAAAGGTGGTGCCGCCGCAGCGTTGTATGGTTCGCGCGCAGGAAACGGTGTGGTCATGATCACGACGAAGACGGGCGCGAAGGCCAAGAAACTAACGGTGAACGTTTCCACCAACAATACCTTCGATGTCCCTTACAAGTTCCTGGACTTCCACGATAAATATGCCGTGGGTGTGCGGCCCTATACGCCGGATGCCAATCCGTCGGGAACACTCACGATCGATGAAGGAACCGTGGCCGGTGTCGGTCCGCGACTCGACCAGGGCTACAAGGCCATTCAATGGAACAGCCCTGTGGACGCCGATGGAAACAAGATCCCAACCTTGCTGACCTCGCATCCAAACAACGTGAAGAATTTTGTGCGCACGGGCATCACTTCTACGAACACGGTGTCGGTGTCCAACAGCAGCGACCTGCTCACGTATCGCTTGTCCTACACCAACATGAGCAACCGCGGCATCGTGCCCAACTCGGATTTGTTTAGAAATACGCTGGACTTCAATACGGCGGTAAAGATCTCAAACAAAGTTCGCTTCAGCACCAACATCGACTTCACCCGGAGCAATTCCAACAACCGGCCCGCCGGGAACCGGGGGACCAATCCGATCCAATGGGCCTATTATGTTTCACCTCACATCGACATTCGCGACATGAAGAATTATTGGGTGAAAGGAAAAGAAGGTTTGCAACAACTCACTCAAGACGATGGTGCAGGAGAATACAACAACCCTTACTTTTTAGCGAACGAAGTGAACAACAGTTTTGTGCGCGACCGTGTTTACGGAAACGTGAAACTCGACTGGGAGATCACGAAGGACATCACGGTGTTTGGTCGTTATTCACTCGACACCTATAAAGAGCAACGTGAAACGAAGATCGCCAACAGCTACACCGGCGAACCGCGTGGCGCGTATGGTATCATCGACCTGGATCGCCTGGAACGCAACGCCGATTTCCTGGCGACTTATAAAAAAGACATCGGCCAGTTTCATCTCAGCGTGTCGGCAGGGGGTAATGCCATGCATCAAGACTACGGCGGCGTGTCCAATGCGAGCAAAGCAGGTACGGGCTTGGTCATACCGGGTTTGTACACTATTCAGAATATCGCTACAGACAATCTTGAGTATAGTAGCAATCGCAATAAGAAATCCATCTATAGTGTCTATGGTACCTCCACGCTCGGATACAAGGATATGATTTATTTGGATGTGACGGCGCGTAACGACTGGTCGAGCACCCTCCCGCCGGAAAGCCGCTCGTATTTTTATCCCTCTGCGTCTTTAAGTGCGTTGGTGAACGAGATGGTTCACATTTCCGACGAACTCAGCATGTTGAAGGTTCGGGCTGCAATTTCAAAGGTGGGTAACGATACTAATCCTTATCAACTGTATAACATACTGGATCCCTATACGGCGTGGAATGGCATCCCCCGGAGTGGTAAATCACCGAACCTACTGACTTCAAACTTGAAGCCTGAGATGCTCACCACGTCTGAATTTGGCCTGGAAGCCGGCCTTTTCAACAACCGACTACGCTTTGAGGGAACTTATTACAAAATGGACAGCCGCAACCAGATCTTCCCGACTGCGTTGGCGCCGTCCAGTGGATTTGAAACACGCAAGGTCAATTCAGGCCTTTTGGTCAGCAAAGGGATTGAGTTAAGCGTTGGTGCTACTGTTGTGGAGAATGGCAATTGGCGATGGGATGTCAACCTGAACTATAGCCGTAATCGCACCAAGCTGATGGAGCTGTCGGGTGGTGATAAATTTTACACTTTCTGGACGGACGGAAAAGGTGGGTCTTGGACGTATGTAGGTGAAACGATCGGCGACCTCTACGATTCAAAACTGGTAACTGTAGAAGACAAAAATTCGCCTTACTATGGCTACCCGTTGCTGGATGACGAAGGATCGTGGCAGAGTGTGAGTGCCGGCGACACCAAGAACAAGATTGGAAACTACAACCCAGACTTTTTGATGGGTATGCAATCGACGTTGTCGTACAAGGCGTTCACGCTAAACCTTTCGTTCGATTGGCGCCAAGGCGGTCAGTTCATTTCGCAAACCTATCGCTACGCCGAATCGGATCTTAAAACACAGCGCTGGCTCGACCAACTGATCAACCCGGGCAGCATGACAGGCGATGCGCTGCGCGACTATCTGGTGGCCAATGCTGACAAATACATCACCAATGGTTTTCACATCGTGGGCGGACCCGGCCCGGAATATGGTGGACATCCCCTGGGTGACCTTGGAGATAATGTGACTCTTAACGATGGCGTGTTCAATCCTGGCGTCATCGCGCAATACGATGCGAATGGAAACATCACGGGCTACACGGAGAACCTCGGTGGCCCAGACACCAAATACATTCCCTTTTCCGACAACTATCCTTGGGGCTTTATGAAACCCGCCACTTTCGATGCATCATTCATCAAACTGCGCGAAATATCCCTGGGATATCAATTGCCAAAGACTTTTGTAAATGCACTTGGACTTCAAAATGCCAGCTTCTCGCTGTATGCACGCAACCTAATGCTGTGGACCAAAGCCAAGATCGGCGTGGATCCGGAGCTGGCCTTTCAGCCGGAGGGAAATCAACAGGGAAATAACTCGCCGTTCAAGCAAGGCATCGAGCGCTACAACGTGAACCCCTGGACCGTTTCCACAGGATTTAAATTGAGTCTCACATTTTAAGGCATAACCACGAACGTATTATGAAAACAAGATTGATAGCATGCCTGGTTGTATTCGCACTCTTTTCCTGCGAAGATTTGACCGAAGTAAATAAGAACCCCAACGGTATCGAGGCCACCGACGTGAACCCCGACCTGATCCTGCCCACGGTGCTCACGGAAGGTGCCAAAGCTTATACCAACCTCGGCTTTGGCGACATCGCCGGTGTGATGCAACATACGCAGTACGACGCATGGGCCGACAGTCACAACGACTACAACTGGTACGATCAGAGCTGGTCGACCTATTATGGCGTGCTCAGAAACAACAAGCTGGTCTATGACCGTGGTGTGGAGCTGGAATCGAAATTTCACCAAGGCGTGGCATTGACGATGAAGTCGTTCATGTTTGGATTGATCACCGACCTGTGGGGCGACGCACCCTACTCGGCAGCGCTGAACGGCGAAACACCGGGCATCGAAAATTCACAAGCTAAGTTTGACAATCAGGAAGATATCTACAAAGGCATCATCGCCGACCTGAAAACGGCCAACCAACTCCTGGCCGACTTCGACGCTGCGAACCCCGGCTACAAAAATGACGTCGACGTGTACTTCGACGGCAATGCCTTAGCTTGGCGCAAGATGGCCAACTCCCTCATGTTGCGCTACTACCTGCGCATCTCCTCCAAGCTGCCGTCCGATGCTAAGACAGGCATTGATCAGATCGTTAGTGATCCTGCTCAATTTCCCATCATCACAGACCCTGGCGACGATGCAGTCATGGATTATGCGGGACACAATGCTGATGATTCGTGGCCTTCCAACTCGGTCTATGATGCCAGTGGCAGCAACTTCCGCCGGATAAAAATGTGCGCCACCTTCGTGGATAAGCTTCAATCCCTGAACGATCCCCGGCTTGACCTCTGGGCAAAGAAGGTCGAGATCCCGCTTTTTATCGATGACACGATGCTCCCTGGAGGAGACGAGATCATTGACGGAGTGCGTCACCTGGCGCCTGATGTAGTAGAAGATGTGATCATCGATACCGATCCCGACTATGTGGGCATACCTCCAAGTTTCTCGGCATTGCCTTCTGCCTACAACATGAACCCCACGCCAGGTCAACTGTCATACAATCCGCATGTGTCTTTCCTGAGCGATATGTACCAGGAAGCAAATGGCGACTTGTTAAAGGCTCGCCTGATCTCCGCCGCCGAAGTGCACTTCATTTTGGCCGAAGCCGCCCTGATGGATGGCGACAAAGACGAGGCCGCCGACCGCTACAATGCCGCGATTGCTGCGTCCCTCCAAACGTGGGGACTGGCCGATGCCTACGACGACTACATTGCACAACCTGCGGTGGAGTTCGATAAAACTGCGTCGCTCGAGAAATTGCAACAATTGATCATCGAACAAAAATGGATCGCCAGTTGGACCGTAGCCACCGAGTCATGGTTCGACTACCGCCGCACGGGCTTTCCCGATCTGGCAACCGGCATTTCCGCCAAGCGTGATAAAATGCCCCTACGTTTCTACTACATGCAAGCCGAGATCCGACTCAACGCCGACAACACGTCGAGCGCCATCGACAGGCTCGAAGTCACCGGCTTCTCTCAAGCCGACGGCAAGAATAGCGCATGGTCCAAACCTTGGCTAATTCAGGGCACCGGTAAACCCTGGAACTAAATAGCACCTGTAATTTTGAAAATAGCGGAGGAGCCATCTCCGCTATTTTTCTTTTACCTCTTTCGCGGGCTTCGCCCGCCGAAGCTTAGCGAAGGCGGGCAGCAGCCTCAACAAACAAAGTAGGACCACAATCCAAATCATCCTTAAAATTCAACCCATCAAAATCATCGTTTCATGAAACACCTCCTCCCCAACACCCTCCTCACACTCCTCCTGTTTTGCATGGGCACAAACGCCTTGCAAGCCCAACTCACACCTTCCACAGCCCTGCAAGGCTACCTGAACAATGGCGACAAAACCTACCGCTGGGAAGTAAAAGATACCTACACACTAGGCGATGTAAAAACGTATAGCCTTCTCCTGGTCTCCCAACAATGGCACGAATTTGTCTGGAGTCATCAGCTTACGATCCTGGTGCCGGCAGAGAACAAATACGATGGCGCGCTCCTCTTCATCACTGGTGGAAGCAACAACAAAGGTTTGCCCAACATGAAAGGCCGCGACGATGGCTTCAATAAATCGATGGCCGACATCGCCACCAAGAACAAGGCCATCGTGGCCGTGTTGCGTCAGACACCCAACCAACCCCTCTTCAACGACCTCGAAGAAGATGCGCTGATCTCTTTCACGCTCCACAATTTTAAAGAAGACGGCGACTATTCCTGGCCGCTGCTTTTCCCCATGGTGAAGAGCGCCGTCAGGGCGATGGACGCCGTGCAGGAGTTTTCTAAAACTACCTTGCAACATGACGTGAATCGTTTTTTGGTGTCGGGTGCTTCGAAGCGTGGCTGGACCACGTGGCTCACGGGTGCCAGCGATCCGCGGGTGGCCGCCATGGCGCCGATGGTGATCGATGTGCTCAACATGCCGGTCAACCTCGACTACCAGATCAAAATGTGGAAGGCCTATAGCGAGCAGATCGAAGACTATGTGAAGCTGGGCATTCCACAAACGGCGCGTTCCGAAAAGGGCGAGGCCATCAACACCATGGTCGATCCATATTCCTACCGCAAGAAACTGACCATGCCCAAGATGCTCTTCATGGGAACGAACGACGAGTACTGGACCGTAGACGCCATCAAGCACTACATCGACAGCATCCCAGGCCAGAACTTTGTGCACTACGTTCCCAACGTGGGGCATGACCTTGGCGACAAGAAACAAGCCCTCACCGCCTTGAGCGCCTTTTTTGGAGAGACCCTGATGCATACACCCTACCCGTTGTGCACACCCACGTTAACGTATTCCAAGAAAGGCATCACCCTCAGCGTGAAAGCAACCCCCGATCAATTGATCGACGCCATCCTGTGGACCACCGAATCGCCCGACACGGATTTTCGCAACGACAAGTGGACGGGCAAAAGCCTGATGCTGAAAAAGAAGACACCTGTGATCACGTCAACCCAACCCTTCCCACCGTCGGGCTACAGGGCATTCTATCTGGATCTGAAATACAAAGACCCCAACGGCGGAGAATACACAGAAAGCACCCGCATGTATGTGGCCGACAACGATGAAGTGTTTGTAAAATAGGTGATCATGCAAAAACGTTTCGCGCTTTTCTTTTTTTTCCTTTGGATCTGTGGAGCAGGCTATGCGCAGCAAAATGCGGACGCCATTCGCCATACCCTGCTCGATCCGTCGGGTAGTGTATTGGTAGCGGCCCACCGTGCAGAACATCACCGCTACCCGGAAAATTCGTTAAAGGCCATTCAGGCCGCCATCGACCTGGGGGTCGATATTGTGGAGATAGATGTAAAGGTTTCCAAGGACGGTGTCCCCTTTCTCATGCACGACAAAACCGTAGACCGCACGACGAACGGAAAGGGAGATCCCGAGGCCATGACCTGGAGCGAGCTGCAACAACTTTTCCTGGTGGATAAAGGAAAGCGAACGTCATTAAAAATTCCGTCACTCGAAGAGGCGTTGAACGTGGCGTCGGGAAAAATATTGGTGGACCTGGACCTTAAAACCGATCGCATCGACAACGTCCTCCGGATCGTTCGCAAAACGGAAACCAAGGACATCGTTTTCTTTTTCGACAGTGACTACACATTGCTCTCTGCCATTCGCGCCGCCGACACCAATTTCATGATCATGCCACGGGCCTATCGCTACACGCAAGCCGACTCGGCCATCGCGTTGTTCGATCCGCCGGTGGTTCATATCGACGACTCGTTCTACACACCGGATTGTATTCAAATGATCAAAGGCAGCTATGCCCGCGCCTGGATCAACGCGCTCGGTGAGCCGGATGAAGAGATCCGGAATGGAAAAGAAAAACATGCGTTGAAGAAATTGTTGAAGCATGGGGCCAGCATCATTCAAACGGACGAACCTCAGAAAGTGATCCAGGCTTTGAAAGCGGGCGGCTGGCGTTAAGGGTAGCATAATGACGGTCATAAAAAAAATAAGCTGGTGGAGACTTGGGGTGATCGCCGTTGCAGGCACGATGCTGCTTTCTTTCACGATGAGAACAAAATCAGAAAACCACCTTCTTCTGGTTTCGGCGCACCGGGGTGCATCGCGTCAAGCACCCGAAAACACATTGGCCGCGTTCCGGCTGGCCATGGAGATGAAAGCTGATTTTATCGAAGTCGACGTCCGCACAACTTCCGACGGCACACAGGTTTGCCTCCACGACTGTTCACTGAAACGGACAACAGGCATCGATAAGTCCGTGAAAGACGTGGCGATCGGCGAGCTTCAAAAACTCTCGGCCGGCCAATGGTTTGATAGAAAATTCGAAAACGAAAAAGTGCCGGTCTTGGATGAGGTATGCGCCCTCGTCGTCCAAAATAACAAGGTGTCGTCTCACTATTGCCGGCTCTATGTGGATTGCAAAGACATTGTCGCGGGCACGGTGGTGAAGACCCTCCGCCGCTATGCGTTGTTGAATTCTGCTGTTTTCTATGGCGACGAAGCGACGTTGATAAAGATCCGCCAGGAGTATGCTGCTGCCCGTCTCATGCCATCGTATCCGGGTGCTGACAAAGTGCGCGCGACAACGCAGTCGCTCAAGCCCTATGCTTTCGATGTGGCCTGGCGTGAGATAACGCCGGACCTGGTGACTCAATGTCATGCCGCCGGCATTCGCGTGTTCACCGATCTGCTGGGTGAACACGATACCTTGCCCAACTATGAGAAAGCCATTGACCTGAACGTCGATCTCATACAAACCGACGACGTGGCGGCGGTGCGTGAGGCGATGTCGCAAAAACGAAAACAATGATGATGACGTATCTGAAGAAAGCGACCCTGCCGTTCCTTATTTTGTTGGTGAGCAACGGTTGTCAGCCCCCAAGTGAAAAGCCCCCCGGACAATCGTTGCGAACCAACCTCATTTTTCCATTGCAGGACGAACACGTCCATGGATCGACGCTCGTGGAGCTGCCCAATGGCGATTTGTTGTCGGCATGGTTTCAAGGGTCGGGCGAACGATGGGCCGACGATGTGCGGATCATGGGTTCGCGATTGATTAAAGGAGACACCGCATGGTCAACACCTTTCGTGATGGCGGATGCACCCGGTTTTCCCGACATCAATCCCATCCTGTTCATGGACAAGCAGCAACGGCTTTGGCTGATGTGGTACACCGTGCTGGCCAACCAATGGGAAACGTCGTTGTTAATGTATGCGCGAAGCGAAAACTATGCTCAACCCGGCGTACCCGAATGGAAAACACAAAATATTTTGTTGGTAAAGGCCGGCGATAAAACCGAACGCGGCATCCAACCCAACGATAAGTTCGTGGTGCAAGTAGGTGACCAGTTGCGTCAATACGAAGACTACATGAAATCCACGTTACTGCCGCAGGCTCCCGATAGTCTCAAGCATGTAATGATGGCCGATTGGAAGGCTTATCGCTATAAAATGGACAGTCTCTCAAAGGGCCGCAACATGCTGCGCAACGGCCGGATCACCGACGATGCACACGACACCCCGGCAGAACTGGGGTATCCGCTCACGCGCAGGCTCGGCTGGCAAACCAAGAACAAAGCTGTTTATGTCGGCAACCGCCTGATCCTCCCGCTGTATAGCGACGGATTCGACGGGTCTCTTTTTGCGATCTCTGATGACGATGGAGAGCATTGGCAATTCAGCAACCCCGTGTTAGGCGGCGCCGGCATTCAACCCACGGTCGCTATAAAAAAGGACAGCACGCTGGCGGCCTACCTTCGCGACAACGGCCCGCCACCCCAACGCATGCAACGTACGACTTCAGACGACAGAGGCATGACCTGGAGCATCGCCAAAGACGATATACTTCCCAACCCCGGTGCCGGCTTCGACATGGTGACACTTCCCGATGGCGAATGGCTCATGGTGTTCAACGACACCGAAGCAGGGCGCTTCAATCTTTCCGTTGCCATCTCCGATGATGAAGGCAAAACCTGGCGCTGGAAACGCAGTCTCGAAAATGACACCCGCACCAAAGACGCCACGTCAAGCCACTACCCTTCGGTGATCGCGGGCGCTGATGGCACCATACAGGTGGTGTACAGTTATCATCGCGACGATGTCAAGCCGGGAAAGACGATCAAGTATGCTTCCTTTCCGGTGGGCTGGGTTAAAGAGAAACCATAACACTTTAAAGCGATCCGGGTTGGATCAGGTTGGTGTAGCCCGGAATGATCGGGGTTTGGGTGACTTTTGTGCGCAGGGTGAGGATTACACGGGCTGCTTGGTCACCATATACTTTTTGCGATACTCGACGGGTGTCAATCCTTTTATCTGTTTGAATTGCCGGGCGATGTTTTTGCTATCCGTAAGCCCGAGATCGAGTGCAATCTCGAAGATGGTCATGTCGGTCTCCAATAATTTCTGGGTGAATTTTTCGATGCGTTGGTTGTAGATGTATTCGTAGACGGGGTAACCGGTGGTTTGCATAAACCGTTTCTCCAGCGAACGACGGGAGAGGGGAACCTCGCGCAGCACCTGGTCTACTTTCAGATTTTTGTCCAGGTTTTCGTGAATGTATTTCAGCGCGTTCACGATGTATTTATCCTTGCTGGCAAAGATGTCGGTGGATTGCCGGGTGATCACGTGCGTGGCCTTCACCACGATGTCGCGGGCGGTGCAGGTTTTTTGGGCGATCATTTTCTCCATGAGCCGCGCGGCTTCATAGCCACATTTTTCGGCATCGAGGTTGATGCTGGAGAGGGGAGGATCGGAGAGGTTGCACAGCATTTCGTCGTTGTCCACCCCGAGCACGGCCACTTCGTCGGGCATGCGGATGTTGGCGTGACTTGCCGCTTCGGTGATGTGATGTCCCTGGTTGTCGTCGCACGTCATCAGGGCAACGGGCTTGGGCAGCGACTGGAGCCAGCGGCTGAGTTCGGAGGGTTTATAGTACCAAAGGTCGCGGCTCCGCTGTTCTTTGTGTTCATAGTAGTGCACGGTATAGCCCGCTTCTCTCACGCGCTCTTCAAAACCTTCGGCCCGTTCGCGCGACCATACAATGTTGTTGAATCCGTAGAAAGCAAAATTTTTGAATCCTTTTTTGAGGAAGTATTCCGCGCCTAGCCGCCCCGTGTCATGATAGGCGCCGGTGATGTTGGGAATGCTGGTGAACCGTTCTTTGAAGTCCTGGGCAATGACCGGGATCTTTGCTGCGGTGAATTTATTCACTTCCTCATCGTTATAGAATTGCCCGATGATGCCATCGGCGCCCCATTCATGAACCCACTCCAGGATGCCGTCGATGCCGATGGTCTCGCGGTAGTACGGGGGCATCCGGCAAAACGTCCAGGGGCCGTGATCTTTCGAGTACCGCGTAATGCCACGCAACAGGTTCTTATAATATTCTTCGGAAAAATCACTGAGTAAAATAATTCTGATCATAACCGTATCCTTAGCGTGAATGCACAATCTTTTTTCTACGTATTACTGAATAACCCCCGGGCTGGGCAACGCGAGGGCAAGTCCCTCTAAACTCGGAATTTTCCACATCACTTCCTTGTAAAACGTGCGAACGTTTTTTAGAAATAAATTCAATCGTCACCAATCATGGCTGGCATCGGCTGGATGTTCACTGAAGGAATTTGCCATCGATGCCGCGCGAGACTACCTATTCCCTCGTGCAGACAACAATGGTCGAGAGAACTTTTTGAAGAGTCTTCCCTGTATAGTTAAAAGCAAACTTTGATTTAACCGTCCTGTTCCTTCCTGCTCCCGTCTTGGTTATGGTTGATGTCGCGAAGAACGACATTTGAGCATTTGTAGTTTTACGATGGTGTGAAGTATGTGTTATAAAATAAATGGGATGGATCCAGCAAAGAAGAGGAAGACTTTCTGATGCGTTAATGATCGTTTCCGGACAAAGATGAGTCAGGCAAAATGCGCCAATATATTTCAATCGATGGATCCGCCGCACCCGGTTATTTTGATCTGCTCGCGATGGATCAGGCATCCCAACTCACGCGTATACCGGTCGAGTTCATCAAGGCAGGTTCTGAAGTCGACGATCGCCTGCTCGTGTTCATGTTCTTTCAGGAGGTCAAGCCGGATCAGCTCGAGCAGTCCCAGCATGGTGGCGATGGGTCTTCGAAACCGGTGCGATATCGAGAAGGCCAGGTGATTCAAAGCTTTTTGATAATCTTCATTTTGAGAGGGGTTCAACATACGTTGGCGCCAAAGCGCTTTTTAAATGTTCGGCATGGAAAGAAATATTAAAAATGAATGACATGATAATAACCCGACGTGCATCACACGATCGGGTCAAAATGCCGGGGCGATCCCCAGCCGCTAGTTGGTAGCGCCTCCGTTGACCAAAAGGTGCTGGCCGTTCACAAACGAGGAAAGGTCACTGGCAAAGAACTCCGCCACATTGGCGACATCCTCCACTTCGGCAAGCCTTCCCATCGGGCAACTGTCCAGCAATTGTTTGCGCAACGCCGGATAACTATCGGCCTCCGCGAAAATTCCCGAATGATCCACCGCAAAAGGAATGATCGAGTTCACCGTCACCCCCCGGTGTCCGATCTCTTTGGACAAAATGTCCACCAGGTATCGAGGTGTGGTTTTGCTTCCACCATAGACAGCCATGCCGGGAACAGGAAAAGAGGTCGTGCTGGAAGCGATGTAAATGATGCGCCCATTGTCCTCAATGTTACGCGCCGCTTGTTGCAGCGTGAAATACGAACCCTTGGTGTTGATCGAAAAAACGCGATCAAACTGAGCCTCCGTAAACTCCGTCACCGGCGTCTCCACCAACTCGATCCCCGCATTGGCCACCACAATATCGACCCTACCAAAAGCTTTCTTAGCCTCAGCAAAGAGTCGCTCAATGTCAGCCACTTTACTCACATCCGCCTGCACCGCGATCACCCGCGCCCCCATCGCCTTGATGTTACTCACCACCTCATCGGCCGAAGCTTTGTCCTTGGAATAATTGATCACCAAATCCGCCCCCAACGCAGCATACCGTTCAGCAATAGCTTTACCAAGCCCCCTTGCAGATCCTGTAACAATGGCGACTTTATTTTTTAAACTGTTCATAAACAAATGGATTTAAAGTTTTTAAAGTTTTCTGATTTGATTAAAAAAACTAATGACTACTAAAGATTAATACTAATTACTAATTACTGACTACTGACTACTGACTACCGACTACTGGCTCCTGGCTTCTGGCTCCTGACTATCAAGCCATCCCCCCATTAAGCCCAATATTCTGCGCCGAGATCCACTTCGCATCATCGCTCGCCAAAAAGCTCACCACCTTAGCAATATCATCCGGCTGTCCAATGCGATTGAAAGCCGACAAAGAAGCAAGCCGCGCAATGGTCTCGTCTGTTTTTCCCTTGGTGAACAACTCGGTGTTCGTGGGTCCCGGCGAAACCGAGTTCACATTAATGCCCCGGCCGCCGACCTCTTTTGCAAACACGCGCGTCAATTGTTCGACGGCCGCTTTCGTGGCCACATACGTGGAGTAGGTCGGCAACATGATACGGTTCACGGAAGTGGAGAAGTTGATGATCGTGCCATGGTCGGCCAAACGGGTGGCCGCTTCACGCAGGGTGTTGAACACGCCTCTTACATTGATGTCGAACTGGCGGGTGAAATCTTCATCGGTGGTGTCCTTCAATAATTTGGTGATCATCACGCCGGCGTTGTTCACCAGCACGTCGATCCGGCCAAAGTGCGCCAGGGCGGTGTCGAACATTTGTTTTACTTCGGCGGGCTTGCTCACGTCGGCTTGCACGGCGATGGCGTTGGTGCCTTTTGCTTTTAGTTCGGCCACCAGCGTGTCGGCACCGGCTTTGTCGCCGGCATAGTTCACGATGAGGCTGGCACCATCGGCGGCCAGTTGACGGGCAACGGCTGCGCCAATTCCTTTGGAGGCGCCGGTTACCAGGATTACTTTTTCTTGCAGGGTTCTCATACGATTTTGTGTTTTGTTGATGACACAAAGGTGGGCTACAGACCGGCCCTGGAACGTATGAGAATTACAGAATTGCTTATGAAATCTAAAGATCGGCCTTTGTCGACTCCTTGCGGTACAGGGCCGGCGTGGTGCCCGTGTTCTTTTTGAAATAGTTGCTCAGGTGGGTGGCCTCCGTGAAACCCAGTAGGTAGGCAATTTCCTTGATGGAAAGCGAAGAGTTTTGCAACAGCGATTTTGCCTCTGTAATGGTCTTCTCCATGATCCAGGTGCTCACCGTCTTCCCGGTCTTGCTTTTGATGACGTTGCTCAGGTAGTTGGGGTGCAGCCCTTGCAATGAAGCGTATTCCTGCACGCGATAGACCTTGTTGGTCTTGCCCTGTACCAACTGGCGGTAGTGCGCCTCCAGGTTTCTGCGAAAAGTTTTCACGATCTGTGAGCTGCGGTTGCCTTCATAGATGGGATTGTAGTCGCTCCAGAAATATTCCTTGATCTTCAGCAGCAGGATCACAAAAAAATTGCCGATGATCTTCTGCTTGTACTGCGACGTCCCGCGAAACGCCTCATCGATCTGCTGGTAGAGCAATTCGAATTCAGCAAAGGCCTCCGGCTCCAGCACGCGGGGTGAAACTGTTTCCGACAACAGGAAGGGGAACTCCTGGAACACATCGCGGTGCACATTTTCCTTCAGGAAGTCTTCCGTAAACGTAATCAGCGTCACGTCCTCGAGGGTGTTCCAGACAAAGGATTTGAAATGGCCTGGGTTGGTGAAGTAGATGGTGCCGGGCTGCGTTTTGAATGTGGAGTCGTCGGTGGTGTATTGACCCGTGGCGTTCTTTACAAAAAGAAAAGAGAAATAGCCAGGCCGGTAGCCCACGGAGGAGAAGGGCAATTGGGGGTGGAGCGTCTTCAGGTTGTTGATGGTGAAGTCGCCCGCCGTGGGTATGCCGTCGACGGGCAGCCCCATGGCTTTGTAGGTATCGAATAGGTTGTTGAACGAGACGATCTTTTTATCCATTTTTCCGGAGTTCCTGTAAATTTATTTAGAAATTATAGCAATTGCGATTTTTGCCCATCCTGGAGATCAAAACAGGTCATTACCATACAAGCGGTTGTTCAATCCCGTATTCCGTTCAAATTTTTTTTCAATAAACGACAACCCCTGACTGCCAGAGATCGTTTTTCAGCCATATTGCCCAATCATCAGATGATATGATGACTATGCCAGACACGCTCAGCCGAAAATCACTTTCCGACGAAGTCGCCTCCCGCCTGCAGGAGAAGATCTCCCTGGGGCAATACAAGCCCGGCGACAAGCTGCCCATCGAACCGGAGCTGATGAAGCTCTTTGGTGTGGGCCGGTCCACCATTCGCGAAGCCATCCGGATCCTGGTCAACGCCGGGTTCCTGAATGTCCGCCAGGGACTGGGAACGTTTGTGGAAAGTGCGGCGGCCAGCAACGAACCGTTCGATCAGCGGCTCAAACGCGCGCGCATCCAGGAAGTGGACGACGTGCGCGAACTGCTGGAATTAAAGATCGCGGAAAAAGCCGCCCGCAACCGAACGGAAAAAGATATTCGCACCATGGAAAAACACCTTGCCAACCGCAAGAAAGCCGCGGCCGAAGGAAGGTTGGAAGACTGTGTGGAAGCCGATATCCATTTCCACGTTTCAGTGGCCGAGGCCACCAAGAACCAGATCCTGGCGGACCTGTACCGCGTGATCTCGGTGCACCTGAAAAAAGGATTCCTTCGCCTCTATAAAGATACCGAAGCGTTCAAGGGAAGTCATTCCCTCCACGAGAAACTCTTCAAAGCCATCGTAGCGCAAAATGCCGCCCAGGCCGGCGACACCGCCGAGAAGATCATCGGCTACAAGTATGGCCACAACCCAAAATGAATTCATAATCACAGCATATTATTTCAAGATGAAAGCAGCGTCAGAGATGTCCCTCGCGGTCGAGCCGGCCGCCGTTCAGAAAACGGTTTATCCCATATTGTTCACCATCGCGTTTACGCATTTGCTCAACGACATGATGCAGTCCGTCATTCCGGCGGTGTATCCATTGATCAAAGAACAGTTTAGTCTTTCCTTCACCGAAATCGGATTGACCACGCTCACGTTTCAATTAACCGCTTCATTGCTTCAACCGGTGGTTGGATTTTATACGGACAAAAAGCCGTTGCCCATGTCGCTGGCCATTGGCATGAGCTTTACGTTGGTGGGACTTATTTTACTTTCGATGGCCAATAGTTTTGGAATGTTGCTGGTCTCGGTGGCCCTGGTGGGCATGGGGTCGTCGGTGTTTCACCCGGAATCGTCACGCGTGGCGCAGCTGGCTTCGGGTGGACGGAAAGGACTCGCGCAATCGATCTTCCAGGTGGGTGGCAATGCCGGCAGTGCACTCGGTCCTTTGCTCGCGGCGTTGATCGTCATGCCCTACGGTATGCACAGTGTGAGTTGGATCTCGGTGGCGGCTGTACTGGGCATCACGCTGTTGTGGCAGGTGGGAAAATGGTATCAGAAACATTTGTACCTGAAGAAATCGAAAGCCGTTGTCCACGACGCGCGACCGGCTTTGCCGAAAGGAAAGATCGTTGCCGCGATCGGCATTCTTTTGTTGCTGATCTTCTCCAAGTATTTCTACATGGCCAGCATGACCAGCTATTTCACATTTTTCCTCATCGATAAATTCCACATCGACGCGCAACAGTCGCAGCTGTATTTGTTTGCCTTCCTGGCTGCGGTAGCCGTGGGCACCATCGCCGGCGGCCCGCTCGGCGATCGCTTTGGCAGAAAGGTGGTCATCTGGTTTTCCATCTTAGGGGTGGCACCGTTCACGTTGTTGCTGCCGTATGTGAGTTTGTTCTGGACCGTCGTGCTCGCCGTCATTGTCGGCGCCATCATTGCGTCGGCATTCTCGGCCATACTGGTGTATGCGACCGACCTGGTACCCGGCAAAGTGGGGACCATCGCGGGTCTTTTCTTCGGCCTGGCCTTTGGCATGGGGGGACTCGGTTCCGCTGTCTTAGGCAACCTGGCCGATCATACCAGCATCGGTTTTGTTTTTAAACTTTGCGCGTTCCTGCCGCTGATCGGCATTGTCACCGGTTTGCTCCCGAATGTTGAGCACAAGAAGCTCTGACCGGGCTTTTTGGTTTGGGATGGACGGCTTTATCCCCCAGCCCAAACCAATTCGCTTTTTTGGAGACCTGAATTTTTCTTTCAATATTAGGTGAACACAGAAGGGAATGGGGGGTTAACGCCTTTCGCAACAGCTGTGCAACGTCGCCATGGAAAATCCTGCTTTTTTAGAAAACATGAACAGGTTGGTCTCTCCCACAGGGGAGCTGCTCTTCTGCCTTCACCCGGTGCACGACGAGACCATGGCGGTGCCGGGACAACACTCCCTCTATACCGTTCTCTTTCTCGAAGAAGGAGAGGGAACGTACCACGCCGATTTTGGTGTCTTTCCTTTTAAGGGGCCCATGTTGCTGTTCTCCACACCGCTGCAGGTGATCTACATGCAAGAGTGTCATGGCCTGAAGGGGACCATGATCCAATTTCACGGCGACTTCTATTGCATCGAATACCACAAAACCCAAGTAGGCTGCAATGGATTGTTGTTTAACAATATTTATATCGAGCCGTCTATCGCGCTCACAACCCCCGAAGTGAAAGGTTTCAAAAAGATCGTCACCGACATGGAGGAGGAATTTGCTGCGCAGGTTCCCGATGAAATGGTTTTGCAATCCTACCTGCAACTCTTCCTGGCCCGGTCGAGCAGCGCGAAACTCCACGCCCTTTCCGCGAGCGACCCGAAAGAAAGAGACGAACAAATGGAGCAGTTCATGCAACTGCTGGAAAAAAACTTTCTCACGCTTCACAAGCCGAACGACTACGCCAGTTTGCTGGCCATGACGCCCAACACGTTCAGCAAACGGTGTGTCCGTTATTTTAAAAAAACGCCGTCCACCCTCATCCAGGAACGCCTGATCCTGGAGGCCAAAAAGAAGCTGCACCTGACCCGGCAAAGCATCAAGGAAATCGCACATGCTTTGAATTTTGAGGACGAATCCTATTTCAGCCGCTTCTTCAAGAAGTTCACCCACGTCTCACCCCAAACCTTCCGCGACAAAACAGGGATCTCCGTGATGGCCGACGTCGCCCCGTAACGCAATCGTTTGTCAGGATTCGGCTGGTCGACCCCTGTCGAATTTGTCCGGTACTCTTCCTGTTTTGTCCATGCTATGGTGTGGACGCCCACACTACTTTTGACGTATAACTCACTGCGACGGAGAAGCAATTCATCTACGAGCGTCGCTTTCAAACCATACTTATGAAAACCATTACCGTTCCCTCAGCAGACCAGGTCAGCGATGAGTCGCGCGTGCTATTTGATCAATTGAAAAAACGCCTGGGCAAAGTGCCCAACCTGTATGCCACGATGGGCTATTCGTCCCACGCATTAAAAGGATTTCTGGATTTTGAAGCCGGCCTCAACGGCGGGCAATTTTCTGCAAAGGAAAGAGAAGCCATTGCCCTGGTTGTATCGGAAGTGAACCAATGTGCCTATTGCCTGGCATCCCACACGAGGCTGGCCATCTTGAGGGGTTTCTCAAACGCGGAGACGCTGGATGTCCGGCGGGGCCACGTGAGCGATGTGAAACTGAATGCCATCGTGCAACTGGCAAAGTCCATCGCCGAAAACAAAGGGCACGCAGACGAGCGTTCGCTGAACAACTTTTATGAACAAGGCTACACCGAAGCGGCGTTGATGGAGCTGACCGGTCTGGTGGCTGTGCGGGTGTATACGAACTATGTCTACGCACTCACAGCGATCCCCGTTGATTTTCCTGCCGCAGAATCTTTGCAATAAAAAACCATATGAAAAAACCTACGCTCACCATGCATGCCATGGTCCTTGAAAAGTACAACGAAGAACTGGAGTTCCGGGTGATGTCGCGCCCCACGCCCGGCAAAGGCCAGGTCCTGGTAAAAGTAATGGCCAGTGGTCTGAATCCACTCGATCTGAAGGTCATGGCCGGCAAGGCCGCACACGCCCGCGTTACGCTGCCGGCCATACTCGGCATCGATGGAGCCGGCATTGTTGAAGAAGTGGGAGAGGGTGTCACCGACTTCAAGCCGCTCGATGAAGTGTATGGCATGATGGGCGGCATTGGAGGACACCCGGGAACGCTCGCCGAATACGTCGTGGCCGATGCCGACCTGTTGGCGCGCAAGCCGCAAAACCTTTCCATGAAAGAAGCCGCAGCCTTGCCACTGGTTTTTATAACGGCATGGGAAGGCTTAGTGGACCGCGCAAAAGTTCGCGCCGGACAGAAGGTGCTCATTCACGGCGGTTCGGGTGGCGTAGGGCATATTGCTGTTCAGATCGCCAAAGCTTTTGGCGCCGAAGTGTTCGCGACCGGTTCTGCCAAAGGACTGAGCTACCTCGCCACGCTGAACGCCGAGGGGATCGACTACACCACGAAGACACCCGAAGAATACTTGAAACAATATACCGACTCTGAAGGATTTGATATCGTCTTCGATACCATCGGTGGTGAAACGCTGGACAACTCCTTCAAGTCTATCCGGCCTTATCACGGTCACGTGGTGAGCGCGTTGGGTTGGGGTACGCACAGCATAGCTCCCTTGTCTTTCCGGGGTGCCACGTATTCAGGTATTTTTACTTTGCTTCCTTTGCTCACCGGTAAAGGCCGGCAGCATCATGGCAAGATCCTCCAGGAAGCAACGAAACTTGTTGAGGCGGGAAAGATAAAACCATTGATACACCCCGAGAAGTTTTCGTTGGTAGATGCCAATCGTGCCTATCGTGTTATGGAGAGTCGCAAGAGTTTGGGAAAAGTGGTTGTGGGAATTCGGGAATCCATCCTGTGATTTTTTCGCAGACAAAAATTTTGCAGGTTTAGGGTGATACACGTGTGAACATCGAATTTGTTCGTGCAGAAAAGCTCTTGAAAATCTCGGATAAATTGTTATTTTCGATAGACAAGTCGTTGGCAGGAAACCGTTTTCGTTAGCCATCATCTCAAGGTATTCCGGTACACGTTTTGTCATCGAACCTAACCTGGATCCTATGACTTTCGCTTGGTACAAAAGTTATCCGGCCGGCATTCCGCATGAAATCGGTGCCGTTGAACACTACTCCATGATCGACTACTTCGATCACTACAGCCTGGTGTATACCGACGCGATCGCAGCCGACAACATGGGTGTCACCATGACCTTTACCGACGTGCATCGCCAGGCCACCTACTTTGCGGCATACCTGCAACACATCGGTCTGCGCAAAGGAGATCACATCGCCCTGCAACTGCCCAACCTATTGCAATTCCCGATTGCATACTTCGGCGCCATCAAAGCCGGATTGGTGGTGGTGCCGACGAATCCTTTATATACAGCGCGTGAAATGGAATTTCAATTCCTCGATGCGCAGGTAAAAGCCGTGGTCATACTCTCCACCGTAGGGAAAAGTCTGGAGTCTATTCTGTCACGCACGGGCATCAAACATGTGATTGTTACACGCATGGGCGACCGGCTTGGGATGATCAAGGGTACGCTCGTCGATCTCGTGGTGAAGTATGGCAAGAAGCTCGAGCCGGCCTACTCCATCGCAGGTGCCGTCCGGTTCAATGATGCTCTGAAGATCGGCAGCCGCTCGCCGTATCAAAAGCCGACTGTTCATATCAACGACCTGGTAGTGTTGCAATATACCGGTGGCACGACCGGCACGCCGAAGGGTGCGATGCTTTCGCATCGGAACCTGTTGGCGCAAGCGCGACAACTCAGGGATTGGCTTTTTCCGGCGATGAAGGGCAAGGGGGAAGATGTGGTCATCACAGCATTGCCCCTTTACCATGTCTATTCCCTCATGGTGAATTTGCTGGTCGGCTATTGTTGTGGAAGCAAAAACGTGTTGATCACCAATCCGCGCGACATTCCCGGGTTCGTGCGCGAGTTGAAAAAACATAAATTTACGGTGATCAGTGGCGTCAACTCATTGTATAATGCCTTGCTGAGTCATCCCGATTTTGCCTCCGTTGATTTTTCAGAACTGCGCATTGCGGGGGCAGGGGCCATGGCCTTGCAAGAGGTGGTTGCCAGCCGATGGAAAGAAGTGACCGGCAACACGATCATTCAAGGCTACGGACTCAGCGAAAACTCCGGCGCGCTCTGCGCCAACCCCATTACCGGCCATATAAAAAACGATTCTGTAGGGTTACCGTTGCCCAGCACCGAATTAGGCATATTCGACGAGGCGGGTCAACAGCTCCCCCAGGGCGAAACAGGAGAGATCTGCGCCCGCGGCCCCCAGCTGATGAGCGGCTATTGGAATCACGACAACGACGGCGTTTTTTTTGAAGGCAATTGGTTTAGGACGGGCGATGTGGGGGTGATGGACGAAGACGGCTACTTCCGGATCGTCGATCGCAAAAAAGACATGATCAGCGTGTCGGGCTTAAAAGTTTTTCCCAACGAAGTCGAAAATGTGATTGCGTCGCATCCTAAGGTGCTGGAAGTGGGCGTCATTGGCGTGCCCGATGCGCAATGTGGAGAAGCGGTAAAAGTATTCATCGTAAAACGCGACACCTCTCTCACCAACGACGAGATCATCGCCCATTGCCGGCAAAACCTGGCGCCCTATAAAATTCCCAAGCATGTGGCTTTCGTAACCGCCCTCCCCAAAACAGCCGTTGGCAAGATCTTGCGACGTGAACTGCGGGAAGTAGCCGTAGTTTAATTTACTAGCCATACCGTTGATAAAATTTCTAAGGAATTCTCACCTACTTAAATTGTTTTTTCGATTTTTGCGTGTCATTCATGTGCGCTAACCTATATTTTTTTCGAATCCGCAAATCAAATCACAACAAACAATTTTAACTATGGGAAAGTTAATCGTAACCGTTTTAATGATCTTAGGAGGAGTTGGCTTCGTGGTGACGCGTCTGATCTCCGGTGCGTTAAGCAGACAGTCCACAAAAGCCGCCATCAATGCCATCAAAAAAAATCCTTCAAAGGCACAGGCCATAGCCGCATCGTTGGATATTCCTTATGTGAACAAGAAAGATTTTTCAAAGGATCAATTTGAAAAACTAAAAGCGGATGTATTGTCGTCGGCCAATAAAGGTGACTATAAAATACTCCATGTTGCTCCCTATAGCGAAGATCATCTCCTCGTTTTCACCCTGATATTGTTCGTCGACTACGATATAAACATTTCCGGAAAAGCGTCCGATACGCAGAAAGTGGCCTATCACAACTTTGTGGTGAGGCTTGACCCCGAGGAGGGGCTGCAGGTGTTGTCTACTATTTATTCGGATGTGACGGAGAAATTCCAGAAGGAGGGTTTTGTCACGGCGCTTGGCTTATAGACCTTTGTGGCTATCGCTTCCGCAAAGACGAAGCCCGCACAATCAACTGTGTCTTCAGGATTTCCGTCTGCGGCAGGATAGTGTCGTCTTCCATCTCATTTAACAGAAACTGAACGGTGGTCTTGCCGATCTCATCCAAGGGCTGTGCCAGCGTGGTGAGTCCCGGCTCGATCAGTGCCGACGTGGGTTCGTTGCTAAAACCGACAATAGCCAGGTCGTTGGGAATGGAGATGCCTTTGCTCTTGGCAATGAGAATGGTTTGAATGGCCGCCGGGTCGTTCACGCCAAAGATGCTGTCGGGTGGGGTAGGGAGGTCCAGTAATTGCCGGGCTGCGGCTTGGGCGCTGCTTTTGGTCAGGTTGCAGTACACGATCAATTCGTCGTATACCGGCAAATTATAATCACGGAGGGCGTCAAGGTATCCGCGGAGCCGTTGCTTTCCCACCTGCAGATTTTGTGGTCCGGCCAAGTGCGCGATGCGTGTGCAACCTTGCTGGATCAGGTGCTCCACGCCACGGTAGGCCCCGTCGTAATCGTCGACCAAAACCTTCGACACATCCAATCCGTCGCAGATGCGATTGAACATCACCAGCGGGATGCCGGCGCGCTGGAACTTTTGAAAATGATCCAGGCTTTTTGTCTCCGCCGTCACCGACGCCACCACGCCGTCGACGCGGCTCGCCATGAGCACGTTGGTGTTGGCAATCTCGGTTTCCAGCGATTCGTTGGATTGACAAATGATCACGTGATATCCCGCCGGGTTGGCCACTTGTTGTGCGCCAATAATGATATAGGGAAAAAAGCTGTTGATAAATTCGGGTACGATGATGCCGATGGTATAGCTGCGGCTCTTGGCCAGCCCCAGCGCCAACAGGTTGGGTTGGTAATCCAGTTGGTGCGCCATGTCCAGCACGGCCTTGCGGGTGTTTTCGTTGATGTCGGAATGTCCTTGCAAAGCGCGCGATACGGTTGATTTGGAGATCTGCAACGCGCTGGCGATGTCCATGATGGTGGTCTGGTGACGGCGGTGATGATGCGTCTCCGGGGTGAGCAAGGAAGGTTGTGTAAAATAATACTCACACCGCTTGCAATGATATCGCTGTTTTCCCCGCACGATGCCCGATTTGGCAATGGCATCGACCTCCCCGCATTTGTTGCATTTGATCATAGTGGTCCTCCCGACGAACGGCCCTGACGTGGCTTCGCCATCTGAAAAATAGTAAAAAAAAGTCGCCTGGAAAATGGTGGCAACGATTGAAAAAAGACCAGGGATGAACGGCCCGCACCTATCGAGAGCGGTTGCGAAAGCGTTCCCGGTACATCTTGAAACGTGATTTCAATCGTTTTCAAGAATTTTTCCCGGAACACGAATTACATTTCTGCCCATAATTTCAAACCTCTATGAGAAAAAGCTTTACTACAACACGTGCTTTCCTGCTGCTGGGATGCATGCTTTATCTGCTGGGCAGCCCGTCGTTTGCGTTTGCGCAAGACGGATCGGTGAAGGGAAAGGTCGTCTCCGATGTGGGAGAAGTGCTGCCGGGGGTGAACGTGCTGATCAAGGGATCGTCGCGCGGCACGACGACCGATGCGGATGGACAGTTTGTACTGGGTAATGTGACGCCGGCCGATGTGCTGGTGTTCTCCTTCATCGGCTATACGACACAGGAATTGACCGTGGGGAACCAAACGACGCTCAACATCACCCTCACGACCGACATGGAAACCCTTGGCGAAGTGGTGGTCGTGGGTTACGGTACGCAGCGCAAAATTGAAACCACCGGCTCCATCGCCTCCGTGAAATCCTCCGACCTCGTGCAGACCCCCGTATCCAACGTGGTCCAGGGTCTCCAGGGACGGGTGGCCGGCGTGCAGATCACGCAAAACTCCGGTGCTCCCGGCGGTAACGTCAGTGTTCGCGTTCGTGGAACAAACTCCATCAACGGTACATCGGAACCTTTATACGTCATCGATGGCATCCAGATCGCCAACAGCGGCAACATCACCGATGTGAGCCCGCTCTCCACCATCAACCCCAGCGACATCGAGTCGGTAGAAGTGTTGAAGGATGCATCGGCTACGGCCATCTATGGCGCACGGGGCTCCAACGGCGTAGTGCTCATCACCACCAAACGCGGTAAAAGCGGGACCACCCGTGTTTCGTATGAAGGGTATTACGGCGTACAGCAAGTGCGCAAGGAACTCGACATGCTCAACGCCGCGCAATTTGCACAACTGGAAAACGACGTTTTCAAATCGCAGGTATATGCCGATCCCGCAGCCGAAGGGCAGGGTGTGAACTGGCAGGACCTCATCTTCCGCACAGCGCCCATCCAAAACCATCAGTTGTCCGTGAACGGCGGAACAGATAAGACGCAGCTGGCTTTGTCGCTCAACTACTTCAACCAGGACGGTATCATCATCAACTCCAATTTCAAGCGCTATTCGCTGCGGCTGAACCTCGATCACAAGATCAGTGATCGCGTGAAGGTGGGCACGAGCATCATGGGCAGCTACAATATCAACTCGGGTATTCCCACGGGGTCGCAAACGGTTGGCGACGCCGATGTGGTAACGGGTAGCATCGTCGGCGCCGCGCTGGGAGCGCCGCCCACGTTGCGGCCTTATCGCGATGATGGCACGCTCTATCCCTTTGGCGAACAACGCGACGGCCGCTACCGCGAAGTGACCAACCCGTTGGGGCTGGCCTCCGTCAAGAACCAAACGGACATCCGCCGCGTGATGGCGAATATATATGGAGAAGCCACGTTGGTGAAGGGGCTGACCTACCGCGCATCGTTCAACGCCGATGTGCAGGAAAATCTGAATAACTATTATTCGCCATTGTACATCATCGCCACGAAAGACATCAATGCCAATTCGGGCTCGGCAAAAAAAGACAATCGCAACAACCTCGTGTTGCTGCATGAAAGCATCCTCACCTATGCGAAGACGTTGGCCGATGTTCATTCGCTGAAGTTCACCGGCGTGTTTGCCACGCAGTCGGTGCAATTCAACCAGAACACCATTAACGCCAATGGCTTTCCGAACGATGCGACCACCAATGAATCGCTACAGATCGCAAACACCGTGTCGACCAGCAGCTTGCGCACCAAGGAACGGCTCGATTCGTATATGGGGCGCGTGAACTACGGTTACAAGGATAAATATTTCTTTGACATCACGGCACGGGTAGACGGTTCGTCCAAGTTTGGCGCGAACCACAAGTATGGTTTCTTTCCCGCAGCGTCTGCAGCGTGGCGCATCAATGAAGAAGCGTTCATGCAAGATGTGGACGTCATCAGCGACTTGAAACTCCGGGCCAGTTTCGGCCGTACGGGGAATGCCGGTGCGATCGATCCGTACAAATCGCTGTCACTGCAAACTACTTCGAGTCTCACCTCTCCGGGCGGAGGCGACTATCAATTCAATCACGCGTACACGAAAGGCATTAGCCCGTCAGGCATTGCCAACCCTGATCTTCGCTGGGAGAAATCCACGCAGCTGGACATCGGTCTGGATGTGAGCTTCCTGGACGATCGCATCGGCTTTACCGTGGACGTGTACAAGAAAGACACCAAAGACCTTTTGTATGAAAAAACATTGCCACTGTCGTCGGGCTATCCTTCTATTATTACGAACCTCGGAGGTATTCAGAACAAGGGGGTTGAATTGGCGGTCAACGCACGGGTGATCGATCACGGAGATTTTAAATGGAACCTCAGCGCCAACTTCACGGCCAACCGTAACAAGGTGACCGACATCGACGGCGGGGTGACCAACGAACGGTTCATTACCACCTACACCCTCCTGAAGGTTGGCCAGCCCCTGGGTCTTTTCAAAACCTATTTGTTCGACGGCATCTATCAAACCGGTGAGACCATCATCCCGGGTTCGGATGGACGCATCGGTGGAACAAAAGTGAAGGACTACAACGGCGACGGCGTCATCACGTCGGCCGACCAGGTGATCACGGGAAATCCTAACCCGAAATTCATCTATGGCCTCTCGACCAATCTTTCCTACAAGAATTTTGATCTCAGCGTATTTGTGTCCGGAACGTATGGCAACGACATCTACAACGTGAGCCGCGCGTCCTTCGAAAACCCGTTGGGGCAACGCAACCTGTTGGCCGGTGTGGCCAACCATTGGACCGCCGACAATCCGAACAACGAATACGCCAGCCCGCTCCAGGGCGGACGCCTTCCCATCACGGATCGCTTTGTGGAGAACGGCTCTTACCTGCGGTGCAAGAACATCACGCTGGGGTATCGCCTGCCGGCCATCAAGGGCATCAACAGCGCGCGGATCTATGTGAGCACGAACAACCTGTTCACCATCACGAAGTATACGGGCTATGATCCCGAGGTGAACACCTACGCCGGATCAAACACCGCCATCGGTGTAGACAACCTGGTGTATCCGGCTGCGCGCTCGGTGCTCGGTGGTATTCAGGTAACTTTTTAACGGTCGCGAATCTATAACAAGCATAATCTTATGAAACGCTTAACGACATACATGACTTCCGTTTGCCTGACGCTGCTGATGCTTGCATCGTGCCAGCTGGATGAGCAGGTGTATTCTTCCATCTACACGGCAAACTTTTACAAGACCGGCGCCGATGCGCAGGCTGCCATCACCGCGGCATACGATCCCATCGCCGACCTCTACAGCGGTCCTGCGGCGGTGTTGGTATCCGATTTCAGCGGCGACCAAACCTATCCGCGTGTCGCCGTGTCCAGAAATACGCTGACCTTGTTCACTTACGATGTCAACTACACGGCCCAACGCACAGCGGGACGTCTTTTTGAATCGCCACAACAGATCTGGATATCTTGTTACGATGGTATCGAAAAGGCAAATTGGGTTATCGAAAAAGTGCCCGGCGCCAATATGGATGCCGCCCGCAAAAAAGAGATCATCGGTGAGGCGTTTTTCCTGCGCGCATTCTATCATTGGATGGCCACGAAAAACTTCGGCGAAGTGATCGTTAAAACAAAATCCAGTGATGTGCAGGCCAATGCCTACGTGCCGAAGAGCGCCATCGCCGATGTGTACAAGCAGATCTATCAGGACCTCGACTCGGCGGTTGCCAAGTTGCCCACGCACACGGCCTCCCTGGTGAAAGGTCGTCCTTCAAAAGAAGCTGCGCTGGCCTTGTATGCCAAGGCAGCACTCTATAATCAGGATTGGGCCACATCGTTGTCGAAGGCCCAGGCGGTGATGACCAATCCCTACCTGATGCTGATGCCCAACGTGAAGGATATCTACGATGTAACGAAAGAAGATGTGGCACGCGTGGAAAATATCTTTGCGTTCGAATCCGAGTCCAACGCCTCCGTTTCCGGCTCCACTTCGTCGAGAAGCCACCAGATGGTAGGCCTTTGTGGTCCTGCCGGTAGCAACGGTCCTGCGTATGGACTGACCACGTTCGGATCGTTCTTCGCCTATCAGTCGTTCTTCAATTCTTTTGATCCCGACGATAAACGCCGCACCTTACTGGATACCACCTACATCGATAAAACGGGCAAGACGGTTTCGCAAAAAAGTATCACACCCATCACCAAGAGTGGGGTGTTGGTAAAAAAATACATGGACCCCATTTCGACAACGGGCTGCACCAACAACATTCCGATCCTCCGCATGGCCGACGTATACCTCATTGCCGCGGAAGCCGAAGCGCACCTCAACGGACCAACCACGGCGGCCTATGACTACGCCGACGCGGTTCGTAATCGTGCAGGCCTGGGTGACCTAACGGCAGGATTGAGTCAACAGGATTTTATCGATGCCGTGTTGCAAGAGCGCTCGTGGGAATTTTTTGCCGAGGGCGACCGCTGGTATGACCTCACGCGCACCGATAAATTCATGACGGTTATTCCGTTGGCGGTGAGCGACTACTATCCCGTGCGCACACCACAGCCAAAGAATAAATATTTTCCCATCCCCCAGGATGAGCTCAACGCCAACACGTTGCTGACACAAAACGATCCTTGGAAATAATAGTAAGTGATGATGATTTGGGTAGAGGGTGGCAGCGCGAACAGGGGAGTTTTTCGGTCTAACCGGAGGGCTTCACTGTTCGCCTGTTGCCTTTTTGTGAGCAGCCTCTTGATGAACGCAAAAACTTTAGCGCAGGAAAAAACGCTCTGGCTCATCGCAGGCCAGAGCAACGCCGTGGGGCAGGGCGACAGCACGTTGTCGCCGAAATGCGAGGAGGACACGGCGTGGGAGTATGCGTTCTCCTCCGACGCATTGCGCCCACTCGCCGATCCTGTTGGAGTAAAAGAATTGAGTTTTGAACGAGCCAACAGCGGAAGTCTCGCACCGGCTTTTGCGTCGGGTATGGTGGCGCGACAAGGCTCTTCTTCTATTGTCATCGTTTCGGCAGCGCGGGGAGGAGCTTCCTGTCATCAAAAGGCGGAGTTGAATAACTATGGGACGTGGGATACGCGCGGCAACCTGCTGTTGTTCGATGATGCCATAACAAAAGTGAAGGCTGCCGAAAAGAAAACGGCCCTCACGCTCTCGGGGATACTTTGGCTCCAGGGCGAGCGTGATGCCAACGCGATCAACGATGGAAAATTGACACCGCATGAATATGAAGCAGCGTTGACGAACCTGATCGCCCGATTCCGGAAAGCCCTCGGAAGCAAGGTCCCTTTTTACATTGTTCAAACCGGCTACTTCAAAGATCATCCACACGAAGGCTTCGACGCCGTGCGCCGCGCACAGCAGAATGTTGCCGATAAAGACAAATTCACCAGCGTGGTCTACACGGAAACCAATCTGTTTGAAGCGAAAGGTTGGATGAAAGACCAAATTCACTATAATCAAATCGGTTTAAACCATATTGGCGCGGTAGTGGCCGACGCCCTTTCAAACTTTAAATGATCCATGAAATTGAAATACATCGTCCTCCTCATTCTTTTTTATCCGCTCACGTTGCTGGGCCAGGCATCGAAGACAACCCTGCACGGCGAATGGGCCTTTGCCCTCGATCCGGTCAACATCGGCGAGTATAATGCATGGCATACGCCAACCTTTCCCGTGCAGGGCTGGGACAAAGTGACGGTGCCGCATTGTTTTTCGGTTGATCCGCGCTATCAACTCTACACGGGCTCGGCATGGTATGTAAGGAAATTTAATCAGGCTCCCGTTCCGCAAGGTCATCGTGCATTTCTCCGGTTTGAAGCCGTGTTTTATAAATCGGCGGTGTGGGTGAACGGTAAGAAATTGGGCGAGCACGAAGGTGGTTACACACCCTTTGAAGTGGATATCACCGATGCGTTGTCGGCAGAGAACACCCTTGCGCTCCGGGTGAACAACTCCTGGGACACCACCACCATCCCCGGTGCCAAGACGCGTGTGAACTATGAGAAGGAAAACAACGCGCAAGTTTTTCCGTGGATCAACTACGGCGGCATCAATCGCGAAGTGTATCTCATTATCCGTCCAGCCACATACATTCAACATGTGAAGATCGTGGCAGATCCCGACCTGCTGAAGAAGACAGCTTCGGTACAGGTGCGTGTGGATATTGTCAATGCTGATCCGGCAAAGAAGATTGTGCCGGTACTCACGCTTTACCGAAATAAGATCAAGGTCCCGTTCAAAGGAAAACTGAGGCCTGACGGCGGAACGCCCAACAGCCTGTGGATAGACGGCACGTTGGCCGCGAAAGATGTGGCGCTTTGGTATACAGACGAGCCTACCTTGTACGAAGCCGAAGTGATCGCCGGCACGGATACGGTGCGCACACGGTTTGGCATCCGGAAAGTAGAGGTAAAAGGAACCCGTCTGCTGCTTAACGGCGAGCCCATCCGCATGGGTGGCTGCAACCGGCCGTTGGACTATCCACATTTCGGGTCAATGGACCCTCAGGACGTTTTAGAGAAAGACCTCACCCTCATCAAATCGGGTGGCATGGAATTGTCGCGCATCAGCCACTACCCGGTCTCCACGCACCTCTTGGACTGGGCCGACGAGCACGGGTTGCTCATCATTGCCGAAGCGGGCAACTGGCAGCTCACACCAAAACAAATGGCGGACCCGGTGATGCGCAAGAAATTTCAATCGCAGTTTAGCGAAATGATCGAACGCGATTGGAATCACCCTTCGGTGTTTGCCTGGAGTGTGGGCAATGAATACCCATCCCAAACCGACGAGGGCAAGTCCTGGACAAAAGACATGTATGCCTACGCCAAGTCACTCGACCCTTCGCGACTGGTCACGTTTGCCAGCATGTTCGTGGCGCGCGACATCATCAAGAAACCCGAAGATGAAGCTTCACAGTACGTCGACTTCATCAGCTCCAACATGTATGGGAACTATCTCAATAACCTGAAACACATTCACGAGGTCTACCCCGACAAAGCGGTTTACGTGAGTGAATTCGGTATTCGCACCGACGGTGTGAAGACGGAGCAAGGGCGGGTGGACCATCTTGCCAAGGCGATGCAGGACTTTCGTCAATGCGATTTCCTCATTGGTGCATCAGTATGGACTTTCAACGACTATCAGAGTCGTTTCCCCGGCACCAATCCCAACGGCTATCGTCCCTGGGGACTGGTGTCGCCCGAGCGGGAACTGCGTGGCATGTACTATGCTTTCCAGGAGGAATTTTCGCCGGCTACCCTGGCTTTCCAAAACGAAGGCAGTAAACTGAATATTACGGTGACCGCGCGGAAAGATTTTCCAAGCTACACCTTGCGCCACTATTCGATCGCCTGCGGAAGTCAAACCTTCGACATCGCGCAACTCAAGCCCGGCGAAAGCAAGTCCTTCACCTATGAAGGTCCAGCGGTAAAAGAAATATCGCTGGTAAAACCCGGCGGGTTCACCGTTTTGAAAAAATCAATTCAGCATTAAAAACGATTGTTAACGGCCATACAATATGATCATTGAAGAGCAAATGAAGTCCAGATCGTTTCAGCAAAAAATAATCGCGTCCGACCTGGTGGTAGTGGGTGGCGGACTGGCCGGCACCTGCTGTGCCATCACGGCTGCTCGCGAAGGAATAAAAGTGACGTTGGTACAAGACAGACCGGTGTTGGGTGGTAATGCTTCCAGCGAGGTGCGTCTGTGGGTTCTGGGTGCCACGTCGCACATGGGGAATAACAATCGCTGGTCCCGCGAAGGGGGTGTGATCGATGAGATCCTGGTGGAAAATCTTTACCGGAATCCCGAGGGCAACGCCGTCATTTTTGATACGGTGGTGCTGGATAAAGTCGTGAGTGAACCGAACATCACGCTGTTGTTGAACACGGCCGCATTCGAAGTAGAGAAGCGGTCGGACGATACCATCGCGAGTGTGAAGGCTTTTTGCAGCCAGAACTCGGTGGAGTATGTCTTGAAAGCGCCTTTATTTTGTGATGCCTCCGGCGACGGCGTGCTGGGATTTTTATCCGGCGCCGCCTTTCGGATGGGCGCTGAATCGCGGGACGAGCTGGGCGAGAAATTCGCACCCACCAAAGACTACGGTGAACTGCTTGGACATTCCCTCTATTTCTACAGCAAGGACACCGGCAAGCCTGTGAACTTCGTGCCACCCTCGTATGCCCTGAAAGACATCACGGCCATTCCCCGCTACCGGAAGTTCAATACAAAAGAATACGGATGTAATCTATGGTGGATCGAATACGGCGGAAGACTGGATACCGTACATGAAACAGAAGCCATCAAATGGGAATTGTGGCGCGTGGTCTATGGGGTGTGGAATCACATTAAGAACTCTGGCGAATTTCCCGAGGCGAAGAACCTGACGTTGGAATGGGTGGGCACCATCCCGGGCAAGCGCGAAAGCCGCCGCTTTGAGGGCGACTACATGTTGCGCCAACAGGACATTGTTGAGCAACGTGAGTATAGCGACGCCGTTGCCTACGGCGGATGGTCCATCGACCTGCACCCGGCCGATGGCGTGTTCAGCGAAAAGCCGGGCTGTAACCAGTGGCATGGCAAGGGCATTTATCACATTCCCTATCGCAGTTTTTATAGTAAGAATGTTCCGAACCTGTTCTTCGCAGGAAGGATTATCAGTGTAAGTCACGTAGCGTTCGGCTCTGCGCGTGTCATGGGCACGAGCGCCTATGGCGGACAGTCGGTGGGCATGGCGGCTGTGCTCTGCCGCGAGCTCGGTGTGTTGCCGGCGGCCTTGGGCGAAACACAACGCATGAAGGCCCTCCAGCAACGACTGATCCGCTCCGGACAATACATTCCCGGATTTGTGTTGGATGACAAAAAAGATCTTGTGCTCGAGGCATCCTTGTCTGCGTCCAGTGAACTTCGCTTGAACGAATTGCCCGAAGATAGTTTATTAAAAACACTGGACCCAGCGGTGGCGCAGATGCTGCCCGCTGCCCATGGCGAACTTCCCATCTTCACGGTGCACGCCCAAGCGACCGAGGTAACGGCGATGCAGGTGGAGCTGCGCACCAGTGGCAAGATCGGAAGTTTCACCCCCGATGTGTTGCTCGAACAAAAAACCATCGATCTCGCGGAGGGAAGGAACTGCGTGAAGCTGGCCTTTAAGACAAAACTTGCTGCCGCTCAATACGTGTTCATTGTGTTCCGAAAAAATCCCGCGATAAAGCTGCACTTTTCGCCCAGGCGGATCACGGGCGTGCTGTCGGTGTTCAATCACATAAACGAAGCCGTATCCAACTATGGCAAACAAACACCACCCGACGACATTGGTATCGACGCCTTTGAATTCTGGTGCCCGCAGCGCCGGCCGCAGGGAGAAAATCTGGCCATCAAGATGAGCACACCGCTGGAGGATTTTGGGGTGGACAATATCCGGAACGGCGTGGCGCGGCCCACAGACCGTCCCAATGCATGGGTGGCCGCATATGCCGATCCTAAACCAGCGCTGCAAATCTCCTGGAGCGAACCGAAAACCATTCGTACCATTGTGCTGAAGTTCGATACCGACTTTGATCATCCCATGGAATCGGTGCTCATGGGACACCCTGAAAATGTCATACCCTTCTGCGTGCGCAACTATGTGCTGCGCGACGACCAGGGCAAGGTGGTCTATCAAAAGACTGGAAATTACCAGACGATGAACACCATCCGGTTGCACGAGCCCTTGCAGACAAAACGATTGACCCTGGAAGTGGAACATCCGTCGGCACAAGTTCCTGCGGCGGTATTTGAAGTATTGTGCTATGAAAATTGAGAAAGAAATGATGAAACGATTTGTTTTTGCGATAGCGCTGGCGCTGGTTTGGGCTGGTTGCCGGAAGGAAGATGTACAATTGGCCAACGCGGAACTGAAACTTAGCTGGGAGAAAAGCGGCGAGGGATGGAAAGTGAAAGATCTGCAGTTGCAGGCAGGAGGGGCGTGGAAGAACGTCGGCGTTCCCTCGGGCCAGTACACGTTGCTGTTCAGCGAAGGCAAGCCCGACAGCACGGCCACGATCTTTAAGGCCAACACCGGCGTTCAGTTTCCCGAAAAAGTATATCACTATCAACAGGACATTTGGGAAGCGGCCACCGAACCGGTGTCGCTGAACACCGCGGGGAAAGCCATTGCTTTTTTCCCTCAAGAAGCAAAGACAGCGGGCAACGTAATCACTTTTACCTCCGACAATGACCAAGCCACGGTAACCGCCGAATGGAAGTTGGACGAAAAATATCCCACCGACATCGTAGTAAAGCAAACGGCCGTAGTAAAAAAGGCCGGCTACTATTCGCTAAGCTCACCCACGCTGGTAACGGTCGACGAAAAAGATATGGCCTGGGCCACGGTGCCCGGCTATTTTCAAGGCGACGCGATCCAGAAAGATTTTGTTTTGGCGTATGCTTACGGGCAGGGCGTCCCTGAGCTTCCAGTGATCTACCGCGAGCGTTGTGTCAGCACGATGGCGGCTATTGTCGATACAAAAGAACAGGTATCGCTGGCGGTGATTCCCGCACCGGGATTGGGTCGTGATCCCTGGGAGGAAGACCACAACACCCACGAGGAATGGCACATTGGAATTTCGCACAAGAACCGCGATGCGGCCCTGGCGCCGTCGTTGTATTTCCCGGTGTTGGGTGAAAAGCCATCGTTGTTAAAGGCCGGCGACACGATCGCATTTGAGTTCCGCTACAGCATTCAAAACGGGAACTGGTATAAAAATGTGAACCATGCCGCCAACGACATCTATCAATTCAAAAAAACGCTGGCGTTGCGCACAAACCGGCAATCATTGACCAGCCGGATCGAGGCTATGCATCATTACCTCATCGATCCCAAAACATCGCTTTGGAATATTGAATCCTACCAAGGACTAAAGATTGGAGGACAATCCTACCTGGGCGGTGTGGTCGGCTCGCAGAAGGACGCCATGAAGAATTCTGACTACGGCGCCATGTGGATGCTGGCACACGCCACCGGCGATCCGTTGCTGAAGAAAAATGTGTTGCCCTATGCGCTGAACTTCAAACTGGTGCAGCAACAAACGAAACCCGGATTTTTTCAAGGCGCTGCCATCGGGCAGTACTACCTGGCGAAGCGCAAAATGTTTGTGGAGGAGTGGGGAGAATTTGTTGAACCCGTGAGCCTCACCTACTACACGATGCTCGACGTGGGAAATATCCTGCTCTTCGAACCCGACAACAAAGCGTTGCTTGAACGGCTTCGCCTGGGTGCAGACCTGTTGCTGAAATGGCAGAAGGAAGACGGCAGCTGGGAAGTGGCCTACGACCAACAAACCCAAAAGCCATTGTTCACCGACATCAAAGATCTCCGTCCCACTTTCTATGGACTGATCGTTGCATACCGGATCCTGAAAGACGAAAAATATCTCCAGGCGGCAGAGAAAGGTGCGGACTGGCTCGTAAAGAACGGCGTCGACAAAGGACAGTTCCTCGGTGTTTGTGGTGATGCGCGTTACGCTCCCGATTTTGCTACGGCCCAAACCGCGCAAGCGTTGCTGGACTTGTATGACATTACCAAAAAACAAGTTTACCAGGACGCCGCCATCGCTACGGCGCGAATCTACACCACTTCGATCTACACGCACCCCATCCCAACCCAGCAAGAAAAATTGGTGAACGGCCAGAAGCGGCAGGATTGGGAGATCACGCAGGCGGGACTCGGTTTCGAGCACGGCGGCATTATGGGTTCGGCCCAACGCAACGGACCCATTCAGTTGGCGAGCCATGCCGGCCTGTTCGTCCGTATTTTTAAACTGACGGGCGACTCGCTGCTCATCGACATGGCGCGCGCCGGCGCCCTCGGCCGCGATGCCTTTGTGGACTCGGCCACGAGTGTGGCGTCGTATTACTGGCGCGCGATGAACAAAGGTTCGGGACCGTATCCGCATCACGCCTGGTGGCAGATCGGCTGGATCACCGACTACCTCATGGCCGAAGCGCAGCTGCGCTCCAACGACAACGTGATCTTTCCCCGCGGCTTTGTGACGCCAAAAGTCGGCCCGCACCAGAGCTACGGTTTTGCTCCCGGCAAGATCTATAACGACCCGGTCAACCTCATCCTGCGCGAAGGCCTTTTCCAACTGGACGATCCCAACCTGGAATGCATCATGGCCCAATCGGTTTCGAAGCAACGCGTGTATGCCGTGATCCTCAACGACCGCAACGAGCCCCACCAGCAAACGCTGCGCATTGATCTGTCCAGGATCAAGCCCGGCGCGCGCGCCAAGGCCATCACGGAGCTGACCGAAAACAAAACGTTGAGCCCCGGCGTTGCCGTCGACATCACGGTGCCGCGCTATGGTATAAAAGTATATGCCGTAGACCTTTGAGCCAACGCCCATCCTAACTTAGTTTTACATCCCATAACAACGACGCCCCGCGCCATGGAACAACTCGATTTTGTCGTCATGATAGTGTTTGCCCTGCTGATCTTTGCCATCGGGTTGACGTTCACCCGCATGGGGAGCAAGAGCGGGCAAGCCTTCTTTGAGGCGGGCGGTGAGACGCCGTGGTGGATCAACGGCCTCTCGTTGTTCATCAGTTATTTTTCGGCCGGCACCTTCGTGGTGTGGGGTTCCATTGCTTATAAACATGGTGCCGTGGCCAACGTCATTCAGCTTACCATGGCGGTCAGCGGTTTCCTGGTGGCCATCTTTATCGCGGCCAAATGGAAACGCACCGGCACGCGCACGTCGGCGGAATATATCGGCAAACGATTCGGCACCCGGGCGCAACAATTCTACACGTACCTCATCCTCATCCTGAGCCTGGTCAATACCAGCGCCGTGCTCTATCCCGTGGGAAAGATGGTCTATGTGGCCACGCCCTTCTCGCTCAATGCCTGCATCATCGGGATTGGGTTGGTCATTGTGCTCTACACCGCTGCGGGCGGGCTATGGGCCGTGCTGGTGACGGACGTCGTGCAGTTTGTGATCCTGATGGCCGCCGTGCTGATCGTGATCCCCGCGGCCTTCGGTGAGATCGGCGGCGTGAGCAATCTCTTTGCCAAGGCCCCGGAACATTTCTTCGAACCCTTCACCAGCGACTATACGGCGGGCTTCATGCTGGCTTTCATCGGCTATCAAACCGTTTACATCGGCGGCAACTGGTCGTATGTTCAACGCTACACCAGCGTATCCGACGAGCGGAATGCAAAGAAAGTGGCTTACTTGTTTGCGGGCTTATACCTCGTCAGTCCCCTGATCTGGATGTTGCCTCCGATGATCTACCGGGTGATCCACCCAGACCTGCAGGGACTCGACCCCGAAGGCGCCTACATGATGTTGTGCCAGCGCGTGCTGCCAGCGGGACTGATCGGCTTGGTGTTGTCGGGGATGATCTCGGCCACGTCCAGCAAGGCGAACACGACGATCAACCTGGCGGCTACCGTTTTTGCGCAGGATGTCTATCGCAGTGTCTTCCGTCCCCTGGCGTCAGAGAAAGAACAGATCCTGGTGGCGCGACTCTTTACGCTGTTGTTTGGGGTGGGCACGATCGGCGTGGCCATGCTGGTGCCGCTGGCGGGTGGCATCGTTGAAGTGGTGTTGAGCATTGCAGCCATCGCGGGCGGCGCACTTTTTGCGCCGATCATCTGGTCGTTGTATTCGAAACGGCAGACTGCATTCTCCGTCATCACCACTACCATCGTCGCCTTGCTGATCAATCTTTTCTTTAAAGTGATCGCCCCATCGCTCATCGGCCTGAAATTCAATCGAACGATCGAGACCTTGTTGGGTGTAGGCCTGCCCTTGCTGATGCTGGCGTGCTTTGAATGGTACTATGCTTCAAAGGCCATGGTATCGGAAAGGGCGCTGATCCTGGAGCGTGAACAATCGAATGTCGCGAAGCCATCGGGAGCCCATCATGCCGAGGCGCGTCGCCAGAATGTGTTCGGGGTCACGGTCATTGTGATTGCCTCGGCCGTTGTCGGGCTTGGCATTTTCGCGTTGGGATGGGCGGCTTCGCGAAACGGCATCGTGATGTCGGTAGGCGGCGGGATTTTTGTTTTGTCTTCGATTGGTTTGCTCACCATACCCCGGAAGTAAGCTCAGGCATTCCTGTCCTCAATAAGAAAACACTCGCCCTCGTTGAAATTATTTCAGCAAGGGCGAGTGAATTTTAACGACAAGAAAACACCTCAAACCAACACGCTTTCCAGTCCTTTTTGTACAGCCGTCTCCATCACACCCGGAATACCCGCGCCTTCAATGCGATGGGTGGTGATGTCGGTGAGGCCGATAAAGCCGAGAATGAATTTGAGATAGGGTTCTGCATAATCCATGGATTTCATCGGCCCGTCTGTATAAACACCATTGGATGCAATGGCGAGATAGACCTTCTTTCCTTTCAAGAGCCCCTCCGGTTTTCCGGTGTGGTAGCTGAACGTTTTGCCGGGACGGACGATATGATCGATCCAGCCTTTCAGTGCTGCGGGAATGGCAAAGTTGTAAAGCGGAACACTGACGACGATGATATCCGCGTCAAAAAGATCATTCACCGCGGTGTTGGAATCGCGAAGGGCTTGTTTGTGCTCCGGGGTATGATTGTCTTCCGGAAGCCGGTATGCCGTCACGTGTATGGACTGTAGCGGTTCGTAGTGCTTCTCCACGACGTCGTTGACCGTTACCGTGCTCAGCGGGTATTGCTTTTTTATTTTTTCAATAATGGTATTTCCCAAGTGCGTGCTGTTCGATTCGGCGCCGCGGGGACTGGAGATGATGTGCAATATTTTTTTCATGGTGTATCCATAGATTTTTGTTTCGAAATGCAGGTGAAACAACCATCCCGGATATATCTTGGGCGGAAGGGTCAGTTCATAGTGCTGCTCTTTCGAAGGGTGTACAATCGATTTTCTTTCGACGTCATGACAGTCGGTTTTTTTTAGCGCTTTGTTGATGCAAAACTAGTTACCTTTGCTATTGGTTTGTTACTAGTATACAAAAGGATAGTAGTAACCTTTTGGTAAGCATAAAGAAAGAGCCTATGCCCGAAATAAAAAATTCAAAGCGTCTCTCCCGACCGGATTGTGTCACCAGTTTGAATGCGGTCGGAGATGCATTTTATGTCATTGGAGGGAAGTGGAAGCTGCGTATTATCATTGCGCTGTCGGAGGGACCGAAGCGATTCAACGAGCTACAACGCACGGTAGAGGGAATTTCTGCGCGGGTATTGTCAAGCGAGTTAAAGGATTTGGAAATGAATGGCTTTGTTACCCGGAACGTTCATGCCGAAACATTCCCGGTGGTCGTTGAATATGAGGCTACTGGTTATGCAGACTCGCTGCGGGATGTGCTGAAGGCGCTGACCGCTTGGGGAACGATGCACCGGAAGAGAATAAAAAGGCAGGCGGAGATGGAGCAGCAAAAAACATCGAAGCACGCCTAGTATAACATCTCATCAAGGCAGATCAATTAGCAAATTGTTGGTGAGCGGTCAGGAGTCCGCCAGTTTTTTCTTCTTGACCCGGTTGTTCCGGATCTTGGAAAGGAACTCGGTCGTCATGCCCAGGTAGGAAGCCAGGGCGTATTGCGGTAAGCGCTGTACGACGGAAGGGTACATCTCCAAAAACTCGCGATAACGTTCCTCTGCACTGTAGGTAAGGGAAGAGATGACCCGGCGTTGCTGAAACGCCGCAGCCTTCTCGGCCATCATCCGGAAAAGTGTCTCGAATTTGTGATCTGATTTTTTTAAGGCCTGTTCGCGGTGGTAGTCAATTTGCAGGATCGTGCTGTCCTCCAACGCTTCTACAAACATGGTCGCCGGCTGCTGGTTGACATAGCTGTTGTAGTCGGTGATCCACCAGTCCTCGATAGCGAATTGAATGGTGTGATCGAGGCCTTTGTGATCGATCACATACGCGCGCAGCGCACCTGCTGCGACGAAGTTCCGGTGTTGGGCAATAAACCCGGGTTGAATGATTGCCTGTTTTTTCCGGAGCTTACGAAGTTTGAATTCAGCGTTCAGGGTGTCGCTCTCGGCAGGGGTGAGTGCCAATCGCTTTTCGAAGTTGGCCCGCAGGAAATCGAATGGTTGGGATGTCATTTTTTATGAACCAAGAAAAAGTTGAACTAGTTCAACGCCTTTTTATGAACTGGTTCATTTTTTAACCCTATGCTGATCCGCCAGCTTTGCAGGGTAATTTAAATCAAAGCAAAACGTATGTCACAAAAAATGAAAAACAAGGTTGCCGTCATCACGGGCGGCAGTGCCGGTATTGGATTGGCCACGGCCAAATTATTTGCAGCAGAAGGTGCCCAGGTCGTGATCACGGGACGCGACTTGGCCAACCTCAACAAAGCCGTTGACGAAATCGGAAGGGGCGTTATCGGTGTTCAAAGTGATTCTGCTAACCTGGCCGACCTGGATCGGTTGTATAAGACGGTGCACGAAAAATATGGCAAGATCGATGTGCTGATCGCCAACGCCGCCGTATATGTGTTGGCGCCCCTGACGGATTTTACGGAGGCGATGTTCGACAAGCAAAGCGATGTCAACTTCAAAGGCACGTTCTTTACGGTGCAAAAAGCGTTGCCCCATTTAAATGCGGGCGCCTCCGTGGTGTTGCTTTCTTCGGTGGTCAACGAGAAGGGCATTCCTAACCACGCTTCTTACGCCGCGACGAAAGCTGCCATTCGTTCCCTGGCCAGAAGCTTTGCCGTTGAGTTGATCGGGCGCGGCATTCGGGTCAATGCGCTCACACCAGGCCCCATCGACACCAGGGTGTTTGATACGGTGACTTCCTCCAAAGAAGAAGCCGAGGCCATGAAAAAAGCCATGGGCGAGTTTACGCCGCTAAAAAGAGTAGGCAAAGCCGAAGAGATCGCGGCCGCCGCCCTCTACCTGGCATCCGACGAAGCTGCCTACATGATCGGCGCCGAGTTGTTGTTGGATGGGGGACTGCGTTCGCTTTGAGTTTTGCACGGGTGTATATATGACTTTGCTCTTCAGGGATGAACCTGGAGAGCATTGTTTTTAAAGGGAGTCTGAACAGATGGGTAAGAAAAAGCATTTGTCATCTTGCCGGTCAATGAACTACCAACGAATTCTTCCGACCTCCGTCATTGCGGCCCCCGGCAATAATCATGTAATGGTCGTCGGTGAGAAAGATCTTTATGGCCATCTAAACATTAAATTCGATATAAACCGAAGTTCCCTTATCAGGGGCGGAGTGAATGTCCAGTTTACCCTTTAGAAAATCTACACGATGTTGAATGCTTGTCCAACCCATGCCTTTTGATCGCTCCAAGATTCGGGCATCGAATCCCTTGCCATCATCTTCAACGGTTACAGAAAGGATTCCTTCGGTTTCAGTGACTTGAATAATCGCCGTTTTAGCGCCAGCATGCTTTAATGTATTCGTAATCAATTCCTGGACGATCCGATAGATGGTGATGGCTACGGTTTGAGCGGGATTTCCATTTGCAAGGCCAATGGACTGATAGCTGACGTGTAGCGCACCACTTTGATTAATGTCATGGCAGTAATCTTTTAGTGCGGTATCCAACCCAAACTTCACCAATGCCTCGGGCATCATGTTATGGGCCACCCTTCGCATTTCCAGGATAGAACTGTCGAGCATATCCATACTGCGCTCAAAGGCCTGATGGTTTTCAGGCGTCATGATCAGATTTCCCTTCATGGCACTAAAGGCGTATTTTATTCCGGACAGCATTCCCCCTAATCCATCGTGCAGATCTTTCGCGAGGCGGGTACGCTCTTGTTCTTCGCCTTTTAACACAGCTTCGATGGCGGATAACTGCTTTTCAGTTTCCAGTTCTGTGATGCGTTGTTGCTGGAGCTTCTGTTTTTGTTTGTAGGACCGGTAGGAAAGTGAGGAGATGATCAACAACGTGATGGCACCACCAATTAAAATATAATTAAGGGTATTTTTTTGACGGATCGTTAAGGATTGAATATTCGCTTCCGCCTTTAATCCATTGATCTCTTGTTCTTTTTTCTCGACATTATACCGCACTTCCAGTCCCGCAATCTTCTCTTTGCTTTCCTCCGAAAACAGACTGTCGTTCAGTGCCAGTGTTTTTTGCAGGTAGAGGTTGGCATTTTTATAGTCTCCATTTTGTTCATGCCATTTCACCAGGTTGACATAAGCATTGCGTCTGGCCGCTTTTAAATCATGGCCATTTGACAATAAAAGAAGTGTGTCTAAATACGATTTTGCCTCTTTCATTCTGTTCATCCTGATCAGGCAATCGGACAACGCCTCGAGTATATTGGTTTTCTGATAGACATCTTCATTCAGCGTTGCATACCCCAACGCTTTTTTATAATGCGCTACAGCTTTGTGGTAATCTTTGTTGTTTTCATCCAGGTATGCGCCGGTATAATAGAATTGTTGCAGATAACTTGTGTTTTCCAGCTTCATAATAATAGGTTCTGCTCTCTTTAGCACCGGAGCAGCCTGTGTAAACGCTTTTTGGTTTATTAGTCTCATGGAATAGTTTAACAGCCTTGCGGCCAGCGACCGGTCATTCTGACTTTTTTCAGCAATAGCAATGGCCTTCTTATCGTATTCAATAGCTTTTGATGCGTCATGAATTTTCTCGTAGATCTCTGCAAGGTTGGAATAGACCGTCGCTAAAAAGGGATGATCCATGGGTTCAAAAATCCGCGCGGATAGGGTAAAGTTGTCAATTGCTTTTTCGTAGTCCCCCAACTTAAAATAATCGCCTGCAATGTTATTGTATAAATGACCTGTACTCTGCCTGGCTTTTAGTGATGTGTCATTTTTCAGAGCGGAAAAAGCGGAATCTGCATACAAAAAGGCTTTTTCATAATCCCCCCGGTCACTAAAATAGATTTGACCGATCATAAATCCTTTTTGAAGTCCTCTCTTGTAATTCGTTTTTTTACTGATCGAGATAACCTCGTTCATGTACGGTAAAAAATCGGACGTATTGTTGTTCAGTGCTTCTACTACGTACTCCAAAATTGCCTTTACCCTGAAACTGTCCCGCTGTTGGCGCTTGTCAATTTCGGTTTTCAAACTGTCTAATACATGCTGTTGTGCAGATCCTTCGGATAGAATGAAGACACAAAATGTTATGATTGCTATAAAACGAGAATTCATTCGATCCCTGGTTATAGAGATAAACTTATACAAATAAACTTGTAACCTTCAGGGTTCTTCTCCTCTTTTTCCATGATTTCGTCATTTTTCAAAAAACTCCTGTTTTTACAGGATGGTGGGCGAAATGTGATAACGTGATCTTTGTTTCACCAGCGAGGAGGCAAGTCTGCACTCAAGACCTGGCACTGGTCACTTAACCCCAAAAAAATGAAAACTTCGCTACGCTATGTGATAATGGCATTGCTACTATTGCCTATGGCATTATCCATTATTATTTCCTGTCGAAATGATGAGCCGGTGCCATCATCAGAAAAATCCATTACCTCTTTTTCCTTCCTCGCTGCAGACAATCCGATTCTTTCATCGGATGTACAAGGCGTCATCTCGGGGAAAGAGATCCATTGCGTATTCCCTGCTGGCGTTTCCGTAACGGCCTTGAAGCCAAGCATTGTGCACACCGGCAATACGATCAGTCCTGCATCGGGCATCGCGACGGATTTTACCAACGTGGTAAACTACTCGGTAACGGCAAAAGATCACAGCAGCCAAACGTATGCGATTTCTGTGACCGTTACTCCACCGGTGTTGTCATCCAACAAAACCATTACAGCCTTTTCGTTTCTTACAACGGATAATCCAGTGCTTTCCGCCGATGTACAGGGAATCATCAGTGGACAAAATATACTCTTCACGCTTCCTGCCGGCGTTTCCGTTACAGCATTAAAGCCCACCATTGTGCACACCGGTAGTGCCGTAGATCCTGCTGCAGGGACGGCTCACGATTTCAGCACACCGGCCACCTACACCGTGACGGCAGAAGACGGCAGCACGCAGGCATATGCCATATCCGTGTCCGTATCGGAATCGGGTCCTTCTGTTTATGTTGTCGGGGGACAGATGTTCTTCGGCACAGGCTACGCCAGGGTTTGGAAGAACGGAACGGGAACAAATCTTACCAACGGTGATTACAATGCTTATGCGACATCCGTTTTTGTTTCGGGCAACACGCTTTATGCCGCGGGTAGTCAAAGGATAGGGAACAGTTATGCCATGTATTGGAAAAGGGAGAATGACGTAGAACTATCTACTCCAAAGCTCAATGAAACCAACGATGATGCTTATGCCAATTCTATTTATGTCTCGGATAATAATGACGTTTATGTTGCGGGGCAGGAAAATCACGGTGCCGGTATCGGCTATATTGCAAAAGTCTGGAAAAATGGAGCGGCAACCTCGCTCACCACGGCGTCGGGCGCTGCCCACTCGGTTTTTGTTTCGGGCAATGATGTATACGTGGCCGGATGGGAGGAGGTCGCTACCGGTTGGGTTGCGAAAGTTTGGAAAAATGGTGTGGCTACTAACCTTAGTCCCCTGGATCAAAGAGCGTATGGTCATGCCGTATTTGTTTCGGGGAATGATGTGTATGTAGCCGGTCAATATTATAATGGATCAACCTTCCTTCTTGCCCTTTGGAAAAATGGGAACCTTGAGATCATAGACCCCAATACGCCAGGCACCGACGTCTCGTCGATATTTGTTGCGGACGGTGACGTATACTTAGTGGGAAATGAAATTAGAAATGGCCAATACAATGCCAAGGTATGGAAAAATGGAGTGGGTACTTTCCTCTCCAGCGTGGCCAGGTCTGACGCCAGATCGGTGTATGTGCACAATGGCGATGTATACATAGCGGGCTGGGAGTTCGACAATGACGGCAAACAGGTGGCCATACTTTGGAAGAATGGCGTAGCCACCACGCTCGCCAGCGACGCATTTGCCTATGGAGTGATTGTAAAATAACGGGATGCAACTATAAGAGACGATGTCCTCCAGGGATTGACCTTGGAGGGCATAGTTTTTAAAAACCGTCTAAACAAATGAGACGATGGGCACAGAAAAAAGCATTTTGCTATCTTGCCGACCCATGAACTACCAACGAATTCTACCCATCCCAGCCTTGCAGCAGTACGTCCGGTATTTTGGCGTTTTGGAAAGCGATGATGCCGGTGCGGGCAAGTCGTTTGGGATCGTTGCCGACGGTTGTCCCGGGCTCATCTTTCAAGAAAACCCCGATGCCTTTCTAGATCATTCGGGAAATGTATTGCCTCAACTGTTTTTACACGGCCTCACCACAAAGCATTCCGGCAAGACCACCAAGGGATCGTTTCGAAATATTGGCGTTTATTTTCAGTCGCATGCCATCAAAGCAATTTTCGGAACGGATGCATGCGAGCTCACGAACCGGTATGTCGACCTCCAGACCTTGTTGAACAACGATCTTGCCAGTCAACTCCTGGAAGCAACTTCCACGGGAAAGAAAATCCAGATCCTGTCTTTGTTCTTGTGCGATCGGATCGATCAGAATAAGCACCGCGAAGATCAGCGGACGGCATGGACTTTGGAGCGGATCATCAAACAAGGTGCTGAAACATCTTTGCCCAAAATACAGGCCGAGCTTGATTTGTCGGAGCGTTCGTTGGAAAGAATATTCAAAACAGATATCGGCATCTCGCCAAAATTATTTACCCGGATCACCCGTTTTCAGTCATCCCTCAATCACTTGCGTAGCCAAAAGTTTGATTCGCTTACGGATGTTGCGCTGAGCAATTTGTTCTATGATCAATCGCATTACATCCGGGAGTTTAAAGAATTTGCCGGTGTCACGCCAAAACAGTTTTTGCGACAAGCCCATGAACAAGCCGTGAACTTCCCAGAGTGGCGCGCCTAGCCGGTGTCGGTTTTATACTATTTGCTTTTTTTCCGCGCTGATAGTTTTGAGGAAAAACAATCAGCAAAATGGAAAACAAAAACAACATCACCGTATTCGGCGCTACGGGCAGGATCGGCAAAGAACTTCTGAAATTATTGTCACAAGCCCAAATTTCCGTGACCGCGGTTACCCGCGATAAGAACAAGGCCGTAATCTTCCCGGGCGTTGTGTGGGTGGAAGCTGACATGAGCGATAAGGCCAGTCTCGCCGCTGCCCTGCGTGGAAGTCGTGCCGTGTTCTTGGTGTCGAGCGTTGGAAAGGATTTTGTGACGCAACAAAACAACGTGATCGAAGCGGCGCAAAAACTCGGGGTTGGGCACTTGGTAAAGCTCTCATCGGGCGTTGCCGATAAGGAGTCGCCGTTGTATATCCCGAGGGTTCATGGTGAAGTGGAGGCGTTTCTCCAAACGTCCGGCCTGCCCTATACGATTCTTCGTGCCAATGGCATGATGCAAAATTGGTTGGGTGAATTGGCGGAGTCCGTAAAACTGGAGCGCAAATTTTATGAATCGACTGGCGACGGCAAGCGGGCTTATGTTGACATCCGGGATATTGCCGAGGTCGCTTTTAAAGTGTTGACCGCACCCCAGGCGCACAACAACAAAACCCACTTGCTCACCAGCGACGAAGCGGTGAACTACGATCAAGTGGCCCGGGCGCTGAGCGACGTCGTTGGCGAAGCCGTCACTTACGTTCCCATATCGCTGGACGAAGCCGGTCGCGAAATGAAAGAAAGCGGGATGCCGGGCTGGGCCGTTGAAACTTTTCTTGCCTATGATCAGGCCCAACGCAACGGACAGGCTGAGTTTGTCAGTCGCGCCGTGCAAGATATATTGGCGAAGCCGGCGAGAACAATCGAAGATTTTGTGCTGGACTATGCGGACCGGTTCAGGTGAGCAGGCGTATGAACATGCCCTCCGGAAAGGAGACCGGAGGGTATCGTTTCTTTGCCGGGTTGTCTATGGTCTTGGGCAAATCGCCAAATTTTGCGTAGTATTATGACCTCGTAGCTCAAACCACCCATGAAGCGGCTTTTTAGTTTCTTCTTCCTGCTCCTCATCCTTCTCAATACCATCGGGTATTATGAAGTGTTGTTGTTCATGGAAAAGCAAAACTACGACGAGGCCGTTCAAAAGATCAATGGTAACGAAAACGAAATAAGCGGTAACCTGCTCCTCAAAATTCCCCTGGCCTCGCGCTTTAATGAAGATGATAGCGAATATCGGAAAGCCCAGGGCGAGATCACCGTGGAAGGCCAGTTGTACCACTTCGTGAAACAGAAATTGTATCAGGACACGCTCTATATCATGTGTCTCCGCGATGCCAAAACCTCGGAGGTGAGGGAAGCCCTTTCGGACCTTTCCAAAACCATGGCCGACCAAAACCATAAATCCGGCAACACCCAAAAAGGCGTCGACGTTTCCTTTGCAAAATTTTATACGCTCAGCACGACCGTGAACGAGCGCACGGAAACCGGGTGGACCCGCTTGCTGCGGCACATCCCGGTGACGGATCTCTATCACTTTAGCACGTTAGCTTCTATTTTTCATCCTCCCTGTCTCGGATAATTCCATTCTCCATCAACAAAGTATTTTCGAATCTTAACAGGAGATACGCTTAACGATCTATTGTTTTCAGAAAGGATTCATTCTGAAGGCAACCATTATTTATTATCCAGGAAATTCATATGAACAAGAGTATACGATTACTTATACTTTTTCTATGGCCATGCCTTTGTATCAGGGCAAGTGCGCAGACGATAGAGAAAGACACGATCAAATCAACCCTGCTCGGGCCCGTGACGGTAGAGGGCTACCCGGACCGCCAGCATGCATTGCCCGATGTGGCGGGTATGAACATCTTTGCCGGAAAAAAAACCGATGTGATCAACCTGAGAAATGGCGACGCCAACCTGCCGCAGAATGTAGGACGCACCATTTTTGCCCGCATGCCCGGTGTGAACCTCTGGGATATGGACGGCGCCGGAACGCAAATGAACATCGGAACGCGCGGCACCGATGCGCACCGGTCCATCGAAATGAACATGCGTCAAAATGGATACAACACCAACTCGGACATGTTTGGATACCCGGAAAATCATTACACCGCACCCATGCAGGGTGTGAAGCAGGTTCAACTCGTCAGGGGTTCGGCGGCGCTTCAGTTCGGGAGTCAGTTTGGGGGGATGATGAACTATGTGATGAAAGAGGGAGATACATCAAAAGTGTTTTCGCTGGAGAGCGAACAGACCGTGGGATCTTTCAACTTCTTCAATTCCTTCAATGCCATCGGGGGAACAAAGGGCAAAGTGAACTACTATGCCTACTACGACAATCGCCACGGCGACGGTTGGCGACCGAACTCGGCGTTCAACTACCAGGCGATGTATGCCAGCATACGATACCGGTTTTCGGAGAAAGGAAGCATCGCCTTCCAGTTCTCGCGGATGGACTACCGGCAACAGATCGCCGGTGGGCAGACCGATGCGATGTTTGAGGCCGACGCCCGGCAATCGAACCGGGCGCGAAATTATTTCCGTCCCAAGATCAATGTCCCCGCTATACTTTTCAACTATGCGCTGTCCCCGTCCACGCGTCTGCAGATCACATCGCATGTGGTTTGGGGTGAGCGGAGCAGTGTGCAGTTTATCAATACCGCGAACGTTGCAGACACCTTCAACACGGCGATCGGTTCGTATAATCCCCGACAAGTCGACCGTGATTATTACAGCGGCTTTGCAACCGAAGCCAGGTTGTTGCATCGCTACGAAATGGGGAAGATCAAAGGCGTGTTGGCGGGAGGCATGCGTTATTTTAATGGCCACACCAAGCGGAGACAAAAAGGCAAGGGCACGACCGGAAGCGATTTTGATCTGAGCCTGATCGGTCCCTATGGAATTGATTTGAAATTCAGTACCCTGAACTATGCAGCCTTTGTGGAGAACGTATTTTACCTGGGGAAGAATTTTTCCATCACCCCTGGTTTCCGCTATGAAGTGATAAAGTCTGATCTGGCGGGCGTGATCAACAACGCCACGTTCCCCGTAGCGTATAAAGGCAATCGCACCTTCCCGCTGTTTGGTACAGGGCTGCAATACCAGGTGTCGACGGGAACACAATTGTATGGCAATATCTCTCAGGCATACCGCCCGTTCTTGTATGCCAACATCACACCGGCAGACCAGATCGGCCAGATCGATCCCAACCTGAAAGACAGCCAGGGCTACGACGTAGATGCCGGCTATCGCGGCCACCTGGCCGACTTCATCAACTTCGACGTCAATGCCTTCTATCTTTTCTACGGCGACAAGATCGGCAAGGTGACGGCGCATGCCAGCGACAACTCCACCTACCTGCTCACGACCAATGTTGGAAATTCGGTGGCCAAGGGATTTGAAATGTATGTGAGTCTTTCGCTCCGGGGTCCCGCCAAACAAAATGCGCGCGTTTCGGATCTGCGCTTGTTCAGTTCGCTAGCCTATACGCATGCCCGCTACACCAGCGGCTCGGTCAACAACGGAGCCTCAGACATATCGCTGGCCGGCAAGCGCGTAGAAAATGTGCCGGACTGGATTGAACGGGGAGGTCTTGAATTTTTGTATAAACGATTCTCAACCACAGTTCAAGCGAGCTACGTCAGCAACCAATTCAATGATGCGAACAACACGGCGTTTTCGGCTACCGGTCTGGTAGGTGAGATTCCTGCCTACACGCTCTACGACTGGTCTTTCAACTGGTCGTTCCTGAAACAGTTTCATGTCGCGGGTGGAGTAAACAACATTGCTGACACGCGTTATTTCAGCCGAAGGATCAACATGTATCCCGGCCCTGGAATTTTGCCGGGGGATGGAAGGAGCTTTTATCTCTCGCTGGGATTTAAGATCTGATCTAAAGACTGAGGTTAATGAAATCAATTCCAGGAAGAGGCTTGAGGACGCCCGTACGGGTCAGGGCTAAAGCCCTATGGAGTTTCCGCTTTTAACCCCAGCCTAAAGGCTGGGGTTACTACAGCGCACAGATGAGTCGGGTGATAATAGGCTGTGACACTGTTATGGCCTGACTCAACGGTATTCCATAAAAATTAACCCCAGCCTTTAGGCCTAGTCTGTGCACAACTTCCAATCCCGGAGGGATTGCCTACCATAGACCCGGGTGCTCCGATGTAAATCGGAGTACCCGGGGTTGTGAGGTAATTAAGAAAAGCGTGCCATAGGAAAGATATAGACCGTGCTTTGAGCGATCTGGCACGCAATGGGTACGTTGTATCCAGGCGCATCGGAGCGATGCGCCATGAAGGTTCATCACTTGATTAAAGCGCGCACTTGGCGCACTTTTTTGTATTCTTTAAACCCCGGGTACTCCGATTACATCGGAGCACCCGGGTCTATGGTAGGTAATCCCTTCGGGATTGAAGATCAATTTCAAGAAAATGTGTACTACAGACAGGCCTTTAGGCTGAGGTTAAAGTGCTAACTCAACACGGCCTTTAGCCCTGACAGTTCGGCGTTACTCACGCTCCTTCCTGCCATTGGTTTTTATGATCTTCTTCTCCCATTCCCATCCCGCATCCGTCTTCGCGAAGTAGGTCTCGCGCGTTTGTTTTGTTTTCATTTCCTGATCCAACATCACAACGAAAGGTGTCAGGTTTTCCATTGTGGTGGTGTATTCCACCAGCGCCCGGGTGCCTTCCGCGTTGATGGTGATCTTGTCGATCGCCAGGAGGCGTTCGTCTGCCAGCTTCACTTTTTGCACGTTGATCGACTTGGCGGTGTCGGACGTCGGCAGAAAATAGGGTGTCGATTTTTCTGTGAAGCGCACCAGCGGTTGGCCGATGTCGGCCGAGGTGTGGTCGACTTGGGCGGTGACATAGCCGTCTTTTTCCAGGCCGTTGGTCTGCACTTTTTGAACGGTGACGTCGTCGCCACAAAAGACATTGTAGTCGACTATTTTGGGATAGGCTTTCGCTTCCTGGAGAAGCTGCTCGACTTTTTCAGGATCCAGCGTGTTGGAATGGCATCCGGTGAGCAGGAGGGCGCCGATAAGAGAGAAAGCGGTAAAGATCTTTTTCATACGCATGATTTTGGAGTTCCCCGGACCAGCGGCCGGGTGACTCCAAAATTACAATTTCATTTTCAATTGAGGCAGGCTACACGCACAAAAGGTTGGCCTGGGTTGGGCGCGCGACCCTAGAATTGTTTGAGGAAACTCACCTTGGCAATCTGCGCGACCTCGCGGACGGACGGATCGGTAGTGCTCGCCCTGCTGTTATAGACCAGGTACACATACGACAAGGGCTTGTATTCCCACGACAGTCTCACGTTGTATGCATTCGTATGGGTTTGTGTATTCTTTTGGAAGAGCCCCACCAGCTGCAGCCGTGGATTGAGCGCCAGCCGGAGTTGCGTAGTATACAGCCTCACGTGCTGGGTCGTAAATTGATCGCCGACTTCCTGAAAGTAATTGTCGTTATAGCGCAGCCGCAGGGTGATGTTGGGGAGGGGCGAAAGGTTGAGCTGAATATCCGTCAGGTCCAATCGTCCATTGAAGTAGCTGCCGCTTTCGTACAGGAGTATATAGGAGACTTTTCGTGAGGCATTGCTTCCCATGGAGAGGGCATACCGGGTGTAGGTGAATTGCCCGGCGGGAATATAGACGCCCAACGGTTGGAAGGGGTCGGAGAGGTGTTGGTAGGACGGCGTTACACTAAACCCAATATATCCTCCCGTCTGCAAGGTCAACCATACCGGGGTTATTTTCACAGACCGTTCAATCAGTTCACGGCGAGTGATCGAATGGTAGAACTCGGATGCCACACCCGGCTCGAACGAGCGGATGAGTTTCCGGTACGGCAGCTTTTGTCCCCGGTAATACCAAAAGAAACCTGGCGCCGTGGTGACAACGTCTTGCCTGGATACAAACCCGGCTTCAGGGTTGAAGTCCTTTGTGACAACGGATTCGCTCAGCCAAAATTTGAACCGGTTTGTCGTATAGAAGTAACGTCCATAGGCAGCAAGCCCGTTGGGTTTCTCTGTAGTGCCCGAGTGCATGGCCATGACGCTCAAGGAATGGGCTTGTTTAAATCTGAAAAAACCATCGAGCGCCGTCACCGCATTGACGTGCCCGGGCGATGACTTTGTCGTCACCAGCACGCCGAGCCGGTTCTGCTTGCCGATGTTTTCCGTATAGCGAACGGTGGCAAAATGGCTTACGGGTAGGGTGTCGTATGCGTGCTGCCGCACCACCATGGCGCCGATACTTCGCTTCGAAGAGCGGTATACGGTGCGCGCCCCGGCGTCGATCGGGATCGGATTTCCAAGAGCATCCAATCCAATGCGCCGGCTGAAGAAAGGTTGTATGATCATGTTGCCACCCGACAGATCATCGTTTGGTGAAATTCCCGGTCCGAACAGCGAAGCATTCTCGAGAAAGAATTGTCGTTTCTCCGGGAAGAATACCGAGAAGCGGGTGATGTTGTTCACTTGCAGGTCGGCGTCGGCTTGTGCAAAGTCAGTGTTGAAGGTGAAGTCCGCCACCGTGTTGGGGTTGATAGCCCACTTTGCTTCGCCACCTATTTTATAGTTGAGCGTGCTCGAACCGTCTTTGTCATGGCGTGAGAAGAGCACATAGGGATTGACTTGCAGATTGGTGCCTGGCGGGGGCGGCTGGATCCCTTTCAGGATACCGGCATACTCCATCCGGCTGAACCCATAGGATCTTGGATACTTCGACCACACCGAGATCTCGTTGCTTTCGCGTCGCAGCCGGAGAAAATTGATGCCCATTTCGTGAACGTCTTTTTTTGCATAACGCAACGTCTTCCACGGAATAGCGAACTCCGCCACCCAGCCCGAATCGCTTCGCGAGGTGCGCACCTGCCAAAGTCCATTCCAGTCACTGTCGAAATAGGTGTCGTCAAACGAGAGATAATCCTTTTGTGCGCCGTAGGGATTTGTGACGAATGACATGCCATTCCGGTGATCACAAAATCCGTCGAAGACAATGGCAAACGTATCGTGCGCCCGCCAGTTGAAGTCGCGCATGAGGTCCGGGGCCTTTAGCGATTTGGCGCCGAGTGTGTCGCGGCAAAAAGCAGCGACGTAGATGTAGCGGTCATCATAAAGGATCCTGACTTCGGTGGAGTCGTTGGCCTTGTGTTCCTGGTAGGGCTCTACCTGGGTGAACGAGGAGGCGGGTTTGGCTTTCGTCCAGGAGGTTTCCTGCAATTTTCCGTCGAGGCGGATGTTGTCGGTTGTGGGAATGGCCCATACTTGTGGCTTCACCGAATCCGGTTTGAATGTTTCCTGTCCGTATACATCGAAAATTAAAACAGTGTAAAAAAGAAAGACGGCTTTGCGTTTCATGGTTTGGGTTGACTAATGATGAAGCAAAGAGCGTCATAATACGACAGGACCTCAACCCGAAACTTGCGCTGTTTTATCCGGCTTTTGAAACGAATTATCTTTGATCTTTCGCAATCCCTTGTGGATAACTATATATTTGACGGTCAATCTCAAGACCTGGACGGATGGAAAACAAGCTGATTTCCTTTTTGCAACTCTTTATAAGTATTCCCGAAAGCGATCAAAAGATCATCGCCGACGCCTTTCAGCTCAAAACCTTTGCAGAGGGAGATTACTTATTTCAATCCGGTCATGTTTGCCGGGAAAGGTTTTTTATTTGCAGTGGCATTCTGAAGATCGTGGTCATCAACGATAATGGTGTGAAGGTGACGCATTACTTTTTGAAGCAGAACCAGTTTTGCACCATCCTGGAAAGCTTTATTAAGGAGACCATCGCCGACGAAAACATCGTGGCCGCGTGTCCCACGGAAGTATTGAGCATTACCAAGACAGGCCTGCTCGCGCTCTACAAAAAGCTTCCTTATCTCGAGAAACTGATCGATCAGATCACGCAACAGGCGTTGCTGGACAAGATCAAAATCAGGAACACCTATCTTGGTTATGACTCTTCTACCCGCTACAAATTGTTTTTGATCCAGCAATCCGACATCGCGCTAAAAGTTGCCCTAAGCGATGTTGCCTCCTACCTGGGCATCACCCAACAGTCCCTAAGCCGGATCCGCAAAAATCTGAAATAGACTTTCTCTTTTTACCATTTGGTAAATATTCCCGGAGGTTGTGTTTAGACCTTTGTAAAAAAAAGAAAGTCATGAACACAAAAGACAAAACATTTTCACTGGAAGGAAAAAGGATCATCATCTTAGGGGGAAGCTCGGGCATAGGACTGGCCACCGCCATGGCTGCAGGAGCAGAAGGCGCGGAGGTTGTCATCGCTTCCAGCAACCAAACAAGAATGGAGGCTGCGGTAAAGAAGCTACCCTCTACCGCGAAGGGCTATGTGGTCGATCTGTCGGATGAGAATCAGATCAGGGATTTTTTTAAAACGATCGGCAAATTTGATCACCTCGTGTATACGGCAGGGGAGAACATCAGCATCAGCGCGATCGTGGCATCAGATGCCGCACATGCGCGCAAGTATTTTGACATCCGGTATTGGGGCGCATACTTATCCGTAAAGTATGGCAGCGCCTCCATACGCGAAGGCGGCTCCATCACCCTGACCAGCGGCATTGCCAGCGCGCGCCCCGGAAAAGGATGGTCATTGGGAGCCAGCATCTGCGGCGCCATGGAGGGACTGACCCGCGCCCTGGCGATGGAGTTGTCACCCACCCGCGTCAACATCGTCTCACCCGGCGTAGTGAAGACCGATCTCTGGTCGTCGCTCAGCGCATCAGACCGCGAACAGTTATACAACGCCACCGCCAATGCGCTACCCGTCAGGAAAGTAGGCGAACCCGAAGAAATTGCCCAAACCTACCTCTACCTCATGAAGCAACCCTACAGCACCGGCCAGGTAATAACGGTCGACGGCGGAGGCGTCCTGGTTTAATAAGATCCCCCGCAACAAAGATGATTTAGGTCGAGCCATCATCAGGGTCAGGAATCCAATGCAAGTCTTTTGCATTTCTCCTGACTCCTGACTCCTGGCTTCTGGCTTCTGGCTCCTGGCTTCTAGCTCCTGAATTCCGACTCCCGGCTCCAACCTTGGCAATCGCGCCCCATCCGGTATCTTTGTTCCATGACCCTCCAATACTGCTCCGACCTGCACCTCGAGTTCCCGGTAAATAAAAAATACCTGGAAGCCAACCCCATCAAACCCAAGGGAGAAATTCTTTTGTTGGCGGGCGACATTGTTCCTTTTGCCGTAATGGAAAACGAGAAAGCGTTCTTCGATTTTGTATCCGGAAATTTTGAGCAGGTCTATTGGGTGGCCGGCAATCATGAATACTACCGCTCCGATATCCTTCATCGGACCGGCGTGGTGAATGAAAGGATAAGAAAAAACGTGTCGCTCGTCAATAACGTTTCCGTCCGGTACAAGAATGTTCGTCTGGTCTTTTCAACGTTGTGGTCGAAGATCGATCCGACCCGGGAGTGGGTGATCCAAAAAACGATGGCGGATTTTCATTTGATCCGAAACGGCGATAAAAAAATAGTTGTGCCGGACTACAACAAGCTTCACGATGCCTGTCGTGATTTTCTTTCGCACGAACTTCAAACCGGGATGGAGCAACCGACCATCGTAGTATCGCACCATGTGCCCACGCTCTTTCGTTACCCGGAAAAATACCGGCACAGCGAACTCAACTCAGCCTTTGCGGTCGAGCTCTTTGAGTTCATCGAAAATTCTGCGGTTGACTATTGGATCTATGGTCACAATCATTCCGCGGTCGCCGACTTCAAGATCGGCACGACTACATTAACCACAAATCAGTTGGGGTATGTCGAGTATGGGGAGCATTTCAGTTTTCAGCGGGATAGGGTGATACAGTTATGACCGTGCCCGTGATGAGCTTTCATCATAACATCGGCAAAGCGGAATAGGTATAGATTCAAAATTTCATGAGCTCCCCCTGCACCGGAAACACCAGCCTAACCCCCAGCGTGTTCAATGAATTTAGTTGGGCTTTGATTTTTTCCTCGCGGTCGTCCAACGGCTTCATGTGCGTGATCACCACGGGCAAACCCGCGATGGTGTTGCTGGAGGCTTTGTCAAGGGATGCCAGTTCCTTCATGAGTAACGCCGGTGTCAGGTGGCCGAACAATGATTTTGTGGGTTGTTCATTTGAAAAGGAAACCTCGATGAAGATGGCCTTTAATTTTTTTGTTTTGATCAGCCCGCCGACCTGTTGCCACAGGGCGGCGAGTTTGTTCGACAGCTCCACTTCGTCGGCGCCGGTATCGCCCAGGTATAGAAGGTAATCGCCATTTTGCTCAATCAAAAACGCAGTGCTTTGGCCCGGTGAAGAGTGACTCAGTTCAAAAGCCTGCACCCGCAACGTGGTCTGTTCCAGTGCTACGACTTGCCCGGAGACAAGCGGGGTGTAACGATATTTGTTCAGCATCGGCTTCTCTCCCTCATTCCCAAAGTTTGCCCAGCTTTTCCAGCTGAAATATTTCTCTTTGATCACGTCCAGACAAAACGGTAAACCATAAATGGGTTTTGGTGAATCGTCGGGCGAGTTGATGATGAGGCCCGCCACGTGGTCGAGATGGGGATGAGAGATCAGGTATCCTTTGATATTTTCTTTGAGCAGTGTGGTGACATTGCCTTTCAATGCTCCCGCGGCAACGGCTTTTTCAAGACCGGCATGCACAGTGCCCGCGTCCAGGCAGACATAGGTATTGGCGCCGGCCGCTCCCACCAGGTACGCCGACAAGTTGCTTTCGTCGCTGCCGCCCTTCACACCAAGTGGCACGACCTGGAAAGTAGTCTGCCCGATAGCGAAAACAAAACAAAGACAGAAGGAAAGACTGAGAATATAGGTTTTCAAAATCATGCAACAAGATACAGGGTGGCGGGGCGAAAGTGATTATGGAATTGTTAAAATAAATTTTTGCTCCCGGCACAACGGCAAGGGACTTGCTTTGTTTGTGTATTTCGTGTTTATTCACCTCCCAAACCCTCCTATGAAACACCTCCTAAACCCGATAGCCGTCAGCCTGTGTATGCTCGCTGTGACGGGCTGCACCCCTAAAACAACAACACAAGAATCCGCGGTCGACAGCGTGGCCACGGTTCCGGCAGTAGAAGCGGCAGAACCCGAAGCGATGCCTCGCGTGGAAATCAGATACGGCGGCGCCGTTAGGGATGAAGTGTTGGCGTCCCTTGAGACCCTTCCGATGTTGTCGGATGTGGAAGCCTTATTTGGACAATCCATAAGGGTTAAAGACAGCCTTTACGAAGCCGTTGGCATGAACGGTATTGAAAAAGATCCAAACAATGGTGAGCTCATCAAGTCGGCCGTAGGGAAAGCGTACGAGGGCATACTCGCCTATCAAAATTCATTGAGCGACGGCTTACCAAAACTAGACGGCTGCCCGGACCTGTTTCAGCTGACGCGCGTACCGGAGCCCGACGACTCATCGCTGCTGAGACTTCCCGAAGTAAAAGCTTCACAGGCTTTCGAACACAACGGCTTTTTCTTTCTGGGAGGCGCCCCCTTTGTTTCTAAAAGACCCGCACCCGAAGGCGCGGGGTTTGCCGATCCCAGCGGAAATCCGGAGACCCGTTTTGTTGCCGGCATCACGGAGAACACGAGCTACTTACTAAAGTCGATGTTTTACTATAAGCAAGCCCGCGCTCACGTAACATTTGGTCCGCCACTCAACGCCTATGAAGGATCAGCGCATGAAGTGAACGGGGTTGGCTCGCTCATTCATGAATTCGATGGCCGGATACCCGCATTGTTTTTGACCGAAAAGGGTATCGTGCCCGCATATCTTGTTTCTGTGGAGGTGAAACTTTCCGAAGAATACGGTTGCATTTCCAGTCTGCCCCAAAGCGAGTTTGCGTGTTCCACCGATCTTGCTGAGAGTGACATTTTAGGAATATACATCGCATACAAGAGTACGTCCTTTCCTTCCTGCACCTTGACTCGCCACGGTGGCGTGTGGACTGCCGATCTCAACGGCGATGCCATACCGGACCTGGCTTGTGTCTCCGGTGTCTTCTCGGGTGCAGCCAGCGATACGATGGCGGAAGCGCTGTGGTTCGTCAACGATAAGGGCGAGTGGAAGATCATCGACTGGGGCCGTGAAGTGGATTGCACATGAAAAGCCGCCGGTCTGGCAACAAAGCGGTGGGACTGCTTTGTGTTTTCTTTCTTCTGGTACTGGTCGTTTCACTCGCCTTTAATCACTACTACCCCGTGTTGGTCATTGCCGGAGAATTTTCCGTTGGCACATGGCTCTCGGGTGTGTTGCTGGTGGTTTCGGCAACGACAGCCCTGATCGTCGGCGTGCGCCGGGGAGGGTTCCCCTGGTTTCTGATATCCGCTTTCTTTTTCGTGCTCGCGCTCGACGAGCGATTCATGTTTCATGAGCGAATGAAAGAGCATATTGTCTTCCACTTTACGCACAATTACATGCGCTCGCGCCTGATCAACGAACTTCCTGTGATCGCCGGCGCATTCGTGGGAGCGTTTGTCAGTTTCATGCTGTGGCGTCACCTGCACGGCAGAAACCGGGTATTGCTTCTTTGTGCTGCAGTGCTGGGAACAGCGTCGGTTATCGTAGATGTTCTCGAAGCGGGTGTTCTTTGGGAGGAATGCTTTAAGCTTTTGGGTGAGCTATCCATCGCCTGCGCCTTGTTGGGAGAAGTGGAGGAGTAGCATCAGGCTTTTTTTATTTGATGCGTTCAGAGACATTATACCAATTCCATTCCCAGGTCTTTCCTTTATCGGCGGTGAACGCCTGGCTCCACACCGGGTTGTCTTTGTCGCGCACATCCCAGCGAAAGAGCACAATGACGGCTTTCCCCTTGTAGGTGTCCTTGCAAAAGAAATGTCCGATGTTGTTTTCAAACGAGCCCACGGTCGGCGGATCGAGCGTGCCTACGCTGCTGGCTACCCAATACAAACTCCACAATTTAGTTTTTGTGTCGAAGAGCCGCACGGTCACACCTTCAAAGGGCTTGCCGCTGCCGCGGGTTCCATCAGGGCCGGGCATTTCGGTGGTGTAGTAAGTGTCGGTATTGCCGACATCGCCTAGTATTCTGAAATTTTCATCCGTCGATTCGAACTCGGTCCAGTCCTGGCAGTTCTCCAGGCGTTTGTTCAATCTCCGGTGATACATTTTCCACCGGCCCACCAGGAAATCAAAATCGCGGGGTGATGATGTTGCCGAGGCCGTAAGTTTTAATTCACCGTTGGCGTCGAATGTCAGAGCGGGTATAGGAATGGAGGGGTCAGCATTCAGGAGCTTGCGGCGGGCTGGACCTATATCGCCGGCGAGGCGTTCTTCATACATGTGCCAGTTCCATTCCCAGGTCTTGCCGTTGTCGGCCGAGAATGCCTGACTCCAAACGGCTTTGTCGGGATTCGTGATGTCCCATTGGGCTTTTACAAGAATGGGCTTTCCATTGTATATGTCTTTGGAATAGAACGTCCCCACGGGTCCGTCGAACGACCCTACCACGGGCGCGCCGTCCATCACACCCGACTGGCTATCTGCCCAATAGATGCTCCACAATTTTGTTTTTGCATTGAACAACGTGAGTGACAATCCTTCGAATGGTTTGCCGTCGACCGCGCTTTTGTAGGAATTCATAAAGGCAGTGCCATTCAGAATGCTGTGAACTTCGTCGGTCGCATCAAAGGTTGTCCAGTCGTTGCTGTTGCTCAATCGCGTCTTCAACTTTTTGTTTTGAATTTTCCATTTGCCGGAATACCAGTTGAAGTCCTCGGACGACGATGACTTTGATGGCGTGATCTCCAATTGACCGGAGGAGCTGATCTTTAAATTTTTGTCGACGGAAGTTTGGCCGTGGCTTTGAAAAGGTTGCCACGCAAAACCGGAAACAAGGGCAATACTAAAGAACATTTTGCGAAATGGTTTTTCCATGTTTGGGGAGTTAGGGTTAACAGGGTGTACGTGTAATCCAAGTTACATATCCCACGCCTTGAAAGCTTCCTTTTAACGACGCGTTAGGAATTTTTTAACAATTTTGCTCAGCCTGCGCTGACTTGGGATGCTCAGTATGTCCCAGGTTGGGGGAGGTCACGGAGGGGGCTTTTGGAATTCCATAATATTATATACATTTATAAGTAATATCATCGTTCGAATCATATGAAAGGAACTTACCTGGGCGAATTTGAGGAAATCGTTTTGTTGGCGGTCGGCATCCTGCGCGATGGCGCCTATGGCGTGAGCATCCGGCAGGAGATCGAAGACCAGACCACGCGCAATGTGAACATCGGCGCCGTGCATACGGCTTTGCATCGTTTGGAGGACAAGGGCTATCTCTCCTCCCAGTTCGGCGAGGCCGAAGAAGTGCGGGGTGGCAAGCGCAAGCGACTGTTCACCTTAACGGCCACCGGCGTCAAGGCGCTGCGCGATGCCCAGGCCATCCGCAAACAAATGTGGGCGCAGCTTCCTAAAATATTATTGCAACAAAATTAAACATCACGGCAATGAAACATACACCGCCGGCCCTGGCCAAGCGACTTCTCCGATGGTTTTGTCATGTCGAATTTATCGAGGAGATCGAGGGTGATCTCTATGAGTTGTTTCAACAGCGCATGGAGAAGGAGGGACACTTTAAAGCCCGTCTGCATTACTATCGCGATGTGCTGGATGCCACCAACCTGTACCGCTCACAGCCGCGCAAGAAGAACCCTCACCAGACGTTGCCGCTGCGTGATCGACTGAAACATTTTTTTACCATCGCCATCCGGAACATGATCCGGTCGCGATCGTCTACCGCCATAAACCTTTGCGGACTAGCGGTGAGCCTGGCGAGCTTCCTCTTTATCGCGCTTTACATCGTGGACGAAACAACATACGACACGTTTCATCCGGATGCAGCAAACACGTATCGCATCAGCTATTCGTTCAAGAGTTTTGATGGCAAAGAGGGAAGGGACTCGCGGGCCGCAGGGCTGTGGAGCGTTACGCTAAAAGAGATGATGCCCGAGGTGAAACACGTCACCCGGTTTTCGCGGTTCGGCTGGCCGGGAAATGTGTGGACCGGCAACCCCGACAATGTGTACGTAGAACAACAATTCTTTTGGGTCGACTCCACGTTCACTGACATTTTTTCCCTGCCCCTGGTCGGCAACGGAGACGCCGGGCAAGTTTTGAGAAACCCACAAGAGGTCATCGTCAGCGAGACAACCGCTCGCCGTTATTTTGGCGACAAGGACCCGATCGGACAATCCATTACCTATGCACGTGACGGCATGAACTTTTCGTTCACCGTCGGTGCCGTGATGAAAGATTTTCCTTCCAACACACACTTCAAGCCCGATTTCATCGTGAACAGTGTCGCGTTAAACCCGCTCTGGAAACGCAACGACGAAGACCGTATCAATTCCTGGAGGGATTCGTTTTCGTACTCATTTATAAATGTAGAGCCAGGCACCGACTTAAATAAAGTATCGAAAACGCTTCAGCAAATCTTTGACAAGAATCTTGAATTTGCCAAGACCACACACCCGATATTGATACCGCTACACGATGTACATTTTACCACGGGTTTCTTATTTGAATTGGACACGCCAGGCGACAAGACGCACCTGTATATTTTCGGTTCAATCGGCTTGCTCATCCTGGCGATGGCCTGCATCAACTACATGAACCTGGCCACCGCCCGGAGCATCCGCCGGTCGAAAGAAGTCGGCCTGCGCAAAACATTAGGGGTGAGCAAGGCCATGCTGGTAACACAATTTCTGGGCGAGTCATTTTTGATGACGGGCATCGCCATGGTGCTCGCCATGATTTTATTTGCCGTGTTTCTGTCGACATTCAATATGTTGACGTTGAAAAATTTCGACCTGTTGGTGGTTGGCCAGAACAAGACGCTGTATCTATTGCTGGTATTGTTTGTCACCGTTGGCATACTTGCCGGCAGTTATCCCGCTTTTTATCTGTCGGGTTTCAGACCGGTAGAATCGTTGAAGGGTACGTTGGTCACCGGTCGCGGCCCTGAAAATTTCAGAAAGGTGCTGGTCATCCTGCAAATATGCATCACGCTAGTCCTGCTCACCGGCACCTACGTCATCCAACGCCAGCTCGCTTTTATTGATCATACCCGACTTAGCGAGCACAAAGACGAAGTGGTTACGGTGCGCCTGGGAAAAATCACCGCCGACAAGATGGCCGCCTATAAACAACTCGCCAAACAAGATCCACATGTCAAAGAGATCTCAACCGGCCCGCATTTACCGCGCAGGGAGACGTTTAGCAACCTGCAGCGATCCATGAAATTCGATGCGCTGAGTCAAACCATTTACTCCTGGGACCAACTGGATGGTGACTTTGATTTCAGCAACTTGTTTGGTCTGGAGTTGGTAGCCGGTAGAGGCTTATCGGCCGATAATCCTGCCGATAGTTCGTCCATTTTGCTCAATGAAAAAGCAGTGAAAGAATTGGGCATAACCCCCGAAAAAGCTTTGGGACTGGAAGCGGAGGAAGTGACCTTTTTCGAGAGGCAAGGAGGAATGGGGCGCCTCGTTACGCGACACAAAGTGATCGGTGTGGTAAAAGATTTCAACTATGCATCCGTGCGACTACCCATCGCCCCAGCAGCCATCGGCGCAAAATCCGCCGCGTCCGAAATGATGTATGTGAAACTGGAAGGTGGCAACATCCCCGAACTGATCGAACACCTTATCCAAGCCTGGAAACAAGTTTACCCGGCCACACCGTTTCAATATTGGTTTATGGACGAAGAGTTCGGCCGCCTCTATCAAACCGAACGCCAAATGGGACAGATCATCACCTACTTGTCGGCCGTAGCCATCCTCATTGCCTGTCTCGGCCTGTTTGGCCTGGCCTCCTTCACCGCCGAACAAAAAGTAAAAGAGATCGGCATCCGCAAAGTCATGGGCGCATCCACCGGACAAATCCTCTTCCTGCTCACATCACGCTACATAAAACTGGCCGCCATCGCATTCCTCATTGGCATCCCCATAGCCTTCATCTCCATCCACTTCTGGATGGAAACCTTCGTCTACAAAGCCGCCCTGGGCCTGGGATTTTATGTTGTGATCAGCCTCATCATCATGGCAATCGTAATTGCCACAGTAGCCCTGGAGTCACTCCGCGCCGCCCGCGCCAACCCCTCCGATTCCATGCGCCACGAATGATAGCCGTCATACCATTGATGACATCGCCGTTGTTGGTGTTCTTCACCAACAACAGTCGTGGTATACCACTACGAATACGCCCCTCCGTCATCTCCAAAGCCAGCCCATTCGACTCACCGCGTCCCAAATGATGACAGCCGCTCAATCTTGGTGCCCGCCCTGTTGTTGGTGTCCCACCAACAACCTCTTTCGGTGTAGATAAAAACACTCCGCCGTTGTTGGTGTTCTTCACCAACAACATTCGTGACCAGCCCCTCACCGGTGCCCTGTCACTCGCCGACACACACATTCAACGGCTACCCCTTCCTCCGATACCTCGCAATAACAACCCCCGACTTCAAACTCCTCACCCCAACCAACTCCAACCCATACCGCCAATGCTGATCCCTGAAAATTGATTTCCCACCACCCAGAATCGTCGGATTGATCCTCAACCTGAATTCATCCACCAACCCCGCATCCATCACCGCAGCAGCAAGTTTCGCCCCACCCACCACTTGAATATCTTTTCCTGGCATCGCCTTGATCTTGGCCACCTCATCGGCCACCGAGCCTCCCACAATTTGCGTGTTCGCCCATCCGGGATCTTTCATGATATGGGAGAATACGATATGTTTTGTTTTATCCGCCAGTTTCGCATACGCCAACGGGTTGGCTGTCGATTGCGGATTGGTCAACGCTTGTTTCCAAAACGCCCGATAGTCGGGGAACATACCGCCGCCCAGCAGGAAGAGATCAACGGTCTGTAACATCTCGAAGAGATCTTCCCACTGCTCGTTGTCATCTTTGAAGAGCCAACTCATGTCGCCTCCCGGGCCTTCGGCAAAACCATCGAGGGATATTTGCATGGAGAGGATTACCTTTCTCATCGTTGTATGTGTTTACAACGCAAAGTTACAGGGAACCCTTTGGTTCAATGCTTTGTGAATGCGACAATTAATAAGGTGAATTACGACACAACGTTAGAACTATTTTATTCTGAAGGAAACGTAAATCCGCGAAGGGTTACTCAAGACGTGAAATGTGTAAGAAGTCCGATCAGAAGTCCCAAAGAAATTTGAAAAATTGCGGTGATCAAAATGACGCGTATGACTTCCTTGGCCCATTGTCGTTGTATAAGCATAAAGTCATCAACCGAATTTAAAGTATTTTTCGCATAAGCGAGTTGATTGCCCTTGAATCCGAGATAAAACAAAACGACGAAATTAATTGGCGGGATGAACAAAGCTATGGTCCATATGTCCAATTTGTTCGCACAGGTCCAAACGGGGGCGAGAAAAAATGCACCCCAATTCCACCTTTTAAGTTTTGATTTATCACTTGCTGGCGCGTTGCCTTGGGTCATTATGGGAGCCTCCGGTAACTTGAAGGCGATATTTCTTTTCGTTGCCTCCCCCACAGCCAGGACCATGAGCGCTTCGTTGGCATCGCCTCGTAACTGTAAAAGTGCAAGGAGTTGCCCGTTGGTTAAGCCGCTTATTTTTCTTTGAAAGAATTCTTTGTCAAACTTTTTTGAAGGCATGCTCAAGGGGATAGTCGCAGAATGTTGCTGCAAGGCTGTTGAGAAATTCCATTCGTCACAATTTATTAAAACTACTTTCTATCGGCACGCCTTTCACCAGGGTTTGATACACCACACAATATCGTTCGGTCAATTTCGCCAGCGTTTGAATTTGTTCGGCCGTGGCTTTTGTGTCCAGGTGGAACAAAAGCCTGATCGCTTTAAAGCCAACAGAAGCTTCTTTTGAAACTCCCAACGTTCCGCGAAAATCAAGATCGCCCTCGGCTCGTACGGTCCCGCCATTGATCTCTATATCAACCGCCGTGGAAACCGCTCGCAACGTTACGCCCGCACAAGCCACCAATGCCTCCAACAACATGTCGCCCGAACATGCCAGCATACCATCGCCACCCGTTGCTGGATGGAGACCCGCTTCAACAATAGCTTTCCCGGTCTCCACTTTGCAAGAAATACCTTCACCGATTTTCCCCTCAGCGCGTAGCGTGATCGTGGCGGATTCGGGTTGGTCGCGATATTTATCTTTCAAGGGGGACTGCAGGTTGCGAAGTTCTTCGGCGTTCATTTTCATATGCGTTAGTAAGCCTTCCAAAAATAACGCTATTTGATATAGGATGGACGGATTCTGTTCAGGCGGCGATACATCCCCATCGATCGCCCCCGAACGACAGTGTTTCCATTCCGGACAGCTCCGCGTCCGTTTCAATTCGAAAAGTCGATTTCCGCTAAAATTTCGGCCTTTTTCTATGGCAGACTATTTGATCAGCAAAAATGGATTTAATAGCTATCCCATGAAGAGAGTCTACCTCGGCGAATTTGAAGAGATCGTGCTGCTGATCGTGGCCGTGCTGGAAGGCGCGGCCTATGGCGTGAACATCATGCACGAAATATTGGAGCAAACCGGTCGTTCGGTGCGGCTCAACCAAGTCCATGCGTCGTTGCAGCGCCTGGAGGAAAAGGGCATGATCGTTTCAAAAATGAGCGACCCCACACCCGAACGTGGTGGACGACGCAAACGGATCTTTAGCATCACGGCCTACGGCAGCTCGACCCTGCGGGACATTCAACAAGTGCGTGCCACGCTGTGGAGCGCTGTGCCTTCCAACCTCAAATCCTTTACGGCGTGAACCACTTTCAAATCCCGCCTTCGCCGCCCCGCTGGGCCACGCGGCTGCTGCATTGGTATTGTGCTCCCGAGCTGCTGGAAGAAGTGCAGGGCGATATGCTGGAAGAATTTTACTTCCAATGCCGCCACAACGGTGTGGCCGCCGCCCGCCGCGACTATGTGCGCAACGTGCTGGGGTTCATGAGGCCCTTTGCCATAAAACGAAAATCATCACCATCTTATCCTATACTTCCTATGAACATGATCGGACATTACTTCACCGTGGCCCTGCGCCAGGTGTTGCGTCACAAAGCGTTTTCTGCCATTAATGTCGCGGGCCTTGCCATCGGCATGACCTGCTGCATGGCCATCTTTCTTTGGGTGGCCGACGAGAAAGCAGTCGATAACTTTCACGCCAAAGGCGATCAGCTTTATAATGTCTACATGACCGTTCGGTCCGCATCGGGTGTGGAGACGGTCTATAACACACCGCGACGTTACTACGACAGTGCGGTCCACATTCTCTACGAGGACGCTAAGGAAGCGATCCCAGAGGTAGAAGGAACGGCCTACTACGCCACGGGCTACTCGATGCCATGGGGTAAAGCGGAGACCTTCCAGGTGGGCGACAAGATCTATAAGTTGGAAGGCTCCCGGGCCAGCAACGATTTTCTGACCATGTTCAGCTACCCGGTCATTGCCGGCGATCCCAAAACGGCGTTGCAGGATATGAAGGGTCTGGCGATTTCGCGAAAGATGGCAAACCTGTTTTTTGGAAGCCCCGAAGAAGCGATCGGAAAAAGTATGCGCTATGAGAATAAGCGCGACTTCCAGGTAACGGCCGTCTTTGAAGACCTGACACCACAAAGCTCGCGCAAGTTTGAGTTCCTGGCCAATTGGGACGCGCACATGAAAGGCGGTATGGAGTGGTCGTCGAACAACATGGAGGCCACTGTTCTGTTGGCCGCTGGCGCCAATCCGGAAGACGTCGCCGCCAAGATCAACAAGCTGGTACAACCCCGCCTCGATAAGAATCAACCCTACTCGGTAGAGATCGGCCTTCAGCCATACCGTGATCAATACCTCAAATCAAATTTTGTCAACGGCAAGCAGTCGGGAGGTCGCATCGAATACGTGCGCATTTTCAGTGGCGTAGCCATCTTCATTCTGGTGATTGCCTGTATCAATTTCATGAACCTGGCCACGGCCCGTTCGGTGAAGCGCGCAAAGGAAGTGGGCGTCCGGAAGGTTATCGGCTCGCCTCGGCTCTATCTCATCGGGCAGTTTTTTGGCGAATCGCTTTTGTTATCATTCTTCGCGCTGGCCCTGTCGTTGCTTTTGTTGCAAGTGCTACTGCCGGTGTTTAATGACGTGACGGGAAAGAATCTCGTCGCACCGATCACCAGTTTGCCTACCTGGACCACGCTGATCGTGTTGGCATTGATCACGGGAATATTGGCGGGTAGCTATCCGGCCTTATTCCTTTCGTCTCTGAAACCGGTGCGGGTTTTGAAAGGCGCAGTACAGTTCACGCAAAACGCGATCTGGTTTAGAAAGGGCTTAGCCGTGTTCCAGTTTGGTCTTTCCATTTTGTTGCTCATCGCCACGATCGTGGTGTCGCAGCAAACCAGCTATATGCAAAACATGAATCTCGGCTATAACCGGGAGAACCTGCTGTACTTCACTATCGAAGGTGAGCTCTCCAAATACGACAAGTTCCAGGCCTTCAAACAAAGCGCTTTGCAACTTCCCGGTGTTCGGGTGATCGATCGCAGCAGCGAAGCACCCCATGCCATGAAATTCCTCGTCGACGACAACGACGGCTCCGCCGAGACGGCCGAGGAGGATGAAAGTGCTATCAAGTGGGAAGGCCGGGAGAAAGGACAGATGGTAGGCTTCAAACCTACCTCCGTGGGATTCGATTTTGTGAAACTCATGGACCTGCACGTGGTAGAGGGTCGCAACTTTTCGCGTGACTTTGCCACCGATTCTGCCGACGCATTTCTGGTCAACGAACAAGCCGTAAAAGAAATGGGCATGAAAGATCCTATCGGCAAATGGGTGTCGGCCTGGAAGAAAAAGGGACACATCATCGGGGTGCTGAAAGACTATAACACTAATTCATTGCACGAACGCATCCGCCCGTTGATTGTCGATGTAAAGGAGTATGAATACTTCGGCGTCATTCTCGTGCGTACGGAGGCGGGCAAGACCAAGGAGGTACTGACCGGTCTGGAAAAAGTGTATAAGGAACTCAACCCCAACTATCCTTTTACTTTCCGGTTTGTGGAGGAAGACTACAACGACATGTATCGCAACGAGCAGGTGATGTCCAAACTGTCTAACGCTTTTGCTGTGCTGGCCATCATCGTGTCGTGCCTGGGATTGTTGGGGCTGGTGATGTTCTCCGCCGAACAGCGCACCCGTGAGATCGGCATTCGCAAGGCGTTGGGTGCCACGGTCTCGAGCATTGTCGGCCTGTTGTCGCAAGACTTTGTGAAGATCGTGCTGGTGTCTTTTGTGTTGGCCACGCCCATCGCCGCCTACCTGATGCATCAATGGCTGAATGGGTTTGCCTTCAAGATCAATTTGTCGTGGTGGATATTTGGATTTGCCGGAGTAGCCGCACTATTGGTGGCGTTGCTGACCATCTCCTTCCAGGCCATACAATCGGCGCGCGCAAATCCGGTAGAATCTTTGCGGTCTGAGTGAGCAGTATAGTTTGTTTGGGTTACAAAAGTTGTTTACTTTAAGACCGAATACGAAACATTGGGATAACGGCAAGGGGCCGCGATCCCTTTGTTTTTTATAGTCCATCCCAAACCATCTGGAAAAGTATTATGTTCATCATCGACCTGAAATATATCGTGCCCCTCGAGCAACTGGATCTGCACATGGCCGATCATGTTGCCTTCCTGCGAAAGTATTACAAGCAAAATGTATTCGTGGCTTCAGGCCGCAAGGTTCCCCGCACCGGCGGAATCATCCTGGCCCTGGCGCCGTCGAAGGAACATGTTGAAGCCTTGATCCAGGAAGACCCATTCTATATCCATAAGCTGGCAGAGTTCACCATCACGGAATTTCTCACATCACAATACCACCCGGATTTGAAAAAGTTTTTGACGGGGAAAGGGTAACTTTTGGTTGGGCCATTTGTCTTCGGATTTTTACGATGCACTGTGGAGGCCATTAAGGTTTGGGGCATGCCTTTTTAATAGAATCTAGACATCCTCCGGCGCGTTTTGCGTAATCTACTGGAAGGGTATATTGATTATACCTTGCGTTGAAACAATTATCCATTAGCCAATTAAATGCACCGCTGCAGGAGCGTAGATACGTTGCAACCAGACCCCTTCTGACGTCATGAGGTGCTTGGCGCGGAGACTTTCTATTCAAGTATTGGATGAAGCTGCCAAACTTTGGCGCCTTATCTATTGCAAAAGGAAAAATTTGGTGGTCAACAAAATGAATGGCAGCATAGAATGCAGTGGTTACAACCCAATCATCAAAATTTCCATCTTTCAATAGGAGGTCGCACAATTTTTCATTGTGAGCAGCATGCGCACGTCCTGGCATTGATTTAATTTTTTTCTAATGGCCGATATGAACTAACGTAACCGTCCAGCCGCACAAGGTCAATATCAAATTCGGCTGATCGATTTATAAAAGTGAAGATTATTGAATAGAGATCGGTTCTGCTTTTGTCCTGAGTTTCATTGACCCTATTGTAGCTGTCAATAAAAGACTCCTTTACAAAGTCTTCATTTGAAACGGTTATCAGAACTTTCATCGCATAACGCGATAAAATTTTCAAATGGGCAGAAATGGGGGTGATTCCCAGTTGCTCCAGTGCGGTGGTTACGGCAAGCGTATCCAGTGCTGCCTTCCGCGAGTTGTCCTGGATCTGCTTTTCAAACAGTTTAACATCTTGCTCTTCACCTTCACTGAAACCGGTTCGGTAGGCATGATATAGGTGTTTTTCGCTGAACTTTTCAATGCCCTCGGGCAAGTTCCATTCAACTTGTGGTGGGGTTTGCATGGGTGTTGACTGTGCTTTTTCCATGGTTCCGTCTTTTTAGGTATAAATAATAACCAAAAACTTATTTACCGTTCAAGGGGTCGCAAGGGTCAACGCATTCAAAATATAAATAATAAACAGGCCAAAATTGATACGGTTTGTCGATTTAAAAATGACCAAAACTACGGTCATTAGTAAACCGTCTTGGTTGCGGGGAAGTAAAATCGTATCATTTTTCCCGCTTTCCGTATAAGACCCTCCGCCCGCGCCCGCCATAGCTTTGTCCTATAATTTAATTCCCAAAACAAATGGCAAAGACAATCTTTATTACCGGCGCTTCCAAAGGATTTGGAAGAATTTGGGCCGAAGCATTTCTGAAACGCGGCGACAAAGTGGTGGCCACAGCAAGAAATGTAGAATCCGTAAAAGACCTGGTGCAACGCTATGGCGCATCCGTGCTGACGTTGGCGCTGGACGTAAACAACCGTGCACAATGCTTTGAAGCAATTGCCAAAGCAAAAAAACATTTCGGCTCCATCGACGTGGTGATCAACAACGCCGGCTATGGACTGTTCGGCTCTGTTGAAGAGACCACCGAAAAAGAAGCGCGCGACCAGATCGAGACAAACGTATTTGGATTGCTTTGGGTAACGCAAGCCGCATTGCCGGTGATGCGTGAACAAGGTCACGGTCACATCATCCAAGTATCGAGTGTGCTGGGCATCGCCGCATTGCCGGTGCTGGGTCTCTACAATGCTTCAAAGTGGGCGGTCGAAGGCCTCAGCGAAACGCTGGCCGCAGAAGTGAAGGGCTTTGGCATCAACGTTTCCCTTATCGAACCCAACGGGTTTTCAACGGATTGGGGCGGAGCATCCGCTTTCCACACGCAATCCCTGCCGGCATACGACGGCGTGAAAGCCGCTTTCCAGGCTGGCATCACCGAAGATAGTTTCGGTATCCCCGAAGCTACCACCGACGCCGTTTTGAAGCTGGTGGATGCCTCCAACCCGCCGCTGCGCCTTTTCCTGGGCAAAGTGGCCTATCCCTGGGTGCAGCAGGTCTATGCCGACCGCCTGGCCACCTGGGACGAATGGAAAGAAGTTGCCGAAAAAGCGCACGGAAAGTAAATTAAAATGCCCGGCGCTTTGTTACCGTAAAATACTTCACGGCAGCTGCGGTTTTGCCGCAGCTGCCTTATCTATTCCCTCATGAAACACTACAGCAGCATTAGCGAACTCCATCGCACCAACGGCTATCCGCTTCCCGAAAATCCGTTGATGAGCATGGTGACTTGCGATCACAATGCGTCGTGCACGTTGCGACAAGATGCATTCACGACCGACTTCTATATGATCGGCTTCAAGAAACTAAAATCGGGGACCTTCCGCTATGGCCGTACAAAATACGATCACGACAACGGGTGTCTTTCGTTTGTCAAACCCAGGCAGGTCATTGAATTGAGGGATATTGCCCTGGAAGACAATGGTTTCCTTTTGTTCTTTCACGAAGACATGTTGAACGGCCACGCATTGCATGCCGCGATAAAGAAGTACGGCTTCTTCGACTACGAAGCCAACGAGGCGCTTTACCTGTCACCAAAAGAAGAGCAGGTGATCTGGGAGCTCTACCGGAAAATCGAAACGGAATACCACAACAACCAGGATGAGTACAGCAGGGACATTATCCTCACGCACATCGATTCTATTCTGAAATATTCTCAGCGTTTCTACAAACGCCAGTTCATCAACCGCGCCACCCTCACCGGCAGGATTGTTTCCCGTTTCAACGACATCTTGGCGGCCTATTTCGAGAAAGGCGACTTGCAACAAAAGGGATTGCCCACGGTAAAATTCATGGCGTCGGAATTGAATCTTTCTTCGCGCTACCTGAGTGATTTATTAAAACAGGAAACCGGCAAGACGGCCCTGGAACTGATCCATATCTTTTTAATCTCCGAAGCAAAGAACTTGCTGATGGGTGCCGACACCACCGTGGCGGAAATTGCCTACGCGCTGGGCTTCGACAACCCTCCTTATTTTTCAAGACTCTTCAAAAAAGAGGTCGGCGTCACCCCAAACCAATTCAAAAGACAAAACGTGTACGAACCCTCGGACGTTTGATGCTACAGGTTCACGCTTTGACCACCCCAATCTTCGGGTATCATATCGTGGACGGATTGTGAAAAGGTCCAGACGTAGCCGTTGAGGTCAACGACGGTGTATTGTCTTTCGCCATAGGGGAAATCGATCGGCGCGTGCAATATTTTTGCGCCCTGTTGCTGCGCGCGTTCATAATGCTGGGTCACATCGCTAACGCGGACCATGATCGAAATGGTGGACAAGCTTCCGTCCGGTGGCGGTCCGGGTTGTCGCGTCACGGCAATGGCTCCGCCCTCTAAACTCATTTGTGCCCGGTGATCGCCGGCAATCCATCGCACCGAAAAACCAAACACCCGCGAAAGCCATTCAATGGCAACATGAAGATCGTCGTAGGCCAACACGGGGATCATGGTGCCAGGGGGCATGGTTCGGTTAGTATTGGGCATGGCGGCGTATTTGGATTTTGACTGTCTTAGCGTTTACGGGTCAGGTTGGAGTATGACAAGTTAAGGTTTGAAGTCCGATCGATCAACAGGGACATCCCGGTTTCTGTTGGGTCAAATGGCGTCACAAGCAAAAAGCCCGGTAATGTTTTACCAGGCTTCCGCATAGGACATTAGATCGATCAGCGGTTCATTATTTTCTGTTGCAAGAGGGCTTTCAGTCCAGGTTGCTGACAAAGCAGACCAACCCAAGCCAGCGTGCAAAACGCGATGGGGAACACGAACGCTTGCCCTTGCTGGATCATGATCGCCACGGCACCGCCAAAGTAGGCCGTGAGAAACACCGCGCCGATCACCGCCGTGCGGGGAATGATATACAGGATAGTGATGAGCAGCAATACGAGGCCAAGGGGTTGAACCAGGCTGACGGAAAATCCAAGTTGTTTGGTGCCATCCACATAGTGCGACTCGCGGATCAATTTCATGATGGAGTCGGCCAGCAAGAAAAGGATGATCAGACCACTGATGATACGACCTGTCCAGAGCACGGCCTTCGAAGGGGATTTTGTGTTTTGAATCGATAAGGTTTCCATACGTTTTTGTTTTTTTTAGGTGACTGTTTTTGTTTTGTTTGATAAATCAAAATTACATCCGATCGCGAAACGCGACGCTGTGTGAACCCGACAGAATAGCGGGCACTTTGCGACATCGTAATTTTTCCAAAGCCGCATAGTGTATAGATCACACTTCCTGAAAGCGGCGATCTTCATCTCTTTATTTTACCATTCGTACGACAATATTGAAGGTATACATAGTGTGTTTGTGTGTGTCTACCAAAGCCTGCGGGCATTGACACATTATTGGTATCTTCGTTTTAGTCAACGATTAAACCTAACTCCCTATGCATCGTTCTCAACGCCTCTTCTATCTTTTAGGCTGGTTGCTGCTCGGCAGTCTGCCGCTCATAGCCCAACCTAAACTCATCACCACATTTCCCACGCGCGGATTTTGTATTGCCGCCCCCAGGCCTGCCGGGGTGGATGCCTTTGTAAAATTCATACACGAAGAACTCGCCCCGCGCCAGGTCAACGTGCTCATCTTGCGCGTAGATTGGAACTACCAATTTGAAAAGCACCCCGAATTGCGCGACTCCATCGCCTTGTCGAAAGCAGACGTGAAGAAATTGGTGAAGGCCTGCAAGGATCATAACATACGACTCATTCCCCAGATCAACCTGCTGGGCCATCAATCGTGGGCCGGTACGGTGTATGCGCTCCTCCGCGTCTACCCGCAGTTTGATGAAACACCCCATGTGAAAATGCCCGAGAAATATGAATGGCCCAATGCCGACGGCCTCTATTGCAAAAGCTACTGCCCGCTCCATCCCGAGGTTCACGGCGTGGTCTTTTCTTTGATCGACGAGATCTGCGATGCCTTCGAGACCAACGCCTTCCACGCTGGCATGGATGAAGTGTTTTATCTTGGCGACGACAAATGCCCACGCTGTGGCGGCCGCGATAAGGCCGAACTGTTTGCGGGCGAAGTGCGCACGCTCCGCGATCACCTGGCCCAAAAAAATCGCGAACTCTGGATCTGGGGCGATCGACTGCTCGATGGCAAGACCAGCGGCATGGGCATGTGGGAAGCGAGCTACAACAACACCTACCGCGCTATCGACATGATCCCCAAAGACGTCATGATCTGCGACTGGCACTATGAACGCCCCGACAAAACGGCTGTGCTCTTTGCCATGAAAGGATTGCGTGTAGCCACCGCTCCGTGGCGCAATCCACAAGTCGGTGTTGCCCAGGTGGCCGACATGGCTACCTTCCGCAAAGACGCCACGCCAGAGACACGCGAGAACTACCAGGGTATTGTTCAGACCGTTTGGTCGGATGCCGAGAGTTTTCTGAAAGGCTACTACGCCAAAAAGGACGATCCGAAATATAACAAGGATGAGAACACGCCCTGGAATTGTTTCAAGACCGTGTTTGCAAAATAGCATAACGATGTAATAGAAAGATTCACGAGTATTTCACTCAGCCCATCGCATAGTCTCTCCGTTTTTTGGGGAGCTATGCGTTTTTTTTGCTCGGTTATTTTTTCCCTGCACTATAGAAAGCCAGCCCGATAAAACCGTACTTTTGCCCGCATCAATTCATAATCTCTCATGGATCTTTTTGCCTGGTTTGACCTTTTTAAGCAACAATTGAAGGAAGCAGACGCAGCGCAGTGGGCGGTGTTGATCTTGGGTGTCGCCGAGGTGTTGCTCGCAAAAGCAAACAAGATCTGGTTGTACCCCGCAGGCATTGGGGCTACGATATTGTCGGTGTACGGCCTTTTCCAGGCACAACTGTATGCCGAGTCATTTTTAAATGTGTACTACCTCGTCATGAGCATCTACGGCTGGTGGTATTGGGTCGCCAAAAAGAATGAGCCACCCGTGCGGATCACGCATGCGTCGGCCGCGGATTGGAAGATCACGATTGCCATCGTTGCCGGGGCAGGAGTGTTACTTTATTTTGTCCTGAAGCTGTACACGCCTTCAAATGTGCCGGCCTGGGATGCTTGGGTAAGTGCTACGGCCTGGGCGGGGATGTGGCTGCTGGCCAAGCGCAAAGTGGAGAACTGGATCCTGCTGAATATTTCCAATGCGTTTGCCATTCCGTTGCTGTTTTACAAGTCGCTGCCCTTGTACGGAGTGCTGACCATCGTTCTTTTTGTCGTGGCCTGCTTTGGCTATTTTGATTGGAGAAAAATAGAAAGATCGACGGTCGCGAGTGATACGAAGGCCTGAAGATAATCCATACACGCGTTTGTGACGAAGAAAGGAGGGGATTCTTAGCGTATCGGTTCGCCATTTAAATCCGTCCCCAACACATCGCTCATATAATCAAAAAACGGCCGGATACTTTTAAACGTTTTGTTCACCTGCAACAAGAAATCGGGCGACAATGCTTCGCGATCAGTGAAGCGCCGTTCGAACCAATATTGTTTAAAACGCAACAGATCGACGGCCGGATCGTCGGCAGAGAAACCACGCGGTGTTGTTTTCACTTGCTCTCCCATCATTTCACCAAAATTGGAAGTGATGGCTTTTGAGCGCAACATCTTTCTCCAGTCACCGGGATTGGCCGAAATGTCGAGACGAATGCGTCTCAAGTCATCGGGGTTGGGGTAAGCAAATCCGCAGCCCACCCGGGTAACACCGGGGGCGATCCAGATGTAATACCCACCCCGCAGCTGAGGCTTGGACCGTCTTAAATAACCAGCGAACCGTGGATTGTAAGGTGTCTTGTCCTTGGCAAACCTGACATCATTGTGGATCCGGTAAAGACTCTTCTTCACCGACAGCGTTTCCAGCCGGTCGTGCGTATTCATCTTAGCAATGAGCGCGTCCATGAATTGCTCTACATTTGTTTTAACCCGGTCATACTGCGGCTTGTTCGCGTTGAACCAATCGCGGTCGTTGTTGGCGGAAAGTTTTTTTAAGAAATCGAAGGTTGCTTTTTCCAGGATAGCGTTCATTCCGTATGAGTCTGTGAACGCTAAAATTAGTGCAAACCTTGCACAACGAAATGCTTTTTTAGTATTGCTTTGAATTTTTATTATCAAACTTCGGCACATCATTCCGTTTCAACGGTATCTGCATGCCCCCGGTAGTCTCCAGCCAGTCGAACAATTGCGTGGATAACTGTTTTGAGAGCTCGCGGTATTCCGGATCGGCAATCAGATTGTTCATTTCATTGGGATCTTTTTTCAAATCGTACAACTCGTTTTGCGTCCACAGTCCATAGTAGTGGATGTATTTGTATTGTTCGGTGCGGACGGAAAACATCGTGGGCGTTTGGGGGAAGGCATACTCCCAATAGTATTCATAGAAAATTTGGTCCTTGTGCTGCGTAGCATTCCCTTTCAAAACTTCGAGAAAGGATTTGCCTTGCATGGCTTTGGGGACCGGAATACCGGCGAGCTCTAACAGGGTCGGAGCGATGTCTACATTCTGGACCATGGCATCGGTGGAGGAGCCGGCCGCAACAAAGGCAGGATATTTTATCAGCAGCGGCACGCGCATCGATTCCTCGTAGGCATGCCGTTTGTCGATGAGGCCGTGTTCGCCAAACGAAAATCCGTTGTCACCCATGTAGATCACCATGGTGTTTTCTTCCAGGCCGTTGGCTTTCAGATAGTCCATCACCTTGCCCACGCTTTCGTCGACGCTGAGCAACGTTTCGAAATACTTCCGGTAGAACGTGTCAAAATCGATTTGACCGTGATACATATAGTCCACCCCATGCCAACTGTGTCGCTGCTCTTTTACCCATTCCGGGATGTTGTGTTTTTTATATTCATCCGTTGCCGTGAGCGAGTAGGATGGGGGTAGGGGCACGGGCTTGTTTTTATACCGGTCGTTGTGCCGCTTGGCCGGCTGGAAGGGAGCATGCACGCCCTTGTGCGACAAGTAAACAAAGAAGGGTTTGTCCTTGCTTCGCTTGTTCAACCAGTCGATGGCGTGATCGGTCAATAGGTCGGCTACATAGGTGGAATCTTTAAATTGGATCCGCTGTCCGTCGATGTTCAGGCTGGGATTGTAGTATTCACCCTGGCCCTTTAGCCCTTCCCAGTGATGAAAGCCTTTGCGCGGATGGTCGTCGTCGTTGCCCATGTGCCACTTTCCAAAGAAGGCCGTTTGATAGTTTGCTTTTTGAAGCAGTTGTGGAAAGTATTCAATGATGGTGGGCTCGGGGGCGGTATTGTCTACGACGGTGTGCTTGTGAGCATATTGCCCTGTCAGTATGGAGGCCCGGCTCGGCGAGCAAAGCGCGGTCGATACAAATGCGTTTTTGAGATGCTTGCCCTCTCTCGCCAGCCGGTCGAGGTTGGGCGTTTCGGCCCAGTCGTTTTTTTTCATGAAGCCCATGGCATCGTAGCGATGATCGTCGGCAAGAATGAAGATAATGTTCTTCTGCTTGGGCGGCGCGGACTTTTGGGCGCTCACCATCGTGGTTAGGAAGGGCAACAGCAGGAGGAGGACGTGTCTTTTGTTCATGCGGTCTTGAATTAGGGTCGGACCTTGGATTCCGGGTAGTTTCAGGCCCTCAAGGCAATATAGTGCTCCGTGGGGAAACGCATGTAAGAATTTGTTATATTCTCAAGTGAAAAGGCCGGTTTAGGATGGATTCAAGCGGGTTACATGCCGGCGGCATAACCGATTCACAAGCCATATGAACCGTATTGTCTTTTTTGTTTTTGCGGCCCTCAGTGGCGTGGTCATCATGGGCTGTGGCGATCCCCAGGAATTTGCACCGAAAGGGCTGGGCCCCTTCAACGCCATTCAGTCCAACGGTGGGGTCAAATTCAAATTGGTTTCGGGCGCAACAAACCAGGTGATCTCCACTTCGCTCAGCGAATCGATGTACAATGTTTCAGGCGGTGTGCTGAGCATCAACGCGGCGGGTGGCGTGGTGACGGTGGCCATCCGAAACCTGAACCTGCTCTCTTGCAATGCCTGTACCGTAGAAAACCCATCGCCCCTGGTAGCCGACACGCTCGTGATGTACATTCATGCCGGCAGCGCCAACCTCCAAAATATCCAGATCAACCACTACCTTGGCCTCAGCGCCCTCAACACGGGCAAGTATAAATTTTCGGGCACGGCGGCGTTCTTCAACGTGGCCAACGTGAACGCCACCAGCGTGGAGGCCTTCGACCTGGTGACCGATAGCACCTACGTGAACTCCACCAACATATTTGAAACCGATGTGAACGCCACGCAAGTGATCAATGTGTTCATCAATTCCATCGGTGATGTAAACTACAAGGGCAATCCCCCTATCGTGCGCCTGACGGCCACGGGTTCCGGAAAGTTAAAAAAGATGTGATCGCCTGATCATTACTTCCGCACCAGGTTCCCGTCCTCCAGCAAAAGTTCGGCCTCCAGGGCAAAATGGTCCGAAAGGTCGGCGTGTTTCGGGCACCATTGCTTACGGATGGTTTTGATCTCCCGCTTCAGAAAGGTGACCGTGCCTTGTTCATTGTTGCGCAGCAACACATAGTCGATCAGGTGGGGCGGGTCGCCTTCGTTGTTCTTCAAATCATTTTCCAAAGGATCGAATGAATAAAAATTGCTGCCCGACAATTCGCCATCCGAAGCTTTCAGTATTTGCAACATCTGGCCATAGCCGTCCTCGTTCTTCTTGTTGATGTTGAAATCGCCACAAATAATTTGAGGAACATAGGGCCGGCCGTATTCTTTCAGCAGTTTATGATAAAACTCAACACACTGGCTATGCCGGATCCAATCGCGCCCCGAGCTTTGCAGGTGTGTGCCTACAATTTGAATCGGATGATGGTCGACGGTGATCTCCGCGAGTAGCCCGCCCTTCCGCGAAAATGCATCGATGCCTGAACGGTTCTTGAAAATGATCGCATGCGAACCGGTAATGGGATATTTACTAAAGATCCACAGTCCGCTATTGGTCCTGCACGAAAGTAGTTTCCGGTTGGCCGGCCCGGCCTGGTAAGGATAAACGGCGTCGAGGTAGCGATGGATCTGATGACGTGCCTGCTGGTGGAACGCCTCCTGGAACACAATAATATCATAGTCGCTCTGACTGAGAATTTTCCCGATCGCCGCCGCGCGGGCTTCGCGCCCCTTCACTTTCACAATGCCGGGAAGCATGTAGATGTTCCACGAAAGGATCTTGATTTTTTTTGATGTCGATGGCGCGGTATCCGCAGATTGGCAAAACGCGCTGGCGGAGGCAAGGAGAAAGATGACAAATACAAGTCCAGGTTTCATCCTTAATGAGTTGAACAAAGGTGGATATAATGTATTGTTGGAAAATAAAACCAGGATTACCAATTGATCATCTATGGCGCGCGATATTATGCCAATTTTACTTTTCCTATCTTTGGCATATAAAATCTGTTGGTAAGAATGACTATACGGTCTGCTGGCGTGTTCTTTTGGATAGCTGCGGTATTCCTTGTTGCAAATTGTTTCGGGCAGGACAAGATGAAGCGAGCTGAACGCAAGGATGATCCGGATAATTACCGATGTTACTACAGACCGAAATTCTCCGCGAAGGAACGTATGAAAAATTATCCCTTTAACGTGGCGGCGCAGGTGGTCCTAACATCATATGAACTGGATTTTATGGCAAAAAAAGAGGGTACCCCCGATCTTGAGCGCATCGTTTTAAGTAAAATTCAGATTGATTCTCTGACGGATCTGTTGTTTAATAATTTTTATAAGGGAGAGATTTGGAGGATCGAGGGCGTAGGTTGCTTTCAGCCTAGAAATGCTATTGTTTTCGTAGATGCGGCAGGCAAAGAATTCGAACGTGCCGATGTTTGTTTTGAATGCTTGAATTATCACACAGGGCCGACCGAATTTAAGTTTGGAGATGACTGTAAGTATAAAATGAGTCTCCTGGATCCATTTTTTGCTTCTTGTGGAATAAAAATCGGTCCCCGGTCAAATAAACCCAGGGAGCAGCACTAAAGACCAATTTCAAACGCCTCAGAAAAGTAAGGCCCCGCTTTTTAACGGGGCCTTTCATTAATTTGACATTCGTTGCTCTTAGCCTTTCTGCATATGGCCATGCTCATGTCCATGTTTCTTCCGCATATCGGCCCGCATGGTGGTCCACTTCTGAAACTGCTCCGGCGTGAGAATGCCCTTGATAGCAGCCTCATGATCGGTTTTCAATTTCTCAAAAGCGGCTTTGTCTTTCGTGTCGCTCTTGCGCAGGGCGCCGAATTTTTCCATGAACTGCTGATTGACCGCCTTCATTTTTTGCGACTGGTCGTCAGACAACCCGAGCGTGGTTTTCAACTTGGCTTCGCGTTGTTCGGAGATCTTTTGGAAATGTTCCTTCCGTTTTTCGCCGTGTTCGGTCTTAAGCTTGTCCCATTTTGTTTTTTGGTCGGGAGTGAGCAACGCCGCGATCTCGTTTTCTTCATCGGTGCGCATCGTTTTGAAAGCGGCGCCTTTGGCTTCGCGCGTTTGTGCAGAATCGTTCTTCAGGGCGTCGCGCTTGTTGTTGTACTTGGTGTCGATGCTTTTGATCGAGGCATACTGCGCGTCGGTCAACGCCAGATCGGTTTTCATTTTTTCGAACCGGTCGGTATGTCCTTTGTGTGAACTTTTGGCGTGTTGTGCAAAAATGATCGTACTCGTCATCATCACAATTGCCAGCATTAGGCTCTTTTTCATAATCATTTGTTGTTTTGTTTATACCCTCTTTGACTCAACAAACGGACCAGGGCTTAATAAGGCTACACGGTATTAGACATACCCGGTCATTCCATCTATAAATAGGTCAAAAAACACGACCATCATTTTTTCGCGATAGGCGCGCTCCATCCTAAACCCGCAGCAAAAAAATCTTCCTTGAAAAGACGGCCCCGGGACGATTCCTTTCATGTCAGTTGGGACGCACGGGGAGGCGTTAAAAATCGGTGTGACCAGCGGAAAAAAGATGGGTGAATACGGTCAATCGGTTAGGAACTTTGAGCCATGCCATTGATGTGCAGGGTAGGCTGTCCTTGAAAAACTCTAAATAGTTTGCAATTTGCAAAGGGTCCTGCGCTGAAAACTGTCGGCAATATCTTATGGTCTGGTCGTACTTATTTGGAATCACCATTGCCCATGGCATCTTTTTGATGGTGCTGATGGTTTTGAAACGCGCAAAGAGAACGCTGGGCACCTGGCTGATCGCAGGTGTCATCCTGGTCGCCGTCATTACGAATGCCGATTTTTTTCTGCTGGCGTCCGGGTTGTATCAATCCGTTCCAAAAGTTTTTGGAATGTCGTTCGGTATGCTGCTCCTGTTGGGGCCGCTCTATTTTTTGTATGCGAAGACCATGACCGATCCCGGATTTACCTGGCGCTGGGTTTATGCACTTCACTTTGTTCCATACCTGTTTCACCTGGTCCTGAACGTCCCGCTGTACGTCATGGATACCCAGGCCAAGATTGCCTTTGTAGACACCCTGCTCAGCGGCCGCCTCGCGTTTCGACCGGCCGATGTGCTCTTCAATATCGTGCAGATCGTGATCACCGTTGTCTATTTCGCCGTTGCCATGATCGAGATCAGCAAAGCGAAAACGCTGTTGGAGGACGTTCCGTATGTGGTGCCGGTTGACGAAAGGATTCATTGGCTGAATACGCTTTTGGTTTTCTTTATGTCTTATGTAGCCTGCATCATCATCTTGCTGGTTTACCTGGTCGTGAAGGGGAGATTTATACCGGGGGCCAACTACATCTACACCCTGGCATCCTCGGCCATTCTCTACATGCTTGGTTTCCGCCTGATCCTGAACCCGGAACTGGTTAACCCCGATTTTCTAAAGAAGTATCAAAACGCAAAGCACGTTTCCGACGAAGACCAGGCCCGCTACCTCGCAAAATTGTATGACCTGACCGACAATGAGAAACTATTTCTCGACCCGGCATTGAAGCTGACCGACGTGGCCGCAGGATTGGCATCCCTCCACACCAGCTCTCTAAACTCATCAATGAGCGGTGCGGCAAATCCTTCGCGGAGTTTATAAATGAAAAACGCGTACAGGAATTTATTAGACGGATGAACGACGGCCAATACCGCAATTTGTCCCTGCTCGGCATTGCCCTGGATGTGGGCTTCAATAGCAAATCGTCCTTCAACCTGATCTTTAAAAAGGTCACGGGTCACACGCCCACCGAGTTCAAAGAAAGTAAACGCCAGCCATAGATCCATCCTCGCGTCTGCCCGCGTAAATTTTTGCGTCCATAAGACGTCCAATCTTATGAGACCGGTCGATTCCGGACCAATTCGCCGGCTTCTTGCTCAAAATATTTCAAATCGCAAACCCATGATCACGATGAGCAACATTTCCGTACGGCAAATTTCAATTGTCAATCCCATAAAGGCCGTGGGCAAAACCTTTACGGGCGACTACAGCCAATCTTTTGCATACATAAAAGAAGTGCAAGCCCTGTTGGACGCCCTATCGGTGAAATGGATACCCAATAAGGTGCTGGGCATCTACTACGACCATCCGGCTGAAAAAAAGCCTGAGGATCTCCGGAGTTTCCAGGGCGTTTTTACGGAGCACGATCAAGCCATTCTAACCGGGACGTTGTCTATACTGGAACTGAAGGGCTCATTTTTATATACCAAAGTTTCCGGCGACCCAACCCAAGCCATTAGCGACGGCTATGCGGCGTTGTTTGAGTATATCGGCCAGCATAGTCTGCAGCTTAAATCTAACGCAGGGATTCAAATTGTTACGTTCGAGGAGGGGATCATTCAAACGGAAATCTATCTGGAACTCTAAAAACATTTCCGGCCGCGCGTGCCGGGTTAGGAAGGCGAATCTCCAGCCTAACCCGGCGTTGCGAGCCGTTCATTTCGCGCTGGCCAGCGGGGTGGAGGTAAAGTAGTGGAAGATCGTGTAGTTTCGCTCACGCAAGACCAGCCACAATCCGAGCAGCACACCATAACTTCCCCCGCGTTCCACCCATTCCCATATTTCATAGGATGGATAAAACAATTCGCTCGCCATCTTCCAGAGGAAAAGCAACAACACGATCTGCCGGAAGGGCTTCACTAGCAGGAGCACTGCGCCACCCACTTCGATCAACCCGATGCGGTGTGCCACCTGGAGCGGGTCGCTAAAACCCAATGCCTCGTATTGCTTTAACAGGCCGGCTTTACCGATCAGGTTCAACCACCCATGTCCGGCCAACAACGCAAAGGCAATGAGTTGCAGACCCATCGTAATGGTTCTCCATTGTTGTTCGTCATCGATTTTGCGGGGCTCAAGTTTTTGGAACCAGCCTTTCAGTGGCAGCCCGCTCGCGCTACTGACCAGGAGAAGGATGAGTGGCGCACCGTAGTTTCCGGCGCGCTCAAAAAATTCACCAAAGGATTCCCCCGACAGCGGGCGCAACAGGGCCGTGAACAACCCCCAGAACACAAGCCACCCTGCGGCTATACGCAGCGGATAGACCAACAGGATCGTCCCGAAAGTAATATCCATGACGCCCACTACGGGCATGAGTTGATAGGCCATATCCTGACCGATCCCAAACACACCAAAATAATTGCACCACACCGCCTTCGTGATAATGCCGAATGCGCCATGACCGATAAAACACATGGCGCAGGCCAGGCGGAGAATGTAATGCAAGGAATGCGACGTTGTTTTCATGATCATTGATTTGATGCCACGGCCGTGTTGCGGGTTCTCAACCGGCGGTTGATAAACTCCCCGAGCGACGTTCCCATCACCACACCTTTTTCATTGGCCGGCCGGTAGTGGATGCCACCGTACAGCCGGCTGCTCGCCGCTTCGAGGGCGGCTTCACGGAACGATTTGAAGCTGCGCGTGGTCAAGCCAAATTCGGTTTCCGTCGAGTCGGTAAAAGCAAAGTTGTCGCCGAAGACGCCGGTCAGGGCGGTGGCCGCGGCGCTGGAGATCACGCTGTGGCCGCTCAGGTATTCCGGGAACGGCGGCGTTTGCAACAACGGCACCCAGCTCTCTTCAATATACAAATTGATATAGGTCTCGGGCCGGATCAGCAAGTGACGATACTTTTCGTCCCAGCAAGCAATAAATCCATCGGCCAACGACAGCGCTACTTTGGCGTAGGCTTCTGCGGCATGAGGAACGTCGGTATGTTCTTTCAGACAGGCCAGGTGCGTGATGTTCATCCAATGGCCACCGGGTGATATTTTTTTTGTAGCAAACATCACGTGGCCCTTCACATTCATCACAAACGGATTGCAGTCCCAGAAACGTGCAATCTCTTTTTGTTCGTCTGTCAGGTGCTTGCCGGTCTCGTATACTTCGATGGCCAATTTATAGAACTCGCTGTTCTTGTCTTTCGAGAAGGCCGGCGGCGGCACCCCTTTGAATTGGGAAGCCGAATCGATCACAAACGTGCGGATCTTTTTCCAATGCGGCTCAACGGCATCCATGTAGGCCGGCGGCGTGGGCTTCCAGGTAGACTCGCTGTCCTGGATCGAGTATTTCGGGAACGAACGCGTCTGTTTGTAGTTGTCCTTCGACGCCCACTTCAGGATATGCTCCGACACCTTGGCGCCATAGTCGATCGAACGCTGGTAAACATCTTCGGGCATTCCCGACTGGTGGTATTCTTCGAGAAGGGCTTTATGATATTCGTCGAGCTTGTCTTCCGAAAAAATAAGCGCTCTTCCCGTCAGCAAGAGGGCCTGTACGGAGGCCAGGGGATAGCAGTAGGTTTGACCGGCTTGCGGTTGAGGCACGGGCTCCAGTCCATGCAATTGGCCGGCCATCGACACCAGGGTTGAATCCTGGTGGCGGGCTGCTTCATAGGCGGCCACGCTGGTGTAGGCGTAAATGCGGCTGGCTACCGGCGGCGAGAAGATGTCGTGAACAATAATATCCGTGATCTTTTTAACCGAACGATGCAAACGGTCAGGGTTTTGCACGTTGGCTTGATAGTCGTTATGCGATGTACAGGAAAGCAGGCATGCCATCGTGCACACCAGGAGTAGTAATTTTTTCATTGCGAAAATAATAATGAAGAAAAGGAAAGTGTGTCACACGTTCACAGTCAGCGTGGCGTGATGTCTTATAAAAAACAAGACAACGGTCAGGCTTTACGAAATGGACGCGGAGAAAAAATCAGGCGACTGATTTTGGTGGGTGAAAAATGGGTGGGTTGGAGTCGTAGTGATAGCGATTGGCCACCTCTGCGAAAGTACAATCGATGGCCCATCCCGTGTTGGACGGCTCGATGGAATTTGCTTTTGCGAAACAGTATTTCGCCGAAGAGATCACCAGCTTGATGCCGGAGCTCTGCGGTTGTTTGCTCTCACTGGCAAACGACTTTGAAAAATCTTTGATCTGGTTGCTGGCCTCCGTGGTTTTGTAGTCGCGTATGCATACCACATAGAGGGTGTCTTTGTACAATCGCTGTTTAACAAGTTGGTAAACCGTGCCCTCAAAGGAGATCGCCCCGTGGATGGGTTCATACTCGTGCGAGTCGGCTCCATAGGGAATGGAGAGCGGCATCTTGATGATCATCTGGGCCCCCGGTTCGTTATAACCCGACTGCAGTTTTTCGGTGACGCGGCTGGTGAGTTGGTTGCGCACCATCACCAAAAAAGAATAATACCCCACGGTATTCAATCCCATCAGGAACAGGAAGAGGATACTCAAATATTTTCTTGCCGGGGCCATGGACGTAAAGAGCTGCGAGGCTTTGGGTTAAGGGATTTCGGAGGATAATATTAAGCAATTACAGGTATAACCACAACCCCCCGGTTTGTGCCCGCTTTGTGGCGGGCGGCGACCAACCTAAATCAAGTCCGCAAGGCCATCCGGCAGGGGAAAGGCGCGGAAAGAAAGGATTTTTTGCGGCACCTGCCGGGTATCCATCAGGAAAAAAGTCGTTGCGCGACGGAAAGCCCAACCTGGATCAGCGGCAGTAGCACAAACCAACCCAACCGCTTTGTCCGGATGTCTATGTTTTTATTCAGTTGCATAAATACAAGAGACACCGCCAGGATAAGGAAAAGCAGGACGTCGCTGGTCAAAAGCGCGGTTTCATTTGTTGTTACATAGTGAACGCTATAGAGGAATACACCGGAAAGCGAAATGGGTATCGCCAGCAGTTGAAGCGTGGTCTTTGAGGTCTTTACCTCGACACGTTGTATTTCATTTAATATTTTTTCCAGTTGATCCGGGTGCTCTATTTGCGCGGGAACGGCAATGGGATTCAATTTACTTTGTCCCTGTATGGTGAAACTTCCGTTATAGTTTTTTGTGATCCGCGTAATATCCGTGAAGGGAATAATCAAGTCCGGAGTGTGAAGGCGCTCGCGTACGATTTTCTCATGATCGATTTTTAACCGGAAGCTTTCTATAACGGGCTTAAGCCGCTTCATCGACAGTGATATACTGAATACCATCACGCCGAGTAAAAGGGGTATCAGAATCGGGAGCGTGTCAAAGCGGTTCGGCGCGTCCGACATCACGGCAGGCAAGATGGCAACGATGGCGATGATAACGAGGAACAGGGAACCTGTGCGGATAATACCCTGCTTTCGGATCGCTTTGAATCCGTCCGGACGCATGCCGAATTCGTGCATACAATAATAGATTTAGCGGGGCAATATAGCGCTTTGTCCGAACCTGGAAAGAGTCGGGAGAGGCATCTCGTGAATTCCAGAAGAAAAGCGCTGAGCCTGCATGTGTTGAAATACCTTATTTTTGTTTTACTGCCCTGTGATGGGCAACCGGCATGAAACCCCTCGTAAATAAAAAATACCTGCTCGAAAAATTCAACGGCAAAGGCGGATGGACCTACGCGCGACTTCCCGAAATACGAAGAGACAAAAAAAATCCATTCGGCTGGGTGAAAGTGCGGGGCACCATCGACGGTTATGAAATACGCAAATACCACCTGATGCCCATGGGCAACGGCAATTTGTTTTTGCCAGTGAAGGCCGAGATCCGTAAGCAGATCGGCAAGAAAGCAGGAGACAAGGTTCACGTGATCTTGTATCCGGACAACGAGCCGCTGGAAGTTCCGGAAGAAATGTTGCTTTGCCTGAAAGATGAGCCGGCCGCGCTGAAATTCTTTAACGCGCTCTCGGAAAGCGAACGCAAGTTCTACATTTCCTGGGTGTATTCGGCCAAGCGGGAAGAGACCAGGATCAGCCGCATGGCAAAAACGATTGACCGGCTGGTGCGCGGTTTGAAACTCTATGAAAAAGAAGCATAGGCCGATGGTCGATAGCGGCGTCCGCTATTTTTTTAGTTTTTCTCTTCGACCGTAGAGAGCTTTACTGCAGCTTGATCCGGCACAGCCGCAGCTTCTTTCTTTTTATTGAGGATATATACCGCCGCGATACCCAGCAAGCCACCCACGATCGAATGGATCTGAGGAACTTCGTCCAGGAAGATCCAGGAGCCGAGGGCCGCCGAAAAAGGAACGAGGAAGATGAAGCTGCTGGCCTTGCTTGCACCGATTTTGGATGTGGCCACAAAGTAGAAGGTCGTGGCGATGGAGGTGGTAATGGTCGCGCTAAAAAACAGGTTGCCCCAGAAGACGCCGTCTCCTTTGCTAAGCAATGCAGCGGAAGCCGCAGGGCCCGAAAAAAAGAACATCATCACTGTGCTCACCGCATACATCCAGCAACTGAAGGTGGCGGGCGAGCCATAACGCGAGGCCCGGGCGGTGACCAAACTCAGCAAGGCCCATGAAAGCGAAGCCAGCAAAAAGTAAATGTTGCCGGCACTAAAAAGTGCGGAACCGTCCGTAAAGATCTTCAACAGGATGGCGCCGGCCGAGATGCCCAGGGCGAGCCCCCAGAATTCCTGGCGCGTGGGTTTGCGCCGGGCGATCACCAGCATCATACAATATGAAATGATCGGGTTGAGCACCGTCACCAGGATGCCACCGGCACCCGCTTTGCCTACGGTGAGTCCTTTAAAGAAAAGAAAAGTATATAATGAGATAAGCAACGACGCCAGCAACATATCGGGTAGCCCTTTCTTGCTGATGCGCAGCGATGTTTTGGAGATCCACAAAATGAGGATCAACGACACGAACGTTAGGGCAAACCGGTAGAAGGAAATGGTCAGCGGGGAAGCATACATGGAAAGGATCTTCCCCGAAGTCCAACTGAAACCCCAGCAAGTCATGCTCAGGATCATGCCCAGCAGGAAGAGCTTTTGGTTGGAGGCTGTCTTTTCAGTCATGCGCGTATGGATTTTGAAGGGCGAAAGATAGGAACAGAAAGTGTTCCCGGTGTTGATTTAGGAGTGGTTATTTAAAGCGGGTAAACGTTAAGGCACGGGGAAAGATTCCGGTGAAGAGGAATAAATGAGTTTTGTGGTGATTTTGGGGCTGCGTTTCGATGGAGACGAGCACAGGTTCGTTTGGATGACTGGCCCACTCCATGTCAAAAGGATGCCATTTGGCTACTTATTTTATACCGCCTTGGATGGGCGTTGATGTAAGCCTCAATCATTCGCTCATGTCTTGTACGGTGATCAATCAAACCACGTTCACGGCCTCGATGGCATTGAACTGTATTGGCAAATAAATCCAACGCTTTTCGCGTCAGAAATTTTGACCCCTTTATTCTTCAGCCGGTCTGAATTTCTGCTATCGCTCCATGTCGGATCGCATCAAAAAAATCGATCAGCGACCGACGTAAAGTGACAGCGTGGAATATCCTACCGAGAAATACGCGACGATGCTTTTTCTACCCAAACCCGTTCCTTGAGGAACAACAACTTCCATCTTGCTGGGGAGCTGGCTGACGATCAGTGCGTTCTTTCCTCCGATCTCCACGTTGGTTACTTGCGTCAGGTTACTGCCGAAAAGGAAAATATGCGAGCCGACTTGTGCGGTAGAAGGCGTGACGGACGTTAGGGCGGGCGCTGGGGAAACGGTGAAATAAATATTGGAGCTACCCGCGCTATTGGAGACGGCGAGGTAGCCCGAGGTCGCCGTTTGAGGTACGGTGGTAGCGATCTGTGTATCGTTGGTGATGGAGAAATTAGCCCTGACGTTATTAAAGGTGACGTCGCTCACGCCCGTAAAATCAGAGCCATCAATGGTCACAGGCGTGCCCACCATGCCGGATGCGGGACGAACGGCGGTGACAAGAGGCGTAATCGTAAATGCGTGACCGGAAGAACCCGAGCCAATCGCGCTCACTACGGTGATGAGCCCGGCACCCGCACTGGCGGGAACGGTGGCTTCAAGAGACGTAGTCGACTTCATCGTGAACGTCTTTGCCTTGATGCCGTTGAAAAAGACGTCGGTGATGTTTTCAAAGTTGTTCCCGCTAACGGCGACCACGGTGCCAGCAGGTCCTGAAGGCGGTGAAAAAGAATTCACCACGGGTGCCACGGTGAAGTTATTGGAGCTCGTGCACGATCCCGCCGGCGTCGTGACCGTGATGACACCGGTGGTTGCACCCACAGGGACTTTTGCAGCGATAGCGTAGGGAGAGATCACCTGAAAATTCAGATTGCCAACTTCCGTTCCATTGAACTGCACAGACGACGCGTTGTCAAAATTGGAACCGGAGATGGTGACCGTCGATCCGACGGCCCCCGATAGCGGGTTGAAGGAAGTGATTTGAGGGGGTGGAACAACGGTGAAATTTCCTGTGAAAACAACGCCTGCCACAGTCTCTATTGCGATTGGTCCTGTGCTTGCACCAGAGGGCACATGAAATGAAATCGTATTAGTATTAGAAGTTATATCGGCACGGTCGATCGTCACGCCGTTCAACCTGACCGTTGCGTTGTCGAAATTAGAACCGCTCACGACGACTTGAGTGCCTACCGGGCCGGAGGCTGGCCTGAAATTATTTATGACGGGTGCCTGGATGACCGTAAAATCTTGCGTGCTCTTCAAAGTGAGGCCTGCTGTAGTCACGGAAATCTTCCCCGTGGTCGAACTGGCAGGCACCTGCACCGTGATGGATGTTTCCGAATTCAAATCAAACCCACCCGGGCTCACCTGTACCCCATTAAAGCGAACGACGGACGTATTGTCAAAACCAAAACCGGTAACGGTGATCGATGCCCCGACCGCACCTTTGTCGGGCGAAAACGTCAGGGCGGAAGATGGATCGACAACGGTGAAGATCGAGGCAGAGACGCCGGTACCCGAAGGGTTGGTCACCGTCACGGTTCCCGTCGTGGCCAGTTCGGGAACTCTCACATCCAGGGAGGTCAGGGAGTTTACGGTGATGTTGGCCTGGCCGGCTTCTGCGCCATTGAACTTCACCGAGGAGATGTCTTTGAAATTGGCACCGCTGATGGTTAGTTTCGTTTTTCCGGCCACGCCCATGATGGGCGAGAAGCGATCGACCGAGGGAGCCGCGATAACCAAAAAAGTGTCATCGCTCCGGCCCGCACCGGCAGCCGTTTCCACAACCACCGGCCCGGAACTGGCACCTGCCGGTACCGTTGCTTTCAACCGCTTTTCGCTGACGAAGGTTGTCCTGGCATAGATGGTGCCGAATTTCACCTTGGCATCCGGCAGAAAATTATCACCGTCGATGATCACTTCCGTGGTAAAGGTTCCGCTCGCCGGCGTGAAGGAAGCGATCGACGGCGCGCCTTCCACTACAAAATCGGTGGCGCTGAGGGCTTCCCCTCCTTCGCCAACCACTTTCAATTTTCCGGTGGCGGCAGTCGCGGGCACTATAGCGTCGATCAACGCGGCGCTCTTCACTTCAAATGCGGCGGCCGCATCCTGAAAATAGACTGCCGTGATCCCGCTCAGATTTGCGCCTGAAATGAGGATGTGTTTCCCGGTGAGGCCGGCCGGCGGGGAAAAGGACGTGATGAATGGGGGAGATACTACCGTGAAGGTTGCAGGTTTTGATACACCACCCGGAGTGGTCACGGTGAGGTCCTTTTCTCCCAGCGTACTGTTGCCCGGAATTTTGATCACCAGTTGTGTATCGGAGGAAACCTCGAACGCCGTGATCTTTTGATCACCGAGGGAAACTTCTTTTGTGTCTGAAAAATATAGCCCCGTCAACATCACACGCATGCCGGGCGATCCTTTAAGGGGCGCGATCGTCGTGATCTCGGGAACAGAAGGCATGACGGTGAACTCCAGTGGGTTTGAGAGACCACCGTTGGTTTCGACGGTCACACTCACTTTTCCTGCCGGCAAACCGGCGGGCACTTGCGTGAAAATGGCTTTGCTTTCGGCTGCGATCACCACGCCCTCCGCTGTGCCGAAGACAACGCGCGTGGCTTGCCCGAGCAACAACCCCGAGATCACAACGGCGTCGCCTACCCGGCCGCTGTCGGGCGACACCAGCACGATAAGGGGTTTGTCTTCATCTTTCTGACATGTGGAAAACACGAGCATGCCAGCCAACAGCAGGGACAGGAAACGGTAGCAGATTAGTTTTTTCATACGATGATATAGTTAAGGGCTCCAGGGATCACTTTATCGAATGCATAGGGAGCCGACCGTTCTGCCACGGCAGTTGAAAATGAACGGAGGAGGGATTCAAAAAAATGGTCTGGCCATTCTCAAGACAATGTCAAAACAGATCGGATGTGATAAGGGATGGTATCGCCAAAGAGGGTGTTAGAGAAATGCGCGAAAAGGCCATTCAAAACGATGACGATAACATGGCCAAACAAAAAACGCGGTTCAATGTACTATAAAATCGTTTCAGTGGTAGGGGAGAGATGAAATTTTTACTGCTAATGTCGCGAGCCTTATTTTCTTGTTGTTCCGCCGTTGCCGGGAATAAGCCCCTCAAGCGGGAGATCACAATTGGAAGTCGCGATAAATAAAAGAACCCGGAGATCCGGGTTCGACGGTAATACAATTCCACTCCATTGGTAATCGACGGTATCATGCCTGATGCAGGCTCCATCCATTGCCGTCGGGATCCTTCACGGCGGCAAATCTTCCCCACGGCGTTTTTTCAATTTCTTCTACCGCGATCCCCCGGGCTTCCAGGTGCGCTTTCTCTTTTCCCACTCTTTCACGCCGTTGAAGCCGTCGGGATTGAGCCCGCAGAAACGCTCGCGGCCCACGTCTTCATAATGGAGAAAGCCGGCCTCGTGTAACACTTTGATGTGCTTGGAAACGGCGGGGCGGCTCACCTCAAAATGGGTGGCCAGGGTGTTGATACTTCGCTTCTCTTTGCGCATGAGCATCAGAATGACGCGCCGGTTGGGATCGGCCAACGCGTAGAAGGGGTCGGTGCTATAGGTGGGCATGGGTGCGTTCGGTTAAAATTTCTGTAAACCTGCGGATCACATGGTGAGCCCAGCATGGATGTCGCGTTTCATATCGTGTAACTTTTGAGTTACACGATAGTTGATCCGTTTTTTTTCAAGAGAGATTTCACCCAAATCGATTATCTTGGAACGCTATTAATACAAATCATCAACCCATTTGGACCAGGACTAGACGATGAGAACTGAACTTACTTATGTTGAATTAAAGTCAGGCTACAACGATAACGGTCCTGCCTGGATCGGACAGGGCCAGTATAACCGGACAGGCCTTACGCTTTATTTCAATGGCCGGGTATTTAAAAAGGGACCGGCCGGGAGCGAAGGAAACTATTTTGATTTGGAGACCGGGGAACAATACTGGATTTCGGGCGTGAAAAAAAGAGGTGGAGACAGACACTGGGCGGGTTCCGGGGCCATCGCGATCGATGAAGCTGTGGTCGAAGCCTACTTGGAGCTGAGGGGATTGATTTCGTTGCCAAAAGGATACAAGGTCGTAACACTCGACAACCTCCCGGCCAGGGAGACATCCGTCGAATATGAAAACCAAAATCGTGAAGAATTTTTTGATGAAAGCCTGCGATTCAAGGACGTTGACACGCTGACCGATGTTCAATTGGATGAACTGATCGACTATTATCAGGGCGAAGATTTGCCGTCGATACATAAAAAAGCGAGAAAGGGATATATCGACAAACTCGACATGCTGCTACAGGTCAGAGCATCCCGTCAAGCAAAGAATCCGGCATAGCGAGAGGCAGACGAGTCATCAAGCCCCCGGGGCGCTTTACAATATCGGCATTCGCCTAATACAATAGTATTGCTATAAGATCTCTTTTGGGGAAACAGCCGTAGATTGCTAAATCCAAAGAAATTTTTGGGTCTCTGATGATCGTTAGCTAATTTAGTTACAAGACGTCACAACCAGGGAAGCTGCCATATAGAAGGTTTTTGCCTGTTTCATTTCCTCTGGCTACAAGTTTCTTTTTTTTCGCGACAATCGTATCTCAACGCTAATTGACTTTGCCTATGATCGCTAGTTACATCCGCGTCGCCTTCCGGAATTTTCGTTCCCAAAAGGCATTTACAAGCTTGAATGTAGCTGGCCTCTCGTTAGGCCTGACGGCCAGTTTGCTCATCTTTCAATATGTTAAGTACGAACGGAGTTTTGATGCCTTCCATTCGCGGGCAAAGGATATCTACCGGATTCAATACAATTCCTGGAAAAACGGCCGGCTGGATTTCGAGAGCGCTGTAGCGGTGCCTGCTGTTGGCCCCGCGCTGAAGAATAATTTCCCGGAAGTGGAAGCCTTCACCCGGCTCTATCCCGTGGGCGGATTGATGACCTACCATAGTCCAACGCGGGGAACCATTTCGTTTCAGGAAGAGAAAGTGCCTTATGCCGATCCGGCGCTTTTCAAGGTGTTTGATTTTCGGTTGATCCGCGGCGATGAGAAAACGGCATTGCAGGGTCCCCGTAAAATTGTTTTGTCGGAACAGGCGGCGAGAAAATACTTTGGAGACGAAGACCCGTTGGGAAAAACCATAACCTATGCGGGAGAGGAAAATTTTGAAGTGACCGGAATCATGGCGAATGTTCCGGAGAACTCGCACATCCGGTTTGATCTCCTGCTGTCCTATCAAACGCTGAAAGAACACTACTCCGATCACTATCAAACTTCCTGGGGCTGGTACGACTTCTATACCTACGTTTTGCTAAAACCCGGCACCGACGTAAAAGCGTTGCAAGCGAAATGGGATAGCTATCTTTTGTCAGAAAGAAAAGTCGATTGGGGAGAGGGGAAACAGGAATTCATTCTAAGGCCGTTAACCGACATCCATCTTTATTCGAATTTACTTTATGAAGCAAATCCCAACGATCAGCGCGATGGCGATTCCATTCAAGCGCTGGAAACCATCGCCTTCTTCATATTGATCATTGCCGGAATTAATTATATCAACCTCACCACGGCCCGCTCCTTTAGCCGGGCGAACGAGGTGGGTGTCCGGAAGGTTATCGGCGCCCTGCGATCGCAATTGATCATCCAGTTTTATGTGGAATCCTTCCTGCTGAATCTGGTGGCGCTGGTCCTGGCGATGGCGTTGGTGGTGTTTTGCTGGCCGGCGTTTTCAAAGCTTTCCGGTTGGCAGATTCCTATGGATTTTCTCAGCAGGACCGATTTCTGGATCCAGGTCTTGGGGGTGGTGGTTGGCGGCGTGATCCTTTCAGGTTTTTATCCCGCTCTCGTCATGTCGTCCTTTAAGCCCATCGCGGTGTTGAAGGGGAAGAGTGTAAAGTCGCCGGGAGGAAATTTGTTGCGGAAAGCATTGGTGGTTTTTCAATTTGCCACCTCGGTATTTTTGATTTGTGGCGCTGTGCTCGTCTACCGGCAATTGGAATATATGAAGTCCAGCAAACTGGGTATCTCCATCGACAACACGATTGTTCTGAAAGGTCCCGGAAACGTCGACTCCCTGTATCAACAACACCTGGAGGTCTTCGGGAACGAAGTTACCCAGATACCCGGAGTAAAAAGTTTCACTTCGTCGACCAATATCCCAGGGGTGGAGATCTACTGGACGGGAGGGATCAAACGATTTGCAGAAGGACCGGCAGACTTCACCATGGTGTCTCACGTAGCGATCGACTATGACTTCATCGCGGCGTTCGGCGTGAAGATCATTGCGGGCAGAAATTTCAGCAAAGACTACCCTGGCGACGAAAAGCGGCTCCTGGTGAACAGAAAGTTGACGGAGACATTGCAATTTAAAAATCCGGCCGACGCCGTTGGCGAGAAAGTTTCCCAACAGGGAGACACGCTGGAGATCGTTGGTGTCGTCGAGGACTATCACCAGATGTCACTAAAAAGTGAATTGTTGCCCATGGCCTTTATGCTGCGGCCGGCGGCGAGATTTTATGCGATCAAAGTGGAGTCCATGGATGCGCCGCGTATTTTAACAGCCATCGAAAATCCCTGGAAAACTTCCTTCCCGGAAACACCCTTGGACTATTTCTTCCTCGATCAGTTCTACAACCGGCAATACGACAAAGACAATCGCTTCGGAAAAGTTTTCACCTTGTTCACGGGCCTCGCCATTTTCATTGCATCGCTTGGCCTTTTGGGGCTCGCATCTCATGTGACGACCGCCCGCGCGAAAGAAATCGGGATCCGCAAAGTTCTTGGATCCAGCATTGCAGGTATTGTTGTGCTGTTACTGCAAGGATTCATGATTCCGGTAGTGATTGCCTGTCTTCTGGCCTGGCCATTGAGTTGGTGGGCCACAGAAATCTGGCTCCAATCCTTCCCCTACCGGGTTTCCACAAGTCCCATGATGTTCATTATTTCGGGCGCCTCCATCACAGTGATCGCATTTCTGTGTGTATTCTATCAAACGCTAAAAGCGGCACTCCTCTCACCGGCCAAAATGTTAAAGTATGAATAGCCTGGTTGGTGTTATTCGCGCCAGCCGCCCTTGTTGGTGTTCTTCACCAACAAGGTTAGCTACCGGTCACACGCTTAGTTAGTCCTCATACGTATCACGCGTACCCAACGCCACTAAAAATACAATCAAAGAAATCCATACCCGATCCATTTTGATTCTAATACGATCCGGCCAAATCACAAAAGACTTTACCCGCCTTTGTTGGTGTTCTTTACCAACAAAGTTAGCTACCGGTCACACGCTTAATTAGTCCTCATAGGTATCACCCGTACCCAACGCAACTAAAAACACAATCAAACAAATCCATACGCGATCCATTTTGATTTTAATACGATTCAGCCAAATCACACAAGACAAAGATAGTTCTTGAGGGGAAGACCAGCGGAAGAGGTAAAATGTTGTACAGGTCGAACTCATTTTCATTAAATAAGACCCATCGCCCTCTCGCCCTTGTTGGTGTTCTTCACCAACAAGATCAGCTACGCATCACAATCTAAAGGAAGATTGCTCCGGAGGGAAGATCACAGGAGAGGAAAATATTGTACGGGTCGTATGTATTCTTATCAAATAACATCCTTCGCCACTGGGATCCTCACCAGCAACGACCCCACCGCAAAACTCACACTCACAGAAATTCCCCCCGTGATCAAAAACTTTAGCAGCGATGGCAGGTGCACATCTTTCAACAACAGCGAAACCAGCAACAACACCATAGGATGAATGATATAAACGGCATAAGCGCTTCTCGAAAATTCTTTTGTCATCGTGCCCTGTTCATTCCACCTTTGCCGGGCGATGCCCAGCCAAGCCATGATCAACGAGATGCCCAGCAGTTGTTCCCACACGGCGTTGACGAACGACTGCACCGTGAGCCCACCCAGAAAGGCATCGAGCTCGCTATGGGTGACGACTTTCAGCAAATAGATACACGGGAAGCCCACCACGATCAGCAGCAAGGCAACCCTCAACCAAAACTTGCCCTGTGGGTAGGAGACGGACGAGAGCCAGTGATGCCGGTAGGCAAGAATCCCCACGATGAACAGGGCGATATATTGTGGAAAATGAGCAAACTGAAACCCCACCGGATCGAGCGTCCAGCCGATAGGGAAAACGATGCGCACCGCGAAAGAGACGAGGCCCAGACCCAAGGCCAACAGAAAAATGGTGAGATTGCCGGGCAGGGATTTTGGTTTGTCCGCTTTGTGTGCGACGGGCGGTGAGCTTATCGCATACACCAGAGTAAAAAGCAACAACGCAGCCGTAAACCAGAGCACGCCGATATTTACCCATTCATCGCGGTCGATAAATACATCATACCAGGTGATCGGCTGATTCATCTTTAACCGGACCAGCATATAGATCATCACGGGAGTGATGACCAGCGAATAAAAAATGATCGGTATCCCCAATCGCTTCAACCGGTCCAGCAAAAAACGAGAACGGCCTTTGCGTGCATAGGACGCTGGAATGAAGTACGACGACAACAGGAAAAAGAATCCCATGAAGAATGCCTGGTTCGTGGAGACAAAGACGGTGAGCAATAGCCCCGACACCAGGCCGTCCGCGGGTTCAGAATAATACCATCCCCCCGGTCCCCCGTAGGTGATGGCAGTGTGGTGCAGGATCACCAGCACGGTTAAAGCGATGCGGATGTTATCGATAAAGGTTTCCCGGGCGTTGGTCATGGATTTATGGTCATGGACCGCCCAAGATAGGAAAGGTTGCTTTGGGATCAAGGTGGCAGCGACCGCCAGGATCAAGGTTGTTTGTCATTTGTAGGAAAACCCTGCCCATTGCCTCCAAAAAACACTTCGATGGATTTTATTTTCCCGTTGGCGAAATTAAAATACTCGACATTCCGGATCACCTTGTTCTCTTTGGTGATGACATGAACAATCGCAAAGGCCTCGCGTTCGTTGCCGGTGATTTTTGGAAACTCAAATCTTTGGATGTGTTGCGCCTGCACCCAGCATTTCTCCTTGAATTTCGCCACCGAAATATGGTCATCGGGCGCGGCGCTGGTAAACGTGAATCCATCGGCAAGCTGGGCCGACACCTGGTTCCAGTCCTTGTTGGCCCATCCGGCAAAATAATCTTTGATAATTTTCTCGTATGCTTTGTCTGGTTTGCCCGCAGTCTGAGCAACACCAATGTGGAGGCCTGCAAAAATGCAGAGCAAGGCTAGGATGAAGCGTTTCATATCGTCTTTGGTTTTGGTGGGATATAAGAGTCTTTATCCCCTAAAGACAATGACGGTTTTGAATTCCGGACATTCACCCGGTGATTTTTTAATCTTTTAAACGCGATTTATTTTTCTCATAATCCCAGCCCCCATAGCTCTTCGTCCAACCCTCGGTTTTATGCCGGTACCACAAATGTAACGCCACGGCGGGACCCAGCAGAATGAGAAATGTGATCCATAGCCAGCGGCTGCCCCAAAAGAAATATAGCACCGTCACGATCACCATATATTTCACGATCCTGAACCAGACCGGTTGGGCGTGTTTTGAAAAGGCAACTTCAAGTTCTCGTTTAAGGGCGTGTTTGAGTGGCATTTTCGTTTTGGTCAATATGGGAAGTTAGAACCGTGTTATGTGACAGGTGAGCATCCTAAATCAGGCATTCTCCAGGAAAGAAGGCGGCGTCAACGTTAATTGAGCAGCATATAAAAATAGAATTAAATTCTACAATGTTCTAGATCTTGACCCTAATAATAGCCCGTTGAAAACGAATCAGTTTTGGGGCTGGTTTCCAGCTTAGGTGTCTACTTCGTCACACCGACATCGTTTTGGTTGGGAGAATTTAACGGTGTGGCTATATATATATATCACATGAACAATGCGGGATGTAGGTGTCCATTGTAGGATCAGGGTAGTCTTTGCGATATAGATGTTCCAGAAATTTCACAAGATCGTGAACTAAACCAACGGGGTGACGTTGATAATATCTTAAAGAGTGTCAAGGCTGGTTTAGGATGACATAATTAACATCATCGTTAATATTTTCGTAACCTGCCATAATTTGAATTTCTTGAATTTTTTGTTTTTGCCCCAGGCAGCGGTTGTAGAATTCTAAGAGACATGGGTGAAGCGACGACGCGTTTTAAAACTTTTCGGTGGAAGGGAATTTCAATTCCGGAAATACTGGTTTTTGTTTTGTTGGCGGGAAGTTACTTACGCGGATTGTGGATCCCGCTGATGGACAACGATTCGGCGCACCATGCACTCATTGCCATGCGCATGGTGGAAACCGGGAACTATGCGGAGCTGATCTTCCGCGACGCGGACTACCTGGATAAGCCGCACTTTTTATTCTGGAGCCTCGCGCTGTTCTTCAAAATATTCGGCGTGTCGGCGTGGGCCTATAAGGTGCCGTCCCTTCTGTTCTCTGTCGCCGGCATTTACGCGACCTATCGGTTGGGGAAAAGCGTATTCAATGCACAGACCGGGCAGCTTGCCGCGGTGATCTTAGCGTCGTCCTATGCGTTCTTTCTGGCCAACAACGATGTTCGCATGGATGCCATCCTGACGGCGGCCATCATTTTTGCCACGTGGCAGCTGATCGAATGGATCCACACAAACCGAGTCGGGAATATGTTTATGGCAGCCACCGGGCTTGCGGTAGGCTTTGCCACAAAGGGCGCTATCGGCCTCGTGATGCCGGCCTTGGCGGGTCTGTTATACATGTATCAAGTCAATCGCTGGAGTGTGTGGACGAGGATGCGCTGGGTTGGGTTGGTCTCAACGACGGCCATCTTGTTGCTCCCGGTTTTTTACTGCATGTATCTCCAATTCGACTTGCACCCGGAAAAGGTAATACGCGAAACCACCGGTAATTCGGGCGTGCTCTTTTTATTGTTTGGACAAAGCGTAGGACGCTACAGTGGCACGGCGTGGGGAACGTTGGCACAAAACGAGCCCTTCTTTTTTGTTCACACCTTCTTGTGGGCATTTCTGCCCTGGAGCCTCGTGGCCCTGCTGGCGCTGGCGGATGCCGTGAAGGATCTTTGGAAAAGCGGTCGTGTAATAGGGAAGCGAGACGCCGTCAAACCTGCTTCGTTTTTTTTGGTCGCGACTTCTGCGATCCTATTTTTATTGATCTCCGGATCTCAATTCAAGCTGCCGCACTATCTCAATATCTTATTTCCATTTTTTGCCCTCCTGACCGGTTCATTTCTCGTCAAGCATACAGTGGCGCGCAGGAGACTGATCCGCACGCTACAATACGTCACCCTCGGCGCCTTGCTGATCGTGACTTGTTTTCTCAATGCCTATGTTTTCCCGGTAGAGGGTATGCTGGAAAAAATAAGTATCGTCGTTTTGATGATCATCTTGGCGGTGTGCATCTATCAAAGGCGGGAGCAGATCGTGCTCATTACGCTGCTGGTGACGTCGTTCTGCTATACATTGCTGAATTTTAATTTTTATCCAAAGGCCCTTGCCCTGCAAGGCGGCAGCCATCTTGCCCGCTTTGTGATGGAACAAAACATTTCCGTCGATAACTTGTTTTACCTGCAGGGTTATGGTCAGGCCAATAGTCTTGATTTTGCCTTAGGGAAGATCATCCCTGCCAAGTCGATTGATCGATTCGACCAACCGGCCTATATCGTTACGGACGAGAGCGGAAAGAGCGCCTTGCGAGGTGCGGGCCTGCATTTCGCGGAAATAAAAGCGGTACCGGATTTTAGGGTGTCGGCGTTGAGTAAAGACTGGATAATACCAAAAAACAGAAATGCTTTTCAGGGTAAATTATACTTGCTTTTTTTGAAGCGCTAGTTCATTTAAAGAGGCGCACAATTATTTTGATTATCAAAAAAAGATGATGCGGACGAAAAATTTTAATCTGGAAAAAACCGTGAAATCAACCTGAAATCAACGACTACCCTAGTTCAATATTAAGTTTATGTTAAGTCAGGTAACATTTAATTAATATAAAATATCTTTGTATAAGCATAAAAAAACCAACCCATGGACAAAACAAAAAAAGCCGAAATAAAGGAATCCGTAAATAAGGCTTTATCACAGGTGCTCGAGCATCTGAAGATCTCTCAACCTTCCAAAAAAACAACGAAGGCCATCACGAAGGCCTCCAAGGTGCTGAAGAAGGAGCTGAAGGACATCCTGAAAAAGAATGACCGGAAGGCTGCCAAGCTCGTGAAAGCACCGAAGGTGAAAAAAGAAAAAGGGCTGACCAAAGTCATGAAGCACGCAGTATGAAATTTCTGGGAGCACCTTTTTTCGAAACGTCATTAACCTGAACGGCGAAACTTCCTGAACGGGTGAAGGCTGCAACAAGGCCTTCACCCGGAGGGGAAGTAGCTCATCCAACCACTCCTCCTATTTTTTTTCTGCCACCGGACACCTGACCGCGATGTCCACTCCTGGCACTAAGCGGGCAATTTCAATTTGTCCGGCGATCCGTTAAATAAATCCCTGAATAATTTCCTAAATTCAATGCACGACGCTGGCCTTCGCGTGCATCAGAAACCTGTTGGTATACTTGTGATTTCTTGTCGATGCATTTTGGTGTCGTGTGTTGTTGGCATTCCTGGCCTCGCGATTGGAACCACTCCCGTATTTTTCATCGGGTTGTCTCACATCGTTTTGAGTGTCTCCAAACTAAGACCCTTAAATAAACGCACGATATGTTTAGAAATTACCTGAAAGTTGCCTGGAGAAATATCCTCCGCGACAAAGTGTATTCCGGTATCAACATCGGCGGCCTGGCGATCGGCATGGTCGTGGCCGGCCTCATCGGTCTTTGGATCTACGATGAATTGACGATGAACCGGCAGCATGCAAACTATGATCGTCTCGCGCAAGTCATGCAGCATGCTTCCATGGATGGAACGATCGTTACGTTCTCCTCCCTGCCGATGCCAACCTCAGCCGCGATCCGCGATGCCTACGGAGAAGATTTTGAGAGCGTCGCTTCCACGTGGGTTTGCGAGCGCACGGTTGCCTATAAAGAAAAAGTGCTCCTCCAAACCGGATGCTTTGCCGAAGCTCCGTTCCCTGGAATGATCACGCTCGACATGCTCCGTGGCACCACCACCGGTCTGAACGATCCGTCAGCAATTTTCCTCAGTGAGTCGCTGGCCACTTCACTTTTTGGCGCGGCCGACCCGATCGGGCAAACCGTGCAACTCGACTACGCCAATACACAACAGGTGAGAGGGATCTACAAAGACCTGCCGGCCAACTCAAGCTTCAGCGGACTGGCTTTTATCGCGCCCATAAAATTGTTATTTGCCAACGGACAAAATACAGACAACTGGTATAGCAGCTCCTTTCATATTTTTGCGCAGCTTACGGCAAAAGGCGACTTCAGGAAGTCGTCGGAGAAAATAAAGAACATTCTCTATGCGCATACCGCCGACGCCACGAAGCCGGTTCTTTTTCTCAACCCGATGAGCCGGTGGCATTTGTATGAATTCAGAAATGGCATAAGCGTCAACGGTCGTATGAAATTTGTCTGGCTCTTTGGTACCATCGGGGGCTTTGTGCTTCTGCTGGCCTGTATCAATTTTATGAACCTGAGCACAGCCCGCTCCGAGAAGCGTGCAAAGGAAGTCGGCATCCGGAAAGCGATCGGCTCTTTAAAGCAACAACTCGTGGGTCAATTTTTATGCGAGTCGTTTCTGGTCGTCAGCATCGCTGCCGTGCTTGCCATGTTTTTTGCAACCCTTTCTTTGCCGGTCTTCAATGAATTCTCCGGAAAGAAAATGAATATCCCCTGGACACAACCTGAACTCGGGATGGTGGTCGCGGGATTTATTTTTGTCATCGGCCTGTTGGCCGGAAGCTACCCGGCATTTTATCTCTCTTCGTTCCGACCCATCCGTGCGTTGAAGGGAAGTTTGAAAGCAGGTCGTTTTGCTTCCGTTCCTCGCCAGGTGATGGTGGTCGTGCAGTTCACGGTGTCGGTGGTGCTCGTCATCGGCACGCTCGTGGTATATGATCAAATCCAATTTGCCAAGAACCGGCCCGTGGGTTATAGTCGCGAAGGATTAGTAACGATCAACCAGCTCACGAGCGAGATCCGCCAACACTATGAAGCTTTCCGCGGGGAATTGCTGGCGACAAACGCCGTGACGGGCGTCGCGATGGCCTCGACACCCACAACCAGTATCAACTCCTCAGCCGACAACCTGGATTGGGCTGGTAAAGATCCAAACACCCAATCCCTCTTCGGAACCATCGGCATCGACCAGGACTACGGCGACGTGGTCGATTGGAAAGTGATCGCCGGCCGGAATTTCTCCCGCGAACTGTCGTCGGACTCGCAAGCCTTTATCTTCAATAAAGCGGCCATTCTGCAGATGGGATTGAAAGAACCTGTCGGTGAAACCATCAAATGGCACGGGAAAGAATGGCATGTCATCGGCGTGGTGGACGACATGGTGATGACCTCGCCTTTTGGTACGGCCATGCCCACGGTCTTCATGATCGATAGCCGCCAAAGGCCATACAACGTGATGAACTTAAGGCTGGATCCCGATGCAACGACCGGCGAGGCCATGGCAAAAATTGAAGCCGTCTTCAAAAAATATTCACCAGCCGCGCCGTTCGACTACCGGTTTGCCGACCAGGAATACGGGCTGAAGTTTGCGGCAGAAGAGCGAATTGGAAGACTGGCATCGGTCTTCGCCGCGCTCGCGATCACCATCAGTTGCCTGGGCTTGTTTGGACTGGCTTCGTTTATCACAGAGCGGCGCACCAAGGAGATCGGTATCCGCAAAGTGCTGGGCGCCACCGTGGGGCAACTTTGGCAAATGCTCTCCAGGGATTTTATGGTGCTCGTGATCATTTCCTGTTTCATCGCCGTGCCCGTTGCCTGGAGGCTTATGGATCAATGGCTTCAGGCCTATGACTACAAGACCGTGATTTCGTGGCAGGTCTTTCTCGTTGCCATCGCCACAGCGGTTGGGGTGACGTTGGTGACCATCAGCTACCAGGTTGTAAAGGCAGCCCTTGCCGACCCGGTGAATAGCCTTCGTTCGGAGTGAGGGTGTCGATGAATTCATTTTAAACCGCAGAGCCAATCTTTGCATCTTCTTTGCGTCCTCTGCGCCTTTCTGTGCCCGCTGAAGCTTTAGCGAAAGCGGGGCGGTTCAAAATGACTTTTCGAGGGTGCCCCGCCATCGGAGTACGCACGCCGGCATGAGGGTTAATACGGACCTGACCCTTAATGTAAGATTCATCCGGAGATTCCATTTTATGGATGAGCGGAAGCTGAATATATTTGTGCATTCATACCCCCGTTTCCATGAATACTGTTGTAGGCGCTCATCCCGTACCTCCCGTCATCCCATACATTTCTATTACGTTATTCAAACACCAGGATTGGCAGCATCCTGAAGCATGCATCTGTTAGTAATTAATCAGTCTATTTATATTCCAATTCTTTAATCTTAAACCATTTACCAAATCAAACGATGAAAAAAATTTTCAAAACACTGTTGTGCCTGACCTTGTTCGGCCTCCTTTTGACGTCCTGCTCCAAAGACTCCGAAAACGATACGCCTGTTGCTCCTGCCGGCAAGTTCATTGCCAAAGTCGACGGCACTTCCTTTGAAGCCGACGGTGCAGCACAGATCTACAACAATGTGATCATTGTCGCAGGTCAGATGGGAACCAAGACCATTTCCGTGACGGTCACCAAAGGCGTGGTGGGCACCTACGATGTGAAAGGAACTGCACTGGGCGTAACACCCGATGCGGAAATAAACTATTCCCCTGATGGGAAAACCGTTTCTTCGTCCGTCTTCGCAGCCGGCGAAACCGTGGGCACCGTCACCATCACGGAGATCGACCAGGTGAACAAAACGGTCTCCGGAACGTTCAGCAGCAAAGTGATCCCAGCCTCGACAGGATCGATCGCCGACATTACCTCCGGTTCCTTCACCAAAATCCCCTACGTGACGACGCCCGCCAGCACCCTGACGGCCAAGATCGATGGAACACCTTTCGCGGCGACCATCGTGGCGAGCCAGCGCGGCTTTGGTGAACTTGTGATCAATGCCCAGTCGCTCAACGGCGCCCAGATCATTTCACTTTCCGTTTCCGACGCGATCACTCCGGGCACATATGCCATCGGCGAACCCGGATCGGAAGCCTACGCTCTCTATACGGTTAGCTCGAACATCTTTATGTCCGACACCGGAACGATAACGATCACGACCCACAACACGACCACCAAGCGCATCGAAGGAACGTTCAGTTTCACTGCAGACCCGATCAGCGCGGAAGGCGACGGTCATGCGTTGACCGAAGGAACTTTTGCGGTCACTTACCGGTGATAGATCGCATGATAAGAAAAAGGGATGCCAAAACTGGCATCCCTTTTTTTATGTTGTGGATCTATTGAATGCGTGAAAATGTTGGCATTTGGACTTTATTCATTCTTCAAAGAATCCACCGGGTTCACCGACGCTGCTTTGATGGACCGGTACCCCACGGTGAGGACGGCGATCAACAGTCCTCCCGCACCGGCAATGACCACGGCGACAATGTCGAAGGGGATGCGATATGCAAAGGATTGAAGCCATTGATCCATGCCATACCACGCCAGGGGAATGGCAATGACAAATGCAATGAGAACAAGTCTCACCAGGTCCGACAACAGCAAGATGGTGATCTGGCCCAAAGTAGCACCCAGCACTTTGCGAATGCCAATCTCCTTTGTGCGTTGTGCGGCGATATAGGTGATCAACCCGAACAGCCCTAAGCAGGCGATCAGGATGGCGATGATCGTGAAGGTTGCAAAGACGATGCCCAAGCGTTGTTCGGACCGGAACAATGCATTGAAATCTTCATCGATAAAGGAATATTGAAAGGGCTGCCCGTTGGCATATTTTTTCCAAAGCGATTCAACTAACGCGATTTTTTCCGCCGGATTTCCGGGTGTCACCCGCAAGGCCATCGTGCCCTTGATCCCGTCGTCCAGGAACAGGGCCAGCGGCTGCACGTCGGATTTCAGGCTTGCAAAGTTAAAGTCCTGGATGATGCCGATGACATTCCACATTTTGGCATCACCAAAACTCACCCGTTTGCCCTCGTGCGTTTCAAAGCCCAGTAAACGCGCACAGGCTTCGTTGATGATCACGGCACTGGAGTCGGAAGGGAATTCGCGCGAAAAATAGCGTCCGCTTTTCATGCGGTATCCCATGGTCTGGAGCAGGTCGTGATCGGCGACCGAATAGAAATAGCCCACCAGTTGGTCTGAATTTTCAGCTTTGATAAACGCCGTCGATTGAATATACGGCGGCAGGGATTGCGCATAGCTGGCATTGACAAATTCACTATGCTTTAGCAAAGCGTCCTTGAAGACCTTGGCGTTGTTTTCCAGAACATAGGTCTGTGGTATCCGGATGACATTCTCTTTGTCGAACCCCAGGTGATGGTTTTGGATGAACGAGACTTGTTTGTAGATGATCACCGTGCCCACGATGAGCACGATCGAGATCGTGAACTGGAAGACGACCAATGTGCTTCTCAAGAGTGACCGGGAGGACCCCTGCGGACCACCGCCTTTCAACACCCGGACGGGATTGAAGGAGGTGAGATAAAAAGCGGGATAAGTTCCTGCCAGTATGCCGACCACGGCCAGGAAAAGAAAGATGGAGGGCAAGAGGTAGGGTGTGGCAAACAGATCGAGTTGGAGATCTTTTCCGCTCAGTGTGTTGAAGGGGCCCATCGCCACATAGGCAATGACCAAAGCGGCCAACCCCGAGATCAATACGTATAAAAACGACTCTAACATAAATTGTGGCACAAGTCCCTGGCGTGTAGCCCCCATGGTTTTTCGCACGCCCACCTCTTTGCTGCGGCTCACCGCACGGGCCGTCGACAAATTCATGAAGTTGATGCAGGCCATCAGGATCAGGAAGATGCCCGTTGCCGAGAAGATGTAGACATACTGCAAATCGCCATTGGGCTCGAACTCGCTGTCGATATTCGATTCCAGGTGAATCGACAAAAGCGGTTGGATGAAGAAGCTCACCCGGTCTCCGCTTTTTACAAACTGTTCATGCGGTATGTGCAGGTCTTTCTCGATCCGGGGGATGATCCTTTTTTGAGCAAAGTCCTCCAGCTTTTTTTCGATCGTGACCATGTCGGCTTGCGCCACGGTTTTGAAATAGGTTTTCGTGCCATAGCAAGCCCAGCAATCGTTCTTGGCATATTCCAGGGACTCCATCGACATCACCATGTCGAATTTCATATGGGTGGTAGCCGGAACATCGGCGAAGATGCCCGTGACCTCAGCGACCCTGCCATCCCTTCCCACGATCAATTGCTTGCCCAGGGGAGATGCATCGCCCTGTCCTTCATAGCCAAAATATTTTTTTGCCGCCGATGCGGAGACAACGATTTTATCGGGCCCCTTAAGACACTTGGCAGCGTTGCCCTCCAGGAGAGAATAACCGAAGAACTCAAAGAAGTTGGAGTCGGCATACATCAATTTCTTTTCCATAAACACCTTGTCCTGAAACTTCACAGGGCCGGGGACGGGGCTGACCCGAACGGAAGCTTCCACTTCCGGAAGCTCAGCCCGCATCGCCTCCGCCAAGGGAGCGCCACTATCCGAGTACAATATTTCATCGCCTTTAAAAGTTTCATTGATGCCAACCCGGTAGATCCTCGCAGCGTCTTTTATATGACGATCATAACGCAACTCGTCGGAGATATAGAGAAAGATCAAAAGACTCGCCGCCAGCCCTACCGAAAGCCCGAGGATGTTGATGAAGGAATAAAGCTTTTGGCGTCGTAAAATGCGAAGGGCGGTGATAACATAATTTCTGAGCATAAGCTGATGTTTTTATTGAGCAGAAAACAATTCCTCATGAAGCCGCCCGTACGGAAAGGAAAATGCGGCAGTAAAACGATAATCTAATATCGAACCTTTTTTGAGAAAGATTTGAAATGAATACCAGGACTTTGAGAAATCCACGCAAAAAAGAACTCAATAAGCCCTACGGGCTTGAGAAATAAACCTCTTGGCATCGAAGCGGGGAAAACTTGCAGTTGTTTTGGCCAGCCCTTGTCGCGACTTTAATTTCCTTCACTGGATCGACAAGCGCGATGCTTGAGATTATCGCTTCAGAAAGTGCTCGGCCAATTGAATGAGCCCCATAGCAATGAAACCGATTCCAGCATTTTTTAGATACGGTATTTCAAGCGCGGTATTTTCCTTTAGGAACTTTGATCTATGGTGAAAGATCAAAAGAGCAATGCCTACAATAATAATGGATGGACCAGCCCACAATGCATTCATTTCTTGTCAGATAATAATAGTGAAAACTTCGTATGGCCATACCGGTTGGCTATTTCGAATGACCATACTACGGGCAAATATAGAACTGTTTTTATTCGAAAAATTGGATCCCTGCCCTGAATTCCTGCCCCGACCATCCTAACTCTAGTTCTCCTCGACAATTTTTATTCCCCACGGCTCCAAAGTCATTTGTTCGCCCTTAAGCATCACTTTATTGGACAATAACTCCGTGCCCGCGCCATGAGGATATTGAGCCGTTCCCGAAACCGCCGAGTAATTAAAATAATAGTGTAGTCTCTTGCCCTTTTGATTCACGCCGGATTTTGTGATCAACGGGAAGGCCATCTGTTGATCTTCCTTCCAAAGGCCCGCGCTTTTGATCACACCCTCGAGAATTTTAGAAGTGACCTCGTCGCTTGTCCTGCAGCCTATGTAGGTGGCAACGCCTTTACCAAAAGTATTTCGGGTGATCGCGGCATACTTCCCCCAAACCGGATGATCGTAGTAGGCCAGCACCGTTGCCGTCGTGGGAGTGATCAGCTCCATCCATGTCTTTACTTCGTTACCCGCTTTCCCAACCTTGAACGGATCGTTCTTTAAAGAAACATTCTGCGGGATGGTAAACTGGCTGTATTGAATTCCACAAGCCTCACCGATAATCCCCGGCTGAGGCGTTGTTCTCACCTTCACGTTTTCATCCGAAAATCCGCTTTTGAAAGTGTAGACGATGTGGCCGCCATTTTTCACAAACTGATTCAGCCGCTGTAGCAAGGCATCCGGCGCCGCATAGAGCACGGGCACGACCAGCACTTTATATTTCTCAAATGTCGTACTGGAAGGGTCCACAAAATCGACGCCCACATTCATTTTATATAAAGCATCATAAAACGGCCGGAGCACGTCATTGTAATTTTCACGAACGCCATAACCAAAACCAAAACGCTGAAAAGCGGTTTGGGCTTCGTTGCTAAACAGGATCGCCACCTCGTTGGTCTTCTTCAATCCCACCAGCGAGGAACTTAATTTTTCAAAATCCTTCCCGATGGTCTTTGCTTCCTCATAGGTGGGGTTCGGTTCAAAGTCATGGCTCAACAGGCCTTTCCAGTAGGTTTCGACCGAGTTGTGAATGGAATGCCAATGCCAGTACGCTACCATGTTGGCACCGGAAGCGGTGTGACTGAAAGCCTGCAACCGCAGCTGGCCCGGGTAAGGAACCCATTGCGGAAAACCTTGCGCCTCAGTTTCGATCACCAGGTAGTTTTGTCCCGATTTCATGGAGCGGGCAACATCGCCGCCGAGCGAGATCTCGATGCCGGTGAGTTGATCTTGCGTGGGGTGATAGATGTCTATGCCGGCAATGTCCATGGCTTTCGCCGCCGCAAAGTGATCGACGTCGGGTTGAATGCCATAAGAATACCCGCGCCACTCCAGGTCAAAATTCTGCGTTACAAATTGTCCGGGTTTTTTATACGAATCGACGATCGCCACCTGCCACGCAAGATAGTCGGTGACGAGCTTGCGCTGAAACTTGGAGAACTCCGACGCCAGGCTGGCATTGACGGTGCCCACCATCGATGGAAAATCTTCCCAGCGGTTAATGCGGTTGCTCCAATAGTCGAGTCCAAAGGCTTTGTTGACCGCCTCCAGCGACGTGAACTTGGCTTTCATGTATTGCACGAAAAGTTGCTGAACGTTGTCGCCCGAAGTGTTGTAGTGCTTCGTCTCATTGTCGACCTGGTAGCCGATGATCGCGGGATGGTCTTTCACGTGCTCCATGATCTTGCGGATGACGCGTTCGGCGTGAAAACGGAAATCGGTGTTGGCGATGTCCATGTTCTGACGCATCCCATATTTATTCTGACCAGCGGGTGTAGTCGCGAGAATGGCGGGATATTTTTTTACCAGCCACGCAGGAACCGCGTAAGTGGGTGTGCCTACAATCACTTTGATCCCACCTTTGTGCATGGCATCGAGGACGCGGTCGATGTGTGTAAAATCGAATACGCCATCCTGTGGCTCTACCGTACTCCAGGTCGATTCCGCAATGCGCACCACGTTGATCCCGGTTTCCTTCATCATCTTCACATCCTTTTCGAGGCGATCATAGGGCATGTATTCGTCATAATAGGCCACGCCGTAAAGCAACTTGTTCATTTTAATTTCTTGCGCCTTCGAAAAGGATACCACCGCGAGGAGCAGGATAAAACAGGCAGGGATTGTCTTCATATAATTAAGTGTAAATAATACATTTGTAAATATAGCAAATTTAAATTCAAAGTGTAATTATTACGCAATGATTGAGCTTTTTTCAGAACAGCGCAGGACGGTTCCGGAAAGGAGAGACCTAATTTGCACGCGAATACGACTCCCGCTGACCATCTTTGTATATGAAAAATAAATATCACCTTCGGATTTTTATGGTGCTGATAACAGCCCTGTGCTATTCAAAACCTGTCACCGGTCAGGATGTTTTTCAGGAACAGCGAAACGGGTGGCTGCAGGAGGCGGAGAAGAGTCAGCCGAAGTTGATGGAAAGCACAAAGGAACCCGTGTCGCTGGTTTCTATCGAGCAGGATGAAAAGGCTTTCCAACATTGGAAGGCTGTGAGAACCCTCCCGGTGGATTCGCTCTACCACCGTTCATTCAAAAAGCAATCCGGAGTGGTCGCCGATTTTGGCGAGCACCTGACGGGCTTCTTCACTTTTTCGGTGGAAGCTTTTGGGAGAGCGGCCGATGCACCGCTGCGTTTGAAATTTACGTTTGGTGAAGTGCCTTCCGAATTGGCCACGCCATTTGATCCCTACCCGGGAGGGCTGAGCCGCGCATGGCTGCAAGACGAGATCGTGACCGTCTCCGATGTGCCGGCCGTCATCACCATCCCCCGGCGGGTTGCCTTTCGCTATGTAAAGATCGAACTGCTGGGTAGTTCGGTGTACTCCGATTTTCGGATCAGCCAGATCACATTCAAAGCAACGACATCCGTCAACACCACGCCTTCGCCGCTGGAGGCGTCGACCGACAAAATGGTGGCGGACATTGACCGTATCAGCCTGGTCACCCTCAAGGAATGCATGCAAACGGTATATGAGGACGGCCCCAAACGCGACCGGAGATTGTGGATCGGCGATCTGTACCTGGAGTCGCTGGCCAACATGTACTCGTTCAAAAATTATGACCTCACAAAACATTGCCTCTATCTCCTGGCCGGACTGAGCTATGAAAACGGCGTCGCTCCTTCCAATGTCTTTGAGCGCCCCAGTCCTCACCCGCAGATCAACCCGCTGTTCGACTACGCGCTGATCTACAATGTTGCCGTCAAAGAATACCTGCAGGCGACCGGCGACCGCCAGACAGCGACCGATCTGTGGCCCATTGTGAAAAAGCAATTGGAGGTCCCCAAAAAGTATCTGGGTAAGGATGGCATGCTGGACTATGAACGCGCCAACAAAGAATGGTGGTTGTTTTTCGATTGGCGTGTGGGGCTCGACAAACAAGCCGCATTGCAAGGCGTGGTGATCTGGGCCTATAAAAATACCTATGAGTTGGCCAAGATGCTGGGCAAGGAGAAAGAGGTAGCCGAGTTGCCCGACCTCATAAAAAAAATGACGGCGGCAACACACAAGAATCTTTACGATAAAACGACAGGTGTCTTTGTCAGCGGAAAGGACCGGCAGGTTTCGTATGCGTCGCAGGCCTGGATGGTGCTGAGCGGTGTGGCTACCAAAGCCGAAGGAGCCAAGGCCTTGCGCAAGTTGCCTGCGATGCAAAATGTTGTTTATCCCGGTGCGCCCTATTTATATCATTACGTGATCGAAGCGATGATCCAATGCGATATGAAAAAAGAAGCCAGGGATTTAGTCGTCGACTATTGGGGGGGCATGGTGACCAAAGGCGCCGACACGTTCTGGGAAGTCTATGATCCGAAGGATGATTTTCTATCGCCCTATAAATTCTTCCCGGTCAATAGCTATTGTCACGCATGGAGTTGCACACCAGTTTATTTTATCCGGAAGTATCCGGAGATATTTCAGCATTAAGGAACAGCAGCAACGTCACTTGATGGGCGCGTATCGGTCAGAGTACAATTTTAGCCTTGTCAAAAGATCTTCTCAGCCGCTCCAGGTCTTTAGGGGCAATAGGATTTCCCTGGAGGTAGATCTTTTGCAATTTCTTCAGTTCATAAATTGCTTCGGGGATGTGCGTGATGTTATTGTCGTGGAGCACCAGGAACTTTAAGTTTTTCAAGGCGGCGATGCTTGGCGGGAGGGATGTGATCTTATTGCCACCCAAATCCAAGGTCTCTAATTTTTCCAACTGCGTAATTTCCTCGGGAAATGTTTTCAATTGATTAGAACCCAGTCCGAGGACCTTCAGCTTTTTGAGATTTCCGAAGGTGCTGGGAAGCGTTTCAATTTTGTTTTCAAACAGGTAGAGCTCCTGAAGTTTGGTTAGCGAATGAAGGTCGTCGGGTAGATGATTCAGTTGATTCTTTTCAAGATCCAGGTACGTCAACTCTTTTAATTGCAAGATTTCTGGCGGAAACGAATTCAATCGTTTATCGATAAGGGACAGGCGCGTCGCTTTCGATTTGAGGGCTTCCTCGAGGCTGACAAATTCTTCGGTTGCTACTTTGCTCCCGGCGGCTGCGCGGGAATTTTGTCGGATGTACTGAGGGGGCGTGGCACGCTGCACTCTTTCGACACTCATGGCGGTCAGCTGAATTTCCGTCAGCAAACGGGCGTCGGTACCCGGGAATGAAATTTCGGTTTCAAATGGTTTGCCAATGCCAAACGAAACCGGTAAGATAAAGTCAGAGGCCTTCGTCTTTGCTGCCAAGGACATCCCCAGGTTGGGTGGAAGTGTTAACAGGACTCGTCTCACTTCATCACCACACTTCATCCCGATATCTTTCAAGAGCATGACGGAAATCACCTTGCCGAAGCCGTCGAGGCGAAATTGAACATAGACAACGCCTTCCACACCCGCACTCCTGGCCTCTGCGGGAAACCGGAGGTTTTGTGCCATATAGGTGGCGAATTCCGAAACGCTTATCGATATCGTGGGGGCCGTTGGAGTGATGCCGATGGGCAAACTAAAATGCTGCGCAACATTTGTTCCGTGTTGGGTCGCGGCAACCCAGGCCGGCATGTTTTGAAAAACGCGCTCAACAACTACCCGGTGCGTTGAATCTGAAACGGCCAGGTTTGAAGCTTTGCCGTTTTCGTCGATCGTGAAGGTGATGGTGAAATTTGGAAACGGCAGCGGAGGAATTTCTTTGGACAAGGCGTTCCCGATGTACGTATAGAAGGCATCCAATCCTCCGGGAAAGGTCGCGTTGGCTTCGGCAAGGTCGGCGGGAGCGACCTGTTCCTGTAGGGGCTGCATAGCCGTTGGGTCTTTCGGGTACAGATTGAGATCAAGGGGCTGCAGGAACACAAAAGCTTTCTTTAAAAAGAATTTGAAATTGTCGGCTTCGGGGATGGTCACATCGGCTGTTTTGAATCCGATATGCGAAACCACCAACGTTTTGTGCTTTGAGGGGTCGATCTTAATTTGAAAGTAACCGAACGGGCTGCTGATCGTTCCGTCGGTCGTGTCCAACACCGAAACGGTTGCGCCCTTTACAGGCTTTTGCGTTTCGGCGTCAAGAAGGCGCCCGGTGATGAGACGCACCTGCGAAAAAGCTGCGTGGCTCAGGAGAAAGGCGACCAGGGGGGTGGTGAAAGCTAGTCTCAAGGAATTGGAATTAACAGTGATTTCGATACATCGATCTGCATCAAAATAAGGCCGCATAACCCAAAAGTCCAAATAGTGCTTGGGGCATTTTTGGGATACCGACGCCGAATTCCCCGCTAAAAAATACTTCAACACACTTGCCGATGTGGGATTTAATGGTAAGTTTGTACTTACGGTAAGTGAATAATTACCGTTAAAAATAAAGGTAGTTTTCGATCAGACCCCCAAAACGAAGTGAAAAAACAAGCCATCAGCAGCTCCGATAAGGCATTCAATGCGCTCGGTGATCCGACCCGCAGGGCCATTTTCGAAAAATTGCGCGTGCGTCCGTTGGCGGTCGTGGAGATAGCCGACGGGTTGCCCGTCAGCCGTCCCGCGGTGTCGCAGCATCTCAAGGTGCTGAAGGATGCCAGGCTCATTCGCGTTCACCGTGAAGGCACCCGGAACCTTTGCCAGATCGATACGCGGGGTGTGCTGGCGATGCGAAATTATTTAGACAATTTCTGGGACATAGCGCTCGCGGCATTCAAACAAGCGGCGGAGAAACATAAGAAACATGAATAATACAAAGATCGAATCCATTCGAAAGGAACTCCTGGTGGAGGTCTCACAGGAAACTGCTTTTAAAGTGTTCACGGAGAAAATGGATCTGTGGTGGCCGCGCACCCATCACATCGGCAAGTCGCCCATGACAGAGCTCGTGCTGGAGTCTGGAAAAAATGGTCGCTGGTACTCCCGTCATGAAGATGGCAGTGAGCAAGACGTCGGTTATGTGCTGACGTGGGAACCTTATGAACTTTTGGTCCTTGCCTGGCAGATCAACGGCAACTTTCAGTTTGATCCCGCGCTCGTCACCGAAGTGGAGGTGCTTTTTATTGCTGAGGCTCCGGAAACGACCCGCATAAAATTCGAACACAAAAACCTGGAGCGTCTCGGCGGTGGGAAAGCGGTGGAAAGTATGGATGAGGGCTGGGGGAAAATTTTGGACCTGTATAAAAGTGTCGCTAAATAAATTTACTTATGGCAAACAGAATAAACCCAAAATACCTCGTTCGCGTCGCCGCCCTGTTGATGGCGTTTCATACCCTTGGACACACCATGGGCGCACTGAACTGGAAAAAGAACCCAAACGAAAATGTCAGCCTCGTCATCAACGGCATGCAGTCAGCACATTTTGATTTTATGGGAAGGTCGGCTACACTCGGCCAATTCTATGAAGGCTATGGGATCATCATGATCCTGGTGCTGGCGCTGATCAGTTTACAGTTGTGGATGTTGTCGGATGAGACGGGCCCAAAGGCATCGAAAATGTTGACGGCCATGGCCGTGTTCCTGGTCCTGATGGCGGTGCTCGAATATATTTATTTTTTCCCCTTCGCCGCGGCGATCTCCTTCCTGGCTGGGGTGTGCGTGATTGTTTCGCTTGCGGCTAAAAAACGATCAGACCCAGCGTAGTGGTCGCGTCCATTTCAAAATGATCGCCAGACCCAAAGTGAGATCTATTTTGATCGAATTCGATCATGCCCTTGGCATTTTCATCAAAATGACGGGTAAATGGCGTGTGAAAATGGTGTGCGTGGGTCCGCTTCTGCCCGTTAAATCCGTAAAATTGTGCCTTTAAAAGATGATGATGCAACAACCGGAATTGGGAAGAAGACTTACCGCTTTGCGCAAGGAGAGAAACCTTACGCAAGAAGAATTGGTGGAAAAAAGCCACGTGAGTGTACGCACGATCCAACGCATTGAGGCCGGTGAGGTGCTGCCCCGCATGTCGACCGTTAAAATTTTGCTGGAAGCGCTTGGAGAACGTTACGAGTCATTTTCCGCGGAATCACCCCAAGTCAAGGAAACACAAATAAATATCTTGCCACATGCCGGGCGAAACACCGTATTGGTGGCCGCCTTGGCCGGGACGGTTTACCTGGTGTCTCAGATCATTCTGGCTGGGATGGACATTTTCTGGATCACCGGTGATCATGACTGGGGGTTTGTGTTGAATGCGATCTATACGGGCTTCACGGTCGTGATGGTGGCCTCGTATATTCTATTTGCCCGGGGATTTCTCGTGTTGAGTACGGTGTTCGAGAACACTTTATTGAAAGCGGTAACCTATATGCTCATGGTGGCCACGGTCGGCATGGGCGTTTTAGATATAACCTCATTGTCGGCGGTGGATGTTGAAAGTTTAGGGATCCCCTACGCCATGGCCGCGGTACTCTTTGGTGCTTTAGGTATAGTGTTTGGAGTAGCCCTCATCCGCTTGCAAGACAGCATGGGCGAACTCTCGCGAATCGCCGGCATGTTGGAAATTGTGATGGGAGGCATGTTGGTAACGGTGGTGCTATTTTTTGTCAGTTATGTGATCCTGATACCGGCCGTGGTCGTAGAGATCCTGGTGCTGTATCGCGGGTATGAATACCTCTCCCGGTCTGAGCCCAGCAACGGGTGATCGATTAAACTTTAAACCAGATTGAGGAAGAATCGCCATCCTCCTGACTATAAATATTTCTTCGTTTTTAAAAGCCTGACCCAAACCTGGTAACCCGCTGGGTTGAGATGGAGTCCATCCGCTTCAGCATACTTCGCGTCAAGCTTGCCCTCTTTGTCGCTGAGCGCTTTGCTCAGATCGATATAGATAAAGCCCATCACTGTCGCCCGCTGTTTTACCTGCTCGTTCACCCGGGTTGCCACATCATTTTTATTAAAGGCATCGGGGTATTCGTTCTTTACGTTGTCGTTGGTGGGCAGGATGCTGTGGACATAGATTTGCGTTCCCGGCGATTGGTTTTTTACCCGTTCGACCATAGTCATCACGTTTTTTACAATGATGTCCACGGGGATGTTTTGGGCAATATCGTTGATACCGATCTTGATAAAAAGCTTGTTGGGCTTGCGGATAATAACGTCGTTGAGGCGATCTAAAACGCCAAAGGTATTGTCGCCCGCAATGCCTCTATTGATCACCGTTGAGTCGTTCAGCAGTTTCACCCAGTCGCCAAACTCGGTGATGCTGTTCCCCAGCAAAATCGTTCTGCCTGTTTTTACCGGCTCACTTTTGAAAAGGGCGATCCGTTTTGCGTAGTAGTCCTTGGCGTACCGGAGGGTGTCATACCGCATGTTTTGTCCGGTCGCGGCGGTGGAGGTCAGGCAAATAAAAAATAGCAATGGAAGTTTTTTCATGGTCATGAAGTCAGTAAGGTCTTGATCGACGCAAAGCTAGGCCCGGGGGATGAAGTGGGATGTGCGGAAATTCTCAAAAAAGCACCGTAGGCTGGCATTTTGCGTTAATCGTTTTGGTATATTAACCGTCTCTATGTATTTCACTTCATTACCGGATCACGCGGCGCCAGGGTTTGATGAACAGTTGCATTTCAGCAAATTCAAAAAACACAATATTATTTTTAATGCGGAGAGTAGTTATGGTCATTGTGACAATCATGTAGGTTGTCTTTCTTTTAAGACTGTGCTGCGCGGAGAAGAGTGGTATGGCGTCAACCGTCGCCGGCTGGCGATCAGCCCGGGACGGTTCCTGATCTTAAACGATGATCAAGCGTATTCCTGCCACATCCACAAAGGCGAATCGACACGGACCCTCTCGATCTTCTTCAAGAAAGAATTTGCGTCCGCTGTTCTTCATGATGCCCTGCAACATGAAGAAAACCTCCTGGACGATCCATTTCCCAACCCGGAGAAGATCCTTGAGTTTTCTCCAACGCTCCATAGCCTTGAGTCGCCCTTGCGGTTACAATTGTCTGGGTTGATCTCAGCCTTGGAGACATCGGAGGGTGGTGCCGGCTCAATCGATGAGCACCTGGTTTTTATTTTGCATCATTTGATCGGATCGCATCAGTCGGCAGCCATCCATTCGAAAAATGTAGCCGCCGTGAAGCCGGCGACCCGGGCGGAACTGTACCGTCGGCTGTGTGTGGCCCGGGATGTTTTGCATTCGTCTTATATGGAAAAACTGGATCTCAACAGGATCAGCGAGGTGTCGTGTTTGTCTGTCCCGCAATTGATCCGTCAGTTCAAAGCGGTTTTCAATACAACACCGCATCGATACCTGGCGGAGGTCAGGGTGAGACGCGCCGCTGAATTGCTTGAACATACCGATAGGCCTGTCCATGAAATAACTTGGGATTGCGGATTTGAGAACGTGAGTTCATTTTGTCGCGCGTTCAAACTGGCGTATGGGGTTCAGCCGCTGCACTTGCGGAAGAAGGGCGCATAGAAAAATTGTGCGCTGCGATTTTTTTGGGAAGTCTGAAGACTTTGATTATAATAGGCACAAGTCGGAGCTTGCGCCAGTGGTGGCCAGTGTTGCCTGGTTTGGAGATTATTATAAAGAATACATATCTTCGGTTATAAATCAGATCGGGCTATTTTTTAACATAGCCTTAATCGATAATGATTTTCACTCACACCCGGCTGCTCTATTTTTGAGGTATAATCCCCAAACGTGCATGACTTCTGCAACAGGATACAATGATCTTAACGACGAAAAACTTCTGGCCCTTCTGAAAGATGGGCAGGAAGAAGCGTTTGATCAGCTGTATTTCCGTTACCGGAACAAACTTATTGCTGTGGCCTACAACCGGTTGAAGTCAAAGGAAATGGCGGAAGAAATTGTGCAGGATGTTTTCGCAGACATCTGGCAAAAACGTCAGACCCTTCAGATCAGGAATAATCTCTCGTCGTATCTTTGCACGGCGATCAAATATGCGGTGCTGGATCACATTCGTTCCCAAAGTACGAAAGACTCCTATGTCGCGGAGATGATGAAGGTCTCGGAAAGCGCCGCTTCGTCGGTGGAGTACGTCGTGGAGTACAATGAGTTGGATTTTCATCTCAACAAAAGCATCGATGCGTTGCCGGAGAAATGCCGGGAAGTGTTCACATTAAGCCGCTATGAAAATTATTCTGTGCGCGAGATCGCAGAAAAACTCGATATCTCACCCGAAACAGCCAAGTACCACATCGCGCACGCCTTAAAAACACTTCGGCTGAGCCTGAAACATATTTATAACTTTTTTTTGTAGCACACCTACCCATCCTCTCTTCTTGTCCGACGTACCGGTGTAACCCTAAAAACCCACTGGAAATGAAGAACAAGGAAAAGAAGCTGCAGGATTCTTTATCAGGTAAAAGACTGGAAGACGGAAAAGAGATCCTTGAATTCGAGGACCAGGCCCTGCGCAACATCGCAGAAAAGCTCAAAATTTCAACCGAAACAGCCAAGCTTCACATCGCAAACGCCCTGCATGCGGCCGACAGGGCGAAAACCCCTTTGTAAAATTTTTTTTGCAGGGCACCTACCCGTTCGCGCTTTTGATCCGACATACTGATATACACGAAATACCGTTTGGCCATGGCAAATAAGAAAAAGGGGCTTCTGGATTTTTTATCCGGCAGAAAATCGGAGGAAGGAAAAAAGATCTTCGAGACCTGGTATAATTCAATACCCGACACGGAGCATCCCGAACTCGACGCCTCGGAAGAGACGCTGAAAAAAGAATTGGCGAGGATCAAAAACCGGAATGTCGTTCCCCTGAAGCAGGATGAAAGAAGTCCTTTCATGATGTATTGGAAAGCAGCTGCGGTTGTTCTACTGGTCGTTTCCATAGGCATTCTGTTGTATGTCAAGCGCGAGGCCTTCGCAAAGGAAGAGCTCACCTATACCGAGCACTATGTTCCCAAGGGAAAGCTCCTGCAGCTCACGTTGTCGGACGGTTCGCAGGTATGGTTGAACTCCGATACAAAATTCCGCTATCCTGAAGAGTTTGGGTCCGGCGATCGCGAGGTTTACCTCGAAGGTGAAGCATTCTTTAACGTCAGCAAGGATGCGTCGAGACCCTTCCGGATCCACTCGGGCGAAAAATTGACCACCACCGTGCTCGGCACCAGCTTTAATGTGAAAGCCTACGGTGACGACGATCTGAATGAGGTGGCGGTCGTCACCGGTAAAGTGTCGGTTGTTCACACCACGTCCGATAATCGTTCGTCCGAAGTGCTGTTGCAGCCGGGTCAAAAAGCAGTGTTGATAAAAGGGCAGGATCTACTGAGCAAGGAAGCATTCAGCGATGTGGATCATTACACATCCTGGCGGGAAGGCAAACTTATTTTCGAGGACGCCCCGGTCGGAGAAGTCATTTCATCGCTTGGCCGGTATTACAACATCGACATTCATTTAAGTTCCGAGGCCCTCAAACGGTGCAGAGTGACGGCGACATTTGACCCGATGCCGCTGGAAAAAGTCATGTACCTGCTGTGCTTCACGCTGAACGCCGAATACAAGCATACCGGAAAGAAATATACCATCAGCGGCGCAGGCTGCAACCCGAGTCACCCCTAATCCCAAAGCATATGAGACCTTTCAGCAACAAAATAGACTATGGATAGCCCCCCGACGCGGACATCACGGATGTCCTGTAAAAAGAAATAGCGGAGGAGACCCTTGCAAAGCCATTCCGCTACTTCAAAACATTATCCTGATGAACAGAATAACTTCATAAAAATATGAAAATAGAATCTCTACGACATGACCATTGGTTAAAAATAATGAAACTGACCACCCTAGCCTTACTCCTGACTACCACCGTTTTATCGGTGGGCCGGGCCGGTGATGCCTCCGGTCAGAGCGTGCTCGATCAGCGGGTTTCGTTGCGTGCCAAAGACCAGCCTTTACGGGACGTCTTCAAGACCTTGCAACAACTAGCGGATGTGAACTTCATGTACAAAAGCTCGGATGTAAATGCCGATAAAAAGATCACCTTTTCGGCAGCCAACAAGGAGCTGAAAGAGGTGTTGACAAAACTCCTGAAGCCGATCGGGTTGGAGTTTACGGCGGTGGGGAAGAACATCGTGGTAAAGCCGATCATTAAAACCGAGCCGACGTCGACGGCCCCGAAGATCAGGGTGACCGGTATAGTTTCCACCGCCGACACGGGTGAGACGCTGCCTGGCGTGAACGTGTTGCTGAAAGGAACGGAAAGAGGCACCACCACAGATGCCGATGGGACCTATGCCATCGATGTGGACGATGAAGCATCGGTGTTGGTCTTTTCTTTTATTGGCTTCAAGGTGACTGAGGTGATTGTGGGAGCCCAAACCAAAATTGATGTGAAGCTGGAACTCGACGCGGTTCAGTTGCAGGATGTGGTGGTGGTGGGCTATGGAACCGCCAAGAAATCGGAAGTGCTCGGCGCGGTGGGTTCACCCAGCCTGAAAGAAGCTTCGAGCAGGAATTATAATACAGCGGCCGAACTACTTCAGGGCACCGTGCCCGGTGTCACCGTGATGAACAATGGTGGCGACCCCACCGGTTCACCGGATATCCGGATCCGGGGCGTAGGCTCGCTGAACACTGAGGCGCCCTTGATCATTTTAGATGGGGTGATCTATTGGGGTGCTTTGAGCACGATCAGTCCCAACGACATTGAATCCATTTCGGTATTAAAGGACGCGGCTTCTGCAGCGATCTATGGTGCCCGGGCTTCCGGGGGTGTGATCCTGATCACCACGAAATCGGGAAAGGCCGACAAGATTAACGTGGAGGTGAACTACCAGTTGGGCGTTCAGCAGGTTGCCAAGAAACTTACACCACTGAATGCCGCAGAGCGTGCGGATGCTGCTAATCTTGCCACCGACAACGCGGGGCTACCGCGCATTCCGGCATTTGATGCGGCCCTTAACCCGGATTCACGGATCACCAAAACCAACTGGATGGACGAGATCTTTCAAACCGGCGTGATCGAAAGCCTGGATGCTTCCGTGAGTGGCGGAAACAAGGTCTCCAATTATTTCATCTCGGGTGGATACCGGAAGAACGAAGGGATCCTGCTCAACACACAGGCAAAACGCTACAGTGCCCGGGTCAATTCTTCGCATGAGATCATGAAGGGCGTACGGCTCGGGGAGAATGTGTCCTACATGTTTTGGGATGGCCAGACGGGGAACACCTCCAGCGCCTACACGGGTGCGATCATGACCGCCCTTTACTATCCCGCCAACGCCACGGTTTATCGTGAAGACGGTTCAGGCAAGTTTGGTGGTGTTCCGGATGCGTATTCAAATGCCTATGGTGACCTGATCAACCCGGTTGCCTATTTGAAACGCCTGGATAACCATACGCCTACATCAACGCTGATGATCAACCCATACCTGGAGGTGGAGGTGATCAAAGGTCTTAAGTTCAGAAGTAACTGGGGCCTCACACAGATCCGACGCAACAACAAACAGTTCAATGTGAAGGTGCTGGAGACCGGGAAGATCTTTGACTTCAACGAACTTTATCAAACGACCGACAATCAAAATGTTTTCCTTTCAGAGCAAACCTTGGCGTATGAGAAAAACATTGGCCAAGATCATCACATTTCCGCGCTGGCCGGGTTTACCTATGAGCGAAAGAAGAGTGAATGGTCGACGGTAAAGGGCACGGGCTTCGACAATGAAGATCCTGCCTATCGCTACATGTCGAATGCCACAACGCTGCAGACGATCGGTGCAGGGGGACCGGAAGAAAAAATAATGTCGTACCTGGGCCGGGTAAATTATAACTACAAGGGCAAGTATTTATTGACGGCGGTACTGCGCAGAGACGGAACGTCGAGATTGATCTCCGATCTTCGCTGGAAGAACTATCCATCGGTGTCGGTAGGTTGGAACATTGCCGAAGAATCATTCATGCAGGATGTGTCGTTGGTGGCTGACTTAAAACTACGGGCTAGCTGGGGAAAGATTGGAAACCTGGGTGCCTTGCCGCTGTATCCGTTCGCCGTAGGGCTGGCGCGTACACGTGCCTGGCTCGGTGGCGACCCCGTCATTAACTATGGTTATGCGGAAGCAGGTTTGTCCAACCAAAACCTCGTTTGGGAAACTTCCGAACAAAAAAATATTGGCCTTGATTTCGGTTTGTTCCATGGAAAGCTTAGCGGATCATTGGATGTATTCCGGAAAACAAACTATGACATGCTTTTCCAAAAAAGTCTTCCCGGCACAGCCGGAGCACCGGACGGTCAGTGGATCAATGGAGGAGATGTCGTAAACAAAGGCTTTGAGCTTGGTCTTACCTACAGGAAAAATGACGGACCGGTTAAATTTGACGTCACGGCCAACTTCTCGCGTGTTAAAAACGAGATCCGTTCGATCACGGAAGATAACAAGTTCCTCAATGCAGGCCCCGCGGTGAGAACGATGCCCCAGGCAAACATCAACCTTGTCGGCAGCCCCTGGAATGCATTCTACGGTTATGAAACCGCCGGACTGTTCAAATCGGATGATGAAGCTTCCAGCTATGTGAATGGGAGCGGCGTGAAGTATCAACCCGCGGCAAAAGCCGGTGACTTTAAATTTGTGGATACGAATGGCGACGGCACGATCAACAACGACGATCGCACGATCCTGGGAAGTCCTTTTCCGGATTTTACCTATAGCCTCAATGGAAACATCTCCTTTAAAGGATTTGATCTGAACGTGTTCTTTCAGGGCGTACATGGCAACAGCATTTTCAATTCCGCCAGAGCCCTCGGCCTGAACGCCGGTTATGGCTACAACTTGCTGGAGGAATCGAAGAACGCCTGGAGCCCCACGAATCCGGATGCTACCATTCCAAGACTTTCCATGTCGGATCCCAACAACAACTGGACGAGAGTATCCGATTTCTTTATTGAAGACGGTTCTTTCCTGCGTCTGAAGAACGTTACGCTGGGATACACGCTGCCGGCCAGGATCTTCAACAAAGTTCAGATGAGGATCTATGTTACTGCACAAAACTTGTTCACCATCACCAATTACTCCGGAATGGACCCCGAAGTGGGTATAACAAATTCGGGTGTGGATGTGGGAATGTATCCACTGGCAAGAGTTTATATGTCTGGTCTTACGCTTAAATTCTAATCACCTATGAAAAAAATATTTTGTGTAGCGGCCATAACAACCTTGTTGATGGCCACCGGTTGCGATCTGGATGTGGTGCCGCAGGGTACTCCGACAACGGGAACTTTTTGGAAGACCGAGGCGGATGCCATCGCCGGCATCAATGCGGCTTACGCCGAATTTTCGAACGATGATATGTATGGTCGCGGGTTTTTCTGGCTCAGCAACGCCAGCAACGATATCGGCACCAAACCGCGTGCCTTTTCCGAGAACGTGAAAGCCTTTAAGATCACCGGAAACGAAAGCGAAGTAAAGAGCATCTGGAGACTTCACTACCTCACCATGAAACGATGCAACGATGTGATCCGCAATGTGCCGAAGATCGAGATGAGCGAATCGCTAAAGAACAGGATCCTGGGCGAAGCGCACTTCCTCCATGCCGTCATGCACCTGGAATTGGCCTACCACTATGGCGATGACCGGAAGGGTATTCCCATCATTGACCGGGTAGATTTTGAAAATGCCTATGTTCCTCGTCCGGCAAACGTTAAGGTTAACTATGATTACATCATTGAAGACCTCAAAACAGCTGCAGATCTGCTTCCTTATTTCGACGAGTACACTCAATCCGAAAAAGGTCGTCCTCATAAAACGGCTGCCTGGGCCTACATCGCCAGGACAGCGCTCTATGCAAAAGACTGGGCCACGGCCGAACTGTATGCCGGCAAAGTGATCAGCAGCGGAAAACATTCGCTGTTGCCAAACTTTGCCGACGTCTTTAAGATCGCGAACAACTTCTCTCCGGAATACATCTGGTCCGTTACCTCCAGTGCGAAAGACACGGGTCTGGGCTCGATCTTTCCCGGTGTTCTCCTGGAAGACAAAGGCTGGGGCCAGTACAACGGCTGGGGCGTGTTTTATCCTACGCAAGACCTCTACGAAGAATTTGAGACGGACGATGAAAGAAGAGAAGCGACGATCCTCAAGACCGGCGACGTGTTCAAGTATTTCGGAGCCGATGCCACGTTCAACCAGGGAGCCTATGTCGTAAGTTCCAGTAACCGGACCGGTCTTCAGTTCAGAAAATTCATGGAGCCTTACGGTTATCCGAAAGTGGGCGGTTCGGTAGACATCAACTATGTCAACACCAACGCCGACAAACCGACAACGGCCCTCAACGTGCCGCTGTTGCGCTATGCCGATGTGCTGCTCATGATGGCGGAAGCAAAACTGATGCAAGGCAAAAATGCCGACAGCGAGCTCAACCAGGTGCGCGAACGCGCAGGATTAGGAGACCTCGCCGGCGCGACCATGACGGACCTCAAACATGAAAGACGCTGCGAGCTGGCAGGCGAGTGGACCGACCACCACTTCGACCTCGTGCGCTGGGGCGATGCCGAAGCGACGTATGCAAAACCGCTCTATCATGCGTACGCATTGGATAACGGACAGCCGAAGCAAATCTATGCCGGCCGCGTATTCAATCCCGCCGTACACCACGTGTGGCCGATCCCTCCGGATGAAATTGCCGTGAGCAAAGGAACCCTGACTCAAAATGAAGGTTGGTAGATTTTTATAGGATGGGAACAGCCGGTATGCCCGAAAGGGATACCGGTTTTTTTATTTCTGCCAATACCCGCGCAGCCGCAGATCCCGGCCAGTTTTATTTTCTTTAAATAATTGGTCGCCAATGACTAAATTTCATTTGGAATCCGGTTTTTTATGGTTGACACTGGCACGAAAGCGTTTGACGTGATCATTTGCGGCGCAGGCCCTGCGGGGAGCACGTGTGCCCTGGCGCTGGCCGATTCAGGTTTACGCGTTGCCGTTCTTGAAAAAAGCAGTTTTCCCCGCGACAAGACTTGTGGCGATGCCGTGGCGGCCTATGTGCCCAAAGTGCTGGCAACCATCGACAGTGCGTTGGTCCGCAGCCTGGAGGATTTTACAGAGAAGGTCAATGTGAATACCTGCCGCCTGGTCGCACCCAATCAAAAAGCTTTCGACCTTCACTTTAGCCAAACTGGATTTATTTCCAGAAGGATGGATTGGGACAATTTTCTTTTTGAAAAGGCCGTGGCGAAAAGCAACACCACCTTTTTTTTAAACCATACCATAAGCGATGTAACGATCACTAGCGATGGCGTGACGGTCATGGCCGGCAACACCGAATTTAAAGGCAAAATGGTGATCGGCTGTGATGGTGCGCATTCTGTACTGAACAGAAAAGTGACCGGCACCAGACCTGATCCGGCGCATCATTGTGGTGCGGTTCGTGCGTATTACAGCAACGTGTCCGGTATCCCGGACAATACCTTTGAGATCCACCTCGTGAAAGATCTTCTGCCGGGATACTTCTGGATCTTTCCCGTGAAAAATAACCTGGCGAATGTAGGCCTGGGCGTTTTGTCGTCTGTGGTCTCGAAACGAAGGATGGATTTGCGCGCCTCCCTTCAAAGGGTTGTTGAAGAAATCCCATACGTTAGCGACCGTTTTAAAAATGCAGAACGGATCGGGAAGATCGAAGGATTTGGTCTGCCGCTGGGATCCCGTAAGGTTCCCATGAGTGGCGATCGTTTTATGCTGTGCGGAGATGCAGCGTCACTAATTGACCCTTTGTCCGGGGAAGGCATTGGCCAGGCTATTGTGTCCGGACGTTATGCGGGCTGGCATGCAAAAAAATGTTTTGAGGAAAATAATTTTTCCGCGAGCCACATGAAGCAGTATGACGCCCAGGTGTATCAGAAATTCTGGTCGCGGCATCGTAAAAACCACATCATCCAGCGACTGATGAACAGCGAATGGCTCCTGAATGGTGTTTTTAACGCGGCACTGAAAAGCAGCATGATCAGGAATGTTGTATCCAAAAGTTTTACGTGACCTTTGTGTGAGACGATGTTTTTAATTTTTTTACGTGAGATCAAATAACGGAGCCACTTGAGAATAGGAATACCCAACTTCATACCCCTTTTCGGATACCTTTTTTCTGGAGCGACAAGCATATTCATGACGACGTTGTTTTTTGACAAAGTTGGTACGGCGACAGTAGGGGCAACTATCTTCTTTGTGCTATTTATCCTTTTATGTTATGCGATGTTCGGGATGATGAGTTACCGGTTCAAGGTCATCATCATGACGGGCAAGGAACTCATTGTCATTAAGCCATTCAGACTTCAATACAAGCGTTTCAAATTTGATAGTATTAAAAGTCTGAAATGGGACTTATGGGAGATCCATCGGATGCCCGACTTTCGTAAGCTGAACATTTTGACAACTTCGGGTGATCGGTTGAATATTTCCGACCTGGAGTTCGTTAACTATGACAATCTGGAAAAATGGCTTATCGAAAACACAAACGTAGAACTAAACTTAGACTGGAAACGGAATGTCGAAGTAAGACAAGCGAGATACAACCGATGGATCAACCTGGTGACCATCGTGATCATGTTTTTCTTTTTCTTTCTTTTTTCGACAGGTCACAGGGGGAACAACGCTACCCTGGCCATCCGAATTGCAATAGTTATAGTTACTTGGCGATTGCTCGTGCAGCTGATTCGTTATCAAAAACGGATAGCGACCTCCGGGCGAAAGAAGAGGTAGCCCCGGAGGTCAGCGGCCAAACTGCAACCTGTCCTATTTCGGGGTTTGAACTTTAGAGCCGCTTCGGAATTTAGCCATTTCAGCTATCAATTTTGTGGGCACAGGTTTTTGATAGGGAAACTTGATGGCGCTTTTGGAAACTTCGAACGCCGACAATTCATCTTTGTATTTTTCAAAAACAGTGAAAGGCGGAGGGCATGAAAGTGAATAGTGGTTGGCATAGGCCGAGTAATAAAAGATCCAAACGCCATTGCGCTTAAATGCCGGTATTTGATAACTAATCAACTCTTCAGCATCGGGAACGGCCTTCTGAATGGTTTTCTGAACCAGGCGAAGAATTTTCTGCACTTCTGCCGGAAAGCTGGAGATATAGTCCTCTACGGTCTCGAATTTATTTTTCGCGGTTGCCATTTCATGTATTGAGTAACGTTTTTGGTTTTTTTGACCTGTCCGCCGAAGCTTTAGTGAAGGCGGACTTCAGGAAAAGTGAAATGACAGCAGAATAAACCAGCCCAAAGAGGATGGACCCAAAAATGCCCTGGATAATGAAACTTGAAAGCGTGAACTGTTTTACGGCATCGGCTTCGCTCATTTGATGTGATGTGACCACGAACCGGATGGAGTTGTCAAAAAAGTCCGGGGAGATCATGTTCGTAAATACGGGATAAGCCGGGCCGCCAATCGTGACAAACACGGTAAGAACAAGTCCACTCATGAACGCCTGCTTATACGAGATCTGACCACCATAATACTTCAATTTTTTTTCCCGCATCGACAGCGCGTAGAGGGTCACGGAAGGAATAATGATCAGGGTGTTGAAGATGACTCCACCCGCCAGGTTGGCGTCATGAAAGCCCAAGCCTTTTCCAAGTAGCGACCACACCATCGTCAGGATGACATGAACCACGGCCCATTTCAATTCTGTTTTCATAGGCTTTATTTTTGATTGGCTTTAAAGTTTATCATCCATTGAATTCCGAAGGGATCTTTGCAAATACCGAAGAGGTCGCTCCAGAATTCCTTGCCCAAAGGCATGATCACCTCGCCACGCTCCGACAGCGCGTCAAAAATCCGCGTCGCTTCGGTTTCTGAATCCACCGTGATGCTGATGCTAAAATTGTCGCCGGCCGAGATTTTTTGATTCATCGAATCCAGTACATCGGTCGCCATCAAAACACTGTCGCCAACGGGCAACGACACGTGGAGAATTTTTGTCTTGTCTGCCGGGGACATTTTTTCTCCGCCGGGCATGTCAGCAAATCGCATAAGGCTGGTGAAGTCTCTCTTGAATACTTTTTTGTAAAAGGTGAATACTTCCTCGGTATTCCCATTGAAATTCAGGTAAGGGTCTAATCGCATCATTTTTCGTTGTTTTTTGAAACAAAACTATGTCTTTAATGCCCGAATCAATATGGATATTTCGACATTTTGAGGGGGCTATTGCGACATCCAATATGACTATCTTAGCGCCATGAAAACAATTGCCATCGTGATCGCAGAAAATGCCGTAGCCTCCAGCATCACGGACACGTTGAGGCTTTTTGACAAGGCCAATGAACTCCTCCTGGCGAGTGGTCGAAAAAAAATGTTCGATCTAAGTCTCGTGGCGTTCACAAAAGAAATATTTGTCGGCAGCAAGAATCTGTTCTTTAAAGCAGACAAAACGCTCGATGAGATGGTGCATGCCGACCTGATCATTATCCCAGCCCTCCTGGGAGACGTCATAAAATCAACGCAGCAAAACAGGCACTATTTTCCCTGGCTGATAAAGCAATACAAGCAGGGGACGGAGATCGCGAGCTATTGTGTTGGCGCATTCATTCTGGCCGCGACGGGGCTGTTGAAGGGAAAAAAATGCGCGACGCATTGGATGTATTCAAATGAATTTACGTTTTACTATCCGGATGTTACGTTGGTAGATGACAAGATCATCACGGAACAAAACGGCATTTACACCAGCGGAGGAGGCACATCCTATTGGAACCTGCTGTTGTTTCTGCTGGAAAAATATACCGACAGGGAAATCGTGATTGCCATTACGAAGTTTTTCTTACTGGACATTCAGCGCACCAGCCAGGCGTCGTTTATGATGTTCAGAGGCCAGAAAGGACATGGCGACAAACTGATCGAGGCCGTGCAGGAATACATCGAGAATAACTTTCAGGAGAAATTTAATGTCACGGACATCGCCTCAAAATTTTCCATCGTCCGGCGAACGCTGGAGCGCAGGTTTAAGAATGCAACCAAGAATTCCATTGTGGAGTATATTCAGCGCATAAAAGTTGAGGCAGCAAAGAAGGAGTTGGAACTGGGACGGAAGACGGTCAATGAGATCATGTGGGAGATTGGCTATTCTGATATGAAGACTTTCAGGGATCTCTTTCTGAAAACAACAGCTTTGACGCCGGTGGAGTATCGGAACAGGTACAACAAAAATGCATCGTGATGCAAACCAGAGGGATCAAGAATACTCGGTCGGGGTGCAGGCAGTTTGGTAGGAGCAGTTTTGTTTTTTATTCTTCAATTAAATGACTTATATCCCTGGAGGCATAGAAATATCCTAAGCCGTTCCCTTCGCCACCTAATGACTCTGAATTGGCAATTGTGATTTTTAGTTTTTTAAATAAATAACTGCCTTCTTCTAATTCTATCTTCTCGTTGTCAATTTTGACTAGCCTGCTTACGCAATCATCAAGATCTTGTTCAAAGTTTAATTCAACGCTGCCGACCATAATCGAAGCGCCCCAGTGGAACTCTATTGCTTCTAATTTGTCGTCTTCGTCATAATTCAAAAAAAAGTAATTGTTGCCGCCTCCATAGTTCTCGTATATATCCCGTTTTTGTTTAATGTTTTTGCTTTCATCGCCATCCCAGTACTGCGCGAGCTCAATAATTCTGTCGTCCGCCTTGTGTTTGAGATTTAAATTTTCCCTGATAACGTTTCTTGCGTCAGTCCAGGCGAATAAAATAGAATTCATTTTGAATCCTGTATTTGGGATGTACTCAATAGTCATTTCTCTTTGTTCGCTAATTGGTAGTTTTCTTGATCGAAGAAGCCCATGTTAAGCGTTTGTGAATTCCCAAGCTTTGCATGAGTCTGGAATACAACGGTGGGGGTAGCCTGTTATTTTAAACTAAGATGATCATCATTAGAAATATTTCAAAGTGTGGGTCAATGTTTTCAGTCAGGTTCCGGACCCCTCGTAAAGAACAGGCGCTCGCGGGCTGTGATTCCATACTTAAGCGATCACTGAACTATTGTAAGGATGTCGATCCTACCTTTGTTTAAAAGCCTCTGACAATGAAAAAATGCCTTTCGTCTTGGTTGATTTTGTATTTTTTATTTTCGATCCCTACAGCTCGTGCCCAAATCCCCGTCGGGAAAGATCCCTTCCATAAAATTGTATTCGAAAACAAATTTGTGCGCGTGCTCGACCTGGTGGTCAGCGGCCCGGACACCACCAAAACGCATGTTCATAGCGCTGCGTCCGTGGTGGTGTTTCTGACAAAGTCATTCGTGGCCATTCAAGCCCCTGGTGGCCCACCGGTCGTCACGAAGGTTGACAATGGGACTGTGGTATACCGGCCGTACGACGAAACACCGGCCACGCACAAAGTCTGGAGCCAGGATGGTTCAACCATGCGGTGTATGGTGATAGAGATACGGCCAGGCTCAGCAAGAAGCGATAGCAAGCCGGTATCTGCATCCAACGCGAACTTGCTGTCCAATCAGAAGTTGGCAAATGTATACGACCTGAAAATCTCACCAGCCGACACGTTCTCGCTCGGACCATCGTCCTGTCCTTATTTTTTATTAAATGTTTCCGGACCCGTGGAGGCATCGTTATCGGGGAGGAAATTTTTGCTGAAGGAGAGCGAATTTGTTTTCATTCCGGCGCAATCGCAGGTCACCCTGCGTGCGTCAGAGGACAACAAATGCATCTTAATTCAACTAAAATAAAAATCAGAAAATGTCATTATACGTTTTTTGAAAACAGGCCCGTATCGGTTGGGTCTGTTTGATTAAATTGACGATATGGAAAAAGTAAGCCACTTTAGCACCATCGCCTTGCTCATCGGAGAGCCCGCGCGTGCTACGATGCTCTGGAAGATCCTGGATGGACGCATGCATACGGCCACTGAACTTGCCATCGCCGCCGACCTGTCCGCTCAAAACGCCAGCATGCACCTGGGTAAACTTGTGAAAGCGGGGCTTCTCTCGGTCATCAAACGCGGCAGACTCAAGTATTATCAATTCGCCAACCCGAACGTGGCCTATGTCATGGAGGCGATTGCCAACCTGGTGCCGAAAGACAACCTGGTGCCGCCGGATGACATGTCCGACAGCGGCCGGATCAAGTACTGCCGCACATGCTACGACCATCTCGCCGGCAAAGTAGGCGTTGCCATCACAGACAAACTTGTATCCCTGAAGATCATCGAAGCAAGCGGCCAGGACTTCGCCATTACAAACAGTGGAATGAAGTGGTTCGATCGCCTGGATATCTCCATACCGGAACTCCGGCAGAGTAAGCGTGCCCTTGCCCGCAAATGCCTGGACTGGAGCGAAAAACGTCCGCACATCTCCGGTGCCGTGGGGGCCGCCTTGGCGAATAAGCTCTTTGATTTGAAATGGCTGCAGCGGGTGAAGAGTTCCAGGATCGTTTCCGTCACACCGCTTGGTCAGAAGAAAATTTATGACCTGTTTGGCCTTATGGTGTAACGATCGTTCGCGCTGCGCCATTTTTGAACAACCAACTCGGTTATTTCCGCTGACGAAGCTCAATCCGATTGCCGTCAGGATCAAGCGCTGCAATCCGCACGCCAAATGGATAATCTTCCGTCGCAGGCTGAATAAATTTGACACCTTTAGAGCGCAAGGCTTCAAAGTCTTTTCTCAGATCAGCAGACTCGATGAACATGGACCCGAGATTTAAATCCTTGGAGGCGCCGTCAGCGGTCCCTTTCCAAAGCATTAGTTCAACATCCTGCCCAGGATAGCCCAACGTTAGAAACCGACCTTCAGGACCAGGATAGTCCACGCGCTTTTCAAAGCCGAGATTTGTGTAAAAGTCAAGCGCTTTGTCCTGGTCTGTGACGTGCTGCACGAAGTACATGATTTTGATGAACATAAATTATATTTTTTAATGGTTATTGTCACAGCAATGCTTGGAAGGCGGGGAATTGGACAGGAACAGAAATAATTTGTTGTTGGCTTAGCCGGGAATTTGAACGCCGGCTTAAATATTTGCGCACAGGCCCTGTAACTATTGACCGGATCACGAGTTTCCTACCAGGACCAGCCTAACTACCCATGATCAGAAGTTATCTTACCATCGCCTGGAGAAATCTTGTTAAGAACAAAGGATACGCCCTGATCAACATTGGCGGCCTTGCCACCGGTATGGCGGTGGCCATCCTCATCGGACTCTATATCGTTGATGAGCTGTCTTGGAACAAGAATTTCAAGCACTACGACCGCATCGCCCGGGTTCTTGTTAATGTTAACGGCGAGAATTCCTCAGGGTGGTACCAACAGTGGGGTACCGCAACGCCACTTGCTCCGGAAATCCGGGCAACCTATGGCAGCGACTTTGATCATGTGCTCCTTTCGTCACAGGGGATGACGGCCATCTTATCTTCAGGCGATACAAAAGTCAGTCAGGACGGTTACTATTTTGAACCCGGCGTAGCCGACATGCTATCGTTCGAGATGATTCGCGGTTCGCGTGACGGGCTTCGTAATCCGGAATCCATCATGCTGTCAGAATCTGCAGCAAAGTCTCTTTTTGGAAGCGACGACGTGCTGAACAAAACCGTCAGGATGGATGGGCAGACCGACCTGATCGTAACCGGTGTCTACAGGGACATCCCGGCCCATGCAGATTTCAATGACATGCGCTTTGTCCTGCCCTGGCAACTGGCCGTTCAAAAGAATTTCAACAATAACAACGGCAACCAATGGGATCACAACGGTTTCATCACCTGGGTGCAGATAACAGACAAGACCGACATGGCGACAGCAACAAGCCGCATCAAGGACGTTATGCTCAAACGCGTCGACACCGAGTTCGCCAAAAGCAAGCCGCAGCTCTATCTTCATCCCATGAGCCGGTGGCGGCTCTATTCGGATTTCGAGAGTCCCGGATACGCTAGTGGCCGCATCCGCTTTGTCCGGCTCTACGGCATCATCGGATGCTTTGTGCTGATGCTGGCGTGTATAAACTTCATGAACCTCGCCACGGCACGGTCCGAAAAACGGGCAAAAGAGGTTGGCATTCGCAAGTCCATCGGCTCGGCCCGGAAACAGTTGGTCAGTCAGTTTTTCAGCGAGTCATTGTTGGTCACGTTGCTGGCGTTTTGTTTCACGCTGGTGTTGTCGCAGCTCGCGCTTCCTTTGTTCAACACGGTCGCGGAAAAACAAATGCAGATCCCGTGGAACAGCGCAACGTTCTGGCTGGCGGGGCTGACCTTTGTTGCCTTTACAGGACTGTGTGCCGGCAGTTATCCGGCGCTATACCTTTCTTCATTTCAACCCGCGAAGGTGCTGAAGGGAACTTCCGGATCATCGCGTTCGGGGGCCCTGCCCAGAAAGGTGCTCGTGGTGTTGCAGTTTTCCGTCTCCATTACGTTGGTCATTGGTGTGATCGTTGTGTTTCGCCAAATCGAGTTTGGAAAGAGTCGGTCGCTGGGATACAACCAGGAGGGTCTCATCTACTCGAGCACGCCCACGCGCGAGATCCATAACCATTACGACGCCCTTCGGCACGAACTGCTGGGTTCGGGGGTTGTCGTTAGCATGGCCGAATCCGTAAATACACCGACGAACGTCGGCTTCCACATCGGGGGATATGAATGGGAAGGAGCCAGTCCCGGCGAAGGCGGTTTCGGCACCGCCTGGGTATCGCCGGATTTTGGCAAGACGATGGGCTGGAATTTCGTCGAGGGACGCGACTTCTCCCACGAATTTGCCAGCGACTCGAATGCCATGATCCTGAACGAATCGGCCGTAAAATTTATGCACCTGAAAAACCCGGTTGGCCAAACGGTAAAGTCCACCATCTTTGATAAAACAACCTCGTACACCGTGATCGGCGTCATCCGTGACATGCTGCAAGAGTCGCCGTTCGAGCCCGTGGGCAAAACCATCTACATGTTTGACAAGGGAATGTGGAGCAAGAACGGTGGCACGTTGGTGAATCTCCGGATCAACCCGGCCGTGAACACGCGTGAGGCACTCAACGAGATTGAACGCGCCTGGAAGAAATACGATCCTTCGAGCCCGTTCGAGTATACGTTTGTCGATGCCGACTATGCCCGGAAGTTCAGAGAAGAAGAGAGGATCGGTAAACTGGCATTTGCTTTTGCGGCCATTGCCATTGTGATCAGCTGCCTCGGCATTTTGGGACTTGCCTCCTACATGGCTGAACAGCGAACACGCGAGATCGGCATCCGGAAAGTATTGGGTGCGACAGTAGCCAATCTCTGGGCGATGCTTTCGAAAGATTTTGTCGTGCTTGTGCTGATCTCGTCCGCGATCGCTATTCCGGTTGCATGGTATTTCATGAACAACTGGCTGCAGAATTATAGTTACCGGACAAATCTATCCTGGTATATTTTCGCGGCTGCCGGGATGGGTTCGTTGATCATCACGCTGCTGACCGTTAGCTACCAGGCCATCAAAGCAGCGATTGCAAATCCGGTGCGGAGTCTGAGATCTGAATAAGGGTTGATCTATACCTTGAAGTGGGATTTTCACCGCAGAGACGCAAAGGACGCAAAGTTAAAATGCAGAGAAACCTTTGCGTTAACTTTGCGTCCTTTGCGTTTTCTTTGCTCGCTGAAGTTTTAACGAAGGTGAGGCGGTTTAACCTTGATTCGCGCCCGGAGCACTAAATCAATGCAGGCTGATTACCCGCGTTATTCTCCATTTGTTGTTCTCTCTTTTCCAGATGTGAACAAATTTTGAATAATGAAGTTGCTGCGGGACATCCTTGCCATTATAAAATCCATGCAGGCCCATTTCAACGGCTCCATAGCCCTTGATCGGATATACTTCAAGGCTGCCGGGCTTCAAGGCTCGTTTCACTTTTCCACAGATATTCGCTTTAAGGGCTTCGTTCAATTTTTGCTTTGACGTCATCAAGCCGCCCTGGTCATGATAAAATTCAAGATCTTCGCTGATGACCTCCTCCATAACGTCGAGTTTACAGTTATTATAAGCATCCTCCCATCGGGCGTCCATCGCGGCAATGCTGTCGTATAGCGACATGGGTTCGGGCTCCAGGTGTGTATTAACGGGTCGGGTCGTAAAACCCATAAAGATGAGTAGAGTGAGTGCGGATAGAGAAAGAAAGATGGAAATGTTCTTCATGGCGGATGTTTAGCATCGGTTGAGTCAACTTCTATGCCAACGCAAATTCAGTGTAGTTCATGATGATCTGCCTGCGTGAACGTTCACAAATGAACAGGGGAGTGTTCAGTTATTTGATTAAGACAAACAAATCTCATATGATTTTTGTAGTCCCAACGGGCAGGATGTGCGTACCCGCTAAAACAACTTTACGGCTGCAGGTCGGCGAGGGGTGGCTGAAATCCGGGCGTGAAAAATTGAACCGAACACGTTTCCGATGGGTGTTAAACTGAGATCGGCTCGTAATAAGTCGAAGATGTGCTCAAGAGTTAAGATGATTTATTAACTTCAGGTAGGAATCCCGTTTTTAACTTGACGCCTCATGGCTATGCCGATCCATCCCGCTGTTAGCGATATCGATGCAATAACTCAGCCGACAACGCAAGAACTGTCATCAACTTAAACCCCCCAATACCTATGTCAAAATCAAAAACAATCGTACTCATTCACGGAAATTTCGTGAACAACACCAGCTGGACAGAGTGGAAACAGTACTATGAGCAAAAAGGCTATAAAGTGTATTCACCTGCAAACCCGGGACACGAGGGCGACCCCGCTGCGCTGCGGGCAAAAGTTCATCCTGACCTTACGAAAACAGGGTTTATCGATGTGGTGAATAACATTGATAAACTTATAAGCACCCTACCGGAAAAGCCATTGATTATTGGTCACTCGATGGCAGGAATGGCAACGTTGAAATTGGTAGAAATGGGAAGAGCAGCCGCTGGAGTAAGCATTGATGGAGCCCCGCCGAAAAATGTCTTCCCTCCATTTCAAACGCTGAAGACGGTGTTGCCGGCGTTTGGATTTTTTTCTTTTGATAAATATTTTATGGGTAGTCGCAAATGGTACGATTATTCATTTTTCAATACGCTACCGGAAGCAGAGAAGAAGAAAGCCTTTGAGAAAATCGCGGTACCCGAAAGCTACAAGGTTAGTCGTCAGTTGGTGTTAAATTCTTTTTCGAATATAGATTTTAAGAAACCGCATGCACCGATTTTATTTATCGGTGGCGGTAGCGACCATATTTTTCCGCCCAATCTTACACAAACCATTGCCGGAAGCTATAAGGATGCCAATAGCAGGGTGGATATAAAAATATTTGAAGGCAAGAGCCATTTCATTTGTGGGGAACCGGGTTGGGAAAAGGTTGCCGATTATATTTTAGATTGGTACGAGAATAAATAATACTGTACGCAACAAGGGCGCATGGCTATTTCTGGAGTCATGAGAGGATTGGGTTATCCGTGGGCCCTTGTTGAAACCGTCATAAAATTACTCTTCTCTTAGGCCACGCAACACACTAGCCCTTGCGGCTTTCAATGTCTTCAACGCTACAGCCGACCACGAGACAACCAGCGCGATGATGGCAGCGAGTGCAAAATACCACCAGGCAAGATCAATTCTCTCCGCAAATCCAGACAGCCATTCCTTGGCAAGGAAGAAGCTAATGGGTAACCCGATCGGTATGGCGACCAACACCGGGACGGTGAATTCGCGCGACAAGACCCGAACAACATCAGCCGATGTCGAGCCGAATACCTTTCGGATGCTGATCTCCTTCATCCGCCGGTCTGCGGCAAAGGCAGCGAGCCCGAAAAGCCCCAGGCATGAAATGATGATCGCGACAACCGAAAGATATTTTGAGAGTGACGCCATGGAAGTTTCCGGCGCATACAGGGCAAGATAATCATCGTCCATGAACGTTGCATCAAAGCTGTAGCCTGGCAAAAAGGTGGAGTATACTTTCTGTATTTCGGCAATCGCTTTTTGTTCCTGCCCGGGACGAATTTTAACCATGATCGTGCGTCCGGTAGGATCGCACCGGAAGATCAGGGGCTGCACCGCATCACGAAGAGAGCCGTAATGAAAATCGCGGACAACGCCAACGATCTCGCTCCCGCCATTCATATCGATCTTTTTGCCCACCGGATCCCGAAGCCCCATGAGCTTGACGGCCGACTCATTCAGAATGATCTTCGAATAGTCGTCATGATGCTCCTTCGCGAAGGTGCGGCCTTCGCGCATTTCAATCCCCAAGGTTTCTATGAAATCGAATCCCACCACGGGCGATTGAAATTCATAGGCTCGCTCGCTATCCAGGCCGCTCCAGGTGATGCCACTCTGTCCGGGAATATTATCCAGGATATTACCGAGCAGGTTGGTGGCATGAAGAACGGAAGGCAGTCCCCTGACCTGGGACATGAACGAATCGAAGTTCTGATTGTTCTTTCCTTCCCTAAGTCCATTCCAATTATTGTACAGCTCTCCTTTCCAGGGAAAGCTGATGATATTATACCGGTTATACCCCAGGTCTTTCTTCTGGGTGAATTCAATTTGCCGATGGATCACTTGTATGGCGACGAGGAATATCACGACGAGCGCAAATTGAAAGACAACGAGACTCCTCCTGAAGGTCCATTGACCACGGGATTCCGCCAGTCTTCCCTTCAGCACGGCCACTGGCTTGAAGCGGGAGAGATGGATCGCGGGATATGCCCCTGCGATGATCGCCGTTAACAAAACGACACCTCCGAATCCGATGATGTGCACGGGCTCTACCTTCAATAAGAGATCCCGGTCCAGGAAATCATTGAGGCGCGGCGTGATGAGCACCACCAGGATCAAGGCAACAACGGCCGATATAAGCGTCATGACCAGGGACTCGACAAAAAAACGATGGACCATAAGCCACTGACTCGCACCCATGGTTTTCTTTACACCGATCTCTTTCATTCTTAAAGACCCCTCGGCGGTAGACAGATTAATGAAGTTGACACAAGCCACCAACAGGATGAACAACCCCAGCACCGAAAATAATCTGACGTTGTCGATACGCCCACCCGATGGTGTACCGTTGACATAATTGCCGTGAAGATAGCGTGAACCATAGGGCTGGCTGAACAACGAAAATTTATCGAGACCCGGGTCTTTCGATTTCAGAAACCCTTTCAGCTTCTTATCAAATTGAGCAACATCGGCGCCTTCCTTTAGTAAGACAAAGGTCTGGGCATAGTCGCCCGTCCACTTTGCAGCATAACGGTCATGATCGAGCAGGACTTCCATGCTGATCAGGAAGTCAAACTTCGCCGACGAAGCCGCAGGAAGGTTCTCAAAGACTCCGGAAACGAGGAATGTGCCTTCGAACAAAGGATGCTTCCAGTAAATGCTTTTGCCGATGGCATTGCGGCTATCCGGAAAGAGCTTCCGGGCTACCTCTTCTGAAATGACAATACTATTCTTGTCGGTGAGCACGCGGTTCTCGTTGCCCTGCAGCAACCGGAAAGAAAATACTTTGAAAAAATCGGGACCGGCATGCCAGCCGGTTCCCTGAATACTGACGTCTCCCGCTGATAAAATTCCATCCCGCGTTTCCCAGGAGAAGAAGTTATTGGTGGAAACGGCGCGCTCCACTTCGGGAAACTCCGCCACCAGTGCAGCCGCCAGCGGCACCGGTGTGATATCAAGCGTGAGGGTATTTTGAGATTGAAGGTTGTTCATCACCTGATAAAGGCGTGAACCATGCTTGTGAAATTGATCAACCGCTAGCTCACACTGGACCCAAAGCCCGATCAGCAGCACGCACATGAGCCCGCTCGAAAGACCGATCACATTGATGGCAAACGTAGTTTTGTGACGGGCAAAACTTCTGAAGGATACCGTTAGATTGTGTTTTAGCATAGCGGCAATGTTTTGGTTTGGACGGAAGAGTTCAGAGCTCCTGATGAGACCGGGCCGGCACAGGAGAAGGATGTCCCGCATCAGCAATAGATGCGCGCGACGACGCCCCATGTTTTCGGCCCGGCGATAATAAAGCTGGATCAGATCCCCTTCGATATCGGGGAGATATTCAGGCTTGCAGAACCACCTGAGGAGTTTCAGTGGAAAGCCCGGCACGGATGTGTTCTCTTTCTTATTCAAGCTTGAAGGTCAGTTGAGGTAAAGCACTCCAAAGTTCATCGCGCGTGTTGCGGGTATGCAAAAGCGCCCGCTTTCCGCTGGCCGTCAACGTAAAGTACAGCTTCGGGCGGCCGCCGCGGTTCTTTTCCGTGCCACCCAATTTTGACTTCAAATGACCTTTGCTTTCGAGTCGCCGAAGGGTGACCTGAAGCGCGCCAACGCTAACCTCGCGTTTCAGGCGATTCTCTATTTCGTCTTTAATGGTGACGCCGTAGGCATCGCCGTCGAGTATCCCCACCGTCAGAAGGACAATTTCCTCAAATTCTCCGAGCTGATATTTCTTCATGGCATAGTGTTGCGGTACACGATACTACAAATATTTTCGGACAATTACTACTTTGTAGTAATATTTTGGATTCAAGATCGGTCAGGATTTTGGGAGAGCATTCGTTTCATTAGTGGATGGTGAAACCTCGAACGGTTTTCGGTTCGCCATTTCGGGTCACTAAAAACCACTGTCTGAAAAACAGAAATGCCACCGAACACAGGGGTTGGTGGCATGAATGCTGAAGGTGCCCCAGCCGGTTCAATGGGGTGGTCTAAAGCACGATTATTTCTGTTTCTCAGGTTTTAGTTTGTAGTAATTCATGGTAGATATCGCAGCGAGCATGATGACGATCCCGATGGCCTGCAACAAACTCACGCGCTCATTCAATACCAGGCCTGCACAAAGAACCGCCACAGGAAGCTCCACCGTCATCAAAATAGCGCTAACACCCGCGCCGATCTTCGGGATGCCGGCAGCAAACAATGCCGTTGGAATCGTTGTGCCCACGACGGCAAAGAACATGGCCCAAAGGAGGAACACGCCGTCAAAATGATTGTCCCAAAGGATGGTCTTGCTGTTGATCAAAAAAATGGTGCACGCTGAACCAACCATGATCAGCGTACTTTTTGATTGCCATCGCCCGCCGTTATCGGCCCGGCCGTTCGCAACGATGTAGGAGGCATACGTCAGCGAAGAGAGTAGTGCCAGTACAATACCTTTTAGAGAGAACGAATATTTGGGCCCGGAAAAAATGTCTCCGGCGATAACCGTGCCCAAGAGGATAAAGATCACCGTCACCAGTTCGATACGGGACGGCCGCTTTTTAAAAATAAGCCATTCCAGTAACAGGCTGAACCACGTGAACTGCATGAGGATCACGATGGACAGTGAAGCCGAACTATAGTTTACGGACTGGTAATAAAGGAAATTGGTCAGCCCAATTAAGCTTCCCGTGAGCAACAAGGAAAGAAGCACTTTTCGGGTTCGTGGCGCTGTATTGTTTTTTCTTGTAACGAACGCGCAGATCCCGAGTAAGAGTGCTGCCAGGGCAGCCTGGGTAAAGGATATTTCAGCGGCGTTATAACCCCGGGAGTACGACAGCTTTACAAAAGAGGACATGGTACCATACAGGATTGCGCCAAGAAGTACCATGACGATATAGGTCATATTTTTCATTATTAAGATTGTTTAAGGGATGAATAAAAAATACCTGTGCAGGCTAAACAACCTTAAATACTAATATCAAAGCGATAGCAATCGAGTCCCTGAGAATGCGGGACCAGGATAGTAGTGAGAATCCGGTATTCAGCCTTTTAAGCTACCGGGGGAGGAGTATTTGAGGAAAAAAGACGATACATGATGTGGGTTCTTATTTTTAGACACGACAATTTAGGAAAAAAATCATGTCTACATCTAATGCCAAGCAAGAAAACTTCAATCGCTAGTCGCCCCGATAAGAGGCCTGTTGACCGCTCTTTATTTCAAATGATTTTGATAGCGCAGTAGTCTCTCTTTACTTTCTGCCAGGTATTTTTCTATCGGCACCAAACCAAATACCTTGCGTCGTATGCCCAGGTTGGGCTCGTCTTCCACGGGCCTGGCCTTTAGATCAAACGCGCCATTTTCCTGGGTCGTTTCGAACTGGGTTCCGAATAATTGTGGTTTGCCGGCGTTGATGCGGGTCCTGTCAATAATATACGCGTAAGACGGAGCATCTACTTTCTGTGCATAAAATGCATCGTGGATATAGTTGAGGCATTGGAGCTGAAAACGCTTGTCGTTATCCGAATGTTGGGCGATGAGAAATGCCGCATTCATCCCATCGTAACCCACCATGTCCCAACCCGGCCAGCCATGCTCCTGGATGACCTGTCGGAGAAATCGCTGGTTCTTTTTGTCGAGGCCTCGTTGTTTTTTGTAGTTCGCGTCTGCTCCGCGAAAACGTTGATCTTGTTCACGGGCGGTTACTAAACGTGCACGGAGCGTACTGTCCATGGCCGAGTGATTGACATAGTTCGCCGTATTGCTTTGAAGCAACTCCGCGACGCCTTCCATTGCCTTATGGCTTTGCATTTTTTTGAGCACGCCCTTTTCTTCCCAGTAGTTCAGCTGGCCCATGTCGTGAAAATGAAACCCGTTTTTCAAAGCCTTTCTCATAAAAATGGCCGCGCTATCGATCTTATCTTCCTTGAACAGCGCGTAGCCAAAAAAAAATTCATCCTCGACGGTCACCCATTCGGGCTCGGAAACACAAACGCGCAAAGACGGGATTGCCGCGTGATAGTTGCCGGTAGACCTCAGCGAATCGGCTTTAACCTTATTTGAAAAATAGATCTGATGATGCTGTGCAACACCGGTCGCCAGGCTGAAATTGAAAAGGAGGACAATGCAGGCTAACTTTCTCATGTTTTATTTACTTGTCTGGCAATTAACAAATAAGATGGTGATGACGCAATAAACCCTGCCAAAGTCGCAGACACCCTCACGAACATTGATATCGGCGTCTTAAATTTGCTTGAACAAAAAAAATAATTTTACTGATTAAAACTCCTAAGACATATGCGAAAATTAAAAGTACAAATGAATATTTCACTTGACAACGTATGGGACAGAGGAATGTCAAATTTTAGCTTGGACAATCTTAAAGACGTGGACTGCATTTTACATGGACGAAAGACCGGGGAAGGGTTCATTCCCTATTGGACCGACGTAGCAAACAATTCAAACGACAGCGAACATAAACTCGGGAAACGCTTCTCGGAAATCCCAAATGTTGTTTTTTCAAATACGCTTACAGTCAGCAAATGGGAGAATACAACGCTTATAAAAGGTGATCTTCAACAGGAGATAAAAGTGTTGAAAAACAAGGAAGGCAAGGAGATCATGGTTTATGGCGGCGATTCATTTGTGTCATCGTTAATCGAACACGACCTGGTCGACGAGCTCTATTTACTTATAAACCCAGCAGCGATTGGAAATGGACAACAGACCTTCAATCCCTTAAAAAAGGATGTAAAGTTGAAGCTTGTGAAATGTAGTCCTTTCGAGTCTGGTACAGTTTTACTGTATTATACCCGATAAAGACAAACGAAACGCCGGGCCGTTAGGTGCGACCGGTCCGAAAATGAAAAACCCAAACGACGCCACGTGGTGACTTCATTTGGGTTCGTTCAATGATTTCTTTTAAGGTTACAAAACCCTTGGTTCCCTCATCACGCTAGTGTTTCACCTTGGTGTATTGATACATCCAGGTATAGATGTCCATCGAGAAGGGATCGAAAGCGGGATCTTCAAAACCCACACCCGTACCGGTATAGGTCATTTCCCCACATAAATGGCCCACCCCAGGGTATAAGGTCAGCTTTGCGCGGACCTGGGGGTTCAAGGCGTTGATGGCCGACACCAGTTGCATCGGAAATTCCGGGGAAGCGACCTCGTCTGCCTCGCCATGGAACATCCACAACGGCACTCTAGCGGTGCGCTGGGTGAACAAGTCGTTCATTACTCCGGCTGCACCCATCGGTACGGCGGCGGCAAGCTGGTTGTCGTCGAATGAGTTCAATTGATCGAGCGTGGCGTTGCCACCCATGCTGATGCCCGTGAGGTAAATACGCGTAGTGTCGATGCGATACGTTTCGCTAACGAAGCGGATGAACGCACGAACGTGTTCGCGATCCCACCATCCCTCGTGACACTGTGGCGAAATGACGACCATGGGGTGCGAAGGCGCCCAGTGCTTTTCGGCAATCATTCGTGATGGACCGTACGTCAACACTTTGTCGAGGTCCGTTGGTGTCGACTGGCTGTTGCCCACTTCGCCGGAGCCATGCAAATAGATCAGCAGCGGATATCTCGTGGTGTCGGTGGCATAACCTTCTGGCGTGTATACCCAATACCCGAACGGTGCGGCGTCGGTACCCAGTGGCATGGGCGTTTGTGTGCCCTTATCGTCGGTTACAGGAAGTGTGTCGTCTCCGGGGATTTTCGTTGTGTCGCCCGGTGTGTCTGGATTGGACGAATCTGGATTGGGGTTTACCGGCTGCACGGGTTCCTTAGAGCATCCCAAAGCGATCAGTCCAATGGTCAACATAATGAAGAAATTTTTTTTCATACGGATGGTCAATTAGGGACATTAATCTAACGGGGAGCTGCAAACCGTATACCGGCGTGTACGTCGTCAGTGGAGGGTAAGGGTGGCCACTAAATCTGGCTGAAAATGGCCTTTTACAGGTAGCCTGGGTAAGAAACTACACGGTCCCGCAATACGCAGTGCGTAAAAAAGCCCGAAGGACACACAAAATATTCCACAATTCCCCAGTCGTGATGGTGAGTTCTTCGATCGTTGTCACGGTCCGAAATAGAAAAACCCAGGTGAGGCCACACCGTGACTTCACCTGGGTTTATGTCAATCATTTTCTTTTTAAGATTTACCAGACCTTTGGCTTTCTGATCACGCTAGTGTTTTGTGTATTGATACATCCACGTATAGATGTCCATCGAGAAAGGATCGAACGCGGGATTTTCATGGCCCATACCTGAACCGGTATAGGTCATTTCCCCGCATAAATGGCCCACCCCAGGGTATAAGGTCAGCTTTGCGCGGACCGTGGGGTTCAAGGCGTTGATGGCGGACACCAGTTGCATCGGAAACTCCGGGGAAGCGCCCTCGTCTGCCTCGCCATGGAACATCCATAAAGGCACCTTGGCGGCGCGTTGGGTAAACAAATCGTTCATGACGCCGGAAGCACCAATCGGTATGGCGGCGGCAATCTGGTTGTTGTCGAACGAGTTCAATTGATCGAGCGTACCGTTGGCACCCATGCTGATGCCGGTGAGGTAAATGCGTGTGGTATCGATGCGATAGGTTGTGCTGATGAAACGAATGAACGCACGAACGTGTTCGCGATCCCACCATCCTTCGTGACACTGTGGCGAAACCACGACCATGGAGTGCGAAGGCGCCCAGTGCTTTTCGGCAATCAATTTTGAAGGACCGTACGTCAACACTTTGTTGAGATCGGTTGGCGTCGTCTGACTGTTACCGGCTTCGCCGGAGCCATGCAAATAGATCAGCAGCGGGTATTTCAATGTATGAGTTGCATAACCTTCGGGCGTGTACACCCAGTAGCCAAACGGTGCAGCGTCAGTACCAAGCGGCATCGGCGTTTGTGTGCCTTTATCATCGGTTGTTGGAAGTTTCGTGGTGTCTCCGGGCGTTTTCGTAGTGTCGCCCGGCGTGTTTGGATGGGACGGGTTGGGATTTACGGGCTGTACGGGATCTTTAGAGCATCCCAAAGCGATCAGCCCAATCGTCAACAAAATGAAGAGATTCTTTTTCATGGTGCAGGTCAATTAGGGTCATCAATCTAACGGGGACCAGCAAACAACATACCGCCGAACACGTCGCCGGGGGAGAATAGGCGACCTACTAAATATAGCTAAAAAAAGCCTTTTTCGGATAGCGTGGGTAAAAAACTACACGGTCCCGCCAAGGGTAGTGCGGAAAAAAGGCCGAATGGGACTAAATATCCACAATATCCCCAACGCGGACTTTGGGATTTTCCAGTGCATTTTCCACAATGGACAACTTTTCTTTTTGCCGACCACAGATCATGCACTTCCATCACACATTTCCAAGATCTACCTCAACCTCGGGAAAGCAGAAGATCACCGGGTTATGCGTGATCGTCAAATCTCATTGTCGACGGTTACCGCCGATAGAAAATATATTTTATCTTGGTGAATACTCGCCAAGGCTATAACAAAATGCGGGTGCATTTGACAAAACAATAATTTCAATGACAAAAAAAGATCTCTTCGTCCTGCTGATAAAAATATTTGGACTTTATTCTGCGGTGATCTCCTTGTTTTCAGTCTTGCCCAACAACATCATGTTTGCTTTCAATAGCGTAGACCTGATTTCGATCGTCTGGGTGGTGGTCTCCATCGCTGTTGTCTTGGGGATTTTTCTTATTCTTATTTTCAAGGCTAATAAGATTGTTGAATTGCTGAAACTTGATAGCGGATTCGAAGAAGAGAGGATTGATCTCGGAAATTTAAAATCCACGGATATCATTAAGATTGGAACATTTGTCATCGGCGGGTTTTTGATTATTGATAACGTTCCTGGCTTTTTAAGTCACACCTTCTGGTCATTCAAAAAAGAGGTTACTGGAATGGAGTTTACCGTGAGGGATAAATTCGATTGGGCCGTTAGTGGATTGAATTTTTTAATGGGATACTTACTAATGACCAACTATGCGTTTGTTGCCAAACTATTCAAAGAGAAGAATGGTATAGCGTGAAAACCGGCTTCCTTAAGATCCGTGGTTGTCCACGACACATTTTTTCATAAGCTATGATACGTACAACAATGCTCATCCGGGATTCGCATCTTATAGCACGATATGCATGCCTGGCATTTTTTTATTTATTATCATTTGTCATCGTCCGCGTTTACCTCGGCTGGTAGTTTTGTGTCTCAAACAAAAGATTTGAGATATGACAGACGACAATAGAAAAGTGATCGCCGTAATTGGCGCTACAGGCCAGCAAGGCGGTGCTGTAGTGCGTGCCCTACAGGCCAGTAGCGAATTTAAAGTGCGTGCTTTAACACGCAACCCAAGCAAACACTGGGCGATTGCCCAGGAAGTAGTGGAAGCAGATCTGAACAGGCCTGATACACTTAATGCTGCCTTTCAGGGAGCATATGGTGTTTTCCTGGTTACCAATTTCTGGGAAAAAGGAACCGATGAAGAGAAGCAGGCAACAGCTGCTGTACGTGCTGCCCGGGATGCCGGTGTTAAACATTTCATTTGGTCAACATTGCCGGATGTGGAATCAATCAGCAAGGGTCGGTTCCATGTCCCCCATTTTACCGGTAAGGCGAAAGTCGATCAAATCATTAAGGAGGCCGGATTTGATTATCACACCTTCGTTATAGCCCCATTTTTCTACCAGAATTTTATGGGTCCGCTCGCACCCCAAAAACAGGAAAACGGAAGGGATGGCTGGGCACTTCCGATGGATCCAACAGTACGTGGCATTCACCTTGGTGATATCACAGAGCTTGGTAAAATCGTGGCGGGTGTATTTACAAAACCAACTGAAGCGGGCAATGGTGCGTACCTGCCCCTAGTGGGCGACCTAATGAGCTTTAACGAAATCGTGGATACACTCAATCGACAGGGACACGCATTTTCATTCACGCAGGTGCCGACGGAAATTTTTGTTGCGCTCTTTGAAGGGGCCGACGAGATAGCCGCAACATTCAGTTATTTCCAGGCACATACTTACCTGGGCTCAGATGCATCCAAAGAGATCGCACTGGCAAACAGGATAGCTGGTTCATCGATGACCACTTTTGCAGATTGGGCTCTGGTGAATTTGCCGGCACAAGGAAAATAAAGAGTCGAAAGCGCATTCAAATCAACGCCGGTTAGGGAGATCGGTTCCCTAACCGGTTTGCCGTTCATAGAATCAATCAGCGGATTAAATTATATCTTTGTGCAATAATTTTATTCGTAGAATTAATGTATGAGGTGCTTATAAACCATATAAATCGCTACAGTACAACACAACTTAGTGAAAACGACATAGCCACAATTAAAGACACCTTCAAACCAGGAAGGATAAAGAAAAAGGAATTCTTGTTAAAAGAAGGAGAAGTCTGTAGCATCACTGCCTTTGTTATTAACGGAGCGCTGCGACAATTCACGGTTGATGAAAAAGGAGCAGAACATATTGTTGGTCTGTTTATTGAAAATTGGTGGGCAAGTGATCGTGAAAGCTGGACCACGCTTATACCCTCCCTTTATAATATTGATGCCTGGGAGGATACAGAGGTGTTGCTTCTGGCAAGAGACGCATTCCATGAGCGGATAAAACCTATACCTGCTTTTATTGAAATGACTTTAAAGCTACAGGAACATAATGCTTTTTCTGCACAGAAGAGGCTCCATGCACTTATCAGCTTGTCGGCAGAAAAACGCTATATCAATCTCATCAATACTTATCCGCAGTTTCTGCAGCGCTTTCCACAGCACATCATTGCTTCTTATCTTGGCATTACCAAAGAAACACTCAGCCGGGTGCGGCGTCAGTTAAGTAATAAATAAGGATCTCATAAATCGGAGGGATCATCAATAGTCAATTGATCGTTCTGGATTAAAGCGTCACGTATCGAGCTGGTGATCAAATAGTGCTGAGTCAGGATTCAACGCTATTACAGACTATAATTTTTCAGCTACAGTCAATGACATTGAAAAGTGCTTATCTATTTTGCCTTGAAACTGATCATTAATTAAGTTTTCTATTTCCTTGAAAAAAGCGTGTCGAACTTCTTTCGTCGCGGCAAGATGGTTGGAGAATGTGCCTAATAACTGCACAAAACTCTTCGCGCTATAGGTAATGACTATTGGAAAGCGTTTAAAATGGATTAATCTAAACAGCCTTCCATCAATATCGTCAGCTTTGAGGTCTTTGTTTTTTGGTAATTCAGGCTTTCGATGTTTGTCCGTGAAATCATAACGGTCGAAAATCGATTGTGAGACGTTAAAAAAAATATCTCCACGTTCATCCGAAATGTGATGGGTATGGATAATAGCCAGATGCCCCTTTTTCTTTAGCAGTTCATGAGTTTTTGTGAATTTTAACGAAGGATCAATCCAGTGAAAAGAAGTTGCGGCAAAAACTAAATCAAAGGATGCTGCGGGCAGTGTTATTTCTTCAAAGGCGCCTTTTATGATTTGAATGTTTTTATAGTCACGTAACTCTTGTTTTGCTTCTTCCGCCAAGGCTTCGCCCAATTCAATCGCCGTGATGTCAAATCCTTTTTCTGCTAAAGGCTTTGTTGCTTGGCCCGTGCCAGGACCGATTTCGAGAAGCTTCGCGCCCGCGGATATTTCTGTGGAGTCGATTAGCGCGGAAAACAAATCATCCGGGTAACGAGGTCTGGCTTCATTATAGATGGAGGCCGCCTCATTAAAAGTATATCGAAGTGAGGAATTGTCAGCCATAAATTTCTGGAAGTTAGTAGTACGGCGTTGAGAACCTGTTTGTTTCAAATTTGAGATAATTTAAAAATTAAACTTTCGTTACCCTATTCAAAAGCAAACTGCTTAGATTGCACAATGGTTTTTACAATTGCACCTGAACGTATTGGAAGAGCGTTGACGATCGGCTTCCTGTTGGTTTCCATTTCGTTAGCAGGTCAATCTTGGGAACTTAAGAATGAAGAAGCAGGAATAAAGGTGTACACACGCACGGTCCAAAAATCACACATAAAAGCCATTAAAGTAGAGTGCACGATTGAAGCCACACTTTCGCAGCTGACAGCCGTATTACTTGATATTCCGGCCAGCGATGAGTGGGTCTATGCCACGAAATTCTGTCGCGTACAAAAAACCATTTCTTCTTCGGAATTAATCTATCATTCTGAAATTGATGTACCCTGGCCGGCTAACAACCGCGATTTTATCGTGCGCATGAAACTTAAACAGGACAGTATCACCAAAAAGCTGACGGTGGACGGAGAAAATTTGCCCCATTACCTAAACGAGCAAGAAGATGTAGTACGCATTATGCACACCGAGAGCAACTGGACGGTAACGCCAAGGAATAAATACCTCGATATTGTCTTTACACTACACGTGCACCCGGGTGGTTCAATTCCGGCGTGGCTTGTCAACCTCTTTGCCACCCGCGGTCCACTGGAGACCTTTCGTAATTTAAGAAGCCAGGTAAACAAGCCCGAATATAAAGAGGCGAGCTTTTCGTTTCTGGTGGATTAGTTCTATTGAAGCGTGTAAGGGCTTCGCCCCCGGATATTTCTGTCGAGTCGATTAGCGCGGAAAACAAATCATCCGGGTAGCGAGGTCTGGCTTCATGATATAAAGAGGCCGCTTCATTAAAAGTATGTCTAAGGGAATGATGGACAGTCATAAAGTTCGGGCAGTTAGTTCATTTCGAACTTGAGAAATTACAACAGGGAGACAAAGGGGGTCAACCCCCGCAATGCTTTTCAATCAATTCATCCACCTCGTCACCGTAGAGGTCGGCAAAGCCAAACTGTTTGGCTTTATAAAACTCCAGGCAGGCCTGTGCTTGTCGTTGCGTGTTTAAATAGAGCAGCCCTCTGTTCTTGTAAGCATAGGAATTCAACGAATCCAGTTCCAGTGATTTGTTGATATCTAATTCTGCTCCATGAAAGTCGTCCAAATTCATTTTTGCAAAGCCCCGGTTATTGTAAGGATAAGCAAAATTCGGAGCCAGGGCTATTGCTTTCGTGAGGTCTGCAATCGCACTGGGAAAATCTCCGGCCAGTGACTTACAAAATCCCAAGTTGTTATAGATCGTGGCATCCTTTGGTGAAAGCTTCAGTGCAGCGTTGAAATGGCGGATGGCACTTTCAAAATCCTTTTTTTCCATCCTGACCAACCCCTTGTTGACAATCGCAGGATAGTACCGTGGCGACAGCGAGATAACACTGTCAAAATCTGCCAGAGCCCGTTCATATTCTTTTTGGTGCATAAAGCAAAGGCCGCGAATGTTGAGCGCTGTAAGATTTTCCTTGTCAAGATTCAGCACGCTACTGGCGGCATCAAATGCGGCATCGTAATTATGACTATTTGCCAATGTTATAGCCTTGTCCTCAAGGCCTTCTATTTTTGCCTTCCTTGATGAAGCGGAGCGGAACCAGTCTAAAAATCCCATGGCGTTAATTTAATACTATGTAATGAGAAATGATCACAAAATAAAAAAACGCAAACGCTGAGCTTGGAGGGATAGCCCAAAGGTTACGAATAACGGATCAGTTTGTTGAAAACTTAAAGGAATTCGATGATTTTGTAACTTAAAACTAATTTATTAGTTTTATACCTAATAAATTAGTTATTATTGGATCGAACGACCTTTTTATCGATTCGCTGGAAACCAACACCCATTTAATATGACCAGACTCAACTTTGTTTTGGTGGGCTGCCTGTTATTTTTCTCGCCGAAAACGCTGCCGGCTCAAACTAAAAAAGCCCACGAAAATCCAATTGTCATTGGACAAATTGTTACCCTGAAATCTGCGGTACTAAAAGAACAAAGACAGATTTATGTATCCTTACCCGACGGCTACGATACATTGACCTCCAACCTTCCCGTTATTTATGTATTAGATGCCGAATATCGGTTTGGTATTGCTCAAAGTATCCAATCCTATTTTAATGTCACGACCAGAATCCCCCGGGCAATTTTAATAGGTATCGCCAACCCGACGAAAGAAACACGGCAAAGAGATTATTTGCCAAAAGCCTATGGAGGGGAAGCGGACAAATTTTCAAAATTCTTGTCGGAGGAGGTTTTTGAGTTTGTCGAGCAAAGGTATAAAGCCAGCAAGAAAAGATATTTAGCCGGGCACTCTCATGGAGGCGTCTTTGTCGTCTACACGCTGCTGAATAGGCCGGATTTGTTTGAAGGCTACATCGCTATAGATCCGAGTCTAAAACATATTTACGGCGACGGCGACACACTACTGAACAGGGAGTTGAAGGATAAGAGACTGTATTTGGCTTCCAGCGATGTGGCCTATGGCTATTTAGAGGATGTGGCGGCTGACATGCAGGCCGATTTTGCCGTCTTCAAAAACCGTTTATACCAAACGCGTGAAAAGAATAAGCTCAGTTTTAAAATTGATCATATTGATGACGACCACGGCAATTCATACATTCACGGCTTCAGTAGAGGCCTCCGGTATGTGTTCAATTGGCGATTCGAGTAGAAACGGAAACGGTTTAAAAGGCATCAGTCATTGAATAAAATATGACTGATGCCTTTTCTAAAAAGCGATTAATGGATTGTTAAAGTACTGATTGTTCCTTTACATAGGCCGGGAATGATGAATCTCTTTTGCTGCTGATCATAAAGAATATCTGCCGCATCCACATCGTCCAGGAATGGCGTTGCTTTTTTCTGGGCAATGTCCACCTTGATCAACCGGCACTTTTGCTCTTTAAAGTTATACCAGTCACTGACCAGCAAAGTGTTTCGATCAATCATTTGAAGCCCATCATAATTTCCCTTCAGGTCAGACAAATAGGTCATCTTCGGGTGATTATCCTTGTCCCAGTCAATCACGCCAATTCTCCCCTGTAGTAAATCGTTGCGCACCAATTCCACAAAGAACAGTTGATTCGTCGGCTTATTGTAGTACAAACCATTGGGAGATTTTATTTCGGGCACATCCAGCACCTCAATCCTGGCCGGATTTGAAAGGGTGATCACAAAGATCTTACTCACATCAATCGATCCGACAAAAAGTGTGGTCTCATCCTTCACCGCAATGTCATTTAGGAAAGATGTTCCGAAAGAGGCAAGATCAATTTCTTTAACCTGTTCACCGGTTCGGAGATCTACACCTACTACACGATCGATATCAGCAACATAAAGAACCCCGTTTACAATGGCGGTCCCTTTAGGGGCGTTAAGCACGCCTTTATTAAAGCGTTGCTCGATCAGTTTCCCGTCCAACGACAATTTATAGATCGATCCATCTCCGTCCTTCGTCATGGGGGATAAAGCTCCCCCAATGTTGGAAGCGTAGAAAAACTTTCCGTCGGAGATGATGCTTTCCGGATGTTGGAGGCCGGTGGTGATCGTTTTGGTTTGTGCGAATAGCTTGAATACGCTAGAGCATAAAAGAATTAAAAGAATTAAAAGAATGTGTTGCTTCATGGTGTTTAAACTTTTCTTCAAAAGTAGAAGCAACCCTAACGGAAGTGATTATACAAAAAGCTCAAACTATTGCACTTTCACCCGAACCTGACTGGGCGTTACACCAAATTCTTTTTTAAACGAGCGGGTGAAATAAGGAATGTTTTCAAAACCACAGGCATAAGCAACCTCCGATACGTTTTGATTCCCGGTTTGCAATAACATTCTCGCATGGATCAGGCGTTGCTGATGAATCCATTTTTTGGGAGAGGTATGGTAATGGTTCTGAAAGTCGCGTTTGAAGGAAGCTAAGCTTCGGCCGGAAAGTTTCGCAAATTCTTCCAAAGTCAACTGATGAAACAAATGCTTTTTAACGACGTGATCGAGCTCCACGGGTTGTTCAAAAGCAATGGCCTGAAGCCAGGTCTTTACTTCCTCTTTATTTTCTCCTGAAAGCAAGAGCAAAAGCAATTCATAAAGCTTAACCTGGAGGATGGCCTCGAGATTGGGGAACGCTTTATTAAAGTAACTTAAATACTGATCTCTGAAGCTGTCTAGTAATTCGTTGGTTTGAATGGTGAGATAGGAAGATGCTTTGTTTGAGGTGCGTTCCTGGGCGGGAAAGTATTTCAAACAAAATTTTCGCACCACGTCATCAGAGCAATAAATGATAACCGCCTGGTAATCGAGACCTTCGGGGATAAACCCGGACATTAGGTATAATCCACTTTTGATCAGCAGAAGCTTATCCTTATCTACCGTAACCGTTTCATTCGAAAAGTGAAGCTGCTTATAACCATCCAATACATAGATGAGGCAGTTGGTATGAAGGAAAGCCGTGGTTTGATACGCTTCCGTAACGCGCCTGTAGCGCGCAAAGGTGATTCCTCCGGATTGTAAATACTCTCCGTTATTTATAGGAAGATGAGCGGTGCGAACAATCATATTCACAAAATTAAGATCTTTTTACGCTACTTTCCTATAATGCTAAACGAGATGGTCGTCCGATTTCGCACGGGGAAGTTCGTAAATGGATTGTCAGCATTCCAAATCCTTTCGAGATTAATGTTTTTTGCTTCTGGCACGGAATTTCATTGATCCCGATGATGAAACGAATGCAATTGCACGTAAGCAGATTCGCGTCCTTAAAGATCATTTGCATCTAACCCATGATGCGCCTTTATTCTGCTCTGTTTATCCGGATCCTGTCGCGAAGCAGTGATGTATATCTACTCAAGGTCGTCACGCTGGCGGTGGCGTTTTCTGTTAGCATTGTTGTGATGCTTTTTTCAATCCACCAATTTGGATATGATACAGGCCATGAAGATGCCGGCATTGTATTTCGGGTACTTGCCCACAACACCGATAAGGACTACACCGGCAACAGACTGTCCGCGTCCATACCCCGTGCTGCTCTGAAGCGTATTAGCGACCGATTCGATGACTCAGGCACTATTACACGCGTTAAGGCGTTAAAGAAAGTGACCGTGCTGGTTGACCGAAACCCACCAGCCTATGATCAAAAAATCTATGCCGTCGATTCAACGATTAACCAAATCTTCTCTTTTGACATCACCGCTGGAAACATTGACAATTTTGCTAAGTCAACCGAAGTTGTAGCCATAATGTCGAGACGCACGGCTTGGCGTTATTTTGAAAATAAGGATGCCATAGGTAAAGCCATACGACTAACTACGTTCGGCGACACGCTCACGGTTCCAGTGGTTGCTGTATTCGATGACTTTCCAACCAACACCCATGAAGACTTTGATATTTTCATCCGCTATGACTCGTCTGCAATTGCCACACTGAACTTCACCCCGGACCAAAGCAGTGTGTATGGACGTCGTGCGTCCGGGGAAGTCCCACCTCCATTTCTCGCCGCAACCAGCAGTCATTTAGAATATCTATTTCAACCCATCAGAGAAATTTATTTCGGGCCGCGAGTGCTTTCCGAAGAGGCCAGACACGGTGACGTGTATAGTATGACCATTCTTATTTGTATTGTCTCACTGATTTTCCTGCTCGCCATTTGTAGTTTTATCAACTTATCGACTATTACGCTGCCCAATCGGTCAAAAGAGATTGCCGTAAAGAAGCTTGCTGGCAAAACGCAGTTTCAGCTATTGCTTCAGTTTGTTTACGAATGTTTTGCACTCACCAGTGTGTCATTGCTGGCGGCCGTCGTACTCATTCTGGGTACCCGTCATCCCATAAGCGCGGTGTTGGGCATCGATATCGTGGATAGGATGGTGAACTCTAACTTCGTTTTCCCGTCTGCGATTGTCTTAATGGTTTTCGCTGTGGTGATCTCCCCGGTCTTTATGGTCATTCGTTTTATTCGCGCCAGCCCGATACGACTGTTAAGTACCGACACGATTACATTTCCACGATTCAGGCGGATTATCACCGTTGTTCAATTTGGTGTGAGCATTTTTCTGATGGCGTCGTCTCTCTTGATCGGCCGTCAAATCAATTACTCGCTCATTAAAGAGCCCGGACGAAATCACGACCAGGTCGTTTACATGGCATGTCCGCCCAATATTTCCGATAGTGCCGTTCACAAAATAAAGGCGGGGTGGCCCGATAAAAATCCGAACGTACGCGATGCGGTGGCGGTTTCGCAACTTCCGAACCAACTACAAGGCAAAGAGGTTGGGTCCGATCTCTTTGTGCTGGAGGTGGATTATAACTTTAGGGACTTCTTTCAATTCACGATGCTTGAGGGGGATTGGTTTGAGTATACCGATCGGGATTCTGTGGTGGTGATAAACCAAATGGCGTTAAAGAAAATGTCTAAAGTCGACCGGCATGTCATTGGCATCATGCAAGACATCAATAGTCCTTTTAATCAGCCGGAGCAACCCGTCAAGATCAGGCATGCGAGGGAAACTACCCATAATTGGATCTGCTTTCGGGTGGAAGAGGCGGACATTCGTAACACGGTGAAATGGATCGAGGGCCGCATGCACGCAAAGGGTGCAAAGGGCAAAGTGTATTACTCCGATGAACACTTCGAAATATGGTTAGCCTATCAGGATCAGTTGAATGCGTTGTCACGCATCTTGACCATCATTTCCATGTTATTGGCAGGTTGCGCGATCTATGGACTAACCGTAAGCTTGGTGCGCGACAGGGTGAAAGAGATCGCTGTTCACCATCTCTTTGGCGCGCGACTGTCGGATGTAACGCACTTGCTGGCGGGTGGACTATTGAGACAACTGTTTACGGCCCTTGTTATCTTCGGGCCGGTGACTTTCATAGGGTTGAACGAGCTGCTTAGAACGTTTGTATATGCAACAATATTCTCGTGGTTGGATCTTTTATATCCCATGCTCTATTGCCTTGTCGTGATTGTTGGGCTATGTGTCTTTCAAGCGTTCAGGCTGAATCGAAGTGATTTTATTTCGACACTGAAAGGGAGGAGTTAGTCATGCCTAGTATTGCTAATGCTGCGCTGTGTCAACGCCGCTTGCAGTGATACTTATGAGGCGGTTCGTGCTTGGTCAGGGTTAAATAACTTCCACTTTCCCTCAGACACGACTTCTATACGGTTGTCAAAAATTTTAATGGCAGTTTGGTCATCAATCATATAAGACGGTACCTGAAGAGTTCTTGCCAACTTTTCCTGGTTTGCTAAAGAATTATCGGGGAACTGTTCATGGTCAAGATGAGGATGTATGGCAAAATCGACAAATCCAAAAGACTTATCACTATTCGTAGCTAAAGTATGATTGCCATAGGTAGTTCCAAAGCGCGTCATGATCATACTTCCGGCACTCAAACCCACATACACCATTTTGTTTAGCAGCGATGGTAACATTTCGGTCAGTCCGGATTGTTGCATCCAATAACAGAGGTATTGACAGTCGCCACCGCCCACAAGCAGGGCATCTGTCCCTTGAAGCATGGGCACCCAAAGTTCTTTTTTTATGGTGGGTAGTACTGTAAGCTCCAACAGTCCTAAAGATCTCCAACCCGCTTCGCAAAAAGGGTCGCCTGCCGTTCCGCAAATCACTTGTCTTATGATTTCGGCACTACCACGTATGCCATAGATGGCGGTGGGAATGAAGAGCGCTTTTGATTCTTCAATGGGTTTGCCCAACAGGTCAACCAGTGCGTTGCGGATGCTTTTGTTACTTATACCAGCGGAAGTGAGAAGAAGTTTCATATTATCAGGTCGTTATGATTATACAAATCTCGTCCACGGGATATTGTCATCGCAGGCTGAATGCGACAATTCTAAGGCTAAATGCGGCACGCTACTCAAGAATGAAGGCGGACCAGGCCATTTGGTCAACCTAGGATGGATAATAAATGATGCAACGCTTGCGATATATCATTTTTATTGCCGATCTTAGTTTTTGGGTGTAATAACATTTTATCAAAAAAGCGCTCGCCCGCTCGCGTTATCACACCCCGAAAATCTTAAACGTTATCGCTAATGAAGTTTTGTTTTGCAGTTGCCCTGGCGTTGTGCGTCATTATGCTGGCCTGCACGTATGATCCCAAGTCTGAATATATAAACCCGATCGAGCCAGCGTCACTGGAGAACTTCGATATTTCCCTTAACGATATACCGAATGGCGATACCATAGAGTTGTTTGGGAGCGGTACATTCAGCTATACAGCCACTACGGGTAAGGGGGTTATTGATCGTGTACGGATAACGATGGGAGATCAATACGTGACCGAAAGTAACACGGCTACGGGAACCTTCTCCCTTGCGAATTACCTTCGAACGGGCGTGTGGGAGCTTAAGATCGACGTCATTACGTCCTCGGGAAGCGGCAGTCTGGCCGAAAAACTGCAGGCCGAACAAGTGGAGGTTTGGAGGAAATGGATTGTCAAGATCGACGTGGCGCCGCCGCCCCAACCCGACCTACGGCTTTCGGAGGAAAACGGCTACCAGGTATTGCGATGGGATGCCTATCAGAAGAAAAATTTTGTGCGTTATCAACTGCGCGTCACGAGCGCCGGCGACCCGGAAAGGATTATTTATTTTGACGATCCCGCGGTAACCTCCTGGGTCGATAGCAGCTATATGGGGGTGAGCGATATCCAGTATGAATTTTATGTATTCAACGTAGTGTCGTCGGCGGGCGACGTGGCAAGCGCCAAAGGTACATTCGGGTTCAACATGAAGTTCAATCCAGCCGATAGCATGGCAACCCTCACCTTGCGGCCACCAAAATTTTACAGCGCCTTCGACCGATACGAAATAGAAGAGAACCAGGAGAAACGACTCGTGATCACCGACGCCAAGCAGCCTACCGTTGTCATGAAGCTTAACACGGTAGGCTATAAAACGACTTCCGACATCGGACTGAAAATATATTCCAAAGATCCGAAGCAAGCCTACAAATCATACAGTCTACAGGTGGCGGACATGGTGTTGCCAAAGCGTCTGGGAAATCCGTATAGGTTCTACCATTACAACGCCGACAGGAATGTCATGATCGGCATAGGTCACAACGGTTCTCCTGTTTGGCGACTTGTTTTCTTTGATCCGGTGACCCTCGTGGCCAGCGATAGTATCGAAAACGACAGCTATTCTTATGCGGTTCCTTTCCGGGGCGACTACGTGTACTTTACCAGGCCACCCAGTGATCTGGTTCAAGTAAACTTCATCACGCACGCCGAGAAAAGTTTTCCAGGCATTCAAAGCTCGCTGGACTCCGGTCCATTTTCGATTTCGCCCGCGAACAATCAAATTGTAAAGTTTAGCTGGAGCCACATGACACCGTCCAGTCAGCAGTACTACGAAAACAAAATATACGACATCGCCAACGACAAGACCTTGTACTTGAAATCATATTCCAACATTAGCGATATTCTTTCCCCTGACGGCGCTTATTTTCGAAGTGGAAAACTGATGTATAGCCTGGCGTTAAACGACTATGTGGGGTCACTTCCGGATGCAAATACTTTCATAGCATTCCGCGAAGATCGACCCGACGAAGTGCTGTCGTATGTAGGCGCACTAGTCTTTGTTCATGATCGAAGTAATCTGTCGGTGAAACGAACTTTGACCGCACCAGCCGGTTCCCGTTTTGAATATTACGATACGGCGAAAAAGAAAATTTTGTTTACAAATCCCTTCACCAAAATGATCTATGCGGCTGATCTGGACACCGGCGAAGTGATTCCCTACCGCGTAAACCTCGCCGATTTTGTCGTGCTGAATGGCATCTTGTTCACCCCCGAAGGCTATATTCTTAGATTATACTGATGATGCGTACTGGTTTTGTATTACTCGTTGTTTTGTGCTGGCCGTTGGTGGGTCATGGTCAATTCTCGTTAACGTTCCACACCGGCTACGGATCGTACAATCAGACGGAACTTAAAGATTTTCAAAAGGAACTTTTGGACGACTATCCGGTCACGCCCAAAATAACCGAATCCTTTCCGTCGTATTGGAACTATAACGGTGCCGTCCGGTTTACACTGCAACGCGAATATACTTTTGGTCTTTCCGCTGAATATGGATCGAGCGCCGCGCGAACGAGTTACAAAGATTATTCCGGCGAAATAAGAACCGACATGCTCGCACACTACATCGCCGTGGGATTTCCATTCGACCTCTGCTTAAATCCCAGTAACACCGCGTGGCAGTTCAATCTTCAACTCACGCCGGCCATGGTGTACAGTACGATGACCCTGTCCTTTCATAGTCAATTGGGCACACAAAAAGATGACAAGGCTTACGATTTCAAATCCGGAAACATGTCGCTCCAACCGGCCTTTAACGTCACTCGTAGAATAGGCGCGCTTGGCGTGAACGTGCTGGCGGGGTACAACGTGACGGTTATAAAAGGTGACCTGTTACTGAAGCACAGCGATTCTTTTCTTCAGAACGACGCGGGCGATAAAGTGAGGATGGATTGGTCGGGGATGCGGCTGGCGGTTGGGGTGTCCTATACTTTTGGCGGGGACTAAGCTGGAGCAAGCGAATGGGCGACGTTTCTTTTGTCAGTAATTATCCCTGATCCGTTTCGCAACAATATTCCACACGCCATCGAAATAATTAATTTCTACGATTTTTCCGGATTTATCGGCAATGAATTTGTATTTGATCTCAGTGCTGAAGTTGAAAAAAGTATGATCGCCAATATAAGACAGCTCTTTTTTGTCAAGCTCGTCTTCATCGGTTAATACCAGCTTATTATTTTCGACCATTAATTTTTGACGAGTTCCTCCGGGTTGTTGGAAGATGCCGGTATAGGCTTTAAGGCGGGTGCTGTCGATCAATAGGATTGAGGGAGGTGCTGGCCAATCTGAAGCGATTTTTTTTGCGAAACGAGGTGGTCCGGACTGGGTAAATAATCCGGTCGTGATAAATCCTGTAATATTCCCGGACAACGCTTTCCGGAAAATATACCGGCTAAAGGGATCGGATGCGAGGCACCAGGTGCTGTCGTCAAAGGCCAGCAATTCAGCTTTATTTGTTCCTATTCGTTTTATAAAGAGCTTATTGTTCTCGGTAAATATATCTAACTGAACGACTCCCTCCTTCGTGTAATTTTTTTGTAGACGGGTTCCTGTGGCCTCTGTTTGATATATACCTGTCAGCTTTTTCAATTTGTCAAGGCTTGGTTTTTTTGCGGATGGAGTTGGGTCTAATCCAGTAATAAGAGCAGCCACCCTATTGGCAATCAGGGGCGGGGTTCTTGCATTTTTTCGCTGGTTGGAAAGTATCACGAAATAAATATCGTGCTCTGGCATTTGCCATTCATCTGAAAGATAATTTGGCATAACGCCTCCATGTCCCACAAACAGGTTGCCATCGATGCGGTTAATGGTTCGTCCATATCCGTAATGTACGTCCATGCCATTGGGAAGTATATGACTCGTCCATGCCTTTTTCAGTGAAGCCCTTGAAATTAACGTTTCATCCCGAAGGCCTTTGTGCCAACGATAAAGATCATCTACGGTTGACATTATAGATCCTATACCTACAGCAGAATATTGAACATACGTGCCCTCGTCATATCGTTCGTACTCCTTTCTTGCGGCGTTAAATAAATACCCGGTTGTTTTAAGAGGAATGACGCCTTTTTTTCCTGGATAGGTTTGAGTCATTCCCAGTTTGTCAAAAATTTGTTGCTGTAGAAACCCATTGAAAGATTGAACACTTATTTTTTCGACAATCAATGCAAGCAAACCGTATCCCGTAAGACTATAGCTCCAGTTTGTACCGGGATCAAAAAGAAGAGGTTGTTCTTCGGAAAACTGCAACCCTGCATAGCGGCTCTCTTCAAGTTTATCTTTTACACTGTACGCGACGTATTCGCGAAATCCCGGTATGCCGCTTGTATGCGTGAGTAAATTTTCGATAGTTATGGTTTTGCCATGTGTGTCATAGTTGGGAAGATATTTGCGTACATCATCTTTCACATCCAGCCTGCCTTGTTCCTGCAAGATAACGATGGCAACAGCCGTGAAATAAAGTGACAAGGTACCTATGCCGAAAACATGATTCGGACCTGCAGGTATTTGTAACTCCATACTGGCCATACCGTAGCCTTTACGTAATAGTATCTTACCATCCTGCGCCAGCAACACAGCCGCACCCGGTTCATTGTCGGGATAAGCAGCGCCGATCAGGGAGTCAATGACATGAACTTGTTGATCGGTAATTTTGAAACTTTGCGATGTTCCCTGCAGCTGGCAGTAGCAGCAATTAGCATACATCAACGAAATTAAAAGCAACGCCTTCATTCTGTGTGTTTTTTGAACGGTTTTAATAGATCATCAGAACAGGGGATCTTGTTCACTCCTAACGCATAGCACAGAGTATTCAAAATCGTTTGAGTCTCAGCTATGCACCCAAATAGGATCCATATGAATACGATTAGTGAGACAGTAAAGCTAAAGAATCATTCACAGAAAGTGTGGAAACCGGGTAGGTTTATCCGCCAGCTGGCGGATAGTCTATCCATTGAACGTAATTTTTTTTAGACAAGGCCTGGTGGCACTGAACGCCCGTAAATACCGGGTATCAAAACGACGTTATGAAAAATAAAGAAGCCCGCCTATGCTAGAGCTTCGGCGGGCGCGGTAGCCTCGGCAACATAAATGTCGAAGCGGAATTTTATTCGGATTTGAAGAGGTTGTATGAGATTAGCTTAATTATCAGGAGGTTGTGAAGTAAAAACAAAGGGTCACAAAGAGGCCAAATTGTACACTTTGACTTTTTAGTCCAAGAAGTTATGCGGTGGCATACTTAGCCAATTAATGGCGTTTATGAATTGGGGCCTTTAGGTAAAAAGTCAGTGAGGCCCAAAATTTTTACAATTGCTTCTACATAGTTTCTATTGCTTGCCTTTTTCTTTGAATCAAAGTTTCTTTGAAAAAATGACTCCAATGATTCAATAAGGCGAGTGAACTTTTAAGCCTATTAGTCTTCTTTTGAAAACGCTTAAGCGCATTTTCCTGAGCGGCATATTTATCAAGAATTTCTTTCAATGAGGTAGACGAGGACTGAAGAATATCGATATTGTTCATCAAGGATGACAAACTAACAAACGCAAGCGGCCGTACATCTCCGAATACACTGACAAGCTCACTCTGTATTTAGTTTGTTCTTAAACTCATCTATTCAAAATGATGGAAATTAAGTAAAAAGCGAGGTATTTAAGGGAATTTAAGGCAGGAAGAAAAGATTTCGACGTCGTCCTTGGACGAGGCCACCTCTGACGCAATACAGCACTCCCCCACCTGTTTTAAAGTGATCAAAAGTGCGCGAAATAAAATGGTATAGCACCTCGGAATTCTCAACGAGTTCGCTTTAACTTGAGATGGGCTTTGAGATCGGCCAAGGCCACTTTCCAATTGTAAAATCGGCTCTTTTTCGTTTAAGTGATCATCATGAGTTATCCTAAACTTGACTAAATCGTATTGAACATAAATTCAAGATAGTCAAGCGAAGGATGGTTAGTTCTTTGCGAAATGAATTGTCCGGTCGCACGGAAATTTGTGGTCATACGAAACGAAGTGGTCAACCATCGCGGAATCTCCACATTATCGGAAGCAATATGTTTGCAAGCGACTATTCCCGCCTACTCGGGATTCCCTCCCAAGTCACTGGCGCGCCTGAACTGGTGCCTACCCCACCGGCATTAGACTTGGGAAGTAGCTCGGCCCCAAGAAATCTCTCAGATTTCCAGCGACGGACACATCCATTTTTGGTATATTGAAATTGGGGATTCTTAAATGCCAATGAATCGGTGTCTTTTTTGTAAATCATCAGAAAACTCATTCAATAGTGTAGAACACATCATTCCCGAGTCTTTTGGTAGTAAAAAAGTCATACCCCCCAAAGGGGTAGTTTGCGACAAAAGCAAAAACTATTTCTTGGTCAAAATAGAGGGGCCCTTATTATCACATTCCTCATTTAGAAACATCAGAGCCTGGCATCAGATTTCGAGTAAGAAGGGAAACTTACCCACTGTGCGAGGGAAAGCAGAGAAACATTTTTCGCATTTTTATTATATGGAACGGAGTACGTGATCAACGTAGGTGGACCATCCATCAAAGGGTATGAAAACTGGTCACGCAAGCACGCTAACATAAGCTCTCTTATAGAGCGCTTGGGTGCTAAGGTCATTTCAAAACAAGAAGGCAATGTACTCAATCATTTTATCGAAGGTGACTTGGACGCAAAGAAAAGGAGTAATGTTCGATGCAAACGAGATAAAACAGTAAGGGGTATTTAGTTTATAGTAAATGTAAGAGTTGTGAATTTCTATCTAGGAGTAACTGATACCGAATGGTTCAACTATCTGAAAGGAATACATCCTGAAGATGTTAACTTCTGGCAGCCCGGAGGTAAAACCATTTTTAAAGCAATATCTCCTGGAGCACCGTTTCTGTTCAAGCTAAAAAAACCATTCAATGCAATTGGTGGACTTGGATTTTTTTCTTCTCACACTTTCTTACCGATCTCGATGGCTTGGGAAATCTTTGGGGAAAGAAACGGATGTGAATCATTCGAGGTACTTTATAGAAATATCAAGCGACTGCGTTCGCCAGAGAACTCGCTCGAAGCCAATCCCAATATCGGATGTATCGTACTGACAAATCCAATCTTCTTTCAAGAACAAGATTGGATAGAAGTCCCAGAAAGCTGGAGTCAGAACATCGTCCAAGGAAAAGGATATATATCGGAAGACGAAAATGGAAAGTTAATCTGGGACAAAGTCAAGTTCAATTTAGAAAAATACGGTAAGCTACTTATTGAAAACGAGGTGAATCAACTTAACCTGGAAGCGCCTGATACAGAATACTCTAATTCAATACTAAAAAAAATCAGGCTTGGACAAGGAGCTTTTCGGGTATTAATCACCGATGCATACGCAAAAAAATGTGCTGTTACGGGTGAAAAGACGTTGCCTGTTCTCGATGCAGCTCACATCATTCCTTATGGAAAGTCTGGGCCAAGCCTTGTTGCTAATGGAATACTACTGAGGTCCGATCTCCATAAGCTTTTCGATTCAGGATATATCACAATTACTACCGACTATAAGTTGGAGGTAAGTAAAAAAATACGAGAAGAATTCCAAAATGGTAAAGAATACTACAAGCGCCACGGCAATGAACTTGTTATTCTACCAATTGAGCAGATTAACAGGCCTTCAAAGAATTCACTCGATTGGCATAACGAAAATGTATACAAAGGATAGTTTAATTGATATCGACCTCATATTTCCCCTCGATGAAGTTATCTACTCTACTCTGGTTAGGTTCGTTTAGCAAAAACGCGATATCACTTTCACTGAATTTATAGATTCCAAAGTTCTTAATGTAATTCTTACTGAGCGAGTAGAAGGAAGCAGAGTATGGTTTGCTCGAATTCGTTATGTAATACCAAAATAGTCTCGATTGCATTATCCTTTTTATGAGTAAGAGATCCTTAGCAGATGATCCCACAATGGCTATTCCGTTATAGAAGAGTAAATCCTCATCGGAATTAATAACATAGTTGGGAATACAGTCTGTAATATGAGGAAAGAACAACTTATGCTTCATTTTGTCGAGAGACTGATTACGTCCGAACGCAAACCACTTTTCATATTTTCCTTTCCCTTTGTCACGCTTTGACAATATTTCTCTTTTGGATCGTAAATACCTTAACGCATGAGGAAAATTTCGATAGAGATGCACTTCTGAGTATATCATTGGCCTCCTCCAACATATTCATAAGGGAATATTATCTTTTCCTTCAACGATCTGAGATCAGAAATCGATACCAGCTTATTCGGATTTACGATGTCCATACAAAGCTCTTTCTCAATTTTATATTCGTCACTCAGGTGATAATACAATTTGTCTTCTTTGATCGGAGTGAAAATGTAGACATTGTTCTTTAATGTTGCTATCCCGTTTCGGGTTTTGTATAAGGAGCCGAATGGCGTTCCTGTTGATTCAATCTTAGAAATGATGTCATTATTTTGCAGATTCCATCCTGAAGTAAAATTCAATGAGTTGTAATCGACTATATTAAAAATATTTCGCCTTTGAAGCTGAGATTTGCCAATCTGTCTATATTGAATGCCGTTTCCGATCTCATTCTTAATGATGCATATGCAGGTATAAGTATTTCGTGATTCAAAAACCTGTTCCGTTCCGAAATCCAAAATTTTAAACCTTAACGTTTTAGACTGAAAGTATTCCCTTACGGCTCGTCCATTTAGGCTCTTGAAAAAGCTGTTCATTGTAATGAAACCCAGAACGCCCCCCTTGGCCAAATTCTCAATGCCAATTTGGAAAAATGGGATATACAAATCAGGATGCCCGGACTTCGAAACACTCCAATTGACGAGTAATTTTTTTGTCCTCGGTGCGATGTTTCGCGAACAAACATAAGGAGGATTACCGATGACGGCCGAAAAGCCTAAAAATTTTGGAACATGGCCTTCCCATTTAAATTCGAGAGCATCGCCAGTAAAAAGATTAAATTCAAACTCATCAATGTCCTCTCCGTTTGAGACAGCTAACAGTGTTAAAAGAATTTCAGTCCTAGTAACAGAATAATCCTGAATATCTAATCCAAAGATGTTAGTCCTAAATATTTCTGCGAACGAACGACGCCCCAACGTCCGAAATTTCTCAACTGCGGTAAGGAGAAATCCCCCACAACCGCTTGAGATATCTGCAATCCTAATGCTGTTATGGTTGTTCTTGTATACATCAAAAACTTCGTCAAGAATGTATTCTCTGATGTTTTTAGGTGTATAAACTGCTCCACTGATAATTCTATCGGAAGGGGAAAGTACAAATTCGAATAGTTCAATAACATTTTCAAGTTCAAACTTTCCGCCATTGTCTTTTACCAACGATAAGAACTCGACAGATTTTTTGTATTCGCCCTTGTCAGTCTCGGAAATTAAAAAAGTCTGTAGGAATTTATTGTTTTTTACTGTGATGTCATTTGCTCGTAAGAACGTTGTTACAATTAATCGATCGACTTTTAAAGGTTGATTTGATATGTTGCTTGCCAGGTACTTTACCGCATCCTTGTTCATGGTTTTGAAAAAGGATTTTTTATAAAAATATTACTATGCATACTTCATGAAAATCTAAAGAGCCCTTAACTGCGCATAGTAGGCGGTGTATTCATCATACACTTTAAGCAATTTCGCTTTAATCTCTGGCTGGTCATCGAGATTATTTTCCAATTTCTTTAATTCCGTAATCATTTGATTTAGATTCTCCAGATTCCATACAATTTTATGGTGCGGCTTATGCAGCTTCAATGCGAAATACATCCATTTACCCAGGTCGGTTTCATGGTCAATTTCACCGGTGGTTCTTCTTGAAAAATGGCTTTCATATGTTGGCTCACAGGGATCAACAAATCCTTCGTTATTAATGTTCGGTACACTCTGATCATTCGACGGCCACTTTTTTCTCTTGGCATTGTTACAAGAACGACATGAATAGACAAGATTTGAATAATCCGTTTTACTTTTAATTGTCAAAATGTATTCTGGTATGAAATGATCCACTTCATAGTATGTGGACTTCCATTCATCGTGGGCGTTGCAATAGCCGCAGCGAGAAAAGAAATCGATCTTTAGATTTGGTTTGTGATCACGATGTGAATTTACAGTAACGGTAATAGGTCTTCTTACAGGACACTCTGAACGAAAATTTGGCATGACGTTATTTTTTCAACTTACTAAGTTCCTCAATTATTTGTTTTGTGTTCTCTACGAACTCATCCAACTTAGTGATGCTTGCTGGTTGAATGAGATTATCCGGTAGTTCTTTGTTCTTTGAATCAATTTTTTCCAAGAATTGATATTGTTCGGTAAGTTTTTCTTCCTCCTGTAAACTAAGATCAGCAGTCTTCTTTTTTTCAACCAACTGATCAATCAGCTCCTCTGCTGCTTTAATCGAATCATAGTAGTTTTCAATTTTGTTCTTTATCCTTTGGATAAGAATTACTGTTTTGTCAACTAATTCATCTTTGAGACGGACAATTTCATTATCATGAATTAATGGCAGAATGTCTTCTTCTTCCTTAGAAGTAATAATGAAAGCAGGGAAGAAGGGGAATTTCTTTTTATACTCAGCGACAATTTCATCTCCATTGAATTGAACCACTTCGGCTTCTTGTAAATCATAGTCGGCTATGATGCAATCCACTTCTGACTCCTCAATCTGTTTCGCCAATTCCTCTTTTGTTAATTCAGGCGTGAGGGTGAAGACGACCAACTCGAAATCATCTCTTAGCTTTAGTCGAAATTTGTCCACCCAATCCGGTTGCTCTTCAATTATCGCGAGCTTATACTTTTGTGATTTAGCCATCGTTATGCTTTTTTCTTATCGGTATTGTGAGCCTCAATTTAAAGCCATTATGAATTTCTTGAATATCAATTTGACCGTTATAATCATCAATGATTGTCTTTGCCAAGTACATACCAATCCCCGTACCTATTTTATTTCCTTTTTTGTCAACTTTTGACGTTTCAAATGGGAGGAAAATTTCCTCCGGCGAGCGGTGATAATCTGGTGATAGCCCTGCTCCATTATCAGCGAAGTAAATGTTTAACGTCCCATTTTCTTCTTCGAATGATACATCGACTTTTCGAGTGTGATTGTCCTTTCGTCTTTTAAACGAGTCTAACGAATTTATCAATAGATTGTTGAAGACCGTGTCGAAATCAATTGCAAACGATCTTATTTGAACAGGGTCTTTAAGATTGTTAGTAATTGAAAGAGAAACCTTTCTTCGCTTTAATGCATTTTCCCAATTTTCACGGAACGATTGGAAGTAAGAACTAATGTCCAGGTTTGTTCTAGTCCGCTTGTCTTTCTTCAATGCAGACAATGAATAATCAAGCCAGTGCTTTACTTGAATATCCTGATCCCTCATGTAATTCAGTAGGTCATAAGGATTCTCTTCCTGAGGGAGCTCCTTTACTTTCTTTTTATCGAGCGCCTTGTCTAGAATGGTTCTCAAATCGTCTGTGCGAGAGACGAGGAGAGTTCTTATGCCTCTCAGTTCATGTGCAAACGAAGAAACAATTAATCCAATCCCTGATAAACTTCTTAACAAGCGTATTTCATTGTCCTTCTCTTCAATCTCGTCATCCTTTGCCTGAATACCTTTAGCAAGAGTAATTTCAGTTTCAGTTGGCGTAGCGTTTGTTTTTTCTGAACCGTCAGTTGTATTGTTTGCTGTTGAGTCACTTGGTGTCGTTCCGGACTCCTCATTTTTTTTTGCTGTTCTAAAACACGCTTTGCTTCTTCTTCGGCCCTTCTTTTTGTTTCCTCCTCTGCATTTACTTTCTTGAAGCGTTCTGAGAAGGAATACATGATTACATTTCGATCTTTTTCAAATTGCTCAATTATCCCCTTGAGAATAGATTTAAACATTTCAAATTCTTCATTCTCTTGAACTCCTTCCCGTCCTGACTTATCCTGAAATTTTGTATTTGTAATTCTAGATATATTAACTGTTCCAGAAATCTGATTTGGACCAATTCGGTAAGCGCCAATTCTTTGGCCAGCACCTTGTGGACTTTGCGCCTGTCTCTCGCCGAGGTTCAACCAGTCTTGTCCATTTTCACCGTATGGCCTAACCCTGAATTCATCACGAAAAATTTTAACTCCTCCGAATTTCTTTAACCAAGCTCGTCGTGATGCTGTATTAAATTCCCGATATGGATACTTCTTAACATCAGACTCCCCTTTTGCATCGCTCTTTGTTAGTTTAAGAAAATAAAACGTAAACGAAAATTTGCCAATGTTATCAAGTAGACTATTGTCGGTAACTTCTGTAATGCCTTTAAGAATTTCATTCAGGCTTATTTTATATTCAAATTTCGTTGCCTTAAATGTTTCAAAATCATAAGGGAAGGTTTTCATCAGCGGCATAGAGAAAACATCCATGTACTCCTTGATGACCTTATTCAGTTCGAGTTCATTTCTTTCTACAGAGATTGTAACAGTTTTCTTCGAATCATTTGTAAACGACGCGTGTATTTTATAATCAAAATCATCATGGAATACGGTAGAAAGTTTTCCGTAGTCCTTTTGATGGATTCTGGAGAAAAGTGAAATGCCGAATGATGGTTGTTCTTTTGGAGGATTGAGTATTTCCAAATTTGAAAACAGTTTATCTATTTCATCCTTCGACCATTCCTCTCTGAGTTTGGTGATTTTTAAAATAGTCCCGCTTGTAAATTTGATTTCCTCAAGGTGCTTAGAGAGATTGTCGAATCCGTTTGAAAGGGCTGTAACCTGTTGCGTAAAGATATTCGATTTGATCGTTTCAAGACGAGCTTTTACTTGATTGATGGCGACACCTTTTCTTTGAAATGCTGTCCAGTCTACCTTCCAATAATTTCCCACAGACTTGCCAGATGGTATAGTATAGAGTTCTGCAACTTCCCCCAGGCGATCTAATGCAAATCTGCCAATGCCTTTTGCTCCGGTTCTAATACGTCCATCTTTTGATTCAAAATCACTTTCCTTGTTATCTGTGCCAATCATCATCCAATTTTTTCGGATAATGTTTTCAGTCATTCCTGTTCCGTTATCTATGATGTAGAGGATGTTTTTTTTACTGTCCTGCTCATCATTTGCGAAATAGACAACTGAATTTTTGGCATCAGCATCGTAACAGTTTTTTACAAGTTCAACCACTGCCCCTTCTGCAGTTGAAAAATTTTGTTGCCCTATTAGTTGAGCAGTCCTTGCGGAAACGGTAAAAGGAATTTGTGGCATTTTAGAAATTTAGGAGTTTTTATACAAAAGGCATCCCATTTATTCTTCAGTTCGGGCAAATACACCTTAGTTTTAAGTATTACAACATGTCGTCAAATGATGGTTTCATTTGTAATTATTTGATAATCAATAAGTTGATAATTTATAGGCCTAACGAGTGTATTTAGTTATCTCTTCCACTAATCAAAAGACCGTAGTCGATGAAACTCCTTCATAGCGGGGCTTGCGTGATTGTATTTGCATGAATCTTCTTTGCCCTGATTATTGCCAACTCCCGTCTTACGATACCCGTCTTCGGGTTCTAGGTTTCCAGCAATTCAAAAAAATCACGACTAATTTTCTTTTGCTTCCATCTGCCTCGTAAGAAGCACCTAACGGATTTATATATCGGTTTAATTTATTTCCATAGTCTGCCCTGGCCATGGCCCCGCCCTGGTGATCTTCGAAATGGAGTATCAACCAATATTCAAAAGCCTGATTGGAATACGCGATTCCAAATCCATTAGCCGCTGCTACTGATGGCATTGTTAAAATCATTGTCCGTGAAGTCTTTGTCAAATACAAACCAGACCTGTTCGTAGGATCTTAGCTGGCTTAGTCTCATTGCTTCATTGACCGATTGAACTTTAGATGGAGCAATAAAAAGTGTCCACTAATATGTCCGTAATACCTGCAAGTAATGAATCTATATATCGGTATATCAAATATTTACAACAAATCATGAGTAGCCCCGACAGGGCCAGAGCTATTTTCGCGAGTTTTCTTAGATCTTCGCTATTTATCTGATAATCAAGTCAAGAACACGGAAAGCTTTCGTTGGATTTCATGATTTTACGGACACAATTTTGCCATTTTCTTGACAAAATGCAAAGCTAGACACAAACTTGCCAATCATTTTGGAGGGCATCCTGAACGATATCTTGTGCCCGTCTTCGATAGAGTTACGCGACTGAAAAGAATCTCTCCTAATTTAGTTTGTCCCTTTAATTGAGCTGCTTCAAACCTAAGGAAGGAACAAGGAAAATCTAATATAGCAGCTCCCGGATGGTGGTATCGGCATTAAGCCGATGCAACGCCTTCGTTACCTGCTCCAGCCTTTTAACGACATCGGGTTCGGAACTGGCGATGTGCAAAAGCGAATCACATTCGAACTGCAACGCCAGGTACTTCGTTATCCGCTCGCGCGCAACACCGTCGGCATTGAGGTCGAGGCCACGGAGAAGGTAAGGGGCCATGATTATTTCGATGATGTCGCTTACTTGGGTTAAATAACGGTCGATATCATCGTGGTGCATGGATTGGGTACGGGCTATGGAATCTAGATCCTGCGTCGCCACCTGGTTGATGATGTTGCGCGTGCCGAGGCGTTGCAGGTCGGTGAAGCTCTTGGCGGCGCGCAAGGTTAGCTCCATCAGTTTTCTATTTTTAACGATCGTCGATTTCAAAGAATCAAAACGGGCCAGTTGTTGTGCCGACGGGGACTTGTCTTCGACCTGAAGTGCCGGCTTGGCACGGTGACATTGGGTGAAGAGCAAAAATAGTATGGTGAAAAAAGCGCCCGTCAGGAGGGCGTGGTTTTTTTTGAGGAGGTTCATGTTAACGTGATTGCGGCTTTTTATCAGCGAACGACGGCTCAATTTAGCCAGAATATCAATCTCATCCACACCGACGCCGTTACCTAAGCCGGGCACCTTAAAAGATCTCCAGTGTTACGCTAAACTGTCAAAGTTCCAGAAATGCGCCGATTAGCGTCGACAGCTTCCGGAAATCAGGCGCAATATGAAAATGTTATTTGATGTTCCAGGAGCTCTTATTTGGCAACGTGTTAGCCGATACCCCTAACTCAAATGTAGATAGCGTGTTTAATTTTCTTCGCAAAATGCCTGTATCAATTTTATTGAAGTATTGTTCTATGACAGCGCCGAGCAGCGCTCGCGTCCTAGGTTGATATGCTTCCGCCAGGCCGGTCAGCCGTTCTCGATCTCTCATAGGCAGCTCCTCAATCTTTCCTTTCAGAACTTTGACACAGTCGTCTGGTGTCGCATCTGGTATAGTGTTTATGTCCTGCATGGCGTCGAGTATTTGACGCAAGGGAATTTCTTCTTCCAGGAAGTGTCCAATCCTTTTTACATACCTTACCCTGATGCCCTGTAACTCTTTCGCCTCTTTAGGAGTGACGGTCGCAATAATCAACGTGTTGGAAACCTGGCTGGTGAGACCCATCTGGTTGTAAACAGGGAGCCCGGTTGGATATCCAATGCGTTCATTATTCTTGAAAGTAAGTATTGTAATGATTTCTGATTCCTTGGGACGGGTTTTGCCGTAGATTGATTTCTTCGGTTTGTAGTACTTGCCTTTTTCCAATCGCTCGATCACGCCTCTGCGGGATAATCTGCTCAGCGATTGTGCAACGGAAGGAATTTCGGCTGGCGCCATTCCGCTGGTGAACGAACTATAGTCAAAGACCTTCCCCGGAGCCATTTCCTCTACCTTGTCCTTTACAAATTGCGCTACAGTAGTCATAGTTGCCATGTTGCTATTCTACGCGAGGGTGATAATGACCCGAATACTGTTCAAATAGATACTGGAACAGCGGGTGTTGATCAATCACTTCTTCTGACGATAGCGATGATTTAGCAGTAAAGGTAAAGCCTAGGTTTCTGAGATACAAGTTTTGTGGACGGTTAACTTGACAGTAGTAACAAAAAAATCTGAATGGACATGCGATTAATTGGAAATTCCGAGGGCATTGACCACTTTATTTCATGAGGGTGTGATCAGGTTAAGTTAAATGGCGCGGCTGATGCATTTCAAAACGTAACTTCAAGACAACCAACAAGCCGCCAACCAACGCGAACATCACAATTTCCTTAACACAACATCTCGGCCGACCACCTAAAGAAAAGGAGTAGTGAAGTGAAGTTTCCAGCGTTACCAAAATGATTCCCTTTTCAATGTCAAGGTTTCTTTGTCCACTTCACTTAACAATTCATCGTCCGCATTTATTTGCGGATCATACCAGTCAGCTTTTTTTCTTGCCCATGTGACCCAGGTTTGTATTTCTTCGGTAAAAATGTTACGCTCTAAGCTGGTAGTTTCAAGTTCATCGACATAACCTCGAATCAGATTTAGTTGTTGCCAACGCTTTACCTTGCTCAGAAGTAATTTGAAATCATCCAGTTCCCTTTCTTGGCGTTGTCGATACTCTTTTCTTTGTCGAGCCAATTCTTCTTCCTTCTTGTGTCTGATTTCCCTCAATCTCCTTTCTTCACGACGTTCCTCACCTTTGATCTCCAGGTAAGCTACAATATTTGAAAGCTGCTGCTCAATGGTCCGGGGACCATCAATCCATACCTTATCAATAGTAAAAGATGGCTTGGCTCCAAAATATAAGACTCCTGTAGGATCACGACGGGTCTGAGGCCATTTGCCGTCCATCTCTCTAGTCAACTTGTCCTTTTCCCTTAAACGTATTTTTATCTCTTCACCAAAAAGTATTGCTACAGTTTCTCGATTTTCTGCCGTGACAGCATGACCACGAAGCTTCAAAACTTTAATAAAAGAATCAAAAAATCTAAGTGACCTTGGTAAGAGAGCATCTGTTCCAGAAATATTCAATTCATTTGGATATATACTAAACACCTTTGATGACCAGTCTCGTTTTGAACTCGCGGCTGCACGTTCCTTGGTAGCTGTAACGAGGTCCTCAGGCTTACTAAGTCTTTCTGGCACTTTGAGCTTTTCGCCCAATGCCAACTCTATTTCCATTTGCCGTTCTTTCACCTTGTCAACGATGGTTGTTCTGCGGATAGTTTCTTCTGTTACCACCTCCAAGACTATCTCATCTTTATCTGGGTATTCAGCCTTAAACTCAATTTTACGCGGCTGTTTGCCAAATTTGATCTTTTGCCAATATCCATTCTTCGGCAAAGGGATTTCAAGCTTCTTGCACATTTGGCGCAATCCATTGTCAGAAATGTTGTAGGTCTTTGCTAGTGAAGAAAGAGGAGTTGACCAGACCAGGACGTATAGCTGTTTACGATTGAGCTTTATAGGGTTTTCCATAGACGGAGAAATTGATAATTGATAGACGGCCGATTGCGGTTAACAAAAAAATAACTATGCTTTCGCATCGGTTATTTTTCGGGCTCCACTCAATTTTTCAGGGCAAGATAGTGTTTTTTGAACCCGCTTCAATTGGCTTCAACCAACGTCAAAAACGGGTCATTTTAATCGTCATCATCATCAAGATTAGCATACTTTCCCATTTTTGTAATGGCAAAAATTTCGCCCGATGATCTTTCAGGCTGTTCATCTATTGCCTTGTCGATGACTTTGTTAAATCGTGACATTGCAGAAGTTATTGAATCTACCTTGTCTCGATGGCCAGCGAAAACCTCCAGGCCATGCGTAGAGCTCTTGGAAGCAGCATTTCGTTTATCGAAAATGGCATATACCATGAAGATCGGCTAGTTGAAGCCTGTGCGTTGCGGCGCGAGTGCATCGACCGGTTCATGTTGCCGTTCTTCCAAAATTTCAGCACGCTCCGGGCTGTAAATGATCAGCTCATCGATACTATACCCTGGGTGGAGAATCGAAACCTTGACCGCTTCATTCCACGGGGGCATGATCACCCAAAGTTATCGCAAGAGTAAATACCGCGCTAACTAAAGAAATCCATTGATTGTCAAGACTGTGAGTGATCAAATGTATCCAAAATCTGGTGGTCAAACATCTGCGGAACTAATGGTCAATGCAAAATGAAATGAGATGGTAAGCCGTCTCGGAATTTTCAGTTTATCGCCCCCGAGTTGTAAGGATTGAGTTTAGAAAATTAAGAGGAAGAGGGAGTTGTCAGAAATTTTCAAATTGCTGTGATTCAAGTGTTTTACCGGCATTATTATATTCAGTGCACCGATTTTCCTCCTGCCATACAGTGCGTTTGCTTTAGTTTACTTTTACTATCGGCGGGGGAAGCCAAATCCCTTTCACTACAGATTCCTTAGGAACGTATAAACGCAGGGCAACTTTGAACCCGCCTTTCTCTGGCGCTGGTAGCCAATTGCGTTCTTTTTGTTTTCCAGGGCTCTCGTGTTGCAAATATAAAATTAGGGAACCATCCCTTTCGAATTTCAGATTACTGCGGTCACCAAGTGCATAACGATTCAATTTGTTAGGAACAAGATAGGCGTCTGCGTCATACATCGTTAACGACCAAAAAGCATTTGCCGGTGGAATCTGATCTTTGGTAAATGTTAGGATGTACTTGTTCGCGGCGTCGAACGGATTACCTGCTTTGTCTACTTGTGCCAAAGGATAAAACGCGTCTTCCAACAGATTTCCGCCGATACCAAAAAAAGTCCATGCTGCCCGATAGCTATACCGTGTTCCATACTTTCCCATGTCATAGGTTAATGACCAGCCATCGACAATTTTCCCTAACTTCTTGGACTCCGCCATCATAGCTTGAAACCCTTCGGCATATCCTTCCTCTATTGCTTTTACTACCGCTGGACCAAATGAACTCAATGAAAAATCAGCACCCGGTTTGATGCCGATCTTTTCAATTTGTTTTAGCACACCCGAGTCGGCCGGATAAGGCGGGTTAGTGACCATTAGGCGACTTAAGTTCTTATAAAACTGTTCCGCACTCAATGCCTTGAATTGTTGGTTAACAAGCACCGAGTCATTCACCCCTTCCTTTAATGGTACATCTGTCGGCGGTACATAATCTTTGCTCCACTGCGACAAGGGGATTAGTCTGTATTGATCTTGTATTTTGTTGACGGCCGCATAATCAAAAGGGCCTGCGCAATACGTGCGACCTCCAATAATAACAAGATTTGTAGGGCACTTTAGTTCTTCCATGCCTGTGGGGACTTGCCCCGTCCACGCAGGGCCAGTAATGACAAAGACGCCACCCTTTTCGCCGTGCGTTCTGGATCCCGGTGCCGCTGGTACACCATTCCAGGCATCAATTAGTTGCATGATCCAAAAACGCTTGCCCATATTTGGTACCGACAGAACGATGGGCTCTTTTGAAAGATCAAGATTAGCAAAGGAATAGAGATTGTCAACATTAAAGCCTACCACGGTCCTGTCGGACGCATCGACAAAAGCCCGATAATGTACAAACTGGTTAACGGGGGCTTTGGTCTTTTCTACCCTTGTCACGTGTGACTGATAATCAAACTGTAATTCGAAAAAAACTGGAGGCAGGCCAAACAAATATGCCTCTGTTGCCAATGCTTTAGCTTCCGTTGGGTTGAGACCTCCTTGATCATTGCGTTCTGGCTTCTTACTACAGTAAAACACCACAGAACACACGATAAAAAGCACAACTGGATTCTTAACTAATTTCATGGTGTTCATTCTTTTGTTGATTGCACAGGTCCGAACTTGAACGCTACCCAATCTCCTGCAAAGTAATCTCAATTACCTCCGTTTTTTTCGGTAAGTTTTCGCGTCACTTCGTCCAGATTGAAGCTGGCTGGTTTTTGCCGGGGCGGGAATTCCCTAAAGGTCATGAGCCACTTGGCAACAAGGTCCTGCGATCCGTAAAGGAAGGGTGCGTGCTGAACCTGCCAGAGATCCCAGTAGATGGAGGTGTTGCCTCTTTCAAAGGGATCGCCAAGCATGTCGTAGGTTGTGGGGAGTCTCAGTTTTTCAAATCCCTTCGCCCAGACATCTATCCCTTCGTGGTTTTGTTCGATGAAGACAATTTTCCAGCGATTATACCGAAGTGCAAAAAGGTCGCCGTCATCGCTCCAGTAGATGAATTCTTTCCGTGGATCTTCCTTCACTTCCCCTTTAAAGAAAGGCAAAAGGTTGTAGCCGTCAAGGTGAACCTTAACGGTCTTGTTAGGCAGCTTGAAGCCTGTCAATGTTTTGGCCACAACGTGGGGATCGCCCGCCGCGGCACACAGCGTGGGGAGGAAATCTTCGTGGGCAAAAATCTCATTGAAGGTAGTTCCAGGCTTGATCACACCCGGCCACCGGATAAGGGTCGGAACACGATAGCCACCTTCCCAATTGGTGGCTTTCTCGCCGCGGAATGGCGTGATGCCTCCGTCTGGCCAGGTCATTACTTCGGCGCCGTTGTCGGTGGTGTAAATGACAATGGTATTGTCGGCGATACCCAATTTGTCGAGCTCGTTCAAGAGCACGCCGACATTGTCATCATGCTGTGTCATACCGTCGGCCTGCAAACCCAGGCCCGTCTTGCCATCGTATTTGGTACTCAGGTGGGTGAAGACGTGCATGCGGGTCGAATTGTAATAGCAGAAGAATGGTTTGTTTGCTTTGACCTGCCTGTTCATGTAGTCGACAGCGGCAGCCGTAAATTCTTCATCCACCGTCTCCATGCGTTTTTTGGTAAGCGGTCCCGTGTCTTCGATTTTGCCGTCGGCGGATGTTTTTAACACTCCTCTTGGACCGAATTGCTTCCGGAACGCCGGATCCTTGGGATAGTCGGGATATTCGGGCTCTTCTTCTGCATTGAGATGGTATAGGTTGCCGAAGAATTCGTCGAAGCCGTGCTTCGTGGGAAGAAATTCATCTTTGTCGCCCAGATGGTTTTTGCCAAACTGCCCTGTGGAATAGCCAAGGGCTTTCAGATATTCTGCAAGGGTAGGATCTTCGGCGCGAATTCCGACGCCGGCGCCGGGCATACCAACTTTGGTGAGGCCGGTGCGAATTGGTGATTGCCCTGTGATAAACGCTGCACGTCCCGCAGTGCAACTTTGCTGACCATACCAGGTCGTAAACATGCCGCCATCTTTTGCAATGCGATCAATGTTGGGCGTTTGGAATCCTAACATGCCGCGATTATAACAACTGGGATTGAACCACCCAATATCATCGCCCATGATGACAAGAATATTAGGTTTCTTTTGCTGAGCGCATAGCCATTGGGAGGTGAGCGAAAACGATATGAGCAAAAGAAAAAATAAAATTTGAGGCGAAGATTTTTTCATAGGTCGGATGTTATTTAAGGAAGTCATTGATGATTTCCACTGCGTGATTTATTAACTCACGACAGTCTCCTTTAGGCTTGCGACTAGACTAGTTGACTGTTTGAAGCAGGGTTGTCGAACCAATTGGCTACTACTAGTTACTAGCGGCTGCTAAGAAATAACAGTTGTTTACCGTGAATTACGGTGAAATAGGCGCGAAAATATGCCCTATTTGTCTACTCGTTAAGCCGTAAAAGGGGCTGAACGACATCAAAGGATATTCATCCATTCATGCGAGATGGGCAGAATTGCAGGTACCGAGGGGGGCTGACCGTTTTTGTTTCGCGTGGCCTCTGATCATTGTCTTCCGCATTTACGCGGACAATCCGTCAAGAGGGTATCAGTTTACGAAGCGAAATGAATGGAAATTTTGTTTTGGAGCTTAAAAGGCAATGATGAGGGTAACTATTGGACTAAAGAAAAGATGGAGAAGGAGTCGTCCCAAATTTTTTATTCTTTGATTTTCAATTCATTGTGCTACTTGGAAATTTCAGTACACCGATTCTCCACCTTCGCATGAAGTTAAAATTCATACATGAAAGTGTGGCCTCGAGGCTATTCACATCGGAGAGGAAGCACTCAAAATACTCAACCGTGCATGCAGTCGTGTAACGTGTATTCCCGCCATTGTGTTGCTGAATCTGCACATGCCTGTGATGACGAATTTCAGTTCTTTAACAAGGTGATGAAGCTCCAGTGTGTAAGAAAGCAAGGTTCTTAGGATCATGTTTTCTTCGAATGAGAACTGGCTGAGATCGGCCTGGCGCATTCACTAGGAATCAACTACTACTTTTCTAAGCCGCCTTGCTGAAGAAGATTGAGTCAGTGTTTAAGTAGGAGTTTCGGTAAGGATAAAGCATGGAGAGCTTTCTCATGCTTTTATAATTCGTGGGGCAATTTCAATGGGCCGACCACTCTAATAAGGAGCTTAACTTCAAGGGGAGCCAAAGTGTAGAATGGTTTGTTGCCATAGAGTGGATATGCGGATGAGCGTCACCAATCGTGCAACGGCGTAGGCATGCTGAGCCATGCCACGCGCCAACCCCAAGTTTTGTAGACGACACCGTTCAGGACTGCCTTGGCAAGGCATCATTTTCATGTCCCCATGGCCAGAGAGTGTTGGAAGTTTTTTATATTAGGCTACTGTCGAAATGATCTTCCTTTTTCGCACTTAAAATACCCTCTTATGACAAAAAAAAGACTGACTTTCTATTTACAGGGAACACTACTGCTGGTAGCTGTTTTTGTAGCGACGACAAATGGATTGGGCCAATCCGATTCCAAAAAAGAAAAAATCGCCAAGGACTCCAAAGAGGCAAAAGCCGAATTCATCAAGTCCGACCCGAAGATGGCCGACCTGTTTTCGAAGGCCTATGGATATGCGATCTTTCCTAACGTGGGCAAAGGCGCCGTAGGAATAGGCGGGGCCTCTGGCAACGGGGTTGCCTATGAAAATGGCACTGCGATTGGCACTGCGAAACTGACTCAGGTGAGCATTGGATTTCAATGGGGAGGACAAGCCTATCGGGAGGTGATCTTTTTCGAGTCAAAAGAGCACATGGACCGGTTTAAGGAAAGCCGGGTTGAACTTTCCGCCCAGGTGTCTGCCGTTGCTGCTAAGTCAGGTGCTTCCGCAAATGCCAAGTATGTTGATGGGGTGATGGTCTTTACCATGCAAAAAGGCGGCCTCATGTATGAAGCGGCGGTTGGTGGTCAAAAGTTTAAATTTGAAAAGAAATAAATCATATGGCAGAAAATAAATTAATGCCTAAGCCTCGTTGCCAGGGATATCCATTACGTCACAACTTTGCAGCAGCCTTCCACACGATGATTGGGTTGCCTTTGCAAAAAGTAAAATACATATAAATATATAGTTTATGGTAGACGCAGTCGTCTACTAATATTGCTCCTAACAGGTGATCTTCCGTGGTCAACGGTGCAATACCTCATAAGCCCTATGAAAAATTATATATTAATGGTGCTGCTGCTACTGGCTGTCTTTCAAGGATTCAGCCAAAAGAAGAAAAAGCAAGATCCAAAGGACATAAAAATTGACTCCCTGACCAAGGCCACGAGCATGCTCACACGAAAAGCAGACTCCCTTGGCAAAAGCCAAACGGTCTACTACGGGCTTTACACCACGATCAAAGAGAAAGTGCTGCTTCACGATTTTAATCCCGCAAAGCTGTCCCAGATCATCGATTCGATTCGTGTAAGCAGGGATTCCACAACATCTTTGCTGGCCGCCCCGATTGCTCCCTTAAATGATTCCTTGTCCAGACTACGGAAGGAGAATGTGATGCTCAAGGCGAAGGTGGACAGCCTCACTGTCGATAAAGTGGATAAGGCCACAGTGGTAGCAGATCTAAAGGAGTTAAAAGTACTTCTTGACTCCAAAATTTTAACACAGGCGGAATATGATGCTAAAAAGAAGAAGTTGTTGGAGAAGTGGCCATGAATAAGCTCTATTTCATTTTACGAACTTAAACCCTCTTCCATATGAAACCGAAAAAGCTAATCCCGGTGGTGTTGTTCACATGTTTATCGCTCCATGTGTTCGCTCAACAAGATTGGACACCCTTGGCCAAGGAAATCGTGGAAAACGCCGGCATACAGACTGGAGAAGTGGTCGTGGTCAACGCCGGTCAACACAACATCCCGCTCCTGGAGGCTATCGTGAAGGAGAGCAATGAAAAAGGCGCGTTCACAAATGTCTTTTTTACTACCGACGAAATAGAACGTGCCCAGGCCCACGACATACACTATCAACACTTGCTGGCCACGCCCACCTATTTTGCCGAGTGGGTAAAAAATATCGACGTATGGATAGGCCTGTCGACGGTTGAAAATCCCCAGGTCATCTTCAAAGACGCCCTGGAGGTGCGCATGATGGCGCTGCGCAAAGGCGGACAGAAGCTATACGACAGCTTCAATAGATCGAAGTGCCGCGTCTATTCGGTAAACTACCCGACGGAGCAGGAAGCCACGCTGGCAAAAATGGAATTCCCCGTCTATGAGAAAATGATCTTGGACGCCATGCAGACCAACTACACGCCCATCGTCACCCAAGCGGAAGCCTTGAAGAATCTGATCAAAACATCCAAAAGCATCAAAGTGACTTCTCCCGACGGCACAAACCTCACCCTTTCAGTCGCCGGCAGACCGATCTACGTCGGCGACGGAGTTACTACCAAAGCGGACGTTGCAAACAAAACACTGTTCGAACGAATGGCATCCTTACCCGATGGGAGAGTTGCCGTTACCGCCGTTGAAACCTCCGCGAACGGAAAAGTAGTCGTGCCTCGCGACAAGTGCCGGTATGAACCGATAACGAATATCCGTTTCGATGTGACCGGCGGAAAGATGCTCAACGTGACCGCGGGCGAGGGCAAAGAATGCCTTGAAACTTCGCTCAAGGAAAACGCAGGCGATAAAATGTTTTCAGGAATCTCTATTGGATTGAATCCTGTGTTGATCGCCAACGACGACTACTGGCCTGAAAGTGGTGCGGGAATTGTTTATCTCTCCTTCGGAAACAATCAACTGGCTGGCGGAAAAAACACGAGTACGTTTTCATGGTCTTTTCCCATAACCAACGCCACCGTGGAGATTGATGGAAAAGTGGTGGTCAAGAATGGAAAGATCGTCCAGTGAACAGGTGTCTACAACAGAGAAGAAAGTTGATCACCGAATGATGAGATTTGTATATCAAAATTGCATGGTGAATGCAAAGTCTTCCTTGGTAAAAGTGAACAAGGCATTTTAACTGTAAAACCTGACCGCGATGTTAGGAGAAGAAGTCTATAGTCGTCCCTGATCAAATGCTCTCTGCTTTTTTCTTTTGCAGCATTGACAATTCCATTTGGCAACTTCTCTTAACGCGTGCAATTGTAAGTCTGGTTTGCGTTTTCTTTGCGAGCGGAAGTCCTCGTGAGATTTAAGTGCATCCAATTTGTGTCCATACGCCGATCAACGAAATCGTTGAATGCTTGTGTACTTTCTTAGCCCTAGGATCAAGTATGTATCTTTTCGCTGGGTGCATACCGGGTTATCCTGCAGCTGGCTAGCCGGGCGCATCAGCTTTTGAATTTCCGGGCATATCTCGGGTGTGACATCGTTATTCCGGAGATTGGCTAATACAATCTCCAGCGTCCCTTTGATCAGTCTCACATCCGAAACGTAATCTTGTGTGAAGGCCTTACGAAAGTATCACCCCAGTGGAGAGGAACGCTTGCCCCTGGTGGGACCGGACAGTCTAAAAAAGCTTCCGCAAATTAACAATGGTTTCCTGTCCGACATCTGGTTTGATGAAGCCCTGCATCGGCCGGGCAAGGTCGATGGTTATGTACAGGATCGTTGATGCGAGTAAGGCAAACATCGTAAGGACTATCCATTCCTTCCGTTTGATGGCTGGTGTTGTAAAGCCTCCGATTAAACAAATGGACAAAGCGAGAACAAGCAACATGATGTTGATGGGGGTAGGTACTCCTGCGCTTAGCAACGCTTCCCTTTTGATCCCGATGTCAAATAAATTTGTCAGAGCAGGTGCCATGCCACCGGCAAGACCGGTCAGAGTTGGCTTTTTGGATAGCTCAACCGTTCTTGTCCAGAGCAACGTTGCTGTTTTTGATAACGCTTCTCTGTTCTTGTTAAATTTTGCTTCGTCATTGTAATCTTCATAATACGAGATCCGCTCCTCCAGATACGATCGCAAGTCCGCTCGGTAGGCGTCCCGAATGCTATCAGGAAAAAAATCAGCTTTGAGTATAGCCGTTCTTAACATGTTCCCCTCATCAACAATGATGGCCCGCACATTGTCAAAACGTGTGCCGGACTGGCTAAACGTAAAGGCCAGTATAAAACTCCACAAACCAAACAGTGCAGCCAGCAATGAATTTACACCTCCCTGGTGGTCACCCTCTTCGGCACTCCAGAATTTCTTCCGCATTTTGTTGCCCAGCGCAAGGGAAAACAACATGAGCACAAAGAGCGCAATGCAAATCACCGAGGCATCAATCTGCGATAGTGGAGGTCTGGTCATTTTATTTTTTTGTAAGGTGATGTAGTTTGACGAGTCACAAAGGATTCAAAAAATCCCTCACCCCCAACAGCCCGCAACTTAATAATACTAGGAATTTTTATCGATAACAGCAAACAAAACTCGACAGCGACTCTCATTTCATCGCCTTCTTGGCGTGCAAATCCCTGAACAAGAAATAGCCCATCAATATCTCGACTCCATTGGACATTTCGCTACCTTGACCACATTATTTCGCGAGGGTGTCATCACCAAAATTTGTCGCATAAAGATTATTCGGACTACAATATAATTCGCTCAATTTTATAGTTCGAGATGGTCAATTTGCCGCGAAATCCATTGACCCGCACCACGAAAAAAGGTAATCACGGAGCGAAGTGGCCAACCATCACGGAATTTCCATTAGTGGCCAGCTTGGAGACGAAAAGCCGGCAATGCGGCATACCCATCTGACAATGATTGATGATCTGACACCATGCACCTGTCCGACCAAATCTTGCCCTTTGGCAAATGCAGATAGATTTTGATTAGAACCTGTTAAGGGTAAAATGTTGGCCCAGGCGCCAGCTGCCTGTCCTAATCAAAATCAGAATCCACATTTGGAACATGAAGTGCGAGCTTCGTCATAGTTAACCGAAAAAGAGATGTTCAGAGTATAGATGGATTCAGAGGATCCACGTTAATTCGATAGACAGGTTCGCAATGTCATTCAACGAGTCGCCCATGAGAAGGTATCTAACGGAAAATCACCCAAGCGGTGATCTGGATATTCTATGTGTTGATGATCTTTATATCAGGGAAAGTCGGTATTTATTCAACAGGGAGATATCATTGATGTGAGCAGTTCCGGTGCTTCGGCCATCCATCAGCGGAAAAATAGAAACAACGGTGACGTCTCGCGGAAAGTAATATAGCTCTATAGTATACTCATTAAAGTCCTGGGTGCCGTAATTTTTTTTGAGTAAACATAAAAAACGTTGGTGCCTTGCGCGTCAAAGCCTATTCGAAATCCAATCCCGTGCCCGTAACATCTTTTGTCATCACCTTCACGGTAAGCGTGAACGCTGAACCGATCGTGACATTACCTGGACTCAGATCGTATCGCCAGAAGGAAATTCCAGATCCGGCAGCATTTGCCTGTATTGAAAGCGAATGCCCGGCCGAAACAAATACCTCATGGCTAATAACACCTGCGTGATCGCAGCGACAGAATCTCTCAAAATGTCCACACGGCTTGGTCTATCGATGTGAGCCCATTGGGGTTCGGGCGTGGTCATGTCAAATAACTCGTCCAGATAGTAGGCTTTTTTATCCAATGTGCTTTCATTGTAAACCAAATGGATTCATATACATGATGCCTTGATGATCGCCGTTTGATAATTGTGTGTTGGAATGAACACGACCCAAAACGGCGTGTCCCAGTTCGTGAAACGTTAATAATTCCTTATCTATGTCGGTCCTTGAATTCCAGCAATCATCCGAATGCTTGATCTGAATATATTCGGGCCTGACGGTGCCATAACCACAATAATTTGGAGGGTCGGTTTCCGATACATATGCCATCGTAAGATTGCTGACAGCAAGCCTAATTCCTCGCGCCTGGCCTCGGCTACAAAACGATCAACATAAACAGACAAGTCGGGCTGAGGCCCATCATCTGGGAAAAGGCAACGATAAAAACAGGAATAGAGTTAGTTTATTTATACGCATCGCTCAACGGGTTCAGCATTTCAAAGTGGCATTCTTTCTTCATGGGGCACCTCGCCGGCAAGGAATACGTGCCCAGGCCTTTCCAATGGAGTAGCAATCGCTGACGGTTTTGTTTAATTTAAAGGATACTTCACATATCTACAAATGAATTAGCCGCGGAGGCGCTGTTAAGAGATAGAAAATGGATAGAGGGAAGAGGAGGAAGAGGGAGTTGTCGATAATTTTTAAAATGCTGTAATGCAGTGCGTTTGCCATCATTGCCATTTTCGGTGCACCGATTCTCCACCTGCCAGATAGTGCGATTGGAGATTCCGAGGTGGCAGACCACTTCGTTTCGTACGCCTGTGACCACGACAGTCCGTAATGCCGGACAATTCACTTCGCGAAGAACTGACCATCCTTCCTTTTGATTGTCTTGAACTTATGTCTAGCTTAAATAACTCAATCGTGATCACGCCCCGACGGAATAAGGCGGTCACCTGGGCCGGAATCTCCATTATAAGAACAGAGGTTATAAAAACGGAGAGGAGAGGAGTCGATTTGAATTTTTTAAGTCCTTTGCAGTCGACTCAATCCGTTGACCTGACGAGTTCGGTGCACCGGTTCTCCAGCTCAAAAGCGAGGGCTTGATTTAAGGGGTTGAATTCACATTCCTATGAACACTGATCTAAGGCGACGAATTGGAATCGGTGAAAGGATTACCTCCTTGTCTGGAGATTTTAATTTGGAAGTTGTCGGGATTTCATTTGGAGTTTTTGGCGGAGAATAAGTATATTTAAAACACTTCCATCCGATATCCATACTACTATGTTAGATCCCATTAAGTTAGCTCATTTCCGGAATCTCATTTCACTCAGTGCGGCAGACGGTAAGATAGAAGAGTTGGAGCGTGTTGCTCTATCAAAGATCGCCTATGAGAACGGTATTCCCCTGGATCGTGTTAACCTCATGCTCGACCGGGCGAACGAATACCAATACCTCATTCCACAGGACAATTCAGAAAAAGAGAAACAGCTCGACGACATGATCCGGCTCGCGCTAGTAGACGGAGATTTCTCTCCCGCCGAACGGGAGCTGATCAATACAGTCAGCGAGAGGCTCGGATTTTCCAAACCAGCGCTCGAAAAACTGATCGACGTCGTGTTGGCTGAAAACTAATTGCAAGGCTGGGGTATATGACGTGAAGCTGACGAGAGCTATTAGTCCATTGAGACGAGGTGGAAGTTGAAAGCGAGCTGGATGCGGGCACTACGTTCCATGTATTTTTTAAGAACTAGAGGGAGGGCACTGACCTCCGGTATAAGGTGGCTGGCCATATCTTCGTAGTATAATTCTACTACGAAATATAGTACAATTGTACTAGCTCCAAAATGTAGTAAAAGCCAAAAAGGGGCGTTCGTTCCGCCTGAACTATTCGCCCCCCCGTCTATCCGAACGTCGGTTACTTACGTTCGTGAAATTTCCTAATGTTTAATTTGTGTTTTCAAAGAATAAAATAACAAAGCGATACCAAATATCAGGCAACCGAAAAAAGCAAGACCAGTGACCAGAACGAAGCTTTTGACAAATTTCATGAGGCAGTTGGATTAGGGAGACGTTTTTAAAAAGGGCTTTCTTTCCGTCCGAATTACTCACCCCTTTTTCTCGATTACCTCGTCATACCTCTTGGATAAACGGCTTGACAAGTATGATAAGTTACAAAATTAATTCTTGATTAAATTTTCTGTGCGGTCCCCTATCTTTATTCATTGCCGGCAAGATTTGAATAAAGGGTTTCAGAAAGTGAAGTTCTAAGCCGGTTCTTCACACATCTCCAGAGCCCGTCGTAAGCTTTGCTCAGTCACAGGTTTTGAGAGGTAGTGACTCGAACCAGAACGCTTTGCTCTGTCCATGTCCCTAGGGTTCACGGAAGAGGATACAATTATAATTTTCACAAGGTCTTTACCAGGTATGTTGAGGCTTCTGAAGGCGTCCAGAAAACCAAACCCGTCCATAATGGGCATATTCAAATCCAACAGGATGATATCGGGCAACGGCCTAGCACCAAATATAGTATTCATTGAAAAGGTCGATGGCTTGTTTGCCATTCAGCGCGGTGTGAATGTCATTAACAAATCCCATGCGCTCAAGCGTCTTTGTATTTAGAAAATTGCTGATACTGTCATCGTCTACCAATAGTATACTTTTCATTCGGCTTAGTGTTTTGTTCTTAGTGGTGAAATCGAAAGGTCGAAGTCCCTTTATTTTTTCGAGAAAAAGCTCACGTTAGTCGTTAAACCTTCTTGGTTCAAACATACATCTATGAATGATCCATGTTCGCATTCTGTCGTTTAGTAGAATTTCCTTTGTAAGGAAATTGGCAAAAAATGCCCGTTTTGACAACGGCATCCCCCTTTTTTCGTATCCCTGATGAATTTTTAACTTACCCTTTTCCGCCTCGTCTCATAGTTACGGATGTTAATCAGATAAGCCTCGGTAATTAACATGATATCAGATTTCATCGAAACAAAATCCGTGTGCTTCTTCATAAATTGTGCATCCACTTTCGGAAGAATTCCATATCAGATTCGGTTGCGAAAGTTGAGTACATTATAACGGGTACGTCTCTTGATCTACTATTGCACGTATTTCAACAAGACATTCCTTGCCACCTATACCAAGCATATTACAATCAAGAAATATTACTCTGGGCAATTGATCCAATGACCACAATAATTTCAATCCATCTCTGGCGTTGTTGGCCATCAAGCATGTTATATCTAGGCTATCGCTCTTTTTGTGCTGTGATCAGCAATTCCGGATGATCTGGATCATCGTCAATTGCCAATATTATATTGCCAGTTTGAGTTTGCATACAATTTCAGGTTGACTCGATCCGAAGGTCATAAACAGGACCGACTTTTGGAATAGAACGTTTAAGGTCAGGGTTGCATCATTTAAGAGGTGGGGATCGGCTTACTTGTACGCACTAGTGCATACTTAATAATCGGAATGTGGAGAAAAATCCACACTTTAAATAGTCGAGATATGCATTAATAGTTCGTGAGCCTTCTGTATTGCCTTTTGCTTTGCCCGGTCGGGGAATTAGCGCACCGATTTCGCACCCCATTCGTAATCTCAAGAAGCAGTTACTATCGCGACAACTTTAAGGACAAATCTTTGTCTTCGATTTTGGAAATGTAGTTCCCGATAGGTGAAGCGTTCATTCAACTAGCAGTTCCATATTCGTTTTGTGGACGTAAAGCATTAGTTGCTACGTATAGCCAAATGAAATAATTTTCGGTTACAAGTCATGTAGCGCATGGCATTGATGTTATAAACAACATGTTGCAGATAACCAACACCTGCACCCGTTCCCAAACAGACTTACAAGGAACGGAAAGAAACTATATGGTAGGGGTGAAAAACCTCTTCAAGGACAAGACCCATTTGCTTTATCTCTAGGTCTACCCTACCTCTATCAGTTTCGTCAAACTCGTAAATGATGCGGTTGCGCCGTCTGTTTGTTTCGGTCGGTACGGGTTCTTTGCTTTTGGCGATCATTTCAAAATATGCCTTCGTCCCCCCACGAAGGTCCATTTCAAAAAAGCGATACTTGAATGTGTTCACCATGATCGGTTCGTTTTTACAAAGGTATGAACATTCCAAAGTGAAAAACAAAACAGCCTATCCTGCTTGAATTGGCTGTTTTTTCTATACGAACAGTACAAACTTTGATAAGGTTTTGAGTAAAAAAATAACCACCCCCAGAAAATAAAAGGTGGTGGAGTCCATTCGGAGTATCTAATGAAAACTTGAATCTAAAGAGTCGATCACTTTCATAATGATTGAACAGTTAAGGCTATATGCGTTCCGTAATTGGGTCCGTTTGAATTTCCGAGTTTTTTGACAACCGGATATCTTGTAGTACGGCTAATCTCGCTATTCATGCGATCGCACTCGAAAAACTACTCGGCTACATTCTCGTCAAATGGATTTCGAAAATCTTCGCATCCACTTTTGATAACAGTTGCTGTCATCTTAAATCGATCTATCGCTCCTATTGTGATTTTATGATGCGCCGGTATAACAATAAACTCTCCCGCTGTAGGTAAATGAGATATTCCATTAATGACTATTTGTGCCTTACCATCAATTATCTGGATAAAGATATCAAACGGGGGAGTTAATTTTGTGATAGCTTCTCCCGAATAGGAAATCGCGCTTATAAATCCGGTTGCCTTTCGAATAATCGTCTTGATCTGCACTGAATTAGGAATGTATTCAACAGTTTCAGCGATATTGAATACCGTCGATTTTTCAATTTCTGATTTTATACTTGAAAATAAGTCGAGCGCGAAGTCCATTTGTTATTGTGAAACGTCCCAGTAAAACGGTGCGATGTCTTGTAGATGGGAGACCAATTTCTTCCTGCGTAAGTCCGTGCAGAAATTTTGGCAAGCAGCAACCCCAGTTGTCACGGTTATAAGTTCGCCAAAATTTCTCGCTTTTCCGAAGCACCGGCTGAGTTATTCCTAGGAGATTTTCTTAGACCTATAAATCATAGCCGAGTGAGGCTAGCACCTAAAAATTGAAGATTCCATTTGACCTGATTTAAGGGCTCTTCATCACCTTTTCCTCATTTTTTCAGATTGGGAACTACCCCGATTTGTGACAGATCATTTTGCCCCACCTTTAGATCACTACCCCAGACACTGTTCAACGTTGTCGTGAGGATGACCTAAAAAACGAAGTGAAGCTGGTCAACACTTTCGGATCTTTATGCGTAGCCGGGCGCGAGGCACAGCAAGATCAGGAGACTGAAACGAATAGCGACAAAACGGCCAGTAGATTGGAAACTCTGTGATGGTTGACCACTTCGTTCCGTTAGTCCGTGATCACCTTTCTTCGCGATGCGGGTCAACTGGTTTCGCGACAAATTGACCATCTCCCAAGTTGAAATTGTGGAGTAATTTTAATGTTGAATAATCACCATGAAATAACTTTTGATGATCATCCCGCCGGGAAATAAGGTGGTCAAGGGGGATGGAAATTTCCAGGCAGGGGATAGTTTATGGCTAATGCATGAAGCAGGTATTTCAGACAAAAAAAAATTGCTTATTTATAACTAGTAGAAGAACGGAAAATGAGACAGAGCGAGAAGGAGTTGTTCTTCTTTTCTAAGATTTTAAGCACTAATTGGTTCCGGGGCCGACCAGGAATTGGTGCACCGATTCTCCACCTTACTTCCAATGCGAAAGTCCCTAATGATCAAACCAAAGTCGCTAACTTTATCCGCCAACTACGACCCATCAAAGCAAAGATGAAGATCACGACTTGACAAAATGATCGGCAGCCGGTTGTTGGGCCGTTAAATGCGACCAGTCGGTAAATGAGAAACCCAAGGAGGCCACGCCGTGACGTCACTTAGGGTTCCATTCAATAATTCTCTCATTAAGGTTTACAATGCCTTTGGTTTTTTCATCACGCTAATGTTTTCCCTTGGCGTATTGATACATCCAGGTATAGATGTCCATCGAGAAAGGATCGACAGCGGGATCTTCATGGCCCATGCCTGTACCCGTATAGGTCATTTCTGCGCAGAAATGTCCCATACCAGGGTATAAGGTCAGCTTCGCGCGAACCGACGGGTTCAATGCGTTAATGGCGGACACCAGTTCCTTCGGAAATTCCGGGGAAGCGACATCGTCTATCTCGCCATGGAATAGCCACAGCGGAACTTTGGCTGTGCGTTGGGTAAATAATTCGTTCATTACACCGGTTGCACCAATTGGCACGGCGGCGGCAATCTGATTGTCGTCGAACGAGTTCAATTGATCGAGCGTAGCGTTGCCACCCATGCTGATACCGGTGAGGTAAATGCGCGTGGTATCGACGCGATACGTTGTGCTAGCAAAACGAATGAACGCACGAACATGTTCGCGATCCCACCATCCTTCGTGACACTGTGGCGAAATTACAACCATGGGATGCGAAGGCGCCCAGTGTTTTTCGGCAATCATTTTTGGCGGACCGTACGTCAATACATAATCGAGTTCGAATGGCGACGACTGGCTGTTACCGCCTTCACCGGAGCCATGTAAGTAGATCAGCAGCGGGTATTTCACCGTATCGGTTGCATAAGCTTCTGGTGTGTACACCCAGTATCCGAACGGTGCGGCATCAGTACCAAGCGGCATCGGCGTTTGTGTGCCCTTATCGTTGGTTACCGGAAGTTGCGTGGTGTCTCCGGGCGTCTTCGTAGTATCGCCCGGGGTGTTTGGATTGGACGGATCTGGGTTGGGATTTACTGGCTGCACTGAATCCTTAGAGCATCCCAAAGCGATCAGCCCAATCGCCAACAAAATGAAGAATTTTTTTTCATAGTGAAGGTCAATTATGGTCATTAATCCAACGGGGAGCCACAAACAACATACCGCCAAATGCACCCGCAGTGGCGGTATAGGTGACCTCTAAAATTTGGCTAAAAAAGGATCTTTTTTCAGGTAGCTGGGTAAAAAACTATACGGTCTCGCAAGACGCAGTGCGTAAAAAAGCCCAAATGGAACTAAATATTTCCACAGATTCCCAACCCCTTGCGATGGTTATTTCATGTATTTTTTCATACAAGACAACCGTCTTCTGGCACGCACAAATCAGCCACTTGCCTCGCACATTCCTAAGATTTGCGTTGGAAAGCAGAAGATTAATAGGAACACGTTTTGATAGTTTGAGCGATATGCCCATAAGCCCAAGGTTACCGCTAAAAGCCATGCAAGAAGTGTAATCAATAATCGGCATCTGGTTGCAACTCTAGATTATTTCTTCAAATCCCTGACACACTAAGGCATGACATCCTATTTATTGTCCTGAAATAGTGACTTTGCTAATGGTATGGTTAGAGGTTTTTCAACATAACCATTAATTCCTAATTTTATGGCGCGCTCGCGGTCACGATAGTCAATAGATGACGAAAGAATAATGATTTTCATTAACAGGTGATCAATTGAGGGATGAGCCTTAATTTCATCAACGAATTGAAAACCATCCATTATAGGCATATTGATGTCAAGGAGTATTAAATCCGGTAGTGGCTGTTTGGCACTTATGAGATTTTCCAAAAAATGAATCGCCTCTAAACCGTTGGATACCGAATATATATTTCCATGGAAGCCGGTTTTCTCAAGAATCTTGCTGTTCAGCATATTGAAGACATCGTCGTCATCAACCAGTAACACATTCCTCTTCATTAAAGACTTCTTGTTAAAAATGGTAAAGCGTGTTCTTCTATTTCGAATGCCGTGAACCAATGATAATGGAAATTACCCATCCCAATTCCTGGAAAGTTTCTTTATTCACCACGGTCTTTTTTGCGGGCAAGCCCCCAAGGGTTTTGAAGCTGCAGGTCACAAAAAAATGGGACACCAAACTTATTGTGGAAGCACCGGTTAAGAACCCCGCGAAATTTCCTGTGAGCTGTTCGAATATGTATTTAAGAGTCGTTTTTATGCTAATATTTTTCATGTAAAGGAGTCGCTCACTGATCTGTCGGAAAATCAGAAGTCAGCTGTAGAGCACACCAAAAGGGTCCTACCCCTAATCCCGTACAAAAAAACTTTTAAACTATTTCTTGCGAAACGACTTTTACTGATAAATGCTATCTTTTGGACGCTTTCAGAACCTCTATGGAAGATCAGTTTAAGCCAAAATTTGATGCCCTTTTTATGAAGCACCATAAAGAGCTCATAAGGCTATCCAATAACATTGTCAGGGATCGGGACGCCGCAGAAGATATTGTGCAGGAAGTATTTGTGAAGCTGTGGAGAAACAAGGATTCTGTACATTTTGGTGAGCAGATCAAGCACTATCTCTCAAAGGCTACCGCCCATACATCCCTTAACCATATACGGTCCCACCGCAAGTACTACCGGCTGGATGACTTTGAGCAAGTAAAAAACCTAACTTCCCAATCTGGGACGGAATCAGTTGATTATACCGAACTTGAGCTAAGATCACGCCAGGCAATAGACCGGCTACCTCCTCAGTGTAAGACTATTTTTGTTTTAAGCCGACACGAAGGCCTTAAATACCAGGAAATAGCGGATAACCTTGGACTGTCTGTTAAAACGGTTGAAAGCCAAATGGGTATTGCTCTTGAAAAACTAAGAAATGACCTTAAACCATTCCTGTCACCTGAATTTATTCTTATCCTCCTTGCCCTTGCTGCATTATTGGCGAAGTTTTTTCTCTAAAAACTAACGGACAGTTAGGGGTAAGTCCTGCCCAGTGGTGCTATACTGCTATAACAATACCAATGTGGTACCTCACATTTTATGCTTATGAAAAAACTATTATGCATCCTTGTGGTTTTGATTTCATTTCTAGCATCGTCATGTTCACAATACACTTGCCCCGCCTATGCGAAGCTTAGCCCGCATAAGGAAGTAAAAATGGCGAATCACGACCAGCGAAACTCAACTAAATTATAGATGAGTATAGTTGTTTAATAACTCGTGTGAATGGCAATAGATAAGAAATCGTATTCGCTGTTAGCTTCCTATCTTAGTGGAAACATTTCGACCGCTGAAAGGGCCATTGTTGAAAAATGGATCGATGAGTCCCTAGAAAATAAGCAGGTATTCGAGGAGGCTCAAAAAATTTGGCTCAGCACCAGTGTTGTGTTACCGTATAAGGACATTGACAGCGCACAGTTGTTGCGTAACCTTCACAGCCGTATCGTTGAAAAACAACGCCTCCTTGAGAAAGTTGTCTACATGATACGTCCCCACAAATTATACTGGCGAATTGCAGCCGGTGTGAGTTTACTCATGATTTCCTATTTTGTAATCCGGTGGGCTACACGTGAAAATTTTATCATTGAATCAGGAAACCAGGTAGCCACTATCTATCTTCCAGACAGCACCAAAGTTTGGCTAAATGTAGACAGCCGCCTCACCTATCCTAGAAAATTCGATGTCCGAAAAGTGGAACTTCAGGGAGAGGCATTTTTTTCCGTCCGAAAAAATACTTCCGACTTTACAATATCAACTACCAATACACTCACCAAAGTATTGGGCACATCATTCAACGTAAAGGAACAAGGGGATTCTTTAGTAACGCTGACGGTAGCGAAGGGTACAGTAAAGTTTTCCACTAAGCATTCCGAAAGCGACGAATCCATGTTTGTGAAGGCGAACCAGATGGCGGTATTTGAACCTCAATCAAAGCTTCAAAAAAAACAAAATAATGACCCATCCTTTGCTGAATGGAGAGAACAGAATAATCCTGCCTTTCTAGGAGAGAAAAGTAAACCGGCACTTTTCTTAAGCAATGCCTATACATGGCGAAAAAACCGAATAAATCAATCTGTAATTGATGGAACACTAACGAATAAAGCGAGCCTGGCGGCCTATAAAAACGTTGTATTTGAAGTCAATTATATCAAGCATGATGGGACTGCTGTAACTGTCAATATTACCATAACCGATACCATCTATCCTGGTAATCGATTGTCATATAGACGAAGGCTGCTGGATATATTTTCAGAGACTCAATCTGTTGTTGTCACACTAAAATCCGCAGAAGTAACAAGTACAAATTCCTATTAAATCAAACTATGATGCCGGGCAAAAATGATATTTTACAAACCGATATTGAAACTATTCTATCAATCGGAGAAAAAATTATTCAATACCATACTTTGCTTGGCGTCAAGAGTCCTTTAGATAACGTTGTTATAGCCGATCTCAATGCAAAACTTTCAATTGCTAAACATAAGCATGAGGAAGGTGCTAAGTACAAGAAACTAATGGAAGAAGCCTGGCGGGAGCGTGACTATTATTATCTGGGTATTCAAGACAAGAGCATTAGGAATACTTTGATGGCTATAAGCAGCATTCTTAAAAAAGATAGTTGGAATACTGCGGAGTGGGGACTTTAAAGAAAACAAAACCTGAGACGCTCGCTTAAATATTTGTTGCCACCTCTGCGCAAGGAAAAACGTTAAGAGACTTTGATTGACGAAGTCCTGAGATTCTTCAATCCTGTAGCCGGGAATCGGAGCAGAACCACGAAAATCCCTTGACCTTTAAAAGACTGAGTAATAGAGAAGGGTGTTTCTATAAGTGGTCTTATATTAAATGGCCTTAACTGATGGGGGCGCAAGGATTGAAATGCACGAAGCTTTTTAGAATAAGCTCTCAACTTACAAAAACCTTTCCCTGCTTCTTATTTCTGACAGGATGTTACTTAGCTCCTGTATCATATTGGCATAGCCAACTTGTTTAATAAAAATTTTCGCACCAAGAGCTTTACAGAATGCCATGTCCTCTTCAGGAAAAGTCGTTGAATGCATCACTACCGGGACGTCCCTAAGCAACGGGTCTTCTTTTAACGCCGTAAGACACAGCTTTCCATCCATGAAAGGCATGTTGAAATCCAAAAAAATTATGTCCGGACCTATGCCATTGTCTGTCAACTGCTGCAATGCGTCCCTTCCATCATTTGCTACGACTAATCGGCAACTATCATCCACTTCGAACAAAGCATCTTTGAACAGATCAATGTCGTCCGGATCGTCGTCTACCACCATGATTGTCAACTGCTTCATAGCTTAAAAATGGAAAGTGAATCTAAAAAAGGTTTCTAATTGAAAGTTGGGTGCCAGTAAAATATCGGTAAAACCTCGGAAATAGGGCAATTGTATAAAGACGGGTTAGTGGCAATCTGATTCCTTTCGCGACGCTAAAGCAGAAACCTTGGAGCTGGGTGTCCAAGGTTTCTGAAAAAGATTAATGCTCAACTTAGACAATTGTCAAAGACCAAAACATTGCCGTTTCTCCGATCGTGGATCTCGGGCACTTGCAAATATTGAGGTCTCGGACTTGTCAGTCAAATTGCGTGCCTCACCGATGAATATTTAAGAAATTTTATGCCGTGTTTTACGGGCAGTTTGAGTTCGCTCCAATCTCCCCAGAACACTTCCTGTCACAAATGTGAAGCCCCACAACATCACGACTTCACTAGTATCGTGTAACGCATTTTTTTAATTTTTTTTTTTGACTATACAGGTTAAACCAATATAATTGGTACGTTTTTTAACCACGAGTAATAGGGAGCCCTTTTAACCTATTACTTTCTTTAGTTTCAATCATGGACAAAAGCCTCGAATTTTGTGAAGAGCCTGCCCAGGTGTTTTCATATCTTTTTGCCAGCAAGGTGAATAACTCTATGATTGGCGTCAACTCCGAGAAGCTCGACCCCCCAACCTGCATAGCAGTTGTCAAGGAGATTGTACTGGACGGTCACAACTTATTTGTTTTACTGAGTCCCTTTGACACGAGCGGGCAAATACTTAACTGCACCCTACTAAGATTGTCCGACATACAGGGCGTACTACCCTTTACTTCGAAATTTATAAATCCATTTCTTAAAAAAATTGAAGGCACGGATTCTTGGCTGCAGCAGCTTTACTTTTCCATGTTCCCGGATGAATCAAATCCAACTTAATACATAGCGTATTCTCCACATTTAAAGGAACCACCATTAGGTGTGTATTTTTTTCCACGCCATGTGGATTTCTGTTCCTAAATCCACAATCTAGCAATTGATTTTATGATCGATTATCTTAAAAGATAAGGTAAATTATTGTTATGAAAGCGAATGCGGGGTTGGCTATCATTTCGTTAGTCACAGCGAGTGTATTTACCTTATGTTCTTTAGAATCATTCTCAATAAGTCTCGCCATTTTATCGTCGGGGATGACGTCCAATAATAACTAATGCCCTACCGTCCGGCGGGGCAGTGCTTTACTACCCGGATTTATTATTAACTTTTATTTTGAGAAAGATTGGGGGAACTCATCAGGTTATGTGCTATTAGGTAAACTACAATTCGCAAAATGGTCCTGGATAAAATCAAATCGGTAGTATTGGTGTCATTTCTTATAGCGATTTGCAACCAGGGAATGACAATGAGTATCAAGGTTCATCCTTCCGGCAAAACAACAGACATTTTATACCTACCTCCCCTGAGGAAATTTATAGGTAAGGAATTGAAGTCCTTACTAGTAGAAATAAACCCGGATAACTATGATAAATTTTATATAGATGTATCGCAGGGAATTCGTGCAGGAATAATTATTCAATTTAAAGATAGCGGAGCTGCTTTGCGTATCTATTTTGTTAATGATGACAATGGAGCAGACCAGGATTGGGAAAAAGCAAATAACAGGTGGATCTCTCGTATCGAAATATATAGGGATAACGAATTCGTTACGCTATTTACAGAGGACTAGCGGAGTCGCTTTAAGGCAGTTTCCAGCCTGTCTAGGCATTGAGTGTAAAATAGAAATTAGAGCCGTTTCCAGGATTTGATTCGGCCCATATCTTTCCATTGTGTTTATTGACAATTCTTTTCACTATCGCTAAACCAATGCCCGTTCCGTTAAAATCTTTCTCGCTGTGCAGGCGTTGGAATATCTCGAACAACTTGTTATAGTTCTTCATGTCAAAACCGGCGCCGTTGTCCCTAATAAAATACACAAATTTGCCTTGCTCTTGTCTCGCGCCTATCTCAACCCTCGGGTTCTCTTTTTTCTGGGAATATTTTATTGCATTTGAGATCAGGTTTGTCCAGACTTGTTTGAGCATATTGTTGTCGCCCTCAACTGTGGGCATATCGTGAATGATAACCTCCGTCTTATCAAGGGGAATGCTAAGGGCAATATCCTGAACCACTTCATTCACAAGGTCCCTCATGCTGAACTCCGTCGAGGAAATTTCTTCGCGGGCTTGCCTTGAAAAGTGCAGAAGATCCCGAATCAGTTTTGTCATCCGGTCAGAGGAGGTCATGATAAGATTGACTAACTTAAGCGCCTCATCATCGATTGGCATGTCCTTAAGTAAGTTGGTGAGGGCGATGATACTGGTTAATGGGTTTACCAGGTCGTGTGAAACGGAATAATTGAATGAATCAAGAGATTCAACCTGCTCAAGCCTTCTCTGAAGAACTTCATTCAGCGATTCCAGTTTCTCGTTTGCTATGCGGAGTTCCTTTTCTTGCCTGACTAACTCTCTGGTCTTCTCGCTTAGCTCAACGAAGGCTTTTACCTTTACCTTCAACAAATCGGGGATAATAGGTTTACTAATATAATCTATCGCTCCGGCCTGATATCCTTTGTAAATATTACCTTCAATATCCATTGCTGTAAGAAATATGATCGGAATATTGACGAGCTTTTCGCGGCTGTATATTAATTCAGCGGTTTCAAAGCCATTCATAACGGGCATGACCACATCAAGTAGAATGAGATGGAAATCCACGTCGTTCAGCAAAATCGAGAGTGCCTCCTTGCCGGAATTCGCTTTGACTAAAGTGTAATTTTCATTCTGTAGTATAGTTTCCAAGGCAAGCAAATTCTCGTCACGGTCATCGACCACAAGAATTTTGAATTTGGAGATATTATTAAGCATTGTGATTGGATTGAAGAAACAAATGGGAAAATTTCCCGCATTCAGGCTGCGCAGCCAAATTGTGTGCCAATCTTAATACTTAGTGCGCCGCTGGAGACTTACTACCGTTGGAGAGAATTTGCGGCGAACAATTGGTGGCTGTATTTCAAAAATATGGGACTTCCGCGGAACTACCATTATGGTTTCAACGACCGCTATTTTGCCACCGTTGGAGATTCCACTGCCCATGAACACCTAATTCCGTGCAAGTGTGAGCAGTGATAGTTAACTTAGGATTCCAGATTGCACAGAGATTGTAACTGATTAGTAATTTTGATTATCTTGAACTTATGTCAATTAAGAGTTAGTCTGTGCCTGCTTAAGTCGTGGTGATCACACCCTCACGGAATAAAGTGGTCAAGGGGGCCGGAATCTCCACGTTGCGTCTGTACGAAGCGGACACTATGGCTACCGTGCGGTCCAGAGCATACGCCATCCTCAAGCTTGCTGCGGGCGGCGGGCGTGAGCAGGGCCTCCGGTAGGAGGGTGTGCGTCGGTTGATACAGGCTTGCAAAGATGGTCATCCCCGATGCTGAGTTCCTATCGGGAAATTGTCGCAGCTGTAGAGAAAAGTGCCCATCCATATAGTAACTCCAAACAAACTAGCCCATTTCAAGCCCTGGGCCAGTTCAATATACTGGCATCATTATCGACACAGCACTTGCGTCTTCCACGACCATTTTTGACGCCCAGGCCTTCCTCGATATACTTGCCATGCTAACGTTATCCCTATTTCACGCCTCCGCTTCATCCATAGGAAATGAAAAAAATAAACGGAATCTTGTACCATGAAGGCGAATACCGCAATATCCGATGAATTAACACTGGCGAAAAGAGATCTTGCTTTTGAAATCAATGAGAAGGGAAAACGAGTAGCAGAACTAGCAATTGCCAACATAGAACTTACGTTTCAAAACGAAGAAAAGGAAAAGCGGGCAGCAGAGCTAACTATTGCCAACCAGAAACTCGCCCTTCAAATAACAGAAAGGGAGAAGTTGGCCGCAGAACTCATCATCGCTAACGATGCGCTTGCTTTTCAGAACGAAGAGAAAAAAAAGCGGGCGGCAGAATTAATCCTTGCCAACCTGGAACTTGTTTATGAAAACAGAGAAAAGGAGAAACGAGCAGCAGAATTAGTCGTAGCGAATCATGAACTTACTTTTCAAAACAACGAAAAGGAAAAGCGTGCAGCGGAATTAATCGTTGCCAACAGGGAACTGACATTTCAAAACGAAGAAAAGGAAAAAAGAGCGCTAGAACTGGTCCTTGCAAACAAGGAACTTCTTTTTCAAAATGGAGAGAAAGAAAAGCGGGCGGCAGAATTGGTGATTGCCAACAAGGAGCTTGCTTTTCAAAACGAAGAAAGGGAAAAAAGAGCGCTAGAACTGGTCATTGCTAACCAAGAACTTCTTTTTCAAAATGGAGAGAAAGAAAGGAGGGCAGCAGAATTGGTGATTGCCAACAAGGAGCTTGCCTTTCAAAACGAAGAAAAGGAAAAGCGAGCGGCGGAACTCATCACGCTCAACGCTGAACTTAAGGCGTTCAGCTATGTATCCAGCCACGATTTGCAAGAGCCCTTGCGTAAAATACAACTCTTATCCGACCGGATTTTAGGAATGGAGGATCAATCCTTATCCGAGAAAGGAAAGGACCACATGCACAGGATTCTTTCAGCAGCCACCCGGATGCGCACGCTTATTGATGACTTACTGGCCTTTTCCAGCCTGAACATTGCAGAGAGGAAATTTGAGGCCGTTGATCTCAACATTATTATTGACGAAGTAAAAGACGAGCTCAAGGAAACCATAGACGAGAAGCACTTGACAATCGTAGCATCAAAGCTCTACAAAGTCAGGATGATCCCGTTTCAGTTTCGTCAAATCATACATAACCTTATCAACAACTCGCTCAGGTTTTCAAAGCCATGCATTGCGCCTCATATTATAATTGAGAGCAGAATTGCAAAAGGCCGCGCACTGGGTGAAGAAAAGCTCCTGCCCGAAGCAAGTTACTGCCACATCTCATTTTCCGACAACGGCATCGGCTTCGATCCGGAACACAAGGATCGGATCTTTGAGGTATTTAAAAGACTTCATGGCAGAGAGGCTTATGCAGGCTCGGGCATCGGCCTTGCCATTGTAAAAAAGATCATGGACAATCACAACGGCATCATCACCGCAACAGGTTCACCGGATAGGGGCGCAACGTTCAATATTTATCTCCCTCATGAAAGCGATGACGAATCGGTAAGATAGCTGGCATCTTATAGGAGGCTCCTGGCCTTTAGTGGAGATTTCAACTAACGTGAACAACTCTTTTCAATGTAAAGTGAACAATCCGTTTCACGTCAAAGTGAACAGCTTTTTTCGGGGCAAAGTGAACACCTAAAATCAAGTAGGATAAGTATTAGGATCGGTTGACCTAAAGTTGATTGTAACGGGTTATTTGTGCTCCTGAACACAACAACTAAAAATGGCTAACAAACCGATCACTATGAGCAAACTGAGACAAGTTTTAAAATTTCATTGTCAGGGACAGAGCAAACTCAAAATCAGCTCCATTACAGGCCTTTCCCGGAATACAGTAATAAAGTATGTCAATACCTTTTCCGCTTTAAAAACAACCTGGGAAGAAGTTAATCCAACTCCCAGAGAATCTGCGAAAATTTAAAGATTTATCGGTTCGATAGTTTTACTTTACGCCTTCACGCTTCTATTATACTTTTTTCTGACAGACGAGTGGTTTTCTGCTCAGTATTGTACTGGGCGAGAAGACCTCGATTTGCCTTTAAGGTGATCGTTGCCGGACAGTATTTTTTCACGTCTGTACAAGCAATTCGGGAAACAAATCAATTTCAACACTTTTTTTGATGGCTCCATCTTTGCATTACGCAGGACTGCAATAGATCTCATGTTTAAGTTTAGTCAAATTTGCCCCTAACCATGATACGAAATTATTTCCTCATCGCGGTCCGAAATATCATCCGCGATAAAGTGTTCTCCGCCATAAACATCGTTGGCCTTGCGGTCGGAATCGCTTGTTTTCTCGCCTTATTTCTTTTCGTTCAGGATGAATTGACTTTCGACCAGTCGGCCTTCGATTCCAGTCAGATATATCGCGTCTATGTCAAGATTGCCGTGAATGGATCGGAAGAGACCAGTTCAAAGACTGCCCAGGTCCTTGGGCCAATACTCCAACAGAATTACCCGGAGGTCAAGAGTTATATGAGGATCGGATCCTTCGGGCCACGTGCCTTCAAATACAACGATAAACTATTTCGCAGTGGCAGCATTAACGCTGTCGACTCTACCTTTTTCAAAATTTTCGCGGTGCAATTTATCGAAGGTGACCCCGCAAGTGCTCTTGTTGAACCTAACTCAATTGTACTCACTGAAACAGCCGCTAAAAGAATATTCGGAAATGAAAGTCCCGTGGGCAAATTGTTACCGACGGAATCAGGGCAAAATTTCAAAGTCACAGCATTGGTCAAAGATTTTTCACGGAAGTCTCACTTCCATTGTGATTATCTCGAGTCTCTATCCACGTATAAAGTCAACGAAAACTGGCTGGACAATTTATTCACTACGTATTTGGTGCTTCAACCCGGAACCGATGTCGCTGACTTTGAAAAAAAATTACAAAGGGTTGTTGTGGATGACGTTGGTCCGGAGATTCAAAAGTTGTTAGGTGTGTCGATAGATCAATTCTTCGGGAACGGAGCCGCATATTCATTTCACCTGCAGCCGTTCTCCTCCATCTATCTGTATTCCCAGCGCGACTACGGAATAGATCTTAATACCGAATCGGGAGCCATACGCACCAGTGATATTACCTACACGTATATGTTTTCCGCTATTGCCATATTCATCCTGATCCTGGCGGTGATCAATTTTATGAACCTGTCAACTGCAAAATCTGCCAGAAGGGCCAGAGAAGTCGGTGTCCGGAAAACATTCGGTTCCGCGCGATCGCTCCTGATATTCCAATTCATCGGCGAGGCTATTCTTACAAGTTCCATCGCCATGCTACTGGCTGTTTCTTTTCTGACACTGCTATTACCTTTTTTCAACATCCTTTTGGAGAAAGACCTGAGCCTCCTGATAATAAACCAATATTGGACGGCTCCGATACTGATCGGCTTTACGATAGTGGTCGGTGTTCTCGCAGGCAGCTACCCCGCGTTTTATCTCTCCTCATTTGTTCCTGCCAAAGTACTTAAGGGCGACAGTCATGCGTCGCGCAAAAGCATGTTGCGAAATGGTCTCGTTATCCTCCAGTTTGGCATCTCCATTTGCTTACTTATTGGAACCTTCGTTATCAAGCAACAGCTTGACTTTATTCAGAACAAAAACCTTGGATTTAACAAGGAGCATCTCCTCTCCATCAATAATATAAATCTATTGGGCGATCATATCGAAACCTTTAGAGAAAAGTTGCTAAATAATGCCAACATTGTCTCAGTTACCCATGCGTCGCATATGTTCACTGCGGGTATACCAGGAGCTGGCTATTTGTTCAATAAGAAGACTGGCACTGATCCCTTTCTCTGTCAATTTATTGTTGTGGACTACGATTTTCTTAAAACGTTCCAGGTTGATTTGAAGCAGGGTCGGTTTTTTTCCAAAGAGTTCCCTGCTGACGTGGATGCTGTAGTTGTGAACGAGGCAGCGGCTGCCGCCTTTGCAACAGACGATGTGATTGGAAAAGAGCTCGTTTCCCTTGACGCCCGTAGCAATGGCCACGGCTACAAGATCATCGGGGTCATCAGCGATTTCAACTATGAGTCCCTCCACACAAAAGTAAGGCCGCTGGTGCTTCACCTACAAATGGAGGATCATCCTGCCAATAATTTCATGGTGCGCATCGCTTCAGATGACATGAGCAATACTATTCGTTATATCTCCGATAAGTGGAAAGAAATAGCACCCGGTGAGGCGATGAATTACAATTTTATTGACATCACGTTAGCCCGTCTTTACGTTGCTGAGCAAAAGACAAATATGGTGTCAGTTATTTTCTCTTCAGTCGCGATTTTTATCGCTTGTATCGGTCTGTTCGGTTTGGCTGCATTTGTGGCAGAGCAACGAACAAAGGAAATTGGCATCCGGAAAGTGCTGGGTGCCACATCAAGGCAGGTCGTGTTGTTGCTCTTAAAGGAGTTTGCAGCGTGGGTCTTGATTTCCAATATCATTGCATGGCCAGTGGCTTGGTATGTAATGAATGGTTGGCTCGAAAACTTTGCGTTTCACACTGAAATGTCTGTGAGCTATTTTTTAATAGCAGGCATTGTCACATTCTTGATTGCGTCAATCACAGTGGGATTTCATGCTGTAAAAGCGGCCCAGACAAATCCCGTAGCAAGTATGAAGTTTGATTAGTTGGATGCGAGCATAAGTCCGAAATTCAGGGACCGGACTTTCAGTCAGCACTGATCTTTCAGGGTGACCGACTCAAAGTTTCGAGCCTTGAGAGAGTATTTGGAAATTTCGATCCCCTTGACCACCTTATTTCGCGACGGTGTGATCATCAAAAGTTATTTCATGATGATTATTCAACATTAAAATTAACTCCCTCAATTTCAACGTGGGAGGTGGTCAATTTGTCGCGAAACCCTTTGACCCGTATCGCGAAAAAAGGTGATCACGGACTAACGAAATGAAGTGGTTAACCATCACGGAATTTCCACTAAGCCGCTTCTTCACACATCTCCAGAGCCCTACGCAAGGTTTGCTCATTTACAGGTTTTGAGAGGTATTGACTGGCACCCGAGTGTTTTGCCCTGGCAATGTCCTGGGGGCTTACGGAGGAAGATACAATAATAATTTTCACATGATCTTTCCCTGGTAGGTCAAGGCTTCTGAAGGCGTCCAGAAAACCAAAGCCGTCCATAATGGGCATATTCAAATCCAGCAGAATGATATCCGGCAATGCCTTTGCACCAATATAATACTCATTGAAAAGGTCGATTGCTTGTTTGCCATTCAATGCGGTGTGAATGTCATTGACAAAGCCCATGCGCTCAAGCGTCTTCCTATTTAGGAAATTGCTGATAGTGTCGTCGTCTACCAATAGTATGCTTTTCATAGCCTGCTTGTCGTTTGTTCTTAAAAGGTGAAACCGAAGGTTGAAGTCCCGTATAATTTGCGAGAAAAACTCACGTTAACGTTCTTGGTTCAATTATATGCAATGCAATGATCTATGAATGAATCCATGTTGGGAATTCTAGGTGCTTACTAGAATCCCTTTGTAAGGAAATTAATAAAAAAATGTCAGTATTGACGACAACATCCCATTTTTTCTTGTCACTGATGAAGTTTGACTTACCTTTTACCACTTCTTTCATGGTAGTTACGGATGTTCATCAGATAGGCCTCAATAGTTAACATGATATCGGATTTCATCGAAGCAAAATCCGTGTGCTTCTTCATAAATGATGCATTCCACTTTCGGAAGAATTCCATGTCAGATTCGGTGGCGAAAGTTGAATACATTACCACCGGTACGTCTCTTGATCTAATATCATTTCGTATTTCAATGAGGCATTCCTTACCACTTATACCAGGCATGTTACAATCCAGAAATATTATTTTTGGCAATCGGTCTAGTGACCACAGTAACTTCAACCCATCTTTTGCGTTTTTGGCTGTCATGCATGTTATATCGACGTTGTCGTTCTCTAGTGCTGACACGAGCAACTCCAGGTCATCGGGATCATCATCAATAGCCAATATTATATTGCCAGCTTGCATACGTTGTGGGTTGACTTGATCTGAAGGTCATAAAGAGGACCAATTTTTTGGCATGGAATGCTTAAGGCCGGGATAGCATAATTTGAAAGGTGGTGATCGTTATTTTTACCTAATCAATGCCTATTTAATAACCGGAATGTGGAAAAAAATCCACACTTCAATAGGAAGCCATACAGCAGCAAACAGCGCCCCCCTCGCCGGGTTTCTATGGGTATCAAACAAAGTGATAATTGGAGGAAATCTAGCGGAAGGCGCTAAATTTTGAGCCCAAAAACCTTGAAATGATGGCACTTCCGGGGTTTATCCGTTATTTTGCTCCCCAACTGACTAGCAATTAAAAAAACTTTTTTTTAGCTTCACTTGCTCTTTTTTAGGCTATGAAGCAGTTGACAATCATGGTGGTTGACGACGATCCGGACGACATCGATCTGTTCAAAGATGCTTTGTCCGAGGTTGATAATAGCTGCCGGCTGATCGTAGCAAATGATGGGAGGGACGCTTTGCAGCAGTTAAGAGGTAGTAGCCTAGATCCAAACATAATTTTCTTGGATTACAACATGCCTTTCATGAACGGCGTGCGTTGTCTTGCTACGCTAAAAGAGGACCCGTTGTTTAAGAACATTCCGGTGGTCATGCATTCAACGACTCTTCCTGAGGAAGACATCGCCTTCTGTAAAGGGCTTGGCGCGAAAATTCTGGTTAAACAAGTTGTGTTTGCGAGCATGATCCGCGAGCTGACTAAGATCCTGTCAGAGGTAAGAAGCAGGGAAAGCGTGTTTCAGCCCGTGAACATCCGGTGAAGTGACCGGTCCATTTCACATAAGACCACTTATATAAACACCATTCCGGTCATTCGTCATGAATAATTTCGTAAGGCTTTAATATTCAATTCAGCCGCCTGATGAATAACCCGTGAATTTAGTCTTGATATTCTATTCTTCGAACAATAAATTTCAAATTCAAAGCAGGGTAGCTAAGATCATTCTTCTTCAGACAAACCATCGACCAGTTCTTCCAGGCTGTTACAAACAAATTCCCAGGGATTATCTTCTCCATTATCGAATTGATCAACCCATATCTGCCCATACGTTTCCGGTTTGATGGAAACATTATAATCCCAACCGCCTGAATCGACTCCAAATGGGACAAATCCCTCCTCTTTATAGTAGCGATGTCCCTTAAGAATAGCTTCAACGGAAGCCCCGCCCAAATCTGATTCTCTCAGGTAAAGCACTTTATGTATCTCATGCAGTATGTCTCCTCTACGAAAGTACTTTTCCTTCAATTGTGATCCCTCATACGCTACAATAAATTCCCTCAAATTTTGAGGAAAAGTAATGCGGGCTTCCTTCTCGAACGCAATCACTTCATCAAGACTTTTAATTCGCCGGTTGTCCTTTCTTAGGGTCAATTTATTCATGTATAAAAGTAGTTTTTTCCAGTCTGACAGAGTAATCGGCGGTCTTCTTGTTTTTCAACATGCAAGTATCTGTATGACCAATCCTTTTCATTGACGATCTCGCCGCGCGGAGTGGCCCCTCGTTGACGCGAAATGCAATGGTCAAGGGTACGACAAAGTGATCAACCACCTCGAAATCTCCACATTAGGTTAAGAGGGAAGAGGAGTTGTGCCTAATTTTTAATCTGTTGGAATGCAATCTGCTGGCGTCTTTGTCAAATGCGGTGCACCGATTCGCCACCTTGTCATCACCCCTTTTTTTTGTCCAATCTTACCACCCCGATAGGGCTCCCGATGTCTAAATCATCAAAGTTTTTTCTTTGGATTTTCCTTTCTTCCACCCAAAGTTCTAATCGTAGTGATATGCGTTTTGGCAATTTTAGGACTGGCGGCTACCCCAAGCAGCAACCAGTTTCGGTTTAGCCCCATCCTGAGCAACGTCAGATTGTGATCGTACATTTTACGCAACGTCCTAGTGGCAATTTCATTCCGGGTTGGCTCACCTTCAATTACTCGCAAACTGTCATCGACAATCACATTTCCCGAGAACTCTTTTTTTCCATTGTCGATCAATTCATTTTTCATCCGCCATAACTCATTTTTATCTTCTGAAATGCCAATGGTAACAAACGGATTGACGACGCCGGTAGAGAAGTCAATAAATGCTTCTTGATAAACCTCTTCAATCGGCTTAACCCGGAAGAACTTAAACTCCACATCGCCTTGAAGGCAAAAACATCCACCCGGTAACGCATAGCTGGATTCTTTCTCGATTTTATTTAAAAGCTTCTCAATATCGTCCATACCTGAAAAGTAAAGAAAAAGGCAACAAGAATTAAAAGGTATAGTGGATTTTATCCTAATCTGACGATAATACGTTCGGCATCCAGTTTACCGCTCTTACCCCTGACCATGCCCATCGAACGTCTTATTTTCAGGGCGTGCTCCAAACAAAGCAGCGACTTTCTCTTGGAAAGAAAATCAACCAGTTTATCATCATACTGCCCCGCATCTTCCATGATGATCAACGTGCGGTTCGTAAATGGAACTTGAGCATTTTTCAGGATCTTTTCAAATTCTATAAAACCAATAGGGTGGTTTTCTACCTGTCCGCTCAAAATTTTTCCAGCTTTTGTCAGCACTGCAAAATCAAACCAGTACTTGGATATATCTATTCCGATGAAATAGGTGAATTTTCTCTTCTCGAAGGCACGCGTTGGTTTCATGACATGCCAGTAAGCTGAAGCATGTCAACTCTCTTCCGTAATACTTCAACAGGCACGTATCGACTGTTACGTTTAATTACGGCCATGGCTCGGAGAACTAGCTTATGTCCCACATTATTGAGCGCCAGCCGTTTTGGTTTGCCTTCGCTTACCTTCCGCTCGTAATAGTCCTTCAATTCGTTACTGCTGTTAATCAGTGCCAGCGCAGCAAGATGCAGATGACCTTTCAGGACTTTATTTGACATCTTATGAATGTGACTTTGTGGAGCTTTGAGTCCGGAGGAATACGAAAAGGGAGCGCAGCCGCAGTACGAGGCCAACTGACCTGAATTGGAACAGGTGGTGAAGTAGTTGGTATAGCAAACCAACGCCAGGGCAGTATGAAGCCCAATTCCGGGGATTCCGATCAAAAGATGAACTTGATTTTTCATCCTTTCATCTTCGTTCAAAATGCGTTTGATCTCTGACATTATCCGGTCACACGCTTCATCGACGGATTTGTAAAACCGCCCATTTATGGAATGGAAAAATTTGTTCTCTGTCTCAAACGAAAAGTTTTGCAGTTCCTTGAATGGCGTTTCAACGATTGCCTTGGCTTTTAGCAAACGTGATCTATTCTTTAGGAGTGTTTTAACTGTTTCCAGCGATCTTGGTTTTCTTTCGTGCAGGATTAATTTATCCAGATGTCTGATTGAATATTCAGTTATCCTTTTTGCGTCGATGTCATCACTCTTTCCCTTTGCCGTACCGAGCGATCTTTTGATACGCACTCCCATTTCTACGCACAAAAGAACGCCATGGGTTGAAAAGAAATTGATTAATAGTTTTGAATACGGACCGGTATGCTCAATGGTTACAATGGTCAGTTTCGATAGGCTAACTCTGGAAGACTTGAGGTGCTTGTTCAACTCGATAATGCCCTCAGGAGTGTTCGCGCATTGGAAATGTGTGTGTCGTGAGGCGACTTTTTGGACAATGTAGACGTTAAACCATTTCTTAGAAACGTCTATACCCACGAAATTCTGTACCAATTTCGGTCTCATATCTCTGCGATGATGAATGAACAAACAGCGGGCAAAAATCATATCGTCCGAGGTCGTTAACCTTTATATCGTCATTTTTCTTTCCCGCTGTTTTGTTGGGTGAATTTACTGCGCAAATCGTGGAAAGTAAATCGCAGAAAATGGGTAATTCATTTGCGCCTTTTGTTCTGGCCTTGACAATTAAAGCGCTCTTTAGGTAGCTCAGCATTTGTTCCGGTGATAACTCTGAGTGATCATACCCAACCGGAACGCCCGTTTATTCAAGTGTCTTGTTGAATCTATATTCTGATCGCGAGATCCCGTAGAAGTAATTGATTGCCTGTTGGCTTACGTACAAATTGAACTGCGGCATAAAGTCATTCATAGCCAGCAAGAATCTTGTACCATCTACCAGATGAAGTACAAACATGTCATCGGTAGTTTTGGATCGTTTTGAATTTCTCGAATATCTCCGGGTAGCTTTTAAAATCCTTTGCCTGAAATTGACGACCTTCCTTCCCATCTGGGAATGCTAGCATTTCTCAGTTTTTTTAACTAATTTTATTAGTTAAAAAAACTGCTTCCCGTTACTAGCTGGGGTTTTTTGACCAAATAGAATGAAATCTCCAGCAAATTTGTATATTATTTACAAGCAACAATTGACAATTTTTTGTCCTTTAGATTTGAAAGAAATGAACACTTTTCAGCTAAAATTAGCCAATGAAGACCCGTTGGTTTCCTCGATTGAGCCGTTGAGAGAAATGGCAGCATATGAAGCACTTTGGGAGGACTATGGGGTAACATTTAAGAAAATTGCAGAGCTTTTCGCAAGCCGCCCCGGAAGCTTGCCCTCCGAAATTGTGCCTCAGGACAAAATTCTTTCTTTTGTCAAGATTTTGGCGGATTTGTTCCAACAAAATGCCACAAAGAAACCAGGAATTTTGCTGAATAATACTTTTGATTATCCTGCTAAATTGCGAGCAGCTAAGCATCCTATTGAACTTCTCTATTATCTTGGAGATCTTGGATTAATCAAAACCAGGTCAGTCGCAGTTGTTGGGTCCAGAAAAGCAACACCCGAAGGCAAAAGAAGAACTGCTCAACTCGTGCGAGATTTGGTAAAAGACAAATTTACAATCGTGTCAGGATTGGCGGCTGGAATTGATAGTGAGGCACATCGGAATGCCATAGAACAGGGCGGCAAAACAATAGCGGTTATTGGGACCCCGTTAGATGAATATTATCCAGTTGAAAATAAAAACTTACAAGACGAGATAGCAAAAAACCACTTAGTTGTTTCCCAGGTGCCATTTTATAGATACAGGCATCAGGATTACCGCCATAATAAGGGATTTTTTCCTGAACGAAATAAGACAATGTCCGCGTTAACTGAGGCAACAATAATCGTTGAAGCCAGTGATACTTCTGGAACGCTATATCAAGCTACCGCTGCCATTCAACAAGGACGCAAGCTTTTTATTCTCGACAGTTGTTTTGAAAATAAAGACATAACCTGGCCGATTAGGTTTGAACATCAGGCGATTCGCGTAAAAAACTATTCCGATATTCAATCAGCTTTAATTCAAGATGTCATATCCACTGATTAAGATTGATGAATTACTGACAGCTGATCATCATTTTCTTGAGCCGGAGGATCAATGTTACTATGTAATGGAGTTTACTAAATGGGTTGCTGGAGATCCATATAGTGAAGGAAATGACGTCATCAATAATCTAAAAAAAAAGATGGATAGACGAGGAAAAGCCGATTGGCACTATAAAGCCATCAATATCAACAAAGTTGGAGATATTTTTGCCGGCATTTTTACCAATCCGTCCCTTGCCGGACGCATAATCATACCTATGCCTCCATCCAAATGTAAAGTGCTCTCATCATCGGTTTTCGGGGCAAATTTAACGTTTTCTTTTTGGGTTGTGCTTTTGTCCGTCGGGGCCTGCTTGTGATTCCTTCTCTGTTTTCGCTTCCGATTTCCCTTGTCGGATTCTCTGAAATTGCTTACGCATGTTCTCGTCATACACATTAATGTTTCGTTCCTTCGGGCTGGCTTCGACAAACCATTTTGACTCTTTGTTATCCCGCAGGTATGTCACTTGCTGGAGATTCCGAGGTGGCTGACCACTTCGTTTCGTGCGCCTGTGACAACAACATTCCGTACGGCTGGACAATTCACTTCGCGAAGAACTGACCATCCTTCCTTTTGATTGTCTTGAACTTATCTTCAAATGCAAGTCAGTCTAGCTTAAATAACTCATGGTGATCACGCGCCAACGGAATAAAGTGGTCACCTGGGCCGGAATGCTCACTATTTAAAGTATTTGATTTTATCAGTTTGAATAAATGATTAGAGCCCGCTGAGTCTCCAATAGGTCGGTTCATTTCGTCAGCCCGTTGGGAAGCCCGAATCCATCATTCGGAAAAAATATGATTCTTATTCTTGCTTTACTGAAGTAAAATCATAATTTCGATTATAATTCCTAGCCCACCTGATCCAATCTGATCGCTAGCCCACGCGGAATTGTGAATCCTCTTTGTTCTGGTTTTTCGACGCGGATAGAAATTAAGGAGCTAACCTCGGATAGCTGGTTCGTCAATCACGCTGTCAACCTTTCTATCGCCTTGGTCGTCCCTGGAGATTAATTTAGTCGGGGTGAACAAACGGATTGTTTTCGAGAATCCCCACATATCAAACGCCGAAATTTTAAACCTTCTCAATATGGAAAATACGCCTGTTTTTAACCCTAAGGATTACGACCCACAGCCTCTAATTGAAAATTCAGTTGAACCCGGTCTGCCGTTAATTAAATGGTGTCATCCGCAGCATAATCTGGCCAGAGGATGTAGTACAATATTTCTTGGAACAACGCATTATTATAAAAATTTGGAGACTGAGATTGGCGACAAAACGGAGGGCACGGCTGTATTTGGTCAGGACTATCAACAGGGCGGCTTGATCATGGCAAATAATTTGGTCGTCATGGAAAAAATCCCATCAGTCTATATATTCTGCGCCTCTTATCGTGATGAGAAAGTGTTTGAAGGTTATAATGACAAATATTACATCACAGATCCTCACAGGTTTCTGGTGTTGCTTGCGCAAGTTTTGGCTAACACTCTTGAGCCCTCAGACTTTGAACCGCAGCAGGTTAGTGGTTTATCAATAAATCCACCCTATACTGTTTATCCTAAGATGGAGAAAATAACCTATTTAAATACTTTTCAGCATTGGGGTGTGAATTATAGTAGTAGGCTGATTTTAGAGAACTCCGCATTCAGGAAGCCACAAACATATTCACGCGAGAATGAAGTTCGAATGGGCTATGTAATATCTCATCCTGGACAAAAATACATTTTGAACACAAAGCCTGAACCGAAGATTCTAGATTTTACACCGATAAGGGCAGAACTCGATAAAGTGATTGCCTTAGAGATTTAAAATTTAGTCGAAACTGGTAGTGATTAATTTTTTTTTTAATCTGATTGTAAAATCTCCCACTTCTGTTACCTTAGGTTCAAGATTCCTCGACCCACCTGATCCAATCTGATCGCTAGCCCACTTGGAATCATTTTACTGTTCGTTCATTCTTTTCTAAAGATCTTTAACAAGTTCTTCGCGTGCCAAGCTGTAGCCGTTGCATGGGATCACGCCAAATTCCGAACGAATAGTTCGTCGAATCCATAATTTTATTCTTAAAAATCTTCGCGGGCGTGACACGTTCGAAATTGTGTTAAGAGGTGTGCTTATATACTAAGTTCCTATCAAAAAACAAAAATCCCTTTTTATGCCGTCTTGCAGTCGTTTAACGGACATCGACCACATGTCAATATTATTTTGACCAACCCGCACAAGGGCAAATCAATTCCGATTTTCCGCTTTGATTGATGCCGGTGCCGATGGCAGCGGCTTCCCCGCGCGGTCGCAGATGCACTGGCATACAACTTAAGTGACATACAGCTGGGGAAATTCTGAGAGGGCTTGCCATCTCAATTCATTTTGCATTGACCACTAGTTCCGCAAATGCTTGACCGGGCATATTTTGATCACTTACAATCTTGACAATTAATGCATTCCTTTAGTTAGCGCGGTGTTTTACTCTTATGATAATTTTGGGTGCCATGCCCTGGTGGAATGAAGTGGTCAAAGGGCTCCGAATCTCCAGTTTGAGTGGGCTATTGGCTTCGCTCCGTAGTAAATTCTCACCCTGCCGAAAAAAAATCCTGCTATTCGGAAAAAGATTTTTGCTTTACTAAAGTAAAATCCTAATTTGGAATAGCGATTCCTTGCCCCACCCGATCCACTCGATCAAATTAGCCCACCTGGAATCATAGGTATTATTTGATTCCCATCGGACTAGGCTAACTTTTTATTTTTTATGAGCAAGACTTTAGCATTGGACTACGATGCTTTCATCCGTTCCGTCAAAAGAAACACGGACATATCCCATTCGATGCTGCTTGGCGCTGGTGCATCCATCAGTTCAGGAATTCAATCGGCTGGAGATTGCATTTGGGAGTGGAAGAAAGATATCTACCTATCAAGAAATCATAAGGTCTCGGACTTTTATAAGAATATTAAATCTGATGCCGTAAGGCAAAGTATTCAAAAATGGCTGGATGCAGAATCAGGATACCCGGCCAATAATTCCTCCGAAGAGTATAGCTTTTATGCTGAAAAAGCGTACCCTATTTCCGATGATCGAAGGAAATATTTTCAATCCTTGGTTCAAGGTAAGGAGCCCTATGTTGGTTACAAATTATTATGCCTTTTGAATGAGTATGAAATTGTAAAAGCAGTATGGACTCTAAATTTTGATGGCCTATGCGTTAAAGCGGCCCATCAAGCTAATCTCACACCAATCGAAATTACATTAGATAGTGTGGAACGTATCTTCAGGAGCCAAAGTCGAAAAGAACTTTTATCAATTGCATTGCACGGAGACTTTAAATACGGAGCGCTTAAGAATACGTCAGACGAATTAGATAATCAGAACGCTGTCTTTGTTGAAACCTTTAGACGGTACCATATGGACAAGAACCTTATAGTATTAGGTTATAGTGGCAGGGACAAATCTACAATGCAAACGTTGAAAGATACATTCTCGGTCAAAGGATCGGGAAGGTTGTATTGGTGTGGATATGGGCATGATATTCCTGAAAGTGTCGAAGAACTACTAGAGCTAGCCCGTGGCGCGGGAAGAGAGGCATATTTTATACCAACCGATGGCTTCGATAGAACATTAATTCATCTATCGAAGGCCTGCTTTGAGGATGACAAAACAATCAACCAAAAAATTGATGGTATTTTATCATCGTATGCCACGGAATCTTATGAGATGCCAGACTTCTCTCAGGATGTTTCAAGGACTGATAAGTACCTTAAAAGTAACTTGCATCCGATTCGCTTTCCCAAAGAAGTCTTTCAATTTGAGATAGTCTATAAGCATGGTGAGAAACCCTGGAGTTTGCTGAATGAGTTGTCAAAGAATGACGACATGGTGGCCGTGCCATTTAAGCGAAAAGTTTTTGCAATAGCGACTCTCTCGACCATTCACAAGGTATTTAAAGGACGATTGAAGGGAGAGATATTGCGGGTGCCGATTAGTAAACAAGATGTCGGAAAGGTCACCGCTTTTTCGGCTTTGATGTTAAAAGCTATTTTAAGAGGCTTAACGAGCAACAAGGATTTAGCCCATAATTCTAAGGATAAGCTGTGGCTTAAAAGAGAAGAGAGAATCACGGCCGTAAGTAATACTAAGATTGGGATCCATAAGGCAATTCATGTTTCGCTTTTCTTTGATCTACACGCGACTTATGCCTTCCTATCTTTTAAGCCAACTGTTGAATTATCTTCTGCTGAAGAAATTTCAAGGGAGGTTCGTCAATCTTTAAGTAAAGGTTATCTTGAGAAGTTGCGAAATAAACAATACGAAGAGTTCTTAGAGGAGTGGAAGATTGTCCTCTTTGACGGCGAAAATTTGAAATTTCAATACCCAAATAATTCAGGCACTGGATTTGAATTTTCGATTTCTAATAATACTTCATTTGCTGAAGTTTTGGTGGCTGATCCCAATTTTCGTGCGTTCCATCCAAAGGTTTATGATAAACGACGTACGCAACATAAAGGAATTCAACTTTTAGAGCCACAGCTGGTATTTTCAAATAGCCAAGCCGCGCCCTCAAGAGATTTTCATCCTATGCGAGCACTTATCAATCATAGACCTTATGATTATCCGTTAAATGGACAGGTGTACTCATCAGAGATAAATGTCGGTGTGATCTGCGGGCAAAAGTATGCTGACAAATTTTATAAGTTTCTTAATGAATTGCATCAAAAGCACAGGGCGGAAGTTAACCCGGACTACTTGCTGGACTATCCCGGATTTTCCTCCGCATTTAAAATTCCTATTAATGTGCCCTATTTTAGAGATGATGATAAATGGGTGGACGTTCAAATAGATCATGAGCCCGACATTAAATCTACCGCGATCAAATTGGCGCGGCTCATTACAGCTAAAATTGATCAGTTGGTAAGTAGTCATAGCCAACTGGTTGTAACTATTTTTATTCCCAGCGAATGGCAACAATACAGGGAATTTGAGGACTCAATGGAGACCTTCAACCTTCATGATTACATTAAAGCATTTTCGGCATCAAAGGGGATTTCAACACAATTGATTGAGGAGGATACTTTGTCTGACGCCCTAAAGTGTCAAATATTTTGGTGGCTGTCTCTTTCATTCTATGTGAAATCATTACGAACGCCGTGGATTCTAAACACGACGGATAGCACTACGGCATTTGCTGGAATTGGATATAGCATAAAAAGAGTGGGTGATAGTTCCGAGATTGTACTTGGATGCAGCCATATATACAACTCGCAAGGTCAAGGGCTAAAGTATAAACTTTCAAAAATCGATGATTTCTTTTTGGATAGGCAGTCTAATCCATTTCTTTCGTATAATGATGCTTTTCAATTCGGAGTTTCAATTCGAGAGCTTTTTTATTCCTCGATGGACTCGCTACCGGAGCGAGTGGTTGTGCATAAAAGGACAAGATTTACGGTTGAGGAAGTTAAAGGGATAACCGAAAGTCTCAACATGGCCGGAGTAAAAAATATCGACCTCATTGAAATCAATTACGAACCGGATGCACGCTTCTTCGCGACAAGTATTTTTAGTGGGGAAATGGGAATTGACGGTTTTCCGGTTTCCAGAGGCACATGCATTGTTACCGACAGAAAGGTGGCCTTATTGTGGACACATGGAATCGTCCCTTCAATTAAGAGTGTCAATTATAAGTATTACTTGGGAGGACGAAGTATTCCAGCGCCGTTAAAAATCACGAGGCATTTTGGGGATACCAACATAAATACCATTGCCTCCGAAATACTTGGACTGACCAAGATGAACTGGAACTCATTCGATCTTTATACAAAGCTTCCGGCGACCATTAATTCATCCAATCAAATTGCTCGAATAGGCAAGTTATTGGCGCGCTTTGAGGGTAAGACTTATGATTATAGACTTTTCATTTGAGTTCAAGTTAAATGGAGAACGAGGGAAAAAACGAATTTGTAAAGCTTGCCCGGGAGGCATTTAATAAACTGGCTTCGCATATTTATTTCGATAAGCAAAACCTTTTGGTACGCGAGAAGTTGGCTGACTTTGTTAGAAAGGGGAAGCACAATGCTTTGGATAAGTTTGCTAATGACGTGTATAATTATGACTCTACAGTTAAGAACGTAATAGATAAGGAGATAGATCTCGCCTTTTTGCCTAAAAGCGTTAAGGAAAATTCTAATCTTATTAACCCGGAGTTTCTTTCGAAAAGTTTTTACACCAATCAAGTATATAAGGATCAGCCGCTGGCTGAACGAATTAGCGTTTTTATTGATGCGCCGCTTGAGGTCCACCTGATAAGTGTTATGTGGCTGTTGAAATACGGACACCATTTTGATGAACATTTAGGTAGTCATTGTATAGGCAATCGGCTAGACGGAAACGCAAAGAAGCCAAATAACAGAATTCTATTTAGACGATATGAAAGGCAGTATCAACGTTGGTGGTCTGAAGGAATTGAAGCGGCAAAGATGATGTTTGATAAGGGAAAGAATGTTACAATTCTAAATTTTGATTTCAAGGATTACTATCATTCGATAGAGCTAGATTTAGATTCCTTAAGAACGCAAATTGTGACAAACGATGCGAGGCTTGATATTGGGAATTTGCACGAGATTTTTGTCGACATACATAAAAAATATCGTGAAGTATTTGCGAAGACAAGCCACGTTGCCATGCGGCCGAATGTGAATAGAGTTCCTCTTCCTATTGGATTACTTAGCTCGAGTGTGTTGGCGAATTGGTATTTAAAGGATTTTGATGATGAAATTGCGGGGATAAATCCTTCATATTATGGTAGATATGTTGACGACCTGTTGATTGTAATTGATGATACTGTCATTGAAGAGTTCAATGATAAACAAATTGATTTAATTAAGGAAACGATTCAATTTGAGGATGATCATCATTACATTATTTACTATTATGTAACAAAGTATCTTAACGGTATTTTTAGTTTTAATAGTGAGCCTTCGCCAACTTACTCCGTTCGTACCCCGAAATACCAAAACCTATCCCTACAATCGGAGAAGTTTTTTATCTATCAGTTCAATGTTGACTATTCACCCCAACTATTAAACAAATTTATTGACGATCAAGAGGATAAATCTAGTGTTTTTCAATTTTTGTCGGAGGATGATGATAACGTATATAAAGAATTAGAAAGAATTACGTTTGAGAGCAATTTTGATAGTCAGGACGTTGACAGTGGTGGGTTGAAGGACATTGAAGACAATAAATTTAAACTCTCAGTTTATCTTTCGAAGTTAGCTCGAGGGTCCGTTGTTTCTGGATCTGAATATGATGTGGCGGAGGCGGATAAGGTAAGAAGATATTTTAAGGGCTATCTTCTGAAACATTATTCTTTTTGGGAAAAGTTAATTTCAATTTGGGTGGTGAGGGAGGATTACGATACGCTATATGACACAATCGAATTCATCTTTAGTCAAATTGAATTGTTGTCTTTTAGGATTGGCAAAAATTTTAACGTCGAGGAAAGCAAGCTAATTGAATTTCAGGATAAAGCGAGGGCTGACCTTGTGAGATATTTTAAGGCAGCTGCTAGGATGGCACTTGGGCTTTTTTCAGGGCAGTCTGAGTCTCCGTCGTCTAAAGGAGAAACTGTGCTGCAGTTAGTAGGCGATATTCAGCTATATAAAGAGACGTGGTTGTTGCGTAAGAATTTGATTTTTTTTCCATTGTTGCAATTTTCGGAATACTCTAAATCCAGTAAGTTTCCTCTTTACAACAAAAAGGTGATGGATAACCTGGAAGAAAGAGGATCAAACGCTTTTGAGTTGAGCGCAGCTTTCTTTCCTTATAGAGTGAAATTGAATGAATGCTGCCAGTATATATTTCTTAAGTGGTTTTACAAAGCCGGGACAATAAAATCAAGCAAATCAAAAAAGTATAGCGACTTTTTCAACTGCGAGAAGTTTTTGGATGAAGTTTTTGAAGTGTTTTGTAAGGCAAATTCTATTAAAGATAATTTCAAGCAGCAAATTAAAGATGAGTATTTCATATTGACAGAACCGAGTAAGAGTTTAGGATGGTCAAAACCACCTAAGGGATTGAAAATTCAGGCAGTAAAGGTCCCTAATAGTAGACGAAAAAATAAAGATCTTAGGATTTGCCTTGTTAATAAGTATGTTGATTTTAAGGAGAGCGAGAAGAGCCTTGACGGCAATCCGATTTCGGACATAAAGAGATTTGAGGATTTTAATAGGATATTGGATGAAATAAAAAAAGTCAAGGACCCAGATCTCTTCATTATGCCCGAGATATGTCTGCCGTACCACTTTATCCCACATGTAATTCTGTACTCAGTATATAATCAAACTGGATTTATAACTGGGATTGAGCATTGGAGGATTGGAGAGTTCGTTTTTAACTTCGTATTGACCGCCTTGCCGTTGACGGTGGAGGGCGATAACGATGCTATTGTGATACCACGTCTTAAGAACCATTATGCCCCGGAGGAGGAGGACGTTATTATTGGCAAAAAGAATTTGAAAGTGCCCAAGCCTTTTCCGTATAACTACGAATTGTTTTATTGGAGAGATACCTATTTTTCTACTTATTATTGTTTTGAGTTGGCGAATGTAAGGCATCGTAATGTTTTACTTGGCTTGGTGGATGTTTTATTCGCACCCGTTTGGAATAAGGACATTCATTACTACAACAGTCTTGTCGAGTCAGCAAGTAGGGACATGCATTGTTTCATTGTATTAGCTAATACGACGCAATATGGCGATTCTAGAATTACACGACCAGCGGATCATATACGTAGAGATAAATTGAGAATTAAAGGAGGGACAATACCTGATCACAAAGCGATCGTAGTCGTTAGCGATCTGGAGATTTCAAGCTTAAGAGAATTTCAAATTCAAAAAAGACAGGAACCCAAGGATAGAGACGAGACCGCTGTCAAATTCAAACCCCTTCCACCTGATTTTCCTATCGAGGCAGCTACCCTTAGAATTGAGTCGGCACTCTTTGCGTGTGATGTAAATCCCAGTACTTATAAAAGACTAGATGGGTTTATGGACGACGATTTGCCTTTTTGAATTTGGATTCAGGAAGACTTGGATACATTCAGTTGGATCATTTCGAAACTTCGAAACGCTCTTTTTTACGAACCTCGGAATTTCTACCCGACGCGAAAGTTTGGGACTTCAGGGACGCTCATGAACGGAAGAAAGACCAATCTGGAAATTCCGAGATGGCTGACCATCATATTTCGTTTTGCATTGACCATTAGTTCCGCAGCTGCTTGACCACCAGATTTCGGGTACATTTGATCACTAAGGGTCTTGGTGGGGAATCCGACTCCCTTGACCAGGGTCAATCGTGTTGGGCATAACTTCAAGATAGTCAATACGAGGGATGGTCAGTTCCTCGTGGAATAAATTGTTCGATGGTCCGGAATGTTGTGGTCACAGGCGTACGAAACAAAGTGGTCAACCACCTTGAGATCTCCAAAATGACTAACAAAAAAGCAGAAGACAAGTGTAATCCTTTCAGTATGGTTGCTGTTTACTACTTAAATAAAAAGACGGACCAGCAATTGATAAATCGCTTAACGATTCTGGAACTAAACACTTTTCAGGTCTGTATGGTGACATCATCTTAATAGCTATTACGTCTAATAAAGCAAGCAATATGTCAATAACAAAAAGTCAAACAGAAAAAATTGGATCAATCTTTAACGGTAATAGATTTGTCATTCCGTCTTATCAGCGTAAGTACAGTTGGACGGATACAGAAAGAAAAGCTTTATGGCAGGATATTGAGGAAAGCATAAAGGATAATATGAATCACTTTGTTGGAACCCTTTCTTTCAAAGAGAACAAAGCGGTGGGTTTATCCACAGATACAGTATATGAGATTATTGATGGGCAGCAACGTATTACCACCATATTCATTTTGCTAAAAGTTCTTATTGACAAAATAGAGGATGTGGACATTAAAACAAGTCAACTATTATCATTCATTGGCAGTAAGAACAATCTTAAGTTGCGTCCCCTTGGAGCCGACGGGGACTTTTTGAATAAACTGCTTTTTGATCCACAAAGTATAGAGATAGACAAAATCAATAAACGAAGTCAACGGTTCATGCTTTCCGCTAGGAAATTATTTGTCGCATTCACGAATGCTTTGACTCCCAAGGAGATTGAAGCGCGAATAATTTTTATACGAAGTGGAATTGAGGTTTTAGTCTTCAATGTGGAAAACCAAGCCCAAGCGGTTAAAATGTTCTCTATCATCAATGACAGAGGACTTCCGTTGCGGATTTTGGATAAAACTAAAAGTATTCTAATGCTCTACTCAACCCTACACTTAAAGGAAGGGCTGAATGGCGCCATAAACGATAGCTTTGAAAAAATATTTGACTCTTATGATGACCTTTTGGTATGCAGAGATAATCTTGGAATCCTAGGCAGACTTGAGGAGAATACAATATTTACTCACCACTATTATTCTGCTCGAAAACTTTTTGACGCTACCTGGAATAACAGGGATGGTGCTGATACAATATTTAACAATTTGAAGGTGAAGTGTGAAGAGCTAAAGGATAAGCCAGCAGAATTGCAATCTTTTATTTCAGAATACTTAAATGACTTTGAGGAGTTTGCTGTTAGTTACTCTGATCTAATAAAAGAGATTGAAACAAAATCTATTTATCAGAAACCGTTTAGATATTTGGAGTTTACTGCTACGCTTTATCCGCTTTTGGTGCGGCTATACATGCAGGGCAAACTTGATGAATTGTTATCAACATTAGAGGCGATTGAGGTACGGGTTTATAAGCTGAGGGGAACAAATCCCATTGCTGATATATATTGGTTAAGTTCTCATATTACTGAAAATAATTTAACGTCAAATGAAATAAGAAATCACTTGGTGAATTTTAGTGAGAAGTTCGTGAATAATCACGTTTTTGGAACTTATCTTGATGGCGCCATCTATGGCAATGGTGCTGTAAAGTATATCCTTTCAGAGTACAGCAACGACAATTGTGACATTGTTACTTACAAGGATTTTCAAGTCGAACACATCTTCAGTAGGGAGCCAAATTATGCTTCTTCAGCTTACGGCTTTGCTGATGATTATGACTATGAAAAAAATCGTTTAGGCAATCTTGGCTTACTGGAAAAGAGCCTGAATATTGGTTTGGGAAATTTGCCTCCCATTAACAAGATCACAGGGTATCTTGAATCGATCAATACTGATATTAGAAATATAGCCGGTGAAATTCAAAAAGGCCCATTCAATAAAGTCAATGTTGACGAACGAAGAAAAACTATTGTTGACTTTTGTGTTACTCGTTTCAAATTGAACTAAAGGCATACGAAACAAAGTGATCAACCACCTCGGAATCTCCAATAGCCTTCCAAAGCCTCGCGCAGAGTGCTTTCCAGGGTTCGGATTACGTCTGCCGGATCATTTATAGGAGCTTAAAAACTTAATAGATTAGAATGGAGTTATTGAAGTAAGAATGAAGTATTTTTGAGAGAGTTTTCAGCTCAAATGGCTGAAAAAATTGTAGATATTGCCAATCTCGAAATTATCAGGCGAATCAAAAAAATCGTTGCTGACAAGAAGCATATTCACGAAAAAATAAGGGAAGGTAAAGTTGGAAATTCTGAGGGCATTGACCACTTTATTTCATGAGGGTGTGATCAGGTTAAGTTAAATGCGCGCGGCTGGTGCATTTCAAAACGTAACTTCAAGACAACCAATGGAACGAATGGTCAATTTGTCGCGGAATGGATTGTCCGGCGATGCGAAATATGGTGATCAGAGGCATGCGAAACAAAATGGTCAAGCACTCGGAATCTTCAGGTAGGTGGCCCTAACTTGCTGGATAACAGCCTATGCATAGGACTCAGTAATATCATGGAAGTGAGGAATTTCTTCATCAATTCAGATCGAAATACTAATACAATTAGTACTAAATGACGAGAAAAATCAGATTGGCCCTTATGTGGAGATTCCGAGGTGATTGACCACTTTTTTTCGCGCGCCTGTGACCACAATATTCCGCGATACCGGACAATTCATTCCGCGAGGAACTGACCATCCTTTGCTTTGATTATCTTGAAGTTATGTTCCAACACGAGTGACCCTAGGCTTACTTAACTTATGGTGGTCACACCCTCGCGAAAAAAAGTGGTCAATGGGGTCGGAATCTCCAGCTGCCCGTGGAAAACTGAAAACCACTGGGGGATTTATCTGGCAGTATGGGAATGGCCCCAAGCGGCTGGACGTTGAAAAACATTATGCGTCAACCAAAGAACATTTGAGGAGAATAAGTAAGGCGGTGGCGAAGTACTCCATTGCGGGTGAGTACATCAGAACGTATTCAAGTATTGCCGAGGCGGCGAGGGAGGAAGCGATTTCAGGTAGCAGAATTTCGGATGTTGCAAATGGGAAGTCTAAATCTGCAGGTGGAAACATTTGGAGGTTGGTACAGATCTAAAATTCTGCAACAAGATTCGTTATGCTAATGCCATAGCAGCTGGAACTTCGTAGTTCCTTTATTTCACATTGAGGTGGAGATTTGGACCACAGAGCCCTTTCGGCGGCTATTGCAGCTTCGCAAAGTAATCGAATACCTGAATATAATCATCCAAATCTTTTTTCAATCGAATATGATTTGTTTTGATGTACGCATTTACTTCATCTGCTTTCTTTATCATCAATGCGAGGGCTTCCTTTTCATTAAATTCACTTAACTGGCCGCTGATCACATTCAACAAATAGTTGACGTCTGTTTGAGAGACTCTATATCCCTGATTGCCACTAGGTTGTTGTCTGTTTCTGGACTTAAGTTCCAAGGTCCGACGACTCAGAATAGCAACGTAGGGATTGCCATAGATGTATTCCAAAAAATGTTCACGTTTCATTGAGGTGCTTTCATCCAGAACTGACAAGGCATAAAAGCGATGGGGTCTGTTTTTCGAATCGACATAGTAAAACGTCTTTACATCCTTCACAGTGAGAGCTAGCGTAGTGAATTCGTCCTTAACTTGTAACATCCCCTCAGATACAGCAGGTGAATAGGTCATTTCGCAATGTATCGTGTCGCCCGTTACTAACACGACATAGCCAGTAACCCAGTCGGTAAATTTTTTCTCTAGAGTCTTAGGGTTCACCTGAGACCAGCCAATTTGTGAGGGGCACAACAGCAATAGCAAAAAGACTCTTGAGATCATAAGCCAAAAAGGTCGTCCTTCATAAATATAGTTTTTTTTGAGAAGGATTTAAACAAAGATACAGGTCAAATATTTTTTCTTGGGAAACTTTCAATGATAAAGGTGCGGACGCGCTCGAAAAATTGTTATCTGTCCAGTTCTTTCGTCGCATTGAACATGAGTAAGGAACCTACCCTTATCCATTCCGTTGATCGCGAGCCACTGAGCGCGCTTAGCTCTTTCACCGAACTTAAGATGTTGAGACAGATAGGATTAATGCGCGGCGGTGAATCAGATAGTTTCACAAGCTGGCTAGGAACAATATCGTAACAAGAAAAAAAAATATTTTGATTGATTTTTTTTACACTTCTAAATTCTTATGTTTATAAAGTCAGTCGCAATAACATTGGGAGTAATAGAATCTTTAGCGTCATTTGATAATTGTTGTAGCCACTGAAATTCAAACTCACACACATTACATTTTAGCGAATAACTATTTGTCTTTGTTTTAACAAAGTTGCTTGTGTCTATTTGTGGCCCTAATGATGGACTTCAAATATGAATAAGAAGCGATGGAGTATTGTGTATTTCCCAAAATCATAGATGAACCGAATATCTCTCAAGATTCTTGTCCTGTTGTTTCTACTTGTCAGTTGTGGTAAGAAGAAAGCTACATATCTAGAACTACAAAAATTTGTAGCTGACCCTGCTCATGGCCTTGTTCAATCAAAGAATATTCAGGGAGTTAAAATTGATGTCTATTACAGGCCAACAGATTTACTTGTTCATCAGGAAATAGGTAAGGCAAGAAGTGCAAGTGATTCGACTATTGCCAAGCTCCGTCAGAAATACTCAGCCTATGAGTATTTTGTTCTAAGCCTTTCCAAGGGCCGGAAAGAAATAACGCAAGTGGAAGGACCATGGGATCGCGGTCAAATTATCCAGGCCCTTTCTTTCGAGATGTCTCGATTTGTCAAAATGACTTCGATGGGCAGAGACTCGATTCCTGTATCCGATTACACAATTGTTCGGACTTTTGGATTGGGGAACTCAACCGATGCCTTGTTCGCATTTGAGAAGCCACTCGGTGATACTAAATGGATTCAATTTAGCATGGATGAGTTTGGGCTGGGTATAGGCCGACAAGAGTTTCGCTTTTCCACACGGAACATAGACGCTGTGCCAAAGCTGAATTTTAATGATTAGTCAATAAGAAACAATGTTTAGCGTATGATTCGTAATCGATTTTTGCTTAAGTTCATTTCGGCCTTTTTCTTTTTGGAAATGCTTGGAAGTGTTATTCAACCGGCCATGTTGTTTGCGCTGACAGCAGGACCATCCTCTCCGGAATTTTCTAGCTTTGAGCCAGTGGATACCACAGACATGGTCAATTTGGCGTCTGGGCAGTTGGTATACAATATGCCGTTGTTGGAGGTTCCGGGCCCAGCCGGTGGCTATCCCCTTTCTTTATCATACCATAGTGGCATTCTGGGAGAGCAAGAGGCTTCGTGGGTAGGTTTGGGATGGACTCTGAACCCAGGTTCAATCAATCGGACTATAAATGGTTTTCCTGATGACAATATCGGTGCGCGTAGAGAAGTTCGAGATTATTGGGATGGCGGAACAACTGTGACGAAGACATCAACAATGGGAGCGAGTTTTGCGGGCATTGGGGTGAATTTTACTACGGCGAAAACACAAGATACTTATCGGGGATTTAGTGTGAATCATTACACCTCGGTAAGTTTCAATCCAGTATCTGCCTTTGCTTCGAGAGCCTTTGCGTTCAATAAGCAGAGTCCTAATGCAAATTTCCTGCGAAGTCAAGGGATTGAGCTGTTAGGGCAGCAGAGCTCTCTTGATTTTAATATCAATTCTGGGATTAAAACAAGTTTGACATTGGCTGGTTATACGTTCAATCAAAAAAATAATGCAGCAGGTACACTCAGTAGCCATTCCTGGACGGTTGACGGTGGGGCAGTTCAGTTTGGAATAAAGGAGGTAGGCCTTGGCTTTAGTTATTCGCTGCGAGACTATTACACTCGATATTGGTCCGATCAGTCTGATGCACTTTATGCCTTTGGATCCCTTTACAGCGCTAAGAGCAACGATGCTCAGGATATTTTTAATCACAACGAAAACTTTGCGTATTCTGAGTTTCAGTCAGTGTCTAATGACATCTACGACATTTATGATGCTACTGTCTCCGATGCCAATCAATGGGATGTCCACGACGACGCGGATGTTGCAAAACAGATTGGAGGTTCATTTCCTGCACATGATCGATATGATGTTCTTGGCCAAGGTCTTGGTGGGAATATAGAACCTTACATATTTGAAAACGGGGACATGCGAGGCAAGGAAGCCTATGAGCGCGACCTTGTTGTTGGCACTCCTTTAACGGATTTCAAATCGCTGGATTATAAAAGTCTCAGAAAATTTACTCCCGGAAAAAAAGTTGATTTTAGGTTTAAGAATGATTTTTCTAACAAGCTGTCAGTGAGTCCGCAATCTATCACTAGCGGGACGACCTTCAGTATTAATGCCCAGACGGTCGTTGCCGATGCGGACGGGTTTGAGAATAATGCGACGTCTCAACAACTAGAGGGATCGCGTCACGTCGAGTGGTTTACAAACAAGGAGATACACGATGGAGATGCAAAGGCAAAAAAATTTGTCGATTGTTATGCCCTACCTTCCGACCGCCCCCTTCAACGCGAAGTTTATGAAAACTACCTTCAGCCTGAATCCTGCATGCCTTATTCTAAAGCCACTATTAGAGGTAAAGGTAGCGGAATGATCAAGACAGACAACTACGACGATGCGGACTTATATGACAACATAGATGCCACTTTCCAGAGTTTAAAACCGCGTACCATATCTACAGCGGAAATGATAGGCGGATTCATGATTACAAACGAGAGCGGCGTGACCTATCACTATGCTTTACCAGCATACGCATCGAATGAGTATACCCGAATGAAAATGAAGAAACCTTTAAAGGGAGCTGCAACGATCACCGAAATGAAGAACATTGAACCATATGCCTACACATGGTTGCTAACAGCTGTTACTGGTCCCGATTTTGTGGATCGTGGCCCCACCGGGACCGCGAACGGCATCTTGGATGACGCCGACTTAGGGTATTGGGTGAAATTCGACTACGGAAGGTGGGCTGACAATTATCAATGGAGGACACCCCAAACTGGATATTTAACAGAACTGGAAAGTAGTTATGCTTCATTCTCTTACGGTATAAAAGAACTCTACTATTTGGATGCAATTGAGACAAAAACACATAAAGCAGTTTTTGTCAAATCAAAACGGTTAGATGGTCGCGGGGTCACTAGCCGCCTAGAGGGCGGGAGTAATCCTAGACGATATTCAATGGAATTTAAATGGTACGAAAACGCTCTTCAAAAAAATGGCAGGCTGCAATTTTCAGTTAGCCCAGTAAGTACTTTAAAATTGGATGCCATTTATTTATATGATAAAAAAGATATGGGTCAGGTTCTGCTTCAGAAGGACAGAAGTAACTGGTATGACAACTTTCCGACAAATGCGCCCGCCGTCTATGGGTATTCCGATGGTCACTCTGAGGACGATGATTACTCCTATCAAATTCCATATTCAGATCCCCCAAAATATGTTACCATAAAAAAAGGGGAAGATGCAATTAAAATAAATTATCATAACGGCGATCTTGTCTTTGATCAAGGTGATATTGACCAGATTCCTAACGCGGTGGATAAGGATAACGTTGCAAAATTGGCCGCCAAGATTATCCGTTTTGAAACTGACTATACCCTTTCCGTTGACGTTCCGAATAGCTTTGATTATTTCAGTAATTTTGGGAATCAAACCTGTGCCAATCCTCAGGGAATTTGCACAGACCCGAAAACCGATTTTAATTTTGAATGGCCCTACGCGCGAAAAAGTGGTTGCCATGATCCCTATCGCGCGCACGGTGCGCCCTTTTGCTGTGATATGTATAATAACCAGGTGATGACAGGTTATTCTCGTGATAAAGCCGCGTTCTACTCGCTTGACCCAATTGCCGATATGGACTACTCGAATGCCGAGATCTGTAGAGATGGGAGTGGAAAATACGCAGGAAATGAATTTCGATTTAAGCGGACAGGAAAGTTAACACTCACAGCGGTAAAAGTTTTGGGGCACGGTGGCGCAGACATTTTGCCCTCCACGAAATTTGCGTACGATCTGAATCCTGGTTATAACAAAGAAAAATTTGACAATTGGGGATTCTATAAGTCTGATTTTGTAACAAATTCAGACGTACTGCCATATGATGAAGCTACAACGCCGACAAGACAGTCTAGACGCGTCACCGAGGCATCTGCTCAACTGACCTGGGCATGGTCCCTGAGCGCTGTCACAACGCAACTTGGCGCGACGATTGATATCGACTATGAATCGAATACTTTCAGTAAATCAGTTTATGACGACAATAAGACTTTGTTTGAAGTCGAGAGCGTTGAAAGATATCTGCCTTCAGAAGTTAAGATCAAGTTTAAGGAAAAAGGAATAAATGTCTCAGATTATTTCGTGCCAGGTGATCCGGCTGACATGCGAATATTTATGGTTGGGAATTTCGGGAATACAGGAACGCCGGTTCCAAGCTACTTCGTGAACACGAGCTACATTGTCAACGTTCAAGACGATTACATTGTTCTTAACGATGTTGGTGTTTATAATGCTTTGCAGCCAAATCGCACATTTACCTGGAATGGGGAGACTAAAACGATGACATCTTATTTCGTATGCGGCGCAGTTTCGGTTTCGGATTTTGTTGGTGGGGGAGATATTGGCGGAACAGCCACGCTTAGTGGTGGTGGACCTCGTGTTAAGTCCATTAGTGTTGAGACATTGGGAGGTCATGTTCAGGAGACAGAATACTATTATAATCTGCCTGGAACCACGAACTCATCCGGAGTCACCACCTACAAGCCATACAACGCGATCGGAATCACTTTTCCTACAGAGAAAGACTTTTTTCGAAATCTCGTTAGCGAGAACAGCCAAAACAACCGGAATTTAATGCAGTACCGGACCAAGTTTCAAAAATACCTAAATCAAATGATTGAGAAGGTTCTGGTATTTGGAAGAGAAGCGCCTGGCCCAGGAGTAATGTATGAGTTCGTGACGATTCGTAATAAGTACGATGACAAATATTTGGACAGTTACAGTACGCAACAATTTGAGGTGTTTGATGAGAACATGATTACCTACGATTTTGTCGACTATGGAACGTTGGATAAGCAACGTAGAAATGTAACTCTTAGAAATCAGTCGACAGGCGTGGGGGATGTAAAAAGGGTTCAGACTTTTTCATATCAAAACAATCAACTCATTCATGAGAAGAAATTTGGATACTTGTATGATAATGAGACGAACGCGATTGAGACAACTTTGCAAAGTCAACGACAAGGATTGGTGGAACAAGCGTTTCATAAATTCATTACGGTGAAGGATTTTATCAATCATGGTGTCGATGACGATAATAACCGAGATGTGGACGAGATATTCTCGATAGATAGGGCCGTGGTCTCAGTGAGATCCGATCAAGCTACCGCCATGACGTCGATGGAGGAGAGAAATTTTGTGACCGGGAATACGGCCAAGACGGAGTTTTCAGCCTTTGATTTTTATTCCGGCAAACCAATAAAGTCGCGTGTAACAGACACCTACGGACAAGTCTTTGTCACTGAAACTGTTCCCGCATATAGCTTAAAAGAGGGGGGGGCAGCTGTATACCCGCAGATGGGAGTAAGACTGAAAAGTTTGGACAATAGGCACATGCTTTCACAGGAAGCAGCGACTTATGTTTATAAAATTGATGGTTCCGGTGCGCCTCAATACTTGCAATCCGGGGCAGTACAGACATGGAGTGATGACGTGCCTGTATTGCAACCAGGTAACGTTGAATCTGCATCCGCGCCACAGGTAGGTATTTTTAGAAAATTTCAGACCTTTTCATTTATAGGTGATCCAACTTTAGATGTGAATTCGACAAATGGCCTTTATCCATATTCAGAGGTAGTTCGATTCAATGCCTGGAAGCGAGGAGATCAGGTCCCTCCGGGTTGGCAAAAAGAGGAGGAGGAATCGTTGTATGATGCCAATTCTCATAGTTTGATGGCCTTTGACGTTAATGGACGGTTTTCAACTGTAAAAATGTCTTTGGACCAATCGGATGTAATGGCTATAGCCGGCAACGCAGAGCACCGCGAGGTTGGGTACTCTGGGGCAGAAGAAGTACCCGATTCACAGAATCAAATCGGCTCCGGTGTTTACGTTGAAGGGGGTGGATTTTCACTCGCGGCACATACTGGAACGCGTGCCGTGACAGCGTCTATCAATCAAAAAGCGTTTAGATTTTCGTTGCGGCCGAAGGCGAGAAAATATCATGTTAGCGTGTGGTCACTGCAGCCAGTTGCTAAAATTAAGTATAAGTTGGGTTCGAACTTGACGGTGGAGACCGTTGTAACAAATGTTGGCAAAGCAGGGAACTGGTATTTGTTAGAAGCTGATATAGACATGTCTGGTATTTCAGCGAATGACGCGTTACAAACCTTGGACGTTTGGTGCGAGTCTTCAGGAGGAACGAGCACGTTTGATGATTTTAGATTTCATCCTTTTGATTCAGAGATGACGAGTTATGTGTACAATAGCTGGGGGGAAGTATGGTACATATTGGATGCACAAAACACCTTCTCGAGGTTTGAATACGACGGAGTTGGGCACTTGACCGATACCTATCGCGAGACGTTTGACAATGGAGAGATACATGTCGCCGCGCAGGTTTACCACTATGGTAGAGTTAGATAAACTATGTATATGACCTTGAAATGCTCCCTTTTGATAAATGTCGATCATAATTCTATGAAAAATCGAAACCCGACCTCTCGTTTTATTTGGTTGTCAATAGGTGTTTTTGTAATTGGTTTCAACTCATTGGCGTTCGGGCAAACGTTTAACTATACGGCAGGAGCGACATCCTATGATCCGTGTGCGGGCCCGAATGCGGACTACGTGACTTACTATGGTTTCGCCACGCCAATAAATTCTGGCGGAAATCCACCAACCCCGCCTACATGTTCCTTTGATCTGGGGACAGAGGGGACGGACTTCATGTATAAACCCAACGACCCCGACGCTCATAAGCCTGGGCAGGTAATCGTCAGGTGGCTAAAAGAACATTCTGGGGATGTTCACGCAGACTTTACGGATGGGCACCGGGAAAATATTGCTGCCAACGTCAGCATGACAGTTGAACCGAGTATTTCAATAACGGTTAACACCAACAATGTTTGCCCTGGCTCGTCCCTTACTTTCACGGCACATATTACTGATGCTGGGAACGACCCAGTTGTCAAATGGTACATCGGTAGTGATCAAAACATGGTGCAGCTCAATGGCATGACCTTTACTTCGACCACCCTTCAAAACGGGAACAATGTTTATGCAAAGGTAATCTCCTCTTCCGACTGTGCTTCTGGTGCGACCAAAAATTCAGCGCCTATTACGGCAGTAATTAAGGCGGATTTTCCGTCGACATTTTCACTGACATCGCCCCAGACCATTTGCAATTGTGAAGGTGCTCCTGTGACAGCAAATTTAAGTTTTCCAAACAACTCCTCGCCGACATCGAGCACAACCTACACTTGGTATGTGAATGGGCAACCTCAACACCATAATGACCCAATTCCTGAATGTGGACCAGATAAAGTTGTTTATATACAAAATTCGACAACCATGGGACGCAATTACCAATATTTGGAGTCGCCAACTTCACCGAATACGGTTTACACAGTCAGTTGCGCGGTTTCTTATACCCAGTCTAACGGGTGTTCAGGATATTTGAAATCTGCACAGACGACAATCACGGTTACCCCGCCACCACAATTTACAGTGGGGATCACCATGACCCCGTTTCGATATCCTGCCGTTTATTGTGAAGGGGAAATTTCGTTTCAGGCAAATACGAATTTTGCAGCCGACCAGATTCTTTGGTATAAGAATGAACTTCAGGTGGCGTCCGGGGCGACTTATCATCCGCAAAATATTGCAACCAGCGATAGCATTAGCGTTTGGGCACATACGAATACTGCGTCTTGCGTTGCCAATAATGAAACGAGCTCTGCATTGAGCAGATCCATTTTTACGATTAACAATAGCCCTCTTGGACGTCTGACCATTACGCCTACACTCCCGGTTCTTTGCGCGGGTACAAAGCCGCCGAATGATATGAACGTAGAAGCCAGCGGAAACATACCAAGGGCAACAACCTGGACCATCGAACAAGCTGGCGGTAGCAGCATCGATGCCAATGGAATAATCACTTGGGATCCCAGTTTTTCTGGAAACGCTACTGTCAAGGCCCATGTAACTGGTTGTGCAACAAATGAAGAAGACGAAGGTGTTATCGTGACAGTCGTGCCACTACCTATTTTAGCCACGCCACTGACATTAAAATTTTGTGAATATCAACCTGTAGTTCTATCTGTAGAGAATAACCCGGAGAGTTATCAATTAGAATGGTTCACTGCACAAAATACTTCACTTGGTAGTTTGCCAAGGAAGAATATTGGATTGCTCTCGGCAGGGGAATATACGTTTTCTGTGTCAAGTACGGATCGATTTGGATGTCGGAGCGCTAGCAGAACATCGGTGCCTGTTTTGGTTCAAAATGATTGCGATGATTATCTAAATTGGATCGAGTCGGTGGCTCACTCAAAAGAAGAAATTATTGCTCATTCAAAACAATATTATGACGAGTCCGGTAAGAATCTTCAGCGACAGGATAAGAACTTGTCAGCGGGTAAGATATTTGCGTCGCAGGAATTGCACGACTTGGTCAATCGAACAGTCGGCGGTACGCTACCTGCTCCAATTACGCAAAATGCTTTTCAGTACAATTATCATTTCGTTCGTGACGATCGCTCATCAGCGGTGTTCGAGGCATTGAATGCAAGTCAGCCCGGGACTCTGGGATGGTACTATAGTGTCAATAACAATCTGGAGGAGCATGTGCCAACAACAAGCTTTCCCTACTCCCGAGTTGATTATTATAAAGATGGTACAGAAGTTGAACGACGGAGTGCTTCACCTGGAGAGGCTTTGCGAATGGGAAGCACGCATGAAGGGGTTTCAGGCGCATTCCCGATTTACAATGAACTTGATGATTATGTATCGAAGAGGTCTTCGGTTATGTCTGGCACACCGGGCGGAATCACAACGCTTCAGAATCAAGGCGTTCAGACCTTGTCAGCGGACGAAAATGACTATGAAGAGACCGGCGGAAAAAAGCTAAAATCCTATAATATCAATATCGCGGATAAAAACGGCAAGACTGTGATGAGTGCCAGATCTGGAACATCCACGGATCATATGTTATCTGTAACCAATATTGTAACTGGTAGCGGTAATCCGGCATCCGAACAATACCGGCCTTTAATATATTTTTATCTATTGGATGACGCTGCAGTAACAATCCAAAACGTCTCAGGTCCCATCGGTAGTTTCGTGGCGAGAGACATTCTAAACGACGTAGCTAAAAATGTTGGGCAAACCTTCGATCAGGGAGGTAAATGGCCGGCTGGGTTTTACAGCGTTCAGCTGACGAATGCTACAACGGTGATTAAACTGACCTACACTAACTATTATCAAGACGTTGCTTATCAATTCTTCGATGACGTTGGTCGCCTGGTGGAATCTGTTACCCCCAACGGCGTACTTCTATGGGACAATTATCCGGCTGTCGATAAGACATCGTTTTACTATGATTTTCAGGGAAGGATTATTTCCAGGACAAGCCAGGACGCGGGGAAGAGCGTTTTCAAATATCGAAAAGATGGAAAAATACGATTTTCGCAAAACGCGCAACAATTTAAAAATGAACAGGACGCTGAGTCAAATTCTAACAGCCTTGGTAAGTTTTCCTATACGACGTATGATGAATCACTTCGTCCCATTGAGTCGGGTGAATATGAGGGAAATGATATAAAATTTTCGGAACTCGATAGCCACCTGGAGGAGATTAAACATCCAGCATTCGACCTCAATAAAAAGAAAGACTGGATTCTAACATTCTACGATCAATCTCCTGATGGAACATTGGCCGGGTTATGTGTGAACGCAGGACTACCGGAGCTATACAAACAACAACATTTTACGCGTCGCGCTGTAGCGTCTACAAAAAATGCCAATATGCAAACTTGGTATTCTTACGATGAACGTGGTAATGTTGAATGGACGGTCCAAAAGCCCGATAAACTGAACATGGTTTTTGTCGCTAAATATGAATACAGTGTCACGGGCAATGTACTGAAAATAGCGAATCTTGCATTTACAAAAAAATTGGGCTTGGCAAGCCAATTTTACCATCGTTATGAGTATGACGCTGATCTGCGCCTGAGTAAAGTTTTTACAAGTACTGCTGAGAATGGGAGTGAGACTATAAGAGCATCTTATGTTTATTATTTACACGGTCCGTTGAAGCGAATTGTGCTTGGAAATGACCTTCAGGGAGTTGATTTTGTATACAATATAAATGGATGGTTGACCCAAATCAACCATCCGGATAAGTCCAAAGATCCGGGTGGTGACGACAACGATGCTTTCGGGATGATTATTAATTATTATGAAACAGAAACCGATGCTGAAGCACTTTCTGCCTTGGACCCTTGGAGGCGTTCTTTAAAGCTTCACAACCTGCCAGACGATAGTACATCTGAATCGATGAGTCTGTCGTTTCTAAATTCAAATTTGGTCGATCCGGAATTGTCGGCCTGGAGAAAATACAGTGCGGAAAAAATCAATCGATCAATAAAAATTCGAGAAGGGAAGGCTCCCATTATACCCTCGCCTAAAAAAGGTTAAGATCACTAACTCGCCCTTAGCTATGAAATTTCTCATCCCGATTCTGTTTTTGTCTACAGCTATCGTTTTGTTATCAGCTATCAATGTTAAAGCACAACCAAAAGTGTATTTTCATGCGGGTAACGCCAATGCAGCGCCAGCGCCTTGGAATAATGCACTCCATGATCCTTACGGCGGAACGGTCTTTAGTGACCTGAAGGACGATTCGGGTAACAATACGGGAATCAAGATAGAATTGCTTACATGGTGGGGCGGTGCATACCCTTCCGGCGTCACAACTGGAAATGGCTCCGGTATTGTCCCCGATCCTGTATTGAGTGAATATTACTGGTTTGGGTTGGGTATCTCCTCGGATCAAATGCGGGTGAAGATCTCAGGACTAATGCCATCGACCGCATATACTTTCAACTTCTTGGGCGCAAGTGCCTATCATGGAAGTGGTATCACCAATAATGGAAACACCATTTACACCATAGGGGCCAGGTCTGTATCGCTAGCTGTCGAAAATAATACGACATCCCTAGCCACAATTCCCAATGTGGTATCCGATGCGCAGGGGGAAGTTGAGGTTGTGATTACGCGTGCATCCAACGCCGCGGCCGGATACTTAAATGCTATCATTGTCGATCTTCCCGCTGATGTTCTCTATACGCCATCGGGTCTTAGTTCAAATTATTCTACCAATGCCCTCTCGTTGCAATGGAATGATAACAATAGTACGGAAACCGGGTACGATATTTATCGTGCTAACCCCATAGCGGGTGAAGATTTTCAACTCGTTGGAACGACTGGCGCGAATGTAACCTCGTTTACGGATAACACAGTTCTTGAAGGTTACTCGTACCAATACAAAGTGTTGGCAAAGAATTTGACACGCGCGTCCTCGTTTTCAACTGCCTATGAAGCAGTGATACCGGTTGGTCATGGCGCGTCGATCACGATAGGAAGTCATATTTATTTTGATTTCGGAAACAGCAATTCAAGTTCGGCATCTTGGAACAACGCAGGTCGCGAGCCTTCGGCAGGGTTGGTTTTTAATAATTTGTTGGATCAAAGCGGTGTGAATACCGGTGTCAGTGTGGAATTGCTTACGGCTTGGGGAGGGGCTTATACGGATGGTGCCACGACTGGAAATAACACAGGGATCGTACCGGATAACGTACTGAAGGACTACTATTGGTTTGGCTTGTTTGGGGCCCCCAACGTTGTGAGGTTTAAGATCAGAGGGTTGTCGCCCAGTAGCAGCTACAACCTTCGTTTCGTAGGCAGCAGTGTATTCAGGCAAGCGGGCATAACAAACAATGGCCATACAATCTACAAGATTGGGACGGATGCGGCTAGCCTGGATGTTGAATCCAATACAAGCCAAGCTGCTGAATTTTTGGCGGTCAAAGCCAATGCGCTTGGGGAAGTCGTGGTGACCTTGGAAAAAGGAAGCGATGCTGCAGTGGGATATATAAATGCAATGATGATCGACCTGCCCACAGGAATGATGTACACGCCGCCGGGTTTGAAGGGAATTTATGGGGAGGCAACGGGAGTAGCCTTGACATGGACCGATAACAATACCTCCGAAAGCGGTTATCAAATCTATCGAAGCAATGTCTCAACCGGTGATCCTTATGCTCTAATAGCAACCACCGCTGCAAGTGTGGTAACCTACACCGATGCTACGGTTTCACAAAATTCCATTTATAAATACAAGGTACGCGCAATAAATGGAAGCGGCGTGTCCAACTACTCGCAGGAGATTACTAGTCGCACCACTCCTGTGAAGAAGGTACTTTTTAGTTTCGGAAAAACATTAGATGGCCCTTCGCCTTGGAACAATGCGCACAGCGATCCCCAGGCGGGTATGATATTCAAAAATCTAAAAGACGAATTTAATATTGCTACCGGTCTAAGCTTAGAATTGCTCACTGGATGGGGTGGGGTAAACACAGAGGGAGCGACCACTGGTAATAACTCGGGTATTGTGCCCGATAATGTACTGAAGGAGTTTTACTGGTTTGGTTTCCTTGGTGCTCCCAATGAAGTCCAATTTAGGATCAATGGTCTAAGTCCTGACAAGCTATATAACTTTCGAATCGTTGGCAGTAGTGTGTTTAGATATGGCAATTTGACGGACAACGGCAGTACCGTGTACACCATTAATGGCACGACGGTAAGCCTCAACGTGGAGAGTAACACATCTGCTGCAGCTGAATTTTTTGATGTGTCCCCAGATGCCAATGGCCAGATCGTAGTTAGTGCCACAAAAGGTGTAAACGCCTTTGCAGGCTACCTTAATGCAGTCATGATCGATCTTCCGAAGGACATGCTGTATGTGCCGGCGGGTATTGAAGCCAAATATGTTGCTGGAGCCGGTGTTAATCTCACTTGGACCGACAACAATGCAACTGAAACCGGATACCAAGTTTATCGATCCACTGTTCCAGGGACTGGTTACAGTTTAGTATACACCACCGCAGCCAATGCAGGTGCTTATTCCGATGGAACTGTGCAAGATGGAACTTTATATTACTATAAAATTAGAGCTATAAGTGCAACGTCGACGTCATCCTATTCTTTGGAGACTATCGTTCGGGCTAGTGAAATGAAAAAAATCGCACTAAAATTCGGTAAGGAATTTGCTGCTCCTGCACATTGGAATAGTACTGGCGCTGACCCGGTAGAAGGCGCCAGGTACAACCATCTAAAAGACGAATTTGGATTGGACGCCGGAATCAGCGTGAAACTACTCACCGCTTGGGGTGGACTTTACCGTGGCGGTCCAACCACAGGTAGTAACTCTGGCGCTGTTCCCGATGATGTGTTGCAAGAATATTATTGGTTTGGGATGTTCGGTTCGCCGGAGGAAGTGCGACTCAGGGTTAGCGGGCTAAACCCACTAAAAACTTACAATTTTAAGTTCTTAGGTAGTAGTATTTTTCATGTTGGGGGAACCACAGACAATGGAAATACGATCTACCAGATTGAGGATAGATCAGCCAGTGTCGCTGTAGAGAATAACACTGCTAACTTCGCCGAGCTACAAGAAATTTCTCCAGATACCGACGGAAACGTTGAAATCTCGATCAGAAAGGGTGCCGGCGCTACCGCAGGGTTTATCAACGCTATGATTCTCGAGATGGAAAAGAAACAGTTATATGCGCCGCCATTGACTGCTCGATACACTCAGGGAACAGGGGTCGTGCTCCAGTGGACAGACAATAATACATCCGAAACCGGCTACGAGATATACCGCAGTAACGATGGAGGTGATTCTTATACCCTTTTGACAACTACGTCTGGCTCCGTTTCTAACTATACAGACCACGGGGTTGTGCACGGGAACACTTATTTTTACAAAGTTCGCGCCACAAGCGGCGCTATTACTTCGGTGTACAGCGATCCTTTTATTGCTGATTGCGTCAACAAGCAATTGGTGCGGTTAAAATTTGGAAGAAATCTTTCAGTGCCGGCTCCATGGAACAACACAGCCCGTGATCCAGCATCAGGCGCGATTATTAGTGATTTGCTTGATGACGTAGGGCAAAATTCTGGAGTGAGTGTCGAATTGGAAGGTGATTGGGGGGGTGTCTATAATCAGGGAACTACTACGGGCAATGATTCGGGAGTCGTGCCAGACAACGTATTGATGGAGTATTACTATTTTGGATTCCTGAGTGCAACGACAGAAGTAAAATTCAAGGTAAAAGGCCTCATCCCGAGCGCTCGGTATAACTTCCGCCTTGTAGGCAGCAGCGCTTTCCGTGGTGGTGGCGTAACGGACAACGGTAATACAGTTTACAGTATAGGAGACGAGTCGGTTAGTTTATACGTAGAGGGCAATACTTCGAATTACGCCGAATTCCTAAATGCTGTAGCGGATTCAAATGGCGAGATCGAAGTGCGACTGTCAAAGGGGCAGGGTGCTGCGGTAGGCTATATCAATGCTATGATGCTAGAAGTTCCATCAGGAGGGCTTAATTTCTGGGCCGTGGCTAATGGGAACTGGTCGGATGCAATTTGGAATACAAATAAAAGCGCTACGATTGGCGCCCATCTACCAGCGGGAAGTAGCGTTATCATCGAGGGGAAATCGGTGTTCGTTAATACTAACGCAACTGCGAAAGAAATTAGAATCGCTGCGTCCGGTGAGCTGGCAGGCTCGTTAGTGGTGGATAACGCTGAATTGATCAATAGCGGTCGGCTAGAAGTAAGTGACAATGGTACCAATTTCTTGAAAGTAATGAATCAGGGCAAGTTGACTATGGCTGGCGAGCCCATTAAGATTATTCCTATTGGTAATTCCATCACGCAGGGTAACTCCACCAACTTTAGCTACCGGTACGAACTGTGGAAGAAACTTGTGGATGACGACATCAATTTTGATTTCATAGGCTCGCAATCTACAAATAATATATCGAACCCTGATTTTCCAACGTACAAGGGGAAGACGTTTGATACGGACAACGAGGGCCACTGGGGATGGCGTGCCGACGAAATAGCTGCTGGCCTGCCGGCATGGCTATCCGGCAAAAAGCCCGACATCGCATTGGTGCATGCTGGAACCAACGATATGTACCAGGGACAATCCGTAGCAAGCACAGGCGACGATCTCCGTGCTATTATAAGCACGTTACGAACGGCCAACCCCAATGTTAGAATATTGCTGGCGCAGATCATTCCAATGAATATTCCAGGCGTCAATGCAAACATAACGCTACTGAACGATTTGATTAAACAAATTAGCGTCGAAAAGAATACGCAAGTGTCGCCAATCTACCTGGTGGATCAAAACACTGGGTTTGATTTGAATTTAGATCTGAACGCTGTCGACCTGATTCACCCGACTCCCTCCGGAGAAAAGAAAATGGCCGACCAGTGGTACAAAGGTCTTCTATTGTCGTTACAATCTTTGCAAGAATCGACGGATGCAAGTGAGAACGTATCGCACCCATGTGGGGAGAAGCAATATTCCACGGATGCGATATCGGTGCGTCACGCCCAATTTGCCAATGGCTGCAGCAACGCCTTAAACTCAGCTGATAAGGTGATTCTAGAGAAGGACGTGCTTGTCGAGAAAGGATCGCGACTGTCTTTAACAGCTTCATACGTAAAAGACTTGCTTGAGTATCAAGGCAACTTTAATGGTCTTATATCATCCATTCGATGGCGAACAGAAACACCCTTTGGATTGAAAGAAAATGACTTTACTGGGGGCTATACTTTTGTTTATGATCAAAAAGGCCAAATCAAGGACGCCTCTTGGGCGGATCTTGATCTAACGACCAGTCAGCTTGTAGAAACGGGTGACGGCACTAGGAGCAATAAATTTCGGGTCACCAATTTGTCGTACGATGCAAATGGCAATATTCAGGCGTTGAAGCGCTTCAATGGTCAAAGCCTTCCAATGCATGACTTTTCATATTTCTATGATGAAAATATGAAGAATCGCTTGATTACTGTCAATGGCTATGTGAAGAACTATACTTATGACAAATTGGGAAGGATGACGGTTGCGCAGAAAGATGAGACGAATGACGGCGAATCTCAATACGTTGAATATGATGTTAGTGGCAAGGTGACGTTCATTTATTCCGATGAAGCACGGACGATTAAGAAAGTTCAATATCAATATGATGACCATGGGTTTCGAGTGGCAAAAATTGTGTATCAACCCGATATCCGTACCACTTGGTACATCCGCGACCTCTCTGGTAGCATTATGAGCATCTATGAACAGGAGGGCGAGCCTACGGGTTCGGATGACGACAAAAGTGCCACATTGACCGAAATTCCTCTATATGGATCAGGAAAATTGGGAACATACTATCCTCAACAAGAAGAGTCCGTTGATTATGAGTTGACAGATCATTTGGGGAATGTCCGGGCATTGATTCGAGATAACAAGGCCAGCTTTGCTGCGACAATGGAAGACGATGGTGAAACGAACCTTGAAAACCCCAGAGTGCAGGAAATGCAGTATTTTGAGAACCTTTTTGCAAGTGAACAAGGAAACGTTGAGCCAGGATTGAATCATACGCCACAAACCGGTTCCTATCGACCCAATTATGCTGCCTATCTTAACGGAGAGGATCGGATTATTGGCCCAGCAATATCGCTGCGCGTTCAAGCTGGTGATGAATTGCATCTCAACACGTTTGTTAAATTCGAAGAGCAGAATGCTTTTCCTGGTCCAACGCCCTTAATTAGTATTATCAGCGCGCTAGCTACCACCTATGCGTTGACTCCAGGTATTGAGTCTGTTGCAAAGGCAACTGATATGTTCACCGAGGCGTACACGCTAGCGGCTCCCTTTGGATCCAATACTGACGCGCCAAGAGCTTTCCTGAACTATATTTTATTTGATAACGAAATGCATTACGTAACTGCGCAAGGGATACCGGTGAGTGACGATGCTGGGTTTGAACCAGGGCAAGCCATTAGGACCGATTTTGAGGAACTGGTGGCTGAGATAACAGTAAATCAGAATGGCTATATCTATGTTTTTGTTTCCAATGAAACGCCTGGTGTTAACGTGTGGTTTGATGATCTTCGTATTTCCATTCATCAAAACATTGTGAAGCAGGCAACAGACTTTGGCGTTTGGGGTGATATTGTCCGAGAGCGAAAGAGCGATGCCTCGGAATATCGATTTGCTTATCAAGGCCAATCAAGCGAAAAAGACACGGAGACGGGCTGGAATCATTTTGAAGCAAGAGAATTTGATCCTGCGATTGGAAGGTGGCTGGTGCCCGACCCTATGGCTCAGCACTGGAGCCCATATCTGGCTATGGGAAATAGCGGGGTAAACAAGTTGGACCCTGATGGTAACTGGGATGGTTGGCAAACGCCCGATACCGATGTGAAAAGATTTTGGAACTGGGCTAGCGGACATAGCTACCTGAATAGAGCGTATGACTACATAAAAAACCCCCTGAAAAACCACGTCATCACAAGCGTCGCCTATGTGCCAGGTGCTGTAATTGTTACAAGCGATGTCCTGAATGATGAAGGAAAGGTGCTGGAGACAGGCGTCAATTTTACGATCGGTGGCGACATGGAAGGGTATTATCAAGGCGCATTTGACATGTTCTTTGATCGACGGGATGAGATGGGGATACCAACAGAAGACACTCATGGCCAGAAATGGGCTGGAATGGGAGGTTGGATTGGAAAGAAGCTCTATAGTAGTGCCAAACTTGCAAAAAATATCGTTCTTAGAGAAAGATTCGTTCAAGCCTTAAAAAAAGGCATGGTGGGACCCTATGCTGAAGAGGGCATCAAGACACTGACGGGAAAAGGCATAAACATTGAGGGAGCTGTTTACAAATTTGAGCTTAAGCTACTAGGAAAAGGTGTGCAACACCCGCGACTCTTAGGCAACTTAGAAAAGTGGACCAATCCGAAAACTAAAGAAGTTATAGATATAATCGTTTTCAGGACATTTAGTACAAAATGAGATAATATGATAATACTGAGTGAATTAACTCGAGACTGTTTTTCAGCGATTAACCAAATATTGACAACTGAAAAGGTGGCGTCTGATTTTTATTCATATTTTAAGCTCAACCATGGAGAAACTATGGTTATTTCTGCCGTTGATGATAACGGCGGTGCGAAAGAAGTGATGATATCCGCTGAAGACTTAATAACAGTCGTGAAAAGGAGACTTACGTGGGGTGATAGTCGCGTCGGACTAATTCCACTCGTAATTCACATAGGGATTGGAAGGATTGAGTTTGAATTTGGTAGTTTCGATGTTGAGAAATGTACGGCTGACCTTTTATACAATCACGAATTGGACTTGGTCGATGTGGACTTTTTTTATTATAAAGAGTTTCTCCTCTAGATTATTTAATCATTCATTCAAAGTGTCGGCGAGAATCCCTCACTTTATCAAATAGATGCTGCCCTTCAATGTTCTGGTCCGGTTTCTGGAGTCAATTAAAATAGCATTGTAGAAATATACTCCTGAACTGACTGGGCCGTGATCGGAGTCTCCATTCCACCCGGTTAAAAGGTTTCCTTCAAAAACCCGTTCTCCCCATCGGTTGTAAACCGATAGTTCGCCAGAGACAAGATAGTTGCTATCATAGGAAATGGGCAAAAAAAGATCGTTATAAGGGTCACCGTTCGGCGTGAAAACGTTAGGCATAACAAGGTGGGGATTGCAGTCAATAAACTCCACCGAAGCTGTATCGTACAACTCACATGTGCCACTCGTAACGGTGATTGAGTATTCTCCAGACTGGATCACCGCTATAGAAGAACTAGTCTCTCCAGTACTCCATTGGTAGCTGTACAGCTGTCGATTCGGAGCGCTAAGAATTAAGGAATCTCCTTGACATAAAGTGGAATCCCTTTTTGTCAAAAGCGTTTTGTCGATCAAATCCTTTCGTGAAGAGCAATTGGACAACACCATTCCCGAGCTGTGCAGTGTATAAAGGATAATCCACGTGTGGCCAGCTTGGACCGGAGAAGCAGTAAACGAAAAGGTTTGGGTTGTCCAATCGACAGTGGGAGGCAGTGCGCCAACATAAAAAGCTTTTTGGAGGATCGGCTCGTTAGTATCTGTATAAATTGAAGGTCCGAAGTCGTAACCCGGCTCGCTAAAAGCGGATTCACCTTTTGCATATGTAAACGTGTAGGAGTAGGTCTGTCCGTTTTGAAGGGGTTTATCTAATCGCAGGGCAACGCCCTCTCCCCCTGTTGTCCAATACTGAAATCCCATCCAAAATGCTCGTACATTGCAGCCGGGTGGAGGAATATTGCTATTTACTCTAGCGTCCAGGGCTCCGAGCCACTCAGTTCCATTCCATTCGAGAAGATCTGAAGCGATATAGACGGTTGGGCAACCGCAGATGTTATGGATATCAGCTGTAGTTTCATATTTCCCCGGCTTTTCTATGGAACTAAAGCAGGGATCGACTATATCCTGCGCAGACAACGCCTGGGCACAGCTTAATTCTAGGAGTATTACGATTAGGGTGGGACGAATCATTTTTGACAACAACAGAACCCGAATGTAAATATTTCAACGGAGACCGCCATAGGTCACGTTGGGATAATTCCCAAGCATCGCAAATATTCGGCTTGGGAATATTTGCTTTTGCCGTTTGAAATGACTTGACTCTTTGCTACATTGGTTACATGCAGTGGTTGTCAGTCCGAAATAATCAGGCCCGTCTAAAAGTTGTCTGGTCCCCACAGAGACTCTGTCGCACATCGTTGCTTGTAGTCATAACGTTTCATCTTATTTGTTCAAGTAGAATAGCAGCTTATGCTCAAACGAAGCCGGATTTGCCCGATGTTTCTCAGATCGATGTCCAACAAGCGGAGGAGAGAGCAAAAATCGAGTCAGCGCTTCGTGAGAAGACCATCAGACTGGATTCTCTGAAGACCAAAATGCGTCGACTAGCGACTTGGCGACCGGATACCCTGGAAGGTATAAAACACGTCAATGATTCCTTAGACGTACGTTTGAAGTCTCTGCAAATCGAGATTGATGCTGCAATTGATAGCATTCGAAAAATGACCGTTCAAAAAATCCAAGAATCGAAGTCAAGGGTAGAACAAAATGTCGACAGCGTTTCTCAAAAACTGAAAGCCGGATTAGGCGACATAGAAAAAAAAATAGAGCAACCATTGACAGAGGTCTCTGCCGATCGAGCGTCGGAGTTGCCACCCGCTATGCGGGATCTTCCGACAACGGGAAATAGCCCTTTACCACCGTTGCCATCAGCGCCTTCTGTTGATGGCCTTTCTGGGCTTCAGGATTTAAAGAGCGATGCATCGATTCCTCAAACCGAAATTCCGAATGTCCAGTTTCCTGATGTCAAGGATAGGATTCCCAAAGTAGAGATGCCAAATGTCGCCCAAGAAGTAAATGAAGCTGTGAAAGCAGCCGAAACCAAAATGTCATCTGTAAAAAAAGTACAAGACGGAATCAAGGAAGTAAACGATCAAGGGCCTGAGAAGCTCAATAGCTTGGCACAAATGGGGGAGAAAAAAGTTGAAGATGTTGCCGAGGTCAAAGCTGTCGGTCGTGAAGTGGGAAAAATGTCAAAGGAGCAGGAAAAATACGTCGTCCTGATTAAGCGCTATCAAGATGAAAAATTGTTGAGAGATGAAATAAAACGAAAGACCCGAATCGTGGCAAATGACTACTTCAAAGAAAATGCAGATAAGCTCAAGGCTGCTCAGGAAAAACTGACCTTGGCCAAAAGTAATGCCACTAAAATCAAAAGCCTGAGCGATTTATTTAAAAGACGTTCCACGGAGCTGGAAAACAAAAAATACTATCAACGCCTTGTCCCAGGTGCCAATTTTCAGATATACAACAAAGGTATTGTCTCGGTGGATTTTGGCCTTCAGATCGGGTATCGCATTACACCGAGCATAACGCTGGGCATGGGTTACCTCCATCGGTGGGCTTTTAGCGACAAGTTCAGCAATTTCGTGAAAGACTCACAGCTTTATGGAGGGAGAGCCTATGCGGATGTTCGGATGGTGAAGAATTTTTTTGTTCATGGTGAATTTGAAGCAGCCCATGTCGTGCCATCGTATCAAACCGGTGCAATTGAGGAAGAGAAGGCGCCGGTTTTGGGGAGCTATTTTGGCATAGGGAAGCGCATAAAGCTGTCCCGGAATTTAAGAGGCTATTTTTTGGGATTGTACCGGTTTGATGTCCAAGGTGAGATGCCTGAAATGCATAAGTTTAATGCCCGTGTCGGGTTAGAGTATATTTTTAAGAAACGATTGAAAAAACTCTTCTAGATTTTAATAGAACAAATGATATCCTCCACGATGAAATGTGCGCTTGTTGCCTCCGTGGTTTTGATAGTTACTTTTTCCTGCAGCAAAGAAGATGATAAAATTCCAGACCCTACGTCTTTCTCGTTTGTCATACTTGATTGGAAAATTCCGAGCAAGCTGACCACCAATTTCCGAGGCAAAGTGACCACCCGGAAGAACAGCCATACCGTAGTAATCGGCAAACGCTTCGAAGTTGTCATTCAGCTTCGGCTCATACCGATTGCTTTTAATCACCGCTGACTTCAAATTATCCGGAACAATAGCATTCGGCGCACCTCCAAAGTAATGCAGCGCGTTTTCACAGCAACTGATAAAATCCTCTACACGCTGGCTTTCTACCGCCTGGAGATTCCACTACCCATGAACACCTAATTCCGGGCAGGTGTGAGCAGTGATAGTTAACTTAGGATTCCAGATTGCGCAGAGATTGTAACTGATTAGTAGCCAACGAGGCAAGTTGGCAATGGTTCCCGGAATCAGTTGACCAACTATGCGGAATGGATTGATCATGGGCTCGCGAAAAAAAGTGTTCACAGGTCCCGGAATCTCCACTACCCACCCGATAGTTATTTCACCGGTTTTTGGTTTGGTGAATCTACAACCGAGCTGTCGCCTGACCTGTTGCAATTCATTCAAGCGGGAGAGCCACCGCTACTTATCACCTTTGGCAGCATGCCTTTTGATGTTTCATTCGATATTCAAAAGGCCATTATTAAACTATCAAAAGAACTTGGCATCAGAATACTCATCGTCAAGGGCTGGGGGTTCGAAAATACGGAATGGCTTGAGTCCCATAGTTCCATTAAGGTCATTGCCTCTGCGCCCTTTGACAAACTTCTTCCCTTGGTTAAGGCGGCCGTCCATCATGGAGGTATCGGTACCGCTGCGGAATGTCTGCGTGCGGGCATTCCTTTTTTACCTTGCCCGGTAATTTATCCCATGGGGTGATCAACACTTTTGGGGTCACCTGGCATACCAGAAAGGCTATGCTGTTCGACCGATTCCGTTAAAAAAATTAACTGAAACCCTATTGGAAGGAAGTGTGATCGAACTTCTGGGCAATGATCAACTTTATCTGAACGCACGTAATATGAGGGGATTTTTAAAATCGGAAAATGGTGTCAGATCCGCCGTAACGATAATTGAGAATCATTTTTCCGTCAATCAAACGCTATTCTAATCTTTCAAAGTAACCAATTATGTATTTCTGTACTATGCAATCGAATGAAATTACATTTACAGTTACTGATTGAGGTAAAGGCAAGCTTATTTTGACCTCGCGGTTTCGAGCAGTAAAGATAAATGCCCTACCTTGCGCGCAGGAAAAGGATAAGACGACTTTAGAAAGATCATAGAGTAGTTTACAGGCTACGAATGCCCGGTATTACGCAAGTATGGCCCGGGCCTTTTTTATTTAAAGCACGGGGTATGAAAGTGACTCATTTATTCGAAGATTTCTTCCATAGCGAAAAAGCAGCCGGCCTTGTGTTGATGGCGTGCACCATACTATCTCTTCTACTGGCCAATAGCGGAGCCTCTGCGGGCTACCTGCATTTCTGGCACCTCGAATTTTCCGGCCATAGCGTTTCACATTGGATCAATGATGGACTCATGGCGATATTCTTTCTACTGGTGGGCCTGGAGTTGGAGCGCGAAGTCTATATCGGCGAATTGTCGAGCCTTAAAAATGCATTACTTCCCGTGGTAGCCGCTTTGGGTGGTATGCTCGTACCTGCGGGGTTTCATTTTTTATTTAACCGAGGCACCGACACGCAGGCCGGCGCGGGCATTCCCATGGCTACGGACATCGCCTTTGCCTTGGCCGCGCTTTCGTTACTGGGTAAACGCGTACCAAATTCCTTAAAAATATTCCTAACGGCACTGGCTGTCATCGATGACCTGGGTGCCATTTTAGTTATTGCAATTTTCTACACTGGCTCGGTAGCCTGGATGAATCTTATTGCCGCCCTGTCGGTCTATGGCGCATTGCTACTTCTGAATCGACTTAAAGTCCGCAACCTGATCCCCTATCTTATTGGCGGCGCGGTGATGTGGTATTTCATGCTTCATTCCGGCATTCACGCCACCATTGCCGGCGTACTAACCGCATTCGCCATTCCGTTTGGAAATGGCGATGAGAAATCAACGTCTTTTATTCTTCAGCGATTTTTACATCGTCCTATTGCGTTTGGCGTTTTACCGTTGTTTGCCCTGGCAAACACTGCTGTGGTCTTACCCAACGACTGGGTGCATTCCCTGGTTGAGGCAAATAGTCTCGGAATTTTTACGGGTTTGTTTTTGGGTAAGCCCTTGGGGATTTTCGTGTTCTCCCTGGGCTCATCGCTAATCGGAATCACCCGGCTTCCTTCCGACCTGAAATGGACCCATATTCTGGGTACTGGATTCTTGGGTGGCATTGGGTTCACAATGTCAATCTTCATCACCTTTTTGGCTTTCAACAAGGACGCGATTATCGATCAATCCAAAATTGTTATTCTTATTTCTTCATTGCTTGCAGGCGTTGCTGGGTTCTTCTTGTTGAACATCTGGGTTAAACCTGAGACAGTGGGCGTAGATAGTACTAGGACTCCATCAACTCAGTACGATAACGATTAAGTACAGAGGATTTGGAAAGAAAACCAAGATAAACGTCGCTCTCTATAACCGGAAAGATTCTATTGCTTCGTGGGCATGAAATTTGGCAAAGACCCATGAAGATTTTCGCCCAGTTCTACCCAGCTTCGGGTTTGGTCATAAGATCGCTCACAGTAATGAGGTCGTATTTCGAATTGTCGAACATGATCCCGCGCACTTTGTCCATGTGGATGAGGCCCACGAGTCTCTGTCTTTTTGTCAACAACCGGGAAAAGATTTCGATTGGAAGATGTTATAATCTTGACTAAATCCGAGAGCGAGCTTCCTCTGGCACCACAGAAAAATTTCTCTCGATAAATTCTCATGCTCGGCCTGGGTGGAGATTCCGAGATGGTTGACCACTTTGTTTCGTACGCCTGTGACCACAACATTCCGGACCACCGAGCAATTTATTCCGGGGGAATTGACCATCCCTCGTATTGACTATCTTGAAGTTATGTCTCAACACGATTGAATCTGTGCTTACTTAACTTATGGTGATCATACCCTCACGAAATAAAGTGGTCAAGGGGGTCGGAATCTCCAATTATGAGCGAACAGGAGGCATCATGGGTTGGGCTTGGATGGACATTAAGTGCAGGATTCATAAACAGGAGCGTAGACGGTATCGCAGACGATAATGTCAACGCTCGTCGCGAGGTGCGCGATTACTGGGATGGCGGATTGACAACGACAAAAACAACGACTCTGGGTATTAGTGGAATGACGAAGGGAAACGGCGGCGCGGGGCTTAGTTATACCGTTGCAAAGACACAAGTGGACAAGTATTTACAAGAGATCGGAAGAGTTGACCTTATTACGGCAGATGAGGAGGTGAAACTAACACAGCGTATCAAGGCAGGTGATCAGGCTGCCCTTGAAAAGATGGTAAAGGCCAACCTCAGATTTGTAGTCTCCGTGGCTAAACAATATCAAAATCTCGGCTTGTCTTTGGGAGATCTGATCAACGAAGGAAATATCGGATTGGTGAAGGCCGCCATGCGCTTTGATGAGACCCGCGGCTTCAAATTCATTTCCTACGCGGTGTGGTGGATCAGGCAGTCGGTCATGCAGGCCGTTGCAGAACAGTCCAGGGTTGTCCGAATTCCCTTGAACAGGATAGGTTCCTTGAATAAACTCAACAGGACATTTTCCACGCTGGAACAAAAATTCCAGCGCGACCCTTCTGCGGAGGAACTGGCCGAGGTCCTTGAGGTGGCTCCGGAGGAGATTAGAGATACAGTGCAAATGGGAGCACGCCAAGCTTCAATCAATGCTCCTTTTGTACAAGGGGAGGAGAATAGTCTGCTTGATACATTGGCGGATGAATCGGAGGATACACCGGACTCAACGCTGATCAATAATTCGTTACGGCGCGATGTGCAACGCTCCCTCTCTACGTTGACGCAAAGGGAGTCGGATGTCATATCACTTTACTACGGTTTGAATGACCGACCCGCCATGACGCTGGAGGTAGGGGTTAAGGTTTAGTCCCTTGAGCTCAAGGCAGGTTTTTAATCTATGAATGCTCCGGAGATGATATCTGGAACCTTTACGTTGTTAATTTGAATAGCCCTTTTTTGGGCTATGGTGCAAATATCGAACGATGTACGTTATCTTTGTGCTCCGATGCGTTGGTAAATTACTGAAAATAAATTCGCTAAATTTTCGAATCTTTCTCCTGGACGTATTTGTAACCAGCGTTCAGAAATCGAGAAAAGGGGCAAGTAGTTCAGACGGAATGAAAGCCCCTTTTATTATTCCAGCTCGCTAAGGCGACTAGTATAATTGCACTATTTTTCATAGTAGAATTATACTACCGACTAGTAGAATTATACTACCCACAAGAGTAATTCCCTTGCTCACTAAATTTTTTTAATGCTTCCTTAAGCTATTGTACTAGTTGGTAATTGACTTATTATCCGGGCTTTTCATTGTTCACAGGGAGTGGAGTTCTCAAACGCTTAGCAACTTGGACTTCATGACAGGATTTGAAACAATTATGCGCGGAGTCATGCCATTTATGGGAACCACAGACATTATTCTTTCTTTCTATCTTTAAAAAAAGTAGAAGCGCCTTATGTTGCTTCTTTGACTAGGATAACTCATATCGAAATGACCCACACCAAAGTCATAAATCTCCTGATTATTGGTGTTGTTATACTCATAGCAATACCCGGGCTCCTATATTACTCTGCAATAATTTCGGCTGAAAGACTTGAGCGGTGGCAAAATGGTGGTCGTTGAAACCATACTAGTAGTTTCATGGATTGGAGTTGGTTTATATTCGCTGTTCCAGTTGCTTAGATGGCTTGCAAGGCGCTTTAGACACTAACGAGACTATTTTCTTTAACAGTTTTCATAGATTGCTCCAGGTAGAAGACAACTCAAATAATTCACGGTGCCTTGTTTTATTGCTTTGCGAAATTAATAAATACATCGGCGAACCGTAAATTCAGATAACCTTTCGTTCCTGGAGTTTTTTGCACCTCCATTCTTTTCGCTATTAGACCTGATCGTTCTATTTGCTGGGCTTAATCCAAATCATCATGAATACAACTCTAAGAATACTGATTCTCGAGGATGTTCAAGACGATGTTATTCTCATAGAACATGCCCTTAAAAAAGATGGGATTCAATTTGAACTGATGCAGGTAGATTCTCAAGAAACCTTTATCAACGCTTTGTCCGAGTTCGATCCGGATGTCATTTTATCGGATCATTCTTTGCCCCAATTTAATTCTATGGAAGCTCTAAAGATCTGCCGGAAGCAGGGCCTGGATATTCCCTTTATTCTTGTCACTGGCACGATGTCTGAAGAATTTGCTGTTCGCTGTCTTAAAGAAGGAGCCGATGACTATGTCTTGAAACTGAACCCTGCCAGGCTTTCATCCGCAATTGTCAACTCCATTAAACAAAAAAAGATAGATTCTGAACGAAAGGAAGCCGAAAAGGCCCTGCACCAGCAAAACAAGGAACTTGTCAAAATCAATGAGGAGTTGGATAAATTTGTGTATAGCGTTTCTCATAATTTAAGGGCACCTCTAACATCCGTTCTTGGGCTCGTTAACATTGGACGTATGGAGGATAGCAAAAAGGACGATTCTTTTCAACCCTTATTCGACATGATGGAAAAGAGCATCCGGAAACTGGACGCCACCTTAAAGGAGATCTTGGATTATTCTCGCAATGCGAGGAGCGATATCAACATTGAGAGGGTTGACCTTGCTGTGATCTTTCGGACATGTTTAGAGAGCTTGGAATTTATTGAAGGCTACGAGCACGTAAGAAAAGAAATATCAATTCACAACGATGAAATAGCGTTCTACTCCGATAGCCATCGTCTTGGCGTAATTTTTGACGACTTGATCTCCAACGCCATTCGGTATCGCGACATTTCTAAAAAACAACCAAGCTTAGTCATTGAGGCCGAAATAGCGGCAGACGCGGTGCATATCCTTTTTAGGGATAATGGTATCGGCATTTCAGAAGAGCTTACGCCGCGAATTTTTGAAATGTTCTTCAGGGCTACAGAAAAAAGCGAAGGAGCAGGGCTCGGTCTATACATTGTAAAAGAAATGACGAAAAAATTGAATGGCATAATCCAGGTAACATCGGTCCCTGGACAAGGTACTGAGTTTCATTTAGAAATCCCGAATGCATATCCAGTTGAAAAGCAAACAAATTTTAACAGACAAATATGGTAAGACTAAGGGTCTGATGAACCAGGCAACAGCAACGAATGTCGGGACCTAAGCCATCTGTCGAGTGCCCACAGCTATTGTCAGGGGACCGACTCCTCAGTAGAGGCAAGGTGCATGTGACGTGACTGGACATTTTGCTACCCTTGACCATTTCATTTTGTGAGCATGTAACCAGCAAAAGTTATGTCATCAGGGTAATTCAAGTTAATAGGCAACTACCAATGTCATAGTATGAGATGGTCAATTTGTCACGGAATTGATTGATCTGCATCGCGAAATACGATGATCACAGGTTAGCGAAATGAAGTGGTCAACCACCACGGAATCTCCAGTCAAGTGGGTGATTAACGGTCATTTTCCATTGGCTCTATTATATTTATGGACACAGATCTGAGGCGACGAATTGGAATCTTTGAATGATGAAAGGATTACTTCCTTGTCTGGAGATTTAATTTGGATGTTGTCAGGATTTTCGTTGGAGTTTTTGCAGAGAATAGGTATATTTAAACACCTCCATCCGATATCCATACTACTATGTTAGATCCCATTAAGTTAGCCCATTTCCGGAATCTCATTTCACTCAGTGCAGCAGACGGTAAGATAGAAGAGTTGGAGCGTGTTGCCCTGTCAAAGATCGCCTATGAGAACGGCATTCCCCTGGACCGTCTTAACCTCATGCTCGACCGGGCGAACGAATACCAATACCTCATTCCACAGGACAATTCAGAAAAAGAGAAGCAACTCGACGACATGATCCGGCTCGCGCTAGTAGACGGAGATTTCTCCCCCGCCGAACGGGAGCTGATCAATACAGTCAGCGAGAGGCTCGGATTTTCCAAACCAGCACTCGAAAAATTGATCGACGTCGTGTTGGTTGAGACTAACGGCAAGGCTGGAGTGGAAATTCGGTGATTATCAGGTGAATGACTTTAGCGGCCCACCAGACGTTTCCATCCCGCTCTAAGAGGTGAAAAGGGGCAGCCTAGGCCCATTACGTTAAAGCTACCACGCGTCGGGTGTCAAGCCGACTGAAATTGGCGCGTGGGTAGGCACCGGATGGCCACTCTCAACTGGAGGTCAGATATCTCGCAACGTGAGAGAAAAACGGAAGGCGTGGTGCCAACCAGTTTGCAGGTCTTACGAAGGCTGATCGCATAACCTCATAAAGTTGCAACGCTATACGCACCCATCATTGAGGGGCATTAGAATGGTAAACTAAAATAAAACGCCGCTCCTTGATTGACCTTCCCTTCAGCCCAGATCTTTCCTTTATGCTTCGTAATTATCCGGTGCACTATTGCCAATCCAACGCCCGTTCCTTCAAAATCATCCTGTGAATGTAAACGTTGAAATACACCAAATAATTTATCAGCATATTTCATATCGAATCCGGCACCGTTATCCCTTACGGAAAAAATAATTTCACCGTTTTTCTCTTCTGAGAATATTTCAACGACGGGATCTTCTTTCTTGGATGAATACTTAAATGCGTTTGAGATAATGTTGAACAATACCTGACGAATCAACCCATAGTCTGCTGTCACATTATGTAGTTGGCCAATCTTTATTTGCGGACCATTGCTCATTGTTTGACTTATTTCAGTCAATATTCCATCCACCAATGTTTTCGTGTCGATTACTGTTTTTTGCAAGTCCTTTCGTCCGAGATGGGAGAATGAAAGCAGGTCATCAATTAGTGACTCCATTTTAGCGGCATTTCGGCATATACTATTTATCATCCGATTGCCTTCTTCTTCCAGTATTGCCCCGTAATCTTCTTTCAACATTGCGGCATATCCATTTAGCGCCCTAAGCGGTGCACGCAAATCATGTGATATGGAATAACCGAACGCCTCTAAGTCTTTATTTGAATTCTTCAATTCTTCATTTAGTTCAAATAGAGCAACCTCTTGCTGATGCTTGTCGATAAAAAATTTAACTTTGTTGATCAAGATCTCAGGCTGGAAAGGCTTTGTTATAAAGCTGAATGCTCCTTTCTCATAGCCTTTAAATACATTTAAATTATCTGTGTAAACTGCGGAAATAAATATAAAAGGCAAGTGCATCGTTTTTTCTTCTTCCCGCAGTATACCCGCTAGTTCGTAACCATCCATTTCCGGCATTTGGATATCCAATAACGCTAAAACAAAATCATGATGTAAAGACTTCTTTAGTGCCTCATTGCCACCTCTTGCTTCCACGAGTTCAATATCCAGATTTTTCAGAACCGTTCTTAAAGCAACCAGGTTTTCGGGTTTATCGTCTACGATTAGTATTTTAGGTTTATTATTCATAGGTAAACTGTATTAGCTCAAAATCATATTTGTTGGTCCTTAGTTGCTTAACCATACACGCATAAGGGATAACAATCGCTCAATGTCAATGGGTTTTGCTATATAATCGTTCGCGCCGGCCTCAATGCATTTTCGCTTGTCGTCTTTCATCGCTTTTGCCGTGAGCGCAATTACCGGCAAGTTCTTGAACTTTGTCTGTGACCGAATCTGTTTCATAGCTTCGTAGCCATCCATTTCCGGCATCATAATATCCATCAGCACCAGGTCAATATGAGGATGTTTGCTTAGCATCTCTAAAGCATTTTTCCCGTTTTCCGCTTTCACGATTTCCATTCCTCGTTCCTTTAATATTTTGGATAGTGCGAATACATTTCGCATGTCATCATCCACCAGCAATATCTTTTTTGCACGGAATATGGCTTCCTTATCGTACAGGTTATTTATGATCTGTTGTTTTGATGCGGGCAAATTGCTGATCGTTCTGTGAAGAAAAAGTGCCGTTTCGTCCAGCAATCGTTCTTCCGATTTAACACCTTTTATAATAATGCTTTCGGCGTAATTTTGTAGCTCGTTGTTTTCCTCTTTTGTAAGCTCTTTCCCGGTATAGACGATAATCGGCGGAACTTGCCGGTCTTTAATGTTCTCCAATTTGTAGATCAACTCAAACCCATTTATGTCGGGCAGACCTAAATCAAGTACAATACAGTCTACATGATTTTCAGTGAAGATCGTCAATGCTGCCTTTCCACTTTCGGCATCCAGGCATTTGACATCTCCATTGCCTATTAGTTTTCGTATTGTTTTCCTGGAATTTTCATCGTCCTCTATGATGAGCAGAGTTTTCATTTTCCGATTGGCAAAATTTTCGATCCTGGTAAACGCATCTTCAAGTTCCTTTTTACTGACCGGTTTCGTAAGGCATTCAATTGCACCCTCCTTGATTGAATCCAAAGAACGCTCATGGACAGAGACAATATGGACCGGTATGTGCCGTACAGTCGGGTTTGCTTTTAACTCGGCAAGCACTCTGTGGCCATTGATCCCGGGTAAATCAATGTCAAGGATAATGGCATGCGGCTTGTATTTCGAGGCCAGTATAAGACCGTCTTCGCCTGTGGCGGCGGATAGACATTTGAATCCTTTATAGTTTGCTTGCTTTAAGAGAATGGCGGCGAAATTCAAATCGTCTTCGATGACAAGGACAACCTTATCGTCTTTTGTTATGGAATCCCTGTCATCCTCTACGGCAGGATAATTGAGATATCTCGAACCATTTTCGGAATCTCCCTTGAAAAGGACCGGCTCTTTCGCTGAACTTCTAGCGGATTCCTCCGCTTGATGGATTTCCACAGGAATGATGAGGGAGAAAGTGGATCCTTCATTTGGTTTACTTTTCACCTTGATTTCGGCGCCTAGTAATTTTGCAAGTTCCCGTGAGATGGAAAGACCCAAGCCCGTACCCCCAAACTTCCGCGAAGTTCCTCCATCGGCTTGTTGAAAAGCTTCAAATATGGCCATTTGTTTGTCTTCCTGGATGCCAATACCCGTGTCACTAACGGATATGATCAGGGTACTTTCCGTATATCTGTTTATGCCAATATTTACGCTTCCTTTCTCAGTGAATTTTATTGCGTTCGACAAAAGATTTTTCAAGATCTGATTCAAGCGTTGTGAATCACTGCGGATGGCTTCCGGCAATTCAGGGTCCAATGTACAGCTAAGCTTGAGCCCCTTTCGATCAGCATTATGCTTAAAATCCCGAAGAAGTTCATCGCTGAACGCTCTCAAGGGAACTCTTTCAATATTGATGGCCATTTTTCCCGCCTCGATCTTGGAGAGATCAAGAACTTCATTGATGAGCACGAGCAAGTCCTGGCCGCTTTTATAAATAATTTCAGCACTCTCTACCTGGTCCGGATCGAGGTTTTTCTTTTTATTGTCCGACAGGTCTTTTGAAAGAATAAGTAAACTATTTAGCGGGGTTCTCAGTTCGTGCGACATGTTGGCTAAGAACTCGGATTTATATTTGCTGCTGACTTCCAGTTGTTTTGTTTTTTGTTCAATGTCATATTTTGCTCCTTCAACCTCTTTATTTTTAAATTCCAGGGACTGGGTTTGCTCTTCCAGTTCTTCATTGGTCATTTGCAATTCTTCTTGTTGTTGCTTTAGATTTTGCGCCTGTTCTTCAAGTTCTTCATTCATTTGTTTCATCTCTTCCTGCTGAGTTTGAAGTTCTTCGGCTTGTCGCTGTGTTTCTTCTAAAAGCTCTTTTAGTTTGGTTCTGGATTGTGAAGAGTTAAAGGCAATGCCAATATTTTCGGACACCAGGTCTAGCAATTGCAGATCGAGCTCTGAGAATTGATTGATGGAACCAATTTCAATAACTCCTTTTAACTGCCCGGCATATTGGAAGGGAAAAACGATGATGTTTTTAGGTGAAGAATTTCCAAGACCAGAGTTGATCTTAATATAATCGTCGGGTACTGGGCTGAATATGATGGATTTTTTTTCCAATGCGGCTTGCCCCACGAGGCCCTGACCCAGTTTTATGACATTCGAATTGTCCTTTCTATTTTGAAATGCATAACTGCCAACCAAATTCAATTGTCCGCCTTCGGTAAGGTAAATTGCACCAATTTGTGCCTTCATGTATGAGGTAAGCTGGTTGACCACTTCTTGTGCAAGTTCATTGACTTCCTTTTCACCCTGCGTTTTGCTATTTAGCGCTGTGTTGCCGGCGAGTAGCCAATTCTTACTTGAAGTTTCGGTTTCGGCTTTTTTTAGCGCTCTTAAGTTGGCCGTAATTATAAAGTAGACGCTAAAAAGAACGGTAATAATGATCAGCAACAGGACGGCAAAAACAACGTTAAAGTTGCGGGCATCGTCATCACTGGCTTGCCTTCTTTCAACTAGGAGTGTTTGCTCTACCCCTCTGGCTTTATCAATTAACGCCCTTATTCCATCTTCGATTCTTTTTCCATCTCCGCCGGCTACAATTTTCCTGGCTTTTTCAACATCTTTTTTCCGAAGATCAATATATCCCTTTAAATGATCCATGTGCGTCGTGAGTTCTTTCTCTAACGTATTAACATTTCTTTGCTGAATGGGATTGTCACTTGTCAATTCTCTTACTTTCTCAATATGCTCGGCTATTTTAGCGCTTGCATTGGTAAAAGGCTCCAGGTAATGTTCGTCACCCGTGATAACGTAGCCTCGCGCGCCCGTTTCGGCATCGACAGAGTATAGCCTTATTTGCTCGAACTCATACATTACCTGATTGGTATGGTCTACCCAGATGTTTGACTCAATGAACTTTTCATTGTTTTTAAAAGAAAAGATGGCGACACCAAAAAGGACCATGGTACAGGCAATAAATCCTAATAGTATTTTTCTTGCGAGGGTCATTTTCATCATGAATTTTTTTAACGTTTAGGTCCAGTTACTCCAATCAATAAGTTGACTATGCCATCCAGAGGCGAAATGTGATCTACCGGCATCGTAGCCATGACGGAAGCCGGCATGTAGCTGGATTCTGCAGTTGCAGGATCTTGTACGATAGTTAAGCCTCCGTATTTTTTTATTCGTTTCATACCGTTCGTTCCGTCGGCATTGGAGCCTGTAAGCACGACGCCAATCAATTTATCACGATAAACTTCAGCAGCGGATTCAAACAATACGTCAATCGATGGTCGTGCAAAATTTACCCGCTCGTCTATGGTGAGCGAAAATGTCTTACTTCGCTCAATCAGTAAATGATAATTGGGCGGGGCAACGTAAATTCTGCCGTTCTCAATTTTCTCTTTTTCGTCCGCTTCCTTTATGTCAAATTTGTTTTTATCATTCACTAACTTTATCCATTGGTTGTCGGAACGCGGACCAATATGTTGCACAATAACAATGGGGATACTGAAATCTTTTGGCAAAAGGGTAAACATTACTTTCATTGCATTTAATCCGCCGGAAGAAACCCCTATTACAATTGCCTCGTACCGCATTCCGTTACTTAATATTTTTTCTTAAATATTCGATGCTGTTTATCCAATTCGGTGTATTCATCACGCAAATCCGAGAATCGTAAACCTTCCTTAGCACCCAAACACAAAATTCCACCATTGATCAGGCTGTCAAAAAAGATCTTTTGGACCTTATTCTGCAATTCCGTTTCAAAATAGATAAGCACATTTCTGCATAAAATCAAATGCGCTTCAGCGAACACACTATCGGTTACCAAATTATGATTAGCCCATACAATATTTCTTTTTAAAGACTGATTCATAATAACGTGATCATAATCAGATGTGTAGTAATTCAAAAAAGATTCTTTTCCCCCTGACAATTGATAATTGGTAGTATATTCTTTCATCAGCCCATTTGAAAAAATCCCTCCTTTCGCTTTGTTCAATGCTTGTTGGTTAAAGTCAGTTGCATAAATCGTAGTTCTCCCATACAGCCCTTCTTCCTGCATGAGAATGGCCACCGAATACACTTCTTCTCCCGTCGAACAGCCCGCATGCCATATTTTTATAAAAGGATAGGTCTTTAAGAGCGGGATGACATTTTCCCGCAGCGATTTATAGAAGCCGGGGTCTCGAAACATTTCAGTTACGGTTATTGAAAGATCTTGCAAAAGCTGCGATGCAAATGTTTCATTATTCATCACCTCAGATCTTACATAAGAAATATCTTCTAGTCCCGACAACCTCACCCTGTTCATTATCCTGCGTGTAATATGTGCTTCGGAATACTGTCTGAAATCATAACCGTATTTTTTATAGATAGCGTCCATAATGTCTCTCACATGTGTCTGCATTGATCGGTGTTTTTATTTCGAGTGTATTTGGGGTTGCTTCATGAGTTTCAAATTTTGAAAAAACGTGAAAAAATTGGCTTCTTGTCTTTACTAAAAAGATACAATTCTACAACTGACAAGCTTGTCCACGCGATGGTGCGCCAAATATGCCCTTCAAGATCCTTATTTCTTAATAATCACCTCTAACTCACTAGAAACCAAAAAAAACCAAGTGTGCCTCATCAAGGCCTCCTTTCATTTCATAGTATTTGAATTTTGAGAATATTACTCCACAGTAATAGCATCTGACCTGAGTAATACTTCATGAAGCTGTGCCTCCGTGAAAGAAGACGGAGGTATGGAAAAAGGTTTCGATTTCACTCCTTCTCGGTATGCCAAAAACAAATCGAACCTTGCCGACGCAATTTGACTGCCAAATGTTTAAGCAATTCTAGTTTCTCTTCGTCTATATAATTTTCAATAACGAAAATTCAATGGGTTGCCGAAATGAATATAATCGTTACAACTGGAGATTCCGAGGGTAGACCACTTATTTTAACCGTGAGGGGGTCCCTGAACGTTAAATCATGCCTCGAGTTTATTTGCAATGTGTAAGTTCGGCAAAAGTCAAAGATCGAACCTCTAAAGCTGCTATGTTCTGTGAATCAGCAAGTTATAAGCGTGGTATCGACTTAATGCGATTCGACGCTGGCTACTAAAGTACCTTCAAAAGACCTGCAGTATGAGGTCTCTCCATTTTTTCAACAGGTTAAATGTAGAGTTTCGGGCTTGTTTTTCATACCCTTCTTCAAACTCATCTGGTGTCAAATCATCCAAAGACCTGTGTGGTCCGTGGCTGTTGTAGCCGGTTCTAAAGTGTTCATTTTTTCCGGCATCTTCCGGAGACATGAACCAATGGATGTTGAGGTACTCATCAAGAAACTTGCCATTGAACGATTCAATATATGGATTATCCGTCGGTTTTCCTGGACGGGAATAGTCAAGGATCACGCCATGGTCATATGCCCACTTGTCTAAATCCTTTGATAGCAAGGTGAAAAATAGTATATTGTTTAACCCGTGGGTAAATCATGCTCGCGGAGATCCTATAAGTTCAAGTGAACCGGGTTAATGCACGAAATGCAGAAGCCGGCGCTCGTAGAGTTGTTATTAGCAGCATTGATGGTTACTTCTTGCATTTCATAGACGCTGGCATATTTTCTAAATTCTTTCCGCCAGGCAAGTAAGAGCGGGTACAGTGGGGAGCATATCCACCCCTATATGAAGAAGCTGCACTTTGATCTGTTGGACAAATTATCAGGAGTCAGCGAATTGCCACCAGATACATTTAAACTGATGTGAAACTTATCGGCAATGACCGTTCATTAAATAAAACAGTTATGGATAACGAGAAGGAATTGAAGATCCTCATGCTTGAGGACAGCGATGATGACCGCGGACTGATTGAGTACATTCTTCGAAAAGACAAGCTATCTTTTGTCGCCAGGTGTGTCAATACCCGAGATGAATTTAACGAAGCCATTCGAGGCTTTAGCCCCGATGTGGTATTGTCCGACCACGGCTTGCCGGGATTCAATTCAGCCGAGGCGCTGGAGATTTGTATCAAGCAACAAGCCACTATCCCTTTCATTCTGGTGACGGGAACCGTTTCGGATGAATACGCTATTTCCTGTTTGCGGAATGGCGCTGACGATTATATCTTAAAGTCCAACCTCTCTCGCTTGCCAACGGCCATACGAGGCGCGGTGAGAAAACGAAAAGTTGAAAAACTTAAACGCGAAGCCAGGCATGCGCTCAGGAGACGGAATGAGGAATTGGTAAAAGTCAATCAAGAACTCGACAATTTTGTGTACAGTGTTTCGCATAACCTCCGCGGTCCCCTGGCGTCTGTTATGGGCTTGCTCAATGTCGCGAAAGACATCGACAAAAATCCGGAGTTAACCGGAATTCACGACATGATGGAGTCAAGCGTCCTTAAGTTGGACGATACGTTGAGGGAAATTATCGACTACTCAAGAAACGCACGAAATGAAATCGACTATGCTGAAGTGAACTGGAAGGCACTTGTCGAAAACGCATTGCGAAAACTTGAATATCTACGCGCCGATCACTATTTGAATAAGTTTATAGATCTGAACATCGAGGTGCCCTTTTTTTCTGACGCTGGCCGCTTGGCCGTGATCCTGAATAATCTTTTATCCAATGCCATAGCCTATCGCGAAAACAGTCGTGAACCGATCATTGCCATTGAAATATCGACGACAGAAAAAAACGCCGTTATCGTGGTCAAAGACAATGGCATCGGCATTAAGTCCGATATATTGCCCGAGGTATACAAGATGTTTTATCGGGGAACAGAAAAAAGTCAAGGGTCGGGACTTGGGCTGTACATCGTCAAGCAGATTCTTCAAAGGCTGAACGGGACGATTGCCATCACCTCCGCGGAGGGACGGGGTACCACCGTAATGATTGCTGTCCCGAATGTACGGCAGCAAAGCTTTGATTAATTAATCGCCGGAAAGCAAGCGTTATGTGTTTAAGCGCCCGGGAAGCGCATTTATTTTCATTTTTTTACTATGCCTATGATTCACCAGGAAGTCGAAGTGCTGATTGTTGAAGACAATGATGAAGATGCGGAGTTAGCCATCCGCGCACTGAAGAAACACCGTTTGGCAAATAATGTTGTGCACCTTAGCGACGGCGAGCAAGCCCTGGATTTTATTTTTGGGAGGGGAAATTATTTGGGGCGGGTGATTTCGCAATTGCCTAAGGTAATCCTCCTGGATATAAAAATGCCAAAAGTCAGCGGACTGCAGGTGCTGCAAGCGGTGAAGTCCGATCCGCAGATGAAAGTGATCCCCGTAGTGATCCTGACGTCTTCCGAGGAAGATCCTGACATCAGAAAAGCCTATGAACTGGGAGCGAACAGCTACATTGTCAAGCCCGTTGAATTTGATAATTTCTCCAAGACTGTGGCCGATCTGGGATTGTATTGGATGGTCGTCAACCGGATATGATCCGGTGCCACGACAGATCTTCATTTTTCGTCAAATCGTTGCCTATGAAAAATATATACATGCCCTGTACTAGAAAACACGATCGGATGCTTTTGATCGCGCCCCTTGTTCTTCTGATCGCCGGCATCGTGCTATTACCTCATCGCACCTGCGCGCAAGGCAATTCTTTTCGCGTGGATACTTTAAAGAGATTGAGCCTGGAAGAATTGCTGAACGTGGAGGTGACGTCCGTTTCCAAACGGCCAGAAAAATTGAAAGCGGCGGCGTCGGCCATCCAGGTGATCACGCAAGAAGATATTCGTCAGTCCGGTGCCACGAATGTACCGGAAGCGTTGCGGCTTGCCCCGAACTTGCAAGTGGCCCAGCTAAACTCCAGCCAGTGGGCGATCAGTGCGCGGGGATTTAGCAACGTGCTGGCGAATAAATTATTGGTACTGATTGACGGTCGTGTGGTCTACACCCCGATGTATGCAGGCGTATTTTGGGATGTACAAAATCTGGTGCTGGAAGATATCGACAGGATTGAGGTGATCAGTGGCCCCGGGGGAACTCTATGGGGGGCCAATGCCGTGAACGGGGTGATCAACATCATCACAAAAAAATCAAAGGACACCCAAGGCCTTTTTGCCGAAGCCGCCGTTGGCACAGAACTGCGCGGCTTGGGGAGTCTTCGCTATGGTGGGAAATTTGGTAAAAATCTTTCCTATCGCGTCTATGGTACAACCTACAAACGGGGCAGCACGATCTTCCATCCTGACAGCGTGGAGACCAAAGATGACTGGACCATCGTGCAAGGCGGCGTGCGCCTGGATTGGGAGGCAACCGAAAATGATGCTGTTAGTTTTCAGACGAACCTATACGATGACCGGCCCAACCCGGATGGCAATAATCCCATTATTGCCCGGGGGAGCAACGCCCTGGCACGTTGGGTACATACGACTTCCGATAAATCAAATCTTCAGCTCCAGATCTACTATGACCATACCTGGAGAGATTTTAAAAATGGACTGACCGAAAAAGTAAACACCTACGATATTGAGGGGCAGCATCGCTTCCGGCTGTGCCAACGGCATGAGATCATCTATGGCCTGGGCTTTCGATATATGGACCACGATGTAAAAAACGTTGAACTGTTTGCTTTTTTGCCGGCGAGAAAATCACTTTACCTCTTCAATGTGTTTCTCCAGGATGAGATCGCCTTGGTCCCTGAAAAATTGCGCCTGACGCTGGGCATAAAGATCGAGCATAACTCCTACACCGATTTCCAATATCAACCCAACGCACGCCTCAACTGGACGCCAACGCCCACGCAAACCGTGTGGACGGCCGTATCGCGTGCTGTGCGAAACCCTGCCCGCCTTGACCGGGAGTTCTTTCTTTATGGTGCTCCGCAGGTGCTCGTCATTGCCGGCGGCAACTTTCAATCGGAGGAAGTATTGGCCTATGAGTTGGGGTGGCGTATACAACCCCAAGAAAGTCTGTCGGTCTCACTCGCCACGTTTTATAATGTCTACGACAACATCCGAAGCGTAGAACCGGGTCCTCCGCCCGTCAACCTTCCCTATACGATTGGGAACGGTGTAAAAGGCGACACCTATGGCGCGGAGCTTTCGGCCACCTACCAGTTGAATGGCTGGTGGCGCCTTCGTGGTGGGTACACTTTCTTGAAAAAGAATTTGAAGGTCAAGGAAAACAGCGAGGATGCCAACCAAGGATCGGCAGAGAGTAATGACCCCAGCCACCAAGTATTAATTCAATCGATGATGAAACTTCCAGGACGCATTGAGTTGGGGACTGTATTGCGGTACGTAGGAGAGCTTCCCAGTCCGAAGGTCTCCGGATATGTCGGCCTGGACATCCGGCTGGCTTGGAAATTGGCTAATAGAATTGAATTGAATCTTGTGGGTCAGAACCTGGTGAAAAGTAGTCATACCGAATTTATACCCTCGTCGAAGATCGCGAAGGACGTTGAGCGAAGTGTTTATATGAAAGTGGTATGTCGGTTCTGAAGATAACAAAATATCTAAAGGCAGGCCGCTCAAAAGCAAACCTGTGGCTCATGTTGGTCGCGGTACTGTTGTCTTTTGGTGCGAGCGCGCCACGGCAGGACGAAATCACAAAGGAATACCAGGTAAAAGCGGTCTTCCTCTACAACTTCACGCAATTTATTGAATGGCCGCCCGATGCTTTTGCTCAACCCGATGCCCCGCTGGTGATCGGCATCCTGGGACCAGACCCGTTTGGGAAATATTTGGATGAAACGGTGCAAGGTGAGAAAATAGACGGCCATCCGCTGGTCGTTCAGCGCTTTCATACGCTTGCAGAAATTGCCCATTGTCAGATCCTCTTCGTCAATAGGGATGAGAAAAGCGAGTGGAAGCAGATCTTTGACTATGCCAAAGCCCAGCATGTACTCACGGTAGGGGACGTCACGAATTTCTCGAAGCAAGGCGGGATGATCCGGTTCTTCCCCGAGGATAACAAGATACGTATCCGCATCAATTTGACATCGGTAAAAAATGCTGAGTTAAAAGTCAGCTCCAAATTGCTGCGACTGGCCGAAATAGTTGAACCATAACCTTAAACTGATCATGCTACGCAGGAACACTCCCATTCAGCAAAAGCTCATGAAGGTTATCATGCTGACCAGTGGCGCGGTGTTGTTATTAACATGCAGCTCCTTTTTTGCCTATGAGTTTGTCACATTCCGCCAAAGCAGTATGCGCGAGCTCTCCACCCTGGGCGAGATCATTGCGACCAACAGCACGGCAGCGCTGGCCTTTGATGATTCCACGGCAGCAAATGAAATATTGTCGGCGTTGAAGGCCGAGCGCCATATCGTTGCCGCCGGTGTGTATGACGCTGATGGAAAACTGTTTTCGTATTATCGGGCCAGTCGGAACCAAACACCTTTCCCCACAGTTCCGGAGGCCGACGGATATCAATTTGCCGCCGCCTATTTTGGAGGATACCAGCCCATTGTGCAAGGTGACAAAAGACTCGGAACACTCTATTTAAAATCAGACACCGGCGCGATGTATGAGCGCCTTAAACTGTATGGAACCATAGCACTGCTAGTGGTGGCGTTGTCCTTTCTACTGGCCTATCTGCTTTCAAGAAATTTGCAACACGGCATCACGACGCCGATCCTTGCCCTGACCGAGACCGCAAAAGCGGTTTCCGACCGGCACGACTATTCGGTCAGGGCCGTTAAGCAAGTTGATAACGAAGTGGGCGTGCTCACCGATGCATTTAACCATATGTTGACGCGCATCCAGGAGCAGAACCTGGCGCTGAACGAAAGCAGCGCAAAAATAGTCGCCTTCAATCAACGGCTCGAGCAGCGGGTGGCAGAACGCACGGCCGAGTTGGAAGCCTCCAACAAGGAACTGGAATCTTTCTCGTACTCGGTTTCCCACGATTTGCGCGCGCCCATCCGCTCGATCCATGGATATGGCAATATTCTCAAGGAGGAATACGCCAGCGTGTTCGACGCGGAAGCCCTGCGATTGATCCAAACGATCTTGAGAAACAGTAAACGTATGGGACAACTCATCGACGACCTGTTAGCCTTTTCGAGGCTCGGGCGAAAGGAGTTGATGCGATTTGACGTCTCCGTTCAGGATATCGTCCAGATCATTGTCGAAGAACAAAAGAGCATCGAGGGCGATCGCCCGCTAGAGATCAAGATCGAGAAGTTGCCAAATGCTTTTGCCGACCTCACCACATTGCGGCAAGTATGGATTAATTTGGTGTCCAATGCGCTGAAGTATTCGCGCGATCGGGAAAGGTCGATTGTCGAGATCGGCTCTTTTGAGAAGGACGGCGCGTTGATCTATTACATCAAGGATAACGGCGCCGGATTTGACATGAAATACTATGATAAGTTGTTCGGCGTCTTTCAGCGTCTGCATTCGCAAAAGGAATTTGAGGGAACCGGTGTGGGGCTGGCCATTGTTCAACGGATCATTGCCAAGCATGGTGGGAAAATATGGGCAGAAGCAAAACTGAATGAAGGCGCTACGTTCTATTTTACTTTGAGTGGCATGTCTTCCTCAGCTGTCGCCGTCAACGAAAACTAAACCACAGATGCTACAGGCTTGGGCTGGACATGCTTCAGGACTTTCCGGCTTCCCGTGCTTTTATCGCTCCGCGGATGGCCGAGGGCAAGAGAGAGAGATTCGATTTGAGAATGTAGGCATTGGCACCCCGCTTAAGACACGTTATCGCAAACTCATCCGAAACGGTCCCTGTCACGAGGATAAAAGGAATGGGCTGTGGTTCGCGCATACAAATCTCGAGCGCCTCGACGGAATTGAACTGCGGCAAGCCATTATCGGACAAGATCACATCCGGCTTGAATTCCAGCCTGGCTTGATCAAACTCGGCCCGGGTATTTACGGAGAGAGAATCGAATGCGAGCCCGGCTTTGCGAAGGACTCTTTCAATTAACACAATGTCATCGGGATTGTCCTCCAGCATGAGGATCTTCAGTCTTTTCTCAGTTTCCATGGCCATCATGTATCTAGTTACCACAAACAGTAAAGTCGAACTCAGACAGACCATCGAATATAACCACAAAAAAGCAGGATGCCAAAAGGGCAAGGTTCGGAGGGTGACTAAGAGCCCACAGCTGTCAATCCATGGAAATGATGTTGTTTTTGATCGCGTATTTAACCAGTTCAGCCATGTTCTTTAGCCCGAGCTTACCCAGAATGTTGGCTTTGTGAGTCTCCACCGTCTTGATGCTCAGAAACAGGATGTCGGCAACCTCTTGGTTACTTTTTCCCGACGCAATCAACTCCAGGATTTGATTCTCGCGGGCGGTGAGATCTCTACTTGTTTTGCGATTCTCTTTTTTACTGGTCTTCTCGCTGTGATAGAAATCTTCGAACACCAGGTTTGTGATGGCTGCGTTGAAATACTTCTGACCTTGCATGACACAACGGATCGCTTCCACGAGTGTTGCCTTGTCTACGTCCTTGGGTAAGTAACCGTCGATGCCGCATTTGATCCCTGTAGAGACAAATTCTTTTTTTATCTCCGAAGAAATGATTATCACCTTGATGGCGCTGTTCTGCTCCTTGATCCAACGGGTTGCCTCCAGTCCTGTCATGCCCCGCATCATCACATCCATTAAGATGACATCCGGACGATAGTTTGCAAAATCATTCACAGCTTCCTCACCGCTCGACAATCCGCCGACTACTTCAATGCCTTCGATCTGGTTCAAGATGGAAGCAATGCCGTCGCGAAGGATAGTGTGATCATCGACCAGCAGGACTCTTACAGGGCTACTCATGGGCTTGCAGAATTTGACTATTTAGTTTAACGGTTATCGTCGTGCCCTTTTGCAGGGCGCTTTGGATCTCCAGGGAGCCCCCCAATGTATCCACGGCCTTTTTTGCGATGGAAAGACCTAGACCTGTCCCTTTGATAGCGGTTGCATTTGATCCCCGGTTAAAAGGCTCAAATATTTTGAGAAGATCCGGTTCACTGATCCCGATCCCCTCATCGGTCACGGTGATCTCGACAAAGGGCCCGGTCCAGTTCACCCTTAAAAAAATCGCTGATTTGCCCGGAGAAAATTTAATGGCATTCGACAAAAGATTGATAAAAATGTTTCTCAATAATTTTTCGTCACTTTCAATTTCAATTCCGGCATCGGGCGCCTCGACTTTGACTTGATGCGAATGGTGCGCATTCACTACGACCTCGGTGATGATCCCTTTCAGGAATAACATCAGATCAATTTTTTGATGCGAGGCCTTTAGCTTGTGGGCATCGGCCTTGCCGAGCGTGAGCAAGTCCTCGATCAACGTTCTCATATGTCCGACCTGATGCTCAATGGTTGTCGTTTTTTTGAGCGCGTCCTCGTCGAGATGGCTATTAGCTTTGATAAAATTCACAGACGAGATAATGTTGGAGAGCGGTATTCTAAACTCGTGAGAAGCCAGGGAGACAAAGCGATTTTTGATATCCACCAATTCCCGCTCTTTTTCCAGCGACATCTTGAGTTTAGTTGTTTTGTCCCTGACCATCTGTTCCAACGATTGGCGGTATTGATATAACTCCGTGATGTCGTGGCCTACGAACAAGATCCCGATCAGTCCGCCCGAGGCATTTGTCCGTGGCGTCGCGTTCAGGAGAACGACCACGGGCGAACCGGTTTTGGTTCGGAGTTGAAATTCAATATTGCCAGTGGGTCTTTGATGGAGCACATCCTGGAGCAACGAATGGAAGCGCTCCAGGAATAGACCCTCCAGGATCACATCTGTCTTTTTAGCCAGCACGTCGCCTTTGCCCAGGCCGGTGATGCGCGAGCACTCGGCATTCCATTCGGTGATATATTCTCTGCTGTCGATCCCGAAAATAACCGCGTTGGCCTTTTCAATCAATGTCGACAGATCTTGCACCAATTGGGTGGCGCGCTTTTGAAATATTCTTTCGGTGCTGGTTTCCCGGATCGTCAGGTAAATGTGTTCAAGCTGACCGGTCTCTCCGACGATGGGATTATAGGTGATCTCTAAGTTGTAGACCTTACCCTTACCATCGTGGTGTTCCAATTCATGAACCCGAGATCTCCGGTCAAAGGTTATTTGTTGGAGGATGTCGTGCACGGTTTCATTGCGGCCGATGGATATCAGGTCGGCAAAACTCGTCCCCGTTTCGACAGCCCTGTGAAACATGTTGCTAAAACGGATGGCTTGTTTGTTAAAGAATTCCACACGACCCCCAGCATTTAAAATAATAATGGGATCGGCGAAATAGTCAAACGCCGAAAAGTTTAAAAAATTCATGTATTGCCGTTACGATGAAACGAAATGACGCCAACCAATTAGCTTCTGCTATGTGAATCCCGACTTGCCCGGCAAGGTTCAGAATCGGGAATTCACCGGATCACGTATAAGTTCGTCAAAATTTGTCGATTTTCTAAGCTTGTGACTAAGTTTCTCCCTAGGGGATCTCCCCAGACTTGAAAGCTATACTGTATATTACCCAACTACCGGACAAGCAAGAAGCCCTTTCCGGCCCTGCTAAAACGGCTTTTTATCTCCTTTTCCTCATTCTTTCAAAATGGGGGTGACCCTGATTTGCGGCCTTTCTTTTTGCTCCACCTTTGTTACACCAAACCAAACACACTTAAAGTTATGAAAGACAACAACAAAGTCAGAAAAGCAGTGACCCCTCTCTTGATGACCGTTTTTTTCTCGTTTGCGGTAGTCTATTCAAGTAATGGGCAAGAACAGGTATTCGGCGGAGCCAGCATGGACGCCGACCATCCCATAAGCAAAGCGAAAGAATCAGGAGCGGCTGTTCAGTTTGCAGAAAATGTAAATGCGGACGCTAAGGCCACTCCCCTGAATCGATCCATCAATGGTCCTTACCAAGAAGTAAAGCCGAGACTTGCCCCCAATGGAAACCGGTTGTACTTCAGTCGGATTTTTCACCCGGACAATACGAACGGGGTTAACGATCCTGAGGACATATGGTATGCCGAATTTGACCGGGAAACAGGGAGTTGGTCTGAACCGCTCCGGATGGTAAGTCACCTCAACAATGCCGGCCCCAACTACATCAATAATGTGAGCGTGACCGGCGACACGATCATCCTCGGCAACCAATACATGAAAAAGGGTAAAATGCGTGCCGGTCTTTCTTACAGCGTGAACGTAAATGGCGAATGGTCATTGCCCAAGACGATCAATATCCAGGACGACTACAACATGTCGTCACACGCCAACACGTTTGTTGCTTTGCAAAACGGGGTTATTATCCGGGCCATCCAACGCGGTGAGACCATGGGAGAACGCGATCTGTATGTCAGTTTCTGGGATGGCGAGAAGGCCACTGAGCCGGTGAACATGGGCAGTGTCATCAACTCGGAGTTTGAGGAATCTTCGCCCTTTCTGGCTTCCGATAATAAGACGATGTATTTCGCCTCAAAAGGTCATCATGGTTACGGCGGGTTTGACATCTATGTCACCAAACGTCTGGATGAATCCTGGACAAGTTGGAGCAAACCCGAGAACCTGGGTCCTGCCGTAAATGGTGCCATGGACGATGAGTTCTTTAGCATCACACATTGTGGAAACTTTGCCGTCTTCTCCCGCCAAATCAGTGTGCACAATGTGGATATTTTTAGAATCCCGGTGAGAGAACTTTTTAATGATGTGAAGGAGAAAGAGCTAAGCCAAGGAGCTGTGGCTTCGTTGTAGGCTATGGATCGTATGATCAATTAAGCAGGTTGAAGACAGGCAGTCCTTATGGGGTTGCCTGTCCGCGTTAGATGAGGTAAAAAAACCTCGGTGACCGTCAGATTAAGTAGTTGAATGTTCGGCTCTCGGTTGCCAGTAAGCTCAATCAATAACAATGGCTGTTCAAGCAAATCTCCCTAGACTGGAGATTCCGAGGTGGTTGACCACTTTTTTTCGCGCGCCTGTGACCACAATATTCCGCGATACCGGACAATTCATTCCGCGAGGAACTGACCATCCTTTGCTTTGATTATCTTGAAGTTATGTTCCAACACGAGTGAGCCTAGGCTTACTTAACTTATGGTGGTCACATGCGCGCGAAAAAAAGTGGTCAAGGGGGTCGGAATCTCCAAGTAACCTTAAAAAGATAATTAATATCTGTATCAAGAATGGATGGCTTCTAAGAGACCCATTTACAGGTTACAAAATGAACAAAAAGGAAGTCCTGCGTGAATATTTTTCACAACCAGAGATAGAATTAGCGTATAACAAATCCTTTTCAGCCGAACGTCTCAATGTAGTAAGAGATATTTTTCTTTTCAGCTGCTTCACAGGTCTATCTTATGCAGATATAAAAAAACTTAGACGTTCTGAAATCATAATCGGTGTTGATGGGGGACAGTGGATATCAACCACGCGACAAAAGACGGAATCTCTATCACGTATCCCCTTGTTACCAATAGCCATTGAAATTATGAATAAATACGAGCATAACATCAAATGCTTACATGGAGATTTGGTATTGCCCGTCTTAAGTAATCAAAAGATGAACGCTTACCTGAAAGAAATAGGGGATATTCTTGAGATCAAAAAACAATTCACGTTCCATTGCGCTCGTCACACTTTTGCTACAACGGTAACACTTACAAACGGTGTCCCTATTGAGAGTGTCTCCAAGATGCTTGGGCATAAAAGCCTTAAAACTACCCAGCACTACGCTAAAATTCTAGATAAAAAGGTTAGTGAGGACATGAACGCACTAAAGGAAAAACTTAAAATAATGTCCCAGAAAGCCGCAACAAATGTTTCGAGTGCTCACAAAGACAATAAGACAAATAAGTAACTTATTCGCAGCATCTTGATTATCTCTAAATTGGCTTGGAGGGGCGCTAATTAGCTAGATCATATGCAAAGAGATGATGGATAACCTTCAATTTTAATACCAATAGCCGATTTGTCAGCCGGCCATTCCTTTGCCTCCTTCCATCAATTTAATGACTTGCTGATAACTATAGAACATGATGCCGCCAACTTTTGTATACGACAATATACCATTCACTCTGAAAGTTTGTAAAGTGCCCTGAGATATTCCTAACATTTTTCGGACTTCCGATGACCTAAGCCATTGCTTCCGCAATTGTCCCTTGGATTCTTTAAGTAAATTCTTGATCTCGGAAAGCAGGTCGTTTTTGAAAGCTTCCAAATCACCGATGGTTAAAAGCTGATCGCGATTTATTTGGGATGCTTTCGGAATAGCATTATTAATTTTCTTAGTCTCCATAATGTCTATGTTTGAAAGGGCTTATTAAAGAGGGAGGTAATTGTTTTAAAATATAACGAATAAATATTAAATGCTGCGGGATAGCATTGATGGTTGGATTGTTTCCTTACAAAATTGTACGCAGATGGGAGCCCTTCCAAACAGGTGCGAATTGCGAAGCCTTCACTATGGATATATTGGAGATACCGAGGTGGTCGACCACTTTGTTTCGTCAGCCTGTGGAGATTCCGACCCCCTTGACCACTTTATTTCGTGTGGGTGTGATCACCATAAGTTAAGTAAGCATAGGCCCACTCGTATTGGAACATAACTTCAAGACAATCAAGACAAAGGATGGTCAGTTCCTCGCGGAATGAATTGTCCGGTAGTGCGGAATATTGTGGTCACAGGGGCACGAAATAAAGTGGTCAACCACCTCGGAATCTCCACCGGAATAAAAACGAAGAAAATAGTTGTCCAGAAATAGCGGAATTTAACCTATGAGCCAGGAGGAGCCAGAATTCAATGCTTGGTATTCAGTAGTCAGTATCTAGTAGCCAGTGGTCAAAAATTCAAATATTCGGCATTCAGTATTCTGAAGCCAGTGGCCAAATTTGAGGATGAAGAACAACCTACGCACGTACACCTGCGTACGTCGTTCTTCATTCTCGTTTTGGATGCGTCGCATTTGCGACCCGGTTTATGCCCCTGGAAAATCCATCACGAAACCTGAACAACGAGTAGCCCGTCAACCATAAACGGCCTTTCAGCGCTACTCCTCAGGATCACCCGTACCCGGATAAAAATTATAAGTTCGAATTTATCTGTAACATTTTCCCACATTGTGCGTCACCTGGGGGATGAATAACCTTATCGTTGAAACACATAACCTCTCGTTTGGATTCTCGATATCCTCACCAGTTCTTAAGGACATTAACTTGGCCATTCCACCGGGTAGTATCTATGCTTTTATCGGACCCAACGGCGCGGGTAAGACCACCGCTCTGAAAATTCTTTTAGGACTCGTCCGGCTAAAGCATCAGGATATCTTCCTCTTCGGTAAGGCTCTTTCATCACATCGCCTCGAAATCCTTAAACGGACCGGTTCCTTGATTGAACAACCTTCTATTTACGAACATCTTTCCGGGGAAAGAAACCTAGAAATCCAGAGACTCATTCACCACTGTCCACCCGAACGTATTGATCAAGTACTCGCGATCACTGGGTTGATCCATGCACGAAATCAACTTACGGGTACGTATTCGCTGGGGATGAAGCAACGACTCGGGATCGCGATAGCACTCCTTCACGATCCCGAACTGCTCATTCTCGATGAACCTACCAATGGACTTGATCCAGAAGGAATTATTGAAATCAGAAATTTAATCGTCCACCTCAATCGGGAATTCCGCAAAACGATTCTGATCTCCAGCCATCTACTTAACGAGGTTGAGAAAATTGCCACACATATCGGAGTCATTAGCAATGGCCGGTTGGTTTTTCAGGGAACCAGTAAATACCTGGAGACTTTAAGACATGATTCAAATATTTTCCAGTTAGAGACTACCCAAACGGAACTGGCCTTGGGAATACTCGGCGAGCGTCATGACGTCAACAAAATTGACGACTCGGTTCTACACATCTCAGCCTTGAACAAGGACGAAATTCCATCACTAATCGAACTACTTATCAGCCATGGGATAAAGATCTATGGGGCACAATTCCTTAAGAATGACCTAGAAGAATTCTATCTAAAGTTATTGAACAAATGACAGCAACTTTTCTTCGCAATACGCGAGCCGAATTTCTAAAATGCAACAATACAGCCGCCTATTGGATCACTCTTGCTGGCGCTGGCTTTATTCCATTCGTCAATATGCTAAAATGTTTGCTGCACGCGGACTACTTTGCCCCAAAGCTCGTAGATAATCCATGGACTATATACCTAGAGTATAACTGGCAGATAGCCGCAGGCTTTCTGCTGACCATGTACGTCATTCTTGTGACCAGTCTTCTGGTCCAAATTGAATACAGAAACAATGCCTGGAAGCAGGTCTACACCTCGCCTAGAACTTATTTTGATATCTACTTTTCGAAGTTTTTAATGCTCAATTTTCTTGTCATTATTTGCTTTGTCCTTTTCAACATATTTACGCTCGTGTTTGGGTACGTAATTTCGATCTTTGATAATCGATATAGCTTCTTTTCGCACTCGGTCCCGTGGACAGCGATGATCACTACCTCGTGGAAAATGTACGTATCCGTGCTTGCCATGTTGGCCATTCAATTTGGCGTCGCCACAAAGTTTTCAAACTTTGCTTTGCCTCTGGGGATAGGCCTTGGTCTGTTCACATTAGGATTTATGATTAGACAATGGGAGGGCATCGCGTACTATCCCTATTTATACCCGTTTCTGGTGTACTTCAACAATCCGGGACTTCCAGAAAATATTGCGGGTAAATCTCTCATCAATTCATTTCTTTGGTCACTGCTGGCATTGTTTCTGGGTTACCACAGCACAAAACAACGATTGGTCAAAGGCTGAGTATCCACATATGGATTAAGGCGCGAAGTGTATTTTTCTCCCAACTGCTACCAGCGGCTTTGCGAAATTCAGCCAGCCTTTCTTTCGCTCGACACAAAGCGGATCTCAAAATCAGTCCTCAGCGAGATTGGCGACCAACAGTCGTTTATCTACTGGTTTGGCAACATGCATTTCTTCTTTGATGTTTTTCCATCCGAAGGCCTCGTCGGCGAATGACTTCAATTTGACAAAAAATCAATTTTAACTCCGGGGAGAGAATCGACAAGAAAATTAACTTACTCAAGCTTTCTTCCTTAATTTTCCGAATGACCAAACTCCATGAGTATATGTGGCGCTGACAAAAAATACAAAAAATGCCACATGTGATCGGTTGAGGTTCTTAAGGTGGAGATTCCGAGGTTGTTGACCACTTTGTTTCGTACGCCAGTGACCACAACATTCCGGACCATCAAACAATTTATTCCGCGAGGAACTGACCATCTTTTGCATTGACTATCTTGAAGTTATGTCCCAACACGACTGAACCTATGCTTACTTAACTTATGGTGATCATACCGTCACGAAATCAAGTGGTCAAGGGGGTCGGAATCTCCAGCATGCTAACATGGCCGTGATATTAACAGTCGGATTAATCAACATTCTTTTCACTGTCTGGACGTCGATTCCTTATTTAAAGAAAGGTGGTGATTCGCTTCTCTACTTCGGTAACATCGCCACGATGGATATAAAACAATTTGATATCAAGTCTTCAAATGAGACGGAAGACGGAGGCTTGGCAGATCTTCGAGGGCAGGTGCATGTCCTCGCTCGCGGGCTGCACGCAAAATTCCGCTTCTTAAAGATCGCAGGCATTCTCCTCCTGATTCAGGCCGTCTTCTTTCTCCCCTTAGTAATCTTAATTGTAACTAACATCAAACATCAATGAAAATATACGAAGAATACGTTTCGGCAATCGCCGACGCAATGAAAGCCGATCCGAAACATCGACCAATCAGCGAACAATTTTCGAAAGGCTTTACCTACGAAGCGCTGAACAGGCGACTTCCTAAGAATCAGCTTCAGCCAAGCCTACAGGTCCTTGCTTCACAATTTGGGGTTACGCCCGACTTTCAACAAAAACTCGGAATGCACCCGGATTTCGCACACCTCAAGTCTTCGGCCGGCAGCACGGAGAAGCACTACATTGTGTCAATGTTTGTGGACATCAAAGGCTCAACAAACATGTTCCGCAAGTATATCCCCGAGACCGTGCTCGTTATTACTAATACCATCCAGCGCGCGGCGATTCACACTTGCCTGGTTCTCGGTGGCTATGTGCACAGACTACAGGGGGACGGCTTGTTTGTGTACTTCGGAGGAAAGAACATGTCCATAAAAGAGGCCGTGAAGCGTTCGCTCGTGTTTTCAAGCATCTTCACCTACTTCGTAAAGACTGATATTAAGCGGCTGTTCAACGAACAAGATATCGACGCCGTTTTCACCCGCATTGGAATAGATTTAGGCTACGATGAAGATGTCCTTTGGTCCCTGGCAGGCCTCGGTGAAATCAGTGAGGTGACGACTTGCAGTCTGCACACTAGTCTGGCGAGCAAAATGCAAGCTTACGCGGAGAGCAACGGAATAGTCGTTGGCGACCATATCGTTAAGGAAGCGGTTGCGCCCCCTAATTTCTTTCAACCAGTGTGTCAGCGGACGAAATCCGAGAACGACCGCTACATTTTCCAAATTCCTGATGAACAATTCAACTACACCCAGCATGACTTTGCGTGGCTTCTCTTTCTGAAGGCGCAAAGCTTTATCGCTACGGATTTGTCGGGTAATATACAAGTGAAGCAGAAACCGATCGAGCCGCTTAACACCGCGAGTCTAGCATCGATCGCATCAACAAACCGCCCTTATTTCCCGTAGGCATGATGCGGTTATCGAGGTTTGAACGGGACGTTAAGACTGCCCAGGAAGTATTCCCAAAATTGTCAATTAAATCTTCCAGCCCAGAGGGCTGGAAGATAGGCGGCGAGATTGATGTCTGTGACGCGGACGGCAATTATTGGGACACTTTCCTAATCGAGGTCCTGTTCACGAAGATGTATCCGCACTGTGTCCCGCTGCTGTTCGAGACAGGTGGCAAGATTCAACGCCACATCGACTATCACATAGATGGTGACGGCTTGTGTTGTGTCGACATAACGCACAAGTTACTATATCGTTCTAAAAGGGGGCTATCGGTAATGAATTATCTCCGAGAGTGGGTATATCCTTATTTGGCGAATCAGGTATACCGGGGGACCGGAAGTACCTATGCTGGCGGAGAATATGGGCATCACTTTGCTGGTGTCCGTCAATTCTATACAGAAGACTTAAAACTGTCGGTCGAAAAAGCGGAAGAGGTCCTCCGTGCGATCGTTCAGAAAAGGGATGTAGGCAGAAATGCAAAATGCCCTTGTGGAAGTGGCGAGAAAGTAAAACGTTGCCATGAGGAAAGCATCCTTTTTCTAAAAACATTGGATCGAAAGCTGTTGGAGTCTGACTTGGAGAAATTCAGCGATCTTAATACAGCGGACGACGAGGTTAAGCCCACGCCCTTGCCAGGGATAACAAATTCCGCGTACGATTGCCCGGGCCTTAAGATCTTGTAAAAATGCATTATTTCTTAACGACCCAACTTTTTGCCAGCTGGAGATTCCGGGCCAGGCGACCACTTTATTCCGTGAGGGTGTGATCACCATGAGTTATTTAAGCTAGGCTAAATCGCATTGCAACGTAAGTTCAAGACAATCAAAACGAAGGATGGTCAGTTCTTCGCGAAATGAATTGTCCGATAGTACGGAATGTTGTGGTCACAGGCGCACGAAACGAAGTGGTCAAGGGGGTCGGAATCTCCACACAGACGTACGAAACAAAGTGGTCAACCACTTGGAATCTCTACCTACACCCCGCGCAAATTTTTATAATTTTTCAGAATGACCTATTTGAAGAAAGTAATGATTGCTATATAGGCAAACACTAAACCTATTGCCCCGATCAAGTTTTCAATTACCGACCTCACAACTCCGTGTTCTTTGTGATATGTCTGGTATAGTCCATGGGCTATAAAGATTTCGATTAGTCCAATCATTATCCAATCGATTTTATGAACGTGGATCAGGGACATGTTTAGTGAGGTGAGAAATAGAAATAGAAAAATGTACTCTCGTTTTTTAGGCGCTATAAAATCGTTATCGAAAAAGTGTTTCAATTGGGCAACCTCTTTTTTGAATTCGGTTGAATTGAAGTCCAATGTTCTGTGAAGGGCTTTGTTAATGTCTTCGTTGCTTTTTTTGTCCTTTAACAGTTCGCTTATTTGATGTCTGTACTTCTCAATATCATAGTTGGCAGCGGCAAGACGTTTTTCAACGTCATCTTTTTGTAATTGACATCTCCATAATTCGTTGTCCTCAGCAGTTATATAGAGCCTTAAATCTATCAACACCGTCTCGCAGAAACTGATAATATCCCTCAAACAAAATACTAGGGTTAAATCGGTGGGATTTTTTTGAACTTGAATCAACTGTTCGTTTTTGTGCCGTGGGTCTGGATAAGTCAGAATTAATAGATCAGCGGCTCTTTGATAGTAAGGCAAGGCATCTTCAAAAAATCCTCGTATCTGTGTTCTAGCCTGTAGTTCCTTAATGTAACGTTCCCAGGCGTTGATGGCATCTCTATACATCATTCTCCTACCGGGCTGTATCTCCATAACTGTAATTATATAAGTGAAACCTTAAAGTTTTCAAGGTAGTAAATTTTGACCACAGCCGATAAAATAAATAAGAATAGAGCCGAACTAGAAAAAGCCACCGACCTACAGTTAAAGCGTAACCTGGAATACCCATTTCTTAGACCAATGCGTTTTGTTTCCCAATGCGAAAAACGACGACATGGTAGATACTTTGCAAATGGCTGTTTCGACTTTGTTAAGTGGCACTGGTGGAAATTCCGAGGTGGCTGACCATCGCGTTTCGTTTTGCATTGACCATTAGTTTCCCAGACGCTTGACCACCAGATTTCGGGTCCAATTGATCACTCACGGCGTTGATAATCAAGACGCTCTTAAGTTCGAGCAGCATTTATTCAAATGATAATTTTGAGTGGTCATGCGCTGGCGGAATGAAGTGGTCAAGGAGTCGGAATCTCCACTGTAATGGCTACTCGTGTAGAACGTTCGTGCTTACTAAATAGAAACATCCAAGGAAAAGTAGGAAGACTAGATCCCGATAACCTTTCATCTCTTAATTGATACTATATGATTAAAATAGTTTGAGCGACCCGGAGTTGGCATCGTCATTATAGGCTTTTTCTAGCAGGAGCGTAACATCTGAATTTAAATTGTCGTATTGATCTTCCCGCAATAAACTATATTGGTGTTCGAATTTCATGATGGTGCCGGGAATCTCGACTCCATGTAAGTCAGCCACACCAAGTATTAATTGACAGTCAGTCGGACTTTCGGTTTTGATAAAGTTTAAGAGTTTATCAAGACGAATTTTATCTTGATCCTGCTGATTTGGCGAATCAATGACCATCGGTGCGAATACTGCTGATGAATATTTTCTCATCACCGCAAGAATAGCGTAGTAGTATGCAAGTAAAGCTCTTGGCATATCACTGCCTTGGGCTTTTATGTTGCTTGATATTTTTGAATAGGCTTTTTCACTAAGCTGCACATCAAGTTGGTGCAGATACTTTCGCATGTTTGCCCGATAGTCTTCTGTAATGGTTGTCCGACGCTTCTTGTCTCCGAGGCCTTTGATTTTTTCATTCAGAGTATTGATTTCCATTTGTTTTTCGACCTGTGTGCGAATCACTCCATCAAGGCTTTGTTTAAATATTGATTTAAGTTCATTTTTCCCCTGACTGTTTATTACATCCCTTAAAAGAATTTCACCTTGTCTTCTATCTAATATTGCCTGTATTTCTTGAATCTCATTCAGTGTGTTTGAATGTTTGTCGTTCTCCATTGTAAATTTCAGATCGACATTGAGCCGTTCGGATTCGAGTTCGACTAGCATCTCTGCGCAACGCCCCTCGTCCATCGCAATATCGAAGCGGGTAGCGAAGTCGTTTTCATACACGGCGCCACAGATGGGGCACCCGATCTCGTCCGTTAGGTTTGACGCAAATTTGTAATCTAATCTGGCTTCGCGCATCGCGCTCTGAACAAGCGAAATTTGGTGTTGGATTCTTAATTTGTCATTATTTAGGTCAACAAGATTATCCTTTAACTTTTGTTCCTGAAGTTGCAACCGTTGGCACTTGCTTATCAGATCATTTATTTCCTCTTTAAATATTTCAATGTCGATATTGAAGTCAGCTTCGCTCAGCTCGTCATTCAATCTTCCCGCCATGCCTTTTAATATCCGTTGTTCAGCGTTGAGATTAGAAAGTTCGTCTGTAGCCTTGCTGAGAATGGCTTTGGCAACGTAGTATTCGTTTGGTCGAATTCCTGTGTGATATTCGGCCAAATCATTTTTGAATTTCGGGAATTGCTGCAGCTTTGTAAAGGATGACCAATTGCTTGTCCAACTTGTGTCTTGATCCATGTAGTACGGCAGGAAATAAAACGCAGTTGGTGGAATGACCCCTTCCTTATTTCGATTACTTAAAATGACTTTGAAGTCTAAAAGTTCGGCTAGGAATGGCCCCAGCTCGTTGGTTACACTCGTAAAGGTTTTGATCAATTCAAAGGTTTCATCAAACAACGCGAAGAAGCTCTCACGGCGGAGCAAGTGGAACTCGCTACCGGCTATGTCAAAATGAACTACACTGATAACTTTTGCCTCCCTCCAGCGAGCATCAGTCGTTGGTTCTGCACCGAAGGTCCAAAATAAATTCTTAATGATTGAAGATTTACCGGTATCATTCGTTCCTGTCAGGATCGTTGTCTTTGGATCGAACACGACTCGAATCGCCCTTCTTTGAATCTTTGAAACGAGAGTTATCCCGATGAAAGATAATTTCTTCATTATTTTTTTTTCTTAAATTTCTGATGAGTTTTTTAAAGCTTCCGCTCTTCATAGTATTCAATCAATATCATTGCGGTTAGAAAATGTTCAGTATTAGCGACGTCAAGGCACAGTTCCCTTTTGACGGTTATGATATACCCCATCAGTGAATCAGCGTTGTTGCCTTTGTGTTTGTTGAGCGCTGTGTTTATGTTAACTCTCAACTGTTGGATTGTCAAATTGGCCTCATCCATTCGTAGAACTTCGTATTCTTTCCATCGGGTGCCGATCTCTTTACGAATTGAGAAATGCACACCTTCGGAGGTCAGGACTTGGGACACCTCCGTCCACCTACTACTTAGGTCCGCGTAACTACGATTACTATTAACTATTTTGTCAAGAAACTCCTTCGTTATTGCCTTGTATCTTATGATGTTCTCATACCCGTCAATATTCCATTCATAGTTGTTTTTGGCCCTGATCTGAGCAGCAATAGCTTGTTGAACGGCCTTAACTTGAAATTCCTTTACTCCTCCAATGTGTTCCAGAAATTGCAAAACGTACGATACAGCATGGTTTTCATGATCTCTTACGCTTAGGTCCGTTATGCTGAAGTGGGTAGTGGCTTCGTACGGTACTAGCGTAACGCTCTTATGTTCTAATTTCAACTTATCGGCTACTTTTCTGCGCTCGCCGTCTTTCAATTCATTTAGACATATTTTCGGAGAGTTTAAGCTTCTAGGAATTGAGCTAAGGTCAAAGTTAAATTTCGCATTCGATATGAAATTCACGGACTTTGCATGATCCTTAAAGGTCTTGGTTGAATCATACATCCTGCCTATGATCGACAAAAGATTCTTTTTCTTTGATTTGCGGGATCGTAGAAGGTCGGACAACGACCAAGTTCCTGGATCTTTTGTTTTGATTTGATAGAATTCAATGGCAGAAGGATTGCTAGCTGAGTCTACGATGGCTATGTCATCATGATAGTCGAATATCATCACGTAGTCCTCGCCACCCTTATGGAGTTCAAGCAGCTTACAAAGTGCCCAGGTTAGCTGGAATCCCGTTCGATTTGAGTTGGTTGAGCCGCCTCGATCTCGCGGTTTATTACTATTCAAGGTTACCTTAAGTGTCATACGAAACCGAGGATATACGTTGATGGATGGGGCATCGCTCACTGATAAGTTGCCCATGGGCCAACGAGTTGTATTTAAAAGTAAACAGTTTCCTGCTAACTCCCTAACGCGTGATATCGCGGATTGCAGTGATCGTCTGTTGAGCAAGGTTCGTCATCCTCTGGTCGTGACGCTAAAATCGATATCGGCGAGGATTTTATTCATGAATTCTTCGAAACTTCGATTTTCCAATTCTCGATTTTCTGACTTTGCGAGAAGTTTTCGCGTCGCACTACGAGTAGGACGGTCTACTTTTTTTGACAGTTGAAAAATAATGTCCTGGAGATCATTGACCATTTCCGATATTACCTTTGGACTAACCGTCTGCATGGCTTTATCAAACTGGCCACCTTCGCCTAGTTCTCCGGTAAGTTGCGATATGGATTGTTTCGTCGTTTCAGATAGATTGTTCAATAGATTTTGAATTCCTTGACGTCCCTGCAAGCGGTATGCTAGAACAGGGTCAATTTCCGACAATCCCTCGACGGTCTTTGAATAGTTTGAGCTAAGAGCACGCAGGTCCTCTTCGGGAAGGATTGACCTGTTTTTTGCGATCAGTGTCAGTAATGGCGAGATTGCCTGAAAAAACTGTTCATCGGATATATCGCTCGGTAATTGAGTTGCGAGTTTTTTCCTTAAGAAGGGAGTATTAGCCTTAAATGTTTTGTGGATCCCTGTCAGAAATCCAAGTTGGTGTCTTACTTCAAGCAAATAAAAAATAGTTTTTTTTATACGCCTTCGGTCTTCACGGTTTACTTTGAAGAAGTCACTTAGTTGGGATAGGGCCCAACCTATCATCAGGGTGACGACTGGCAGATACTGCTTTAATAATTCCATAAAAATGTTGTTTAGCACTGTGATGAAAAGTTAGGGGATTGTCAAACACAACGAAATGACCAGCGAATCAGATCCGATGTTGCCTCTGCCTTTCGTCACAAAATGCCAGAACAAATTTGGCTGAAAATGTTGCGGTGCAATTTGCGGACAAATTAGTTGAGAATAAGAATATGTTTTTCTTAAGGTGTTGATTTACAGCTAGTAAGAATCAAAAAAAGGAATGGCGGTCACGATTTTGAGTCGTGCGCTTGTTGTTCATTTTGTTTACAATAGAGGATAACAACGCCCCACCTGATGCCAAATTCGCTATTTTTCCCGCCGTGTGAAATGTACACAGGGAGTTTGCTGGTTCTAGCAGGGCAGTTGATGTTTTCGTTATTCGCGGGGTAGTAAAATGGCAATATTGCGGGAGTTAAAGACCAGCATTAAAGACTGTAAATCAGTATTATGAACCTCATACGCAACGCGGCGAAATGTAAAAGATGCGGGGATGTCGTTGAATCGAAAAGATCGTATCATTTCGCGCAATGTACCTGCAAGTTACTTGCTGTTGATGGTGGATTGACTGGCGCAAGAGTTATAGGTGGTGAGGCGTATTATGAGATTCTTTGGGAATGGGCGACCATAGACAACCCTGCTGAAGTGAAAATCAAAGACATTCCATAGTACGCTATAAATCAATACGTTAAACTCGAATTTGTATAATTAACCTGATAGGTTAATATGGGCTGATGATGCCGCTTTTTGCCCGCTGTCAACAGTTTGCTCCGGATTTCATTGACCCTTACTCCGGACAGGGGTGGTCAATCACACTGGATTCCCCACTCAAGTAAAGCACTTGGTTGAAAATACACCAAGCGTTGTGGATATAGACTGGATGACGGAGGCCGACCAGCCCGAGTACCGCTTTGAGGTGGATAAAAAAAAGGCGATGCGTTATGGCGTGGCTCCTGCCCAGGTGTGGCCACCCTCAACGCCACACTATCGAACATGCCGGTTGGCTGCATTCATAATCTGGTATCCTTCGATCCCGGTAAATATGTACTGCAACTTAGTGATGCGGAGAAATCAAGCCGTCGATGATCTTCGGAATTTCCACAGCCTCATGAGGAGCCGCATCCATCATTCCGTCGGAACGGACAAGGCGAGAGACTACCGTATGTCCCAAAAAAGGTGATCACGGACCAACGAAATAAGGTGGTCAATCATCACGGAAGTTCCAGGTTAGCTCACTTCAAGGAAATCGAAATCTTCAAATTACACCTTGTATTGCGGGAGGCCAATATGGGCTGTCCTGAAAATGGCGTTTTTTTACTGAAAAAGGCATTTGTCGATCTTGAAGATGGTAAAGGAATACTTAGTATTGGTGGAATTAATTGATTTCAAGATAGTGGAGGTGGCGAAACTTTCTTAAATTTGTTGTCGTTTAGTCAGTGATTATGGCAAAACCAATTAAAGAAACACCAGTTTTAAAGGGCAAGGATGCTGAGATATTCGTTGCAAAGACGAGTATTGCTCAAGTAATCCGCCTAGACGCTAACAAACGGGCAAAAATCCGTGAAAATTTTGCCAGTTTGCAGGCCATTGCTAAGTTCTAAATGCCTTTTCCTGCAGGATCGTCACTTATCCGACTTAGTCAGGATTATCAATTCAAGCCCTTCAATTGCGGCGATATAGATTTAAATGATTTTCTGCTAAATGATTCAAAAAGCTATGCGCGCAAGCTCCTGGCTGTAACGTATATACTGGAAAATGAAGCTGAACTGATAGCATTCTTCAGTTTGTTAAATGATAAAATAACAGTGCAAGATGTAGACAGTGGAAACCAGTGGAAAAAGCTGTTTAAGCTCGCAACAGGTAAAAGTTTCAATAGCCATCCGGCAATGAAAATTGGCAGGTTAGGAGTTTCAAATACTTTTAAAGGGCAAGGAATCGGAACTATCATCCTGGATTATATAAAAGAGCTATTCATCACTAACAATCGAACTGGTTGCCGCTATATTACAGTTGATGCTTATGGTGCCTCTCTTGAATTTTATAAGAAAAATGGATTCATTTTTCTTACCTCAAAGGACAAGGGTCAGGATACAAGATTAATGTATTTTGATTTAATGACTTTGGTTGAAGATTTCGCGTAGGTTGACCACTTCTTTTAGTCAGCCTGTTACCTCCTAATTTCGCCGCCAAGTGATCACAAGTTCCGTCATCAATTGACCATTGTCTCCAGTGGTTTTGAAGCAAATCTTTCTTTAAAGGCAAGCAAATTCGAGGCTCGGTAGTAATTCAATAATCTCTTCATCTCTCTTCAGGTTCGCCTCGACCTAAAATGGAAATACTTTCGGTTATCGTTCTTCCTTTTCCTACCCTAAGCTTATGGGTTATTTACCAGCTTTAAGGGGCTTTCTTAGGTCAAGAACAACGGTAACTGTAAACGTCTGTTAATGCGGCTTCCAGGTTGATATTTTATAAGTAAAATTTGCCCCGCTGTCAACAAAAATTACACGGAGCCCCGCATTTGCCCAGCAAAACGTGAACTAAAGTGAAGAGATGTGAAGTGGAGATTCCGACCCCCTTGACCACTTGATTTCGTGACGGTATGATCACCATAAGTTAAGTAAGCATAGGTTCAGTCGTGTTGGGACATAACTTCAAGATAGTCAATGCAAAAGATGGTCAGTTCCTCGCGGAATAAATTGTTTGATGGTCCGGAATGTTGTGGTCACTGGCGTACGAAACAAAGTGGTCAACCACCTCGGAATCTCCACTTTACACAGTTACTTAGTCGTTAATCGACATATCCAATCAGATTTTAGCTTTTTTTAGAATCTGTTCGGCACGTTTTCTCATGGCCTCCAACTTAGACTCAGGGATCCTAATATCTTGATTCCTTTCAACGAGCTCCATAAACCGGATAGCAGAATCACCCGTAAGGGTTGGAATAGTTTTAATTTCTAGAGCCTTAGCTTTCATGTCTCAACCACTTTCGTTAAGGTAAAATTGATATAAAAGTTGCCATTTTACAAAGGCGACGGAAGGGTAAAATTGATGCAGGTCTAAGCAGATGGATCGCAATAAAATGTTCCTGGGCTGGTGAACGATTGGGTGGAGAATTCTATTTCATTCTGTTAACAATCTCCTTCCCCAAATCAAAAGATTCTCCAATTAATTTCTCATATAATTGATCACCTTTGTCTCCGTTTGTAAAGACAACGATTCCCCTTTTTGATTGAGGAAGGAAGATGGCAATTGTCTTGATTCCCGGATTGCCACCTGTATGAAGCAGAGCGTATTCACCATTGCTTAAACCTTTAATAAGTGCATAATGAAAGAATAATTGAATTAAACCTAAAACTTGTATCAACATTAAGGCCACCTAGTGTCTTTCTAAAATTCTCCTTAAGACCAGTAGTAGAATTGTACTACGATAAATAGTAGAATTGTACTAGTGACATTTTTTACACTATAGCAGACCCGATTCGCTTAGAAAGACGATTCGTTTTTTGAAACTCATTATTAACGTCACTTCTGGGGCGACATTCTAACGCTTCAATTATTTTACATGTCTTCGTATGTAAGTTAGGGTTTAATGGAATACTGGTTTGTTAGTTTAGTGAGACCATTTGGCTATAGAAACCATGCCGCGGAATTTATGACTGTAACACTTGAAAGTAGAAGTGTGAAAAATTTAATACTTTACATTGGAATATCGACGCCACCAAGTCTAAACTTATGATGCCCTTCACTGGAGATTCCGAGTTGGTTGACCACTTTATTTCGTGTGCCTGTGACCACTACATTCCGTACTACCGTATAATTCATCCCTCGAGGAATTGACCATCCATTGGCCTTGAACACCTTGAAGTTATGTTCTAACAACAGTTAGTTTTACGATTGCTAACTAATGGTGATCACGCCCTTACGGAATAAAGTCGTCAAGCGGGTCGGAATTTCCATCCATGAATTTACCTAAATTTTACATGAAGGCATTCGCTGGAAACTGAATTTGTATAGTTTTGCTTTGTAAAACTCTCTGTAATGAAAAACTCTCTGTTAACCGTTGTTGTGGTGGTCTTCATCATCGCGGATCTAGCCTTCACCTTTTCAACCAGCGCGCCGCCCGCAGCAAACGCAAACGATCCGGGGAACGACAACTGCACGGCGTGCCATACTACCTTTCCATTGTCGACTTCGGGGGTCCTTTGGAACAATATTCATCTCACGTCTACGGTACCCCTAAGCCAGTTCGCTCCAGGCACAAACTACACGCTTCAATTGTCGTTTGCCGATGCTTTAAGATCAAAGTATGGTTTCGAGCTGGTGGCCCTGCCCTCGGGGGCCGGACCTGGCGACCCGAGCATTGGTAGCCTGACGGCCACCAGTCCGCTAACGGTGTTGCAAACAAGCGGTGGCCGCGAATATCTGAGTCATTCCCCGAGTGGCACGTCGGCACCCAGCAACACCAAAACATGGACCTTCGATTGGGAGACGCCATCAAACTACACCGGCGATGTGGATTTTTTTATTGTTATCAGCTCAACCAACGGTGATGGCACCAGCGCCGGCGACAGGACGTATGCAAGAATATTTTCGTCATCGGTCGTGCTTCCCATAACACTCCTTTCATTTGAAGCCACTCCCTCCGAGGGTAAGGTCCATTTAAAATGGGTGACAGCCTCCGAAGAGAACAATCAATTCTTTACCGTACAACGAACGGTTGACGCTAAAAACTTTGTCGATCTTGACACCGTGGCTGGCGCCGGCACCACCAATGTTGCGCGATCATACGAGTGGGTTGATCACGCGCCCTATGGTGGCAATAGCTACTACAGGATCATGCAAACCGACTACGACGGGAGGTTCACGTATTCAAAACTGGTTTCCGCAAAAATTGATCTTGAGAGTGATCTGAGAATATATCCAAATCCGGTAGGACGAGAAACGCTCACGATAGAAAGCGCCGATCCCGGTTCAATACTTGAACTGGTCGATATCCTGAAGAACTTCACAGCCTTAGATCTGAGTGCTGCGAAAACAGACCAACCCTCTCCAAACAAAATAACGCTTTCCAATTTGGCAAGTGGTTTTTACGTGATCCAAGTCCGTGTCAATGGTGTATTGATGAGCGGAAAGGTGGTTGTTCAATAAGGACATCAAGGTTCAAAACGCATGGCCTCTGCGGATAGCAAACGTCGAGTGTGACACCCTTAAGAAATAACGTTTGCCCACTGGTTTTTTCAAGCTAATTATTTGCTACTGCCCGTAACCGTTTAGGATCATTCTTTCTTTCTGAAAATGACCTCGCATTGCTTGACCAGGTAAGTCGCCATTGTGATTTGAATAGTAGATTGTTCACTGTAAAAAAAAATCTCTGTTGTGGCCGTAAAATTGGAATGTCAAAACTTCCAGATCGTTCCAAAAACCAGGCGCTCATCTACACGGAGTTGGGAGGCAACTCCAAAATCATTGAGGATCTAATTACCTATCCGCTTGTTTCCAATCTTCAGGGCACTCCAGGCATTAAAAGTATCAGGCCTTCCTCCGTGTTCGGCATGAGGTTCATTTTCGTTATCTTCAAGGATGATGATTGATTTTGATCAATGCGCAAATTGAGATGTATCAAGGGACAAATCACGGATCAGTCCTAGCTTTGATTACTTTCAATAAGCAGCCGTCACATGATCTTCGAATTCATTCGTTTAAATATTGATATAACCGACGAAGATTTTAACGCAATCTATCCCCAGAATATCAGCAGTTTGTCCCCGAAACATTGGACACCGGTTTCTGTTGCCAAAACCGCATCCGAGTTCCTGGCCGGAATGCCGGGTTCAAGGGTATTGGATATTGGCTCAGGAGCCGGTAAATTTTGTATGGTAGGCGCTGCCAGCACCAAGGGCCAATTTACGGGCGTCGAGCAACGGTCGGATTTGGTAGAATTATCCCGAAAACTTTGCTCCTCCTATGACATCACCAATACCAGATACATCCATGCCAACATCACTTCCGTTGATTTCAGGGACTTCAACGCATTCTATTTCTTTAATCCGTTCTTTGAAAATGTTGACCTTGCCAATAGGATCGACGACCGGGTCCAACTTGATCCCCGGCTCTATGATACCTATTCCATGCACACTGTTGAACAGCTTGCCGGTCTTCCGCTGGGGGTGAGACTGGCCACTTACCATAGCCCCTTCTCGATTGTTCCTCAAAGCTTCAGGTTGGTGGATGATCTTTACAACGGTGCCTTGCACCTTTGGGAGAAAATATTCTGACCATCATACTAAACAAAAAGACAACTAAGCCAGATGTTCAAAAAAATGAAGAACCTATTCCGTCAATACCGGGATTACATCCGCGTGGACCTCATCTTGTACGGTGTATTACTGATGATGATCCTTGTTTACCTGATCCTGACCGTACTGCAAGTCTTTTGATAGCGACGGCGCTCAGAGTTTCTTTGTATTTGATCCCATCAAATTGGCTTCCTTCACCAGTGCTTTCCGGTCAAGGATGCGAATAGTCTTGTCCGTTTTCTCAATGAGCCCCGCACGCATAAATTCCTGCAAAAGCCTTACGAGTGTCTCTTTGGCCGTCCCAACCATATTGGTCAGATCGGTTCGGGAGAGAATGATCTCGTTCCCTTCATGGGGTAGGTCCTTATTTTTGAACTTTTCATCCAGGATTAGAAGATTAAATGCCAGGCGTTCCTTCACGGACTTCGTGGCCAGGTTGGAGATGCTATTGGCGAAAAAACTGAACTCATGGCCCAGTGCTTTTAACAGCGCGTTGGAAAAGGTTGTGGAGCTTCGAAGGACCTTCAAAAAACCATCTTTTGGGATAAAGGTGATCAGCGAAATTTCGATAGTAGCCGCCGAGTCCATGTAGTACTCTTCACCCAGCAAAGCATGGTAGCCGAGAAGTTCTCCTTGGCTACAGAGGTAGAATATGTGTTCATTCCCTTTTGGGTTGGTCTTGTATTTTTTCACCCTTCCGGCCTTGATGTAAAATATTCCGGTTGGAATGCCCCCTTCACGGAAAATGATCTCCCCTTTCTTGTATTCATGCGTGACCCCAGATCCCATTAATGAGTCCTGTTCTTCTACAGTCAGGACTTCAAAGAGTTGGTCTGTTTTGAGCCGGAAGTTCTCGGACAAAAAGTTTCTAAGCATGGTTCGCTGGTCTTGCGGCAATTTATTCCAATATATCAATATTCTCATTGACTAAAGTCAATGGAATGGTTGACTATGTTCAACATAAAATAAGGAAATGCGGCATAAATTGCAGTCGATATATTAGAGAAAATGCATTTATGGAAGCTTTTTGCAACGAAATTGTCGCGGAGATTAAAGCAGCCAGAAACGAAACTGAACTGATCAAGGTGATTAGTCATTCAATGTCCCAGCTCCGGATAGACCGGAATTCCTATAACGAAACCGGTTACATTATGAATATGATTGTTTCCCTCGGGACAACGGAAGCCTCTGGCTTGTCGTCAGAAATACAGAACAACCTCAAACTTGCTATTGCCATTTTCAGAGAAATCCAGAAGGAAAACCGGGAGCGCATTTGCTGATCAATGCAAGAGTCAATTCAAATTCCTTTTAGGGCCTAAGCTAGCTCGATCGATCGATACGGTTCTGCCATCTATTATTTGCCCCCGTGAGCATAATTTTTAATACGACAGAGTGAATGAAAGATTTATTTGAAAAACTACAGATGGAAACGGGGCCGCTCGCCAAGTATGCCCATTTACCCGAAGACTATTTTTTCTTTCCCAAACTGGAAGGGGACATTGGGCCCCGGATGTGGTTCAACGGAAAAGAGGTACTCAACTGGAGCCTCAACAATTATTTAGGATTGGCCAATCACCCCGAAGTAAGGCAGGCCGATGCTGAGGCGTCCATTAAATATGGTTTGGCTTCGCCAATGGGCGCCCGAATGATGTCCGGAAATTCAGTCCATCACCTGGAGTTGGAAAGGCAGTTGGCCGGATTTGTCATGAAAGAAGACGCTATGCTTCTCAACTATGGATATCAGGGTGTTTTTTCCATTATTGACGCGCTGGTCGACCGCAAGGATGTCATCGTGTACGACGCGGAATCTCATGCCTGTATCATTGATGGCGTCCGCTTGCACATGGGCAAACGTTTCGTTTTTCCCCACAATGATATGGGAGGTCTGGAAAAACAATTGCAGCGTGCAACCAAGTTAGCCAATGAGACCGGTGGGGGAATCCTGGTTATAACAGAGGGTGTTTTCGGAATGTCCGGCCAGATGGGCGACCTGAAAGGGATAGTTGAGATGAAAAAGAAATATAATTTCAGGCTTATGGTGGATGACGCGCATGGGTTTGGAACCATGGGCGCCACCGGTGCCGGTGTTGGTGAAGAGCAAGGCGTTCAACCCACGATCGATTTGTACTTCGCGACCTTTGCAAAATCGATGGCCGGCATAGGTGCCTTCGTCGCGGGCGATAAGAGCGTGCTCAAGTACCTTCGCTACACCGTGCGGTCACAGATCTATGCCAAGAGTTTACCCCTTCCAATGGTCATCGGCACGCTGAAGCGCCTGGAACTTCTCAGGACAAAGCCGGAGCTGCGGGCTAACCTTAAAAAGATCATGAAAGCCATTAAATCGGGTCTGAAAGAAAATGGTTTTAACGTCGGTGATTCACAGACCCCACCCACACCCGTGCTCTTTAAGGGCGGTGTGGGCGAGGCTGCCAACATGGCCATGGATCTGCGAGAGAATTATGGGATATTCTGCTCGGTAGTAATTTATCCTGTTGTGCCCAAGGGTGTTATTATGTTCAGAATTATTCCAACGGCTTCCCATACGCTATCCGATGTAGATGAAACCCTGACCGCATTCAATGAGCTAAAGGCGAAGTTAGACAGTGGTTTCTATCGCAAAGAGGAACTGGTATCGGTAACCAAAATGGCTTAATACTTTATTCACCGAAGACCCTATGCTGCATTTCAGACAAACCGTTCTCAGCCAGATCAAGTCGGCTTCGGACGAGAAAGAGATCGAAAATATCATTCGCCATTCGATCCAGCGGCTGAAGTCCAAGAACATCAATGGCCATATCATTCAGCGATTCATCCAGGCCATGGATAAGACCCTCGATCAAGCCAGGTTGGAGGATACTTCCGAAAAAGCGGAACAGAATATGGACATCGCCATCGGTATGTTCCGGAAACTTCAAAGACCATAAGAAGCGCCTACAAAGAGAAGGGCCGAATTATTCAAGCGGTTATAGTGTTTATTCCAAAAACTCGGAGAAAGAACCATGAGGCAACTTAAAATCACGAAGCAGATCACTAACCGCGAAACCCAATCGTTGGATAAGTATTTACAAGAGATCGGGAGAGTTGACCTTATTACGGCCGACGAGGAGGTGAAACTGACTCAGCGTATCAAAGCAGGTGACCAGGCCGCCCTTGAAAAGATGGTAAAAGCCAACCTCAGATTTGTAGTCTCCGTAGCCAAGCAATATCAAAATCTCGGCTTGTCTTTAGGGGATCTGATCAACGAAGGCAATATCGGGTTAGTGAAAGCCGCCATGCGCTTTGACGAAACGCGGGGCTTCAAATTCATTTCCTACGCAGTATGGTGGATCCGGCAATCGGTCATGCAGGCCGTTGCCGAACAGTCCAGGGTTGTCCGGATTCCTATGAACAGGATTGGTTCTCTGAACAAACTCAACAGGACATTTTCCGCGCTGGAGCAAAAATTCCAACGCGACCCTTCCGCTGAGGAACTTGCCGAGGTTCTGGAGATCGCACCGGAAGAAGTCAGGGATACCGTGCAAATGGGAACCCGGCAAGCTTCTATCAACGCCCCCTTCGTACAGGGAGAGGAGAACGGTCTGCTTGACATATTGGAGAATGATTCGGAGGAGACACCGGATTCAACGCTGATCAGTAATTCGTTACAGCAGGATGTGCAACGTTCCCTTGCCACGTTGACTCAAAGGGAATCCGATGTCATATCGCTTTATTATGGCCTCAATGGTCGGCCAGCCGTGACCCTTGAGGAGATTGCAGACATGTTCAACCTTACCCGTGAACGTGTAAGACAAATAAAGGAAAAAGGTATCCGCAGACTCCGGCAAACTTCAAGGAGCAAGGCATTAAAACAGTACCTTGGATAATATTTGATACAGTCTATTTGTAGAGATCTCGCCGGTAGGGAGAAGGCAAAGAAGACGGCCGATGAATAAAAGCATTTCAACTGGAGCTGCTAGTAGCAAAGCTATATATAGAAGCAGTATTTTTTTCAAATCATCCTGTCCAGAAAAATGATAAGAACAAGGTTAAATAGATGGCTATTTACGTTTTTAATTTCAGACGTTGAATCGAACGCTCAATGACATTTTCCATCTCTTTCTCGTCCGAAGCCGATTTGATCTTGCGGAGAAACAGTATGTCCGAAATGCCGCATTGATGCGGTAATTGATCAGGAAATGTGTTCCGATTTTTCCTTCTGGAATTGCCCGAAAATAGCAATTGCAAGCTTAATGTTGTGGCGGGTTTGCAAAGAAAGATTTGTTAAGTCAGTGTTTCGAAGTGAGAGAATTATGCTTATGATGTAACTGAATTCATGATTGGAATTTTTCACCAGCCGGAGCCGTGACATAGAATAGCTAATAACTTTTATTAATTCACCCTCGTTTTCTGCAGCCTTGATCGCAGTTATCACTTGATCACAAAAGGTGTCCATAAAAAACCTCGATTTAGTATAAATTGAATGCAAATTTAGGCCGTCTTTGACTAATTGAGATTGAAAATAATCAATTAGAACATTGATTAAAGTCAATGCTTTGATGGGAGGGATGTGTTGCAGTGAAAAGCTGATTCACAAAGGTGGTAATAGTGCTTTGATCGTACATTCACAAGGCGTATTGTTTGCGTTCCTGGTGGCATCGCAGGTTGCTTACTACCTGATGGATCAAAGGACTAACTCGTTTTGCTAACGGAATTTCAAACTATAAAAGTGACAAAGGCCATCCCGTAGGCGAAATTGGAAAATGAATAGCGGACATTGGAAATAATACAGGTTGGATTTTTTTGCCGGCATACATTCCCTTTGTCAAAAAAAAGCTAAGTAACATACATGTCCTCTAATGTCTAGTTGGCTTGTGTTATATTTAGCCCCGAAGGGCTAAAGTCTAACGTATGGGTCCTTATCTTTGGTCCTTTAAAAACCCCGGATTGAAAGTCGGGGTTTTTCTATTTTTTTGAATTAGCCCGACTTTCTTGCTGATTGGAGATTCCGGGTAGTTGACCATTTCATTTCACGAGCCAGTGTGGAGATTCCGAGGTGGTTGACCACTAGGTTTCGTACTCCTGTGACCACAACTTTCCGGACCATCGAATAATTTATTCCACGAGGGATTGACCACACCTCGTATTGACTATCTTGAAGTTACGTCCCAACACCATTGAATCCATGCTTAACTTACGGTGATCACACCCTCACGAAATGAAGTGGTCAACCAACTCGGAATCTCCACATAGAGTAGTTGTTAATAAGTGACTATGAAACAGTCGAACCCTTGTGCCTCTTTCTTATCAACTTATAGCGTTGTGCAGCGAAGACCTCGTAAAGCCCTTGAGGCTATTGGGTATCATAGATCTGTTTGTTGATCACATTTGGAATTATCAAATGGAACGCAGTGCCTTCTCCAAAGATCGATTGTACCTCAATTGTCCCACTAAGTTTTTTTGTCATCTCCATTACAATGTATAAACCAAGGCCCGCCCCTTCACTTTTTTCGGTTGCCCTAAAGAACATTTCGAAGATTCTAGGAACAAGTTCTTCTGCTATGCCGACACCATTGTCTTTAAAAAAAATATGCATAGTGCTTTCAGTTATTTCAACTTCAATTGCCAACCTCGATTGGGTTTTGTAAATGTCGCGATACCGGATAGCATTGGATATGAGGTCATCAAAAATAGCCCCCAGGCGATGGCTATCGGAGTAGAAGGCTATCTCATCGTTGCGAACGGAGATTTCTTTTTTTACTTGGTCATATCCCTCAATAAATTCTGAACTCTCCAAAGATATTTGAATGATCGAAGCAAGATCAACCTTTTCAATATTGATGTCGCTGCGCGCATTGCGGGAGTAATCCAGGATTTCCTTCAGCGTGGCATCCAATTTCCGAATGCTCTTTTCCATCATATCGAACAGGGGTTGAAACGAATCATCTTTCTTGCCATCCTCGAGACGTCCAATGTTTACGAGTCCAAGAACGGATGTTAAGGGGGCTCTTAGATTGTGCGAAACGCTATAAACAAATTTATCTAACTCCTCATTGATTTTTACAAGTTCCTTGTTTTGTCGTTGCAATGCTCTCTCCGCTTCCTTTCGTTCTGAATCTGCCTTTTTTTGTTTGAGGGCGTTGACTATGGCGGATGAAAGTCTGGTGAGGTTTAGTTTCAACACATAATCATCGGCTCCTAGTTTAAGACAGCTGACAGCGAATTCTTCCGACATGGTGCCGGTAACAAGAATAAAGGGAATATTCAGACCCTGCTTCCGGCAAATCTTCAAAGCTTCCATGGAATTGAATTGGGGCAAAGAATGGTCTGATAAAATGACATGCGGGCCATACTCTTGCAAGGCATTGACAAACAATTCTTGAGAGTCTACTTGCACCATTTCAAATTGAATGCCGTCCTTTTTAAGGGCGTGTTTTATAAGAATAACATCGTCTTGAACGTCTTCGATAATCAGTATTCTTAGGACTGTATCCATGGTGATCAAAATTAAGCCATCATCAAGATTTTGAAACCACTGTGACAGAGAACTGGACAGCGGGGTTATAAAACTTCGAAGTTCAGAAAATAATGAAAATGCGTGCTGGCCAGGTATTTAGTGCGGAAATTTGTTTAATACCACCCAATACAGCCCCAAATCAATGACGGTCTGTGCGAAATTGTCAAATTCCACCGGTTTGACGATATAGTGGAGATTCCGGGACCTGTGAACACTTTTTTCCGCGAGCCTATGATCAATCCATTCCGCGGGTGCGGTCAACTGATTCCGCAATCAATTGACCACTTGCCTCGTTGGCTACTAATCAATTGCAATCTATGTGCCGTCTGGAATCCTAAGTTAACTTATCACTGCTCACACCTCCGCGGAATTAGGTGTTCACGGGTAGCAGAATCTCCAGCCCCCTCTTCCCGGAATGGGCGTGCCCGATTTCATTTTGTATATAAAGCTGTCAGAAAATCTTCTCTTAATGTATTGTCAATCCTCTTATAGCGAGGGATTAGTCGAGTCTTTGAGAATCCAGGAATTTTTACGGATGATGTTCTACTTGTATACTTAGCTGAACCCGGGTCATATGTTTCCACCTTATAGATTAATTCAATTTCTTTACCACCCGTATTCTCGGCCCAAATATTAGAAGATAAATTTTCCTCATTGTCCTTTGTTATTTTAATTAATGTTTCGTCAAAAAAGTACTTTTTAAAAGTAATGGCGTAATAGAAGTTACATGGTAACCCATCGCACTTTGTACTAAGTGTCACACTCTCTCCATAATTGTTTATTTTCGGTGTACCTTGATTTCTATCGTTTGGATAACACCAGCCACACCCTGATTGTCCGTCAGGCGAATAATCAACACTTATAGCATAGTATCCGTTTTTTGGGAAGACTGTTTGATTATAGAATTTGGGGTTGCTGGAACTTGCTCCAGTGTGTACAAATCTGACATTCTCTGTATAGGTTTCCTGCGCGAATGAACCGATAGATGCAAATAGAAAAACTAGGAAAGTAATCTTAATTGCTAATTGAAGTACAAGTTTTGCTTTCATATTTGTTAGGGTTTTATTTGTGTCTACAGGACTAAAGGCATGACTCTCATATTTTTTAAAAACTTTCTTGAAATGCGACATCGGCTAACAGCCTTAGGTCTTTCTTCTTTTTATTTTTTCACTTCGCATTCGCTCTGTTTGCCTGAATAGACTTCCTTTGTCATACGCAAGTATCTGTCCGCCGTACGTTAAACTTGAGTCGTTAGATCTCCCTATTGTTGTTCATTGGATTAGGTATCCCATGGTTTGTTTTCGGAGTTCTGATTACGGTTGGCTACCGCTCCCATTCGACAATCCACTTCTCCGACACTTGAAGTTCTACAGCCGGCTTCGTAGCCCTCTTAAGAGTTTCGCTAATTACAGTACAATCATTATAGATGGAAGAGTTTCCGAAATTGACATAAAGAAACCCATCATCGTGTTTCTTGCGAAACAGCGCGATGGGCTCCATTCACTTAATATAGGAAACAACCTACCTATAATCAAGACTTAACGCGTATTATTTTTTTTGAATAGGCGACGCTAAATAGTTTAATGGATTGGATATACTTAACTAGTTCCTCATCCTACCTCCAGCTTATCCTTTAGTCATATTGTATAACTCCAAGTTTAAACAATATGAATAGCTCGCTTCGTCGAGAAGGATGATACGACGGCTTGTATCTGCAATATCCGAGAGTCACAAGGTCCTCGACCACCTTATGGTAAGTGGTTTTCGACTTAATCTTGGCAGCTCTCATCACCTGGTTCCTGGAAATATTGAATGGGTTTCGAAATTGATTTGCCGCCCATAGCGTGGAGATTCCGACCCCATTGACCACGTTGTTTCAGGAGGGCGTGACCAGCTAAAGTTACCTGAGGGACTTGAACTTCGCCTAGGTTTCGAACCCCTTGATTGCTAGACTCGTTTCTGGTCAAATGGTGGCGGAATTGGGTGGTCACGTCATCTGAAAATTGATGGTCAGGGCAAAACGGAAAAAGATGGTCAGCCACTTCGGATTCTCCACATGCAAGCAACTCGGACTTTTTGAACAATACTTTTTTGCCGCGCTTATAATGTGGTATTAACCGTTGAGAAGTTTTGTCGTATAAAGTTGCGACCTCTAGATTCAACAGAAGGGCAGCCTCCCGAGTGTTTAATAAGCTGTCGGTATTCAGACCAGTTCGTTTTTCTTCCAATACTTCATTGTAAGTTTCTTTGAAAAGAATTTTGAATTCCTCTATGGTCATCTGACCTAATAATTGTGATTTCATGAATCAAAAGTTTTGTTTTAAAAGCACTATGGAGCTGTTGCAGCTGCATCTACTCTAAACTTATCAAATGACTCCGGTCATATCCAAAAAATCCTAACGAAAACTACCGTAAAGCCAATGGCGCGGAATGACGTTATTTTTCAAGTGGTCTGACCTTCCTAAATTGACTGAGAAAATCCTGAACAATCACGTCGATAATCAAATTGCTTTGGACAATTTGTCCAAAATTGGGTTAAACTAGTTTCCAACGTTGTTTCATGCGGAGAATGAAATAAGCCGCTCACGACTCAAAATCACGTAATGAAAGATCTGAGGGCGCTTTCCGATGGGCTTATTTTCATGAAGGGAGACTCAACCGCGCCGCAAAATCACCCCGTGAACACTATACGTACCGACAAATTCACCTGCTAAAATAGAAATTCCGAGGTCGTTGACCACTTCATTTCGTTTTTCGGTGACTACCTTATTTCGTAACACAATCAATCGGTTCCGCGACAAATTGACCATCACACCCTTTGACATTGAGGAAGTTATACTTGTATAGGGCATGATCCTCATAAAATAACTTTAGGTGATCACACCCTCACGAAACAAAGTGGTCAAGGGTAGCAAAATGTCCACGTTACAGAGGCAATTCTTATTGAACAAGAATACCCAACGTGCCAGTGGCGCTCGATCCTTGGTTCAAAACAATTGGACTACCGTTTTTCCAGTATTTCGGTACATCTTTACCGTCTGCATTTCTTTCAACTCCCACAACGTATACATCATCAATCACTTCAATATCATAGGCAATGGCTTGATGGCTACCATCTGTCAAAATAACTTCACTACCGTTTTTCCTGTACTTAATATGCACCAGCACCCAATCACTTAATTTGCGCTGGTCACATCCTCGCGAAATAAAGTGGTCAAGGGCATCGAATCTCCCCAAACCATTCCCCACCTTTATTTGATTTGAATAAAGTGAACCCGTTGAATTTAACTCGTTGAATTCTTTTGCCCTTTCTTCTTCTGTCAATGCGACGGCGATGATGTAAAACTCAAGCTTCTCAATTTTTTGCTGTATTACTAGTGATATACTACAGTATACCGACATACTGTAGTATAGGAGTTACTAATGTATATTAAAAGTACATACATTTGCTAAAAAAGGAAGTCAAATCAAAGATGTTGTGAAGTACATCCTATTATTCGTGTTCACGATGGCTCAAGGCCAACCGGGAAGAACGCAAAAGAATTAACAGCAGGTCAGATATGGAAGATAAAATGAAAGTTGAGATATGGAGCGATGTGATGTGTCCATTCTGTTATATTGGAAAACGAAAATTTGAAAATGCATTATCGCAATTTCCGGATAAAGACGAAGTGCAAGTAATATGGAAGAGCTTTCAACTCGCCCCAGAAATTAAAACACGAATTGATAAAAATATACATCAATTTTTGTCAGAACATAAAGGCATGAGTATCGAGCAGGCGAAAGGGATGAATGACCACGTAAAGCAATTGGCAAGACAAGTAGGTCTGACTTATAATTTTGAAAGATCCGTTGTTGCGAACAGTTTTAATGCTCACAGGTTTACGCATTTTTCAAAGCAAGACAATAGACAAAATGAAGCTGAAGAAATATTATTCCGCTCGTACTTTACCGATGGAAAGAACATAGATGATTATCAAACACTCATTGAGCTGGGAAAAGAGATAGGACTGGACACAAATGCTTTGCAAACAGCATTGGAAAACGGAAGTTATGCCGACAATGTTCGAGCAGATATTGATGAGGCCAGGCAAGTAGGTGTTCGTGGCGTACCATTTTTTGTGTTTAACAGAAAGTATGCTATATCAGGGGCGCAAGAGAGCAACGCATTTTTAAGTGCACTTCAAAAATCCTTTGACGAATGGCGACAACAGTTAATCCGTTAGGCTTGATTTTTATTTGGATTTTCCTTTCTTCCACCCAAAGTTCTTATTGTGTTGATATGTGCTTTGGCAACCTTATGACTAGGGGCAACCCCAATACCAGCGACCATTAGCCGCGCGGAAGGCTTGGAAAATACAAAACCCTCACTGGCGGGAAATAATCAGGGCATTCTCTTCCAAATATGTTGGGAAGCATCTTTTTGGATATCTTGTGTAGTTGCAACTTTTCCTGCCTCAATCCATGCAAGCAACTCGGACTTTTTGAACAATACTTTTTTACCGCGCTTATAATGTGGTATTAATCGTTGAGAAGTTTTGTCGTATAAAGTTGTGACCTCTAGATTCAACAGAAGGGCAGCCTCCCGAGTGTTTAATAAGCTATCGGTATCCAGACCAGTTCGTTTTTCTTCATCCAATACTTCCTTCAAAATTTCTCTCAAAAGAATTTTGAATTCCTCTATGGTCATCTGAGCTAAAAATCGTGATTTCATGAATCAAAAGCTTTATTCTAAAAGCGCTATGGAGCTATTGCAGCTGCATCTACTCTAAAATTATCAAATGACTCCTGTCATTTCCAAAAAATCCTAACGAAAACTACTGTAAAGCCCAATGGCGCGGAATGACATTATGTTTTCAGGTGGTCTTACCTTCTTAAATTGACTGAGAAATCCTGAACATTCACAGTCGATAATCAAATTGGTCTGGACAATTTGTCCAAAATTGGGTTAACTAGTTTTCAACGTTGTTTCATACGGAGAATGGAATATGCCGCTAACGACTCGAAATCATGTAACGAAAAATCTGAAGGCCCCTCTTCGCTGGGCTTATTTTCTTGAAGGGAAACTCAACCGATCAAATGGATTCAAATTTGGGCATTGTGACCTACGCGGTGTTTCTCAGGCATCGCCAATAAGAATGCCTTCGGTTTTTTGGTTCTCTTTAAACTCTATCAAAAATATAGAATAATCAGTTTATATACAAATTTGATAATAAACTAACCATTAAGGGGGCGCAGTTTGCCCTGAGTGAGGAATAAGGATAAAGAATTTCAAAAGGCTTTTGGAAAACACGTCCGGCGTCTGCGGGAAGAGAAGCAATGGTCGCAGGATCAGTTGGCAACGGAGTCTAAAATGGAAGTGAATCAAATCTCGCGAATTGAAAATGGCAGGCACGCTGCTAATATGCATACGATCAAAGCCATAGCTATTGCACTCGGTAAGTATCCAGACGAACTTCTTAGGTTTGAATTCCCTCTTAAACTCAACACAGACTTCAGTCTACTTCATCGAAAAAAAAATCGCCCCGCGACAACCGCTACCATTATAGAATTATTACATACCGACTACTTGGAAAAACCGAGGTCGGTTCTAGAAATAACAGGAAAATGCGTGGATTTGTACAGCGTGCGTCTAAGTAGTTCTGCTACTTCTGGAGTCCTGAAGAAACTTGTTGTTGAGAAGAAACTGAAAAAAACTCCATCTCCTAATAGGAAAGGCAGTTTTTTATACGAAAAGCGAATAAAATAATCTCTTAAAGCGAGGGTACCTTAACCCCCCCCACAACGATTTCGCCAAAGTCATCTTGATTTCTATCCACAACGTAGTTCCGTACTAGGATGCTCGGCGATTGAGGATTTTCATGGTGGATCGCAAGTCAGGTTAGAAGCCGTTCAGTATGCACAGCAAGTGTGGAAGTTGAATCGGAGGTCTCAGAGGGCTTTCAAGGGTTATGCTATTAACATAATCCTGTAGGTAAACAACGGAATGTGCCCGTCGACCAGAGAAAAGGTTTGTGATCAACTCCCGGGCCCACCGGACATTATGTCGCGATGGGGCTTTTAATACTATCTGGAGAGTTAGATTGAGAGTAGCTTCTTGCCCGACACGGCCATTGCACAGAAGATATCGTTAGCATGGTGGCAGTCGATGAGCTACTCTCAGTATCACACCATAAGGAACGTTGTGACTACTCCTATCCTTGGGCGGAAGGAATCATCTTGATGTTGTATGGATTCCGCTAATCAAGGCCGCATCTTAAGGCCGACTTTGGACAATCAGGGCTACGCGGCCAGCTAACTGAATCAGACAGTTTGACCGACTTCAGCTGAATTCTGTGTAACTCGATTTTCCCACAGTAAATCGAATCATAATGTAGGAGTCAACAGCAGCGCCTAGATTAGATCTCAAATGAATACCGGAGACCGCCGATATCTATGATATCACTGTGCTCGATTACCCCATTAACTTCGCCTCCATTCAAATTTTTCTAAAAGATAACTTTGTGTTGCCGCCTGTTATCGATGGAGGCGTATACGTCTGATGTAGACGTTTGCCGAACAACGGGAAGGCATCAACAAGTTTTGCATTTCTTCGAAACCTTTTCTCACTCCAAGAGATTCAAAAGGCTAATCGTGTCCACGCCCAGGAATGACTTGGGAAGTTACCTGGCAGGCACATCCCATTTACGCAATATCATCCTCAAACTCTGCCAACACCGAATACCACGAAATTTGCCGCGATGTTGGAAAGAGTCTCAAGCAGCCATAAAAAGAATAACGCATACAGCTTATGCCCACTATTACTTCAAATTTGAGGGTAACGCCCAGATTATCTTAGGGTTTGTCAGGTTTATTTAGGTTAAAACTCCCAGATTATTTAGAGTTTAAACCCCTGATTATCTTAGGGTTGATTGGATTTATCTAGGGTTGATTGGATTTGTTTCGCGTTTTTTAGGGCGCAATATAACACCAGGGACAAACAACATCCGACACAATGTCGACCCGGATAACCGGCTTTATAATGGTTTTCATTCGTTAGCGTAAATAAGATTATTGGTTATGATTTTTGGAATAACAGCACCCCTTCCAATATCGTTCGAGCCTGCCCACCGCCGGCTTTAAAAAAATAGCGGGCCTTGGATGGCCATTAAATGCTCAAAAAGCCGCGCCCTAAACTTATAGGCCTTTGCCTGCCGGGGCATGTAGTTATTTAAAAACCTTTATCGTACTTTTGGAGGTCTATTAAAGCAAAAAATCAAATAAAATGACTGTTGACGAGAAAAAACTCCCTTTTAAGGTAAAAGACCTCTCCCTGGCTGAATGGGGTCGCAAAGAGATCAAACTGGCGGAAGCTGAAATGCCCGGTTTGATGGCCCTCCGTGAGGAATTTGGCAAGCAGAAGCCATTGAAAGATGCACGCATCGCAGGATGCCTCCACATGACCATCCAGACCGCTGTGCTCATCGAAACCCTTGTTGAGCTGGGCGCTGAAGTGACCTGGTCTTCCTGCAATATCTTCTCCACGCAAGACCATGCCGCCGCCGCGATCGCCGCTGCCGGTATTCCGGTATATGCCTGGAAAGGGATGAACGAACAGGAATTTGACTGGTGTATTGAACAAACCCTCCATGCCTTCAAAGGCGGCAAGCCCTTGAACATGATCCTCGACGACGGTGGAGACCTCACCAACATGGTGCTGGATCGCTTCCCCGAACTCGTAACCGGCATCCGTGGTATCTCCGAAGAAACCACCACCGGTGTGCACCGCCTCATCGAGCGCATGCACAATGGCAAGTTGCCCCTGCCGGCCATCAACATCAACGACTCGGTAACGAAATCGAAATTCGACAACAAATACGGTTGTAAAGAATCTTGCGTAGACGCGATCCGTCGCGCCACCGACGTGATGATCGCCGGTAAAGTAGCGGTCGTAGCCGGCTACGGCGACGTGGGTAAAGGCTCTGCCGCTTCCCTGCGCGGTGCCGGTGCACGCGTGATCGTAACGGAGATCGACCCCATCTGCGCGCTGCAAGCCGCTATGGACGGTTATGCCGTGAAGAAAATGGACGACGCTGCCAAAGAAGCCGACATCATCGTGACGGCTACCGGTAACTTCGGTATCATCCAGTCACGTCACTTCGAAAGCATGAAAGACAAAGCCATCGTGTGTAACATCGGCCACTTCGACAACGAGATCGACGTGGCTTGGTTGAACAAGAATGGCAAGAAGGATACCATCAAACCTCAAGTGGACATCTACACGCTGGCCAACGGCCGCGAAATCATCCTGTTGGCCGAAGGCCGCCTGGTGAACCTCGGCTGCGCGATGGGTCACCCTTCGTTTGTAATGTCGAACTCCTTCACCAATCAAACCCTGGCACAGTTGGAGCTTTGGACAAACACGAAGAACTACAAGAACGAGGTGTACATGCTGCCTAAGCATTTGGACGAAAAAGTGGCTAACCTCCACTTGAAAAAGATCGGCGTTGAACTGGACGTACTCACCCCCACTCAAGCCAAATACATTGGCGTGGATGTGAAGGGCCCCTTCAAACCGGATTATTACAGATACTGATCCGAAACGATCGTTATACAAACAAAAAAACCTGGCAACCCCAGGTTTTTTTGTTTTGTGGCTGGGCGGTTGTCTTTACCTTTACAGAATTAAATGCCCATCCCAATCCATTATGAGATCCTTCCTGATCCGCCTTGTTCCTGTCGCTTTGTTTATCGTGCTGGCTTCGTTTCGTGCCGACCAGGGCGATAATGTTGAATTCATTTGTATGAAAACCCACAAGGCCAGCAACACTTGTCATTTCAATTTCATTGTCGATGGCGCGAAATACCGCTATGTGGACATCGGCTGTAAATTCAGCAAGAAGCTTAACGACGTGGTGAAAAGCGCAAAAGAGGGAACACTTTTCCTGGCGCGCGAATGGAAGATCGAATGCCCGATGCCGAAGGAGAAAAAGGCTGATGGTAGCGATAGTACGAAGAGTTTTTAACGAATGGCAGGCAGTGTGAGTTAGCGCCAGGAGTTAGAAGCCACTGGGCATCAGGCGGTGCGTTGTTTATAGGCACGCTTATCAAAATGATTTTTAATGCGTTCTATCAGACGCAAGTGCAGGCGCAAGGTGGACTTTGCGTCTTTTTTTGTTTTGGGCGATTCTTTTTTTGAGGAGGTAGCCTTTAAAAGGTAGTAATTTTACTACCTTTGTTGGGTCCTCGCAAGTTGATCTTTTAACCCGTTAGCTATGAAATATTCAGAATTCCATAGACGGATTCGTCGGAGTGGGTGGATTTGGGTGGGGGCCGAGGGGAGCCACTATATTTATGAAAAGATGGTGTTCGATATCCGGTTCCGTTTCATGGGGCGAGAGAAATAGCCGAAGGGTTGCGAAAGAGGATTGTAAAAGATATGGGGCTTTAGACGGGTTCTGTTCAGTAATAAATAAAAAAAAACATGAGAAAGCTTAGAGCGATTATTTCAAAAGGCCCGGAAGACTATGGTGCCTGGATTGAAAAATTTCCAGGCGTGTATGGTGCCGGCGAGACTGTGGCGGAGGCAAAGAAGAATTTGAAGGAAGGTCTTAAACTCTACGTTAAACACAATGAAGTTCCTGATTGGCTAAAGAACAAAGAGTATGTTGTGATCTACAAGTACGACAGCCAAAGTTTCCTCAACTACTTCAAAGGCATATTCACCAACGCTGCGCTGGAAAGACTCTCCGGCATCAACCAACGCCAGATTAATCACTATGCGACCGGAAGAAAAAAACCACGCCCGGAACAGTTGAAGAAATTGGAAATAGGGATTCATAAGTTAGCGGGTGAGTTGCTGGCCGTCGAGCTTTGAGAAATCAGAGCCCAGAATCCAGGGAGCAAGCATTAGAAGCCGCGCGGTAGTTGCCGATTCATCCTTAACTTAAGGGTATAAAAAAGGTCGCATGAAATACAGCTACTGGTTTCTGTTTTTCGTGACTGTGACGGTGTGTTCCGCGCAGCCGAAGAGTCATGGCCGTAGGGGAGGAGTGACGGGTGCGCGCGATGCAGATCCCACCTACATCGGCATCTTTAGCCTGCGCAACGATGTCCGATTGATTTATGGCGCGCAAAGCAATTCTCTCACGTATGGCTCCAAACGCACCAGCGATTCGCCCTTCAGCGGGAAGTTCAACAATGCAAACGACATCGTTGGCTTTGGCCTTACCTACAAAATCATCGATTTCGACGCAACATTCTCCACGGGCAAGTCCACGATCTTCAACGCGCAGAATGAAAGCCTGAAGCAATTCAAAATATCGGGGAGCTACACGATGCGGAAGTTTTATTTCCGCGCTTTCTATAGCGACAGCAAGGGCATGATCTCGACGGCCGAGGGCGACACCTACGTCAGCCAACCCGACGTGCACATGTTGCGCCTGGGCGTTCAGGCTATTTACATTTTCAATGCACACCGCTATTCGCTTCGCTCGGCGTATTTTCAAAATGAACTTCAACGCAAGACCGCAGGCTCCTTTCTTATCCGGGCCGAGCCCTTCTATCGGTCGTTGGGGACCGAAACCCGCTTCGTGCCCGAGCAACATGACCATGCAGAGACCTATGGCAAACAAGCGGGTTTGTATTACCTTCAAGCGCCGGGTTTGTTGATCATGCCGGGCTATGGGATCAATGTTGCCGCACGCGGTGGAGCGATTTTCTTTTCACCGTTTATCCTGGCCGGGTCGGGAGTGGCGCTGAATATTTATAAAAGCGACTCGGGTCGACAGACTTCCTTCAACACGGAATTCGCCGCATCGGCAGGTGTGAATACAGGCTACAATGGCGATAACTTTTATGCGAAAGTGCGCTTCACCTACGACGCCTATTATATGCCAATCAACCCGGCATTCTTTTCGATGCACGATCTCAACCTGGTCTTGGTGGTAGGATATCGGTTTAAAAATTTTGAGCGTTTTATTCCGACGTCGTTTGTTCGCGTGGAAAATAAAAAATGAAACATCGCGACCTTTAGTGGCCGCCACGCCATGAGGACTAAGCCATGCTTCCACGACGCCAAAATTAGCGCAAGTCTCAAGCAACTGCCCGCAAACGTCTCCGAAAATTTCTGTATATCGTAATGTAACAGATCGTTAATCATTTGGACGAAAAAACGCGCACAAAGATGATGGCACTTGACTATCTTGGTAGAAAATATCCGGTGTCATGAATATCGACGACGTCATCGAACTTTTCAAGATGGGGAAGGCCACAGCGAAAAGCCATATGCGCAACCTGATCGAGATGGCCGCGGCCGATGGCGGTCTGGGAACAGAGGAACAACGCTTGTTGAAGTACGCAGCGCAACGAAATAACATCTCATTACAGGAACTACAAGAGATGCAGCGCAACCTGTCTGACGTCCGGTTCCAGGTTCCGGGCAGCGACCGCGAAAAGTTCAACCAGCTATACGACCTGGTTCACATGATGTCCGTCGACAAAAACATTCACGTGGAAGAACAGCGGTTGTGCGAAATCTTTGCCATCAAATTTGGCTTCCGGAAAGAGATCGTCCGGGAAATGATCGACCAGATCCGCGAAAATATCGAAAAGTGGATTGGCCCTGAAGAGACTATGCGCGCGGTAATGGCAAAGATGAAAGTTTTCGATTGAGGTTGTCGGATGGCGGGCGCAACGGAGAATAGCTGACAATACGAAGTTGGAAAAGGCCTTATTTTAAGTTCGATAGCTGCGACGACGGGTTGATAAATGAGAACCCCAGACTCTCCGCTGCTTGAGTGTAGGGTTAACGGCATTTTCTTTCTCTGCAATATTTTCTTTTCGAATCTGTTCAATAAGATCCTGCGCGTCCTTTTCTGCATGGTTGACAAATAACCGGATTGGAATAGCGAGCGAAAAGAATATGGCCGCTGCAATTACTATGGTGACGATGTCAAAGGTTATTGATAAGGCGTTTAGCGCTCGTTGCCACTTTTATCACTTCGGGATTTATAAATTTCAATTTGCAATTTTTTACAGTGAAATCCAGTGATTCGGTGCAGTGTGAACGTTTAGTCTGCAGTTTTCCGGGAAACCGCAAAATCGTTGCAGTGCAACCCTGCAATTAGTGTAGGCAAAGGGTTGAATCTGCCAATCAAAAGTAACTGACCGAAGGCACGAATACTCCAACATGGAATTGTTTTCGTTATTATTGCAAGGCAAAACATCAACAATCACTTTGAAGAGATTTAAGATAGCTATCGGGTTTTTCCTGCTTTTGGGAGCAGGAGGAGAATATATTGAAGGCAGTACCCAAGTTGGATCATGGATCAACCCTGGAATCATAACGGGAGTAGTGCTGGTGCTGCTGCTTTCGACCTGGCTGATCGGCAGCGGCTTCTCGAAGGATCGGTTCGCATTCAAGTCGCTCATATTGCTGAGATATTTCGCCATTTCATTTGGCGTTTTTGTGCTGGTTGCTGTTTTTAACTTGCTTGCCAAAGCTTCTCCGGGGCAGTACGTCGACATCAATGGGCTGAGAATCCCCATCAAAAGATGCGTGGATGGAAATCGTCGGATTATTCCCGATGAAAAATCACGGGAGGCATACTGCGTATGCGCGTTCGAAAAAATAACGAATAATCCTGAACTAAAGGAGAAATATAAGGCGAGACTTGAAGACAACAAGGCCACGGAAGTTCTTCAGGAATTGGAATCGCAGTTCGGTACATTGGGAATCCGGGACTGTCTCCTCTCGTCGGGAATAAACTGGACCGCCCCGATAGCCGACGCCATGATCAGAAATTGGAAGAAGGAACTCACCGGAACGGAGTTCGAACAAACGAATGACGTCAACAAATACTGCGACTGTCTGATAGGAGAATATCAAAAATTTCCACTGCGCGAGGTCGCGGCCGAAGGATTTGGTGAAAGTGCAGCTTCAATACGTGTTGTCCAAGCGTGTGCGGAAGCCTCCAGGAAATAACTACGAATGATGTTCGCTGAGGTAGACCATGGCGTGTTTACACAGTTTCTCTAAGGTCGCAAGGTTGATGTCCGACAGCTTCTTTATGGAAATACAGGATTTTCCCATTTTGAATTTACCAAAGTCATTCAGCAGCCGTTTGCTTTGTTCTGTCGGCGAAAAAACGTACAATGAAAACTCTGTCTTGCGCGGCGAGAACCCAATAAACGGCGCGTCGCCTTCATGCCCGCTGGCATATTTGTAATGATAACTTCCAAACCCGATAATGGTTGGTCCCCACATTTTAGGTTTACATCCGGACCATTCGCTCATGAGGTCAATCAAACGAAAACTATCCGCTTTCTTTTGCTCGTTCTCTACATAGGAATCGATAAAGTCATGCACGTTGACTTCAGTTTCGGCGGTTTTATTCTTTGCCATAAGTTATTGTCGTTTTAACTCTTGACGCGCAAACCCTTCTCAATGAATTCCCAATGACTCCTGTATCCCCTCCAACGATTTTCCCTTTGTCTCCGGCAGCACTTTCCACGCAAAGAACCCGTGCAGCAACATCATCACCGTGAAGATCAGGAAGGAATAGAAGCCCCCCATCTCAGAAGATTCTGCCAGCACCGGAAAGGTCCACGAAATAACGGCGGCCATGATCCAGTGTGTTGAGCTCCCCAAGGTCTGTCCCTGCGATCGCACTTTGTTGGGAAATATCTCAGAGATGAAAACCCAGATCACGGCGCCTTGCGAGAAAGCGAAGAAGGCGATGAAACCCACCAGGTAGAACATCACCGCATAGCCCCCGAATTGTTTTGTGTAGAAGGCGTGGGTGACCAACCCCAGCGAAATGACCATCCCCACGGAGCCAATGACCAGCAACGTCTTTCTTCCAAACTTGTCGATAACAGAAAGGGCCAGCAACGTGAAGATCATGTTGGTGACACCGATGGACACCGCCTGCAACAGTGCCGTGTCTTTCGCCAAACCAGTCATTTCAAAAATGCGGGGCGCATAATACATGATCGCATTTATGCCCGAGAGCTGATTGAACATCGCCAGCACGACGGCATAGAAGATGGGCTTGTTATATTGTCCATTGAAAACGCTTTCCTTGACATCCGTGTCCGAATGGAGTGAAGCCTGGATTTTTTTTATGGCCTCGGCAGGCTGAGGTTCCCCGATATCTGTAAACACTTGCTTTGCTTCATCCGGTCTGCCATGCTTGACGAGCCACCTTGGACTTTCAGGGACAAAGAACACCATCACAAAATAGAGCAGGGCAGGGGCAGCCTGCACACCGAGCATCCAGCGCCATGAATCTTCGCCCACGCCAAACAGCAGGTAGTTAGAGACAAAAGCAATGAGGATGCCGCTCACCACCATGAACTGAAACAACCCCACGAGTTTGCCGCGCGAGTGGGCGGGCGAGATCTCGGAGATGTAGAGCGGTCCCACCACGGACGACGCGCCCACCCCAATCCCGCCCAGGAAGCGGAACATGACGAAGAGCGACCAGGCCGGCGTGAGGGCTGTCACCAGCGAGGTGACCAGGTACAGGAGCCCGATGGCTTGCAGTATTTTTTTGCGTCCGTATTTTTCGGCGGGGCGCCCGGCGATGAGGGCGCCGATCACGGTGCCCATAAGCGCTGCGGCCACAGTGAAGCCGTGCGCGAAATCGTCGAGGGACCAAAGGGTTTGGATGGACTTTTCCACGCCGGAGATCACGGCCGTGTCAAATCCAAAAAGAAAGCCGCCGAGGGCGGCTACGATGGCACTACGGAAGGCGGTTGCGGGTGCGTTCATGTTTCGGCATTGAGTCTTTTAAGGTAAGAAACAATGGGCAATGAAGCATGAAACCGATCAAATCTATCCCGGAAGTTGGGAGGAAGGACGAAAACTAGTGTCCTGCGTGCATGCGGCGCTGGAAGAGGGGTCTCAATACCGCGCGGTCCAACACCAGCCAGGCCAACCCCAGGTTCAACAGGATGACGATGTTGACGATCAGCTTTCCACTCAAGGCAATGGCCGGCAGGCTCTTCGGAACGAATTGCGGCAGGTTCTTCGGAATATATTTCTGGGGCAATTCCTGGTTTAGGTTGATCGTGGTTTGAACCCCGTCGAAGACACCGGAAGAAACCAGAATGGTGGCCAGCCCAACGGCCACCAGGATGCCGATCAGCAGAAATATTCCATTACGGGAGATCAGCGTCGAGGACCGGGCCGGGTATTGGTCCAGCTTGCCCATGACTTGTTGGGTAAAATTGCGCGAGGGTATCTCTTCCAGAGAAATTTTGGATAGCCACAGTTCGACGTTTTGCAGTTCATCCAGGCGGGCTTTCAGCTCGGGGTTGTGGCTGAGCTCCGTCTCCAGGCGTTGCTTGTCGGCAGCGTTGAGGGTGCCGTCGAGGTAGTCGAAAAGCATTTCTTCAAGGGCCTGGGGTATCTTTTTCATACGTTACAAAGTTAACGCTTCCTGTTTTAAGATCAATTTTAACTCGTCGGCCAGCCGCAGCCGGGCGCGATGGATGCGCACCTTGGCCGTGTTGGCCTGCATGCCTGTGATCTCGGCGATCTCCTCCAGCGAAAGTTCGTCGAGATAGAACAAGGTCAGGGCCGTGCGGTCCGCTTCATTGAGGCGGGCCATGGCCAGGGCGAGGTACTTGCGTTTGTCGGTCCGCTCCAGCGTGCCCTCCCCATCGGGAGAATATTCCAGCACCGTATTTTCGATCGACTGGAACGTGTGGCGGCTTTTGCGTTTATAACTGATAGCCGTGTTGAACACGATGCGATACAGCCATGTTGAAAACTTTGCCTCCCGGTTAAAGGTCGACAAATGATGATAGGCCTTTATAAAAGCGTCCTGTGCGGCTTCCTCTGCCTCGGCGCGATTTTGCAGGATCTTGTTGGCGATGGTGAACGCATAGCTTTTATGCTTGTTCACCAGCTCCGCATACACGGAGGGCTCACCGGCCAGGATTCTGTCGATAATGGTATGCTCCGCAGGGATCGTCATGACAGCGCTTTGACGCGTTCTTTTCAAGGGAAGTTACAGATTCGCCACCCGGGGATCAAAAAACTTTGAATATGGCGAGCGGTGGCTTGTCCTGTCAACCTGGTGGGGTCACAGGATTTTTTCAAAAGTCCGTAACCTGGCCTCGAACCCCCGCGTCCTAGAGGCAGATTTAAACAAAATCCTTACAATTATGGAAGTCGCAGTTATCGGGGTATTCATTCCCATCGTCGCCACCATCGGGGCCTTTATCATGGTCATTTATCTCCGTAAATACGCCAATGAGGAGCGTATGGCCATGATCGAAAAAGGTATGGACCCGAATGCCATCGCCCCAAGGCGGAGTAACACGTCCGGGCCCTTGCGTGCATCGTTGCTGATGATCGGGGCAGGTTTAGGGTTGTTGATGGGATATTGGCTCGACAACGCCTTTTATATGGAAGAAGTGGCCTACTTTTCCATGCTGTTTATTTTCGGCGGCTTGGGCTTGGGTGGCTCTTACCTCATCGAAGAGAACAAACAAAAAAAGGAATCCCGTCCATAGTCACCGCCTGTCCCTTCTGTTGCATCACGTTTGTTACAGCATGTGCCTCCGGGCAGATGCTGTAACCGTCATTTGATACTTTTCGTTAACTACACTAGACCCCTTTGTTGGTTTTTATCTCCACGGGTTCACAGTATCTGTGGAACTATAATCTCATCCTGTAGAATACCTCTACAACTTCTGACTACACAATTTCTATTCTTGGTTTTTTAAGGTGCTGATAAACAGTAGCTTATTGGTCCTGCGGCCGTTGGCACTTTCTTTCGTAGTAGGCTAATCATAATTAAATGTTCAACTAAATTCTAACTGTCATGAAAAAAGTAATGATCGCTGCTGCAGCCCTTTTGTCGAGTGTAGCATTTGTAAACGCACAAAATGCAACTGAAAGTGATAAAGCTGTAGCTGCTCCTACTGAAGTGCAGCAAGGCGAAAAAGTAAAAATCAAATCTGAAGAACTTCCCGAAGCCGTTAAAAAATCGCTTGAAGCTCAAGAATATCGTGGCTGGATGATCAGCTCGGCCTACAAAGCTGGCGATGTTTATGAAGTAGAGCTGAAGAACGGTGCAGAAACAAAGACCGTTAAGTTCAACAAGGACGGAAAGAAAGTCGACTAATCGACTTGTCCTCACAACCTGTAAACAACCGATTGGAAGAAAGCTGGGAATTATTCCAGCTTTCTTCTTTATTTTAGCCCCATATGGGCGCGATTCTCGTAATTGAAGATGACTTGACCTTTTCCAGGATACTGGAAGGATTTCTTACCAAGCAAGGATTTTCCGTCACCGTTTGCCACAAGGGTCACGATGGCCTGCAAACGCTGAAAACCAAAGCATTCGACCTCGTTTTGCTGGACTACCGCCTGCCCGACACCACGGGCATGGACGTGCTCACCGAGATCAAAAAGCATTCTCCGCACACCCAGGTCATCATCATGACCAGCTTTTCCGACATCCGCACGGCGGTAAAGGCCATGAAGATGGGGGCTTATGAATACATCACCAAGCCCGTGAACCCCGACGAATTGCTGATGTTGCTCCAGCAGGCGTTAAAAAAAGAAAACGCCCCGACGCCCTCGGTCAATATCCAACCCAAGTCGACAGCACCCAAGCAATTTGTGGAGGGCACCAGCCCCGAAGCGAAGCGTTTGCATGAGTATATCCGCCTGGTGGCGCCCACCGACATGTCGGTGATCATAGAAGGGGAGAGCGGCACGGGAAAGGAGAACGTAGCCCAAACCATCCATCGCCTCAGCGCCCGCGCCAAGGCCCCCTTTGTAGCCGTCGATTGTGGAGCGCTCTCCAAAGAGCTTGCGGCCAGTGAATTGTTTGGCCACACCAAGGGCTCGTTCACCGGCGCCGTCCAGGATAAGGTCGGCCAATTCGTAGATGCCCACAAAGGCACGCTCTTCCTCGACGAGGTGGGCAACCTTTCATACGAAGTACAGGTAAAACTATTGCGGGCCATCCAGGAGCGCATCATCCAACCCATCGGCAGCAATAAGGAAGTCAAAGTAGACGTGCGCATCATCACCGCCACCAACGACGACCTGGCCGAAGCCGTAAAGAAGGGCTTGTTCCGCGAAGACCTCTATCACCGCCTCAACGAATTCAAACTAAAAGTGCCCGCCGTCCGCCATCGCGAAGAGGACCTCGACGAGTTTCTGGACTTTTTCCGCGAACTGGCCAACACCGAACTCGATCGCCACGTCAACGGCTTCAACAAAGAAGTGACCGAGATCTTCCGCACCTACGAATGGCCCGGCAACCTCCGCGAAATGAAAAACGTGGTAAAACGCGCCGTCCTCCTCACCAACGACGGCCTCATCACCGCCGCCGCCCTCCCCGTAGAAATGCTGGAAACCATCCGCAACCCCCAGCCTAAACCCAACAACGACACGCCGGTCTACGATCTGAAAGCCCTGCAAGAATCGCAGGAAAAAGAAATGATCATGAAAACACTGAAAGAAGTGCGCTACAACAAATCCAAGGCGGCCCGTATACTGAACATCGACCGCAAGACCCTGTATCTAAAAATCGAAAAATACGGCATCGAATAACCTTTGGTATCTTCCCAAACAGGGCCTCCACCCCCGTTTGTTGGTGTCCCACCAACAAACATTTTTAACCCGCCATGTCACGGTGAAGAGTCCCATTGATGCGCCCATTCACCACAACCATATTCCCATCCCCTCGCCGTTGTTGGTGTTCTTCACCAACAACATTTTATCCCATCACGCCACAGCGAAGAGCCGTTTGATGCGCCGTATATCACGACACCACATTCACCTGAATACTCATCAACAATCCCTCCACACCGTCCTTCGCATCCAACAACGGCTGCAATACATCCTGCAACGCCACACCGTCGGCCAACTGCATCTCAATATCCCGCAACGTTCCCGATAGCTCAGAAGATCCCATCTGCCCGATCCGTCCCGCCAGCTTGTGAACAATCTCACGGATAGGCGCGGCGCGCATATGTTTCAATTCCAGATCCAGGTTCACGACATCGCGTTTTGTCTCTTCGATAAATTGTTGCAAGACCGACTGGAACAGTGCCTCATCCCCCAGGGTCATGAGCCGCAACATGGAAAGATTGGGATCCAGGGCGTCGGCATTGTCGGCGTCGATGCCCAGCACGTCCAGCAGTTCATGTTCGCGGAAGGGTTTTGACAGGACTACATCGAAGCCTTCGTCCAACAATTGCTGGCGCTCCTGGGGAAAGACGTGTGCCGTGAGGGCGACAAAGCGTGTTTGAGGTGGATATTTTTTTCGCAGCGCATGACAGAGTTCCACGCCGTTGATGTTGGGCATGCGAATGTCCATCAGGATGTGCGACACCGTGGCGTCGGGCGCTTGGCCGATGAGATCTTGCGCTTCGTCGTAGGTGGTGAAATTCACTTCGTTTTTTTGAAGGATGAGGCTGCACAGTCGCAGGATCATCACGTCGTCGTCGACGACCAGTACTTTTCCGGTGAAGGCGCTCTTCGGTTGCTTTTTCTGTGTCGGGTGTCGCGGTGTGCCGGCCGTGGCGCGCGCGAAGGGAATGGTTGCCCGGAACGTCGAGCCTTTCTCCGGCACGCTCTCTACTTCCAGCGATCCGCCCTGGGCTTCGACCAATGATTTTACGATGGTCAATCCCAATCCCGTGCCGCCATAGTGACGCGCGATCAGGGCACTGGCTTGTTCGAATTGATTAAAGATTTTCTCCAGGTCCTCGGGGCGTATGCCGATGCCGGTATCGGTCACTTCGAAAATGCAGCGTATGTACGCGTCTTCCTCATCCTCCACGGTCGTCACCGAAAGTTTCACCGATCCCTTTGCGGTAAATTTGATCGCGTTACCCATGAGGTTATAAAGGATTTGCCGCAGCCGGAAGCCATCGCCCAGCAATTGAAAATCGCGGGCATGTTCAACGTTGAGCACCAGGGCCAGGGCTTTGCGGTCGGCCTGTATGCGCAGGGCGGATTCCACTTCGCGCACGAGTGCAAAGAGGTCGAATGGCTCTTGTTCTAACGTGAAGTTCCCGCTGGAAATGCGGCTGTAGTCCAGCACTTCGTCCACGATGTGGAGCAGGTGTTCGGAAGAGCTGTGGATGGCGTCGATGGCTTCGCGGGTTTGTCCGCGGTGTTTCAATTGTTCGGCAAACCCGATGATGGATTGCAGCGGTGTGCGGATCTCGTGGCTCATGTTGGCCAGGAAGCGCTGCTTGATCTGGCTCAATTCTTCGGCTTCGTCTTTTGCTTTCTCGAGCTGCTCTTTGTAATAGTTACTCCGGCCAATATCGACCCAGATCAAATACACCAGCAGGGCTGCCCCCAGGAAGAACGCGCCGAGCAGGAGCCCGATGTTGGAAATACTTTTTGTTACCAGAGCAATGGCGTGGTCGTTCTTTTCGTGCATCTGCGCCAATTCCTCATTCTCCACGTCGTGGAGGATGCTGAGCAGTTTATTAATGAGCAGGCTGTTAGCGTGGATGAGTTCCAACTCTTGCTGCAACAATTTTTTATTTTCGGCGCGTTGATCTTTCTCGAGGTCCGTCACGATCTTCTCCACTTCTTCGAGCGCTTTATTTTGACGCGACACCGCCAGGGTGTCAACGGTCACGCTAAGCTCTTCCTGGACCTTGACGTGTGTCGTGGCCGGTGGATTATTCTTTTTCTTACTGAAGAGCTTGCCCAACCCCGACCGTTCTTTTTGAGCGGCAACCGAATCGCGCGTGTAGGTGGTAATGGTTTTCTTTTCCGTCGTCACGACACTGCTGTCGACCAGGATCTTTTCATGTTGGAGGATGGTGGAGAGTGTGTCGAGCCGTATGGAGAGGCGGCGGTTGTCGGCTACTTCGGATTTTAGTTTCAGATAGGAAAAGAACATTGAATTCCTTTTCTGCAGGATCTGCTTTATGGTGATCAGCCGGCTGCGTTGCGCCGTATCCCATTTGAGCAAGCCCAGGGAGTCGATCTTATTGCCGAGGGATTTGGATTGTTTGAGAAACGCTTTGTAGGGTTTCCTCGGATTCCGGATGGCCTCTGCCCGCTGGAGTTGATCCAGGGCCGTGATCTCCTGAAAAATATCATTCAAAGCATCCAACTTCCGGTTCGGCGCCGATAGCTCGTTCACGGTATCCAGCATCTCGCGGAACCCAAAATGAGTGATCCCCAAAGCCAGCAAAATGGCGACAAAGGCCAGGAGAAACCCCGCCAGGATCTTCCGTTTCACCGAAGTTGGATAAAGCTTATCGCGAAAATACTGCATACCAATTGGGGGAAAAACAATGATTGGTGGCCATAAGTTAGGGATAGATTGGGTTTTATGGGGCAAATTTTTCGCGGAATCCAGGAGCCAGTAGCCAGTAGCTTGGGACTGACTACCGGACCCTGACTCACGAAGCCTGAAATCAAAGACTTTGGGCCCATTGAAATCCGAGAATAGGGACCCTGGCTATGGTGTCCGAGAAGAAGGAGTCTGGCTACTGAATACTGACTACTGGCTACTGAATACTGGCTACTGAATGCCGAGCACAAGCTCCTGGCTCCTGGATTCTGGCTCCTGGCTCCTAAATTCTGATTTCTTCCAATTAATACTGATTTTGCACCCCCATCCTACAATAATCCGCCCTCCTGTCCCGACTTAGGAGGTAACTAAGCGTAATGGAAGCGATGGACTTGGCCATGCAAATGAAAGAGCAAACATTTCTCCGGGAGAAGGACAAGTTGCTGGGATTTATCCGCAACCGGGTTTCTTCTGTGGAGGAGGCGGAAGACATTCTGCAGGATGTATTCTATCAGTTCGTAGCCGGCTACGACACGATAGAGTCCCTGGACCGTGTCACCTCCTGGCTATTTTCGGTGGCACGGAACAAGATCATCGACCGTTATCGCCGCGATGCCGCCCGTCCGAAACGTGCCGATCTCGAGACGCTTGCCGGGACGGACGACGATGCGCCGCTTACTTTACAGGATATCTTGCCCGATTTGGGCAATACTCCCGAGGACGCCTATTTACGTGATGTGATCTGGGACGCCATTATGGAAGCCCTGGACGATTTGCCCGCCGAGCAGCGCGAGATCTTTATACTCAATGAGATTGAAGAGCGCAGTTTCCGGGAAATATCCGAGGAAACGGGCATTTCGATCAATACCCTATTGTCGAGGAAGCGCTATGCGATCCTCGCTTTGCGAAAAAAATTACAACGACTGTATAAAGACATTTAAAGCATTGGATTATGAACCGAGTAGTAAAATTTGTAGCGTGTGTGGCCCTGGGCGTTTTGGCGATTTTTGTCTTTGGATGGGTGACGATGAGCCTTTGGAACTGGCTTGTCCCGGCCTTGTTTGCCGGTCCCGTTATCACCTTCTGGCAGGCCCTGGGTTTGTTCCTGTTGTCTAAGATCCTGTTCTCCGGCTTTGGGGGCGGAAAACGCGGCTGGCATCGCCCGCATCCCGCCGAAGCCCACTGGAAGAATAAGTTCTATGCTAAATTTTCGTCCATGAGCCCCGATGAGCGGGCTGCCCTCAAACAAAAAATGAAGGACAAATGGTGCCGCTGGGAAGAAAACACCCAAGCAGGCGACACGACCGGTTCCACCGGTTCAAACGGTTGAGGCTGATATTTCCGAAGAAATTCTCTTAAAAAGTTACGAAAAAGTGGAACCATAGCCCGCTTTGAGCGTTCAAGGAAACTATGGAAACTTTTGTAATGTAAATAGTTTCCATAGTTTTGCAACCCTTATGGAAGAACAAGACATCAAACGCAAGATTTTAAAAGGGGCAGAAGGCCTCTTCATGCGATACGGCGTGCGCAGCATCTCTATGGATGACATCGCCCGCCACCTCACCGTCTCCAAGAAGACCCTCTATCAGCACTTTGCCGATAAGGAAGATATGGTCACCATGGTGTGCCAAATGCACCTCAAGGAAGGCCAGAAAGAATTCGACGAGATCCGGGTGAGCGCAGAAAACGCGATCGACGAACTGGCCAAGCTTTCGATTTGTCTGAAGCGCAACATGGAGGAGATCAATCCCTCGTTGTTGTTCGATCTTCAGAAATACCACCCGCGGGCCTGGGCCATCTGGCAGGAATTTAAAAAGAGCTGCATCTACGATTCGGTGAAAGCCAACCTGGACCAGGGCATTGCCGAAGGCTACTACCGGCCCGAGCTCAACACCGAAGTGCTGAGCATCGTTCGAATGGCCACGGTAGAGATCGTTTTTGATGATCGTACATTTCCCCAGCAACAATTCAAGCTGGCCGACGTGCAAATGGAAATCTTCGATCACTTTGTACACGGCCTCGTTACTGAAAAAGGACGGAAGTTGTATCAGAAGTACAAAGAGAAGAAGGCTATAGAAGTAACCCCAGTAAACCAACGATAAACCACAACATGAAATCCCTTTATTACCTATTATTATTTAGTTTGGTTGTGCCCTTACGGGTAACAGCCCAAACTCAGTCGGACGAAAAAACCTCTTTCACCCTGGACGAGAGCATTTCGTATGCCCTGACCAACGCAGTGGCTGTGAAGAACGCACGTGTTGATTCGCAGATCTCGGAATCCAAAGTAAAAGAAACAACCGGCATTGGATTGCCCCAGATAAACGGTAGTGTGGCGCTCCAACACAACCCCAAGCTGCCTCGTTTTTACAGCAAGTACACCGCAGGCCAGCCAAGTATTATCGACCTGAGTCAAATTCCCGGCATCGAAAACGGAGATGTGGTAGCTTTTCAAAACGTTTTTCAATTGCCCAGTAACGGCACGGCCGGCATTACGGTCAACCAACTGCTTTTCAGCAGAAGCTACCTGGTAGGGTTGAAGGCCGCCGACACCTATAAGGATCTTGCTTATAAAACAGAAGAGCAAACCCAGATCCAGGTCGTTGAAATGGTGACCAAAGCCTACTATGCAGTGTTGGTGAACAACGAACGTATTGCACTATTCGACGACAACATTGCGCGCGTTGACACCCTGCTGAGAAATACAACCGAGATGAACAAAAACGGTTTTTCGGAGGCTATCGACGTGGATCGCATCCAGGTGTCTCTGAATAACCTCAAGACCGACCGGTTGAAATTTGTGAACTCTCAGAACCTGAGCCTGGCCTTGCTGAAGTTTCAAATGAACTATCCCATGGAAAAGGAGCTCACCGTAGTGGGCAACCTTGACGAACTGCGGGTGAATGAGAACCTCTTCAACGAGTATCAGGATGGCTGGGACTATAAGAACCGTATTGAATACAAATTGCTCGACACACAACGCAAACTGCAGGAGTTGGACATCAAGAACAAATATTCGAACTCGCTGCCCAGTCTTTCCGGCTATTTGAACATGGGCTACGGAACGCAGTCGCCGACCATCGGCGGATTGTTCAAGACCGAATCCAAGATCGCGAACACGGCCGAGTTCGGACCGGACCGCTGGTATCCCTACACCGCTTTCGGCGTTACGCTGAACGTTCCGATATTCACGGGCTTGCAGCACACTTATCAGATCCAGCAATCCAAGCTGGCCTTGCTGAAGCTTCAGAATAATTACAATTCCCTGAAGCAAAGTATCGATCTGAGCATCGAACAAAATACGCTTCTGTACAAGAACTCCCTGGAGACATTGAAGTCGCAGCAAGACAACATGCGGTTGGCCGACAAGGTAGCGCGAGTGACCAAGATCAAATACGAGCAAGGTGTTGGATCCAATATCGAAGTAACCGATGCGGAGAACAGCCTCAAGCAAGCGCAGATCAACTATTACAATGCTTTGTATGATGTTATTGTCGCAAAGATCGATCTGGATAAAGCATATGCCAAACTCGATCCTTCTAAATATGCAACAGCACAACCTGCAAAATAAGAACCAAACCCAATGAAAAATAACCATTTTATGAAAGCCACGATATACACACGTTTTGCCGTCATTCTGACTGCCGTCATCTTAGCGGCGTGCAGCGCTGCTTCGCCCGACGATAAGAAGGCAGAGTTGGCCAAGCTGAAACAGCAGCAGGCGGATATTACGAAACAGATACAGAAACTTGAGGGTGAGATCGCCAAGGCCAACCCTGACTCTGTGAAGGTGCGAGCCAAAGAAGTGAATGTCACCGAGCTGGCGCCGCGCAAATTTGATTACTTCGTGCAGACGCAAGGTCGCGTGGAAGCGGAAGACAACATCCAGGTCAGCTCTAAAGCTGCTGGCGTAATCACGGCCGTATATGTGCAAGAAGGCGACGCTGTTTCCAAAGGACAGGCGTTGGCACAGATCGATAACTCGGTTATCCTACGCAACATAGAAGCCATGAAGTCGCAGTTGGAATTAGCTACCACGGTGTACCAACGCCAAAAAAATCTTTGGGATCAAAAGATCGGAACCGAAGTGCAGTACTTGCAGGCCAAGACCACCAAAGAAAATCTCGAAAGACAAGTGGCGTCACTGCAAGAGCAAAATAGCATGACGCGCGTCACGGCCCCTTACAGTGGCACCGTGGATGAAGTAACGGCCAAGGTTGGGCAAAACATTGCCCCCGGTATGCCCGCTGCGCGCATTGTGAACACATCCAACCTGAAGTTGAAAGCCGCCGTTTCCGAAGCGTATGTGACCAACATCAAAAAAGGAAACAAAGTGACGGTAACCATTGCCGAGTTGGGCAAAGATATCTCGGCTACGGTAACGTTCGTAGGAAAAACGATCGATCCCCTTTCGCGGTCTTTCCCCGTGGAAGTGAAATTGCCAGCGGAAGCTAACCTTCGCCCTAACATGACCGGCGTCGTGAGAGTGATCTTCCACACCGAACCTGCAGCCATCGTCGTGCCGGTAAACGTGGTACAATCCGTCAACAACGAGAAAATCGTATTCATATCCGAAACCGACGGCAAACAAACCGTAGCCCGCAGGAAAGTGGTGAAGGTCGACGGCGTATACGACAACCAGGCACAAGTACAGGGTCTTAAAGCCGGCGAGAAGATTGTTTCTTTCGGCTATCAGGGTCTGGACGACGGACAAGTGATTAAAACCAACTAGGGCATTAACCTATCCTTTTTATGCAAGACATCGAAAAAGAATTTAAACCCACCAGTTGGTCGATCGACAACAAGGTGGCCATTTATGTGGCCACCGTGATCATCTGCCTGGCGGGGATCATGACCTATAACAGCCTGCCGAAGGAGAACTTTCCTGAAGTAGTGTTTCCGCAGATCTACGTGGCCACGCCCTATCCCGGCGCGCCCGAAGACATCGAAAACCTGATCTCGAAACAAATCGAGAAGCAGGTGAAGTCCATTGCCGGTATAAAGAAGGTGACCAGCAATTCCGTACAGAACTTTTCGAACGTGATCATCGAGTTTCGACCCGATGTGGAAGTGAAGGACGCCAAGCGCGAAGTGCAGGAAGCGGTAGACAAGGCCAAGCCCGATCTGCCCAACGACATGCCGGACGAACCCCAGGTGGTAGACATCGATATCTCCGCAGTGCCCATCCTTTTCATCAACCTGTCGGGCGATTACGACCTGGCAACGTTGAAAGAATATGCTGAACAAATGCAGGACCGTATCGAAGCCCTGAAAGAGATCCGTCGCGTCGACATCGCGGGCGCCCTGGATCGCGAGATCCAAGTGAACGCCGACCTCTTTAAAATGGCCCAGGCGGGTGTAGACCTCGACGACATTTCACAAGCACTGAGAAGCGAGAACGTGCTCATCGCCGGCGGACAGCTTTCTGTCGACGGCATGAAGCGTTCCATAACGGTGAACGGCGAATTTAATTCGGCCGAACAAATGGGCAACATCGTGGTAGGTTCTACCAAGGGCGGCAAAGTGTATCTGAAAGACATCGCGGACGTACTGGACACGCACAAGGAACAAGAAAGCTTCGCGCGTCTGGACGAGAAAAACGTAGTGACCCTGCAAGTGGTGAAACGCGGCGGTGAGAACCTCATCAATGCCTCGGACCAGATCCAGGAGATTGTAAAGGAATTTGAAACGAGTATCCTACCTAAAGGAGCCAAGATCACCATCACAGGAGATCAATCGGAGAATACGCGCACCACGTTGCACGATCTGATCAACACGATCATCATCGGCTTCGTACTGGTAACGCTCATCCTCATGTTCTTTATGGGTGCCACCAACGCCATCTTTGTGGGATTGTCGGTGCCGATATCGAGCTTCATCGCTTTTCTCACTTTCCCCACGCTTGGCTTTACGCTGAACCTGATGACCTTGTTCTCGTTCCTGCTGGCACTCGGTATCGTGGTAGATGATGCTATCGTAGTGATCGAGAATACGCACCGCGTGTTTGACAACGGAAAAGTACCCATTCGCAAAGCTGCGAAAATCGCTGCCGGTGAAGTGTTCATGCCCGTGCTTTCTGGAACATTGGTAGTATTGGCGCCGTTCGTGCCCTTAGCCTTCTGGCCGGGTGTGATCGGGAAGTTCATGGTTTACCTGCCGATCACCCTCATCGTAGCCTTGCTGGCCTCGCTGGTCGTAGCCTACATCATGAACCCGGTGTTTGCGGCCGACTTCATGAAGCCGCACGATCACGATCATAAAAACAAACCGAAGTTTACAAAAGGTTTCAAGATATCGCTCGTGATCTTTGCCGCCATCGCTTTGCTGTTCTACGTGACCGGGTCGATCGGCATGGGCAACTTTACCTTATTCATCTTCGGCATCTATGCGTTGCACCGTTTTGTGCTGGAAGAAGTGATCTCCAAATTCCAGACGCGCGCCTGGCCCTTCGTTCAAAAGGGATATTCGAATGCCATCACTTGGTGCCTGGCAGGATGGAGACCGTACGGGGTTATTGCCTCAGTAATCTGCCTGTTTTTCTTCTCCATCGTGTTCACCGCCATACGCAAGCCGCCCGTGGTATTTTTTCCGAAAGGCGATCCTAACTTTATCTATGCATACGTGCGTTTGCCAATTGGTACGCATCAAAATGTGACCGATTCCATTACCAACATCGTGGAGGACCGTGTGATCAAGACCATTGGTACGGATACGGCGATCGTTGAGTCAGTAATCTCAAACATCTCGGTTGGCGCGGCTGAAGACCAGTTTGCGGGTAACCAGGCTCAACCGCACCTGGGCAAAGTGACCGTGGCCTTTGTGAGCTTCGCCAAGCGCAATGGCCGTTCTTCGCGAGACTTCTTAGATAAGATCCGGAATGCTGTTAAAGGTATCGCTGGCGCAGAAATTTCCGTGGACCAGGAACAAGGTGGTCCTCCTGCCGGTAAGGCGATCAACATTGAAATCGCCGCGGAGGATTTCGACATTCTTGTGAAAACCGCCGACCGTGCCAAACGCTACCTTGACTCTTTGCAGATACCTGGTGTTGAAGACCTCGCGTCTGACTTCCAGAGCGACAAGCCAGAGATCGTCATCAAGATCGATCGCGAAAAAGCCAACCGTGAGGGCATCTCTACGGCTAAGATTGGCAATGTGCTGTACACGGCCGTCTATGGTCTGGAAGTATCGCGCTTCCGCGACGTGAATGACGATTATCCCATTGAATTGCGGATCAAAGAATCCCAACGCAATGACATTAACACGCTGATGAATCTACCGGTGACGTATCGCGACATGAGTCAGGGAGGTGTGGTGAGACAGGTGCCGCTTTCCGCCTTTGCCACCATTGACTACGGCAACAGCTTTGCCGGCATCAAGCGGATCGATCAGAAACGTGTGATCACCTTGGCGTCGAACGTGCTGTCAGACTTCAACCCGAACGAAGTTGTCGGTGCGATTCAGAACAGCTTGAAAGATTTTCCCAAACCCGATGGAGTATCCATCAAGATGACGGGCGAGCAAGAGAACCAGGCAGAAACCTCGGCCTTCCTTGGCGTGGCCGGTATGGTGGCACTGGGGCTTATTTTCATGATCCTGGTGATCCAGTTCAACTCTACCAGCAAGCCACTGATCATCCTGTCTGAGATCATATTCAGTGTCATCGGTGTGTTGCTCGGATTCTCGTTCTTCAAAATGGAAATATCCATCGTCATGTCGGGCGTAGGTATTATGGCGCTGGCCGGTATTGTCGTGCGCAACGGTATCTTGCTCGTGGAATTTACCGACCTGCTCATCTCGCAAGGCATGGAGTTGAAAGAGGCGATTGTTGAAGCCGCCAAAACCCGTATGACACCCGTGTTGTTGACTGCAATGGCCGCTACCCTGGGTCTTATCCCGCTGGCGGTCGGTTTCAACATCGACTTTGTGACATTGTTCACCGAGTTCAAGCCACACATCTTCTTTGGAGGCGACAACGTGGCCTTCTGGGGACCGCTTTCGTGGACGATGATCTTTGGTTTGATCTTCGGTACGTTCCTGACCTTATTCATGGTGCCGGTAATGTACCTGCTGGTGGCCCGTCTCAAGGCACGTGTTTTCAAAATAAAACCGGAAGTAGCCGCGGCGCACCATCACGGAGAAGAAGACGAACCTCTTCCCGGTACGCCAGTAGCCCTGAATTAAAAAATAGAATAAAATTTTATAAAAGTCGTCTTACGAAAGTAGGACGACTTTTTCTTTTTGTACGGATTCAAAAAACTCCAACCACACGAAGAGATTGGCTTACCGTTCAAATAATAGCCATCAATCCGCTTTCACGGGAAGAACCTCTCCCCCTGAAACGCGTATAAAATAACTTACATATGAAACCCAGGATTATGACCGTTGCCATCGTTGCGCTCTTCTTTTTACTGATTGATTACTATGTCTACCAAGGCGTGTCCGTCGTTTCGCAAAACTGGGGTGAGCCGTGGCGAGGCGTGTTTCGCTATGGATTTTGGACGCTCACCCTGTTGAGTTTAGTGGCACTGTTGTGGTACACCTTTGGCGATCCCTACAAGTATCACCCCGACGTAAGAAACTGGGTGAGGGTCGCTTTATCAATGATGTATCTTTCAAAGTTCTTTGGTGTCATCGTCTTGTTTGTCGACGATCTTCAACGCGGTGTGCGTTGGGTAGTGCAATTCTTTAATAAAGGCGCTTCAGGTGATACCGCCGGCACAGCCATTCCCCGCTCTGAATTTCTTGCCAAGACAGCGCTCGTCGCGGCAAGCGTCCCCCTGGGCGCCATGGCCTACGGCATCATTTCCGGTGCACACGATTATAGAATAAAACGGCAGGTGGTGAAATTGCCAAACCTTCCCAAAGCCTTCGACGGTCTGAAGATCGCTCACCTTTCCGACATCCACTCCGGTAGTTTCTTCAACAAAGTGGCCGTGAAAGGGGGCGTACAAATGGCGCTCGATGAAAAACCCGATGTGATCTTTTTCACCGGCGACCTGGTGAACAACGAAGCCCGCGAAGTGAAGGAGTACATCGACATCTTCAACAAATTGAAAGCACCCCTCGGTGTTTACTCCGTGACCGGCAATCACGACTACGGCGACTATCACGCCTGGCCATCGATGCAAGCCAAGCAAAAGAATTTCAAAGACCTCATGGAAGCACACCGCCTGCTGGGCTTCGACCTCCTGATGAATGAACACCGCTTCCTGGAATCGAATGGCGAAAAGATCGCTATTCTGGGAAACGAGAACTACGGCGGAAAACGATTTGCAAAATATGGTCGTTTGGATCACGCCTACGCAGGAACAGAAGAGGCGCCTGTGAAGCTGTTGCTCTCACACGATCCCAGCCATTGGGATGCGCAGGTCCGCAACATGCACCCGGATATCGACATGATGTTTGCCGGCCATACGCATGGATTCCAGTTTGGTGTGGAGATCGGCGGATTTAAATGGAGCCCCTCACAGTATGCCTACAAGCAATGGGCAGGACTATACCAGGAAGGATCGCAATACTTATATGTGAATCGCGGGTTTGGCTACCTGGGATATCCGGGTAGGATTGGGATGCCACCAGAGATCACCCTGATCGAGTTGAAACGGGCCTGACGGGTAATTTTTTCCGCGGTCATACCGGGAGATAACCCGGTTCAAAGCCTTCGCAGGTAGCTCGGAAGATTTGCGGGCTAAAGTTTTTGATTTCTCGTTACCTTTGACCCTTATTCTTCAGGACATAATGGGCGAAGGAATCGGGTATAGAATATTGATGACGGCCGGCGGCATATTGCTCATGCTGCTGGTGGATCTTTATACCTACCAGGCTATACGCACGGCCAGTCACGCTTCGCATCGGTTGGTGAAGAACAGCACGCGTGGCATTTTCTGGCTCACGTCCATCCTCTCTGTGTTTTCGTTGATCTGGGTTGTACTCATCGACATCTCCAACGAAAAGCTCCGGCAATGGCTGGTCATCGTGCTGGCCATTCTTTATTTCTCCAAGATCTTGCTCCTCGTCTTCGTGGTCATCGACGACATCCGCCGGGGAATCCTGCTGGCCAACCGTTTCATGAAAAAACGACGGCTAAAAGAAACTGAACTCACCGACGAAGACTCGCTCATTTCACGCTCCGAGTTTCTTTCGCGCACGGCCATCGTCGCGGGCAGCGTGCCGTTAACAGGTCTTTCGTTTGGCATACTCACGGGTGCGCACAACTACAAAGTACGCAAGCAGGTCATCTACCTGCCCCATCTTCCCAAAGCGTTCGATGGCATCCTGCTGGGCCAGATCTCCGACATCCACACGGGGTCCCTCTTCAACAAAACGGCGATCCAGGGTGGGGTTGACTTGTTAATGCAGGAAAAGCCGGATGTGATCTTCTTCACCGGCGACCTGGTGACCATCGAAACCAAGGAAGCAAAAGACTACGTCCCCCTCTTCGAAAAACTCAAGGCCCCCATGGGCGTGTTTTCCGTCACCGGCAACCACGACTATGGCAACTACCGGGAGTGGTCCACCCCGGAGGCTAAGCGTAGAAACTTCGAAGACATGCTGGCGGTCCACAAGCACCTGGGCTATGATTTACTGATGAATGAACACCGCTTCCTGGAAACAGGAGGCGACAAGCTCGCCATTCTTGGTGTTGAGAATTGGGGTGTGGGTCCAGCCCACCGCTTCCCGAAATACGGCAAACTCAACCTCGCTTATCCCGGCACGGAAGAAGCTCCTGTGAAAATACTCCTCTCACACGACCCTACGCACTGGGATGCCCAGATCAGACCGGAATATGGCGACATCGACCTCACGCTGTCGGGTCACACCCACGGCTACCAGCTTGGTGTGAACCTGGGCAGCTACACCTGGAGCCCGGCGCAATATCGCTTCAAACAATGGGCAGGACTTTACCAGGAGGGAAATCAATACCTGTATGTGAACCGTGGCTTTGGCTGCGTAGGATACCCCGGGCGTATCGGCATGCCCCCTGAACTCACCCTCATCCAACTGAAGCGCAGCTAACGTCTCAGCTGTTGGATATCCTCCATCTCATCTTTCAGGTTTTCGTATAGCCTTTCATACATCGCGAAAGACTTGACGTAGCGCTCGTGGTTCTCTTTTGTGGGGAAATAGGAAACCCGCTCCGACGACCGCAACACCTCATAGTCTGAAATGAGGGCCAGCGACTTCAACCCAAGATAGGCTGCCCCCAACGCCGAGGCGTCCTCGGGATTGATGAGGCAGATCTCCTTGTTGAAAACGTCGGCCAGGATCTGTAGCCAGGCCTGGGAATGGACAAAGCCCCCGCTCACGTGAATCCGATCGATCTCCAACCCCGACTTCTCCATCGCCACAGCGATGCTGTAAAGGGCCATGGAGATGCCCTCGATTACAGCACGCGTGAAATGGGCCTGTGTATGGAAGTTTCGGATCCCAAAAAAAGCGCCACTGGCGTCACTGTCCCAGATCGGCGCGCGTTCGCCCAGGATGTAGGGCAAAAAGATGAGACCGTTGGCGCCCGCCTGAACATCGTCCAGGCCGTCCAGCAGGGCATCATAGTCTTTGCCGCTGGCCAGGGTCCGTTGAAGGAACACCTCGGCATACCATTTCAGGACATAGCCACCGTTGTTGATGGGGCCACCGGAGATGAACGTCTGTTCATCCAGTCGGTAGTTGAACGTCATCGCCTTGAAGTTATAAGTCGGGCGTGTGCTGGCCACCCGTATGGCCCCGCTGGTGCCGATGGTGAGGGCGGCGATGCCGGGCGTTACAGCAAAGCTGCCCAGGTTGGCCATACAACCGTCGCTGGAGCCAATAAAAAAGGGCACAGCAGCTACCGGTGCCAGGTCGGCCGAAAGGGCAGGGGCGAGCCCGCTGCGCGTGTGGTGCGTGGGTACTGGTTCGCTCAGTTGGTTGGTCGTAATGGCGCACAAGCTTAGTGAATCGGTGTTCCAACGTAGTTCTTCAATGTTGAACAAACCCGTGGCGGAAGCAATGGAGTAGTCCACTTCAAACGTGCCGAAAAGGCTAAACCAGATGTATTCCTTTATGGAAATGAATTTATAGGCGGCCTTAAACAAGTCGGGTTGATGTTCTTTGAGCCATACGATCTTGCTGAGCGGGGTCATGGCATGCACGGGTGTTCCCGATTGGCGGTAGATCGCTTCACCGGAGGCCGATTTCTGGATCTGCCGGGCGGTGGCTGCGGCCCGGTTGTCGGCCCAGGTGATCATGTTCATGAGCGGCTCGCCCTGGTTGTCTACCAGGATGAGGCTGTGCATGGCGCTGCTGATGACGATACCGGCCGGCGTTTCCTTGACTTCCTGCACCACGCGGAGAATGCACTGCACAAACGCCTGCCGGATCAGTTGCGGCTGTTGTTCGCTCAGGTTGGGTTGGGGTGTGAGAATGGGGTAGGCCTGCTGGGCGGTGGCCAGCACCTGGCCCGAAACGTCCACGGCCACTGCCTTGGTGCTGCCGGTGCCGATATCAATACCGATGGTATACTTCATGCGTCTTTTCTAGGGCCATGAAGATAGAGAATTAAAACAAAAAGGGCACCTGCTGTGCAGATGCCCTTCGGTTTAGGTTAGATAGAGGGTTATGTTAGATGAGCTGCCTCCATCTCTCTTCTGCGCTTGGCGTCGATGGAAAATTTTCCCGCACCAAACACCATGAAGATGACCAAGCCAACCAAGACAACTAGTGATGCCCAAAGTTCCATATGATGTCCTATGGAAAGAAATCCTGCCGGATAGTTTACCATGAATACGGCGCCGATCAGAATGGGCAATTGAATCAGACACACAATGCGTGTGAAAAGCCCCACGAGAATCAGCGGTCCGCCCAAAATATGTGCGAACACAACATAGTGTGCAAGCGTCATACCGGCGAAGTAAACATTAATACCGGAAGTTGTCATTTCAAGGTCGTGCATGTGCGTTATGAAGTACAGCCCCTTGTAGGTAATGAAGGCACCCAACAGTACCCGAAACGCATCCAAAAATCCAGGGCGATGACTATTACCCCACCGCTCCACATTGGTGATCACATTCATAGCTAGTTCCGTTTTTGGTGAGATACAAAGTTTACAAAATTCTTCGACTAAAAACAAGTGGTTTTTCAGGTTTTAAATTTGATCCAGGGGATATGAACTTTGCGCAACTTTTCGCGTTACAGGCGGGTGATTCAACGGAATGGGTATACGCCAAAAAAACAAGACACAAAAAAAGCCCTGCGTCACGCAAGGCTTTTTCTGATACAATATCGGTTGTCTTAATACTCGTTATTGCTTCTGCGGTTAAAACCACCGCCACCACCGCTTCTGTAGCCACCACCACCACTGCGGGGTGCATCAGTCCGGGGTCTTGCTTCGTTCACCACCAGGGTTTTTCCCAGGAAGTTGAAACCGTTTAAGCTAGTGATAGCCTGACGGGCAGCAGCTTCGTCTGACATTTCGATAAAACCGAAACCACGACTACGCTGAGTTACTTTGTCCATGACAATCTTGGCTGAAGAAACTTCGCCATACTCTTCGAATAATCCCTTCAATTCCTGTTCGGATGCCTTAAAAGGGATGTTGGCAACGTAAATGTTCATTGTTAAAAAGAATAAATGAGAAATTAGTTAATGTAAACTGACAGTCTTCTGGAACTACTGCTCGAGGGGAGAGGGCCTCAGAAAAGATTGACAATAAACATTTAAAAGTAATAAGAATTTTTATTAAAAAGAAAAAGATATAAATCGGGCACTTTAACCTCTTTTACGCCCTGTCGACCCCCGTTTACTTCAGTTCCCGGTTTATCGTGCCCAAAAGATACCCTTTTGGATCTTCCGAGTACTCCCAAAACATCACTCCACCGAGTTTGTGTGCCGTAACATAGTGGCACTTCTCGGTAATCGACATCTCGTCATCATACGAAATGAAGATCTTTTTCTCATCGTTAAACAGGTAGGGCGCTTTGGCCTTCTCATCCCAATAACGCTTAAAACCATTTTTGTCGATCGTTGTTTCTTTTAGTTTGGAGTAGCCACCGCCCCACTGCGCTTGCACGGCCAGTTGGTTCAGCCCCCTGTTGTCGGGGGTGCTCGTCGTCCACGACCGGGCATAGAATGCTACGCCCATCACAATCTTGGATGCGGGCACACCGGCAGCAATGAATTCGGTGATGGCACGATCCGTAGAACGTTCGGTAGCGTAGTCGTTAGACGGATACAAATTGGTGTGATGACCCGTGATGCTGTCGGCACCCGTTTTAAAATCATAGCTCATGATGTTCACATAGTCGAGGTACACTTGTGCTTTGTCCATCTCGGTATGTTCGATGTATTCATGATACCCGCCCACGGCGGTGGTGAGTAAATATTTTTTCTTCGTCTGCTTTTCAAGCGCGTTCAGTTCTTCACGGATCGCTTTGAACATGAGCGTATAATTTTGTTTGTCTTCCGGACGATACACGTTGTCTTCTTCGCCGGGCATGGCCGGATATTCCCAATCGATATCAACGCCATCGAGCTTATATTTTTTGATGATGGCCACCGAAGTTTGCGCGAATTTTTTTCGCGAAGCTTCCGTCAGCACGGCGTCCGAAAACTTGTCGCTCCACGCCCAGCCGCCGATGGAGATGAGGATCTTCAGCTCGGGATTGATGCGCTTCAGCAGATTGAGCTTCCGGAAGTTCACCGTGTCGGTGGCTTCGTTCTCCAACCACGCAGCGTTGTCTTTCACATTGACAAAAGCATAGTTGATGTGTGTCAGTTTGCGCACGTCGATGGAATCGGCATTGACCAGTCCACGGAAGCCGCCGACATAGGCGATGACCACTTTCTTGCTTTTGGGTGGTGTGTTGATGAAGGCCGTTATGCAGCAGGCCATGGCCACGAGCATAACGACAGGGAGGATACGATCTTTCATAGGTTGCAAAAAGGGATGAAGGGTGGAATGAAATGATAAGTGTGTGCGTGTGCTAAATGTGTGTTGTGTTATGTTTTGTTTATAAAATTATTTGACGCTAAATCTCGTCAGGATTTCAATTTAATTTAATTTCGGTGCTTATAAATTTTTACAATGGACAACGGACTTACCACCCAACGCATCCTCTCCATCGATGCACTTCGCGGCATCACCATCCTCACCATGATCTTCGTGAATGAGTTGGCCGGTGTGCACGGCATCCCTGCGTGGATGAAACACATGCCCGCCGATGCCGACGCCATGACGTTTGTGGACGCCGTGTTCCCCGCTTTCCTGTTCATCGTGGGCATGTCCATTCCCTTTGCCATCGCCAGCCGGAAAGCCAAAGGCGACAGTCCTGCGCAATTGCAGGGGCATATCCTTTTCCGCACGCTGGGTCTGTTGGTGCTGGGCGTGTTCATGGTGAATGCCGAAGGCGACTATAACGAAGCCGCCATGCCCATCCCGATCGGCGTGTGGTCGCTGTTGTTCTATGTGGCGGTGATCCTGATCTGGAACGTCTATAACGCAGAGAGTAAAGCCCTGAAATATCGCCTGCGGGCAACCGGTGTGATCATCCTGATCGCTCTTGCGTTCATCTATCGCGGAGGCGAAGACGGCACGGAGTATATGAAACCGCACTGGTGGGGCATCCTGGGATTGATCGGATGGGCCTATTTGTTGGGCTGTATCTGCTACCAGGCTTTCCGAGGCAATCTCATTGCTTTATCGGCGACGGTCGTGTTCTGTATCGGATATTATGCGCTGGGCAGAACCATAGAACACGCCTCCCCGTGGCATGTTTTGTTTAGCCAGGGCGGCCATGCCTCGCACACCTCGCTGGTGCTGATGGGGATCATCCTCTCGCTGATATTTTTCCATGGAAAGAGCATGACCAACCAACAGCGTTTCAATGCCGCCGCCGTGTATGCCGTGGTATTGATCATCGGCGGTGTGTTGTTGCGTCCGTATTTTCAAATCTCCAAGATCCACGCCACACCCAGTTGGTGCCTGTTCAGTGCGGCAGCCTGTGTGGTGATCTTCTCGTTTTTATATTGGCTTATCGACTTGAAGAAAGTCAGCGGATGGACAAACTTCATCAAACCGGCCGCTTCCAATCCCTTGCTTACCTACATCATCCCCTTCGTCGTATATGCCTTGATGGAGACCTTTCACCTGCACTGGCCGTCGTTTTTGCGCGAGGGATTTGTGGGGATACTCTGGTCGCTGGTGTTTGCCGTGGCGGTGATGTCATTGGTGCCCGTGCTTAACCGGATGAAGATCCGGCTGCAGCTGTAATACGTTCTCACGCCATCACCGACACCAGGGTGTAGAGAGGCTCACCCAAAACGCGCTCGCCAGCTATTGAAACAAGACGGCGTGCTTCTTCGGGCGTCAATCCTTTTGTGAAGAGTTTCCAGGCCGTGTCATCGTCGAGTGTGACCTCGGCAAGCGACGGCGTCTTTTCTTTTGTCAACTGCCATCCCTTTTCTTTCCGGACCAGGTACCATTCACCTCCCGCTAAGCCGGTGATGTGGAGTTTCACCGTGCTTCCGGTGGAGGCCGTCACACTCCTGTAATGATGGGGGAGGGCTTGCAGGAAAGTATCCAGCACGGGGTAGTACAATTCGCGCGAGGCAATGCCATAGCGATTCACGGCTTCGCGGATCTGCTGCTGATGATGCCACTTCTCGGTGTAGTCGCGGGCGATGTGAAACCAGTTTGGTGTGGGGTTTGTGCCGGCCCAATCCACCGTGAACACGGCGGGCCCAAACGGGTCGAGTGTATGCAGGTAGGCGATGTATTCGCGGCCGGAGTGCTCGAGCAAATCCACCAGCACCGCAGGGCTGAGACGGCGGACGCCGTTTATCCAGGAGGCGTTCAGATCATTCAGATAGCGCACCATGCCTTCATACGTAGTGTCGGTAGGGCCGGGCTGACCGAAGTACCCATCGCGCAACATCGACAGGGTGCGGAGGTTGCCGTCGAGCAAATGAGTGGCGATATCTTTTACGGTCCATTGTTTGGCGCGCGTGGGCTTGTGCCAGTCGTCGGGAGAGAGGGAGCGCAGCAGGGTGATGAGCTTTTCGTCGAGGGGAGCGAAAAGGTGGAGGGTGGGGATGGCTATGGTCATAGACGTATAAGAGGCATGGTGCGCAGGTATACGTCTATGAAAGCCGGTAGGTTCTAGTAGGCGCGGTCAACGGTGCCGCTGCCGTAAATCTTCTTCTGAGCGGTCTTCGTATTGCCTTTGTGCTTCACGGTGCCGCTGCCCAACACCAGGACATCGATGTTGTTGGTGACGTTCAGGTTGCAATAGCCCGTGCCGCTCACCTTTACCTTTGCGGTTTCCAGGGGACAGTTGTAGCCCGTGATGCCGCCCGAGCCACTCACTATGGCGTCGATGGAAGTAGCATAGCCGCGGAGGTTGAGCAAGCCGCTGCCGCTCACTTCGGCCTTCACGGTATTTCCTTTCAAGTCTACATCAATCGAGCCGGGGCCCGATACGCCCAGGGTCATGTAGTCGGAAGCGATGGAGTTATCGGAAATGATCTTGCCGCCGCCATTCACCTGGAGGTCGTTGATGCTCTTCACGCTCACATAGAGCTTCATGGTGGGGTTCAACTTGATGTCGTCGATCTTGGCCCAGAGGCTTTTGTTGGACGTGTCCGGTTTGCGGTCCACGTTGATCATGAGAATACCATTTTCCACTTTGATGTCGCTGACGCTGAAAATTTCCGTGAGAGCTTCTACGGTGACTTCCTGTTTATTGGTTTGTTTGAGATAAACCGTGTAGTTGGAGTTTACATAAATGCCTTTGAACTCGGGAAGCTCCAGCACCTTCTTCGTGGTCTGGGCGAGCGACAGGTGAGCAATAAATAGCAAGGCGAGGGCGATGATAGGCCTGATTTTCATATAGATGTATTAAAAATTAGTGTCCCAAATAACGGCAGCATGCCCGGATTCAAAAACCCTCCCGACGATTAAAAACGGAGTTGGTCGCCCATAACCCCCAAATCTCTACACAATCCGGGACAAACCTTACTTCGGTTTACGGAAGATGGCTTTCATGATCAAAATAAAGGCTATGCCCCCGATGCACATGACCAACAACACGTCCGGGGTAATCAGCTTCGTAGCATGCATAGCGTATCTCGTTTCGGTGGAGGACCCGCCCCGGAAAAAGGGCGATCCGTGTCTGAAATTTACTATGTTTTGGATATATCCGGATATTCTTTTGAGTTTATCGGGACGCCTCTGTTCCCCAGCGCTTCAGATTCAATCCAGCACGCTCAGCGTTAGTTTTACGATATCCTCTAACGTTGCCCGGTCCGGCTTAGCCTGTCCCGTAAGGCGCATGCCCAGGTAGCTGCTGAAAAGATAGCGGGCAAGGTTTTTTGGTTTTTGCTTCTTAGAGATGGTGCCTTCGCTTTGACCTTGTTTGATCAGGGAAAACATGAGCTCTTCCATACCCTCGAAATCGCTGCCCACGATTTTTGCGAGCTCTTTATTTTGATTGGTCATTTCGGTGGCCGTGTTGATCATAAAGCAACCTTTGCCATGGGCGTCGTGCAGGATGGCCTCCAGGTAGGCGCGGAAAATGACCTCTATTTTCTTCCGCGCCGAGGATTGCTTGTCTAGCGCCTCGGTCAAACCTTTCTTTTGCAAGGTTTGATAATGGCGGAGTGCCGCGACATAGAGCTTGTGTTTGTCTTCAAAGGTCGCATACAGGCTGCTGCGGCTCAGGCCGGTGACTTCCACCAGGTCGTTGATGCTCGCACCATGGTAGCCTTTCTTCCAGAAAAGCTCCATGGCCCGGTCGAGCACGGCATCGGTATCGAATAATTTTTCCTTGGGCATGGCGGTTCATTGGCTTCATCGCCGGCAGGCAGGAAAATGTCAACCTTACAGGGTTGCCATTCCGCCATCGACGATCAATTCGGCTCCTAAAATAAACGATGAATCATCGGATGCAAAGAAGGTAACGGCTTTGGCGATCTCTTCGGGTCTGCCAAAACGGCCCAGTGGAATTTGTCTGACGATGCTTTCGTCCACCTGCTGGCTTTGTTCTTCGCTGACGCCCCGTTTGCCGGCACTGTGGAGCGGCGTGGTGACCGGGCCGGGACTCACGGCGTTTACCCTGATCTTGCGGGAAAGCAGTTCGGCCGACAACGTTCTGATGAGCGTGAGCACGGCCGCCTTGGTCGCCGAATATACCGACGCATTGGCCATGCCGATGCTGGCATTGATGGAGGTGTTCAAGACAATGGAACTGCCTTCCGGCATCAGGGGCAACACTTGTTGTATGCTGAAGTAAGCGCCCTTCACGTTCACATTGAACTGCTCGTCGAACAATTCTTCCGTGGTGGCTTCGATGGGCGAGAACTTGGCGATGCCGGCGTTCACAAACAGGACATCGACCTTCGGGGTCAAAGCTTTTAGTTGCTCACCGAATTGCTTCCACTGGCCGCTGTTGGCCACATCCAGGGCTATGCCTTGTGCGTTTGATCCCAGTTCTTTGAGCGCGGCATTCAGCGCGGTGGCGTTGCGCCCGGTGATGATCACTTTGGCGCCTTCGGCGATAAAATCCTTTGCCGTGGCCAGGCCAATGCCGCTATTTCCTCCGGTAATGACGGCGATCTTGTTTTCTAATCTTTTCATGGTGTTCAGCTATTTTATTGTTTATATGATGTGGAACGATCGTTCCAAGTAAAGGTTCGGAATATTGGACCGAATGTTCCAATATTTTTTTAGACCGTCCAGGAATGGGTCTTTTTAGCCTCAGAAGCCATGGATCGGACGGCATGGAATTTCAAAAGGAGATCCGTACCTGGATCTTCACATCGTTTTGCAGGGCGCCGGCGATCGTTCCCGATGACGATGTAATCTCTTCGCGGCCGACGTAGCGTGTTTGTCCATAGCGCAGCCAAACACTGATGGCTTTGTTCATTTTATATTCGATCAGGAGTACTTTTCTAACCCCTCGGCCATAGTAGGCTGGCATGGAACACGCCAGCCACACATCTTTTTCGTAGGTGTATTGGCGGTTGTCATAGTCATCGGTGTCGAAGAGTGCATAGCGGCCGGTCCATTCCAACGGGCCGGTTTTGAGGGTCACGTCTTGCAGCAGGAGGAAACCCTGAGTTTGCTTGCCACGGAAATCCAGCGTGCTGAGCTGGGCTCTGGTTTTCAGGTGGAGGGCTTGATTGATGCCATATTCCAGGTTGACCCGGTAGAGATGCTTCGTGGCTTCCAGGAGATGATAGAGGTTGTTGCTGGCGGAGGTTTCATTTCGTGCCTTCGCTTCTTCGCGAGCTTCGGCAAAGATCATGACCGTGCGGGAAGGTTGATAGACGATCCTGAGCAATCCCTCATGGCCTTCGGTTGGTGCATAGGCTCTGAACCGCAGCCATGGAAAGCGGAAGAGGTCCATGTAGCCGGCAAAGGTCCAGCGCCGGTTCACTTTATATTTCCATCCCCAATAGAGACCCTCTTCGTTTTGCGTCGTACTGCCTTCCGCGAAAGCGTTGGAATAGAATGCATAAAAGTTGGGTGCAAACTTTCGGAACAGCAACGACAGATCAAGTTTGCCCGAAAGACTCCAGAGCGTGCCCGCGGCATAGGCAGCACCGCCGTTGATCGAACGGGCATATTCGCTGAAGAAGGTCATGTTTTGAAAAGTATAGTTGAGATAACCCCCAACATTTTGATTCTGTGAACCCTTGAAAGCAAAGGGATTGTAGGGCGTGACCCTGGGGGTGACGCTGGCGCCAAAGTCCACGCGGTTGAACAGGAGACCGGCATCCAAGGCGCCAACCTTGTACTGCAGCACGCCGCCCCAACTCCTGTCACTAACCTGGTGGCGAGCTGCCAACTCTTTTTGTGTGCGGTGCAGACCTGTGGTTTGGAAAGACGAGATGAAAATGGTTTCGGCGTCTTCTGCCAGTGCGGATGTCGTGTCGCTGGATTGCACTGCTGCGTCGCGTTTGGTGTTGGAGTAGAACGCGGTGACGGAAAGCACATTCGTCAGCGAAACGGTGGCCGCTGCGCCGCGCATAAACCCGGCTTCGTATACGGACGTGTAGGGCAGCAGCCCGATGTTCGTCCTGCGCACGGTCGTGATGGTTTCGCCGCCCTTGCCCATTCCAAAAATTCCGCCCAACATGAGGCCTTGTCCAAACTGGCTTTGATAGTCTCCCACGACCAGGTTTTGGATCCGGCCTTTATGTTGGAGTTGTGCATGGAAAGAAAAATAGTCGAAACCATAATACTGCGCCGCGGGGTCCCGTCGCAGCGCTTCACCGGCATCTTTCTCGGCGGTGAAGCCGACGCTGAACTCGCCCGGCACTGTGCATCGAAAGCGCATGTACACATTCTCCGGCGAACCTTTGAACCGCGCACTGGAATCGGTTGTCGTGTTGTATTCCCGCGCATTTTGCAAACTGCGGCCAGAGCGAAGCAGGAGATAGCTATCGCTTTGCGTTTTTATGCGCGACAGGAAGCGGGCATCCAGCAAGGTCGTCGGGTCGGGAACGTAGACAAGAGGAGCCAACCGATGCAGGGTTTCCGTATCCAATAAGGGAACGGATTGAAGCTCGTAGACAGAGACAAAGTCTTTGTTTTCGGCGCGATAGGTCAGCAGGCTTTTGATCTGTTCCGGCGAGAGTATTTTAAGAAAGCGAAGTTGTTCCTCCGTGGCGGCGTTCAGGTTGAGCGGGTGGGCGAGGAGTTGCACCAGGTTTTCGTAGAGGTCGCTGTAGTTGAGGTCCAATTCCGGGATGCCATACCACTCATCGATGAGCTGGTTTACGTCGATTTCCTGGCGGGGATATTCCTGCGTAAAGCCGATGGTCGCACACGCAACCCAGGCGACCGCGAGGAGCCGTTTCATTTTTGTTTCCTGTTAAATACATAAGCGACCGTTGCTTCGTGATGTGCACCGCGGCTTCCGGTGTATTGAAAGGCATAGTCGATGGAGAGCGTTTTGGGTTTGAATCCAAAACCAAAGAACCCGGCGTTGGGATGAAACGCAAAGCCAGTGCGAAAGAAAACCTTTTTTTGAAAGCGATACTCCAGTCCGGTCTTCCACAACAAAGGATAGTCCAGGTCTTTCTCCACTTCGGTGGTGATTCGGGTTTGTGGAGCAACCTTGAGCCCGATGCCCGCACAAACTACCGTGGGCAGTCGCTCTCCGTCGGCTTTGGAAAGCACGGGCTGGTTCAGGTTGATGATGTGCGCACCGACAGACAAAGCCGGTGTCAAGGTGGCAATGCCCCCAAAGCTCAAACTGAAAGCGCCTTTTGTTCCAAAGCCCGCCGCATTATACTGCACGTAGTTCACCCGGATCCCCAGCGAGGCCAGTCCGAACGTATTGCTGAATCCCGCGGTCAGTAATTGTTCGTTATACAGATCATTCCCCAACCGGTAAACACCGACCCCCGCCACGCCAAAGCGCACTGGCACAGCTACTGCAGCCGCCATGCGATTGAATAATTTGAAGGATGGAACAGCATTGTAAGTAAATGCAGCCGTTGTGTTCTTCACGTCCGCCAGGCCAGCAACATTATTGAAGAGCGCCCACTCATCCCGCGTACAACTGGAGGCATAGGCGCATCCTGCAGCCGGCGCACCCATAAGCACAGGCGAACTTTGAGCAAAGAGCAACGGCCTCCACAAAAATAAGCTTATCACGAACGACAGCGTCTTCATCACCGGAGTAGGTTTCAGCATGAAATAACGCCCGGGATAGGCTAAGTAAAAAGAATGTAAACGGCTATATCCGGATAAAAAAGATCAAACGAATTTAGAGACGTAAGGAGAAACGGATTTTTGACTACTGGCTATTGAATGCTGAGAATAAGCTCTGGCTCCTGGATTCTGGCTCCTGGCTCCTATTCCTAAAACTCCCGCTTCAAGTTAAAGAAGAATCCATGTCCCCCCTCCGCGTTGAAACTATACTCAAACCGCATCACCGCATCATACGAAGCCACCACATCGATCCCCAAACCAACGCCCGAAATAACCTTGTCGGCCAGCCGGTAGCTATTGGTGTAGTTGGGATAGTTTCGCACATAGCCCAGGTCGGCATAGGATTTCAAATAAATAGAAAGTGGAATGTACCGGAATTGCCGGATGGGCATAGCATTCCAATTATAGATGTGTGAAAATATTCGCTTCTTAAACGTGGTCTTGTTCAGCGCATACCAGGGACCCTCGATCACATACACCTCATAGCCCCGCACAAACTGCCGGCCATAACCCAATGCACTGTAGTTCGAATAGGGCAGTGTGTTGGGCGTGCTCCAGTAGCCCACGGTGTTGTTGGAGAGGAAGAAGTTGTTCTTCAGTTCAATATAACGGGAGTAGGAAGCGTTCATTTCGAACTTGCGCAGATTGTCGCTCTTGCTCAATCCGACTTTGGCCATTCCTCCCGTGAAATGATGTCCCCGCAACGGATAGCCTATGTAATCGCGGTGATCGGATGTGAACTGGTAGGAGAGCACTCCAAACTGCTGCTCGGTCTGATCCTTGCCCATGTACTCGGCGTTGAGCAGGGTCACGGTGTCGGCGATGGAGGTGCTGCGGTATTCGGCTTTCAGGGCATGAGTGTCGTAGAACGAGCCGCGGTATGTGTAGGTGACGCTGGCCCCGCGGGTGATCTTCAGGACATGTTCCGCTTGGGCGTATACCAGTTTGTGGTCCAGCGTTTTGTAGGCGAGGTTCTTGGCTTCTGTGAAATCGGCGCTGATGATGAGCCCTTGCTTTTGCTGTCGGTCGATGTAGGGGAAGCGGTACATGATCTCGAACCTTCGCTGAAAACCAAACTGGGCGGTGAGCCGCAGGGTTTCGTTGCGGCCGCGCATGTTGTACTGATAGAGTCGCAAGCCGTAGTTCACCCGGTCGAAGTCGTGGCCATAGTTCTGCCACCATTCGTTGAAGTTGCGGTCCGACAGTTCGAAGATGGGCGATGGGAAGGTATACCAGCGTTCGTTGATGTCGATGAGCAGGTCGATGTGGTCGGGCTCGAATTCAAGGGGTTTGAGCTCTACCGTGTTGAAAAGACGGGTGTTGATGAGCTTGCGGCGGTCGCGTTCCAGCACGGCGGCCAGTTGGGCGCTGGAAATGGTATCGCCGGGTTTGAGGGAAAGCTCGCGTAGCACGATGCGATCGCGGGTAATGCGGTTTCCGACGATAAAAATGCGGTTCACATGCAGGATGTGGCCGGTGGTGTCGGCTGGGGTAGGCTTGCGTTTAGCCGCACGCTTCAGCGAATCGGCAACCACCCCGGCATCCGGAGCGCCCCAAACCGTCGAAGCGAAGAATAAGCATGCAAAAAAAAGGAAAACTGCCCGCATCATGTAACGCTAAGACCCACTCTAGTGTAAACAAGTTTAACGCTACTTTTCCTAAAATCAGGAATTTTGCACTTCGTTTTTTCGGGCCGGTGTCGGCTCCGCGTCCTTTTTCCGGAAGGACCACAAAAGTATGCCGATGCCTGCCACGACCAGGGGGATGCTCAAGATCTGGCCCATGTTCAGGAACATGTCGTTTTCGAATGCTTCCTGGGGTTCTTTCAGGTATTCGAATAAAAAGCGCAGTCCAAAACACCAGATGAGGAAGATCCCCAGCAGCCTGCCCTGCGGCAGATTTTCCTTGTAGTGCGACCAGATCCACAACAGGAGGAAAAAGAGGATTACGCACGCAAAGGACTCATACAATTGTGCGGGGTGTCGCACGATGCCGAAGGTGACAATGCGCGACGCCAGTGTGCCGTCGGGGAGAGAGACGGTGTTGGTGACGGTGTTGGGGCCGGTGGCATCGAAATATTCGTAGAGCGTATTGGCTAAAATGTCGCGGGCTTTGCGGTCGCTGAAGTCATCGGCTTGCATGGGCGATGTGCCCTTCTTGAAAAAGATATAGATGTTCATCGGCACCCGGCCGTTCTGGCCTCTGGGCAGAGAATCGTTGCGTTGGTATTCGACCGATTCGATCACGCCATTGGGATCATGGCGCGGGCTGGTGATGGCGTCTGTGAAGCGGTTCACAAACACAACACCCCACGACTTTTCGGTAGGCAAACCGATGATCTCGGAATTGAAATAATTCCCCAACCGGATCAGCGCCCCGGCCAGGGCCACGAGGATCACAATGCGGTCTACGACCTGGAAATAGGCTTGTCCCGGTTTCTTTTTGCGGGCATATAACCACAGGGCAAACAGGATACCGATGGCCGCGCCGTGGCTGGCCAGCCCCTGGAGGCCAGTGAATTCAAAGGGATGCAGGGTGAAGGGCAGAAAAATGCTCAGCGGGTTTTCCCAGATCAGTTCAGGCTGGTAGAACAGCACATGGCCCATGCGCGCGCCGATGATGGTGGCGATCACCATGTAGATGGTGAGGGTGTCTACGTCGCGTTCGGGCTTGCCTTCTTTTTTATAGATGTAGTAGAGGATCTGCTGTGTGATCAGGAACGCCAGTGCGAACAGGAGACCGTACCAGCGCAGGGGAAAGCGGCCGATGGTGAAAATCTCCGGGCTGCCGTTCCAAATGATGTAACTCAATATAGCCATAGCCGGCAAATATAGTCCGTTAATTGAAAGACTCGGCGTTCGCCGGGGGTGTTCACGGAAAAAAAATAATGGCTTAAAAAAGGCCCTTTTTGAGGGTTTTGACCTATGGAAGCAGCGCTAATTCGGCTGCAAAGCCCGATGAAAGGATGGGGAAACGGCACCATGACCGCGGATCCACATTGATGTCGTCCAGGTGGAAGGAGGGGGCGAGGCGCTCCCGTTTCCATTGGTTGGCCGACCAGAGGGTGAAGAACTTCCGGATGTGGCGTTTCAAAACCTCGGGTTCGTGGGTGGTCTTCATGGCTTCGAATACCTGCAATGGCGACTTGCGCTCCTGGATGGCGTGGCGCTCGATCTCGGCCAGCACGGGGTAGGGCATCAGGTCCGACTCGTCGGTTTGCTGCCGTTCGAGCGGGCGCAGTTCTGCCGTAGGCTGGAGGTTGTTCACGGCGCTGAGACCATCGTGTTGCAAGGCTTGTTCGGCCCAGCGTAGCCATTGGAGAATGAACACTTTGCTGAGGCCAGCAATGGGGGCCAGGCTGCCGCTGGTGTCGCCATCCATGGTGGCATAGCCCACGTCGCCTTCGCTGCGGTTGCTGGTGGTGAGCAGCACGGCGCGCTTCACGTTGGCCAGCATCCAGATGATGGGCGACCGCGTGCGGGCCTGGATGTTTTGCAGGGTGATGTCGTCGGTATCCCACTTCAGCTCGCGGCCGATGGCGTGGGTTATCTTTTGCGTGTAGGAATTTACTTCGTCGTCGATGTCCCAGCGGTGAAAGGCCGCGCCCACGGAGCGTGCCAGTTCTTCGGCCGCCACGTAGGTGTCGGTGGAGGAGTTCCGGGTGCCCTGGTAGGCGCACGTCAGGAGTTGCCCCACGGCGGCTTGCCATTGCTCGGTGTGGGGTTTGAGTTTCAGGACTTCACGGGTCTTTTCCCATCCCAGTTCGGCCACGGCCCGCTTCACCATTTCGGCCACCATCACGGCGCAGATGCTGGAGTCGGCGCCACCGCTCAGCGAGAGCACGTAGCCATTGGCTTTGCTCTTGCGCAGGTAGTCGAACAGGGCCAGGGAAAGCGCTTGGGCCAGCTCTTCGTTTTTGTCCTTGATGTCGGAGGAGATGAGGATCTCTGTCTTTTCGGGCTCCCTGAAATTGATTTCAGTAGCCATGAGGTTATAGGGTTTGAAAGAGAGCCGCTTGTTCACGCCCACCAGCTTGCCGTGCTGGCCGATGATGATGTCGCCGTCGTAGATCATGCGGCCGGCTTCGTTGCCCAGCAGGTTGGCGAACACATAGACGCAGTGGAACTTGGACGAGCCTTCGGTGACCACTTCATCTTCGCGCAACAGGCTTTTGCCCATGGCATAGTGGCTCGCGCTGGGGTTGAAGATGAGGTCGACGCCCCGGTCATAGAGCCGGTAGCCCGGTCGGTTGTGTTTTCGCCAGGCATCTTCACAGATCTCGAAGCCGAGGCGGATGCCGTCGATGGTGTACATGAGGTCTCCCACGACGATCCTTTCGCCGTGGTAGTCCACTTCGCGGGTCTCGTTTTTGGTCCAGTTGTTGAACCACCGGGGTTCGTAGTGCACGCCGTCGCGCGCCAGGTTTTGTTTGAGGGTGATGCCCTTGATGGCCTTGTTGCTGATGACGCAGGCGCCGTTGTAGGTGATGCCGCCCAGGCGGATGGGCAACCCAACGCTCACGGTAATGTTGTCGCAATGCTCGCGGATGCGCAGCAACTCCTGCCACGCTCTTTCCGACAGCCAGTCGCTCAGAAACAGATCTTCACACCCATAGCCGGTGATGCACAACTCGGGCAGGCAAAGGATCTTCACCTGTTGGCGGATGCCTTCGTGGATGGCGTCGATGATGTTTGCAGAATTGTGGTCCCAGTCGAACGGGATCTGGTTGACGGTGGCTCCTCCTATTTTCAAGCGCTTACGATTTCAGTGAAAAACAATACAGAATATGCGCAGATAACGCCTCAGCTATTCAATAAATTCAGCATTTCGCAGGTTTTGAAGGCAGCATCTTGTTCCGCTTTTTTCTTGCTGTTGCCGTACCCGGTGCCCTTGGCCTCGCTGTTGACCAGCACCTGTGCCGTGAATTCTTTGTGATTACGCCCTTTCTTAACGTTCAGGATCTCGAAGCGCACGTCCTTGCCCTCGCGTTGTGCCCACTCGATGATCTTGCTTTTGAAATTCGAGTCGGAATTGACGAGGTCGTCTACGTTATAGTTGGGATTGATGAGCTTGTCGATGACAAATTTCTTGGTGCGCAGGTAGCCTTTGTCCAGGTAGATGGCACCCACGATCGCTTCGAGGGTGTTGCCCAGGATGACTTGCTGCAGGTGGGCGTTCTTTTGATCGTATTGCACGATGTTGGCGACGCCGATCTTCCGGGCCAACAGGTTGAGCGCCTCGCGGTTGACGATGCGCGAGCGGATTTCGGTGAGAAAGCCCTCGGGTTTGAAGGGAAATTTTTTGAAGAGAAAATCGGCCACGGCCGCGCCCAGGATGGCATCGCCCAGGTATTCCAGGCGTTCGTTGGACTCCTTGTAGCCGGTCCCGTTCTCTTTCGCGATGGAACTGTGCACCGTGGCAAGACGGTAAAGCTCGAGATTGGATGGTGTGAAACCGGCTATGTTTTCAATAGCCGCCACCAGCTTCTTATCGGTTGTTGATTTTCCTTTCGGAATTTTGAGGATTTTCCAAACCAAGCGTTTCTATCAATTGATTTACAGGCTGCTAATTTAGCAAATAACAGTGATGGACCGCAAGGGGCGGGGGAATTCGGTGTTCAGGAGCCAGAATCCAGGAGTCAGGAGCTTGTGATCGGCGTTCTTAGTAGCCAGTATTCAGTAGTCAGTAGCCAAGATCTTTTTCTCGGACTTCAGGAGTCAGAATCCAGGAGCCAAGGCTTGTTCTGGGTGTTCCAGTGATTAGTATTTTTAGTAACCACAGTCTTTGCTTTCGGACTTCGGGAGTTAGCATTTGGGAGTCAGAGTTCAGGAGCCCGAATCTTCTCCAACATTTCAGTGGCCAATATTGAGTTGGATGAATCGGAGTCCAGTAGTGATAGATGGGGGTAGAAGATGACATGTCAGCGACACTTGAATGGAATCACAGTAATATGAATTTTCTTAAGGGTAACGACTCGGCTCCCAGGCTCGCCTGATACTGATTTCTAGCCACTGGAATGAAGTCTGAGGAATAACATCATGGACTCCTAAGAATAAAACCCTGACTACTTGAAGTCCGAGAATAAAGACTCTGGCTACTGAAGTCCGAGAATAAGGATTACTGACTACTGAAGTCAGAGAATAAGGATTACTGGCTACTGAAGTCCGAGAATAAGGATACTGGCTACTGAAGTCCGAGAATAAGGATTACTGGCTACTGAAGTCCGAGAATAAGGATTACTGGCTACTGAAGTCCGAGAATAAGCTTCTGGCTCCTGGCTCCTGGATTCTGGCTCCTGATTGCCGACTCCCCGAACTATTCTACCTTTTTAAGGATCACCGAGAAATTGTGTCCTCCAAATCCAAACGTGTTGCTCAGTGCGATCTTCACTTCGCGTTGTTGGGCTTTGTTGAAGGTGAGGTTCAGCTTGCTGTCGAGGTCGTCGTCGTCGGTGAAGTGGTTGATGGTGGGAGGGATCACCGATTGGTTGATGGCCAGCAGACAGGCGATGCTTTCGATGGCACCGGCTGCGCCCAACAGGTGTCCGGTCATGGACTTGGTGGAGCTGATGTTCATTTTGTAGGCATGATCGCCGAATACTTTCTGGATGGCGCGAATTTCGCCGATGTCGCCCAGGGGTGTGGAGGTGCCGTGGGTGTTGACGTAGTCGATTTGGTCGGGTGTGATGCCCGCGTCTTCCATGGCATATTGCATCACTTTGGTGATGCCGGCGCCTTCGGGATGGGGCGCCGTGATGTGATAGGCATCGGCCGACATGCCGCCGCCGAGGATTTCGCCATAGATCTTGGCGCCACGGCGCTTAGCGTGTTCGTATTCTTCCAGGATGAGGGCACCGGCACCTTCGCCCAGCACGAAGCCATCGCGTTCCTTGTCATAAGGACGGGAGGCCGTTTGGGGTGAGTCGTTGCGTTCTGAAAGGGCACGCATGGCGTTGAAACCGCCTACACCTGCCTCGCACACAGCAGCTTCTGATCCACCCGAGACAATGATATCCGCTTTGCCCAAACGCAGGTAGGTGAAGGCATCGTAGATGGCATTGGTAGAGGAGGCACAAGCCGAGACCGTGACGAAGTTGGGTCCGCGGAAGCCGTATTTAATGGAAATGTGACCTGCACTGAGGTCGGGAATCATTTTGGGAATAAAGAAAGGGTTGAAACGAGGAGTGCCATCGCCTTTGGCGTAGGTCTTCATTTCTTCCTGAAAGGTTAATAACCCCCCGATACCCGAGCCCCAAATGACGCCTACGCGGTCGAGGTCTATACCGGCTATCGGGAGGTTGGAATCCTTTATGGCCTCATCCACCGCCACCATGGCATATTGCGAGAAGGGGTCCATTTTGCGGGCCTCTTTCCGATCCATGAAGTTGCCGATATCGAAGTTCTTTATTTCGCAGGCGAACTTGGTTTTGAAGTGTGTGGCATCGAAACGTGTAATAGGAGCGCATCCACTCTTACCGGCTTTTAATCCTTCCCAGTATTCCTGCAGGGTATTTCCGATGGGAGTGAGTGCACCTAGTCCTGTAACGACTACTCGTTTCAATGTCATGTTTAGCGGGGTGTGTTTGTACAGAGGCAGTTACCAATTATTTCTTCACGTTTTGCTCCAGGTAAGAAATCGCCTGGCCAACCGTTGAAATATTTTCAGCCTGATCGTCTGGAATAGAGATATTAAATTCCTTTTCGAACTCCATGATAAGTTCTACGGTGTCAAGAGAGTCTGCGCCAAGATCGTTGGTAAAGCTCGCTTCGGGAGTAACTTCAGATTCTTCAACACCAAGTTTCTCGATGATGATCTGTTTTACTTTTTGTGCAATTTCAGACATGTTTTTACGGTTTAGTGATTTAAAAATCTGTGCAAATAAAGAGATTTGCGGCAATATTGTCAAACTTTTTTGATCTTGCCTCTTTGGTGTCAAAACCCACTTCCTGGCCCTGGAAATGAAGAAAAGCAAATTACTGATCGACTATGAATTTGACTTTGAACTGCTCGGACTGAGCGCTTCGGCCAAGGGGTATAAGCTGGCCTGGGAGTTGAATCAAGTGCTTGGCATTCAACTGGTGAAACAGCCCGATTTAGTGGTTGGATTCAAAAATAACGAAGAAAAGAGCTTTTCTTACTATGCCTACGAAACCCAGCTCAATCGATTGAAAATGTTCAAAAACAGGCCTTCCGAGGGCGATCCCGGAAAGTATTTCCTAATCCCTGAATTTCCTCATTACGATTTTATAATTTTGGCTGCCATGGAAGAACAGTACGCTCATCAGCACTTGATTCAATTGATCAAACCGATCGCGTCCATCCAGTTAGTTGCCTCCATTCCGTTAGAAGGTCTCAAATCCAAATCCAATTTCATCTTCTGATCGTCATGCGCGCTGCTTCCTATCGACACCATTCACCTATGAAATACCTTTAAACCTTATGCTAGAAAAAGAATCGTTCAACAAAACGAAAATTGTTGCCACTGTCGGCCCTGCCTCTAACTCCAAGGAAATGCTCCGTGCGCTGATCAAAGAAGGCGTGGACGTTTTTCGTCTGAACTTCTCCCACGGAACCCACGAAGACCACCTCAAAGTCATCAACAACGTGCGCGAGCTCAACATTGAGCTGGGCAGCCAGATTAGCTTGCTCCAGGACCTCCAGGGCCCTAAGATCCGTGTCAACGAAATGGAACCCGGCATCGTCATTGAAGGCGGCCAAACCCTGATCATCACCACGCGCGAGCTGCTGGGCAACCGGGAGATCGTGAGCACCTCTTATAAGACCCTCAATAAAGACGTGAAAGTCGGCGACATGATCCTCATCGACGACGGCAAGATCGAGCTGAAAGTGAAAGAAGTCCGCGGCGAAGACGTTGTCACCGAAGTGGTGTACGGCGGCCCGCTCAAGTCCCGCAAGGGGATCAACCTCCCCTTTACCAAGGTGTCGGCCCCGTCGCTAACCGAAAAAGACCTGAAAGACCTCATGTTTGGCCTGGCCAACGATGTGGACTGGATCGCCCTTTCGTTTGTGCGGAAGGCTGAGGATATTCATTCTATGCGGGAGATCATGAAGAAGCACGGCTCGGAAGCCCGGATCGTGGCCAAGATCGAAAAGCCCGAAGCCCTCAGCAACATCGACGAGATCATCGAAGCCACTGATGGTGTGATGGTTGCCCGCGGTGACCTCGGCGTAGAGATCTGGATGGAAGAAGTGCCGATGGTACAAAAGATGCTGGTTGAAAAATGTAACAAGGCCGGCAAACCGGTGATCGTGGCCACCCAGATGATGGAGAGCATGATCGAAAACCCCCGTCCCACCCGCGCAGAAACTAACGACGTGGCCAACGCCGTCATGGATGGCGCGGACGCCCTGATGCTTTCGGCCGAAACCGCCTCGGGAAGATATCCCCTGGAAGTGATCCGCAGCATGGTGCGCACCATTGCCTCCGTAGAAAAGAATGCGGCCATCTACTACCGCTTCCGCGAAGTGGACAAGAAGTCACCCAACTATATCCACGACAACTTTGTGCTGGCGGCCTGTAAGCTGGCAAAAGACGTGGGCGCCAAAGCCATCGTGGGCATGACGCAATCAGGGTACACGGCCTACCAGTCGTCGGCCTACCGACCTAATGCCAACATCTTTGTGTTCACGCCCAACAAGGCGTTGTTGAACAAGATCAACCTGGTGTGGGGTGCGCAAGCGTATTATTATGACAAGACCAACTCTACCGACGAGACCATCGCCGACGTGGAGGCTACCCTCAAGGCGGCAGGTCATGTGAAGTCGGGCGATATCTTTATCGTGCTGGCCAGCATGCCGATCCAGGAGAAGGCACGGACCAATACGTTGAAGATCAATACGGTGAAATAATTTGGAGGGAATTTTCTCCATCGATGTATAGGAAAAGTGCTGTAGCCCATGGTCTACAGCACTTTTTTTTTATAGCATTATGTTTCCATGTTAATGGCTATGGTTTTCGAATGAAGATTAATAATACAACCCGGATCATCCTGACGTGCCTATTGATTTTCGTGGGCCTCTTTGTGAATCCGTCTGACCACACCCTGGAGTCGAACGGGTGGCTGTTGGCGAAGATCGCGGCGACCTGGATCATGCTGACCCACGGCACGTTTGTGGATCGGCGATACTTCTTTCTCGCGTATGTGATCGGATTCGCTGCCGAAGTCGGTGTGGCATTTAAAATATTGCACTACGCAGGAGCCGACGAGCTCCTGGCCGTGTCACTACCCGCCATGACGGTGCTGTATTTCATCCATTTTCTGTCAAAGAAGCAAAAGCAACTGCTGGATATCTTGAAGGTATTGACGGTTTCGCTTCAATTCACCATCGCCTGGCTGGTGATGATGCACTGGATGGAAAGCCACACGTGGGTGTCGTTGTTGCCCGAATATTCTTTCTGGATCACGTTTGCCTATTATATCGTGTTGGGTATACAACGAAAAACGCTGTACGTTTGAAGGACCGGACTATCGTTTCGGTTCTACCATAATAACATCTTCCCGGTCAACCACAACGGCCCCCGCCGGATCGCCTTTTCTTTTTCTTACAAATTTCCGCGGCACCACCACCACGGGACATAACGTATCGGTCTTTCTTTTGGAGTGATAGGCCGCCAACTGTGCGGCGCGCTCAATGACATCTTTCGGAAAATTTTTTCCCGCTTGATGCTTGATGAGCACATGCGATCCGGCCACGTCTTTGGCGTGAAGCCAGAGATCTTCTTTGTAGCCGTACTTCAGCGTGAGTTCATCGTTGGCCTGGGCGTTGCGGCCCACCCAGATGCGGTAGCCGTTGTATTCGGTTTCGTGATAGGGCAGGGGTTTCGGTTGTTTCTCTTTTTCCTTGCTCCATCCTAAACCTTCGGCGAAAGGGCGCAGGCTTTTTATGGTGGTGAGCGCTTCGGCTTCGAGCAATTGCTTCTGCACGCCTTCGCGTTCCCGTTGTTTTTGTTCGAGGATCTGTTGCAGCCGCTGCATTTCCAGCTGTTGCTTTTTTGACTTCTTATAAAATACCTCGGCATTCTTTTGGGGCGAGAGGTCTTTCTTCAGTTTGATCTCTGTGGGGTGATTCTCCAGGTAGAAATTAGGAAGCGTGACGCGCTCTGTGCCGGGTTTGATGGCGTGGAGGTGGGCCATGATGAGGTCGGCCCAGATTTTGTAGTTATTGTCGCCTTGCAGTTCTTCCAGTTTCTCTCGTGTCTTGGCATAATAATTTTCGGTGGCCTGCAATTTTGCTTTGAGCGTGGAAAGCAGGGACGATTTTTCGCGCCCCAAGGTGTCCTGCTGCGAGTAGGTGAGGAAGAAATCGTTGATGGCGGCAACGGGGTCGCGAAAGGTCTTGGTGATCTTTCCGGTGGGGAGGAGGGAGAACACGATCTTTCCGTCGGCTTCGGTGAGGTAGTAGGAGGGATCATTCAAGTCTTGCAACAGGTTTTGGAGGGCGGTCCATTTTTCGTCGAGCGTCTTCGCAGCAAATCCCTGTTCATTCAGATAGCGCCACACCCATTTTCCGAAGGTAAAATAAACCGCGGGCAAATCATCCTGGTGTTGGACGAAGTTCTCGTACGACCAATCGATCGGGCGATGCAGCTGTTCCAGTGTCAGTGTTTCATCCTCCAGGATATTATTCTTAAAAAGCTCGTCGATCGCATCGTCTTTAAACAAGATGATGTTGGACCGGTTGCCGTGCAATTTGAACAACAACGTGATGTGGTTGCCGAACGCTATGGCAAAGCTCCTTTCATTGTCAAACACAAAAATGCGCTCCACGCGCTGGCCGATGAGGTTCCCAAACAGATCGGCGCTGTTCTTTCGCGCACGGTGGAAGGTCTCGGGAAAGGAAAGACACGAAAAGGACGACAGCAGGCAGGCTTTCACAAAATAGGGTTCGCCTCTCGTTTCGAACCGGATGATCAGTTCGTCTTTGTTCTGACTATAACATTCCGAAACGACAGACCCGGTCAGTGTCTTTTGTAAGGGCACCACAAGTTGGCGAAGGAAAAAATAGTTGTTATGCACGCTGAAAGGTAGTGTTTAGTTTCTGGAGACAGAAATTGGCGGATAGGGATAGGTATATAGAATCTCACTGAAATGCCATTGCAGTAAACCAAAATATTTTTGGTGACAAATAAAAAAACCAATACATGTATGAAAAACAAACGAAGAAAAATGCCTTTTCCGTTTAGCTTCTATGCGGGCATTGTCATGATCGGTTTGATGTGCCTGGCATCGTGCAAGAAAGATGATCAGCTTCCCGTTCCTGCTATTACCTCCATCAATCCTGTTCAGGGCGAGATTGGTACCGAAGTCACGATAGCGGGTGTTAATTTCAGCGACCAGGTATCGGCCAATGCTGTTACTTTTAGCGGCGTGCCGGCCGCGATAAAGAGTGCGTCAACTATGCAGATCGTGGCCATTGTTCCTGACCGAGCCGTTACGGGTGCCGTGGTGGTTACGGTGAACGGACAGACGGCCACGGGTCCCAATTTTACGGTGGTGACACCCGTGCCGTTGACGATCGCGGCGATTACGCCGTCCAGCGGACTGGTTGGGATCGATGTGACCATCACGGGCACAGGCTTCAGCGCAACGCCGGCGGAAAACATCGTGAAAGTGAACGGCGTTGCCGCCACGGTGAAGAGCGCGACCGCTGTACAATTAGTGGTTACTATCCCGGCCAGTGCCACCACCGGTCCCATCACCGTAGGAGTGAAAGACAAAACCATAGCCGGCAGTGTCTTCACCGTGATACCCAACCTCACGATAACAGCGTTGCAACCGGCCAGCGGACCTAAGCACTGGGAAGTCACCATTACCGGAACCGGGTTTAGCACAACGCCATCAGACAATAAAGTGACCTTCAACGGCAAGGACGCTGTTGTGAAATCGGCAACCGCCACTGCGTTGATCGTGGAAGTCCCTTTGCGCGCGGGATCGGGCAAAGTAAATGTGGTGTTGGGTGATCAGCATTTCGTTGGTCCAGACTTTCAGTATGAGTATACCTACACCGTTCAAACCATAGCCGGTGGAACCAAGGGAAAGGCCGACGGGACAGGCGCCGCTGCACAATTTAATGGCGTGTATGATTTGGTGGTGGCGAAAGATGGAAACATCTATGCCGGCGAATTTGGGAATACAAGAGTTCGAAAGATCACTCCCAACGGTGTTGTCACCACCTTTGCAGGATCGACGCAAGGGTATAAGGATGACGATAATCCATTGAAAGCTAAATTCGGACACATCAATGGCATCACACAAGATAACCAGGGTAATTTTTATATATCCGAAAGTGCATTCATACGCAAGATCGATGTGAGCGGTAAAGTGACGACGCTGGCAGGTTCGTCGACAAACCAAGGTAAGACCATCGACGGGATAGGAACAGCCGCGGGTTTCAATGGTGCGCAGTTCGTGCAGATGAGTGCTGCAGGGGACCTCTACGTGGCGGAAACGGCTGGCAATGTGATCCGGAAGGTGACATCTGCAGGAAACGTTACAACCATCGCCGGCACACCCGGCAAAGGAAATGGAGGATACCAAGATGGTGCCGCGGCCACCGCGAAATTTAACGCGCCTTCCGCGGCGATAGCCAGTGCCCGGGGAGATGTTTACATCGCGGAAAATAAAAACACAAAAATAAGAAAGCTGAGCGACGGCAGTGTGACCACGCTGGCCGGTGGTGGCGCCGGAGCGAAGGATGGACCGCCCGATGTCGCGCTGTTTGGAGGCGAACTTGGAGGCATGGCCATAGACCAGGATGGAAATATTTATATTGGTGACTACGCCAATCACAGCATCAGAATGATCACCCCCTCGGGCCAAGTGACAACGATCGCCGGCAGATTGGGTACATCGGGCTTCCTGGATGGTTCCGGTCACGAGGCGCTATTCAACGCACCCCTTGGCGTTGATCTGGATGCGGACGGCAATCTTTATGTGACGGATTTTGGGAACAATGCGATTCGGAAAGTAATAATCGAATAGCCCTGTATGGGGTGGGCCGGCCAAAAGCTGGCCCTTCTTTTTTAAACTTGTTTTTTCCAGACCGGGTCTATTGCAGTTCAACCTGCAGGCCATCGTAGGCCAACGAAACATTCTCCGGCAATTTCTTTTCCACCGCGCCATGGAGTCCAAGCTTGTGACTGATGTGGGTGAGATAGGCTTTGGCCGGTTTGATGCGGTCGATCATGGCCAGCGCCTCGCTCAGGTTGAAGTGGGAGACGTGCGATTCGATCTGCAGGGCGTTCAGCACCAGCACTTCGGTGCCCTTCAGGCGGTCCAGGGTTTCTTCCGGAATAATGTTGGCATCGGTGATGTAGCTGAAGTTTCCAAAACGAAACCCCAGCACGGGCAGACGCAAGTGGAGCACGGGGAGGGGTGTTATGGGAACGCCGTTCAGTTCGAAGGGCCTTTCATCGATTTGGTTGAGTGTTATGCGCGGGAGGCCGGGGTAGGCATCTTTCGCAAAGGCATAGGCAAACTCCATTTTGAGCTGGTCCAAAACCTCCTGCCGGCCATACACAGGCATGTCGCTGTTCTGCATGAAGTTGTAGGCGCGCACGTCGTCCAGCCCGGCGGTGTGGTCGCGGTGGGCGTGGGTGAAGATCACCGCGTCGAGGCGCTGCACATTTTCGCGGAGCATTTGTTGGCGGAAATCGGGGCCGGTGTCTACGACAAAGCTTTGGCCGGAGATCTCAACGCGAATGGAGGTGCGGAGGCGTTTGTTCCTGAAATCCAGCGACTGGCATACTTCGCAGCGGCAGCCAATGACGGGCACTCCCTGCGATGTACCGGTGCCGAGGAACGTTATTTTCAAGCGGCTTCAGTGTGATGCAGTTCTTCGTAAAGCTTCTGGCTTTTTTCGGTGAAACGCGTGCCGTCCAGCGTCACGTGTTTCAGGATTTCAAGGAGGGCGTTGATTTTGCCTTCCGTGGTGTAGAACTTATTGATGATGATGATCTTCTGCTCCTTCAATACGCAGTAACCCGACTTGAACGTACCCTTTTCGTACCGCAGCGTATAGTCCGATTCCGCGATCATGTCCTCGAATTTGAGTAAAAATTGGTTGGTGTACTTGATCATGCTATGCTATTTCTGGCGGCAAGATACGAAGAAACAGGGGAAAGTCCGAACGTTTTAGCCCCCTGGATTTCTTTGGATCCGCGGTTCTGCCGTACCTTGCAGGCTTGGAGCACGTTAAGAAACTGATCGTGGTTGTGGGCCCTACCGCCGTAGGCAAAACGGCCGTGGCCATCACGCTCGCAAAACATTTTCGGACCGAGATCGTTTCGGCCGATTCGCGCCAGATCTTCAGGGAGTTAAGCATCGGCACGGCCAAACCCACAGGGGCAGAGTTGGCGCAGGTGCCCCATCATTTCATCGACAGCCATTCCATCCACGAGGCCTACGACGCCGCGCAATACGGACAAGATGCGCTGGAGGTGATTCACCGATTATTTGAACGGCACAACGAGGTGATCCTCTGCGGTGGTTCGGGCCTCTATGTGAAAGCAGTTTGTGAAGGATTTGACGACATTCCGGAAGTGCCTGCACAAATCCGGGAAGAACTTTTGGCTACCTATGAACGCGACGGCATTGAAGCGTTACAAGCGCTGATGCAGGAGCACGACCCACATCTTTACGCCACCATCGACCAAAAAAATCCCCACCGCCTCATGCGCGCGTTGGAAGTGAAGTTGGGCACCGGGCTCTCCATTGCATCGTTCCGGAAAAAAAATACGTTACAGCATCCGTTCACCATTGTAAAAATCGGCCTGACCTTGCCCCGGGAAGTATTGTATGAACGCATCGACCGGCGGATGGATCTGATGATCGAGACCGGATTGTTCGCGGAAGCGGAAGCCTTGTATCCGCTGCGGGCGATCAACGCCCTGCAAACGGTGGGCTACCAGGAGATCTTCGATTTTATGGAAGGGCAGTACGATCGCGAGGAGGCCATTCGTTTGTTGAAGCGAAACTCGCGGCGATATGCCAAACGCCAGCTCACGTGGTTCACACGCGACCTGCAGGTGCAGTGGTTTGGCCCGGCCGAGGTTGAAAAAATAATAGAAGTCGTCAAGAATGCGTAAATCGTATATTCGAACCCCGTCGCCAACGGCATGAGCGAAAAGAAAGTATTGATCATCACGTATTACTGGCCGCCCAGCGGTGGCAGCGGCGTGCAGCGGTGGCTGAAGTTCGTCAAGTACCTACCCGGTTTAGGATGGACGCCCTACGTGTTCACACCGGAAAATCCTTCGTTCGACATTCGTGACGAATCGCTGGCCGCAAACATTCCCCGGCAAGCCGAGGTCATCCGCTTTCCCATCTGGGAACCTTACGATGCGTTCTTCAAGCTTTCGTCGTTGCTGGGAAAAAAGAAATCGGCCAAGCCAACGGACCTGGTGTCGGGCAAGCAGATGTCGACCTTTCAAAAAGTGAGTACGTGGATCCGCGGCAACCTGCTCATCCCAGACCCGCGTGTGTTTTGGGTGAGGCCGTCCGTAAAGTTCCTCGATGGCTTTCTTCGCGAGAAGCAGATCACGACCATCGTCACCACGGGGCCGCCACACAGCATGCACCTCATCGGCTATCGTCTCAAGAAAAAGAATCCCGCGCTGCGGTGGATTGCCGACTTTCGCGATCCCTGGAGCGAGTGGGGTTTGTGGGAAAGTTTGAAGGTGGGGCCGCGCGCCCTGAACCAGCACCGGAAATGGGAGGCGCGCGTGTTGAAACTCGCCGACATCGTGACGACGATCACCCCATTTTACGTTCGAAGATTCGAAGCCCTTTCGGGACGCCCGGTGAACCTGCTGACCAACGGCTATGACGAAGACGACTTTGCGTCGCTGACGATCCGGCGGCCGGATAAATTCGTGATCCGCCACGCCGGCATTGTCAACGAGAAATGCGACCCGCGGCCCTTCATGCGGGCGGTGGAGGCGTTGGCCGCGAAGGACCCGGAATTCCGCACGCAAGTGGTCGTCGATTTTGTGGGCGAGGTACACCCGCAGTTCAGGGCTTTTGTGATGGCCTCTGAAATACTTTCTTCGCTCACATTGTTCACGCCGAATGTTCCTCACAAAGTGTTGATCGGCAAGTATGGCGACGCCGCCCTGCTGCTCCTCGTGCTTACGGGTTACAAAGATGCAGAAGGCTACATGCCCGGTAAACTTTTTGAATACCTGGCCACGGGCCTTCCCATTATCGCCACGGGCCCCGAAGACGGCGACGCAGCACACCTGCTGAACGAGACCGGCGCCGGCGACATGATCGATGGCAACAAAGGTGACGTCCTCCAGGCGAAAGTTGCCTTTCACTACGCGCAATGGAAAGCGGCAACGGCTTCCCTCAAGCAGCATTCCGGTACGGACTATTCGCGTCGCGAGATCACCAGGAAACTGACGGAATTGTTATGAGGCTGCCGATACATTTTAGGAAATTCTGTAAATCGTTTGTCATTCTGAAGCATTGAAAAATTGATCAGCAAAGGTTTCATCAAGAGCTCCCTTATCTACACGCTGGCCGGCACGCTGCCGTTGGCGAGTGGTTTTATTTTGTTGCCTTTCTATATCCTTCACCTGTCGACCGACTTGTATGGAGCCTTGTCGGTGTATCTGGTCTTTTCCTTGCTGGTGCAGATCCTGGTGACGTTCAGTTTTGATACGTCGGTGTACATTCATTTTCACGAGCTGAAAGGCGACCCGCAGAAGTTGTCGCGGTTCATCAGTTCGGCGTTTGTCTTTATGCTGCTGGCCGGTCTGGGTGTGGGACTGGTGCTGACGGCTTCGGGCGATTTTGTTTTCCGGATGGTGTTGTCCAACAAAAATGTTTCTTTCTATCCCTATGGGCTGGTTTCGGTTGGGGCTGGCATCTTCCAGGCCATCTTTAAAGTGCACAGCAGTTTGTTGCAAAGCCGCGAGAAGCCGGAGCTTTTTTTCTGGTCGAATGTGGTTTCGTTTTCGCTGATCGCGTCGCTCACCATCGCGGGATTGATACTTTATCCTGGCACGCTTATCGGGCCCGTTACCGGCCGGTTTGTGGCTTCGCTCATCCCCGGGCTCTGGGCGCTTTTCAGGATCTTCAGGGAATTCGGGTTTCACTATGACTTTGCCTGGCTGCGGTCGTCGTTCAGTTTTAATGCCTATACCTTCTTGTATCAGCTTCAGCAGTGGGTCATCAACCAGTTCGATCGCATCCTCATGCTTTTCTTTCTGCTGCTGGGCGATGTAGGTGTTTATGACTTTGCTATCAAATGCCTGATCCCCATCGAACTCCTGATGAACAGCCTGCACAACTCGTTTTATCCAAAGGTGGTGAGCACGCTCATTGCCCAGTCGGAAAAAGGGTCCGTGCCGGAAGTGAACCGCTATTATCACGGGCTCACGGCGGTGGTCATGCTCATGGTGTGTGGGAGCATATTGGCGCTTCCATGGGGCATCGAGATGTTTGTGCGCAAGCCGTCGTATCAGCAAGCCATCGACTACATACCCTACCTGGCCCTCATTTATCTTTTCCGAACGATGCGGCTATTCTTCTCTGTGCCCTATGGCATATTGAAATATTCGAAGCCCTTGCCGGTGATCTACCTGGTCATCTCTTCTGTGAAGATCCTCGGCATGGTCCTCCTGATCCGCTACCTCCAGGTCTATGGTGTCATCGTGGCTTCATTGCTCAGCGTGATGGTGGAGGTGGTCCTTTTGCGGATGAATATGAAGCGGTTCGTCTTCCGTTTCAATTTCTTTAAGATCGTGATGGCGCCCGTGATCATGTTTGTGACCATCGCGTTGCTGGAGCCGACGGTGGCAAAATTCTATCCCACGGGCATGCACGTGCTTTATGTGTTGAGTTGTGGGGGATTGCTCTGGTGGGCCTACCGGAAAGAATTAAAGCTCATAAATCCCCTCCAGGCAAAGCGATAAGGATAGAAATTTGTAACATTGCCTGGGAATAGCCTATTTTCAAACGTAAATGATCCCCGTCACGAAACCCTTTTTGCCACCGATCCAGGAATACGAACAGTATCTGCAAGATATCTGGAAACGCAACTGGCTTACCAATAACGGACCGCTCGTTAACGAGCTGGAACTTCGGCTGAAAGATTTCCTCGGGCTGAAGCACTTGCTGTTTGTCACCAACGGCACCATCGCCATTCAGCTTGCCATCAAAGCCCTGGACCTGAAAGGGGAGATCATCACGACGCCTTTTTCCTATGTGGCGACGACCAGCAGTATCGTTTGGGAAGGCTGCACCCCGGTGTTCGTCGACATCGACCCCGTGACGTGCAACATCGATCCCAAGAAGATCGAAGCTGCCATCACCCCGCGCACATCCGCTATCCTGGCGACGCACGTCTATGGAAACCCGTGTGAAGTGGAGGTCATTGACGAGATCGCGAAAAGAAGAAATCTCAAAGTGATCTACGATGGTGCGCATGCCTTCGGCGTGAAGTACAAAGGACGATCCGTGTTTGAGTATGGCGATATCAGTACCTGCAGCTTTCATGCGACCAAGCTCTATCACACCATCGAAGGTGGCGCGGTGGTGACGCGCGACCCCGAGCTTTTGAAACGGATGGCCTACTTGCGCAATTTTGGTCACGACGGTCCCGAACGTTTCGCCGACCTCGGCATCAATGGAAAGAATTCAGAGTTCCACGCCGCCATGGGGTTGGTCAACCTGAAATATGTCGACCAGATCATTGAAACACGTCGCAAGCTCTCGGAACACTACAATAAATTTTTGGGAACCTTCCAGGGCACGCGCCCGGTGGTGCCCGACCATGTCACGTATAACTATGCGTATTACCCGGTGATCTTCAACTCCGAGGAGCTGTTGTTGCGCGTCGTGGACACGCTCCAGCAGAACTGGGTAACACCACGCCGCTATTTCTTCCCGTCGCTGGAGGATCTTCCTTATGTGGAGAAAAAGGCGCCTTGTGAAGTGACACATTCCGTGGCGAAACGCGTACTCTGTCTGCCGCTATACGACACATTGTCGCCGGAAGAGATCGATATGATTTTCAGGATCATTTTGCGGGTTCAAAACAATTGATATAGCATGGTCGTTGCCGGTGCCAAAGGTTTTGCAAAGGAAGTGCTGGAGATCCTGGCCCAATGCAACGACCTGGAGAACCTCTATTTTTTCGACGACCTGTCGAACCCCGTTCCGGAAAAATTGGTGAACCGCTTCCCGGTGCTGCGCACGATGGAGGACGTAAAAAAGGTTTTCCAACAAACGGGTGATCTACGATTCACCCTCGGGCTGGGCAACCCCGTGTTTCGCTACCGGCTCTGTCAACGTTTTTTGGAAGCCGGAGGGAAGCTAGCCTCAACCGTGAGCCCCAACACCGACATCGGGCGTTTTGAAAACAAGATTGGCGACGGATGTAACATCCTTTCGGGAACCATCATCACCAGTCATGTCACCATCGGTTCCGGATGTCTGATCAATCCGGGTTGCATTCTGTCCCACGATAGTGTTATCGGTAATTTTGTGGAGTTGTCGCCGGGCGTCCGGATCACGGGAAGTTGTTCGATCGGTGACTATTCGGTGTTGGGAACCAATGCAGTCATCCTGCCAAAAGTACGCGTTGGTCAGAATGTGGTGGTTGGCGCAGGGGCCGTGATCACAAAGGATGTGCCGGACAACTGTGTGATCGCCGGCGTTCCCGGTGTGATCCGGAGAACCCTGTCACCGCTCGAACTGGCAAACCTCTTCGTGTAGCATGAATCTTCACATCGTTCCCGACAGCAGTTTTATAAATGCTTTCTACGATAACCTCAAGGAGATCGGCGCATTGGAAAACAACCGGATCGTCGTGCGTACAAATGCAAAACGCCTCCAGACGATCCGCTATGAGTTGCCGTTTGCAAAACTGAATTCTGGTTCATTCTCGGAAATAGTAGGGGATACTTCTCAGTATGACCAGGTGTTCATCCACTACTTTACGCCCCTCTTGTATCGCTGGGTGGCCAGGAACAAATTCAAGGCACTGCATTGGATGGTGTGGGGTGGTGATCTTTACAATCTAAGAGAACTGGAAAAACTTTGTTACGGTCCAACGACATGGCAACGCTACGTCAACAAGGATTGGTCGGTAACAAAATTTCTCTACGAACTAAAGGTCAGGCTAACGCAGACACCTTATCGCCGTCAGGCGCTTTCGAAAATAAAGAATGTGCTCACCTGGATGGAGGAGGAGTATCGCTTTGCGAAGGATCATCTGCCTTTGTCGGCGGATTTCCGTTTCTTCTTTTACGAGAACAATCAGGCCTATCATAAAATTGATGAACTGGTCACCGCCAAAAATGAAGATCATGAAACACCGGTGTACATCGTTGGCAATTCGGGCTCTCCGGCGAACAATCACCTGGAGGTTGTAAATTATCTTGAGGAAAAAGGGGTGAAGGCGCATTTGCTGATCCCCATCTCCTATGGTGATGCGCGGTATATAAAATTTCTAAAAAAGAATCTTCACTATCGTCAGGGCACCCTGGAATTTGTGGAGCGCTACATGAAATTTGAAGAATATTTGACGCTGCTTTCTAAAACCGATGGCCTCATCATGAACACCATTCGTCCCCAGGGATATGGAAATATTTTGATGATGATGTACATGAACAAGCCCGTTTTCTTCCACGATAAAAACATCTCCCTTCCCGATCTGACCCGGTTGAATATTCAGTGGCATGCCTTGGCGGAAGTGTCGTCCGGAAAGGTGATCCAGGATAGCGGATCGAACAAGTCCCGGATCGCGAACGTGTTTTCCCATGAGCGGATACTGGCCCTTTACAAGGAATTATTTGGCGAATAAAGTGAAAAAGGCACATCCCGGAGCCAGTGCGTCGCAGATTAAACGCAAATCTTTATCTTTGTCCTAGCCCAGTTTTAATCAATTCAAGTTGCGTCCTTTTTCCTGTTATGAATAAGTATTTGGTGGTCCTTTGTGGCCTTTTTTATTCCCTTGCCGGATTATGTCAGACAGACAATGCAGGTTCAGGCAGAGCAATTCGGTTTGATGGCATAGATGACTATGTAGACTTAGGCAATATTTACGACAATCTTGCACTGCCCGTGACCCTTTCCGTCTGGGTTTATACGGATCCTTCCATTAGCACACTGGTTCCCATTTTCGACAGCCAGGATGGATCCCCGGTCTATAACGGTGTCGCGTTAGTTACGTCGCACCAACATGTGGGCATGACCTATGGTGATGGTTTGGGGGGCAATAATCCGGCTTATCGAAGATCCAAGGCCGCGCTCATGAATGATCCTACGGGAAAGTGGATGAATGTCGCGGTGGTGTTCAAGGGGAAAACCAATATGGATATTTATGTGAACGGGGTCAACATGGGCGGGAGCTATGAAGGATATTCAGATGCGCCTATGCATTCCAATTCCCCCTCGGAAGTAGCCAAACTAGGATATTGGTTTAGCAACGGAACCTATTACCGGTTCAAGGGAATCATGGACGAGTTCCGCGTTTGGAACCGTGCGCTTTCGGAAACGGAAATTCGAGACACGATGTGTAAAAAACTTCAGGGCAACGAAACGGGCCTCATCGGCTATTGGAACTTTGATGAAACCACAGGAAGCACAGTATTCGATAAGTCATCAAATGGGTTCAACGGAGCATTGATCGGGTCTCCTGAACGCGTCTATTCATCGGCTCCCATTGGCGATGTGAGCACGTATCTTTATCCGGGATCCTGGACGGGCAACTCCGTTACGTTGACCTATGGTACTGACCGACTGAAGGTCAGCAATGTTTTGGGTTCTCCTTCGGGCATTCAGGTATACGCTGTCAATAGCCTTCCATCCCAAACCGGAGGATTGGCCGCCGGTGAATATGATAAACCCTATATGGGCGTTTTCGCGGCTACCATGAATAGTGGAGTCACTTTTGACGCAGCCTACGCCGACAACAATATCGCCGTCTGTGCCAAGCAACGCACAGACAACAGCGTCGACACCTGGATCAATCAATCCCTGACGGGCATCCTTCAGCGCACAGAATTAATGAAGTATCAATGTTGTGTTGCCTTGGACGTGGACTTGGGTGCCGATCACAGCCTATGCGATAACAGCTCATACACGCTGCAAGCCCCTGCGCAATTTAGTGGAATGGATTTTCTGTGGAGCACGGGCGCCACGACATCGTCGATTACCGTGAGCACATCCGGCGAGTACTGGCTCAAGGTCGGCGATTGCAACCTCAGTCGCGATACCGTGGCGGTAGACTTCCAGCATTCACCTTCCTCGTTTTCACTGGGTCAGGATGAAAATCTATGTACCATGAACGCACGCTTTTTGAATCCTTTCACGGCTCCGCCCGCTGACTATGACTTCACCTGGCAGGACGGTTCGAAAAACCAGGGAATGCTCGTTAATAATTTTGGGAAGTATTGGCTGAAGGTGAAAAATAGTTGTGGAAGCTTTTCAGACACGGTGACGTTCTCCAAAATCTCGGAACCAACCATCAACGTCGATTTGGGTATCGACAAACAAATCTGTGGGCAAACCAACACCACGCTCTCCTTACCCGCCGGTCTGGCCAACAAAACCACCCTGTGGAGTACAGGAAGTACGTTGCCGTCGATCGTGGTCACAGCGTCCGGGAATTATTCCGTAAAAGTTTCAGGCGCCTGTGAATCCGATGCCGACACAATAGCCGTCAGTTTCATGCAGCCACCGCCTGTTTTTTCATTGGGCGACGATGAGGTGATCTGTAATTTTAAACCGCGTAAACTAAGTCCATTAAAAGCGCCAGCGGGCTTTCAATTTGAATGGCAGGACGGCTCCATCGACTCAACTTTTGCCGTTCGCGACTTCGGCGAATATTGGGTGAAGGTTTCCAATGCTTGCGGAACGACGTCTGATAAGATCAAGATCAGTAAGCTGACGGTAGACATAGATAAGATCCCCAACGTGATCACACCGGGCAACGATATGCTCAACGAGAACTTTGTGGTGGAGGCAAACCTGTTGGGCTCACGCTTCACCGTGTTCAATCGCTGGGGCGAACGGGTGTATGACAACATCAACTACCAAAACAACTGGAATGGCGGAGCGCTTCCCAGCGGCGTCTATTTTTATATACTTAAAAACGATTGCGTCGGCCAAGTAAAGGGGCATATCACACTCGTGAAAGGTGATTGATTACTGCCCAAACGAGCGGTCTCCTGATTTTTAATCCTTAAATTTCCGTCTCAAACTACCCGCATGGACATTACTAAATTCAGGACCGTGCTCGTCCTGGCACCCCACACCGACGACGGCGAACTGGGCGCCGGCGGCACCATCGCTAAACTGATCGAAGGCGGTGCCGACGTCTACTACGCCGCATTCTCCACCGCCGAACAGTCCGTACCCGAAGGATTCCCCAAAGACATCCTGAAAACCGAAGTGAAGAACGCCACCTTTCGGCTCGGCATCAAACCCGAAAACCTCATCATCTACAACTACGAGGTGCGCAAGCTCAACTATGTACGCCAGGAAATCCTCGAAGGCCTGATCCAACTGCGCAAACGCATAAACCCCGACCTGGTCCTGCTCCCGTCCCTGAACGACATCCACCAGGACCACAGCACAGTAGCACAAGAAGGTTTGCGCGCATTCAAACAACGCACCATCCTGGGCTACGAACTGATCTGGAACAACCTCACCTTCAGCACCAGCTGCTTCGTGCAACTGAAGGAAGAACATATTCGCCGGAAAAGCGACGCGCTGAAGGCCTATGAATCACAGCAGCACCGTGATTATATTTCTGAACAATTTGTTTTCTCGCTGGCGAAGGCTCGGGGTGTGCAGATTGGAAGTGAATATGCGGAGGCATTTGAAGTGATACGGCTGATATTTTAATCCGCCGCCCTTGTCTCGCCGTTGTTGGTGTTCTTCACCAACAACATTGGATGGCGAGCGCCAATGAACGAAGTGTACGACCCAATGGAGACCCGGTGGAAACTATGTATTTGTTGACCAAATTATAGAGGAGCCACACCGAATGGGTTGTTGGTGAAGAACACCAACAACGGCGGGAGCCGAATGGGTTGTCGGGTGAAGAACACCAACAACGGCGGACCTAATCCAACTTCTTCAAAGCCTCCAACAACACAGCCTGATTGTGTTCCGCACTCAACTCCTCCGCAGCCTTCTGCGTATTCATTTTAAACCGCGTGACATCCTCCTTCGTCAAAGCCTTCAACGCATTTGCCATGCCCTGCGCCGTGAAGTCCTCCGAAACCACCCCAATATCATAACGCTTCACAATCTGTGCGATCTCTCTTAACGGACCGCCTATGGTGCCAAGGCGTGCCTGAATGCCATCGAAAAGCTTATTGGGCAGACCGTTCTCATAATTGAAATTTACCGGCGGAATGAGGATCACCCCCATGTCATAGTGCGCATGCAGGGTCGGCACGATCTCGCTGCCTTTCAGGGCCGGGAGCACTTTGACGTTGCCCATGGCGGCGGCGCGGGCTTTGAAAGTTTCGAAGTATTCCTGGGTTTGGGGTGAGGCGTGGCCGGGCAACAGGTAGATGAGGTCGAGTGTGAAGCGATCGCCCAGCCCTTCCATCATGTCCAGCATGAGGTCGGGGCGGCGCGAGATGTTGAAGATACCGTGGTGGACGAGTTTGATGGGATAGTGGTCGACGGGCTTTGGCGTATGCTGTACATACGGTGAGGCGTTGGTGATGATGAGGGGCTTTACGCCGAAATGCTTTTCATACTCGTTGGCCAATCCAGTGCCGACGGTGGACATGCCCGCCGTCAACGGAATGTATTTCCGGCAAAGCGCAGTGTTGAAGCGCTGGAAGAAAATACGCCAGTACAGTCGGTCTTCAAAATGACGGGGAGCATATTCGTGGGCGTCAAAAAAAACTTTGCTGTGTTTTCCGGCGATGTCGAAGGCCATGGGGAGGGCTTCGATGTCGTTGGCGATGATGATGTCGAATTTGCGTTCGCGGAGGGGGGCGACGTAGGTCTTGTAGTCGTGGAGCAGCGCGTAGGCAATGCGGTTGATTCCCAAGAGGAGAAATATGGACGTGATGGCTTTCCGGAAAAAGGTGAGGTTGGTTTTTTTGAGGATATAGAGCTCGCGCGCCGGGTCGGGATAGGCATCGAAACAGGCGGCGGTGACGCGATAGTTGTCTTTCAAAAAGTTGATCTGGCGGGTGACGCGGGCGTCGTTCTTCAGATCGTTGAAACAAAGAACCAAAAGGGACTTCATGGAGAGAAATTTCGTAAAGATAGAATGCCGCCGAGTTTGGCAACGCCCCGCGGCGGTGTATTAATTTTATTTTGCGCGCCCTGGATTTTCCTTGACAAACGCTTCCCAGGTTTTGGTTTTTGCTTTGGTTTCTCCTTTCTGAAAATGATGACACAAGGCTACGGCCAGCGCGTCGGTGGCATCCAATAGCTTGGGGAGCTCTTTGATGGCAAACTGGGCCATGAGCATCCGCGCCACTTGCTCTTTGGAGGCGTTGCCATTGCCCGTCACGGATTGCTTGACCTTCTTGGGTGCATATTCAACGATCGGGATCTCGCGCGACAGGGAGGCAGCAATCGCCACCCCTTGTGCGCGACCAAGCTTGAGCATGGACTGCACGTTCTTGCCAAAGAAGGGAGCTTCCAGCGCCACTTCGTCGGGACTAAACTCGTCGATGAGGCTGATGACGCGCTCGAAGATCTTCTTGAGCCGCAGCTCGTGGCCGGCATATTTGCTGAGGTGGATCACCCCAAACTGGAGCAGGTCTACTTTGGGCTTGCGCACCAGGATGAGCCCATACCCCATCACGTTTGTGCCCGGATCGAGACCGAGGATGATCTTTTCTTTTGCCATATTTACCACGGCCCAAGATAGGGAGCGTTTGTAAATTTCTGAAATTGCACGCATGACCACCGTCACCATTCTTTTTTTTGCGCTTTATTTCATCCTGGTGATCGTGTTGTTCGTCGGGTGGAAGAAGGCCGTGGCACAAAAGCCGGGCGTCCCTTCAGGATTGCGCGCGACCGTGGTGGTGCCGGCACGCCATGAAGCACAAAACATCGCCCGGTTGCTGGAAGACCTGAAGAGACAGACCCACCCGCTATATGAAGTCATCGTGGTCGACGACCATTCCGAGGATAACACCGCCGACATCGTCCGGCAGCATCTCCCGGAGCATCCACACCTCCGCCTGGTGAGCAGCGCAGGGACCGGTAAAAAAGCAGCCTTGACACAGGGTGTTCAATTGGCGCAGGGAGCGGTGATCATCACCACCGACGCCGACTGCCGCGTGCCGGCGGAGTGGATCGCGACGCTATTGTCCTGCTTTGAGAAAGATGCCGTGCAGATGGTTTTTGGAGGGGTGGCGATCACGGGAAAAGATTATTTTTCCACACTCCAATCCCTGGAATTTACCAGCCTCATTGGCTCGGGCGCGGCCACGATGGCGTTGGGCGTACCCACCATGTGCAACGGGGCCAACCTGGCGTTCCGCAAAGATGCGTTCGAGGCCGTGGGCGGCTATGAAGGCAATTGGCACATCCCCTCGGGCGACGACGAATTCCTGCTGCGAAAGATCGCCCAACATTTTCCCGGAGGAATTGCTTTTTCCGGCGACGAACGCACCGTGGTGACCACAGCGCCCAGCCCAACCCTACGTAACTTCATCCACCAACGGATTCGCTGGGCAGGAAAGTGGCGGCATCACCAATCGTTTGTTAGCAAGGCGTTGGCGTTGTTTGTCGCGGCCTTCCAGGCGTTGGTCTTCGTATTGCCGATAATGGTAGTCATGCAGCGTATCGATGCCGGTGTCGCCCTGGGGTTGTGGGTGGGCAAAGCGGCACTGGAATACTTTTTTTTGAGAAGCATATCACATATTCTCCGGCTATCCTGGAATTGGCCCGCTTTTCTTTCGTTACAACTCTTGTATCCACTTTATATTTTGTCAATCGGTGTCTTTTCGAACTTTCATACGTTTGAGTGGAAGGGGAGAAAACTAAAGTCGCTCACGATCAGTCATAACGAGGTAAAACATTTTTAGGAGCGGCAAAAACGTTGTGTTCAATTCGCTTTTCAGATTAACTTTACCGTAACATGACAGAACAAACCCTCAAAGCAAAATTTGAAATCAAAGAACTCGAGCTCAATGCGCTGCTCGAGATCACGCAGGCTATTAACAGTAATCTATCGGAAGAATCCCTCTACAAGATCTATAACTTCACCCTCCGCTCAAACCTCAACATCCAGAAGCTCGCCCTCTTTGTGTTGGATGATGAATGGAGCTGCAAAGTAAGCTTCGGTACCAAGAAACATTTTCACAAGGCCAACCTCTTGCCGGCCTTTAAGACCATACAAGACATTACGCACCTGCGCGAATTCGAGCAATGCGACTTCACCGTGTTCGACATCATCATTCCCGTCACCCACAAAAGCACCACCCTGGCGTTGGTGTTTGTCGGCGGCCTGGAGATGGACGATCAGAGCTATGAGAACGAAGATGGCATCAAGTTCATCCAGGCGCTCAGCAACATCATCATCGTTGCCATCGAAAACAAAAAGCTGGTGCGCAAACAGCTGGAACAGGAATCGTTCCGCAAGGAACTCGAGATCGCCAGCGACGTGCAGCAGTTTCTCTTCCCCGACAAACTGCCCAACACCGATCGCCTGAAAGTGGAAGCCAGCTACCTGCCCCACGACATGGTGGGCGGCGACTACTACGATTATATCCCCATCAACAAAAATCAATTCCTCATCTGCGTGGCCGACGTCAGCGGCAAAGGCATACCCGCCGCGTTGATGATGTCGAACTTCCAGGCCTCGTTGCGCACCTTGCTGCGGCAGACACCCAACCTGACCGATATCATCGAAGCGTTGAACTTCCAGGTGTTGGAGAATACCAAAGGGGAGAAGTTCATCACCTTCTTCGCGGCCATCTACGACCTCCGCTTGAAGACCATGGTCTATGTGAATGCCGGTCACAATCCGCCGATCCTGATCGACAAAAAGAATGGCTTGCGCTTGCTGGAGGACGGCTCCACCGTGCTCGGTGCCATGCACCCCCTGCCGTTCCTCAACGAAGGTTTCGTGACCGACCTCGACGACTTCCTCCTGTTCTGCTACACCGACGGCCTCACCGAAACGCGAAGTGAACAAGGGGTTGAATTCGGCGTGGAGGCTCTGCTGGATTATTTCAGCCAGGAACTAACGTACACCAAGGAGTTAAAGACCATCCACCAGGATATCATCGTCGCCCTCGACAACTTCAAAGGCAAGAACGGATACAACGATGACATCACCATCCTTTCGTGCCGGGTAGGAGGATAGTTTTTTTGTTGCACGGTAGCCATACTACCGGTCATGGTCGGTCATTTTATATCGGGATTTGATCTATGCTTCACCGGACACCTTCCCTTTTTCCCTTCCTGTATCCTTCGCTCACCTGGAGAATAGAAAACGCGTCGCGGGAATTGTACCTGACCTTCGATGACGGACCCGTTCCCGGCCCCACAGAATTTGTACTGGACACGCTCGCCGCGCACAACGCCAAGGCCACTTTTTTTTGTATCGGTGATAACGTCCGGAAGCATCCCGACATTTTCAAGCAAGTCATTGCAAAGGAACATGCAGTAGCCAACCACACCTTCAATCACATGAACGGCTGGAAGACCAACCGCAGCGACTATGTGCAAAACATAAAACAGTGCCAGGAAGAAATGGCCCGGCACACCCAGGTGCCGGCGCTCTTTCGTCCTCCCTATGGACGGATCACCCGAAGTCAAATAAAAGCCCTTCCCGATTTCCAGATCATCATGTGGGACGTACTTTCCGTGGACTACGACCGGCACCTGAGCGCCGAGCGTTGTCTGAAGAACACCATCAACGCCATACGACCCGGCTCCATCATCGTTTTCCATGACAGCCTCAAAGCCGAACGGAACATGACCTATGCGTTGCCACGCGTGCTCGATCATTTTACCCAACAAGGTTTTCAATTCAAAACACTTTCGTGACCAAACGCATACTGATAGCGCCGCTTGACTGGGGCCTCGGTCATGCCACCCGATGCATTCCGCTGATCCGCGAGTTGCAGCGAAGAGGTTGCGAGGTGTTCATTGCCGGCAGTGGCGATTCCCGTCTGCTCCTGGAGAAGGAGTTTCCACAACTCACCTTCCTGGAACTGCCCGGCTATCAACCCTCATACCCGGCCACGCGGAGCATGGCCTGGAGCATGGCCCGTCAACTTTCAAAGTTCAGACGCGCCATCCGTGAAGAGCATGCCTGCGTGGAACGCTACGTCAAGGAGCATGCCCTCGACCTGGTCATCTCCGACAATCGTTATGGCTGCTGGACCGCGGCGGTGCCCAGCCTATTCATTACCCATCAAAGCAACATCCTCATGCCAAAACGCTTTGGATGGATGGCGCCGTGGATCCGGCGGATCAACCACGCCTTCATTCGGAAATACACCGAATGCTGGATCCCCGACTTTCCCGGCGATCACGCCCTGGCTGGAGAATTGATCTCTTTTGGAAAACACCGGTCGAACTATACGGTCCGCTACATCGGCCCACAATCAAGATTCATCCCAACGCTTAAGGCAAAGGTCGTCTACGACGTTGTCTGTGTCTTCTCCGGTCCAGAGCCACAACGCACCGTGTTCGAGAACATCGTGGTGCCGCAGGTGAAGGCATCGGGTCTGAAATATTTTGTGGTGCGGGGCCTTCCTGCTGCTGCCGAGGAGCAATCCAGTGATAATTGTGTTAACTTCCTTTCGGGGGCAGCGCTTCAAACCGTGTTGGAACAGGCATCGTGTGTCGTTGCCCGGAGTGGGTTCAGCACGGTGATGGACTTGAGCGCTTTGCAGAAGCGGGCGATCTTTGTTCCCACCCCCGGGCAAACAGAGCAGGAATACCTGGCAGCCCGCCTCATGAAGCAAGGCGTGGCCTTCATGCAGGAACAACACCGGTTCAACCTGGCCGTCGCGTTAGAGGAATCTAAAAAGTATCAGGGCTTCACGCAGTCGCACGCAGACCCTGCGTTGTTGGCCGGAGCGTTGGATCATGTATGGGAAACGTTGAATAGCCCCCCAGTGCAAAAAGAACTCGTTGATGGGAAGTAATTTGATGCCGTTCGTTGCGTTTGCTTGTTCGATTACATCAGTGTCAAAAAAAATATGAAGAGCTTTTTAAAGAGTTTTATCTATGCCTTTCACGGCATCTGGTCGGGTATTTCCGGCGAGCGCAATCTCAAGGCCCAGATCGTCGTGGCGTTGTTGGTGATCGGCGCCGGGTTTTATGTCAGCATCACACCCGAAGAATGGTGCATCGTGATCCTCTGCATTGGCGTGGTCATTGGGTTGGAACTGATGAACTCCGCCATCGAGTCGCTGGTGGACCTGGTCACCCTGGAGCGAAAGCCCCTGGCCGGCAAGATCAAAGACATCGCCGCCGGCGCCGTGCTGGTGGTGTCGTGTATGGCCGTGGTGATCGGCATTATCATCTTCCGGAAATATTTGTTGTAATTCTTTAGCCTTGTCTTGCCTTTAATCCGCCTAGGCGGATTTCCGATCATAGCCCCGGGTGAGACCCGGGGAGGAGAGGTTGCCCTTTTCAACCCCAACGGGGTTACCTTCTCGGGGGGAAACGCAGCAGCTTTGAAATGCTTCATTAATAAAACTAAACTTTCCGATTACGATAGAGGTAGTGGCCCTAAAGAGAAACCCCTCCGGGGTTGTTTCTGATTTGTTTCACCTACCCCCAGTTTCACTGGGGGCTATGATGGGAAAGCCCTACGGGCTTTAGCGCAGTAACCCTCCAATGCTTGCCCGCTGAAATAAGTTTACGCTTTTTTGAGCGATCCTGCTACACTATACATTTACGAGGCAAGGGATTTTAAGAGGTTCATCATTAATTGCCCTGATCTTAGACGGAGACTCATCAATTTCTTAACTCCCCCTAGCGCGCATCCTCCCGGAGAACTTGTACTTTTGCGACATGAATTTTTACGTCGACACGCACGCCCATATTTATCACGAGGATTTTATAAAAGACTATGCCGACATGCTGCACCGGTGCGAGGAACAGCAGATCGGCAGGATCTTCATGCCCAACGTGGACCACACGTCCATCGACCGCATGATGGAACTCGAAAGCCGCTCACCCCAAACCTGCATGGCCATGATGGGCTTGCACCCCTGTTCGGTGAAAAAGGATTTTGAACGCGAGCTCTACCTCGTGGAAAACTGGCTTTCAAAACGAAAATTTGCCGCGGTAGGGGAGATCGGCACCGACCTCTATTGGGACAAGACCTTTTGGGACCAGCAAGTGGAGGCCTTCAATGTGCAGATCGAGTGGGCAAAGCGCTATGCCCTCCCCATCGTGATCCATTGCCGCGAAAGCCTGGACAAGACCATCGACCTGGTGGAGAAGGTTCAGGATGGACGCCTCTCCGGGATCTTCCATTGCTACGGCGGCACCGTGGAGCAGGCCGAGCGCATCATCAAGCTGGGATTTTACCTGGGCATCGGCGGCGTGGCCACGTTTAAAAACGGTGGACTGGAGCCCGTGCTCGAAGCCGTGAGCCTCGACCATATGGTTTTGGAAACGGATAGTCCTTATCTTGCCCCCGTGCCGCACCGGGGCAAGCGCAACGAGCCGTCGTATATACCCTTGGTGGCGGATAAGATTGCCACCGTAAAAAAATGTCCCTTGGAAGACGTTCGCTCCATGACCACCCGTAACGCCCTCGCCCTGTTCAACCTTTCCGTATGATGAATCTCAACACCGTCAGCATCAACACCGCGCTGCCGGGCAAGTCGCGCGCCCGCATCCTGATCATTTACACTGGCGGAACCTTCGGCATGACCTACGACCGCGAAGGCGTGCTCGTGCCCTTCAACTTCCCCTACATCCTCGAACAATTGCCGACGCTGAAAAACCTCGCCCTCGAGATCACCGCCGTATCGTTCGAGAACCCGATCGACTCCTCCAACGTCAACATCGAGCACTGGCGCCTCATCGGCAGCATCATCCGCGACCAATACGCGAACCACGACGGCTTTGTGGTCCTGCACGGCACCGACACCATGGCCTACACGGCATCGGCCCTCAGCTTTATGTTGGAAGGGTTGAGCAAGCCCGTAGTCTTCACCGGCGCCCAGCTTCCCATCAGCGAACCCCGCTCGGATGCACGCGAAAATCTCATCACGGCCCTTGAAGTTGCTTCGGCCCGCCAGGAAGGCATCCCCCTCGTGCCCGAAGTGTGCATCTACTTCGACTATGCGTTGCTGCGCGGCAATCGCTCCAAAAAAGTGGAGAGCATGCAATTCGACGCCTTCGACTCCGGCAACTATCCACCCCTGGCCAAAGCCGGTGTGAAGATCGACTATAACTTTTCCGTGATCCGTTCCACGCCCCGGTCCACCAGCCTCGAGTTGCGCGACACCTTCGAAACCAACGTCGCCATCCTCAAACTCTTCCCCGGCATCAACCGCCAGGTGGTGAACGCCATACTGACCATCCCAGGCCTGAAAGCCGTCGTAGTGGAAACCTATGGTTCGGGCAACGCGCCCACGCTGCCGTGGCTCATCGAAGAGCTGCAGGTGGCCATCGAGCAGGGCATCATTCTCCTCAACATTTCACAATGCCCGGGTGGCCGCGTGCTCCAGGGCCGCTACGAGACCAGCAAGCGCCTCCAACAAATTGGCGTCATCAGCGGCGCCGACATGACCACCGAAGCTGCCGTCTCGAAATTGATGCTTTTAATCGGCCAGTTCGGCCCCGAACGCACCCGCGAGCTGATCGGCCTCTCCCTGGCCGGAGAATTGACCTCGTGAGGTTTGGAAACTGTGCCTCACCCGAGGCTACAAAATATCCAGATCACGTGCTACATAGTAACTTGGAACCAGTGGCCTGAAGCTGGTCTTGCTTCTGAGTTTTGAGATGTCCATGATGCCTTCAAAGGGCTTAGCCAATGGCCCTTCTGTGGGGTCGAATGTATCGCTGGCTAATCCAAAAGCATCAACAAGTTCATATAAGCTGATCGGTGCATCATCGGCCACATTGAATATTTCGCCGTTTAGCCCGTCGGTATGAAGCAGTATCGTTAAAGCCTGGGCAACATCTACATGATGTACCATGTGCATTCTATACCCGGAGTGACGCTTCCATTTTTTCAGTACAGGTATGATCCCTTCGATATGAGGATCTCGATCACCATAAACAAACCCCAGACGCAGTACACGTACATCAAGGCCCGTTGTTTTATGAAGCGCAAGGAGTTCGTTCTCCGCTGCAATTTTGCTGGACGAGTATGCCCTGGTGTCGTTCACGTCAAGCAAATCGTCTTCCTTTGATGGCCGTTGGTTGTCGGGGCGATAAACGTTGCCGGTGCTCGTGAAAATAAATCTTTTGACACCTGCTGCCATGGATGCCTTGGCAAGGGCTACGGTTCCTGAATGATTTGTCTTTATAATACCTTCATTGTCGGTAAAGCTTCGGAAGAATGCCGCGATATGGATCACCGCGTCGATATCTTTTACAGCGGGGGGTAAAGTATCCGGGCTATTTAAATCCCCGACAACAACCTTGGCGCCGAGTTCAACCAATGCGGATGCTTTTACAGCATCGCGCACAAGAATGCGAACGTCATGGCCTTTTGCTAAAATGCGTGAAACAAATCTGCTGCCTACCTTTCCGGTAGCGCCTGTTACTAAAACCTTCATATTTTTTATTTAAAATTTATGAAGCAAAGTTCCACACAGCGTGGCGCTCCACGCTAACGAGAATCGAACCATAAAGTATGATTTTCAAACTTTCTGTTTCCGGAGCGATTGGGGAGTAACACCGGTTACCCGCTTGAAGTAGTTGTTGAAATAGGTTGGATATTCAAACCCGAGGCCCTGGGCAATGTCGGCCACACTCCAATCCGTATAAAGCAAAAGGGCCTTCGCTTCTAAAGCAATACGTTCGGCTATGTGTACAGAGGTGGGTTTGCCGGTAACATCTTTTACGGAGCGGTTAAGGTAGTTTGGATGTACCGAAAGACTCCCGGCAAAGTCTTGTGCCGTTCTTAGCCTGAGCGGTTGTTCGGTGTTATCGATGGGGAATTGTCTTTCTAATAATTCCATAAACGACCACGCGATTCTGGTGGCCGCGTTTTTATGTTGCGGTCCGTTTTGTGGCGGCTGAATTCTTAAGGCTTCGTGAATAATGAGCGCTAAACAGTTCTTGAGCAATTCGTCCTTATGACGATAATTACTGCTGTATACGCTGAGCATTTTTTGAAAAAGTCCCGTCATAAAGGCAACCTGTTCTTTGTCAAGCGGAATGACGGGTGTTCCATCCGATCTGAACAATGGGGAATTCTGCAAGATCTCCCTTCGCTCTCTGCTGGAAATAAAAGCTTCGGTAAAAAGACAGGCATAACCTTTTCTTTTTTTGGAATGACGCACAACAGAATGCGGTATGTTGGGATTGACAAAAAACAGAACGGTACCCTTTATTTCTAATAGCCTATCACCATAGTAAAGGGTCATATCACCGGTGACCAAACCCATTTTATAAAAATCGCGCCGGCCCTGAACGACGGCGTGCCGGCCGTTCGCTGCGGATAGATCTGCCCTTTCCGGTAATGCGTGGATCTTAAAACCTTTCAGTTTCAGATCCTTTGTAACGGATTCCGGGACGCCGGATACGCTTCGTGTTGCCATTTGGCAAAAGTATGAAAATCAATCTATTTAACCGTGTACATATTTTATCCCCGATCCGTCATGAACTCGGTGGAGCAGGTACACCTTCTGGAAAGTGACCTTTCTAACAAAAATGGAGTTGTCTCCCTTGTTCAGAGTATAATTTGGTCTATGATGGGTTTTATGGTGTTCAACTGTTCTAACGTTGTAGCGGTTGATTCTGTGATACAAAACCCAACGACATGATAATTTGCTTTTATTTTTCTTATAAGTTCAGTCACGTCAGACACGGAAGACCCAACGTTTGTCGGAAACAAGGAGAATGCATATTCGGATTTGTCTAAAACGTCTAGGTCAAGATGAATGTAAACATTTTTGAAATGCTTGATTTTATCTTGAACGTACTCAAATTGACAATCTCGAATCGTTGTCATATTATGCTCCAGGATATATTGGCTTTCAGGCTCGTCTAAGTCCCTCAATCCGACATAACATATTTGTTCCGGGTTCAGTCTGGAAAACAGCAAGCCAATAAATTCTTCGTTTCCCTCTCCTAAGAGTATTCGCAGCGGCATTCCGTGAAATGCTTTGCTGGGGGAGCTCTCTGGTGTATTCAAATCAGCGTGTGCATCGATATAAAGAATACAAAGATCTTCCTGGTAGAGCTTGTTGAGATAGGAAATGGGCATGATCTCAATTCCACAGTCGCCGCCAATAGTTGACAGTTTATCAAGTTTACTGCTACTAATTATTTCTTTGAAAAGCTTTGCCTGCTCGAGTAACGGTTCAAAGCATTTAATGTTGGCGATGGTTGTTAAACCTTTTTTTGAAAGTGGGATAACGTTGGTGTCGCTATCCTTGAAATAGGAAATGAAAGTCTCTGCTCCCCGTTTCAAATCATCCGTCAAACCTGAGCCTTGCCACTGTGGGTTAATGAAGATCATATTATAATTTTAGGGGTTTTATTTATTCGTTGAATGTCGTTCATACGTTCGCTAAACATTATAGTTCCGCTATTATAACGTAGCAAAGAAAATGCAGTTACCCTTGGTTGGCGTAAATACGACGCAGGTTGGCTTTAGAACATCTTTGCGGGCGTTATCAGCGCAAAAAAAAACGCTGTGCGATTTCTCGCACAGCGTGACAGGGTCTTTTCATTTGGAGTAAACTACGATTTACCGATCCGGTAGTAGTACGACACGTTGATGGAATAATCAGCGAAGGCAGCATCACCTTGCACATGAACCTTTTGTGATTCATCCGTGATCACAGAGTTTTGCAGGTTTTGACTGGCTTTGTCGGCTGCACTTTGAATGCGGTTTCTTACCAGGTTAAAGGGCACGAACAAACTTACACTATGCTTTCCGTTGCGGTAGGAAACACCAGGCTCGACGGCGATAACATAACCAGGTCTGCGATAGGCAACCTGTCCACCAAAGGCATCATAGGCGGGGATGCCTTCAAATCTTCCGGCAGCAGATAATGTCAGGTTTTTGCTCTTTCCAACAGCCGTCATGAAACCTGCCCGTACAAAGTACTGATCCGGTGAAGCGTAAAGGTTATAGCCCGTCAACGTTCCAAGGACATTGCCATTCTTATCCTTTACCACAGTCGGTGCTGACTTGAACGTGCCATTGGATTCTCTGGGGTTGAACAAATAATAGCCGGTACCAAAAGCGTAGATGCTTTTATATACTTGTTTGAATCCTTGCATCTCAACAGAAATACCAATTCCACCATCGCCAGGCTGAATGGCCTGGTCCATCACTTGATTTTGGGTGATCACTTGCTTCGTAGTAGGATCTAATGCAATGGCATCATCGGTTTTTGAATGACTTCCCGTGTTCAGCTTCACACCAAGTCCAACCATCAGGTTTCCTTTTTGATGGGTGGCAGGATCAAATACCCAGTAGTTCGCCGTCACCCGGACGTCTGCGAGCCCTTGAGCATACACGCTGTAACGGGTTCCTTCTAAGGTCTGACCGGTAGTGGGATCTTTTTTGGTTGCCAATACCTGCGAGCGTTCATTGTGAACATAGGGAATGACAAGGTTCACCTGGAAACGGTCAGTGATCGCATAGGAAATGCTAAGGTCGATCGCGTGTGAATAAATATTGACCGCATTTCCTTTTTCATTTCCATTCGCGTCGAAGCCACCGCCTGTATTTTGGCGTTGCTTTTGTTCCTCTGTGCCCACATAATGTCTGAAGGAATGGAAATAGCGATAGTTTGTTCCGATCTGAAAATGACCTTTGGGAAGGGTATAACCACTCGTTGACAACGGGTTAATACCGCCCATCGCGCGAACAGCAACACAACCCTGAGCAAAAACGCCAGCGCTTGTGAAGATGAAAAACAAGAGAATTGAAAGCTGTATAAATTTTTTCATTGGAGTAAGAGTTTGAGTAGTAGTAGTTAAGGTGACAGGCAATTACAATCGTACCCATAGGATCAAATCCTTGGATCAGACCAATTGAAATTTACCGTCATATAAAGAATAGAGAATAGACCTTTTCGCAGCGAAAAGGTGAGGGGGATGGCTAACCTCGGGGAGGAGGGGAGAGTACAGGCTCGTTGCGCTGGAGCAGCGAATAGTCTTTTTCAACAAAGGAAATTAGGATACACCAACCTGAGCCGGCTGATAGTGCCGTTGATTCTGCCGAAGTGTAGTCCTTAAATAGTTTTGCGAACGAATCCAGGGTATGATGGGCACTGGCGGGTAAATTATTGGCCAGGTTGGTATACTCGTTCAGTACTTTGACTAGTTTCTTTTTATGATGATCCTTGATACACACCATAAACAGCGTGTCATTTTCAAGGCGTTGCTTCACCAGGCTATAGTACTCGCCCTGGTATTCAAATTCGCCGTTCGCCCTTTCATAACCCTGTTGTTGCAAGGTGTAAGGAAGCGAGATGGTAGGCACGGAGAAAACCACGAGGTCGTTTGATGAATAATTGTCGGCGTCCAGGCGAACGAGCAGGTCTTTCTGCGCCCGGGATTTTGCTGCCCAATACACCAGATAGTATCCTCCTATGTTGAACAGGAAGATCGAAAGGAAGAATATGGCAAAGGCCTTTTTCAGAGGTTTAGGGTTCTTGGATACTCTAGTTACAAATAATCCATGGAGCCAACAAAAAAGGCCATGGATCTCCGGCCCATTGTCGTATTTATTGGAATAATTTTAAAATTCGCCCCAAAAATCATCAAATTTTATCTTGCCTTTTCAGGGCCGCTTTTCCTCGCAAAGCGTGAAATTGATGCTTTTAACAGGCCAATACCGCCCGAACACACCCGCGCGCTGATCGGCCTCTCCCGGGCCGGAGAAATGACCGCGTGAGGTTTGGAAACTGCGTTTTTTATTGATTTCTTTGCGTCCCGTTTCCAGGAAAAACATCGAAAACACCAAAATGGAGAGGTGTCCGAGTGGTTGAAGGAGCACGCCTGGAAAGTGTGTATACTCGAAAGGGTATCGCGGGTTCGAATCCCGCCCTCTCCGCCAATCCAATAAATGCCCGCCCGACGAAGGAGGGCATTTTTGTTTTAAAGGATTTTGCCGAGTGCCCCACTCGAGCAAAATCCTTTAAAACAAAAATGCAGTGAGCGCAGCGAACGGAGGCATTTATTGGATTGAAGCCCACCCTCACCGGATCACCGAAGGTAATCCCGCCCTCTCGCGACCTACGGCGGACAAGTCCGCCAGTACCCCGCAACTTTTAGCATAGGCGATTTAGGCTAGTCAGTTCCGTTATGCCTCACTCAGATAATCAATTATTGTAATAATCCTGCCGGTATTTTCCCATCCACCTTAGGAAACGGAACACCAAGGAGTTTCACCATGATGGGCGTCATATCGCGCAGATTCATTTCCTGTATGACAGCGCCCTTGCGGATGCCTGGGCCATGCGCTACCAGGCCGGTGCGGATATTTTTCGTGTCGGGGAAATGTCCGTGTGTACCGCCTTTGCCGGGCTTTATGGCATCGCCTGTACTGGCCGTGCTAAATGCAGCGTCATGCTGTCCGGTAAGCGCGAACGCAATATTCGGATTATAGCCACCTTTGTCCAATTGTTCCCTGCTGATGATGCGGTAATATTGTTTCACGGTATCAGGTTGCGCTTGCAATAGTGCCTTTACTTTATTCGCAGTTGCTTTGTCAGAGGGGTCTTTCAGGTACAGGAAAGCCGATCCGCCGGCTGTATTGAATTGCGCTTTCCAGTCGCCTGTTCTCACGTCGTTGATCAACCCGGCTTCTTTCAGCCATACATTGGGCGAGATCATCTTCTTTACATCATAAAACCCGTGGTCGCCGCCCACCAGGAATACCGTGGTTTCCCATATACTTGCGGCTTTCAAAGCGTCTATGATAATGCCTACAGCAGCATCAGCATCCGCCACCGCTTCCTGTACCGGTGTTCCGTGGCGCCCCACATCATGTTGGGCGCCGTCTGCAGAAAATACGTGAATAGTCATCAACTCCGGTTTGCTTTTCTTTATGATATACGCGGCAATCTTAGCCACGTTCTGGTTTTTCCCTGCATCGATCACGTCAACGCCTCCGAACACTTCTTTTTTCACCTCGGCATAAAAACCATGCGGTAAAGAATATTGTTCGCAGACTGAATCGCCCAGGTTGCCAACGTCGGGGATGTTGTAGTCTACAGGAGCGTTGGCAGATACGGGCCAATAGAGCGACGCAACGGTCATGCCTTTTTCTTTGGCCGCTTTCCAGATTGTGGGTACATGAATGGAGCTATCTTGCCAGTAAGGTTTCTGGGGCATTCCATCGGGGGTGAATACGTTGTTATAAAATACGCCATGCTTCTCGGGCTGCACACCGGTAACGATCGTGGTATGGGAGGGATAGGTAACGGAAGGGAACACGCTGTTTACTCCCTTGGCATAAGCCCCGTCTTTCATCAGCGCACGAAGGTTAGGCGTTTGCCACTCGTTGTCCAGGTAAAAATCGGGGCGGAACCCGTCAATGGTAAGAAAGATAACGTGCTTAGCGGTCTGTGCCATAAGCGGCCCTGTTATCATAAACAAGGCAAAGAGTGCTATTGAAAATTGTTTTTTCATACGTATTGTCATTCCGTTTTACGGAGTTTAGGACTGATCCCGTAAACCGGGATAAAGAACGGGAAAGGGTGTGTGTATCCTGTTAATTTTTTGTGATATTATTATCAACGTGGTTCGACAGAAGTCTGAGCAGCCCGTGTGTCGGGGGGACAATTAATACATTGTATTTTCAGGATTTTGAAAAAACAGATAATAATCCTAAACCGTAAATTTGATTTGAAAGGTGAAAGCAAGTGCACCTACCCCGACCCATCATGCCAACCGTCGCGCTAAAAAGTAAAGAAGGAATTTGGGTCATGGTCTCGGCCATTCTGGCGTCGGCCATGGCTTTTATTGACGCCACGGCGTTGAATGTGGTGTTGCCCTCGATGCAGGAAGAACTTCAGGCATCGGTGACGGACATATTCTGGGTGCTCAACGCCTACCTCTTGATGCTGGCCTCGCTCATTCTCATTGGTGGCTCACTGGGCGACACGTTGGGGAGGAAGAAAATATTCATGACGGGTATTGTTCTGTTTACGCTGAGTTCGGCGTTGTGCGGAATGTCGGCGACTATTTTTCAACTGATCGTGTTCCGGATTTTTCAGGGCATCGGCGGCGCCTTGATGATACCGGGTAGTCTGTCGCTGATCTCTTCGTCCATACACGAGCGAGAGCGGGGCAAAGCTATCGGTATTTGGTCGGCCGTGAGCACGGCGGTTACGATCGGCGGACCCATTCTGGGCGGTGCGTTGGCGGATGCCGGATGGTGGCGTTATATATTTTATATCAATGTTCCCATTGGACTGATCGCGTTGTTCATTCTGTTTGCCAAGGTTAAAGAAGTGAAAGGTGGTGGAGCGGACAAGCCCATCGATGTTGCCGGGGCGCTTCTGATCGCCATATGTTTGGCATCGCTCACGTATGGGTTTCTACGAATACCGAAGGTGGGATTTAATAACTGGCAGGTTTATATTTCCCTGGGGGTGGGAATATTGTCGCTGCCGGTGTTCATCGCCCAAGAGAAAAGGGTGCTGCATCCGATGATGCCGTTGCACTTGTTCAAGAATAAGATTTTTAGCGGGACGAATCTTTATACCTTCTTCCTCTACGCGGGGCTTAGCGCCGGCATGTTTTTTCTTTCGTTGAACCTGATCCAGATACAGGGTTACCGCCAGTTTGAGGCCGGGCTTGCATTTTTGCCGTTCACGCTTTTGCTGACGCTGTTGTCAGCGGTGGCTGGCAAGTTGTCTGACCGTTACGGCCTAAATTTTTTTTGGTGGCGGGCGCCACGATCACGGGAGCCGCTTTGCTTTTTCTGGCCTTCATACCAAAAACCAGTGGCCCCACGCAATATTGGTCCACGTTCTTTCCCGGGATTTTGATCTTTGGAGCAGGGATGACTTTCGTGGTTGCGCCCTTGACGGCCACGGTGATGGGTTGTGTGAGCGATCAATATTCGGGCGTGGCTTCGGGAGTGAACAATGCCGTTACGAGGACGTCGGGTGTTTTTGCCAATGCGATCTTTGGAGCGTTGGCCGTTCTGCTCTTTAGCAGCGCCTTGCAAAAAGACCTGGCGAAGACTTCTTTCGGGGAGGAAAGCAAAAGGGAAATCGCCGCGCAAGTCGTCAATCTGGGGAATGCAAAGGCGCCTTCCCATTTGTCGGACGCCGACCGGCAGAAGGTCCAGGAGCTTTATCAGCAGGGATTTCTTGATGCCTATAGAACAATTATGATCCTGGCCGCAGCGTTGTGTTTTGGGGCTACGTTGATGGCAGTGCTCTTTGTTGAAAAAGGAGTCCATGTCCGAGGGGGGGAGGAAAAATTGTCAAGGCCCTGATGACGGCATGTTACCTGCCTTTTTAATAGATTTAGCACAAATCGTTACCAAAAATGAAACAGTTTCCCATCCTCCTGTTGCTTCTGTCTGTTCTTTTTGCTTGCTCAAAAAATGACCCTACCACACCTCCCGTGATGAATGGCTTTACACTAAATGACAAATTCTACCCTACGCCATTTGGTTTATATAGCCATACAGGAGGGGATACAGATTACTCATTTACGTTTATTGATCAGCCCATCATAAAATCGGCCGACGGCAAATACCAGATCGATTTAAAAAACAAAACCATTAACGCGGTCATTTTTTCGGACCTCACATTAAGAGCGAAAGATCAGTGGATTGATGACTTCTTTTCAGATCCAACGGAAACTTTGCCGGGTGGAATTGATTATATCGAATACGATGCAAATCAATTCATGGACGCCCATTCCGATCCGGTAAACCCACCTGACTTTGCGCCACCAAAAAGTGCGACATTCCAAATCATTTCAAAGAATGGCGACACTTTTGAAATTGAATATGATGTTGTTTTTAAAAACGACGCGCATGTCGTTGGCCACTTCAAAGGAGTACTTAAAAGCAATCCCTAGTCAAGTTGTATAGATTCGTAAATAATAGCCAATATGGAAAGGTGGATTTTGATTTTAACTATACTGCTTTTGAACGGCGTAAACGTTGTTGCACAAACAGCACCGACACCACCAGAACGGTATTTGCGCAAACGACTCATATCGAAGTTTGAAGTAACTGCCGGTGGTGGACTGCTCAGAAGCTCTACTTATTTTGGCAATTCGGTCACCAGATTCGGTTATTCATTTGGGGGAGGCGTTTCACACGCCTTCTCCAAAACTTTAGAATTGAAGGCAAGAGTGCTGTATGAAAGGAAGGGGAGTCAGACGGTTGGCGATGGTTATGGTTATGGTTATTATGGACAGGGGCCGCTCGGGCCGATACACTTTACGCGTGATATTACCACCACCCTGAATTATCTAACCATTTCAGTGATGCCGACCATTCACATTTTGCCAAAGAAGAATGTTGTGTTTGGTATGGGTGCCTTCTATGGGTTTCTTAGAAAAGCTGAAGTGATTTATAAAAATATCGATCACATCAATCCGGCAAACAGTTCAACCCTTGTTTTAACGGACCCAAGAAATTTCCCATCGAAGTATGAATATGGCTTCTCTGGTTATGCTGGTTATGTGTTGCCATTATCCAAAAAATATGATCTGACATTTATGCTGCACTACAGCAAGAGTTTGACTGACTTTGTCGATTTTGCCAGCACTTACCAACGAAACAATGTGCTTCTGTTTTCGGTTACATTTGGTTTTTTGCGGTAGGATTTTTTTTCGGTCACCGGGAAAAGGGAACGCCAAAATGCAGAGTCGCCCAGTGATGGAAGGAGCACGCACACCTGGAAAGCGTGTATAACTACAATTGCGCCACCCAACTTTTGGCAAAATCCTAGCCCTAACCTGACTTAAATGCCGAAATTGCCTGAACATGAATCCCGTGAAGGCCACATCAACCATACTCTTAAGCCTATCCCTGGCATCACCCGCCACCCACGCCCAGATCCCCTGGAACATCGAGATCATTAAGCCCGAAGCGATAGGAGGAGAGCCGGGTTTCTCGCCTAGCTTTTCACCCATCAGCAGTCCGAATTACTTTCAACTGGGCCGGGTAACCGTTGAACAAGCCGATGGCCCCGATAGCCATCGGGGCGTCAGTTTACTGAAAATGCTGGATTACAAAACGATGAAGGTGACCAACCTGATCGTGCCGATGGATAAATTCCCGGCGAGCCACAGGGAAGTGCTGGCGATGAAAACGGTGTATAACGGTGACGTGCTCCATTACAACGGAAAAGTCTCAACCGTGAAATTTGATCGCCGCGTGAATTACAAGAATACCGGCGAGTTTGCTTGTCAGTACGATCACGAAAAAGGACAGTGGTCTGAGTTGGTGTCGCTGGGGAACGTGGACGATCTCCACTTTTTCTATCCGATGGGCGTTGACCGGGAAGAAAATTACTATTACTACGCCATCACACACCGGGTGGACTACGCTGCGCGGATGGGGGAGCCAACGCGTTACGACCTGGCCCGGTTTGACCTGAAGACGCGCAAAGTGGATACGTTGTTCACCCTCGACATGCCGAAACGGGAGCATTATCTCCACCTCGATCACACCATGATCAGTCCGGACGGAAGATGGCTTGTGCTCAGTGAATACGGCGACAAGGCGTGGAGGAGATCCTATCCTAAGGATGCTAAGGATGCCCAGCCGGTGGCATACATCATTGATACCCAGAAGAAAAATCACAAGACCTGCCGGATCCCGGATGTGCCCTACGGACACGTGATCACGCCCGACTCGAAGTACATGATCCTGGGTAGCTACGAAACCGGGGAGGTGGTGAAGATCGAACTGGAAACGGGCAAACCGGTGGCGCAAATCAAATCAACCACCACCATCTTCAATTTCTTCTTGGCCCCATCGGGCAACTACTTCCTGGTAGATTATGATGAGGAAAGGTGTCCCAGAAAAGTGTACGATGTGCGCAGCGCCAGCGACTTGAAACTGATCACTTCCGTCATGCTGAACGATCTGTACAGCAAGCCTGAAATGTCGCGCGGGCTGAAATCCATCATGGACGGCCGCCTGCTGATCTCGCGTACAGTAGATCCAAAAGATTCGCTGCAACACGCCACCGCGGTGCTGGTTCACCGCTTGCCGGAAAACATCAAGCCCAATGAACCCGGTAGCTCAACGGCAAAGCGGCTTGAACTGGCAGAAACCATTGCGAATGGTAAACTGTACGCAGGCAAAAATGGCATCGAACTCAATCCGCCGCAATACGACATGGGCAAAGCAACTTCCGTAACCATCGCTTCTGATAAAAACGTTATCGTCGCCGGCAGTCGCTGGACGGATGACGAAACCTCGGAGGAAGTGATCACAAAATTGACGCGGAGCGGTGAGAAGATTTGGGAAGCAAAACTCCCCACCGTTAAACAAGCCATCAGTTCAGCGGGCATGCACATTCCCACACCAGACGGTGGCTGTGTGGTGTATTTCATGTACTACCATCACCCTAAGTCATACGGCATCGGCAGGCTGGCCCTCATCAACGGGAACGGAAAGGTGATCTATGATACGCAGTTCAGTTATCAGCCCAACCCGAACGCCACCTACATGACCAAAGGTATGGAACTGATGCAAGGCGGGGCGGTGAAAATCTACGGCGAGATCTATCCGACGCCGAATGGTGCAAGCCTTCCCTGGACCGGTACCGTGAGCCCGGAAGGGAAGTTGGTGAAGTCGGAGTATTGAATTAAAATACCTACCAAACTTGTCAAATCGTATATTGTCTTTCAGCATCTACAAATTCAGCGAATGGAATTAAAACCTCAAAACTTAAATGATTTGAGGTTTTTTATTGCCCACCCTGTCCTTTAAACACAATACTTTCAATTCCCAGGGCATCCCGTTATTTGGCATCGCCCCAAATTTTGGCTAGATTCGGTCGGTCAATTTTTAAGGCCCAAAGCATTTGAGAAAAATAGTGTCCATAGCGTGTGTTGTCCTGCTGCTCTTTAATGTGGTGGGCTACTATGGATTGTTTTTCGGGTTGCGCTATGCCAACGACCGCGAAATGCAGGAAAAACTGGATGCCGACGCGTTCGATACCTCCGAAACCATTACCATCGCCGTTCCCATCGCCATTCCCTATATGGTGGACTCGCGAACCTTTGAGCGGGTAGACGGCAAGGTGGAGCACAACGGCGTGTCCTATCGCCTACTCAAGCAACGTTTCGAGCGCGACACGCTCTACATGGTATGTGTGAAAGACGTTCAGGACGAACGCATCGACCAGGCCCTGGCCAGGTTTGTAAAAACTTTTACCGACCGGCCACAAGACAATTCGCATCAAACGAAAACATTCTCCACGTTCATCAAAGACTACGTTGCGCAGACCTTTTCCCTCCGCACGCTGGCCCTGGGCTGGCAACAGCAACGGGTAGACAAACCCGTGGTCGTGGCCACTCTCGCCGACTATCATCCGTCCATAACACACCCTCCTAAGTCAATCTGACACGGAGGTTCTTCTGTTGATTTTTTTCTATCCGCACATCGCCTCGCGCATCCTGCGCCGGCAAGACGCTTGCATTTCACCCGCGTTGACCGTTCACGGCAAGCCGGTGATGGCCGGCATGGATCGTGCGTAACAAAGAGTTTACTCAACTACCTCCTGGCGTTGCTTTGCGCATGACCTTGCCAAAGCAACACCGCGACGACGCGTCGCCATTTTCAATTGTTTTTTTTATTCGATGAGGATCGCCCGGCAAAAAGCGGTGTGTCAAACAACGACGCATGCTTTTTGAATTCGCCGGCGATGCTTGACAAGAACAGAGACATGAGAGGTTTAATCTTAAAACTGAGGAATTCTGAAATGAAACAAAAGATACCTTCTGTGCTGGCTTTTGGGATGACCGTTGTTTTGGTCGCGGCCTGCAGCATGGAGTTACAACCCAAGAAAGCATCCGGTAACAAAGAAATGATTCGCATACTGAAAAGTGTGAAGAACGATTCGTTTCATTCTAAAAACATATTCTGTCCGGAAGCCAGACTTCCCTACCTGGATTCGTTGCTGGCCGACCCCAACAGCACAACGGGAGAGACACGCCATAGCCAATATCAGAAAGCCATCGCCCTGCTGGAACTGGGGCGCGAAGAAGAAGCCATCCGCATCCTGGAGCGTCTCACCAAAGACAACACGCCCTATCTGACACCGGGCATCCGGAAGACACTGGCCGTGGCCTACTTGCGCCAGGGCGAGCGTTCCAATTGCATTGCGAATCATGCCGCAGAATCGTGCATACTGCCCATCCAAGGCCTGGGGATTCACCAGGATCAGGATGGCTCGCGCAAAGCGATTGGTCTTTACCAGGACATGTTGAAGACAGACCCCGACAACCTGGAAGCCCGATGGCTGCTGAACGTGGCCTACATGACGCTGGGAGAATATCCACAGCACGTGCCCGCCAAATTTCTTCTGCCCGACATGCAAGGCGACACTACGGTCCAAATCAACGCCTTCCAGGACATTGCCGGCGATCTGAAGCTTGACGTCAGGAACATGGCCGGCGGAAGCATCGCCGACGACTTCAACAACGACGGCTACCTGGACCTCATCACGTCGGGCTGGGGGTTGGCCGATCAGATGCACTTCTTTGTGAACAATGCCAACGGAACGTTTAACGATGTGACCGACAAGTCGGGTTTAAAAGATATTACCGGCGGACTAAACCTCATGCAAGCCGACTATGACAACGATGGCAACAAAGACGTGCTGGTCTTGCGGGGTGCCTGGAAAAGAGACTTTGGAAAAGAACCCAACTCGCTCCTGAAAAACAACGGCGACGGCACCTTCACCGATGTGACCACGAGCAGCGGCTTGCTTTCGTTTCACCCCACGCAAACGGCTACCTGGAACGACTTCAACAACGACGGCTGGATCGACCTTTTCATCGGCAATGAGACCGTGATCGTTGGGAACAACGAACAACATCCCTGCGAACTGTACATCAACAACCAGGATGGTACGTTCAGGGAAGTGGCGCGCCAGGCGCACTGCGATGTGCTCAACTATGTGAAAGGCGTTGCCTCGGGCGACTACGACAACGATGGCTGGAAAGACATTTTTGTTTCCACCATGGACGGCGAACGAAAGCTCCTGAAAAACCGGGGCCTGCAGCAAAAGGAGATCGTGTTCGAAAACGTGACGAAAGCGGCAGGCCTCGCCGCCGAAACCGGCAACACATTTCCCACCTGGTTCTGGGACTACGACAACGATGGCTGGCTCGACATCTTTGCCTGTGACTATACCTTCGAAAAATCGCTGGCGTACTATGCGGCTGCAGAGAAGTTGAACATCGCCGCCGGCAACCCCGAAAAAATGTTGCTCTACCGAAACAATCACGACGGCACCTTCACCAACATTGCCAATGAGGTGGGGCTCAACAAAAATGTGTTTGCCATGGGATCGAACTTTGGCGACATCGACAACGACGGCTTTCTCGACATGTACCTGGGCAGTGGCAACCCGCTGTATCAATCGCTCGTCCCCAACAAAATGTTCCAGAACATCGGTGGCAAAACATTTGCCGACGTGACGGCGTCGGCCCGGGTTGGTCATTTGCAAAAGGGACACGGTGTTTCGTTTGCCGACATGGACAACGACGGCGACCAGGACATTTACATCGAGATGGGCGGTGCCTATGTGGGCGATTCCTATCAAAACTCTTTCTTTCTGAATCCCGGACAAAAGGACAACAACCGCTGGATCGACCTCACGCTGGAAGGCACCACCTCTAACCGCACCGCGATCGGCACACGGGTGAAGGTGACGTTCAAAGAAAAGGGCATTGTCCGGAGTGTTTATCGCGATGTGAATTCGGGCGGCAGCTTTGGGGCTTCGCCACTGCGACGCGAGATCGGCGTGGGACAGGCGGAGATGATCGACCAGATCGAAATCCGCTGGCATGGCAGCGGCAAGGTACAGGTCTTCAGTCATATCAAGCCCAACCAATTTCTGAAAATAACGGAGGGCAGCGACGAGATTGAATCGGTGCACCTCAACGCGATTCAATGGGTGTTGCCCGACCGGTTGTGTTATCCGATGGTGAGCAAAGCCAAAAAGAATTGACCGGTCGCCGGCCGGTCTGAATGCATAATGAAGAGGGTATCAAAAACCAAACTATGAAACCAAAACTACTTTTGTCGATCATGATGTTCATGCTCTTGTGTGTGGTGCAGTCGTGCCAGCACAAGCCAACGTGTCATGAAGAGATGGTGGCGATCTTGAAAAAATTTGATCAGGAAGCCAGCGTGATGAGCAACCAATGGTATCCGCAGGCTGGGCTCGTGTACATGGATTCGCTTTTGAATTCGCCGCGCAGCACGCCCAGCGGGATCCGGTATTGCAAATATTTGAAGGCCAATATCCTTTTGCAGTTGGGCCAGGAAGAACAAGCCATTCAGCTGCTGGAAGAATTGGCAAGCGCGGATGTGAACCATGAATTTCTGCCGCTCTGGAAAGACCTGGCGTTGGCTTACCTGCGCCAGGGCGAACGGTCGAACTGCATTTCGAATCATGCGGCCGAATCGTGTATCCTTCCCGTGAAAGGCGTGGGCGTGCACAGCGATCCGGAAGGGTCCAGGAAGGCCATCGAGATCTTTACAAAACTCGTTGCCCTGAATCCGGGCGATCTTGAATCGGGATGGTTGTTGAACCTGGCCTATATGACGTTGGGTGAATATCCCCAGGGTGTGCCTCGGGGATATTTAATCCCCAACCTCCAGGGCGACACCACGGTGAAAGTGAAACCGTTTCAGGACATTGCCGGCGAACTGAAACTCGACGTGAAGAACATGGCCGGCGGAAGCATCGTGGAAGACTTTGACAACGATGGCTATCTCGACATCATGACCTCAGGGTGGGGCACCACCGAAGGACTTCATTATTTCAAAAACAACGGCAATGGAACGTTTACCGATCGGTCCGACAAGATCGGACTGGAAGGCATCACCGGTGGATTGAACATCGTGCAGGCCGACTATAACAACGATGGCTTCAAAGATGTGCTGGTGTTGCGGGGTGCTTGGAAAATGGAATACGGCAAAGAACCCAACTCGCTCCTGAAAAACAACGGCGATGGCACCTTCATGGACGTGACCACCCAAAGCGGCCTGCTCTCTTTTCACCCCACGCAGACCGCCACCTGGAACGATTTCAACAACGACGGCTGGCTTGATCTCTTTATCGGCAACGAAACGCCAACCAACACACTGGCAGAAAAACATCCCTGCGAACTGTTTATCAGCAACCAGGACGGCACCTTTCGGGAAGTGGCTCACGAAGCCCATTGTGATGTGACCAGCTTTGTGAAGGGCGTGACGTCGGGCGACTATGACAACGATGGATGGAAAGACATTTTTATCTCCACCACCAGCCACGAACGGAAATTGCTCAGGAACACCGGGCAGCAAGGCAAAGAGATTGCCTTTATGGAAGTGACACTCCAGGCCGGTCTGGCCAACGAACACGGAAATTCCTTTCCCACCTGGTTTTGGGACTATGACAACGATGGCTGGCTCGACATCTTTGCCTGCGACTACACCTTCACCAAGTCGCTGGGCTATTATGAAGCGGCCGAGAAACTGAATTTGGAGGCGGGCAATCCCGAGAAGATGTTGCTGTATCATAACAACCACGACGGCACATTCACCAACGTGGCGCCCGATGCAAACCTGAACACCAACGTGTTTGCCATGGGAGCCAACTTTGGCGACATCGACAACGACGGCTTCCTGGACATGTATCTGGGTTCGGGCAACCCGGACTATAAATCGCTTGTGCCCAACAAAATGTTTAAGAATCTCGGTGGCCAGAAGTTTGCCGACGTCACGACCTCGGCCCGCGTGGGGCACTTGCAGAAGGGCCACGGCGTTTCATTTGGCGATCTTGACAACGACGGCGACCAGGACATCTACATCGATCTGGGTGGCGCCTACGTGGGCGATGCCTATCAAAATTCGTTCTTCCTCAATCCGGGCCAGAACAACAACCACTGGATCTGCCTGATGCTGGAAGGAACCCAGTCAAATCGCGCCGCCATCGGTTCGCGAATAAAGATCACGTTCCGTGAAAACGGTGTGTCGCGCAGTGTGTATCGCGATGTGAACTCGGGCGGTTCGTTTGGTTCATCCCCCCTGCGCAGAGAGATCGGGTTGGGCGCAGCGGAGAAAATAGATGAAATTGAAATCCGCTGGCATGGCTCGGGCGATGTGCAACGCTTCAAGGATGTTCAGGTCAACCAGTTCTTAAAGATCAAAGAAGGAAGCAACACCCCCGAACCGCTGAATCTCAAACCCCTGATCTGGACCTTGCCGGACAAACTGTGTCTTCCGGTTGGAAACAGTTAAGATGGGTTCATAGCCGAACAGGATCGTGTTCCGCGTTGAGACAGCAGCATGGTAGATCGGTTTTTGTAGTTTCTAAATTGTTATTGGGCTAATCATTTTTTAAGGAATCAATCGGATTACTTTTTGATGCTCTGATCGTCTGTGATCCAATCGTCAGCAATCCCAGCATCATCAGGATAGCTGTCCCTGAAAGAAGGGTCCCCATTCCGAACTCAACTCGGTTGGGGAACTTCTGACGCCAGAGGTTATTCATAAAATAGCCTAGCGGAGCTCCGATGAAAACTGACACCAGCAGCATTTTGAAAAAACCTTTCGAGAGCAGCAGCGTGATCCTTAAATCCTTAGCGCCCAGAATTTTCCGGATACCAACTTCTCGGGTCTTGCGCTCTGCCATATACGTTGCCATCCCTAACAATCCAAGACAAGCGATAACAATAGCCATTAGGGCGATGAAACCCAGTATCGTCATTACCTTGTAGGGTATATTGACGATGTCCTGATTAAGGCATTCTTTTGCTTGAAGACAAACTTCTCATCTCCGATACCTTCACAGCGCTAACGGGCTTCGACTCATGGCCGAACCTTTTTCTGACATAGGTTAGGATCGACGCGAGGGCATGATCGTCCAAATGAGCGTGCGCCGGCATGAGTCCATTATAGGTCTTGCCTTTCACCACGATGTCGCCCCTGAATCCCATTCAGTACAACACCGATCAGTTTTCCTCGGATGCTGTCACCCACTCTGAAACGACTAAACACCAAATAAATCCTATGGAACGTAATTTCTTGCAACGGCTTATCGATACATGCAAAGAAAACTAACCAGGGAGTTAATGGATGAAGAGATCGGATTGCAGCCTGATAAGATCACGATAAGGTCAGTTTTAACATGGACTGCTTTTGCCCCGCAGTCCATGCACTTTGGGCTTTCCGTTATCATTCCTGCCGGGCGGGTGTTGGTCTGTAGTGCCCTTGGTCTTAACTTGTGCCAACTTTGGAAAAATGAATAAAGGGCTATTATATTGGTTTCTGTTGCTGTCTTTCGGTTGTTCGGCTCAAAAAAATCTGGCTGGAACCTACTCGAGGACAGGCAAAGATTTTAAATACACGTTGCGATTAAATGCTGACAGCACATTCTCTCTTAGTCAGAACTTTTTTGAAGCGGCCCCACATTGTGACGGCAAATGGCAGCGCTTGTCTAAGAACACGATCTTATTAAGATGTTCGGGTGTAAAGGATGTCGCCGAACTTTTGTCAAATGGGTATATGTCTGAAAGAGAGAAGAGGATAATCGTATTGAGTGGGAACAAGTTGAAACTTGGTCAGGTAATTTTGCGAAAGCGTAAAGATTGATACTATCCCGACTTTACCAAGCTAGGAACGTTGTGGTGATTCTAGAAGAATTTCTTCATGGAGCTGCTACAGATAGACTGCCTCTTCAACCTTCGTATTCTCATAGTATTAAGGCATCCTTTTGCTTGACGATAAACTTCTGATCTCCGATACCTTCACAGCACTAACGGGTTTTGACTCATGACCGAATCTCTTTCTCACATAAGTTAAAATTGACGCGAGGGCATGATCATCCAAATGACCGTGCGCCGGCATGAGTCCATTATAGGTCTTGCCTTTCACCACGATGTCGCCCTGCATCCCATTCAGTACAACACCGATCAGCTTTTCCTCGGATGCCGTCACCCACTCGGAATCGGCCAAGGGAGGGAAACGGTTGTTGTCCCCTTTTCCATCGCGCTGATGGCAGGCCACGCAATAGGTGTCGTAGAGTATCCTGCCACTATAGGTGTCTCCCTCTTGTACCAAATCTTTGACCGGGTCGGGGTCCCGGATATAGCTTTGGGTCTTCTTTCGATTTTCCATGGCGGCCAATTCGGATTGGCCAAATTTGTCTTTGTCCCCTTTATACATCACCCTCCAGATCTTTCCTTGATTGGATTCGCTGATATAGAGGGACCCATCCGGACCTGTCGAAAGCCCCATCGGCCGATAGACGGCATCACTGGTGTTCTTAACAACATCGACCCTTGCAAAGCCATCGGCAAAAACCTCCCATTCCCCCGTGGCATTACCGTGCTCATCAAAAGGAGCAAAACAGACGATGAAACCGGACATGGGGTAGGGTGCCCGGTCCGTTGCCCCGTGAAAGGCAATAAAGGCACCGTTGTTATAACGCTTTGGAAATTGGTCACCGTGATAGAACATAACATCCATGGGGGCCCAATGTCCTGGAAACGCGACAGCGGGCACGGCATATCCACTGGCCTTGCCTACGATCTTGCCATCACCGCCGTAGCCAGGCTGTAAGACGTTTTTCTTTTGAAGTTGATCATAGTAGGCATAGGGCCACCCATAATCCGATCCTTCGGTCACTTTCATAAGGGTCTCGGACGGGAGCAGGGCGGCCTGCCAATCCGTATAGAGGGTAGGGAAGATGGTGTGGAAATTATCGATCCCGTTTCCTACGGCATACAGACTTTCGTCTTTGGGGTTCCATTCCATCCCCACGATACTTCGGATGCCGGTTGCAAACTTGGTCCCATCTTCCTGGGTAAGACCGATCTTGTTGGCATCGAACCGCCAGATCCCCGCATGCTTTTCCAACTCTGGACAGGGGTCCAACCCTTTGCCGTTTGGTATGCCGACCGGTCCATACTTTTCCATGTCCTGGCATGCGTCGGATGGAGCCCCAAAAGGCACGTACATGTTTCCCTTGTCATCAAACGCAACGGGCTTTGTCGTGTGCCAGTTCCTTGCTACGTTGGGATCCAGATCCGTCAGCACCACTTCGGGTTCGGCCGTGGGAACCAATTCGCCCGGGATCATTTTGGTCCGGAAGATATGTTTTCGGGAGCTGACATACAGGTAGCCATGGTGTATCGTAATACCGGTGGCACCCCTGCCTTGCTCCAGGTAATCCCCGAAACGGACAATGCTGTCAGCCTTGCCGTCGTGGTCAAGGTCCCGCATGGCGACAGTCCCTTTGCCATCGTCGGCATGCTGAAGCTGGGCATAGATATCACCATTGTCGCTCACGGCAATATGCCGGGTCTCGCCAATACTGTCAACGACCACCAGTGCTTCGAAACCTCCGGGAAGAAATAGGCCACCGTTGTCCTTATCTGCCGTCGGCAAAGATGTTCCCGATGGATTAGAGCACCGCACGAATACAAGTACTAAAAACAAGCTCCATGGCATTTTGAAAATATTCGGCAACGGGTTCCTGAGATCTAAGTTCATATTCAATAGTTGATATTTCTTATTCTACGTTTTGTGGTTCAGTGAATTTTGACTTTTCGACGGTCCTTATTGAAATTATACATTTGTATACTTTAAAGTGACATGATTTCCAGGGACGGTGCAGAACTTCATTGAAATGTGAATACAGCAAGCCGGGAATTGGAGCCCACCCTTACCCGGATCACCGCAGGTAATCCAGCGAAATCCCGGCCTCTCCGCGAACACAACACCTCCCCCGGGAAGTCATCCGGGAACAACACTGTTCCTGGAACGGCCAACGAAAATAATGATGCGAACGCATGCATATTATTTGAATGGAGATTTCAACGGAGATGCCATGGGTTTTTAAACCCTGCGTGAAATCTTCATTAATTAATTCCCCAAAGCTTAGCGGATCACTAACCTAAGCTTAACGGAGAGTTTTCTTTCAGCTTTCTAATTCTCTTTTACTTTGAATTTCATTTGGCCTGGAGATGGCTTAAATGAAAATCTCATTCAACCATCCATAATTTCTAAAACTTTTCTATGAAAAATTTGTATCAAATGCTCCGCGTGGGGCGCCAACTGCCGGCATTGGGCTTAAAGTCCTTTTTGGTAGCGGGAGTATTATCCTTTGTCGCCCTACAGTCGCAAGACGTACGGGCAGAAGGTTACATGTATCAGCAAGGAACGGTAGTGTCCGGTAATGTAAAAGATGAAGAGGGCGCGGCGATGCCGGGAGTAAACATCCTGGAAAAAGGAACCACCAACGGTACCGTGAGCGACGCGAATGGCGACTACAGACTCAATGTGTCGTCGCCCAGTGCTATTCTGGTGTTTAGCTTTGTTGGGGCGGAAACAAAGGAAGTTCCCGTGGGACAACAGACGGAGATTTCTGTGTCACTGACCTCAAGCTTGTCGACTTTAGCGGAGCTTGTTGTGGTTGGTTACGGTACGCAGAAGAAATCTGACGTCACGGGTGCAGTCTCTTCTTTAAAGAGCGAGAACTTTAACCAGGGTGTTGTCACAAATCCCGGGCAGCTTTTACAAGGAAAAGTTGCGGGCGTAAACATCACGACGACGAGCGGTGAGCCCGGCGCTGCTCAAAATGTCATTATCCGTGGTATGGGAAGCTTGCGTTCCGGAACGCAGCCCCTCTACGTGATCGATGGCTTTTTGCTCGACAATTCCACGCAAGGCCTCGACACCAACCCGCTAAACTTTCTTAACCCTTCCGATATTGAAAGCATGGACGTGCTGAAGGATGCCAGCGCTGCGGCCGTATACGGTGCCAGAGCGGCAAACGGTGTTGTGGTAATTACTACAAAGAGAGGAAAATCCGGAAAAACGGAAATGAATGCTTCCGTGTCGACAGGCTGGTCCTCCCTGTCCAATAAGATAAAGGTGTTCAGCGCCGACGAGTTTCGCAGGCAAGTTCCGGCCGAGGGTGGAACGTTGTACGACGGTGGCGGAAATACCGACTGGCAAAAAGAATTAACGCAAACCGGCCTGTCCAAGAAGTTCGACTTTAATATGAGCGGAGCGACCAGCGAGAAGTTTTCCTACTATGCGTCTGTTGGCCTCCAGGATCAGGAAGGGATCTTGAAGAATAGCGACCTGAAACGCTATTCCGGCAAGTTGAACATGAATCAAAAGGCCATCAACGGCAGGCTGAATATCGATTATAACCTGACGGCGTCTCACACCGAAAACTTACGCCCCAGCATCAATTCTACCATCAGCGACATGCTGAATTTGAACCCTACCATTCCGGCCTACACCAACGGCAGCCCAACGCTATTGCCAACGAATGCCCTGAATCCTTTGCAAAGGAATAATCTCTTCAGCGACAAGGCCCTCAACAACCGCATCCTGGCGGGCATTTCACCGTCAATAGAACTATTCAACGGCCTGGTGTATAAGCTGAACCTGGGTGTTGACTACTCCTCTACAAATAGAGACCAGCAGTACAAGCCCTTTCCGACGGTTGTAAATGAGAACAACGTTTCACAGGGCACATTGTCCACGTCCATTAACTCAAACACCAACAAGCTCATAGAGAATACCCTTAACTACAACTGGCACAAGAGCGTTCACAGCCTCAACGTGTTGGCGGGACATTCCTACCAAAGCTTTTTGATCGAAAATAGAACTTTTGCCTATTCCGGCTTCGCCAACAACAACATCGAACCGAAATACCAGGATCAAACCAGTTCAGCCGTATACCCGACAACGGTAACGGCCGATGCCACGAAGAACGAGTTGCAATCCTTCTTTGGAAGAGTGAACTACACCTACGACGAGAAATATTTGCTTACGGCAACCCTTCGTGCCGATGGGTCTTCCAAGTTTGGAACAGGCAAAAAATATGGCTCCTTCCCCTCTGTTGCCCTGGGATGGAACATCAGCAGAGAAGATTTTATGGCTACCTCGGGTATCGACAACCTGAAGCTTCGTGCCAGCTGGGGTAAGACCGGTAACCAGGAGATTCCTTCCAAGATCAGTAAAGCCAGCTATTCGGAAGATCGCTTAATTACCGGTGCGCAAAGTCTGAACACGTATCCCTTGGATCCGAGCGCAACGGCCATTGGAGGTTACCCCTACGGCGTTGTTTATACGCGTTTGGCGAACCCCGGTCTGCAATGGGAATCATCTGAGCAGATCGATGTAGGCATTGATTTCGCCGTCTTTAACAATAGGCTAAGCGGTACGGTAGATTATTTCAACAAGCAATCCTCTAACATTATATCGGAAGTGATTGCGCCAGATCCCGTTTCGCCTTTCCCAACCATCTTTACCAACGTCAAAGGCATGAAGATCCATAACAATGGCATCGAGCTCGGGTTGGATTATAATGGTAATGCCGGCAGCAACTTCTCGTATAACATCGGTGGTAACGTTACCTATATTCAAAACAAGGTTACAGACTCGCCCTATACGGTGTTGACTACCGGAGCGGCCCAAGGTTCCGGACAAACCGGTGCGACCATCAACGGCTATATCAACAATCAGCCCGTTGGCGCATTCTATATGTTCCAATTTGATGGCATTGGTGCCGACGGTCTCAATAAGTTCAAAGACGTGAGTGGCAACGGTTCCATTGGCGACAACGACCGCTCCGTGGTCGGTAGTGCTATTCCGAAGTTCATCTATGCCTATCACCTGAACTTTAAGTACAAAAATTTTGACCTGGGCATTAACTTCAATGGCGTGGCCGGAAACAAGATCTACAACCACACGGCCATGAGCCTGTTCACCAAGGCGCAATTGTCGAAGTCCAACAACACAACGGATTTTGCTGTTCAGTACCCCGAAGAATCGACGACCAACGCCAACACCGTATCCACGCGGTATTTGGAGAGCGGCTCTTTCCTGAGATTGAACAATGCAACGCTTTCCTACAACCTGACCTCCGATAAAGTCGGATTGTCGAACATCTTCCGGAACGCCCGTTTGTCGCTAACCGGCCAAAACCTGTTCGTCATCACCAATTATTCCGGATTTGACCCTGAGATCAACACCGGAACGGCGATCGGCGGAGTTCAAACCTTCGGGATAGACTACTTCACGTATCCAAAAGCAAGAACAATTTTGATCAGCCTTAACGTGACATTCTAAAACAAACATTTCGCTTAGTATCACTTCGAAAAAGAAATCAGATGAAAAATATAAGATATAAGAAAGCACTACCGATAATTATTTTACTGGCATTTTTCGGTTGCACGTCGTTGGATGAACAAATTCTGGATGAGTCTCTCAGCGGAACGGGCCAGTCAGAAGTTGTCAGCGGATCGATCGCACCGGTTTATGGTATGCTCCGTCAGGTATGGATGCACACGGTTAATTTCGGTCTTCAGGAGATCGCCGCCGACGAAGCCATTCTTCCTTACCGTGGCGGTACAGACTGGTATGACGGAGGCAAATACATCGCTATTCACCAGCACCTCCCGACGGCCAGCAATGCCCTGGTGGGAGACTCCTGGAGCGCGATCACGTTATGTCTGGCGAGAGCAGTAGTTGCCACAGAAAATTTGAAACCGGAAATTGAAAAAGGTAACGCAGCCGCTAAGGATGCGATGAATGAAATGATCACCATGAAGGCATACCTCAACATGTTGGCACTCGACAACTGGGGTATTGCTTTCAAAAAAGAGACTTCCGATAAGCAATCCGAAATTGTCAGGGGACAAGAAGCAATCGACTATATCGAAAGTGAGCTTTTGTCGGTGGTGGATGTGATGAGCAATTCCAACAACCCGGGAAGGTTTACGAAAGATGCCGTGAGCGGATTGCTGGCACGTCTATATTTGAATGCCGCCGTTTATCGCGATCCGTATGGAACACCTGCCTTTAAGAAGGAGGACATGGATAAGGTTATACAGTACACAAGCAGTATCATCGGCGGGGCGCATACATTGGCTCCCGAATACTTCTCACTGTTCAACGACGATAACCATACCAACACGGAACTGATCTTTGCACTCGACCAAAGAGGTGTACTCGAAACCGACCAGCAAAGATGGGCCTATTGGCCGATATCCGGTGCCCTGATCCCACGCCCCGAATTCCCAAGCACGCGAGGAACCGATGCAGCCGCAGCCACCCCTGAGTTTATCCAGACTTGGATGGATGCCTATGCTCCCGTAGATCCTGCCGCTGCAGATGCCCGCTTTTATCAGGAAAATACGATCATACCCGATAACCTTAAAGACCTGACCGGCGTAAACCCGACGAACGATGCGGACCATTACTATTGCATACCGGCGACAAAGTTTGAAATCAACCGTGGATTCCTTCGCGGTGTGATCTGGGGCCCCCGCAAAGACAAGAGCGGTAACATCTTGACTTGCGCCGATGGAACCGTGAGGATCTATCCCGTGATCAAACTAAATGATGCCGACGCAAACAAAGTCTATGTCACCCACACGCTCAACGTTGATTTTACCGATCAAGGTAGTCTCCACAACACCGGCTATAGATTTTCAAAGTATCAGTTCAGCCACACCGCCACCAACTGCTGTTCCTACAGCAGCGTTGATTTGGTCTTGCTTCGGTTGGGAGAGGTTTATTTGATGAGAGCCGAAGCGAAGTTGAGAAATGGCGACGCTGCCGGCGCGCTGGCCGATGTGAACACCCTGAGAACTTCCAGAAACGCGCGCGCCTCACAAACGCCACAGCCTCTGGCCTCTATCGACCTGCCCACATTGTTCCGCGAATCGGGATTTGAACTGTACTGGGAAGGCTTGAGACGAGTCTATCAAATCCGGTTCGGCCAATACGAAGGAACCTGGACCGGCAAAACCGACACCGATCCACACAAAAGATTGTTCCCGATCCCTCAAAAAGCAATGGACGGCGCCTCTAACCAAGCAGGATATTTAGTACAAAATCCTGGATACTAGAACCGTCAGCCGATTTTAAAAAGAATAGACTGTCCTTTAAAGGTCGAAAGCTGCACAACAGCTTTCGACCTTTTTTAATGACACGGAGTGGAAAAAATGTTTGTCGTCAAATTTTCTATTTGAAGGGTCGCATAACGTACGATCACACTAACTGTACGGAAATTCCACGGCAACAAGCCTGCGTTGCTGACTTTGTTGTGCATACCTCACTACTTCCACAAAGCTATCCCAGTTGGTGTTTTGCCACATCTCTACAGGACCATCCATCTTTTTCACGATGCCTGCCCAACGATGTTCACTTCCATTGACATAGGGGAACATGTGAATACAATATTTACCATGCACTTTGTATGCATCGAGTTTACTTTCAAATTCAGTAAGGCTTGTACTATAAAAAAGTTCTGTGGTGTAGCCAGCACTTCTGGAAATGCCGATCCAGTGTCTTGATCCGTTCAATGCCACATTAGAGACGTGCACCAGCGCTCTGCCGTCGTGTGCCAGTTCACTTACCTTTGTTTTGAAGGCATCCCAACTATCGCTCATCCAGCAGGTGTTCGCCCACGTGCCCTCCTGGGCGATACCGAAATATTTTGTAGTGCCTCCGTCATCAAAGGCATGTACATGGATCGTTCGCTTTCCATGTTCACTGTGCTGCCGGGTGGCTTCGTCGGCAAAGCTGCTCCAGGTGTCTTTTACCCAAAAACTGGATTTGTCAGTTGACTTACGAAATACACCTACCCATCGCCTGTGACCATTATCTAAAAAACTGGATGCATACGTGATGGGATAGCCCGCATCGGCATAGGCGTGTACTTTCGTTTTAAACGAATCGAAGTCCTCGCTTTTCCAAAACTTGTAGTCCCAAGTGCCGTGTACGGTAAGTCCGGCAGTGGGTACTTTAAACCCGGGCCAGGTAGACTCCGGCCATATCGCTACATATTCTCTGGGAATTCCCTCGGCATCGAGTCTTTCCCACTGGCTGTTATTTTTTGGCGGATTCGATTTTTTTGTGTCTACGATCCAGGCCTTTCGAAAAGGAAACGGTACAAGAGCGCCATACATGTCTCCATATGCGCAGTGAACATGTGTATGGGGGCCTGAGGCGTTTCCGGAATTGCCCGCTCTGCCCAACATGTCGCCGGCGCGCACAAAAGGTTTTGGATTTTTCGCGGTAGGTTTCAGTTCTGCAGGAATAGAGTGCTGCTGAAAATGAGTATAGTATACATATACCTCACCATGCTTTACCCACACATGATTGGCCTCTGGTGCGGGAGAAGGAGGGGATTCTCCTGTATACGTATTGGCGGGAGTATCATCCTGAGCTTTAACAACAATTCCATCGGCCATGGCCCTGACGGGAATTCCCCATATTCGGAAATCGGAATTTTTTGTCGGTTTGGTAATGCCATCCTTATATTGGCTGATCGGCTCGCCATTCACACTGCCCTCCAGAAATATATCGTGGGCATAGATCTGCCAGCCATCAGCGCCACCATTTGCCCAGTGCTCGCCACGGGTCACAAAATATTCGCCACTTTTTATATCGGCTGCGCTGAAGGGAAACAGAAAAGCTCCTTCGGTAGTGGGCGATGTAAAGGGCGCCAACTCAAAGTCTTTGGTCACCACTACCTCACTAAAGTCGGCACACTGTACATGAATGGATATTTTCTTCGGTGCGGGTCCATCATGGTAGTATTGATTAAAAGCTTGTTGTGTGCCATCCGCGTCCAGGTTTACCGTGCCATTGCTCCAGGTGGCTGTTTTATGCGGGTTGATCCAACCGTTAATATCGATGGTCGATTCACCATCGGCTCTGTCGTCGGGGTCAATCGCTTTTGTCACGGCTTCCATCCCTTTTTTCGGGATGCTACTGTCGGGAAAATGAAAGGCAATGTGCGTTACCTGCACCTTTTTGTTTTCGTTGTTGGTGATGCGCAGGCGCACAATGATCTTTGATCTTGCGGTGCCTCCCTTGAATGAGGGGGCCTGAGCAAGATAACGCAGCTTGTTGTCCAATACGGGCTCTACTGCAATGGTGAGATTGGGTTTTGACATAATAGGGTTTTTTAAAGATTAAAGATTATAGATAACACGTGTGTAAGCGTGGCAGCCAATCGTTCTCCTTTGCGGAGATCTATGCTTATTCAATTCTCATGATCGAAATTGCAGAAACGATGGCATTGGACCATTGTAAAAAATCGTCAACCTTCTCGGATAGGGTTACGCATCCCTGCATTCAGGTTGCCCTAAACGGCGGGTTCATTTCGCGGGTCTGCAGACCAAAAACAATTTCCGTTTTCTAAGGATGATGATGCAAATGATCACCCTGAACTGAAAAAATACCGACACTCAGATCGTCTGGGGATTGCCGCAGGAAAAGGGGGGTCTGGGGGGTTACTCCCAATTTAAATTGAAAGACTTGCATTCAGGACAAATCTGATTTTCGCCTTTGAGATTAGCATAGATGCATTTGTTACAATGCCCGGTCTTATTAATATGTATGGTGAGTATTTTTGAATCTATTAAATCCAACGCAGTGATCTTTCTTATTCTCTCGAGTAATGATCCCATGCCTTGCCGTTCCCGAATAGTCTGAAGTTCTTTTTTTTGTTCCGTTGTCAACGGCGGAATCTTTATATCGTTCTTGCATCGGGGACAATGCTTGATCTGCAGATCATTCATACATTTTACTTCCGTTAAAAGCCAGTTGGATTAAAAATCAAATACAATGTTTAAGGATGATGATACAAATGCTCGTCATGGACCGAAAAAACCTCGGCACTCAGATCGTATAGAAGCCCAGGTCCCGTCTGCATAAATTCCTGCAGGTTCCACAAAACAATATCCTCACCGATTTGATCATGCGTGAGTTCCTCGCCGTCGACTAAAAAAATTCTTTTTCCCCAAAGATCAGGAGCGCTGTCCGTTGTACTGTTCTCCAGGTACTTCAATTCGATGGGTGTCATTTCCCCATATTTGTAGGCGCTTGAGTGTGCCCTGCCATAAATACCAAAGTCTCTTCCATCTTTTTTCAAGCGCATGGCATAACAGTTTTCCGAACTCTCCAATAACACGGCAAGAGAATTTTGTTTTTCGAAATGCTTCCCAATGGCAGCATCATCGTCATACCGCCTCCGTGCAAAATCGGACTCGATCATACTTAAAGGTAGCATGTAATGCGCCAGGATGGTGAAATTATTGCAGAAGGAGACCGCCAGAACATCTTTTTCCGGGTAAATGTATTGTCCCAACGTTGCTTTTTCTTTTGAAGCAACCTGCGTGAATCCAAACGATTCAAGCAAATCAGGAATGGAACAGGAGGGAAGCCCCTCGATCACCAACAAATTTTTATATATCCCCATACAGGCAGCTTAAAGATCTTCCATTTTAAATCGACGATAATTTAAGAAAAAATATGGATCAGAACCCTCTACGCATAGTAGAAGTGGCGTCGTACGGCTATCCCTTTTTCATTCCACTTGTAACATACACCCCCTGAGTATGGGGAGTATGACATAAAAAATTAACGATGAATTTACAACGGTGTCGATATTCTACGATAGATTTGTTTGTATAGTTTCTAAATTGCTATTGGGCTACACGCCTAAAACTATTGCCTTAAATTAAACCCTGTTAAACACTATGATCCCCATGACCAAATCAATTTTTATCGCTCTACTCATTGCCTCTTCCTCCACTTCTGTTTTTGCCAGACTTAAAATCCCTTTTGGAGAAAGGGAAGTATTGCACAAGGTCTATGACTTGCCCAATACCGAGGAATTTAAAGTAGAACATGGCAATTTTATGGACCTGGCCACCTTTCATAAGGAATTCAACATTGCTTATTTTCTTCCCTTATACGTCACCGAAGAACCGAAATTGGTGGGTTATGATGAACAATCCGACACGTTTTATGAGATTCCCCAAAACGAACTGGATGCGATTTTAGCAGCACAAAAGCTGAATAAGGATGATCTTAATAAGTTGTCTTTCTACACCCGGTATGGAGGCAAACTCGTAGCACTACTGATTATCGGGTTATTGATCTGGGGGGCGATCCCTTCGAAAAAGGAAGAAGTAGAATCTACGAACGTTTAACCTAACCGGTATGGACCCCATTTTTTTAACGCCGGTAGCCGTCGTTATTATAAGTTTAGTGGTGATGGTGATCATGAAAAAACGTCACCAGGCTGCACAAGCTGAAATAAATATTGATCAGGAACGCGGGAATTATGCTGCCTACAAAAATGAGTTGTTGAACCGGGATTTTTCTTTTCTTAAAACCTGGATGAAGGGTAAAGCCATTGATGCCTTCAGTTCTGCGTCTGTCCCTCAAAGCACAGCCGACAAAGTTCAAAACCTCGTCGGTGATGGACTAAAAAATGTAGCGTTGTCAGCGGTTGGGGTAAAACTCAGGCGGGTAGAAACCGATGCTTTTTTGGTTTTGAGTGGTAGGGATCTGCATTTTTTTGCAACCGATACAGATGGTGAATTAGAAGACCACCTGGTCTTCGACAATTTTCGCATAGAAAAAGCCCGGCTACAAGATGGCGGAGTATTAAAAACGCAGCTTGGATTCTATGCAAAACAAGCCGAAGCAGATCTGCCCAAAGTTCAGCTCATCACGTTTGATATTGACGGACAACCCCTGTCGCTTGAAATTCACGATCGATTGAGATATGAGGTAGACCCAGCGGATGTGTTGAATCTGATAAAACTACATCAAATCAGGGCCAAGTACCAGGTAGTGGGAGAGGGGCTCCTGGCGGAATTAAAATCTCGATTTTCTAACTTATAACGAACCGATATTTTATGAGTTTTCTGACGAAATTATTCAAGGCTTTTTCGGATTTACAGCTAAATGATAAGCAACCGCTACACGGAGAACAACTTGATTTTGTATTGGTAGGCTCCATGTATGCCGCTCAGCAATCGGCTTATTTAAACTCCTATACGACGGGGTTGAGTGAGGACGAACTCAGGGAATTATTAGAAGAGTATTGGGATATTTATAGCAACGAAGATGGAAAGGAAGTACTGGCCAGTTTAATAGAGCGGAACACGGACCCTTATCTTTCGGTTGTCTATGAAGCGTATGAGCATAACGAGCGTTATGTTGAAATATTAAAATCCGGATTACCCGGCGACGAAGACAGCTTCCAGCAATATCTCCAAATCTATAGGAAATTGAAGGACGTAATCCCGGAAGTTACGGCACAGGATGGGGTGTTTGAAAACTATGCTGCGCTGAAGAAAACAAAAGATGCAGGATGGAATTATGGCCGGGCTTCATTCATAGCCAGATGTTGTTTTGATATGGGCTATCTGTCGGAAAATGAGCTTAAACAATACCTGGAAGCGAGCTATCTGGGGTTGAAAAAGTTCTGTACGACTTGGAAAGAATATACTTCGAGTTATGTGTATGGAAGAGCTTTGTGGGGCGGGTCTCATAATGAGGGGATGATATCTATTGGGGAGGATTTGTTGAGTAATAAGAGGAGCCCTTTAAGAGCTAAAGTGAACATTTAAGTGCCAAAACAGATGCGTTTTGGCTGAACGGTTCCGATTTTTTCTTATGGTCGCTGCCTATAATTTCGGAATCAAAACTATTTATTTTGGGATTTCCTTATTGATAATTTCTGCTTTTTCTGTCTTTTAGGTCGCGTAGATATTTTGTTCTTGGTGCCTTTCGAGCTAATTTTTGCCTGTGATTTTTGGGTCTTTACTGAATGCTTTTTTGCTAATCGCTCATCCCCCTCGACCTTTGTTGTTAGGGTGCCTTTAATTTTTATTCCATCAAGATGATAGAAACCTGAAATGTTTAGACGCGTGCCGTCGTCGCCAGATTTTGAATTTAATATCTGCTTTTCTCCGACCAAACTCCAGATGATACAGAGGTCCTCTTGACTAAGGAAGTCGGAAAGTAGGTCCTTCCTGATGAAAAGACTAGACTGGCTTGCATTATTTACGGAAGGGTCAAAGCATGCCATTTGGCCATTCTGATCCAAGAACTCACCTTCGCGGGCTGAAAAAGTGAGAGACAACCGTTCCTTGATGTATTGGGTCGGTTTGAAGTAGCCAATGGTGGTCTCTTTTGAGTGGTCGTATTCAGCTTCCCAAGTGAAATATTCCGATGTTCGTCTGACGGCGCCAACGAATTTAGTGCCGTCAGCCGCAAACACGTCAATCCAATCTTCACCATTATAATACGTTTGGTTAAAGAAATGAAATGCTGGCGACCAATAATATTCTCTGCTAAATATTGCATATAAACTTCTTGCTTCCGGGAAAGCACCTCTGAAGAAGAGTTTTGAAAATGATTTTTTAAATGCCGTTAGATTTTTTTTAGAGATAAGAAAGCTTCTAATTTGATACCAGATTCTTTTTGACGGCGAGGTGGTGGTATCGTTAACTCCTAGTTCGGATTGCCGCCAATCGGGATGCCCTTCCAAGCATATCCAACTCGTTCCATCATCATTATTTGTACGCTCCAAGCATGAGGCAATTTGCGGTAAATTCCTATGGTCGCGGACCCAATGTCCGATTGGGGCGTCGTCGTGATTATTGAAGGGACTTACCCACCATTGACGGGATGCGGGACTTATGGTTCTGGTTTGCCCCGTCTCTCTAATCGTCATAGTTGGATCTATATCACGGACGAATGGGTGCCAGGGTCCGTCACATTGTATTTGGTGCTTACCCTCAAAATCGGTTTCGTCCGCCATTTTGTAGTGATCAGCAACTCTTGCCAAAATCTCATGAAACACCAACCACTGATATTTTTTTCCAATCCTTTCTCCGGTGGAGCTGGTTCGACCGCTACCTTGCGCAGTGTCGAATTTATTGAATTTTTTGACTTCATATCCCAGATTAAAAATTTTTTCAATGGCATAGTTGTGAATGCCAAGAAGATCGATCGCCCAGTCGTCGAATGTTCGTTTGAATATGTAATGGCCAAAGTCGCCGTAAAGGCTGCCATTTTGCCCAAAGTTCATCGATTCTAGAATGGCGGTAGCTCCCCAATTTTGCTTCCCAAACTCGCCGGTTTTGCCTGACGGACGATATTTGCGTTCTATTTCTTCATAAGTTGGTAATACCGTTGGGATAGGCATGCTCTTATAAGGTGGTCTTACGTCATTGATATTGAACCCTAACCTTATACCCCTGTAACTCGCATATTCTATAACGCCTCTGGCGTAGTCCCGAGCTAGATGGTGCGGAAATATTATTTCTTGGCTAAAAAAGTGCTTGTGGATATATTGACTGATTGGGCTCAGGTGAGTTGTTGAATTCGATCTTATAGCGCTCCCATATACAGCGCAGTATAGACGTTCTGTCACATACGCATCATTTACATTTTGAAAGTTGGTAAGTAGTGGAATGACAAGGTGCTGTCTTTTCTCCAGTAGACAAATCGCTCCTTTCGTTGCTGCATCACGAAGCTCCCGGTTGCTACTTGAAAAAAGCCAGCATAGGAGCAGAAGAGATAGCCTTATGGATTCATCTGAAATGTGTGATTTGTCGTCGTTGCCCCAAGCCCAGTCGATCAGTCGTTTGATAGGATTGATTTGGGCATTGCGTCCATACTTGGGGTGAATCCAAATTGTCCAAAATGAATCACGATCAGAAAGTGTGAGGGCCAACAGGCGGGCATGGATATAGTCGGCATTAAAGAAAAAATTAGCACGCGTCGATAGCAAAATTGCTGTATCGAGAAATGGGTATGTTAGAGATTCATTCTTATCGATTACTTCGGATACGAATAACTTAGTCCCGTCCATTATGTGTTCATTAGTTCTCCAGACTAATGAACTAACGAACGAATCGGCGATTGGCTTAAAAAGCCTAGCATGAGGTAGTAGCTCGAATAGTTCTTTACCAGTTCTTTCGGGTACTTGAATAGACAATGCTTCGAGAATGTTTTGAAAGTTTCGGGCTTCACGTTCGTTTTTCAACATGTGAAGTATCGGGCCATCTTTGATTATTTTATCGTCGTTCTCGACTACTAAATATTCATCGAGCAGTTTCTCTGCCACTAAGAAGTCTTGAAGGCGCTGGTACGACAAAAAAACGACGATCGACTGTTTGCCATTCTGATCAAGTTTTACATCCTCCCGAAAGACACCTTCTGCAATTAAGCGCCTTAAATATGGTTCCTTTTTAGCGCATTGACTATCGAACACACTGTCCACCAGAGCGGAGGCTTCGTCATATGGAATTGTGTCGACGTTGTCAGCCGAAATTTTTGATATTATTTTGGATACAGATCGCTTGACTAGTTTTTTATTAAGATCATAATCGAGCTCTGTTGGGCGGCTAAGTTTATTGTCGATACTATCGACGAAATTCGCGATAACCCTGGAAAGGCCAATTTCGGTGAATGTATGTTCGTGCTTTAGTTGATTTTGTGCTGCAATGCAAAAAAGTTTTAAAAATAATGGATTGTGAAATTCTGGATTCAAAATGGGGGTGGAGGGGAGTTCTATTTTGTGGTATTTAAAAAACGCTAGCGTTGCCTCATAACCTATTTCGGAGAAGCCCGTATGCCGGTATCGTAATAGGAGATTTCTGTCAGGTTGATCAGGTGCGATTAGGTCTGCGAAACTATCACGTACCGTGGTCACAAGTCCCAGCCACGGATGTCGCGCTATTGAGTTTATAAAGTAGGGTAGTTCGCTAGGCCAAATTGATCTTCCTTCCCCTTCGTTCAAGGCGTCAATAAATATGATGATACGCGATTGGATCGACTCTGCTTTAGCATTCAGTGCTGTAAGAAAAGTATCCTGGTCAATGTTACGTTGACCCAATTGATTATTAAGAATCTGGGTCCATGGCAGTTCTTTGGTGGTAAAATGTTCGCCGAGGAGGAAAAGGCTAATGTGTCCATCTATTTTTCTTTTATTTATTGCGTCGGCAAGCAGGTGCGATTTTCCTATTCCGGCTTCGCCAGTTATTAATAGAAAAGGACTATTCCAAAGCTTGGCCTCGTGATTTGAGAGGAAATCGAGCAACTTACCTACTTGTCTGCCGAACGGATCAAACATGGAGCGCTGCCGTTGGTAGTTTTTAATATCCTCCTCTGTGGCGCCGCTACCATAACCCTTCGTGAAAAAATATCCTTGTATTCCACTAAGTCCCTCATCTATTATTTTTGCAAGTAGATCCTGAAGATTCGAAAGAGGTAGGGTAGCGGTACCGGTCCAATCGATCGATTCAAATATTGACTTAACAGTTTCGACTGATGCGCGCAAAGCGCTCACTATTGGAGCTATATTGGTATCTTCGTCGATTTCAAAGTCTTTGTACTTATTGACAAATTCGCGGTATAAAATTTCCGCATTTTCCCGAAATGAATCGCTCCTTGATAAGCCTGTAAAGATTTTAGCAATTGGCAAGTCGAGGTTTAAAGATTTCGTGTATCGACTGCCCAGCCGGATAATGTTATCCTCATTTTTTCTATCAAACCAAGCGTCCGTGAACTCATTGCTGTTAAAGAAGAAATAACGCAATCCTTCGTTTCCATTTTTGTTAATTCTTGACAGTAGTTCCGAATTTCCCCAATATGTAAAGTCTACATTTCGCTTGATTTTCTTTGCTGCATATTTTTTCCATTCGTTAACTTTGTTTTTCCATTTGTCCAGAAGTGATGCTTTTTTAGAATGCCTGAGATCGGGAAAATCAATTGGGAAACAGACGATATATCGACTCAGGTCGCGATGACTGTCAATTGCCCGTCTAACTGATTTGTCTATGTTTGCCCACTGACTGGCGTTGAAACTAGTCATGAAGAACTTAGCTTGCCATAGAATTAAATCGCCAGTTTTTGTCGTCCAATAGCATTCTTTGCCTGCATCTGGTTTGCCTACCCTAAAAAACTGGACTTGACCAGGAATTATTTCTTTGGAGGCAAGCTGGCAAATTAGTTCTTCGAAGCCTTCATTCTGGCTGTTATTTACTGATCGGATACTATGCCAATTGAAGGTAATCATGGTATTGGGCATTTAATAGTCATGAAATCAAAATACGATTGTGCGTTTTGTGGCTGTAATTCTAATCGGCGGTGCCAAAGATTCTACCTGTATGAATTGGGAATATAGTAAAATTGACAAACTGGGCCAATTCCGCCAATTTTGATGTTTCTGCCGGCAAATGGCTCGAAGCCTGTGGCTTTGAAGTGGGCCGGTTCATTCACGTGCGGCCCTTGAACAACCCCGTCGTGATCACCTTGCAGGATGAGCGCCCGGATGAAGAGCCGAAGACCTAATCAGAGGGCTCGCCAACGTCGGAGTCCGGGACGGCGCGTGCGGGTGCCATGAGACGAGAAGATCGATGCGGGTCTCGCATGGCACCTTGTTTATCGCGCCATTACTGTAAAAAACGATCCAAATAACCGAATAAGATTTGCGTTTGCATGATCAAGCTCCAATGCCCCTGCGACGGAACAATGGCCAATTGCGATTTGGGCATAGCGCCAAAATCGGCACAGATGGCACCGCCCAGGAGTTGATATGTTTTGATCAACTCAATTTTGTCCAGCCCATCGTTGTCGCCCGCGATCAGCAAGACGGGCGCCGTAATTTTCGCGATATTTTCTTCACCCAGGTCATAAGGCTCGCCGGCTAAAGCAAACATCTGTTCCAGGAACTTTGGCCATTTTGTTTTGTCGGGAGCCACGGCGTTGTAAGCGGCATGCAGTGGCGAGTTTGTAAACATCTCGGGCTTCCTGTTTTTAAACGCGTTGGTTACTTCCGGCATCCAACCACTGGTTTTATAAGTAGTAGAAATGATCACCAAGTTTCTTAACCGCTTCGGACTTTGCAGGGCAAACTGGTAAGCCACCGTGCCGCCAAAACTATACCCGACTACATCCGCCGTGTCAATCTCCAGGTAATCCATCACGCCTTCCACATCACTGGCCAACGTAGCACGCGATAAGGTTCTCTCTGAAAAGGGTGTATGCCCGTGTCCCTGCAATTCAAGGGCAATTACTTTCCTCGTTTTCGACAGTTCAGGGATGAGTTGGCCCCAGTTCATATCGATGGTCATATACGCGCCATGCAGCAAAATAACAGGCCTGCCCTCGCCATAGATTTCGTAATACACTTCGATGCCATTAACCGGTGCGTAGCCGCTGTTGATAAGTTTATCGGGTTGCTCCTTTGATTGCGATGCTGTAGCCATAGGGATTGCTGTTATTTTAATTTTTGTTGACAGCACAAAGTTGGAATTCATTTCAGGATTGGACCGGGTGTGAACTCGACAATTTTGGGGTGAATCGCGACAACGGTCGCCCACCCCGTAGACAGCGGGGGTAGGAGACAGGCTTATTTTTTGTCGCATTTTTACGAAGTCCCTGCTACCCGTTCGGATTAGCTTTGAGTAAAAAAATGAAACGAAACATCATGGTAGCCGCGGTGATCGTATCGACACTGGCTGCTTTTACTCAAATCCAAAAACCAAATTCTAAAATGGAACCGCGATTTACGATTTTAACGTTAGGGGTGGACGATCTTGAGAGGTCGTTCAAGTTTTATCATCAGGGTATGGGGTTGGCTTCAAAAGGTATTGTCGGCAAGGAGTTTGAACATGGCGAGGTGGCTTTCTTTGACTTAAAAAACGGGATGGTCCTTGCCCTGTATACCCGGGATAATTTGGCCTGGGATGCCCAGGTGGGAAGAGGCAACCCCTCATCGACGGAATTTTCAATTGGCTATACTACCCGCAACGAAGCCGAAGTGGATAGCATCATGACCCAGGCCAAGAAAGCGGGTGCCACCATTGTAAAACAGGCTCAAAAAACTTTTTGGGGAGGCTATGCCGGCTATTTTCAAGACCCGGACGGGCATCTTTGGGAAATTGCTTTTAATCAGAATTTGATTCCGAAAGATTAGCGTTTGGAGGGTTGGCTATTTCATACATTTTGGAACACAACGAAGGCTTAAAGTCTTATCTTAGCATAAACCCCCTCTCCATTGAAAAAATTACACATCCTGCGGGTGAGCATTTGCCTTGCCCTATCCGTGTCGCTGCGAGCGCAATCCATCAAGTCGGACCACGACACCCAAACCGATTTCAAGAAGTTCAAGACGTATGCGTGGCTTGCTCCTGGCGACAGCGTCCTGAACCGATACCGCAGAGACAAGCTCTATGGTGGTTCCATCACTTACGCTGCCAATCAGGAACTGATCAGCCGGGGCCTGAAGATGGACACCCTACACCCGGACGCCGTCTTTCTCTTCTTCACCAGCGTGCAGGAAATCATGACCTATTCGCAGACCCCTACGCTCAGCCTGGGTGTGGGTGTGGCGGGCCCCGGATACTATGTGGCCGGCTCGGCCCCGGTTGCCGGGGGGAAGATCATTGCCACCGCCGAAGAAGACGGTATATTAAAGTTTGCCATGTACGACACGCAAACCCGGAAACAGGTGTGGACCGGCATGGCCAACAAGACGTTCAAGTTGACCGACGACGTCCAGCAACTGGTGATGGACTACACCGCCAAGATCTTCAAAAAGTATCCTGTCAAGAAATCGCGTTGAGGCTCAATGCGAATGCGGCTTTTTAACCGGCGGGGAATTATTTTGGCCCTGGCCTTAAGGCCAGGGTTATTAGGCTACCGATGATGGGTGAATGTCGTTGAAAATAGTATGACGTTGTTGCGCTGCCAGATATTTTGGCCATCCAGCTTGGTTTTCTTCTGTTACATCGCTATTCCAATTGAAAGATCCCGAAGGATGACGGGATGTGGAAATCGGGCGTAGCCGATGCCGGTGTCACCCAGCTGATCCATTGCATCGCCTCTTGTTGCAGATCGATCTTCATACATTTGCCCCGGTACAAGCCACAACGCAACGTGCCATGGGTGAGCAGGCCCAGGTCTTTCAGCGACTGCAAACCTATCCTGCCCGTGACCACATAGCCATTCTCATCCAGCCGGGCCTGTACCTGCAGTTGACCCGAAGGCCATTGCCAGGCGCTATCGAATTTCCGGTAGTAGTTGGCGCGGTAGTCGTACACGCGGGCCAGTGAGTCTATCTCGAGGCAATAGTAGGTCGACAGGGTGGTGTCGGGGCTGAAGAAAATTTCCACGCGATCGCCAAAGATCACTTCCGACTTTTCATTCTTGTCCACATACGTTTTGATGTCTTTGTCCCGTACCCGGAATTGCCAATACAACCCGTGGTCGTCGTGCAGTGCCCGAAACGTGATCGCCGCCGAGGGCTTCTCGGGTTCCCAGGGAAAAACAAAGTCATGCAAAGCATGGGCTTGCTCCCACGACACAGAATCGTGTGCGGTAGTTTCGCCTAATGTATCATGCAACATGCGTCTGACCGTATAGGTTTTGGGGTTCGTCGGTTTCAAAGCCATTCAGTTTTTTTGCACAAGTTATTTGAATTTCGGGAACAATACGATCCCTTGTTCCTCCCAATGCTTTTTGAAATACACATCGAGTCCTTTTTCCAAACGGGCCATGTCCTTTTTTGCGGCCGGCGTCCGTCCTGTTTCAGCGTAGGCGGCCATGCGGGGATAAATTAAAAATGACAGTTAAGGCTTTGATGTAAGGTCAGCTTTGCCGGTGGTTACGTCGACGGGGACCGAGACATGTTCGAGCACGATCAGCCAGTGTCCCTCGATCTGGCGATAGCCGTCGGTGACTCGGACGGTCCGGTCGATGGCGCGGCCGTTTGTGTCGATTCCGGTGACGCGCTGGATGCTATGGCTAAACGCGACCGTTCCGTCGACGGTGATGGACAGATCGTTGATGGCGATTTTTGGAGTTCCCCTGAAGTGCGAGAAGAAGCCAACCCAAGCTTTGCGATAAGCCTCTGCGCCCTGATGCTGTCGTGGTGGCACGACATCGAAAACGACGAGACTGCTGTCGGATATATAATTCTTCATCATCGCGTCTACATTCCCCGCGTTGAAGGCCGTCACAAACTTGTCTTCCAGCGTGCGGATCGCCGCCTCTTCATTTGATACTGTTGTGGTGGTCATGTTAGTCGTTGTTGGTTGTGCACTTGCCAGGAATTGGACGCCCGCGCAGAGGAATAACAGCAACGCCCTGTGGGCCCATTTGCATTTCTTTTTTTCGTTTGGACGGGGTTGTATTCTTGCTCGTGCAGTGTCACTCATTTTTCCGGCTTCGAAAACTTAGGTTTAACACGCAGCGCACGGGTTTTGTTGATAGATTTTTATTTGGGATGGGTACTTTGGGTATCGGCGGCTCCTACGGCGATTTGACAATTTCTCGTAGAATATTTAAATTCGATAGACACTCGTATGCCCATTCCCAGGGTGTTGGGCCAATGAAACCTGCGAACAGTTTCGACCCACGAAGCGAGCTTGGTATGCCGTTTGAGTTTAAATAGTCATAACATCATACTAACTGAAATAATTATGTTTGTCCCCATCACATCAGAAGTTACCATTAACACCGGAACGGTGCTTAAGGAAATTGCGACGGATCGGCTTTTCGAAGTAGGCCGAAGAATGAGTGATACAGAAGAAGTTTTGGGAGATGATCCCTGGGAACTGACCGAAATAGACCCCGGGCACTCTGCGCGAACCATTTCATTGCATTATACGGAACTGGCCATGAAATATTTCGCAGAAGTTTAAGATCAAAGCTTTTCTGAAACCTTCTCAAACGCAGGGCTCCCGTCAGAACGATGGGGAGAAAAATCGCCTTCTTGTGGGCGAGTTGGGGATATTATTCCAAAATCTCTTTCAGGATCTGAACCGCTTTCTCCTGCTCTTTAAAATTTAAGGAGGCAAAGCCCATGCCCACCGCGTTGTATTTTTTTCTTTTTGTATCGTAGTCGGTCCCATTGCCCATGACAAGCCCTTTTGCAAGCGCTTTCGCAGCGACTAGCTGCAGATTTTTTTTTAAGAATGAAACCCATACCAGCATGCCTCCTTCCGGAATTGTAAAAGAAACATGTTTTCCCAATTCACTGGTCAGCAAGCTGCAGAAGTGGTCTCTTCGTTCTTTATAAAGCTTCACGGATTTTTTAAGGTGTCTCGCAATGGTGCCATCCTTGAACATTTCCGCAACGGCATTTTCAATGATGCTGTCGCCATGAGAGTCGATATATTTCCGGAAATGCGCCGCAGCGCGTATGAACTCCCCGGGCGCCACGATAAATCCCAGCCGGATGGCGGGAGCCAAGGACTTGGTCAGCGTGCCTAAATAGATCACATTTCCATTCAGGTCGAGACTGGCCATGGGCATCATCGGCTTGCCGTCATAGTGAAAATCATAATCGTAGTCGTCTTCCATGATGGCGAATTTGAATTTTGCGGCCAGTTCCAGCAGGCGGATCCGCTTTTCAGGCGTGAGCGTCGCAGTCGTGGGGTGGTGATGGTGCGGAATGACATAAACCATCCGGATGCTTTTCTGTTTACAGATCTTTTCGACAGCGTCGATATCCAATCCATCTTCATCCACCGACACATAATTTATCCGGGCCCCGATTTGTTTAAACGTTGACTGCGCTCCGATGTATCCGGGTGTCCCGACAATGATCTCTTCTTTTTGTTTTACCAGTAGCGACGCAGCGATATAAATGGCCATCTGGGCGCCCTTCGTGATCAGTATATTTTCGGGGGTGATCCGCAAGCCCCGGGTGTCGCATAAAAATGCAGCCAGGTGTTCTCTTAAATAAAGTGTCCCTTGTGCATTTCCATACATCAGGTATTTTTTGTTGGACGGAATGCGTGAAAGACTTCTTATTTTTCTGACCAGGTCCTCCATAGGTGCGAGGCGCACATCCGGATAGCCACCATCCCGCAAAATTATTTTTCCAGCCGAAGGAAAATCAGAAGATAAGACATCCTTTGCATCGGGGCCAGCGTCATATTTGAATCCCGTCTTTTGGGGTAACGTGAATTCGCTGCGGTCGTCGCTTAATTTCTTTGGCGACAACGTGGAGGGATCCACCTTCACAAACGTTCCCTTTCTGGGCAGCGTCTCAATCCATCCTTGGGCGTCCAATTCCTGAAAGGCAGCCACCACCGTCATGCGGTTGATGTGTAAGGCATCCGCGATCTCCCGCGAACCGGGTAATTTTAATCCCTTTCGAAGTCTTCCCAGGTGAATGTTTTGAATAAACGCATTCGTGATCTGCAAGTAAAGCGGGGTATCCGACGACCGGTCGATCTTGAGCAATTCCTTTACAAGCTGCATTCCCTGGATTAGTTAAGATATTAAAACTGGATTACTTGCACCATCCAGCAAAAATATACTTTTGCAACAACACCCATCGGACAAGTTCCGGATTTAAATAAATCTTCTATGAAACAATTACGGGTTCCGGTAGTACGCCTCTGCATAATCTGCCTGCTGGCGGTCTTCCTGTCCTTCGACGGGGTGGCACAGAAAAAGCCTGACCCATCTTCCGCAGAAAGCAGCGGACAGCACGACTTTGATTTTGAGATCGGCACCTGGAAAACGCACCTGAAGCGACTTCAGAAACCCCTGACCGGATCGACCACCTGGGTGGAGTACGACGGCATCAGCGTGGTCAGGAAGGTTTGGGATGGAAAAGCCAATCTGCTTGAACTTGTGGCCGATGGCCCCGCCGGACATTTCGAGGGACTGAGTCTTCGGCTCTACAATCCTGAAACCCGTCAGTGGAGCCTCAATTTTGCAAATTTAAAGGGTGGTAGTATGGCCTTGCCTACGATCGGTGAATTTAAGAACGGCCGCGGTGAGTTCTACAACCAGGAGACGTTGAATGGCCGTGCCATCTTTGTTCGATTTATTATTTCAGACGTCACTCCAACGTCAGCCCGCTTTGAGCAGTCTTTCTCGGAAGACGGTGGAAAGACGTGGGAGGTGAACTGGATCGCGGTAGATACAAAAGTGAAAGATTAAATCTAATGAGTATGATCCAAAAGAAAATGAAAAATGCAGCGTCGCTCTTTATCACTGCACTGTTAGTCTTAACGCTGCAATCGACATCCTATGGACAGCGTTCATTTGAAGACCCCGACTCTCTGATCCTTTGCCTTCATAAGGTGCTTTCGGGTCCCGCCGGCGCGCGCAACTGGGAATTGTATAGATCACTTTTTCACGAAAAAGCCATTCTCGGTGTGGTAAGAACAGACGCACAAGGGCATCCGTCCTATAGCAGTTCGACGCCCGAAGAATACACCAAACGGACCGACGAATTTTTCCGCACCAACGACTTTTACGTAGAGGAGACCCACCGGATTACTGAGCGATTTGGAGATATTATGAGTCTGTTCTCCACCTATCAATTCCGCGTGGGAGGCGGCGCGAAGAGTCAACAAAGGGGGAAAGGGATAAACTGTTTTCAACTCATTCATGATGCAGGCCGCTGGTGGATCATTAGTCTTCAGTACACAAACGAGCGACCGGATCTTCCTATGCCTAAACAATATGAAGGTATTGACGTGAAGTGACCGGGGATGTTGTTTAGGCGATCTCAAAAATAACAAGCCGTGTGCAAAAAAAAGCAGGTTGTTGCCAGGCGTTAGTTCTCCTCCACAATGTAGTCCTCTTTCTTTAAAAAAGGTTTCCAATGAGAGAGTTCGGCGTATCGGATCAGAATTTCGTCCATGGCACGGGAGTATCCGTTGTACGCTCCAAGAAGTCTTTTGCTCTTGTCTAACATTAGCGCCGTTTTGTTGGGGTTACACCGGAAAGCGGCCTCGTAGATGGAGATCCCCTCAAAAAAGTTATTAATTAAAAAAGGATAGTCATACGAACCGTCTCCATATTTAAAAACGGAAGAGAGCACTTTCACGAGCATGGCGAAATGTAGCCCCGAAAGACTATCGTTCCCAAGTTGTTTGTAGGCCAGAGAGATTTCTTTGTGCCCGGAAATATTATTAGGACTTAACGATAAAAGATCTTTTGCCTTGGAAATGGCGTCCTTATATTTTTTTTCCTCGTTCAGCTTGTACATCGTATTGGCCAGACTATCCAGGAGGCTTGGATTGGTATGGGCCGTTTGAACTTTATACCTTGTGTAACTGATAATTTGTTCAGCGGTCACGGTAGTGTCAAGTTGGGTTAATTTATTTTCTACCGATTTGTAATAATATTCAGATGTAGGATCCGTGGATGCCGAAAGCGCAATACTGAATTTTGGTATAGCGACTTTTGGTTGCCCGCCATACAGTCTTTGTCCGAGTGCGCCACTGACAAAGAGGATAAAGGCTATAGTCAAATAATGTTTTTTCATGCAAGGGGGCTATAGATACCAGATATGTACAAGATCCAGGTTTTGCTCTTGAGCATCCTTGCTGATGGCGATAAGGGCTTCCACGGCCCCAACAGCATCATCATTGACTGGAATATCCTCTCCATGCGCGGCCGTCATTTTCTCAGACCATTTATGCGTGAGGGCCCGGGCATCATTTTTATTGAACCTGGAGAATAGATCTATAATGGCGGTGTCCACAAAAAAGGCGCCGCCTGCCTCTGAATCGAAGTAGAACTTTGTTGTATCCAAACATTCTCTGAGCCCAAATTCGCCAACATCTAGTAATTCAGTGGCAGAACCCACCAGAAAATTTAAATCGTTGGGTTCAAGATGAAGACTGAAGTCAGCAAGCTTGCTTTCAGATTCAAGTTGCTCTAAAAAATCAAAGTCAAACGTTTTGACGGCGTCAATGATTTGTTGTTTATCTCCAATAGCGAATTGCAGCGTCAATCCCATAGCATAGTTTCTTTATAATTACAATTTCGGCAATTTAAGGGCAAACCGGATGATAAACTACATCCTCAGCAGGTCTTACAGAACAACGATCTTCCGGTGAACAACCTTATCGCCCTTTCTTATCCTTAAATCGTTCAGCCCACGGGGAGGTGGTCGAGATGAATGGTTCTGGTTTTTGGGCCTTTTCGTTTTTCTATTGGACAGTATCTATTGTCGCAGCTTCTGCAAGCCTATGTACCTGGCGATCTCGTCTTTGTCCATCCTAATAACAGGTTAACGACGAACCTGTGCTGACTTCACTTATGGTAATCAAACTCTCACGAAATGAAGTGGTCGGGGGCGGAATCTCCACCGAGACGGACTCAAGCTTCAACTGCCTTGGTCACCTTTCGATAGATGAAGGCGTTGTAGATGTGTCTTCTGGCAAAGCGATCGGGAGAGTCAGCGTTCACAAGTTTTAGATAGATATTGCGGGGAACTCCGAAGTACTCAAAAGCGCCACCATCAGCAAAATACACCTGAAGTGTCTGCCCCTTGTATTGAAAGTCGGTCATTTTTGAAGCCGCGATAGCCGCTGTATACTCTTCAAGCTTCTGCGCCCGTGTTTCGGGTGCAATACTTACTAAAAAATGATAAGCCTCAATAAAAGCTTTACTTTTTTCTTCAGCGGCGGCTTTCTCTTCGTTAGATTGAAATTTGTCCGGATGCCAGTCTTTCATGAAATTCCGGTAAATGGTCTTCAGCTCTTTTAAATCGGCAGATTCACCAACACCTAAGAGCCGCCTGTATTCGATTATTCTTTTCATTGCGGCGCAAAAATAAGATATTTATTCAAAAACAGGACTTCAGTAGTATTTTAGTAAGGTTGTTTTTGTATACACGGGGAATCCAGTGTAATTATTTGTCATCAGTTCCTTATAACGCTTGTTTCAGGTAGGTGAAAACATAAAACGAACAACAATATTCTCCCGGTAACTTGTCGCCTTATGGCTTTACTGGACAACGACCTTCCGGTGTACAACCTGATCTCCCTTTCTTATCCTTAAATCATACAGCCCTGCCGGGAGATTGCCGAGGTGAATCGTACTGGATTCTTCCCCGAAGTCAACGGATCCGGCAAAGGCAACGCCACCGGTACTGTTGAATAAAGAAATATCGGCTTGGCCGCGCAATGCGTTGTTGCTTTTCAGATTCACAGTTCCCTGGCTTGGGTTGGGATAGACGAATACAGCATCGTCGGCAGCAGATTCGGTTCCGTTTATCACCAGCGATACCGAAGCAAAATCCGTCGAACGACATCCCTCAGCACTCACACTGTACACCGCATACGTGCCGGTTTCCGTAGCATTGAGTTGGGAGCCGTGTTCGTTCAGGGGTTCGTTGTTCCACGTCCAATCATACGTGCCGCTGCTTCCACTGGCCACTAGTTCGGTGCCCGAAGGCAGCGCAACAAGCTCAGGCCGTGGCGGCAATGCGTTTGCCGTTACGACCGTGGCATTGGACGGCGGACTCTCACAACCATCATTCACTTTTACCGTGTAGTGGCCACTTTCATTTACATCGATCGCCTGCGTGGTGGCGCCGGTTGACCATGCGTAGCCACTGAAACCTGCGGGCGCGGATAGCGTCACTGTTTCGTCAGCACAAAAAACAAGTGGACCACTGGCGGAGATCGTGGCCACCGGTAGGGAATGCACCGTCACCGTAACAGCATCCGACGCCGGACTCTCGCAGCCGTCGTTTACCTTCACGCTATAGTTGCCGCTTTGGCTCACTTCGATCTCACGTAAAGTTGCTCCGTTCGACCACGTGTAGCCGTCAAAGCCTTCAGGAGCGGAAAGCTTTACGGTTGCGCCCGCGCAGAAATCAACGGGCCCATTTGTCGCGATGGTTACCGCTTCGGGCAACGCGTTTACCGTTATCACAGCAGGAGCCGACACCGGGCTTTCACAGCCGTTGCTTACCCTTACGGTATAGCTTCCGCTTTCGCTCACCAGGATCTGGCGCGAAGTTTCTCCTGTAGACCAGTTGTAGCTGTCAAATCCTTCCGGCGCCGAGAGGGTAACGCTTCCGCCCGCACAAAATGTGAGCGCACTTCCGGCGGTAATGGTCGGTTGAGCGGGTTGACCAAACACCAACGTAATGGACGGCGCAACGGTGGTGCCGCATTCGTTGGTCATCGTACAGATCCAGGTTCCTGCATCTGCCGCGCTAAAGGCGGTGAAGTTTAAGGTGGTGGTCGTCTGCGAAGCGTCCACCACGTTGTTGTGTTTCCAGGTAACCGTAGTGGCATTCACGCTGGCCAGATCAAGGCTGAAGGCGGCGCCGTGGCAGATCGTATAGGTTGTTGCTGTGGGTGACTGGTAGGCCGGCTTGCGGCAAACCTGTACAAAGGAAGGCGCAAATCCTTGCCCGTTGAAACGGCCGGCAACGCGGATCTCATCTGAAACAGGATTATATTCAAACACGCCATATTGGGTTGCGCCGTACAATTTTCCATTGGTACTGCTGATCAAACCGGAAGGGAAGATCCCCATGTCATAAATCGACTGGCCCGTAAGCGTAAAGTCGTGCTTTTTGGTAAACGTGTTGGTCGTCAGATCGAACTCGAATAATACACCGCCGCCGGCATTCAGATTGAGGTTGGGTTCCGGTGTGCCCCCGCCGTGCGCTGTGCCATAGAGCTTGCCGTTTTTCGCGCGCACCAGCGAGGTGGGCTCGTAGCTGTACACGCTGTTGGCAAAGTCGTGGACTTTGGTGTAGGTGTTGGCAGCCGTGTTATAGGCGAAGATCACACCCTGGTTGTTGGCGCCGCCGTAGTTGGTGGTCCCATAAAGATTGCCGTTCGCCTCGGCAAAGAAGCCGTTGTATGAATAGCCGTAGTCGACAAGACAGACGGCCAGGTGGCGTATGGCGAGGGTGTTGTTGGCAGGATTCACGCGGACGATCGAGCCCATGTTGGGATTGCCGATGGGGCAACTTGAATTGGTTGGTGTGGCGGCATAAAGGAAATTGTCGGCCGCTTTATAAAATGCCTGACAAAACTGATTTTGCAACGTACTGTTGGAGGGCCCGCCCTTGTAGGTAGGCACGGTGAACGGCTTGGTAAACACCCCGGTGGCGACGTTGTAAGAGAAAACATACCGGCCCTGATACATCAGCCCGAAGATGACGCCGGGCGAAACCTCGGTCAGCGACGGAACACCCTCCGCCCTCGGTGTGGTAATGCCCGGAAGGTGCGTATTGCTGGCGCCAAAGTGCTCGAGCACCCGAAACCGATCGGTCGCCAGGTCGTACTCAAAAAAGGTTCCCGTGGCGAAGACCCCCGAGCCCCCTTGACCACCCGCCGACGCAAGCCCATACAACTTGTTGTTGCTGGCCAATAGGATGGCACTGATGTTTTCGCCGTCGACACTACTTTGAAAATCGTGGACGATCTCCAGGTTGTCGCCAATGGAGTCGGTCTTGAAAAGGAAACCGTTGCCGTAAAGGCCGCCAAAACTTGAGGAGCCCCAAAATTGCTTTTGGGCTTGGGCTGGAGACAACGAGATATAACACAGCGATAAAATAAACAGGGTCTTGCGCATTGTTAAAAGTAGTACTTGGGTACAGATTTTTTCGGGAAGTGTAATATTTTGCGGTTATATCGGTTTTTGCAGGGCCAAAGTAACCCCTAGCGGGAGCGTTGAAATCGGACACCCTTTGCGTGGGCTTTAAAAATAGGGTTTGCCTGTCAAATCGCGTAATTTCAATTTCTGTACAGCGATGTCAAAAAGACGGCCGTATTGTCACAATGGATTCTAATGAATATAGCATGAAAGGAACAGGGTCGAAATGGTTGAGCAGCGTGTTGGCAATTTTTATTTGTGCTACCGTTTGGGGACAGGATACCCTGCGGATAAGCGACTTTTCGTTGATGCCCGGCACACGTGAAAACGCGGTTGGCATCTTACAGAAGGCACTGGCGCAGTGTAGAGAGAAGAAGGCAGCAGTGTTAATTTTCCCGAAAGGGCGATACGATTTCTGGCCGCAATACGCCATTGAAAAACAATATTATGAATCCAATACCGATGTCATCGCGCTTCGGCGGTGTGGCATTCTGATCGAGGATGTGAAGCATTTGGTGATCGACGGGCAAGGGTCGGAATTTGTTTTTCATGATCGGATCCAGCCGTTTACGGTTGATCATAGTGAGGATGTCGTCATCAAGAATGTTAGCATCGACTGGGAAATTCCGATGACGGCGCAGGCGGAGATCATGGAGGTGACCGATCATTATATTGACATCTCCATCAACGTGCTGGAATCTCCTTATATCATCGAAGACGAGAAGCTCACCTTTGTGGGTGAGGGATGGAAGAGCCGCTGGAGTGGCGTGATGGAATTTGATAGGGAGGCGAAATGGATCGCCCCACAGACGGGAGATGCAGGATGTTTGGGGGCGGACTATGAAGACTATAAAGCCGAGCCGTTGCGTTATGGACTCGTCCGGCTTCATTACGCTTTTAAGAGAAAGCCGGCCAAAGGCAACTATCTTGTCCTTCGTCACAGCGACAGGGATCATGCGGGTGTGTTTATTGTCGACAGCAAGCAGGTTTCGATCCAGCATCTGAACATGTACAATAACGCCGGGCTTGGAATACTCTCACAGTATTCACAGGATCTGATGTTCAAAAATGTAAACTCCGTTCCCAACCCTGCCAAGAACCGGATCTTTGCCGGGCACGACGATGGTTTTCACTATTCCAATTGCAAAGGGTCGATCGTCGTGGATAGTTGCCGGTTTCTTGGATTGATGGATGACCCGATCAACGTCCATGGAACGTCGGTGAGAATTGTGGAACGGAAAACGAATAGAACATTGGTCTGCAAATTTATGCACCATCAGAGCGTTGGCTTCACCTGGGCACGGGCAGGGGAGAAGGTGGGGTTCATCGAAAACAATGCCATGCATACGATCGGCAGCGCCACAGTCGAATCGTTTAAAACAATAACACCGGAGTTGTTTGAGATCACGTTCCGGGAACCTGTGCCCTCGAGTGTGACCGACGGCTACGCGCTGGAGAATCTTACCTGGACGCCGGATGTACATATTAAGAACAGTTTCTTTGGGAGCAATCGCGCCAGGGGTATTTTGATGTCAACGCCTGGCCGGGTGATCATCGAAAACAACACCTTTGAAAGCAGCGGCGCAGCCATTCTCATTGCGGGCGACGCGAACAACTGGTATGAATCGGGGGCCGTTGCCGATGTGGTGATCCGGCACAATACGTTCAATGACCCCTGTATGACTTCGATGTATCAATTTTGCGAAGGGATCATCTCGATCGATCCCGAAGTGCCGAAGCCTCAGACAGGTCAACCCTTTCATCGTAACATCCGGATAGAGAATAACACTTTTCACCCCTTTGATTTTCCGGTACTCTATGCGAAGTCTGTCGAAGGATTGGTTTTCTCCGGGAACACGCTTATCCGGAGTCATCGTTTCAATCCTTTTCATACCCGCAAGTCGACCTTTACGTTTGAAAACTGTTTGAATGTTCAAGTGACGGCCAATTCCTTTGTGGGGGATGTGTTGGGGAAAAATATCAAGCTGATCAATACACCTCTCAAGACACTTAAAATTGATAAGAAGCAGGGGCTGATCATAGAGTAGGAAGAATATTTAAAAAAGGATCAGTAGCTATCCATAAAAAAAGTTATCGCGAAAGCCGTTGACGACTTTCGCGATAACTCATTTACCGGGCACCCGATCCCGGGGCGGGGAACGTGCTATCGTTGCACGATCGCCGTCTTGCCCGTGTCTATGCGCTTGCCATTCTGGAGCACGTGGTAGATATACAATTCACCGGGTGTGAAGATCTCTGCGTACATCGGCGGGGTCCACTTGCCCATGTAGATGCGACGACCGGCGTCGTCGAAGATCACGACCGAGTAGTCGTAGCCGCCGGGGTAGTGGTTGTCCAGGAACACAAAGTCATTTTCTGAAGGTGTGATGACCGTCGTCGTCGAGTCAACCGCTGTATCGTCCGTCGGCGGGGCCGGGGGCGCGAAGTCCACGGTGGCCGCGCGAGCGACCGCGATGCCCTTGGCACTAAGCGTTTGTTCTTGTGTCAAGTCAATGACCACGACCCAACCCACGTAGCCGAAGTTCATGGCACTGCCGGACATCTTCCGTGCGCTGATGCCGATCTCGCCATTGGCGTTCGGAGCAAGGGATGCATATTCCACTTGCACCGAGGTATTATTGGTAACATTCAAAGTCTTCACGACACCGCCCACACGGTATTCGAACGTGCCATATTGATCGGACATGCCGTTACCGGAAGCACGCGAAGCACCCATCTGGATGGTGTACCGGTGTGTAGGATTGAGCCGGGTGAGTTTCAGGTTGTCGCCTTGCAACACCCCGTTCACGGTCGTGCCATACGCCGCTTTGTAGTTGAACCAGTTGTTCTGTACCACGGCAGCCGGTTGAATCGTGCCGTTGGTAACACCACCGGCATATGAACTGGTGGCCGTGCCGAAGATGGCAGGGGGCCACTGGCCGGTCGCCACGCTGCTCACCGTGACGTTGGTCGTCGGATCGGTTGCCGTGATCACGCTGGCGTGAGGTGCACCCGCCACGCTGATCCAACCGCTAATGCTGGCCGCCGCAGGCCTGAAGCTGAAACGCGTGATGGCGCCTTTGGAAACGGTCACCGAAGCATCGGCGCCGCCCGAAGCCCCTGCGTTGTCTTTCGCGATCAGGCGGAAAACATAAGTACCTTCTGCCATGCCACTCACCGCAACCGTAGGCGATGTTGGGTTGGAAAGCGTACAGGTGCCTCCGGAAACTTTAGACCATGAATACGATGTGATGGTACCATCCCTGTCAGACGCGCTTCCTACCAGCGAAACCGAATTGGTGGGCAACACCAGCGCTTTGGCGCCACCCGCATTAACGGTTGGTGGATAGTTGGTGCCACCGATCACAACAATCACCGTCTTATCGGCGTAGGCCGTGGTACCGCCATTGTCTTTTACGGTGAGGCGGAATACATAGGTGCCGGTCGCCAGGCCGCTTAGACTCAGGGTAGCCTTGTTGGCATTGGTCAGCGTAGCCGCTCCGCCGGAAACTTTTGTCCACGTGTAGGAGGAAATGGTACCGTCCGGGTCAGAAGCCGTGCCGGTGAGGGACACGGTAGCCGTGGTGATGTTCAGTGTTGTGCCCACGCTTACCGTCGGCGCTTTGTTCGTGTTCACGGTAACGGTCACATCGTCGCTGGCGGTGGCGCCGGCGTTGTCTTTCACGGTGAGGCGGAATACGTAGGTGCCGGCTACCAGGCCGGTCACGCTCAAGGTGGCTGAGGTGGCGTTGGTCAGTGTAGCTGCGCCGCCGGATACCTTCGTCCAGGTGTAGCTGCTAATGGAACCGTCGGGATCGGAAGCCGTGCCCGTTAGGGCTACAGAAGTAGCAGGGATGGTCACGGTTTTATCCGAACCTGCATTCACCACAGGGGACTGATTCGATGCTGCTCCTCCAAATTCAAAAGCGCCCTGGTCGAATGCCCCAATGCGCAACTTGCCGTCCTTGTCGACGGATATGCCAAAGGAAAGCAAGTCGATACCCGCATTGATGGCCGGTGAGCCCGTCAGCAGGTGATAGTCCATGGCGGCCGCATTGACAAACTTCACGTTGGCGATGTTGTTTGTCTTCAGGTTATTGGATTCCACCGTGGCCGCCTGTGCCTTGGGAGCGTTGTATTTGATGTAAGTGTAACCGCTGGCCTGATTGGTCACAAAGATGTTGTTGGCGATGCGCGACGTTGGGCCTTCGCTATACATGAGGATATCGAATTGCGAGCAGTTCACCATGGTGTTGTTCATCACCATGAACCCGGTCGGAGCATAATTGCCGGCATAGTCGATCAGGGAGAAACCTCCCATCAGGGCATTGCGGATAATGTTGTTGAAATAGACAGTACCCCCTCCTGAATCCCAGACGCCATAACCGTTGCCGGTATCGATGACGTTGCTGTATACTTTTGCCTGTGTGGTACCGCCGCCGGCCTGGAAGCCATTATCCTGTCCATAACCACTATGTTGGCCGAAATTGGTCACGGAGTTGTGGTGTACTTCGCAGCCCGAAATGGCCGACCCAACCTGGATGCCTTCGTTACCGGTGTTTTGTATGGTATTGTTATAGACCTTCACGTTCACCACATCGTGCTCCTTCACGGTGAGGCTGGTGCCGTTACAAGTCATGCCTACGCCCGTGTCGTAGTGTGAATTCCCTATGTAAAATCCTTCGCATCCGGTATTGCTGATTAAATTGTCGTGAAATGATGTATTCTTCATGGTGAAATAGCCTCTCCAGGTGGAAGCGTCACAAGTGGGGTCGGTCTTGGCCACGATGCCCACACAATTCGTGTTATGGACATAAAGGTGATCGACTTCGAAATCGGAGCTCAACTGCTGAAAGTTGATCCCCATCTCTGCGCCGGTGATCTCAATGCCGTATTTAACCGACGGATTGTTGCTCCCCGTGAACTTCACGTAAGTCACATTGTCGACCTCCACCGCGTTTCCGAACGACGCAGGCGCGTTAATGATGACTGAACTGTTGCTTTCATTCGAAATGATAACCGGCTGTGCGGCCGTACCATGGATATTGATAAGCTTAATACCCGTCCGGGTTCCCCCTTTGAAACAGATCCTGTCCCCCGGTTTCACTCCTTTGGCTGCCCCATCAAATTGCCACTCCGTCGCCGCAGTAGAAATGGTGAATGTACAGCCGCTCTGGGCCCAGACTGCCATCGGAAAAAGCAGCACGGCCCCCAACAAACCTAAAGTCCTTCTTCTCATCGTACTTTTTATATTTATTGGCAAATAAACCAGATATAAAGACAATGGTTAAATGGCACACTTGTAACTTTCTCCACACTTTTGTGTAAAAAATGGGGCAGCCTTAAACTTTACTCAAGTATACTAAAGTGCAGTAGGGAAGGAACCCATCCGTCGGGCTAAGGATTTTGAAAAATTCCGTCACAACGTCAACGTCTTAATCGACACTTCGGGCGAAAAAATTGGAGGACATATCGAATGCGTTTTGCACAGTCCGGCTAAGGCTCCACGGAAAATAAGATGGTAAAGCGTTGTGGTAACCTGAAGAGCCTCTGGAGCTTATTGAATTATTTCGGCGTCTAATCGTGTACCATTTTCTGATGTAGAGAAAAATTTTGGTGTTAATATTTTATTATGGGGATAAATTCCACACTTTTTTAAGGAGTTTTTAAGGGTATACGCCATCATGATCAAAAGGCTCACACTTTTTTGATACGCAACAAATATGTTGACACGTTTTTTTCATTCGCCCCTGCCGGGACGAGCTACAGCATTTAAACTCCATCCCATGTCAACTCACGTCATCATCATGCGCTTCATCGACTGTCGCTGGCAACAAAGGAAGGGCGATAAGCAGTTTTCAACGCATTCATGATGCGGGGCGCTGGTGGAGCATCAGCTTTCAGTACACAAACGAGCGACCTGATCTTCCTAAACAATATGAAAGTATTGATGTGAAGTGACCGGGTGTGTTGTTTTGGATGGTGCCCTGGCAAGCGACGGAGTCTGGTTGTGGTTAAAAAAGAGAGCAAAGAAGGACTCCTAACGTAGGCGACAAAGTGATCGCCCGAACCGTCACAAGAACTTCTTTTGTTGCCTCCCCGGCACATCTTCGGACATAGAAACCTCTGTTATAGAGAATGGCTTGTGTTGACAATGATCCCATGATTTTTTACATTCGGTGCATAAGAACTCCCTGACTCACCTGTACACCGTTTAATCTGCCATTGGGAGTTGTAACACTTAAATGCAACCCGTTGTTGATATGTGCCCCAGAGGCGTTGCTGCATACGAAGAAGGGATAGGTCTACTGAATATTTTATCGATAACCCCTACCGCTATGTCAAAAAGAAATCATTCTCTCCCCGTCTTCACTGTGTCCCATGAAGAGAAATTCGTTAGCGCAACGATTTCAGACAAAGCCCATGATGAATCCTATATTGACGTGAGCAAGGAAAGCAAGGTGAGACACGAGGAGAGTCTCACCAGGGTTGGAACGGCCTATGTGCAAGCCGATGGAAGCATCTATGTGCAGTTGTATGCTACACCACTCAATGGCAAGATCATTATCAAAGCAACAAAGCAGTTAGCTCATTAACATTTTTGTAAATACCTAAATAATAATTTATGGCTAAACACATGCGTATCTTCTGGGGTCCCCACGTTGGACGATTGGTTTGTACGGTTAACTGGTCCAGTATTCGTGGCGACCGGCTGACGGGTGACTCCGTTGTTTTAGTTTCTGCTTGTGAAGGTATACGAGAGACGAATTCAACTGCTCCAAACGATCGCATGGTCGGAGATGCGAACTTCACAGTAAGTAGCATTGCTCCGCGTTTTAACGCCGTTTCATTTGTCGTCGATATCAATTGGTTTGAACCCCTGAATCTCTGGACAGATGTTACGGTGTTTGAAGAGAATGAGCGAGTGGTTCAGGGATTCGTTACAAGGTGACAAGCAAACCTATTTTCAGGAATGGCAGTAAGTGTTATACTTTACGTTGACAAAATTTCTGACGTCCGCAAAGGTAGGATATTGGGGGTATTTTCATCTCCGGAAATGGCGTGGCAAGCGTTCAAAAACAGGACGGGTAGGGCGCCGTATTCTTTAGGCACGTTTCACTATTCTACCCTGGAAACTTTTCAATTGGAATTGGCGCAAAGTAAAGGTGTTGCGTCTTCTATTAAAATTTACTCGCACACAAATTTCGATATTCTCATTCAATGGAACGTCGTAGACAAACCGTTGCCATAAGGAACGTTGGCGAGAATTCCAGAAGAATTTTCTCGTGGTGCTATTAAGGACAGCCCTTTCCAATCCAGACAGCTTCCGGTCAACTCAAATTTCAATCGCACAATTGTCAGACTGGAGTCAATCGTGATGTTCCGGGTTTCCCAACGGCCGGGATGAACGTACGCGACGTTTCTCCGTACGTGTTTAACCGTTAAATGAAAGATTTAACGTATTCTGACCGGGAATTTCTATAGATTCATGTGAAGTCTTTGCTTCACTAAAGACAGTTCAACCAAAAAGATGTGATCAGGCGGATCACATCTTTTTAATCCTCCGGTTGTGGGCATTAGCAACAAAGGACCCTCTCGCTTTTTCTATGCCCGGCAAAGGCCGTTCTTATTTTCCTCCTTTTAACCGTTAAATGGATGATTTAACGTATTCTGAAAGTGGGATTATTGTACTTTCATACCGTTCTAGACATCACTAAACAGTTCTTATCGGAAAAGATGTGATCAGGTGGATCACATCTTTTTTAATTTTCCACAATAGGGATGGGTGTCTAAAGACCTCTCTTATGTTTGCCGAGATATTCATATGGCGATTGGAAGCGAATCATTAAATCTTAAATATTCTCTTCACATGAAAAAAGGCGTTTACAGTATTGGAAAAATTATTTTCCTTTCAATTTTCGTGGCGATCTATGGGACGCCGCGTCGGCGTCCGTTTGTGAGTGGGTATATCTTAATCGACAATCGCAGTGGAACCTCTTGAATATTGGCCTATCGTTCTTTTGGGATTGGTGTTTACCGTGACCTTACTTTCCGAGAAGGGAAGTGTGATCCGGAAAGTGTATGCAGCCGTTACGGTGATGATGATGATATTGTCGGTGTTGATTGTGGGGTATATGGTGGTGGTGGGCTTTCAGTATGCAGTGAACAGCGAAGCGCCCGAGCCGCACAGGTTACGCTTTGCGGTGAGCTTCATCGCGGTGACGTTGATATTGATGTATTTTAACCGATACTTTAAAGAGGGGCGATGATAGCCGATCGCTAAGAATTCGCCGTAGTTTTTCTTCTAGAATAGTTAAGCGAAAAATCGAGACGTCGAGTCATTTGGCTCTATGCGATGTGTTGGTGGCATTTACCTCCCATGTCTTGCCATTGTCCGGTGAAAATGCCTGACTCCAGACGGGATGGTTTGGGTCGGTTTTGTCCCAAAGAAACACGACGATAATATCCTTGCCTTTAAACTTGTCTTTACAAAAGAACTTACCCAGGTTGCCTTCAAACGATCCTACAACGGGGACATCCATTACCCCGACATTGCTATCGGCCCAATAAATGCTCCAGAGTTTTGTCTTGGGATTGAACAACCGGAGGGCAATTCCTTCAAAGGGCTTACCGTCGACTGCGGTTCTGTAAACATCCATATTGCCAATGCCATTGAGCAGTTTGTGCATTTCGACGGTTGATTCAAATTCGATCCATTCGTTGTTGTTCGTTAATCGAGATTTAAGTTTTTTGTCTTTCAATACCCATTTCCCCACTAAAAAATCAAAATCATTTTGAGAGGAGGTGGCTGATGGTTGAATGTCAAGTTCGCCCGCAGCGGTGAACTTCAATTCTCCAATGGATAGATTCGTGTTGTTGGTTTGCCCGTAAATCGAGTTGGCAATGAACAAGCTTGTCACGCACATCATCAGCGATCGTATCCATTTCAATTTTTTCATAGATTCTGTTATTTAATTCTGCAATCGTCAAAGTGAGTCAACGTCGGGTTTGAGACAGGACGAAGATAAAATTTGCGCGTAAATATCCCTCGTCATACCATCGGTATTTGGTTGAAGCCTGTGAGAATCACACGAAATAGGTGATCGATTCGACACGGGGATGAAACGTATTAATTAGGTGTGGTCCAGCGGTTCTTGAAATATACTTTGAACGTTGTGCCTTCGTCCACCGTGCTGTCCACCTCGATCTTGCCGCCCAGGGCGAGGATCTGGCTCTTCACCAGGTAAAGCCCCAGACCTTTGCCCTCGACGTGGCTGTGAAAACGCTGGTATAGGCTGAAGATCTTATTCCGGAATATGTCCAGGTTCATACCCAGACCGTTGTCGGTTACAGTGAGGCGTATGTAGCCGTTTACGGTTTCTGTTTTCAGGCGGATCACCGGTGTGCGTGCCGGGTGGCGGTATTTGATGGCGTTGCTCAACAGGTTTTGCAACACGCTTTCTACGTAGGGCTTTACACTGTAAATGCGCGGCGCATCCGAAAAATCGGCCCAGATCACACTGCGGGTGTCTTCAATTTCTTTTTCGATATAGCGCTTCACGAGCACGAGCTCCTCGTCGAACAGCACTTCGGTGACGTGGCTATCGTTGTTCTTCCTGATCTCGAGGATCGTGTTCAGGTCGCGCACGACGCGGTCGAGTTCGCGCGCGGTGGCGACCATTTTTTCGTAGATCATACTCTGTTCCTCCGGGCTTATGGCGCCGAGGTTGAGGATGTTGCCCAGCCCCAGGATCCGTGCCACCGGCGCGCGCAGGTTGTGTGCCGAGATGAAGGCAAACTGTTCCAGTTGCTGATTATAGTCCAGCAGCTCTTTGGTGCGCGACTGCACTTCCAGTTCGAGGTTTTCGTTGCGTGCGCGGATGTCGTCGTTTTGATGGGCGATGGTGGCGTAGGCTTCTTCCAGCTTTTCCTTTTGTGCAAATACGATATCGCGCTGGGCCAGGATCTCGTCGCCGCTTTGCTTCAGTTCCTCGTTTTGCGCTTCGATTTCCTGTTGCCGGTCTTGCAGGAGCAAGTTCTTTTCGGTGATGTCCTTGTTCATTTCCTGCAGCTCATGCGTGCGCTCCTTCACGATCGCGCTGAGCTTCCGTGCCTGGTTGGCGATCGCACGTACGCGATAACGATAAAAGCCGTATGCCGCAGCCGCGATCGCCAGTGCAACGGCGACCTTGAAGGTTAACGTCTCGTACCATTGCGGGAGAATGTGGATGACAAGCGATGTGCCGGTTTCGTTCCAGATCCCGTCGTTGTTGCTGGCCTTTACCTTGAAGACATAGTCGCCCGGTTCGAGGCTGGTGTAGGTGGCCGACAGTTGTCCGTCGGCAGCGGCGATCCAGTCGTCGTCGAATCCCTGCAGCTTGTAGGCATAACGATTGCCTTCCGGCCACGAATAGTTGAAGGCGACAAAGTTGAGCGATATAAAATCGTAGCGTGACGATAGCGCGATCTCTTTTGTTTCGCTGATCACATCTTGCAAGGGGCTCTCACTGCTGTCGGCAAACACCGACTTGTTGAAGATCTTTAAGTCGGTGATCAGCACGGGTGGAACGATCGGGTTTTCTTTAATGCTGTCGGGATCGAAGGCGACAAGGCCCTGAACACTGGCAAAGTACATTCTCCCGCCGGAGGCGTAAAGGGGTCTGCCGTAGAACTGGCTTGTGGGTAAGCCGTCGTTTTCAGTGTAGACGGTTGCCTTTTGCGTGGCGGGATGGTAGCGTACCATGCCCTTGTTGGTGGCGAGCCAAAGGTTGCCGTGCCGGTCGCGCAAAAAATTGTTGATGGTGGTTTCGGGTACGTGCTCCTTGTCGCCATAGTGCTGCACCACTCCGCTGGCGGGGTCATAGATTTCGAAACCCGGGGCTCCCATCATCCAAAGCCTGCCCGTGGAATCGGTCGAAATCGCCTCGACATTTTTGAGACGGAGGGCGTCGGGTCGGGCTACAAACTTTCGGGTCACCGGGTTGAAGCAGCTAACACCATTGCCCCAGCTACCCAGCCAGAGTAAACCGTTTCCATCGCGACAAAAGGCTACCGCGTTTTCTTCGCGCAGGCCGTCGCCGGTGCTGTAGGTGCTGAAGGTGTTGGTGCTTCGATCGTAGATGCTGAAGCCGCTGCCGAGGGTGCCGATGTAAAGTGTCCCTTCGTTGTCCTGGTAAAGACACCAAAGCTTGTCGGATCCCAGCGAGGTCGGGTCGCCTTCACGGGGCATGAAATGATGGCATTTTTTTGTGACCGGGTCAAACCGGCTAAGGCCGGCGCCCCACGTGGCGATCCACAGGCATTGGGCTTTTTCGTCCCACTCCAGATCGACCACGAAGTCACCGGGGATGCTGTTGGGATCTTTCGGATCGTGCCGGTAGGCGGTGAACGTTTCGTGCGCTTCGTCAAAAAAGCCGACGCCACCGCCGTCGGAGCCAACCCACAACCCGGCGCCTGGCTGTTCTACGATAGCCGAGATCTTATTGTTGGTCAGATTGGGTTGATGGCTCAGGTTTTTCTGATAGATCACAAAGGGCTTCCGGTTGGCATCGTAAAGACAGATGCCCCGGCTGTTGGTGCCCACCCAGACATTGTTCTGCCGGTCGCGATAGATCGCATAGATGGAGTTGTCGCTGATGCTGCGCGGGTCGAGCTCGTCGTTCACATAATGATAGAAGCGGCCGGCCACGGGGTCGAAAATATCCAGGCCTCCGTTCTCAGTGCCCACCCAAATTCTGCCGGTGTTGTCTTCTCCCAGGCAACGGATCACGTCCAGCGCGAGGCTGTTGGCATCGTCGGCGCGGTGGCGATGGTGTGTGAATGTTTTTCGATCGTGGTCATAGCGGTTCAGGCCGCCGTCGGATCCCACCCACATCACGCCGTTGCGATCCAGAAGGAGATCGTTCACGTTGTTGTGGCTGAGGCTGCCGGCATCGGCGGGATCGTGCGTGAAGTGCCGGGTGATTTGCCGCGCCTTGTTCATCACCACCACGCCGATGCGCGTGCCGATCCAGAGGTTACCCGTGCGGTCGAACTCCAGCGACGTGATGTCGAGTGCGTTTTCGTCGATCAGAAAATGTTGAAAACGGCCCGAGCTGCGGTTGAAGTAGTCGACGTAGCCGTTGGAGAAGGCAAGCCAGAAATTTCCGTCTGCGTCTTCCAGGATTTGGTTGATGCGTCCATCGGAAATGCTGCCCTCTCGCGACGGATCGGGAAGGTAGGAGGTGAAGTTGTTGGAGGCGCGGTGGTATCGGCTAAGACCGCCGGTTGTACCGATCCACAGGTCGCCTTGGCGGTCTTCGAGCATGGCGATGGCCGCGTTGTCGCACAAGGTGGTGGTGTCGCCGTTCTTGTGGTAAAACGAGGTGAAGGTGTAGCCGTCGAAACGGTTGAGCCCTTCGACGGTGCCAAACCACAAGAAGCCCTGGCGGTCCTCGATGATGGAGAGCACTTTGTCGTGCGACAGGCCCTGGAAACTGGAATAATGGCGAAAGGGAACGAACGGCTGTTGTGCCCGCACCGCCGGTGAGGGCATTATGCCGAGCATGATTGCAACAACGATCAATGTATGGCAATACACGCGCGGCATACAGGGGGAGTTTGTCCTTTGGAAGTTATTAAGTTTTTATCAAAAACCGCCAAAATCGCCGCCACGATTTTCTCGTTGAGTGTACGCCCTTTACGAACGGCGAGGTAATCCCCTGGATGTGGCCGGCCTCACGACAGAACACGCTTGCCTGGTCACCACAAGCAACACAACAACGGCCTTGGCCATTGTGCCTATCCTCATCCTTACCTGAAGTTACTACGCAATCTCAGGGAATGTGCGCTTTATGTTCTAACAGTTGACCACGCCCTTCTGTTCTCCATGCGGCTAACCATAAACGTCATCAAGCCAAAGGGCTTCGTTGTGGATCAGGACATGATTTTCCGGTCGATGTCCTGCGCTATTTTTTGTGCATCGCGCGCAATCTCCCGGATCTGGCCTGTGGGTGAAATCCAGAATCCACAAAAATACAGGCCGTCTTTGCCAAAATACTTTTGCTTGTCGAGGCTGACCTTCAGATCGTCGAACCGTGTGGGCTCGACTTGGATGATGTCCGCATAGTCCCGATAGTAGCCAATGCCGGCCACGATCGCGTCAAAGTTGTCGTGGCTGCCGTCGTCGAAGTGAACCGTCTCATGCTGGATATGATCGATGTCGCGGCGTACGGTGATGTGCCCCTTTCGAATGTGAGCAATCGTACCGATATCCAACAAGGGAACCGATCCGTGTTTTTCAATTTGCTCCAGCGGGCCATAGGGGAGCTTTCTGAGACCCAACCCCGTGATGTCTCCCACCAGCAGCCTGATCAACGGAGCGTTCATTTTATCCGCCAACTTCGGAGGGAGGAAGTTCATAAACAACGCCAGTTGCAGAATAGGAATTCCGAAGATATCGCGGGGCACCACATTTACGGCAGACCGGACTGCCATGGACGGTGTCGCTCCCTGTTCAAATAGGTCCATGGCAATCTCGCAGGCCGAATTGCCAAATCCCACCACCAGCACTTTCTGGCCTTTAAAATCCTTGCCGGTCTTGTATCCATAGCTGTGTAAAATTTTTCCAGGGAAGGTTTCCATTCCCTTAAAATGTATGGGCTTTGGTTTACCAAACGGGCCCGTTGCCACGATGACGTATTTTGATTTATAAGTATGGTTTGACGTTTCAGTGACCCAATCGTCACCGTGCTTTCTGACCGATAACGCCTCGGTGTTGAGATCGGGATGGATCTCAAATTCCTTTTGATAGTCGGTTAAATAGTCGACCACCTGTTGGCGGGAAGGATAAAGAGGAATGGATCGGTCAAAAGATTTATACGGCAGCCCGGACAATTTCTTACTGGTATGCAAATGCAGACGCTCATAATGATTCCTCCAGGCAGGAACGACCTGTTGTTGCTTCTCAATAATGCTATACTCTATTCCTCTTTTTGTAAGCGAGGCGGCACTGGCTAACCCGGAGATACTTGCACCGATAATGAGGACCTGTGTTTCTTTTACCATAGTAGACATATGAAATCTAAAAATACCGCATGAACACCAGTTCCAGGCGTTCAAACCGATTTTGGGGTAAAATAGGATTGCCTGGGGTGAAGCGAAACGGATCGGGTAGATTCAAAATGAGGGTGCCCTGAAGTTTTTCAGAAAAACCACGACGTCTTGAAGCATGCCTTGGATTGATGACTATTCATTAAATGTAATGATGATAATAGGTTAAACCCATAGAAGCTCTCTTAAAGTGGCTCATTAAAACATGTGGTCTTTAGCAGTGCAGTCAGGGCTAAAGCCCGGGGAGATGGCGTGTTTTTTTCCCTGGCGTAAAGGCCAGGGTTATTCAATTTCGCATTGTCCTGTTAGCGCACTTCTGCACAAACCTCAGCACATCGAAGTACATCCTCTTAGGATCCACAATAGCGATACCGAGGTACACCCACTTAGGATCCACGATAGTCATACCGAAGTCTATAACAAATTTGCAAACGGTCAAGCGCCCTGTATAGATGTGCTGGCGTAGAACGATCCGGCCCTCAGCCCAAGCGCTAACAATGAACCGAATAACCCTGGCCTTTAGGCCAGGGTTAAAAGTAATTCCTCGTCCCGGGCTTTAGCCCTGACCAGTTCGATTGCTCGTGCTTGCCAATCACACTGATTTATCAGTAAATTACGTTTACCGATAACATTCACGACAATCAAAGAAAGGTCTATTTTGCATATCCTGATGAATATGCTGAACACGCGTCGACGGGCAGTCTTGCTGCTGGGCTTTCTTTCCATCATTCGTTTGGGGCACGCACAGCATACGTTGCGTATCGAAGTCAATGATTTTCTTGGCGCCGAAAATGTTTTTTTATCGGGCAGCATCAACCAGTGGAATCCCAACGACAAAGACTATCAGCTTAAGCGGATCAATTATTTCAGAACCGAGATAACCCTTCACAACTTACCGGCCGGGCAATATGCTTTTAAGTTAACCAAGGGTAGCGTTGAAACCGTTGAAACTACGGCCGACGGAGACGACATTCCAAACCGGGTCATAAACCTCCGGCGCGACACGGCCGTTTTATTTGCCGTGCTGGGCTGGAAAGATAAAATGACCAGCCCTGATCGTTTCACAGACTCTGCTCGTCTGGCGCACGCATTGCAAAAAGGATTTCAATATCTGAAGACCAATGTGGATAGCAGTTTTAAATATGCGCTGGAGACCTTTACACTATCCTCGAAAGTGAGTCCCGTGATGAAGGCCTACGCCACTAACCTTCAGGGGGAGATCCTGCTGCAGCTTGGCAATACCGAGAAAGCGCTTGAGGTATTTAAAGAGGGGCTCCACATCCGGTTGGCGCTCATTAGCCCGATGGATTCGGGTTCGATCTCATACCTCTACAACCAGGTGGGCGATGTTTACTGGCACCTGAAAGACACGGCGCAGGCCGTTGACAACTACCGTCTTTCCATGCGGTGGACTCCCGTGTATGCCTACTTCCATCCCCTTCATGAAGCCATTTGCAGCAGGTTGTGTAATATGGGCAGGGCTTGCCTCGGGCGTCATCAAATAGATTCTGCAAAATGGTACGCCACCCAGTCGGCTCAGGTCGGGGACCGGGTTTCTTGTCTTACGGATTTGTTTTGGGGCGATATCGCGCAAAGCGAGTCAAAACTTCTTACGGCCATTCCCTATTTTCGATCATCGGCAAAATTGGCCTTGCAGCATGATCACAATCTCGACATCGCGTTGCAGTCTTATCAGCGCCTGGCCCAGATTTTTGCGGCGACCCATCAGCGTGATTCTGCAATGGTCTATGCAAGACGCGCCTTTGCCATCGCCAATCAACTCCATGAGAACGCGTCTATCGGCCGGAGCGGTCTCGCCCTGGCCAGCTTGTTCCGGGACCGCGGTCTGTACGATAGCGCGATTTTTTATCAACAAATGGTAATCGAATCTTTAGAGAAGCAGTTTAGCTCTGAAAAAGAGCGACAAGCCCTGAACACTTATTTTAACGAAAAGATCAGGGAGCAAGACGCTGCTGCAAAAAAAAAGGAATACTACGCCACGCTTTGGCGGTATGGCCTGTTTGGTGGTTTATCGGTTTTGGTGCTGCTGGCCATGGTTTATCGCATCCGATTAAAATCCCGGTATGACCGGAAAATGAAAGAGATCGAGATGCGGGCGCTGCGTGCACAAATGAATCCCCATTTTATTTTTAATTGCCTGGGGAGTATCAATCGCTACATTGTGAAAAGCGATACGAAAACAGCGTCTAACTATCTTACTAAATTCGCAAAACTGATCCGCCTGATCTTAGATAATTCATCCAGCGATCACATCAGCCTCGATGCCGAGATCCAGACCCTGCAACTCTACCTGGATATGGAATCGCTGCGCTTTGACGGGAGATTTGACTACGAAATACAGAAGGGCGAAAATCTTGAAGAAGACCATACTTTCCTGCCTTCGATGTTGATACAGCCCTATGTGGAGAATGCGATCTGGCATGGATTGTTACAAAAAGAGGAGAGGGGAAAATTGTGGATCCGGTTTAAGAAGGTGAGCGGCCATACGTTGCAAGCCGAGATCGAGGACAACGGCATTGGCAGAAAAAGCGCGGCGGAACGAAAGAGCAAGGATGCGGTCCGGCAGAAATCGTATGGTATGCAAATCAGCAGCGACCGGATCAAGATCATCAACAATCTCTACAAATTGAATAACTCGGTGACCGTCCATGATCTTTTTGATGAGCAGGGAGGCGCCTCCGGTACCAAGATAATTTTGAAAATACCCGTATCGTGATCAAAGTAGTTTTAATAGACGACGAGAAGAACGCGCTGGAAATGCTGGAGTGGCAATTGCAAACCTATTGCCCGCAAGTGGAAATTGTTGCGCTTGCCAACACGGCCGATAAAGGCATTGATGCCATTCAACGGCACACGCCACAGCTCATTTTCCTCGATATAGAAATGCCGAAGAAGAATGGCTTTGAAGTATTGCAGGCCTTTGCCAGCCCTTCCTTCGACGTGATCTTTACCACGGCGTATGACCAATTTGCACTGAAAGCGTTCCGATTTGCTGCGCTGGATTATTTACTGAAACCGATTGACGCCGGAGATTTGGTCAATGCCCTGAAACGATATGAACGGAAAGTTCAGGGGAATTTTAAGCAGCAACTGGATATTTTGATGCAGCAATATCAACATCCCGGTACCCAACCGGAGAAAATCAGCTTCGCGACCCAACAAGCGGTTCACTTTGTTAAGCCGGAAACGATACTCTATGGTGAGTCGGATGGCAATTATACAACGCTATTCTTTTTGGATAACACAAAATTGATGGTGTCAAAAACGCTGAAGGAAGTAGAAGAGGTATTGGTGCCCTATCAGTTTCTGAGGATCCATAATTCATTTCTGATAAACCTAAAGCATGTGAGCCGGTATATAAAGGCCGACGGCGGTTCCGTCGAAATGGTGGGGGGTGCACAACTTCCCATTTCCCGTCAGCGGAAGGATGCCGTGATGCAAATCCTGAATGTATGATCCTGCGTCATCAGCGCTCCGTCGGGAAGTAAAACAATAAAATATCATTGCCATTTGTTCATCCAGACGTGCCGTTTGCTCAACGGGCAGGTTTGGTCGGAAGGTATTGTTGAAATTAGCCTACATGAAAAAATGATCTGTCAATACCTAAACCGTAACCACTATGAGGATGTTTTCTTGCCTACTGTTTTTTTCAATGAGTTGTGCGATCCTGTCATGCCATCAGGAGAAACCCTTGAACGCTTCGGCGCTTGTTGAATTAGACAGGGTGGAGCAAGCGATGTTTGAGGCATCCTCCCAGGGCGATTCAGCGGCATTCAGGAAGCTTTGTGGCACAGACTATTTCACCATCAATGCCAACGGTGAAGGTCACACGCTGGAGGAGACGATACCCTACGTGCCCCGGTTCAAAGGTTCCACCAATACGCTAAGCGAGCAACGTCAGCGGGTGTACGGGAATTTTGTGTTGAGAAATGGTCGACTTAAGGCCTATATGGATGGCCGGCAAGTCGCGGAGGTATTGTATACTACAGGCTGGCTCTATCGCGATGATCGTTGGCAATTCGTGCATTGGCAGGGCACGATGACGGGGATGATGTTGGCCCCGCTGGCCGACAAAGTGATGCTGGAACCTCCTCCGCTGAAGTAGGTCGATGCCGGAGCATCCCGGTTTTTATGGAGTAGCCTTATCCATGTTGACACGCTCAATTTTAGTAATGCCGGAACAGCAACGAATACGCGCCAAGGTTTTTGTGATTCGCTGGTCGATTTACTATATTCAATAGCCCGTCGATCATCGACTTAATCAATCGTTTGCTTTGGAAAATGATGTGTAAGAGACGCTCCTGGCAGCGGTCGGTTTTTGTCGATGGATCCATTAATAGTAAAAAAATTAAGGTCACCGCGATCAAGCTGTGGGTGATTTGTGCTGGCGTTGTTGTGCGTGAACCCTTCAGTAAGCGGTGGCATAGCCCTGCGTGATGCTAGCTTCTGGTTACAAGTCACCTGATATAAAAACCCTCAAAACCCTCGTCCATGATCAAGAACTTTTTATTGATCACCGTCCGCGCGTTCCGGCGCAACGTGATCTTCTCCCTCATCAACGTTATTGGTTTGGCCATCGGCATCGCCACATCGTCACTCATCTTTATGTATGTTTTCGATGAGCTCACCTACGACACCATTCACCCCCGTCACAACGCCCTGTATTCTCTGGGCGGCTCCATCACCGACAAGAATGGGAACCGGGAATCTTTTGGTGCTGTGCCCGGTGGATATCCCCGCGAACTCAAGGCAAAATTTGGGAGCATCGAAAGCTATACGCGGCTGCTCATCACCGGCTTCCCGCACTCGCTCCACGATAAACAGACCGACAAGATCATCCTAAACCAGGACGGCGAACTGTATTGGGTAGAGCAATCGCTCGGCGACGTCCTCTATGTGAAAATGATCGATGGTGCCAATCCTTCCAAGGCGCTGGAACACATCAATAGCATGATCATTTCGCGGTCGGCCGCCAAGGCGTTGTTCGGCGACCAGCCGGCCGTGGATAAGCTGCTCACCATCAAACATCCCTTTACAACGTTCGGCAAAGACGTGGAGTACCAGGTTACGGGCGTGTTCGAGGATTATCCGGCCAACACGTTTTTCAGACCCAAATTTCTGTTGAATATGAACGGTCTGAAAACGACCTACGAAAGCAGCGGCGCAAATTTTGCCGATGCCATGGAGAGCAACGGCCTGGCCGGCAATTTTTTCTTTACCTTCCTCTATATGCCCAACGGCGCTCCCATGGACGCGATGAGCGAGGAATTGAAACGCCTGGCGCTCATCACCCAGGAGTCGGATTCCGCGTTTCGCGCGGAGGGAAATAAGATCGGGTCGGTGATCCGTCCCTTCGACGATATGCATTTCGATTCGCAGATCAACTGGGCGGTGTTCGAAGCACCGGGCAACCTGCAAACCGTCTACACGCTGTCGGTGATCGGCGTGCTCATCCTGGTGATTGCCTCCATCAACTACATGAACCTGGCCACCGCCCGTGCCGGCACGCGCGGCAAGGAAGTGGGCCTGCGCAAAACGCTGGGAAGCCGTCGCCGCGACATCGCCTTCCAGTTTATCCTTGAATCCGGGCTCAACACGGGACTGTCTTTGTTGCTGGCCCTGATCTTCATCGTCATCGCCCTGCCGTACTTCAACCAGATTGCCGACAAGCACTTCGAAGTGCTCAGTCTTTTCAATCTCCATTTTATACTCGGGCTGCTGGGCATCGTGCTGGTGGTGACCGTGCTCGGGGGGAGCTACCCGGCATTTTACCTTTCGGGATTTAGGCCCACCGAAGTGCTCAAGGGCAAAGGCGTGGGCAAGGGATCGGAACTGCTGCGAAGGGCATTGGTCACCTTTCAGTTTGCCGCTGCCGTTATTCTTTCGGTATCGTCCATTGTCATCCTGGGCCAGATGGATTTTATACAGCAATCGAAGTTGAATGAGAATGGGCAACACATTCTTTCCGTGCGCTTTGGGACGGTGGCCCCGAACGAAAAGTATCCGGCCCTGAAGAACGAGCTCTTGCAAGACAAGGACCTGGCCTACGTTACCATGAGCAACCACTTGCCGCGCCACGATTATTTCGGTGGCATGGACAATACGTTTCGTTTCACAGAAATAGACGACAAAGAATACCAGTGGGCCAGGATGAGCACCGACTTCGATTTCTGCAAAGCCTTCAACCTGCAGATCGTGGCAGGCCGCGATTTTGATAACAGTATCCCGTCCGATTCAAACACGGTGTTGCTCAACGAAAAGGCCGTTAAAGTGCTCAACAAAACCAACGAAAACATTTTGGGCATGCAGGTAGACAACGTGTTTATGAAAACCCGCAGCACAGTGATTGGCGTCGTGAAGGATTTTCCATTTCAGTCGGCCTACCATGCTATCAATCCCCTGGTGATCTCGCCACGCTTGCGCGAGCAGGACCGCATTTTATACGTACGCCTGCCGGAGAAGGGTATGGCCGGCAAAGTGCGCGCCATCGAGGAAACCTGGAAAAAAGTGATGCCCGGCGTTGGCTTCGACTACTGGTTCATCGACGACGAGTTCCGGAAATTGTATAAAAAAGAAAACCAGGTATCGGGTCTTGCAAAATGGTTTTCGCTGCTGTCGCTCTGCATCACGATCCTGGGATTATACGGCTTCTCCTCGTTCATGGCCGAACAGAAGACGCGCGAGATCGGTATCCGCAAGTCGTTGGGAGCATCGTCGCGGCAGATCGTCGTGTTGCTGATCACCACCTTTTTGAAGATGTTCGCGGTCGCCATGCTGATCGCTTTGCCGGTGACCTGGTACTTCAACCAACAATGGCTCAACACCTTTACGTTCCGCATCGGCCTTACGGCGACGCCATTCATTGCTGGAGCCGGCCTGGTATTTTTGTTGATGATCTTTACGGTAGGCTACGAGTTGCTCAAGGCGTCGAAGGCGAACCCGATAAAGGCATTGAAACATGAGTGAGTGTTTGGAAGCGGATGTTGGAATTTTCTGATGTGTGCTGTTCAACGTGGTTTACTCGCGAACACTTTCGTCCTGAAACGGACACCCACGCGTATTTTGCTTTTTGAAATCTTCCATTTCACGAGAATTGGTAGTATGCTTTGTTGGCAGGTTATTTGAGTGCCGTTATCTTCATGCAAACCACCAAATCAACCTCTTAAGCATAACCCTATGATCAAAACTACATCCCTTACCGCGTGCCTGTTATTGGCTGTGGTGACTGCCTTTGCACAGATTACATTTCCGTCGGGCGGACCGAACAGGAAAGCCTCTGTGTCACAATACATCGGAAACACAGAAGTGCGGATCGACTATAATCGGCCGATCGTCAATGGTCGTGAAGGAAAGATCTGGGGTGGCCTCGTGCACTACGGTTTTGCCGATCTGCATTATGGTACCAGCAAAGCGGCCCCGTGGCGTGCCGGAGCCAATGAGAACACCACCTTTACTTTTAGTACGGATGTCTCGATTGAAGGTCAGCCACTGAAAGCTGGTAAGTATGGATTTTTCATTGCGATGGGACCGGAAAAGGCAACGATCATTTTTTCAAATGTCAGTACGGCCTGGGGAAGTTTTTATTATGATAGCAAAGACGATGCCCTCCGCGTGGAAGTGCCGGTGGCCAAGCTCAACGAAAGTGTAGAGCGACTCCAATACGTCTTCAGCGACGAGACCGACGACGCAGCCATTGTCTCTTTGCAGTGGGAGAAAGTGAAGGTCCCCTTTAAAATTTCTGTGGACCTCGAAAAGGAGCAGATCGCTGCGTTCAGAAGAGAATTCAATTCCGGTATTTTTTATCGCTACTGGCAAAACATGCAGATGGCTGCTAACTATTGCCTGATGCACAACATCAATATCGATGAAGCGATTGGCTGGGCCGAGCGATCCATCAATACCTATTTTGGTGAAAAGAACTTTGTCACGCTTTCCACTTATGCCGGTCTGCTGGAGAAAAAGGGTATGAAGCAAAAAGCTGATTCCGTCATGAAGAAGGCCTATCCCTTGGCGACCACACTGCAACTCTATTCGTACGGCAGAACCCTTGAAAATCAGAAGCGCACTGCGGAAGCGATCGCTATCTATAAAATGAATTACGAAAAGACTCCAGACGATCTTTATGCCTGCATGGGCATAACGCGCGGTTATGCGTTGCAAGGCAATACTAAAGAAGCATTGAAATATGCCAACAAGACATTGCCGCTCGCGAAGGATACGTATTATAAAGGTTATTCCGAGGAAATAGTGGCGAAGCTTCAGGCGGGGAAACCGCTTTGAGAAATCAAAGTCCCTGAGACGGGAGACTTTGATTTGGACAGTGACAGGCCTTAAGGATACGAAAGTAGCCGCAACACCTTCTCCCATGGCTCGTCACGCCATAGCAAAGTCTCCCGCCTCGGGGACTTTGCTATTTCGAATATGCCTTAGTCGCTAATAATCCCGACTTTGAATATGCCTAGACGCTAATAATCCCCACTCACGACAAATCTGACTTCACCCGCAGCGTACTCTCGTTTCGCAGTCCATTCACCTTCAGCAACCGGTTCACAGTTTCCAGCAGTTCAAGCGATGCGTCGACTTCTTCCTTACGAACCGCGACACTTTCGATGTTAAATCCAAACGGGATCGATCGCTCCTGGCAATAGTGGATAAGGTCTTTTGCAATTTCGGTGGCGATCTCTACGGAACGTCCCGCCGGGTTGCTGCATACTTTCAATTCTTGTTTGATATCCTCGGGAACGTGTATGCCTAACCACTCCATAAAATCAAGCGTCTTCAGCGAGCCGCAAATCGTTAGTGTAAAAATGATGGTGGGCAGCTCCTGTTTCCGGGCCTGGCATGTGTTCACCAGGGCATCGAGCGTCTGCTTGGCGTATTGGACGTTAAAGATGCATTGGGAAATGAAATAAGAGACACCACAGTTTACTTTGTCCATCATCCTTACGTCTTCGTCCTTGAGAATCGCATGACGTTCGGGAATGGTGACGGCGCCAATCACGGAGTGCGCTTCATGATTGTGTCGCCAGATCTCGTAAGCTTCCGCGAGCGTGGTCTTGGGTACAAAGTCTGGCGAAGGCAAGCCGACAAATACGGGATAGAAACCATTACTTTTCAGTCGATCCAGCCAATCGGCCAACTCCTCTTTGCTGAACATACTCGCCGGCCGGTAGATGATTTTGGGAATGGTGAGCGCATGTAGATACTGGCTTGTGTAGGTAAAGGGGTCTAGTGCGCTGGAGAACGGGAACGGTCGTTCTTCATTTGTGCGTGTCGACTCGTCCTGTACGTCATAAACGATGAGCGCATCAATATCGAGGCCGCTGAGGGTATGCAAACTTTTCTCGGCGATCGACGGTAATTTTTCAACGGGTGTTTGCGCTTTGGGGGGTGTTATTCCGTAGAGTAAAATTCCTGATTTTCGCTTTTTGATCTTGTCTAAGAACATGGGAGGTTAGGGTAAAAATCAAAAATAAGAAATAGTTGAATTCAATCTCAATGATGATGCTCAAGTTGAGCCTAATGGTTGTTAGGTTTTGATTGATTCCGGCTCGGTCGTTAAGAAGGAATCCCAACAAAAAGAAAATGCTTGCGGGAAATTCCACAAGCATTTCGTGATGGATCATTGGAGGCGACTATGCTATGATCGACATAGACTTTGCCGGCCGTCCATAGACCGGCTATTTCTCTTTCTTTACCAGGCGTCTCACCACGGTAAATTCCGCGCATTTTATTTCGATCATCAGGACTTTAGCATCGGCGTCTGCGAGCGAAAAGCTGAGTTGGTTCGAGCCACCATCCAGGTAGTCGTCGAACACGACTTTGCGTTCGTTGGTGTAGAGGTCAGACAGGGCAACTTGTACTTTTTGACCTTCCTTCAGAGTGACGTGCACGCTGTAGTTGCCGGTTGTCGGGTTAGGATAAACCGACACTTGTTCGGCGGCGTTGTTAAGGGCTTCCGTAGCTTCTCTCAGCAGCGTTGCCGAGTCCAGCGTGTACTGGCTGTATAACTGTGCAATGGAATCATACTGAGCCTGAATTTCTGTCGCCAATCCATTCAATACCTTCTCCTTAACTTCAGCCGGGCTTTGTTTTTCTTCATTGCGCACAACCTCCCGCAGTGTTCCGCCGGATAGGCTGGTATTGCAGGCGGTGTTTTGAGTAATGTAAATCCTTGCTTTTGCACCTGATTCAACCTTGAATCCGGGCTTGAGCGAGATAGTTTTGTTGGCAGAAATTTCAACCGGCGTCACGGCAGTGTTAGCGTTGTTTGCGATGATGCCCGATGTTTCGAGGGTTTCGTAGCTCCAATATTTTCCGGGTGATGTTATATTGACGCTGCTAACGGTATTTAAAGCGTTCTTGTAGGATGTGTCGCCACCCCCACGGGTTAGCATGTAAAGGTTATACATAAGGAGATAATCCAGGCCGTTGAATTTTCCCCCCGTTTCGGCGTTGTTGTCGATGTCCACCAGTCCATCAGCGCTCAACGGCCGTTCCCATCGGCTGTCGCCCCGCCAGCCATTAACGCCCAGTGCGTTAATGTTGTTGGAGGGCTTGTGCTGGGGACCTTCGCAGGGAGCGCCCTGGATGATGGTTGTAAAATAAGCGTTCGACAACTCGGTTCCATCGCCGTTCAAATATTCATGCAACAACGGATAGATTTGCTGGTTAAGGTCGTTGCCATAGAGCGTAAGGAATTTACTCGTTACATTCATGGTAATCGATGGTGGCGCGGGATCCCAAGGGTGTAACACAATGGTCGGCAAGCTCATTTGCAGTCCGGGTATAGAAATGTGATAGTGATACTCAATGGCAACGGTAACCCCCAAAACATCCACATCATGTTCTTCCGGTGCAATAGCGTACTCCCACGAATGCCCGATGGCGGCATACGTCATTTGCAATGCTGTGGTATAGTCTTTTTGACTATTCCAATACGTTTGGTCCATAATCTCGGGCCCAACCAAGGGGTCACAAAGCGTTTCCCACCGGTCCCTGGAAAAGGCATCCAGGTTTTGCGTGTAGTCTTGGCCTGTAATCCATTGGGCTGCTTTTGCAATGCCATAGGCGTTTAACTCCGTGATGAAATTGCCATCCTTGTACGTTAACCCGTTTGGTAATTTCCCCATCCAGAAATTTACATTAAGCCGATTGGCAATCAGGTCGGTATAGTTGACTGCATGTTGTCCAAAATTGTAGCCCTGGTAAGTAACATTTCCAACGCACTTGTTAACCAGCGCAAACCCCATAAAAAGATCGGAGATCTGATCTTGCGTCGGGTATATGTTGCTATTGATGTCATTTACTTCCGTAAACGCCTCATAAAACTTATGGTAGTCCGAATGCATTCTAAAATTGCCGTCGCCAGAAAACCGGGTAACCAGGTCGGGACGATTCTGAAGTATCAATTGCTCACTTACGTCGTCCCTCACAAACAGTCCATTGAGGTTCGTTGGGGCACAATCTGCCGAGGTGTGTGGGTAGAACATATGTTCAGCCTTTGTGTCCAGCCGCTCATAGGCCTTCATCGCATAGTATAGTTCCCGTTTTGTGGCCTCGGTCGACTGATTGTTGTCGGTCAAAAGCTTGTACTCTGTTGCTAACACTCCGATATACCATCCCAAATACGATGTGGCATCACCCCAGTCCATATCGATGTTCTGGCCGTTTACCTGGTTGGTTGTCCATGTCTTTCCCGCCGGCAGACTATAGCCGCTGGCGACGTCGCAGTTCAATGGACTTTCTTCTCCACGGATTAGAAATTCATCCACCAGGCGGTAGCGGTAATACCAATACCGGTTCTGATCGTCCCAGGAGGTTTGCCCAAAACAATGGGCGGCAAAAAGCAAGGCAAAAGTTGCGAGTAGTAATCGTGTTTTCATATAAACGGGTTTGATAAAAAATTCGAACGGAGAGCGTAGGATGAAACCTGGTATCTAACAGTGTGGGGGAGCACTGGCTGGTAAGCACGTAACAAAATGTAGCACCAATCATGATAACGATTCGACAACCAACGGTCAAATATAGAAATTCAAAGACGAATAGCGATACCGTGGTAATTTTTTTCTTTTCAACCCCTTTGCGACGACTTGCCGCTGGAAATGGGTGACTATATTATTTTTTGCGAATGATGGGCATGGACACATCAAAGAATGGTATATGCGGATGGCGGGATATGAAGTTTTGGAAATATTGCCTTAACATGAGATCTGTCATCTGGGATAACCTTTCAAAAATAGAATCGACCGTTGATTTAGGGTGAAGTCAGGCCTCAGGGAGGCCGTGTCTCAAAAATGTGACATTATTCAATAAAAAAAGTAGTACATCAGGATTGCTGTACCTGTAGGGATTGATTCTTATATTCGATTTAGATTTTTTATGGGGCTGTCTTTTGAAGGCAGGTGGAACCCTTTTAGGATTTTAGCATTTCCTTGTCCCAAAAAAGAACTTTTTAAACCTTGTCTACCACCCTCCGCCGGCGGTAATGCGTGTTTTTGAATCCCCTAGGGCGTTTCACGGGTTGACTTTTCTTTTGGTACAAGCCTTGAATCTACGCACCTAACCTATTAACACCCTCTATGAGTACGGTAAGGTTTGCACGGCCGCTCCATACGCGCGTGCGAAAGTTTGCAAGACGCCGATTTCCCCTTCACAAGATTGGCTTTTATTTCGCACTGCTGGTGTTATTCTACTTGCTTGCCACGGGCGACGCTGATGCGCAAAGGGTACCGAGCTACACGCACAAAAGCAAGATCACTCTAAACGGTTTCGCAGATCTGCGGCCCGGATTACTTCCGTAAAAAATCCATCAGCCCCTTCTGTACTTGCGCCGTTTGTTCCTGAACCATCCAGTGGCCCGAACCTGCTATTCTTACTTCCTCGACATTTTCGGCGACGAGTCGTGCGTGATCGGCCAGGAATGGGGCGCAGGAAAATTCCCCGCCCATGGCCAGCACGGGCATTTTTAATTTTTTCTTCGTGAGTTCCTGGTTGTCCTTAACGTCCTGGCGAAAAGATCCAAACCAGTGGAAGCTTCCGGTGGTCGATCCGTGGGTTGCATAGGCTCTGACAAACTCGTCCTTTTCGGCCTGCGTGAAGGGCTCTTTGTTAACACCGTATTGGTCGGGCCAAAAGTCGTACAGGAATTCTTTCTCTTTTCCCGCAACAAGATCACCAGCGATCGGCCGGGAGAAAAATCCAAAGTGCCAGATCGTTGTCGACATCCTGCTCCACACCGGCTCAACGCCCGGGATGAAGGCGTCAAGCAAAGCCAGCTTCTCTACTTCGTCACTATACTGTGCTGCATACGCGTATGAAACCATAAGACCGATATCGTGTCCAACAAGCTTAATGCGTTTGAGTCCAAGGGAAACTACGAGTTGATGAATATCGCTGGCCATTGTTTTCTTATCATAACCACCGGCCGGTTTGTCAGACTCACCGAGTCCTCTGAGCTCCGGGGCAATGACGGTGAAGTGCTTGGAAAACTCCGGTAACAATCTGTTCCACATAAACCAATTTTGCCCGAACCCATGGACCAATACAAGCGGGGGACCCTCTCCACCGATGACATAATGCATGGTAATGCCGTTGACCGACGCGGTTTGGTGCCTAAAGTTTTCCGGCGGAGAAGCGGGCCCGGCAGGTGATGATGTTGATGCGTTATGCATGGTATGGTGTTTTATGGGATGAGTGTTGAGTCAAAATTGAGTCTCGGATTAGTTATCGATGCGTTTCTCAAACACAACCCTGTGTTTATTTGCCCCTGAATAATCTCTCACAACATTTACGCCTTCTTCGTTTGGCTGTCCGAGCAAGGTCATCCCAACCCGATTTTTATGGAAAGCTATTGATTTTGCATTGGTTGCCGTGGTAATGGCCTTGATTTTGGTCATCCCTTTTGATTTGGCGATGTCTATAAAATTCTGATAGAGTAATAAACCTAATCCATGTCTTTGGTATTTTTCTCGCACGCCCAGCAAATGGACATACGCCAAACTATCGGTTTGCGAATAGAATCCAAATAAATAAGCAATCACTTGTCCTTGCTCCTTTATGACAAAAGCGGTATCCCCAAACTCATAGATCAAATAGGGATGATGTGAATGAAGGGTTCTATCGCTGCCCCAAAAATCAACGATATCTTTGACGATCTCGTCATATTCACGCATGGTACATTTTTCAATTTTCATCCTTCAAATCAGTTGCTGATGACCTTAGCCAATTTTTATTTTAAACGAAAAAACAGATCACTCCGCTTTGCCCGGTCTTTCTTCAAAAAAATCACTTTTCTCACCAATAGCCGTTCTAAGACACTTCATCATCTCCGCGTGGATATCGGTGCCCACAGCATGCAGGGGATCGATAGCCTTCACCAATACTTCACGCAGTTCAAACAATTGCTCCCGGTTATATTTCTTTGAAGCCTTCACCAATTCCAACTTCATCAGTTCTTCTTGCTGATTTTGTTTGGGATTGAAAATCTCATTTAAGTGACTGCATTGGTGACAGACGCCATTCTTGTTGATCAACGCACACCGGTGCTCGAAAACATCGGTCAGCGTATTCCGGGCATCGTTCAGCAGGTGCTTGATCACGCCTTCCGTCTTTTCAAGGATAAGACAAATTTCAGTTACCTGGAAATCATAGATGTTCTTTAAGATCAGCGCTACCTGGTTTTCGATGGGCAACGTCTTTGAAATACAGGTGAAGCAATAGTCGATGTGCTCTTTCATTTCGTAGGCCCCGGCCGGCGACGCGCCGTGAACCATCCAAAACACCTGCCGGATCTCCTCCGAACTGATCGCCAGGTCTGCAGCCCGGTCCTGGGCGTCCGTCTGCCATCTTTTTCGTTTTCTTAAATGATCGTAGGCAAGGTTGGTGGCGATCCTGAATACCCAGGTTTTTAGCGAGGCATCCTGGTGGAAGGTCGATATATTGGCGAAGGCCTTGATAAAGGTATCGTGCGTCACATCATCTACATCATCCCGATCGGTAAGCAAGCGGTACAGGTAGGACTTCAGTTGGTTTTGAAAACCGGCAAACAGCTTTTGGAATGCCTGGATGTCGCCGGACATCGCTGATTGGAGTGTGTTTTCTTGTTCCATTCAATTCATTAAAATGAGGTTGCAGCCTCCGCCAGGAAGGCCGCAACCGCTAATGTACTATAAAAGAAATGTTGGAGGCACTACAAAACATTCATCTTGCCACAATCCACATCGACAATATGACTGTTGAAAGCCACTCCTGTTTCGGAGGCGAGGAAGGCTGCCGTTTCACCAAGCTGTTTTAACGTCGGGCTCGTCTTCATGATGTCGAAGGCCTTGTACTGTGCAACCACCTGTTCCCTGGGCACTCCGTATTGTTGAGCAGTATCATCGATGCCCCCGGAAATCCGCTTCGTTTCCATCAGGGCGTTGGCACAAATACACATCACCTTTATTCCTTCTCCTCCCCATTCGGCGGCCATCACGCGCGTCAATCCTTCTGTGGCTGCGCTGGCGGCCGTGATGCCCGCCAGGTTGGGGATCTTGGACCGGGACAGCGAAGCGGTGAGCAGCAGGATGGTTCCCTCAGATTGGGTCTGCATCATATACCTCGCCGCCGCCCTCGAGGTAAGGAATTGCGATCCGCAGATCTTTTCCATCGGAGCCATAAAATGTTGGAAGGTTGCCAATGTGGTGGGAGGCCGCCCACCCATCTCGGCATACGTAAGCCCGATGCCGTTGAAGACGACATCCAGCTTGCCATCGGCGGCAATGACCTTTTTCAAAAAGTTGTCGATTTCGGTTTCATTCAACGCGTCCACTTTGGCGGCCTCCGCGCGGCCACCCGTGGCGTTGATCTCCTTGGCTAATGCTTTGACGGCGTCGTGGTTCCGGGCGGTGACGTACACCTTGGCCCCGTGTTGGGAAAACGCTCGCGCCACGGCTCCGGCAATCTCACCGGATGCGGCAAATACGACGGCTACTTTGTCTTTCAGATTTTTCATTTTGTTTGAATTTATCTTTGGACGGTTGAGCGTTGCAAAACGGTCGGGATTTTCAAAAAAATAGCAATAATCTCATAACATGCTGTATGTCAGTACTTGCTGGTCCGCCCGATACCCTCGAATGAAGGGATTTCATTTTCCACTCCGATAATTTTCAATAAACCATTTAAGCGCCGCATTCTTATTGCTTTGCTTATATGCCAACACAACCTCCGTGCTCACCGGTATGTTTTTCAATTCAATAAACGATACTTTTAAAGAGCCATATTGTTGCTTAAGCGAATACGGCAAAATAGAAACTCCGAGCCCCGCCTCGACCAACTGTAAAATGGAATGCGCATTGTTTGCTTCATGAACGATGTCCGGCTTGAAGCCCATCCGGGCGCATATTTCGATGAGCTTGTCATGATAATGTGGCGCGATGTCTTTGCTGAAAAATATAAACGGACTGGTTTTAAGATAGGTCGCGAGTTTTTCCGGCTGTTTATATTTCCCTTTCGTGGCGGGAACCACCACCACAAACGGGTCAAAGAAAAGTGTCTGCACCTTGAGTTGGTCAGACTGCACCGGCCCGCGAAGAATCCCCACATCGAGGGTGCCCTGCTCCAGCGACTTGATCTGCGTCAAGGTCGGGATCTCGAACAGATTGGTTTTCATGTAGGGGAACACATCGCGCATCGCGATTAGAACATCTGCGAGGTGTGACTGGTAGACGGAGCTGATGTAGCCGATCTTTAGCTCGCCGCTTTCGCTCTTATGGATCTGTCGCACGATCGCTTTACTTTCTTCCAGACGCGCAAAGATTTCGTCGACCTCAGCTTTGAAATATTTCCCGGCGTCGGTCAGGTTTACCCGCTTATCTTTTCTTGTGAACAAGAGTACGCCGAGTTCATTTTCCAGTTCCTTTATTTGTCGGCTTACGGGCGGCTGAGAAATAAAGAGCTTTGACGCGGCCTTTCGAAAATGCAATTGCTCGGCAACCGTTTTGAAGTATAAGAGGTGTCTGAGTTCCATACCTGTAAGGTATCAATACTTGATAAAATTGATACTTTCAAATATAAAGCTAAACCGGGTAATTGCAGCCATCAAAAAGCTTCCCTATGAAAACAGACTATTCAAACAAGGCCACCAACCAACAGATCCGGGAAAGATTCGACAAGGACACCGAACGCTTCTCCAACCTCGAAACCGGCCAGCAATCCACCATCGACGCGCCGCTCACCATGGAGCTGTGCACGGAAGCGGCTAAGTATGCCACCCCGCAGGCAACGGAACTGCTGGACATCGGCTGTGGCGCGGGCAACTACACCCTGAAGATGTTGGGTAAGATCCCCAACCTGAACTGCACGCTGAATGATTTGAGCATGCCGATGTTGGAAAAAGCAAAGGAGAGGGTCTCGCCCCAAACGAAGGGTACCGTTACCATAATCCAGGATGACATGCGAAACCTGGACTTACCGGCCAACCATTTTGATATTATTCTCGCGGCCGCCACGCTGCATCATTTGCGCGATGACGATGACTGGGAGTTGATGTTTACCAAACTCTACAAAGCACTCAAACCCGGTGGCAGCTTTTGGGTGTCTGATTTGATTGCACATCACTCCGAAGTTATCACCAGGCTGTTCGAGGATCAGTACAGCCACTATTTGGAAAAACTGGGCGGTCCCGAATACCGTCAGAAAGTATTGGACTATGTAAATTATGAGGACACGCCGCGTTCGCTGAATTTTCAGTTGGCTTTGCTTACCAAAGTCGGATTTAGCAAAATTGATATTTTACATAAGAACTCGTGCTTCGCCGCTTTTGGTGCGATAAAATAACGATATTAAAAGGGGAGTGGGTGGGGTCGACCTTTTTACCCGCGGCCATCTCCGGTGACCATAGCTTTCGCGAAGGCGACCTTGATCACCACATCCCAACCCTGAATGCATTTGGAATAACACTCCTTTTCCGGAACAAGGCCTTCGTGCGTAAAGGTGAGCTCCGTCATATCGCCTTTCGTAACAATCTCAAAAATCATTTTGGTGTTGGTCCATTCATGCTGATCCCTCTCGAGCCACGTCAACCTGCTTTCGGTAACAAGCCACACGATCTTCCGGTCAGGGATAACGTCCACTAATTTCTGTTTTGAATAGTGGACGTCTCCATGCCGGATGGTAAACTCATCGCCTGGGTTCGCGCTCCTTCCTTCAAAGCCTTCGCCGCTCCACCAGGTTGAAACCTTTTTGAGACGATCGAAAACATCTTTCGGGGAATGGGCTATCGCTATCGTGGCGGTGTAACTTTGGTCTTTCATTTTTTGGCATAGGGTCGGTTAAAATCACCTTTTCCTGTAGTAAAATAGGAAAACAAACTTGTTTTGATCCAATGGGTCCAGCCGGGTTCACAATCCTTGTAACACTCCACTTCCGGCGTGAGGCCTTCGTGCTTGAAAGTCAGCTGCGTGATGCCGTTGTTTTCGGTGAGGTCAAAGATCAAACGGGTGTTGGCCCATTCCTTCTTATCCGAATACCAGGGCATATGACAGTCGGTGACCAACCAGACCACTCTTTTGCCGGGAATTAATTCTGCCACGGTAAAGTCAAAGAAAGAATCTCCGCCCATCTTTACGATGAACTTGTCATTTTGTTTTTCAGCACTTCCCGTAAAGGAGACGTCCCACCACGCCGGAACATCGCTGATCCTTTTGATGGCCTCCTCCGCGCTGATCTTTGCGGCGATGCTGGTTTTAAAATCATTCGACAGAACTTTGCCCTCCGACAAATACGCATACAGGTTTTGCTTGATGAACGTATCCCAGCCCTTGGCACACTCGGCATAGCATTCTTTCTCCGGCACAAGGCCTTCGTGCGTAAACTTGAGTTCGGTCCGGTCGCCTTTCGGGGTTAACTCGAAAATCATTTTTGTGTTGGTCCATTCGTTCTTGTCTTTTTCAATCCAGTTGATCTTACTCTCCGTGACCAGCGACACGATCTTCCGGTCGGGAATAACTTCGATCAACTTATGTTTTGAATAGTGAATGTCTCCCTGGACATCGCCATACCGGAGCACAAATTCATCATTCAGTTTAGCGGTCTCGCCTTCAATGTGACGTGTCCACCATTTTTCAAAGTCGTTCATACGGGTGAAGACATCTTTTTGCGGTAGTGCTACTTCAATGGTAGCCGAATAGCTTTGGTTCTTCATAGTATTTTTATTTTGTAATGAATGGAACCGTGTGAGCGTACGCCTTCACACGATCTTTCCGTAAAGATGCTACGACGATGGCCTGAAAGTATTGTACAAATCGGAAGTCAGGCCCGGTAGGCCTTGGTGCCCAGCTCATTTAAGCTGTTTTGAAGTTCGGTGGGAGTGGTGCCCGTGAACCGTTTGAAGGCCCTGAGAAAATGGGACTGGTCGTGATAGTGATGGTAAATTTGTTCCTTCAGGTATTGAAGTTTGCTGCCGGCTGCAAAGGCCTGGTAAAACTGCCTGAACCGGACGATCTCGGAAAGGTTTTTGGGACCTGTACCCAGGTGCTCTGAGAATTTCGTATGAAGCCAACGGGAGCTATAACCGGTTTCCTTTTCAAGCTGCGCTACGGTGACGAGCCCCTTGGAGTTCTCTATCCGGTGGATACAATAGTCATAGATAGGATCCGCTGCATTTTTTTCCAATTGTTTGATCAGGAAATTTTGCAAGACCTGTAATTTCAGCGCCACCGTTTTTGCTTCGGCGAGTTGCCACTGCAAATTTTCTGCGCGGCTGCCGATGAGGTCGGCCAGCTTTACAATTTGATTCTTGAAGTCGGCGTACGATAAATGAAAAAAACGATACGCCCCCAGTGGGTTGAATTCGATGCCGATCGTGCCGGTCGGTGCATCGTCCTGACAATCCAGAATGACGGGAGAATCGATGATCCCCGATAACCGGATCTCATTCTCCCCCAACGTGAACGTCTGATCACCAATGTGGCTCACGATGCCCTTGCGATAACCAAACGCCAACTTAAAATTGGCATTGGGGACGATCAATTTTTTATCCAACTCCGGCATTCGCCCCTCGCTCTCAAAGACCCACATTTTTGCAATGAAGGGCTGAAGCAAAGGGTGAGGCGTGACCGGAATGAATTGAAAATTTGTCATTTGTCTCTCGCTGCGCAGGATTGCGGACAGTTAAAAATGATAATCTGAAATTAAGCGATTGACCAGGTTTTCGCAATACACAGAGAACATCTCGAAACGAAATTCCCCTGAAGAGCCGCAACCGCCCGCAAGTTTGCATTTTCTGGCTACTGACTACTGGATACTAGCTACTGACTACTGGATACTGGCTACTGACTCATGGATACTAGCTACTGACGATTTGTGATGTCCGGATCGTGAGTTCACTACAACGCCCCGTCCCTCAAGGATTGAAGCTTACTGGAAGGGTGACCTCAGATAGAGTTCAAGAGTAAATACAAACCCGGAGTTTCTAACGGAAGTGACTTCACCGGGCAGATGTGTACTGATATTCCGGCGATACCCTCCAAATACTTCGGCCCCGATCAGCTTTGTGATTTGTTTGTTGTAGGCAATCCCCATATCGGCCTCGGTTCTTCTGAATGCATAAGGCTGTGTGCCACTGTTGATCCAATACGCGCGCGTAACGGCTTCGACCCTGACATAGAGAAGGTCCGTAGGAGAAAGATTCCGGCGCAAGGCGATCTTGTAGGGCAGATTTATTTCAATACCACCTTTTGATGAATAATTGTAGTTAAACATGAAAGCCGGGAGGACGGTGAAGCGGTTGAAACTCTTATTCACCATAAAACCAAAACCGATCTCCCGGTTCGGAGCCGTGCGTTTGATAAAGATGGATGAGAACGTATAGTTGATGGGAACGTTGGCGTGCGGTTGGTCACGAAGATTTCCGCTTTGATTGATGTTGGCGTTGAAGGCAAGCCAGGAGGTGCTATCCAGGGTAATGCACGAGCGTATATCAAGCCCCATAGAACGAAGGTTCCAGCCTCCCAGGGGGCGGAGCGGGTTCTCGCCGTCGCTTTGAAATTCAAGTTGCTCGGTACGGTATTGTGGGCCCAGCAGCAGCGCGAACTTTGACAGGTTCACCACCGGTATCCACATCTTGAAGTAGAAATCCTCCTGCGTATAGGCCTTTGTGGGTGAACCGTCGACCCGGTATAATTTTCCCGGCGCCTGTGTATGTCGGAGCGTGATCCATTTGGAAGGACTCATCCCCGGAAGCCCCGGTCTTCGTTTTTGATTTTGGCAACGCGCCATTTGACCCGAACACAGGAATAAGCTCACCAACAAAGTGCACTGCGTAAATTGGCGGATGGTTCGGTTCATATTCTTTTGGCCCTTCAAAGAAAACCTCAAGTTACATTCGTGTCGATCGAGAGACGGAGCGAAGACATCACGAATAGCAATCGAGTAATATTTGGGGAATTAATTGCAATATACGACAACCTGTCGGATGTTTTTTCGTAGTCGGGTGGATAAAATCATGCTTCACAACAAAGCTTCACAAACAAGCTTCACAACAAAGTCCCTCTGACTAGTCACGAGTGTCAAGGCAAATTCCGAACCGTTTTTTGTCATGCGTTCCCAGCCTTGCATCGGGTCTGGCCGAATGCCGCTCCGGTTGTATGGCCGGGTCACAATGGATAACTTCTGATCGTTTTTTGTCGGCGCGAAAAGCCTGCAAATTCAACTAAAAAGCCCATATTTAAGGACAACAGTAAGTACATGAACAAAAGTCTACCCTCGAAAACGCTTTTACTCCTGTTGTTCCTGGCCTCCTGCGCATCCTATAAGCGACAATATTCAAAGGACGCACGGCAATGGAAAAACGCGACCCCAGCTCCCGATCTGGAACTCAAACACACCATGTACTTGCTTGGCGATGCCGGAAACGCAACGGAACCCGGCAGTGGGGGAGTGATCAAATACCTGAAAACCAAACTCGGGTCGGCCCCAAAAAACAGCTCTGTTTTGTTCCTGGGCGACAACATTTATGAATACGGGATGCCGCCCAAGGAAGAACAGGTAAAACGCGCCGATGCGGAACAACGCATCCTTGCCCAGTTGCAGATGCTCGACGATTTTAAAGGACGCCCCGTCTTCGTCCCGGGAAATCACGACTGGCGTGGCTGGGGACAGCGCGGGTTACATAGCCAGGAGAATTTTGTCGAATCCTATCTCAACACCCATCGCGGTGTGAGCGACAAAGACGATTGGGAAAACTACTTCCTGCCCGACGATGGCTGTGCCGGCCCTGAAGCGATCGAACTGAACGACAACGTTGTGATACTGGTCGTAGATTCGCAATGGTGGCTGGGAGACTCTGACGAGGAACCAAAAATGAATGACGGATGCGGTGTGCGCAACAAAGCGAGCTTCCGTTTTATTTTTGAAACCATGGTGCGCAAATACCGCAACCAGAATTTGATCATCGCCCTGCACCACCCACCCTATACCTATGGCCCGCATGGTGGTGGGTTTACGGTGAAGCAGCACTTGTTTCCACTCACGGACGTGAACCCTAAGTGGTGGGTACCCCTTCCGGGTATCGGAAGTTTAGCTGCATTTTTCAGAGCCAGTATTGGATCGAAACAAGATCTTGCCCACCAGGACTACAAAGAACTCCGCGCGGCCCTATTAGCCGCTACCAATAAAAATGGAAGCTTCATCTTCGCCAGCGGTCATGAACACGCCCTGCAATATATCGACCGCGACGGTCAGCAGTTTATTGTGAGCGGAAGTGCATCCAAGACCAGCCCGGTCGATCTGGGCCGGGGGTCGGAATTTGCATCCGGTGCGTTGGGCTATAGTACGCTTTCGTTTTACGAAGGAGGAGAGACATGGGTACAGTTCTATGAGGTGAATGCGGAAGGGACAAGCGAGACCCTGGTGTTCCGGAAAAAAATAAAAGATAAGCTGCCGCTTGCCGGCGAAGTGCTTCAGACGTCCTTTCCGGAATACGATCAGCACCTGGACTCTACTACGCAGGCCGTCACGAGCAATCTTGTGAAGCCGATTGGGAAGTTCCATAAATTCTTCCTGGGCGCCCACCATCGCGATCTTTACCTGGAGCAATATAAATTTCCCGTGCTGGACATGAACGTGTTTAAAGGTGGCGTTACCGCAGTCAAGCAGGGGGGAGGCAATCAGACCAACTCCCTTCGGGTGCAAGATGCCAATGGACGCGACTATGCATTCCGTGGGATGACAAAGGACGCGACGCGTTTTATGCCTTATCCATTCAACAAAATGGTGGCTGCCAAATACCTGGTGGAGGATAACTTCCTGGCGACACATCCCTTTGCGCCATTGGCTGTTCCCTATCTCGCGGAAGCTATCAACGTATATCATGCCAACCCGCGATTGTACTACATCCCCGCACAGCCGCAACTGGGAATTTACAATAGGCTCTTTGGCGGAGGCATGCACCTGGTCGAAGAGCGTGCGTCCGGAAAGCATTGGAAGGGAGCGCCCTTCTTCGGTTCGCCCGATAAGATCGTGGGCACGCTGGACATGGTCGACAATCTTCTCAAGGACAGCAAATACCAGGTGGATGAAGAATGGGCGGTACGCACCCGACTCCTCGACTTTCTCATTGGCGACTGGGACCGTCACGACGATCAATGGACCTGGGCGTGTCTCGACCAGGCGGATGGGTCAAAACTATACCGCCCCATTCCCCGCGACCGCGATCAGGCGTTTTCGGCATACGACGGATTGGTTTCGGGTATGGCCCGGCAAACGCTTCCCTTCCTGCGTCAACTTCAATCGTATGGTCCGGAGATCAATAGCATGAAATGGACGACGTGGAGCGCACGGCTTTTTGACCGGACATTTCTGAACGAGCTCAGTTGGGCACAGTGGGAAGCCCAGGTAAAATTTATACAGGAACATCTCACCGATGAAGTCATCGAAGGAGCGTTCCGCGACTGGCCGAAAAAAGCGCGTGAACTTTCGGCGCAAAGTATTATCACCAGTCTGAAGACACGTCGCAACGACCTCATGAAAATCGCCCGTACACACTATGAGTTCCTGGGGCAAAAAGTTGACGTCATCGGCACGGAAGAACGCGAACGCTTTGAAGTGGAGCGCGTCGACAATGACCACACCAAGGTCACGGTCTATGACATAAACAAGAAGGGGGAGATCAAACACCAGATCTATCAGCGAACCTTCGAGAACGATGTCACGCCCGAGATCGATCTTTATGGTAACGGCGACGACGATGACTTCGTCGTGAAAGGCGATGTGTCGAAGGGAATCCGCGTGCGACTCATTGGTGGTTTGGGGAACGATGAATTTACGGATGAATCGCGCGTGGCCCGGGGCAGCAAGAAGACCTTTGTGTATGACGACCTCCGGAAGAACACGCTCCATGCCGGACCGGAGACCCGGGACAAACGGACGGATGTCGCCCGTTTTAATATTTATGACCGGCGCGGCTACGACAGCGAGTACGACATCGCCATACCGTTTCCCATCATTGGGTTTAACCCCGACGATCAGCTCTTGGTGGGAGGGACTATGAATTTGGTGAAGCACGGCTTTAAGAAGGTTCCCTATGCATCGCTTCAGCGCATAGGGGCGTCGTTTGCTACGGGAACGCAGGCCTTCAAGGCCAATTATGAGGGCGATTTCCTCAACGTGGTGAAGAACTGGGATTTCTATCTCGACGCGCAGTATCACGGGCCCAGTTTTGCTTTCAACTTTGCTGGCCTGGGCAATGAAACGAAGCGCCCGGTAGACAATCCGAACTTTTATCGCGTGCGGCAGGGATTGATTCGACTGTACCCCGCCATCAAGAAACGTTTTGCAGGGGTGGGCGGCTACTTCACCCTCGGCCCGACCTTTACCGTCTCGCATATCGAGAACACCGCCGGTCGATTTATCCGGATATACGGTCAGGGAGAAAATGCAGAAATATTTGACCGGAAATATTTCGCCGGCGCCGAGCTGGGTTTTCACTACAACAACGTCGACAATTTATTTGCCCCACACGCCGGTGTCCGGTTCAACACCACCTTGAGTTGGATGGACAATATCAAGGAAGCCCGTAGTTTTACCTCGCTACGCTCACAGCTCGCGGTCTTCAAGGCTGTGGATCGGAAGGAAAACCTGATCATCGGAACACAGATCGGCTATGGACAAAATTTCGGCAAGGGCTACGAATTCTTTCAGATGCCAACGCTTGGCGGATCGCTGGGTCTGCGGGGCTATCGCACGGAACGTTTCTATGGCGACATCGCCTACTGGCAAAGCACCGACGTTCGCTGGCGGATCAGCAGCAGCGCCAACCGGATCCTTCCGTTTACATTGGGCCTGTTTGGCGGCTTCGACTATGGCCGGGTATGGCTGATTGGCGAGTCGTCCGAAGCCTGGCATAACAGCTATGGCGGTGGGCTTTGGGTTGCGCCGGTGGATGCGTTGGTGTTTTCCCTGGGAGTGTTTGTGCCGAAAGAGGACTACGAAGAATCTCCACGGGGGGTGTTTCGGGTTGGGTTTAGCTTTTAATGGATGTGTATGACAATGATACTTCGGGGTAAAGTGATACCGATCAGGAAATTGTCGATGATAATGAAGGCTATCGAATAAAAGAATGCATGGAAAACAAATACAATACAATTCTCCATTGGGTGAGGAAATTCCAAATCCAAGTTTAGAATTTCTTAAAAAAGTAATTTTTGAACACACGGCAGATTATTGGTCCAGCGAATCAACCGGAGATTCTGCGCTTGTCATTAAAAAGGATAAAGGAGAATTATGGTTCATTTTCTTTTTCGACGAACCACACGGTTTTTTTATTTACTACGATATGGAATTTGTCCCGCTCAAAAAAGGTATCCCTTTAAAGGATGACAGATATGTTGAGCATGTTGTTGGAACAGAACCCATGCGCATACCTACGATATGCTATCGTACGCGTGAAGAGGCTTGGACAATAGTGTTGGATTTCATCAATGATCAAAGAATGTCCGATAGGTTTAATTGGGTTAGACTTGGGGAAATTGATTAATCCGGCCTCCGCGGGCATGACCTATTTGACGGTGAGCCCCCTGAGTCAAAAATCAGATTGACTTGATAGATTTATACGGATTCACCCATAACCACAATATACTTCCCACAAACAATACTCCCGCCAACACAAACAGTGGCGCATTAAAGCTGTGCGTAACGTCGACGATCTTTCCAAAAAGGATGACCAGGAAAAACGCTCCCGTCTGTCCGAAGAAATTCATCATGCCCACCACGGTGCCCACGCGATCGCCCCCAATGTCGACACACGTTGCAAAAGAAGCGATGACGTTGAAGGGATAAAAGAGTAGTCCGCTATATAGGCAGATCACTACCAACACATTGTTCGGTGTTAGGGCGGCCGCTAAAAAAGAAGCCGCCATCAAACTCAACGCCAGCACCCCAATGACCCTCCGGCCCCAGAGCAAACCCTTGCGTTTCACCCACCAGTCGCTGAGAAAGCCAGCGGACAATGAACCGGCGATTCCGAAAATGAAGGTATAGAACGTGATCATTTTCATTTCACTTTCCAAAAAGTGACGGCCTTCCTGCAAGTACACCGGCATCCAGGCAATAAAAAAATAAAGACCCCACTGCGAACAGAAGTACGCGCCAATCAACGCCACCAGGCTGCGGTTGGTGAGGGCCTTGCGCCAGGGGAATACGGGTCGCTCGGTCACAAAACGCCGGTTGTCTTCAATAAGCTTTTGCTCTGCTGCGGAAATGCCTTTCATCTCCGACGGATTGTTCCGGAACCACGCGAAGCACACCAACACCCAAAGCAAGCCGATGACACCACTGATCATAAAACTCGCGCGCCATCCAAACGCCGCGGCCACAGGAACGACGATGAGCGGGGCCAGGGCCGCGCCCGTATTTTGTCCCACAAACATGGCGGACAAACTTCGCCCCGTTTCACTCACGGGAAACCACCGCGACACCACCCCCGAACTGGTTGGAAAGGCTCCGGCCTCACCGGCACCAAACAGAAACCGAACGGCAATCAACGAGACCAACCCCGAAGTCGCGCCGGTGAGCACGGTGAATATTGACCACCAGATGACAATACGCATCAGCACAGCACGCTGTCCGATGCGGTCACCCAGGATGCCGGAGGGAATTTCGAACAACGCATAGGCCAGTGAAAACGCAGCCAGCACCCATCCGAATTCTTCATTGTTTAACTTGAACTCCGATTTTATGCGTAAACCCACCAGCGAAATGCACACGCGATCGAGATAGGTGATGAGGATCAGAAAGAAAAGTAAGATCAGGACGCGATACCGGTAGGGGAATGTTTTAAGCATGGTGGAGCTTTGGTTCAGGTCGCGCAACGGCAGGCAGTGATTTACCTTGACCACACGTTCCGGTTAAATCAAATTTAGGTATTCGCAGGGAGTTTTCGCAGTGCTGATCATCCAAGACGACGGGTGTTGGAATTTGGTTTTTGATAAAAAAAGGCCTTTATTTCATATCCTAATTCCCATTGGCCCAATTATGAAATTCATAACCTGCTGCTTGCTTTGCCTTGCTGTGATCACCTGCAAGGCTCAATTGCTCACCGATTTTGATGTTCCTTTTGGCGAACCCCCGACCTATACGCAAGTGTGCGAGTCGGTCGACGGCAAATACTTTGTTTATGGAGATATCGATAAGTATGGCGACGAATCCGTGGGCAGCTTGCTAAAAGTTGATGCCACGGGTACCCGGGTGCCTGGGTTTAAGACCGTTCAGACCGACGATCGTATCAGTCAAGTCATTCCGTTGGCTTCGGGCAAGATTTTAGTGCATGGATATTTCAGATATATAAACGGCGTTCGCTGCAACTACCTGGCCCGGTTAAACGCCGATGGGTCAGTAGACGAGTCGTTTGTATTGCAGAATAACCCATCGGTAGGGAGGCTACTGTTGCAGTCGGATGGTAAGATGGTGACGGCAATCGACGATTCGGATGAGACCAGACTTGTGCGCTACAACGCCGATGGCAGTATTGATCCCTCGTTTGCCTTTAGCGTGCCGGAGCCAACATGGGTCGACCGGATATACCTCGATCGTGACGATCATGTATTTGTGAGTACCGGCTCATGGATCGCCCCAAGCGCCCTGATAAAACTAAAAGCAAACGGTGATGTGGACGACTCGTTCCATTATACCTATAATTTCTATGGCCTGCCCATAGGTACGATCATCTTTCAGGATGATGGGCGCCTCGTTTTTTCGGCGACCCACGTCGAACTAGGGGCCTCAACCTACCATTTGATGCGTTTGAATCCGGATGGTTCAAAAGACAATACCTTTTACACAGCGCTCGCCAATGGTATTGTCCTGGAGGTGTTTGGCCGGCAGAATGGCAATATAATTTTTTCAACGGGGTATTATTTAATTGATGACCAACTTGCCGGCATCGCTGAATTGGACAAGGATGGGCATTTTGTGCGGCCCGTGGCCTCCAGTACCCTGCGTGATGTGCGTACGATCAACGAAGATTCCGGAGGCAATCTGTTGCTGACGGGCCGTTTTGAAAAGATCGACGGTACCGACATCAGTCATACGGCGAAGATAAAGCCTGATAATACCGTGGACCTTTCGTTTAAAGTACCTATAGCGAACATCAATGGCGTTCCCACGGGCAATAAGCAAATGGCGGTGCAATCCACTGGAAAAGTTCTGCTCACCGCGAACACTGCGCTTCTACGGCTCCATCCCGACGGCACAATCGACAATACCTTTGCGCCTGCGTTGCCGGTGAGTGATCAATACTACGTGGGCCCCGTGGCCGTACAAGATGATGATAAGATCATCGTAGGAGGAAGCTCTAAGCTCTCGGAGCCGACGTTCGTCGGGAGATTAAATGCGGACGGATCGCTCGATGCAACATTTCAAACGGGCACAGGACCTCAAAGCGATGGCTATCCCGGATCAGTCACCCGGGTGATTGTTAAATCGGGAAAGATCTATGTGGCCGGCTACTTCAATTCGTTCAACGACAATCCATCACCGGGATTTGCCATACTGGATATGAATGGAAAATGGATCGGGCCCGAAAAAAATGGACTCGGCGACAGCAGGCAAGTGAATGACATGGATGTTCAGTCCGACGGCAAAATAATTCTAATCACATTAGCGAAGGATGCCGTGCGACTCAATGCAGACGGATCCAAAGACGATTCGTTTACGCCGGCAGCGACCGGGTTCGGCTTTCGTGTCGACGCCCAGGACAGAATTTATATGCGCGGATGGTTCTACAGTGACCAGGGCCGTACAGCTCTTGTAAGACTTGATAAAAATGGGGCGGTGGACAATAGCTTTAAAACAACGCTTGTCGACATGAGTTTTGGACAATTCTATTTTGTGCAACCCCTGTACGACAACATGATCGCCGTGGGCGGAGGTTTCAGTGGCTTTAGCGATACGTCCAGCCCGGCCGTGATGATCCTCGATGATGAAGGCTCGCCGGTAGCCATGAACAACCCGCTGGATTCCATGCTGTCGAACACCTTCGTCGCAACGTACCGCGACAAGACCCTATACATGTTCGGGCGATTTTCCAGGGAGCACGGCATGAAGGTCGCAGCCGGCGCCAAGATCGTTTTTTCCGATACCACCCTGGGCCGATTTGTCGTGAAGGCCCAAAAGGACGAAGCCGCCAAACTTACCTGGCGCAACAACGTGAAGGACGCCACCGGTATTCGCATCGAACGCTCCACGCCCGACGATGCACACTTTGAAGTGATCGACGAGCTTGCTCCTAATGTGACCAGCTATATCGCCAAGGACCTGCAGGAGCTTACGCCGTACTATTTCCGCATCACGGGCTACAATGATTCCTATTCATCATCTTTTGTCGGCCACGACTCCACCCTCATCGCCCCGCAGCCCGCCTTGCCGGCCACGAAAGTCACGGACGATTCGTTTACGGCAAACTGGAAGGCTATACCGCTTACCGACTCCGTGATGTTGCAGGTTTCGTCCGATAACTTTGTAACCTTCTTGCCCGGCTATGAGAAACTTATCCTGAAGGGGACGAATTCAGCCACCCTCACCGGCCTGGAAGTAGGCCAGCAAATCGGGTATCGTGTGAAGCGGTTCCGGAACGGAAAGTCGTCCGACTTCTCCGAGGTGGTCACAACAAGCATCGTGTTGGCGGCTGAAGAGAACGTGCTATCACACCTGCAAGTCTACCCCAACCCAACGCGCACCCAACTCACGGTAACGCTACCCGAAAACACCCGCCAGGCATCGGCCAGCGTGCATTCCCTGCAAGGCACGCGCATGGCCAGCTACGCCCTGAACAGCGGGACCTCCCAACTCGACGTACAAACGCTTCCCGCCGGGGTTTACATCCTGGGGATCGCGGTGGATGGCGTGAGTAAAAACGTAAAATTCGTGAAGCTGCAATAGCAACTCAACCAGCGAAGACCCATTAATTAAAAACCCATCAGACCTTGCAGGCTGATGGGTTTTATTTTGTTGAACGGTTTAAAGCTCCGAAGGTATCAGTGGCGTTTCTTCAAACTAGGATTTAGCTTTCCCTGTTGCTGCACGGGTCTTGGTTACTTCGTCCACTTTGACTTCATCCGCTTTGTTGCCAAACGATTTCCGGATGTAGCTCAGCACATCCGCGATCTGTTGGTCGGTCAGCCAATTGTGGGGTGGCATAACATTCTGATAGGTCTCGCCATTGATCTTGTCCTTCTTGTCATATCCTTTCAGGATGATATTGATCAACTCCGTTTTGTTGCCCGTCACAAGGTTGACGCCCGCTAAAGGCGGATTCATGCCGGGAGCTCCTTTGCCGTCGCGTTGGTGGCAAGGTGCGCAGTAGGTGTTATAGACGGTTTGTCCTGCCACCATTTCATCGGCAACAGGTTCTTCCTCCTTCGCCACTTCAGGCTTGTACAGTGTGCGGTCTGCCGTTTTTGCTATGCCGTCCTTGTAATACACAATGCGCCAGATGCGTCCGTGTTGAGAATCGGAAATGTACAGCGATCCGTCAGGACCTTCGGCCAAACCACAGGGTCTGAAGAATGCGTTGCCGGGATTGGTGATGGGCTGGGGGCCAATGAATCCATCGGCAAAGACTTCGTGGGGGCCTGAGGGTTTTCCGTCCTTCATGGGAACGAAAACTACTTTAAAGCCTTGCTGCTCATGGCCCAGCCGATTCCAGCTTCCATGAAAAGCGATGAAGGCGCCTTGCTTATATTTTTCGGGGAAGAGATCACCCTTATAGAACAACACATCGTTGGGAGCCCAGTGTCCGGGGAAGCCCAGCAACGGAGTTTTGGCTTTGTCGCAACGGTCGCTCTTCGCGCCATCGCCGCCATACTCGGGGTTCGTGAACTTTTTGCCCTGGAGGTGATCGTAGTAGCAGTAAGGCCAACCCATGTCGTCGCCCTGTTCGAGGTCGAAGAATATTTCGGAGGGGAGTTCCAGGTTTTGATCTTCGGTGTAAAATTCCGGCCAGTAGCGATGAAGATCATCTCTTCCATGCTGAAGGGCAAACAGCCGGCCGACGCCAGCATTCCAGGTGAGGGCAACAGCGTTTCGGATGCCGGTAGCATAGCGGAACTTAAGGTCTTGCTTTTGGCCCAGGGTATTGTCATCGAACTTCCAGATGCCGGCGCGGGTTTCCAGTTCTTTACACGGATCGTCGCCCGCGGTGTGGGGCATGCGCAAATTTATCTCGCAACAATTGCTGGTGGAGCCGATGTTCACATACATGCCGCCTTTGTCATCAAACGTGAACGTTTTGGCCATGTGTCCTACGCCATCCACCATGGTCACCAGGGTGTCGAGCGCGTCAGCCGGTAACAATTCTCCTTCGGTCATTTTGCTTCGGAAGACGTGCGTTTCGTCGGCGTAATACAGGTAGCCGTTGTGGAGTTCAATGCCGGTGCCGGTAACGTTGGAATAGCCCTTCACGATATCGGCGCGTCCATCGCCGGATGTATCGCGCAAGGCAATAATGCCCTTTCCGTCCAGCGCAAGCTTGCTAAGATGAAGATAGATGTCTCCGTTGGGGGCAATGGCCATGTGTCGTCCGCGTCCCAGCGTATCGACCACCACCACCGCTCCGAACTTCTCGGGGAGCGTGATGCCCCCATTGTCTTTGTCGGGTACTAAATCTTTAATTTTTGATTGGGTGCACGCCGCGGAAAGAACGGCAAGCGCCAACCAGGCGAATCTTGATAATGATTTCATAATCTTCGTTTGAGTTTATAGGCTACAGTTGATCAGGCGAATATAAAAGTAATTTATTTATGCCTGAAGGGATCGGCAGCCGTCAGGAATCAGCGACTTTGTCTGGAATTTTTACATGCACGGGTAGGGCAGGTAATGACCGGAGAGAAATTTATGTCAGTCTGCTCGATTTCGGATGCGCAGTAATGCAAGGCCTTCCGCTGAAACCCTCATTCCCGGATCGTTGAAACCCTGCCATACCAAAAGGAATGGGGCCGCTGAATCCCCGTTCCGGCTGCACGAACCGGGCACTCAAAAAAATATTTGGATATGTTTCCCGTTTTATATTATCTTTATCATTAAGATAATTAACAATAAAGATAAAAAATGGACGCCGACCTGATCAGACGAATACGGAAACTGAACCAACTCCATGCCTTCAGCTCCCTGCAGATGCACGAGGCCATTGCCCGAAAAGCAGGGCTTCCCGGAACGGACCATAAGTACCTCGGATTTCTAATGCAAAAAGGCCACATGACGGCCGGCGAGCTCTCCCATTTAACCGGTCTGACCACCGGCGCCGTGACCGCTTTAGTAGACCGCCTGGAAAAGAAAAAACTGCTGAAGCGACAATTTTCCGAAGACGACAGGCGCAAGGTCATCATCGTGCCCAACACGAAAAATATAATGACGTTGATGGTGCCGCTCTATAAGGAATTTCGGAGCAAGTCGGAAAAACTGATTGCTTCATTTTCAAGTAAGGACATCAAAGTGATTGAAACCTATTTTTTAGGGGCCATTGAGATCATGAATGAAACCACGGATAAGGTCAACAACAAACGTAAAAAGGAAAGCAAATAAAAACTATGAGTGTCTGCATACTTCGTTTTCAGGAGATCGACCGGTCAATGGTGATGACGGTGGGGGGCAAGGGCGCTAATCTGGGCGAGTTGTCCAGGATCGAGGGCATACCGGTGCCGGAGGGTTTTTGTGTCACTACCGAGGCGTATAAAAAAGTGATCGGAAATAGTCAGGAGCTGAACCGGTTGCTTGAGGAATTAAACCGACTTAAAGTTGACGAGAGGAGAAACATCAGCGAGGTTAGCTCAAAGATCCGGACGGTCATTGAAGGAATCCCCATTCCTAAGGAGATGACAGAGGAGATAGCGGGTTGTCTCGCCATGTTTGGCGAAAAAGATGCCTATGCCGTACGATCCAGTGCCACCGCAGAGGATTTGCCAACGGCATCTTTTGCAGGGCAGCAGGACACCTATCTGAACATTATCGGGAAGGCGGCCATCCTAAAGCACATCAGCAAATGCTGGGCATCGCTCTTCACCGAGAGGGCGGTGATCTATCGTCTTCAAAACGGTTTCGATCATCGCAAAGTCCTCCTGTCAGTAGTCGTTCAGAAGATGGTCTTCCCAAAAGCGGCGGGGATTTTGTTTACGGCCGATCCCGTCACCTCGAATCGGAAAGTATTATCCATCGATGCGAGCTTTGGACTGGGTGAGGCTTTGGTTGCGGGGTTGGTGAGTGCGGACAACTACAAAGTGAGCAACGGCAACGTGATCGATAAGCGGATATCCACAAAGAAACTGGCCATTCATGCTTTGGAAGATGGCGGCACAAAAGAAGAGGAGATCGAGCCCGGGCGGCAGAACGAGCAAGTCCTGTCGGATGCGCAGATCCTGCAGCTTGAGCGCATGGGCAGAACGATCGAAGTACATTTCGGCCAGCCCCAGGACATCGAGTGGTGTTTGGTGGAGGATGGCCATCTGGCGGATGGGCAGATCTTTTATATTGTACAGAGCCGGCCGATTACTACTCTATTTCCGATCCCCGAGGCGAATGACCAGGAAAATCACGTCTATGTATCCGTCGGTCACCAGCAAATGATGACCGATGCCATGAAACCGTTGGGGTTGTCTTTTTTCCTTTTAACGACGCGTGCACTCATGCGTACGGCGGGAGGAAGGCTGTTTGTTGATATCACCCCGATGCTGGCTTCACGCGCCAGCAGAGAAGCGGTGATCACCACCCTGGGACAATCCGATCCACTGATCAAGGACGCGCTATTGACCATCGTTGCGCGGGAAAATTTTGTCAAATCGTCACCCGGTGAAGATGAAAAACAACCTGGATCAAACCATAAACCGATTTCGCTTGCGGGTGCCCGAACAAAGATCGAAAACGATCCGGCAATCGTGTTGGATCTGATCCGAAGTAGTCAGACATCGATCGCAGCGTTGAAGAAGGACATTCAAACGAAATCAGGAACCGATCTGATTGATTTTATTCAAGAAGATATCCCGCGATTAAAAAAACTGATGGCTGATCCACGAAACCTGGGTGTGATCATGGCGGCGATGGATGCTTCGTTCTGGATCAATGAGAAGATGATGGAGTGGTTGGGTGAAAAAAACGTAGCGGACATACTTTCCCAATCTGTCGATAACAACATTACTTCGGAAATGGGCCTGGCGCTCCTGGATGTCGCCGATGTGATTCGGCCTCATCCCGAATTAATGGACTACCTACACCAGGTAAAGGATGATGATTTTTTGGATGAACTGGTGAAGTTCCCAGGTGGAAAGGAAGTGCAAGACGCTATCCATACATTTCTGGACAAATACGGAATGCGGTGTGCCGGAGAGATCGATATCACCAGAACCCGTTGGGCCGAAAAACCGGCGACACTGGTTCCTGTCATTCTCAGCAATATCAAAAACCAGGAGTCCAACGCCAGCCATCGGAAATTCGAGCAAGGGCGACGCGAAGCTTTGGAAAAGGAGCAGGCATTGGTAGACCGGTTGAAGTCATTGCCGGAGGGCGAGCAAAAAGCCAAGGAATTAAAGCAAATGATCGACCTCGTCCGGAATTTCATTGGCTATCGTGAATATCCAAAATACAACTTGGTCGGACACTACTTTGTTTACAAGCAGGCGTTAATGAAAGAAGCAGAAAAACTCGTGCAAGCCAAGGTCATTCATGAGAAAGAAGATATTTACTATCTCACGCTGGAAGAGCTTCGGCAGGTCATCGCCGCAACTGCATCCGATGGCGATCGGATGGATTACCAGGTCATCAACAAACGAAAGGACGACTACAAGTTATATCAAAAGTTAACGCCGCCACGCGTGATCACGTCGGATGGTGAAATCATGACTGGTGCGTACAAACGGGAAAATCTTCCAGCCGGAGCCATCGTGGGGCTGGCGGTTTCGTCCGGAGTTATCGAGGGCCGGGCGCGTGTCATCTTAAACATGGAGGATGCCGACCTGGACGAAGGAGATATATTGGTCACTGCCTTCACCGATCCCAGTTGGACACCCTTGTTTGTATCCATCAAAGGCCTGATCACCGAAGTTGGGGGACTGATGACGCATGGAGCGGTTGTCGCGCGTGAGTATGGTTTGCCGGCAGTGGTCGGAGTGGAGAATGCTACGAAGCTGATCAAAGACGGACAACGCATCCGGGTTAATGGGACGGATGGCTATGTGGAATACTTATAACGTGCTGTTTGATAGTTTCAACTTACTGATTGCCCAAAAGAATGCAACTGTCGCAATGATAAATGCGGAACACCAAAGGACAAAATGCCCATCAACACCCGTAACGGAAATCGTCTTCCAATCAAATTTGCCCAAGAGTTTTGTCCACCATAGCGAGTAATCAAATACATCCAGGAGGGAGTGACCGACGATCCCGGGGATGAGTGACTGTGCCCGGTAGGCAAGGATCCCCAACAATACACTGGCAAAAAAAATGATGGGAAAGACCGTGCTCGCCCATGACCGATCCAGGTGAACGAGGGAAAATACAATAGAGGTAACGACAATGGCCACGCCCGGCCCATACCGATGCTCAAGCGGTACCTGCATGTATCCTCTAAAACCGACTTCCTCACAAACGCCCGCCACGAGTGAGCTCATGAATATGGCAAGCCATGCCACCGACGCGGGCAAGCTCTCCACGATCTCATACTGTGAAGAAAATGAATCGGGCAACGGTATGATGCGAAACGTGATTACAAAACAGGACTGAACAATGAGGACAAAAAGCAGTCCGGCCACCAGCGCCCATTTCCATCCATGAGCGGATAATTGAACACTTCTAAAAAACCGGCGCCGGGTCTCGGAAGTGCGCTTGGGCCAACTGTTCCCGGAAAGGAATTTCCAATAGAGCCAAAGGGGCACGAGCATGAGTATGATCGACCAGGTTGATAATTTGAAGAGATAGATATCAGCAGACCAAATGGCAATGCCAATTGTACTGACCAAGAACCCCAGAAGGATGGCTCTAAAAAAAACAGGAATCCGAGACCAGATGCCTGACATGTCTATGCCTGATGGTTGAGCGGACTCCATTTAACCAAATGTTTGTTGGGTATGGAGTGAAGATAAGAAATTGGAAGAGAATGGATGGTCGTTCGTCAAGGGATGCCCGGGTTGCCCACACCGCTAGTAAAAAATAAATGGATTTATTTGCGAAAAATGGTATACTTAGCCTACGAGTCTTAAAACCACCAAAACCATTATATATCAAAAAATAAGTCTTTATGGGAAACGATACATCCAGATCAAGAAGAAAATTCCTCCAGCAAATCGGCGCAACCGGATTGGCATTAGGCGCCTCCCCACTGTCGTCGCTGGCGGCGAAAGCAAAAACAGAAGAACGCATCCTGAGATATGAACGAAAAATTACGGCCAACGACAAAGTCAGAGTAGGTGTCATTGGCTATGGTGTTCAAGGGCATTTTGATTTGAACTCGGCGCTGAAAGTGCCTGGCGTGGAGCTGGCAGGGATTTGTGATCTCTATACCGGCCGCCTGGAGAATGCAAAGGAACTACACGGCAAAGACCTGTTCACCACCGTCAACTATAAAGACCTGCTCGACAGAAAAGACATCGACGCCGTATTGATCTGCACCACCGATGTTTGGCATGCGCGCATTGCTTTAGACGCCCTGGCGAAAGGCAAACATGTGTATTGCGAGAAACCCATGGTGTATAAGATCAGCGAAGGACAACCTGTAGTAGATGCGGCAAAAAAGTCGGGCAAGGTATTTCAAGTGGGCAGTCAAAGAGTGAGCAGCATCGGCTATGCAAAAGCCAAGGAATTGCTGGCAGCCGGCGAGATCGGCAAACTCAATATGGTGAATGCCGTATACGATAGACAAAGTTCGATCGGCGCGTGGGAATATACCATTCCCAAAGATGCCAGTGCACTGACCACCTTTTTGTATAAATTTATCGAAGCCACCGAGAAAATGGCGTTCGATGCCAAGAAGTTCTTTTGGTGGAGAGCCTTCAAGGAAGTGGGCACCGGCGTGGCAGGCGACTTATTTATCCATTTGTTAAGCGGAACCCATTTCATCACCAACTCCAAAGGCCCGGAAACTATTTTCAGCACCGGCCAATTCAGCTATTGGAAAGACGGCCGCAATTTGCCGGATGTCATGTCGGGCGTTATGCAGTACCCCGACAGCAAAGAACACAATGCCTTCCAACTCACGCTGCAGGTCAACTTCATCAGCGGCACCGGCGGACATGAGGTCATTCGCCTGGTGGGCTCCGAAGGCGTGATCGAAGTGAATGGAAACAACATTACCGTAAAACACAGCCTCATGCCCGAAGCGCCGGGATTTGGTGGCTACGATTCACTGTTCACGTTCTCAAAAAGCATGCAGGACGAAATGCAAAAAGAGTTCGATGCCAAATGGACGCCCGAACAGAAAAAGAGAAAAACAAAAGAGGACATCATTTTCAAAGTTCCCGAAGGGTATAGCGATCATGTAGACCACTTCACCAATTTCTTCGACGCGATCAGAACAGGCAAAGCTGTAGTGGAAGACGCCGAATTTGGATTCAGGGCGGCTGCCCCTGCACTGGCTTGCAACGAAAGCTATCTTTCCAAGAAAATAATGACTTGGGATCCGATCGCTATGAAAATGAAATAGCCAGCTACAGCCGAATGAAATTATATAGGAGAGCAGCACATGCTGTAATTTTTCTTGCCCTGATCTTTGCCGGCTACAACGCCCGATCTCAGGATTCGGTGAGGCTTCAATTGTCTTCGGGGGATGGGGAATTGTGGTGGAGTGGCGTGATCAATCATGGCAACCTGATGCCACTTTCGGATGGATACCGCGCCAGTCTTTTCAACAATCTCTACGGCAACCAGGCACAACCGCTACTGCTTTCGAATAAAGGAAATGTAGTGTGGTCTGAAGAGCCGTTCACGATCGATTGCCAAAACAAGACGATCGTATTGAAAAAGCCGGCCGGCGAATTCAAGACCTTTCATGCGGGCACGACGTTGAAGGAAGCTTACCGGTATGCCAGCAAAACCTTCTTTCCGCCCTCGGGTCTTGCGCCGGCAAAATTCTTGTTTTCAAATCCCCAATACAACACCTGGATCGAACTGCTCTATGATCAGAACCAGGAAGATGTATTGAAATATGCCCGGGCCATCAAAGACAATGGCTTTCCCCCCGGCGTGATCATGATCGACGACAACTGGCAGGAAGACTACGGAACGTGGCGATTCCACCCCGCGCGATTTCCAAATCCAACGGCGATGGTCGATTCGCTCCATGCCTGGGGCTTTAAAGTAATGGTCTGGGTGTGCCCGTTTGTAAGTCCCGACTCGGAAACATTCCGAAAGCTGCAGCAGGCAAACGCCTTGCTTACCGACGCAGAAGGTTATCCAAAACTTGTAAAATGGTGGAACGGTGCCAGCGCCGTGCTCGACCTCACCGATCCCAACGCCGTGAAATGGTTTCATGAGCAACTCGGATGGCTGATGAAGACAAACAAGATCGACGGATTTAAATTCGATGCCGGCGACCCCGAGTTCTACATCGACACCCATGGCGACCGCGCCGTTTCTCCCAACGAGCATGCGACACTGTTTGCAAAAATTGGGCTCGACTATCCCTTCAACGAATACAGGGCCACCTGGAAGATGGGAGGTCAGCCGTTGGCGCAGCGCCTGAGAGATAAAAATCACAGCTGGAACGACCTGAAGGTCCTGATCCCCGATATATTATTACAGGGCATCATGGGCTATCCGTTCACGTGTCCGGACATGATTGGTGGTGGTGAGATGGGATCGTTCGTAAACCTGAAGTCCATCAATCAGGACCTCATCGTACGGTCTGCGCAAATCCACGCCCTGATGCCGATGATGCAGTTCTCCGTCGCGCCCTGGAGAATACTCGACCCCGCACACCTCGACGCCGTAAAGAAAGCCATCGCCCTTCGTTCAAAGTATACACCGACGATTTTAAAATTGTCGGACGAAGCGACAAAAACCGGCGAGCCCATCGTCCGGATGATGGCCTACGAATTTCCCGGCCAGGGATTGGACCAGGTGACCGACCAATTTATGCTGGGAAGCGAAATACTGGTGGCACCGATCCTGAATAGTGAAAACACGAGAACGATCCTGTTGCCCAAGGGAAAATGGCGCAACATGATCGATAATAAAGTGATTACGGGTCCCAAGACCATCACGCTGAACGTGCAGCTGTCTGAGTTGCCCTATTTTGTAAAGATGTAAGCACAAACAAGATTGGCGAATGTCGCCGGGCTTCTGTCAGAATGGGATGACAACAAAATAAAGGGACTGCGATAATCGCAGTCCCTTTGTGTTTGTTGTAGGGATCGCCAACGAATCACCACGTCACCATGTAGGTGCAACTATCGTCTCCCTTTATTCTGCTCTTTGCTGAAAGGTCAGTCACCACATCGTATTTGAATGAATCCTTTGGCTTGAAACGACGCAACATCGTGCTGATGATGCCGCGATCGAACTCGCTAGGGTAGGGGTTGTTGCAGACCATGATGGCTTCACGTTTCTTTTCATCAAAATGCGTGAGCGTATATTTACCGATCTCGCCATGGCGATGGTTCATCTGGTAGGCGACGTCGATGGCCGACAAGGCTTTCTGAAGATTGTCGATCTGTGGCGGAAATACCGCGTGTTCCGGAATGGCCTTGCCGATAGCGAAAAGCGTTCTGTCGCCGATCTCGGTGGCCATCTCTTTGAAAGCGTCAAGCCAGGATTGTTGCTTATACCACACACCTTCCTGGGGTACGATCTTGTGTCGCTTCAGGATCGCCATCCGTGTTTCTTGTCCCGTAGGCAGGGCGTTCACCACCGAGATGATCGTCTGACCCATCACTTCAACGTTTGCATCAAATGCTACATACTGTGCCATTGCAATGTATTTTTTAAAGTTAGCTTACCAGGGTTTAGCAAGGCAAATGTAGAGATGATGACCCTGCGCGGAGGTTGAACCGCAGGGTTCATACATCATGTGTAAGGTTTGTGGGTTGATTTCACTACGAATGTGATCCCAGTCCGAGCTTGGGTCTGACCCAGTCCACAAACCGGGCGATGGAATCGTCCGCTTCGGGCGCGCGTCCGGCGGCCATTTGAAAAGAATGTTGCATGCCCGGGAACACATCGAGGCCCACCTCCACGCCAAAGGCTCGTGCGCGTTCTGCAAATCTTGTGCTATCATCCAACAGCATCTCATCGCCACCGACATGCAGATAGACCGGTGGAAGTCCGCTCAGGTCGGCGTGGAGCGGATTTGCATAGGGGTCTTTTCGATCGCCGTTCGCTCCGAGCAACATGCCTGCCATTTCTTTTATCCCTTCCGCTGTAAACAGAAGGTCTTTTTCTGCATTGGTCTCCATCGACTTCCCTGTTACCTCCATATCAAACCACGCCGAAAAGGGCATCGTTGCCGCGGGCAGGGGCAGGCCTTTGTCACGAGCCAGCAATAAGGTCGTGATGGCAAGTCCGCCACCGGCCGAGTCTCCGACGAAAGCAATATGGTTTGCCTGGATCCGCTGGTTGAGCAACCATTCGTAGGCGGCCAATGAATCATTGACCTGCGCCGGGTGGTTATGTTCGGGCGAGCGACGGTAGTGCAAGATCAAGGCCCGGCAACCGATCGCTTTGGCGAAATGGGCGTAAAGCTTTCGATGCGTATACATGGAGCCAGAGAAAAATCCACCACCATGAAAGCATAAGATCACCCGGTTCTCTGTGCATCCTTTCGGGATCGCCCACATAGCGGGCACACCCCCTGCATCTACTTCAATATAATCTACACCACCAGGCTCGGCGGTGAGGCTGGCCCAGTTTTCGTTAAAGTCACGTGCTTCATCAAGGGATGTATGTTCGCGCGACGCGGCCGCGGCCTTAATCCACCACTTGCCTACTTCCTCGACTTCCTTGCTAGGTTTTAGAATCGCCTGTTGCTCTTTTTTTGTTGTCATAAACTGTGAATTTTTATTTGACTGTTTTTTTTAAGGGCAAAAGTGCCGGGAGAGTAACAAGAATAAAACCGGCATTTGCGACTTTTTAGGGGGGCATTAATGACATGAAACCTTGATAGATTTGCGATATCAAAATCACAAAATGCCATGATAAAAGTTTCCTTGTTAATTCATGAAAATGTTTACTCGTCGTCCGTTGCCGGTGTGATCGATCTGTTCACCGGGGCCAACTGGTATTTTGAGCAAGCGGGAAAACCGCCCGCTTTTAAACTGGAGTTGGTCAGCGAAAAAGTAAAGAATATACAGTTGGATGTTCCCGCGCAGTTTATCTGCTACGTTACCATGGAAGAAGTGACCCAAACCGATTTGATCATCGTCCCCGGATTTAGGGGAGAGAACCGGTCTATTCTAAAAAAGAATAAAGCCATCACCAGCTGGATAAAAAAAATGCATCAGTCAGGAACGGAGGTCGCGAGCCTCTGTGTGGGAAGCTTCTTCCTGGCGGAAGCCGGTCTGCTGGATGACAAGATAGCCACCTCCCATTGGGCAGCTGCGGATGAAATGCAACAGCTATATCCTTTTGTTAAAGTAAAATCAGACATGGTCATTACCGACCAGGGAGGGATCTATACCAGTGGCGGAGCTTTTTCGTCCATAAAGCTGGTCCTTTACCTGATCGAAAAATTTTGCGGAAGAGCGGCTGCCCTTTGGATCAGCAAACGTTTTTCGGTGGACATCGACCAGATAAGCCAGGCACACTTTGCGGTATTTACAGGTCAGCATCAACATAAGGATAATGAAATTCTAAAGTCCCAGCTTTATATAGAACAGCATTATTCAGCCGACATCGGCATCGGGGAAGTGTCTGCCCAATGCAATACCGGGAAGCGAAATTTTGTCCGGCGGTTTAAAGCTGCTACCAACAACACACCGATAGAATATCTTCAACGTGTGCGCGTAGAAGCGGCTAAAAAGGCACTGGAAGACAAAGACTGGCCCTTGGATGAAGTGATGGGCGCGGCGGGCTATAAAGACATGAAAACATTCAGAATGATCTTTAAGCGGATCACCGGGCTTTCACCGCGTGATTATCGAAAAAAATATTCAAGAGTCGTTAATTCAATAGAGGAAAGCGGAAAGTGTTTCGATTGAGGGTTGAACGATTCAGGAAAGTCGCCAATAAAAATGAGGTATTCTCTCTCTCTTCCCTCGCAGGTACATGGCGGGAACAGTATATGACTAAATCTTCGTTTGAAGGTTCCGAAAGAATTTGAACGGGGAATTTGCCAGACACATGAGTATTTTTATTCAAGTCGAAACTCACGGAATAGTTTGTGGTAAGAATGCATTTTGGAAGGAATGGCTCAAATGACCTCAAGGCCTTCGTTCTGAACATTTTCACTGGAAGGAAGCTCTTGTGAAAAACGGCCAGATTCCGGCTACATCTTTGTATATTGAGGCAGCGGCAGCGTGTTTCGTTGCCACTGAGTTTACGTACAAGTTTACCCACCATTGAAAAAGACAAAATCTCACGCGATAAAAGAAAAACCGGTAAAAAGAACATCTAAGCCCACGCCGCCACCAAAACCCTTCCCCATTGTTGGGTTTGGCGCCTCCGCCGGTGGACTTGAAGCATTTATCAGCGTTTTACAACACCTCGACCCGGCGTTGGGCATGGCCTATGTCCTGGTGATGCACCTCTCGCCCAATCATAAAAGCGCCCTGGCCGAGATCCTGCAGACAAAGACAAAAATGAAGGTGCATACGGTAAAAAACGGCATGGAAGTCGTGGCCAACCATGTGTACGTCATTCCCCCCAATACCTTTATGAGCCTGGTGGATGGTCACCTCAAGCTTGCTCCCCGCTCATTAACAGCCATCGGAAACTTTGCCATCGACTATTTTCTAACAGCGTTGGCGTCTATCTATAAGAATAATAGCGTCGGTGTGATCCTGTCCGGAACGGCAACAGACGGAACGCTGGGCATGAAGGCCATCAAGGCAGAGGGAGGCATTACCTTCGCTCAGGATCAGTCGGCAAAATTCCCGGACATGCCAAAAAATGCATACGACTCAGGATATGCTGATTTTATGCTGTCGCCGGAGGAGATCGCCGAAGAACTGGCGCGTTTCGTGAAGCTTCCGCATACCAAACTCCAGGCAAACGGTAAAGGAAATGGCGCCGATAAAGCTATTCATGACGACCAGGCAACCCTGAAAAAGATTCTCCACCTGGTGCTCATCAAGACCGGTGTCGATTTCTTTCAGCATTATAAACAGGCGAGTGTCCATCGGCGCATTGTTCGCAGGATGACCTTAAAGAAAGTACTCGTGCTCGACGACTACCTCAACATACTGCAGACGGATGAAGCGGAAATAGCGGCGCTCTACAACGACTTTCTAATCAACGTAACGCATTTCTTTCGCGATCCCGATTTCTTCCGGGTGTTGGTTTCAAAAGTGTTTCGTTCAATGTTGGCCGACCGGAAAACATCAGACCCCGTTCGCATTTGGGTGCCGGGCTGCGCCACAGGAGAAGAGGCTTATTCCATCGCCATTACCTTGATGGAATACCTCGAAGAAAAAGAAATCAGCATACCCTTCCAGATCTTTGCCTCCGACCTCGATGGCAAAGCCATTGAAAAAGCGCGCATAGGCATCTATCCATTGAGTGCTTTGCAAAACGTGAAGCCCCAGCAGTTGAAGCGCTATTTTAAAAAGGTGGATAATCACTTTCAAATTGCCAAACACGTGCGCGAGGCATGTGTATTCTCCAGACAAAACCTGCTGAACGATCCGCCGTTTTCGCGCATGGATATCATTAGCTGCCAGAATGTGTTGATCTACCTGGAAAGCGAGCCGCAACGGAAGATATTGCAAGTCTTCCACTATGCGCTTAAACCCTCGGGATATCTCTTCCTGGGCAAATCCGAAACCATTGGCTCGGCGAGTGAACTTTTTGATCCCTTGGATAGAAAGATCAGGATCTATTCGCGAAAAGACACGGGTGGTTCGCGTGTCGATTTTTCCATGCGCCCCACGGAGGCGCTTCAGCGGAATGAAGCTTTGCAAACGGACCGGTCGCCCCAATCCGACATTGAGCGTGAAGTGAGCAAACTCTTGATCGCCCGCTTTGTGAGTCCATGCATTGTGCTGAACCAAAGCCTTAATATTATTCAATTCTACGGCGTCACGGCTCCCTATTTGGCGCCGGGTGTTGGCAAAGCGAGTCTCAACGTACTGAAGATGATTCGCGAGGACCTGCTGGTCGACCTGCGTACATTGTTGCAGCTGGCCAAGAAAACACAACGGCCGGTGGCGAAGGAGAAAATATCGCTGCGCAATCAAAAGGTGAAATCCGAAATAGGCATTGAAGTCATTCCCAGGAAGATGGAACAGGAAATATTCTTCCTGGTCGTTTTCAAGGAAACCCAGGCACCCGCCCAAAAAGAAAAGGAGGGGAAGAAGTCGCCTCTGTCGGGGGACAAGAAACAAAAAGTGATCCTGCGACTGGAGGAAGAACTCCTGGAGTCGCGTGAGTTGATACGCACGACCAACGAGGAGTATGAAACCACATACGAAGAGTTACAGGCCAACAACGAAGAGATCCTGTCTTCCAACGAGGAGTTGCAAAGTGTGAACGAAGAACTGGAAACCTCCAAGGAGGAATTGCAGTCGGCAAACGAGGAGCTCACTACGATAAATGAAGAACTACAGAAACGCAATGTCGAGCTAAAGGAATCTCAAAATTATGCGCAAGCCATCGTCGACACGGTGAACAGCCCGTTTTTAGTACTCACCGCCAATTTGCAGGTGCGTCTTGCCAACAAATCGTTTTATGACACCTTCAAACAGACGGCGGAAAAAACGGAGGGAAAATTTATTTATGAATTGGGCGAAGACGCCTGGGACATACCCGAACTGCGCAATCATTTGAACGCCCTGTTGGGCCGGAAGACCAGCTACCTCGAATTTGAATTCAGACACTTCTTTCCACGCGCCGGAGAACTTTTCTTCAACGTCAACGCCTATCGGCTCACAAAGATTGACCGCGACGAAACACTCCTTTTGCTTGCCTTCAATAATGTGAGCGACCTTCAATTGGCCAACCGGGAATTGAAATCGCTCAACGAGCAGCTCGAACAATTTGTTTTTATCTCCAGTCATGATCTGCGCGAACCGTTGCGGAAAATTGAAACGTTTGCCAACTACCTGGCCGATCATAAAAACCTGGATGCCTACGAGCAAAAATATGTTGAGAAGATCAACGCCACGACCGTGCGCATGTCGACGCTTCTGAAAGATCTTCTTCGCTACTTCGTTGTGCTGAAGGGCGTGGGAGGGCAACTGGAGCCGGTGGATATTAATCTGACGATTAAAAATGTTTTGAAAGATCTCGAGCTCCTTGTTTCCGAGAAAAGCGCTGACGTCAGGACAGATGCGCTTCCCGTCGTGAAAGCCAATCCCCCTCAAATGGATCAGTTGTTTTATAATTTGATCAGCAATGCGCTAAAGTTCAGCAACGGCAAATCGAAGATTGACGTCACCGGAGAAGAAGTGACGCCCGGGCACCACACACAGTATGGATTGAGACGCGAAAAGCAATATGCGTGCATTCGCGTGAGGGACAATGGCATTGGCTTCGACCAAAAGTACGTGGCAAAAATATTCAACGTCTTCCAACGCCTCAACGACAAACCCGAGGCGAGCGGCTCGGGCATGGGGCTGGCGATCTGTAAAAAAATTGTGTCTGATCACGGTGGCGTCATTGCCGCAGAGGGACAGGAGGGCCTGGGCGCCACCTTCAGGATCTTTCTGCCGGAGGACTAGGAACGAGAATCAACGCTTTGATACTTTCGACCAATTCGTTAAACCGGCTCGATTTCGCAACGAACGTGACATTCTTTTCTTCGGGATGCTGAAGATGGGGATTAAAAGCCGTGCTGAACATCACGATGGGCACATGCTGCAGGTGGTCAATAGATCGAATAGCATAAACGCATTCGTATCCATTCATTTTAGGCATGTTGATGTCAACAAAAATGAAGTCGGGTGTCTCCGGATGAGAACGAAGAAATTCCAACGCCTTTTGGCCGCTGTCGTGTTGGACACACGAAATCAATTCATCGATGGCACGCAGTGCTTCACAAAACATTTCCCGGTCGTCCGCATCGTCGTCAACGTTTATGATGAGCATAAGGAGAGGAATTTGATGAAAATAGCCTACATGGCCGTACCCAAGCTACGATAGTTGGAGGTCCAATGCTAACGGTTTTGAATAAATCAAGAGATTCCTCCTCCCAGCTATGGAAGGTGAGGAAATATTTCCCCGTTACGACGGAGCTACAGCAACGGGTTGAATTCAAAAAGAGACACGACCGCCCCTGCACAGGTTCGTGCGTATCGGCATCATAAATGCGACATGTTATGCCAGCCTGACTTAGTGATGTGCGCGCCAAGTGCGATTGTAATTCATCGTCAGTGCGTGCGTAGCGCTGGTTTTGAAAGTTGCGTTTAACCCCAGGCTTTAGCCTGGGGTTAATGATTTTTTGGATGGTCGACTATTTAGCCTCTTTTACGATAAGCTTCCCGAGCTCTTTGCCGGATTTGGCATAAGCTTCCGTCAGGCGTGCGCCGGTTTCCCAGTCCATACCCATGGCTTGGTAACCCAATGCTTTGAGGATGGTGATCTTGGCCACTACTTTGGAAGGGTTGGCGGTTTCAACCACTGTTGCTTCAGCATCGATGTAGGCAGGCTTGCTGGCTACACCTACGTTGAATCCTACTTCGGTGCGGGTGGTGTGGAAGATGATGGTGTATTGCGCCTTTTCGTCTACCGATGACATCTCCGAGTACTTGGCAAACAATTCGCGGAATTGTGGTTCAAAACGCTCTTTGCGGTCATTGACCCAGGCTTCCGTAAACTTGTCGCCGCGGCCGGGTTCTTTTTCATTAAGTTCATTTTTTCGTTTATCAAGGTATTCCTTCTCGGGGATGCTTTTCCCGCCAATCAGCATGTCATTGTACGTGAACTGCGTGTTGACAGACTTTTGACCTTTTAAAGGAGCCAGGCTTCCTTCAACGATTTTGATCTTCTGGGCATACCCCGCCAGTGACAGGGCCAGCAATGCGGCCGTGATAATTTTCTTCATAAGAGGATTTTTGGAGTTTGAAATATGAAGAAAGCAAACTTCTGTGCTTATCGCAAAAAATACCGTATCAAATTATGGTCATCGTATCGCTTGGTCGCGCAGCATAGGCCAAGGAGCCGGTTGCCACAGCTTCCGCGAAGGCAATCCTGGCCTTAGCGAAGGAGACTTATTTTCTTTAAATTTAAGTAGACCAACGCCCACCCTGATCCATGATCGTCGACTGCGCCGAATACCACGAAGGCTGCAGGGTCACCAAAGTGGCCATCGCAGACATCAACGAAGTTTTAAAAAAGCCCAATCGTTTTGTGTGGATCGGCCTGCAGGAGCCCGATGAAGCCATGCTCAAAACCATACAGAAAGAGTTTGGCTTGCATGAGCTCGCCATCGAAGATGCACTCCGTGCCCATCAGCGGCCAAAGATCGAAGCCTATGGCGACACGCTTTTTATTGTGCTCCGCACCGTGCAAATGAAGGGCAAGCGGGTTGAATTGGGAGAAACGCATTTTTTCGTGGGACACAATTTCATCGTCACCGTCCGGCATGGTTCCACCATCAGTTATGCGGAAGTGCGCGCCCGCTGCGAAAGTACGCCGCAACTTTTACGTCGAGGGCCCGCGTTTGCACTCTATGCCCTCATGGACGCTATCGTGGACCAATACTTTCCGGTCATCGACACGCTCGAAGATGACCTTACCTCTATCGAAGAAAAGATCTTTCATGAAAAGTTCAGGCGTGATACGACCGTAAAAATTTACAAGCTCCGACGCCAGCTCCTGGATGTGAAACGATCGGTGTCGCCCCTGATCGACATCTGCAATCGCCTGATGCGCTTCGATTTGAAAATCATCGATGACGACACCCGGCCGTACTTCAGGGATGTATATGACCACACGATCCGCATCAACGAAATGGTCGATAACTCGCGTGAGTTGCTTTCGGCTGCCCTGGAAGCCAACCTCTCTATGATCACCATATCGCAAAGCGAAATCTCCAAAAAATTTGCCGGATGGGCGGCGTTGATCGCTGTGCCCACCATGATTGCCGGAATCTATGGAATGAATTTTAAGTCCATGCCCGAACTGCAGTGGACGTGGGGCTACCCGTTTTTCCTGGTGTCGACCGTTGCTATTTGCATGGTACTCTACTATCGGTTTAAGCGATCGGGATGGTTGTAGCTATTCAATTTTATGGATTGGTGATTCAAAACTAAAAGTAATTCGCCACAACGAGGATACCATAGGTTGGCTTACGGAGGATAATCACATCCAAAAGTTGATCGGCATGCAATGGATAGCGGCGTTCAATTTCGCTATCGATAGAGCCCAAGGGTTGCCGACAGGAGGATGACGTTGCTGCGTTGCCAGGAATTGAATCCATCATTAAAGTCCGTTAGACTTTTGTTATAATGCAACATGAAGGTCAGGTCTTTCTTTTTGGAGAGCGGGATCACGTATCCCGAATAACCCGATACTCCAAAATCCCGTTGACTGGTGAGCCGGCGTGTGTTGCCTTGGGTCCGGTCGTAGTGCGTTGTGACGCCGGTGGTTTCGTTGGTCTGGTCTTCATATATTTTTATACGGGTCATCACGCTGTAAAACCCGCCAGCACCGATCAGCAGACGTTTGTTTTTTAGCAAATGAAACGTGGGCATTAAAGCGGCCGTAACATAGTGGAGATTTGTTGAAATAAGACTAGTTACTTCTGTGGTCACGCCATCTCTCCAGTATCCGGCCCCAAATTGAGTCTTGCTGCCTTTCAATTCATACAAGGCCCTTATTTTTAGCTCAAAGGTTTTGGAAAACACGTGCGATATACCGCCTCCAAAAGAGTAGCCTATTTTGTTCTTATTGACCTCGTAATAGGTATCACTTTTTAACAAGCCAACACCCGCGGTCAATTCATACTTCGAGATGATTTTTTTATTCCGAACATCCGGCAGCGACTGTGCCAACGCCGTTGTCGTGAGGCAAAGGCAAACGAAAAGGGAGCAAAATTGTTGCATGAGAAAAACGGTTTTGTTTCTGATAACTTTTCTCTTTGCTTTTTGGGGGGTGAAGCAAATAATGATGGATGAAGGTACGCCATAATAGCGAGACCGTTGTGAACGCCGTTTGATTTTTTTAAAATACCCCAGGGTCAGGGCCTTTATTTCTGCTAACGGTCAATTTTAGTTATGATGGTAATCAAGGAGGCTCGGGGTCGGGGTCTTGTGGTCTGGATTGCCCCCGACTGTCTCATGGACGGCCACCTTCTTCAACCGCTGAGTTGTCCTTGACGAAAGCTGAAAGCGTCGAAAATTTGCCTCGATGAGATAACCCCTCAGGATTTTTTGCAAAGGCTGAGACATACGAAGAACGTGGTTAAATTGCATGTTCACTTACGCGTACTAAAATGGCTTCTGCTTTACCCGAAGTGTGGCTTCGGGGCCCACTTCCAAATGTGCCGCCCCTGTCGCAACCCATTGCTCATGCACTCTTACAGGCCTCTGAAGAGATCAGTGCAATGATGAACGACTTTCCGGAGGAGTTGCTTTGGCAACGCCCCGCGGGGGTAGCTTCGGTTGGTTTTCACTTGCAACACCTTACCGGGGTACTGGACCGGTTGTTCACTTACGCTGTAGGAAAGCCTCTGGATGAAAATCAATTGCGTTATTTAAAAATGGAAGGGGTGGAGTCGGATCAACTGACCACTGGCTTCCTGGTGAATGCGTTTAGGGAACAGGTGCAACGTTCCGTCCAGCGGTTGATAGAGATCGGAGACAAGGGGCTGACGGATCACAGGGGCGTAGGTCGTGCGGGTTTGCCTTCGACCGTGATCGGTCTGCTCACGCACGCGGCAGAACACACGATGCGCCACACGGGCCAACTGCTGGTGACGGTTAAAGTCCTTCGAAATCGCTAGGGGATCAAAGCGATGGATGCACCTGCAAAACCGGAAAAAAATGTTAACGGAGCAATTTCGTCGCCCCCACATCAAAGCAGGACAGCGAGGCTATTTCGCCAAGCCGGATGACGATTTTTCTTTGTGAAGGTTCCGGTTCCATTGGGGTGCAGAGGATGTCTCCATTTTCAATGGAATTGAGGAAGAAGAGCGATGAGGGACCATGGGGATTTTTTTTGAAGCGGATTTCGAGGAGCATTCCTTGTTCGAGATTTTCGGCGATAAAAGCCACCATCTTGCGGGGGTCGGTTGTTGTTTTCTTCACAACAGCTTTAACAGAAAGGGTAGGGGAATGTTTTTAGAAATTTACATCACTGTGATCCCCGAATCTTTAAATGACTCTTCGGCAAGTTCTTTCCCCTTATCATCTGTGATAATCACGTCGACCGACAGCGCCGGGCAAATGAAAAATGCTTCTGCGGTGTTGATTCGCTCGTTTGGGGTTAAGGCAACGACTTTTTTTGAAACTTCAACAATCGCTTTTTTAACCTCGCTCTCCTCGTAGTGGATGGTGGTTACCCCGATCGTTGGGTGAATGCTGCAGATCCCCATAAAATAGATATCGGCCCGGACGTTCCTCATAAAATTAATGGTGTCGTGCCCGATCGCAGCAAACGCGGTTTTATTTAAACGCCCCCCGGCAAACAACACTTCGATATTGGGATGGGATTCCAGTACGTTCACAATGGGAAAGCTATTGGTCACCACGGTGATCTGCAGGTCCCGGGGAAGAATGCTTGAAATGGCCATCGCCGTTGTGCCGCCGTCGAGCACGACCACCTGGCCGTTCTGTAACAACCCCAAAGCCTTCTCGGCAATCGCGCGCTTCACTTCGTTTTGATAATTTAGGCGATCCGCAAAATGATGGGGCGTTGGAGAGTGCGGAATGGCACCACCCCGGACCGCTTTTAACAAGCCCTGGTCGGTAAGCTCTTTCAGATCGCGCCGCACCGTATACTCCGAAACCTTTAGCTGTTCGCTCAAGGTCTTCAGCGTCACTTTCTGATCTTCCGAGAGCCTGTTAAGGATCAGCTGGAACCGCTCTTCTTTTAGCATGGTTGCAATATTATGCATTTTTTAGGCCTTTTATTGCCCTAAAATACAAAATTGTGCGATTAACTCACTTTATTGTTGCAATAATGTGCAATTATTATCATAATTGTTGCATAATATCGCACAACATGACAGCAGAAAGCAGAGAAATCAAATCCATCGACGGCGCATTGGCGCCTACGGTAAGTGTTACTGACCAAGAGCGCAACGGCATTCCGGCAAGTGAGGAATTGCAGCCCAGTCTGTCCCGATTGCGCATGCATCGCATTTGTGTAGGGGCCATCTTTTTTATGCACGGCCTCTGCTTTGCCAGTTGGGCATCGCGGATCCCCAGCATTCAGGAAAAATTGAGTCTCACCGCGGCCACGTTGGGGACCGTTCTTTTTGCATTGCCCGTCGGCTTTTTCATTTCCCTTCCGTTTGCCGGGTGGTTTGTGGGCAAAGTGGGGAGCAAAAAAGTCGTCGTGCTGTCGGCGGTTCTTTATGCTTTGTCACTGGTCAGCATCGGGACAGCATCGCAGGCGTTGGAATTATTTTTCTGCTTGTTCTCTTTCGGGTTCTTTGCCAACCTCCTCAACATTTCGATCAACACGCAGGCCATTGCCGTTGAGCGCCTGTACAAAAAGAAATTAATGGCATCGTTTCATGGCTTGTGGAGCCTGGCGGGGTTCACGGGTGCGGCGGTGGGTACGTGGATGATTGGAAACGGGTTTGCTCCCTTTCCGCACTACGTTGTCATCTGCATGGTGTTTCTCCTCGCCAATGTCGTCTGCTCGTTTTATCTGGTCACAACCGATGAGGGCCAGGACGAAAAGCGTCCTCTTTTCGCGATGCCCGACAAGTCGCTGATCGGTCTCGGCATCATTGCGTTCTGCTCGATGATGGCGGAGGGCGCCATGTTCGATTGGAGCGGTGTGTATTTTATCAAAGTTGTAAAAGTAAAACAGGAATTTACCGGTCTCGGCTACACCACTTTTATGATCGCCATGGCCGGCATGCGCTTCATGGCCGATGGACTTTCCCATCGGTTCGGGCTAAAGAAAATCCTTCAGGCCAGCGGTATGCTGACCACCGCGGGATTGCTGGTGGCCGTGCTCATGCCGCAGATGTTGACCTCCCTGGTCGGTTTCTTTTTGATCGGCATGGGCGTTTCATCGGTCGTTCCGCTGGTGTATAGTGCAGCCGGAAAATCAAAAACGCTGTCGCCGGGAACGGCGTTGACGGCCGTCTCCTCGCTTGGATTTATGGGACTTCTGATTGGGCCTCCCATCATTGGATTTATTGCAGAGGCAACGAGTTTGAGAATTTCATTTCTGGCCATCACGATCATGGCACTTGCTGTGGTGGCATTTTCTTCGCGGATGCGCGAAGAACCTAAACCATAACCGCGGCGCGACAGATGGGGGCGATGTGACGGAAGATCAAAGTTCGCGGATGCGCACATTCTTGAACATGACCAGCATGTCCTGGCCGCCGTGCAACTGCAAAGCGATGTTGCCACTGGCATTGCCGGGATCATTTTTCAATTCGGCCGAAACAATGCCGTTGACGGTGACGGTGATGTCGCGTCCTTTGGCGGTGATGCGCATGGTGTTCCACGCGTTGGGTTTGTAATAGCGGCTCACCTGGTCGGCCGTCGGCTTCACCACCCAGGCCCGGCCGTTGGTTTCATAGAGTCCGCCGATATCGTCCGTGGGATGGACCTCGGCCTGGAATCCGCGCACGCCCTCAATACCTCCCACGACATCGGTACGGAAATAGATGCCACTGTTTCCACGAATGGACTTGAAGGTAACGTCCAGCACAAAGTCCTTGTAGGTTCTATCCGAAACCAGCAAGCCATGACGCTGTTCGGTGACCGGACTTCTTCCAACGATGGTGCCTTCCTCCACCGTCCATGTCCCACCCGGGAGTGCATGCCACCCTTTGAGCGTTTTTCCATCGAACAATTCCGTCCATTTATCCTGGACACCGGCGGTCATTAGGTCGCGATGTGGCGCATCGATAAAAGACGAGAAGGTGCCTGCTACCAGGACCATCAAAAAAACGCGTATGATATTTTTCATGGTGATCGTCATTAGATCCTCAAATTAACAATACTTTTTGCGAAGCGACAGAGGTAATATCTTTTACACGGTGAGTTGTGTATTTTATCGGTCCCTGGTCATTTCATATGACGCCACCGTCACTTAACCAGTCTCTGACCAATAGTGTTAAAAAGAGCGCACGGATATTGGAGGCGACTTTCACCAAATTCCGTGTAGTCAAAATCTAAAACCTTCGTACCCTGCATCAAGTACAGAAGTACCGTGTTGTCCGGCAGGAGAAACCAAACAGAGCTATTTTTGTTACCGTCAATGATCTCAAAGAAGATCGCTTTTTTGATAAAATTTTCAGCAAACCTATAATTACAACCACAGTCATTTTGCCTCGAAACTCTAATGGCCTCTTCAACGTCAAAGGATAATGGAATATTTCGTTCTTTAGACCATTCAAGACTCTTCACATACTTGTCATGTCTGGCCCACGTTTCAGGGGTCTTATTAACATTTTCAATATTATAATCGTTGATTGCTCGGTTGTTGAAATAATATATGTCTAGCACGGCTTTCGGATGGTCCTTAAGGAATTTGAGGATAAAGTCAATGCCCTGTACCCTTGTGACTATTTCTTTATAGTCTTTTTTAACCGAATCTCGCGAGTATAGTGAGTGCGTTTGTTTTATGGCCATAAAGTTGAGACGAACGTTGTCGTACATTAAATCGTTTTTCAAAACAACTTTGATTGTGGTAGGCTCATTCCCGATATAGCGTCCCCGCCCATAGACCTCCTCGAAAGACTCAATCTTAAAGTCGGATTCCAACTCTCGAATTTCAGCTTCATACGTATAAGCCGATAGTTGATATAGCGTCGGCATGTAATAATCGATAGTCTTTTTTGCTAAATATTTTAAAAGCTGCTTGTTGCGCAACGGCTTTGTAACGGTTTTGATTGGAATAATATCAGCTAGATTTTCCTCAATACTGAAATCCGCGAGCGTATCTCCCGTCATGGTGATCCAGGGCATGTAAAAACCAGAATTGCGTTTCCTGGAAATTATTTCACTAGAGCGAATGCCAGACTTATATAGTTGCACGCGATATTCATCCCTGTAGTTGCGATGTATCCCGTAGCAGCACCCGGCTTCAACGAGACTGCGGAAAAACTTCTTATAGTTTGCTATCCGGGCCAATTCTTTTTTCATAAACGCCTTCTGCTGAGGGTTCCATATGATCTGTCGTTTGTTTGAATATCGTTCAAGAATTTCCGCTGGATGGAGTTTAATCCAAGTCGTGTCGATGCCATAGTCAGCTATTGAAAAACCTCGAGGGGTCGCTTGTTCAATACCACGCACTAACCTTTTTACGGTTGACAACGATAGATCCTTGCCGTTAACCTCGTAGGTATCATTCTTTCTAATAAGTCTATAATAATTCGTTTGATAAAGACAGTCAATTGGGGCGAGCGACGTCTCCGACGGCCAGTTGACATAATACGTATTGTGTTGGACAACAATGCTATCGGGATTACTCTGTGCACGCAAACCAAATACAGGGGGAGCAATTAACAGTATGATGAGTAAGAGTTTTGCCGGGTTCAGGTTCATAGTTTCCAAAAATTCAAGTTGATCATCCGCGAATTAGTCGATAGCCGTGGTAAAAGGATGACTTATAGATTCGCGGCCCCTCCATATTCCATAAAACGCAAAAAAAATTACAGGCTCCCAAAGAAAAACGGAAAGATTTTGTGTCAAAGGGTAGGCGTCTACCGATGCGCCCTTTGGTGCGCGATTTTGAATTTTACATTTATCGCCTCTGATCATTTTATTTCACTAACGTGCGCCTTATAAATGCATCTTTTTGATTAAATTTTAAAGTATTATATCGAAATATCATGAAAGCACCCTTCACGATCGCCTTGTTCTTTCTCGCCTGGAACGTCAACGCCGCCATCGACTCGCTCGTCCACAAACGGGTGGTCTACAAGGTGGCCGACACCAGTTCGCTGCACCTCGACATCTTTTATGCGCCGGAGGCCCTGAAACAAAAGAACAATACGGCGCTGGTCTTCATTCATGGTGGTGGCTGGGCCTATGGCAGTCCCTCGGAGTTTTTTGGAGCGTGCCGGCGTTATGCAAAAGCCGGTGTCATTACCTTTTCAATTCAGTACAGGCTCTCCAAAGATGCGAAAGGCAACGTGCCGGTGGCCGGTATCACACCCGTTGAGTGCGTGAAGGATGCGCGGTCTGCGATGCGTTGGGTGCGGGAACATGCCAGCGAATTTTCCATCGACCCGCAAAAGATCGTGGTCGGCGGACAGTCTGCCGGTGGACACCTTTCCTATGCCACGGCCTATATCGATCAACACAATGAAGCGACCGACAACCTGAAGGTGAGTCCCATGCCCAACGCGATCATCTCGTTTTCCGGGACAACAAATTGCATGGAAGCCTGGTGCGACATGCTGCTCGGCGAAAAGCGCAGCCAGATCTGGAGCATCTCGCCCGCCCACAACCTGAAGAAGGGCATGCCACCAACGATCGCCTTTCACGGACAAGAAGACAACGTGGTGCCGCTCTGGACGATCCAGTTCTTCAAGCGCGACACCGAGAAACTCGGCAACCATTTCGAACTCATCACCTACGAAGGCCGCAAGCACTACCTGGGCGCTGGCAACAAAACCTATTCGAATCTGTTCGATGAGGAAATCCTGGAGAAGACCGATGATTTTTTGCGGCGATATGGTTTTTTAAAGTAGCGGTCTGCAGTGGCGTATGACGCCTTCATCACCTGAGGGAAACTAATCTTCGGTAAAGCATTGCAAAATTGTAGATGAATCTCTACATTAATTTCGGATTAAGAGAGCCCATCGATCCACCATACCTGCTTGAATGAGTGGGTATGGTGAATGGATGGGTTTTTCTTTTTTGTTGTGCGTCAAGTGGAATCTACAAGTTCAAAAAAACGAATAATGTATGGCGCCCGACCCTCAACCTCCGCTTACGAATTGTCACACACACATTTTCACTGGCAGACATGTGCCTCCCTATCTCGGTAAAACGTACTTGCCGCTGGGACTGGCCTATGTCCTCACCATCCCCTTTATTGTCGGCATATTTCGTTTCTGGTTTATCGATCGTTTCAAATGGATCCCCGTTCCGGTTTACAATGCACTGGTCAGAAGATGCCAGTTGATCAAGATCTTCATAGCCCGTAATCGGATTGTCCACACCCTGGTCCTCATCGTGGGCACGTTCATTAGCGTCAACGTGTTCCTTATTTTATTTCAGTGGCTCGGCTTTTTATTTCCGGTTGACCCTTCTGGGGAGACCTCGTTTATTGATAAGGTCAGACTTTGGATGGGCAGCCACCATATTCTTCTCGCGGATAAAAGTACCGGCGTGCAGATCCTCCTGATCCTCATCGTTGTGATCTTTTTCCAAACGGGGAGAAACCTGATATTTTTTGTGCTGAAGCATTTCTTTAAAATTTTTGGCCTGCTTCCCGGCAAGCAAACGTTTGCCTATTTGTCGAGGTATTTAAATATTGGACGCTTTGCTTTTTATAAAGACCAAAGCGACATTTTTAGTAAGCTGGTACACCAATACCCCATGGACACGCGCTTTGTCATCCTTCCGATGGATATGGAATTCATCGATGCGGGCAAGCCGAAAGAACCCTATCGCCAGCAAATGGAAGCCCTGGGCAAGATCAAGGCCAATCATCCGTCGACCGTGTTGCCGTTTATCTTTATCGACCCCAGGCGAATCGAAAAGCAGCCTGACTTTTTTGTCTACAGCCTGGACAACAAAGGCGACGTGGTGCTGGAAGATTGTGACGTGAAAAGATACCTCGACCAGGGTTTTTGCGGGTTCAAGATCTATCCGGCGCTGGGATATTATCCTTTTGAAGAACAGCTCCTTCCGGTTTGGAAATATGCCGTGCAGAAGGATTTGCCGATCATGACGCATTGTATTCGCGGCACCATTTTTTATCGCGGAGCAAAAAAGCGCGCGTGGGACTTTCATCCCTTTTTCGAGGATGGCAGGGGAGAGCCGCTTCTCCTGCCACAGAAGAAAAATGTGGATTTCACCCCCAACTTCACCCACCCCCTGAACTACCTTGTGCTGCTAAAGGAATTCTTGTTGAGGAGGGCCGTGAGCAGGGCAACGGACAAGAGAATTAAGATGATGTTTGGTTTTACCAATGAAGCGTCGCCACTTCAAAAGGACTTAGAGGCACTTAAACTTTGTTTCGGCCATTTTGGTGGGGACGACGAATGGGAAAAATATTTTGAGGCCGACCGTGATCAATACTCGCCGGCCATTCTTCACCAGCCGTTCGGTATCGATTTTCTGAAAAACGCGGACGGCATTTTTTCGCATGCAAAAATTGCCGATATCTGGCAACACACCGACTGGTATTCGATCGTCTGTAGCATCATGCTTCAACACCCCCGCGTATACAGCGACATCAGTTATATACTTCATCAAGCCTTTGTCTTTCCTTTGTTGAACGACACGCTGAACCGGCTGCCGATTCCGCCCTGCACTACCAAATTGGCGGACAGAGTTTTGTATGGAACCGATTTTTACGTGGTACGAAATCACAATTCCGAAAAACAACTCTTTGCCCAACTGAGGAATAACTTGTCGGTAGACGAAGTAGACCAGATCACCCGGATCAATCCCGCGTTATATGTTTGAGAACGATGCTCATCCAATCGCGAGAAACTTCTGTTGCTAATTTTCAAAATTGGCCCGGATGGGACCTTGCGCCGATGACTTCACTTTCTTGAGGCGGATCTTCAACACAGTGCCTCTGGGCGTAAGGGTGGAGTGGTAGGTTTCATCGCCGTTCCAGAGACGTTCGCGAACCCACTTATCGCCTTCGTAATAGCCTTCTTCCACCAGCACGTATTCTGCTTTGGAAAAACCCGAGCCATATTTGGGTCTGAACCTGAATTTTGCGTCGAACCCTGCGATCAGAAATTCATTGGGGCTGAGTTGTCCGATGAGGGCGCGGCCGCTTCGGATGGCCCTGTCTTTATAGGTGGGATACCCGAAGTCGAACAACACATCGAACTCGTCGAACCGGACGAGCTGTTCATAAAGACCATCTTCTTCGCCGACAGCTTTTAGTTTGTTTTGTTCCTGGAGGGATAATACTGTGCTGGAGACTTTCGAAAGCAGCTTATAGTTGTTGGCGATGTCCGAGAATCGTTCATCCAGTTTATCCAGGCTGCGTTTGTCGTTCGGGTCGGCGTGAAAGGGATCGATCCCATAGACCGCCAGGCCCTTCGCATGGTAGTTGCCGATGGCATAAAAATGAAATCGTGCGTAGGCGACGCGGTTGGCGGTCTCTGGAATGAAGAGCATGTTGTCGTCGCGGTCGTATTTTTCGCACAGATCGATAAAGACGTTCGGGTTGGAGATGTAGATATCGGGCGATAGAAAATCAAGGGCAGGGGCTGCGATCTTCCACACACCGATCATGTTGGTGGTGGGCCCACCGCTGGGATACTCGCCGGGGGTGTGGAACAAATGTTCCCGTCCCCAGGCGTTGGCATACATGGGGAGGTTGTAGATGGCTTTTCCGGCTTCGGCGATCTCATTGATATAGGATGAGATATACCAGGCGTTGAATGTTTCGGCGGCGGCGATCCCAAAGAGGTCGCTCCATTTTCCCGTTTGTTTTTTGAGACCGGTCGCGAGTTTGTCGGGCACCTTGCCGTCGAACAGTTTATTGGCGGCCTCCGAGTAGTCGCGATCGGTGTTCAGTGAACCCGACTCATTCTCCACCTGCACCATGATCACCGTTTGACTTTCGCTGTCCGTTTCTTTGACGTGTTTCATCAGGGCCGTAAAAGCCCGCTTGTCAGCTTCCAGGTTGACGCGCGACACCGGCGAAAGGACCTGGATCTCCTCGCCATAACCATTTTTCATCAACGGGTATTTCTCCGAATGCTCGAGCACCCAGGGCGGCGCGTAGGTGGAGCTTCCGTTTTTGTAAGATGCAAACCAAAGGAGAACAAGCTTGAGTTTTTCCTTCCGGGCATTCAGGAGGAGGTTGTCGAGTTCTTTAAAATTGTACACGCCCGGTTCGGGTTCTATGTTCTGCCAGTAGACCGGAGCCTCGAGTGTGTTGCAGTTGAGTTCTCTCAGCTGGGTCCAGAATTTGTCCGTCACCGAAGGCCAGGCGCTGCTGTTCCACAGTTGGGCGCCCAGCACCAAAAAGGGTTTGCCATCCACCAGCAATTGATAGCGCCCGTTTTGCTTCACCACCTTGGGAAGTTCCCGGGCGAGGGAAAATGTCAGCGTGCACGCCAGCGCAACGGTCAGGGTTATGAGCTTCTTCATCAGGGGAGATTTTCTTCGCTATGTCGATGTACCTGGCCACCGATGTGGTCAGAACATGTTAATGGATGCGGCCTATGACGCCATCGCCCCGGACCATCCTTCACTTGTCTTTTTTGAACGCAACCGCTTCAATTTCCACTAAATAATCAGGATTTGCTAAACCGGCCACAACAATTCCGGAGATGACGGGCGGATTCTTCAATTTTTTTAAAAACCCCTGGGCCCCTTCAAAACCTTTCCGCACGTCCTGACCTTGCACAATATAAATGGTCAGTTTAAACAAGTCATCCAAACCGGCGTGAACCGATTTTAGAGCGACCTCAATGTTCTTCAAAATATATTCGGTCTGCAACGCGATGTTACCCTTCCCGATGATTTCCAGATCTTTTGTAATGGCGTTTTGCCCACCAATATAAATGGTACTGCCATTTCCTTTTGTAACGGCCACCTGGCTGAAAGCAGGATTTTTCAACATTTCTTCCGGGTTTAAAAATTCTATGCTTGCGTTCATAGTTTAATTGTTTTAGTGAGTTTGTTTACATCATAACTGATAACTACCAACAAACCGCCCCCGCTTATGTTTGATGAACATCCTGCAAAAAGATCAATTTCACACGGTCTGTGGGATGACAAACGACAAGCGGCGCGTCAGACCCGCAAACCTAACATAACTGTATGCCGCGAAGATTGTTTAAGAGAGAGATACAAATTCTAGGAGAGCCTTAATCTCTGCCGGTGATTCAATCCCCATTGCACCAGCACTTCATTCACCGGCAAAACACTCAGACCATATTCGGTAATGGAATAACTCACACTCACCGGCCGGGTATCCAATACCGTCCGGGTGACGAGCAGGTTTATTTCCAGGTCGCGCAACTCCTTCGCCAGCATCTTGGACGAGATCCCTTCCACCTCGCGCTGGATCTTTTTAAAGGTATTCGTTTCGGAGGCGTGGTTATTCAGGTGGCGCATGATTCTCAGTTTCCACTTTCCGCCCAATATTTCGAGGCTGTCGATGATCGCCGCCAGTTCCTGTTCACACGTTGCTTCTTGTATTTTTCCGTTATTGTTTATGGTGGCCATAGGCATGATGGTTACGTCGGGGTAACCGGTTACTTCAAGTTAACCCATAAAGATAATAAATGATTGTTCTTTAATTTTGGTGTAGTATTGGCGTCATGGAACGGCATAAAACCACGGATATGAAAAAATTAGATTATTATGTTTTGGATGTATTTGCCGATCAGAAATATAAAGGCAATCAACTTTCAGTAGTATACAGCGATGAAGACCTAACGCTCAGCCAATACCACGACATCGCCAGGGAATTTGGGTATTCCGAAACATCGTTCATACGCCATTCATTAAAAGAGAATGCCCTGGTGGTTCGCTCTTTTACACCGGCAGAATTTGAGGTGATCGGTGCCGGGCATAATCTTTTGGGGGCCGTGTGTCTGGCTTTATTAAAGGGTTGGGATATTTTTAAGAACCAGCAGGGAAGTCCGTACGTCATGATCAAGGACACCCGGATCCCGGTCAGGATTACCGAGGAGGCCGGTCTTCCCTACGTTGCCATGAAACAGGCACCAGCCCAAGTCATCCGCACGGTGCCCGCCGACGTGATGGCTAGAGCTGTTGGGTTAACCCCTGATGATCTGGATTTGAACGGCTGGCAGATCAACGTTGTACAAACAGAGGTCGCCCACCTGATGGTCCCGGTAAAGGACCAGGATGTTTTGCAAAAGGCAGTTTCCAACAAATCGCTTTTAAAAGAGACCTCCCAAAAATATGGTTTCGAAGGTTGTTACCTCTTCACTACAAACCAACCCAATCCAGAGTTTCTCGCCGAAGCAAGATTCTTCAATCCCGGCATCGGGATCGATGAAGACCCTGCAACGGGCACAGCCGCCGGCCCATTGGCAGGCTACCTGGAAGAACTCGGCCACATAAAAAAAGATAAGGACTACCGGATTCTCCAGGGAACAGCCGTAAAGCATCCTTCCTCCATTCGTGTGAACGTTTCAAGTGATGGCATTTGGGTGAGTGGGTCTTCGGTCATTGTTATGGAGGGAACACTGTATTTATAGTCCTGAGTCGTTCGTCCTTAGCCCTGAGTACCAACGACGCAGGACTAAGGACGCCGGACTCAGTTCTTCACCGCTTTAATGATGGTCAAAGGCTGGTAGGTATTTAGATAGAATGTTCCGACTTTTTCCGTGGTCATTCCCAGTTCCTGGAATGCCGCTTTGTATTCGCCATGGTGTACGATGTCTGAGATAATGGCAACGCCTCCTTTTTTTAGAATGCGATGAATTTCCCTGCAGGCTGTTTTTCGATTTTCTTTGTCGCCCACATTGTGTAAGCACAAATTGCTGAGGACCACGTCGAAGTGATTATTTTGAAAACTGGTCTGGAGGATGTTCTCCTCTTTCAGTTCAATTTTGTTGGCTACATTTTCCAGCACGGCATTTTTACTCGCCTTCGTGAAAGAGTTTTCGGACAGATCGTCCTTATTCCAGATATCGATGCCGATGGAATTGCCGCTGGTCAATCGTTTGGCGGCTCCGATCATGAGAAGCCCAAGACCGGTTCCTACGTCCAGTACGGTTTCATGGCCTTTCCAATGGACCAGGTTTAATATCCTGTCGCGGTGCGCAAACTTTCCTTTCCAGGCATACAAAAGCATCAGCACCCCTTCGGCCAAACAGAGGGAGCCCAGGCAAAAGGTCAAAGCGAAAGTGTTGACCGTCACTTGGCCAATTTGGAATCTTGGAAAGGCCAGGGCCGTCGCATAAAAAATAACAACAAACAGAAATAAATTCCGGACAAACTTCGGTCCGTCGATTCCATAATTTATTTGCTTCATCATAGTCTTGTTTTCTTTTTTTTGATTTGCGTCAAAACTATGGAGGAGGGGGAAAGAAAACATTGACAAATGATAAAAAACGCTTAGCCGAATTATTTCCGGGCTTTCAAACGGCTCAACGATTCCTGGGTGATGCCCAGGAAGGAAGCGACTTGTTTATTGGACAATCGCAAAACGATTTGTGGCATTCGCTCCAGCAGATCTCTATAGCGTTCCTTCGCCGTCATACTCAGCATGGTCTCGAGCCGCCAGGTGCTAATGACCTGGGCTTGCTCCAGAGAATGTAAATAGAGCTTTGAAAACGTTGCATGGTGGTTGACAAGACTAAAGAAGTCGCTCTGTTTTATTTTTAGCAGTTTCGAATTCTCCAGGGTTTGCACATTTTCGAGGGACGGTGTCTGTGTAATGAAACTGGAGAATGCACTGACAAAATTGTTTTCGAAGGCGATGTAGCGGGTGTTTTCTTCGCCTTTCCGGTTTGTGAAAAAAGTCCTGACGCAACCTTGACAAATAAAATAGGCGTACTCGCAGATTTGATTCTGTTGGTGAAGGGTGGTGTTCTTTTTTACATCCACAAACTGAAATTTGTTAAAGACATGGCGGCTGTCGCGGTCGGGGAAGGAGTAGTGGTTGACTAGAAATTGATGCAAGATCTGAAAATTCTCGTCCAGCAAGGGGTCGCCATTTTTTGTCATTTTCAAAGGTAAGAAGAAAGGATGGGTAGCGTCAAAATGAGTTACAGTTGGGGAAGGTTTTCTCGTGCACAGAAAAATACATTGAACCGCCTCTCCTTGCTCGCCGAAGCTTCAGGGAAGGTGAGGCGGTTCAAACGGTATTTAACGGCGCATATACATAAACCAGTTCCATTCCCAAGTCTTCCCATCCTCCGACGTGGCCTGGCTCCAAACGGGGTTGCTGGCATCGCGGGCGTCCCAGCGATAGACGGTGAAAGAGGTTTTGCCATCGTAGTTATCTTTCGAGAAGAAGTGACCGACCTTGTTCTCAAAGGAACCCACCACAGGCGGCAAGCCCAGGACACCAAAATTGGAATCTGCCCAATAGATGCTCCACAACCGGGTTTGTGGATTGAACAACCTCAAGGTCATGCCTTCGAAAGGTTTGCCGTTGCGCTCAGCGATAAAGTTGTCAACATTGCCGATGCCCCGGAGAATAATGTGCATCTCTTGCGTGGACTCGAATTCCGTCCATTCGGTCGTGTTGTCGGGTTTCTTTTTCAACAGCCGGTTGTGGATTTTCCAATTCCCCGCAAAAAAATCGAAGTCATTTTTCGACGACGTTGCAGAAGGGGAGAGGAGCAACTCTCCTTTGGGGTCGAAGGCCAAAGGGGGCACGGGCAAATCGGCATTTTTGGGTTGGGCTTTTCCCGCATAGCCGAGCAGTAGCAGGAGTGCGAGGGGAATGAATTTCATAGGGGTTGAGTTTTGGTGGTTCGGAATAACTTTACCGTTATTACGTATTTTGACCGTAAAAGTATTACCGCCAAATGGGTCAAAGTTTGCCGCTTATGTTGATAAAATACTTTTATCAACAATTTCTTGGTATTTCCGAAACGATATCATTTCTTTGTCTATCGATTATATAGACAATCAATTCCCACCAGATTGATTTTATACCGAAGAAGGGAGAGAATGGGCTCGACGATCTTCTAGCAACCTGTCGCCACCAGGATAAGGTGCTAACTCCTACCAATGATCAATTGGAGCTATAAAATTTTTAAGCAACATGAAAATGAAAATGTTTTCCAAGGACCCCCTTGGCCCCGGCGCAATCGTGAAAAAAATGACGGATAGGCTCCGTTGTTGTTGTTGCTAAATCCGCTCTACTACCGTCTCCATTCGCTTTAATGCATTTCCCCGGATGAGGCTTGTCTCTGCATAGCCTGAGCGTGGCATCGCTTTGCCTTTAGTTTTCCGGGAATAGTGAGTCTCCTACACCTGATCTAAAATAAACGAACATCAACATGAACATGAAGAATATCGCTGCGACGGGTTTTGCCATCGTCATCACCGGTTTGGCAGCGTGGGCACAGCACGATCCGCTTCAGCCCTTCCAGGGAAAGATTGGACGGACTTTGGATGAATCCGAACAATGGTATCCCCCCCGCGTGAAGGCTGCAGCAGGTGCACCCAACGTGGTATGGATCCTGCTGGACGATGTGGGATTTGGGGCCACGTCGACCTTTGGCGGTCTCATTGAAACACCTACGTTCGATAAACTCGCGGGCAACGGGCTTCGCTACACAAATTTTCATACTGCCGGAATTTGCAGTCCCACCCGCGCCGCGTTGCTCACCGGGCGAAATGCACACAGCGTTGCCATGGGGCATCATGCGGAATTGGGGATCGGTGCGCCGGGATACTATGGCGACATTCCATTCGAAGCCGGAACGGTGGCCGAGATCTTCCGGGAGAATGGATACAACACCTATGCCCTGGGCAAATGGCACGGCAATCGCCCCATCGACCTCACCGCTGCCGGGCCTTTCAACCGTTACCCTACCGGCCGCGGCTTTGATCACTTCTATGGATTTTTAGGTGGCGCCACAGACCAATGGCATCCCGTGTTGGTGGAAGAGAACAACGCCATCGACATCGAGCCAAACACGAAGCACCTGAACGAACTGCTGGTGGACAAAGCCATTTCCTATGTGGCCAATCAAAAATCGGCGAATGCCGAAAAACCTTTCTTCTTGTACCTGGCCACGGGAGCCACGCACGCCCCACACCAGGTGGCCCCGGAGTGGAGTGATACATATAAAGGGAAGTTCGATGGCGGTTGGGACAAGTATCGCGAAGACGTTTTTAAACGTCAGCAAGCCTTGGGGATCCTTCCCAAGGGAACAAAGCTCCCGCCGCGCCAGCAAAACCTGAAGGCCTGGGACACGCTGAGTCCCGACGAAAAGAAAGTGTTTGCCCGCTTCTTCGAGGTCTATGCCGGATTTTTATCCTACACCGATCATGAGATCGGCCGCTTTGTGAATTATCTCGAGCAGATCGGCGAGTTGGACAACACGTTGATCTTCGTGGTCATTGGTGACAACGGTGGAAGCAAGGAGGGATCGTATACGGGCACCACGGGTGCATCCGTGACATCGAAAGGACATGACATTCCTTTTTTGGTGAGTCAATACGACAAACTGGGAACGGAATTTACAAACGAGAATTATCCGCTGGGCTGGTCGCAAGCCGCCAACACCCCTTTCCGGTATTGGAAGAGCGATGTGAATGCCGAGGGTGCTACACATAATCCGCTGATCATTCATTATCCGAAAGGCATTCGCGAGAAAGGTGGCATCCGCACACAGTACGGCCATGTCGTCGACATTTTGCCGACAACGACCGACCTTGCCGGTCTAAAGATCCCAACCGAAATCAACGGCTACCCGCAGATGCCCCTCCACGGCACCAGCCTGGCGTATACGCTCACCGATGCCGCCGCGCCAAGCCGGCACACGCTACAATACTACGAGCTCCACGGCGGCCGGGCCATCTACAAGGACGGCTGGAAAGCGTCGGTCTATCACCCGCGCAATGTGTTTGGCGAAGCGCCGACCGACGACATTCACTTCAACCCTGCGCCGTTCGACAAAGACAAATGGGAGCTTTACAACCTGAACGAAGACTGGAACGAGACCAATGACCTTGCCGCCAGGAATCCGCAGAAGCTGGAAGCGTTGAAAGCGCTCTTCGACCAGGAGGCAAAAAAATACAACGTCTACCCTTTAAAAAATTTCCGCGCGGGAATGGCTGCGCCTGAAATAAAATCCAAATCGATCATCCTGGAAGGCACGACGGTGAAGACCCGGATCAACATCGGCAAAGGCCCGGTCACGATCACGGCGAACATCGAATTGACGCGCGATAAAAATGAAGGGGTGGTATTTGCCAGTGGTGGATTGACGGGTGGCACAAGCTTATTCTTCCAGGGCAACACCTTGTATTATCTACTCAACGACGGCGTCGCCGAAACCGTCATCACTGCTTCCAAGGTGCTCTCCAAAGGCAAGCACACGGTTACCGTGGAGTATCTCGCAGGCAACGTCGTATCGCTTTCGGTAGATGGTCAACCCGTGGGCAAACAAACCGTGGAGGGCGGCGTGAAGTACATCGCGTCGTTTGGATCCGATGGCGTTAGCGTAGGCAAAGACCTGAACTCGCCGGTGACGAAGCGCTATGCGGGCCCCCATCCGTTCACGGGTGTTGTGAAAAGTGTCGTCGTGGAGCAGGCGGCGGAGAAAACGCTTTGAGATCATCCTAAACCAACCTTACAAAATTTGAATACGCTATGATAAAAATAGATAATCGTTTGCGCGGCGTGCTGATGAAGCCCGTACGTTTTTTAGTCGTCACATTCGTGTTGGGTGCCTGCCACTCGGGCAACGTCACCGATCCCGCGGCGAAGACTCCGTCCACGGACGAATTCAAAGGAAAAATTGCCAAGACCTTTGCCGAGTCTACGGAGTGGTGGCCGGAGAAAAAACAGGCGCCGAAGGACGCACCCAACGTTGTCTACTTCCTCATCGACGATGCCGGGTATGGAACGTCCAGCGCTTTTGGCGGCCTGATGGAAACGCCGACGTTGGACAGCCTCGCCAACCACGGTCTGCGCTACACCAACTTTCACAGCACGGCCATTTGCTCGCCGACGCGCGCAGCCTTGCTGACGGGACGCAATTCACACTCGGTACACATGGGCCTGTTCCCCGTAACGGCCACGGGCTTCCCAGGCTATGATGGCATTCTGCCCGCCGACAAAGCCGCCATTCCCCAGATCCTGCGTGAAAACAACTACAACACCTACGCCGTAGGAAAATATCATCTTACGCCCATCAACGAGATCACGCCGGTGGGACCGTTCGATCGCTGGCCACTGGGCATCGGGTTCGATCATTTCTACGGATGGCATCTGGGCCACACCGACCAATTCCATCCGAATCTATACGAGGACAACAACGTGATCGATGTGGAGCCCAACCACAAACACGTCACCACCTTGCTGGCCGACAAAGCCATCAAGTACATTGCCAATCAACGGTCGCTGGCTCCGGAGAAACCGTTCTTCCTCTACTTTGCCACGGGCGCCACGCACTCGCCGCACCAGGTGGAGAAGTCGTGGAGCGATCCCTACAAGGGCAAGTTCGACAAGGGTTGGGATTGGTATCGTGAGGAAGTTTTACAACGCCAGAAGAAGCTGGGGGTAGTGCCCGCGAATGCCGAGCTCCCCGAACGCAACCCGAAAGTGCCGGCATGGGATAGCCTTTCGGCCGACGAGAAAAAAGTATATGCCCGCTACATGGAAGTTTATGCGGGCTTCATGACCCATGCCGATCACGAACTGGGTCGCGTGGTGAACTACCTGAAAGAAATTGGCGAACTCGACAACACTGTCATCATTGCCATTGTGGGCGACAACGGGTCGAGTCCCAGCACCCAACACGGCAGCCTAAACCCGTACATCAGCGGGCTGGAGTCCGACAAGCAGGTAGCGGAAGCGTTGAAGAACATCGACAAGTTTGGCACCGAGCAATCCTTTTCCGATGCGCCCTATGGCTGGACGCAAGCCACCAACACACCGTTCCGCCAATGGAAGGCCGATGCCAACTCCGAAGGTGGAACGCACAACGGGCTGATCCTTTTCTATCCCAGGAAGATCAAGACCCCGGGCATCCGGAATCAGTACGGTCACGTGAACGACATCGCGCCGACCACGGTAGAGCTGGTGGGTGCCGTTGTGCCGGAGACCATCAAGGGTGTGAAACAAAAACCGTTTGAAGGAACCAGCCTGGTGTATTCCATCGACGACGCCAACGCACCGTCGCGTCACACGGTCCAGTACTATGAGATCAAAGGTAAACGTGCCATCTATAAAGACGGCTGGAAGGCTTCCGTCTATCACGTGCCGGGAACGGACTTCGCGCAGGATGTATGGGAACTGCACAACCTCACGGAAGACTTCAACGAGCGCCATGACCTGGCCGCAAAAAATCCGGAGAAGTTGAAAGAGCTCCAGGACGCATTCGACACCGAAGCCTATAAATACAACGTCTATCCGTTGAACGACGGGGCGAAGAGCGGCACGCGGGCGCGTAGTGCGTTCGGGAAAAAAGATAAGATCGTTCTCTACAATGGCGTGGATCAACTGCTCAATTTCAGCGGCCCTCAATTTCTCGAGCAGTCATTTGCGATCACGGCCGATGTGGACCTGTCGACAGCCAAGGATCAAGGTGTCCTGTTTGCAACTGGTGGAGCCTTCGATGGATTGAGCCTGTTTGTGAAGGACGGCAAATTCCAGGTGGCCCATAATACGGGGTCAAAGATCGCGCACCTCGAATCAAAGCAGACATTACCTGCAGGCAAGGTGAAACTGAGATTTGAGTTGACCTATGTTGCCCCGCCGGAAAAAAGCGCGAACACCGCTCCCGCAGGATCGGAAGCCATCTTCGTCAACGACACCAAAGTGGCCGAACGGGAAATCACGGTCGCCGATATCAAATACATCGCGTCCTACAAAGACGGCATCGATGTGGGGGCGGACCTGAACTCGCCCGTGTCGGATCGCTACAAGGTGCCGTTCCGTTTCACCGGCAAGCTGAAGAGCGTTACCATTGAATATAAATAAAACACGTGGGAGGGGATCCATGCCGCATGGCATTGGATCCTTTCTTTTCTAAGACTATGAAGAAAATAACTTCCATCCTTTTTATCGCGTCCATGATTTGGGAGGTGGGTGCCGTCGCTCAGGACATCTCCTTCGAGCGCTTTCCTGTCAATCCCATCATCCACGAAGGCTTGTTGCCCAAGCTGGAAGGCGACAACATCAATGGCCCCTCGCTGATCAAAGTTCCGGACTGGGTCACGAACAAGTTGGGCAAATACTATTTGTATTTTGCGCATCACAAAGGAAAGTACATTCGCCTGGCCTATGCGGATGATTTGAAAGGCCCCTGGAAAATTTATCAACCGGGCACGTTGCAGTTGGAGGATTGCATCTGCAAAAACGCCCCTGTAGGAACCGGCGAAAGCGTTCGTCACCAGGGTGCGGAAAATTCGGACGACAATGTTCAACATGTGGCTTCACCCGATGTGCTCATCGATTCCCTCGGCAAACAGATCGTTCTGTACTATCATTGCCCGCAGGTGATGAACGGCGTGAAGGGACAGTACACCCTGCGGGCGGTGTCGTCGGATGGTCTTCGATTCAAATCAGACGACGTGTTGTTGGGCGAATCCTACTTTCGCGTGTTCCAATGGAACGGTTCGTATTATGCCATCGGTAGATCCAGCCATATATACCGGTCGAAAGACGGCCGCACGCCCTTTGAAAAAGGTCCGAATCCTTTTTTGAAAGTCCAGAATCCATCCACCCTCCGTCATGCTGCTGTGAAGGTCGTGGGCAACACGTTGTGGGTGTTCTATTCGCGCGTGGGGGATGAGCCGGAAAGAATTTTGCTGTCGAAAATCCCTTTACAAGCGGATTGGAATGGATGGACGCCTACGTCACCCATCACGGTAGCGGAATCAAAAGAAGCCTACGAGGGTGGCGACTTGCCCATTGAAAAATCGAAAGCGGGATTGTACTATGGCAAAGCGCACCAGCTTCGCGATCCTTACCTGTTTGAGGAGAACGACAAATGGTACTTGCTCTACTCCGTTGCCGGTGAGCACGGTCTGGCTATCGGCGAACTAAAGTTGAAGAAATAAACAAAACGAATTCTTTATGAAACGCATTTTTCTTTTTATGGGATTATGGGCCACTGCTTCGGCATTCGCTCAACCTAATCCCGCGGCATCCGCTTTCGAGGGCAGCAAACTTTTCGGCACGGTGACCCGCTATGTTTCGCTCGGCGAACACCGCACCGGCACGCCCACCGACTTCGCCACCTCCGAGTGGTTGGGCAAGGAACTGGCGGCATCGGGCTACACGGTGAAGTACTACGAGTTTTCATTGAAGCAATTTTTTCCCGAGGTCGTGCGGGTGACCGATTCAAAAAAACGTGCGCTCGAAGCTTTTCCGTTTTGGTATGTCAGCGACAGCATCAAGCTCGACGTGGAAGGAGCGTTGACGGCGCAAGCCACCAGCGTGAAAGATAAGATCGTGGTGGTGAACTTCACCTCCGATCAACCGGGACAAAGCGGTCAGCAACTCCTGGAGAAATTGAGCGGGTTAATTGCGGCCGGAGCGAAGGCTATTATCGGCTACACAGAAAGTGAAGCAGGAGAAATTGCGGCCCTCAATGCGCCCAAAGCAGCCCGACCCTGGAAGGCACCGATCGTCCTGGTGTCGCCGGGCGATGCCAGGCAGTTGTTAGCGCAGGAGGGACAGACCGTCAAGGTCACCCTCAAGGGAACGTTCAAGCAGGTGACCGCGCGCAATGTTTATGGCACCATTGGAAATGGAGATCAATACGTTGTGGTCTCGACGCCGATCAGCGGATGGTTTGGTTGTGGTGGTGAACGCGGACCGGGTGTTGCTACCTGGCTGGCCCTGGCGCAGTGGGCAGCGGCAAAGAAATTGCCCTACACATTTGTATTCACCGGCAACTCGGGCCACGAGCTCGGCGGTTGGGGAGCGAAGGCATTTCTCGACGGTGGCGCCCCGCCGGTGGACAAAACAAAATTGTGGGTCCATCTCGGCGCCGGCATTGCAACGCTGGCATGGAAGGCCACGCCATCGGGATTGGTCAAAGAAGACAAAGTGGACGCCAACCGGAATTTTTTCTACAGTAGCGCTGTCGCGACGTCTTTCCAGGATGCCTTTAAAGATGTATCGGGCAATAAATGGCCGACGACACAACGCGCGGGCGGCGAATTGATCTACGTGATCGACAAAGGCTATCCGAACGTGGCCGGAGCAGCCTATAGCCATCCCTACTTTCACATGAAGCGTGATGACGCTTCGAAAACATCGCCGGCCATTTTGGAAGAAGTGGCGGTTGCGTTTCGGAATTTTATTGAGAACCAGGTCCGGCCTCAATAGGAAACCGGCCTGTCATCACACGGGTCTGCGAGCAGCTTGCGCCGCAGTCGGCAGCAATGTATATTTAGTGGTCTAACCTAAACCACCCATGCGCTCGCCGTTGTGGAGCTTGCTGCTCGTAATTTTTCTTACCCACGGCGCTTCAGCCCAATCCCTCTCTGGAAAAGTGGTGGATTCCAGATCACAGGCACCCATCGCCTTCGTCAGCGTTTTTCTGAACAACACGACCCTGGGCACGGTCACCGACAGTGCGGGAAACTTCCAGCTGAGGGCCATCAAACAACCGGGTAGTTATGAGCTCATTTTTTCCTTTGTGGGCTACCAGACCTACAAGACGAAGATCACCGTTGCCGGCGAAGACATCGCTCTCAGGCAAACCGCGCTGGTGCCTTCGGAACAGATGCTGGCCGAGGTGCAAGTGTCGGCAGGGCATGACAAGGCCTGGGAAAAAGATCTTAAGAAATTCAAAAAAATATTTTTGGGTGAAGACAAACTGGCGGCCTCGTGTTCCATTTTGAATCCCTGGGTGATCGATTTTCCGGAAGACAAATCGGGGAAGAAATTTTTGGCAACGGCCTCGGCGCCGATCGAACTCGACAACCAGGGCATGGGCTACAAACTGAAATTTTACCTGACCAGCTTTTGGTCCGAGGGCGGAGCCTATGCCATTGTGGGCAACGTCCAGTTTATCGTCTTACAGAGTGGCGACGAGAAGGTGAACAAGAAATGGCAACTTAATCGCGCACGAGCCTACGATCACTCCGACCACCATCTTTTTAAATCCATGATCGATCACCGCATTGCCGGCGAGGGTTTTGAGTTGTATGAAGAACGCGAGGGCTACCGCGGCACGACGACGCGTTCGGCCGACTTTAAAACCGAACTGGGAAAATCCGTTGCCTACTATGACACCACCAAGCTGGTGTCTGCCGACAAGCCCGGGTTTTATCGCATCGCATTGAATGGAAGAACGGAGATCCACTACACGAAAGACAAAGCAACGACACGCACCTACCAGGACGTGGCCGGAAAGGTGAGTTGGATGACCCTGAAAAAGAAGTACGTCGTGGTGAACCGGGAAGGCTACCCGCTGGTGCCCACCGACGTGATCGTGAGCGGCGAGATGAGCTATAACCGGGTGGCCGACATGTTGCCCATCGACTTCAGACCGGATGCTGCCGCGCCGAAGGCAGGGACAGTAGAAGAGGATGACCTTCCCGCACCGGAACAGATCTATGTACAAACGGACAAACCCTATTACTATCCGGGCGAGACGGTCTGGTTTAAAGGTTATGTGAATTATCCAGCGTCGGTCGTACAGGATAGTGCGAGTCGCACGGTGTATGTCGAGTTGATCGACAAGACAACCAAGTCGGTTGTCTGCGGCAAAATTTGTGAAATTGTTGATCGCGGGTTTCAAAACAACATTCATCTTCAGGACACCCTGGACTCGCAAGTGTATCATCTCCGGGCCTATACAAACTACAACCGGAATTTTGGCGACGACAATCTTTATGAAAGAACCCTGCCGGTGCTGAATAGCCTGGAGCGCGCAGTTTCGCAGCACCAGGAAGAGGCGGTCATGAAGCATCAGATGCTTATCGTGGAGGCGGACAAGTCTTTCTACAAACCCCGTGAGAAAATCAGTCTGAAGATCGTGGCGACCGATGAAGACGAGACGCCATGGCTTGCCAATCTTTCTGTGTCGGTGGTGGATTCCGCACAGGTTGCTGATGTAAAACTGAACGATAACATTGTCGAGACCTTTTCAGCCCGTGAGAACAAAAAAGGGCTGCGGTTCCAAAAAAGATTTGTCACCGAACGTGGCATCACCTTTTCGGGACTCTTTTTAAACGACCAGGGGCGTGCCGAAGAGGCCGATCTGAATATTTTTCAGTTGAGACCAAAAGGTTTTGCCGCGGCGCATGCCGACGCCAAGGGTTTCTTTTCGGTCGCCGATCTATATTTTTATGACACAGCGATATTCACGGTCAACAGTCAGCGGCCCGGCGGAAAATTATTTGGGAAGGCCATCCTGATCCAGCGGGAGCCGGCGAAGATCACTTCCACAAATAATACAAAACACCTGTCGACCACAGCATCAAACACCCCACAACGAATTTTTCCGGAATATGAAGCGCCACAGCCCAAACTCTTGACGACCATCGAAGTGAAAGGTGACAAAACAAACCCTGCGCAATTTGACCGGAGCCGGCGTCCGTATGGCAAGCCTGACCATGTCTTGTTGGCGAAAGATATCAATGCCAGCTATGGTAATCTATTGCAAACCCTCCCTGGAAAATTTCCCGGGTTGGTGGTGCGCGAAATGGCCAGTGAGGGGGAGGGGCTGCGTTGGGTTGTGTATATACAGCGCCAAATATCGCTCAAGATGCCCGCCGAAGTGTTGGTGACCGTAGACGATGCGATCATGAGCGGCCGGCCGGCGAATATCATCTCCGCGATCGATCCTGCCACCATCGAGTCGATCGAGTTGAAAGAAGGTGCCGCCAACTTGTTTGGTTCCGTGGGCGGCAGCGGTATACTGGCTTTTTACACCAAGCACGGCACCGTCCAGGAACAGCTCAAGAAAAATGTTCCCGTTCTAAAAGTCCCCGGATACTCCTATGCCGACATTTTCGCGTCGCCCGACTACGAGCGCGATCAGCCCGCTGAAAAGAAAACCGATCGGCGGTCTACACTATATTGGAACCCCACCGTGGAAACCGATGCCACGACAGGCGAAGCGACCGTTTCTTTTTTCGCTGCCGATCAACCGGGTATGTACGTCATTACCATCGAAGGCATTACGCAAAAGGGTGTGCCGGTTCGTTGTGTTTCGACCGTCAGGGTGAAAAATTAGGAGCGCCTCCGGAATCGCGTGCAACCTTTTAGATCTGCTGAAAGTCTTTAGACCAACATCTCCAACCTAATCCAACGACACTGTCCGGATTCGCTCATTGGACTTTGAAAATGGACATTGGAAGAACGTCACCATCCCCACAGCGCCGTTGAGGGCTGTTTTGAGCGTGGCATATGGATTGGATTGGGATGGACGGACCGGATCAACTAAACACCTTATTTTATAACCATGAAAAAAATGCTCACCCTTTTTGTCGCGCTAACCGTTTGGACGGCCAGCCTGGCGCAAGATAGCCCCTACATGACGAAATCTTTGTCGAATGATGCGGTGAACGATGTTTATGCCCGGACGTCCGGCGGCGGCATTGCCGTTTCGGGAGTTAGTGTCAGTGAAACACGCATTGAAGTATACATCACGGGAAACAACAACCGGAACACGCTTTCCAAAGAGGAGATCAAAAAAAGATTGGAAGACTACAACCTCGATGTGTCGGTTTCAGGCCATAAAGTTACGGCCGTTGCCGAACCGAAACACAACAACATGAATTGGAAACAAGGGCTGAATATTTCTTTCAAGATCTACGTTCCTCAAAATGTTTCCACCGACCTCAACACCAGCGGCGGTGGTATTGACCTCACCAATTTGTCGGGCACGCATAATTTTTCAACCAGTGGTGGCGGGCTTGAACTCAAAAAACTCACGGGAACTGTCCGCGGCAAAACATCGGGCGGCGGCATCAACCTGACCGACTCGGGTGGCGACATCGTGCTGTCTACCAGTGGCGGCGGCATCGACGTAGATGATTGCAGCGGTCAGATCCGGTTGAATACTTCAGGAGGAGGAATCGATCTGAACCGGTTGGATGGCACTATCGAAGCCGAAACCAGCGGCGGGCCTGTGCGCGGCGACAACATCAAAGGCCAACTCACGGCCCACACGTCCGGCGGGGGCGTAACGTTGCGTGCCCTGGCTTGCAGTGTCGATGCTTCTACCAGCGGCGGCAACATGGAAGTGGAGATCAGCCAACTGGGCAAGTTTGTTACGGTTTCGAACTCAGGGGGAAATGTTAACCTGTCGCTACCGGGCAACCAAGGTCTCAACCTGAAGCTGCGGGGCAATAAGATCAAGACCAACAACCTCAGCAACTTCACCGGAGAAATGGACGAAGACAACATCAATGGAAAGATCAATGGCGGCGGCGTTCCGGTGAATGTTCAGACCAGTGGGAACGTTACGTTGGCTATTCGATAACCATCACGAATTATTGCGGGCCCCGGCCTGAAAGGCGAGGGCTAAAGCCCTGCTGAAACGGGAGTCGATAACCCCGGCCTAAAGGCCGGGGTTATTCATTAATATACATTCAACTTGACCCGCCCTCTACTTTTTCAAAGGAGCCACAGTATAGCCGGTTTCGGCTGCTTGTTGGGCGCGGCCGATATAAAAGTCCCGGTCTTGTGGGGCCCACGTATCCAATCCATCGACGTAACGGTTGAACATGCAGAAGGCTGCGGCAATCAACACGGTGTCGTGCACTTCGCGTTCGGTTGCCCCGGCATGATAAGCCTCTTGTACCGAGGCAGGTGTCACACTTTTGCCGCTTTGTTGAACCTGGGAAGCAATCGCCAGCAACGCCTTCATCTTTTCCGATAGGTTTGACGATTGAAAATTTTCTTTCAAGTCGTCCATCGCCTTTGTGTCGCATTGCAGATAATGTTGTGCCACGGCGCCGTGCGCTTGCTCACAAAAGAAACAATTGTTCCGGGCCGAGACAACCGTGGCGATAAGCTCGCGTTCTCCTCGGGTAAGCGAGTTTTCGCCACGCATCAAAAGTTCCGTGAATTCACTCAACGGTTTGGCCACATCCGGCCGGAGCGACAGGGGACCGCGTATGCCGGGTATTCCTTCGGGTATGGTTATATGAGGCATGGGTGTTAATTAATGTTCACCATTAAATATAGGGGATTGTGAACAGAATAGAAGTATGATTGCGATGGGTAGGTCAGGGGAAACCGTAAAACTCACTTCCGGTGAAGAAGTTCCTGATCATTATACTCTATGATCTTTTTGAGGATTTCGGTAGCCTTATCAAAATCGGCCGCTTTGAACATGCCGCGGTACTCTTCCGTAAGACTGCAAATACTCAACCGTACCTTGATCACCAGCCGCTTGCCGCGGTCGGTCAGGGTGATCGTGGTGCTCCGCTTGTCGCGTGGATCTGCCTTTGCCTTAATGTACCCCAGCTTTTGCAGCTCTTGTGCCACTTTGCTCATCGCCTGCTTCGTCACCCGCGCATGGGATGCCAGTTCTGTGTTATTCGACCCTTCCGGCGAGATGTTCATTAAAACGGGCATATAGACCATCTTAAAGTCGTCAAACCCTTCTTTTGCCAGCGCTGCTGTCGCCCATTCGTTAAACTGATGCTTCAAAATGGAAATCAGTTTAACCCAATTGCCGGTCTTAACGTGCTCAGTTTCAATCAATTGTTTGTCCAGTGCGTTCATGTTGAAGTTTTCTGATACAAAAATACTAAAAAAACAATAGTCAACAAGGTTGACTTTAATGGTCAACTTGGTTTACCTTTAGGCCCACAATTGATACCCTATGGAAAACACATCTGCACCCGCAAAGAAAAAATTTGCTCCTTTTATCATCGCCTTCATCGTTTTGGTTTTGGCATTCTTTGGTGTCCGGACCTTGCTCCACAGTTGGAAGTACGAGAGTACGGACAACGCCCAGGTTGAGTCACGCTCCATCCCCGTCATTGCGCGGGTGGCCGGGTACATCGATTCATTGCGTGTGGATGACTATGGCAAGGTCGCTGCAGGCGAGGCGCTGATCACCATCGACCCGGAGGAACTGAGGCTTTCCCTGGTGCAGGCGCAGGCCGAGTTGCAGAACGCGCAGGCCGACATGGCCAATGCAAACGCGGCCTTGTTGAATGCTGCTGCCAATAAAAGAGTAGCCAGTGCCAATGCCGACGTTCAGCGTACACGCAAAGACAAAGCAACGACCGATCTCGCCCGCGATGAAGCGCTTTTCAAAGAAGGTGCCATCACACAAAAACAACTTGATGATAGTCGTTCTAACTACGAATCGACCAGCAAGCAATACACTGCGAATGCAGAGCAAGTGAACTATGCGGCTACGCAAGTGTCGATCGCTCAGGCACAGATCCAGAAAATAAATGCGCTGATCGAAACCCGCAAAGCGGCTGTCGATCAGGCAAAGCTGAAGTTGTCGTATTGCAACATCAAAGCCCCGGCCACCGGCCGCATTGGCAAGCTGAGCCTGGAAGTCGGACAATACGTTCAGCCCGGACAAACCCTGTTTACGATCGTGAACGACGAAAAGTATTGGATCGTCGCGAACTTCAAGGAGACACAAATCGAAAAAATGAAAGAAGGCCAGGAAGTGGAGATCACACTCGATGGCTACCGCGACACGCCGATCAAGGGAAAAGTTTTGTCCTTCAGTCTGGCTACCGGCGCAAAGTTCTCGTTGTTGCCCCCCGATAACTCAACGGGAAACTTTGTCAAAGTAACCCAACGCGTTCCGGTCAAGATCGAAATTGATAAAGCGGAGGACTATAAGAATATTCTGAAAGCAGGGCTGAGTGTGGATGTTGAAGTGAAGGTTGACTAGTACCCGATGTTGAACTTGGATTAGAACGGACATTTCAGATAAAACAGATACAAACCATGTCGAATCAGGTTACCGGTTTTGCGAGGACTATTATTGTCATCACGACGATCTCGGCTGCGATCATGGAACTGATCGATACGTCGATTGTCAATGTGGCGTTGGCGGACATCAGCGGAAACCTTGGCGCTACCATTGAGGACACCGCCTGGGTGATCACCGCCTATGCCATCGCGAACGTGATCATTATTCCACTGACGGGATTTTTTGCCAAGCTCTTTGGAAGAAAGCGATATTATTTAGGGTCAATTATTTTGTTCACAATAGCGTCGTGGTTGTGCGGGCAGGCCGGAAGTCTGGAGATGCTGGTGATCTGGCGTTTTGTCCAGGGCATCGGTGGCGGTGCATTGCTCTCCACATCGCAGGGAATTTTATTTGACGCATTTCCACCGGAGAAACGGGCGATTGCAGGCGGTATGTTTGGCATGGGGATCGTGCTGGGTCCAACGATCGGTCCGATCCTGGGAGGGATCATCGTTGAAAATTATCATTGGTCACTGATCTTTAACATTAACATCCCTTTCGGGATTGCAGCATCGTTGCTGACCATGCGCTTCGTCACCGAAACGGATGAAGAAAAAGATCCAAACCGGGTGAAACCAAAAATTGATTTCGCTGGAATTGCCATGCTGGCCGTCGGCATCGGCAGCCTGCAATATGTTTTGGAACGCGGACAATCCGACGACTGGTTTACCGACAACACCATTGTCATCATGACCGCACTGGCCGCCGGCGGATTGATCGCTTTTATCTGGCGACAGCTCACGATTGCAAATCCCATGATCCAGTTGAGTTTGTTAAAGAACCGGAACCTCGCCGCCAGCAACATTCTGACCTTCGCGGTGGGGTTTGGTTTGTTTGGGTCCGTATTTATTTTCCCGGTGCTGGTGCAGCGTGTCCTGGGGTATACACCTACCGACGCAGGACTGGGACTGGTGCCGAGTGCGATGGTGGCTATTTTCATCATGCCGATCATTGGCAAGACACTTTCGTCAGGCACACCGCCGCTGGTGTATGTGATCATTGGGTTTACCTGTTTTATCCTTCACGGCTACACGTCGGCGATGGCGAGTCCCGATGCAGGGCTGGCATTCTTTTTCTGGCCGCAGATCTTCCGCGGTTTTGGAACGGCGTGTTTGATGGTGCCCCTGATCAATCAGGCGGTCGTTGGTTTAACGCCTCAGCAAATGCCTTCGGGTATTGCGCTCACCAACATGATCCGTCAGCTTGGCGGCGCGTTTGGAATTGCCGTGATGAACACCCACATCACCAACCGGTTCGCCTTGCACCGGAACGACCTCGTGAGCAACCTGCAGCCCAACGACCCCATCATGATCCAGCGGCTGGCGCAGACAAAAGCCGGACTGATCCAGGGTGGCGTTGATCCCGTCACCGCGGTCGAGGGAAGTTACAAGATCCTCGACCTCGCGATCGTGAAACAGAGTTACCTGATGGCGTACCTCGACGGATTCATTTTGATCTCGTTGTTTTTTGTTTGCGCGATCCCGTTTTTATTCATGCTGAGAACCCAGAAGATGGACAAGTCCACGCTTCAGAAAGTACAAGAAGAAAGTCATTAAGCTTTTTTATACCACACCTTATGAGAAAAGTAATTATTGCTGTTTTTATTTTTGCTTCCGGCGCCACTTTCGGACAAGCCAATTCCGAATTAAGCGGAATGATCCGGCATTCGCTGAATTATTTTCCGAGTGTCCAGGAATTGAATGCCTCTGAAAGCATCACATCGATGCGCGTGGACGTTGCCAAAAGTAATTATTTGCCCAACATCAATGGCAACGCGGTGTACAGCTATGTTAATCCCGTGGGGCAGGTGCAAATTCCGATCAGCGCGACAGAGAACAAGCTTTTACAATTCCAGCCACACGACAACTATAATTTCAATGTCGGGCTGAATCAGACCCTCTGGGATTTTGGCCGCACAAAAGCGCAGATCGAGAAAGCAAAGGCAGATGTGCTGGTGGCACATCAAAATACCGAAGCCGCAAGGTTTCAGGTGGCTTCCCAGGTGGCGACGATATATTATGCGATGATCTACCTGCGGAAGTCCATTGAAGTTCAGGATTCGGCCATTGCCTATTACCAAAACAACAAGAAAATGATCGAAGGCCGGATCCGGTCAGGCGACGCGCTTCAGATCGACCTTTCAACGATGGAAAATAATATTGACCAGGAAGAAAACCGGAAGGTAGAATTTCAACGTCAGTATGATCGTCAGGTCTCGTTGATGCGGTATACCACGGGTGAACCGGCGTCGCCTGCCGGGAAGGATTTTGATTTCACGTACGAGCCGGAAGGCGCCGACTTTAGCAACAATCCGAATGTCATTGCCGCTACCCAACGAATCGCAGCGGCCGAAGCAGATTTGAAATTATCTTCCAGCAACAGGCTTCCCAACCTCAGCCTCCAGGCAAACGCCGGATACAAAAACGCTTATCAGCCAAACATCGAAGAACTTCGTTTCAACGTGCTGGCCGGCGCTACCCTGGTGTTTCCCATCTTCCAGGGCGGGCGCGTGCGTCAGAACATTTCGATCGCCCGCAAGAGTGCTCAACTCAGCGAGATCTCAAGGAACAATACGATCTCGACGCTGCAAAAGGATCTGGAGTCCGTGCAAGCCGATATCAAGGCGTACGACCAACAGATAAAAAATTCCGAGGGCCAGATCACCGTGGCAAAGGAAACATCGCGTCTCACGCAGGTGCGCTACAAACAGGGAGTGGCGACTTACCTCGATTTGATCAACGCCAGCACGAATCTTCAGCGCGCCTTTTTGAGCCAGATCCAATATGAATACCAAAAGACGCTGGCCTTGGTTGAGCGTTGTCGGTTGATGGGGGTGAAGTTCTGGCAGGAATAGACCCTGTTTGGAGTGGAATGAAGTTGCCGGTCATTCATCGTTCATCGGCACATTGTCGCCAGATGTCGATTAGTCCGGCGTCGCGCACAATTACCCTGTACTTTAGGCGTATAGAGGTAAAACAAACAGAGATTTATGAACCTGATAAAAATGTTCTTATGGTGCGTCGCCATATTCTTGCTGGCCGCGGGATGCAGTACGGATGGCCTCAACAGTGACAGCAACAACGACACCAGCCTGGACCAGACCGTCGTTGACCTCGCGCAAACGTCGGGACAGTTGGCCAGCGGCACCAGTTTTGAAATTGTGGGGAGCAGCAGCGACAGCGCGGCCGCGATCAATTGCCGGCCCGGCCCCAACGGTCGCAGAGGCAACGGCCGGCACAATGGGATCCTGGATGGACTAAGTTTGCTTGCGCCAACGGATGAACTCCTGGCCATTGTCGATGCCGAAAGTGCCAGTGATTTCCGCGGCTTGCGGATTTCGAAGAGTGGGGGCGCAACCATTACCAACTACAACGCTGCCGGTGAAACCGTGAGCCTGCCCATTTCGGCGACCGATGGCCCGCAGGGATGCAGCTTCAGTGGACACCAATTTCCCGTCTACGATTCGCTGCTGGCCACCATTGCGAAAACTGTCATTGATTTTGGGAGTGGAGTGACCTTCAGACGCGATACGGTGAAAATTACCCGCTCCGGAAAAATAGTGATCACCCGCAGTGTGTCGGGCGCAACAAAAACGGAAGTGACCACCTTTGACAATTATAAAGTCAACGGCATTGGGATCGCGGGAACAAAGACGCGTGTCTCCACCTTTGATTCGTCCACGGGTTCCGGAACGTCAACTACCTCCGTAGCCGACGGCAAAATTACTCTGGCCGATGGAACGGTGGCCACGTGGACCTCGGAGAAATCAAGGGTCTCCGACATAACACTGGATGAAACCACGCTAAAACCCACCAGCGGAACAATCACCACCACGGTGGACGCAAAGGTCGTTACCACCGATGGCACCGTGATCTATTCGCACAAAACCAATGCACCACTGGTTGAAAATGTGGCTTGTGGAAATCGCCGCAGGGGTCCCGTGAGCGGAAAACTGGAGACGGTATACCGCACCGACACCGTGCAAGTGGATTTCGGCGACGGAACGTGTACCAATAAGACGATCACCATAACCTTTAATGGTGTGACATCAACAAAAACGATCGGTGAATAGGTTAGAGACATAGTGGGAACGGGTCTCACCGATCGGAGCCTTTGCTTGCAAGTTTGCAGCAAAGGCTTTTTCTATTTAATGACCATCGATTTTTTTGCCTTTTTTATTTACAAATATGAAACAAATATATTACTTTCACGTTTGTAAATAATATGATCAAGGTTTCTCCTCCTAAATGGGCCGACCGCTTCCTGGAGTGGTATTGCAATCCTTCTTTGCTGGAAGAGATCCAGGGAGATGCGTATGAGCTGTATGGTCGCGCGTTGAAGAATAGGGGCCGGAGGATCGCCGACATTCAATATATGTGGAATGTCCTACGATTTTTCAAATGGTCAAACATCAAGCGATCGTCGTCTCAACCCCATGCAGGCCTTATGATGTACCGGAATTATTTCACCGTATTCAAGCGCGGCTTTCTCAAGGAGAAAGGCTATTCATTTCTCAATGTGTTCGGGCTTGCCATCGGCATCGCCTGTTTTCTTTTGATCAGCCTCTATATAAAGAATGAATACAGTTTCGATCGCATGCACAGCAAGGCCGACCGAATTTATCGCATTCACGAGATATTGCAGTCGGACGGCGTGGGCGAGCGCTCGGCGAGCCAGCCTTTCCCGGTGGCCGAGGCGCTGGTGAACGACCACGGGGCACAGATCGAGAAGGCCGTGAGGTTCTTCAATTTTCAGGCGCCTACGCTGGCGATGGCCACGATCGATAACAAAAAGGAATTTAACGAGTCGCGCGTATTCAGCACCGACTCCACCGTCTTTGATGTGTTTGATTTTCCGTTGATCGAGGGTGATCCAAAGACGGCCCTGAACAAACCGGAAACCATCGTGCTCACCGAAAGCATGGCGAAGAAATATTTCGATGGCGAAAACGCCATGGGAAAGTATCTAAAATTCCAGGGCAACACCAACCTGCTGGTAACGGGCGTGATGCGGGACATTCCGCTCAACACCCACTTCCAATTTGATTGCCTGATCTCGCTCCGGACCTTCGACGAGGTTTACGATCCCCGTGTTCCCCAACGTTGGCATTGGTATTGGAACCCGTGCTGGACCTACTTGCTCTTGCGCGATAAACGCGACGCCCCCGCATTGCAGGCGGCCATGCCCGCATTTGTCAAAAAATATTTCCCCGAGTTTGTCCGCAACGACGTCACGATGGAGTTGTTCCCGATGACGGATATCCATTTGAAGTCCCACATGGACTATGAGATCCAACCCAACAGCAGTCTGACGACGCTCTATGTCTTTGGTTCCATTGCCATCTTTGTGTTGCTCATCGCCTGTATAAATTTTGTCAACCTCAGCACCGCCCGTGCAGCAAACCGCGCGAAAGAGGTCGGCATGCGCAAGACCCTGGGTGGGCAACGGATGCAATTGATTGGACAGTTTCTGTTCGAATCGATCTTGCTTTGTTTATTGTCGGTTGTGATTGCGATCGCGATCGTCGTGCTTTTGCTCCCGGTATTCAACGTCTTTGCCGAGATGAGCGTGAAGACGATCGTGCTCCTCGAGCCTTTTTATATTGGCGTGCTCACGTTGCTTCCCCTGGTGGTGGGCATCATTTCAGGAATATACCCTGCCTTTGTGCTGTCGTCGTTCAAACCCATCACGGCGTTGAAGGCGAGCCCCAACCGCGAGAGCGGCGGCATGTTCCGGAGGGCGTTGGTGGTGGTGCAGTTCACGTTGTCGATCGTTCTGCTGGTGGGCACCGGTGTGGCGATGGATCAATTGAATATGCTTCGTAAAAGTGACACGGGTTTTACACGCGAAAATGTGGTGATGATCCCGGTGACGCGTTCGCCCGTGGCGCAGAATTATGAAGCCTTGAAGAACGAATTTTTGAGGAACCGGAATACGGTCAGCGTCACCGCCCTGGAAGAAGTGCTGGGTGCCAAACACCAGGTGGGGAATTATATTTTTGAAGGCCAGGAAGACTCCAGACCTTTCCCGCGTCTGACCGTGCGTCATGATTTCACAAAGACATTCGATATCCCCATGGTGGCCGGCCGTGATTTTTCGGAAGACGTGCGCACGGACGACTCGCTGGCGCTGGTCGTGAACGAAACCTTTGTGAAGCAAATGGGGTGGGGGTCGAATGAAGATGCGATCGGTAAGAAGTTTGATAATATTCCTACACACAAGATCATCGGTGTGGTGAAGGATTTCAATTTCACCTCCCGTCACCAGCCGATCCGTCCGCTGGTGCTGCAATTGAACACGACGCTGCGGGCCTTTGATGTCCGGATCAAGTATATGGCGGTGCGCATCACCGGCGAGGATGTTCCGGGCACCATCGCCTGGCTCTCACAACAATGGAAAGCGCAAATCCCCGGCTGGCCCTTTGAATATTTCTTCCTGGACAGTGATCTCGAAAAACTCTACAAGGCCGAGACCAAGATGAGCAAGATCGCGGTGGTCTTCTCGGGGCTCTCCATCCTGGTGGCGTGCCTCGGTCTGTTTGGGTTGTCGACCTACACGGCGGAGCAGCGCAAGAAGGAAATGAGCATCCGCAAAGTATTGGGCGGCTCCAATGCCCACATCTTTGTGTTGTTCTCCAAACATTTCTTTGGCATGATCCTGATCGCCAACGTGGTCGCGCTCCCGCTGGCCTACTTTGTGATGAAGCGGTGGCTGGAAAGTTTTGCCTACCAGGTGAACATCAACTTTGGATTGTTTGCCTTGTCGGCCTTGGTGGCCGTGGGGATTGCTTTGTTTACGATCAGCTATCAGGCCATCCGCTCGGCCAACAGCAACCCCGCGGAAGTATTGAAACGAGAATAGTTCAGAATAATTTTTATGAATCGATTATGAAAGGAACGTACCTGGGAGAATTGGAAGAGATCGTGTTGCTCATCGTAGGCATTTTGTATCAGGATGCGTATGGTGTCGCCGTGATGGATGAGATCAAGAACCAGACCGGCCGCGACCTTAACATCAGCGCAGTGCACACGGTATTGAGCCGCCTGGAAGAAAAAGGGTTCTTGAAGTCTAAAATGAGCGACCCGACCGGCGAACGCGGCGGTCGCAGAAAGCGCGTATTTCTTCTGACGGCTGCGGGCAAGCGGGCGCTGGAGAATGCGAACGAGATGAGGAATCAGTTATTTAATAAGATACCCAAGGTCGCCCTGCAATTCGGTGCGGCTTTGTGAGTCGGTTTTAGTAAATCAAAATAACCCTAAGAAATCATGAAAGTATTATTCTATCCCATACTATTGGCTACCTCGATATCGTTCACACTTTGTAATGGACAATCCAAACCGCAGTCTTCGCTGGAGGAAGCTAAGAGAGCGATCGCTGAAAGCAACGCAAAATATTTTGTCTTGTACGCAAAAAATGACGGATCACTGGTCAACCTGTATACCGAGGATGCCTGCCTCTTGGTGCCGGGGGCAGCGCCAACTGCATTTTGTGGTCGCGCGGCCATTGGGAAGTTTTTTAAGGAAGGGTATGAAGTGGTGGGACTAAAGAGTGGAAAGTTCACCACGACCAATGTTTACGGAGATGGCGTTGAATACGTGACCGAGGAAGGTCTTTCCCAAATGTTCGACGCCAATGGAAAATTATACGACGAAGGGAAGTACCTCGTGTTGTGGAAGAAGACTAAGGAGGGATGGAAAATGTACAAGGATATATTTAATAGCAACCAGGCGCCAAAGTAGGAGTGAGGTTTTAAATAAAAAAACAGGCTGTCTCAAAAGGGCAGTCTTTTTTTTGTAACCCCAGGGCTTTAGACTTGTCTATCACATATTTTTCGAAGTAAAGCACAAATGAATGAATGAATAACCCCGGCCTTTAGGCCGGGGACTCCCAACGAAGATATCAGCGGGCTTTAGCCCTGACTTTCCGACTAACGAGTAACGGACACATACATATATCTTCATCCACCATCCTCCACCTTTCCCCCGGCATGGTCAGTCCGCCAGCCGGCGGACGGGATGTGTATTGCCTTAACCCTGGCCTAAAGGCCAGGGTTATTCATTTACTTGCGCCAGTCTTCAAAAGATGTGTGCATAGACTAGGGATACTAATCGATAAGGCAGACGGAATATGCGCGTGACTTCTTAACTTACAGAACGAAGACTTATTCAACAAAGATTTCTCCCCCGAGGAGGGCTCACGGTATTAACTAGATTTGTATGAAACAAGATTACACCATACCCGCCCAAACCCGCATTGGCCACGTCCATTTGAAGGTCTCCAGCATTGAACGGGCCCTGGCGTTTTACTGCGATCTCCTTGGGTTTGAATTGACCACGACGTATGGCGATCAGGCGGCATTTATTTCCGCCGGTGGATACCATCATCACATTGGCTTGAACACCTGGTTCAGCAAGAACGCCCCACCTTCAAAAAGAGACGGCGTCGGTCTTTTTCACACGGCGATTGTTTACCCGACCAGAAGGGACCTGGCGATGATCTACGACCGGCTGAGAAAGGCCAACTACCCGCTGACGGGCGCCAGCGACCATGGTGTGTCGGAAGCGCTCTATCTAAATGACCCGGACAACAATGGCGTGGAACTCTATTGGGACCGGCCCAAGGAACGCTGGACCTACCATGCCGATGGAACGATCGTCATGTTCACCAATCCCCTTGACCTCACGGATTTGCTGACAGCACTCGATTAACCGCCAGATTGCGTTGTGTAAACGGGGTAACGGCTTGATTTTGGATGGCCCGCCCGGCTAAGGAACAATGACCAGCGGCACCTTCATGTGTTCCATCAGATCATCAAAGGTATCCTTGCTCTTGGAACACATGTTTTTGTCCATGACCAGGAAACTGATTTCGCTTTTTTGCGTGTGGTCTTCGATCCGGTCGGCTACGAAGCCAACCTCGATTTTGAAATCGTATTTTATGCCGGCCGTCTTCAGCCAATCATTTTCAAAGGCTGCGAATTTTTGTAGCGCCTCTTCCTCCATTTTTTTCTTCCAGACCACCGCTTCGCCGGTCATATTTTTGGTGAGCCGGTAAGTATACAGGATGGTCAGGTCGCTGCCTTGCGTTTTCGAAAATTGGACCGCCCATTTGAGCGCCTGCCGGGAGGCTTCCGAGAAGTCGATGGTGCAAAGTATGCCCTTGGTCATAGCATGTTAAAATGAAAATTCTCCCTGCAACCTACGGTGTTCCGGGGCAGAATTTTTGGATGAAAGTCAAGGAAAAAACTGATTTTTGTCATACATCATAGTCTCTACGACCTTAAATTGCGCTTATGGGTACACCACAGACCGGCCTTATCACCAACGAAGCGTTTCGCGAGATTTTTCAGAGCATGTCGGAAGGCATTATCATGGTCGACACCCGAGGCAAGATCGTGGTGGCCAACCCAGTAGCGGAACAGTTATTCGGCTATGCCACCGACGAGCTCACCGGGTTGGCCATGGAGGAATTGTTGCCTGCTCGCTACCGGAGTGGGCACGTAAATTTCAGAAGTGCCTTCAATTCCAATCCTTTCCCCAGGCGAATGGGTGCAGGCCGCGACCTGACGGCTTTGCGACGGGATGGGTCCGAGTTCCCGGTGGAGATTTCGCTGAGCTTTACCAAAGTGAAATCCGAGTTGCTGGTCATGGCCTTCATCAGCGATATTTCCATGCGTAAAAAAACGGAAGACGCACTAAAGCGAAGTGAGGAGCAACTGATCGTCTACGCCGTCGAATTGGAAAAGAAAGTGGAGATGAGAACAGAAGCCCTGAACAATTCCATTTTGAAATTGGAGGAAGAAGTAATCGAAAGAAAGAAGGCGGAAGAAGAAGTGCGGAAGTCGCTGGAGAAAGAGCGGGAATTGAATGAACTGAAGACCAAATTCGTTTCCATCGCCTCCCACGAATTTCGCACGCCATTGAGCACCGTGCTGAGTTCGGCTTCCCTCATCGATCAATATAACACACGGGGCGAGTCGGACAAGATCAACAAGCACGTGCAGCGCATCAAGTCGTCGGTGAACCAGTTGACGGGAATTTTGAATGATTTTCTGTCGCTGGGAAAATTGGAAGAAGGCAAGGTGGACGTGGTGAACGAGACGATCCATCCGCGGGAATTTTTGGACGAGATCAAGGAGGAGATGAACGGGGTGCTGAAAGAAGGGCAGCAAATTGTCCTGGATTGTACGATGGAAGCCTCCGAAATAGTGTGCGACGCCCGGATCCTGCGAAACATTTTGTTCAATCTGATCACCAATGCCAGCAAGTATTCCGACGTGAACAAGTCCATCTACATCACTTGCCGCGACCAAAAGAGGTCCGTGCTCTTTGAAGTGCAGGACGAGGGGATCGGCATACCGGAGGAAGACCAGAAACACATGTTCGAACGATTTTTCCGGGCCAGCAATTCCGGCAATGTGCAAGGCACCGGGTTGGGGTTGAACATTGTGAAGCGATACATAGACTTGCTGCAGGGCACGATTTCCTTCTCCAGCGAATACAATAAAGGAACGCTCTTTAAAGTGACCATCCCAACCTCGACGAACCCCCTACCGAAATGAAAAAGATCCTCTTGATTGAAGACAACCCCGACGTCCGGGAAAACACATCCGAGATCCTGGTGCTTGCCGGCTACGACGTGAAGACCGCACCCAATGGCAAGGTGGGTGTTGAGCTGGCACAAAAAGAGAAACCGGACCTGATCGTCTGCGATATCATGATGCCGGAATTGGATGGCTATGGTGTATTGCACATTCTCAATAAAAAAGAAGACACGGCCAGCATCCCGTTTATTTTCCTGACGGCAAAGACCGAAAAGATCGACATCCGAAAGGGCATGAACCTTGGCGCCGACGACTACCTGACAAAACCTTTTGACGACACCGACCTGTTGAACGCCATCGAAGCCCGGCTTCGGAAAAGCGCCATGCAACGGGCGCTATACGAATCGAATGCCGAAGGGCTGGACCAGTTTATGAAGGATGCCCGCCAGGTCCTGAACATGAAAGACCTGGGCAAGGACAAGAAGACCAAATCATTCAAAAAGAAAAGCGAGATCTTTGCCGAGGGCGACACGCCTTTGAACGTGTATTATGTCAAGTCGGGCAATGTTAAAATATTCAAAGGACATCCGGATGGCAAAGAACTCATCACCGCGCTGGTCAATGCTAACGATTTTTTCGGTTTTGAACCGATCCTGGAGGGCACCCTCTACCAGGAGTCGGCCATTGCCATGCAGGACACGGAGCTGACAGTGATTCCCAAGCCCGACTTCCTGGCCCTGCTACAGAGCCCTGATGTTTCGGCCAGCTTCATTTCGTTGCTCTGCAAAAAGGTGGCGGACAAAGAAAAGCAACTCGTGAACCTGGCCTACAATTCTGTGCGGCAGCGTACGGCCGATGCGTTGCTCACCGCCCTTCAACTCAAAGACAGCAAGGAGAACATTCAGATCTCCCGCGATGACCTGGCCAAGATGGTGGGCACGGCGGCAGAGTCCGTCATTCGGGTGTTGTCGGATTTTAAGGATGAAGGATTGATCGAGATCGAGGGAGGGAAGATCAAGATCAAGTCGCAGTCAAAACTCGAGAAGGTGGTGCGTTGGAACGTTGCCCGCTAGCGGCACAACACGATGTCGATCATTTCGCCATTGTGGTGACTGGCCTCGATGCCGGCGTGGATAAAGATCCTGGCGATCAGGATCACCCCGGAAAGGATCATGAGGCTTGTCGTGGCCGTTTGGACGCTGAGTTTAAATTTCTTTATTCCCAGCAAAATCACAGGGGCAAGCCCGATCATGACGGGCAGGGTGCCGGCCCCAAACAACAACATAAAATTAAATCCCTCCACAGGACCGTTCAGCATCATGCAGTAGCCGAGCGCCAGCAAGGTCATGCCGCAGGGAAGAAAGCCGTTCAACATTCCCATCAGAAAGATCGCGGGGGAACTCTTCCGGGCTAAGAAGAAAGCAAATTTTGATTTGATCCAGGCCGTGATAATGTTGGCGCCCTTCATCAGAACAGGGATGTTGAAGCGCTCTATCCGGAGAACGGCCGCCAGGATGAGGATGATCCCAAACGCGATGGACAATATATTCTGATACCGGGCCACCGGGAAAAATGAACCGGCGCTGCTGGCCGCCGCTCCCAGCAAACCATAGGTGAGGATCCGGCCACCGTTATACAGTGCCCTGTTCAGGGCCACCGCCGGGGTTAGGTTGGTCACGGCCATGAGCAACGGACTGCACATGCCGGCGCAGTGCAGGCTCCCCGTTAGTCCGATCAAGAGTGCCGTATACCACATATCAAAGGTAGAGTGTGGTTTCGTAATAAAATTCCTTATCGTGCATGGTCCAGGTCATGCGGGCGATGTATTTTCCTTTCTTCAAGTTCCCGATGGAAAGAATTTGATCGGATGCCGTTGTGGGCTGCAGGGCGAAGGTTTTGTCCTGCGTGGCGTCGCTGGGGGAGTAGAGGTTGAGACGACCTTTTTCAAGCTGGGAAAATCCGGCGAAGGTGATCTTCAGGGACTGTCCTTCGCCAAGTCGAATGTCAGGTCGATCGACCAATGCCTCCGTGTTCCGCTTACGATCCATTTGAGCCTGGAAGTCCAGTTCCTCCTGGTAATAGGTTTTGGATACTAAACTTACTTCCTGCCGCACGCAGACCGTCACCAGCACGCCAATGAAGGCAGCAAACAGGACGAACGCTAAGACGATGGATTTACCCCAGTTCATACGATTTGGTTTTTTTGTTAATCACGTTGTTCATCTTTCAACCGGCTGTTCATATCCGATGATTTTGTGACCGGGCCGATAAATTTTACTTTGATGGTCTCGATGCGTTTTCCGTTCTCATAAATGCCCAACCGCACGACGGTGCGGGCGCTCACGACATCTTTTTCCGGGATCTTGATAAAGAATATGTCTTTGACCATCCCCTCGGCCTTGATGACAATCTCTTTGCCGTCGGCTTTCACCAGCACGGCCGTGGCGGGCGATTCGACGCGGGTCTCCAGGTGGATGTCGTCGAAGGTCTTGTTCAGGAATTCAACGTTGTAGAGGTTGGTGATGAAGCCGTCGGGAGTTTTTTGATAGAGCGTGCCCGGTACTTTCAGGACGGTGGTTTTTACGTCGGAGCGCGTGGCCAGGGTAAAGCTCAGGATCCCGACCAGGATCAGGAGTACAAACGAATAGCCGATCACGCGGGGTGTAAAAAGTTTTTGTACACCTTCCTTGATGGAGGTATACGACGCATAGCGGATCAATCCTTTTGGTTTCCCGATCTTCACCATCACATCGTCGCAGGCGTCGATGCAGGCGGTGCAGTTGACACACTCGAGCTGCGTGCCATTGCGGATATCGATGCCGGTGGGGCACACGTGGACGCACAATTTACAATCGATGCAATCGCCTTTGGGTGCGGATGGCGCCGTGGTTTTCTTGATGTGTCCACGAGGTTCACCCCGGATCCAGTCGTAGGCGACCACGATGGAGTCTTTCACTAACAACACACCTTGCAGCCGGCCGTAAGGGCAAACCGCAATGCAAGCCTGCTCGCGGAACTTTGCATACACGCCATAAAAGATGGCGGTGAAAACAACGAGCGCGGTAAAGCCGGAAAGATTTTCGAGCGGCGAGTGCGTGATGATCTTATACGTTTCCGGAACACCGATCATATACGCCATCACGGTATGCGCGATGAGGAGCGAGATGATGATAAAGATCGCGTGTTTGGAAATTTTCTTGAATGCCTTGTTCATGTTCCAGGGCTGCTGGTCCAGACGTCGCTGTGCAGGGGCGTCGCCTTCGATCCAGTACTCTATTTTGCGGAACACCATTTCCATGAAGAGCGTTTGCGGGCAAAGCCATCCGCACCAGATGCGGCCAAAGACCACGGTGAACAAAATAATGAAAACAAAAAATGTGATCAGCGTGATGGCCAGCAACACAAAATCCTGGGGCCAGAACGGTTGGCCAAAGATCACAAACCGTCGCTCAAAGAAATTCAGCAGGAGCAGGGGCCTGCCGTTGAGGGTGATGAAGGGGCCGCCAAATAAAAGTCCCAGCAGCACCACCGTGACCACGATGCGCCAGGTGTGCAATGGACCCGATGGCTTTTTGGGATAGATCCAAATGCGTTTTCCTTTTTCGTCTACCGTGGCAATGTTGTCGCGGAACTCTTCTTCATACTGATAAAGGTCGAGGCCTTCGGTTTTCATTTTATTTTTTGTTTATCGGGCTGCACTCACGTTCAGACTGTCGGTTTTGGGTGATGCATCGGGCTTTGCCAACTCTCCCTGTGGCGCCTTGGCGTCGGGAGGGTTGGTGCCGTGCAGGCTGAGGACAAAGAAGGTGACGTCACGCACTTCGGAAGGACTGAGGGCTTTTCCCCAGGCAGGCATGCCTTTCTCAACGAAGCCTCCGTTCACGGTGGTGTAAACATTTTTGATGCCGTTGCCGTGCAGCCAATAGTCGTCTGTCAGGTTCGGACCGATGGTGTTTCCCCCGCCGTCTTTCCGGTGACAGGAGACGCAATTGTCCTGAAACACCTTTTGTCCTTTCCCGATGATGGCCGCGTCGGCGGTGTATTCTAATTTATCGACGTCAATGACGGCCTGGGGTTGTGAAGCCAGCAATCTCTGCTTTTCCTGTTCGGCCACAGCCACTTCATTCTGGTATTCGTCGTGCGACAAGGGGAGACTCGACGAGATGTGAAACACGACGAGGTATACCACAGACCAGGCAATGGTGCTATAGAAAAGCCATTTCCACCAAGGGGGCAAGTGATTGTCCAATTCGCGGATGCCATCAAAGCTGTGTCCCATGTCGATGTCCTGTTCGCGTTCAACGGGTACCGAGTTGTTTAGCTTCTGGGTTAGGGTGGACCACCACGACGGCCGGGGGGTGTAGGCCACGCCCATCGCTTTGGCTTTGGCCTTTTCCGTTTGCTCGATCAGCGTATTAAAGGCCCGCAGCATCATGATGGAAACGATGAGCACTAACAAGAATACGATAAAGACAAGGGCTGCCGTCACATAGATCGGTGTTGCCGGATTGTTCACGGGGTCGTCCCAAAACGTTTTCGAAGTAGGCTCTTGTGCGTGTGCCGCCATGCATGCCAGGAGGCCAGCGAGAAGAAATGCGATCTTTTTCATGATACCGGGGTTTCGGATGGTGTAGGGTCGGTGGATTCGAGCGGCATCTCGCTCATTTTTCGGATCATCTTTTTGTCGGCCGTAAACACCCACCACAACAGGCAGAGGAAGAACACAAAGAAGATGACAAACGATATGACCGGCCAGATGGCGATGTTATCGATGTTTTGAAGAACGTTCTTATACATAGGAAATCAGTTTTTAGGGGTTTCGTTAACCAACGTCGGAGTTGCCGTCTCCACTTTGATGTCCTTACCCAGCCGTTGCAGGTAGGCGATGACGGCGATGATCTCGGCGTCTTCGGCCACTTCGATGCCATCGGTTTTCAGTGTGCCGGCGATGGCGCTGGCTTGTTGTTCCAAATCATCGTTGGCTTTTTCTTCATAACCCGCTTCATAGGGCACACCCAGGGTTCGCATGGCGGAAATTTTGCCCGGGGTCAATTCCTTTTGAATGGACTGCTCGAACAGCCAGGGGTAGGCCGGCATGATCGATCCGGTTGACACGGCGTCGGGTGCCAGCAAGTGGTTGTAGTGCCACGTGTTGGAATACTTGCCGTTGAGACGGGCCAGGTCCGGTCCCGTGCGCTTCGAGCCCCAGAGGAACGGGTGGTCATAGACAAACTCTCCCGATTTTGAATACTCACCATAACGCTCCGTCTCCGAACGGAAGGGTCGCACCATTTGGGTATGACAATTCACGCACCCCTCGCGGATATAAATATCACGCCCGTGAAGTTCCAGTGGCGTGTAGGGTTTAACGCTGGTGATGGTAGGCACATTGGATTTTATGAGGAACGTGGGGATCATTTCAATTGCCCCGCCAATGAGAATGGCGACCAGGGTGAGCACCGTAAAAATGACGGGCTTGTGCTCCAGCAACCGGTGATGCCATCCGCCGCTGGTGGCCACATACGCTTTCTCGAGCGGAGCGGCTTCGGCGTCTTCGTTGGCGATGAAGCTTCCGGCATTGGCGGTCTTGATCAGGTTGTAGGTCATGATGATCGCGCCCGTCAGGTACAACGCACCACCGGTGGCGCGCAAGGCATGCAGTGGCAAGATGGCCATCGTCGTTTCCAGGAAATTTTTATAGACGAGGAAACCTTCGGGGTTGAACTCTTTCCACATCAGGCTTTGAACCACGCCCGATACATACATGGGAAGTGCATAGAAAATGATGCCGAGGGTTCCCAGCCAGAAGTGTGTGTTGGCCAGCCGCGTGGAATACAGCTTGGTGTTCCACATGCGCGGGGTGATCCAATACAAGATGGAAAAGATCATAAAGCCGTTCCATCCTAAACCACCCACGTGCACGTGGGCAACGATCCAGTCGGTGAAGTGGGCGATGGCGTTCACATTCTTTAACGACAACAGCGGACCTTCCAAGGTGGCCATACCATAGGCGGTGACGGCCACCACCATGAACTTCAAAACGGGATCTTCGCGCACGCGGTCCCAGGCTCCTCTCAGCGTGAGCAATCCGTTCAACATGCCACCCCACGACGGAGCGATGAGCATGATGGAAAAGACAACGCCCAGTGATTGCGCCCAATCTGGCAGGGAGGTATACAGCAAATGGTGAGGGCCCGCCCAGATGTAAATAAAGATGAGTGACCAGAAGTGAATGATCGAAAGACGATACGAGTACACGGGCCGGTTAGCGGCTTTGGGCAGGAAGTAATACATCATGCCCAGGTAGGGAGTGGTGAGAAAGAAAGCCACGGCATTGTGACCATACCACCATTGCACCAGGGCGTCCTGTACACCGGCATACCATGAATAGCTCTTGAAAAACGTGACGGGGATCTCGAAAGAATTCACCACGTGCAACACGGCCACCGTGATGAACGTGGCGATGTAGAACCAGATGGCCACATACATGTGACGCTCCCGGCGTTTGATGATGGTGCCGATCATGTTCCACCCAAACGCCACCCAAATGAGCGTGATGGCGATGTCGATCGGCCACTCCAGTTCGGCGTATTCTTTTGAGGTGGTGTAGCCCAGCGGCAGGGTGATGGCCGCGGCCAGGATGATGAGTTGCCATCCCCAAAAATGGATCCAGCTAAGCTTGTCGCTGAACATCCGGGTCTTGAGCAGGCGCTGCATGGAGTAGTAAACCCCGGCAAACATCGCATTGCCGACAAAGGCAAAGATGATGGCGTTGGTGTGCAACGGCCGGATGCGGCCAAACGTGGTGTACTGCAGGTCAAAGTTGAAGACCGGGTACACCAGTTGTATCGCGGCCGTTAGCCCAACGAGCATGCCCACGAGTCCGAACACAACGGTGGCGATCATGAATGCCTTCACGATCTTGTTGTCGTAGCTGAATCTTTCTATTTGCATAAGCATTTATCGGTTTTACCCTGATTATTTTCCGTTATAAAAGTATTGGCCGGTATATCCTTCAGAGGTGACGATTGCCATGAGAAAACCTGATTTTTGTCAGGTAACGATCGGGAGTCTTGCCCGTATCTTTGGTGAAACCAGTTTGGGTAGCTATGGACACCTTTATCAGCGATCTTTCCCGCAAGGAATTTCCAGTAAGTGAGAAAATCTCCGCAAAGACCATTCAATCGCCCATCCTGTCGGTGATGCAGGCGCAGTATCCCCAATTCAAGGCGGGCGATCATTGCGCGTTGACGGAGCTGAACATGTACCGCCAGAAGTATATTGCCGGATACCTGGCAAAAGAAGTGGGCGAATTGTCGGTGTTGGAGGCCACGGTGCTGGAGGCGTTAAAGAACAAAGACACCCTCACCGACAAATTGAATGAGGATGAGCCTTTAACGACAGGTCAGAAAATGGCTGACCGGATCGCGGCTTTCGGGGGCAGTTGGAAGTTTATCATCACCTTCTTTGTGTTCCTGGGCGGCTGGATTGTTTTGAATGCTCTTTGGTTTCAAAATCGGTCGTTCGATCCCTATCCCTTTATTTTATTGAACCTGATCCTGTCGTGCATTGCCGCCTTGCAGGCGCCGCTGATCATGATGAGCCAGAACCGGCAGGAGGAAAAGGACCGGGAGCGCTCCAAGAAAGATTATATGATCAACCTGAAATCGGAACTCGAGATCAGGGTCTTGCACGAGAAGATCGACCACCTCATGATCCATCAGCAACACGAGCTCATCCAAATCCAGAAGGTCCAGATGGAAATGATGCAGGATATTATGGAGCGCGTAGGGGGTAATGGCGCGGTGAAGGCTTAGCTACGGACCAGCACTTCCTGCACCAGCATCGACACACCGGTCAGAAAGATCAACACCAGCACGATGCGTTGAAACAGATCTTGATTGATCCGGTTCAGCATCAATTTTCCCAGATACGAACCCACCCACGCCGCGAGCATGAGCAGGGGGATATAGATGAGGTATTGGGCCTGGAGAAAATCGTGGTCGAGGTAGATCAACGTCCGGCTGAGGTCGACACCAAAATCGATGGCGGCGGATGTGCCCACGAAGAAGTTTTTCTCCATGTTGAACGATGTCAGCGCCAGGCCTCTCACCGCCCCGCCGGTGCCGACGAAACCGGCGAGAAAACCGGCCAGGCTGCCGCTGAGAATGGAATTTGTTTTTGTAGGCGGGATAAAGAAATCAGGTGAAAAATAAAGCAAGGTGCTGAGCCCGGTCAGGAACAATCCCAGGATGATCTTCGCGTAGCTGAAACTGAAGACGCTGGTCAGGTAGGCGCCGGCGATGGCCAGCAGCACACTGCTCACCCCAAGCCAGAGAAAGACTTTGTAGTCGATGGTCTTCCGGAAGAGGATCAGTTTGGAGATGTTGCTGAAAATGTGAAGCGTCCCGGTGAGGACGAGCACGGTCTTAAAATCATAGAGAAACTGCGCAAACGAGACAAAGAAGATGGAAGACCCGAACCCGCCGAGGGTGCCGAGGATTTCTGCGATGAGCGTAATGATAAAGAACAGGAGCAGGTCGAGACGGTAACTATTCATGGTGGTGTAGCGTTGTGGTGCATGCTGACAAAGGCATCCAACCATTAGCGCAAGGCGAAAGTAAAATAAGCCTCCCCGGTATTCCCTGATGAAAGTCATGATCCCTCGCTGATACGTCTCATGACTTTCCACCGGGAGAATGACTAAGTTCGTATAAATTCTTCTGCCGATGATCCGCCTGATATTTGCCGTCCCGCTCATGCTCCATGGACTGATCCACTTGATGGGGTTTTCCAAGGAATGGAACCTGGGACCTCCCAGCATGCTGAAACACAAAACAACGATCCCCCTCACCACCCTGGCCGCAAAGACCGCCGGCTTGCTCTGGTTGTTCGCGTGCTGCTTGCTGATGAGCACGGCGGCCCTGTACCTGGCGCAAAAAGATTGGTATTGGATGGTCGGTATTGGTGGCGTTGGGCTATCCCAGGGGTTGATCATCGTGTATTGGCACGACGCGAAATACGCCACGATCCTTAACCTGATCATCCTGGTGATCTTGATCGTCGCAGGAGCGCAATCCAATTTTGACAAAGCCGTAGAAGACGAGGTTTCGACGATGCTTCATACCTCAGCATTGGTCTCACCTGCAGTCGCCTCTTCACGCAGGGCAGAACTTCCCGCCGTTGTCCAGAAATGGCTAACGGCATCGGGAGCATTTGACAGACCGGTGCGCGCGATCAGGATTTCACAGTCGGGGGCGATGCGCACAACACCGGGGGGAAAATGGATGGACTTTCAAGCTACTCAGTTCTGCACGATCGACCCACCGGCCTTTAACTGGAAGGCGAAGATCAGTGCCGCGCCCATGATCTTCATCGCCGGCAGGGATAAATATGCAAACGGAAAAGGACAAATGCTGATCAAACCCATGGCGGTCTATACCTTGGCAAACGCGACTGGAAATGAAATCGACCAGGGAACGATGCTTCGTTTTCTGAGTGAAATGATCTGGTATCCTGAGGCAGCCACCATGGATTACATCCGCTGGGAAGAAGTCGCACCGGACCAGGCGTTGGCCACGATGACCTACAAGGGCGTGACGGCCACCGGAACCTTTACGTTCCATCCAAACGGGTTGGTGCAGCGTTTCTCCGCCGAACGCTATGGCGATTTTCAAGGGGAGTTCCGAAAGGAAACGTGGCAAGTGGATGTTACCGGCTATCAGAAAATGAGCAACCGTGAAATACCCTATGCGTGTGAAGTCACCTGGAAATTGAAATCGGGTGATTTCATGTGGCTAAAACAGGAGATCACCCAGATCGAATACATCGCGACAAGCAAGTGAATTAATCCACCGACAACGAAGTGTTCTTGAGAGCCGTTGATTCAGATCGCTTTGCTGAAGATGTTTTTCTGTTCTTCGATTCGTTCCATTCGCTTATCGAAAACCCGGCAGATGTTCCGGATAAAGGGCTGGCCTGCCGTGGTCACTTTCAGACTGCCGTCGAACAAATAGAGGATGCCTTCTTTTTCCATTTCGATCAACGCATCGAGTATGGGCCGGTCGACCACTTGTTCGAGCAGTTCGCGATCCAGTTCACCCTGGCAACTGATCTGAAGAATGCACTGCTTGATCAGCAGATCTTCGTTTGTCATCACGTGACCTTTCAGGAGCGCGGAACCTTCCTTCCGGATGGCGTCGGTGTATTCTTCGACCTTCTTCTTATTTTGCGCGTACCCATAATGTGAGTCGCTGATGGCCGATGCGCCCAGGCCGATCAGCAGGTCGGTCTCGTTGGTGGTGTAGCCCATGAAATTGCGGTGAAGCTTTTTTTGGATATGGGCTTTGAACAATGCGTCGGTGGGCAAAGCAAAATGATCCATGCCGATGTCGGCATAACCGGCTTTCCGTAGTTTGTGCCGGCCCACTTCATACAGATGTCTTTTCAGATATTGGGAGGGGAGGTCGGCTTCGTCATAGCCGCGCTGGCCGGGCCGGAGCCAGGGAACGTGTGCATAGCTGTAGAACGACAAGCGATCGGGCCGCAAGGCAAGCACCTTGTCGATCGTGTCCGAAACAGTGAAAGGCGTTTGGAAGGGGAGTCCGTAGATCAGGTCGAAGCTCACCGATGTGTAGCCGATCGCGCGGGCCTGCGCGGTGACGCGTTCCAGGTTTTCAAAGGGCTGGATGCGGTGGATGGTGTGCTGCACTTTTTCGTCGAGGTCCTGAACACCAAAGCTCACGCGCGTGAAACCCAGTTCATAGAGCATGCGCAGGTGTCCTTCTGTGGTGTTGTTGGGATGGCCTTCAAAGCTGAATTCAAAATCGTCGTGTAGCGAAACGCCCTCCAGCAGGTAGGTGATGAGCCATTGCAGGTCTGGGATGCTGAAGAACGTGGGCGTGCCACCGCCGAGGTGCAGCTCGCGGATGACGGGCTTGCGTCCGAATATTTTTTTATAATGCTCCCACTCTTTTAGCAGCGTTTGTATGTAAGGTATCTCCACCGTGTGGTTGCGTGTGATCCGCGTATTGCAGGCGCAATACGTGCACAGGCTTTCACAAAACGGCAGGTGAAGATAGAGGCTTATTCCTTTTTCGTCGTTGGACTCGTCGAACGCGCGGCGCACGGACGCGATCCATTTTTCTTCCGTGAAATGCGCGTCGTCCCAGGCCGGCACCGTGGGGTAGCTGGTGTAGCGGGGTGTGGGCAGATCATATTTCTTGAGGAGAGCCGATGCGTGCTGATCTTTCATTTTTTTTCGTCGTTAGCAGATTCGGGTTGAGATTCAGGTTCGGGTTGATGTTCAGGTTCAGGTTTGTCTTCAAACAGCATGCGCACCGAAGGCGAATAGGTGTCGTCGAACTGGCCGCTTTTCATGCTCCACAAAAAGGAGAGGAGAAAGCCCACGGCGATCACCAGGCTGATCGAGATCAGGAGAATAATGATTCCCATAGGCGTCAGGTTAAAGCGCGTACAAGTTTTCGCCGGGCAACAAAGTTGACGGCGAGGGTTGAAAAACCCACCACACTGATGCTGCTCACCGGCATGAGGATCGCCGCGACCAGCGGCGTGAGGTGACCGGTGACGGCAAAGCTCAGGGCGATGGCGTTGTAAAAGAACGAGATGCTGAATGCTATTTTCAGGATGATAGACGAGTAGCGGGCCAGGTCGAGGAACTTGTCCAGGTTGTTCAGTTGGGTGCCATCCAGGATGCCGTCGCAAGCGGGGGTGAAGATCCCACTGTCGTCGGAGATGGCCAGACCGACGTTGCTTTGTTTCAGGGCACCGGAGTCGTTGAGGCCGTCGCCTACCATCATCACTTTTTTGCCGTCCTGTTGCAGGTTTTGGATGAACGCCAGCTTGTCGTGCGGGTCTTGGTTGAAGAGCAACGTCACAAACGGCTGAAATACCTTTTGCATGCTGGCCTTGTCTGCATTGTTGTCGCCGGACAGCAACGCCACACATTTCTTCCCCAATCGCGCCAGCATATTTTTGAGCTGTGGCCGGATCTTCACCGTGATTGTAAAATATCCCCTGACTTCCTCGTCGACGGAAACAAACACGACCGACGCCTGCGGGTCGAGCTTTTCATAAAACCCAACAAATTCCGCAGACCCGACTTTTATAAATTTTCCCGCAATCACTCCCTGCACGCCTTTTCCTGGACGTTCTTTAAAATTTGAAAGATCATGGGTATGGGCCGCGTGAATGGACCTGGAAATGATCATGCTCAGCGGATGGGTGGACGCCGCCGTAAGAATCTTTATCGCTTCCCGTTCCAGCCCGGTCAGATCGCCTGTAAACTCCACTACCGGCTCGCGGCCATAGGTCACCGTCCCGGTCTTGTCAAAAACAACGGCATCGATGGCGGCAAGGCGCTCAATGACATCGGCATTCTTTAAGTAGAGGCCGTGCTTGCCAAATACACGCAGCATGCTGCCAAAGGTGAATGGAGCAGCCAAGGCCAGCGCACAGGGGCATGCCACCATGAGCACAGAGGTGAGCACGAGCCACATTTGGTGGGGAGCCAAAACGTACCACACGCCGGCGGTAACATTGGCCAGCGCGATCACAATCCATGTAAACTTTCGCGCCGAGCGGTCGATGATCTTTTGATACTGCCGCTCTTCCGTCTTCCGGAATGTCTCGTTGTTCCACAGGCTGGTCAGGTGACTTTGCGAAGTGATCTTTTCAACCGTAAGCGTTGCCGGCTGACCAATGAGCCGGCCACCAGCATACACCCGCTCGCCTTTTTTTATTTTTATGGGCTTGGCTTCCCCGGTAACAAAACTATAATCGAACAAGGCATCGTGATCCTTCAAGATCGAGTCTGCCGGAACGATCTCCATGTTCCTGATCTTTAGGATGTCGCCTTTTTTCAGATCGTAGATGATCGCCGGCTTCCACACGTGGTCAACAAGCCGGTTTACGGCCAGGGGGAAGTAGGATTTAAAGTCGCGGTCGAAGGCCAGGCTTTCATAGGTTTTTCCCTGGAACCATCGCCCGATCAGCAGGAAAAATACGAGGCCCGTGAAGGAGTCCAGGTAGCCTGGTCCCGTTCCGGAAAGGATGTCAAACGTGCTGCGCAGGAACAGCGCCACAAGCCCGGCGGCAATGGGCACATCGATGTTGATTTGTTTCTGGCGGAAACTCCGGAAAGCGGAAACGAAATATTCGGAAGCGCTGTAGAAGAACACCGGCACCGACAGCGCCAGGTTCAACCACGAGAAAATGGATTTTAAAGAACCGTCGTGCTGGTCCAGCCCCAGGTATTCGGGAAAACTGAAGAGCATGATGTTGCCAAAGCAAAATCCGGCGATCGCCAGTTTGTAAACAAGCGTGCGTCCCGATGCAGATTTTGTGACGGTATCCTGCCCATCGTCCAGCGCGATCACGGGCGCGTAGCCCACCGCAGCCAGCAAGCTCGCCAGCTCGGAAAGTTTCACTTGTCGGGGATCGAAAGCGATGGCCACGGTTTTGAGGCCAAAGCTTACTTCCGCTTTAATAACGCCGGGGTTCAGTTTCCGGAGATTCTCCAACAGCCAGATACAGGAAATACAATGCACCGCGGGAACATGGAACATGATCCTCGAAAGATCTGGCGAGTCGAACGACAGCAACTTCTGGCGCACTTCCGGCGCGTCGAGATAGGCATAGGACCCGGTGCGCGCATTTTTCAAGGATGTGCCTGCCTGTCCATCCAATTGATAGTAGGTGCAAAGGTTGTTCGCGCTCAGGATCTCAAACACGGTTTTGCAACCTTCGCAGCAAAAGGGTTTATCGCTCAGCCAGGTGATGTCCTCGCAAGGCTCGCCACAATGAAAACAGACTACAGATTCCGCTACGCTGGTGGTCATCGTTCAATTTTTGGTGCTTCAGGCTTCAACCGGCTCGTTCTTCAGGGCGTAAGTCCACACCAATCCCTTGGTATGATTGACCACATCTTCGGCAAGACTGCCATAGATGAGGTGGGACACTCCCTTGCGGGCATGGGTGGCCATGGCAATGAGGTCGCCTTCAATGCGGTTGGCGAATTGAAGGATGCCTTGTTCGGTGTTGGTGTCGTTAACAATATTGAGCGTGTAGTTCTTCAACATGAAGCGTTTGGCAAAGGCCTCCAACCGTTTCAGGGTAATGTCGTCGGAGGTGAAGTTCAACGGCGTGTTGATCCATACGATGTGCAGGTGCGCTCCAAAAAAATTCTGGAGGGCTTTGACCTTCAAGGTGAGGTCTTCCTGGTTTTCGGTGTCAAGCGTATTGGGGAAGACGATATTTTTGACCGGTCCTTTGTAATAATCTTTCAGCACCAGCACGGGTGCAGTAGAGTTGCGGACGATCCGCTCGGCATTTGACCCGATAAAAAATTCGCGCGCACCGCTGGCGCCATGAGAGCCCATCACCACCAGGTCGATGCCGTTGTCAACAATATAATTTTGAATTTTTGCATGCACCGATCCGAATTCAACCACGGTCTTCACAGGGACCTCGTTGGTTTTATACTTGTCCGTTATTTTTGCAAATGATTTTTCGGCGTTTTCCCTCAAATCGTCGAGAAGTTCTTGTTCGAAATTCAGGACCGGCATGATCACCGTGTCGTGCAGCACGGGGAGCTCGACGATATTCACAAGGTGAACGGTGCCGCCGGACTGAAAAGCAAGATCCAGCGCAAACCGGAAGGCATTGATCGCCGGCTTTGAAAAATCGCAGGGGACGAGTATTTTTTTCATGGCTTTGTGAGGTTTTAAATGATGATCTAAAAATAGCCCGGGCGTGTGCAGCATGGCGTGAGGCCCGTCAGCCCATAAACTGATTTTTGTCAGTTTTTAGGATGTGACGCGCCGGTTGATTCTGGTTGGACACCGGGGATGCCCGCCATGCAGCGGATGAACTGCTGGCAGAGGGCCAAGTCTTTGCGCACAAGTTATGGCGACGGTATATAACCCAGGCCCTAGTCCTGCCGGATATAAGTCGGATTCAGCAACCTATTATATGGAATTTGAATGAGCCCTGGCCTAAGGGCTAGTCTATGCACACGTTATCGTGATTTAACTTCTTTGGAAAAAGGGGTGAGTTCAAGACGTTAAACCGAATAAGCCCGTAGGGCTTCCCCATCATAACGCCCGGTGCAACCGGGCGAAGCGAGTCCATGTATTTCAACCCGCCTAGGCGGGTTACCCTTCGTGCGGGACTCTATTCGTAGTCCCAAATCTATATTAGTATGAATGTCATAGGGTGCCAAATTGTGTGGGTTCCATCGAAGGTTCGGAATGTAGTATGCTGAGGACGAGTAAATGGAGATTCTGAAGGGTAATGATGTGAATCGAATCTGCAAGGAGAACCCACCCGAAAGGAGAACGCACCCGAAAGGTAACCCCGCTGGGGTTGTTATATATATTCGCTGTTCGCCCGGTTGCACCGGGCGTTATGATGGAAAAGCGCTACGGGCTTGAGGACATTTTTTTTTTACCAAGCATCAAGAGCGGACTTCTTTAGAATAGAAACTAAATAATTGAAAGTTATCTTGGAAAGGATGCACCTGTGGTTTCTTTCCAGGCAGCAATTTGTTTGCGCAAGGCTTCGCAGGTGTTGACGACGGCTTCTTCGAAGGAGGCCGCTGTTTTGGAAGCAAACAGATCGTAGCCGGGAACAACGATCCTCGCCTCGCAGACTTTGTTTTTGTTCTCGTCCGATTTCTCGAGGCTCAGCACGACTTGACCTTCCATGAGCCGGTCGCTCAGGTGATGCAGTTTTTGGATATGCTCTTCTGTGAATTTTAAAAGGTCGGGCCGGCCAGTAAAGCCGGGTGTCTGAATGGTGACTTTCATGATGAGGGTTATGTTGAAGTTTATTTTGATTCCGTATTTTCAAATCGTCCCGTCATCTCTTCCACGGCGATCCTGAAGAGTACAGGTTTCTTTTCTTTGAGCGGCTCCTGGTCGGTGGTGTGGAAAACCGGTTTGACGGATTCGCTGGTGTTGTAGACCCTGAATCGATCGGCGAGCAATTTCACGGTCTTGTCCTGGGCCGCGGGGGTTGTGATTTCTTCAAACTTTCCCCGGATCACAACACTTCGCCAATGTGCCATGTCATCGATCTCGTCGACCTGAAAACATACGTTCGGATTTTTGCGCATCATCGTGATCTTTAAACCTTCTTTGGCGTGCGCATAGACGTAGCCCTTTTCGAATACGTAGGAGAGGGGAACGATGTACATCTTTCCGGACGCAGAGCACGCTATCCTTCCGATCAATTCGGAAAGCAACACCCGCTCGCATTGATTTTTTGTCAGTGAACCCAGCATATTCTTGCGATCTCAATAGTAGGTGCGCTCGAATTCATAGTTGTGGAACCGCTGGAAGGCAGCTTGCTCGAGCGCTTCACGATGGTTCGGGTGCGCAATGTTGATCAGCGCCTTTGCCCGCTGCCGCATATTCTTGCCATAGAGATAGGCCGTGCCATACTCCGTGACAATATAATGGGCATGTGCCCGCGTGGTCACCACACCTGCGCCCGGTTTGAGAAAGGCCGCGATCTTGGACTCGCCTTTGCGCGTCGTGGACGGTAAAGCGATGATCGGTTTTCCGCCTTCCGAGAGCGCTGCACCACGCACAAAATCCATCTGTCCACCCACACCCGAGAAATGATACGTGCCAATGGAATCGGAACACACCTGCCCGGTGATGTCCACTTCGATCGCGCTGTTGATGGCGGTCACTTTTGGGTTGGTGCGGATCACCGAAGTATCGTTCACATAGTCGATGTTGAGAACGGCCACGGCGGGATTGTCATCCACATAGTCGTATAGCTTGCGGCTGCCCAGCAAGAACGAGGTGACGGTCTTGTTGCGATATTTCTTTTTGTGTTGATTGGTGATTACCCCTTTTTCGATCAGTGGAATGATGCCATCAGAAAACATTTCGGTGTGAACGCCCAGTTCTTTGTGGTCGGTGAGACATGCCAGCACAGCATCCGGGATCGCGCCGATGCCCATCTGGAGAGTCGCGCCGTTTTCTACCAATTCCGCGCAATGCATGCCGATACGATGGGAGATCTCATCGTCGGGGTTGCCGCTGACGACTTCGGGAAGTTCCTGCTCCATCAATACCATCGTATCGAACTTGTCCTGGTGAATGATCCCATCGCCCAATGTCCGCGGCATGCGCGGGTTGACCTGGGCAATGACGTGCCGCGCCGTTTGAACGGCCGCCCCGGCAATATCGACCGAGACGCCTAGCGAGCAATAGCCATGTTTGTCGGGCGGCGACACCTGGACCATGGCAACGTCGAGGGGAAGAATATTTCTTTTGAACAGGATGGGGATCTCGCTGAGAAAGATGGGAACGTAATCGGCGCGGCCGTCATTCACAGCTCCCCGCACACATTCTGACACGAACAGGGAATTCATGCGAAAACTATTCTGGTATTGCGGATCGGTCACGATGGACTGTCCTTGCAGGCTAATGCTCACCAACTCCACGTTCCAAAGTTCGGTCGAACGTTCAGCGAGCTTCTTCAACAGGTAATGCGGTGTAGCTGCGCCACCATGTATATAAACACGGTCGCCGGGTTTGATCACCTTGACAGCGTCTTCTCCACTAAGATATTTCATATGGCTGGTGTTTAAGTGTTATGTTAATTTCCGACAATGATGATTAAATTCCTACAGATAAGACTACGCGGCCTTCGATCGCGCCGTTTCGCATGGCGTTGAAGGCGGAATTGATTTCTTCCAGCTTCATCGGGTGCACGGTGGCCTTCACTTTCCCATCCAACGCAAAATCAATCGACTCCTGCAGGTCTTTGCGGGTGCCGACGATGGAACCGCGGATAGTATAGCGATTGAGCACGGTCTCAAAAATGGGCAAGTCAAAACTTCCCGGGGGCAAGCCGGTCAGGGCGATGGTGCCCTTGCGGCGAAGGGTGAAGAGGGCCTGGCGGAAGGCCACCGGCGAAACGGCGGTGACCAGCGACCCATGCACACCACCGTGCGTCGCTTTTTTGATCACTTCCCCGGGATCTTGTCGCGAGGCGTTCACCACCAATTCGGCACCCAAGGATTTTGCGAGGGCAAGTTTGTCGTCCGAAACATCGATGGCGGCCACGTGCATGCCCATGGCCTTTGCATATTGCACCGCCACGTGACCCAGTCCGCCGATGCCAGAGATGGACACCCACTCGCCGGGTTTCACTTCCGTTTCTTTCAGGCCTTTATACACCGTCACACCGGCGCAAAGGATCGGGGCCATCTGCACAAAATCGATCTTGTCCGGAAAGCGGCCAACGTAGCGCGCATCGGCGATCACATATTCTGCATAGCTGCCGTTCACACTATAGCCCGTGTTCTGTTGACGTTCGCACAAGGTTTCCCAGCCGGTGATGCAATGCTCGCAATGTCCGCAGGCCGAATACAGCCACGGCACACCCACAATATCGCCTTCTTTCAGGTAGTCTACATTTTCGCCCAAAGCCGCCACGTAGCCAATACCCTCATGACCGGGAATGAACGGCAGCGTTGGCTTCACCGGCCAGTCGCCACTAATGGCATGGAGATCGGTATGACACACGCCGCAGGCCATCACCTTCACCAGGATCTCGTTTTTGCCGGGTCGTCTCACGGGCATTTCTTCAATGGACAACGCCGCTCCAAAGCGGGTGGCTACGGCGGCTTTCATTTTTTGTGGATACATAACGCTGAACGTTGTCGTTTGGATTTGATCATAAAACTAAAGCTACGCCGGACGTGCGGGCATGACAAAAATCAGGCCCCGTGATAATCTTCATCAGCCCTCTCGCAACGACACAAAAGGAGTGACCAAAATCATAGTGTGGCAAAACAAACATCATGGCATGGCCGGGTCCCTGATGCTACCTTTCGGAAAATAAAAAGACTATGATCAGCGTAACAGGAGTGACCAACAACTATGTGTTGCAGCCGGCTTTGCTGGACAAACACACCAAGACCCTTGCCTGGCTCTCGGCTACCGCCCTCTGGAAAAGCGAGCTGGCCTTTTTTCAAAAGCAACTCGACGGGCTCTCGGTATTGAGCCTGATGCGGGAGGAACGAAGTGAAGTAACCCATTTTCAAAACCTGGTCCTTTTCTACACCGTCGAGGTCATCGAGGATATGCGAAAAAAACTGCGCAACCACGAGAGCAAGCTGGCCAGGATGCTGGAAACAAAAAGCGAATGGGAAACCCAATATTACAAGGAACACGGTGAACTCATGGAGGATGCCGAGGCGCTGTCAAGGCGTTTCGAAAAACTCAAAGTAGACCTGAGGACGGCCATTGGCAAGCTCAGCACCGAAAATGCCGAAGAGTATTGAAATAAAAGAAGCGTATTGAAATAAAAAAACACCTCTATGAAATACAACATCAATTCACTGGAAGAAGCGTTGGTAGTGGAGCTGGGAACGCTGTACCAAGCCGAGGCAAAACTAAAAGAAGGCTTGTCAAAAATGACCGCCATCATTCACTCTGCCAGGCTCCGCGATATTCTGAAGCGTTACCTGGAAAGCTGCGATCCGAAAAGAACGAAGATCGATCGCGTATTTTCTTATTTGAACCGCGAACCCCGGTCGTGTCATACCCATGTGGTGGACGAACTCATCAACGAGTTATACAACCGGGTCCAGTATGCGCACGACCCCGCGGTGCTGGACCACGTGTTCGTCGGCGAACTGTTGCGGATCAGCCAGTATAAAGCCAGCGCCTATGAAGCGTCCCTGAACTATGTGGAGACACTCGGGTTGGAGACTCCGGCCGCCCTGCTGGAAACGATCGTGCATTGGGAAAAGAACAACGAGCGCGAATTGCTGGAGCTTTTCTTTCATGAATGGACCGAAGAAAGAGTATTGTTATAGAATAGACCATGCGGAAATCAGGATCAGAGATTGAATTTCTTTCGGGGCCGCAATCGCGGTGGGGGGAATTCCGATTTATCATAAAAGTGTTTGTCGAATTCATAAAGGGATTCCGGGCCCTGCATTTTGTGGGACCCTGCGTCACCTTTTTTGGATCGGCCCGGTTTGATGAAAAGCATCCGTTCTATTCCGAAGCCCGGCACCTGGCGGCGCGCGTTGCCAAGATGGGATTCACCATCATGACCGGCGGCGGACCCGGCCTCATGGAAGCGGCGAACCGGGGTGCCAAAGAGGTTGGCGGCAGGTCTGTGGGCTGCAACATCATGCTGCCCTCGGAACAAGCCCCCAACGCCTATCTCGACAAGTGGGTAAGCATCCGTTACTTTTTTGTCCGGAAAACACTGCTCATCAAATATTCCTTTGCCTTTATTGTCCTGCCCGGCGGCTTTGGCACGATGGACGAATTCTTCGAGGCCGTCACCCTCACCCAAACCAAAAAGATCTTGCCCTTCCCGATCATTATCTTCGACCGCGATTTCTACAAAGACCTGGTCGATCAACTCGAATGGATGAAAAAGAAACACACCATCTCCGACGAAGACCTTCAACTCATCCTGGTGACCGACTCGATCGACGAAGCGTTGGAATTTATAAAAGAAAAAAGCATCAACCGCTACGGGCTGGTGCCGGAGAAAAGACAGTCGCCGATGCGATGGCTTTTGGAAAAAGGATGATGCAGGCTTGCCGTCCTCACCGGTCGTGTAGAACGATCACTTTTTGTAATGCAATATTTTCATGATCGTTTGTGCGGATGAAATACATGCCTTCCGGCAGATGTCTTACCTGCATGTACTGGCCATCGCTCCGGGGTGTCACCACAATCGGCACTTCATGGCCCAATGCCGTGTATAGGTTTATACACAGGTTGCTGTTGTCGATCCGTATGAATTCATCGGCGGGATTGGGATAGATAACGGGTTTCATTTCGTCGTGTCTGTTGCAATAAGGGTTATCGGTTTTGTCGGGATGCTATGTACTTCTCAGCGCCTGAACCGGATTCATATTTGCTCCCGCCCAGATGGTGAGGCTCGTGGAAAAGATCCCGGCCAGGAACACGAACATCCCGCTGCTCAATATCGTAAGTATATCCACATTGATGTGTTGTGCGAAAAGACTCGCCAGTAGCCCATCCGTAAGACGAAAGCCACCATACCCACCCAAAAGCACGGCGATCAAAAGGATCACGGCAAACTCCCTGTTCACGAGTTTCAAAATGCTGGCCACAGAAGCGCCCAACACTTTGCGCACACCGATCTCCTTTGTTCGACGGGTCATGTTGAGGTTGGCCATGGCATAAAGACCCGAAACAGATAACAGGCATCCCAAAACCGTCATGAAAAAAAAGATCTTGCTGAGGTTCCGGTTGTAGATATTCGCTTCCTGATATACGATCTCGGATTGCAGGTCTGTCTGCAGCGGTTTGTCGGGATAGAGCTTTTTCCATTGCTGGTCAATGTACTGTCGGGTCTCCGATAAAGTCGCGGCCTCTGCTCTTACCACCAGGATCTGGTACTGGCTGGGTTTGGCAAGCCGGTAGATGTAGTTTTCGGTGTTGTTGCTCTCCAGGTCCGTCAGGTGATTGCTCACCACACCCACGATGGTCAACGTTTCGCCTTCCACTTCAACCTTCGCCTCCAAAGGATCGGCCAGGTGATTTTGTTTTATAAAATTTTCGTCCACCACGACAGACCGGCGGTCGACCGTGTCGGTCTCGGGAAATAATTTGCCGGAGATGAGTTTCAACCCTACGGTCGAAAAATAATCGCGGCCGACTTCATAGACGGTGGCATTAAATTTTTCTCCCGCGAGCACGGCTGGTCTTTCGGGTGCGTTTATAAAAGCGAAATGATGTAAGGAAGGCGACGTTCCGATGATCCTGTGATCCTCCTGTATCGCTTCGCGGAGTGCCTCGGCCTCATGCGGGCCTTGTATGAGCGCCGTGATGAGCATGTCTTTGTCGTAGCCAAAACGGATGTTGTCCTGGTAAGTAGCGTTGCGCGTGAAAATAATTCCGGCGATCAGCACCATCGTGCAAAGGGCGAATTGCATCACGAGCAGGCTCCGGGTGAAGAGGTTTGTGCCGCCAGGATTTTTGCCACCCCTGAATAGACGCAACGGGCTTTGCCGGCTCCCGAACACGGCGGGGTAGAGGCCTGCCAACACGGCGCTGGCAAAAAGAAGAATGGCCAACGCGATCACCATGTTCATGCTGCTCAGTTCCCGGAGTCCATAAGGGAGTTCCCACATCGCGGCAAATTCCGGGATAATATAGAGCGATAACACAAAGGCAGCACCCGCCGATAACGTCACCGTCAACAGGATCTCGCTGAAGAATTGGAGACCGATCTGGAAACCGTTCGAGCCGGCGACCTTGCGAATGCCGATCTCTTTCAAACGTTTCACCGAAAGGGCCAGGGTCGTATTGGTAAGATTGAAACAGGCGATCAGCAGGATGATCCCCCCAAGCGTCGTGAAGATCGACAAGGCAATAGAAGGAATGCGAAGATGAAGATCAGACCGCCGGACATCGTTTGGAGAAACAGGTTGATTGAATGGGATCAACTCATAACCAACCGACCCCGCCTCCTCCACCGCAGCATTCTGAAGGGCAGCATATTTTTTTAGCTGATCGCCGATCGCCCCGGCGCGTGTTATATCCGTTAGCTCAAACAAGACCGAAGCCGTGTGAGCAGAGGCCCAATCCTGGTCTTGGATCTGGTAAAGATCAAGATAGTTCTCGATCCGCATCAGGATGTTCTCCGTGAACGTTGAATTAAAGGGAGCATCTTTGAGCACGCCCCCGACAACAACATTTAATTTCTTGTTATTGAATGAAACGATCATCTCTTTCCCCAGGGGATCTTCGGCACCAAAATATTTCAAGGCAAACTTTTCACTGATAAAAATAGAACTCTTGTCATCAAAGCTTTTGCAAGTGCCCCGGGCCAGCCCGGGGGTGAACATGTTCAGAAAGCTGGAATCGGCAAAGAAGATGGTTTCGTGAAAACCTTTTTCGCCATGGCTCAGATAGCCCCCGTCGCTGCAATAGCGGGTGAAGCGGGTGATGCCGGCGATGTCGTGGAGGGCAGCAGGTCCCAGGGGCAGCGGCGCCACCAGCTCTTTGAAGGCATCGCCACTGTTGGCTTTCCGGTGATGTACCACCTTCACCACATGCTCCACCCTGGTTTTGTCTACGGTGTTGTCAAATTCAATATTGTAGGCGATCAGCAAATAGACGGTCATGGCGCAGGCGATCGCGATCCCCATACCGAGGGTGTTGATCAAAACATAGAGCTTGTTTTTCAGCAGGTGCCGGACGGCGACTTTGAGGTAATTGGCTATCATGTCGGTAAGGTTTGGATCCAGCGCGTTGGACGCCGAAAGCGGCGTTAAGGTTACAAAGGGTAGAAAGCCCTATCCGTCCGTGAACCCGCGAAAAGCTTGAGATTCCAAACCTCCTTACCGAATGGACTAACCATCCCCAAAAAACTTTCGGGTAGCCAACGGGGTTATTAATAAAGAAAGCTTCAGAAGCAGGATAACCCATGGAGGCGTATTCACGGAAACAAGAGATCGTCAACGGCCTGATCCACGGCATGGGAGCGCTTTTTGGCATCAGCGGCCTGCCCGTATTGACGGGATTGGCTACCGCGCACGACAACACGGCCGGTATTGTGGGATCGGGCATCTATGGTTTTTGTTTTTTACTGCTCTTCATCTCTTCTACCATATTTCACCTGGCGCAAGACCGGGAAGTAAAAAGGATCTTCAAAATATTTGATCACATCGGTATCTTCTTTATGATCGCCGGAACCTACACGCCATTCCTCCTGATCTATATGAACGACTCCTTTGGCATCTCTTTGCTGTCCATCCTCTGGGGATTGACGGCCGTCGGTATCGTCTTTAAGCTGCGGTATACGGGCCGGTTTGAAATGGTTTCCATCATCATCTACTTTTTGATGGGATGGATCATGGTGGTGGGCGGACGAACATTTTTTGAGCACCTGCCCCTGGCTGTAATCATCTTGCTTTTTGTCGGTGCTGGTCTATATTCTGTAGGGATTTTTTTTTATGTGTGGGACAAATACCTGTACACCCACGCCGTATGGCACCTGTTTGCACTGACGGCGGCGGTCTGTCACTATGTGGCCGTGATGCTGGCGATGTAGGCCATGTCTCCGGATAAGCCTGGGGATGTCGTTTGTAGCGAATGCGTCATCAGCGCCTCGTGTGCCGCTTTTTCAGCCGAGATAATTTTATTTTTTTGAGGATTTGGAACTTGAATAAAAATTTATCTACCTTGGTGTACTAATCAAGTAGTACACTAATACACACGATATGATCGCGATTCAGGATTTGCATTTCCATTATGGAAAAAATCATGTGTTCAAAGGGGTTTCCACAACCCTTGAGCCAGGCCATGTTTGCGGGATCCTGGGTAAGAACGGGACTGGGAAATCTACACTATTGTATGCCATTGCCGGTCTCTTGTATCCGAAGGGTGGGAACATTCAGGTGAATGGGTTCGTCCCCTCGCGACGGGAACCGGGTTTTTTGGAGGACATCTTTATGGTGCCGGAAGAATTTCACCTGCCGAACATCTCCATTTCGGATTTTGTGAAATACCACAGTCCATTTTATCCCAATTTCGACAAGTCGGCCTTTTATGACTTCGTCGAATCTTTTGACATTCCTCCCGACAGTTTGCTGCAAGGCATGAGCTACGGCCAGAAGAAGAAGGTATTCATAAGTTTTGGAGTGGCCAGCAACGTGTCGGTGCTTTTGATGGATGAACCTTCCAACGGACTGGACATCATCAGCAAAGGGCAACTCCGCAAAGTGATTGCCGGTGCGGCAACGGACTCCCGGACCATTTTGATCAGCTCGCACCAGGTCCAGGATCTTGAAAACCTGATCGATGAGGTCCTTATTCTCAACGACACGGAGATCCTGTTAAAACAAAGTCTTGACGCCGTGTCGCGCAAACTGCTTTTCAAAATTTCCTTTGATCCCGACGACCTGAAAGATGCGTTGTTTTCGGAGTCGATCTTGCGCGGCAATACGATCGTCGCGCTCAATACGGATGCGACGGAAAGCAACGTCGATTTGGAATTGCTTTATAAAGCCGCCATGGCCAACCCCAAAAAAATGAAGTCCATACTCAATAGCCATCAGGAAATATGACATCTCAGACGATTCCTTTTAACCGTACATTTCTTTTCTTCAAGAAATATGCCTTTGAGAACCGTAAGATCTACGGTCTTCTTTACCTCGCGATCAGCGCTTTTTTAATTTTGTGGCTGGGCGTATACCTCACCTTTACCAATCCTTCTCTCTTTCAAGAAAGGAACCAGGTGGCTTACTATTTTGCGACATTATTTTTAGCGGGTTGTCTTTCGTCGGGAATGTTGTTTTCCGAGCTGGGTGTCAAACCGAAAGCCATCAACTATTTGTTGACGCCGGTGTCGGCAGGTGAGAAATTTCTGTGCAACATTTTTTTCGGGGTGTTCGTGTTCTTTGTCGTATACTCCGCTATTTTTTATGTGATCGACGCGACGGTGGTAAACATTGCCAATTGGAAATTTGACACGCATTGGCGAGTGATCAATATTCTCCATTTGAATGACTATGAAAACCCCTTCTCTGAAGGGCCATTAACCGATTTGTTCTACCTGTACTTTCCGATCCAGGCCGGATTTATACTCGCCTCCATTTATTTCAACAAACATGGTCTCTTCAAAGCGATGGTAGGTCTTGGTTTGCTTTGGGTCTGCTTTATCCTGCTCTATTTACTGGTTCACATGTTACTTCCACAAGGACGGTTTTTAGAGGGAATTGGTTCCTACGAAATTGTGGAACCCAGTGGAGATAACAAGGTGATCGTCATACCGTACGTATTGGTTGGCAGTGTCATTATTTTTTTCAAGTTTTTGGTGACTCCGCTCTTGTGGCTGGCCTCCTATTTCCGGTTGAAGGAAAAGGAATTATAACCGGATAATCGAATGGAATTCAAAGAAACCCAGCCCATTTATTTACAGATCGCCGACTTCGTTTGCGAGAAGATCATATCAAAAACGTGGAGTGTCGGGCAACGCATACCCGCCGTCAGGGAGCTGGCAGTGTTGTTGGAGGTCAACCCCAACACAGTGATGCGGACGTATGAATTTCTTCAGCAGAAAGATATTCTCTACAACCAACGTGGCGTCGGCTTGTTTGTGTCTCCCGACGGGCCAAAAAATGCGCTGGAGTACCGGCGGTCAGAGTTTATGCAGAAGGAGATGCCTTCGTTTTTTAAAGGCCTCCAACTTTTGCAAATGGACCTCGATGACCTGGAACCCCTTTATAAGAAGTATAAAAAACAAAATGCATAATTCCAATGAAACAACAAGGCGAGATAAAATTCAAAAAACGTGTGAAGGCCAGCAATGTAGTTTTGTTGGTGCTGGTGTTGATAAGTTTTGTTTTAATTGGCTTAACCACGGCGACCATCAATCTCAAGTTCAAGAACAGTGATTATCACTATAGCTCTCATGATAAGTTGAAGTATGAGCGGGTTCCTCTGAAGGAGGCAAAAGTCATTTCCTTGTCGAACCTGTCCAATTGCCGTATCATCGCCTCAGACTCCTTGCGATTGGAGGTGGCGCGCGAATATGCATCAGCCCTTGGTGTTGTTCCATCGAACGATACGTTGCACCTGCGTTTTCCCGCATGTTGTCCGGGCAATAAGAAAGCCAATCAGCTGATTCTGTACTTGCCCAGCGGCGCGGTGGTGGTTTCGGATTCCAGCAACATCGACTTGAACGGCGGCTATGATTTTTTGAAGCGCCCTTCTTTTTCATTCTTTCTCCATAAAAGTCATCTCGCCTCGACGGCCGCGGGGTATCACACTTTTTTTGAGACCCTGTTTGTTGAGGGCTCGGGCAATTCGTCGTTGGTCATTTCAGAGCGGGTACATGTTATAAACCTCGATCTCTCCAATGTGTATGATGCTACGTTGCAAGAGGGGTTCGGCGCGCAGACGTTTAAAACGTCCTTCACTACCGCCGCAGAAGTGACGCTGGCGAAAAAGAATGATGTGGTCACCATCGGTTCGCCAAAATGATGCCATCCCTGGTGCAGGGTCATGGGGAACGGAAAGTATCTTGAAATAAACTCAGCAATAATGTTTATATTGGCTGTTCAGGTAGACTTTCAAAACCCATCGCCATTGGCGGTAATTGCCATGAAGTTCTTTTTGCAGTTCGTCTTTATTTTTGGTGTCACGCGAATACTCGCCCAAGAGGTCATCCAAGTGAAAAGCGATAGCCTGATCGTTCGCGATGACAATCTCATCACCGATCTCTTCGGTTTTGGAACAGATCCAATGAAGCACCTCTCATCATCCATACCGGGTCCTCAGATCCAAAAACAACCAGTGCGGAGTAAATATGAGAACAACGCCATCGACACTGCGTTCCGCTATGCCTTCGGGAGCGACATTTTTATTGTCCTCAAAACAAGCCAGGGCGATGCCTCGGTGATCCATGCCGATGTGGAAACTTCAAAATTTAAGACCAAACAAGGCATCGGCATCGGGATGACCGTGGCCGAGGTCATCAAAGCACTCGAGGCCTATAAGATAACGTCGATCTCAAGATACCTCGTGCTGAGGGGGAGCGATGCAAAGCATTACATGATCGTATACGTCAAAGCGGGCAAGGTGGTGTTTATGGAATATTTTACGCCACCATAACGATCCCCTTAGCGCCATTCTTTCCTCGCCGAAGCTTTAACAAAGATGAGGCAGTTCAAAATGATTTTAAAAAAGCCGGGCATACCCCGGCTTTTTATTTGATCACGATGTTTTGATAAGACCAAGTTGCGTCAAGGCCGTAACCCCATCGTCAAGCCCGATCTCTTCCACGATCTTGCCATTCTCCAGTTTCAGAACCGTTGTCCCTGTGAAGTGCATCTTACGACCGGTAGCGGCCGGCAACGACCCGGCGAGAAAGTCGCCGAACGCAGGACCGGTGTGCGTGCCACCGCCTTCCCAACGACCCACCACATAATCACCTTCGGCGATAAGATCCGCAGCACCCCAGAATTTTAAATCCGGAAAGGCTGCTCTGAAGTCCGTCATGAAAGCTTTGATGTCTTGTCGCCCGCGGCGGGGATCGTGCAGCGAATATTGAAGCAACATATTCGGCGATGCCAATTCATCCACGATGCTGAGGTTACACGTTTCACCCCAGAAGTCTGTAAACCAACGTCCCACAATGGCTTTGTTGATTTCTTCTTTTGATAATCCTTTTTGATTTTCCATAGTGTTAAATATTTAATTCAAAACTATGGTGCAGGATAAAAGAGTCGAACCCGATTCTTGCGGACTTTTCAGAACGTCAATTCTCCTCGATATAATTCATGTCTTTCTTAAAGGTCTCCTCCAGGTACAGCAGCGCCACCATGCCGAGGGCATAGGTGATCAAACCGGTGATCAGGGCGGCCCGAAGTGTTCCGGTGTTGATATCTGCGTTCATGTTGTCGACCAGGTAACCTTTCAAAAAGATGAAAAGAGATGACAGCGGAATGATCGTGGCCCGCACAAAATTCGGGACGGTGGTGGCTACGGTAGCGCGCAGGTTGGAGCCGAAGAGTTCGGCGGCCACCGTGATGAAGAGTGTCCAGTAGCCGGAACAGAATCCCAGGCATAAACACAAGATGTAATATTCCGTCGCGTGCTCGATCGGCCCCAGCAAAAGCGTTAAGGCAAACAGCAGCGATCCTGCCATAAAAATGAAAATTACTTTTTTGCGGCTTTGTAAGTACTGGCTAAAAAAACCGCTCACGAGATTGCCCGCCACCTGGGCGGCAAAAACAAACAACACGGCCTTCCCGGCATCGACCGGTTCACCGAGTTGCATGGCTTTGCCCAGTTCGGGCGCGAGGGTGATGAGGATGCCCACGACAAACCATATGGGCGCGCCCATGACGATGCAGGTGACGTATTTCAATATCCGTGTTTTGTTGCTGACCAACAGGCCCAGGTCGCCGCGACGGGTATTGGCTTCTTTCAGCTTGATAAAGATCCCGGACTCAAATACGCGCAAGCGTAAGACCATCAGCATCAGCCCAAGTCCTCCGCCAATGAAATACGATACGCGCCATTCGAAAAAATGGACGATCGAAAAAGCCAGCAGCGCACCGAATACACCCATGGTGGCCACGAGCGTGGTGCCATAGCCCCGGATGGATTTGGGAAGAATCTCTACCACCAGCGTGACGCCAACACCCAATTCACCGGCCAACCCAAACCCAGCGAGGAACCGCAGGATGGCGTAACCTTGCACGGAAGTGACCAACCCGTTGCAGATGTTGGCCAGCGAATAGATGAGGATGGAACCGAACAACACCGAAAGCCGTCCCTTCTTATCGCCCAGGATCCCCCAAAATATTCCGCCGATCAGCATGCCGGCCATTTGCAGGTTCAGCAGCAACCCAATGCCGATCTTCACCAATTGATCGTCGGCAAGTCCCAGCGACTTCAGGCTGGGCACCCGTACGATGTTGTACAGGAACAGGTCGTACATGTCGACTAAATAACCCAGCGAAGCCACTAGAACTGGGATGGACGTTAGATGCTGAAACGTGCTTTTGTCGGATAGATCTTTCATTAAAATATTTTGTTTATTCGGTTGCTTACAATCGGGGTATGGTCATGCCGCCATCCACCATCACGACTTGCCCGGTGGAGTAGGGGAAGTCGCCCGTGGCCAATGCGGCCACGGCTTTTCCGACATCTTCCGATTCGCCCCACCGTTTTTGCACGCACAATCCTTCGGCGATGAGCTTGTCGTATTTTTCGGTCACGCCCGCCGTCATGTCGGTGTGGATCACCCCGGGCCGTACTTCGAACACGGGAATATCGAACTCGCCAAGCCGCACAGCAAACAACTGTGTGGCCATGCTCAGACCGGCTTTCGCGATGCAATATTCACCACGGTTGACCGACACCACCGTGGCGGAGATGGAGGAAATGTTAATGATGCTTGCGCGGAATTGCGGGTCGCTTTTCTTTTGTGTGATCATCCATTGCGCCGCCTTTTGCGAGAGAAAATACGTGCCCTTCAAATTGGTGGAGAGCACTTCGTCGAAACTCTCTTCGGTGGCTTCGAGGATGTCGCGGCGTTCCCGCGGTGCGATGCCGGCATTGTTGACCAGCACATGCAGTCTCCCGAAATGATGGCGAACATCGGCCAGGATATTTTCCCGATCGGCCGGTGATGAAATGTTGCCACGGCAATAGACCACATCGCTGCCCAATGCCTTTAAGGTATCGATGGCGCCCTCGGCATCCGCTGCGGCGCGCACGCCGTTGATGGCGAGGTCGAATCCGTTTTTGGCCAGTTGTTCGGCAATGCCAAAGCCGATGCCGCGGCTGCCTCCGGTGATCAGTGCTACGCGTTTCATGGAGTCGTGGTTTAAATTTCAGGAACGTCAACCCAGCAGCGCTTGCTCCAGCTCTCCAGACCTTTCTCGGCCAGTTGCACACCTTTCACGCCTTGCAGCAGATCCCATTGAAACGGATCATCCTGCGCCACGTGTTTCAGGAACAATTCCCACTGCGCTTTGAAGGCGTTGTCGAAGACTTCCTGCTCCGGCACTTTTGCCCAGCCTTCAAAAAAGTTGATGGGTTGAGCAATGTCCGGGTTCCAGACGGGCTTGGGTGTGTTTCCATAATGTTGAATATAGCATTCACGCAAGCCGGCCACGGCCGAGCCCTTGGTACCGTCCACTTGCAAGGTCAGCAGGTCGTCGCGGCGCACGCGCACCGTCCAGGAAGAATTGAAGTGTGCGATCACGCCGCCTTCGAGTTCAAAGGTGGCGTAGGCCGCATCGTCGGCGGTGCATTTGTAGCGTTTGTTGTTTTCGTCGACCCGCTCGGGAATGTGGGTGGCACCGAGGCAGGAAACGGCTTTCACTTTTCCAAAGACATTGTCGAGTACATAGCGCCAGTGGCAAAGCATGTCTACGATGATGCCGCCGTCGTCTTCCTTGCGGTAATTCCACGAAGGCCGCTGGGCTGGGATGGAGTCGCCTTCAAACACCCAGTAGCCGAACTCGCCGCGCACCGAAAGGATCTTGCCAAAAAATCCTTGCTGGATGAGCCGCTTCAATTTTAATATGCCCGGAAGCCAAAGCTTGTCCTGGACGACGCCGTGTTTCACTCCCGCATTTTTACAAAGCTGGTAAAGCTCCATCGCCTCTTTGGTGTCGACGGCCACGGGTTTTTCACAATAGATGTGCTTGCCGGCCTTCACGGCCTTTCGCACGCCCTCGGCACGCCGGCCGGTGGTCTGCGAGTCGAAGTAGATCTTGTTCTGCGGATCGGCCAGCGCCTCGTCTACGTTGGTGGTTATTTTTTTTATGCCCGACAGCGTGGCCAGCCGTTGCAGCTTATCTTCATCGCGGCCCACGAGGACCGGGTCTGGGATGAGCCGGTCGCCCGACCGCAGCTTGATGCCGCCTTGTTTTATGATCTCGACAATGGATCGCATCAGGTGCTGGTTGGTGCCCATGCGCCCGGTGACACCATTCATGATGATGCCGATTTTTTGTTCTTTCATGGTTGAGTGATTATCACGTTTTACGCTTAAGAATTTTCGCGGTATGCTTTTATAATTTTTTTCAGGAACACGCTCTGATCTTCCTGCCAATAGGCCGTTGAAAAAATTTCGACCTCGTTAAACCCGGTAAACCCCGTGGCTTCCACCCAGGCGCGGATCTGGCGAATGGGGATGCAGCCTTCGCCCATCAATCCGCGATCCAGTAGCAGGTCCGTGGTGGGAGATTTCCAATCGCAGATGTGAAAGGCCATCAGGTTTCCCTGTTCTCCACAGCGCTGGATCTCTCGTTGCAGGGAAGGATCCCACCAAAGATGATACACATCCACGGCCACGCCCACATAGGGTGAGTTCAACGCTTCGGCCATGTCGTTTGCCTGCGCCAGGGTGTTGATCGCCGAGCGCGTGTCGGCATACATGGGATGCAGCGGTTCGATGGCCAGCCGCACACCGGCGGCCGTTGCCTCGGGGAGCACCGCCGCGATGCCATCCTGGATCTGCTTTCGCGATTCCTCCAGGGGTTGCCCGGGATCGGCGCCACACACCAGCACGATCAGGGAAGTTCCCAACGCGGCAGCTTCTTCGATGGCCTTGCGGTTGTCGTCGAGGGCAGCTTTTCTTTTGTTTGGATCTTTGCTCGGAAAGAATCCGCCGCGGCAGAGCGACACCACGGTGAGGTCATGGTCGCGCAGCAAGTTGCCCGTTTGCCGGATGTTCCTTCCCTCGAGTGCGTCGCGCCAGACCGTGATGCCCTTCACACCGGCAGCGGCATAATTTTTTGCAGCTTCTTCGATGGCCCACGGCTTGGTGGTGATGGTGTGGATGCAAAGTTTTGAAAGGTCTTGGTGTGGGGTGGAGGGGGTCATATGTTGAAGAAGGTGTGATAGGTTTCGTTGTTGATGATCCGTTGCAAATAGAGCGCGGCCTCACGGACATGATAGTCGCCCCACATGCTGGACTCGCCATGGGGTATCTTGCTACCTTCGGGTACATAGTCCCACCCATTGGGCCGGTGATAAACGGAATGTAAGAGCAGCCCCTGATGCTTTGGATTGACGCTGAGATAGGGCTCATCGAGCAGCGTGTTCATCACCGTGAGGCCGGCCTGCCAGTAGCGGTCGCCGTCCGCGTCTCCTTTGCGTTTCAAAAACTGACCGAGCCTCAGCAACCCTTGCGCGGCGATGGCGGCGGCAGAGCCGTCTACAGGTTCGAAGTCGTTGTAGGGATCGGAGGGCTGGTCAAGGTAGTCGCCGAGCTGGTGTAGGTTGGGCGCACCGGTGTCCCAGTACGGCACGCCATCGGTCGGTGTGTGAGCGATGTAGAAATCGCAGGTGGCCTTGGCGGCCTTGAGCATAACGGACATGATCTTTTCTTTGCCGGAGAAGGCTTTGAGTTCGTCTTCGCTCACGGTGTCGAACCATTCGAGCTCTTCGGCGAAACCGCACATGGCCCAGGCCAGGCCCCGCGTCCAGGTGCTGAAGCCGGTGTAGCCTTGTTGTGAGTTCGGGCAGCGGTAGTTGCCATCTTTCACGTTAAAGATAATTTCATGCGCCGTCCGGCCCCGCACATCATAGGTGTCGCGGCCTTCGCCATAATATACAGAGTAGTCGGCCGTGGCCTGCAGGTGTTGGATGACGCGGTCCAGCAGCGCGATGCGTACATCTCCCTCGGCTTGCAGGATGTGCCCCAGGCTGTGGCTTAAAACCAGCGAACGCAACGAACGGATGGTATCCACAAAAAGAGAATGTGCACCGTTGAACGAATGGATATACCCACCGGTCTTGATGGTTGTCCAACGACTGGCCTGCACGGCACCGGACACTTTCAGGGCCATCACATAGAAATTTCGTTCCCACTCATTATACGCGATCTTGCCCTCCTTCATCAGGCGCAACAAGTTGCCATAGGTGCTCACGTTGTTAAAGCCATGATCGTGCACGCCGGTGTGGCTCACGTGCGGGGCCATCACCTCGACGGTCTTTCGTTTGCCCAGTTCGAGGAACCGGTCTTCGCCGGTCGCGTCATATTGCAGGATGGCGGCGCCATATTGAAAGCCTTGGGTCCACTCGGTCCATCCCCGTGTAGTGTACCGGCCTTGCACCGTAAAGACAGGCGAGCCTTGCGAAGCATGGTAGTGTTTTTCGATGAGGTCGATTTTTTTTCCAGAGAGTTCCCAGAAGGATTTGAGTTTGGGGTTTAGGTCGGAGGGTTTCAGGTGCTGGCCGATTTGGATCATTGTCGTTTTTTGTAATCAGGTTTGACGTAGTAGCTTGTTTAGAGCAAGAGTTGCTTGCAGGTCCATGAGATCGTATCGTTCTATTTTTGGCCATAAAATTTAGCGATTACTGGCTTAATATCCATCGTTCTTTCCATGTGTGGCTCGTTTTATTTTTGTGAATGGACATGATGGTGCCGTCTGTGAGCCTCCAAAGGGTATCTATTCATCGAGGCGATCGATCTATTTAGATTCTTCGATCAATTTGTGATGAGAATGAGCCGGCGGGTGACTCTTTATCGCATGTTTTAAATTATCTTCGTTCTGAGTGGCTTGTGTTGGAGGGACTGGGGGTTCAAAGGCTATATCGAACGCCTATAAAAGTGATCAGACAAAATTTCAAAAAGATGTTTTCAATTCGAGAGATGGACTATGAAACGAACGAAGAAAGTGAACGGGCTTTCTCGAGGATACCGTGGGCCGTTGAGAAAGTAGAGGATCTCAACCGGCAGTTGATATCGAACCGCAGCGTTTCAACAACCCGTCCTTGGATCGGTGAGTATGATAAAGAAAAAATGGAGTTCAGGCTTATCGAACCCAGGGGGTTTTTCGAACCAAGTTTTCTCCAAGTCGTAGTGCGCGGGAGAATAGCCTTTCGGAATGACAGAACGACGATAAACATAAAACTCAGGTTGGGGCTACAGGCATTTCTCGTGTTTTTGATGATCTACTTGTTGACGGCGGTCATGATGGTAGAGGCGATATCTTCCGTGATGTCTTCCGTGGACAAAGCGAATATCGCAGGTTATGCGCTCTGGATTTTAGTGTTCCCCGTCCTGGGTACGTTTTTATTGAACAGAAAACTAAATGCCGTCGAAAAAAAAATAGAGAACTTATTTGACCTTCGGTGAAGGCAAGTTCGGACACAAACATAGCCATTGGCTTCAGGAATAGAGGCTAAATCCGCAACACAATAAAAAAGCGGAGACGATTCGGTCCGATGCTGCATATCTTGGTCGCCCGACCCCTTGATTAAATCAATCCCTAAAAATTCTGCTCTTGCCACGTTTCTCCCTAAAAGCTGTTTGAGTTAGGATGAGCCGTTATGCCCCCGCGACGCGCTTTCGACGGGAATACCGCTGCGAGCCACTTTCAAACTACCCTGTTGGTGTGTAAGGCCTTTCATGAGCCTTCGGACCCGATGTGGATAAATTTGTATTACATGAGGATAATTTCTGGAAAAACACGTGTCGGGTGTTTGTCTACTTTCATCCTGTCAAATATTCAAAATCACAATCCCCCTTATACATGAGAAAAATTTTAACAAAACGCTTGATGATAACATTGGCCTTGTGCCTCGCGATGTTATCCGGTCAGCATGCTTTTGCGCAAATTTCGGTTTCCGGGAAAGTTACCTCCAACGACAAGGAAGCTTTGCCGGGAGTGAACGTGCTGGTGAAAGGAACCAGCCAGGGCACCACCACTGACGCCAACGGCGACTACAAACTGATCGTGCCCAGTGCCGAATCGGTGTTGATGTTCAGCTTTGTGGGCTACCTCACCGAAGAAGTGACGGTGGGCACCCAGACGAATGTCGAGGTGATGATGATGCCCGACCTGGTGTCGCTCCAGGAGGTCGTGGTGATCGGTTATGGAACACAAAAGAAAGGAGAGGTCACCAGCGCTGTGGCCAGTGTGAAGGAGAGAGAATTTACCGCGGGCGCCATGCGCGACGCCTCGGAACTGATCAAAGGAAAAGTAGCGGGCCTCACCATCACCAATGGCTCGGGCGATCCGTCCGCCGCCCCGAATATTTCACTGCGAGGGGTGGCTACGCTGCAGGGTTCGGCTGCTCCTTTAATATTGATCAACGGCGTGCCCGGCGATTTTAATACCGTGTCGCCCTCCGACATCGTGTCCATCGATGTGTTGAAAGACGCTTCGGCGGCGGCCATTTATGGAACACGGGGGGCCAACGGCGTGATCCTCATCACCACCCGGAGCGGCGACAAGGCAAAGGCGCCTACGCTCACCTATTCGCACTACTCCGCCGTATCCTCCATGGCCCGCAAAGCCGATTTCCTGACGGCCAGCGACTATCAAAAATATTCCCAGGAGTTCACCTTCCGGAATGATTTTGTCGGCGAAGCCAATGCCAACGGCGGAGTGACCGACACGGATTGGTTGGGTGAAATTACCCGGAAAGCCTATATGCAAAGTCACAACCTGGCGTTGCAGGGCGGCGGCGCCAATTCCAACTATGCCGCCAGTGTGAACTACATCGGCCAGGACGGTGTGTTCGAGGGATCGTACAATAAGGAGTTGAGAATATCACTGGATCTGAGTCAATATCTATTCAACGACAAACTGAAGCTGAGCGCCAATCTTTTGAGAGGAGCGCAGGATATCGGCGCGCTGGGCGACGGAAGTTCGGGTTCGTTCAACCCACTGATCTACAGAAATGCGTTGATCCGAAATCCCCTGCTGAAAATACAGGACGACGATGGCAAATGGATCGAAACCGATCGCTTGCAGTACATCAACCCCGTGGGCATGGTGCGCGAAACGTCGGGCGTGATCACCAACAACTGGACGCGGTTAACCTCCAACACCACGCTGGAACTGGTGGACGGCTGGCAAACCAATTTGATGTTGGCCACCGAAATACGGAACAACTACCGCGGCTATGCCGAAACCAAGGAGCACTACAACTCCGTGAAAGGGCCACGAAGAAATGGTTTTGCCTCCCGCGGCGACGACCAGATCAAGACTAATTACCTGGAGTTGACATCCAAATATTCGAAGACCTTCGACCAGCACTCCTTTACGTTGCTGGCAGGCTACAGCTACCAATACAATGTTAACCAGGGCGGGTTCGCCAACAATTTTGATTTCCCCACCAACGCTTATTCCTACAACAACCTGTCGGCCGGAAACGCGATGCGGCTGGGGACCGCCCGCATGGACAGCTATAAAAATGACAACACGCTCATCGGGTTCTTCGGTCGTGTGAACTACGGTTTTGGCGATCGCTTTAACGTGCTGGCCAGCGTGCGTCGTGAAGGATCGTCCAAGTTTGGTCAGAACAATAAATGGGGAACCTTCCCAGCGGTTTCTGCGGGCTGGACCCTCAGCAACGAAGATTTTCTGAAAGCGTCTTCGGTGGTGAGCTTTTTGAAGATCCGCGCCGGCTATGGGGTGACGGGCGTGATCCCGAGAGATTCGTATTTGTCAAAACCCTTGCTGACCTATGAAGGCGTTAGCGTATTGGATGATGGCAAGTGGATCAACGGCCTGGTGGCGTCGAGCAACGCCAACCCGGATCTTCGCTGGGAGAAGTCGGGCGAGGTGAACATCGGTTTGGACTTTGCCATCCTGAAAGACAAGATCTCGGGTAGCATCGATGTCTATTCCAAGCGCACCAAGGACATGCTTTGGAATTATTCCGTGCCGCAGCCTCCCAATTTGTATAGCACCACACTGGCCAACGTGGGCGAAATGGTGAACAAGGGTATTGAAGTGCTTGTGAAAACAACGCCGGTGAAAGGCGCCGCATTTGAATGGAATTCGAATGTGACATTTTCCCATAACAAAAATGAACTCGTCAGCCTGTCGAACGATCTCTACAAGATCGAGGGCGATTACATCAACGAGTACGGCATCAGCGAACCCATCTCCATGGCATCACACCGCCTGGAGCCGGGCAAACCCCTGGGCAACTTCTGGGGTCTGAAATCGGTGGACATCACCGACGATGGCATGTGGGTGATCGAACTACCGGACGGAACACGGCAAACCATGACCAGCAACTCCATGGCTACCGACAAGAACAGCCAGGTGTTGGGCAATGGTATTCCCAAGTATCGCGCCGGCTGGATCAACACGATGCGCTATAAGAATTTTGATTTGAGCGTGGTGCTGAGCGGCGCCTTTGGCTACCAGATCATGAACCAGCAACGGATGTTCTATGAAAACCCGAACATCAACTACAACGTGCTCAGCTCCGCCATGGACAATGTGTATGGAAAGCGAAGACTGGGCTATCTCAACCAGGCGTTTGTGAGCTATTATATCGAGAACGGCGACTACGTGAAGGTGGAAAATGCAACGCTGGGCTACAACGTGGATGTTTCGAAAGTGAAGTTCATGCGCGGGTTGAGGGTCTATGTTTCTGGCTCCAACCTCGCGACGATCACCGGCTACAAAGGAATTGATCCCGAGATCCCCCGGAACGACATCCGGATGCAGGGCATCGACAATCGCGACAAATTCCCGACTGTAAGAACCTATACCATTGGCGTGAATGTAAATTTTTAAAGAACGGATTATGAAACTAACAAATATGAAACGGTTGCTGGCAGGCGTATTGTTTTCGGTAGGCATGTTCTCCTGTACCAACCTCGATGAAAATATGTATGACGTCATTTCTTCGGACGAGACAAAACTGACCGCCGATGACCTGACCACGATCATCGCGCCGGCCTTCGCGCAATTCCGCGAAGTATACTGGGGCTGGAACGGTCTGTTTGATATCTATGAAGAGTCCTCCGACCTGATCGTTACACCTTTCCGCGTGGGCATCGGCTGGGGCGACTTGTACCTGGACATGCACAAGCACACCTGGGGACCGGCCATTGAACACGGCAACAACTTGTGGGTGCGCGCCTATGCCGGGATCAATGCCTGTAACAAAGCAGCCTTCCAGATCGAAGCCCTGGGCGCGATCGAGAACAAAGAAAATACGCTGGCCGAATTGAGAGCGTTGCGTGCAATTTACTACTACTTGTTGCTGGACAATTTCCGGAACGTTCCCATTGTCACCAAATTTGATGTACCGAAAGGATTTTTGCCCGAGCAGAACACGGGGCAGGAAGTGTATAACTTCATTGAAGATGAACTCACCCAAACCATGCCCTACCTGAGCGAGGAGAACAGCCAGAAAACGTATGGACGCGTCAACAAATGGACGGCCAAGATGACGCTCGCAAAATTGTACCTGAATTCTGAGGTATACGTGGGCACAGCACGCTGGGATGATGCGCTGGCCCAGGTGAACGACATCATTGGCAGCGGCCAGTTCACACTATTGTCGAGCTACTCGGCCAATTTCGCGGTGAACAACACCAACACACCAGAAGAGATCTTCTCCATTCCCTACAGCAAGGAATATACGGCAAACATCAACACCTACTATCCTTTCAAAACCCTTCACCCGCTGAGCGCAGCCACCTACAACATGCCCGAACCCTGGGGCGGAAGTTGTGGTATTCCCCAATTTTTGGATACATACGATGCCGACGACAGCCGGAAAAAAGAATGCTGGCAAGGTGGCCTGCAGTATAAAGCCTCTGGAGAACCGATCATGGATGGGGACAAACAATTCGAATACATCAACTACATGACCAGTGTCGATGCTGCGGAATACAATGAAGGCTATCGTTTTGTCAAATACGAAATTCCGATCGGCTTCACTGTAAATCCCGATAACGATGTTCCGATCTATCGCTACGCCGATGCGCTGATGATCAAAGCGGAATGTCTCTTGCGAAAAGGCCAGAAGGATGAAGCTGCACAAATTGTGACGGAGGTGAGACAACGGGCCTTCAAAAGTGCCCCCGCAAAAGCTACCGTCACCGGCGCACAACTGGCCGGCGGCAGCACCTACGAATACGGTTACTATGAGAACGGAGCCATCACTGACTATGAAGGCGGCGCCGACATCGTAAACGGAAGATTTTTGGATGAACTGGCCTGGGAGTTTGTCGGCGAACACCACCGGAGACAAGACCTGATCCGCTTTGGCGTCTACACCACCAAGCAATGGCTCACCCACAAACCCAACGGTGATTACCGCGTCATTTTCCCCATCCCCCAACCACAGCGCGAAACCAACACCAACCTCGGCCAGAACCCGGGTTACTGATAGTAATGAAAGATAAGCGGGCTCACAGAAATGTGAGCCCGCTTATTTATTTTAATCCTGGGAGTTGTAAGATCAAGTACAAAACAACCTTTGCTTGCCCGCCGAAGCTTCAGCGAAGGAGGGCCCGCCGAAGCTTTCGTGAAGGCGAGGCGGCGAGTCCTCTCAAATGAACCGAACGCCGTTAGTTTCTAGACTCTTGTATTTTATCGAATCGAACACATAATAGAACGCCCCACGACGCGAATTTTTCTTCTCCTTCTCATCGAGCTTATTCAGCACCCCAAGCGCCAGAATCCGCTTAGAAAAATTCCGAGTATCCAGCGACGTCTCATAGATGGCTTCATATAGCGATTGGAGTTGTGGCAGCGTGAACTTGCTCGGCAACAATTCAAACCCAATCGGCTGCCGGGCAACTTTCTCCCGCAACGATTCCTGCGCTTTCAACACCATTGCCGTATGATCAAAGACCAGATCCGGCAATTGACTCAGCTCAAACCATCTTGCCTCATGCTCGGCCTGAAGTTGCTCGCTATAATCGGCGATGTTGATCAGGGCAAAGTAGGCAATAGAGATCACTCGTCCCGCCGAGTCACGATCCACTTGCGAGAACGTGTGTAACTGTTCCATGTAAATATTGTCCATCCCCGTGAGCTTGTTCAGCACCCGCACCGCGGCCCGATCGGCATCTTCGTCGTCGTGAATGAAGCCTCCCATGAGCGACCACCGTCCTTTGTGCGGCTCGAAGCCTCGCTTGATGAGGAGGGCCTTCAGCTGGTTCCCATCAAAACCAAAAATGATGCAATCGACAGCAGCGAGCACTTTTCGATGACTTTTATAACTGTTGATATCCATAGTCCAACATTTTCTTCAACACCGGAAGATGGTCATTAAGTAAAAAGGGAGATGGTACGTTTTTATTTTATTGTGGTATTATCTTACCTGATGTGCATGCCCGAACAGTGAAACGCACGTGAACAAAAAAAATGAGTGAACAAAATTTGAATAGGGGATAATAAAATTTGTTTATTGCACCGGGCGAAATTAAACCCTAGCTTCGTTTTCAATAGCCTCAACGATGAACCCAACTTTTTTCGGACATCCCCGCGGACTCGCCACGCTGTTCTTCACCGAGATGTGGGAACGGTTTAGCTACTACGGCATGCGTGCCTTGCTTATGCTGTTCATGATCACCAGCGCCGCGAAAGGCGGACTGGGGTTGAGCGAAGAAACCGGCGGTGCGATCTATGGGATCTACACCATGATGGTCTACATGCTGGCCTTGCCCGGCGGCTGGATCGCCGACAACGTTTGGGGGTTGCGCAGGAGCGTCTTTTATGGCGCATGCATCATTTGCTCGGGCCACGTGCTCATGGCTTTTCCCTACATGGAAACGTTTTTCGTGGGCTTGTTGCTCATTGCTGTTGGCACGGGGTTGCTGAAGCCCAACGTCAGCAGTTTGGTAGGCGAGCTTTACGCCAAGGAGGAGAATGCGAAACGGGATTCGGGTTTTTCCATTTTTTTCATGGGCATCAACATCGGCGCCTTTGTTGCGCCTTTTATTACGGGCTACTTCGGCGAAAAAGTGAACTGGCACTATGGCTTTGCCCTGGCCGGAGCGGGCATGCTCATCGGGTTGGTGCAATATAGAATGACTGAAAAATATCTTCCCCCGGAGCAAATCGAACCGGAAGCGCGCGAGCAACGAAAAAAGAACGCACGCAGGCTTGGCGTGGCAGCCTGGGTTGTGGGATTGCTGGTGGTCGCGTTGGTGACAAGAGTTCTGGTGATCGATCCGGTGTGGCTCGCCAAGGCGTTTGTGTATATCATCGTGGCTTGCACGATCGTATATTTTGGTTATCTCCTGTTCGGAGCCCGTCTCACAAAAGACGAACGCAACGGTGTTTTGGCGATCCTGAGTTTTTTCGCGACGTCGGTCATTTTCTACATGGGCTATGAGCAACAGGGCTCGTCGCTGAATTTGTTCGCGTTGCGCTACACCGACTTGCACATTGGGAATTTCGAGATGCCGGCATCCTGGCTCCAGGCGGTTCCGGCGGTGGGGGTGCTGATCTTTGCGCCTTTTTTTGCGTGGCTTTGGTTGTGGCTGTCGAAACGGAATATTGATCCGGCGATACCCGTAAAACTTTCGTTTGGATTGTTATTTATCTCAGCCAGCTTTTTCGTGATGACCGGCGCAGCGCTCGTGGTGGCACACGGACAAAAAGCGCTTCCATGGTGGCTCATCATCACCTATGTGCTGAACACGTTTGGAGAGATCTGTTTGTATCCTGTGGGCCTTAGCGCCGTGAAGAAATTAGCACCTCGCAAATTTGCCGCTCAACTCATGGGCGTGTGGTTCCTCTCGCTGGCGCTGGGAAATTTGCTGGCCGGCTTGCTGACCAGCAACATGAGTAACGAACGCGTCCAGCAAGATCCCGGGGTGATGGTCAACCTGTTCCTGTTCCTGGCCATCGGGGTCGGCTTCGCAGGGATCACCGTTTTTGTGCTAAGTAAGAAATTGAGATTTGCTTCGAGCCGGGTTGTGGCGGAGACCTAAGAGAAAGCCACTGGATGCGTTCAATCTGAAGTTAATCACTCCCTTAAAGCTTCTATTTCACTTATCGTTTTTGCTAGAGGCTTCCCGAGCAAGTGGGAACCATCCGCCGTCACCAGGAGATTGTCTTCTATCCGGATTCCTCCAAAAGTTTTGTAAGCTTCAGCCGCGCCGTAGTTGATGAAGGACTCAAATTTCTTTTCCTTCTTCCACATATCGATCAGTTCAGGAATAAAGTAAAGACCCGGCTCAACCGTCAGCGTGAAGCCTTCCTGCAACCTTCTCGCCAATCGCAGACTCTTGATGCCAAAAGCAGGATTCCGGGTCACCTCCTGACCATAGCCCACTAGGTCTTCGCCAAGGTTCTCCATGTCGTGCACATCTAAACCGATAAGATGTCCCAAACCGCATTGAAAAAACAACGCATGCGCACCTGCGTTCACCGACTCGTCGAGGTCACCCTGCATCAATCCAAGTTGTTGAAGTCCCTTGGTCAGCTCCCGGCAGGCGGCGAGGTGAATGTCTTTAAACAGCACGCCGGGTTTTAACAGACTCTCCGCCACCGTCAAGGCATTGAGCACGATCTGGTAGACCTCTTTTTGTTTTTGACTAAAACTTTTGCCGATCGGAAAAGTGCGCGTCAGGTCGCCGCAGTAGCCCGAGGGTAGTTCGGCACCGCTATCGCACAGCACCATTTTGCCATCCTGGAGTTTGTTGCCATAAAAATGGTTGTGCAGCGTTTGCCCGTTGGTTGTAACGATGGAAGGATAAGACGTCCGGCAGTTGTTCGCAGTAGCAACGGCCTCGATACGGCTCAACAATTCGTATTCAAACATGCCGGCCTGAACGGAGCGTATCGCCATCAGGTGCATCTCGGCGCTCACGCTCACGGCTTTCTCTAATTCCGCGACTTCGGCTTTGCTCTTTTGAATTCTTTGTTCAAGGATAGCGTTCACCAGCGTTTTTGAGGGAGCGTTTTGAATGGTCTGCACAGGAAGCGCCAACCCTTCGGAAAGCCTGATCGCAACGTCGGCGCGATAAGGCGCTAGCCAATGGATCGTTCTTTTGTCTGCGGTGGCTTTTGAGAGGAGGGACCTCAGGGAGGTGAGAGGACGCGAAACCTCTATCCCAACCTGCACCGCCAATTCTTGTAGGGTAGGTTTCGGCCCCGTCCACACGAGGTCGTCCACCGTGGCGTCGTTTCCAAAAAGAATCACCTGGTCGTTGTCCACATCGATCACGCCCACCAGCGCATCGAGCTCCAGGCCAAAGTAATACAGAAACGTGCTGTCTTGACGGAAAGCATAAGCGTTGTCCGTATAATTGATCGGTGACTGAAGATTGGCCGGCAACAGGATGATGCCGGACGCGACCTTATTTTTTAGCGTGGCGCGTCTGCTTTTATAAACATCGGGGGAGAAGGTTGGAGTGTTCATGGGATAAGAAGTTAGAGGATGGCTTCCCGGCAAGGATAAGCCGGCCTAAACCTAAATCTTTATTCCAGAAATTCAAACGTTTCCATCGGACCGCATATTGGCGCATTTTGCCAAGTGGTGAAAATCGTATCAGGTAAGGCTAATTTTTACATGGGAACAGACGGGTTTGAGCCGTATCTTTAATTCTACAACCATTCTAAACCCGGATCTATAAACCTATGGCAGAGGTGCAACGCGAATTCAAACGAAATGTGGGATTGCTGGATGCCACCATGGTCGTGGCAGGGTCGATGATCGGGTCGGGGATCTTTATTGTGAGCGCCGAGATTGCGCGGAATGTCGGTGGCGCCGGTTTGTTGCTGGGCATGTGGGTGCTGGCAGGCGTGGTCACCATCATTGCTGCTGTGAGCTACGGCGAACTGTCGGCCATGTTTCCCAAAGCGGGGGGCATGTATGTGTACCTGCGCGAGGCCTATAGTCCACTGGTTGGTTTTCTGTATGGCTGGACATTTTTCACCATTATCCAAACCGGCACCATCGCCGCGGTGGGTGTTGCCTTTGCCAAATTTACGTCCTACCTGATCCCCGGTGTGGGCGAGGACAACATCCTTTTCACGGTGGGAGGATTTCACCTGGCCGCGTCGCAGTTGCTGGCGATCGGTGTGATCCTCTTGCTCACGTTTGTCAACACCCGCGGCGTGCGCAACGGTGTGGTTGTGCAGACTTCGCTCACCATTATCAAGATCCTTTCGCTGGTGGCGCTCATTGGTTTTGGATTTTGGTGGGGCGCCGATGCGGCCATTTGGGACGCGAATTGGCGCGACGCCTGGAATCTGTCGTCGCTGGTCAAGGCCGGCGACACCGTCAGTCATCTCCCGCTCGCAGGCCTCGCTGCCTTTGGAGCGGTAGCCATCGCCATGAAAGGGTCATTGTTTTCCTGCGACTCGTGGCACAACATTTCTTTTATCGCCGGCGAAGTGAAGAATCCTCAACGCAACATCGGGCTCAGTCTCGTGCTGGGCACGGTGATCGTAACGGTCGTGTATGTGCTGGCCAATGTGATGTACCTGGCCGTGGTGCCCCTGCAAGAGATTGCTTTTGCCAAGAGCGACCGCATCGGCGTGGTGGCCGCGGAGCGCATCTTTGGTGCTTCGGGAACGATCCTCATCGCCGTAATGATCATGATCTCCACGTTTGGATGTAACAACGGACTGATCATGTCGGGAGCCCGCGTATACTACACCATGGCAAAGGACAATTTATTCTTTGCCCATGCCAAAGAGCTGAACGAACAAGGCGTGCCCGCCAATAGCCTGTGGATGCAGGCCGTGTGGGCTTCTGTGCTGTGTTTGACCGGTAAATACAATGAATTGCTGGCGCTGATCATCTTTGGCGTATTGATCTTTTACGCGCTCACCATTTTTGGAATTTTCCGGCTGCGCAAAAGTCGCCCCAACCTCGAACGTCCCTACAAAGCCTTTGGCTATCCCATCCTCCCGGCAGTCTATATCGCCATCGCCATCGCCCTGGCCCTGTTGCTCCTGATCTTTGAAACAAACTTCACCCTTCCCGGTCTGGCCATCATCCTGCTGGGCATCCCGGTGTATTACCTGATGCTGCGCCGTCACGACCAGCGCATGAAAATGGCAAGCCAGGCAAAGCCCTAAAGCAATACCCAATATTCAGTGGAAGGGCCTAAAGCATTCAACATGTGAATAAATCGTATTAGTAGAAGGTAATTCGCGTACAGGTGACACTACCGGCGGACCATAAATTTGTATCAACATTAAACAGATTTCATCATGATTACATGGAAGGGAGTTTTTCCTGCGGTAACCACAAAATTTACGGCAGATGACCAGTTGGACTTCAAAACATTTGAGAAAAACCTGGATGCACAGTTGGCTGCGGGGGTACACGGGATAATCATCGGTGGAACGCTGGGAGAATCAAGTGTCTTGTCGCCGGCAGAGAAAGTGGAGCTTTTGAATTTCACGCTTCAGAAAGTAGAAGGCCGCGTACCCGTGGTGCTCAACATCGCCGAAGGGGCCACACGCGAGTCGATCAAGATCGCCGAATCGGCACAGCGCAGTGGTATCAGCGGCCTCATGCTGTTGCCGCCGATGCGTTATAAATCCGATCACAAGGAAACCGTTACCTACTTTAAATCGGTGGCGCAGGCAACCGATCTCCAGATCATGATCTACAACAACCCCGTGGACTATAAAGTGGATGTCACGCTCGACATGTTCGAAGAACTGGTCGACACCAAAAACATCGACGCCGTGAAAGAGTCGACCCGCGACATCGTGAACGTGACACGGATGATCAATAAATTCGGCGACCGGTTCAGCATCATGAGCGGTGTGGACACGCTGGCCCTCGATAGCCTGGTCGTTGGCGCGAAGGGTTGGGTAGCGGGATTGGTTTGTGCTTTCCCCGAAGAAACGGTGGCCATCTACAACCTGGTGATGGAAGGCCGGATCAAGGAAGCGGTGGAGATCAATCGCTGGTTTATGCCGCTGTTGGAACTGGACACCTTCAGCAAACTGGTGCAATACATCAAACTGGCAGAAGCCGAAGTAGGTCTGGGCACGGAAATCGTTCGCCCGCCCCGCCTGATCCTTTCGGGGAATGAACGCACGGAGGTGCTGGGCATTATCCGCGAGGCCATCAAAAAACGCCCGGTGTTGAATCGCAGCAACGGACAGAGATCAACATCCACGGTGACCGCATGAAGATGAACGGGGAGCATGTTGATCAGATAATGCTTCAAGCCGCACAGGCGTTCGATCAGTATAGCATTATTGATGGAAAAAGAAGGGCCGTATTTTTACACGCCATCGCCGACGGCATTCAAGCCGGGACAGAGACCATCGCGAAGCTCGCGCAGGAAGAAAGCAACTTGCCCGAGGCGCGCATAAAGGGCGAGGTAGGCCGCACAACGGGCCAGCTCCGCGCCTTTGCCGATCTGATTGCTGCAGGCCATTGGGTGCAAGCCACCATCGATTTGGGGGACGCTTCCCGCAAGCCACTGCCCAAGCCAGACCTGCGCAAAATGGTGGTGCCCGTAGGACCCATCGTGGTGTTTGGGGCCAGCAATTTTCCCTTGGCATTTTCCACGGCGGGAGGAGACACCGCCTCGGCACTTGCCGCGGGATGTTCCGTCGTCGTGAAAAGTCACCCGGCCCATCCACGCACGTCGGCAAAAGTTGCAGAGGTGATAAAAATGGCCATCACCGAAAGTGGCATGCCGCCGTTTGTTTTTCAACACATCGAAGATTCCAGCATAGAAGTCGGCCAACACCTGGTGCGCCACCCGCTCACTAAAGGCGTGGCCTTCACGGGTTCACGGCAGGGTGGAATGGCCTTGTCTGAGTTGGCCGCACAGCGACCAGAGCCTATTCCCGTGTTTGCCGAAATGAGCAGCGTGAACCCCATCGTGCTGTTGCCAGAAAGCATCCGAACCAACCACGAACTGCCAAAGCTCCTGGCGGCTTCCGTGCTGCAAGGAGTTGGTCAATTCTGCACCAACCCAGGCCTGATCCTCGCCTTGAAAGGGGAGGGGCTCGACAAACTCCTCGATGAACTTGCCGTCGAGATCCGAAATAGCGTGCCGGGCAAGATGCTTCATCGCGGAATAGCGAAGATCTATTCAACGCTGAAAATGATGGCCATAGAACAACCCGGCGTTTCCGTTCTTGCCGCCGCTGCGGAAGCGGACGATGACGCGTTTGGGTCTGCCACGATAGCGATCGTGAGCGCGTCGGATTTTATAGCCAACATCCACTTATCGGAGGAAGTCTTCGGACCCTTCTCGCTGGTGGTGACGTGCGAAAATGTCAACGAACTGTTCGACGTAGTGAAGGTTTTACCGGGCCAGCTGACAGGTTCTTTTTTCGGAACCTCAGACGAAATAACGGAGTACGATGCCTTAGCGAGGGAACTCCAAAAGCGTTGTGGACGAATGATCTTCAATGGCGTTCCCACGGGCGTGGAAGTGTGCAAAGCCATGCATCATGGAGGACCTTTCCCCGCCACGACCGATGCCCGGTTTACCTCGGTGGGAACAGACGCTATATACCGGTTCGCACGTCCCTTCAGTTTTCAAAACGCACCCGAATCGTGGTTGCCCCCGGAACTGCAAAACGAAAACCCGCTCCAGATCTTGCGCTGTGTCGACAACGAATGGACCTTCTCGGAGGTCATGGTCGTAAATTGATTTTTATAGGAAATGAAGAAAACTTTTTTTTGCATCGATGCCCACACTTGTGGCAATCCCGTTCGGCTGGTGGCTGGGGGTGGACCTTCATTGGAGGGTAAGAACATGAGTGAGAAACGCCAGCACTTCCTCCGCGAATACGACTGGATCCGCAAGGGCCTCATGTTCGAACCCCGCGGCCACGACATGATGAGTGGAAGCATTTTATACCCACCCTGCGATCCGCAAAACGACGTGGCCGTGTTGTTCATAGAAACCAGCGGATGTTTGCCCATGTGCGGCCACGGCACGATCGGCACGGTGACCATTGCCATTGAAGAAGGGTTGGTAGTGCCGAAGCAACCGGGCGTGTTGAATGTAGAAGTCCCCGCCGGTCTGATCCGGATTGAATACACGCAGAAGGATCAAAAAGTGACCTCCGTAAAAATCCGTAACATCAAGTCATTCCTGGCGGCAGAGAACCTGACGGCCACCTGCCCCGACCTGGGCGAACTTACGGTGGATGTATCCTATGGAGGAAATTTCTATGCCATTGTCGATGTTCAGAAAAACTTTCCCGGCCTGGAACACTTCCGCGCCGAGCAACTGATTGGCTGGAGCCGTGAGTTGAGAAAAAATATCAATGCAAAATATTCCTTTGTGCATCCCGAAAATCCAACGATCAACGGGTGCAGCCATATTCTTTGGGCCGGTGCGGTGATGGACCCATCCTCTACGGGGCGCAACGCTGTCTTTTATGGCGACAAAGCTATCGATCGCTCTCCTTGCGGAACCGGGACCTCGGCACGGCTGGCGCAGTGGCATGCTAAAGGGAAACTGAAGAAGGGTGAGCCGTTTGTTCACGAGAGCATCATCGGTTCAAAATTTATCGGCCGGGTGGAAGAGGAGACGACACTCGACAGCAAGCCAGCCATCGTGCCCAGCATCGAGGGTTGGGCGGTGGTGATGGGTTACAACACCATTATCATGGACGACAACGATCCGTATGCGCACGGCTTCCAGGTGATCTAACATACAAGGATGCTTTCCGTTGCTGCAGGAGAAAGTCGCTCGTTTCCGCAGCACGGTTTGCATCCGCTATCGAATTTAACGACATGAAAAATATTGCAATCATTGGTGGTGGCATAATTGGGTTGAGTGCTGCATATTATCTTCGACGCGCAGGTCACCGCGTGACGGTTTTCGACAAAGGGACGCTCGACGATACGTGCTCCATTGGAAATGCGGGCATGGTGGTACCGAGTCACATCGTTCCGCTGGCCGCGCCGGGAATGATTTCCAAGGGCATTCGCTGGATGTTCAATGCCAAGAGTCCGTTTTATGTGCGGCCGCGGTTGAACGGCGATCTTGTGAAATGGGGATTGAAGTTTTATGCCCATGCCAACGAACGTCACGTGCAGCGGTCGGCACCGTTGCTCAAGGAGATCAGCTCCCTGAGTAAACTGCTGTTTCGGGACATGGCCATGGCAAAGGATTTTGAATTTGGCTACCAGGAGAAGGGATTGCTCATGCTTTTCCAAACAGCCGAAACCGAACGCGAAGAAATTGAAGCGGCGCACATGGCCAACCAGAATGGCGTAGAAGCCCACGTTCTCAGCGCGACCGAGGCACAGCAGATGGAACCGGACGTGAAAGTGACTGCACGCGGCGGCGTGTATTTTCCAGGCGATGCCCATTTGATCCCCCAACAGTTGGTGTCAAACCTGGTGGCATACCTGAAGAAAAATGGCGTGATCATTCTGGCCAATCACAACGTGGAGGATTTCGTGACCGGCCCATCCGGAGTAGAACAGATTTTCGTGAATGACGAGTCGTGGCATTTTGACGAATACGTTATCGCCACCGGCGCGTGGTCGGGGCTGTTCTGCTCGAAGCTGGGCATCGATCTTCCCATGCAATCGGGCAAAGGATACAGCTTCAATGTGAAGGCGGTTAAAAAAAATATTCAGATCCCGACACTTTTGTTGGAAGGCCGCGTGGCGGTGACCCCGATGGGGGGGGATCTTCGCTTTGGCGGCACCATGGAAATCAATGGTACGGACCGGAGTGTGAACATGAACCGCGTCAGGGGAATTGTGGAGACCATACCAAAATATTATCCGGAAATGAAAATCCAGGTGCCGGATGTGAAAGAAGTTTGGAACGGTCTGCGGCCATGTTCTCCGGATGGACTACCTTACATCGGCCGCTCCACCCGTTTTAAAAACCTGGTGGTGGCCACCGGGCACTCCATGATGGGAGTGAGCTTAGGCCCCGCTACAGGGAAATTGGTGACGGAACTTATCGACGAAAGACCGACCAGTATGGACCTCTCAGCGTTCCATCCGGAGCGGTTCAACTAAAGATCCATGAAACATTTTTTTATTTGGGCACCCTTCTTTCTCCTTTGCTTTTCGCTGCGGGGACAGGGTACGGTGCAGGATTACCGGAGAGCCGATTCCTGCAAAATTCTTTATAAGGGAAAAGTCTTCAACGCGCCCGACAACTTTGCCTGGATAAAAAGCGATCATGGTTTTTGGTACAAAAACGAGAGCAAAGGCGGCAAGGAGTTTATGCTCGTCGACGTCGAAAGAAAAGTGCAGCAAAAAGCTTTTGATCACCTCCGCATGGCCAGGGCGCTTTCCGCAAGTCTGAAAAAGTCCGTGCCGGCACAAGACCTCCCGCTTCAGGACGTCGAATTTTCAAAAGATCACAAGTCTGTAAAGTTCACGATCGATAGTGCGCGCGTGAAATGCCTCTTGCCATCCTGCCAATGTTCGGTAGAAAATGTCATTCGAAACAAGACCGGCGAAGGCTATTGGGGAAATGCCTTCAACGAAGGCGCAAGTCAACCCGTAAAATCTGCCGACAGCCTCTGGGTTGCGTTCATAAAGGATCACAATGTTTTTATGCAATCCCGGAAAACGAAAGAAACCTTCCAGCTGAGCTACGACGGCAGTGGCGGAAATTTTTATTCATCCTTCATCACCTGGGCTCCCGACAGCAAGAAGCTGGTGGCCTATAAAGTAAAGCCTGGGCAAACCCGCACCCTATACCTGATCGAATCCTCGCCCACCGACCAACTACAACCCAAGCTTCAACAACGAGAATATCTGAAACCCGGCGACGAACTACCCCACCGGCAGCCACAACTGTTTTTGGTTGACGAGAAAAAGCACGTACCAATTTCCGACAGCTTGTTCTCGCATCAATACGCCCTGGAGGATGTGCGCTGGAACAAGGATAGCCGCTTCTTCACATTTGAATACAACGAACGCGGACATCAAACCTACAGGGTCCTGAAAGTTGACGCGCCCACCGGCAATGTGAGCGTGGTCATTGAAGAGAAAAGCAGAACCTTTATCGACTACAGCTCAAAGCGCTTCCGGTATGATCTCGCGGATGGATCGCAAACCTTCTGGGCTTCCGAGCGGAGCGGGTGGAATCATTTGTACCGGTATGATGTAGCGTCCGGCAAGGTGATCAACCCCATCACCACCGGTGAATGGGTGGTCCGTGAAGTGGTACACGTCGACGAAGCTACACACCAGGTGATCTTTAAAGCCTCCGGTCTTGACAAAGATCAGGATCCTTACTTCACTCACTACTGTGTTGTCAATTTTGATGGCACCGGTTTCAGACGCTTGACGACCTCGAACGCCAACCATATCGGCTTCTTCTCCGATGACTATACCTATTTTGTCGATCACTATTCACGGGTCGATTTGCCCCCGGCAAGCCAGGTCATCATCACGGCAACGGGCAAACCGCTGATGGAGATCCAAAAGGCGGACATCCAGCCCTTGCTCAACACCGGGTGGCGCATGCCCGAGGTCTTCTCGGCCAAAGCGCGCGATGGCCAGACCGACGTTTGGGGGATCATCATCCGCCCTTCGCAGTTTGATGAAAATAAAAAGTATCCTGTCATTGAAATGGTCTACGCCGGACCGCATAGCTTTTATGTTCCAAAATCTTTTACGGAACGATACACGGGGCTATATGCACTGGCAGAGCTGGGTTTCATCGTGGTGCAGGTAGACGGCATGGGCACGTCGTGGCGCTCCAAGGCCTTTCACGATGTGTGCTGGAAGAATCTTAAAGACGCAGGCTTTGCCGATCGCATCGGTTGGATCAAAGCGCTAGGGCAGAAGTATCGCTATGTGGACACGGAGCGTGTTGGCATCTTCGGAACATCGGCGGGTGGCCAGACGGCCGCCGGGGCGGTCATTTTTCATCCGGAGTTCTACAAGGCAGCAGTGGCCTCGTGCGGATGTCACGATAACCGGCTCGATAAGATGTGGTGGAACGAGCAGTGGATGGGCTATCCCATCGGCCCGCAGTATGCGGAATGCTCCAACATCGTGAACGCACCCAAGCTGGGCGGCAAGCTCCTGCTGATCGTGGGCGAGTTGGACGACAATGTGGATCCTGCGTCAACCTACCAATTCGCCAATGCCCTGATCAAAGCGGGAAAGGATTTTGAATTGATTACCGTGCCCGGCATGGGACATTCTTCCGGGGGCGAATTTGGCGAACGCAAGCGCCGCGACTTTTTTGTGCGGGCGCTGTTGAATCGCGAGCCACCGTCGTGGGAGATGGCTTATCCGGCAAAGTGATTTTGCGTCTCAGAGAGTTAAAATTCTACCGGTTGTTGTTAATATAAATCAAAACGGAAAGGCATATTAGGCTTAGTTTTGATATCGTGACCGGATCGCCAGCAAGGCATCCATAAAACGTATAAAAATAGCCATGAAAATAACGACGAAAAGCGCCGCCTTTTTTTTCTGCTGCTGGACCAGTGTGTTTGCCGTGAAAGCACAAACCGGAAAACTGCAGGCGGGCGACTACCCCATACAACCCGTCCTCTTTAACGCCGTGAACCTGAAAGACAATTTCTGGGCACCGCGAATAAAAACAAATCACGAAGTCACCATTCCCTTTACGCTTGGAAAATGTGAATCCACCGGAAGGGTAAAGAATTTTGAGATCGCCGCCGGTCTGAAGACGGGAACGTTCTGCACGGAATTCACTTTCGACGACACCGATGTCTATAAGATCATCGAGGGCGCCAGCTATTCCCTTCAAATCTTCAAAGACCCGGCGCTGGAAGCAAAAGTCGATTCGCTCATCGATATCATCGGCAAAGCGCAGGAACCCGACGGATACATTTATACCAACCGCACCATCATGGGTGCCAATGCCCACGAATGGGCGGGCACCAAGCGCTGGGAAAAAGAAGAAATTCTCAGCCACGAACTCTACAACATCGGCCACCTCATCGAAGCCGGTGTTGCGCACTATCATGCCACGGGCAAACGCACACTGCTCAACATCGCCATCAAGGCGGCCGACCGCGTGTGTGCTGATTTTGGCCCCGATAAATTGCACACCTATTCGGGTCACCAGATCATTGAACTGGCGATGGCCAAATTGTATAAAGTGACCGGCGACAAAAAATACCTGGAGACCGGCAAGTTCATCCTCGATGTGCGCGGTCCCGGCGGCGATGAATACAACCAGGCCCACAAGAAAGTGGTCGACCAGCACGAGGCGGTGGGACACGCCGTGAGGGCCGCCTACATGTATGCCGGCATGGCCGACATCGCTGCCCTGACTTCGGATGCGCAGTATATCAAGGCCATCGACGACATCTGGGAAAATGCCGTGACAAAGAAAATTTATGTAACGGGGGGCATCGGCTCCACCGGCAACGGCGAGGCCTTTGGCGGTGACTTTGATCTTCCTAACATGTCGGCCTACAACGAGACCTGTGCATCGATTGCCAACGTGTATTGGAACTACCGCCTGTTCCTGCTCCATGGCGATGCAAAATATTATGATGTGTTGGAGCGGACGCTGTACAACGCATTCCTGTCGGGCGTGTCATTGACGGGCGATCGTTTCTTTTATCCCAACCCGTTGGAATCACACGGTCAGCATCAGCGGAGCCCGTGGTTTGCTTGTGCGTGCTGCCCGAGCAACGTCACGCGGTTTGTGCCTTCGGTGGGCGGATATTTTTATGCTCAAAAAGGAACGTCGATCTATGTGAACCTGTATGGTCAAAGCACGGTCAACTTTACAGTGGATAAGAATCTGGTGACGCTCGAGCAAAAAACAAAATATCCCTGGGAAGGCGACATACAAATTTCAGTCACCCCAGCCAAGCCCGCGACGTTTGACGTCCGCGTCCGCATTCCCGGTTGGTCCATCGACAAACCTATCCCCGGCGACTTGTATGCCTTTCACGACAAGGCGAAGGACCAGCCCACCGTCTCCCTCAATGGCAAGCCGGTTGAATTCAAACTGGACAAAGGTTATGTGGTCCTGAATAAAAAGTGGAAGAAAGGCGACGTCATCCGGGTGAACTTGCCCATGCCCGTCCGCAAAATTCAGGGTTATGAAAAGATCGAGGCCGACAAAGACCGGTATGCTTACCAACGCGGACCGCTGGTCTATTGCGCAGAGTGGCCCGACAATGCCGACAAGAAAGTGCTGAACCTCGTGATTCCCGACAATGCTACCGTGAATGCAGTGTACGATTCAAGTTTTTTCAAAGGCATGTATGTGCTAAAGGCAAAAGGCTCCTCGGCCGCACGCGTTTCCTCTACCGAAACCAAAGTCAAAGACGTGGACGTGGAACTCATTCCCTATTTCACCTGGGCCCACCGTGGCGCCGGCGAAATGGTGGTGTGGATCCCTGATCAACCCGGAGCCGCCCAACCTACACCAGCGCCAACCGTCGCTTCTGGAAGCACGATTTCCGCATCGTACAACTCCCGGATGCTGTCGGCCTTGAACGATCAGATGGAACCCAAGAACTCCAACGATCACAGCATCATCTACTACCACTGGTGGCCCATGAAAGACACCGTGCAATGGGTGCAGTATGACTTTGAAAAACCTTCTTCCGTGACGAGCGCTAAAGTATATTGGTTTGACGACAGCCCCTTTGGCGATTGCCGGATCCCTGCCGGGTGGAAGTTGCTTTATAAAAGCGGCGATCAATGGCTGCCCGTGAAAAACACGAAGACCTACGACGTGTTGAAAGATCAGTATTCCGAAGTTTCCTTCGAACCCGTGACCACAAAAGCGTTGCGATTGGAAGTGACCCTTCCCAAAGAACATTCTGCCGGGATTTTGGAATGGTCAGTGAATTGAATTGAAAATTTTTTTTGAGACTTGTAAGCTTTATCAACAAATGGCTATGCCTGCATATAACACTCGATATAACACGGTTGCCGTGATCACACTTTCGTTGCTTTTTTATGCCGCGTCGCTGCACATCGCCTGCGGACAATCTTATCTGCCGGAGGAGAACAATACAAAGGTCAAAGTGAAGCCGCAGGTCACCATGGCGGCTTATCCCTTTTCCCTGGCAGAGGTGAGCCTACTGCCGAGCGAGTTCACCGCGGCGCGCGATGCCGATATCAAATACCTGCTGATGATCGAGCCTGATCGTTTGTTGTCGCAATTCAGAACGCACTCTGGGTTGAAACCAAAAGCCGAACGCTATGGTGGGTGGGAAAGCGAAGGCTTGGCAGGACACACCCTGGGACATTACCTGTCGGCCTGCGCGATGGAGTATGCCGTTTCGGGAAACCCGGAATTCCTCAAGCGCGTGAGTTATATCGTTGACGAATTGCAGGAATGCCAGGTAGCGCGCAAGACCGGCTATGTCGGCGCCATACCGCGCGAGGATTCCGTTTTCATGGAGGTGTCGCAAGGACAAATCCGCTCACGCGGTTTTGACCTGAACGGTTCGTGGTCGCCCTGGTATACCATTCACAAAGTGATGGCCGGCCTGCTGGATGCCTATTTGTATTGCGACAATCAAAAAGCCCTGGCCATCGAACAACGCATGGCCGACTGGACGGAGAACACACTAAAGAACCTCAACGACGAACAGATCCAGAAAATGTTGCTCTGCGAATACGGCGGCATGAACGAAGTGCTGGTGAATACCTATGCCTTCACCAACAACAAAAAATACCTGGAACTCTCCTACAAATTTCACGACCGGGTAGTGCTCGACTCGCTGGCCCACCGCGTGGACATTTTGCCGGGCCGCCACTCCAACACGCAAATACCAAAAGTGATCGGCACCGTCCGCCGCTATGAGCTCACGGGCGCAAAAAGCGATTATGTCATTGGCGACTTCTTTTGGAAGACGGTGGTGAACCACCATTCCTACGCCCCCGGCGGAAACAGCAACTATGAGTACCTGAGCGAAGCCGACAAACTCAACGACAAGCTGACGGACAACACCATGGAGACCTGCAACACCTACAACATGCTGAAGCTGACGCGACACCTCTTTGCTTTGCAACCTTCCGCAGCGTTGATGGAATACTATGAACGTGGATTGTACAACCACATCCTCGCTTCTCAAAATCACAAGACCGGCATGATGTGCTACTTTGTTCCCTTGCGCATGGGGACACGAAAAGAGTTCAGCGACGAGTTCAACACGTTCACCTGTTGTGTGGGGTCTGGCATAGAGAACCACGTCAAATACGGCGAAAGCATTTATTTCAAGGGCAAGGATGGCAGTGTATACGTTAACCTTTTCATTCCCTCGGTTTTGAATTGGAAAGAAAAAGATTTCCATCTGACCCTAAATAGCAAAATTCCCCAGCAGAAAACGATCAAGCTTACCGTGCAGACCCCCCGTGCACAGGTAAGAACCATCCACATCCGGAAGCCACAGTGGGCACCGAAGGAGATAGCGGTTCGGGTGAACGGCAAGATCATGCCGGCAACCGTTCAGCCGGATGGATACATCGCCCTATCACAAAAATGGAAAAACAACGACGTGATCGAAGTAGATCTCGAATCGTCGCTGCATGCCGTGGCCATGCCCGACAATGCGGACCGCCGGGCATTCTTCTATGGCCCCGTGCTCTTGGCCGGAAACCTTGGCACGACGGAACCCGATCCCACCACCGGCATCCCGGTCTTGGTTTCGAACGAAACGGATGCGAGCAAATTCTTTGTGACCCAATCCAAGGACAACTTGATTTTTGCGACCAACAAAATCGGTTCTCCCACAGACGTCTCCCTCCAACCTTTCTATAGCATCGACGACGCATACTACTCCGTGTACTGGGATGTGTTTTCCCCGCAAGCATGGAAAGATGAACAACATCGCTACGAGGAGAAAAAGCGGTCGGCATACGAGCTGGAGAAAAGTACGGTGGATGAACTGCGCGTAGGCGAAATGCAGCCGGAGCGCGACCACAACTTCACCGGTCAAAATCTCGAAACAGGCGAGTCGCATACGCGTAAATTCAGGGTCGCCAACGACGGGGGGTCTTTCAGTTTCAGCATGAAAGTGGTTCCCGGGTTCTCCTACAACCTGATCGCTACCTACTGGGGCATGGACAACCGCGGCCGCAACTTCGACATCCTCGTGGACGGCGAGAAGATCGCCAGCGTGGACCTCAACAAATTTAAGGAAAGCAAGTTCTACGACATTTCGTACAAGATCCCGACAAACCTGGTCGAGGGAAAATTCAATATCAAAATCACCTTCCAGGCCAAAGCCAAGAATCAGGCCGGCCCTGTGTTTGGTGTGCAACTCGTTAAGGAATCCCGTTGAGATGACGATGGCACAGGACAGGACTTCGCGTCCTTAGTCTTTAAGGAATGTTATTTTGATGGGCAGCAGGAGGGCAACAGCGCTTTCACCAATGCGTTGCATGAAAAACCTGCGGTGATCCGTTCGGTGGCCAGCACCCCTCCGATGGGGAGACCAAAGCCGTGGTGCGCAAAGGGCTTCCCTGCCATAGCGCCCGGTGCAATCCGGGCGTAGTGAAATTATATTTCTATAAGCCCGTAGGGCTTCCCCATCATAACGCCCGGTGCAACCGGGCGAAGCGAGGCCATGTATCTCAATCCGCCTAGGCGGGTTTACCCTTTAGGTGCGGGAGTCTAATGTTATAGGTGCCAAATTGTGTAGGCTCCATCGAAGGTTTAGGGAGGGATATGCTGAATACGAGTAAATCAAGATTCTGAAGCCTAATGGTGTGAATCGTTATCTGCAAGGAGTACCCACTCGAAAGGTAACCCGCCTAGGCGGGTTGTTATGGATATTCGCTGTTCGCCCGGTTGCACCGGGCGTTATGATGGAGAAGCCCTACGGGCTTGAGTGCATTTTTTTACAGTTCATGTGGAGCTTTGCCCAAGGGTAACCCGCCTAGGCGGGTTCACTTTAACGTCTTGAACTCGCCCCTTTTTCTCAAGGAAAGTTAAATCATGATAATGTGTCATAGCCTAGAGCTGAGCCGGGGGCTATGATGGGGAAGCCCTTCGGCTTTATTGGGATAGACGATCGTCAACTCCAGTCGCCAATTTATCAATGAGATTGAAATAGGCAGTAATGCCTGAATGAAACAAAGCGGCAAGTTTAGTGCGAAGAGGCGTGCCAGAATTTTTTCTCTACGCCTTTGCGCTTATGCGTGCACCAGGATGTCCTTTTTGTTTTCGTGGAGTTTTTTAAATTCTGTTGGCGTAATAGAACAAACCGATCTGAACTTGCGATTGAAATTCGAGAGGTTATTGAATCCCACCTCAATGGAAATTTGAGAGATGCTGAGATCGTTTTGTTGTAAAAGTTTGCGGGCATGACCGATGCGGATCTCGGTCAGGAAATCGACATAAGATTTGCGCGTGCGCTTTTTGAAATAACGGCAAAATGAGTTGGTGGTCATGTGCGCGAGGTCGGCCACTTCATCCAATGAAATTTTGCGATGGAATTCATTCATGGTGAACCGGTAGATGTCGGCCAGCTTGCGCCCATCGAGTTCATCAAATTCGTTGTACACGCCGGAGGAGGCGAGGGGCTCCATGTTCTTGTGAGCCGACAGGATGTTCAGAAGCTTGAGCAACACGATGAGACGGTCCATTCCCGTTTTCCGGAACATGCATTTCATCAATTGGGCAATCCGGCTCTTGATGGGTTCCTGAATAAACAAACCGCGTTCGCTTTGCCGGGAGAAGTCGCTCAGGTGCGAAAGCTCCGGCATCGATAGAAACGTGTCGCCGAAGGATTTCCATTCGAAGAACACGGTGAGCGAGTGCGCCTGTCCTTCCTGCGGATTTTCATAATATTTTTGATCGTTCCGGAACACGTGTGGCAGATTCGGGCCGATCAGAAAAATGTCGCCGGGTTTAAACGCCCCAATGAAATCGCCCACGATCACTTTTCCTTCGCTATTCAGAATGAGGGTGAGTTGTATTTCCGGGTGCTGATGAAGATTGTCGTAAAAGTGGATTTCCCGATCCTCTTGTAACCGGAAAGACTCCTGTGAAGTCTTCGGGATCTTAAAGGGTAAAATCTTCATAATGGTGAGGGGTGTTAATTATGTAGATAAATATTCGTAAAAAATTAATAATTGTCAAATGTACAGTTAATAAAGTATTAGGGTAGGATAATATCAGATCACTCCACGACGGACTTTTTCTATTGTACTACCCTATCCTAAGGTATGCCGCAATCATTTGAATACGGGTAAAATCGTATCGATGGCGGACAAAATACGTAAAACGCGCACAGCATACGAGGGCTACCTTTAATACAATTGTGGCCCGAAGCGCTTTCAAATAAAAAGGCAGCGGGAACTTTAGATATCCAGGATATGAAGCGAATGCTAAGTTCTTTACTGCTCGTTCTCCTTTGGGGTTTGTGCCCGGCCCAATCGCCCACCATTGTCGTGGAGGCCGACCAGCCTGGAGCAAAGGTGTCGCCGGATTTGCATGGTATTTTTTTCGAGGAGATCAGCCATGGTGGCGAGGGTGGGTTGTATGCCGAGCTCATCCAAAACCGGGGATTTGAAGAAAGCCGGGTCCCGGAAGGCTGCACGCTGGATTCGGGTTTCATCATCCCACCCCAAACCCCACACTATGGCGCCGGACGCGTGGTGGATTGGAAGATGCCCTTCGAACCAAAGACCGACTATCCTGCATGGTCCCTCCAGGCGCAAGGTGCAGAAGCAACGATGGCACTCGATCTCACCCATCCACTCCACAAAGAAACGCCCCGATCGTTGCGGGTAGAGATTGCCCGCATCGGGGAAGCTGGCAAGGTGGCGGTTATCAACGAAGGTTTTTGGGGCATTAAAGTCGAAGAAGGTGCGACGTATGAACTGACGCTTTATAACCGCACACGGAATTACAAAGGGAACATCACGGCCAGGCTCGTGGGACGCGACGGAAAAATATTAAGCGAAAAGGTCTTTGAAAAAATAAACGCACTCAACTGGACAAAATTTACCACCACGCTGAGCGCAAAAGCCTCCGACGAGAAGGCTACGTTTCAGTTGTCCTTCTCCGCGACCGGCACGGTGTGGCTGGAGTTTGTATCGCTCTTCCCAACAAAGACTTTTAAAAACAGGAAGAACGGGTTGCGACCTGACCTCGCCCAATACCTGGCCGATCTTAAACCCGCTTTTGTCCGGTGGCCCGGGGGTTGTTTTGTGGAAGGCATCAGCACGCAGAGCGCCCCAAACTGGCGCCGGTCGCTCGGTCCGGTCGAACAGCGCTCAGGGACCTACAGCCCCTGGGGATATTGGTCGAGCGATGGGTTGGGCTATCACGAGTTTCTCCAGTTTTGCGAGGACATCGATGCCAAAGCCATGTATGTTTTTAACTGCGGCATTGCTTGTGAAATGAGAAGCGGTGTGTACGTGGACGACAAAGATGTCGGTCCCATCTTGACGGATGTTCTCAACGCGATAGAATATGCGATCGGTCCCAAAGAATCGACATGGGGATCGTTGCGCGCCAGGAATGGACACCCCGAACCTTTTCCTTTGCACTATGTGGAAGTAGGGAATGAGCAAGTAGGAGAGCCGTACGGCAAACGCTTCAATATTTTTTACGAAGCCATAAACGCCAAGTATCCTGAACTGGAGATCGTCGCCGCCATGGGCATCGCGCATCTCAGCAAGCCCACCATAGCATCTATCCGGAAAATGGACCTGGCAGACGAGCACGCTTACAAGGCCGCCGGCTGGGCCATGGCCTACCCGGATTGGTACGACCAATACGAGCGAAAAGATTGGAAGCTCTACGTCGGCGAATACGCCTGCAACGGTGGTGTCGGTTCCGGGAACATGACCGCCGCCCTCAACGACGCCACGTTCATCCTGGGCCTGGAACGAAATTCGGACCTGATCACGATGAGCAGCTATGCTCCACTGTTGGAGAACATCAACGACACAGACTGGCCCGTAAACCTGATCCGGTTTGACCAGGCCCGAAGCTTTGCCCGCATTTCTTATTACGCCATCCAGATGCTGAACGAAAACAAGGCGTCGTTCAATCTCACCACAAAAGTAGATGCCCCTGTCGACAACGATACGCCGTCGTTCCGGGGAAACATTGGCTTGAGCACGTGGGACACCCAAGCCGAATATAAAGACATCGAAGTGATCAAAGACGGCAAAACAATTTACAAAGGCGCTCCCGGTATGGACCAGGTGTGGAATTTTGAAGGAGGCCAATGGTCAGCACGCGACAACGTTCTGGCGCAGACCCAGGATGGAGCCTGGCCGCTGGCCACGCTCAAAGACCAATCGTTCGATCGCTATATTCTGAAAGTGAAAGCAAAGAAAACCGGCGGCACCAATGCGTTCATGATCCCCTTTGCCCTGCGTGACAATCAAAATTATCTCCGCGCGCACATTGGCGCCTGGGTGAACAAGATCGCAGCCTTTGAAAGCGTAACGAAAGGCGCCGATGCGATCGTTACCCAACCCGTGCGCCTTGAAAACGCCATCGAATTGAACCGCTGGTATACCATTGAACTTCACGTGAACAACAACACGGTGGAGTGTTTCCTGGATGGAAAACTGCTGATGACCTACACCAAACCCAAAGACTTTTTCAGCATTGCCGGCCGCGATGAGAAAACAAACGAGATCGTGGTCAAGGTGGTGAATGCAACAGGGGGGAAGCGCAACGTTCTTTTAAAGATTAACAAGGCACAGTTGGAGAACACAGGAAAAGCCATCACCCTTTCTTCCGGCTCACCCGAGGATGAAAACTCTTTTGCTCAACCGCGACAATTCATTCCCCAGGAAACGATGGTAAACGGTGTCGCTTCGAATTTTGAATATGAATTCCAGCCGTGGTCGATTACCGTTCTGAGGCTGAAAGAGAAACGATAGGTGTTTCGATATAAACGAGGCCGGCCGGTGCCGTTAGCCCCAATACTTGCTAATATTTCATTGGCTTTAGGTAATATCTGGAAATGTTGCCGGGCCAAAACGTGCTATTTTTGATTTGCCGAAGTTTTAGTTTGGGTAAATTTCTTACTTTTGGTAAGGGCGATCGCAAGCACGATTGCCCTTTTTTTTGATGGATGATTTGCGTGATCCCTTTCCTGTGAAGTCCATAGGGATGCTCTCGGTACCCTTTAGTTACATCAGCCAGTAAAGAATAGGATGGAAATATCAACAGAAGATTTTACTGTAAAATTTGACCCCGACGCTTCCGACGACTTGGTGGACGCCTGGACTTGGCTTGTGGGTAGGGACAAGACCGTCATAATGGTTTCTGCTATTGGAGACCTGTTCCTGCGCGACGAAAACGGTAAGATCTTTTGGCTAAACGTGGGGGAAGGTAAATTCACTTCGGCTGCCCGCGGGATTCAGGAATTTGACAATCGACTCAAAGATGCCGATCAGGTAAATGAGTGGTTCATGATCGACCTGGTAACAGCACTAAGGGAATCGGGAAAGGAATTAAAAGAGAACCAGGTATATTCTTACAGGAAACTACCCGTGCTAGGCGGAGACTATACTGTGGACAATTTTGAGCCAACGGACATGGAGGTTCATTTTTATTTCGCAGGACAAATTTGCGAACAAATCAAAGACCTGCCTGACGGGACTCGTGTAAATATAACATTTAAGCCGAATGGCAAATAAGACGCCACTCCAAGAAAGATGACAATCATCAAGAACTTGCTTTCTGTATTTCTGCTGCTGGGATGTGTGACCGGTGTTCACGGTCAAACGCTTATGACCGGGGTCCGTGTCCAACCCCAAAGGGTTTCTGTAAATTACTGTGGGATGGGAAGCGAGAAAGCTATGAAACTCATAGCGAGTCGGCAATTTTATTTTCCAAGATCAATGAAGTCGTCGTTGACGTTGAGAAAATTGCTTGAGACAGAGTATGAAATAACAGACAAGGGGTATAATGACGATACGTGCCTCCGATATGTGGGCGACGAGGAATGTTTCTACGAGACCATGCGGATTGAAATAGAAAAGAAATGGGGAAGAGGCTTTTTGGCGACTCAACAGCGCCTGGCGGATCAACTGGATAAAGAGGGCAAGGGGTATTATGAACCACGTGAAAATGGTATGCAGGAGTTGCTCGATCGTTATCTGGCAGAAAATGCTCCCGGTCGCCTGGGAGAAAATGGCTACTCGGTCCGCGTGAAAATATCACCCGAAAAAAGGATAATCGATTTAGAAGTTCTTAGCGGAGGATTGTTCGCTGAGGAGCCCATCCCGCGAAATTCCTGGGTCTACACATTCCTGAAGGGAGCCCTCGATAACATTCCGATCAGTTGTGAGCCCGCCCGATTGAGAGGAAAACCGATAGAATCCTTGATTTATCTTCACGCTTGGTTTTAAAACATGAAAGCATGGCGACTGACAATCTTATTTCTGCTTCTGACGGGCATTTTGCAAGGGCAGCAAAATGATTTTGATCTTGGGAACATAAAGTTTAGGGGTGTAGACTTTGTTGCGACGAAGGATAAGATCATAAAATCATTTGGGCAACCTAAACGGGTTGACACGAACTATGGATGCGGTTTTTTTTCGAACGATCAACCTGGCGGCCCGTTTTATCAATTAGTATACACAAGCTTTAATTACATTGGAAGCGATAGCGGGAAATTTTTCCTTGAAAACGTAACCTTTGATTTAAAAGGTCAGACCAAAATAAAGTATGGGGAAAGTGAATTAAGCGGACAAACTAGTGAAGCTGACTTTATTAAAATATTTGGAAGCAAGGCCAAGGAACTTTTGGAGGAGAGTCCGAATAAAGACACGGTACTACTTTACTCAAAGGACAGTGACGACGGCGCGATATTTACTTTTAAAAATGGCAAACTCTTTAAGTTTGAGTATTGGACGCCCTGTTGACTACTACTATGTAACTTTTGGTGCGGAATAAGTTTAAGAAAATGAAGTTTAGAAAAGCCACACGACAAGACGTTCTCTCTATCATCCAACTACTAGCCAACGATGCGTTGGGACAAGCACGCGAAAGGTATGCAGACCCACTGCCGGAAACTTACTATAACGCCTTTGAAAGAATACATGCCGACCCCAACCAGGAACTAATCGTAGTAGAAGACAGTAGCAATGAAATAATAGGAACGCTACAACTAAGCTTCATCCCCTATTTGACCTATCAAGGCGGCATCAGAGCCCAAATCGAAGCGGTCCGCATCAGGGAAGGCAGGAGAGGTGACGGGCTTGGTCAAAAGATGTTTGAATGGGCCATTGAAAGAGCACGAGAACGAAATGCGCATTTGCTCCAACTAACCACTGACAAACAACGCCCCGATGCCATACGGTTTTATGAGAAGCTGGGCTTCAAAGCTTCTCATGAGGGAATGAAGCTAAATCTGGCAATTGTCGACAGCTATACAACAGGAAAATAGATGAGAACCCTACCATTAATCATTGGAGTATTCTTAGCCTGGAACAGTGTCGGACAGCCGATGCAGGATAAGCATAGACCCCAATTCTATGACTCAACCCTAAACGGCCTACGCCTGAGAGATCGTGCATCAATCGAAAGAATTATGGGGATCACCGACAACATCGTCGACCATGAAACCGAGCAAACCGAGATTGTAAATGAATCAGGAAATCAACTGTTGACCATGATATTTCATCCGGGCGATGTTATCAACGAATTTTCGGAATTCAAGATTGAATACAATAAAGAGAGAAAGCTTCCCAAATTCAGGATCTACGAAAAGGAATTTATTACGGGCAAAGGCATCCGGCTGGGGATAACAAAGGAACAATTATTAAAGACTTTAGGCGAGCCAAAGGAGAAGAAGCAAGATGCCTGGTTGTACTATTACAAACAGAAAAATGGATTATTGTACTTTGGTAATTACTATTTTAAAGACGAAATGCTTGACGGGTTTTGGTTTGGGGAAGAATATCCTTGAGCCAGCGGCCCGGAGAAAAGTTTGATGCGTTGTCTCCGGGCCATTGTCATTCATTTTTCAATCTAACCGCCGGACTTTCCTGCGCCGTCCTCCATCCGTGATAGAGCACGATGACAATCGAGATCACCAGGATCATAACCCCACCCGACGCAAACATCCACCAACTTAAGGGAACGGCATAACTGACGTTGGAAAGCGCCCATTGCGCGATGAAGAACGACGCCGGGATGACCATCAGCAGCGCAATCAGCACCGGTCTGAGAAAATCTTGCGACAACGAAACAAGAACACGAAGCATGCTCGCACCAAATACCTTCCGGATGCTCATCTCTTTGCTTCTTCTTTCGGCCACGAAGCCCGACAACCCGAACAGACCAAGACAGGAAATGAAAATGGTCATGCCTCCGAAAATGGAGATCATCAGGCTGGTGTCTGAAATTTCATGGAAGTGATGTTCGTATTCTTCTTTTGTAAACGAGAAGCTGAACGGAAAATCGGGACTCACCTGCTTGGCGATTTTTTCAATGCGATCGAGGGTGTGACGCCATTGGTTGTTGTTTTGTATGCGCAGATAGAGGTGGGTCATACGTGTAGGATTCAAGTAGACCGCCATCGGTGCGATTTTTCCAAAGGGGTTGTTGTAAACAAAATTTCGCGCGACGCCGATCACGGGGTGGCCGCCCACCATACTTCCGATAGGATTTTGTAGTCCCATCTGGGCAACCGCCGATTCGTTGAGGATGCACCCCGTGACATCACTGGCAAAGGCAGGATCGAAATCCCGTCCCTGGACAATGGAGATACCCATCGTTTTGCTCCAGTCGTATTCCACATCGGCAACCACAACGGAGAGTTCTTCTCCCGGTCGCTTCCCCGGCCAATCCATGCCGGTGACCGCACCACCAGAATAGAGTACGTTATTCGATGCACCGGTGGCTGACCGAACGTTGGGAATTTTCAAGACCTCCGTCTTCAAGTAGCTAAATTTCGCCGCGAGCGTTGAATCCAGGTGAATGGCAACCAGGTTTGATTGCTCGTACCCCATAGGGCGATTTCTGACATGGTCAAATTGAGCATACATAACGATGGTGCCGATGAGAAAGAACACGGAAATGACAAACTGAAAAGTCACCAACGCCCGGCGCAGCCCGCCCCCCTTGCCATTGACCATCCTACCTTTCAAAACCCGGGCGGGCACAAAGCGACTCAGGAACAGCGAGGGATAGCTTCCGGCCAGCAGCGCGGTGACGATCCCAATGCCGAGCGTCCACAACCCGATGGGTAAGCTGGTGAAATCAAAATGAATATTCGAATGCGTCAGCGTGTTGAATGAAGGAATGATCAGCACCGTCAGTGCCAGCGCCGTGAACAACGACAGGAAGGTCATCATAAACGATTCGTTCAGGAACTGGTAAATGATCCACTTCCGGGAAGCGCCCAGTACTTTTCTCACACCCACTTCTCTGGCGCGATGCTCGGATTGTGCCGTGGCCATGTTCATAAAATTGATGCACGCCACCAGCAGCATAAACACACCAAACCCGATCAACATCCGGACCGCCGTGATCCGGCCGCCATCGGGATGGCCGTTAGAGAAACTGCCGTACAAGTATAATCTTTCGAGGGGATAGGCGAACTGCGACACCGTTTTGTCATTCGACCGGGTTTGAAGCAACTCCGTTATTTTATGGTTGAACGAGGGAACATCAGCCGATGGCTGTAGCTGCATCCAGGTCATGATCCGGTTGTCGTCCCATTTTTTGAGCCAGTCGTTTTCGTTTTCGAAGAGCGCGAAGGGGATCACCATTCCAAATTTCACGGTGCTATGATCAGGGATGTTCTCGATCACCGCGCCCACGGTGAGGGAGTGATGCCGGTTGAACACGATGGTTTTTCCGATGGGATCCTCACCGGCGAAAAGTTTCTTCGCCATCTCCCGGGTGATCGCGATGGCAGAATGGCTTTCCAAAACGCTGACCACGTCGCCGGTGAGCGAGGGGAACGTCATGATCTTGAAGAGATCGGGATCGGCGTAGATTCCCGACTCGTACGAGATCTTGTTGTTGACCACTACTTGCTGTTCATCGAACTGGGCCACTCGCGCGGCATATTTTACCTCCGGAAATTCTGTCCGCAACGCCTCCGCCATGGGTCCCGCGGTGGACCATCCCGTGGAAATACCTTCGTTTGTTTTTTGATGTTTCATCAACAAGTGGATGGCCGGCAGGTTGTTGTGAAACTGGTCATACTTGAATTCATTCAGGACGACCAGCAGGATGAGGATGCTGGTGGTAAGCCCCAGGGTGAGCCCCGAAATATTGATGAGCGAGGAGACTTTATTTTTTAACAAAGTTCTCCAGCTCATTTTAAAATAACTTCTCAACATAAAATAGGTAGCTGTTTTTGATGAATGATCATGACGTTTTCTTTTTCCAAACGGACGGAGCAAAGTGAATACCGTCCACACATATCTCCGGCGAGCCTTTCGGATGCCGTATGTTGCTTTCCATTGAATAAAGAATTCCAGTAAGTCGCCCTCAACTTCCTCGAGGCTATCGGTGGATGCGAATTTTCGAAGAAGCGTTTGTGCCCAGCGTGGAGGCTTGTTGTGTTCGGGTGCCATGCGTTTGATTTAATTTCCGGATAGACCTATTACTTTTGCGGGCAAAACTTTCCAGATTTTTTCCCGGAGCTCTTTCAGTTCGCGCAGGGTTCGGCTGCCCAGTGCCGTTATCCTGAAATATCTTTTTCGCCGGCCACCCCGTTCGGCGGTGGCGCCACCCATCTTTGAAGCGATCAGTCCTTTTTCTTCCAGGCGTTGCAGCGTGGTGTGCACGGTATTGAAACCGACTATTCGCCCGGTCTGCTTTTCAATTTCTTGGGTGATCGTCACACCATAAGCATCCTCTTCCAGGAGCGCCGTTATAAGCAGGACGATCTCTTCAAATTCGCCTATCGATGTTCTTTTCATATAGCGTCTTCGATTATATCTGATTTTGTCGATCAAATATAGTGCCATGGCATCAAACCGCCTTCACAACTTGATAAATCGACGATGAGCACCACGCCGGCGTTCAACAATGAACAGTTTGTCGTTTAATCCGAACAGTGACTTGAGGAACGACATCGGATAGATGATTCTCTTTTTGCGTGTCTTGCGTGTGTCTTCTTAGTGTATTCTCCACACTTGACCACTCATGTATAGAATTCGCCGACCTGCGTGTGTGCTTTGTCGCACACGCTAAAATTTCGAGACGATCGTATGATAATTAAAGCAATGTTATTATCATTATCGCTCAATTTAAAATCCCCTATGACCAGGTTCTTCTCTATCTCCCAAACACTGTTCTTCATTCTGCTGGTGGCCGTCACCGCATCCTGTAAACGAGCCAAGGATGCATCACCCGAAGCCATCGCCCAGTTTCAAAATGTCATTCCGATGCCCGACTCGGTTGTCCTCGAAGGAAAAGCATTTGAGTTGACAAAGGAAACGACCATCACGATCTCCGGGTCCGACATCCAACCCATTGGACAATACCTGGCCGACATGTTGAACAAAGGCACGGGATTCAATCTGTCATTGAAAACCAGCGAGAAAGCACCTGAAAGCGGAATATTCCTAACCACATCCGCCGACAGCACGTTGGGCAAAGAAGGATACACGCTCACCATCACGAGCGACCTGGTGACCATTGCCGGAAAACCTGCCGGGATTTTTTACGGACTCCAAACACTTCGCCAGTTGTTCCCCGCGGCCATCGAAAAAGCACCTGCCGCTTCCGCGCAGCCCGCATGGGAAATCGCCACGGGCACCATTCGCGACGTGCCGATGTATAGCTGGAGAGGATCGATGCTGGATGTGGCGCGCCACTTCTTTGGCATGGACGATGTGAAACGCTATATCGATCTGATCAGCTACTATAAAATGAACATCCTCCACTTGCACCTCAGCGACGACCAGGGATGGCGCATTGAGATCAAATCATGGCCCAACCTGACCAAACACGGGGGCAGCACACAAGTGGGCGGCGGCAAGGGCGGCTTCTTCACACAAGAGCAATATGGTGAACTGGTAAACTATGCCAGCAGCCGCTTCATCACCGTCGTGCCGGAGATCGACATGCCCGGCCACATCAACTCGGCGCTGGCGTCGTATGGAGAACTCAATGGGGGCATCCAGGTTCCCAAAGAAGGACGGATAGAACTGGACCTGTCGTCACCCGACATCCTGGGTGCAAAGACCAAACCGACTCAATTGTACACCGGCCGCGAGGTGGGCTTCAGCACGCTGCGGTATAACAAGGAAGAGACGTTCAAATTTATCAACGATGTCGTGCGCGAACTCTCGGCCATCACACCCGGTCCCTACTTCCACGTAGGTGGAGATGAAGCACACGTCACCAAGAAAGATGAGTATATCCAGTTTGTGAACCGCTTCACGGAGATCGTAAAATCCAACGGCAAGAAGATGGTGGGCTGGGAAGAAGTTTCCCAGGGCAACGTGGACGACAACGTGATCGTGCAACACTGGAGCAAAGAAAAATATGCCCTGGAGGCGGTTCAAAAAGGAAGCCTGCTCATCATGTCGCCGGCAAACAAGGCTTACCTCGACATGCAATACGACTCGACTTCCCGCATCGGCTTGCACTGGGCGGCCTACATCGAAGTGGACTCGGCCTATAACTGGGACCCGCTCACCTACTCGCACGGCATCAACCGCGAAAACGTTTTGGGCGTGGAAGCCCCGCTGTGGACGGAAACCGTCGAGAACATGAACGACATCGAGTATCTCGTGTTCCCCCGCCTGCCCGGCTACGCCGAACTGGGATGGTCCACGGGCACAAAGAGCTGGGAAGAATATAAAGTGCGCCTGGGTAAACATGCGCCGCGCTTCAAGGCCTGGGACATTGACTATTACAAGTCTGCCAAAGTGCCTTGGGTGGAGTAGGGGTTAGAATTGATCAAAAAATTGAATATCTTCACCAACGCCTGCCGCCACCGCGGTGGGCGTTGAAACTTTTAACCCTTCCCGGATATGAAAGCCTGCCTTTTTGTTTCGTTCCTTTTCGCCGGTCTGACGGCCGCCGCACAAATTCCTTCCCCTGAAGTGCAAATCAAACTTGCCACCCTGGCGGCGCCGGCCGAAATGCGCGACAAAGCCCTGGTGTATGGCTATAATCAAAAAGGCGAGTTGGTGGTGCTGCGCAAAGGTGAAAACGAAATGATCTGCCTGGGCGACGACCCGAACCAGGCCGGGCTGAGCGTGTCGTGCTATCACAAAGACCTCGAGCCCTTCATGGCCCGCGGACGCGAACTGAAAAAGGAAGGAAAAAAGAACGACGAGGTGTTCACCATCCGCGAGCAGGAAGTGAAGGCCGGAAAACTAGTCATGCCCAAATCGCCCTCAACCTTGTATGTCTACTCGGCCAAAGACGACCAATACGATAAAACCACCGGCGAAGTAAAAGACGGCTACCTCCGCTATGTCATCTACATTCCCTATGCCACCGCCGAATCGACGGGGCTCCCCCTGCAACCCTCCACACCGGGAATGCCATGGATCATGGACCCCGGCACACACCGCGCACATATCATGATCAACCCGGCCCAGAAAAATTAAGAAAAATACGAGCGTAGGAGAGATGCAGTCGTCACGCCATCATCCCAACCCAACGTGAAGGACTGACGCGTTGTGCGCCATGCGTTCTGGAAGATTCGTTATGAAAAAAATATTATTTACACTGTTGACGTTGCTGGCCATCGATGGGTTCGGGCAAACGTGGATCGACTACATGATGGACGACAACCTGACCATCAGCGTCCCGGAGGATTTCGTGCTCATGGACACGCTGGGGCAACGCATCGTACAGGCGCGCATAGACAATGCGTTGATCATGATCCAAAGAATTAAAAATAACGGGGAAACCGTTGTTTATTTCGCAGAGAACCTGACCAAAGCGTATGAAGAATTCCAAGAAGGGATGATCCGGTCGCATAAGGGCGTACTTAAAAGCCAGCAATGGATCGAAGAGAGCCGGGTGCTGTTCAATGAATTTTCATACTACGCGTACTTAGGAGAAGAGAAACAGCTCCGGCATTGCAGGGCGTTATTTATAAACGATAATTGGTATGCCATCCAATTCTGGGAGGTCGAATCCATGACGGACGAGCTGGCACCGGTGCGCGAAAAGCTCTTCACTTCCATAAAACTTCCGGAGGGCGTGAGCCGCGAGAATCAAACCAGCAATGGCGGCGGAGGGAAAACCGTCGTCGAGCGGAAATCAACGGCGTATGAGCTGGGGTATTACGGAGCGATCATCGTGATGATTAATTTGGCGCTGGGATTTGTGGTGGGGGTAGTCCTCGTGATCGTAAAAATCACCCGTAGAAAAAAATCGATCACCAGCACCAACCTGGAAAAGGTCAGGCGTGTAGCGGAGGAGGAGATCACCCTCCCGCAGGAGAATGATCCTTCTAATCTCAACAGTTAAGGACGCGTGTTTTTATTGGAGAGACAGCGTATGAAGTCATTTGAACCGCAGAGGCGCAAAGGACGCAAAGGCAATCTTAGCATCGTCTTTGCGCCCTTTGCGCCTCTGCGGTTCAAAATGATTTAAGAGCCACCTCAATAATTCCGGGCGATCTCCTCAATCCAACCCCTGCACCCAAGCCGAAATGGCCAACCCAATCTCATCGGGCGAATCTTCCTGTAGATTATGAGAACCGGGAACTACGATGTGGGTTTGGTTGGGCCATGCTTTACAAAAAGTCTTATCGATCTCCGATAACGTTCCGGGAGTTGCTTCGATGAACAATTTGGGGATGTTGCTGTGTGTCATAAATTCACCATACCGATTGACGACATCCATCATGTGCGGAGGTTCGTTCTCAATGGGCAGTTGTCGCGGCCAGCTCAGCATGGCCCGTCTTCCTTCACCGGGTTCTAGAAAGGGGCGTCGATAGTTGTCCATTTCCTCCTGCGACAAGGGACGAAGAACAGTCCTTGGAAGATTGACCTCGATAAAGGAATTGTTTTGCAATATCATTTCCTCCCCTTTTTTGGATCGGATGTTCTGGAATATTTCCTGCGCAAAGGGTGGCACTTCCTTCCAGAGGCGCGGTCGGAGGATGGCTTCCATATAGACAATGCCTTTCACCGCATCGGGATGCGAGCGCGTCCAATCAAACGCCAGCGCAGAGCCCCAGTCGTGAACCACAAAGATGATGTTCTTCTTTACGTTCAGCGCCTTCAGAAAACCATCGAGATATTTTTTATTGTTGTCGAACGTGTAGGCCGCGGGATCGGTGAGTTTCTGAGAATCGCCCATGCCGACAAGATCCGGCGCAATGCAGCGGCCCAGGTCTTGTACGTGGGGAATGATGTTGCGCCAGATGTAGGACGAAGTAGGATTCCCGTGCAGGAAAACAATAGGATCCCCGGTGCCCGTCTCGACATAGGCCAACCGCACCCCATCCACCACCTGAAATTTTTTCGCATAAGGAAAAGCCGCCCTCCCGGACGCTTCTTGTGTTTTTGTTGCTTCCATTTTTACTGCTTTTTGAGTTTGACCTGAATTTTGAGCGGGTTTTGTCTGCCCCCACAAAGGCACGGTTATCGACAGCAATCCGCACAGGACCCATGCCGGTTTGACGTTTGCGTTCATTGATTTTTTTTATACAAAAATCAACAAGAGCGAAGCCGGGCCATTGTAAAAAATCATTGATTTTCGATACCGTGGAATTTAGTATCTTTAGTCAAAGCCATCCCATGCCCCTTTCTGGGAGACATTCACCTCTTAAATTCTTTCTCTATGTCGAAATCTGTCGTCCGGTTTTTTAACGTCGTTCTTGCCGGGATCATGGCAGGAATGGTCTTCGGGGTATGGTTGGGCTGCGATCCCAAAAACATGTCTTTTCCAGGCTACGTGGAATACCAGCAAGGCCTCATCGCCGCCTTTAATGTGTTGATGCCGGTCCTGGGCTTGATCGTCATTTTACTCACCGCGCTCTCGGCAGTGCTACAACGGGAAGACAAGGGCACATTCATCGTCCTTCTCCTGGCCATAGCCCTGCTGATATTGAGTGGCCTGATCACGCGGTTCGTAAACCAACCCATCAACGCCATCGTCATGACCTGGAAACCCGAGAGCCCACCCGGCGATTGGATGGCGCTAAGAGACCGATGGTGGTCGTTTCACATCGTGAGGACCCTGGCTATAGGCATGTCATTCTGCCTGGTCACCGCATCAGGCTTGCGACGGTAAAACGCACATCGCGAATGCGGATTTTGATATTTTGAATTATTTCGATAAACTCGTTCAGCAATCTCCGGCAGCCTTGAAAAGATTTTTCTCCATTCTCCTGCTTTCGGTATTCCTCTTCAACGTAATGGGATACTACCCCGTTTTCTGGGGCCTGAAATACCGCGCGAGCATGGAAATGAACCAACGGCTCGACGACGACAACTACAACGCCGACGAAACCGTGACCATCAAGATCCCCCTCACGGTCCCTTATAACACATTCGGCCAGGACTATGAACGCATGACCGGTTCCTTTGAACACCACGGTGAATTCTTCAAACTCATAAAGCAAAAGCTGGAAAAAGACACCCTATACATTGTCTGCATCAAGGACCACAAAGAAAAACAACTCCACGCCGCGTTGACAGATTTCATAAAACTGTCCGCCGACCTCCCCACCTCTTCCCAACAAACCCTGAAATTACTGAGCGGCCTGATCAAAGACTACATCCCCGCCACCCAAACCGTACTCAACCAAAACCGCAAAGCCCTTTACCTCACCTTTGGCACAACACCCGATTTTAGTTTGTTGACAAACAACCTCCCCGTCCCAACACCACCCCCAGACCTTCTCGCCTAAAAAAAACACGGCGCACCCCTGTCATTGACTTCAACAATCGTTGATCTCAATCCGCCTTTGGCAACGAAATAACTCCAAGATTTTTCACACCCATTTCATTGCCCCGAGCCCCGCTCCGTGTCCCCACACCCGACTCCAAACACAACCTACTGGCTACTGAATACTAGCTACTGAATTCCAACTCCCGAATTCTGGCTCCTGGCTTCTGGTTACTGAATACTGGATACTGGATACTGGATACTGGATACTGGATACTTAATACTTAATACTCACGACTAAATACTATTCCCATGGCCCACATCCAACTCCTCAACGACCAACTCCCCGGTATCGTCGGCCTGCTCGACTACCGCCGCGAAACCGCCCAACCCCTCAGCGCCCTCGCCGAAATCCTTCTGCGCGGCGACTCCACGCTCAGCAGTGGCGAACGCGAAATGATCGCTTCGTATGTCTCTTTCAAAAACGAATGCCACTTCTGCCATTCCTCACACGGCGCGGCAGCAGCCGCACACCTGAACAAAGACGCTAACTTTCTTGACGACATCAAATTGGGATTCGTTAAGACACCTGTTTCCGCCAAGCTGCGCACACTGCTGAACATTGCCGCCCACGTACAACAGGGAGGCAAAAAAGTGACGGAAGCCGACATTGCGGCGGCACGAAAAGAAGGCGCTACCGACCGCGAGATCCACGACACCGTTTTGATTGCCGCTGCCTTCTGCATGTACAATCGTTACGTGGATGGACTCGGCACGTGGGCACCTCCTGGAAACGATGCGTATATGCCGATGGGCGAGAAGCTTGCCAAAGAAGGCTATATGGTGTACTGATATTTTTATAAAAAAAACGACAGCATTTAAAAAACGACATTCATGAAAATACCAACCGAACCCATTGGAAGCGTTCCACGGCCTGCCTACCTGGTGCAAGCCCTGGGCGCTTTTTCAAAAGGAGAGATCAAAGCAGACGAATTAACCAGACTCACGGAAAAAGCATTGGCGGAAACCATTCACTTGTTTGAGCAAACCGGTTCGCCGGTCATCAGCGATGGCGAACAATCGAAGCCGAGCTTTGCAACCTATCCCATTGCCGGCATGAAGCAGCTGGCACCCGATGGCGTGGTCATCCCCTTCGCGGATGGTCACACGCGCCAACTTCCCAAACTGACGGGCGGCGCATTTCGCTATCAGACGTACGCCAACAGCTATCTGGACAAGGCCAGGAAACTCACGAAGCTGCCGGTGAAGCAAGCAGTGATCTCGGCATCCGCAATCAGCCTGCTCTATCCGCAAGATGGCATCGCCGGCTATTCGCGCGATCAATTTATACAGGACCTTATCCGCGAAGCGGAAGCCGACATCCGGAAGTGCCTCGACAACGGCGCGTATAACGTGCAGATCGATTTCACCGAAGCGCGGTTGGCCATCAAGCTCGATCCTTCAAAAGGATTGTTGAAGATGTTCATCGATCTGAACAACCAGGTGCTCGACCGGTTCACCGACGCAGAACGCAAACGGATCGGCGTGCACACCTGCCCGGGCGGCGACCACGATTCGACCCATAGCGCAGACGTTCCCTACGAAGAATTGCTTCCCTACCTGTTCGACCTGCACGCCACCAACTTCTATCTCGAATATGCCGGAGAAAAGAATAAACGCGCTGTGCTGGAGGCCATCAAAAAATCGCTCAAGCCCGGTCAACGTGTTTTTCTCGGCGTCACCAACGTGCTCGACCCGCGGGTGGAAACCCCGGAAGAAGTGTGCGACCTGATCGTGGAGGCAGCCAAAGTGATCCCGGCCGATCAACTCGGCACGTGCGACGACTGCGGGTTTTCTCCGTTTGCCGACGATGTATCTACGGCGCGCGAGACGGCTTTCGCAAAGATCAAGGCGCGCATCCAGGGAACGGCACTGGCAGAAAAGAAACTCGGGAAATAGGACGACACATTAAAATAAAAATTTCCATGCCTCATATACCTTTGGATGTGAACCTGCCGGGCATCACCGGCATCCTCAACTACCGGACCGAGACGGCCTTACCCATCCGTCAACTCACCCAGATCTTGCTGCGCGGCGATTCGACGCTCACAGAAGGTGAAAGAGAATTGATTGCCACCGTCGTATCCTATGGCAATGAGTGCCAGTTCTGCACCGCCGCCCACACCGCGGCAGCCGACATATTGTTGGGCGAAAAAGGGACGGCCGAAAAAGTAAAAAAAGATCCGTTACATGCGCCGGTCAGCGAAAAGATGAAAGGCCTGCTCGACATTGCCCGAGCCGTCCAGGTGAGTGGCAAAAATGTGACGACCACCCTGATCGACAAAGCCAAAGCCGCCGGTGCCACCGACCGGGAGATCCACGACACGGTGTTGATCGCCGCCTTGTTCTCGCTCTACAACCGGTTGGTCGATGGATTTGCCAGTGTCACGCCACCGGAGCCTGCCTTTTATGAACGATTGGCCGTGATCCTGAGAGACAAAGGTTATCTGCCATCGGAAAACAGATATGCCGGATTGAAGGCGTAGCGAAAGGTGTCAAGACCGAATGTAAACCTCAGGATCGTAATGGTTCTGAGGTTTTTTATGGCCCATCGGTCACCAACAACACCCGCAACAAGTACGCGACGGTTCCTTATTTTGCGGTAAAGGAAAATAAGTACAAATTAGCAAACACGTTAGGGCAACAGCAATGACGCGAATACCCGCTCATCCGGAGGACACAAAGACATGAAGAAAGTATGGATCGGAATAGTCATAGGATTTCTTTTCTCCTTAGTGGGGTATTATTCTTTAACGCTTTTTTCATCACGGGAGTGGTTGTCAAATGATTTTGCCCAGGTCATCATTAAGAACGAATCGGGAAGGACCTTAAAGAAAATAATGCTTCAACACCGTGAAGGGACATTAGAAGCGCGTGAAGTGAGAGATCATGCGGAGCTGCGTTTCATCTTCGAGAACCAGGGTGAGAATTCATACGAACTGTTGGCAACGTTTGATAACGATTCGACATTGACTGCTGATGGGCCTTATTTTGAACTTGGATACAGGAGCGTCGTAACCGTATCCGATTCAGCTATCGCGATAAAGGACAATTGGGGAAACAAATGACAGATCGGCGCATGCCCATCTTGCTAAGGTAAGATCACCCATTCAACCTTCTTGATACATACGCTGAGCTGCGTGTCATCAATGTATTCATGGACACATCAACGGGAAACCTGCGATCGCTTCGCTCTCAAAGACAGACGCGGGTAGGAGTGAGCCGCCAAAAAGATCTTACCATGAAAGTACACAAGTCCGCAGAATTGCATATATTCCTACTGCTGCACGCCGTTGTCCTTGCAGATTCCCCGGGTCAGTATGTTGCCATGCCGTGACGAGGTGATTTACGGGACCGTGATCGGAACGTCAATAGGACGAAAATCCTGGTTTCTCTTTCTTGGTCTAAGCGGATAATGATTCAACAGTTCTTTAGAAAAAGTTACGGTAAATGGTGTCACAACGATCAACGTATAAAGTCTCAACATTTGCCACCAGGCTTGCCGGCTTCGGCTGGATGTTGGCGCTTAGTCTCGCGGCTATACTTCCTTTGCGTGCGCAGACCGTCACGTTCGAGTCCATCAACTTGCCTCCGGGGCTGGAACTGGGACATACCTTCGACATAAATCAGGACCAGCGGGGATACTTGTGGGTGACCTCTGTGAAGGGGCTGCTGCGGTATGATGGCTATGAGTGGGTGACTTATGCTCATGACGCTACCAACGCAAACACGCTTGCAGCCGATGCGCTGGTAGCGGTGTGCCCTACGCGCGACGGCAAGGTTTGGGTAGGCACCTGGGGGATGGGCCTGGATTGTCTGGACCCGGAGACCGGAAACGTTACACACCATTTGCTGGCCAATCGCAAGACCTTTAACTGGGAAGAGAACTTCATCAACGTGTTGTTGGAAGATCACCTGGGCAATCTATGGATCGGCACCAGCGCCGGACTCTATCGCCGCGATGTGAAGTCGGGCAAGTTCACGGACTATCAACCGGATCCTGAAGATTCTACCAGCCTTAGTAACGGCCAGGTACAGGCAATCTATGAAGACCGTCAGGGCACATTGTGGATTGGAACAGGGAATCCGAATTCAAGTACACCGCTAGCGGGTGGATTGAATAGGATGGATCAACAAACGGGCCGCTTCACCCGCTATGTAAGTGACCCGGGCGACGCCCATAGCCTGACCGATAACCGCGTGCAATCTATTTTTGAAGACAGCCGTGGCACCTTTTGGGTGGGAACGGCCGGTGATGGTCTGCACACGTTGGATCGCAAAACGGGCAGGTTTACGCACTATGCCTACAACCCCGAACATCCTGAACGACTGAGCCGGCCCTTTGTAAAAAATCAGTGGCGGGGAGTACCGCTTGGTGTTCGCGTCATTGACGAGGACCCGGAGGGACGCATCTGGATTGGAGCGTATGCGGGTGGGCTTAACTGCTATGATCCGGCCACCGATCGTGTCACGCATTTTGAAGCCGGGGAACCCGGCGGGTTACCCGACAATTTTCCGATCTGTGTCTTTCGATCGCGCGAAGGCGTTCTCTGGATCGGCACCGATCTGGGCAAGGTAGTAAAAGTAACGTCGCTAATCGGCCCCATCAACCATTGGGATACACGCGCAGGGGTTCATGGTTTCCATAGAGATCCGGACGGCACCCTGTGGCTGGGCACCGTGGCGGGCATCGAGGCGATCGCACCGATCGGCCCCGCTGCCCAAACATTGCTCCAGCAAGCGGCCCACCAAACCACATTGCTCAAAGACCACGTCACGCACATTAACCAGGATCGGGAAGGCGATTGGTGGATGAGCGCATGGGACAACGGACTTTATCATTACCAACCGGCTACCGGCCGCTTCACGCACTACCAACACGATTCGCTCCGGACCAACAGCCTTTGCCGGGAAAATGTGGTGACCACCTATGAGGACCGCAACGGAACGCTATGGGTGATGACCGAGGGAGGCGTTGAACGGCTGGATGACCGGTCAGGCGTGTTCACGCATTTCCGTCACGACGACAAGGATACAACCTCTATCATTGGAAATGCATGCATGGGGCCAACGGAGGATCGAACCGGCGCCTTTTGGATCCCGACCCTCGACGGCGGACTCAATTTAATGGATCGCCGCACGGGAAAGTTCACCCATTTCCTGAAGGGAATGACGATCGTCCAACTGCTGGAAGATGCCCATGGCGAGCTTTGGGTGGCAGCCCATCTCCGTGGAGTGTATCGGTTCGATCGGCCCAACAACAAGTTCGTTCCGTTTCTTGATAGCTACACCGGCAAGCCCTTGCCGATGGCCATTGGCCTGGTGGAAGACAACGCGGGTCACCTGTGGGTTTCCTCGGCCAACGGAGTGGCCGCGATCAGCCCCGCGCGGGATTCGGTAACTTGGTTTGGGATGAACTATGGCATACGGGGAGCGGAGGACCTTTACTTCTGCTCCATTTATAAAAATGAAAAGGGAAATTTGTTTTTCGGTGGAGAAAACGGCTACTACTCTTTTCAGCCCGACCAGCTTTTAAGGCGTAGCGTGGTACATCCCCGGATGGCCATCGTTGCGCTGCGCATCAACAATCAAGCGGTCAATCCCGGCGTGCAAGGACCTTTGCAGGAAGGGCTGTCAACGCTGAACGCCCTGAACCTCACCCACGACCAGGACGCCTTTTCCTTTGATTTCGCGGTTCTCGACTACCGTCATCCCGAATTGCACCTGTACACGTACCGGTTGGAAAACTATGACAATGACTGGCGGCCGACGGGAATGGCACGCACAGCCGACTACTACAACGTACCCCCTGGAGCATACGTGTTTCGCGTGAGAGGGGCCAATAGCGATGGCGTTTGGGTCGAACGGGCCATAACGATCCTCATCGCTCCGCCGTGGTGGCGCACGCCCTGGGCCTACGCGCTGTTCGGCGTGGCCGTGGTATGTTCGTTCTATGGTGGATGGCGCTACCTGTTGGGCCGTGAGCGTATAAAAAACGAACAGCAACTCAAACAGATGAAAGCCGACCAGTCGCTGGAGATCGAGCGGCTCAAGTCGCGGTTCTTTGCCAACATCTCGCACGAACTCCGCACCCCGTTGACCCTCATCCTCGGGCCGCTGGAGAAGAAATTGAGTACCGTCAACCCCGATGATCCGGAGAAACAAGATTTGCAGTTGATGCAGCGCAACGCCCGCCGCTTGCTTCACCTGGTCAACCAACTGTTGGACCTGTCGAAACTCGAAGACGGAAAAATGAAACTGCAAACCCAGCCGGGCGAGTTGATCGAGTTCTTTCACCGGATCACAGCTTCCTTCGCGCCCCTGGCGGAGAGCCGTAAGATCGGATTACAGATTCATTTCCCGGTCGAAAGTCTTTGGGTATGTTTTGACCCGGATAAATTAGAGAAGGTGTTCAATAACTTGCTCTCCAATGCATTCAAGTTCACGCCCGATCACGGCGAGGTTTCTGTTTCGCTGAGCCTGGAACCTGTTGGCCAAAATGGGTCGCCACAGAAAACTTTTGTTAAGGTCGAGTTGTCCGTCAGCGACACGGGCATTGGCATTCCGGCCGATCAACTCGGGCAGATCTTCGATCGCTTTCACCAGGTAGACAACTCCCTCACCCGCGAGCAGGAAGGCACAGGCATCGGCTTGTCGCTAACGCGCGAGATGGTGGAACTCCATCAAGGTACGATCGTTGTGATGAGTGAACCCGGAAGAGGAAGCCGGTTCACCGTTTCCTTACTGCTGGAACGAGTGTCTCCTCAGCAAATGGGAGAGGATCTGCTTTCCGGGGAAACGCCATTCGCTTTTCAGGAAATGACAGTAGCCGAAACCGGCGAACCGGCTTCTGCATCAACGGAAGAAAACGCCGAGCTTCAGGCGCCGTTGATATTGATCGTGGAAGATCATGCAGACCTGCGTGGATTCCTTCGAAACGAACTCTCCGCGAATGCCTATCGCGTCGTCGAAGCAAAAGACGGTCAGGCAGGCTACGAGGAAGCGCTGCATTACATTCCCGACCTCATCATCAGTGACGTCATGATGCCCAAAATGGATGGCATCCAACTGTGCAGCTTGCTAAAGACCGACGAAAAGACCAGCCACATCCCCATCATCCTGCTGACGGCGAAAGCGTCGCGCGACAGCAAAGTGGAGGGTCTGGAAACCGGGGCCGATGACTACCTGACCAAACCCTTTGAAGCGCGCGAACTCTTCAGCCGGATCAGCAACCTCATTGAAGGACGGCGAAAGCTGAAGGCGCGCTATAGCCGCGAAGTGGTGTTGCAGCCCAAGGCCATTGCCATCACCTCGGCCGACGAACGGTTTCTGCTCCGCGCCATGGCCGTGATTGAACGCTATCTCGGTGAGCCTGATTTCAGCGTGGAACGGATGGGCAAAGAAGTCGGCATGAGCCGCATGCAACTCTATCGCAAACTCCAGGCCCTGACCGGACAGGCTCCCAATGATTTTATCAAGACCATGCGATTGCAACGCGCTGCACAGCTGCTGGCAAAGGGCAGTGGCACGGTGTCTGAAGTTTCCTTCCAGGTGGGCTTCAGTTCGCATTCCTATTTTTCCAAGTGTTTTATCGAACAATACGGCAAAACCCCTTCCGACTACATGGCCGAGCAGGCCGGCGTGTCTTAATCACCCAATAAGCAACGATGTTACCGGATTGACAGTGCTTGGGAGATTTTTTACAGCGCTGGTTTGAGTGCTGAATCGAGTTCTTTTCGCATGTTACAGGATTGCCAGCATGAGGGCGATGGCTGTTAGGTATGCCTTTGACGGGCTTTCTACTTTTGGTTATCATTTTTTTACAGATCAACCAGAAGAATTATCGCCATGAAAACCCTCTCCATCGCCCCGGTAGTTCCCGCCTTCAGCCTGAAATGGCGGATACCGATCATGCCCTTCATTTCCATTCGCAAAGTACCGACCCACTCGGTCACAATCCCTTTTGCCTCCAGGCAAGACAGGCGCAAAGTCTCCCGGCCTTCGTCAAAACCTTTGAACTATTTCTTGTTGGCCCTGACCTTTCTCTATTTGGTCATTTTGCTGGCCGGTTGCTGGGCAATGGTCCAGGTTTTCTGGCGGTGGACGACGGAAAGCAGTTTGGCGGGCTTCCCGATATCCTGATCCCCCGTTCACGAGCTGTCCTGCATCAACATCCGCACAGGAGCAAACCAACGAAAAACAAATCCTAAAACTTAAAAACATACTTTATGATAGCACAAATGTTCGTGGCAACCACATCGTCGTATCGCTCGGCAGGCCGGGCGGCGATGATCAGTGGCATTCTCGGCCTGATGGCATACGGATTTCTGCTCGCCGCGGTGCTCACGCGCGAGGCGTGGGTAGTGTCCAATTTTGGTTATATCATGTTCAGGGCCCATGACGTGGCCGTTATCCTTCAATTTATTTTTATGATCCCGGTGCTGTACGGGATCCAAAAACTCTCACAAAAACAAGGTGCCGGAATACGTCGCGCAAGCCTCAACGTGGGCATCGGGGCGCTTTTATTTACCGCGCTTTTTCTGCTGCTCGGCATCGTCAAGATCTTTTCCGATGGACATTACCTGCTGCCGGTCATGGTGCTCGGTGTGTGGTTGATGATCGCCAATGGACGCCTGGTCGATGCGCTCCCGCGCCCGCTTTGCTGGTTTGGGATGATCATCGGTTTGGGCCTGGTAGCGTTCGGTTCATTTTTTCCAGCCTACGCCATTTTTGTGGATATCGTCATTCTGCGGGTACCGCCCGTAGACATGGCTACGTATCCCGAGCCCCCGATGAATTTTGCAAACATGTTTATTCACAAGATCATCTGGATAGGCTCGATCGCGGGCGTGGCCCCGCTTCCGGTTTGGACCATGCTGGTGGGACGTTATCTGCTTCGGGAAGACCGTAGTGTGTTGCAAGTTGAAGAAGTTCAATCAAACTATAACACCACGATATTATGATCATCCTCAGCGCTAAAATGGCGCGTGTGAAAAACATCACGTTGCTTTTTGTCTGCTCGCTCATAGCGTCCGTGTCCCTTGCCCAAAACGACAAAGACCCTGCCGACGGCCTGTTCCATGATGATCTCCTGGATCATTTCGTTGGGCAATGGACTGTTTCGGGGACGGCGCATGGAAAGTTTTTTGATCACATGAAATTGGACGCAGAATGGATCGTGAACCATCAATACTTTCGCATTCATATGCAGGGCACCGAGATCGTTCCCTGGTTGGGCATCCCCATGGAAGTATGGACGTATACCGGCTACAACCACAAAGCGAAACACTACGTGGTGCACGAAATCAGCGTGTTCGGTGCCGACGATCCGAACGAGGGTTTTTGTCATGCCTATCGAACCGGCAACGAATTGAAGGTGATCCACAAATTTGTGACGACGGCCGATACGGTGATTGTTCAACGACTCATCTGGGAACCCGCGCCGGGATCCTGGCACATGGAGAGCCGGATGGAGATTTCGGGAAAAGAAGGAGAGCCCTTTCTGGACCTGAGGGCCGTTCCCATGGTGACGACATCACCCACTGCCAAAAAGAAACAACCCATTAAAAGCGGAAAACAACCTTGACCGTTCAACGGAACAGAGATCAGTTTTTCTCGGACACTGTTCTCGCAACCGTGGCAATCAATGATGTCGTCCCACTTCCATCCGGACGAAGCTGACGGCACTCCCTTACTTCGAGCTGAAATGATTCAAAAAAATGTAAAACAATCCCATTATGATCAGCCTAAAATCTAAAATCGACAGCGTGAAAGAAATCATCCCCAGAAAATATACCGCACGGGATTCAAGAGCGGTAGTACCGTTCCTGTCAATTCTTTTCTGTTCGTTCATAGCATCCGCGTCCCTTGCTCAAAATGTCAAAGACACTACCGAGGGGCTTTTCCACGATGACCTCCTCGAACATTTTGTTGGCAAATGGAATGTTTCATCCATCGCGCACGGAAAAATTTTTGAACAGACGGACATTGAAGCGACATGGGTGATGAACCATCGATACCTGCGCATTCACTTGCAAGGAACGGAAGTCGTTCCCCGGCTGGGCAGCCCCATGGAAGCGTTGTATTTTATTGGCTATAACCACCACGCTAAGCGCTACATCATTCATGACCTGAACGTATTTGGTGGCGACCAGCCAAACGGAGGGTTTTGCCATGGCCAACGCGACGGTAACGAGTTAAAAATGGTTTACAAGTTTGCCGCGACCGCCGATAGTGCCATTGTCCAACGGTTCACCTGGCAGCCGGCCTCCGGGTCATGGCGCATGGTGAGTCGCCTGGAGATTTTAGGAAAAGAGCAAGCGCCCTTCCTCGAGTTGGAGGCTACTCCGGCTGCATTGCCCACGACAAAGAAGAACCCATCGGACAAAAGCGGACAATAGCCTTCCGGGAGTCGCCGCATCAACATCGCTTCAGATGACTTTTAAAAAATTAAACTCATGACGGACAAGACCACCATGCTCAATATTTCCTCCGATACGCTCGGGGATCAGGTGTCACTGACCACATCAAAGTCGCGCTATGTCCGCTATTTCTTTGTAGGCATGGCGTGTCTTTTTCCGGTGTTGACCGTGCTCGGCTTTATGCCCAGTTATCAGGCGGTGTCCGACGGTTCGTTCAAACCGCATTGGTTTGTCCATGTTCATGGCGCCTTGATGGCGGGATGGCTTTTTATTTTCCTGACGCAAACCTTTCTGGCTGCCCGGGGCAATCTGAAATTCCACCGTCAATTGGGAATGTTTTTTGCCTTCTACGGGGCGATGATCTGCCTGTTGATGCCAACAACAAGCATCCGCGCACGGATTGCTTTTCCTCCGCCCGTTGAAGATTTTGTATGGAGTGTTCTGGCGGTGGAGCTAATGGCCTTCGCCATGTTCAGCCTATTCTTTATTTGGGGGATCCTGGTCCGGAAAAATGCACCCGCGCACAAACGCCTGCTGCTCCTGGCCACCATTATTTTGATGGGGGCCTCCATAGACCGTATGTCTTGGTTGCCGCGATTGGAGAATGGATTGTTTTCAAATTTTGCGTACCTGGATGCACTGCTGATCCCTCTGTTTATATATGACTTCGTTAGCGTCGGAAGGATTCATAAAATAACACTGCTGGGAAGCGCATGCCTCGTTGCCGCCCAATTGTTAGTGGGGACCGTCTGGGAGTCGCAGGCCTGGCGCACGTTCTGGTTCAACCGGTTTGCGCCCTTCGTGGAGCAGGCGGTGGAAATAAAACTCAGCGACGCTCAGATCGATCCTTTGCTGGGCGACTATGGCGACAAGAATTGGCACATGACGCTCGGTCGCGAAGAAGATAAGCTCTATCTAAAACTACCGGACATTCCAAGACTTGAGGCCGGGGCGGTTTCCGAAAATGAGTTGTTCCTGAGAACAACAACCTGGAATCTTTTTTTTGAAAGAGATGCCCATGGCCAGGTGACAAAGGTGATCAACAAACAAGGCGCGAGGACGTGGGAAGCCGCGCGAATACGATAGCGGCAATGCGTGCGAAGCCAGCGACCCCGTTGAAGGGGAGTGCTTACCCTGTTGGCGTGTTCATCGTCTGACGCGAATCCAGAAAATGTACAGAATTGCTAGGGTGCTTTGCCCGCATGATAACATCGCTTTGGCTCCTTTTTGTTTGTGCCTTCCTGGCTTTTTCCCTGAGTGCGGTCTGTGGCGGTGGCGCCGGCCTGTTGTTGATGCCCGTGCTGGGCTTGTTCTTGCCGGCGACACAGCTGCCGGCGGCGCTGTCCATCGGTACCGTGGCATCGTCGATTTCGCGCATAGCGGTTTTCTTTTCCCGGATTCGGTGGGACGTTGTTCGCTGGTTTGTTCCAGCGGCCTTGCCCGCCGTGTTTCTCGGGGCCTGGCTTCTGCATTTTGTGAACCCGCTTTACCTGGAGATCGCGATGGGGGTCTTCCTGATCAGCAACCTTCCCGCACTTTTTAAAAAAACAAGCAAAGCCCCGGCCCCCGGACATTCTTCGCACAAACTCTTGCTCGTCATTGGCTTCCTGGCAGGCTTTCTTTCGGGACTCACGGGCGCTGTAGGACTGTTGTTCAATCGTTTCTATCTGCGCTATGGACTCTCCAAGGAAGAAATCGTGGCCACCCGCGCAGCAAACGAATTGATTCTTCACGTGATCAAACTGGGATTGTATGCTTCCTTTGGTTTGATCTCCGGCAAAGTGATTGGACTGGGAGCTTCGGTTGCCATTGCCGGTTTGTTGTCGTCGTGGTTTATGAAATGGGGGTTGAAAAAGATCAGCGAATCCTTTTTCCGAAGCGTGGGTTATGCCACGATGGTCCTTTCCGGGATCGTGATGCTCACGCAATCGGGTGGCCGGTTGATGTCCGAGAACAACGCCTACTTGTCGTTCTCGCCCATTGCCAAAGGCGTTGAATCAAAGTTGCAATGGCAAAATGCAAAACTGGCTTTTGAATTTGAATACGATGAAGGGTTTGAATACGAACAAGAGGTCCCGTTGTCCGATTTGTCAACCGCGCAACGGAAGTATATCCTGACCGAAAAGGGAGATGCAGAAACGATACGCATCGAGGAAGTATTCGGCATCGATTCGCATTCGTTTGAAGCGTATTATTTCAAGGGCGGGATACTTGTTAAGAAGATAGACTTCGGCGTGTAGTGCCGAAGAAACGACACAGACCGTACCAAGCAAAAATAAAAGACGGACCCCCGCGAGGGGTCCGTCCTGGAATGGATGGGGCTTTAGTCTTTTTCTGCTCCTTCCTTCTCTTCTTTCTTCGACAGCACCTTTCCTTCCGGTGAAATTTGAATTTCGTATGTTGTCTTTCCTTTTTCAACCTCTACCTCGTAGAATACACCGGTTGAGGTTTCCGCTTTTTCGGCCTCTTCGATCTTGTAGCCTGCAAACTCCTTGCTCAGCGTAGCTTGCACGGCCGAAGGAAGATCCCCTTTCTTGATCTCTGTCTCGGTGGCCAACCACGTGCCTGCCGCGTCGAAGTTGGCGGACTGCTCCAGGTGATTGACCGCAAACTCCGCTTCAAACGCTGTAGCATTTTCTTTCGACCACGTGGCTTGCTTCACCGCGGGAAAGCGTTTTGCAAAAGCGCTCTTCACCGCCGCCGGAACTTCGCTTTCCTTTAACTTCTGTGCTTGTGCATAACCCGAACTCAGGGCCAGCACAAAAAATAGCATCGTGAATTTCATACGTTTTGATTTTTTGTTTGATCTAAAGGACGAAAGCGATTTTGTATATTTTCTGTACAACCCGAAATGGCGAGAAAATGAGATTAGAAATTAATCTCTGCCGTACTCCAGGAGCATAAAGGTTCCGGGCACAACGCTGGGCCGGGGATTCGGATTGTCAGCTGTCGCGGCAGGTGTCTCACCGTATTGTGCGGTTGAGAGAAAGATGTGATGCGTCACAGGATCCATCGTCAACGTCCTTGCCCCCGGAGCCGTGGCAACGGTTTCAACGACGGTGAATTCGGTCGGCGAAACTTCTTTCACCACCGTCATCGTTCCTTCACCATTGGAACTGACGGCAAATTTTGATGTGGCATCAAAGACCACGCCGTCCACGCGTTTGCCAATGGGCACTTTCGAAACGACCTTACCGGTATTGGCATCCACGATGATCATGAGTTCATTGTGACAAACACTGAACAAACGATGCGTGGAAGGGTCGATGGCCAGGCCCGTGGGCTCTTCGCCCGGAGCAACGCTCCACCGGTTTTTAATCGCCAACGATTTGGCATCAAACGAGACGATCTCATGAGTGTCTTCCAGGTTCACAAAAATGGTTCCCTTTCCATCCGACACGCCGGCCTCCACGCCATCGCCACCCAAATCCAATGTTCCCAATACTTTTCCTTTGGCGATATCGATCGCTGTCGCGCTGGCGCCGCTGTGGTTGAATACAAAGACACGGTCGGAATAAGGATCATAGAGCAAGGCGTCAGGATTTTTCCCCGTGGGCAATTCAACAATAGGAGCAAGGGTCTTCAAATCGAAAATGGTAGCGGTATTCGTTCTCCCGTTGGTGGTCAGGCCCCTGTTGATTTTCGGCACGGCCACGATGCCATGCACGCCGCTGGTAGGTTTTATCACGCCCAGGGATTTATGGGTTTTCAAATCCAGGACCTCCACCTGGCTTCCATGCGAGAGAAAAATTTTGTTGTTGTCATGATCCACCGTCAGGTAGTCCCAACCTCCTTCTCCACCGATGACGGTTTTCTTCACGAGGTGATAGCCCGGGGTTTGGGCATGCAGGGTGGCGCTTAGCAGTAGCAGGACAAGTCCAAATATTCCAACGAACGAATGGCGATAGTTTTTCATGATTCTGAATGATTTATGAGGTGGAGAAATGCTGGTGGCTAAGGGAAATAGAATTGTCCATCCTAACCTGACCGCGTTGAAGGTAAAACGGGATTCTGTAGACTTTTTGGATTTAGCGCGCCTGTTCTTGGAAGAGTGGCCAGTTTAGGAAAGGCCGGGTTCAAACTTAAAGCCTCCGTGATAATAAAATTGAGCTAAATTTTTTGTAATGTAACAGAAGAGAAACAGGGCCGACGCACGACGGGCGCCTTCACGGTTCAAATCGTTAGGGCTCGGGTTGGACCATGGATACGATGTTCAGACGAATAAGCTTTACTTAAATCCTGTTGGATGCTAAAATTCTATAAGTACGCCATCGCGCTCCTGGTCACGTTGGGGATTGTCGCGGTATACCATTTCGTGAACATCCGGCTGTTCAGTCTGGACATCACAAAAATGACCCGCGAAAAATTGTTTTACATCCGAACCCAACCACCGGCACAAAGAGAGATGCTGATGTTGAACATCGGGCGATTGGAGGCCGATGAATTAAAACCCAAACTCGACTCTCTGTTACTTTGCGAGCCTGCGGTTGTGGGTGTAAACCTGTGCCACTACACAGAAGACGTGGGTGCCCTCGTGACGCAGTATGCCTCTGTGCCGAATATCTTTTTTGTAGATTGCCAGCGGAAGGGCAGGGGGGGTTGAGCGAAATCATAGACGACGGCAACGTAGTCACACACTTTGATTGTTCCAGGAGGGATTACTTCGAATTCCTGTTGACCGGTTTCAGGCAAAGAGGAAACGACCGGGAGATGATCAACTATGCACCAGAACAGCAGACCCTATTTATGAGGGCTGAATTGAAGGATACACCTTTTTGGTACGGAGCGTTGGAGGGTAAAACTATCTTAGTAGGTTACCTGGGCGATTACCTGACGGATAGTCTGTATTACTATAAACAATGCCGCATCACTCCCCTGAATGAGTACTACGGACAAGAAAACCTTCTGCCAGATCTCTACGACACAGAAGTAAGCGCAAACATTATCCGCACCATCCGTGATCAGGATTATATTGATGAGATCGGAGAAGTATTCAGGATATTTATCCTATTGGCTTTTACCCTGCTGAACGTGATCATCATAACTTTTATCCGCACCAGATGGCTGGCGGTAAACTTGATCATTGCAGCGTTGATTTTTGTTCTCTTTACGATCGCAGGTTCACTCATGCTGGTCTTACTTTTTGACAAGGGATATTTCCTGGCCTTGGATGAACTGCCGGTCATCCTGGTGATCACCACCGTCTTTACGATGGCGGTGAGTATGCCCGGGAAACCAAGCGATACGACGGCAAAACCAGTATAGAGCCGAAGCGCAGACCGTACAAACACCTGTTCACATTTGCACACTTCCCGGGTATCGCTGCCGGCATCAGGCCCCGGCAACCGCTTTTTTCAACATGGCACTTTTATTGAACGGGCGACAGCAATATCCGCAACACACGCACCGTTACTATGTACATGAAAAAGGTCACGACGTTTTTTCTGATTTGCTCGGGAGCGGATCGGCATATACTTGAGAAATGTCCATCCGAAACCAGCAAATACGCCGGCATTGGCGCTACCATTTTCTTTACGGGCTTGTTTGCCGCCTTATCGGGTGGATATGCTTTGAACACCGTTTTCGACAACCTCTGGATCGCCACCGCCTTTGGACTGTTGTGGGGACTCATGATCTTTAACCTGGACCGCTACATCGTGTCCAGCATGCGCAAAGAAGGAAAACCAGCGCGCGAATGGTTGATGGCCACGCCCCGCATCGTGCTGGCCGTGTTCATCTCCATCGTCATCGCCAAGCCGCTGGAGCTCAAAATATTTGAAAAAGAGATCGCGCCGGAATTGGCGGCGATGGAACAAAAAGCCTACAAAGAAGAGGAAATCTTGACGCGAAGCCGGTTTGCGTTCGTGGGCGACAGCCTGGAGACCGTTGTAAATGCATTGAAAGCCGAAGTAACCCAAAAGGCCCTCCAACGCGACGCACTGGTCAGTGCCGCCCAGGCGGAAGCCGATGGAACCGGGGGTAGCCGGAAAAAGAATCTGGGTCCCATCTATAAAGTAAAAAAAGCGGACGCCGATAAAGCCGAGACAGAATTGAAAGCCTTGACCGCCTACAACTATGAGCGGATCGCCGCACTGGAAAAAAGTGTCGCCGAAAACAACACACAGATGAACGGCGCCCTGGGCGACCTGGAGCAAAACAAGATCGACGGCCCCGCCGCCCGCATCGAAGCGCTGAGTCACCTGACGGCCAAGAGCAGTGCGATCCTTTGGGCACACCTGTTCATCATGCTTTTGTTCATCGCGATCGAGACCGCGCCCGTGCTGGTCAAACTCATCGCCGGCAAAGGGCCTTACGACAATCTCCTGAAGGTGGAAGAATATCAGTTCACCGTACACGAGATCGAGGAGAAAGCGCGGATGAACACCCTGGCCAAAGAGAAAACGGCCACCTACCCGCAACACGAACGCACTTTCATCGCTACCCGGCTCGACAACGAGTTGCAATAGCTGTCGCGAGGGTTGCTCACCAAACCTGGTAGATCTCCCGCGATCCGGTGAGATACATCTCGTGGTAGCCTTCCATGGCCGCGGCCATCTTTTTCATGGCCTCTGAATTTTCTTTATACTTCTCCCAGCTTTGCTCATACGCCGTGAGGCTATCATAGCGCGTCACCATGATCACGCGGTTGAACTGACCGGTCATGTCGGTAAGAATGTTGACCAGTTCGGTGTTTCCTTGCATGCCTTCTTTGAATTTCTTGGCCAGCTTCGAGGCGTTGCCGGGTTTGCAGACAAAAATGTCGTGAACAATGATCATAAGAGGTTGTGTTTTTTTTATAAAAACAAGATAGGAAATAGGCTGCCGGAGAGGAAATAAGAATCGACTTCCGGTCATCAGAAGTATAGTCCGGCGGGAGGCCTTATTTTGGCTTTTTGACCCCGTCCCCGTCCATTTATTCAAACTCAGAATTTCTACAGAATGGGGCCCTTATTTGCTTTTCGCGGCATCGATTTACACGGCCTCCCCGTGCCCCCCGATAGGATCGTAATTTTCGCGGACCCGACACTATGAAGATCCTGATTATTGAAGACGAAAAGGAAATGGTGAAGAGCATGTCGCAGTTTCTCCGGCAAGAAAGCTACGTTTGCGAAATTGCCTACTCGGCACACGACGCCCTCGAGAAAATTCTGCTCTTCGACTACGATTGCATTTTGCTCGACATCAACCTTCCCGATGGAAATGGGCTGAAGATCCTTGAAAAACTGAAGGAAAGCCGCAAGGCAGACGGCGTGATCATCATCACGGCAAACAATTCGCTGGAAGACCGCATACAAGGCCTCAACCTGGGCGCGGACGATTACCTGGCCAAGCCGTTTTATCTGCCCGAGCTCAGCGCCCGCGTGTCGGCCATCATTCGAAGGAAGCAATTTGGCGGCAGCAACAAGATCTTGTTCCGGGAAATATCCGTCGACTTACATGGCAAGATCGTCATGGTGAACGACGACGTCATCGAATTGACCCGCAAAGAATACGACCTCCTGGTATTTCTACTCGCCAACAAAAACCGGGTCGTCTCCAAGAACGCCATCGCCGAACACCTGTCGGGCGACAATGCCGAACTTCTGGATAAATTTGACTTCTTATATTCCCACATCAAAAACCTGAAGCGAAAACTGGCGGATGCCGGCTGTGAAGACTATCTTAAAACCGTGTATGGGTTGGGGTATAAATTTTCGGTATGAGGCCCATGGTCCAGAATTGAATAGCGTCATGCAAAATCTAAATCCCTACGGCTCCGAACTTCTCACGCAGGTTGAAACCTATGTCAGGGATCTCTTGGGAAGCCAGCTTCCGGCCACGCGCACCTTCCACACCCTGAATCACACCGTTGGCGTGGTCCGCGCGTGCTGGACGTTGGCGTCGCATTACGATGTTCAGGAGCCATCGGTGGAGGTGTTGCTGACCGCCGCCTGGTTTCACGACACCGGCTATATCAGGGGAGGCGCCAACCATGAACAGGAGAGTGTGAAGATAGCCGTCCGGTTTTTGCGTGATTTTAATTTGCCCCCGGAATTCTATTTTAAGATCGAAGGCCTCATCAACGCCACGCGGATCACAGCACGTCCCGTGGGACTCCTGGAAGAAATCCTGTGCGACGCGGATTTGAGTCACCTGGGTTCGGCCGAGTATGAGACGTGGTCCTTGTTGCTTAAAAAAGAATTTGAGTTGCTGACCGGGAAGCCCATGACATTGAGGGCCTGGAATAAGCAGAATATTTTCTTCTTTAAAAATCATGTGTATTATACAGGCTATGCACGTGAGCATTGGGAGCCGGTAAAGCAGAGGAACTTGGCGCGGTTGGAGGAGTAGCAGGGCGTCTTCTTTGCTCGCCCCCCGAAGCTTCAGCGAAGGAGGGTCAGTCGCCGCCAAACTAGCCCTTTTCAAACCGGGAGACCGTTAGCGTAATGCCGGCTAATATTCCAGTCGCCGACCAGCCCATAGCACTCACCATACCTTTTTGCGCGGCGGATGCTTCCAGGCCCGGGTTTGGGAAATAGATCAACATCGGATGCAGGTAAGGGTATAAGTAAATGTATTCCCATTGCCGTATCATAAATCCTGCTGTGAATAGTCCCAGGCCAATGCCAATGGGGATCATGAAGTTGCTAAAATGCAAACACAAGCAATATTGTACGATCATAACGGATACTATGGATACATACATTTTCAAGGATAAGGTGAACATCAGGTTTATAGGAATGGCGTGGAAGGAGAAATTGTATCGGTTCTGAAAGACGTTGATGATAAAAGCACTGAGGAGGGTGAAAATGTTAAAGAGAATAAAGCAACACACCATCAGCAAATGAAGGGTCACCAGTTTTGAGAAGAAGATGTCGGCATACGACCGCGGGGAGGCAAAGACCTGCTTCCAGGCATGGTTTCTGAATTCTATCTGAACCACCAGGCTGGTGAGGAGAACAACATACATGATCAACAAAAAGCCCGCGGCAATCTGCCAATTGAAGTCCAGGTATACACCCCACGGATCGGACTGGACTTTGGGGATAAAATAGTCCGGACGAGCCAGGCATTTAATCGTATTGACAAGGGGTATAAATCCGGCCCCCAGCAGGGTGAGCCATACGGCCGCCGTGTTCCTGCATTTCAGGATTTCGGCCTTTGTGTTTAGCAGGAATGAACGGGTCATGATGGAATGATGTCTAGAAATAGATCCTCGAGTGAACAAGTACCGAAAGCAGCTCTGTAGATTCGCAGATCTTGTTTGACAAGCCGGGCGAGTAAGACGGGCACCTGTTCCTTTGTCATGCCGGTAATGGACAGGGTTGTCTCGCTGATCTTTCTCACGTTAAATGAATTCTCCAGGTGAGGCATGGCCTTTTCAGGAGCATCTAACTCCAATTCAAAAGCGGTGTTTTCGGATTTCATCTCCATTAACGACCGGCTTGACCCCTGAAACAACAAACATCCTTTATGAAGGATGCCAACGTGCGTTGCAATCTTTTCGACTTCGCTTAACAAATGACTTGAAACAAGAATGGTTTTGTGAAATTCTTCTTTGAGTTGTTTGATCAATCCCCGGATTTCAATAATGCCTTGTGGATCAAGTCCATTGGTGGGCTCATCCAGGATGAGAAGTTCAGGATCGTGCAGCAACGCCAAGGCAATAGCCAGCCGTTGTTTCATGCCGAGCGAATAGGTTTTTACCAGTTGGTGGCGCGCCTCAGATAAGCCCGTTATGCTTAATACTTCCGGAATTCTTTTTTGGTCACACCGAAAGGTGAGCCGGTAAAGCTCCAGATTTTGATGGCCCGTTAAGTGATGATACAAGGAAGGTTGTTCGATAAGGGAGCCAATGCGTTTCAGTATAGCGAGACGGTTGGAATTTAAATGCTGTCCGAAAATAGATATGCGTTGATGATCTGCTTTTAACAATCCAAGCAGGATCCGTAACGTGGTGGTCTTCCCCGCACCATTTGGTCCCAGAAAACAGTAGATGCTCTCGCTTTCAATTTGCAGGTTCAGATGGTGAAGCGTCCTGACAGACGGACTGAATCCGAAATTGAGATCTTTGGTCTCAATGATGTTCGTCATGATCCCAAGACGCTCCGCTATGCTATTTGTTACAAGACCAGCTGCAATTGTGTTCGCATTTCCGCATTTATGAATGGGAACTTAATTGGTCATCAGCGATGCTGGTGCCTTATATTCTTTATCAAAAGGCGATCGCTCGTTTTGAGCATTTTTGTAAAACCGTTATTTCCAGATCAAGACGATCATACCGGCAAAAATGAGAAAGCCACCCAACAGAATTTTTGGTGTAACGGGTTCTTTCAAAAGCACAAATGAAAAGAGCAACGTGATCAAGATGCTGGCCTTGTCGATGGCGGCCACATACGACACTAGGCCATCCTTCATGGCGCGGTAGTAAAAGATCCAACTCACCGTGGTGGTGATGCCCGAGGCAACTAAAAGTCCTGCCTGGAGCCAAGTCAGATTGGAAAGCTCTTTGAATCGAGCGCCGGCCAGATTGACGGCAGCGACAAGAATAAATATGATCGACGTGCGGATGCCCAGGGCAAGGTCGGGATGGATGTTTTGAAGTCCATATTTGGCGAGCACGGACGTGAGGCCGGCAAAGATCATCGAGATGATGGCGTAGAGGATCCAGGGCTGCATAGCAAAGGTATTTGAGTTTTGAAGCGACCACAAAGCACGCGAGCTATTCTGTAGACATTCTGGATAACCCGCGGGCTTTCTGATCCATCAAAGATACCCCTTTCGCACAAGCGCAAACGTGGGAACCGGCCCATGTTTGAACGCACGGACGACCCGGAGAAAATCAATAGGTTTGGTTGCTCCGGGGACACCCGACAGAAAAACCGGCGCAGCGTAAGCGCTCTTGTTGCTTACCAGAAAAAAAATGCCGAAACTTTGACGGGAATGGGATGTCAGACACGGAACGATCCTGAATCTGGCACTTCTTACTCACAACTAACGACTAAAGACTAACGACTCACGAAATGGACAGGCTTGAATTTCTCCAACATCTCGGTGCCATCGGAACCGGCGCCATACTCGCGCCAGAGGCATGGAACCATAAGACCACCACAGCAGAATTTCCCGTAGTACGAAAGGCAAAAGAGCAACGGAATTTTTCAAGTCCAGCCATCGAAAAGGCCATTGCCGATTTTAAATCACGCGTCAAAGATCCGGAACTGGGTTGGTTGTTCGAGAACTGTTTCCCAAACACGCTTGACACCACCGTGTTCCTGAAATCAAAGGGCAAAGAACCCGACACCTATATCATCACCGGCGACATCGATGCCATGTGGCTGCGCGACAGCACCGCCCAGATCTGGCCCTACCTTCCCTTTATGAAGACCGATCCGACGCTGCAAAACCTGGTGGCCGGCGTGATCCACCGTCAGACCCGCTGCATTCTCAAAGATCCCTATGCCAATGCATTCTACGATGATGAATCCAAAATAAGCGAATGGAAAGACGACCTCACAGAAATGAAGCCCGGCATCCACGAGCGCAAATGGGAGATCGACTCGTTGTGCTATCCCATCCGCCTGGCCTACCACTATTGGAAAATTTCCGGCGACAGCACGCCCTTCAATGAACCCTGGAAACAAGGCCTCCAAAATACCCTGCGCGTTTTCAAAGAACAGCAACGAAAAAATGGAAACGGCCCCTACACGTTTCAGCGCAACACGTTCTGGGCCACAGACGGCGTGCCACTGAGTGGCTATGGCTATCCTGTGAAGCCCGTCGGATTGATCTGCTCCGTGTTCCGCCCCAGCGACGATGCCACGATCTTCCCTTTCCTCATACCATCCAATTTCTTTGCCGTGGTCAGCCTCAAGCAAGCCTCGGAAATGATCCGCACCATCAGCCACGACACCCCGTTAGCAGACGACTTGATGTCATTAGCAAAAGAAGTAGAGACCGCCCTCAACCTCTACGCTACGGTGGAACATGCCGAGTTCGGAAAAGTGTTTGCCTATGAAGTGAATGGCATGGGCAGTTTCAATCTCATGGACGACGCCAACATTCCCAGCCTGCTCTCACTTCCCTACCTTGGCGCCGTGGAAGCCGACAACAAGATCTATCAAAACACCCGGAGGCTTTTGCTTTCCGATAGCAATCCCTTCTACTTCAAAGGAAAAGCCGGAGAAGGCATCGGCGGCCCCCATGCCGGCATGGAGATGATCTGGCCCCTCAGCGTGATCATCCGCGGCCTCACCAGCAAGAATGATGAAGAGATCAGAAAATGTATCCAAACCCTCAAGTCTTGCCACGGCGGAACAGGATTCATGCACGAATCTTTCCACAAAGACGACGCGACGAAGTTCACACGGAAGTGGTTTGCATGGGCGAATACGATCTTTGGCGAATTTTTGTGGAATACGTATTTGAATAAGCCACATCTGTTGTCGTAGCGGGGGATAAAAAAAGAAGGCTAAGCGTTTAACAAAAACGAGAAGGGCACAGTGTCGCTAACGGTCAATAGATTTCTCAGCTCTGGAAAATCGGGGTTTATCAAAAGGTTGAACTCGGCAGGGAAAAATTGAAGGTGCAATCTTGCTGAGGGCACTTTCAGAAAAGGAGAGTCAGAAGAAGCAAGCCATTGTTTTCCAATTTCCTGTGTGATCAAACGGTGTGGCAGTGCGTTCCAATCGCCAGGCAAACGCGCGGGATTGATCTCGCCGATTGAGGTTTCGTCCCTGATCTCATAAATGACCATCCGCCAGGCTTGCGTGCCAACAACATGCCCCCGGATACACAGATATTCCAATTGAGCCAGGGCGGCGGAACTTGCGGCATAAAACATGTTTGACCCTCTTGGATTCCAACGTTTAGCAGTTCCTGAAAAACTATACGGAGCAGTGGCGTATCGCTCCTGCATGATCCTGTAACAGTGCATAGACTTGATATATCATAAAACGTCGCCGTAGATGAGGGCATCCAAACTCGCATCGACCCGGTCAACGCCGATGGGAGATGTAATTAAAGATATTGGGGTCACATTACCTAGCGCCATGTTGGGGCTGTTCAGCCAACGTTTAAAGTCCGTAAGATTTCCGAAGACATCCACACCCTTTTTTACAACTTCGTCTATTTTAAAAAATTGGGCGGCCCCGGATTTTCCAATACGCGAATTTGATTTCCAACGCGAAACCGTACTGGTAGAAACGTCGGCGGCTTTTGCAATTTCGGGCACGTTCAGATCGAGATAGTCAACCAGGAATTCAATCTCACTGGAAGGGATCCCGTTTTCATTTTCCACCAAAGTAGAGATATCCACCAAGCTTACTGCTTTTGTAAAGGAGGGGACCATATAGCCATATCCCGTCTTCACCGAAACAACAGACTTCTTTCCGTTCCGGATAACCTCCATTTCAATTCGCTGCTCACGCGGTATCAATCGTTCGATCTCTGCAATAGAGCGCGACGATTTTCTCCCCGCCAGAAAATCTTCCTGAGGAGCGTGCGTTTTTTTAGGACTGCTCTTTCGACCCGGTGTCTTCCCGAACCGTGTCACCCCGCTTTTTCTTCTGCTACTTTCGCTCATCGTCATGTCATTTGATATATCAATATACGTCAAATGCACAGAAAAGTAAATCATTTGACATTACAGTATGTATCAAATGCATGAAATATTTTTATAAGTAATTGATAAAGAATTAATTAAAAAATAACAATTTATTGCCCCCAACTTACCTGTGGCAGCACTTCTCCAGAGGATTCCAAGGCCCCAGGCGGTTTTTTTGTTGTGAAAAGCGTAGAAAAAAATCACCGACATTCATGTAACCATATGAAGTATCGGGGGTAACTTTTGTATTCCCTAACTTAAAAAACTGCCTCTGTCATGATCCGGAACTACCTCAAATCCGCTGTTCGCAGCACCCTCAAAAACAAGGTCTTTACAGTGATCAACGTATTGGGTTTGGCCGTTGGGTTGGCCGGATCGATGCTCATCACCCGTTACGTAATGCACGAACTCAGCTACGACCAGGACCAACTCCGGAAAGACAGGATCTTCCGCGTACAGTTGGACCGCTACAGCAAGGGCGAGGTCACCACGCGATGGGCCGCGGGCGCCGCGGGGATAGGCCCCGAGCTTAAAAATAATTTTCCGGAAGTTGAGTACTATGTCCGCATGTGCGAGGACAAGCAGACGTTTGGTCACGACGACGTCGCGTTCAAGGAGGAGCATATCTACTACGCCAGCGAAGATTTTTTCAAGGTCTTTTCCTTCCCGTTGTTGAAAGGCGTCGACTCGACGGTGCTCCGCGAGCCGCACACGATGGCGGTCTCAAAGACGTTTGCAAAAAAGTATTTTGGCGACGAAGACCCGATCGGGAAAATGCTCCGCAAGAATGGCGTGGAAGAATGGATCGTCACCGGCGTGTTTGAAGATGTGCCGGAGACCAACCACATGCGGTTTGATGCCCTGCTTTCTTTTTCAACCTACCTCACCTATTTCAAGGATCCCGACGCGTTGAACACCTTTGGGTGGGACGGATTTATGACCTACGTGCAGCTTTATCCGAATGCAAAAGCGAGCACCCTACAAGCGAAGCTTCCCGCGTTTGTCGAAAAACGGGAAGGCGAAGAATTTAAAAAATATAACTCCGGCATGGTGTTCAACCTGGAGCCCATCACCCGGATCCATCTTTTTGCCAACAACCTCATGATGGACTATGGTCCGAATGGGAATGGCAAGTCGGTGTATTTCCTCGCGATCATTGCGGCATTCATCCTGGTCATCGCCTGGATCAATTACGTGAACCTCGCTACGGCGCGGTCCATGGAGCGTGCGCGCGAGGTCGGCGTACGGAAAGTGCTGGGAGGTCTCCGGTCACAATTGATCCGGCAGTTTCTGTTGGAATCGTTTATCATCAACCTCATGGCCTTTGTTCTTTCGCTGGTGCTGGTCAGGTTGCTATTGCCAAACTTTGCAGCGCTCGCCGGAAGAAATTTGGACACGTCGCTCTTTAGCAATAACATTTTCCTGCTGGGCACGGTCGCTGTCTTTGTGCTGGGCGTGTTGTCGTCGGGATTGTATCCTGCATTTGTCCTGTCTGGATTTAAGCCTGCCGCCGTGCTGAAGGGCAAACTACAAGGTTCTCCGCGTGGAAAATTCTTGCGCAAGGGGCTGGTTGTTTTTCAATTTGCGGCATCGATCACCCTCATCGTTGGAACCTTCACCGTGTACCGGCAACTTAGCTTTATGCGGAATAGCGACAAGGGCGTGAACATCGATCAAACCATCATCGTGAGGGGCCCGGACATCAGCGACTCCACGTATGTGAATCGCTTTTACGCGTTTCATGATGATCTGACCAATTACCCGGAGATCGTCGGCGTCACGGCGTCGACCAGTATTCCGGGCCGGCAGCCCGATTGGAACGCCGGGGGGATTCGTCGCATTGCGGAGACCGACGAGGCAGCAAACGAATATCGCGTGCTGGGTATTGATCAGTCCTTTGTTCCCACGTTTGGGCTGGAGCTTGTTGCCGGTAGAAATTTTTCAAAAGAAATAAAGACCGATCGCGCCGGCGTGCTCTTCAACGAATCGGCCGTGCGGCAAATGGGTTTTAAAACACCCAAGGAAGCGCTGGACGAGCAGATCTATTTCTGGGGCGACACCTTCAAGATCGTGGGTGTGCTAAGGGACTACCGCCAGGAATCCATGAAACGAAACTTCGAACCGCTGATCTTCAGAAATATTCCGGACGCGCACAACTTTTACTCCATCCACATCAAAACCGGCAATGTCCAGTCTGTCGTTGCGTTGGCAGAAGAAAAATTCAAATCCTATTTTCCGGGCAACCCGTTCCAGTTCTTTTTCATGGATGACTACTACAACCAGCAATACCAGGCCGACATACAATTCGGAAAAGTATTTGGTGTGTTTGCCACGCTGGCGATCTTTATTGCCTGTATGGGATTGTTCGGTCTCTCGTCCTACATGGTGGTGCAACGGACAAAGGAGATCGGCGTGCGAAAAGTACTGGGGGCCACCGTGTCGCAGGTGATTGCCCTGTTGTGCAAAGAGTTCGCCTTGCTGGTAGCCGCCGCGATCGTGATCGCCGTGCCCGTTTCGTGGCTGGTCATGAACAATTGGCTCAACGAATTCGCCACCCGGATCTCGCTCTCGTGGTGGATCTTTGCCGTGCCGGGTGTTGTTGTTATGGCCATTGCGTGGGCCACGATCTCGCTGCACACGTTCAAGGCAGCATCGGCAAATCCCGTGGATGCGCTGCGCTACGAATAGCTAAGAGAAGGATAATGGAGATGTAAAGGTTGGACAGGATCATTAATTCTACAGAAAATCAGAGGAGTCTTTGGATTTTTAGTAGTTTTGACTCATTCAAGAGCACCCAGTTAAAATGCAATGGTTTAGCTCATGTTGTCATATCGTGATCCTGTCTGTTTTAAACTATGTCTACTCGCTTTTTCTCTCTAATCTGCAAGCACAAAGCCTTGCGCCGCGTTGCTGTTTGGTCTATTTGTCTTTCGGTACTGACATCCTGTGGCAAGGATGACGATATTGTTGATCCGGTAGAACCAAAGAAAATATTTTCACTTTCTGTTGATGCTTCGTATCCGGCCACAACAAGAGATAATTGGGTGTTGCTTCACGATCAGAATGGATCTTTGATTGATTTTAAAAAATACAAGGCGGGCGATGTGCTGACGTTTGAAACCGAAAAAGAAATCAAGGATAACAAAATGACGGTAACGATTTTTGCCAACCGCGAGAACGCCATCAACTACCGTATCAAAAGCTTTGCAAATATTCCCACTGGAGAAGTTTGGACCCTCAAGGGGCCGACGCCGGAATATCCTTTTGTTTTTCCAACCGGAATTGGGCAGTTCGATATTATTGTGAACGACATACCTGCTGATAAGAAGGTTCGCGTTGCTGAAAATAGTTGCACAGCTTCCTTTATGTTGGGTAGCTCTGCAGATAAGACAGTAATAAAGTCTCCGTTATTGTCGACCACCCCTTACTATACTCCCTATTACATGACAACGGTAGAATCTGAAAGGGATGAGCATCCAAAGTATAAGGTGATCGCAAATCCTAAAGACAAGGATACCTATGAATTTTCGTATGCGGAAATGAGTGAGTTCGAAAGAATATTACCGGTAAGCTTTTCAGATGCAGGTTCGTTTTATGCCAGGATATGCGGATTCGGCGAAGATCAGTCTTATATTCCTGGGAATGTATCGGGATGTTGCCATTCGTACGATAATAGTGCACTTCCGAAAGAAACATCTATGCATTTAGCTTTCACCAGCGCGTTTCCAAAATATCAGACGAGCGTATATATGAACACAGGAAACTACCTGTTTATCTATGATCAACAGGGGCCTATGCCGGAATCGATACGGGTACCCCAAAATGCAAAGTATGGTTCTGTCAACAAGTCCGTGCATCATTATACCTATACCTACGATCAGCCATTCGACCGTTTGGATTATGCTGCCGTATATCATGACCCGAACAGGGCGGACGTAAACATTTCGTGGACTATCTACACAGGCAAGGAATGTCCGGTGATCCAGGAGTTGCCCGAAGGATTGATCGTGGAGTATCCTTCTATCAACTTTTCTTATTTTAGCGACGTATCACCAGAATTCATTAGCGGCGAATCCCATGAAGATATGGTAGCATTGAATTTCAAAGCCGGAACGAAGGAAAAGGACGCGTTTGCGAAATCAAGCTACATCCCAAAACCCTGATGCATTGCCATAGTGATCCTGAATAGGAGGATGACCTGTCCGTTTCAATCGGTTTCTTTTTCAAACGCGCTCTCATACGCCTCCCGAAGTCGTTTCAAGCTCTCGTGGGTCTTTGCCAACTGAATGAAAACTTCTTCCAGCCGCTTGAACGCATTGTGGGCGGCATCTTTTTGGTCGGGGGTGAATTCGCTCACATAGCCATTTTGAATGAGCGTCTGAACTTCGCTAAACCGTTCGTTGGCGTGGGCATCCACGGCGTTGAGTTGAACGGCTACTTTGGATAGATCAAAGACTACCATGTTGTGTTGCTTTTAGATTTATAGAATTGCCCCGGGGCTCAGTTTTTCGGGGACGGGAAGTCAATTTAGCGAAATAATCAGGCTTCTGTTTTTAAGCAGCAGGGATTTTCCGGCCGATCGACGGCCGGTAATTCGGAGTAGCAATTTTAATGAATGAAAAGCGCCGGTAAACAGGAATCATCCTCGTCTACCGGCGGGGGGTAACATCCCTCGAGATCTATTTAAAGATCCCGGCGATTTTTTCGGGTGATATCGCCAGTGAAGGGCGGCTGGATTTTTGATGCAAGTAGTTTTTTAAACTCAACAACAGCTGACGTGCCTCCGGCCGTTGTTCCTGATCGGTCAGCAAATCAATTCCCGACACGATCAATGTACCCTTTCCAACGCTGCATTCGAAAAGCAATCCGATCGATCGCGAGGTCACCCAATCGTCGACAACCCGCACGATGGGATGAAGACCTGGATCAACGGCATCGAGCAGGATGGCGTTGGAGTGACTCATGGCATCCCACCACTGCCAATTGCTGTGATACTGCGTAGGAAACAAGGCAAAGGCCGGGTGTTGGGGATTACAAAGAATGCCCAGCGTGTGTGGCGGCTGACCATTGGTCCACGCCGTATTCCAGAAAATGCTGGAAAAGCCAACCGCGATGTCACCGCCAAATTCGGGTTTCACCGATCCTTTCCGTGGAGTGAGTATGACCTTGCCACCTTGATTCAAGGCATCAACAGCGCGCTTGTCAAGATGGTCGGTCACCAGAATTTCATCGGTGCCTTCCGAATGCTTTGCCGGGTAGACAAAGAAATCCCAGGAATTTTGAACCGCGCCAACCGATACCGTTAAGATCAGGAAGGACGGAGCGGCGATCTGGGTCAGCGTTTGTTTAATGTGACCCAGCTCATTTCCATTTCCAACGGGGATGATGGCTTTAGGAAAATCGCCTTTGAAAATTACTTTCCCCGACCGGTCGGCAATCTCCCAGGTCGCGGCGCCAGCATTCAGCGCACCGTTGCTGAAATTGGCAACTTCCACCGGGACGTCGAGCGCTTCATCATTCCAATAGATCATCTTCGAAAAACGGGCGAGGGGCACGATGGCGTTGCAAAACCGGCTGTACTCTTTCGCGGTGATGTAGCCCTTCTCTTTCCAGAAAGGATTGAGCACACCCACCAATGCCGTTCCCTGGCCAGGAAAATCATGAAGGTCCAGGAGTTGAAAGCCGGCGAAATTTTTTGTCCGGAGCGCGGCTTCAATATCCGCCTTGTAACAGAGCGCCTGAAGTTTGCCCGAAGCGAGCAGGAAACTATCCGCGAGATGGCGAAGGTTATTTTTCTTCAGGGTGGCTTCAAAGATCTCGAAGTTCTTTGCTTTCAACACACCATCGTACTGCGCGATCTCTTTCAGATCCGGGAAGACACACCATTGACCAATCTCGTGACTGACCGTGGGGATAGGCCATTGGTTAATGATCCCAGACCAATCATAATTCGTTGCGGGGGCCTTGCCGTTGATGATGCTTTTCAATCCTGCTCCCCAATGTTGAATGCGGGGATCGGGCGTGCTGTTGTAGTTATTTTCAGGAACCAGGGGCCAGCCGGCACCGGTCGTGTACTGGCGGCGATTGTCGTGTTGTTTCCAATAGTTCACAAAGTCGGTGAGATACTTCACCTGGTGATCTCCGGCGGGCTCATTGCCATAGGCCATCAGGCAGAAGGAGGGATGGTTGCCATAAGCATTCACGATGCGTTCACTTTCCTGTAGTATGTAGCGATCAACCGGTTTGCCATCGCCGACCGCCGAACCTTGATTGGCCCACGAAGAACACTCGATCTGCACATAAATACCCAGGCTGTCGGCGACATCGAACGCCGATTCGGGAGGGCACCAGGAATGGAAGCGGACGTGATTCAATCCAAAAGCTTTGCAGGTAACAAAGACATTTGTCCAGGCGGCTTTATCAGTAGGAGGAAATCCTGTCTTTGGAAAGATCGCACACTCGAGTGTTCCGCGAAGAAAGACAGGGCGGCCATTGATGGTGAATTGGGTTCCCGAAGATGAAAATTCGCGCATCCCGAAATCAACATCTTTCACATCTGCTTTTCCTTTTTCATGCGAAAGGTTCACCGTCAAGACATAGCGATTGGGATTGAATTCGTCCCACAGGAGGGGCGCGTTTCCCATATGGTATTCTATTTCTACCACACTGGAATCGGGTTGGACCTCCAGGGCCTTGCTTATCTTTTTTAGGTTGCTGGTTTGGGATGCGGTCGGCCGGGCCTGTAGTTCCAGGGTTGCCTTTGCTTTTTGATGGGTGGTGTTGATCAATTGAACCCGCACCAGGAGTTTCTGGTCTTTTAGATTTGGAAAAATTTTTACGTTGTGGACATAGATCAACGGTTTAGCCTGGAGCTGCAACTTTCCGATCATCCCATTCCAATTGGTTTGCGTGTGGTCGCTGATGCTGTGTGAGTTCTGTCCCACATCGATCTGCTTCACCCGGTTGTCGACGCGGATGGAGATCCGGTGCACGCCCGGGCGTATTTTCGCAGGCAGTACGTAGACATGCGACACGGCTAAACTGTTTTGCTGCCCCAGGGGCACATCGTCGATCCATACCGTGGTCTCCCAATGCGCACGCTCGATAAACAGCTCCACAAATTTGTCGCCCCAAGATGGAGGGAGGGTGATGGTTTTCTGATACCAGGCTACCCCTTTGAAATATTTTACGGGCTGCAGCCAAAAGGGCACTTTTATATTTCCGGGTTGGCGATAGGGCGCAAACTCCGGTGATTTAAAGAAAGCAGAATCAAAGATCGACCCGGTCCAGGGTGTGTTCACGGCAATGTCGTCGCCCTTGCCGTTAGAGGCCATCGATCCGGGTAACATGATGTGGTCGTTCAAGGGTTTGGTAAACCACTTTCCTTCTACGCCTTCATCTTTCCGGTCGATTTGAAAAGACCATTGGCCCGAGAGGTCGAGAGTGGCTGGATTGGGCTGGCCAAAAGTGCGGGCGGAAAGGGCCAGCAGGATCACCAGGAGAAGAGAAGCATGCCGCGTAATCTGGCGGGTTGGATTTTTTTCTGATTTTTCCATTCCGTGAAGCGACAGGACGGGTTCCTCCTTTCGCATCGTTACAGTCTTGTTGTTTTTCATCTAAACCGATTGTTTGTTGTAAAATTATCGCACAGGACAAAATTGCACATGGATTAAACTTTGGTTTTAATGGATAATCTTATGGCGCCGGAAGCATGCAACGCTTTTGATCACCAGGCTTCAGGGTGGATTTACTGCTTTTTTTCTAGTATATATAACTTTCTTATATAATACGTCGTTTACCTACCTGACTATACCTCCATGACCTCAAAAGAACTGATCAAAGGAACCCTGCGGGTGATTGTACTGAAGCTGCTTTCAGAACATAAACAAATGTATGGCTACGAGATCACCCAGCTGGTCAAGGAGCGGACGGACAGTGAGATCGAGCTCACGTTTGGTGCGCTTTATCCCACCCTCCATAAACTCGAAGCCGAAGGCTTGCTGGTAACCAAAACGGTCGTGGTCGACAACCGCGCCAGGAAGTACTACTCCCTGACCAGCGCCGGCAACAAGACGGCTACGGGAGAAGTGCAAAGCTATTTTGATTTTGTGAAGGCGATGAATTTGGTGCTTAAGTATTGAGACATGCCCTTATCCAGGAGCGAAATCGATTATATCCGTTATGATCTGCGAACGAAGGGGTTGGCCGGCGGCGATCTTTTTGAAGAGCTCGTCGATCATGTGTGTTGTGAAGTGGAGCTGCGGGTGGGAGAGGGCATTGCCTTCAAGAAAGCCTATGAAGCGGTGATCCGGAACATCGACCCGGCACACTGGCCTGATTTGCAAAACAAGGTTCTCCAATCCGAAAATTATAACGCAGCCACTATGCTCCGAAACATATTGAAAATGATGCTTCGCAACATGAACAAGCATCGCTTCCATGCCACCATAAACGTTGTGGGGTTGTCGCTGGGACTGACCTGTTTTATGGTGATCGCACTGTATCTCCGGCACGAGCAGGGCTATGACAAAATGTTTACGCAATCGGCTTCGATCTATCGCATCACCGCGTCGTCCACGGTGGGTGGGACCACCAACCATATTCCCACTACCTTTCCGGCGTTTGGTCCCGAGATCAAAGCACGTTTCAACGAAGACGTTGGACACTACACCCGGATCATCAATTATAAATATTCGCGGATGGTTCCGACGTTCCGTTACAACGAAAATATTTTCTACGAAGAGAAAGTGATCTTTGCAGACTCCTCATTCTTTGATCTTTTCGACTTTCCGTTTTTGACCGGCAATCCTGAAAACGCGCTGGGCCATCCCAATGCCGTGGTGATCACAAAAAAAATGGAAGAGAAATATTTTGGATCCGAAAGTGCCCTGGGCAAAACACTCCGCTTCAACAACCAGACCGACCTGGAAGTGACCGGTGTGGTGCGCGATCTGCCATCCAACACACACATCCAGTTCGACTTTGTTATTCCCCTTTCCAACATCGCGAGCTCGGGTGTGTTCAAGGACACAAAATTCCTGGAGGAGTATAACAACGACTGGTTCTGGACCTACTTCACGGTCAAAGATCCCTTGAAGGTGCCCATCATCGAGGCCGGCATCAACAAAATTGCTACCGACAAGCTTCCGGATTTTCAAAAAGACTTCAACGCTAAATTTTATGTTCAGGCGCTCCACGATGTGCACTTGCACTCGGAGTTTGACTACAATACGGATCTCGCACAGAATGGCAACATCCGGAATCTCTACATTTTTATATCGGTAGGCATCCTGGTGCTCGTTATCTCGGCGATCAATTTTATAAACCTGACCATGGCCACGGCCTCGCGCCGGTTCAAGGAGATCGGCATCAGCAAGGTGCTGGGGGCCTTGAAGTGGCACCTGAGGCTGCAGTTTATCCTCGAGTCGGTGGTGGTCTGTATGATTGCGCTGTGTTTCGCGTTTTTGATCCTTCCCTTGATGCTGCCGTTGTTCAGCAGCCTGCTGGACGTTTCGCTGTCGTTGGATGTGCGGGCGAACGCATCTCTCCTGGGAGGCATTTTTTTGTTTACCATTCTTGTCGGGATTTTGTCGGGCGCGTATCCGGCGTTTTTCATTTCTTCCTTCGAGCCGCAGCGGGTTTTAAAAGGTGTCTGGAAATCCGGCAAGGGTGGGAATGGAGATTTCCGGAAACTCCTGGTGGGGGCACAGATCGCGATCTCTATTTTCCTAATCATCGGCACCATTGTCATTGCCCGACAGCTTCGTTTTATCCAGGACAAATCACTGGGCTACGACAAAGACCAGATCATCATGGTGACCATCCGGGGAACGAGTGTGCCGGGATCCTATTTTGCTTTCAAGAACAACTTGTTGTCGGAGAGCTCCATCGTCAGTGTGTCGTCCGTGTCGGAACCGATCGGTAGGGAAGTGCAGTTTATGAGCTTCACCGTGGAAGGAAAGGAGAAGACACAGTTTGTAAAGATCCTCAATGTCACCCACGACTTTGTGAAGACCATGGGCCTGGAGATCGTACAGGGCCGCGATTTTTCGCGCGACCATGCCACGGATTCCACGTCCGGATTTATCATCAACGAGGCCGCTGCACGCGCTTTCCAATGGGACGAACCGGTAGGGAAAGCGCTTGACCACGCCGGCCGGCCGGTGAAGTTGGGTAGCGTGATCGGCGTTGTGAAAGATTTCAACTTTGAGCCGCTTCAGAAAAAAATCGACCCCATCATCATCTGGTTTGGCTGGCCGCGGTGGTATGCGGCCGTCAGAGTCGAGAAAGGCAAGACCGCCGAAGCCCTGGCCGCGATTGAACGGGAATGGAAAAGATTTGAACCCGAGAAGCCCCTTTCATTTCACTTCCTGGATCAATCCATCGACCAGGTATACAGCAGCGAACGGCGACTCAGTAAAGTATTCATGATCTTCTCGGTGCTCTCTATTTTCACGGCGGTGCTGGGCTTATATGGCCTGGTCTCCTTTATCGCCGAACAACGCCTGGCGGAAATAGGAATCCGGAAAGTTTTGGGCGCATCGGTGAGCAGCATCCTTTACCTGATCTCCAAAGAATATGTGTTGCTGGTGGTGGCCGCATTCCTGTTGGCCGCCCCGATCACCTACCTGATCGTGGACCAATGGCTCCAGAACTTTGCGTTTCGCATTGCTTGGAGTCCGCTTTATTTTCTTTCCGGTCTGTTGATCAGCGGCACGATTGTGGTGATCACCGTAGCGCTGAAGGCTGTAAAGGCAGCGCGTTCAAATCCTGTGGATACCTTAAAATATGAATAGCTAAGGGCAGGGCAAACGGGTGAGAATCATCCGTAACACCTTGCTGCATAGCCTATCAGCGCGACTCACTGGTTTCTTTGCGCTGCCTGCCCGCTTGCCGACCGTAGCTTTAGCGAAGGATGGCGGCTCAATTTTTTACTCACCCGCGACCTTCCCATTTTTACAGTGGCTCCATCGGCCACATTCCAGCATTTTTAATTTATTTCCAAATCCCAAAATCCAAACCGTTTGCTTTCATCGTAGGTGGATCAGGATAAATAAACAACCCTCTTATGAAAGCAAAAACAACAGACCTTCGAAAAGGCCTCGCTGTGCTCCTGGCTATCGGTGTCATCTCCTCGGCGACGTATCTCATCGCGGCAGATCACATCGACGCGCCGGCCGTGACCGGCAAGGCTTCCGACATCACGGACTTCTATGCATTCGAAAGCCCTTCGAACAGCAGTAACCTTGTGTTTGTCGTGAACACCCAGGGACTTCTCGCCCCCACGGCTACAGCCGCCGCGGCCTTTGACTCCGATGTGATGCTGGAAGTGAACATCGACAACTCTTCCAACAAAGACAACATGGAAGACCTCGTGCTCCAGGTGACATTCGAGAACGGCAAAGTGCAAGTGTATGGTCCCGTGGCCCCCATTGAAAAAGGACTGAACAGCACGCTCGTCACCACCGGCTACAAAGTGGAAAGCGACATCAGCACCTATGCTGGTTCCCCGATGACGGGTGAGGCCAACGGCATCAAGGTTTTCGCCGGCCCGCGCGATGATCCGTTCTTCTTCGACCTGGACCAGTACAAGAAAGTGATCGCCGGAACCGCCACCGGGTTCAACAACCCCGGGACGGACACGTTTGCCGGCACCAATGTGATGTCGGTTGTCATCGAATTGCCCAAGTCATTGCTGGGCAGTGGCCCCATCAACGCGTGGGCGACCACCAACCGTAAAAATTAATTCCCTCCACTCAACCCTTTTTTGAAAATGAAACTGAAATATGTAAACCTGTTGGCCGTGGGCGCGTTGATTGCGCTCGGTGCCTGTAACAACGACGATGATGCCACACCCATGCCGGTCACTTACGTGCAGGAAGACCAGATGGCACGTCCCGCCATCAACACCGTCTTTGTGAGTGCCGGCGACAAGGACACTTTCAACGGCACCATCCCTTCCGCACAAAACGCTGCTTTTGGAACCAAGTTCAAGGATAGATTGCTGGCCCTCAACCCCGGCTATACCACCAACCTGCTGGGCCTCGATGCCGCCACGTTCACCGGCGTGCTCTCCACCGACGTGTTGAGCGTAGCCCTGAGCGGCGCCACAACATTCTACGACGGCACCCATGTGCTGACGGGCCGGAAACTGAACGACGATGTGATCACTGTCGAGTTGATCCTGCTTTTCGGCGGACCGGATGCGACAGCCAACCCCATGCTGACCGACGATCACGTGGACGCCAACGACAAAGGATTCCTCGACACGTTCCCCTACCTGGCCACACCGCATTGATGCAAACACAGCCCGGGGCGCGCTTGCCCCGGGTTTAGTTTTTTCATTCAAAAACTTCCAACCCATGAAAAAGAAGACCCTCCTCTTCCTGTCACTGGCATTTTCGGTTTTGCTCATCCTGGGCTGCGCTGAAAAACAGGAACACGACATCACCCACCCGGCCGACTATGCCGCCTACCTCGCACCACGCACCGACGCAGCACTTCAGAAATGCAACGAAGAAATTGCCTTCTGGAAAAACAAACAATCGCGCACGCCCGACAGCGAAACGTGCAAACTCCGCATCGCCGGACTGTTGTCGTCACGGTTTATGTTGACGGGCCGCATCGAGGATATTTTTGCGTCCGATAGTGTATACCGCTCCGTGCTTGCTGCTTCGGGAAATGAAAATGCTTCCGTACATCGTGCGCTGGCGGCCAATGCCATCACGCAACACCAGTTTGGGGAAGCGTATCAACAAATCCAAAAAGCGCTCGCCATCGGGGAGGGGAAAGCCTCCTCGTTGTTTATGCTGACGGATGTGGATCTTGAACTCGGCGATTATGCCGGCGCCAACCGGGCACTCAATAAGATTGCCACGCGCAATTTCTTTCCCTATATCATCCGCAAAGCAAAGATCAAAGACCATGAAGGCGATCTTGATTCCGCCATTGTCCTTATGGAAACGGCACTCGCAAAGGCGAAAGACAATGCTTCTCTTTCCCTTTGGACAAAATCAAATCTGGCCGACATGTATGGTCACGGCGGACGCGTCGAAGAAGCCTATCACCTCTACCTCGACATTCTCAAAACCAACCCAGACTATGATTATGCGCTAAAGGGAATTGCCTGGATCGCCTTTTCGCATGACCACCGCTATGCAGAGGCCCGGCACATCGCGCAATACATCAATCAAAAAAGAGCCACACCCGACATGCATTTGCTGCTGGCAAAAATTGCCGGCGCTGAAAACAACATGACGGAAAAAATAAAAGAACTACGTGTGTTCGATTCACTGGCCAACAGTCCACGCTACGGCGACATGTATAACAAATATCTGGCGTTGATGCAGGTCGAGGATTTTTCAAACCCTGCGAAAACAATAGCGCTTGCCAAACGCGAGATCCAAAACCGCCCCACGCCACAATCGTATGACCTGCTGGCCTGGGGATATTTCCACGAAGGCAAATATGCCGAGGCATTGGAAGTGGCCGAAGATTTTCTCGTAGACAAGACCTTCGAACCCGATGTGCTCTTTCACCTGGGCATGATCTACAAGGCCAACGGTCAAACCGGCAAAGCCCGGACCTACTTCCGTAGCGCAGAAAAGAGTGCGTTTGAACTCGGTCCTGCGGTGACGCAAAAAATAAAGGAAGCCCTGGGCAATAGTTGAACGCACCGGTCAGTTTCATCCGGAAGCCGTGCTGTGAGAACTCCTTTCTATTCCTAAATTTGAAGCTATGAAATTCTTTGTGCTGCAACTGACGCTGTTGTTGGTTGCCCGATTTGCCCTTGCTCAAGGCATTGTGCAAGGGTCTGTATCGGATGAGAAAAATGAGCCATTGATTGGGGCCTCGGTATACATCCCGGAGACAGGAACCGGCGCCATCACCGATCGGCAGGGACGTTACCGCATCACGACCGCAAAGGCCGGTAGCTATTCCGTTCGCATTTCCTACATCGGCTTTGAAGCGCAAACCATACCGGTAACCGTCGTCGATGGCACTGCGACATCGCTCTCCGTCCAACTCAAGACCGGTGGGGTTCAGTTGGCTGATGTCACCGTGACGGGAGGTCTGGATCGCCCCATGAACACCTTGTCACAAGTCGACATTCGCTTGCGACCCGTGAACACCGCCCAGGATATTCTTCGCATGGTGCCCGGCCTCTTCATTGCCCAACATGCCGGTGGCGGCAAAGCCGAACAGATCTTTCTCCGCGGCTTTGATGCCGACCATGGCACCGACATCAATGTGGAAGTGGATGGCATGCCCGTGAACATGGTCTCGCACGCCCACGGCCAGGGCTACGCCGATCTTCACTTTGTTATTCCCGAGCTGGTAGACTACGTCGACTTCGACAAAGGACCCTACTTTGCCGACAAAGGCGACTTCACCACCGCGTGCTTTGTAGGCTTCCAGACCCGCAATAAACTGGATCGCAATTTTGCACGTCTCGAAGGCGGCTCGTTCGGCATGGGCCGCGCCGTGGCGGGTGTCAACGTGTTGAACCGGACGCGTTCCAGTGCCTACATCGCCTCGGAGTTCACGCGCACCAACGGCTATTTCGAAAACAGCCAGCACTTCAAACGCTTCAACGTCCAGGGAAAATTTAATACGCAGTGGGGCGAACGCACACGCCTCTCGGCGGCCTTCTCCGTGTTCGACAGCCAGTGGGATGCCAGCGGACAAATTCCGGATCGTGCGGTGGACAGCAGGCTGGTCACGCGGTTCGGCTCGCTCGATCCGACGGAAGGCGGCGGCACAGGACGGATCAACCTGAACCTTCGTGCCAGTCATTCGCTGCGCAACGGCGCCACCTGGGAAAACCAAGCCTACGCCGTACGCTACAACTTCAGCCTGTATTCCAACTTCACCTTCTATCTCAACAACCCCGTAGACGGCGATCAGATCCACCAGCAGGAACACCGTTGGGTCTATGGCTACAAAACCCGCTACAGTCACGGCACAACGCTAGGAGGTATGCGCCTGCAAACGGAAGCCGGAGCGGGCTTTCGCTATGATGCTATCGACAACATTGCGCTGAGCAACACCGTGAAACGAACCTTCATCCGGGATTTCAAACGCGGCGACATCCGCGAAGGCAATGCGAACGCCTATTGGAGCGAAACCCTGTGGCTGACGCCGAAGTTTTCCATCAACGCCGCCCTGCGCTTCGACTATTTTCATTTCGATTATACCGATCGTTTGAATGTTACTCAACCCGGCAGCAAGGGGAGGGGCCCGGGGAGGGGTATCGCGAGCCCAAAACTAAATCTCAACTACCAGCCCACCGAAACCGTCAACCTCTTTGTCCGCGCCGGCACCGGCTTTCACTCCAACGATGCCCGCGTGGTGGTGGAACAATCTGCGAAGGAAACATTGCCCCGTGCCTATGGCATAGACGTGGGTGCCGACATCAAAGTGACACCCGCGCTCATCGTCCACACCGCGCTCTGGCGCCTCGACCTGGACCAGGAATTTGTCTATGTCGGCGACGAAGCCGTGGTGGAGCCCAGCGGCAAGACGACACGCGAGGGCATCGACCTTTCGATGCGCTACCAGCTCACGCCCTGGCTATTTGCCGACGCGGACCTGAATGTGACCCGGCCCCGCGCTAAAGGCGCGCCCGAAGGCGAAGATCGCATTCCGTTGGCGCCCACCATCACGAGCATCGGTGGCCTGAGCGTGCGGCGGCAGCAAGGCATCAATGGCAGTCTTCGCTACCGATACATGGGCGATCGCGCCGCCAACGAGACCAACACCGTAGTGGCTACCGGCTATTTCATCGCCGACGCCATCGTCAACTATTCCCGCCCAGGCTATGAGTTTGGCGTATCGGTCGAAAACATTTTCAATACCGCCTGGAAAGAAGCCCAGTTCGACACGGAGTCGCGTCTCAAAAATGAAACCGACCCCGTGTCCGAAATCCACTTCACGCCGGGAACGCCCTTTGCATTAAAGGTTCGGTTTACAAAATATTTTTAGTTGCCAGGATCTTGCGGTGTACATTTTTCAAAATGTAAGTTTAAAATAAGGAACCGGGAAGAACGATTGCTGATACACCGTCACAATGGAGTTTGTCCGCGGATTGTAGTTCTGGGTGAAGATGTTTTTGTTGTTGGTCAGGTTCTGCAGATCCAAGGCGACTTCCATGGTGCTGTGTTTATATTCTTTGCGATAAGAGAACCGCAGGTCCGTTCGGAAGTAAGGTGTTTGCCGGTCACTAAAGGCTTCGCTGTCCTTGTAGACCGTCTTGCCATAGCGTTGTGATGTTTCAAAATCGATCGGCGTCAGCGGCTTCCCGCCCACCGTCGTTACTTTTAAGTTGACGGAAAAGAAATCGTTCCTTTTGCCCACGCGCCATTCCTTGCCTGCCAAAGCATTGAAAACGTATTTCGTGTTGTAGGCCGTATTCCTCCAAACACCGTCGCTGCCTTTGTACTGGGAATCGAACAGGGAAGTGGTGAACAAGAAATAATAACCATCCCTAAAGAATCGTTCCAACGTAAACTCCAGCCCGTAGTTTCTCCCTGTCCCTTGATTCACCAAACTGTCGGCACTGGAAATGCCAAAGGACATCCCGGTGTTGATCGCCGAAAATGACGACGGCATCTGCTCCACGGGAACATTTGAAAGCGTTTGATAATAGCTTTCCACTTTGAACCTCACCTTCGACGAAATATTCCAATCATAGCTCAACACCAGGTGCCGGCTCGTCGTGAAGTCAAGATCTTTGTTGGTGAGCAGCATCTCGCCGCTGGCCGTTTTTGTTTGGATGAAATTGGTGGTGATGCTTTGGATTTGGTTGTGAATGCCATAGCCGACGCTGAGCGAATGGCTTCCATTGATAATGTACTGCAAGCTCGTCCTCGGCTCCAAGGCCCATTGCCCATTCAGCGAATAGTATTGCGCATGGAGCCCGGCATTCAGCACCAGGTGCGGATTGAAACGATGCTTCCAGGTGCTGTAAAATTGATAAAGGGTTGTGCGGTCTTTCACATCCAACCGCACCGTGTCGCGTTGTACATTGGCGTAGACGTCGTGGCTATAGAGATCGAAATGCGTGTTGTCGATATAGAAACCGGACGTGAGACTGTTTTTGGCGTTGAATTTTGTCCGCGTCAAAAAGTTTAACGAATATTTTTGCGTGTTCAGGTGGTTCTCCACCCGCAGGTAGCGATCGATCACTTCGTTTTCACTGTTGCGGACCAGCGAATCGGACGACACGTTTTCGCCCGTGCCACTCACGCCGGCGGTGATCCGCATATACGTATTGGCGATGGTTTTTTCATAGTTAGCGCCCACCACACCGGTTTGATATTTTGTAAAGGAATCGTTGTTCTCGCTTCCATACAGGTTGTTGGAGCCTTTGTCCAGGTCGGCCTCGCTTCCCAACAGGTCGATCTTGCTGGAGCCGCCAATGCCGAACAAGGTCCATTTCCCGCCATTGGCCGTGGGCACGCTCACCTTGAAATTGAGATCCTGGTAGTCCGGCGTGTTGGAACCGGTTCCAAATTGAATGCCGAGTGCCTGAAAAACACCCAACGTAGAATACCGGTAGTTGGCCACGTAGGACGCTTCCGATTTTTTTGAGAACGGTCCCTCCGCGCCAAGTTCAAACCCATTAAATCCCACCTGGGCGAGGAGTTCCCGTTTCTCGTTGTTGCCGTCGCGAAGGCGCAGATCGAATACCCCGGCCGTTGCATTGCCATATTGGGCCGGGAAGGCGCTGGTCATAAAATCGGACTTGTCGAGGTTGTTGTTGTTCAGGATGCTCACCGGCCCGCCCGTGCTCCCCACCGAGCCGAAATGGTTGGGGTTAGGTATGTTGAGCCCTTCCATCTGCCACAACATGCCGGTGGGCGAATTGCCCCGCACCACGATGTCGTTGCGACTGTCGTTGCCACCGGACACGCCCGCAAAGTTGGCGGCCATGCGCGAGGGATCGCCGATGGCGCCGGCATAGCGCTTGGTGTCGTCCACGTTAAATGACCTGGCGCTCACCGCGGTGTTCTCGTTGTTGGTGGCGGTCTTGTCGTCGCGGCTGTCGCCCGTCACCACCACTTCTTCCAGTTGACTGATGCTTTCGGTCAGGCTCAGGTTCAGCACCACCTCCTTGCCGGCCGTTACCACAATGTTGGGGATCGTTTGTTCTTCGTAGCCGACGTAGGTCACGCGGAGGGTTTGTCTTCCTGTCGGCACGCCGTCGATCCGGAAGTGTCCGTCGGCATTGGTCGTGCTACCCAAAAGCGTATTGCCGGGACTCACAACGATCACCGTAACACCAACCAGGGGAGTGTTGCTCACCCCGTCCACCACGGTTCCCCTCAGGGTTTGGGTGGACTGTGCATAAAGTCTCGCCGGCGCAAGGCCTGCCAGCAGCATAAAAAACAATAAAGCGCTAAAGGATAATTTGGGGGAGATATGGGGATTCATGCGTAAGAAGTTGTTTTTAACTTCTAGCGCAAAACAGAAAGTCGCGGCTAAAAAAAATGGACGTTTGTAACGAGCGGGGATGAATTAGTGACCAACGACAAAAGTCTGGTGCGAATGACTGCCCCTTGTGACGAATGACTAATTGAGCTCAAACACGTTCCGGAGCTGTTCGATCCGCTCCATCACCTCTTTCCCCTTCGATCGCGACACTGGAATGGTGACTCCCGTGCCCTTGATGGCCAGCTTATACCCATTGGCATTCCCCGTCACGTGCGCGATGGCGTTGATGTTGACCAGGAACGACCGGTGGCAACGGATCGTAAAATGATTGTCCAACTGGCTCTCCACATTCTTCAGGTTGATCCGCAGCATCCGGTTCTCGATGGCCGGCCCGTTCTTCCAATACAGCGTGGAGTAGTTTTCGCTGGCTTCCACATACAGGAGATTCGAAAAAAGAAACTGCAGCGATTCCCGGGTATCCGAATAAATGGTCACCCGGTTGGGATGGACCTGTTCCACATCTTCCCGGATCACCCGGATCTTCTCCAACTCCTGGTTGGCCTTCATGGCATGACGCAAATTTTCCTGCAGGACATTGTTCCGGAGCAGGAGGGTGCCGATCGCCAGGGGGATGACGGCCTGGCTCAATACGTTGGGATAGATGTGCAAGAGTTTTTGTACAAAGGGCATCGTGGGGTGAATGTTTAGCAATTCGAGCGCCACGGCGATAAAAAAACCATCCATCAACAGTTGCCACAATGAGAACACAATGTATTTGCCCACGGTCCAGCTTGCAGGGTCGAAGGTGGCGGGGAATACCTTGGGGAGAAGCACCACACTGCTCCACATCACGACAAAGACGATGGCGCTCACCAGGAAGATCTTTGCCGAATAGGGTGTAAAGACCATCATAAAAACGAGCACAAACAGTGCGATGCCCGCGATGAGAAAGGTATTTTTCCGGTCGTCGTTCAGATAGTAGGGGAACGGCGCTCTTAAGAACTTGCCGATACGTCTTCCTGGTCGGAAAGAGGGGTGTGAGGGCATTTCTGCGACAGAGTCTTTCATGGTTCCGCTGTTTGGGGTTTATGTCGTCAAACAAAAGCAACAAGGCAAAGCGGAAACGTGTTCTATCCCGTCCATCCCAAACCGACCCATCCCATGTGTTTCCCGCTCACTGCTTAGTTCCTGAAACGGATTATACGATTTTCTATTTTGGATGATCGATTAAAAAAGCGTGAATTTTTAAATCGTGTTCATTGCCTATCCACGGGTCTTGATTGTTGCAACAAGCTTTCAGCGATCTGATTTCCTTGTTTCTTTTTCACCTGGACAAGATCATTTGATGATGGATGATAATATTAAATGATTGTTCAATTTAAACCCCGACCAATGGCTTTGGGTTTCGGGGTATTCCCGGAATCAAATAGGAATTGTCATGAAATAACACCATCTTGGTGTTTCGTCATTAGCAAGACGATTCGATCGTGTTCCTCTCCCCATGATCACTTTCTCACGAAATGTAAGCGCCGCCTTAAAAAGCGTCATGGAGCAGCGCCGTCATCACACCGTCAACTTGCGTTGAGCCAATCCTGGATAGAAAGAACACAGAGCCATCTCGTCCACCATTCCCTCACCGTACTTCATAAGACTGGCTAATAGCCTTTGCATGCCGCTGCATGAGAAAGGCTATGGATCGATAATTTTTTTTTAGAACTATAACCTAACACCTAAATGATCAATCGCATAATTCGCATGCTCAAGGGCTATGCATGGTTCAAGCGCCTGAATGCGCGCATCACCTATGAGGCACTCGCCAAGTATATTCCCGCTTCCGACTGGCATTTCATGAACTACGGCTACGTTCCCAAGGACGGCGAGCATGGCATCGATGTTCACGCGACCACCCGCCAACGCTATTCCATGCAGATGTATCATTACCTGGCGTCGAAAACGAATATAGAAGGCAAACAATTGTTGGAAGTCGGCAGCGGCCGGGGAGGTGGAGCCGAATACATCGTGCGTTCGCTGAAGCCCGCTTTCTACACCGGCATGGACATCGCCGGCAGCGCCGTGACCCTTGCCAACAAAATCCACGTCGCGCCCAATCTGAAATTCATCCAGGGCAGCGCCGAAGCCATTCCTCTCGTCGACAATTCGATCGACGTGGTCATTAACGTAGAGTCCTGCCACGGCTATGGTTGTGTTCCGACGTTTTTGTCTGAAGTAAAGCGCGTGTTAAAGCCCGGTGGCTATTTGTTGCTGGTCGATTTTAGAAACTCTGTCGAAAACATGAGGATTTTCAAGGATCAACTCCAGACCGCTGGGATGGAGTGTGTCGAGGAAGAAAATATCAGCGCGAATGTGATCAGTGCCATCGAGGCGGAAGACGAAACGAAAAAGGAGATGATCCGCAAGTTGATCCCCGCGAAGTGGCAAAAGCTCTTCGGTGAATTTGCAGGCATTGTAGGGTCCCCCTTTCATACCACGCTTAAAGATGGCGTGCGTCAATATTACCGGTTCGTGCTGCGGAAAGCGGTTGCCTGAAATACATTTGAACCGCAGAGGCGCAAAGGACGCAAAGAAGAGCTTTGCCTTTCCTCTGCGTCCTTTGCGCCTCTGCGGTTCAAAATGATTTTCCGACCAGGATTACAAAAAAAATAGACCACCCTTTCGAGTGGTCTACCAATACTATATAAAACTCTGAATTAGTTCAATAAAGTAACGTTCACGGCATTCATCCCTTTTCTACCTCTTTCTTCTTCGTATTGAACCTGATCGTTTTCACGGATCTCATCAACAAGTCCCGAAACGTGTACAAAAATGTCTTCGCTAGAGTCTGACGGGGTAATAAATCCAAAACCTTTGGTTTCATTAAAAAATTTTACTGTTCCTTGCATTATTGTTTATTGTATTAAATTGTTTTCAAATAGTGTTCACACCGGTATTAACCCAGGTATGACTTCAATGTTTTGCTTCTCGCCGCATTTTTCAATCGACGAGTGGCTTTCTCCTTGATCTGACGCACGCGTTCACGTGTCAGATTGAACTTCTCGCCAATTTCCTCGAGCGTCATCGCTTCGGTGCTGTTCAACCCAAAGTACATTCCCAGCACTTCCGATTCGCGGGCGGGCAACGTTGAAAGTGCGCGCTGAACTTCTTCAATAAGCGAATCCGACAGCAACCGGGCATCCGGCCGCGCTTCATTGGAATCGCTCAACACATCGAGCAGGCTGTTGTTGTCTTCTCCTTGCGCAAACGGTGCGTCCATCGACACATGGCGGCCTGCGACTTTCAAATTATCCTGCACGTCCTGCGTAGAAACCCCGATCACCTCGGCCATTTCCTCCGGCAAAGGTTCGCGTTGAAATTTCTGCTCCAGGTCCGAAAAGGTCTTCGATATTTTATTCAGCGAGCTCACACGGTTCAAAGGGAGGCGCACAATGCGCGACTGCTCCGCCAAGGCCTGCATGATCGACTGACGGATCCACCAAACGGCATAGGAAATGAATTTGAAACCACGCGTCTCATCAAACCGTTGCGCGGCTTTGATCAAGCCCAAATTACCTTCATTGATCAAGTCACCCAGCGTGAGGCCAGAGTTCTGATACTGTTTGGCAACCGAAACCACAAAGCGGAGATTGGCTTTCGTCAATTTCTCCATCGCCATCTGGTCACCCTCGCGGATGCGCTTGGCTAGTTCAACTTCAACCTCAGCACTGATCAATTCAACCTTTCCAATTTCTTGTAAATACTTGTCCAGGGACTGACTTTCCCGGTTGGTAATCTGCTTGCTGATCTTTAGTTGTCTCATGTGTATGGATTAGTGAATAATAAATACTAGTTGCCCCAAGTCAACGGGTGACTCCCAAAAGGCCATAAATGCAAATGGATTATCTAAAATGGAAGGGGGAGAGAAGATAACGCAGTCGTAATTTCGTGCAAGGTAGTCATTTAAAATGGACATACCTGCATCGCCGGTTTCTTTGTGGGTTTTGTCTCAAATACCGCGATTCCATCGTTTTTAGGCCCTGCCCAGTCGCCACAAGTATTGCAAATGCGAGCCCAGGGCCTTCCAAAGCGAAGTGTGTTCATTGTAGACGATACCGGCCTCCCTGCACGCATCGCGCACCAGGCGGCTGATGGCCGGATAGTGAATATGACTGATCCTCGGGAACAAATGATGCTCGATCTGAAAATTCAATCCCCCCAGCAACCAGTGCAGCGACTTGCTGGACGTGCCGAAGTTTGCTGTCGACTCCACCTGGTGAATGGCCCATTCCTGCACACCGTCCGTTTGAACTCCCCTTATGGAGTGAAAATGCGTTCCCTCCACCACGTGCGCCAATTGGAACACCACGCTGATCACCAAACCGCAAGTGATCGTGATCGTCAGAAATCCCAACAGCCACCACAACCAACCTACCATCAAAATCGGGATAAACCCGTAGACGCCCAGGTAAATGACCTTCGTGGCCCAGAAAACAACATGTTCTCTCGCTGCCAAAGCTTTCTGCTCACCCGTCACAGACACTTTGCCACTGAAATACTTGACAAAGTCTTCATAAAAGATCCACGCCAGGTACGAAACACCATACAACACCACCCAATAGAGGTGTTGGAAACGATGATATCCATGAAGCGGCTGATCGGCATGAAGCCGCATGAAAGGCTTCACATCGATATCGGAGTCCATGCCGTCTACATTGGTGTAGGTATGATGGTTGATATTGTGCTTGATCTTCCAGTAATACGAGATCCCTCCCAACACATTCAGGAAATATGCCGAAATGCTGTTCATTCGCGCATTCGAAGAAAATGCCTGGTGCCCGCCTTCATGCATCACATTGAATCCGATCAACGCCAGGTTCACACCCAACGCGACACAAAGCAACAAAGCGATGGGGGCGATCGGAGTAAAGAAAACCAGAACGACGTACAGAATCATCGAAGAGAGCACCTGCAAGGCACTTTTCACATACAACTTCCCATTGCCGGCAGGATGAAGTTTTGACACCGTAAAGTAATCATCGACCTTTTCCTTCAGTAATTTATAAAACGTGCCATTCCCTCCCTTAAAGGAGTATTTCAAATTGAGCGATCCCATTACAAGGAAAACGACGCAAATGCGAACTATGTTCACGTTTTACGATATATACTTTCATGCCTCACGCTGAGTGATCTCTTCATGCCGACGCCATCCAAGTCCAACCATAGACGCGCACCCACCGCTTTGCCCTCCATTCCAAGACACAGATCACCCATTTGTTGGTGTCCCACCAACAAATCCCTTTCAGCATCCCCACACACCCAAGCGTCACGACCCGCAAAGACATTCCCAACGATAGACACAATACACCCGTTCCGCAATCGTTGCAACCCCTATGCTACACGCCGTTTGCCGCTTCACCAAACTGCCCACCCAAACCATTCTCCGTGATAACCCTGATGTTACACTTTTTAATTTCTCAACACCTCATAAATCCACGCTCCGAAGCCGCTCAACCCGCATCCCCTGAAAACAGGATTTTCATTCACCGGCATCGTTTTTTTTGGTGATTAAACCCCGGACCCCTTGAACTTCTCGCAAAAAATTTCAGATTGCCAGTTGTTTACAGCAATCCCTAAAACCCTCTATGATGCGCTTTATACCTTTCTTCCTTTTCATGGTCGTGGCCACCAGCCTGCAAGCCCAGGTGGACAAGGCTCCAGCCTACCCGTTAGTGACCCACAATCCCTACTTCAGCCTCTGGTCTTTCACCGACCGCGTCAACGAAGGCCCTACCCGGCATTGGACGGGCAAGCCGCAGGCGTTGCTGGGGTTGATCAAGGTGGATGGAAAAATATACAACTTCCTGGGCCAACCCGAGTACCCGCTGCTGGACGTTCTGCCCACGGGCGAAACCAAGCCCTACGATTGCCGCTACACAGAACAAAAACCCGGTGATGGTTGGATGGATCCCAAGTTCGACGATGCCACCTGGACCGCCGGCAAAGCGCCGTTCGGCACACCCGAAGCCAACCCGGCCACCGTCTGGTCATCGCCGGAGATCTGGGTGCGACGCACATTCGATTTTAAAGAAAGCACATCCTTCGAAAAACTACTCCTCCAACTCCGCCACGACGACGATGTGGAGGTTTACCTGAACGGCGAGAAAGTATACAGCTGCGAAAATTGCTGGACCGGCGACTACACAACCTATCCGGTTTCCGACGCCGTGAAGAGCAAGCTCGTGAAAGGCCGGAACGTGTTGGCCATGCATTGCATCAACCCGAGAGGCAACGCCTGGATCGACGCCGGTTTCGCGAGACAAGAGTCCCCCAAGGAACTGACACCCGCCGTGCAGACCGCGGTGCGGGTCACGGCCACCCAAACCAAGTACACGTTCCAATGCGGCCCGGTGGCCCTGGACCTCACCTTCCTAAGCCCGCTCTTAATGAGCGACCTCGACCTGCTGTCGCGCCCCGTGTCCTACGTCAACGTGAGCGTTCGCTCCACCGACAACAAGCAACACGCGGTGCAACTGAACCTCAGTGCGTCTTCCAACCTGGCGGTGAACTCGGCGAAGCAACCCGTGGTGGCCGAGCGCAAAGCGGAGGGAGGCTTTCAATGGTTGAAGGCCGGCACCGTGGAGCAACCGGTCCTGAAACGAAAAGGCGACGATGTGCGCATCGATTGGGGCTATGCCTATGCGGTGGCCGCCGACAATGAAAAACCGTGGCAAACCATTTCCTCGATCGACGAGCTGCTAAAAGGATTCGCTGCTACCAAGCCTTCTGCCGGCAAGCCATCCGTTACGGGCACGTCGCTCTGGCTGAACACATTCTTTGATGTGGGCACGATCAGTAGCACAGCCGTTGACAAGACCCTTATGCTGGCCTACGACGACGGCGATGCCATCCAATACTTCAACCAAAATCTGAAAGCCTGGTGGAGCAAAGACGGGGCAACGCTCCCGCAAGTGGTGAGCAAGGCCTGGAAAGATTTCCGGTCCATCCAATCGGCTTGTAAAACGTTTGACGAAAAACTTTTTGCCGACGCCCTGCGCGCCGGAGGCGAAGAATATGCCAAGCTGTGCGTGATGGCCTATCGGCAGGCGATTGCCGCCCATCAGTTGGTGAAGAGCCCGCAAGGAGATATTCTTTTTCTGTCGAAGGAGAACTTTAGCAACGGGTCTATCAATACCGTGGACGTTACCTATCCCTCGGCGCCGTTGTTCCTGGTCTACAATCCCGATTTGTTGAAGGGAATGCTCAATGGCATTTTCTATTACAGCGAGTCCGGGAAATGGGCGAAGCCCTTCGCGGCCCACGACCTGGGCACCTACCCGCTGGCCAACGGCCAGACCTATGGCGAGGACATGCCCGTGGAAGAGTCGGGCAACATGATCATTCTCACGGCCGCCATCGCCAAAGCGGAAGGCAACCCGGCCTATGCGCGCAAGCATTGGGCTACCCTCACGCAATGGGTACAGTTCCTGGAGAAAGATGGTTTCGACCCCGGCAACCAATTGTGCACCGACGACTTTGCGGGCCACCTGGCGCGCAACGCCAACCTGTCGGTGAAAGCCATCGTGGGCATCGGCGCCTATGCGCAAATGGCCGCGGCCCTTGGCGAGACCGCGACCGCCACGAAATACAAGGCCCTGGCAAAAGACCTGGCACTGAAATGGATGCCGCTCGCCGCCGATGGCAACCACTATACCCTGGCCTTTGGCCAACCGGGAACGTGGAGTCAGAAATATAATCTCGTGTGGGACAAACTGCTGGGCCTGGAGCTATTCCCGAAAGAAGTCTACGCTACGGAAGTGAAATATTATCTCACCAAACAAAATGCCTTCGGCCTGCCCCTCGACAGCCGCAAGACCTACACCAAGTCGGATTGGATCCTGTGGACCGCCACCCTGGCGGATAACCGGAAAGATTTTGAGGCGCTGGTAAAACCGGTGTATCACTACGCCACCGAAACGCCCACCCGCGTGCCGTTGAGCGACTGGCACGAGACCTTGGATGGACGACAAGTCGGGTTCCAGGCCCGCAGCGTGGTGGGTGGATATTTTATAAAGTTGTTGGATAAGTAAGCAGGAAGCGCTGCGAAAGCCCTGGGGTACATAACAGGCGAAATGCCTGGAATAATTATCTTAGGGAAAACCAGAACGCTTATGCTTATGAAAAAAATTACCAGCCTGATGGCGCTGTCTTTCCTGGCAGCGTCCGTCATGGCGCAGTCCTCCAATTTCAACGGGCTCGAGATGAACCTGGGCAATCTCTCTCGCTTGTCCAATGCGAAGACCCGTTCCATCTGCGCCGAAAATCCCACGGGTGAGCCCGGCAAAGGCGGCGCCGCCACACTGGAGCAGGGCAGTGCCCGCAACGCAGCGCGCGACCTTGGCCAGGGATGGAAGGTGAATCCTTTCGTGGTGATCGAACCGGGGCAGACCTACACCATGGCCGAGATCACAGGCTCCGGCGCCGTGCAACACATCTGGATCACGCCCACGGGCAACTGGCGCTACTCCATTCTTCGCTTTTATTGGGACGATGAAAAAGAGCCTTCCATCGAAGTGCCCGTCGGCGATTTCTTTGGCATGGGATGGGGTGAATATGCCCACTTGAATTCAATGGCCGTCACCGTCAACCCGGGCAGTGCATTCAATTGTTATTGGTCGATGCCCTTCCGCAAAAAATGCAAGATCACGATGGAGAACATCGCCGCCGAAAAGATGACGTTGTACTACCAGGTGGACTACACGCTCACGGATGTCCCTGCCGATGCCGCCTATCTTCACGCCCAATTCCGCCGCAGCAATCCCACCAAGGGCTCCCTCTTCACGCTCATCGACGGTGTGAAAGGCAAAGGACAATATGTGGGCACCTACCTGGCCTGGGGTGTGAACAACAACGGCTGGTGGGGCGAAGGCGAGATCAAATTTTTTATGGATGGCGACACCAAGTTTCCCACGATCGCCGGCACGGGCACGGAAGATTATTTCTGCGGCTCCTATAATTTCGAGAACCGGAAGACCCACCAATACCAGGAATTTTCCACCGCCTACACAGGCCTTCACCAGGTGATCCGCCCCGACGGTGTCTACACCTCACAGCAGCGTTTCGGTTTGTATCGCTGGCACATCATGGACCCCATCCGTTTTGAAAAAGATCTGAAAGTGACCATCCAGGACCTGGGCTGGCGCAGCGAGGGACGCTACTTGCCGCAACAGTCCGACATCAGCGCGGTGGTATATTGGTATCAAACCGAGCCCCATGCTCCTTTTCCAAAGTTGCCGGCGAAGAATGACCTGGAAGTGAATTGAACGGATGCCGCGCATCCTAAATCAGTAGACGAGTATCTTGAATCAACTTATATTGCAGAGTATCAATCTCGTATTTTATCAACGAATCATTTAACATGAAGCATACTTTTAAAACCATTCCCTTCCTCTCATTTTGTATAGCACTTGCCCTGCTGTCGTGCTCGAAAAAAGAAAAACCGGCCGACGCGATAGCAGCCGACACGGTGAAGACCGTGCGCGAGGTATGGACAAAAGAACAAGCCAACGCCTGGTATGCCCAATGGGGCTGGCTGCGCGGCAGCGACTTTATTCCCAGCACGGCCATCAACCAATTGGAAATGTGGCAGGCCGAATCGTTCGACACGGCCACCATCAACCGCGAGTTGGGTTGGGCGGAGTCCATCGGCATGAACTCCATGCGCGTGTACCTGCACCACCTGGCGTGGGAAGTGGATCCGGCGGGTTTCAAAGACCGCATGAACACCTACCTCACCATCGCCGACAAACACCACGTCTCCACACTGTTTGTGTTCCTGGATGATTGCTGGAACCCCGAATACCAATCCGGCAAACAACCCGAACCCAAAACCGGCATTCACAACTCCGGCTGGGTCCGCGACCCCGGCCCGCGCATCTTCGCCGACACCACCCATACCTCATTCGACTCCACTCAGTTGGCCACGCTCGAAAAATACACCAAGGACGTGCTCACGCATTTCAAAGACGACAAGCGCATTGTGCTTTGGGATTTGTATAATGAACCAGGCAACAGCAACAATAAAAACAAATCGCTGCCGCTGTTAGAAAAGATGTTCCAATGGGGACGTGAAGTAAATCCTTCGCAGCCTTTGTCGTCTGGTGTGTGGGCAGGAGATTTGGTGGATTTGAATAAATACCAACTGGCCAACTCCGACGTGATCACGTATCATAACTATGACGTGCCCGAGGAGCATCAAAAATTGATCGATAGCTTGAAAGCGTATGGACGCCCTTTGATTTGCACGGAATACATGGCGCGCACACGGGGCAGTTTGTTTAGCAACGTCATGCCTATGTTGAAGAAAGAGAATATCGGTGCGTATAACTGGGGATTTGTTTCCGGGAAGACCAATACGATTTATGCGTGGAACAACCCGATGCCGAAAGGTGGGGAACCTAAATTGTGGTTTCATGATATTTTCAGGAAGGATGGAAAGCCTTATAAGAAAGAAGAAGTGGATTTGATAAAGTCTTTGACGGGGAAGAAGTGATCAATTCCAGAAGCGTCGCCCGAAAGTCAGGGCTAAAGCCCTTCGTGCATTATCTCAATAACCCTGGCCTAAAGGCCAGGGTTATTCGATTTGTGGTTTGGCGCTTTGACTGAGGAGCCAGGATCGTTCGATAAGAGTAAGGCTGACGTTTATGTTGAGCTTCAGCGGATGGTTCGGAACTGAATAACCCTGGTCTTTAGGCCAGGGTTTAGGCCATACATCCGTGAGAGGCTTTAGCCCTGACGATTGATGTCGAGGCTGATCTTGATCTCCGATGAGCTGCAAAGGTATTTATGTTGACCCCAGCCCTTAGGCTGGGGTTAACAGCGAAAATCCATAGAGGGCTTTAGCCCTGAACAATTCGGGCCACTGCGCTTTATCGCTGAACACCTTCAAAAAAAAGAAGCTGCCCTTTCGAGGCAGCTTCTTTTTTTATGACTTGAAAGGTTCTTTTATTTTGTCGAGAACTTGAAGACGGTTTGAGAGGTGTAGGTCTCACCCGGGTTCAACACCGTTGTGGGGAACTGAGGTTGGTTGGGTGAATCGGGGTAGTGTTCTGTTTCCAGGCAGAGGCCGTAGCGCTTGGCATAAGTGGTGTTGTGTTTGCCGGTGATGGAACCATCCAGGAAATTGCCAGTATAGAATTGAACTGCCGGTTCGGTGGTGAACCCTTCCAGGAAGCGGCCGCTGGCCGAGTCGTAGAGGGTGGCGAAGGGCGTGAGGCCGGGGCCGGTTTTATCGAGCACCCAGCAGTGGTCGTAGCCGCCACCCATCTTGATTTGGGGATCTTTGTCGTCGTTGATGCGCTCGCCTACTCTGTGGGGTGTCAGGAAATCGAAAGGCGTGCCTTTCACGTCTTGCAATTTTCCAGTGGGGATGAGGCCTTTGTCTACGGGAACAAATTTGGAGGCAGCCAGCGTGAGCGTGTGGCCGAGGATGTCGGTCTTGGTGTTGCCCGACAAATTGAAATAGGTATGTTGGGTCAGGTTCAACACCGTTTTCTTGTCGGTGGTGGCCTTATAGTCGAGCTTTAATTCGTTGGCGTTGGTGAGCGTGTAGTTCACTTCCACCTGCAGGTTGCCGGGATAGCCTTCTTCCATGTCTTTGCTCAGGTAGGTGAGCTTGAGGGAAGCACCATCGGCCGAGGTGGAGGGGGTAGCGGTCCATACCACCTTGTCGAACCCTTTCACTCCGCCGTGCAAGGCATTGGGGCCGTTGTTAACGGCCAGGCTATAAGTTTTGCCGTCGAGGGTAAATTTGCCTTTGGCGATGCGGTTGCCATAGCGGCCCACCAGCGCGCCAAAAAAGGGAGAGGCTTTCAGATAGCCCTGCAGGGAATCATAACCGAGGACGATGTCTTCGAAGGTGCCGTTCTTGTCGGCCGTTTTCAGGGTGGTGATCAAGCCGCCGTAGTTGGTCACGGTCATTTCCGTGCCTTGGGTGTTTTTCAGCGTATACAACGTCACCGCGGTGCCGTCGGGCAGCGTGCCGTAGGGAGCCTCACTAACGGAGGGACCATGGGCTGCCGAGTCAACGGCTTGGGTTTCGGCGGGTTGGTCCGTTTTGGGTTTGCACGAATTCGTCATAAGCATTACGGCAAGGCCTACAGGCAAATAAAGCAGGTATTTTCTCATAGCAAAGGGCTGGGGTTAGTATTTTCCTTTTTTATAGTGAACCTCCGACAGCGAACGCAGCCGTTCGGCGCTGGATTCCGGCGTAATATCGCGCTGCGGATTGGCCAACATCTCATACCCCACCATAAATTTCTTCACCGTAGCCGACCGCAACAACGGCGGATAAAACACCATATGCCAATGCCACTCCGGGTGTGCTTTCCCGTCGGTTGGTGCCTGGTGAATGCCCGCCGAATAGGGGAAAGATACGGAGAAAAGATTATCGTAGCGCGTGGTCAGGCGCTTATAGGCGTCGGCAAACGCGTTGGTTTCGGCGGGTGTCATCTCCGTGATGGCGGCCATGGCGCGTTTGGGGACGATCATGGTCTCGAACGGCCACGTGGCCCAGAACGGGACCAACGCTGCGAAATGATCATTTTCAAAAACGATCCGCTGCGCCGCCCGGTGTTCCTGCTGCAGGTAGTCGCTCAACAAGGTTTTGCCGTGCTGCTCAAAATAAGCCAACTGGTGTTCCTGCTTTTTCAACGGCTCCACAGGCACCGACGCCTGGCTCCAGATCTGTCCATGCGGGTGTGGGTTGGAGCATCCCATGACCGTTCCTTTGTTTTCGAAGATCTGTACATGGTTCACAAAAGGCTTGCTGCCCAGCGTGGCATATTCGTCCTGCCACAACCGCACCACGGCTGCGATGTGGTCTACCTCCATTTCGGGAATGGTGAGGTCGTGCCGCGGCGAAAAACAGATCACGCGGCAAATTCCTTTTTCTGTTTTTGCCTGCAACAAGCCGTCGTCGATCGTGCCGTCCGGAACGTGTTCCACGATGGCGCTAAAATCGTTGGTGAATGCGAACGGGCCGGTATAGGTTGGGTTGTATTCGCCGTTGGAGCGCTTGTTGCCGGGGCAGAGATAACACGTGGGGTCATAGGCCGGGATGCTTTCGCCTTCGGTTTTTTCCTGCTGTCCTTGCCAGGGGCGTTTGGAGCGATGGGGCGACACCTGCACCCACTCACCCGTCAACGGATTGTATCTGCGGTGAGAATGTTCTGAAACATCAAAAGCCATACGGGAAATTAAAGTAAGGAAGGTTTGGCAATGGTGGGAATAACGCTGGTGCCGTCTTTCAGGGCCACGACGTAGGCATGCATATCGCGGTGAATGTTTTTGCGATAGGCGCTGCTCAGCGTCTCGATAAAGGCATTGACGCGGCCCTTTTGTACGAGGTTGATCGTGCAGCCACCAAAGCCTCCGCCCATCATGCGGGCGCCGATGACACCGCCAAATTTTTTGGCCTCATCCACCAGGAAATCCAGTTCGAGACAGCTCACTTCATAAAGGCGCGATAGTCCGTCGTGCGTTTCGTACATGCGCTGACCAAAGGAGGCCAGGTTGCCCTTGGCCAGGTCGTCGGCCGCGAGCAGCACGCGTTGGTTCTCGGCGACTACATAGGTGCAGCGGTCATATTCTTTGGGAGAAAACTCCGCGCGGTGCGCCTCGATCATGTCGGGGGTGACATCGCGCAGGCTTTGGATGGACGGGTAGTGGGCCTTGAGGATCGATACGCCTTTTTCGCACTCGGCGCGTCGCGTGTTGTAGGCCGTGTTGGCAAGGGAGTGTTTCACCATCGAATCACAAAGCACGATGGCATAGTCTTTCAGATCGAGGGAAAAATATTCATAGGCCAGCGAACGGCAGTCCAGCACAAAGGCTTTCCCGGCGGCACCCATCATGCTCGAAAACTGGTCCATGATGCCGCATTTCACCCCGACATAGTTATGTTCCGACCATTGGGCGATGTGAATAAGTTCGAGTTTGGGGATCCCAAACCCATGCAGGTGATCCAAAGCAAAGGCAAACCCACACTCCAGCGCCGCCGACGACGACAGTCCCGCACCCGTAGGCACATTGCCATCGATGATGGCGTGAATGGGTTTCACGTCATAGCCCTTATCCACAAACTGGCGCACCACGCCCAGCAGGTAGTTGGCCCAGGATGGAAACGTTACTTTTTCGGGATGCTTCACATCAAACTCGAGGGTCTCGTCGTGCTTCACCGAATACAGCGTGGACCGGGGGTCTTCCGAGGCGCCGATGGCCACCAGGATGTCGCGGTCGATGGCGGCCGGCATCACAAAGCCTTCGTTGTAGTCGGTGTGTTCGCCAATGAAGTTGATCCGACCCGGCGAGCGCACCAGGAGCGGTTCTGTTTTATAGCGTTCTAAAAACTTGTTCCGGATTTCGGAAGGTTGGAATTCGGGTCCTTTTGGCGTCAACACGTTTGGCTGATTCATGATCGGTTAGCGATTAAAAAATGGTTTAGGGAGATAGAGGCGTGGCTGGGGAAAAGGGCCCGCAGCCAGCGGCCTTCTATCAGTGCCAAATTAAAATTTAACCCAAACTATTAACTTAGCGATGCTAAATACGGTCACTTCCGCGAGATAAACAGCCCGATGGACAATGCTTTCTTGAAAAAACGATTCCGGCAACGTTATCATTTGTATACCTTTGAGAACGGCCGCCGGCGATCTCCCCGCTTCGATCAAAACGCCCGCGACATACCCCGCACAGGCAGATGAAAAATACCCAAGCCACCATCCGTGACATTGCCATTAAACTGAACATTTCCATCTCCACGGTGTCGAGGGCCTTGCGGGGTGCGCCCGACGTGAACCCGGAGACAAAAAAGGCCGTGCTGGAGATGGCCGAAAAACTTCACTACGAACCCAACCGCGTGGCGCAAAGCTTGCGCATCAAGCGCACCAACACCTTGGGCATCATCGTACCGGAGATCGCGCTGCATTTCTTCTCCTCGGCCATCAGCGGCATGCAGGAAGAGGCGTCGCACCATGGCTACAGCATCATGATCTGCCAGTCGCTGGAATCCTATGAAACCGAAAAGCAGAACGTCCACATGCTGGCGGCCAATCGGGTGGATGGCATGTTCATATCCATGTCCAGCGAAACCAAGGACTATGCGCACATCCAGCAACTGCTAAACAAAAACATCCCCGTGGTCCTGTTCGACCGCGTGACCGATAGCCTGCAGGTGGCCAAAGTGGTGGTCGACGATCACGACGGTGCCTTCAAGGCCGTGGAACACCTCATCAAGACCGGCTGCCGTCGCATCGCCTACATTGGCGGCCCGCTCACCTTCTACATCAGCAACCAACGCAAACGGGGCTACCTCGATGCCCTGAAACAATACAACATCGCACCCGACGAGGAGCTGATCGTACATTGCCAGGAGCTGCACCACGAACCCGTGGAGCGCGTCAAACGTTTGCTCCAGTTGCCACCCGACAAGCGTCCCGATGCACTGTTTTGTCTGAACGATCCCATCGCCCTGCCCGTCCTGCAAATGTTGAAAGAGCAGTCGATCCGCGTGCCGGAGGACATCTCCGTGGTGGGCTTCACCAACGAACCGGTGTCAGGATTTATCGAACCCTCGCTGACCACCGTGTCGCAGCCCTCCCACGAGATGGGGAAGAAGGCTATCGAACTTTTTATACAACAAAACCAGGATCTGGATAATTTTATACCGGCCACCGAGGTGATGAAGACGACCCTGGTGGTGAGGAATTCTACACGGAAAATTTGAGATCAGGATCCGGAATCCAGGGGGCAGAATATGGGAAATCTGACGTTGAACATTCTATTTATTTTATTTGTTGAACCATCATGAACTGGAAAGAAGTATTAACCCTTGCTAAGAACGGGAACCTCACCCCCGACAGAAGAGTAGAGCGAACCGACGAAGAGTGGCGCGAGCTCCTCGGCCCCGAAGAATTTCAGATCCTGCGCAAAAAAGGAACAGAACGCGCCTTCACGGGCGAGTACTGCGAGATCCACGAGCCTGGCCTCTATGCCTGCCGCGCGTGTGGCACCCCGCTGTTCGACTCGCGCCAGAAATTTGAATCCGGCACGGGCTGGCCCAGCTTCAATGTGCCCGTGAAAGAAAATGCGATCCAATACAAAAGCGATACCAGCTATGGCATGGTCCGCGTGGAGGTGATGTGCAACGTTTGCGATGGACATCTCGGACACGTTTTCCCGGATGGACCGGCGCCTTCGGGGTTGCGATATTGTATTAACTCGGCGTCTATACGGTTGGTGGAGGAGAAGGAGAAAGTTTGAATTCAGTAGTTAGTAGTTAGTAGTCGGTGGGTGTTGGTTGGTTGGGGTAGGGTCGAGGGATTTGATACAGGCGTTTAGCATTTTGCTGACTTCTTTGGCGAGGGGTTCGAGTGAGGGGTTGCTGCCGTAGGATAAGTCTTTTGATAGGATGATGTAGTATTTACATTCCTCGCGCGAACCATGGGCGATATTGAGCATCCTGATCTTTTCCCGCGAGGAGCGCCTTGTAAATCCTTCAGCAATATTGGCCGCAACGGAAACGCCCGCACGGCGGAATTGCAATGTCAAGCCGTATTGTTCCTCCTTTGAAAAATTTTGGGTTAACCGATAGACCGCCAACACAAATGCGTGCGCCTTCTGCCAAACAAGCAGGTCCTTAAAACTCCTCAATGCTTCCATACCGGACTATTAAAATTACACACAACAAGACTATAGCAAGTTAGTAACTGCACTCCATCAAATCAAATTCCCTCCAGAAATGAACTGTCCCCTTACCACCTTCAATCCAGATTCTGACCACCCAGCTACTGGCCACTGACTACTGGCTACTGACTACTTATTTCCATAAGTATGACGCCTTCCCAAACTTTTCATCCCCCCATGACGTTGGGCTTTATTCAATTCTTTTGATTTTTACCAACCCTTACAACCCTTCATTTTGAAAAACTCAAATCGCTTTGTCCTCATTCTGATTTTAGGATTACTTTCGGCCATCGGTCCATTCTCGATCGATATGTATCTGCCAGGATTCCCTGCCATTGCCAACAGCCTGCACACCAGTGTGGATGCTGTGTCTTATTCATTATCTAGCTTCTTTGTCGGAATTTGTTTGGGGCAGATATTGATCGGCCCGCTACTGGATCGCTTTGGCAGAAAAAGACCGCTCGTCATTGGATTGATAGTATACTTGTTTGCATCCATAGGGTGCGCACTCTCCACGTCCATTGAAATGCTGATTGTCTTCAGACTGTTTCAGGCCTTGGGCGGCTGCGTGAGTATGGTGGCACCCCGTGCCATTGTCCGCGATTTGTTTCCCGTGGAGGAAAATGCAAAAGTATTGTCCTTGCTCATCCTGGTGCTGGGGGTTTCCCCGATTTTGGCGCCGACGGTGGGCAGCCTTGTCATTGCACACTGGGGTTGGAGTTGGGTGTTTGTTTTGCTGGCCGTAGTAACCTTAGCCATCCTGATTGCGCTTATACTGTGGCTTCCGGAAAGTAAGCAACCTGATCCTACATTTTCACTACGCCCCAAACCGATCCTGGCAAGCTTCACAACGGTGATAAAGGACAAACAATTTTTTACCTATGCCTTCTCGGGAGGTATCGGGTCGGCCGGGTTGTTTGCCTATCTGGCCGGGTCGCCGTTTGTGTTTATGAAATACTATACCGTAACAGAACAACAGTACGGATGGATCTTCGCATTGATCGCGGCAGGACTGATCAGTAGCAGTCAACTCAATAATTTGCTGCTTCGCTATTACAGCAGCGAACAGTTGATGAAATGGTCTTTGGTAGTACAAGTCACTGTTGGAATATTGCTGTTTGCCGGTGCCGCCGCCGGATTATTAGGACTGGTGTCGACCATCTTTCTGATGTTTCTTTTTCTGAGTTGTCAGGGACTCATCTTTCCCAACTCTGCGGCCTTGTCCATGGCACCGTTCACGAAAGAAGCCGGAAGCGCCTCTGCCTTGATGGGCGCCATTCAGATGGGCCTTGGTTCACTGGCCTCGGCTGTTATAGGACTTCTGAATGCGCAGACACCCACCCCGTTGGCAGGTGTCATGGCGGTCTGTGCCACGATTGGGCTAGTGGTGTTACTGTTCGGCAGAAGGAAAATGGACAGTGCTGCTACGACCACGGACATTAAGGAGCAGACGTTGGATATGATTGAGAAGTATTGATGGATTTTTCAGGAGTCGAAAATTCCGGAGCTGGAAATCCGGAATTTTGGATTCACATTCCTCGGATTCCAACATAATTAAAAGGTGTAATCCTTTCGACCTATCCTCTGCTCTAAGTTTGGTTGCTTGGTCAAAAGTGGTGGAGATGGCCCTTTCAACATCGCAGATTACGAATTCTCAACAGATCAATCGGTCGTTCATGTGATGAATTTGTATAATGACATTCTTTGGAATTTCTAAATCGTTGATATTTAATTGTCTTCTTGTTAAATTGGACAAAACATTTTTTGCGTTATGGAAGCTTCAATTAGTAAAAATCCGACTGCCTTGAAAGTTGTATTACTGAAGGCTATTTATGAGCTATCCAGCATTATTACTGCCCCATGCTTGGACAAAGATGAATTGCTCATTTTTTTAAAGAAAAAATACAACATTCCGTTTTTTAAATCGGAGGAAGCGTTGGGTGAATTGCTTGGCATTGGTTTGATGGTACAATCAAAAGACGGATTAAAAGTTGGGATCAATGAAAAGTGGCAACAAACTGACTTTGCCCGATCTGTATTGATCTGATGCTTAATCCCGGCAGAGTTGCCACCCGTTTTGGAAATTCAAATCTTCGGTATATGTATGTCTTTTGGGCTGCACTGTTTACGGCAATCTTATACTACTTTGACTACAGGAAAAATCGCGATATTTCATATTTCACAAACCATTCGTTTTGGCCTGGAGAAGCTCCCCTGGGACTTTTTGTCCTTATTTATAGCGATAGGGCTTCTGATCGGAGGCGGGTATTATTTCGGAATAGATGTTGGCCTCGACAAGCCTCTACCTGAAGGCGATTCCCGGATACGACGGTACAATTGACATGGCTGTCGAATCCCTTCTCAAAGACGAACACGACGAAAAAAATATGGAGGACATACGATATGAAGGGAAGAAAAATCATATCCAGAGACTTCTCAGGCAGTATAGAAAGAATAACCATCAGGCAATGGATGTATGCATTCTTACAGATCGATTACGAACTTATTTGACGCAGATGGGAACTTACAATTCACCCGAGAATGTCATTCTGCTTGAAGGGCTGGAAAAAGAGACGAATGTTGAAACGGCCTTTTTTACGCTTGCTACTGCCGGATTCCCCAAGAGACGGCTGCAACTCCTGATAAAATAAATTTTGGTTCTCGCGTGCCGTTCGACCGGGTCTTAAATTCCCACATAGTTAAACGGAGTAATCCCCTTTAACCGCTCCTTCACCGCATCCTTCACATTCAACCCATCAATAAACACCGCCAGACTCTCCTTCGTGATCTTCTCATTCTTCCGCGTCAGGGCTTTCAACGCCTCATAAGGATTGGGATACCCTTCCTTCCGCAACACCGTCTGAATGGCTTCCGCCACCACAGCCCAGTTATTATCCAGATCGGCGTGTATAGCCGCCTCGTTAAGTTCGAGTTTGCTCAGACCTTTTAGCAGCGACTGCAGCGCAATGTACGTATGGGCCAGCGGCACCCCGATGTTTCTCAACACCGTCGAGTCGGTGAGGTCGCGTTGCAGGCGCGAGACCGGCAGCTTGGCCGAGAGGTATTCGAAGATCGCATTGGCAAAGCCGAGGTTGCCCTCAGCGTTTTCGAAGTCGATGGGGTTCACTTTGTGGGGCATGGCCGAGGAGCCCACTTCGCCTTCTTTTATTTTTTGTTTGAAGTATTCCATCGAAATGTATTGCCACATGTCGCGGCTGAAGTCGATGAGGATGGTGTTGATGCGTTTCAGGTTGTCGAACAGGGCGGCCATGTTGTCGTAGTGTTCGATCTGCGTGGTAGGGTAGCTGCGCACCAGGTTGAGGTGGTGGCAGAATTCGTCGGCAAACTTGTTCCAGTCAATCGTCGGGTAGGCGATGTGGTGGGCGTTCAGGTTGCCGGTGGCACCCCCGAACTTGGCAGCATGGGGAACGGTTTTGAGCTGCGTGAGCTGTTTCTCCAGTCGCGCGCCAAACACCATGATCTCTTTGCCCAGGCGTGTGGGCGATGCCGGTTGCCCGTGGGTGTGGGCCAGCATGGGGATGTCTTTCCATTCGATGGCCATCGTGTTCAGGCGTGTCACCAGCACGTCGACCATGGAGAAATATTCGCGTTCCAGGAATTCTTTCAGGAGCAGGGGGATGGCCGTGTTGTTGATGTCCTGCGAGGTGAGGCCAAAGTGGACAAACTCTTTGAAACTGTCCAGCTTCAGCTTTTCAAACTCTTTCTTGATGAAGTATTCCACCGCCTTCACGTCGTGGTTGGTGATCTTTTCGATCTCCTTGATCTCGGTGGCATGCGCTTCCGTGAAATTCTTATAGATCTTGCGGATGTCGTTGATCTTGTGGACGGGGAAGTCCTCCAGCTCCGTGATGGCGCCGGACAGGGAAATGAGGTACTCGATCTCCACCTGCACACGATAGCGCATGAGGCCAAACTCGGAAAAATAGGGGGAGAGGGGTTTGACGGCTTCGAAGTATCGCCCGTCGACGGGGGATATGGCGGTAAGTGGATTTAATTGCACGGTCTATCGTATTAAGCCCCAAAAGTAAGGGGCCGGGCTGAACCTGCCAAACCCGTCATACCTTCCCGGGTGCTACCGGCCAGGGACCGCTTTTTTGATAGCTCAAGCGCCTTCTTACACGGTTTTTCAGCGCGACAAGCCCCGATCCACGCTCCGGAGACGAGAAAATGCATGCGTTGATCTTCCGTGCTCAGGGTCTTAAAGAAAAGGTAACTTTTACGGATAACGTATTCCTCATTACTTTTGTACCGGCAAGGGTTTTGCCCGGCGCTTTAAAACTGGTCTCCTGATTATTTTGTTGTATCTACGGATACTGTGGAAACGGGGAGGGATGGCGAGATGACCGACAAAAATACTAATGTTACATTATGGCTTTTAGCTTCTTTAAAAAATCGGATAAAACACCACCCAAGGAAAAGGAAGAGAACCACAGCGGGCCGCGCTATTATGACCTGACCGTGAAAAACGTCATCCAGGAAACGAACGACGCCATCTCCGTGGCCTTCGTACAGCCGGAACCCAAGATCAGCTACAAAGCCGGACAATTCCTCACACTCATCGTGCCCATGCAGGGCAAAGACGTACGCCGTGCCTATTCCCTTTGTTCGTCACCGTTCACCGACCCCGACCTGGTCGTCACCGTAAAGCGTGTAGAGAAAGGGTTGATGTCCAACTGGCTGCCTGACAATTTGAAACCTGGTGCCAAGGTGCGGATCATGGAACCGATGGGGCAATTCACCACCGAGTTCGTAAAGACCAACAAGCGTCACATCATCATGTTCGCCGGGGGTTCGGGCATCACGCCCATGATGTCGCTCATCAAAAGCATCCTCACGCAAGAACCCGACAGCATCTGCTCGCTCATTTATTGCAACCGCGATGTCGATAGCATCATTTTCAAAAACACCCTCGACCGCATGCAGACCGAGGACGAAGGCCGCCTGCACGTGATCCATATCCTCGACAATGCCCCCATGAACTGGCAAGGCTACTCGGGTCTTTTGAACCACGACATGCTCACCAAACTCTTCGAGCGCATCCCCGACTGGGGCATCGACAAGACCACCTACCTCATGTGCGGTCCCGAGGGCATGATGAAGAACGTGGACACGCTGCTGGAAGCGCGTCACATCCCCAAAGAAAAGATCTTTAAGGAAAGCTTTGTGCAGGGCACCATCGATAAAAAAGAAACGCCCGCTGCCACCGAAGGAGGCGCCGCTAAAGACCACGAAGTAACCATCCGCTACGATGGCCAGGAATACAAAGTGTTGGTCCCCGCCGGCAAAGCCATTTTGGAAACCGCGTTGGATCAGGGCATCGACTTGCCATACTCTTGCCAGAGTGGTTTGTGCACCGCCTGTCGTGGTAAGTGCCTGTCGGGCAAAGTGAAACTCGACGAAGAGGAGGGACTCTCCAAATCGGAACGCGACGAAGGCTATGTCCTCACTTGCGTCGGCCACCCGCTCACCGACGATGTGGTGATCGAGATCGGATGATCCAATGGTTAAAAAAATAAAAAAGGCCTTGACTCACATCAAGGCCTTTTTTTTGCGAACAACGCGCAGCCTATTTCTTTCTCGAGGTCTCGATAAAAGCATCGATCATATCTTCCAGGATGGGAAGCGTTACCGTTCCCTGGCTGAGCACGGTGTCGTGAAAAGCGCGCACGTCAAATTTTTCGCCGAGCGCCTGCTCTGCTTTTTTGCGCAGTTCCTTGATTTTCAGTTCGCCGATCTTGTAGGCCAGGGCCTGACCCGGCCAGGAGATGTAGCGGTCGGTTTCGGTTGTGCATTCGTGCAGGGAAAGGGCGGTGTTGGCGGCGAGATAGTCGATCACCTGTTGGCGGGTCCAGCCTTTCACGTGGATGCCGGTGTCCACCACCAGGCGGCAGGCGCGCCACATTTCATAGGTAAGGCGTCCGAAGTTCGAATAGGGATCCTGGTAAAAGCCGGCTTCGATGCCCAGCCATTCGGAATACAGTCCCCAGCCTTCGCCAAAGGTATTGATATACATTTGCTGTCTGAATTTGGGCAGGTTCTCCAACTCCTGGGTAAGCGCGCCCTGCAAGTGGTGACCCGGCACCGCTTCGTGCAGCGTGAGGGCTTCCAGCGTGTACAGCGTGCGGCTCGGCAGGTTGTAGGTGTTCACCCAGTAGTGACCGGCTTCGCTGCTTTTTATGGGCGCGCCCGAATAACGGCCCGCCGTGTACTTGGGGGCCAGGTGGTCGGGCACAGGCGCAACGCCGTAGGGTTGGCGTGGCAGCTTGCCGAAGAGGGAAGGCAACTTGCCATCCATTTTCTTGGCGATGAAGGAAGCGTCTTTCAACAGCTCTTCCGCAGTTTTGGGATAGAAGCGTGGATCGGTGCGCAGGAATTTTATAAACGCCGCCAGGTCGCCTTTGAAGCCCACTTGCTTGATCACGTCCAGCATTTCGCCTTTGATGCGTTCCACTTCTTTGAGACCGAGGGCATGCACCTCGTCGGCGGTCATGTTGGTGGTGGTGTAGTAGTGAATGCGGTTCTGATAATATTTTTCACCACCCGGCAAAGCCGATGTGCCAAGGGTCTCTCGGCAGCCGGGAATGTATTCTTTGGTCATAAAATCCAGGAAGGTTTGGTAGCCGGGCACGACACTTTTCAGGATGGCTTCCTTGCCGGCGGCGATCAGCTTTTCTTTCGTTGCGGCCGGGAAGGTTGCGGGCATGTTCTGGAAGGGTTTGAAGAACAGGCTCTGGTCGGCGTCGGTCACAATGTGGGAGGTGATGGTCACTTCATAGCCGTTCAGCACCACCTTTGGCATGGTGAAGCCATCTTTCAGACCTTGTTTCATCCAATGGATATTCTGATCGACATAGGTGGGATAGGCCTTCAACCGTTCGATGTAGTTGCGATAATCTTTTTCGGTGAAGAAAGGCAACGACGAAGGCATGTGTGCAAAAGAGATGTGAAAGCCATCATCGGCGAGGATGGGGATGCGGTATTCTTTGTTGAGGTAATAATCCAGTTCTTCCTGTGCATAGAAGGTGAACAAATCATAGTTCACCAGGTCTTCACGCGCAAGCGACTTGCGGTCGACCTGATGGAGGTTGCTTAAAAGCGTGGTATAGAATTTTTCACGGCGTGCCAGGTCTTCCGGGGCAAACGAACCGAGCTTGTCGTTTTGTGTGGTGTCGTCGTTGTAGGTGGCGAAGAGCGGGAATTCTTTCAGGCGGAAGGACCATTCTTCATCGATGATGGTATACAGCGAACGGTCGGGTTGGGGCGGTGGTGCCGTGCACGCGACGACCATCACAGCCAGCAAGAGAGGTAAACATCTTTTCATAGGTGTATCATAAAGGGTTAAGGTAGTCTCCGGTTTATGTGAACTCCTGGCGTCGCCTGGATTATACAAGCTGCCCGTGTTGTGAATTAACACGGGGTTAAAATAAGCAATTCTCCTTCTTTCCCGAAACGCTGGTTGTCTCACTTTCCGCTACGAACCACCACCGGGTCATCGACCGTTTCGATGGAATGCTTTTTATTGATCGACACATTTTCTACGGTCCACTGCACACGCCGCTCGAAGGGGTGTTTCCGTACCGGGCAATCCGACTTACTGCAAATGCGACAGGAAAACTCCAGGCAGCCATCGGAGTGGACAAAGAGCTCCAACGACTCGCCAAACGCCTTGCGCACGGGTTCGGCCAGCGCGTCGATCTCTGCATGGGCTTCGTTCACGTTGAGATACCAGGGAACCGTTTGATGGCAATCGAGGTGGAGGATGCTGCCGTATTTGATGATGCGCAGGTTGTGCAGGTCGATCCAGTTTTCGCGTCGGTTGTCGTTCAGCGTGGCTACCAGTTCGGCCAGTAGTTCGGTGTCACTCTCGTCCATGATGCCGGCGATGGACGTGCGGATGATCTTATAGCTGGTGTACAAGATCACCCCGCTAAAAAGCATCGCCACCACGCTGTCGAGCCAGTAGAGATGGGTAAGGAAAATGGCGACCAGCCCGACCAATATGCCAAGCGTGGAATACGTATCGGACTGCAGATGCTTGCCGCTCGCCACGAGCGCTACGGAATGACTTTTCTTACCTTCACGGATACAAATGCTTCCTGCAAAATAATTCACCAACGCCGTCGCCATGATGAGCACAATGCCGACATCGAGTTGATGGATCGCCTCGGGATGGATGAGGTTGGTGATGGACTTATAGAAAATGAGCACCCCGGCAATGGCGATCATGCTCCCTTCCAGCGCCGCTGAAAGGTATTCCACTTTGCCGTGGCCATAGGGATGATCGGCATCCCGCGGTTTGGCGCTTACGATTAGGCTATACAGCCCCACAAAACCGGCAACAACATTCACGATGCTTTCCAGTGCGTCGGTGAGCACCGCCACGGAGTGCGTGAGGTAATAGGCCACCAGCTTGATCAGCAGCAAGGCCACCGAAAGGATGGCCACTCCTCGTTGTATGCGTATGTTTTTTCGCTGCTGGTCCATAGTTTGGAAATGGGGACGCAAATAACACCCCGGAGGGCTGCACCACAAGGGGGTGTAGTATTTATTTTAAACTCGTCACTTTTGTTCGCAGCGATCGGCTCACTTCGTTGTGCGCCAATACCGGAGAATGGCAGGAATGGCGATGAGCACCCAGATCACATTGATAAACGTGTTGGCATACGCTCCCTTCTCCAAGGAATAGATCACCAGGAAAACGCCCCCGACAATATTCATCCCATAAAACGCCAGTGAGTCGGCCGTGATTTTCTTATAGGTATTCAACCCATACGCCGCCACCACCAGCACGGACCCAATCCAACCTAAGATATCGATCAACAATGTCATCCTGTAATTCCTTTGCGCCTATCACACGGTCCTATTTCCGCAGCTTGATCAGCGCCACATACATATCGCACGTCATATACAACGTCTTCTCATCCGGCGACAACGCACAATTCGATATGGCCTCCGATAGTTTTATCTTTCCGAGCACCTTGCCGTCCTTGTTCATGATCCATAACCCACCGGGTCCTGATGCAAAAACATTTCCCTGGCTATCGACCTTGAATCCATCGGGCGAGCCTCTTTCTTTTTTTGCTTCCGCCGTGGCGTCGTGGAAGATGCGGGCATTGGCAACCGAATCATTCTCCAGGATGTCGTAAGCATACCAAATGGCCTTGTTCGGATCGGAGTTGGCCACGATAAGCGTTTTATATCCGGGGAGGAACGCAATGCCGTTTGGCCGTGTGATCGAGTCGGTGATGAGCGTCACCTTTCCCTGCGACGCTTTGTAGACACCCTGGAACGGGATTTCGCGCGTGCTGTCATTCTCTTGCTTCGGCAGGCCATAGGGTGGGTCCGTAAAGAACACATCGCCCTTATCGTTGAACACGAGGTCGTTGGGACTGTTGAACTTCTTGCCATCATAGTTATCGCCCAACGACACAAAGTTGGGTGCGGGCGCATCGAGCGGTGCATTCATGAAGGCCACGCGGCGGTCGCCGTGCTGGGCCAAGGCCAGTTTGCCTTCGTTGTTCAGCGTGAGGCCGTTGGAGCCCATCTCACCACCGCGAGGGATGTTGCCCGTGTAGCCCGACGGGATGAGGTAGATCTCCTTGCCCTTCTCGGGTGTCCATTTGTAGATGGTGTTGGTGGGCACGTCCGAGAAGATGAGCATGTTGGCCGAGGGCAACCACAGCGGGCCTTCGCTCCACTCGAATCCTTCGGCAATCACTTCCACTTTCGCATCGCTGTCCACGAGGGCATCAAAGGCGGGGTCGATGCGTTCGATCGTGCCGGTTAGTTTTTCCTTCTTGCCGCAGGCAAACAAGGCAACGGCAAGCATAGAGGCGATCAGGTATTTCATAGGGTGTAGTTAGTAGAGCCAAAAATTAACTCAAAAAATCAATATACACCCATATAAATCCACAAAGGGCAGAAGTTCGGCGGAAATCAACCCCGCGCTCACCTCACCTGTGTACTAACACCTTAAACACCCACGGTGGCTTCGCGTTTCTTGCCCACCAGCACCTGCCGCAGCGAAAGAAATTGAAGTCCATAGGCCATCGGCACCAGCAGTGCGGGAAGCCACACCACGGGGAAACGGGTGACGATGACACTGCCCGGCTCATTCATAAAAACCCGAAGGGGGGTGGGCATTGAAAGCAGGGCAGTGGCTACAATGTTGATGAGCAACCCCAGGCAGGCCAGGTTCCAGACGACCAGCCAAAAGTGTGAAAGTTGTTTGCGGGAAGCCAGCCATGCCACGGGTAAGGCCGTAAGGCCCGAAAGCACATCGAGGTTCCTTCCCTCAAAGGTCATCTGCACCGGCGCCAGGTTTTGGACGAACAACAACCACAGAAGAACCTCGACCGCGATGCGAAAAGATTGCAAGACAATGATCGCGGCCGGATCGGTGTGCTGAAGAAGGATCTTCACCGTTTCGGTCCGCACCACGAGGATGACGGTGACCAGAGGCACCACCAGCACGATCGTGAATCGGGGTGGCAATGCAGAGAAGTCGCTCAACACTCCGCTCAACGAAAGACCGCTCACTACCACGGTCCACCCCACAAGAGCCAGCAGCGTGTTGCGGAACAGGCGCTTCTTGCGCTCTTCGGGGAAGGGCGTAGCGTGGAGGCTTTGGCGAAAGATCTTAAAGAAGAAATACCAGGTGGCAAGCGTGACGGCCGCAAAGCCGAGTTGGGTAAAAAGATAAGAGGTTTTCATAGCGCAAAAGTCAATTTACGCTAATCAACGCGAAGCTGCCCGAAAGCGGGATGACAATTGTTGCTAATTTCTTGAAGAACAGCCCATATGCCCACCCATCTGCTTTGCAGTGGCACGGCAGCCTGTGGTCGTAACGATCCGGCTCTGAGAAGGAGGGAGGAATTGTCACAACAAAAAAAAAGGTTTACAGGTCGGAAGACCCGTAAACCTCTCTTTGATTTTTACAAACTGTAAGCTAGAACGATGCGCCTGCCTTGGGTTCTTTCAAAAGCACTTCACGCAGCATTTCAATGGGAGGCATGCCGTTGTCCAGCAGTTGATCGTGGAATTTTTGCAGCGAGAAGTTCGCGCCTTCCTGTGCCTTATATTCCTCGCGTAATTTCAGGATCTGGAGTTTGCCAAGTGTATACGACAGATAGCCCGGGTCGAATGTACCGCGCAAGGCTTCCTGGTATGCAGGCTTGTAGGAGTAATAGGCATTGTCCTGGATAAATTTTGTGGCGTCGGCCAGGCTCATGCCTTCGGTGTGGGTTTTGAGCGACACACAGAGACGACACAGGCGCAGCAGCGACTCGTCCAATTGCGCCAGGTGATATTTGGCCTGGGTCACGGGGTCTTTGGCGCCAAAGCCTTCTTCGATCATCATCTTTTCTGTGTAGTGCGCCCATCCTTCCACGAAGGCATAGCTGCCAAAGGTCTTCTGGATCTTTGAAGTCGGCGAGGCATTGAGGTGGAGGAACTGCACATAGTGGCCGGGATAAGCCTCATGCACGGAAATGATGTCGGTCACATAATAGCTGAACTGTGAAAGCCACTCTTCTTTTTGTTTGGCCGACCAGGTTTTCTCCGTGGGCGTGATATAATAAAAGGCCTGGGTAGCTTTTTCAAAGGGGCCGGGCGTATCCATGGAAGCCGTGCTGGTGGAGCGCGCAAACTGCGGTGTCTCTTTTACTTCGACCCGTACTTCCGAAGGCACGGTGATGATCTTTTTGTCGAGGAGGAACTGGCGGATGGTCTCCAGATTTTTGCGGGCATCGGGGATCAGGTTTTCCGCTTTGGGATGGTCTTTCTTGAGGTCTTCGAAAACGTCGATGGCTTTTTTATTGGGGTTGATCTTTTTGGCCACCTGCGCGAAAAGCTCCTGCTCTTTTTTCAACTCGGCCAGGCCTTGCGTGAGGATGTCTTCAGGGTTCACGTCCAGCATTTCGTTGTACAACAACATCTTCTTGTAGTTCGCTTTGCCGATGGCATAGCGGTTGTGCACCTTGGAGAGTTTTTCTTTCTCCAGCCACGTGGCAAATCCACGCAATTCTCCGATGGCCTTTTTATTGGCGGCGTTGAAAACGGTTCGCAGCGTGTCGTCCACACCCTGCGCCAAGGCTTCGACCAATTCCTTTTCCAGAAAGTCGGCGCCACCACGGGCAATGAGGATGGCGGTTTCCACATAAGGCTTGGCCAGCGAGTCGGCCAGGTTCTCACGGGCTGCGGCGAAGATGGCCGGGGTTTGATCTTCAATGGCGATAACGGATTTGACCCGTTCTTTCAGCGGCGCGAAGTCGCGTTGGGCAAAGATGTTGAGGCTGATGGAGCCTGCATAGGTCATCGGGTTTTTTGTATAGATCCCCAGGTCTTCCATGGCAAAGATCTCCTGGTGGATGGCGGCCAACAATAGTTTGTGATCAAAGCGTGCTTTCGGACTCAGGGAGTCACCCAGGGGTGCCAGCTTCTGTTCGAACGCTTTCAGGCGGTCAAGTTCGGCCGCCAGACCGGCTTTGCTATAGTCTCTTTTGGCCCGGTCGTATTGATGCAGGCCCACATAGGTGGCCACGCCGGGGCGGAAGGTGAAGTACCCGTCCAGGAACTCATCGGCCATCTTGGCGAAGGTGGAGTCGGGCGAGGGGCCGGAGGCCGTTTCTTTTTTGGGTTTACAGCCGCTGAACAAGAGCAGCAATCCCAGCACGGGAATGAAAAGGCGGATACATTTCATATCAATTCGGATAGTTTAGGTTTGGGGTTCGACAGGGAGAAGCGGCACGCGGTAAAATGACGATGACCGTTTCATAGGCAGACCGGATTCGGGTTGACGGTCTCAAGATAAAAATATACGGCAACAACGGAAAGCAGGGACCCGAAAAATACCGCCCGTGCCAGAAGCCGTTTTGTCCCTTTCGTGTCCTGGAACCTTCCGGCATAGTTTGAAGTCGCCCTAAAATTCCTAACTTCGACCAAGAGCCCATCCCAGCCCTGCAACATGAAGGCCATGGCGGTGGGCTTTGCCTTTGGATCACGTTGGTTGAAGCGACAGGTCTTGCAAAAAAAATAAGCGACGTTACCCGAATTCAGGTAAGTGTCCCTGGGTTACCGGATCCGGTTATCGTCATGAATAAAAATACCTGAAGGTGTTTGTCGATTAATTTTTGCGTACCATGAAATTTCCTAGCCTCTCACGAAAATTCTGGGTAGCCATCACCACGCTCCTGGTTATCGGCGGACTCTTTGCCTACTACCTGTTGGTATACGTTCACGGTCGCGAAGAGAAACTTCGGGAAGAAAAATACAGGGCCCTGGCACGGTATGGAGAGAACATGGTCGCGATGCGGTCGGACTATGCGAAGACCATCGTGCGATCGTGGTCACGCGCAAAAGAATACCTGGAGGGAAAGAAAAAAATCCCCGTCGATAGCGTTACCAAAATTGTCCGGAGAGACCTCGACAAGGTTACGTATGAGGGATACCTGAACGACGCCGAGATCGACGTTCGCATGCACAATCATTTTGAGCGGATCTATTTCGTCTACCCCAACGCGCATCCCAACCAACACGGCGTCTTCAGTCTCCCGATGGCCAACTTCGCCTACCGCCCCGACCAGTTCGACGAGTTCTTTATCATCAAGCGATACGATCATGCCCTGCACCAGGACGAAAAGGCTGGCCCTCCAATCGCCAACGAAGCCTTTCAAACCCTGGAGAATCGCATCGACCTCCGGAATGTAGACTCGCTGATGGTGACGCGCAAAGGAATTTTCACCAGCCGGTTTGGCAACATTGAACTGGCCGACACCAAATACAAGCTGTTCGTTCATACCATCGAGTTCCAGGAGGGCGAAAACTGGATGCTGTGTGGCCTGATAAAAGCCGACACCTTCAACGAACAAACGCGCGAGGTGGACCCGCTCATCATTACCAGTGCCATCCTGATCATGCTGTTCCTGCTCATGTCCATGCCCATTTTAAAATTGCTGGTCATGAACGCCATCGAGCGTCTCAACATTCTGAATGTTTGGTTTGCCGGGTTCAGCATCGTGTTTGGCAGCGCCGTACTCTTCCTGATGATCTGGACGGGAAGCGACAACCTGCAATCCAACGAAGCGGTGGACCGCGACCTGACGAGTCTTTCGAACACCATCAAGCTGCGCTTTCAGAACGAGTTGGATTCCATCTACGGCGTGCTCAATTCCGTGAAAGACAACTTGTCGGGCAAGTTGTCGCGCGATTATATGGAGGCCGATTCCGCCGAGAAGAATCGCTTTGTGTTTGGCGATGTGCTCCATGAACAGAAACGCAAAGGCGTCCGGGACCTTGGCGTGGGACAGGCCTTCCTGAAAAAGACGGTGGGCAATTACCCCTATTTCAACTACATCCTCTACATCAACGCCGCGGGCAAGCCCATAATCACACTGACCACCCAAGACCAGGATAGCAACTATCCCATGCCGAACCTGCGCTCGCGCAAATATTTCAGCCGCGTGCTGGAAGACAGTCTCTGGTATTTGCCGGGCACTGGAAAAATTGAAAAAGGTGTCGAGCCGAAATTATTTACGCTGCAGTCGATCCAATCCTGGACCGACCATTCGCCCGAGGCGGGGATTGGCATCGCCCACAACACCCTGGCATCGACCAGCGTGCTGGCCATGTCCACGCGGCTCCATTCCGTGATGGACCCCATACTTCCCCCGGGTTATGGTTTCTGTATCGTCGATGAAACGGGTGAAGTGTGGTTCCACGCCAACACGCTCAAAAATCACCAGGAAAATCTCTTGCTGGAAGTAGACCGCCGCGACAAGCTGACCGCCGCCATACAAGGCCGGACAACGATCCACTTCTCGACCGACTACGAAGGTCATCAGCAGCGCATGTACACCCAACCCATCGACGACGTTCCGCTGCACCTCGTGGTGTTTCACAACAAAGACGATCAGCGTTCGCCGGTGGTGCTCACCATCTTTTTTGCGTTCTCATTTTTGTGCGTGCTCTTCTTTTCGCTGGGCCTGCAGTTGCTGGTGTTGTTCCTTTGCGACTACACAACGTCTCGACTGAATAAGCGACGCTTCTTCCTGCGGTGGCTGCTCCCGGTGCGCGAACGGTCCGAAAAATACAAACGCGTCATCGTCGTCCAAGTCGTGGTCATGATCGTCTCGTTGATCCTGCTCTGGTGGGCGGGCGACCTGGCGGTGGGAGTCACCTTCGTTTCCCTGCCCATGATGCTGCTCGTGTTCTACTGGTTGGTGTTTCACGAGCGAAAGGGTTGGAAAGGCTTTGTTTTCCCAGGCTGCAGCATCCTCCTCATCCTGCTACTGGACTGGAGTTCGTTTTCGTATTGGGACAACTCCTGGGAAACCTTCTTGTTACAGGTGGTCTTCGCCGGGATTTTGGCCGTTTCCTATTTTGTATCGGAGTTCATCGTGCAACGGTGGTTCTATGACGATGTGCGCGAAACGTATGAAGGCGGACGGCGACCTCATTTCATGCGCGATATGCTCACGTATCCCGGCAACTACAGCACCCAACTGATGTTGTGGGTGGTGCTGGTCAGCATCATTCCCGTGACCTACTTCTACCGAACGGCACACTTCGAAGAAGCCGTGATCTGGACACGCTATCAACAACTGATGGCCGCCGAAGCAAACTTCAATCGGACAAAAAACTTCGATGTCATCTTGGTTCCCTTCAACGATCCCGAAATGCGTCAGAAGATCGACTCGCTGGGCAACTATCTGCCGTATTCGTCCAAGCCCGTGAGCGACGAACACGACTCGAATTCGGCGTTTCAGAAATTGCTCTTCCAATATTGGCCACGGCTCACGAGCGCCCTGGGCATGTCGAGCACCGGCGCGTTCAAACAGGCCAACGACGGAAAGTGGCAGTGGAGCATGTCCGACAAACAAGACGTGGGCATCGAATTCCGGAACGATCCGCGCAAAGGGCAATATGAAGAGCAACATCTGTCAACCACCATCAAGGGTTTTAATCCCGTGTGTGGCGAATACGGACTTTTTATTTTCCTGCTGGTCGTGCTGTCGTTTTTCCTGGTGGGAAGAATTATCAGTTTTTCGGTGAAATATATTTTTGGATTGGGATGGATCCCGCGCAAACAACGGCTGGGCGAATTGCCCTTCAAGATCCGCAACGTGCCGCGCTTGTTTGTGGTGGGATTGCCGCAATCGTCCAAGCACGAGTTCATCAGCCGCGTCATTGCCAACGCCGACGTCTTCGATTGTCAGCAAGGTCCCGATTCCTGGGTGCCCTCGGATAGTAAACCCGTGAAAGTGATCCGCCATTTTGAATTTGCCGTCAACGACCATGCGTTCAACCAGAAAAAACTCGACCTGGTGCAGAAGCTTTTGTCCGCGAAATCGGGCCAGATCATCATCACCTCCACCATCCAGCCCACGGTGATCCTGGAAGTGTACCGCCATAAGATCAAGGACTATCAAAAAATCCCCGCCGACAAGCAGGACGACAGCCGGAAATCCGAATACAAAGCCGCTCTGCGGAACTGGAAAAATATGTTGAGCGAGTTTGAGGTATGCTATAAATCCATTCGCCCGTCGCAAAAATCAATTCCCGCGCCAAGCCTGGTCGACCGCGAATTGAAAGCCTGCTATTACCTGCGCACCCTGGAAAAAAGAAAATACATCACCCACGGTGGTCACGACGAAGAGGATTTCATTTTGCGTGTGGAGGAAACAGCAGAGCCCTATTATCATGCCGTGTGGAACTCGCTCTCCAAAATTGAAAAGTATTTTCTGTTCGACCTGGCCAAAGACGGTTTTGTAAACCTGAAAAATCAAAAACTGATCCGGTCGCTGATGCAGAAGGGGCTCATCGAAATGAAAGACTCCCTGCGAATGATGAACCAAAGCTTCAATAATTTTATCCTCAACGTGTTCAAAGAGGACGAAGAACTCGACATGGAAAAAGAGGTTTCGCGAAACGGCACCTGGCACAGCATCCGCCTGGTGCTGGTCATGGTGCTGCTGGGCATCGTGGTGTTTGTGGCCCTGGCCCAAAAGGAACTGTTCGACAACCTGAACACCTTCCTGCTGGCCCTGAGCGGTGCACTGGCGCTGCTTTCCAAATTCGGCGGGTTGTTTGGCCCGGGCGCCAAGGCCAAAGAATAACATTGATCATACGGCTCAAGCGATGAGGTTTTAGGACCGGGTGACTCCATAAGGAAAGAATAAAGTATTCACGCTTTCCCATTTCTTTTATCTTTGACAGTCACCGCAAACCTCATGTTCATGAAAATAAGAATCGGACTCGCGCTCCTGCTGTTCGCGATCATCACGGCGCAAGCCCAGCAAACCCCACAAAGCTTCACCCCCGCAAAATCCGCCGAAGACGCCGGCTTTTCCAGCGAACGCCTGCAACGCCTCGACGCCATCATGCAAAGCTTCATCACCGAAGGCCTGGCGCCTAACGCCACCGTGTTCGTGGCCCGCAATGGCAAAGTGGTTTCTTACAAGGCCTATGGCTACAGCAACGTGGAAACCAAGACCCCGCTAAAAAAGGATGACCTCTTCCGCATTGCCTCCCAATCCAAGGCCATCGCCACGGTGGCGTTGATGACCCTCTTCGAACAAGGTAAATTTCTGCTCGACGATCCCATCAGCCAATACATACCCGAATTTAAATCACCCCGCGTCCTGGAAAGCTTCGACGCGGCCACCTTGAAATACGAAACGCGTCCCGCCAAAAGCGAGATCACCATCCGGCACCTGCTCACCCACACGGCAGGCATCCCTTATCAACACCCCCTTGAAAAATTGCCCGAATTCCAAGTGCCCTACTTCAACTCCACCCAACCCGACGTGCTGGCCGACGTGGTGAAGAAGATCGCAGCCCGACCCCTGACGGCCGACCCCGGCGAAAAATTTGTCTATGGTCTCAACACCGACGTCATCGGCTACCTCATTGAACTGTTGAGCGGCAAAAAACTGGATGTGTATCTGAGAGAGTCCGTCACTGGCCCGCTCGGCATGAACGACACCTATTTCTATCTGCCGGCCGAGAAAGCGTCGCGCCTGGTAGAATTGTATTCCAAACCTTCCACCGACAAACCCCTGCAATTAAACCCAAACCAAGACTATCGTTCTTTCGCCACCACGGGCGCCAAGACCTATTTCTCTGCGGGTGCGGGCCTCATCAGCTCCACCGAAGACTACGCCCGCTTCTGCCAGATGTTGCTCAACTACGGCCGCTTCAACAACCACCAGATCCTCGGCCGCAAAACCATCGAGCTGATGTTCCGCAACCAGATCGGCGCCCTCGAAGTTTGGGACCGCCGAGATAAATTTGGCCTGGGCCTCATGGTCGTCACCGAGAACACCCACTATGGCGACAACGCCAGCGTCGGCTCGCTCACCTGGGGTGGCATGTACTGCTCCGAATATATGATCGACCCAAAAGAAAACCTCATCCTCCTGGTGTTCACCAACGTCGAACCCTACGCGCACTCCGACGACTTCATACACAAATTCAGAATTGGAGTATACCAGGCGCTGCGCTGAACAAGCAGAAGCACAGGAGAGAACAAAAACATTGAATAACCCTGGCCTTTGGCCAGGGTTGCCAGAACTTCCTCGCCCCCGTGCTTTAGCCCTGACCACACGCGAGCACTCGCCACTCCGGACCTACTCTGCAGCGATGTCAACCGGATCACTGGGGACAGCTATGGATCGACTCCTCAATCATTCTTATGATCCTTACCATACACCGCCGCGATCGCCGCATATGCAATCCGCTCATCCTCCGCCTCCGACAACCCGCTCACGCCAATGCCACCCACTACCACACCTTTGCTGCGGACCGTGACACCACCGCCAAATCCGGTAACACCATCATCTCCCCAGAAGGCCGGAGGACGATCGTTATCGTTCATGAACTCACCCATGAGCTTTGTGTCTTTGCGATCGATCGCCGCCGTATAGGCTTTATTCCGGGCAATGCGCGAGGCCGCGGGACTGGCGCCATCCATGCGTAGAAAGGCCAGCGGTTCACCCTCCGGACCGCTCACGGCCACGGCGATCTCTTTCTTTATCTGGTGTGCCTCGTGAATGACATGCTGGATCATTTTCAGGGCTTCTTCGGAACTGATGCGTTGTTGGGTATACATGGGATTTGAATCATGGTGAACCGACAAGATATAGGGTGGGGGGTAATTTAGCAATGTGAAGTTTTTAACAGGCAAAGACCGCGGGAACCAACGTTAGCGTAAAACAGAAAGAACCCGTTGGTTGAAATTGTTGATGGTTTGTGAGCCAGGTTTTTTATTTTTCGATTTATTCCACCCGGAGGGTAATAATTTGATCTATGATACAGGTTTCCAACCTTGCGTTTCGCTATTCGCCCTCGGTCGCCATCCGGTTCCCGGATTTTTCGGTGGCACGGGGCCAGCATTTTTTGTTGCTGGGCGATTCCGGCAGCGGCAAAACAACGTTGCTCCACCTGGTGGGCGGCCTGCTCCGGAATTATGAAGGGTCGGTCTCGGTAGATAGCACGGAGCTGGCCACGCTTTCGGAAACCGCATTGGATCGCTTTCGCGGTCAGAAGATCGGCTTTATCTTTCAACGCAATCATTTGCTTTCGGCCCTGTCCGTAGAACAAAACCTGATGATGTCGCCCTACCTCGCCGGGCTTCCCATCGATAATGGGCGCATCGCCGATGTGTTGGCTACGTTGGGGCTGGCCGAGAAACGCAAGAGCCGCGTCAACACCCTCAGCCAGGGCCAGGCGCAGCGCGTGGCCATCGCCCGCGCCGTGCTCAACAAACCGGCCATCATCTTTGCCGACGAACCCACGTCGGCCCTGGACGACAAGAACTGCGACCGGGTGATCGCCCTGTTGCTGGAAGCCGCCAGTCAGCACGAGTCCACCCTCATCATCGCCACCCACGACCAACGCCTGAAGTCACACCTCACCCAACAAATCCAACTCACCGCCTCATGAGAACGCTGCGCCAACCTTGTGCCTCAGCGCCGCTGCGGTCTAACATTACAACCCACACCGCATGACACTCTTCACGCTCGTCTGGAATTATCTCAAAGCGCGTCCGCTCAACACGGCCATCAACATCATCCTGCTTTCGCTCGGCATCGCCGTGGTCACCATACTGCTGCTCTTCAACACACAACTCGAACAAAAGATCACCGACAACGCTCGCGGCATCGACCTGGTGGTGGGCGCCAAAGGCAGTCCGCTGCAACTCATTCTCTGCAACATCTTCCACGTCGATTTTCCCACGGGCAACATCAAACTAAAAGAAGCCGAAAAAATTGCCCGCAACCGCCTGGTGAAACGCGCCATCCCCATGGCCCTGGGCGATAGCTACCAGACCTATCGCATCGTGGGCACCAGCCGCGACTATGCCGATCTCTACAAGGGCGAATTGGCACAAGGCGATTGGTGGGAGCATCCCCTGGACGTGACCCTCGGTGCCAACGTGAAAAGCCTCACCCAACTCAAGATCGGCGACACCTTCGCCAGCAGTCACGGCCTCACCACCACCGGCGACGACCACAAGGACCATCTCTACAAAGTGAAGGGAGTGCTCAAAAAAAATAACACGGTGCTGGATAACATCATCCTCACCGCCGTGGAAAGCATCTGGGAAGTGCACGAACATGCCGACACCACCGCCCACGTACACGAAACCCGCGACACCCTCGCCATGCCCTCTCGCCTCGTGCCTTCGGTGGCGGCCAATGACTCGGTGAAAGAAGTTACGTCGCTGCTCCTGCAATACCGCTCGCCCATGGGGGCTATTCAATTGCCGCGAATCGTCAACGCACAAAGCAGTCTGCAGGCCGCGTCGCCGGCGTTTGAAACGGCACGCTTGTTTTCCATCCTCGGCGTAGGTGCCGATATCATCATGGCGTTTGCCTATGTACTCATCGCGATCTCGGGTCTCAGCATTTTTATTGCCCTCTACAATTCCCTGAAAGAAAGACGCTACGACATGGCCATCATGCGCTCCATGGGGGCCACGCGCACCAAGTTGTTTGTGTCCGTGCTCCTGGAGGGCGGGCTGCTCACCCTGATGGGCAGCGTCATTGGCTTGCTGATGGGCCACGGCGTTTTAATGCTTTTGAACACGCTGGTGGAAGAAACCCAAAAGGCAGGCATCGGGGGCATGGTGTTCTATTCGCAGGAATGGATAATTTTGGGCGGAAGTTTGTTGCTGGGTTTAGTGTGCGCCCTGATCCCGGCCCTACAGGCTTACCGCACCGATATTTCGAAGGTGCTGGCGTCTAACTAAGGTTGGACACGGCACGGGCCGACGATAAAAGGATCAATCGTAAAAAACATTAGTCAAAGCATAAAGGACACAGCAATGAAAAAGTGGATGATCGTATGGGCCTGCGTGGCCGCTTGCAGCGTTTCGTTTGCGCAGACAAAAAAGGATTTCTGGACCGAGTTTGCCAAGACCAAGTTCGAGCCGAAGTACTACGAGAAACTGGGAGAATACCTGTTCTATCCCACCTTTCCCGCCGAGCTGAAAGCCTTGGAGGGTAAAGAGATCACGATGGAGGGATTTTATGTGCCCTTTAGTCCGGAAGGCGAAACGTATATCATCATCTCGAAATACCCCATGAGCCAATGCTTCTTCTGTGGTGGCGCGGGTCCGGAGTCTATCGCCGAAGTGAATTTTGCAAAACCGCCCTCCAAATTCCAGGTCGACGACCTCATCACCATCAAAGGGAAACTCCGCTTGAACACCGACAACATGGATCATGTCAATTTCATCCTGGACCAGGCGCTCCTGGTCAGCAAGTAAAATATTTTCCAAAACCCGAAATCCGGTTCCTCCGTCCGCTTCGTAAGTACAGGAAAGCAACCCTGGCTGAAGGGTAAGGTTAAATTTGGTTTTATGGTTTTAGCTTAAGGCCGCCTTCAAAAAGGCGGCTTTTTGTTTTGAATAGGGTCGGGCTTGAGGGCACGAAACCCGTTGGAATGAAAATTTAGGCGAGTCTAAAATTTCATAATCAAGACTTCGATTTTTGACAAAACTTCCAGGGACGGCGAACAGAAGCTCCGCAAAGGCGCTGCAATCTTGATCCGGCAGGAATGCCGGTTGAATTAAATATCGGCCGTGGCTCACGAAAAGCCGGAACTAAGCGTTTAAACGAGTAGATTTTGAGGATCAAGCGGTTACAAATCCGCCGATTTTAAACAGAGTTGTGTCTAAAATCCCTATTTTTGTTTGATTTACCTATTTCATGGCGAGGCATTTTTTCGTTTTATTAAGTCTTAGCCTGGTTCTGGGCGCCTGCACGCAACGACTGATATGCCCTGCCTACCAAAGCGCGTTCATTTACGACAAGAATGAGCTGCGCAAGAAGTTTAGCTATTTCCAGGAAGACTCCACCCCCAAGGTCTACACGGCCAGCAAGAACCGCTATTTGATAGCCGAACCCGTTTCCTATCGCAAAAAAGTGCGCAGCCTGCAAACCGTGGCCATGAAGCCGGTGAAAGTATACGTTCCCGACTCCCTCACGATCACCGATGAAGAAGGTGTGCTGGGCGAAAATGGCATTGTCCCGGGCGCTGAACTTGACCTCGCGGCACGTTCCGTGATCGACAGCACCTACATCGTCGACATCCCGAAAGACACTGCCGAAGCAGCAACCGACAGCGTCTACATGATCACCAAAGACAAAGAAGTGCGCATGCTGCGGTTCAGCACACAAGACAGCCTCATCTATGACGAGACCTCCGGCAAGTACGTCGCCAAGGTGCCCAAATACTATATCACCGAAGTTCGCTACAACGTAGAGCAGGACAACTACATGTGGTACCTGCGCCACAACCTCATTCTCCCCGACGTGCGCCTGGCCCAACAGACACAACAAGAGTCTAAAGCAGAAGCCAAGAGCGGCGGCAAAAAAGCCAAGAAAAAAGGAGGCTTCTTTAAAAACCTCTTCAAGAAAAAGAACAAAGAGGCCGTCGACTCCACCGCCATCAGCGCCCCGCCCAAAGAATCGGACGGCGATTTCGACTACGTAGACGAGGACGAGCAACAAGCCCAGGCGGCACAAGCACAGGGACAACCAGCAGAGGCACCCAAAAAGAAGAAAGGACTCTTCAAGAAAAAAGACAAGACCGAAGCCACTGGTCAACCGGCAGAGGAAAAGCCTAAGAAGAAAAAGAAAGACAAGAAGGCGAAGAAGCAGGAAGAGGCGAAGCCGGAAGCGGATAAGGAGGAAGAGGATAAGGATGATGGGTTCTGAGGTCAGGAGCCAGAATCCAGAATCCAGGAGCCAGTCTTTGTCGTCGGTAATTCAGTAGCCAGTATTCAGCAGTGGGAGCTACGGTCCCACGGGGCCGATCCTGTTGAAGCTAAGAGTTAATCGATGCAATTTGTTTTATAGAGGATCATAAGCCAAAAGGTCAGGAATTAGAAATTCAGGACCTGGAAAATTTCGAATGGTCACCACGGATTTATAACCGCCGTTGTTGGTGTCCCACCAACAACATCATTCAGGATCGTCACAGCAATTTGTCCCTACACCTGGAAGGGCATCCATTCAGCATCCATCACCCTCAAATGCCGACCGCCATTATTTGAGTTACAACCGCAGTTGTTCGTGTCCCACCAACAACATCATTCAGCATCGTCAAGCACGATGCACCTCCATCATCCTCAATCAAACAACGTCAAATTTCCAAATTGATCCGATGGGGGCGTGGGTAAGATCAGCGACGGCACATTGGTGTTGATATCATTGATTCGCGGTGACACGGGGTAATAATTTGTTTTATCCGCAGGGTAGGGCACGAGCACGGCGAGAAGTTCTTCCTCGGTGCTTTCGGGATTGAGCCATATTTTTTCTGCAGCCACCGTGAGCAGGGCGGGCATGCGATCTTGTACGGTGGCCACCATTTCGTTGGCGGTGGTGGTGATCATGGAGAAGGTGTGGAACTCGTGGCCGTCGGTGTCTTCAAATTCTTCCCAGACGCCGGCAAAGGCAAACAGTTCCTGGTCGAGGGTGGTGAAGCGGTAGGGGATGGCGGTTTTCTTGCCCACTTTTTTCCAGGCATAAAAACTGTCGGCCGGGATGAGGCAACGGGTCTTCATCATCGCCTTTTTTTGCGCGGGTTTTTCGGTGATGGTTTCGGCGCGGAGGTTGATGATCTTTTCGCCGGGGGTTTTGTTCTTGGCCCATTCGGGCGATGTTCCCCAATAGAAGGTCGAAATGCCCTGTGGCGCAGCGTGGGTGATGACGGGCAGCAGTTGCGTGGGCGCGGCGTTGTAGCGTGGATCGATCGCGGCCAATGCTTCTGCCAGAAAGCGTTCTTTGATCTGTTCGGCAGATGCGGTAAGGCTATAACGTTCGATCATGGGGAGAGGGTTGTGGTTGTTTGGTGCGAAGTACTGTGATTTATTCCGGAAACAAAAAAGATAACGCACGCTCTTCAGACCAATATAATCCATTTTTGCGGAATTGCGCGAAGCCCACATGGCCCCCGAACTGCGGGCTTTCAAATTTCACTACCGGGTGATCTTTTAATGCTGCTGCCGGATAACACGCCGTGCTTAAGAAGGGATCGTTCTGTGCGTTCACGATGAGCGTGGGGATCTGTATGGTGTGCAGAAAATTTAATGCGCTGCACCGCGTGTAATAGTCCAACGCGCTGGCAAATCCGTGTAGCGGCGCCGTGTACCGGTCGTCGAACGCCATCAGGGTTTTGATGTTTCCAATGCCGGTCACATCCAGTCCGGGCATTTGTGTCGCCTTGCGGATCACCTTTTCTTTCAGGTTGTTCAAAAAGCGCTGGTTATAAATCCAATTGGAAGGTTCCGAGATCTTCAGGCAGCTGCTGTGCAGGTGCAGCGGTACCGAGAACGCTACGGCGCGTTTGATCTGGGGATAGGTTGGACGTTCTCCCAAATATTTCAACGTCAGGTTTCCCCCCAGGCTAAAACCCACGAGGTAGAGTTGTTTATAGCCCTTGGCAAGGGCATGCTGAACGATGATCTCCAGGTCGTCGGAAGCGCCGCTGTGATAGAAGCGCAGCTGGCGGTTCATCTCCTCACTGCAGCCGCGAAAATTCCAGGCCAGCACATCGATGCCCTGCCCATAGGCGGCACGTGCCATGCCCTTCACATAGGCGCGCGTGGAGTTCCCTTCCAGACCGTGCGAGATGATCACCAGACTGCTGCTGCCGTGTTGGAGCCAGTCCAGGTCCAGGAAATCATCGTCGGGTGTGGTGATCCGTTCGCGCGTGTAGGCCACCCCGTGCACTTGGCGGAGCGTGGCCGGGTATATCGTTTCCAGGTGTGGGGTAAAAAGAAAGAATGGTCGTTGATAGTCCACAGCCCGCAAAATCTTTTTTTTGATATCAGGGCCGGAGGCCAGCCACAATCTTCAGGTGCCCCAGGTGGTGGTTTCCGTGCCAGGCATAGAGGGCGGTGAGCCGGTCCAGCGGCACGTTCTTTTTCGTGTCCGGGTGAATGAACGATCGCTTCAGGTCCGTCACGGGGATCAGTCTGATCAGCGCGGTCCATTTGGTGTGCAGCGCTTTCAACAAGACCACGGAGATAACAGGGTCCAGGGTTGTTTCGGGAGTTAAAGCCCATTGCTTTTCCTCGTACGCTTTGATCAGCGGTGTTTCCTCGGTCAACGTCCACTTGAAGCGGATGTAGGCGTTCATGTGGCTGTCAGCGATGTGATGCACCACCTGGCGGGCGGTCCATCCGCCTTCGCGGTAAGGCATGTCCAGTTGATCGGCGGTGAGGCTGTTCACGATCTTCTCCACTTCGGCAGGAAGCTTTTCGATCTGTGCCAGATTGGCCAGCATGTCGTGCGTGGTGTAGGATTCTTGTGGCGTGAATTTGCCGATGGGGTAACGCAGGTGGTCGTCGTTATTCGTCATGGAATTCTTCTTTGGCTTTCTTTCGTCGGTTTCGCACGCGGATGTTCACCATCTCGATGATCATGGAAAAGACAATGGCGAAATAAATGTATCCTTTCGGCACTTCCTTGTGCAGTCCTTCCAGGAACAGCATGAAGCCAATGAGGATCAAAAAGCCAAGGGCCAGCACTTCCATCGACGGATGCCGGTGAATGAAATCGCTGATCGCTCCCGAGAAGATGATCATGATGCCGATGGAAAGCACCACGGCAATGATCATGATGATCACCTGGTTGGTGAGCCCCACGGCCGTAAGGATCGAGTCGAATGAAAAGATAATATCCAGTAAGATGATCTGTACGATAATACCCACCACGTTGACTTTGCCACTGCCGCCGGCTTCCAGGGTTTCTTCTTCGCCCTCCATCTCATGGTTGATCTCACGCGTACTTTTGGCGATAAGGAACAACCCGCCCAGGATGAGGATGAGGTCGCGTCCGCTGATGGCGAGGTCTTCCTGTTGAAAGATGAAATTGCCGGGTATGGTGAACAGGGGTTCTTTGAACCGCATCACCCACGTGATGGTGAGCAATAACAAGATGCGCACAAACATGGCCAGCACCAACCCCAGGTTACGGGTCTTCGCGCGGATCTCTACAGGAAGGCGGTTCGAGACGATGGAAATGAATATGATGTTATCAATGCCCAGCACGACCTCAAAAAATGTTAGCGTTAATAAAGCGAGCCAGGTTTCCGCTTTCAGGAAAATTTCCATGTACGGGGGTTATGAAGTTTACGCGTTAAAAATAGGACAACTAACCATCTCCTCCAAAGGGGTTATAAATTATAAAAAGCCCATTTTCAAACCCTTAAAACGTCTTTATGGCCACGAAATGGCCATAAAGACGAAAGGGAGAAAAAGGGTATGTGCTTAACGGTGGGTGATCACTACTTTCTTGCGTACCTGCACCCCCGGTGAAGGCTCGAATTGGATCAGGTAAACACCCGCCGCGAAGGTTGTTGTATTCACCAAAACCTGTTGTTCCCCTGTCACGATCGTGCGTTGCAACACTTCATGACCAAACGTGTCGAACACCGACAACGGTATGTCCTTCCGCGCGGCTTGGGGCATGTGGATGACCAGTTGATGATCGGCGGGATTGGGATAGAGCGACGTCTGCTGGCTGAACGAAGGCTCTGTTCCGGTGACGATCGCCGTGGGCAGATCGGCCGGGTGCTCAAGCATGGCGGCCTGCAGCACTTCTTTTGTGTTCTCGTTCTGCACAAAAACGACCACGGCGAGGTTGGCAGGATCCACATGCGTGTTGTCTACTTGCCAGGTCAATGTCGGGAGCGTGATCGGTACCCCCGTGGTCAGGGGCAGGGGCAGCACACTGCCCGATGCGTTGGGCAACATTTTGCGTAAAACAAATTCGTTGCCGTCTACGGGGTTCTCAACAATGGCGACGTGCGCCACGAACTTGCCCTCGGTGAGGGTTTGATTCGGGGTGATCTGGGCCACTACCGACAACTGGCTGGCGCTGGCCGGTACCGTGGAAATGCTGATGTCCAGGGGCGATGTCACCAGCGAGCGAAGCGATTTACTTTGGTCAAACCAATCATCGGGGCCGGTAAGCTTGCCGCCGCTCGTGCCGTCGATATAGACACGGGGCACAACCTGGCTGGTATTGGCGATGCCATAAAAGGCTCCGCGGGCGCCGGGGTCTGTGGGATTTTGCAGGTTGATCTCATCTTCGCCGGGGAAGCTCACGTTGTATTGGATCTTTACCACGTCGTTTTGAGGCGTGTTAAAACGGGCGTTGTTCACCGGTGCTCCATCAGCGCCCACGTTGGTGAAGTTCTCCACCAGCATGATGCGGTTGCGGTCCTCGATGTGCACGTTGTTGAAGGCAAAACCTTCGGCCTGGGTGTCGCCGTTGCTGGCGAATGCAATCCGGAAGCGCACTTTGTTCTTTTTGGCGGAGGGCAAAATATTTTCCGGCAGGTTTAGCGAATGCTTGGCTTGCAACCAGATCGGTTCGGTTTCGCCAGGGTCGGTGGTCCACAAGTCGCCCGACCAGGCGAGGAGGCTTTGTTCGCCGGGAGCACTTCCCGAGATCCCGAGGATGTTGTACCAATTCAACCCCGAGTTTTGCGCGCCGATGACTTTCCAGTTCAGACCGCCGTCGGTAGACACCTGCAATACGGCTCCATCCGATCTCTCCCCGCTGTTGCTGATCATGTTCATGGCAAACACCGGCCGTTCAAATCCAGTGATGTCAAAGCAAGGGCTGTTCACCGCGGAGTGGTCGTTTGCTTTATAGTCACCAAAACTCACGTTCTTGTCACCGTTGGTCACCCAAGCCTTTTGAATGCTGTGGATCACGGTGTCGTTAGGCGCCGTGAACTGCCAGGTGGAGTTAACGCTGCTGCTGTCGACCGCCCAGAATCCATCGCCACCGTTGATCTCTTCCATGTGATAGGGATTGAGCGAATTGTATTGCGTGAGCAGCGGCAGGATGCGCAGGGTTTTCTTTAACGTATCGCTGCAATGCAGGTTGGTGTATACGCGAAGCTCCACGGTGTACTCGCCGTCTCCGTTTGTGAATTTGTGGTGAGGCGCCTGATACGTACCCGTGGTATGTCCGCTGGGATCGTTGATGACGGTGGCTTTCGAGTTTTGAGGCAACACATCGCCATCGCCGAAATCCCAATAGACCTCATCGATAGTAAGGTTCGACGAAGCCTGGAAGTTGGTGTTGTCGCCGTTGCAAAGCTGATCAAAGGAAACGGCCGCTTTCGGATTTTGTCCCACTACGATCGTCTGTGTGGCGGAGGTAGAACACTCCTGGCCATTGCTGGTTGATTTTACGACCAGCGAGATGCTGGCGGGGCCGGCGTTTGAAAAAGTGTGTTCGACATCCTTGGTGTAGTAGCTCTGCGAGTCACCCGAAAAGCTCCAGCTATACGAAGGGCTCGAACCCGGCGGCACGGGACCGACATAGGTGAACGGTCGGTTCTCGCAAGGGGAGTCAAAATTCAGGTTGATCACGGGAGCAGGCGTGATTGAAATGTTTACCGGTGTATCATAACTTTCGCAACCGCGGAAGTTCTGGGTCACATAATAGGTTTTGGTGACCGGGTTTTGGGTGCTGATCTGTGTATCAAAAACCGAACCGGTGCCAGGCTCGAGATCCGACAGGGAAGAAGAGGTATACCATTTGTAGGTGACATTGTCATACGGCGAGCTGGCGGTCAACACTCTCGTCCCATCAAAGAATTGGCAATACTGTTGGTCAGTCGCAATCGGGCCACCCACTTTCTTGATGACGATAACCGTCCTTTGCGATTGGCCGACGCAGCCGTTAGCATCTTTGTAGTTATACTTGATCAGAACATTTTTGAAGTCCGCAGCGCCGAAGTTTACAAGATCCGGCTTGAACGTATAGGGGCCGGTTCCCGATCCCGTAACGGAGTTGCTAACGGTCTCCTGATAATTCAGTGTGGTATATCCAAAGATGGGCGAGTCCAGCGTATTGGACAGTGTCACCTGCGGATCTTTTTCGCAAACGATCACCATTTCTTTCACGGGCAGAATATCCGGCACCACGCCTGGCGCTACGAGGTAAGTTGAACCATACGTATACCAGATGGCATCTTCAATGTTGGTGACTGCATCTTTCAGGTAGATCAATATGAACAAAGTAGTCTGACCGACCATGTTGTAAGCCTTGGTGGGGTTGAAGGTATAGGTCGTGGGCGTATTCTGCGTCAGCGGATAATTTGGATCCGACGTGGGATAGGTGAGGTATACACCGTTGATGTAATCATACCCCTGGTAAACCTTAAAGGAACTAAAGGCCTTTCCTGCCGGCATGGGATATAGGGACGTGTTGAACTTCAGGCCGCTGGTAGGGATCTCGTTAGAACAGTACAAGGTCTTCAGGTTGGTGATCGCCGTGCCGGGTATGTTTACCGTTACGGTAAAGCCGTTGGAATTGGAGCACCCGTTGGCCGACGTGTGCGTATAGGTAATGGGTACGCTGGGAGCCTGCGTGGTAAAGGCCTGGGGATTGAAGTAGTACTTGCCGTCGGAGTTCAAGCTCACGCCCTGTCCGCTGAATACGCCAGACCCGTCATTGGGCGTGACGATGGTCTTGTTGCTGAGCTGATACTTTCCTTCATTATAGTTGAACTGGGTGCGAAGCGTGTCGGCAAAAGCAATCGTAGGTTTTGTGAGCCCCGTCACGATCACATCGTCGGTGTCTGTAGCGCCTGTGTTGTCTTTTACCGTAACGGTATAGGTACCGGCCACGGTCACGGTAGGATTCGCGCTGACGCTGGTGAAGCCACTGGGACCGCTCCACGAGATGCTCAGATAGCCGGTGCCCCCGGAACCAGTCGGGTTGCCGCCGATGGTGACATCGTCGCCTATGCAAAGATTTTTATCACCGCCTGCATCGGCCGTTACCGCCGAGACGTTTACCGTAGCCTGATTGGTAAGATCGACCGACGTACAGCCGGCAGAAGTTGCCCGGATCTTATAGGTGTAACTGGTGGGACCGGGAGCGGGGTAAACCGCACCGTTCGGCGACGCATCCGTGGCGAACGAAAGCTGCCCGCCGTTGCCCGTCTGCGTGTTGCCAATGTTTGTGCTGGCCAGCAGGACCAACCGATAGTCGACGGTCGACTGCGTGGCATCCACTTTAATGGACGACGCTCCGCCCACGGCCGCGCTGGCCGGACTGGCAAACACGTTGAGATTGGTGAGGATGGCAGGTTTGAAATTGATGGTAGTCGGTGCGCTCGATAAGCCGTTGTTTGTGTTCTTGACCACCACATCAAAGGAGCCAATGATGGAGGCAGGAACCTTGAACTTGATCGTGGTTGATGTCGGGGCCCCAACATAATCGGATGCCTGAAGCGGTGTGCCGTTGACCAGAACATCCGGGGCAGAGCCGAAGTCGCCACCCACCAGGGTCACGGTTTCTCCCACGCAAGTACTGCTGGCCGTGCTGCTCGCCGGCGATTGAAAGGTGAATACCGGCACATCCTCCGTTGTAAAATCCCAATCATTGTCATTTGTGGTTCCCGCGAAGTTCGCGCCATCGAGGTCATCAAAAACCGAATTGCCGATCTTCACGGCATAGTGAGTGCCGGGAGAGAGGGCCACGGTCATATGAATATCGGCCGTCAGACCGCCACCCGATAACACTACTTTCCCCGCTGCGGTGGGGTCTATCGTTTCGAGTGTGTTGTTGTTGGTCAGGTCCTTGATGATGATCCGGTTGTTGTTGTTCGAGTTATCGCCAACGTTCGTCACAGCTTCCGTGAAGGTGATGGTCACTACGTTGAGGCTGGCAGACACGCCGGTGGCGTTGTCGGCAGGAGTCTCTGTCTGCACATCGGGCGGGGGATTGACCGTTGTGAAATCCCAATCGCCTTTTGTGGTGAGTCCCGCAAAATCGTTGGTCGCATTGTCGTGGACCGCTCCGGCCGGGACGATGACATAGTATTGGGTGTTGACGGCGAGGTTGGAAGTAGGATTGATGACGAGCGTGTTGCCGCCGGAGATCGATGCGCGCGCAGATCCCGGTAAGGTGTAGCTTTCTACGACGGCATCGTCTGAATATTGGCGCAATTCAACGGTGCCGGTACCCATGTTTATGTTGCTGGTGAACAGGATTTGAAGATTGGAGTTCACCGCGACGCCCGTTTGGCCATCGCTGGGGGTGAGGGTGCTTACCAACGGCGGAGAAATATCATAGCGTACGGTGTTGTCCGTGCTGGTACTGGCCGCCGTATTTGTTGTTCCATCCGAAACCAACTTGGCTGCGCCGGCGGGTATCGAGGCGATCACGTTGCCCGTTCCGGTCATGCCGGTCACGCTCACCTCATAGGTGGTTCCGTCATTCGGCGCAATTTCGGTTACCGTGGCAGCCAATGTCCCGCTCGTGGTGGACGAGCTTAGATCCACATCGGCGTTGGTGAAGCCGCTCACGGCCTCGTTGAAGGTCACCACAAAGAGGATCGGCCCGACATTCACAGGATCGGCCTGGCTGCCGCCTTTGTTGATGGTAACGGAATTGTTGGCCCACGCGGCTCCCGTTAAAAAGAAAAGCAAGAAAAGGATGAACAGACGTCTCCGGTGTAAAAAAGGGTCCATAGACAAGTATCGTTAATTCGTATGCTAAAAATTAATTCTTCAATTCTCCCTGGCTGTCGGTGCGGATCAAAAAGATCGAGGATAGGCCGCCCGTTTCTTCCGCGGCGTCGCGGATGGTCCCGCAGATCACGAGGCTGCCATCGGCTGCTTCGCGGATAGACGACACAATTTCATTCGTGGGTCCGCCAATGATCTTATCCCAGATCGGTGCACCATAGGCATCGACCTTGATCAGCCAAATATCTTTACCACCGTTGCCCCGGGTGGGGGTGGTCTCTAAAGTGCCCGCCAAAACATATCCGCCGTCGCGCGTTGCCGTCAACGACTCACCGGTGTCTTCACTCGAGGATGAAGTGGGATCGGATACGGCAATGCCTTCTGTGGCACCGTCATAGTAATGGGCCGATTCCTTTTGGAAATTGCCCAGCTTGTCGGTACGGATAAAAAAGATATTGCCCTTCTTGCCATCGGTGCCGGTATACGTGCCCACGGCGCCATAGCCGATGGGGGCCGACTTCAGATCGTTGATCACCAGCGATTGCTCGGTCAGCTGTCCGAAATAGTCGCAATTCACAAACACGGAGTTGTTCTCCACCACCGGCAGGGCCACATACGATGTGGTGAAGTTGCTGGCGGTACCCGACACTGTTGCGCCCCACATGACGCGGCCGCTATTGTAGTAGACCGACTTGGTGTTGATGTAGTCGCGTTCCAGGTAGTTATACTCCTTTTTCCAAACCGTATCCAACGACGTGGGATTCAGCGTGGCGATATAAGCGAATTCGTTGGCGCCGGGGAATTTATAGGTGCCCAGGGTCACCAGGTTACCCTGGTCGTCTTGCGTGAGGGCGTCGGCGTGAAAATCCACGTGCATATCGTCCTGGCCGGCAGTTTTCACTTTCCTGGCAAAGGATACGTCCGACACGATAGATCCGTTGTTATCCATACGAATGAGGCGTGACCAGTAGTTTTCCAGGTCTGGGATGCTCCCTGAATTAGGGTTCAATTGAATACTGTCACCCACCACGATGTAACCATTGGCCGATACGGTAATTCCGTTGGCCGACCCGCCGTCGATGATCTTTTGCCACACGGGTTTGCCCAGGGCGTCGGTTTTGATCACGATGATCTTGGAGGTAGGCTGATCGCCGGGAATGCTGATGGTGCCGGTGATCACATAGCCGTCGTCGGTAATTTCGGCGCTGGTGGCCACGTAGCTGTTGGCGCCTTCGTAAAAATGCATGAACGTATTGCGTTCGGTAACGCTGGCGTCCTCCAGGTTCTTACAGCCCGACAACATCAACAGGGAAAGCGAAATAAACGAGAGCTTCTTCATTGGAGGAGGGACTTACTTGTTCAGTTTTTTAGGATTGAATCGGTTGTATACGTATCCCAAGGTTACGCTGAGTGTGTTCATTTTGAAAATGCCATCAACGTAACCGCCGGTCGGGAGGGTTTTTGCATAGAGGGCGTAAATATCGGCCGTGTCGTTCAGTTTGGTGAGGCCATAGGAGCCCCGCACCTCGAGAAAGGCAAACCCGCCGGTCACTTTCATTTTCGCGCCCAGGGCTACGATGGCGCTGGCGTTGACACGGTTCCGGTAGTCATTCAAGGACAGGGATTGCTCATCCAGCGATGCGGCTTGTTCCTTGGTGCGCGAAAATTTATTGTTCGCGCTCAACAAGTAATCCAGGGAAGCACCAATGCCCACGTAGGGGTTGAACTTGCTTTCCAGGAAGCGATACTGCAGGATCACGGGAAGCGTGACCCACGTTTGGTTTTCCTGGCCGATGATGGTGAAGTCGCGCGGGTCGCCGGTCGCAATCTCGTTGTAGGTTACTTTGTTTTCATATTTGAAGGTCTTCAATATGAAATTCAATTCTGTGTCGAGGGTAAGCTTCTTGTTCAGCGGCACTTCCACGGCCACGCCACCTTGGAAGCTAATGCCCGGCGAATATTTGCTGGTGCCCTCATTGGCGGCCACATAGCTCACCACGTTGGGCTGGCTGGCATTCGCGCCCAGCTTCACACCGAGCCGATAGATCGGATGCGTGCGGAATGTGCGATACAAGGCAATGAATTCAGCGGGGTCGGTGGTTTGGTTGATCTCGAAGTAATGATCGGTGCGCAGCAGGTTCAGCATCGCCTCGTCGGCTTTAGCGGGTTCCTCCAGGTAAATGTAGGCGAGACAAAGCAGTTTATAGGCTTCTACTTTTTCCTGTTGGGAAAAGCCATCCTCAAGGCATCGCGTCAGCAACTCGGGTATCTCGTGCAACCGGCCCTGCTCATACGTGGACCGGGCCAGGCGCAGGGTTTGCGCACAGGAGGTCAGTTGGGCGTGGGCGGTAAAGGCAAAAAAGGCAAAGGGAAGAACGTATAGAACTCTTTTCATGCAATCAATTATTGTTATCCGGTAAATCAGCACACGTCTTTTCGTACTTGAGGTCGTCGCCAACGAAAATTTCCCATTCGTCTTTGTTGATGTTGCGTTTCACGTTGCCACAAAGGATGTTGGCCATGGTCGGAATTTTTGTAGGCCAGGCGTGGATAGTGTGTTCCACTCCCTTCACGGTCTCGATCGAGCTATGCACGCAGGCGAGCAACTGCTCATCGTCCGGTGTGAAGGCCGCACCCCATACCCAGTCTTTGTGATCACTGAACACGATGGGTTGTTCTTTTAAGCGATCCACATTCCAGAGGCGCACGGTCTTGTCCTTGCTGGCCGTGGCCATGAACTTGCCGGCGTGGTTAAACTGGATCTGCTCGATCACCGATGTGTGTCCTGACAACACGCGCAGCACGAGGTTGCTCTGGTTGTCGAAGAGGGTCACCACCCCGGTGTTGTCACCCACCACGATGCGTCGTCCCTCGGGGGCAAAGCAAACGGCGGTGAGGTGTTGTCCCAGGTTTTTGTGTTCGGCTACGGTGTAGTTGTTCCGGATGTCCCACACGTACAGGCTTCCGTTCTCGCCGGCACCCGCTAAGAAGTTTCCGTCGGGGCTCAGGTCAATGGCATTGATCTTCACCGGCGGAACAATCACCTCGCGGCTCGTGGTCAGGTCCGAATACTTGATGCTCTTACCGGAATTGTCGCGGGCATAAAAGCCTTTGCCGTCCGGTGTGAAGTTCAGGTTCTCGATGGCATACGTAAAGCCCGTGATCTTCTTGGGTGCGTCCGACATGTTGTCGAGATTGTAAACCTCCACATAGTTCTTGGTCTCACTGAGGGAGTTCAATCCTGCCGCGATCAGTAATTTGCCATCAGCACTCACGTCGATGGTGTAGTATTGATAGTCGGGACGGCTCACAAGCATTTCCGATTTCCAGTTGTTGTTCACTTCTGTCCAGCGGAAAACCTTGCCGTCGCTGCCACCGGAATAGATTTCATTGCCGGTAGGGCGGGTCACCAACGTGCGGGCAGCGCCGCGATCGTGGGCTTGCAGGCTTTGTGTTAAGGGATGATCAAATTTCTTCAACGCCGAATACAGACCGTTGTAAATGTCATTGTCGTACTCGTATCCACGGTGGTCGGTGTTGAACTTGTAAGCATGTTGCGCGATGAGGGCTTCCTGCTCCGGATCGTTCAGTTCCTTCGACTTCACCGCCATAGCTTTCGCCTGGGCGATGTAGCGTTGACGCAAGGCTTCGGCCGCGTTGTCTTTGGCGATCTGTTCTTGTTGCTTGGCAAAGGCCTCGTTCTTTTGGGCACGTTCGGCATTGAGCCTTGCTTCCTCAGCGTTCTTTTGGGCCTGAATGGCGTTATTTTTTGCAAGCTCGGCATTTTGAACAGCGCGCTTCTCAGCTTCCTGGGCCAAAAGTTTTTGTGCAGCCTCCGCCTTTTGCGCGGCTTCAGCTTCTTCTTTGGCTTTTACGGCTGCAATCCGGTCGTTGTCGGAGACTACGCGAAGGCTATCTGCGCGTTTCGCTTCCGCTACTGCCCGCACGCGTTGAATTTCCGCTTCAGCACGGGCATTATCAGCCTTCGTTTTTTGGATGAGGGCGAAGATCAGGAAGAACAGGCAGATAACCGTGGCCACACCCATGATGATACCAAACACCCGGGCCCGTCTCAGCTTGGCCTTCTGCTCCATCTCCTTGATGCGCTGCTCGGTTTCCCATTCTTTCCTGGAATATTCCAGGAAGATCAGCGTGCGTTCAAAGGCAGGGTTATAACGTTGACCCCACACGAGCGTGGGCTTGTGCTTGGCTTGCCAGTTCAAAGCAAGTTGCAAATCCGGTGGTCGCCACAAGCCGGCTTTGCCCACCTGGTACATGGTGGCAGCATCCGCAAGGCGCGTATACATTTGCACGGCCTCCGCTTCATCGTCCACCCAATTTTTCAGACGCACCCAAATCCGCATGAGACTTTCGTGCGAAATGTCGACCATGGATTTGGATGTGACCGTTGCTCCGTACGCGGGCGTTAGCAACGACCTTCCGGGTTCCCGGAATTTATCGATCACCTCGATCACGGCATCTTCCTGCACATCGGCAATGGCCGCAATTTCCGTGAGGCGCGTCGGGCGGCGTATGCCAAAGTTCTCGCCGCGTTTTTCGGTGACGGCTTTGAACAGTACTTCGCAAATATGTTTTTGTTCTTCCGAAAGTTCGTCGTAGGCCTCGTTGGCGTGTTGCGACAACGCCTCCGACATGGTGCCGATGGCTTCGTAGTGCTTCAGGTCAACATGTTCTTCCTCGAAGTCGCGATAGGACGACCAGTAGCTCCAGGTGCGCATCAGGGCGTGCTGCAAAATGGGAAGCTGGTCGGGGTTGTCGCCCAGGTCGTTGAGCAACTGCTGCACCAGGCGGGGCGCTATGCGGGCGCCGCCCACGGCTACGGGGCCTTCGATGGCCACCCGTTTCTGTTCGCGGGTGAGCTGCGGGATCAGGTAGTGACTGTCGTTGATCTTGCGGGTGAGATCAGGAAACTGCGCACAGTCGCCGATAAAATCCGACCGCATGGTGATGGCGACATAGATCGGGGCGTCGGGATAGTCCACGGCCTCCATGAGCAGGTTCACAAAGGCCAGCGTTTCGTTCACCGAGTTCACATCGTGACCTTCCTTGAAACGGAAAAGCTCTTCGAACTGATCGACCAGCACCAGGTAGTTCACGTCCACATCCTTGCGGGTCTGCTCGATAGCTTCCACCAACCCCAGCGAACTGCTTCGCAGCAAGGTGGAGAAGATGGTGCGCTTGATCTTTTTCTCTTCGGCGTCGGACGCCAGGTATTCGGGATTGTTTTTTAACAGCGATTCGGCCAGGTTGTCGATGGGACCTGCGCCGGGGCGTGTCACCACCACTTCCCAGTTGGGGCTGGCGTCGGTGAGGAACCCGCCATACAAAATGGGCATCACCCCACAATAAATGAACGACGACTTACCGCTTCCGGAAGGACCGATCACACCTACGAATCGGTTTTTCGAAAGCTTGAGCAGCACTTCGTCGCTCTGCCCTTCGCGACCGAAGAAAAGGTGACTTTCGTCGATCTTGAAGGGCCGCAACCCGGGGAACGGGTTGGCGGTTTCTAATTTTTCGTCAATGGCTTGCATGACTATGCTTTAAATTCTTGCAAAAATGATTTCAGCGATTCCAGGGATTGTTGATTGTCGCCATCGATCACCCGGAGGTTTTGACTCTTGAACGCATCGGCGTTCACGTGCGAGCCTTTGGCGGTGTAGATGGCCTTGCCCATGATGGGTTTTTTTCGGCCGAAGCCGGGTGCCTTCAACAGGTCCAGCGCTTTCATGCGCACCCATTGATCGTTCACCCTTCCCTTGTAGATGATGGCGGCGTCCAGGTTGCGCAGGTTCTCGATGTGCTTCTGGCGCAGCTCCAACAACTCGCCTTCAAACGAGGGCATGAGCACGTTGAAACCCGAGCGCTCGATGAGCTCAACAAAAGGTTTTATATCGAGGTGATCTACTTTGTCGTGCATGAGATACACCGCGCGGCCGCCGGTTTCGTCCAGGGCTTTTTTCTCCCCGGCGTCGGCCAGTTCTTCGCGCATGATGTTCTTGAAATCTTCCAGCGGTGTCTGCAGGATCTCTGCGCCTTCCTGGGCTTCGACGTCGCGTTTCAGGTTTTCGATGAATCCTTTTTGGCGCTCCGTGATGTGGTTCAGGTTGGGAGAGATCCAGATGAGGCGGGAAAATTCTTCCTTGTTCTCGCGGCCGCGGTTGCTGCGCTCGGCGGCGATGCGGTTTTGGATGTCCACCACGGAACGGTCGGTTCCTTCGGGGATGTCGCCATACACGGCGCCGATGAGGTGGATGGACATGCTGCACTCCGCGAGGTCGCGGCGCGCCACACGCTCCAGGTCGGCCACATTGCCGGGCAGGGTTTGGTTGGGCAACACGGTATAGCCGTGGCGTTGCAATTCGCGGGTGATGATGTTGCGCTGTACCGACAGATCGTGACCGGTCTCGGCCAGGTAGATGGTCTTGCGCTTGAAAACATTCTTCACTTCCTTCGCCAGCGATTTATCCTTCAACGACGACAACGTATCAGAGATGTCGTAGCTCAGGTCCACCATCTCCATCCAATACTGGCGCTCGGCCTCCGTGCTGAAATAGTCGGTGTACTCGCGGATCTCGCCCGAATCCGGATCGAGTTGATACATTTCATAACCCAACAGCTCGCGCACGCGGGCAGGTTGTTCTTGCACGGACACGGGTGTTTTGAAAACTTTGAACACCCTATTTTGTCCCTTGGCGCTCGCGGCCTGTGTAAATTTTTCCAGGTGATCCAGGCACGGCCCCGATTGCGTGAAATCTTTGGACAGGATGGACACCAACACGGCGGAGTTGTCGAGCCGGGGCGAGGTCATGGTGTCAAACTCGGATTTCAGCAACACGTTGGGTTTCTCGCCCAAGATCTGCGTGAGCATGGATTCCAGGAATTTTTTGAATTGAGTGACCCATCCCGGTTCGTTTCCAGTCGCCTCGTTGTCGCGGTCGGAAAAAATAATCAAAACATCAATTTCAAAGGCCATGATTTCAGGTTAAGGTTGTTGCAAATGCGGTTCGGTTTCTTCTGTAATATTTTTGATGAGGCTTTGCGCCAGCTCGTGGTGGTTGGCCATCACATAATAAAAATCCATGAGGTTGATTCTGAACACAACACAGCGCTCGGTGGCTTCCAGTGACGTGATCTTCGGCGCTACGCCATCCTGGAACAAGTCGCCAAACACGCTGCCGCGTTTTAATGAAGCGGCCAGTATGCCATCGCTTTTCAATTGTGCGCTGCCGTGGGCGAGCACAAAGATGGGGGTGTTGAAATCGTCGGGGGTAAATTTCACCCGGGTGGCAAAGGCGAGATCCAGCGGTGTGATCTTGTCGGCCAGGTCGCACAGCATGGCACCGTGAATATTTTTGAAGGTTGGCAGCTGTTTCAGGAACATAACTTTCTCCACCCACAAAAAGAATCCGTCGTTCAAGCCATCCAACAGCTGATTGTTTTCGATCGACGAGTCGAGGAATTTTTTATCCTTGACCGGGAGCCGTTCGGAGATGACTTCAAACTCCTTTTTGTTTTTGTTATAGATCACCCACGCCGCGGTTTCCTGCAACAGCTTGTCGGTGTTGAACATCTGCGCCACCAGGCCGCGGCTGATCCGGAAATCGGAGATATAGGCCGATGCATAGATGGCGCATGCCTTTGTCCACCGGTTGTTGAGGTTGAAATCGCGGTTCAGGATGTAGTTGATCACCTGGATGGGGTTGTAGCTTTCGCGGGGAAAGAAGATCTGCAATTGCTTCAGCTTCTCCGGAACAGCAATGTCATCCAGCAAGGGCACCAACTTGGGTTTCACGCCCGGGTCGATGAACAAATCCAGCAACTCCATGGCAAACGCGATGTTGTCGGGATCGCCCGACTCGATATTCTCGCGCACCAGTTGCACGGAGCGCGGTTCATACAGGATCGAAAGCAGGATATAGATCTGGTCGTAATTGTCGCGGGTCTCTTCTTCGAGTGCCTCGCGTAAGAACAAAAATTCTTTCACATCGGGGAGCTCGTCCAATGCGGCGAGGTTCCAGATGGTCTTGCTCATCTCGCTTTCCAGCAAGTTGATCACTTCGCGCGCCTCGCGTCCCTCGGCGTGATAGTTTATAAAGCGCAGCGAATTGAGGATCTGTCTCACGATGCGTTTATCGGGATAGTCGGCTTTTTTCCACAGCAGTTGCAGCGCGTACTTGCCGCCAATGCTGCCCATGATCTGGACGATGCGCAACATCACCAGGTCGCTTTGTCCCGACTTGTGAAAGGCGGCTTCCAGGGTGGGCAAGGCTGTTTCGCCTGCTTCCTTCAGGGCTGCCGCGGCATGATGACTGTAGGCAGCGGAGTTCAACAATTCGATCAGCACGGGCCACGTTTCACTCAGCTTCACCTTGCGTGCCGTGTAGAGCGCTTCATAACGCACTTTCGGATCGACATCGCGAAGCAATTCCAGCAACACGAAGATGGTGCGCGGCCCCACCAACTTGCGCAAGAGTTTGGCCGCGAGGATCCGGTCCGATTGTCTTACCGACTTACTGAGTTTTAATAATTTTTCGGGCGAGATCGAGAGGAGGTCGCTGTCTTCCAATTCGCCATAGGCTTTCTCCGCCAGCGAACGCAACTCGGTTTTGCCGATGTCGTTGCGCAGACCAAGGGCCTGGATCTTTTCTTCGGCAAATGCCCGGACTTTGCGCGAGGTGCTTTCAATCAATCGCACCAATGCGTTTTCGAACAAGGCGGGCTCCAGTTTCTCCATGAGCTTCAACCCGTAGATGACCTTTTGCTCGACGGAGCTGTTCACTTCTCTTTCCAACACCGTGTTCAGCGTATACTCCCGCTCGACACGTGCCGACATGGAAGATTTGTTGCGCAACAAGGTGTCTTGCAACGTGTGCCGATAGCTGTTGTTCATCCGGTTGGAAACGAAATACCAGAAGAGCAGCAGCGGTATGGTGAACAAGGTAATATAGATCAGCGTAAAGAATTCCGCTTTGGTGATCAGGATGATGAGCGCACCGGCAAGCAGGCTGGCGAAGGCGGTAACCAATCCCTCGATCTTGGTCTGCACGTCGATGCGGATGCTGCTCTCGATCGGCAACAGGTAGAGCTTGAACGTAGGGTTATCCAGCGATTCGCGCAGCGACCGTACAAACAGCTTACTGATGGCGATCACCATGAAGAAGCCCAGCGAGTATCCGAAGATCGTTCCCAGGATCAGCGCGACGACCGTGAAAAGACAGATCAGGAACGGGTTGATGAGCAGCGGGATGCGGAGGCCATATTCTTTTATGATCCGATCCGTAGCCAAGGTCTGGAAGAGGAACCCGAAAATAACAATGGTCATTTCAAAGTAAGAGATGAACCGTGGCAAGTCTTCGCGGCTGAGGAAAATGGTGGTCGCGTTAAAGAACGAGTAGTCCACAAAGTTCACGGCCATCATGGAAACCACCACGAAGAGCGACATGTAGAGGATGTAGCGGTTTTGAAGGAAATCTCTGAGTACCAGCTTTTTGTACATCTTTTTTTCCTGGGCGAATGTGCGGGTCTTGTACTTCAGCGACAGGAAAATAAACAGCCCGGTAAAGCACATAATGCTGATCAGCGAAACGGTGTATAACATTTCCGTTTTGACGCCCTTCAGACCGAGGAACTGGGGAATGGAAAAGAAGGCGATGAACGACGCGATCATGGCGCCCATATCCACTGTGCCCACGAGGCGCTTCGACTGGCGAAGGTTGAACAAGCGGCCAAAGGCGCCCCAGAAAATGAGGTATATAATAAAAGAGAAGGGAATGATCTGAGCAAAACCCAGGAAGTAGATGGTGCGCGGGTCCGCGAAATAGCCTTCACCAAATTCAATAAAGGCGGTCAACACCAGGACCACCATCAAGCTGAGCACGGCCAGCAATTGGAAGGGGATCCGGTTTTGGAGGAAGTTATAAACAATGGTGGCAAACAATCCGAAGGCACCCGACACCAACAGGGCGATGGGCAACTGGGTTTTTTCGTCGAAATGTTCCAGGAAAAGGGATTGCGAAGCCACGGTAATGGTGGCGATGAACACCCCCATAAAAAAGCTCATGATGAATAACAGGCCCACGCGTCCGGTCTCGCCCGGCTCGGTATCAAGAAAACGGATTATTTGTGCCTTCATAGATTTCCCCCATTACCCCTAAAATTGCTTATATTCCAACAAAAATCCTATAAACTACCATTTTTTTGGCTGCCTCAGCGTATAGGACGGGGGTATGCATGGCGGGGTTCAATTGCTAAACGCGGGTACAAAATGCTGGGACCAAATTCGGGATAACGTCACCGCTTGTAAGGTTCTGTCTAAAAATCCCTGTTGGCTCGTGTTTATTCTTTGTAGTATTGAGGTTAAATTTTAATCTGTATGACAAGAAAGGTCAATCTGCTTTACTGGTTATTATTCTTTTCAGTGATCGCCCTCCAGGCCCAGGACAGCAAATCGCTGGCGGATGCCGAGCACTATTTCAGTGTCCGGAGCTATGACGTAGCCCTTCCCAAGTTCCTGGCGGCCATACAGGCCGGCGAAAAAAGCCCCCTCGTCTATTACAAGACGGGCGTGTGCTACCAGAAATCGCCTGAAACCGACGAACAGATCAAATCCATTCCCTATTTCGAATATGCGCTGAAAAATGGCAAGGACATGCCGGCCTCGTTGTATTACGATTTGGGCACGATGTATCTAAAAGACGAGAGCCTGCAAAATGCCGTACAGAGCTTTACCAAGTTCCGGGAAGTAAGCAGCAAAGCCGACAAGAAGGTCATGGCGCAAGCCGATGAAGCGATCCAAACCTGCCACAACGCCATCGCCCTGATGTCGGTGCCCCGCAATTTTAAGGTTACCCACTTCAATTCCATCATCAACACAAAATACACGGAATACAATCCGGTGGTTTCGGCCGACGAGAGTGTGATGGCCTTCACCGCCCTCCGTCCCAACACGGGCAAGACCCGCACGGGCGATAAGTTCATTGAAGAAATATACATCACCTACAACATCAATGGGGCCTGGTCAGAACCCAAAGTAGTGCCCATCGCCCACGACTACAACGTAGGCACTGCGGGTATTTCGGCCGATGGCCAGAAGATGCTCATCTTCATGGGCGGCGCCACCGATCCCGGCGGGCTGTACCAGATCTCGAGGGCCGGCGACGCGTGGTCGAAGCCAAGCCTCATCACGCCTTCGCTGAACACCCCCAAATACCTGGAGTCGACCGCCAGCATCACCCCCGACGGCAAAACGATCTACTTCGCCAGCGATCGGCTGGGCGGTCAGGGTGGGTTGGACATTTATAAAACCACCTTGCAGGCCAATGGTTCATGGAGCAACCCGGTTAATTTGGGCCCCGAAGTGAACAGCAAGGCCAACGAAGACGCCCCGTTCATCCACCCCGATCAAAAGACCCTGTTCTTTACCTCGGATGGCCACAACTCCATGGGCGGACGCGATATTTTTGTGACCCGCATGGTGGGCACCAAATGGACATCGCCGGAAAATATGGGCTACCCCGTAAACACCACAGTGAACGACAACTACTTCACGCTCATTGCCGACGGAACACGCGCTTACTTTTCTTCCGACCGCAAAGGCGGCATGGGAGGCCAGGACATTTACTACATCGACCTGCCGGCAGAATCGGCCAACATCCCGCTGACGATGATCAAGGGAAAGATCCTGAATGCAGAAACCGGCAAGCCCATGCCGACAAAGATCTACCTTATCGACAATGAAACGGACAAAAAACTCGACTTCGTATACGACCCCGATCCCGAGACCGGTAACTACCTCGTGATCCTGCCGCCCTCGAAAAACTACGACATGGTGATCGAGTCCGAAGGCTTCCTGCCCTACACGCTGAACATCAACATTCCGAACCAGACCTATTTCTACGAGCTGTATCAAATGGTGAGCCTCAAGACCATCAAGCAATTCGACGTGGTCGTGGGCCAGGAAGTGCAGGTGAAGAACGCCTTCTACGATACCGACAGCGATGTGAAAGCCGACCTCCGCAAAACGCACGAGGCCAAACTGGTGCAAGGCGGCAACGTGGATGTTTACGACATGATGCTCGACCTCATGGCCGCGCAGGATAAGGATGGTATCAACTACCTGACCGACCTCATCCAGATGAAAGACCCCATCGAAGAAGTGAACTTCAACGAAAAAGAGAACTCACGCATCGAGATGGCTACACGCACCTACTACTATGACGAAAGCGACGAAAGCAAGTTCGAGCAAAAGCAGGTAGACGGCAAGACCATCTTTTCGTTGCCTACCTTCATGGTGAATGAGGAGATCATGAAACAAAAGGGACAGACGGCTAAAAAGACGTCGGTGATCGACAAGGCCGTGTTGGCCAAGAGTGCAAAAATATATTTCGACGCCGGCAAGAGCGACCTGAAAGCGCAGTACAACGCGCAGTTGGATGTGATCCTGGCCGAGTTGAACAAGAACCCCGACCTGGGGATAGAGATCCTTGGTTTCGCTTCCGCGGAAGGTACCGAAGAAATGAACCGCGACTTGTCCAACAAGCGGGCGATCTCCGTGCTTGACTATATCAATCACAAAGGCGTCGTTCGGCGCAGGATCGTTGCTAAAGGTTATGGTGCCACCAAAGACCAGAGCGCTTCAAAAGAAGAAGGCCGCCGCGTAGAAGTCCACATCGTCGATCTTAATGCTCTCTCCGAGATAAAATAACGGCTGTTCCTTTGCGTTCTTTGCGCCTTTGCGGTAGAAGTTTTTAACCGCAAAGGCGCAAAGAACGCAAAGCTTAGCTTCTCGTACGCGGGATCAATAAAGAACTATCACCGTAACTGAGGAATCGATAACCGTTGGCGAGCGATTCGTTATAGACTTTGCGCCAGTCTTCGCCGATGAAGGCGGCTACCAGCAGGATCAGGGTTGAACCGGGTTGATGAAAATTGGTGATCAACGCTTCGCATACGCGGAACGTATAGCCCGGCATGATGTAGATTGACGTTTCCCCTGTCAGTAATTCCAACTGATTCCGATCCATATAGTCAACCACAGCCCGTAGCGCTTCATCGCGAGTAGGCCGGTGGTCTGCGGCCGTATAGGCTTCGTGTTGTGAGATCGCAAACACAGCCTGCGGGTCCTTCAATAATTTCACGCCATACCAATACAAGCTTTCCAACGTCCGCATCGAAGTGGTGCCCACAGGAACAATATATCTTCCCGACAAAAGATGATCCAGGTTGTCCCGGGTCACCACCACCTGTTCGTTGTGCATGACATGCTCCACGGCATTTTCCACTTTCACAGGCTGAAAGGTTCCTGCGCTCACATGGAGTGTGACAAAGTCGTGCGCAATGCCCTTGGCTTTGAGTTGGTCGAAGATGGCCGGTGTGAAATGCAGTCCTGCCGTTGGGGCGGCCACGGCGCCTTCGTGGTGGGAGTAGATCGTTTGATAGCGCTCGCGGTCGGCTTGCTCGGCTTTGCGGTGGAGGTAGGGGGGCAGGGGGGTCTCTCCAGCGAGGTTCACGACCTCAGCAAAAGAATGGTCGGTAGCCCACTCAAATTCCACCAACCCTGCCTCGCGATCGCGCAGCGTGGCCTTTAAGGTGATGCCGTGAAACGTTTTGAACAACGGCTCGTCTTTCCAGCGCTTCAGGTTTCCCAGTGTGCATTGCCACGTACAGTGATGGTGGGCCTGCATGGCTTCCATGACCAGCGTTGAAGGGAGCACCGGGTGCAGCAAAAAGATCTCGATGACAGCGCCCGTATCTTTCTGGAAGTGAAGCCGCGCGGGGATCACTTTGGTATCGTTGAAAAACAGGAGTGTATCGGCCGGTAAAAGATCGGGAAGCGATGAAAAGACTTGGTGATGTATGGTGCCCTGGTCGTAGAACAGCAGCTTCGACTGGTCGCGGTTGGCCAGCGGATAGACCGCGATGCGTTCCGGGGGAAGCGTGTAGGTATAGTTGCTGATGGAAATGTCCATGCCTGATAAAGGGTTCAAAGTTAATTCTAAAACCTTATTTTTAGCAGATCATTGTTGCCTATGGCGCTACAGACATCCTATTCGCAGGAAACTTTTCGTTTCAGCTTCAATGCCCGTACCTCGCGGGGATTGATGAAAGATAAACTCTCATGGTTTGTAAAACTTTGGGACGATGCCCAACCCGGCGTCGCCGGCCTTGGCGAATGTGGCCCGCTTCCGGGGCTCAGCACCGACGATCGCCCGGACTTTGAGACCGTGCTCGCCGACGTGCTGGCCCAACTCCCGCACCACATTTCCACCCAGGACCTGCAAGGATCGCCATCCCTGGCCAACCCCGTGCTGCAAAAAGCGCTGACCTTGGTGCCGGCGGGCTATCCATCCATTCGTTTTGCGATCGAAACGGCATGGCTCGACCTGATGAACGGAGGCAAGAAGATCATTTTCCGAAACGGTTTACTCGAGGGCCAGCGCATTCCCATCAACGGTCTCATCTGGATGGGCGGCCTGGACTTTATGATGAGCCAGATCAACGACAAGGTGGCGCAGGGATTTCGCTGCATCAAACTGAAAGTGGGTGGGCTTGACTTCGACCGCGAGTGCGAGGTGATCGACTACCTGCGCAAGCGCTATTTCCGGGAGAACATCACCATACGGCTGGATGCCAACGGCGCTTTCAAAGTAGACGAAGCCTTGTCGCGCTTGCATGAATTGGCGCGGTTGAAGATCCAGTCCATCGAGCAGCCGATCAAACCGGGCCTTCCGGAAATGGAGAAGTTGTGCCGGGAGTCGCCCATTCCCATTGCGTTGGATGAGGAACTTATCGGTGTGGAGGTCAAAGAAGAGAAGATAGGACTGTTGACGCGCCTCCGTCCGCAGTTCATCATTTTGAAGCCGACGCTTCATGGGGGAATGACCGGCTGCCAGGAATGGATCGCTATTGCGGAAAGCCTTGGCATCGGATGGTGGATCACCTCTGCGTTGGAATCCAACGTCGGCCTGAATGCTATTTGCCAGTTCACAGCAAACTATCCCATAACCCTTCCGCAAGGGCTAGGCACGGGGATGATTTACGAGAATAATGTTCCTTCCAATCTTACGGTGAAAGATGGATATATCTATTTGAGTGAATAGGTGTGAAATCATTTGCGCCTTTCTTTACTCGCCGAAGCTTTAGCGAAGGCGAGGCGGTTCAAAATGACTTTCCGTATCGCCTTCTAAACAACCAATACAACGGTATACCTGTCGCCGTCAAAAACAACCCCAGTAAAGAGTTGATCAGATGCGTTTTCCCAATCGCATAGTTATAGATATCCATCCACAACGTAGCCACCACAAAAAAGGTCGAGAACAAAACAAACACCGCCGGCACGATGGGATATCCCCACACTTTATAAGGTCGCTCCACATGAGCCATTTTCCTCCGCAGCACAAAGATGCCAAAGGCACTCAACCCATAGAAAGCCCAGCTCACAAAGATCAGCATGTCGGTGAGCATGTCGAACGAACCGCTGAGAATGAGCACGACCGTCCAAAGGGCCTGGATCACCAAGGCATTGCCGGGTGTGCCATACTTGGGATGTACTTTCCCTACCCACCCAAAAAATTGTTTCTGTTGCCCCATGGCAAAGAACACCCGGGCTACGGGCAGGATGTTGCCGTTGGTGGCGCCGATGACTGAGATGATCACCATGAAAGCAATGATGCCGCCGCCCAAGGTGCCCATCACCACCCGTGCTGCATCCGACGCCACCATACCTGACTGCGCCATGGCATCGATCGGTAAAACATACAGAAAGCTCAGCGTGATGACCGTATAGGTGATGATGCAAATGAGCAATCCAATAAAAAGGCTGCGGGGAATGTTGCGCTGGGGTTCCCGGATCTCGCCGGCGATGAACGTAATGTTGTTCCAACCATCGTATCCCCAAAACGCTCCCGACATGGCCGCCACCAGGGCGCCCACGAAAGCCCAGCCCTCGGGATGGATGCTGGCGGAAGGCGTAATAAGATTGGTGATGTTTCCTTCCGACGAAAAAAATAATCCAAAAACCAACAATGTCAGCAAGGCGATCTTCATGATGGTGAACACCACCTGCAGGTTGCCACCCGATCGCGTGCTCCGGTAGCTTACCCACGTGAGCACCAACACCACCAGGATGGTGACCGACTTCACCCCGATGTTTTCCAGCGGATACATCGATCCGATGAACGGGATGTAGACCTCCACTGCTTTTTCTATGTCCGGGCTGAAGCGCGGCAGGGGGATGAAGTATTCCAGGTAGATGCCAAAGCCATAGGCCACCGAAGCCACACCCGCGGTGTTGAATACGATGAAGGCGGACCATCCATACAAAAAGGCCACAAAGCTGCCGTACATTCTCTCAAAGAAAATGTATTGGCCACCCGTTTCCGGGATCATGGCGGCCACTTCGGCGTTGCTCAGGGCGCCAAAGAGCGTGATCACGCCGGCGAAGATCCAAACGGCCACCAGCCACAGGGGCGAGCCCAGTTGCGAAGCCATAAAGGCGGGCTTCATAAATATGCCCGAGCCGATCACCCCGCCCGCAACGATGGCGATACTGGTCCACAAGCCCAGGGTGGGTTTTAATTTTTGGGGTGACGACATCCGGTCTTCAATTTAAAAATTCAGCCAACAGGCGATGAAAATGGTGTGTGCCCTTTTCCATCTTCACCGAATAGCGTCCGTGTTTATAGAATCTTGAGCGAATTCCTTTTTGCACATGTTGCACCACGTCTTCATCTTCCATTTCCACTTGATGCAGGTCGGCTCCCGCACCCTGGCGAAGCTTGTTCTCGTCCCACACATACGACAGGAACGAAACCGTACACCGCGACACCCCCAACGGGCGCACAATGTTGATGGAGAGTCCCCAGGGATAGAAGTTGAACATCATGTTGGGGAAAACCCAGAAGTAATAGCCTGCGATTTTTTTTCCAAAGTCAGGGGAGGAGGGAGGCAGGTCGAAGGTTGCGTCGTCGCCTTTTGCATAGCCGATTTGCAGATTGGAGTATGGAAAGATTTCGGTAGTGTAGTTTCCATAGTCGATCACGGCGTTGAGCCCGGCGTGCACAAAGGGGATGTGGAAGCCCTCGAGGTAATTCTCACAATACAGCGCCCAATGTGCATCCACCTTGTAGTCTTGCGATAGCTCCGGGCGGAATTGAAAATCCTGGAACGGCATCCAGCCTACGCGCTCCAGCATCGGACCTAAAAATGTATCGGCTTCGAATTTGGGGTGAAGGGAAGTGAACAGCCATTTTCCAAACTGATAAAGCGGAAGCCTGGTCAGGTCATCCTCCTCCGAGGGAAAGTTGGCCACTTCCTTGAACTCGGGCATGGAGAGGAATTTGCCGTCCAGGTGGAAGCGGCGGCCGTGGTATTTGCAGCGGATGTCGTTGATCTTGCAGGGGCGTTCTACCAAAAGGTTGCCCCGGTGGGTGCAGACGTTGCTCAGGCAATGGAGATCGCCCTTTTTGTCGCGCGAAAGGAGCAGCGGTTCGTCCAGGAATTTTTCCAGCAGGTTCACCGGCGTGGCCCATCCCGGATCCTTCACCTGGTCGGTGTCGCCGATGAGCTGCCAGGTGTTGGCGAAGATCTTTTCTTTGGAAAGCTCCAGGTAAGTCGGTTCGAGATAAAAATCTGTGGAAATGGTTTTTGCCTGCGCAATATCCGGGTGGACGTGGAAGGGAGTCATGAGTGGAGGTTTGGCTTGCAAGCAAAATACTAAATCCTTGTCGCTTATCTGACAGTCCACTTTCAATTATTCGGTTACATTTATCCCGTCAACAAACCCCTTTCGCTATGAAAATTGCCACGGTCGTGTACTGGATCGCGCGCCTTTTGGCGGCGGTCATCATGCTGCAAACCTTGTTTTTTAAGTTTACCGCTTCCGCGGAATCGGTCTACATTTTCACCACCGTGGGCATGGAACCGTGGGGCAGGATTGGGGTGGGCGTCATGGAATTGATTGCCGCCATACTCATCGTGGTGCCGGCCACTGCGTGGCTGGGAGCCGGACTGGCGTTGGGATTGATGGTGGGAGCGCTCGGCATGCACCTGACCCTGCTCGGCATCGCGGTGCAGGGCGATCATGGTTACCTGTTCGGCCTGGCATTGGCCGTCACGCTGTGCAGCCTCTACGTGCTGATACACGACAAAGACAAGATCTTGTCGCGCATCCGCTCGTTGCAGAAGGCTAGTTGAGTTCTTTCAGTGCGTCTTCCAGCGGTTGCTTGAAGGTGTCTTGGGTGAGCGAACTCTTCAACCCTTCCAGGACGAAATTGGGGATCTTTTCGGCCCGCGAGATCCGGCCCTTGATGTCCTGGATCATCTCCAGTGCATTGGCCTTGCCCTCAAAATCGGCTTCGCCTTTCACTTTTTCTTCCAGCACATCCCAGGCGGAAAGTTTCTTCTCGGCAACCGCCCGCTGGGCGATGATCTTGCCGTGATCGACCGTTTTGGACTGAATACAAGCGTTGTATTCGTCGACGATCTGATAGAGGTCTCTCTTGTTCAGCTCGTCATGGTCGATCCGGTCGGCCACGGTTGGGCAGTCTTCCAGGAAATTCTTCATCGCCTTTTTAAAGGTCAGGTTCGGGACCTCGGTGCTCTTGCCATCCTTTTTCAAAAGAAATTGTCCATCGTAGGTCACTTGATTGGGCAGCTGATAGGCAAATAAGCTTAGATAGCCCGACTTGATCACTTTCATGAACGCATAGCCGTCGGGACCCTTCACGGGTTGATAGAAGTCATTTTTCCATTTATAGGTGCGCACCTGGAACATGGGGTAGGTTGTCTTCTTTTTATCGGCGCCAACGACCTGCACTTTTTTGTCCATCCCGAACGTAAGGGGTTTGAGCTCCCCCCGGATGGTATCGCCCGTCACCGTCACTAAATAATCCTGGGCGATGGACGGAGCGCAGACGGTCAGAAAGAAACAAGCAAAAAGGTATAAGCCAGAACGTTTCATGTTCATAAATGCAGTTTTATAGTCGGAAAGATAAGCGATAAAATAATTTCTCGTCGCGCTATCCGGAATTTCTTCCGATTAAAAAGTGGGATTTGGATGGGCGCGATCGCCGGCGACGGTGTTGGAAAATTTTCCTTGAATAGGCTTATTGCAGGAAAGTTCGATCCCATGGTCATGTACAACCCCCGAAATTGGATTTCTATCATCTTTCACGCCTACAGCCGGCGCGTCATGAGGACCCTGTTGCCCGTCATCCTCTTCATGCTCGTCTATTCCGCCGTGTTGTGCTACATCATGCTGGACCGTCTCAAACTCCACGAAGCTGATTTTCAGCCCACCATCGCCATGCATTCCCTCCTGGGGATCGTGTTGGGTTTGTTCCTCGTGTTTCGCACCAACACCGCCTATGACCGGTGGTGGGAGGGACGCCGGATGTGGGGCGGCATGGTCAACAGCACCCGGAACTTCGCCATGAAACTCAACGCTTGCCTCAGTCCCGAGAACCACGAAGACCGCGACTGGTTTGCCAAGATGATCCCCAATTTCATATTTGCCGTAAAAGAGAGCCTGCGAAACGGCGTGCAACTGGCCGAACTGGACCCGCCCTCCGATACGTTTCTCAACGACCTCAAGAAATACAAACACAAGCCCAACCGCATCGCCGGCCTGATGTACAAACGCATAAACGAATTGTACCGCGACAACAAAATCACCGGCGACCAGCTCATCAACCTCGACAAAGAACTAAAAGATTTTATCGACCTCATGGGCGCCTGCGAGCGCATCAAGTACACGCCCATTCCCTATAGCTATATGATGTATGTAAAGAAGTTCGTCTTCATCTACATCATCACCCTGCCCTTTGGGTTCGTCACGCAAACCGGCTACATGACTGTGCCCATCGTGGGACTGATCTCCTATGTTCTGTTGAGCGTAGAGTTGATTGCGGAAGAAATCGAAGACCCGTTCGGACGCGACATCAACGACTTGCCATTGGACGAGTTGGCCGGAAAGATCCGGGAGAATGTCAAAGAGGTGTTGTTATAGAAATTATTCCGTCAGGAAATCGATATCCACATTCAGCGGATAGCGCATCAGGTATTCCAACGCGCGGGTCACCGTCATGTCCTCGAACAACACCTGGTATAGGGTGGTCGTGATCGGTGCGCGCACTTTGTAATAGTCGGCACACTTCTTCGCCACTTTCACGGTGTTGATACCTTCGGCGATCTCGTCGGTGCTGGCCAATATTTCGGAGAGTGTTTCACCTTTGGCCAACCGGTAGCCTACAGCAAAATTGCGGCTCAGTGAACTGTTGCAGGTCGTGACCAGGTCGCCCACACCGGCGACGCCCAGGAAAGCTTTCGTGTTTCCACCCAGTGCGCGTCCCAGGTAGACCATTTCCACCATACCGCGGCTGATCAAAAGGCCTTTGGCATTTTCACCATAGCCCAACCCACTCAGCGCACCTGCAGCGATCGCAATAACGTTTTTCAAAACCCCGGCCAGTTCAACACCCACCACATCGTTGTTGCCATACACCTGGAAGTGATTGGTGCGCAGCAAACGCTTGCCCAACTGGATCACTTCGTTGAAATGGCTGGCGATGACCGTCGCCGCGGGATGTCCATCGGCCAGTTCTTTGCTGAGGTTGGGTCCGGCCAGACAGCCCACACGAACCACCACGCTCTCTTCGGTGATCACCTCGCTCATGGTCTTCACCATGCTGCGGTCCAGCGTGGTCATGGTGTCGAGGGTTTTGCCCTCCGGGAGCGAGACATCAAAGCCTTTGGTCCCGTGAATGAGAATGTGATAGGGGTGCAGATAGGGCGACAGCCCTTTCATCATGGTGCGGAAGTGCAGCGATGGTACAATGGGAAAGATCACGTCGCACTGATCGGCCAGGTAGCCGAGGTCATTGGTGGGCATGACGTTTGCGTGCATCTGGTGTCCCCGGTTTTCGCGGGTTTTCAGGATGCGCTCAATGGCCGCATCGTCGCGCACGTGCAGTAACACCTGCCGCCGTTGGGCCAGCAAGTTGGCTACCACACTGCCGAAGTTCCCGGCGCCGATCACACCGACCGGTTTATCGTTTTCAGATAAACTTTTCGAGGTCATAGCCGACAAGCCGGTTGTGATAATAATAAAGTGTACTGAAATCCTTGGTGATGATGTTGCCTTCCTTGTTCATAAGCAGCGGGCGCTTCAAATGGAAGATGCCCACGTTGTCGAGTCCATGGCGGATCACCAGGTTGATATTTCCTTTCAGATGGGTAGCGTGATAGACTTTCCCCTCTTCTTTCAATTTGTAGATCTGTTTGCGCACCCGCTTGCAGGCGGCGCGAAATTCCTCGAACTGCAACACCTGGTCTTCTTCCGGTAACTTCAGCAAGCCAAACAAATCCAGCTTGGGATGTTTCTTTTGCCACATCTCGAACGCCACGAAGGCTACCAGGTGACTGGCAAACACGCGGTTGATGCGGTGATACTCCGACACGATCTTGTGACTGAGCATGCGCGTATATTCGTCTTCGCGTTGCTTGTCGACCGTGATGTCGCCATGCGAAATAAAATAGTCGCGGGTCTCGATCACCCGGCCCTGCGCATCCAGGCTGTTGCCTTGGTCGTCGACATAATTTCCCATCACGTCCAGCCCGCGCCCGATCGACACAGAGATGTTGGACCCTTTGGTGAAAAACTTGAACAGGAACTGCAGCAATTGCCAGCTTCCGTATTTGTCCTGCTCCGGCAGATAACGGTCTTGGCCCTTCGACGACAAATATTCATCGATCAGGTCCGGGGCCTCCAGCACGAAGTGATAGTTGAGTGTTACGGGTACGATAAAGATCTTGCGCACGGGCTCCGTGGTGGGCGATTCCAGGTAGAGATTGCGTTGGGCTTCGATGGTGGAGCTGAGCAGCCCCAACTTGAGTTGTTTTTCCAGCATACCCGAGCGCGAGCGCGTTCCTCCGGGAAAGAAAATGCTGTGCGCCCCTTTCTGAATGGCACACATGGAATAGAACTTCAGCGTCTCCAGGTAGGGGACATTCTTCTTCCGGCGGTCTACTTTATAGGCGCCGAGACTGTTCATGAAATAGGCGAAGATCTTGATGTTGAAAAGATTCAACCCCGCGCCATAGATAAAGGCGGGCAGGCCCAGCGAGTGGATGATCCACCCGATAAGGATCGAGTCGAGGTTGCTGAAGTGCGTGGGCACCATCACCACCGTGCCTTCTTTGGCCAGTGTGCGCAGTTGCTTCACTTTGCCCACGATGTGGATCTTGTCGCGAAGGGTATAGCGGCTGCGGAAGAAGGCCCCGAATTTCTTTACGCGGGCGCCGTTCAGCAGGCGGGAGAACCAGAACTTTACGATCTCGCGCGTGAGGCGGTAGCTGTTGGGCTTAAAATTCCCGGCGATCTCGTTGGCATAGCGCAACACGATGCGGTAGAGCATGTCCTCGGCAATGGGCTGGGCTTCTTCGGGGGTCTTGCCCGTCAGGGCCACGAGTTCTTCTTTGATGCCGGCCCAGAAACGGGGTTCGTCCGCCGCGTCGGCGCGCCAGCGGTTGCGCTTCATGCGCTGCTGCTCGCGGTAAACAGTGGCTTCCAGTTCGTCGATGAGCTGTTTGGTGGTCGGGCGGTTCTTCCTGATTTGGGCAAAGGTCTTTTGCGCCACTTCCTCGATAAACTCCTTGCGGTTTTTACTGAGTTGGTAAACCGGCCAATCGGGTATGCCCTCCAGGATGGGTTTATATCGCTTGTTCTTATTTTTCTTCTCTACAACTTCCATGAGCGGTGCAAAATAAAACAATTTCCTCTACTGCTGCACAAATGCGTTGATTTTAAGCACGTTGCATGGCTTGGCGCAAGCTTTCACCCATGCCGGCAAAGCGCTGCATAGCCTCCTCCAGGAAAGCCTTGTCCACGATCCGGTAAAGCTCGGCTTCGCTGGTCACATCGTACTCATTTACCTTGAAGGTCTGCTCCAGCAAGCCTTGCTCCAGCTTAATGAGGTACCGGTTGTTCCAGGCAAAGATGGTGATCTTGCACTCTGGGTGCGGAATTTCTCCTACAACACGCATGTATTGACGGTTTAGCCAACAAATGTAGTGAAGGGAAAATGAAAAAACGTTTTACTTTTTGGAAGATGCGTCCTGGTGCTGTACCAACTCCTGTTGGATGGTCTGCAGTTCGCGGGAAAGATTTTTGTACACCGGGCTGTTGTGGAGGCGATCAAACTCCATTTGTCTGACAAGTCGTTTGATTTCCATTTCGCGCTTTACGAGCGAAGCTTTGGCGTTTGAATCAAATTTCATTCTAGCTGAAAAAGTAGGGTTAGGTTTGGTAAACGCTAAGATATCAGATAAAGTCTAACGTCGGATAAGCATCTGACAGAATTTTTTTTGGCTCCACTTCAAGCCATCTGTCAAGTATCGTAGCGTAAACACTCCGGAAATCAAGCTGATGGATAAGATCACCGTTGTCGAGCTTTAATAGATCAGGTGTGTTGTTGAGAAAACCTTTTTGCTTCAAATGCTTCGTCACCACAAAAAGATTGTTAGCCGTACCGTGGTCTGTGCCACCACTGGCATTTTGCGCCACGCGCCTTCCAAACTCCGAGAACGTCATGATCAACACGTCTTTCATCCGGTCGCGCTTGTCCAGGTCCTCCACGAAAGCAGTGATCCCTTCGGAATAGAGTTGTAACAACCGTTGATGCTGCGCCTGCTGATTCACATGCGTATCGAAGCCGGCCATCGACACATAGTACACCCGTGTGGGTACACGGGCATGTATGAGTTGTGCCACCGTTTTTAGCTTTTTACTGAAATCACTTTGCGGATAATCCGGCCCCGACGAAGGCGCACCCGCTTTCTGATACAGGAAGTCGGCCGATGAAACCGTCTCGGCGAGGGTCTTGTAGAGATAATGCAGCGTTGGATCGTTCACCGTCGCTGCGGTGTTGTTCTGCGCCACCTCGTGAATGAACGAATGATGAACCGCGTTGTAAAGCTTGCGCGGATCTTTCATCGCCAGCCCCTTGATGTTGTCGCCCTTCAACGCCAGGCTCAGCGTGTCGTCCAACTCAATGGCCTGGTCGGCTACGGAGCAGCCGGGACAGTTGGCGTCGAGGTAACGACCGATCCAACCGGTTTGCAAATAGCGCTCCGGGCTGGCTGTCTGCCAGATGTCCATGGATCGAAAGTGCGAACGGTCGGGGTTGGGATAACCGACATTGTTGAACACACCCAGATAGCCGCGGTCGTACAATCCCTGCAGCGGGGCCAACGCCGGATGAAACCCCAACTCATCCGAAACCTTCAGGACCTTGTCGGCCGCGACGGCCAGCGAGGGGCGATGTTGGTAATACAGGTCATTGCGGTAGGGGACGATCGTGTTCAAGCCATCATTGCCGCCGGAAAGTTGCACGACCACCAGGATCTTGTCGTGGGTTTCCGCGAAGGCGTTGGGATTTTCAAAGGCTTTCAGGAACGTCGGCACCAGCAGCGAGCCGGTTGCGCCGAGCAGCGATTGTTTGAGGAAATTTCTTCTGGAAGTCATGATCAGCTGAGTTGATATTCGGGCAAGGACATGAACGCCGTGAAGGCTTGCTTCATCCATTCATCGTCGCGCGTGCTGCGCGCGGCTTGTGTGGCTACCAGTTTGCGGTTCGCCGCCGTCGTGGGTGTTGCCAACAAAAAATCTTCCACGACCGCTAGCGTCTCGCCGGTCGAGGCCTTGGTGAACTGTTGCGCCAGCGAAGCCCAATCCACCGCACAGTTCAGGTTTCGGGTGGCTGCTTTGTTGGTGGCGTTGTTGGCATCGCCATCGTCTTTGGGTACATATTCAGTGATGAGATTCTTGAAGATCAGCGCCGGCATCGTCATGCGGAACGCGAGGCTGGAGCTATCGATCCACGCCGTGCCCGTGGGCCACCCGCCGACATTGGGCGGTTGAAAAAGAATTTGACTCAACGCCCGCTGAAAGAACAAGGCCGCACGCGGGTCTTCGAACCGGCCACCGGTCTGCGTCAACATCCCCGCCAGCAACTCCACGGGCGACTTGATGCGATGGCCAACAAAACGCGGTTCATAAAACCAGGACGAGGAAAACACGGCCGCCATCAGTTTGTGAAGGTTATAGTCCGAATGAAAGAAGTCCTTCGCCAGCGATGCGACGATGTCTTCGTCGGGTGGGCCTTCGTGAACAAAGTAGCGCCAGATCTTTTCGGTGATGAACTGCGCTGTCTGGCGGTCGTCCAGAATGATGTGGAGAATGTCGTCGCCCGAAAAATTGCCGGTCTTTCCCTTAAAGGTCTTGGGTCCTTCGTCGTGCGCCCGGGGCCGGAATACAAACGCCGCCGTCTTAGGGTTGAACGCCCACCCCGTGAAGGCACGTGCGCCATTCCGGATATCCGCTTCGGTGTAGTGGCCTCTTCCTAACGTGAAGAGTTCCAGCACCTCCCGTGCAAAATTTTCGTTGGGGCTGTTCTTTTTATTTTGCTGGTTGTTGAGAAACTGCAGCATGGCCGGATCTTTTGAGACCGCCTTCAGCAAGTCGCCAAATGAACCCAGGGCTTCGCGGCGCACCACATTGTTCAATTGTTGCGACAGGAAGGCCGACCGCACCCGGCAAGCAAAGTGATCGTGCCAGAACAAGGTCATTTTTTCGCGCCAGAGGGTCTCGGGCAACACCATTTGCGAGATCCAGGTTGTGTTCAGTTCCGTGAGTTCATCCAGAAACCTGGCCCGGCGGGCCTTTGCATCTTTCGGCTGGCGTTGATCCGGCAGCATGACCGTACCGTCAACCTTCCGAATAACGTCGATCGGGCGGTGGTGGGAGGCGCTTTTGATCCAGGTTGGAGTGTTAACGGGGGTTTTTAAACCCGGGGCCGGTCCAAACGCCGCGCGGTTTAAAAAATGCCTGGTTTTCGGATCATTATTCATGTGCGTTTAGATGTCCCGATGGGGGAGAAGTTTAACCCACCAAAAAAAGAATTTACCCGTTTAAGGACTAATTCAGGTGCTTATGCGTTACCTTATATGTTAATTTTATAGATCAAGAACAACGTCATATATTGTAACCCTGATCGACACCGGGGTGTTTTGATTACCAAAAAGATCGTTTGATACAGGCATGAACTTTACCGCTTTAGTACGAAAATGTAGCAGGGTTGGCGCCATCTCGGCGATACTGATGATGGTATGCTTTGCCAAAAGCCACGCCACCCACCTTCGCGCCGGCGAAATCACGGCCGTTCGCGAGAACTGTAACAGCTTAACATTTGTCATCACTGTCACCGTATACACCAACACCAAGAACACTACGGTCCTTTTCGGTGGCGACCAGGATGTCCTCAACTTTGGCGATGGCAATACCACCCTGGTGCCCGAAACGCCAAACACCATCCGGTTGGACCTGGATTCGGATGGCAGCGTGGCCACAGCGTCCTACACCATAAGGCACACCTATTCCGGCGTGGGTAAATACACGATCAGCTACCGCGAGCCCAACCGTAACGAAGGCGTGTTGAACATGGACGCCTCCGTGAACACCACATTCTATCTCGAAACCGTCGTCAACATCGATCCCTTCCTGGGCTGTAATAATACCCCCAGGCTGTTGATCCCGCCCATCGACCACGCCTGTCCCGGCGTGACCTGGACGCACAACCCCGGAGCCTACGATCCGGATGGCGACAGTCTCTCCTTTACCATGAAGATCCCTTATAGCGACCGGAACACGCAGGTCATCAACTATAAGGATCCAAACGACCCGAAATTCTATACCAACTTCGGCCAGGCTAACGAGGCCGGTACCGGTCCCCCGACGTTTTCGATCGACCCCGTGAGCGGCACCATCACCTGGGACGCACCCGGCGCGATTGGCGAATACAACATTGCCTTCCACATCGTCGAATGGCGGAAGCGGAACGGCCAGTGGTTCGAGATGGGCTACGTGCGACGCGACATGCAAATATTGGTCGACGATTGCAAGAACCAACGCCCCGACGTCATCGTGCCGAAAGACACCTGTGTTGTTGCGGGCACGGAATTAAAAGCCACCATCTTTGGCACGGACCCCGACAAGGACCCGGTTAAGATCGAAGCCTTCTCTGAAATTTTTAACTATCCGGCCGCGCAATCACCCGCCACCTATACGCCGGTCCCGGGCGTGAACGACTTCGTTCCTTCCGATCCCCCGGCCGAAACAAAGTTCGATTGGCAAACACAATGTCTGCACGTGAAAGATCAGCCCTATCAGGTGGTCTTCAAAATAACCGACAAACCCAAGAACGGACCGCGCCTTGTGACGTTCAAAACATGGCTCATCAAAGTAGTGGGACCGGCACCCGAATGGGTGAGCGCCAGTCTCGTCGACCGGCGAACCAGCCTGGAGTGGGATCCTTATTTCTGTCTCAATGCCCAATCCATGCAGATCTGGAGAAAGGTCGACGGTTCGCCCTTTGAGCCCGACAACTGCGAGACGGGCATGCCCGCCTACCTGGGCTATGAACTCATCGACGTCGTGAACATTAAGGATGGCGCGGGCAACCCCGTCACCAAATACACCGATTCAAACAAAGGAAATGGGTTGGCGCCCGGGGCGAAATACTGCTATCGCCTGGTGGCGGTGTTCCCGTTGCCGCGTGGTGGAGAGAGCTATGTCTCTAAAGATATTTGTGTAGGCCCCGTTCCTTCCGACGTGCCGACCATAACGCACGTGTCCGTGCAGAAAACAGACATCACCGCCGGCCAGATCCGTGTGAGCTGGAAAAAACCGCTTGAACCGAAGGTTCAATTTGTGCAGCCCTTCCATTATGACATTTGGCGCGCGGTAGGTTTTGCCCGTGGTCAGGATTCAACAAAAATAACGCCGACAGCAAACTTTGCGGACACGACTTTCCTGGATCAGGGTGTCAACTCCGAGGAGAATGTCTACAACTACAGCATTGCCTGCTATGATGCCACCGGCGCCTTCGTGGGCAACTCGGCAACGGCTTCTTCCGTGCGCCTCGACGCTAAATCACAAGTGAAAAAGATCGAGTTGAACTGGAGCGCGTTTGTGCCCTGGTCGAATCAAATACAATCCGTGCCCAACAAACACCTGGTTTATCGGGGACCGGAAGGCGCCACCGAAGCCGACCTTGTCCTCATCGACAGCGTCGACGTGAGCAGCTCCGGATTTATCTACCTGGATGAAGGGCAATGGAATGGAACACCCCTGGACGATAACACCACCTATTGTTATCGCATCATGACCCGCGGCGGCTATGGCAACCCGAAGATCCCCCAGCCGCTAAACAACTTCTCGCAGATCATGTGCGCCCAACCCGGCGACACCATACCCCCTTGCAAACTGGAGCCGCCCATCCGCAGCACTGTCGACTTTAAAGACTGCGAAGATTACTTCAACAAATTCTGCGACCGCGATACCTATAGCAACGTGCTGTACTGGAACCGCGCCAAAGACCCGGCGTGCCGCAACGACGTGCGTTCGTATAATATCTATTACACAAACAAAAAAGGTGGAGAATACGCCCTGCTGGCCAACACGACCGACACCACCTACACGGATGCCAATCTTCGATCGTTCGCCCGATGTTATCGGATTGCTGCCGTCGACCGATCGGGCAATGAGGGCGAGAAGAGTGAGGAGATGTGTATCGACAATTGCCCGCACTATGAATTGCCCAACGTGTTCACACCGAATGGCGACAAATTCAACGAGCTTTTCAGCGCCTACAGCCTCCGTGGATATGAATGCGGCGAGGAAGGCAATTGCCCTATTCCCATCGAGATCATGTTGAAGTGCGCGCGCTTTGTGGAGCAGGTGGAATTCAAAGTCTTCAACCGCTGGGGAGAAGAAGTGTATCACTACGACACCACCGTCGGCGATCAGAAAGGATCGATCTATATCGACTGGAATGGAAGGGATAACAGTGGCAGTGAACTTTCTACGGGCGTGTATTACTTCGTGGCCAAAGTGAAATTCATCACCGTCGACCCCGTCGATCAAGTCCAAAACTTTAAAGGATGGGTGCACCTGATCCGGTAAGCACGCTCCCTGATTTCCTCGTACTCTTCGATGGCGTCTGCAACCTGTGCAACGGCGCCGTGTTGTTCATTATCAAGCGGGATAAAGCGGGGAAGATCATGTTCGCCTCCTTACAATCCGAACTTGGAAGAGAGCAGTTGGTTCGAAACGGCCTGGATCCCGACGCACTGCATAGCATCATCGTTATTGAAAATGGAAAACTGTTCCAGAAGAGCGATGCCGTGCTTCATATGGTGGCCCGGATGGATGGCGCATGGCCGTGGCTCCGGATCTTCCGGATCATACCGCGCTTTCTTCGTGATGCACTCTACGACCTCGTGGCCCGTTTTCGGTACAAGATCTTTGGAAAAAAGGATGCCTGCATGATCCCCACCCCGGAATTGAAAAAACGGTTTGTGGCCTGGTGAAAGGCCGGGTAGCCCCGGCACGATCAGGAGGAAAACCGAACATTTCAACTTTTTGCTACTTTTGCCCCCGTAATCAGACGTAGACCACCATGAAAGCATATGTATTTCCCGGGCAAGGCGCCCAATTCACCGGCATGGGCAAAGACCTCTATGAGGCCAGTCCAAAAGCGAAAGCGCTCTTCGACGAAGCCAACGACATCCTTGGGTTCAAACTCACCGATGTTATGTTCAACGGCACCGCCGATGAACAAAAGCAAACCAAGGTGACACAACCCGCCATCTTCCTGCACTCCGTGGCCGTGGCGTTGGTGAACGACACCTTCGCCCCCGACATGGTGGCGGGTCATTCATTGGGCGAGTTCTCCGCTTTGGTGGCCAACAAAACCCTTTCGTTTGCCGACGGCGTGAAGCTGGTCTCCAAACGCGCCCTGGCCATGCAACATGCCTGCGAAATAAATCCCTCCACCATGGCCGCCATCATAGGCCTGGACGATAAAATTGTGGAAGACATCTGCGCATCCATCGACGAGATCGTGGTGGCGGCCAACTACAATTGCCCCGGTCAACTCGTTATATCGGGAACGATCAACGGCATCAACATCGCTTGCGAAAAATTGAAAGCCGCCGGTGCCAAGCGGGCGTTGCCCCTGCAGGTAGGCGGTGCGTTTCACTCACCCCTCATGGAGCCGGCCCGCGCCGAATTGGCCGCCGCCATCGAAAGCACACCTTTTGGAAAACCCATTTGCCCCGTATACCAAAATGTGAATGCACTACCCTCCACGGATGTGAACGTCATCAAACAAAACCTCATTGCTCAACTCACCAGCCCCGTGCGGTGGACACAATCGGTACAAAACATGGTGAAGGATGGGGCAAAAACATTCATCGAATGTGGCCCGGGCAAAGTGCTGCAGGGACTGGTAAAGAAAATTGCTCCCGAAGCCGAAGTGATGAGCCTCTGAGCGAAGTCAAGCCCATCAAAAGAATATCATTCGTCAACTTTATGGACAGCGAGCTGATCGGGACATTGTTCCAACAGCTCGCTGTTTGTTTTGAGCAGCACCGGGTGAACAAACTCCGGCGCAATTTCGCAAAGCGGAACCAGCGTGAAGCGTCGGTTTTGTAAATGCGGGTGGGGGATGATCAGTCCCGGCGATTGGACGACACGATGGCCATAATATAAGATGTCGATATCGATCAGCCGTTCACCCCATTTCTCCTTGCGCTCGCGGCCCAGCAACGCCTCGATGGCCAGCACCAGGGCCAGCACTTCTTCCGGGCTGGAAAACGTTTCCACTTCGAGCACCTGGTTGCAGAACTCCGGTTGATCCGTCTTCCCCCAGGCCGCGGTGCGATAGTGCGACGATGCACGCACGATCTTTCCCACGCGCTCTCCAATGTGGTGACTGGCCGCGGCCAGGTTGTCACCCAGGTTGCCCAGGTTGGTGCCCAACAAAAGAAAAACAGCGTTGTTCATGCTCGTAAACATACTTTTTTATTCGAAGCAGTATTATGTACTTTTGAAAACTTAAATCGTCCCGTATGAATTTCTTTAAGACCTTTATATCCTCGTGTCTGGGAGCCCTCGTGGCAATGATACTTTTTGTTGTGTTGCTGGTCATTTTTATCAGCGCACTGTCGTCGGTCGAGGAAACGCCGCTGGAGTTTAGCGATAACTCCGTGTTGAAGCTGGACTTGGATGCGCCCATCGTGGAAACAGAAAAGGAAGAACCGTTTTCGGGAATCCCGTTCTTGGGTGGATCCGCGCCGCGCCCGATGGGGCTGGCCCAACTGCGGCAGGCCATCGAACACGCCAAAGACGACGCGAAGATCAAAGGCATCTACATCACCATCACCCAACCCATGGCGGGCTACACGGAGATCGAAGAAATTCGTGAAGCATTGCTGGATTTCAGAAAGGACGGAAAATGGGTGATCGTGTTTAGCGAAGGACTGTCCGAGTCGGCCTACTACCTGGCTTCCGCAGCCGACAAGATCTATCTCCATCCCGAAGGCGAGGTGGAGTTCAACGGTCTTGCTGTGGACATCACGTTCTTCAAACGGCTTTTCGACAAACTGGAAGTGAAGCCCGAAGTTTTCCGCGTCGGCGAATTCAAGAGTGCTGTGGAGCCGTTCATCCTGGAAAAAATGAGCGACGCCAATCGCTTGCAACTCACCGAGATGATCAACTCCATCTATGACCAGGTGGTCACCCGCGTGTCGGAAGCGCGCAACATCCCCAAAGCCAACCTGAAAGAGATCTCCGATAAAATGTTGGTGCGCAACGCACAACAGGCCGTTGAATACAAGCTCATCGATTCGCTGGCTTATGACGACCAGGTGCAACATACCATCCGGCAGCGCCTCAACCTGGGCAACGAAGACAAGATATCCTTTGTTAAATACAGCAAGTACAAAAAGACGTACTCCACCTACAGCGAATCCAAGAACGAGATCGCCGTCATCGTCGCCGAGGGCACGATCCTTCCGGGCAAAGCCAGCCCCGGACAAGATGTGATCGGCTCCGAGTCCTTCAACGAAGAGATGCGCAAGGCCCGCGAGAACGATAAAATAAAGGCCGTGGTGCTGCGGATCAACTCACCCGGTGGTAGTTCGCTGGCGTCGGACGCCATGTGGCGCGAGATCACGCTCACCACCAAAGTGAAACCCGTCATCGCCTCCATGTCCGACTACGCCGCTTCGGGTGGCTACTACATGGCCATGGGATGCGACACCATCGTTGCGCAGCCGCACACGATCACCGGATCCATCGGGGTATTCAGCGTGCTGTATGACGCCAGTGGTTTGCTCAACAATAAGCTTGGCATCACCTCAGAGGAAATAAAGACGGGTGAAATAGGACAACTGATCACGATCGATCGCCCCCTCACGGAGACCGAGAAAAGCATCTGGCAAAAACGCACGGAAGAAGTGTATGAGACCTTCACCACCAAAGCTGCAGAAGGCAGAAAGATGTCGGTGGAAAACATCAAGAAGGTGGCCTCCGGGCGCGTTTGGACCGGCACGCAGGCAAAGGAACGCGGTCTGGTCGACATCATTGGAAATTTCCAGGACGCCGTCAAGATCGCCGCTGCCGCCGCTCATGTGGCCGACGACTACAAGGTGCGCTTCTATCCCCAATACAAACCCTCTTTCCTGGAACAAATGATCGCTCAATATGAGGACGATGCCGAAACCGGTGCCCTCAAAGAACAGTTGGGCGCGCAATACTATTTGTATCAGCAATGGCTTCACATCAAATCATACCAGGGCACACAAGCCCGGATGCCCTTTGAAATGAGAATTCAATAATCGATAAGGATACGAACAGAACATCAACGAAATATTAACCAGAACAGACCTCGATAAAAACATGACAACGATTCGCAATAACTGGACGCGGGAAGAGATCGCCGATATTTACAACAAACCTGTACTGAGTCTTATTTATGAAGCAGCCACCGTGCACCGTCAATATCACGACGCTGGCGAAGTGCAGGTCTGCACCTTGCTCTCGGTGAAAACCGGCGGCTGCCCCGAGGACTGCGCCTATTGCCCGCAAGCGGCGCGCTACCACACGCAAGTGAAGGTGGAAAAACTGATGGAAGTGAGCGAAGTGCTCCAAAAGGCCGTCGAGGCCAAGGAAGCCGGCAGCACCCGGTTTTGCATGGGCGCCGCCTGGCGCGAGGTGCGCGACAACCGCGACTTCGACAAAGTGCTGGAGATGGTGAAAGGCGTCAGCACCATGGGCATGGAAGTGTGCTGCACCCTGGGCATGCTCAGCCCCGAACAGGCCCAGAAACTGAAAGACGCTGGCCTGTACGCCTACAATCACAACCTTGACACCAGCGAAGAGTTCTACAGCGACATCATTACCACCCGCACCTACGACGATCGCCTGGATACGCTGGAGAGCGTGCGGAAGGCCAAGATCTCCGTTTGCTCTGGCGGCATCATCGGCATGGGCGAGTTGGAAGAAGACCGCATCGGTATGCTGCACGTATTGGCAACCCTTCCGGAACATCCCGAATCTGTTCCGGTAAATGCATTGGTGCCCGTGGAAGGCACCCCGTTGGAAGATCAACCCAAAGTATCGGTATGGGAAATGCTGCGGATGATTGCCACAGCGCGCATCATCATGCCCAAAGCCATGGTGCGTCTGTCGGCCGGCCGGGTTCGCATGAACCTCGAAGAGCAGGCCCTCTGCTTTTTGGCCGGAGCCAACAGCATCTTTGCCGGCGATAAACTATTGACCACGCCCAATCCCGGCTATATAAAAGACCAGGAAATGTTCCAGCAATTACAGCTCAAACCCCGCCAGGCGTTTAAGAAAGAAGCCCAAACATTAAACATTTTGTGATGTAAGGTTTTCAGGGATTTTCCCGAAAACCGACCTTAAAGTATTACTTTATGTGGAATGCATTACACAGCTAAGCCATTGAAAGATCAGTGGCAGGGGAAATCTTTTGGCGTTTTAACGGGTCCAACCTACCATTAACCGGCTAAAAGGCAACCCAAGGGGTACCTGGGGGGTGAGTGGGGTGGGGGTTTCGGGTGAAACTGTCCCATTGCTACTCAGATAAGGTTAACGATCAACTTGAACTAAATGCCGGGGTTACCAAGGAAACGAAGCTTTCTACTTTGACCTTTCATTTCGTTTTTGGCCTGGAAACAGGGATTTGAAAAATATCCCTGGGTAAAGGGACACCTCGCAGGGCTATTTCCGTCGCAGTCCTCAGAGCGGTCCGGCAACTTCTCGGACTGTCGTTTAGGGCCCGGGTTAGAAAACAACAGGCACCCCCACCGTGGTGGTGAAGATGCCTGTCACTTTTCGGAGACTAGAATTTGTCTTCCGAAACCAATCCGCCAGTAGGCTCATTGTGAGACACTTTGGACGAATTGTTCGTGGATACTGCTTTCACCGTGCGGGTGTTGGTAACGAACGTAAAAGAAAGTGTTACAACAGCGGCTCCGGCGATCAGGAATATAACTTTTGATTTCATAATTTTTAGTGGTTAAGGGTTCTTATCTGCTTTAGGGTCTATAGGGCAATTAAGCTTGTTTAGGGTCAGAGGGAACGCCGCCAGATTCCTGCTTGGGCTTCACTTCTTCTTCAGTGCAAGAGGTGATGGCCATAGAAGTAACGAAGGCAAAAAGCAGGGTGTAGATAATTTTTTTCATGGTTTTAAGATTTTAATGGTTTAGATAAATGCTGTTAAAGGATTGGTTAATTTTTTGGTTTTTGTCAACCAACTTGTTGACAATCACGCCGGATGAATAACGACCCAGGCCGCCCCTACATCACTTCGGGTCAGAGAACAGGCCGCCTCCCACCGTGATGTCCCTGGTGGGTTTGACCTCTTCTTTGGCACATGCTGTGAACAGTCCTGCAGAAACAATGCAAAGCATTACGATGTATATGAGCTTTTTCATGGCTGGGGTGTTAAAGTTTTTTTTTCTAAATAAGTTTTTAGCGCTAAATTGATGACTCAAAGTTGGCATACAGAAAAGATCTATTTCACGCAATAAAATTTTGGACAGCACTCGTGTATTATAACTTTTTCAATGAAGTAAAACTCACGCTCATAATATTCTTTGGAAGTGCTTTCATATTTATCGCGCAGGCCCAAGATAGACGAGTGGTAGATTCTCTTCTAAGCGAGCTGCAAACCGCTCCCGACGAACAGCGGATACTGAAGATAAAGGCACAGCTCGCCGATGAACTCTTCGACATCGACAACCAGATGTGTTTGCGATATGCCGACGAAGCGTATCAAATGGCTACCAAGTTAGGTGACAGCACGCGGCTTGTACGGATGGCCCGCATGAAGGGCCAGATGCTAAGAGGACTCGACAGACTGCAGGAGTCGATCGACATCCTCACCGAAGTGCTCCCCATCGCACGCCGCAACAACCTCCGGGAGGACTACAAAAAAATACTCAACGCCCTGGCGATAGTACATACCTTCCAAGCCGACTATGACAAAGCCTTGGAGTATCACTTCCAATCGCTCGTGGTGCGGCAAGAGGAAGGCAATAAGGCCGAGATCAGTATCACGCTAAACAACATCGGCCTGGTGTATTTTAAACTGAGGAACTACGAGGCGGCGTTGAAGTACTACGACGAATGTCTGGCGCTGAAGAAAGAGAATGGGATCACCTATGACCTCGATGCCCTTTACATCAACATGGGGCTTTGCTACGGGAAGCTGCACCGCTACATCGAAGCCCGCGAAAGCATGGAGCAGGCGTTCATCACGTGCGATGGCAAATGTTCCGACGCCATCCGCATCTCCGGGGAATACGGCCTTGGCATTTCCTATTTCTGGCTCCAAAATCTGCCCGAAGCCGACAAACACCTCAACATCTCCCTGGCCATTGCGCGGCGTGTTGGCGACAAGTTATACCAGGGCGAAAACCTGACGGTGATGGCGGAGATCGCCGCCGACCTGAACGACAATGTCACCGCCGAAAAATTGCTCACGGAGGCCGAGGGCATCATCACCGAGTTGGGATACAACGAACTGCTGATGAACATCTACCTGCAGTTCTCGCACCTCTACACCAAAACCGAAAGCTTTGAGCAGGCCTCAAAATATCAGTCTCGCTACATCCACCTCAAAGACAGTCTCGTCAGCGAAGAGCTGGTGAAAAGTATCGCCAAGATCCAAACCAATTTTGCCGAGCGCGAGAACATTGCCACCATTGCCTCCAAAGAGGAAGCCATCAAACAGCAACGGGACCTCAATGCGGCGGTGGTGGTCATTGCCGTGCTGGCCGGGTTGCTCATCCTCGTGCTCCAATTCGGTAACCGGAACATTAAACGTGTAAACGCCAAATTGTCGGAAGCCAAGGAGGTCATCCAAAAACAAAATGCCGAGCTCGAGATCAAGAACCGGCAACTGGACAACGAGGTCGACAAAAAGACGCTCGACCTGGCGCGCGTGAACCAGTCGCTGAAACAAGTAAACGACGAACTGGATAACTTCATCTACAAGACCTCGCATGATATCCGCGGCCCGCTGGCGAGCCTCAAGGGCATGTGCAACGTGGCCCTGATGGACGTGAAGGATCCGGTGGCTCTCGACTACCTGAAGAAGCTCGACGCCACCGCCGAACGCCTCAACTCCATCCTCACACGCCTGGTCATCATCAACCAGATCAACAACTCCAAGATCACCACCGAGAAGATCGACTTCAACGTCATCGTAAACGACGTGCTGATGCTGGAAAAGAAAAAGGGCCTGCCGCAGGAATTGCAGATCAACACCTTCATCGATCCCGATCTCCAGATCGAGTCGGACAAGGAGTTGGTGCGGATCGTCCTGGAGAACCTCATCGACAACGCCATCAAGTTCTACAACGATTCGGAGCGCATCCAGTCCTTCATCCACATTCATATCGGAAAGGGCGAGAACGGCTCGGTGCGGGCCAGGGTGATCGACAACGGCATCGGCATCAGCGAATCCAGCCCCGGTAAACTGTTCCAGATGTTCTCACGGGCCTCCGAGCGCTCGGAGACCGGCGGCATCGGGCTTTATATCACCAAGACGGCCACCGAGAAGATCGGCGGCAAGGTTGGGTTGCTCACTACCCCGGAGGGGTACACGGAGTTCTACGTCATTTTCCCGCCCGTTCCTTCCTCGGCGTGGGACCGCGCCGTGCCCCATATGGCCTGACAACGGAATTTTTTTTGGTCCATTTCTCTTATCATCTTTGCAGGCTGCCAGGAGCAGCCTATTCAGTTTTATGAAAGCATTTAAACGCACCACCGTTACCGCGGCTTTACCGTATGCCAACGGCCCCAAACACATCGGCCACCTTGCCGGCGCCTACATCCCGGCGGATGTCTATGTTCGTTATCTCCGGTCGCAGGGTAGAGACGTCGTTTTCGTTTGCGGCAGCGACGAGCACGGCACCGCCATTCCCAACCAGGCCGTAAAAGAGAATACCACACCCCGGGCCATCATCGACAAATATCACGTCCAGATGCGCGACTGCTTCCAAAAGCTGGGCATCGCCTTCGATATCTATCACCGGACCAGCGAAGCCCTGCACCACCAGACCTCCCAGGAGATCTTCCTTGCGCTGTTCAACAAAGGACTGCTGAACGAGGAGGTATCGGAACAATACTACGACGACGAGGCCAAGCTCTTCCTCGCCGATCGCTACATCGTTGGCACCTGCCCCAAGTGCGGCAATCCCAATGCCTACGGCGATCAGTGCGAGAAGTGTGGCTCATCGCTGAGCCCGCGCGACCTCATCAACCCGAGGTCTACCATCACCGGCAACGTGCCCGTGCTGCGCGAGACTAAACACTGGTATCTGCCCCTGGAACAATACGAAGGCTGGCTGAAGGAATGGATCCTGAAAGGCCACGCCGACGATTGGAAGACCAATGTCTACGGCCAGTGCAAATCCTGGATCGACGCCGGCCTCCAACCCCGCGCCATGACGCGCGACCTCAACTGGGGCATCAAGGTGCCGCTGCCGGATGCCGAGGGAAAAGTGCTCTACGTTTGGTTCGACGCCCCCATCGGCTACATCTCGGCCACCCGCGCATTCTTTGAGGAAATGAGCTCGGGCAAATTGGTCTACGCCCAACCCCAACGCAAATTCGGACCCGTAGCGGCCGACGACTGGAAAAAATACTGGCAAGACGACGAGACCAAGCTGGTGCACTTCATCGGCAAGGACAATATCGTTTTCCATTGCATCATCTTCCCCATCATGTTGCATGCCCACGGTGAGTTTATCGTGCCCGACAACGTGCCGGCCAACGAGTTCATGAACCTGGAAGGCGACAAGATGTCGACCAGCCGCGGATGGTCTATCGAAATGCACGAGTACCTGGAGGACTTTCCGGACAAACCCGATGTGCTGCGCTATAGCCTGCTCACGAATTTGCCGGAAACCAAAGACAGTGAATTTACCTGGAAGGATTTCCAGACGCGCAACAACAGCGAGCTCGTGAACATTTTTGGGAACTTTGTGAATCGCGCTTTGGTGTTGACACAAAAGAATTTCAACAACCAGGTGCCTGTAAAAGGTGCGTTGCAACCCATCGACGAGGCGGTGATCGCAGCGTTACGCGAGCAACCGGGACGCATAGCCGAGGCGTTGGAACAATACCGTTTCCGCGAAGCCACGGCCGCCCTGATGGACCTGGCCCGTTTGGGAAACAAATACCTGGCCGACACTGAACCGTGGAAGTTGGTGAAGAACGAAGGCAACCTGGAACGTGTAGGCACGATTTTGCACATCGCGTTGCAGATTGTGGCCAACCTGGCCATCGCGGCCGAGCCGTTCCTGCCCTTCAGTGCGGCGCGCATCAACGAGATGCTGAACCTGAAGACCAGCCACTGGACCGATGCAGGCTCCGACACCCTGTTGGCGGAAGGCCATGAACTGGGGGTGTCGTCGTTGCTGTTCGAAAAAATAGAAGACGAGGTGATCGCACGTCAACTGGAAAAACTGCATGCCAAGAAGGCGAGCATGAACCCGGTGGCCCACACGGTGACCCCGCTGAAGAACGAGGTCACCTTCGACGACTTCGCCAAGCTCGATATCCGTGTCGGCCGCGTGCTGACCGCCGAGAAAATGCCGAAGTCCGACAAGCTGCTAAAACTCACGGTCGACACCGGCGTGGACAAGCGGACCGTGCTGAGCGGAATAGCCAAACACTACACACCCGAAGAAATGGTAGGCAAACAAGTAACACTCATTGCCAACCTGGCACCCCGCAAGATGATGGGCATCGAATCGCAAGGCATGATCCTCATGGCCGAAGACGGCGACGGAAAACTGCGCTTACTACAACCGAACGAAGTGGTGATGCCCGGCGCCGTAGTAAGTTAAAGAATCCATGCAACGCCGGCCGAAACCCGGCAGATGGCTACTGACTACTGGCTACTTTTGGACGCTAAAGTTATTTCACGAGAGGGGTTAAATGCCCCTCTTCGTATTTTTCAAGCTTCTCTTCCCACGTGATGTCCCCGCGTTTGCGCGCATGCACCTTCAGGGCCACTACCACCTCATCGGCTCCCGCTTCAAAGCAGGCCTCCTGCGCCCGGCGCACAACGTCCATGATGGTGTTATAATCGCCTTGCATAACCGTTTCCATGGCCCCTACACGATAGTTGACGCCCGAGGCATCAATAACCTCGATCGCTTTGTCGATGATGGGGTAGTGGGGGATTTGCGCGATGGGGACGACCTGGATCGCCACGTGTACCTGGTGTTTCATGATGTTGTTTTTTGAAATGATCAATCGTTATACTGGCTCATCGTCCGTTCCACGCCCTGCGTGCAGAACGACAATACCATCTCATTGGCCTTGATCATCAGATCAGGCAATTGTTTGAATTCGTCTTTTGAGAAATTGCTGAGCACATAGTCGGCTTGCTGCCCCTTGCCAAAGGCGTTGCCGACGCCAAAGCGCAGGCGCGCATACTCTTGTCCGTTCAGCAGCAGTTCGATGTTCTTCAGTCCGTTGTGACCGGCCGAGCTTCCCTTGGGGCGCAGGCGAAGGCTGCCGAAGGGCAACGCGATGTCGTCCATGATCACCAGGAGGTTTTCTTTGGGGATCTTCAGCTCCTGCAACCAGTAGGCTACCGCTTTTCCGCTCAGGTTCATATAGGTGGTGGGTTTGATCAGGTGGATCGTTTTCCCCTTGAACCGAAAGTCGGTTGTCTCGGCGTGGCGCTGCAACGTGAATTCGACCTTGTGTTGGTCGGCCAGTTGGTCCAGCACCAGGAAGCCGATGTTGTGGCGGGTAAGCTCATATTCCGCACCGATGTTCCCCAATCCGGCAACGAGGTATTTCATACGTTAAAAAAGAAAAAATTATGGTCATGGCAATAAACAAAAAATCCCCCGGTGTTGGCCGGGGGATTTTCAATTTTATAAGCGCTTGGCGATTACTTCTTGCCTTCTTCTTTCTTAGGGGCTTCAGCTTTCTTCGCAGCGGGAGCGGCGGCAGCAGCAGCCGGAGCAGCGGCACCTTCCGCAGGAGCGGCAGCAGCTTCTTCAGCAGCCATTTTAGCAGCGCGGGGCACTTCTACTACGGCAACAGAGGCTTGCTTGGGGTCCATGAACTCCAGGCCGGCGGATTTGATATCACCAACTTTGATAGCGTGGTGGAAATCCAGGGCCGTAACATCTACGTCGATGTGATCGGGCATGTCTTTCGGGAAAGCGTAAACCTTCAGGGAAGATCTCTTTTGCACCAGCGTACCACCTTTGGATACACCAGGAGCCTGACCCACCAGACGGGCGGGGATGTTCATCTTGATCTTTCTGTCTTCGCTGATGCGAAGGAAATCGGCGTGGAGGATGATCTCGCTCACCGGGTGGAATTGAACTTCCTGCAGGATGGCTTGCGCCTCCAGGCCTTCGATGTTGATGTGCACAAAGTGCGCTTCGTTCGTGTACACGAGGTCGCGGAAGAGGATCATGGGAGAGTAGAAGTGAATCTGCTCGTTGCCTCCGTACAATACGCAGGGAACAAGACCTTCGTCTCTCAATTTTTGTGAACCAGCCTTACCGAGATTTGCTCGTCGATACCCTATAATCTCAATGGTTTTCATAAGTGTTTATTTATTTAATTGATAATTGAAAATTCGAATGTTAAAGTTTGATAAAGAGTGAACTGATCGACTCGTTATCGTGGATCTTGCGGATGGCCTTGGCATAGAGCGTGGACACCGAAAGTACTTTGATCTTGCTGGCCTGCTGTTTCAGCGGGATCGTGTCGCTCACGGCCAATTCTTCCAACACCGAGTTCTCGATGTTTTCATAGGCCTTTCCCGACAATACGGGGTGGGTACACACCGCGCGGACAGATTTGGCACCCTTTTCCTTCAGGAGCACAGCGGCCTTGCAGATGGTGCCGGCGGTGTCGATCAGGTCGTCTACCAGGACCACGTCTTTGCCTTCCACTTCGCCGATGAGACGCATGGACTCGATCTTGTTGGCTTCCTTGCGGTATTTGTCGCACACAGCCAGCTCGGCGTCAAAGAACTTGGCAAAGCTGCGGGCGCGTTTGATACCTCCAACGTCGGGTGAAGCAAACATGATGTCGCTCAAGCCCAGCGATTTGAGGTAGGGCACAAAAATATAAGAGCCATCCAGGTGATCCACCGGGATGTCGAAGAAGCCTTGGATTTGGTCGGCGTGCAAGTCGCAGGCCATGATGCGGTTGGCGCCGGCAGCCGAAATGAGGTTGGCGATCAGCTTGGCGGCGATAGCCACCCGGGGTTTGTCCTTGCGATCCTGGCGGGCATATCCGAAATAAGGGATCACCACGTTGATGCTGGAGGCGCTGGCACGCTTGGCGGCGTCGACCATCAGCAACAGTTCCATCAAATGATCGGAGGGGGGAAAAGTAGATTGGATGATAAAGACCTCGTGGCCGCGAACTGACTCGGTGATGAAGGGCGACATTTCACCGTCGCTGAACTGCTGATAGTTCACTTCACCCAAAGGCTCGCCGTACGCATTGGCAATTTTTTCTGCCAGGTAGGTTGTAGCTCTTCCGCTGAAAATCTTTACCGCCATGGGATATTATCCATTTTCGTTCGTTCGGCTTGCACCCCGGGCCCGTAGACTCCAAAAAGCTCCGGTTTGCAAACAAATAAAATCCCGGCCTCAATGACCGGGATTTTACTTTCGTTGTCCGACCAGGGCTCGAACCTGGACTTTCCTGAATCAAAATCAGGCGTGTTGCCAGTTACACCATCGGACAAAACCGCCAAAAAGGGCACTGGCACCCTTATTTTGGGATTGCAAATGTAGAATTATTTTTTGGAAATAGTAATCCCGGCCTAAAATTTTAGAGGTCTTTTTCCTCGGCCGTGGCGGTGGCGCCTTCCATGAATCCTTCGGCCCAGAAGCGGTATTTATCCAGGATGGAAATAACAGCATTGCGCAGGTGGCGACTGTTATTGAAATCGATGGAACCGTATTGGGTGGTGGCATAGCCTTGCCAGATGGAGCGGTTTTGGCGCCGGTCGTAGAACTGGATGAGCAAGGTGCCCGTGCTCATGGCAAATTTCTGTGGATCGTAGTCAACATTCTCGTTTTGCGTCTTCACCCATTCTTCAATTTCGGGCTGATTGTAGCCGTTGAAACGGAGGCTGTCATCGAACATTTTGAAACCGATGATCAGGTGAGGCTTATTGGAATTCTGTCGGTAACCGAGAAACTTCATCCGCTGGATGATCGATTTTTCAATCACTTCGTTGGTCATGCTCGAATCGGCAGGACCTGCGGGCTTCATGATGTCGAACGTTTTGTATTTTTTGAAATTGCCTTTGTAGCTGTAGTCGTACTCCACCGGTAGCTCTTTGTAGCCAAGGCAACTAGCCATAAAAACCAGGCAGATAAAGGAGAGAGAGGGTAATAGCTTCTTCATAGGGTCACCTGTTATTCTGATTTGAATATAAGGCTATTCAAACACCAGAACAACAGATGACCAGAACCTTTGTTGAGAAAATCAAGAATGTTTTTTCACCCACTCCCTGGCGTTGACAAACGGCTCAATCCAGGGAGAGATCTTATCCGTTTTCCGTTCGGAAGGATAAAAGCCCCAATTCCAAGGGAAAAGCGATCTTTCGATGTGTGGCATGATGGCCAAATGCCGTCCGTCTTTCGAGTAGAGGGCCGCCGTAGCAAAATCTGAGTCGTTCGGATTGCCCGGATATTCCTTCTGTGTGTAGGCGGCGGCAACATTAAATTTTGAGCGATCGTCGGGCAGGCGGAACTGTCCTTCGCCGTGTGCGAGCCACACACCGAGGGTGGAGCCCTTCATACTGCCGAGCATCACCGAATTATTTTCAGGGATGGTGACAGCGATAAACGTGGATTCGAATTTGCCCGAGCCGTTGTGATGCATTTTGGGGTGATCTTTCCACTCGGGATACAACAAGCCGAGCTCCATCATCAATTGGCAACCGTTGCACACCCCGAGACTCAACGTGTCGGGACGCGCATAGAAATTATCCAGCGCCTGTTTCGCTTTGGGATTGTAGAGGAAAGCACCGGCCCAGCCTTTGGCGGAGCCCAGCACGTCGGAGTTGGAGAAGCCTCCCACGAACACGATCATCTTCACATCCGAAAGATCTTCGCGGCCCGACACCAGGTCGGTCATGTGCACATCCTTCACATCGAATCCCGCCAGGTAGAGCGCATAGGCCATCTCGCGATCGCCGTTCACCCCCTTTTCGCGTATGATCGCCGCTTTGAGACCAGAGGCCTTTCTGCGCGTGGGATCAATGCCATAGGTACTGAATTGCCCGTCGAACTTCGGCTGAAGTTTGTATTGTAGGATATGCTTCTTGTAGTTCTCAAAACGTTTCGTGGCGTGCGCAACGGGACGCTGACGGCTGTCGAGCAGGAAGGAAGTTTTGAACCAGGTGTCGCGCAGCGCGTCGATGTCCAGCGACAACGTGTTCGTCGGATGCTGGAGGGATAGTTTGCGCTCGGACGAAACCGTGCCCAGGGCGAAAGCGGAAATGCCGGCCTGGTTTAGTATGGACGTCACCGTTGTGGCGTCGTTCACCTGGATGACAACCCCCGGATTTTCGTTGAAGAGGATCTTCACCAGGTCGTCGCCCAGCCCACCCACATTCAGCGAGAGACCAACGTTGGGAACGGGGAAGCACATTTCCAGCAACGCCGTGATCAAACCACCTTCGGAAATGTCGTGGCCGGCCAGCACCAGTCCTTTGCGGATGAGTTGTTGTAGGGCTTCAAATCCCTTGGCAAAATACGCAGCGTCCTTCACGGTGGGCGTTTCATTGCCGAGCAGGTTCAACACCTGCGCCAGGCTGCTGCCCCCGAGTTTGAATGTGTCTTGGGAGAGATTGATGTATAACAGTTTCGATCCGCTCACCGGCTGCAGCGCAGGAGAGACGGTCTTGGTAATATCTTCCACTTCTCCCACCGCGCTGATGATGACCGTGCCTGGGGCAAACACCACATCGCCGTTGGGATATTTCTGTGTCATGGAAAGCGAATCCTTTCCGGTCGGGATGTTGATGCCCAGTGCGATGCTGAAATCACTCACGGCCTGCACGGCGCTGTACAACCGCGCGTCTTCGCCTTTATTTTTGGAAGGCCACATCCAGTTTGCGCTAAGGGAAACGCCCTTCAGACCGTGCGTGAGCGGGGCCCACACGAGGTTGGTCAGCGATTCGGCGATCGCCATCAGGCTGCCTGCCGCCGGGTCGATGAGGGCCGCGCCGGGTGCATGGCCGATGCCGGTCGCTACCCCTTTGTTCCCCAGGTAATCAAGTGCCATAACGGCCACGTTGTTCAACGGCAGTTGTATGGGGCCGCAGGTTTGCTGCGTGGCCACTTTGCCGGTAACGGAGCGGTCGACCTTGTTGGTCAACCAATCTTTGCAGGCCACTGCTTCCAGCTGCAGGACGTGATGGAGGTATTCCGTGATTTTTGCCGCCACGTATTCCACGGGCCTGTACGTGGTGGGTTGGGTGGCATCGCGAAGGATGGTTTTGGGGGATGAACCGAAAAGATGGTTCACCTTCAGATCAAACGGTGTTGCCGCTTGTCCTTTTTTGTCGAAGATGAGTTCATGGGCACCGGTGGCTTCGCCGACTTCATAGAAGGGGGCGCGCTCGCGGGCGGAAACCGTGCGGAGCATCTCGGCGTCCTTGGCTTTGATGGCCAGGCCCATGCGCTCCTGCGATTCGTTGCTGATGATCTCTTTGTCGGACAGGGTCGGATCGCCGACAGGCAATTTATCCAGGTGTACGGCACCGCCGGTTTCCTCCAGCAATTCAGAGAGACAGTTCAAGTGGCCGCCCGCACCGTGGTCGTGAATGGATACAATGGGATTGATGTCCGACTCCACCATGGCGCGGATCGCGTTCATCACGCGCTTTTGCATTTCCGGGTTGGAGCGTTGAATGGCGTTCAACTCGATCGAGTTCCCATATTCGCCGGTGGCCACGGACGATACGGCGCCGCCGCCCATGCCAATGCGGTAGTTATCTCCACCGAGCAACACGATCTTGTCGCCGGCCTGGAGGTGTTCTTTCTTGCTGTCCTTCTCTTTGCCGTAGCCCACGCCGCCGGCCAGCATGATCACTTTGTCGAAACCGAATTTTTTTTCGCCTTCAAAATGCTCGAACGTGAGCACGCTTCCGCCGATGAGGGGTTGACCGAATTTGTTACCAAAATCGGAAGCGCCATCCGATGCTTTGATGAGGATCTCTTCCGGGGTTTGATAAAGCCACGGACGGGCTTCGAATTTTTTCTCCCAGGGACGATCGCCTTCCAACCGGGGATAGGAAGTAATGTAAACCGCCGTTCCCGCCAGGGGCAGAGAACCTTTTCCACCGGCGAGCCGGTCGCGGATCTCGCCGCCCGAGCCGGTAGCCGCCCCGTTGAAGGGCTCTACTGTGGTGGGGAAATTATGGGTTTCCGCTTTGACCGAGATCACGGAGTCGATGTCTTCGATCTTGAAGTAATCGGCGATATCCTGGCGTGCAGGAGCAAATTGTTCGATGCGGGGACCTTTGATAAAGGCCACGTTGTCCTTATAGGCCGAGACGATGAAATTGGGGTGTTCTTTCGAGGTCTTCTTGATGAGCTGAAACAGCGTGGACGTTTTCTCTTCGCCGTCGATGATGAACGTGCCGTTGAAGATCTTGTGACGGCAGTGTTCGGAGTTCACTTGCGAGAAGCCAAAGACCTCGCTGTCGGTGAGTTTGCGGCCGAGTTCGCGGCTCACGTTTTCCAGGTAATCGATTTCCTCTTGGTTCAGGGCCAGACCTTCCTTGGCGCTATAGGCCCCGATGTCGTCGATCGCCAGGATGGGTTCGGGGGAGTGGTGGATGGTGAAGAGGTCCTGGTCCAGCGCAGTGTAGAGCACCTGGAGCATGCGGTCGTGCTTGGCGTCGGCGCCTTTCACCACGAAAAATTCTTCAATCCGCTGGATACCAGCGATGCCCATGGTTTGGGTGATCTCCACGGCATTGGTGCTCCAGGGGGTGATCATTTCCTTGCGGGGTCCCACGAAGTAGCCGGCCACCTGCGTTTCGGGCAGGGGTTGGGCCTCGCCGAAGAGCCAGGTAAGTTTCTCAATATCAGAATTTTGCAAAGGCTGCGCCACACCAACCGCGTACAGAGTGTTGGCCTTCGAACGGAAGAATAAAATCATGGAGATTGATCAGGATTTTGAGCCGCAAAAATACGAATCATTTTGCTGGATTGGGAGGGAATATTTCAAATTCTTCCCCGGCTGGGCGAGTTGAAAAAGTATGGGTATGTTTGCGCACCGATCATGAAGATATTCACGACACCCCGCCGCATCATCGTCACCTGCAACAAACGATTGTCTCCCTACCTGGAACGCGAAGTGGTAGACCTGGGCTTTGTGCCCGTGCGCACGTTTCCCACCGGCGTTGAATTGGAGGGCACCGTGAAGGATTGCATCCGTCTCAACCTAAACCTGCGTTGTGCCAGCCAGGTGCACTATGCCTTGAAGGAATTCAAGGTGAACCACCCCGACGTGTTGTACCGCGTGCTGAACGGCATGCCCTGGGAGACGATCCTGGCGAAGGATGGCTATTTCTCCGTGACCAGCAACGTGGACCATCCGACCGTGAACAACAACATGTTTGTCAACGTGAAGGTGAAAGACGCCATCGTCGATCGCATGCGCAGTGAAACGGGACAGCGTCCTGATTCCGGGAACGAGCTGACCGGGGCCGTGATCCATTTGTATTGGAAAGACGATCGCGCCGAGGTTTTTATCGATACCTCGGGTGAAACGCTGGCCAAACACGGTTATCGTAAAATTCCAGGTAAGGCGCCGATGTTGGAAGCGCTCGCGGCCGCCACGGTGATGGCCACGAAATGGGATCGCGTGTCGCCGTTCATCAACCCCATGTGTGGTTCAGGTACGGTAGCGATAGAGGCCGCCCTGCTGGCGACGAAACGTGTGCCCGGCCTGTACCGGAGCGACTATTCGTTCATGCATGTGCTGGGCTATACCGACGACCTGTACCAAAAGGAATTGGAGACCATTCGAAACCAGGTCATCGAAGTGCCGGGGCTCACCATCGTGGCATCCGACATTAGTCTGGATGCAGCGACAATTTCCAAAGTGAACGCCGAGAATGCCGGCGTGGATTCGCTCATACAATTTCAACAATGTGATTTCGAAGAGACTGCACTGCCCGAAAAACCTGGCTTGGTTTATTTCAACCCGGAATATGGTGAACGTCTTGGCGAGATCTCTGAATTGGAGGGGACTTACTCGCGCGTGGGTGATTTTATGAAAAAGAAATGCCAGGGTTATCTCGGTTATATTTTCACGGGCAACCTGGACTTAGCCAAGAAAATAGGATTGAAAGCCTCGCGACGTATTGAATTTTTTACCGCGAAGATCGACTGTCGCCTGCTGGAATATGAACTTTACGGCGGCACGCGCAGACAAAACCTACCGAAGACCGAAGCCAGTTCTCAGGCGGAGGAATAATCGTCAGGGCCGTACGATTTTCAACTTCGTAGTTGTGAAGGATACACACCCACTTGCCGGAAAAACATTCGGCTAAAGGCGCTTGCATTTTCATACCCCAACGTCCTGGCAATGTCTTGTACTTCAAGCCGGGTGTGTTGCATCATGTTTTTCGCCCTGCGAATGCGCTCGGCGTTGATGAACTGATAGGGTGTAGCCTGGAAAGCCACTTTGAACAGACGCAAGAAATGAAACTTGGAAAGACAGGCAATGCGCGACAGCTGCTCCAGAGAAAGGTCTTTGTCAAGGTGGGTATGAATGTAGTCGGTGACCTTGAGAAGGCGACGCAAGATCTCGGTGCGGGTGGAGGACTTGAGCACGGGCAGGCCGGCACGAAGGGAGAGGAGTTTCTTTTCTTCGTTCAATAAAAGACAAATCACGTCTGCTAATTTTTCTTCCAACCATAAGGAGGGGAGTTCAGACGCCTGACTGATCTCCGTAACGACGCGATTCAGCGCGTCGCTGCGGTGATGAAGGCGGTTGTGGAATTCCAGTCGCTCGTGCGGGCATTCAAAAGGATGGTCGAGGAGGTGGCCTTCCGGGGGCGAGAAGGCGTGGAGCACCTGGTCGGCAAAATAGTCACCAAAGTGGATGTTGAATGTTTTGGCGGTGTGACGGCGTTCGATCTCCAGCGTATAGTATTGATCCGGATTGGTAATGAAAAAGAAATCCTCCGGAACAACCACCCGTCGTTTGCCAGTGGTCACTACGCTTTCGCCGGACAGGTTCATAAAAAGTGAAAGCGGTCCCCGGATATTGTCCCGGCAGGTCTCCCCAGCCGAAACCTGGAGGACGACATTGGGCCATCCTTCGTGCGGTAGCTCCCGGCCACCCCAGCCCTGCCGGTCGGCAAAGTTTTTTTCGGCCTGTAGTTTCAGCCAGGCCAGATCCGGAAACTGATGGAGGAGCATATCCAGGACAAACGAGCAGGCTAAAAGAAAAGTTATCCCCTTCCCATTTTGGAACCAATGTACCTTTTGTGGGACTTCGTGTCTCTTTGGAGCGAGTGAGTGGGACTCAAAAAACCGCTAAAACATGCATTTGGGGCCTGTTTTTGGAGTTTCCCAAAAGTGATCGGGTTTGGAATGATTTTTCATTACATGTCAGGAAACAACCGAAAATCAACAAACACCATGACCAGCTTTTTTGAACATCAGCGCTCCAGCTTCAAACGCAACTACCTGAGAAACCTTATCGTGCTTGCTTCGGCCGATGGTTCGCTGGAAGCGGAAGAGAAGGCCCTGATCACCCGCATTGGGCTGCGTCGCGGGTTGAAAGCGTGGCAGATCGACGAGCTTTTGCAGGATACGACCAAACACGACCTGTTCTTGCCCGAATCGGTGGCCAACCGCATGAATATGCTGTTCGACCTCATGGAGTTGGTGTATGCCAACCGCCAGGTGAACGAGAACGAGATCATCTACATCAAAGGGATACTGGTGGCCTTCCAATTGCCCCTCTCGGTCATGGACGACCTGACCAAGCTGTTCGAGAACGGCACGCCCACCTCCATACAATGGCGCGACTTTGTTGACGAGATCTGTACGTCGACCGTGCAATCCAAGTAAGCATTACGTTTCCACTTTTGGGTTTTCTATAAAGTCTCCTTTTCCACGGGAGACTTTTTTTGTTTTGCCGCGCTTGGTTTCGGATGCGTGACCGGTTATTCGCAAGTGTTGGAGTCTTTTACTATTTTCGAACCTTTCGCTTTAAAATCAGTGTTGCATTGTGCAACATCACTATAACCTACTTATCAAGTATATGGCAGACGTGCTCGAGATCCCCCAACGCCCCACCCGAAAATTTGTGACCGAAGATTTTAAAGTGACCACATGGGAAGCTTTGAAACCGCTTTTCGACAACCTGCTGGAACGCAAACTGAATTCGGTTCAGGACCTGAAGAAGTGGTTTTCAGACCGCAGCGAGATCGAATCGGTGCTGGCCGAAGACATGGCCTGGCGCTACATCCGCATGACCTGCTACACCGACAACGAAGAATACCGCAAGAGCTACCAGGATTTTATCGAGAACATCCAGCCCCAAATGGCGCCCGTGGCCGATCAACTGAACAAGCAGGCCGCGGCTTCTCCCTATCTGAACGACCTGGCGGGCAAAGAAGGGTACGACATCATGATCCGCAGCCTGAAAAAGGAAATCGAAATATTTCGTGAAGCCAACGTGCCGCTGTATACCGAGATCAACACCGAAACACAAAAATACGCGCAACTCAACGGCGCCATGACCATTGAAGTGGATGGTAAGGAGTTGACCTTGCAACAGGCGTCGGTCTACCTGATGTCAACGGACCGGGCAAAACGGGAGGAGGTCTATCACAAGATCAGTGCGCGGCGTTTGCAAGACAAGGATGTGTTGAATGATCTTTTCTCTACGCTCATCAAACTCCGTCACCAGGTGGCGGTCAATGCCGATTTTACCAATTTCAGAGACTATATGTTCAAGGCGCTGGGACGGTTCGACTACACGCCGCAGGATTGTTTCGACTTCCATGAAGCCATCCAGCACGAAGTAGTTCCCATCCTCGATAAATTTTCCAAAGAGCGCAAGGAAGCGCTTGGGGTAAGCCAGCTGCGACCCTGGGATAAAGCCGTGGACCCCGAGGGACGCGAAGCCTTGAAGCCCTTCACCAGCGGCAAGGAGCTCACCGACAAGACCATTGAAGTGTTTCACCGTCTCGATCCCTTCCTGGGCCAATGCCTGGCCATCATGAAGGCCATGGGGCATTTGGATTTGGAGTCGAGAAAAGGAAAAGCCCCTGGTGGCTATAACTATCCCTTGGCGGAGATCGGTGTTCCTTTCATTTTTATGAACGCCACGTCCACGTTGCGCGACATGGTGACGATCATGCACGAGGGCGGTCATGCCATTCACAATTTTCTCACCCGCGACCTGGAATTAAACGAATTCAAATCAACACCTTCCGAAGTAGCCGAGTTGGCCTCCATGTCCATGGAGTTGATCTCGCTGGATCATTGGGATGTGTTCTTCACCGATGAAGCGGAATTGAAACGCGCCAAGCGCGAACACCTCGAAGACATTATCGAGACCCTGCCCTGGGTCGCCACCATCGATCGCTTTCAGCATTGGTTGTATACTCATCCCCAACACACGCTGGAGCAACGCACACAGCAGTGGAATGCAATTTTTGATCAGTTCGCCGACACCGTCACGGACTGGTCGTCGTTGCAAGCAGCGAAGGATTATCTCTGGCAGAAACAATTGCACTTATATGAAGTGCCGTTCTATTATATCGAATACGGCATGGCGCAACTGGGGGCCATTGCCGTGTGGCGCAACTTCCGGAAGAATCCGGCGAAGGGTTTGGCGGGGTATCAGAACGCGTTGAAGCTGGGTTATATCCGCTCCATTCCGGAGATCTATAAAGCCGCGGGCATCGAATTCAATTTCAGCCGCGCCTACATAAAGGAATTGATGGATTTTGTAAGGGAGGAACTGGCGAAGATCTGATCTTTAGCCTCTGCTCTTGTCCAACAGATCACTGAGCTGGTAAGCCTCTTCTTCCGAAAGGTTGAGGATGTTGTCCAGCTCACTTTGTTTTTTGTCGAGGGTTCGGAGCAACTCCAGCCCGGCGTCGGTCAGGTTCACATCGAAAGCGCGCTTGTCGGTGGGGCACGCTTTTTTGACGATCACATTTTTGGCGACGAGGCGGTCCAGTAAGCGTGAAACGTCGGAATTCTTGTCCAGCATGCGGGCCTTGATCTCGGTGGCCGAGGTGCTGTTGGGGTGTTGTCCTTTGAGGATGCGCAGGATATTGAATTGCTGCGCGGTGATGTTAAAAGACTTGAACACCTGCTGGTGCTTGCCTTGCATCCAGTTCACGGTATACACCAGGTTGATGACCGCCTTCTGGTGTGCATTGATGAATTTTTTCTGTTTGATCTCGTCTTCGATTTTCATACCGTAAAAAAGAACGACCCCTGTCGGAATTGAACAGGGGTCGTTTTTTATAATTAGGCTGCTGCTTTGTTCAATTCGATTTTGCAGACGATTTCAACCTGGTCGCCGACAACCATTTCGCCGTTCGCCAGCTTGTTGCTCCACTTCAGGCCGTACTCCAGGCGGTTGATCTTGCCGTTCAATTTGAAACCGGCTTTCACACCATTACCGGTGTCAACGGTGCCACCATACGTAACGTCGAAGGTCACGGGCTTTGTCACGTCGCGAAGCGTGAGGTTACCTTTCAACAGATATTTGCCATTTTCTTTCACGAGCGTGCCTTTGAATTTTACTTCAGGGAATTTTTCGGCGTTGAAGAAGTCATCCGACTTCAAGTGGCCATCTCTTTTCTCGTTGTTGGTGCTGATGGAAGCCACCTTGGCGGTGAACTCTACATCGGCGCCGTTAAAATCGTCGGATTTGCTTTTCACCGCACCGGTAAAATCCGTGAAGCTTCCATTCACTTCCGATACCACCATGTGGGATACGTTGAATTGGATATTCGTGTGGTTCTTGTCGACGTTCCACATCGTCTGGGCAAACACCCCGGCTGATACGAACAGGAGGGCGAAGAGTGTGTTCATTTTTTTCATAATGTAGTTTCTTGTTTTTTGGTTAAATAAAGGTAGAAGAAGTTTGATGTACTTGTTTAAACAAGTACTTTTTAATTTGTAACGATCTGATAATCAATAAAAATCATTTCAAAAAGGATCAATTGTAGTGATCATGATAGCAACAACCTAGCCAGGATTTAAGGGCCCTGTCGCCAATTAGGAGGCAGTTTCCGTTGGTGTTTTCCAGTGCGCCAGGCTTTCGCGGATGATCGTGTTGTGACCGCTGTCCAGCACTTCGAACCGATATTGGTTCAGATGCTTTAACAACCGGTCCATATTTTCGGGGCGGATCACTTTGTCATATTTTCCAACAAACAAGGTGAGAGGAATGTTGTGGGCATTGACGAGCGAGGCAATGGTTTTCATATCAAAGTGCAGGTGCCGGAAAACGACCCAGGAATAATAGACTTGTTCGCGCTTCTCCCGGGTGTTCATCTGGCGTTCGGCAAACCGGATCAATCCCTTGTCCATCACGCCCAGCGTATAGAGCACCCGCGAGAGGGCCATGAACGTGCCGGGATGGAGGATCATGCTTTTGAACAGCCACCGGAAAAACAGGGGGTAGGTGGCAAGACTATACCAGAAGCTGGTCTTGATGCCGTCGGGTGCCATGAGCACGATGCCTTTTGTTCGTTCGGGGAATGTCTCCAGGGTGGCCAGGGCAAATTTGCCGCCCAGGCTGAAGGCGGCCAACGTGAACGTCTTCACCGGCAGGGTCTCAAAAAATGCCTGCATGATTTTTTTCCAATAGCTTTTCAGCAGCGGTGATTCGCCTATGCCCCATGTGCTTTGGCCGTGAAAGTAGAGATCAAAAGCGTAGAGCGTGTAGCGGGGTGACAGTATTTTATCAAAGGCCTCGAAGGCGGTGTGGTCCTGGCCAAAGCCATGGAAGAGCAGCAACACCTCCGGCCCCGTTCCGGCGACGGCATAGTGCAGGGTTGTATTTTCGTAGGTGAATAACTTTTGGGTCATGGGGTTTGTAAAGGTAGGATGTGGCGTTCAAATAAAAGCATTCTTCCCGTCGCGGGTGAAACCAAAAAGTTTATTTTGTAATTTCAAGGTGTGAATACACTTCAGGATCAGTTATTAAATGGAGCGCTTGGGTCGGAGTTTTTAGCAACAATTTTTGAGATCACCTCGGAAGCCATTTGGATCAAGGACATGGAGACCGGCAAGGGAGCCTGGCTGGCGTCGACGGAGAACCGGAGAAAGTACGATATCACCGACAACCAACCCGACGACTTCTGGATGCACGGCGTTCACCCCGACGATCGCGAGCGTGCCGTTTCAGGTTTCCAAAATGCGTTGGCCGATAAGACGGTGACGACCTTCCGGCATTTTTATCGCTACCGCGGCAAAGACGCCTACTACTATATCGATGACAACATGAAATTTCTCCGTCGTCCAAACGGGGAAGCCTACCGTGTGGTGGGATCATGGAAAGACATCAGCGATCAGCAAAGGGAGAAAAACATCCTCGAAGAAACGCTGTCCAAGCTGGAGGCCGAGCGCGAGCGTTTCAAGCTTATCTCGGAAATATCCAACGCTGCGATGTGGGATCTCGACATGAGCACCCACACGTTGTCGTGGTACAGCGGCAGCAAGGCGTTGGACGAATTCGGGTTGAATAAAGTGGACTATTCCCTGGATGATTGGGCCGCATCGATCCACGAAGAGGATCGCGATCGCGTGGTAAAATATTTCAACGACATGCTGTTGTCGAATGCCACGCGCTACATCGATGTATACCGTGTCCGGAAAAAGGATGGCACCTACGCCTCGATGCTGGACCAGGCCACCATTATCCGCGACGCTTCGGGAAAAGCGCAGCGCGCGTTGGGTGGTTGGGTGGACATCACGCGCGAGCGCCAGCGCGAAAAGGTATTGGAAGAAGCCCTGCAATATCAACGTGGCCTGAACGAAGAGCTGGCCTTGCGTGAAGAAGAACTAACGAGTACAGAAGAGGAGCTTCGCCAGATCAACGAACAGCTTTCCGAAAATGTGAGGATCCTTTCGGAGCGCGAGTTCATTCTCACCCAGTCGCAACGCCTGGCCAAGATCGGCAGTTGGGAATATGACCTGGCAGCGAAGACCATGTTTTGGTCAAACGAGATGTACAGCATCTATGGCGTGGATCACAGCTTCAATGTGAGCGACCTTTCAGAGATCCACCAGTTGTTCGACGAGCACAGCGGTCACCTCGTAAAGGAGGCTTTCCAGAACATGACCCGCAGCCAGAACCTGCCCTTCGACATCACGGCCCATACCGTGACGCCATTAGGATATAAAAAATGGGTGCGCATCACCGCCTACCCGGTGCAGGAGGGCGACACCTTTGGAAGGATACTGGGGCTTACCTATGACATCACCTATTTTAAAGAAGCCGAAGAACGACTAAAGGCCAGCGAAGAAAAGTTTGCCAAAGCCTTCCGCAACAATCCTGATCTGATGACGATCACCCGGGAAGACGACATGGTGACCATAGACGCCAATGAAAAGTTATTTCAGGTGCTGGGCTATACGCGCCAGGAAGTGATTGGAAAGTCGGCGCTCACCTTTGGCTTTTTTGCGGACAGTGGCGAGCGACAGGCTTACTATTCACAATACTTCACGGAGGGCCGGGCTTCGATTGAGTGTACCTGGCGGCGGAAAGAGGGACGCACCATTCAGATCGCGTTGAGCAGCAGTCGCATCGAGATCGAGGGAAAGAATTTTATCATCTCCGTCATTCAAGACATCTCGCAGCGCAAAGCAGCCGAGGAAAAATTCCAGAAAGCCTTCGACCTGAATCCCGACCTGACCCTCATCTTCCGCGAGCGCGACATGGTGCTGGTGGAGGCCAACAGCAAGTTGGAGGAAGTCTCGCGCTATAAACGCGAGGAAGTGATTGGCCACTCCAGCAACGACTTCAACCTATGGCTGAAGATGGAAGACCGGCAGCTTTATTTTGAGCAGCTTTTCAAAGAGGGCGAAGCGTATTACGAGGCCACCTTTATAAAAAAAGACGGCGAGACGTTTTTCGGCACCATTGCCTCCAGCCGTTTCCAGTTGGGGGGTGAACGCCACATCATCACCATAGTGCGCGACATCACGGAGAAGAAAGAAGCGGAGGCGCGACTCATTTCGAGTGAAGCCAACCTGAATGCCACCATCAACAACAATGAATTTTTTATCTGGTCCCTGAACCGGCAATACCAATTGACCTCCCTGAACCAGCCGTGGAAGAAGTATATGAAAAAAACCTACGGCGTAGACCTGGAGGTGGGGCAGAGCATCCTGGGCTTTTTTGAGCGGGCCTTTCAGCAGGATCAGTTGGAGGAATGGATGGGCTGGTATGAGCGCGTGCTCTCGGGTGAGACGCTGAAAGTGGAGAAGCGTTTTCGCGACCGCGAATTTCAATATTCGCTGAGCCCCATCGTGCGCAACGATTTTATATCGGGCATCACCGTGTTTGCGGAGGACATCACCGAGCGGCGATTGGCCGAGCAAAAGATCCGGCAGAACGAGCTGAACATGAACGCCATCATCAACAACTCCGACATGAGCATCTGGTCGGTGGACAAAGAGTTCCGGTTGATGGCGTTGAACAACAATTTTGTCAACTACATGCGCGAGTGGTATGGGTTGAGCTATGAAGTGGGGCAGCAGATCATTGAAGAGTCGCGTGGCAAGGTGCCCCCGGAGATGCTGGAATATTGGACCTCGCTTTTCAAGCGGGCGCTGGCCGGCGAGATCGTGTTAACGGAAGGAGAGCTGAACAACGCGCACCTGCAATACTCTGTGAACCCGATCATCGAAGGACACAGTGTGGTGGGCGCCGCCATTTATTCACGAAACGTCACCGACCGCGTCGTGCGCGAACGCGAGTTGATGGAGGCCAATAAAAAGATCGGCGAACTGAAACTGATGGCGTTGCGGTCGGTGATGAACCCGCACTTTATCTTCAATGCGCTTAATTCCATCCAGTTTTTTATTGCCAAGAACGACCGCCTGAATGCCATCAACTACCTGTCGACATTTTCGAAACTGATTCGCGGCATTCTCACCAATTCCGTGAAAAATAAGATCAAGCTGGCCGACGAGATCGAGTTGCTGCGGCATTACGTGAACCTGGAGCTGGTTCGCTTTGAAGACAAATTTGTGTGCGTTTTCGATGTCAGTCCCGACCTGGACCTGGACAACATCGAAATACCGTCCCTCCTTATCCAGCCTTACGTAGAAAATGCTATTTTGCATGGGCTGTACAACAAACGAGACAAGGGTAGGTTGTGCATTCGCGTGCAGGAGGACCAGGACCGGGTCCTGTTCGAGATCGAGGACGACGGCATTGGGCGCGAGGCAGCCCGAAAGCTGCGGCAACAGAACTTCCCTCAGCACAAGTCCATGGGCACGGTGCTCACGGAAGAACGATTGAAATTAGTAAACGAAGAAGACGAAGCCTCCTACGAGGTAATAGACCTTTTTGAAGACGGCAACGCTACCGGAACCCAGGTAAAGATTTGGATCAGGATGTAAGAAAATGTCAATTTCTTAATATCTTGGGTAGAAGCCTTTTACTAGGTTTGTTCCCGTTGTTAGGAGATAGTCATGACGATTTTAACATACGCTTACCCCCCTCTATACCAGTATGCTTAAAGCCATAATTGTAGACGATGAATCGAAGAGTCGGGAAAGTCTTCAGATTCTCTTGCATGATTTTGTGGAGGGTGTGGAGGTGAGGTCCCTCTGCCAGGATGTAGCGGAAGCTATCCAGGCCATTGAACGCGACAAACCGGACATCGTCTTTCTGGATATCCAGCTGCAACGCGAGACCGGTTTTGACTTGCTCACCAAACTCAAGGACATCACCTTTGAAGTGATCTTTACGACGGCCTATTCCGAATATGCCATCAAAGCCTTCCGGTTTTCGGCCATCGACTACCTGTTGAAGCCGATCGACATCGAGGAATTGAAGAAAGCGGTGGGGAAGGTGGAGAAACGCATGAACGGGAACATCGCCAGCCGCCTCACGGAGCTGGTGCAAAACCTGAAAGTGGGGACGAGCTCGTCTGAGAACTATAAGCTGGCTTTGCCGACGTTGGAAGGGCTCATTTTTATAAAAACCAACGACATTCTTTACTGCGAAGCCTCCAGCAACTACACGCAGATCTATACCGCCGACGGCAAGAAGTACCTCGTCAGCAAAACCCTCAAAGATTATGAGGACCTGCTTTCGGAACACAATTTTTTCCGCATCCACAATTCGTACCTCATCAATCTCAATTCCATCAAGAAATATGTGAAAGGAGAGGGGGGCTACGTTATTCTGAACAATGATATTTCGTTGGACGTCTCAAAACGAAAGAAAGAAGCCTTTTTAAATAAGATCGGTGTAAGAAATGCCTGAGTAAATACAGTTTTGCCTACCGAACAAAACGGGAGGTGATTTAATGCGTTTTTAAGGCGTCCGCCACTTGCTCACCCGCTGTTCCCACCTGCTCATTTTGCCTTCACAATGGCCTTTGGCTACCGTAGAATTGTATATCAATTTAACACGGCAGCGAAAGGAATTTTATGAAAAGTCTTCGGTACAAACTGGTAAAACGCAAGACATTAGAGAAGATCAAAAATGTGCTTCAGGTGAAAGAAGCGCAAATCACAGCTGCAACCGTATTTGTAAACGAAATTGAGCGTGGCAACCTGGATGCCGCCTACGCGCAAAACGAGACCTTGGGTGACGAAGCCGATGCCCTGGGCACCTCGCTGCTGAGCATGCGCGACCAGATGAAAAAGTTTTCGGAGGAAGAACGCGAGCGCAACTGGGCTACAGAAGGCCTGGCTAAATTCGTAGAGATCCTCCGTTCGAAAAATGAAGACCTGAGCGAGCTGTCGGACAACATTATCCGCCACCTCGTGAAATATCTCGGCGCCAACCAGGGCGCACTTTACCTTGTGAACGACGACGACCCGGCCGACACGTTTGTGGAGATGGCCGCGTGCTATGCCTACGATCGCAAGAAACACATGGACCATCGCATCGCGTTGGGTGAGGGTTTGGTTGGCCAGGTAGTGCTGGAAAAGGCTACCCTCTACATGACCGAGATCCCCAAAAACTTTGTACGCATCACTTCGGGTTTGGGCGATGCCCTTCCCCGCAACCTCATAATCGTCCCGCTTAAGATCGAAGAAAATATTTTCGGTGTTGTCGAAATGGCTTCCTTTCAACCCATTAAGCCTTACCAACGCGCCTTCATCGAAAAGCTGGGCGAAAGCATTGCCGCCACCATCTCGGCCGCCAAAGTGAGCGACCGCACCACCAAGCTGCTGCACGAAACGCAAGTGCAGGCCGAACAAATGAAATCGCAGGAGGAAGAGATGCGCCAGAACATGGAAGAGCTCTCGGCCACCCAGGAAGAAATGCACCGCGTGCTGAAGGAAGTGCAGGGCAAGGAGCGGTACATGAACGAGCTGATCGACTCCACCAAGGATGCGATCGCCACGGTAGACAAACAATATCGCATACAAAACTTTAACAAGGCTTTCCGCGCAGCCGCAGGCACGTCGTTGGAAAAGGGGCTTGACATGTTGAGCTTCTTTACCGGTGAAGAAAAACGGAAGAACAAAGCCTACTATGATCGCGCGTTTGCCGGAGAGACCTTCGATGTGACAGACCGCTATGAGACCCAAGGTCACGAAGCCTATTATGTGACATCGTATAGCCCGCTTCGCGACGACAAGGGCGAGATCATCGCGGTAGCCATCTTTGCCAAGGACGCCACGTCGCTCATCAAAGCGCAGAAGGAAACCGAAAGGCTTTTGGCGGAATCGAAAAACCAGTTTGCCTATTTCAACGACGCCCTGAACGGTTTGTCCGATAGCATTCTGACGGTGGACAAGAACTACACCATTGTGCTGTCCAACAACCGGATCACGGAAGTGTTTGGGAAAAATGGCATGCACCTCACACCGGGCACCAGCGTGTTGAGTGTAGCTCCCGCCGGCCACGAGGAGGCTTTCAAGGCTCCCTATGACAAGGCATTTAAAGGAGAATACACCACGGTTCAAAAAAATTATTTCGGGCGCGAATATGCCGTCACCTACGGACCCCTGACCAATGCGGCGGGTGAAGTGATCGGCGCGAGTCTCGTAGCGCACGACATCACGGAATCCGTACGTCTCCAAAAACAAACGGATACGTTGTTGAAGGAAGCACAGCAACAGGCCGAGGAGCTGAAATCACAGGAAGAAGAGATTCGCCAGAACATGGAGGAACTTTCGGCCACGCAGGATGAGATGCAACGCGTGCTTGGCCTGGTGCAGGAAAAAGAAATGTATCTCAGCAATTTGCTGAACGCCTATAACGACGCCATCGTCACCATCGATAAGCATCACAACATTGTAATGTTCAACGACTACCTCGCGAAGACGTTCCAGGCGCAGGGCCTGACGGTGGAAATCGGGATGAGCGTGTTTGCCTTGTCGCACCCTGACCAGGTAGAACACTCGAAAGAAAATTATCAACGCGTTTTCAGAGGGGAGAAGGTGGTTGAGACGCAGGAATATTTCGGGAAGCATTACGAGATCTCCACCTTGCCTTTGTATGATCACAACGGCAACGTATCGGGCGCTTGTGTGTTCACGAAGGACATCACCGCTATCCAGGATGCCCTGGCCCGCAAAAACGAAGAGGTGGAAAATGTTCGCCAGGCAGAAAAGCTGCGGGCCGACGTAGAGATCACGGCGCAGAAGAAAAGCGTGGAGGAGATGGAAGAACAATTTCGCAAAAAAGAAGCACAGTATAAGGCCCGTATCGCCGAACTGGAGGGCCGTGTTGGCCGCCAGAGCGCATAGCCTTAGAAAGGATAAAGCATTAGTAAAGATCTAAATAGTAAAAACGCAATTCTCATGGACAAGAAAAAAGTGACGAACTCGGCCATCCAGGTATATGTGAACGGCACGGTTGGTTCTGTGGCAGTAGAGTGGGTGACCATCCCCACGTCGATCGAAACGTTGAGAGCAATGTCCACGGCGCGCGCGCCGCAGCAGAGCCAGTTTGCCCAGTGGATCCTGACCTGGAATTGGGGTGTGAAACAAAATTAAGATTTAAGATTAGGGTTAGGTTGATTAGAGATGTGCCCGGTCTTCCAACAGGCGGACCGGGACTTCTTTTTTGTTAAGCACTATGAACATCAGTGAACCGGACATTTCGTCAAGATTGATTTCCTCGGAGTCGCTCCGTCAGAAATTGCCTACTATATTTTTGGATTCGATGGTGGTTGATCTGCAGTTCAACATCAACGTGATCAGTCAGAACGTGCTTGATTTTCTGGAGTTCACCAATGAAGAATTGGCGGGAAAGTCCATCAACTACTTGTCGCGGGAAGAGGACATCGCCCAATTGCTACAGAAGGCCTTATCGGCCGGGTATTTTGAAGAGCGGCAGATCGGGTTCTATACGAAGAGCAATCGCCTGATCACCATCGGCATTTCCGGTTTTTACCTGGGGTTGATCAGCGACATCAATGGCCGTATTATTTTGAAGATCCGGAACATCGACGAGGTTCAATTGATCAATCAACAGCTGCAGCAGAAGAAAGCCGAGCTGGATAAATTCATCTACCGTGCCGCCCACGACCTGCGGGGCCCGCTTGCCACTATGCAAGGGTTGTTGAACTTGCTGCGGATCCGCGAGGACAACTCCGAACTTGACCGGATCCTGCAATTACTGGACGCCCATGCCCAGAAGCTGGACGAGCGCTTGTATCACATGGTATACCTGGCGCAATCGGATGATGAGGACAACGCTCCCGAAAACAGTATCAACTTCAATGTTTTCGAAACCTTGCTGCGGAAGGTGATCGAGCAGAACGCCTTTGTGGATTTCCTGGAGTTCCATTATTCGGCGCCGCGCGAAAACCTGAAAGGGGTGAACGAGGTGTTGTTAAAATCGCTGCTCACCAATTTGCTGCTCTATTTATTGTCGCTCCCCAAGAGCAAGCTGAATAACCAGATCTTTTTCCGCCTTTTGGTGGAGCAGGGGGAGTTGAGCATCACCATTGGCGCACACGGCTTTTCTGTGGAAGACGCCATGCGGAAAGCCATGCGACAGGAAGAATTCATCTATACGGACATGATCCACTACCCGCGGTTGCTCAACTTCTTTGCCGCCCAAAAGATCGCCTGGAAGCTGAACGCCCGTATGAATGTGCATTTCCTTTCCCCTGAGAAGCAACGGATCAGCATTTCCATCCCCGTGATGGATGTCCAGCAGATGGGGTTGCTCTGAGAAACGCCGCCGGATAATAAGTTCTTTTCCCACTTACTCATCCAAACCCACCACCTGCGCACTGCGGGTTTCGGAGCCGGCAAATCGGATGCACCTTTGTACAACAACAGTAATTTTTCCTGCGCATAGGTTAGGGTTTAGGTTGCAGGATTTCAAAAGGCCTTTGTGATAGACGATCACGAGGCCTTTTTCTTTTTTAGGGCCATTTCACAGCGAAGCCATCCCTAACGTTTGCAGCAACGAAAGAATTTGAAGGATGATAACGTTCGTTCGGCCCACTTGCTAACACAAACTTCCCGGCTAATCATTTTCAATTCCTTACGTTCTGGATAAAGGAGACTTTTGATTCATAAACTTGTAAACCAACATGAGAAGGACTTTCCTCATGACGCCCTTCCTCGGAGTCGCCATTCTCAGCTATGGGCAAACGGAAAAAGCCGAGCTGATAACGGATCGTCCTGACCAAACGGAATCCGCCATGCTTGTTCCCAAGGGTGGCCTCCAGGTAGAGACTGGCTTTGCATATGAGAAGGATCACCAGGATGGGTTAGAGCGGACCAACGTCACCTACGACAAGTTGTTGATCAAATACGGCGTAAACGATCATTTTGAATTGCGTTTTGTGACCGGGTTCGTCGGCAAACGAGCAAAGATCGCCGAGCATCCCATTTCCCGCGTCCAAGGTTTTAGTCCAATGGCCCTGGGCGTGAAGGTCAAGTTAGCCGACGAGAAAGGCTTTTGGCCCCAGGCCGCATTCATTGGCCATATCAATTTAAGAACCGGTTCGAAGGATTTCAATCCCAGCTATACAGCAGCCGATTTCCGCTTCACGTTTGCCCATACGGTGAGCGAGAAATTCGCGCTGAGCTATAACCTCGGCGCCGAATGGAACGGCGAAACACCCGATGCCGCCTTCCTGTACACGTTGGCGCTACGCTACGCGGCGACGAACCGCGTGGGCATATTCGTGGAGAGCTATGCCTTCTTTCCTGAAAAAGACAAAGCCGACAATCGCTTCGATTGCGGATTGACCTATATGATCACCTCCATGGTGCAGTGGGATATTTCGGGTGGGCTTGGGTTGAGCCGTAGCGCGCCGGATTACTTCCTCAGTACCGGTGTTTCGTTCAGACTTTTACGATAAGCCACTTGCTAAGTTCTGCGGCCCATCTGCTCATTGTAGCGAGAAGCCAGGAACTTTTTAGAATATATTCGAATCATAAATCGATAAAAAGGCCCAATGAAAAAAACGATTTTAGTGGTGGACGATTTTGCCAGCATCCGCGATTTTGTCTGTGAGATCCTCCAGGGAAAAGGATATGAGACCGTGGGCGCAGCCAATGGCAATCATGCCTACCAACTGCTGACCGGCAAACCAGAAGTGAACCTGGTGCTGACGGACTACAATATGACCGACTGCACAGGCTTCGAACTCCTCAAAAAAATCAAAGCCAATCCATCCACGGCCAATGTGCCGGTGGTGTTTCTCACGACCGAAAACAATCCCGATAAGATCCAGGCCGCGAAAGAAGCCGGCTTGTCGGCATGGATCAAAAAGCCATACCGCGCCGAGATGTTCTTCTCGCAGATCGAAAATGCCTTGAATACAAAATAAGTCCTCAATCTTTTCGGGCCATCTTTTGCGATCAAAAGGACCCGAATCAAAAACCCTCTAACCCACCACCCGTTTCATGGACACTCCTGCCGATGGATCTTTCCGTATGGATGAAGAAAGTTTTGCCCGCCTGAGCCAATACGTCACGCAAGCGTATGGCATCCAGTTGCCGGCTACAAAAAGATCCCTGTTGGAAAGTCACCTGGATGAAAAGGTGAAGGGCTTGGGTATGCGATCCTACAAAGAGTTTGTGGATTTTATTTTTAGCAACGAAAGCAGCGAAGCCGAGCTCGTTCACGTGATCGACCTCGTTACCACTCACAAGACCGAATTTTTTCGCGAAGCTTCTCACTTTCATTTTTTAACACAGCAATTCCTCCCCCGATTCCTGGAAGAAAACAATCGAAGCAACCTGAAAATATGGTCCGCCGGATGCTCGACAGGGGAGGAGCCGTACACGTTGCTGATGACGCTGGAAGAATACAAGAAGGGCAACCCACATCTTGCCTATAGCCTGCTGGCCAGCGACATTTCCGTGCGCGTGATCCAGACCGCGTGTCACGGCGAGTATGACATTGAAAAAATGGAGACCGTGCCTCGTGAGATGGTTCATACCTATCTTCAACGAGACAAGTGCGATCCCAAGCGCATGCGGATAAAACCCCAATACCGGACGAAGATCCAATACAAACACATCAACCTCATGCACAACAGCTACGGCTTGATGAAGAACGACCTCGACATCATTTTCTGCCGCAATGTGCTCATCTACTTTGAGAAGAATATCCAGGAACAAGTGATCCTGAAATTTTGCAACCTGCTGCGGCCCGGGGGACTGCTGTTCCTGGGACACAGCGAGTCGATCCTGGGAATGGACTTGCCGCTGCGCCAGGTGGAGCCTACGGTGTATCAATTGCAGGGCTAATCAAGATCTGGAACCTGGGGCTGCCGGCCAGACGTTATCCTCAAAAATGGGTTCCTGCGCGATCGTTTTTCTGACAAGGGCTGGGCATTCCCACGCGGGTGTAGGCCGGGCAGTATGCGAAACTTTGTTTATCTTGTATACGTAAGCCTAACCTTGTGTCGACCATTAAAATCCTGGCCGTTGAGGACGATCCCATTTATGCGGAGTCCCTGGACTTTGTTGTCCAGGAATTGGGGTATGAACTGACCGGCATTGCCGACAATGCGACCGATGCGTTGCGGTTGCTGGAGGAGAACCCGCCCGACCTCATCCTCATGGACATCGAGATCCACGACACGCTCACCGGCATCGAACTGGCGGCCCGCATCAACCGAAACCAGCGCATTCCCATCATTTACGTAACGGCATTCAAGGACAAGGACATTTTCCAGCAAGCCAAGCTCACCGGCCCCGTGGCCTACATCATAAAGCCCTATGATCCCGTGAGCCTGCAATCGGCCATCGAACTGGCCCTTTTCAGCGCGTCTGACCAACCTAAGCCCGCGCAGGAAGTGTTGACAGTCGACGCGTTTTTTATCCGTGACAACACCCGTCTCGTCAAAGTAAAGCTCGACGAGATCCTCATGGTGGAAGTGGACGAGAAATACTGTTTCATTGTGACCGGCCGCAAACGCCACATCATCAACATGCGGCTAAAGGATCTGCAGGAGAAACTGCCCCGCGACGAATTCGTACAGGTGCATCGTTCCTTCCTGGTCCGCAAAAGCGCCATCGACGAGATCAATACCGGCGACCAGACCTTGCGGGTGGCGGAAAAAACCATTCCCATCGGAAAGACGTATAAGGATCATCTTTTGGCTACGCTAAATTATTTGTCATAACGTATGGTGCCCCCTTCACACGTTGCGTTTTTGAAATTGCCCCTGTCATTTTGGTTGGCCACGTCGAGCCTGGACAATATCCCCGAGCCCATCAAATGTACCGGCATCAAATTCGATCCGGATAGGGAGGTCTTTACCTGTTTTATTCCCTTGCGGTTTATGAATGTCGGTTTTCAGCACCTTCGTGAAAACCCGGTGATTGCCTTGGTCGTGACCGAGCTCCATTCCTTTGAGAGCTATCAGTACAAAGGCAATTTTCTTTCCTATCGCCCGTGCACCGAAGCGGAGGTAGATTTTCAGCTGAAGTACATGGAAGAATTTTCGGACATCCTGGGTTCGTTTGGGCATTCAAAGATGGGATTGTACAACGCCTATTTCAAGTATCGCCCCATTATCGCTTTGGATTTCCAGGTGACACAGGTCTTTGATCAATCGCCCCGGGCGGGAACCGGTGAAAAAGTTTTCGCATGACCGTCGAACAAAATGTACACCTCGAGGACATCATGCCCGCCCTGCAAGGGGTGATCCCCACCATTGTGGCCACCGCGTCGCTGGATCATACTCCCAATGTGACCTATATCTCGCAAGTGTATTTTGTAGACGAGCACCACGTCGCCTTGTCGTACCAATTCTTTAACAAGACCATCCGCAACGTTCGCGAAAACCCCGTGCTCACGGCCATCATTACCTGCCCGGTGCATTACGATTTGTATAAGCTCCTGTTGCGTTATGAGGAATCGCAAACGGAAGGCGAGATCTTCGATGCCATGGAGATCCAACTGGAGGCCCTAGCTTCGGCGCAGAAGAAGGAGGGGATCTTCAAGCTGAAAGCTGCCGATATTTACCGGGTGATCTCCATCGAAAAAATGTAAGCCGGCGCTATGGAAATTACAGACCTCGAAAAGCTTTCGGCCAAACTGGAGACCTCGCAGCGGAAGATGGACATCATCAGCAAGGTGTCCTTCGAGCTAAATAAACTGGTAAGCCTCCCGGAAAAACTCAACACGATCCTCGACATTCTCGACGACCAGTTCAACCTGTCCAACAGCATGATCCTGGTGCCCAACCCAGACCAACAGCGCCTCACCGTGGTGGCGTGTCATGGTTACGCCGAAGATCAAACCGGGAAGACCGTACCTTTTGGCCAGGGCATTGTGGGGCTGGCCGCAGCACGGCGCAAGCACATTAACCTGACGGGTATACGCCGCAAACAACATTACATGGCCACCGTAAGCCACGAAGGCGAACTCAACTTCGTGCGCCCCCTGGGCCTTGCCGACGCCGAGAGCCAGGTGGCGATCCCCCTCGTTGCCAACGCCGAACTGGTGGCCCTGCTCATGGCGGAAAGCCGCGAATTTTGTGTCTTCAGCAAGGAGGATGAAAACTTCCTCATCACCCTGGCACAACCCCTTGCCGTGTCGATCCAGAATTCCATGTTGTACGACAGCATGGAAGAAAAGATCCGCGAACGCACGGCCGAACTCCAGCGCCTGAACGAAACAAAAAATAAATTCTTCTCCATCATCAGCCACGATCTGCGTGGACCGGTCACTTCGTTCCAGAGTCTCACGCGCCTTTTCAGCCACTATCATAAACTCGGCCAAACCGATAAGATCGACAACCTTTGTGGCAAAGTGGATCAGTCGGCCGACAATCTGAACCACTTGTTGGAGAACCTGCTCGATTGGTCGTTGAGCCAAACCAATGGCATCCAGTGTGTCTTTGAAAACATTCCACTGCACGCTTTTTTTCAACAGATCGTTTCGCTGTATAAGGAGAGTCTTGCGGCAAAAGAAATCACCCTTTCGCTTTCTGTAGACGAATCTATTTCGCTGCATGCCGATCAACACACGCTGGCCACCGCCTTCCGCAACCTGCTCAGCAACGCCATCAAGTTCACACCCCGTGGCGGTGCCATCGCCATCGACGCCGTCCGAGACGACAAAGCGGTGATCGTGCGCCTCAGCGACACCGGCGTAGGCATCGACAAGGAAAAACTTTGCGCCCTGTTCACACTCCACGGTCAGCGCTCCACCTGCGGCACAGAAAAAGAAAAAGGCACCGGCCTTGGCCTGATCCTCGTCAAAGAATTCACCGAACTCAACCACGGCACCCTCACCCTCGACAGCGGCCCCGGCCAAGGCACCCGCTTCATGCTCACCTTTCCCAGGTAGCAAAAGGCGAAGCCCTTTGCGCTGACGTTGCGGTTTAAGGTATTTGAGGATACTGGCGCCCCTGCGTTTATTCCCCCTGTCACTCCCTTCATTCCAAATACCCCGACGTTCGTTCCATTCTCTGGTTTAGGATGCATCATTCAAACCCCAACCCCGTTCTGAGGATCATAAAATGTTTTAATAAAACCCATTATGAAAAAATCCCTGATCGCTTCCCTTCTCACCGCCAGTGTTTTGATGGGATGTCAGCCCGAAAAGAAACAAACGGCGGCCGCAAGTGACGAGTATGAAATCGCCGACACCTACAAACCGATTCCGGTGCCGACGAAAGACGAACTGATCCAACGCGGCAAGTACCTCGTCACCGTGGGCGGTTGCAATGACTGCCACTCCCCGAAAGTGATGACCGACCACGGACCCGCACCCGACCCAAGCCTGCTGCTCTCGGGCCACCAACAAAAAGAAAAGCTTCCTCCCATGGGCCAGAATGCCGGGAGAAATGGATGGGTGTTGTTCAATATGAACACCACGGCATTTGTTGGCCCCTGGGGACTCTCATACGCCGCCAACCTGACTCCCGACGACACCGGCATCGGTGCATGGTCGTTCGAAAACTTTCTCACCGCCATCCGCAAAGGAAAGAGCAAAGGGCAGGAAGGGAACCGCGACTTGCTGCCCCCCATGCCCTGGCCTATGTACGCCAACATGACCGACGACGACTTGCTCGCTGTCTTCACCTACCTGAAGTCGATCCCTCCCGTGGAAAACCTGGTGCCCACACCGGTGCCGCCTACAGAGTTGTAAGACTTAGCCTTGTCTTAACTCACTATTGATCACAAGAACAAAACCCTCTTTCAAAAAATAGAACCCAAAATGAAAACAACTGTCATCACCTTCGCTGCCTTGTCCCTCTCACTCACCGCATTTGTATCAAACCCTATGGTAACTGAAAAAACAATCACCACCGCCACCTCCGAACAAATGGCCGAGCGCGTGGTCTCCGCCCTCCGCGAGTCGTCAGCCGAACACTACGCGAGTTTGTTTCCCACCGTGTCCGATTTCCACGCCGTCATGGAAGAAAGCGCCGAGATCTACGGCAGCTCGCTGCAAGACGCGCAATCCGAATTCGAACGCACCTACCATGCCAACCTCTTGCCCGCCGTAAAAGCTTCCTTTGAATCCCTGCTCGAACGCGGCAAAGAAAAAGGCATCGACTGGAAATCCATCCGCTACGTCGGCATAGAATTGACAGAGAACACGTCCGAACGATTCGGAGCCGTGCCCGTAACGATCGTGTTTGCTTCGGGAGCAAAAGAATATCGTATTAAGATGGATAGAGCGATGGTGTTGGATGGTCAGTGGAAAGTGAGTCAGTTTTTAAAGCTGGTGTGAGTTGGAAAGGAGGAGTCAGTAGCCAGTAGTCAGTAGCCAGTAGTAAGTAGCAGGAATCCGGTAGCCAGTCCGTAGCTTAGGAGCCGGGAACCGGGAGAAAAAATGCAAGAGAAATCTGCATTAAAAACTCCTGGTCCCTGGCTCCAAACTTTTTAGCACTGACAACTGACTACTAATTTCTCTTTACTGGCTACTAGACCCTGACTACTGGATTCTGAATACTGACGGCTGACTATTGGCTACTGACTACTGACTACTGGCTACTGACTACTGACTACTGACTACTGGCTACTGACTACTGGCTACTGACTACTGACTACTAAATTAACAGTCTCCCGACTACAGCGTCCACCCCTCCCGATACTCCCGCTTCACAAACTGATTCGCTTCATCAAAGTTTGTGATCTTCATGTTCTTTGCATCCCACAACAGCGTCTTCCTGCCCGGCGTGGTGCCATTGGGTCCTTGCATCGCGTAGCTTCGTAGTGCGAGATTGCCCATTAAGACCGCTTCGGTGAATGGGCCGGCGTATTCGAAGGGGGAACTCAGTTGCATTTTGCCGTAGCCTTGCAGGCAGGCCTCTACCCATTGTGTGTAGTGGCCTTCTTCGCCGCCGGGAATGCGGGGGATGGTTTGTTTGGGTAGGGTCACGGTTTTCATGAGGGAGGTCGGCAGGAGGGTGGGTGCGGTGTTGTAGCATCCGGCCAGCTTGCCTTTGGTGCCTTCGAAAATGTAGCCGTTTCCGTCGTCGCCCAGTTGTTCGTTGGGCAGTAATTCTTCGGGGCGTTTTGGCAAGAGGCCGCCGTCGGTCCAGGAGAATTGGATGTCGCCTTTGCCGTCTTTGCGGGGAAATTTCATGTAGATGATGGAGGAGGCGGGACAGCTTTCGTTGTAGTGGGCTTCTTCAAAGAATCCCGACCATGCGGTGGTGGTGCTGCATTCTACTTCGGTGGGGAAGTCGATGGGCAGGATGCGGAAGGCGGCGTCCATGATGTGGCAGGCCATGTCGCCGAGGGCGCCGGTGCCGAAGTTCCACCAGCCTCTCCAGTTGAAAGGAAGATAGGCCGGGTTGTAGTCGATGAGCTTGGATGGACCAAGCCACAAATTCCAATCGAGTTCGGCGGGCACATTGAATTTTCCGGTTGGCGTCGGGATGCCTTGGGGCCACACGGGGCGGTTGGTCCAGGTTTGTACTTTGGTGACTTCACCAATAAGACCGGCATCGATCATTTCCTTGGCGGTGCGCACATGGTCTGCGGAGGCATACTGGTTGCCCATTTGTGTTACCACTTTATATTTCTTAGCGGCCGCAGCCAACTCGCGTGCTTCAAAGATGGAGTAGGTGAGGGGCTTCTGCACATACACGTGCTTACCGCGTTGGATGGCAGCCATGGCGGCCACGGCATGGGTGTGGTCCGGTGTGGAAACCGAAACGGCGTCGATGTTTTTGGCTTCTTTGTCGAGCATCACGCGAAAGTCTTTGTAGTATTTCGCTTGCGGGAAATTGGTCTTTGATTTTACGGCCATACGATCATCGACATCGCATAGAAAAGCGATCCTGGCTTTTGGATTTTTTGCAAATCCTGTAAGATCACTCTCCCCTTTACCACCCACACCAATGCCGGCGATGTAGAGTGTGTCGCTGGGCGGAACATAGCCTTTGCCTCCTAACACAAACCGGGGCAAGATGGTGAAGGCTGCGGCAGTAACCCCTGCATTACGAATGAAGTCTCTTCGGGAAATTGAATGCGGGGATGGGATTTCTTTTTTCTTCAGAGGCATGATCGGGTTGTTTTGCGTGAATGATTTTTTTTGACACTAAAAAATTACACAAAATCCACAAGAAAAGAAACGCGCCTGTCTTGGTTGGTCGGCGAAAAACGAGAAAGGAGTAATATCTTATAATTTCAGGGCAACAGCTGATAATTTTTTTTCGACAAAAGGCACTTGTCGAATGAGTCGTGAGTACTTAGTCCTAAGTAGTTAATCCTCGTCACTCAACTCAAGACTAAGAACTAGTGATTAATAACTGTTTACAACGTTATGGCTACTGTGAATTGTTCTATGAAACATGAATGCTATGAAAACAAAGAGGCTGCCCAAATGAGCAGCCTCTCTTCGAAGTAATTTATCTTCAGTCTATGAAAGCTTCCACCCGTTGCGGTATTCGCGTTTCACAAATTGGTTGGCGTCGTCGAAGTTGGTCACCTTCATGTTCGCGCCATCCCAGAGCAGCTTGATGTTGCGGCCGGGGTAGTCGAACTGATCGGGTTTGTCTTTCTTCGGATAGCGCACGTCGTGGCTGCGGATCGCGAGGTTGCCCATCAACACCGTTTCGGTCAGTGGACCGGCGATCTCGAAGGGTGAGCTCACTTCCATCTTGCCGTAGCCGGCGAGACACGCTTCCACCCATTGTGCATAGTGACCCTCTGCGCCATTGGGAACGCGCTTGATGGTTTGTGCTATCTTCACTTCGTTGTTCTTGGACGTGGGCAGCAGGCCGGGATACATGCCATAGGTGCCGCACATCATCTTACCTTTCGTGCCGATGAAGATCACGCCGTTTCCGCCGTCGCCCATCGTTTCGTTGGGGCCCAGTTCTTCGGGTCTGGGGGGCTGAATGCCGCCATCCATCCAGTGCATCTTGATATCCGATTTGCCATTCTGGCCGGGGAAGGTCAGGATCACATAGGAAGAAGGAGGGCAGCTGTCGGGGAAGTAGCCGCGTTTGAATTCGTCAACGTAAACGCTGCCGACGCTGGCGGTAACGTCCGTGGGATATTTCAAGCCCAGCACGCGGAACGGTGGTTCCACAATGTGGCAACCCATGTCGCCCAGGGCGCCGGTGCCATAGTCCCACCAGCCGCGCCAGTTAAAAGGAACGAGCTTGTCCACAAAATCTTTGTAGGGGGCGGTGCCCAGCCACAGATCCCAATCCAATTCTTTGGGGACCTGCGCTTTGTTTTCGGACCACGCTATGCCTTGCGGCCATACGGGTCGGTTAGTCCAGCAATAGACAGTGTGCACGTCGCCGATGGTGCCGGCGTTATACCACTCCATCAACTGGCGCACGCCGTCGCCGGACGAGCCCTGGTTGCCCATTTGGGTAACGACCTTGTATTTCTTGGCAGCTTCCGTCAATGCGCGGGCTTCAAAGATGTCATGCGTCAAAGGTTTTTGAACGTAGACGTGTTTGCCCAATTGCATGGCGGCCATGGCCTGTACGGCGTGGTTGTGATCCGGTGTGGAAACCGAGACGGCATCGATGCTTTTGTGTTCTTTTTCAAGCATGATGCGATAATCCTTGTAGTACTTGGCTTTCGGGAAGGCAGCAACGGATTTCGCCGCGCGGCGATCGTCCACATCACAAAGGAATGCGATCTCTGCCTTGCCGCTTTTCGCGAACTGGGCAATGTCGCCTTCGCCTTTTCCGCCCGCACCAATGCCGGCTACATAAATTTTATCGCTGGGGGCCTTATATCCCACACCGCCCAGCACGTGACGGGGCACAATGGTAAAGGCCGCTGCAGCAAGCCCGGCTTGCTTCATGAAATTCCTGCGGCTTACCGAAGGAATGGTCGTTTTCTTTAAAGGCATACGTCTTATTTGGGGTTTCTGATTGTTCCTTTTCTACGTATCGAAGGTCGTGCTTACGCGTCGAACTTCACGCTGATCTCCAGCGTGCGCTCATCGTACTTCATGCCATACTGATCCAGCACATCTTGCGGCACGCCGTTCCATTGGTTAGGTTGGTTGCCCACGTAACCCAGATCGGTGATGCCCATCTTGCTGGTGAAAAATCCGGTGGCGGTCAGATCGCGCATCGTGTTGAAGAAAGCAACACCTTGCTGGTGTTCGGGTTTTGCTTTTTCGGGATAGGCGATGAGGTCCACCAACTCAATCTGCTGTGCCGGTGTGCAGGAGGCAAAGTCTGCATTGAAGCGGTTCATGCACTGCAGGTCCAGCCATTTCAGACCACCGCGCAACGGTGTTTGATAGCGCGGCATATCTTTTACGATGAAGGCGATAAAATCCGGTACACCCGCCTCGCTGGCGCTGCCCGAGGTGGCATCCTTGGGGATGATGATGTCGGCCAGCACGGTGATGGTTTTCATTTCGTGCGCATCGAAGAAGGTCTCGGCCTGAAGTTTGGCCTCGCGTATAACTTCGGCTGCGTTGCGATCGTACTTCAACTCTGTTGCCGCGGGAGCTGCGGTAGCTTCAGGCTTCTTGTCTGTGTTGCAGGCTTCGAGCAACACACCGGCGCCAACGGATCCTACGGCAAGGGTTTTTAAATATTTTCTTCTGTCCATAATGGTAGATTATAGATTTTGTTTTTTCAGTTCGTCGATAATGTATTCGGATGCGCGCATGGAGAGGGCCAGGATGGTCCAGGTCGGGTTCTTGTCGGCTTGCGACACAAACGGTCCGCCGTCCACCACAAACAGGTTCTTGCATTCGTGCGCCTGGTTGTATTTGTTCAGGGCCGATTGTTTCGGATCGTTGCCCATGCGGGTGGTACCTACCTCGTGGATGATGCGACCGGGTGCTTCGAGGCCATATTGATTTTCCTTTGTGCCATCGTTACCCCACGTCACTACGCCACCGGAGTTGTGGATGATCTCCGCGAAGGTTTCCTTCATGTGCTTGGCTTGGTTGATCTCGTGGTCGCTCCACTTGTAGTGGAAGCGCAATACGGGGATACCGTATTTATCGACGGTGTTCGGATCGATCTCGCAATAGTTGTCGCGCAACGCAATGGCCTCGCCACGTCCCGACATGCCGAAGCCGGCGCCGTAGAAGTAGCGGTAGTCATCTTTCAGCGACGCGCCATAGCCACCGGCGTCTTTTACCTTGCCGTCACGGCCGGGGTATTTGCCGTTCGTGCCTTGCATGCCAAATCCAAATCCATAGCCAGGCATGCCCATGCCGCCGTAATATTCGATGTGATAGCCTCGGGCGAAATTCAGTTTCTTGTTGTCCAGCCACCACGGTGTGTATACGTGCATACCGCCTACGCCATCTTCGTTGTAACGCTTCCGGCCGATCAGTTTGGGGATAATACCCCCCATGTCGGCGCCGGTGGAATCGTGCAGGTAACGACCAACAACGTCGCTGGAATTGGAGAGGCCATTGGGGTGGCGCGACGACTTGGAGTTCAGCATCAAACGAGCCGATTCGCAAGCGCTGGCCGCCAGGATCACGACCTTTGCGGTCACGGAATATTCCTGCTTGTCGTCTTTGTTCACAAACGAAACACCGGTTGCCTTACCCTCATCGTTGGTGAGCACTTCGCGCACCATGGCGTTGGGGATGATATCGACATTGCCTGTAGCAATGGCCGGTTTCACCAACACGGAAGAGGAAGAAAAGTCGGCGTGCACCGTACAGCCGCGGCTACACTGGCTGCAATAGAAACACTGTCCTCTGTCTTTGTTGATGGGCTTGGTGAGTATGGAGAGCCGTGAAGGGATCACGGGGATATTCATTTTCTTCGCGCCTTCTTTTATGAAGAGCTCGTGGAGGCGTGGTTTGGGCGGGGGCAGGAAGATGCCGTCGGGTTCGTTGGGCAGATTTTCTATCGAGCCGAACACGCCCACCAGTTTGTCTACTTTGTCGTAGAAAGGGGCCACATCTTCGTAGCCGATCGGCCAGTCGTCGCCGAGTCCATCATGGCTGCGGTGTTTGAAATCTTTGGGGCCGAAACGCAATGAAATTCTGCCCCAGTGGTTGGTGCGACCGCCGACCATGCGCGAACGGAACCAGTCGAACTCGGTGCCATTCTTGTGGGTGTAGGGCTCGCCTTCCAGTTCCCATCCACCATAGGCCGCATCGAAGTCACCGAAATTGCGCAGGGGAGTGCTCGCACCGCGGCGGGGCGACTCCCAGGGCCATTTTAGCTGGGTGACATTTTTTGCAGGATCATACAGGGGGCCGGCTTCCAGCAACACCACTTTAATTCCGGCATTGGCCAATACATAAGCAGCCATTCCGCCGCCGGCGCCGGAACCCACGATACACACGTCGTAGGCCTTCTGAGTTTTCTTGATTTGAAATTCGGGCATAGATATTTATTGAGCTTACATTAAAGGTACTTCTTTTCCAAAGAGCTGAATGTGGTTTTATATGAACGTCACCATTAAATGATGTGATGATCAAATCAATAGGGACAGTCCCGGGGAAAGCTAAGAAAAAAATCCCTGCCCCGAAAACATTCCGCGAGCAGGGATCAACCAAACTAGGATTATTTCAAGACCGTCTGTCTTGTTCTACCAACCCGGATTATCGGGCCGCAGATTCGGATTGTTGCGGAAATCGCCTGCAGGCAACGGCAGCAGCAAATGTTTCTGTTGCAGCACCACGGCGGTGCTCAGGGTGCCCCCCACAAAATCTTCGAAAGTGCTGGTATCGTCCTTGTAAATTTTGCGCAAACGCACCATGTCAAACCAGGTGATGCCCTCGTAGCACAGCTCGTGCCATCGTTCGCGCCACACCGCCTCGCGGAATTGCGATTGCGACAGACCGGAAAGATCGGCCAGGTTCGCCCGGCTGCGAATGCGGTTCACGGCCGCATAAGCCTCTACCGAAGGACCCCCGGATTCATTTTGCGCTTCTGCATACGTCAGCAGCACTTCCGCAAACCGGATCAAAGGGTAATTCAAGCCGGCATTGCCGGTACCTGAGTTCCCCGGCGAGCCATTGGCGATCACGTCGAAATGCTTGAAGATATAGGGCTTGTTCAACGGGAACACGGCACCATCGCCACCGGCATAATACGACGAGAAGAAAAATTGTTTCTCTTCCACGCGCTTATCGCCGGCTTCAAACGAATCCAGGAAGGAAGCTGTGGGAACCGTGGTGCCCACTTCGCCCGAGGCCGTGATGTTCGTGTTGTTGGGAAGGAAATACGACTGGTAGTTGCTGTTGGCGATACCCGCCGCATACTGGATCTGGAAGATGTGTTCGATCCGGTTCTCCGTCGCATTGTTGTGCAGATCGTCGTAGGAGCCGAACAAGTTCACCTGGCCAGGATTGGCAATCGAATAGTCGATCACTTCCTTCGCCTTGGCGGCGGCCTTTTGATAATACTCGCCGCCTTTGCTCAGCGGGTAACCCGCCTCGGTCAGATACACATTCGCCAGCAGCGATTTCACGGCCGACAGCGAAGCTCTTCCCGCCAGATCGGTCCAGGGCAACCCTGCATTTTCGGCGTCCAACAGATCGGCTTCGATCAGGGCATACACCTCGGCCACAGTGGCACGGCCCGGTGTTACTTCCGGGGCGGTGTAGCTATAGATCGGCTTGGTCAGCAGCGGCACATCACCCCACAGGCGCACCAGCCAGAAGTAGTGGAAAGCGCGGAGAAACTTGGCTTGTCCCACCCACTTTTTGGAATCGGCTTCTTTGATGGCAGGAATGGTCGGGATCTTCTCGATGGCGAGGTTGGCATTGCCAATGCCTTCATACAACTGGCGCCACCACTGACTCAGGTGCAGGTTGTCGCCCGTGTGCTGAAAGCTGTACAGGTTGTTGAGGTCAGAGTTCTGGCCGGTTTCGGTTTCGGCCGTGCCACTGAACGCGTCGAGCATCTGGAAGTTGGCCGAAAAGATACCGGCGCCGTCACCGTGAAAACGCAGGTTCTCGTAGGTGCCGTCCACTGCGGCTTGGGCATGTTCGGGCACCGTGAAAAACGTGGCCGGTGCGATGTTCGAAGGATCTTTTTCGTTTAGAAAATCCGAACATCCTGCCGCCAACCACAAGCTGCCCGCAAGCAACAGGTGGGTCGTATGTTTATAATTGAATCGCTTCATCTTTCTGTTGTTTAGGGTTGATTATAAACCGAGGCTCAGGCCCAGCATATACGTGGTCGGTTTAGGATAGTCGAAGAAGGTCTGCCCTTGTGCAAACGGGTTGGTGTAGGTCGACACTTCCGGATCGTTGCCCGTGAAGTTGGTCTTCAGGAAAAAGTTTTGCGTCGACGCATAGATGCGCAGGCGGCTGATGTGCAACCGCTCGGTCATGTTCGAGTTGAACGAATAGCCGATGAGCAAATTCCGTCCGCGCAAAAACGATCCGTCTTCCAGCCAATGCGTGTCCACGTTCGATACATAGCCGGCCTTGGAGTCGCGCACGGCGGCAATGTCTGAATTCTGATTTTCAGGTGTCCAGGCTCCCAACACCGAGTTGAAGCTGTTGGCCAGACCCGTGCGGTCCTCGCCGGAGTGATGCGTCATGTTCAACACATCGTTTCCATACGAATATTGCAGGTCGAGGGTCAGGTCCCAGTTCTTGTACTTCAAGGTGTTGATGAACGATCCATACGACTTCGGATTGCCATTGCCAATGATCATGCGGTCGGCGTCGTTGATCTGGTGGTCGCCGTTCACATCGAGGTATTTCACATCGCCCGGCAAGATGGGCTTGCCTGTGCCGCGATAGCTGTTCACACCGTATTTGGCGGCCTCGGCTGCTTCGGCTGTGCTCCATGTGCCCAGGCGCACCAGTCCCCAGAACGAACCCACCGGCTCGCCTTCCTTGATCACACCGGTCTGGTTGGTGAAGTTGGGATTGCCCACACCAAAAATAGGAGCAGGGGTCGCCAGCTTCAGCACTTTATTCCGGTTGACGGAAATATTGAAGATGGTGTTCCAGGTGAAATTGTCGGTCTGAATGTTCACCGTGTTCAAAGCCAATTCAATACCCTTGTTCTCCATGCTCCCCACGTTGCGCACGATCGACGCATAGCCCGACGAGGTCGGCAACGGTGCATCTAACAGCATGTCGGTGGTCTTGCGATAATAGACGTCAGCTTCGATGTTGACGCGGTTCTGGAACAAGCCCAACTCCACACCGATATCGGTTTGTGCCGTTTTCTCCCATTGCAAATCCGTATTGCCGAGGCGGTTCAATGCCACCCCGATGGTCTTGGCATTGCTAGCCACGCCGGTCACCGTGCGCAGGGAGGGAAGGGCGGAATAGGAATTGATTTCCGAGTTGCCCGTGAAGCCGTAGCTGGTGCGCACTTTCAAATTCGAGATCACCGGGTTGTCTTGCAGGAAAGGCTCCTTGGTGACACGCCAGGCCAACGCGGCCGAAGGGAAGAACGCATACTTGTTGGACTCACCAAATTTGGATGAACCATCCATACGACCGGTCACGGTCAGCAAATATTTTTCCTTCAGGGCGTAGTTGACCCGTCCGAAATAGGAGTTGAAAGCAAACCGGCTGCGGTTGGATTCTACCGGGGGCGAGGGCAGGAAGTTCGCCGCGCTTCCCAGGTTGTTGGTATCGAGGAAGTCGGTGATGAAGGTCTGCGAGCGGGCCTGGAACCAGTAGATGTTGGTTTCTTGCCAGGAGATACCGGCCAGTGCCGTCAGGCTGTGAATGTCGCCAAACTGCTTGTTGTAGGTCAGGTAGTTCTCGAACGACCAGAAGGTCTCGCGGTTGTTCTGCACGCGGGCCGATCCTTTCTGGTTGTCGGGATATACATACGAAGGCGTTTCCGGTGCAGGGCGTCCGTCGTATTGATTTTGTTCCCGCTCCAGGATGTTCGTGCCCACGGTAGAGCGCAGTTCCAGTCCTTCGGCGATCTTGATGTTCGCGTAAACGTTGCCAAGCACGGTCCGGCTTAACAGGATATATTTTCTACTCGTCATCAGGTCAACCGGGTTCTGACCGCCTTCCATAGACGACGAATAATTCTTGTTATGCGAGAACGTGCCATCGGGATAGCGCACCGGCAAAATCGGCAACGCTTCTGTGATCATCCGCACCGAGTTCAGACCACCCGTGCCAAAGTCCACAATGTTTTCCTCCTGGTTGTTATAGCCCAGGCTTCCGCCGACTTTCAACCAGGGTTTCAACTGGCTGTCGAACACAAATCTTCCCGAATAACGCTTCAGGTAAGAATTCAACAACAACCCGTTGTCGTTGCGATAGCCGAGGAACACGCCATACGAATTGTCTTTGTTGCCACCGGTGAACGACAGCTGATGGTTTTGTGACATTTTATTTTGCGTCGATTCCTTGAACCAGTCGGTATCATAAAGCGGGTTTCCGTTGGCATCGAAGAGTGCAGGGTTCGTGCGGTCCAATGCGGGATTGCGTCGTCCCGAAGAGTGTGTTTGTGTGGCAGGATTCCAGCCGGCGGGATCATAGGTTTTGATGTTGTCCCAACCCAATTGTTCCGTGGCCAGGAACTCTTTTGCATTCAGCATGTGCACACGGTTCGGGCCGATGGTGGGCACACTCATTTGCATGTCGTACGATACCTTGCCACCCGTCGTGCTGCCGCGCTTGGTGGTGATGAGGATCACACCGTTGGCACCGCGTGCGCCATAGATCGCCGTAGCCGAAGCATCTTTCAATACTTCCATGGACGCGATGTCGCTGGGGTTGATGTTGTCGATGGCGTTGTTCAAAGGATACGAACCGTTGGTTTGCGTACCCACCGGCATGATCACACCGTCGATCACATACAAAGGGTTGTTGGATGTGCTGATGGAGCTGAATCCGCGAATGCGCACATTGGTTTGTCCACCCGGACGACCCGAGTTGATGTTCACCGCCACGCCCGTAACTTTACCCGCAAGCGCCTGCGACACGGAAGGCAACTGGCGCTCCTGGATATCTTCCGCCTTCACGGTTCCCACCGATCCGGTCAAGTCCGATTTCTTCTGCGTGCCATAGCCAATCACCACCACTTCCTCCAACGTTTTCGTGTCGGGAGCAAGCGAAACGGCGATGCTGCTCTGTGCGTTCACAGCAACTTCTTTCGTCTCGTAGCCGATAAAGCTGAACACGAGAACGGCATTCTCGTCGGGCACATTGATGGAAAAGTTTCCACCCGAATCGGTCACGGTGCCGACGGTGGTTCCTTTCACCAACACGTTCACGCCCGGGAGGGGACTGCCACCTTCGTCGGTGAGGGTCCCTTTCACAGCGAAATCAGGTACGGCCATGCCGGGGAACTGATCGCCCGTGTTGAACTGAAGATTGAGGCCGGAAAATCCCCCGCCAGAATCGGCCAGAGGAATGAGTTGCATGCGATCATCCTTCGGGGGGATGAGGGTGATCTGCTTTTTCCGGATCTGATAGGTGATGTTAGTGCCGTTCAACAACGTGTCGAGGACCTCCTCGATGTTGTTGGCTTTCATGACCAGCGTGACACGGCGGGTCGCATATTTGAATTTGCTTTCGTTGAGCACAAAACTGTAGGAGGTCTGGCGCTCGATTTCGCGCAATGCTTCTTTCAGCGTGGCGTCTTTCAAATGAAGTTCAATGGAAAAGAAAGCTTGCCGGTGCGTGGTCGCCAGGACATGCACAGGGCTCAGGCCCAGGAGCACGATCACCAACAGGAGAGAACGATTAAACAACTTCGTGCGCCCCGGAGGCATAGGCCGCGGGTGCAAACATTGATAGAAGTACTTCATAGCGATTAGGGTTAAGTTGGAGTTTGACGAGTGTTTTTAGTTATTCATAAATGACGATTTGACTCTTTTCCTTTTTGTATTTGATCTGCGACGAGAGCCGGATCAGCTCCATCACTTCATCGATGGTCTCGTGTTCGATGGTCATCGTGAGCCGCTCGCGCTGCGCCAGGGCCGTGTCGATGACGATGTTCACCTTGTAGCGATTTTCCAGCTTGAGCACGATCTCGGAAAGCGGCACGTTGTCGAAGACGAGGCGCTCCTCTTTCCATGCGCTGTAGTCGGAAGGATCCACTTTGTCTTTCACCACTTTTTTCAGCTCGGTGTTCACCGTGATCTGGTCGCCGGGCCGCATCGCGTAAAGCTCCTGGCCGCCTTTCACTTTCAATTCTACTTTCCCTTCCTCCAGCGTGGTCCTCACGTCGGAGTCGTCGTAGGCCTGCACATTGAACCGCGTGCCCTTCACATAGATGGAAATGGTTTTTGTGCTGACGATAAAATCCTGTTGACTTTTCTCCACATCGAAGAACGCTTCCCCCGTGAGCACCACCTTGCGATGCACAATGCCAAAGCCGTTGTCATATTCCAGCGAGCTGTTGGTGTTCAACCATACCTTGCTGCCATCGGGAAGGTCCACGCGGGTGCTGAGGTTTTTGGAATGATAGACCACCGCACCTCTTGAAAGCGTTTTTTGGGTCCAATAGGTATGGAAGACGTAGCTGACAAGGGCAATGAGGGATATGGTCGCCGCGACCTTAAGAAAGGTGCGACGCAGGATGGGGGATAGGAAGCGTTGATTTGATTTTTTGTCTTCGCGGATGCGTTGGTCAAGCGATTTCCAAGCGGCGTCGATCTTTTCAGGGTTAAATCTCCCCAGGGTGACAGTGGTTTGATAGGTGACATTGATCTCATCAAAATACTGGCGATGGACATCATCTTCGCGGATCCACGCCTGCAACACGGCGATCTCCGCCTCCGTGGTCTCACGCTGTAAGAACCGAATGATCAATGCTTTTATTTCCTGTGGCGTCTGATCCATATCTACGATTTATCAACTGCTATACCTTTAACTACAGGCAGATTGAATTTGCCCCTGACAACGATTGCAGACTTTTTTTGAAATGATGAAAAAAAGATCAAACCGAAGTTGTCACACGTAATTCAGTACGTGTACACCATACACTAAAGTGATCGTGACACGCACAGCATAAAGAATGAATGGCAACGGGGAGGATGAAGCGCTGACTGTATATACAAGTATTGTTATGTACAGATATGTAATAACGGGCTGTATAAACGACGCTTCACATGAAACGTATTATAAAAGACACAAAAAGAGCCAGGCCGGTCGCACAAGCAACCCGCGGTCTACGCTCTTATTATTGAGCGGTGTCGTCTAATTTTGATTGAGCAGGGTGATGATGAGCAGGGTGAGATAGTCCTTCAGGTCGAGCCGGATCTTGGACAAGGCGCGCACCATTTGTGTCTCCACCGTCTTTATAGAGATGTTCAGCCGTTCGGCGATCTCCTGGTATTTCAATCCCTCAAAGCGACTCATCTCAAAGATCTTGCGGCATTCGGGTGGCAGATGCTCCAGCGCACGCTGAAAATCTTTTTCGAGTTCTTCGGCCACAAAAGACTCGTGCGCACTAAAGTCAACGCCCGACGGTTTATACACCGTCTGCAAGAGTGCCGCATATTGATCCTGCACTTTCTGATGTTCCATCGTATTGAAGCAAGTATTCTTCACCGCCGTAAACAAGTACCCATTCACCGACTGCTTCTCATCCAGTTGTTCGCGATTTTTCCAAATCCGGTAGAACACTTCTTGAACAATCTCTTCCGACTCGTCCATATTATTGAGGAACTTGTTAGCATACGCACACAGCCGCGGGTATAGCCGCCGGAACAAAAGCTCCAGGCTATGCGAGTCTCCTTTCTTGAGACCCTTGATCAGGTTTGTATGGTCTAACTCGTTCTTCAGAAATCAATCTAACGGCATTCGTTACCGCAAACGGTGAAAAGATAGGGAAAGACTTCATGAAAACGAAACAGCAAGAGTCGTTTATGCGATAAAGTGCGATTTAAGGGTGGTCGGAGATTTTTTTGGTGTGGTGGGTTGAGGAGAGCAGCAGCGCAAGTCTATATTATAAACATAGCGCAATGGATCAACGAAACAAATAGTCTGTGTGACCATTACAAGTGTTTGGTTTGACACTGAGTCAGCGTAATGGGAAATTACTCAAACCAATTTTTCAAACCCAGTGTTTTGCCGAAAGGCGGTAGTCCTCCGTCATGTCGCAGGCGCAAGTTTTTTAAAAATCTACAACGCTGTCCAAGACATCTCGAATTTCGAGAGCACTGACCCTGGATATGCTAAACACGAACTGAAACGAAACCCAGGAAAGGATCATGCATGAACGAGAGCCCACTGATGAGTGAGCGCCACTCCACCGTAATCTCCTAAGACCAAATCCCCGAATTTTGGTATTGACTCAGTTTTTTCTGTTTGGTATATTCGGTTACTGAACTCCTCATATATCTGTTGGGTATGAGGTGATTATACGATGTGAGACACTGTCGTCCTCGTTAAAGGGTAAATACCGAGCAACTGTGTTGTACGCTTGTGTTGGCGCCACTTTTTCTTTCTGCTCTAATTCATGGCCCGGTTGCCGATGTCGGTGACGTTCATTTGTATAGAAAGTGCTTTTTAAAACTGACGTTGAATCAAGATCTAAGATCATTCTGAGCGGGGTCCCCACGCCATGGCGGCAACTCGGTTGATCCAAAGCGTCTTGTCGTGGTTAGATAATTTCATAATTCTTTTTAAGACGACATATGGGAAAGCAGGAAAAGGAATCGGACGATTCTTTGACGCCCGAACTCAAGCTCGCGGTGCAGGAGCTTGTAGAAAAGCGGATTGATAAATTTGTTGGAGGCATTCAAAAAGTGACGATTGCCTTGAGCATTATCTTAGGGTTCATCGGGTGGCGGTCGTGCACGGATATGCGAACGGCCATTAAAGAAGAAGTTAAAAAGGATTTGGTCAAAGATGCTCTATTCACGGCAATCAAGACTGATGTTGCCGAGACAGAATTGGAGAGTGTTCTGGGTAACCTAAGATCAAAAATTATCGAGGGTGAGTTGGAGGACGACGACCTGCAAAATTTATATCTCGATTTGTTTTCGGAATTTTTCGAAAGTGATGAGGTAAAATCAATTAACATCATTAAAACTTTGAGTACCGCGGAAGTGCCGGACAAATCGGCGGCACAGATCACAAAATTGGTGGAAAGCATTAAGAAATTGGTAAAGCATACTTCCAACAATGAACTTCGGCATGAATGCCTGATGTTTTTAATTAGTTTCAGCTCACCTGAGTACAAAACTGAATTGATCGCCGAGATTGAAAAAATTCAGGCGGACCCGAATTCACCCTTGCGTCAATATCTTGATGAATACTTGTTAAAACTTGGATCCACTATATCGATTGATAACCAGGACGGAATGTATGAGGGACAAATACACAAAACTCAAATCGCCCGATTGATTAGCTTGTCCAAAATGTTAGTTTCTCAAAAGGAAGCTGATCCTATTTCAGCCTTAGGCGGTTTCATCACCATTATTGAAAATGAGCAAGACGCCCAGAATAGACATTTGGCGATTGCCGACCTGCAGAAATTCTTAAAAAGTGATCAAACAGGATCGCATTTGGGAGAATTGATTTCAATTCTTTTACGAAAGGGCGTTTTGGATAGGGATGGATGGACAGCTAGTGTTGATGGAGATGAAGGCATCGCTAGCGCTGACGACACCAGCCTTGCGTTCAACCTCATTGAAGCTATGCGAGATGCCGTGTTTGCCGAGATCAAGAGCAGCCGGGATGCATATATCGAGGGAAGTGTTCGCGGTATTTTAAGGACCAACGAAGAATTTTATAAGGGACTATTTTACTCCCTGTACAAGAACAACGGAAAAAGCGAAGAGGATAAGATCGAAATAATCAAATTTTTCATTTCCAATAGTAGGAGGCGAGGTTCTCGTTATCTGACAACGGTTGATTGTAGAGTAAAGATAAAATCTGAAGATTTGGTTACAAGTGTTTACCTGGACGACGGAAGCAGAAGACTAATGTACGTGGACGAGGCTGGGAAGAAGAAAGTACTCGATGTAAATGACATTGAAATAGTGGAGCTCGTTGGGCCGCGTCTTGAAGGCCAGGGGATGGTGTCCCGCAAAGGATGATGTTACCGACTGGTGCAAGTGTTCCCACTTGTACCCACCATCCCGACAGTCCCAGTCGCAGGCTGCCTCATCTTAGCCACCCTCAACCCACACCACGCCACCCGTACAAAACCGACCCTCCCCCGCAAATCGCAACACATCATAAAGCATCGCCAACCCGGCATGAAGCCTTTTATTGTTCAATGACATTTGTCGGCTGGCTGTGGGTGGCTTCCGTCATTTATTTCTTACTCCAAACCCTCCGGGCATCCTCCGGCAACGTCCGAACAGCATGGTTAAGTTTCTCCAAGCTGGTGTCCCTCCGCACGTTATCGCTGAGGTTGTAGGCATAATTGCTAAAGAGATATGCGGTCAGCAAGCGGTTATAGGGATCGAGTGATGCGTTGCAGATCATGTCGGTGAGCTGTGTCTCCAGCGCGTCTTTGTCTTCCGCATCCGACAGTGCCCGGCCGGCGCGGCCGATGGAACTCTGGTAGTGATTGTCGCTCACGTTCTGTACGCGCAAGGTGGTGCCCAGCAAGAGATCCACGGCGGGGATATCCAGTTTCTCCAACTCCCGGAGATACGTTTTGCGTTGGCCCCACGCATAGCTGCCATCGCTCATTCTTTCAAACCGGTCGTTCATGATGTCGAGGTGCGAGCGGAGAAAGATATCCCACTGCGCCGTTTCGGCGGCGAGGGAACAAATGTTCATCGCGTGATCCCTCGGGCGCTGGTCCATGCTGCATCTACCCACCACGATACGGCTCCTCTTCAGTTGCAAAGCGTCTTTGGGGGGTCCATATCGTGATACGTAGAATTCAAATTCCTCGTCCGTATTCCCGGTGGTGAGCGCTTCTTGTGTGGCATCGGCCAGGAGGGTGGACCAATAGGTTTTCTTTGCCATGTGCTGGTCAACGTGGATAAGTCTTAAACTGTCCCACTTGTGATACTTGTCGTCGAAGATGCTCATGGCCGAATCGCGCGCATCCCCTTTGAGTTTATCATAATCTGGGTACGTCGGAGCACCGGGAAATTTCCGGGCCCACTGGACATATTGGTCTGCTTTCGAACCTGTCTCCACCATTTGATAGAATTCGGACTTGGCTTTTGGTAAGAAAATCTCGGCGGTGGTGTCGATCATGCAATCCACATACTGGACAAGCCGCGCGTAAGGTTGAGGCAGTTCATAGTGGGTAAGTTTTTCTATAAAGAGGGCCCGGCTTCCGAGCTTGCTCAAGACCCAACCGCTGTTCACGTCGCTCGCTTTGCTATAGACTACGGTAACCGATGGGCTGCCGTGTCTTCCAGAAGGAAGACCTATATATTGTATCATTTTCTCGTCGTTGTAGTTGGTGAAGGGGATCTTCACAATCCAGATATTGGTGCTGTCCGTTTCTTTATCAAACTTCTCGACATAATCATCCAGGCCTATTCCTTCTTTAATTAGATTTCGCGCCTCTTTCGAAGGAACGTTCACAAAGTGTCCAGGGCCCTGGTAAAGCGAATAATACGGACGGGAGAGATCACACGACTTGAACTTGAGATTAAGCGAATCGACAATGGTGCCTAGTCGTTGCATCGTACTTTCGCTATAGATAAGACCGTTGGCATAGGTCTTGAATTCAGTCATCTGACCGTAGCCCAGGCGGGATACCATCAGCATCAACAGAAAATACTTTTTCATAAGCTCAGCATTTTACTCAGAATGTGGAATCATAAAAGAAGTCACGAATAGAAGATGCAAATGGTATGCGGCCTCCATAAAGAGATGACCCAATGCAAAAAAAAGTTGTGAGGAGCTTAAAAATGAAGCCAGGTAGCCCTAAACAACACTGTGTTATGTAAATAAATGGCTGGGCTCCTAAGAACACGGTTACCGGAAATCGCTACATTTGAAGTTTGGCGGCATGCCGGCTCCAGTTATGAGAATTTGGTTGTTTGCGTTTATCGGTCTCTCCATCAAGCATGTCCAGGCCGCGCCTCGCTACATGGCGGGTGATTCGCTGTATGTATGGACCCTGAAAAAATTGCAAGTGAGGGACAAAGACGGCAAGGTGATCGGTGCACTGAGCTATGGCGACCGGGTGATGATGCTCCATGACGACGAGAATATAAGGGTTCCTATCCAAGCCTTGCCCTCGTCGACTACCGACGGCCGGGAGAATCCAGCCGTGATGGTATGGGGTTCGTATGTTGAGGTGGGGTATCGAAACCTGAGCGGGTATGTATTTGACGCCTACCTGTTGAAATTTCCACCGTTGAAAACGTTGAGCAATGGCCAGCGCGAATTCCTTCCGGATTATTTTGCCAGAGCGTTTGGCTTGCTGAAAACCGTGAAGGACCAACGACAAGACGAGCCCTTCCAATTGCAGAAGGTATACAACAATGGTATCACCTATGCAAGGAGTTACGTTGTATGCTGTTGGAACACGGTCGTGATGATACCTGATTTTTCGATGACGGAGGCAATTGTTTTTTTGAACTATGTGGGCGGCATCGAAAGCTATTTTAAGGATGAGTATATAGAAACAGAGAAACCTGTCATTGGCTTGGAGGGCGAGCAAGGCCGTGAACCGACCTATGTATCATTTACTTTTGAGCTCCAACTCTATAGCCTCCGTAAAGTGAATGATTATCTCATTATTACCGACGAGGGCGGAGATTGACAAACGCAAAAGAGGAATCTCCCGAACAAAACCCCCGCCCATTCCGTTGACTATCTCATGACCAACAACCCCAAAATCCCAACCCTCTTTCAATGGGCCGGAGGACAAAGTGCCTTCGAAAATCTCTTCGACGCCTTCTATAAAAAAGTGCTGAAAGACGAGCTGCTCGGTCCCGTCTTTGCCAACATGTCGCCCGAACATTCCAAACACGTGGCTCACTTTGTTGCCGAAGTTTTTGGCGGACCCAAAGCCTACACGGAGGGCGACCACGGAAGCCACTCCAACATGGTAGCCCACCACATCGGAAAACAACTCGACGATAAAAAAAGAAAACGCTGGATCGCCCTGCTCCTCGAAACAGCCGACGAGGTTGGCTTGCCCGACGATCCCGAATTCCGCTCCTCACTCGTGGGCTACCTGGAATGGGGCAGTCGCCTGGCGGTCCTCAATTCGAACACAAACGAAAACCCGATACAGGAACACGAGCCCATGCCCAAGTGGGGGTGGGGGGAAACGGGTGGACCGTATATACCAAAATAAGAATGTAATAGAGCCGCGCTGTCGTTGGACGGTCAATCATTACCCGCCTTGGCGCCCGGCAGCCGACTCTTGAGCCATTTGATCTGGCCGTTGTGATTGGATTCATGCTCACAAACGTGAAACCACTTGCAGTAGTTATTGGTGGGTCCCCAAAACCACTCCTTGTCGACACTCATCAGCCACGCGTCGTCGCGTTTCTTGAACTCCGACAGCGTGTTGCTCCTGACTTCTTCCAGCGTGCTGAGATAATATTTCAGAGGATTTCCCTTGATGTTCTTGCGGCCCTCATCGCCCAGTTCGCTGGCCGCTGAAAACCGTTTCACATCGGCTTCCGGCCATTCGCCCCACTTCTTGTTCTCAAAAGTGTGCAGCTGATAAAAGCGTTCCGTCGCTGCGAGGTGCAGGAGCATCGCGCCGATCGAGTTAGCTTTTGCATCGTGCACATAATCCAGCTGTTCTACCGTGAGCCCTGCGACAGGGAAAAGTATCACATTGCGCATCCAAGTCATCATGGACACCAGTGTGCCTACCTGCGGCGCATAGCCGGCCATGGGGCCGATGATGTTGGACATGTCTTCAGCGGATGTCTTGGGCCCTGCGACAATGGATGCCGGCACGACGGTTAGCCCGAATGCTCCGGAAGTGAGCAGCGCCGTTGACTGGAGAAATTTTCGACGATCGACAGATTGGTTAATGGAAATCATATTTGGTGGGTTTTATTGGTAGTACAATATACCAAATTGCTGGTGCAAGTGTTCTCACTTATACCCACCATGCCTACAGCCTTCGGGCTATCACTAAATCAAGCGTCCACCGTAACCTTCTCCCCAATCTGCTGCCGCCACATCGCATAATAAAGTCCCTTCTCGCTCAGTAGCTCTTCGTGTTTACCGGACTCAATAATATGTCCGCGCTCCAACACAAATATCTCATCCGCATGCATAATGGTCGACAGCCGGTGTGCGATCAAAATCGTGATCTGATCCTTGATCTCAGAAACCTCGCGGATGGTTTCCGTGATCTCCTCTTCCGTCAGTGAATCCAACGAAGAAGTAGCCTCATCAAAAACCAAAATATCCGGTTGACGCAACAACGCACGTGCAATAGAAAGCCGCTGCTTCTCACCACCAGAAACTTTCACACCGCCTTCACCGATCACGGTGTCCAAACCCTTATCAGCCCGGGCCAACAGTGATTGACAAGCAGCCTTTTGTAACACCTCCAAACATTCTTCATCGGTAGCCTCGGGGCGGACGAAGAGTAAGTTTTCACGGATCGTTCCCGAGAACAGCTGGGTGTCCTGCGTCACGAACCCGATTTTTTCACGAAGTTCGTTCAGATCGATATGGGTGCTGGGAATGTCGTTATAAAGAATGGTCCCTTCTTTGGGAGGATACAAGCCTACCAACAATTTTACCAGTGTAGTCTTGCCGGACCCGGACGGTCCCACGAAGGCAATGGTCTGACCGCTCCGAACGGAGAAGGAAACATTAGTCAACGCATGCGTGCTCGCCGACTGATGTTTGAAACCCACATCGTTAAAGCTTAGCGTCGTCACCTGACCAACGGTCTCGGGATTCTTGGGTTTTGCTTCCTTCGGCAGGTTGAGGATGCGGTCAAAATTCAAGAGCGAGACTTCCGCCTCGCGATAAGCGATGATCACGTTGCCCAATTCCTGCAAAGGCCCAAAGAGAAAGAAGGAATAGAAAAGGAACGTAAAGTATTTGCCGGCCGAGATGTCGTTGTCAAAGATGAGCAGCAACAGGATGACCACCATCACGCTGCGGATAAAGTTCACGGTAGTTCCCTGGAGAAAACTCATGCCCCGCACATATTTTACTTTCTTCAACTCCAGCCCAAGGATTTTATAGGTCGTGTTATTGAGTCGCTCGATCTCCTGGTTGGCCAGTCCAAGGCTTTTCACCAACTCGATGTTGCGCAGCGACTCCGTAGTGGATCCCGCCAACGCTGTGGTTTCCTTAACAATGCTTTTCTGAACGACTTTGATCTTGCGACTCAGCAGCCAACTGGTGAGGGCGATGATGGGCACCGAAGCAAAGTAGACCAGCGTCACTTTAAAGCTCACGCTCAGCGAGTAGATCGTAACAAAGATCAACCCCACGATGCTGGCAAAGAGCACGCTGATGAACTGCGTGATAAACTTCTCCGAATCGGTTCTCACTTTCTGAAGGATCCCCAGTGTTTCACCGCTGCGTTGATCTTCAAAAGTCTGGTAAGGGAGTTCCAGCGAATGCTTCAGCCCGTCGGCATACATTTTGGCGCCCAGTTTCTGGACCACGATGCTGGTAAAATAATCCTGCAGGTTCTTGGCAATCCGCGACACCATGGCCGCCCCAATGCCGAGGCCCACCAGGTAGAGAATGCCTTTTATGAAATCGGCCCTTGACAGGACGCTCTTCTTTTCGATAAAGTTGTCGACGATTTTTCCCGTAATATGCGGGTCCAGCAGGGAGAAAACCTGGCTGGTGGCGGCCAGAAACAAGGCCAGGGCAATAAGCCACTTATAATTCTTTAGATAGCGTAACAGTATCTTCATGGGGATGCGAAAAGTATAGGGAAATGTTCAGTACCAATACGGTTGCTAACAACGGAAAGTTTGCGCAAGTTCGGCGATTAAAGAATTTTCTGGGTCATTAAAACCCCAAAAATAGGAAGTTAGGGGGGTTTTTTGCATAATCGGCCTGTTAATCCCTGCAGATATTAACGCCGCCGTATGGGCGTCTCCAGTAGGAGCCCTGCTAATGAAAAGGACATGCTGGAGTATGAAGAACTTGAAAGAATGGAGACGGTTATTGATTTTATAAAAGAATTCCGGATTTCCAACTACGGATGGGATGGCAAGGACGTGTTGGTTATAATCGGAATGATTCTGGCTGGCTTCATCCTGGCCAACGGGTTGATTTCCTTCTTACCCGCAGCGACCGCTGGCCGATTAAGGAAAATCCTGCTGGTTGTAGTCTCCTCCATTTCATATGGCGTCATCATTTTTTTTATGTTAAACGCTTTCCTAACAAAAGACTACGGGAAACTGGCGGGCATTATTTTTTTCGCAGGTGTAACCTACCTTAGACGAGGGGTTGAACTATTCTACGAGACCTACGATAAACTCGTGGACAAAGTAGCCAGAAGATGGAGAAAGGAAAACTAAGGATTGGGTTGAGGCGACTCTGGCGCGATAGCTAATCCATTTTCTACACCCGCCACACCCGGAGTGTTCTGTGCTATTCTACCGGCCTGTTCTTTTTCATACAAAGTGCTTACGATTCCACCTAGTGACACAATGTTGCCGGTGACCGTGACGTGAATTTCCCGGTCATCGATCGCTGAAGAGAGCACAAGCGCTTTTTCGATTTCCAGTTTTTCAATCTTATCAATCGTCACGTTGCGAATGGTGATGGCGTTCGTGAGGCCCGTCACGCCTTTGATTTGCCGTGTCGCCGCCTGGGCTGCATCCCTCTGATAGCTCCACTCTAAATCGCCTTTCAGGGTGATCCATCCTTTTTCAACCGATACGGTTATTTTGTCGGCGGAGATATCCCAGTTGGCCCGGAACGCCTTTTGAAGATCAGCGGCAATTTCGTGGTCTTGTTTTGTTGTCTGGTTGTTAAGTTGTATTTCAATGTCATTCACGACGGCCACAACGCCCCTTGCTTTCTTTGCGGTTTCTTCCGCTTCCGTCTTTTTCATAAAGCTTTCAACCTTTCCGGTTAACGTGATCACACCTTTCCTGGCCGTTACGCCTATCTTTTCCATTCGCAACAAAGGCTCCCACGTCATTGCCCTGAGGATGTCGCTTTCCAGTTTTATGTCGGCTTTCATTTTGATTTCATTGTTCATCTCGGTTGGCATGGTCATTTCATTTTAGGGGAGGCTCGAAACGAAGTCAATTGTTATTACATCGTTCACGATCACGGCCGGCGATGTGCCGGTTAAAGCAAAAAGAGAACGGTAGGGGAGTTCCGTTCTCTTCTGCCGGTAGTAGGCTTTCTTATCGTGCGTTTACAACACGTGCGGTTTTACCAGTTGTGCGGCGTTAAGAAGTTGGATAACTTCATCTCTCTTCTTGTGCAACCGGGTTTCTATGCGTTTGATCAGATCTTCCTCTTTGCCGATTTCAAATTTCAAATCGGACTCCGTTAGTTGAGCGAATTTTGCGTGCAAACGTTTCGATAGTGTTTTCCAATTCCCGATAACCGTAAAGGTCTCGGCAGCTGTTTTACTTTGTTCGTTGGTTGTCTTATTTTGTTTTGCGTCCATGATGTTATTTTAAACAGTTTACAATGTATTGAATCTAAAAAAAGTGCAGCAATCAAAGTCGGTATGTTGTAGTCTTTGCCCTCACACGGGCGTAGATCACGGATGGATTTTTGTGGCCGTGGCGGTGTTCTCTTCTTTCTCCGCGACCAGATCCCTTTCCATATAAACGAGAGCTTTTCGGCGTAAGCCACTGGGTGGCCTGCAATAATAGAGGCCGTTATCGCGGCGAACGATGATCAATTTGTCTTTCGGGCGTATTCTTTCAAAAACAATCTCACCCTCTTTAAATTTGGCCGCCATAAACGAATGACTTTAAGGTATCCCAGGCATATGTTTCCCGGATATAAAAACTAAAGGGCGGGATTTTGTTCTCCCACCCTGTTCGTAATCTATATACGCTTATTAACGGGATTATGCCTTGTGCTAGACAAAGGTGACCAGATTCTATCCGGATGCGCTTATACATCGACAGGAAGTTCTTGTATAAATCGCTGATTACGGGTGCAAGTGTTCCCACCATGCGACTGAATTCCCCGTGCCAAATTTTAATCGCGAAAATCCGTATATTGAGATATGATGAAAACACTGATCCGCGGTTTCAAAACCGCCCTCAAAGGCGAGCTCCTGGTATGGGCCATTTTGCTGGGTTTTTCCGCTGTCGTTTATATGCTCCAGCAAATTTTCTGAGCTGGGGCGAGGGTCATCCGAACTCAGGCCCAAGGATGGCATATTGATTTCCAGGAACACCGGGCCAATTGTTCTTGCCTTTATACATCCTTACAAAAGGCCTCAACTCCGAGAAGCCAAGCAAGCTGATCCAAGTATTCCAAGCTTCGTCATGATAGGGCACATCAAGGATCATCGGTTTATTCCCACAGTGCATCAGCGCGGCAGACACTAGTTCCTTGGCGACATCGACATCCATGGCAACCACTGGGCCGATCTGTGTAAACCGGTATCCTGGTCTTCCAAAACAATATCCCTTGAGTTGCTTGCCTTTGCCAACCTTGAACGCCAGATCAGGCGCGCCCTCCATCATCCAGCGAAGGAGTGGCAGGCGGTCGGCACCAAACACTTTTTGATCGAGCAATTTCACGCTGTCAAGATCGTTCTGTTCCAGTGGCGTGGCCGTTGAGGCGACCAGGTGTTGCGTGTTCAGGGAAGCAGTCGACATCCGGCTGAGACTGTATTCGTCTTTGAAACCAAGTTTGACATAGACTTGCCGGCCTGCCGGGGTGGCATCGAGCTTCACGCTGTCTTCATTCTTCAGTATCTCGAGGGCTTGTTCGAGGAGTTTGAGTCCGATGCCTTTTCGTTGGTGAGCAGGATCAACCAAAACCATCCCGATCCACGAAAAATGATTGCTATAGCGGAGGGTAGTGACCGTGCCAATTACATTTTCGTCGTCATCGACGCACACGCGGCTGCCTTCCGGGTCTAGCGTGAGAAAGATTTCCCAGTCGCGCGACAGTTGATTCCAGGTAGCGCTTCGGCACAAGGAGAGTCCCGACGGCACATCTTTGCGTTCCATTTTTCTAAACCTCATGCCGTCTTCGTTGTTAGTTGCCGAGTTTTTTCAAAGCCATGTAGGCCATCAGCCCGGTGCTCATGCCCAGCGCACGCTCGTCGATGTTGAACGTCGGCGTGTGCAGTGAGGACGTGATCCCTTTTTCAACATTGCCCACGCCGCAGAGGTAGAAACACGAATCCGCCACTTGCCCATAATACGCAAAATCTTCGGCGGCCATCCAGATGTCTTCATCGATCACGTTCTCTTCGCCAAGGTAGTCGACGGCATAGTCTCGGAGATGACCGGCAAGTTTTTCTTCATTGACGAGAACGGGATATCCGTGGTCGATGCGCAGTTCGCAGGTGCCACCCATCGCCGATGTAACTTTCTCGGCCATGTTAGCAATGAGGCCCAGTGCTTTTTCGCGCCAGGTTTCGTTCATGGCGCGGAAGGTGCCTTCCATATAAACCTCATCGGGAATGACGTTGACGGCACCGTTGGCGATCACCTTCCCAAAGGAAAGCACCGACGGTTCCCTGGGGTTTGCCGAGCGGCTGATAATTTGCTGAAGGGAAATGATCACATGCGCTGCAATAACCACGGGATCGATGACCGTGTGTGGCTCGGCGCCATGACCGCCTTTGCCGATGATGCGAACATAGAGGGAGTCCATTGACGCCATGTGTTTGCCTTTCCGGATGCCGATCTTGCCGGCGGGAATGCGGGGCATAGCATGCTGACCAATGACAGCGCTGGGAGAGGGGTTGAGCAAGGCACCCTCCTTGATCATCCGTGTTGCACCTCCTGGCAATACTTCTTCTGCAGGTTGAAAAAGAAGTTTTACCGTCCCTTTGAATTCATGCCTGCAACGCTGGAGGATCGTCGCCGTCCCCAGCAGTGATGATGTGTGAAAGTCGTGACCACAGGCGTGCATGACGCCAGGATTCTGTGAAGCATAGTCAACGGCATTCAATTCCTGGATAGGGAGGGCATCCATATCGGCGCGAAGTGCCACGACATTAGATGCGGGAAGATTTCCTTCAATGGTTGCCAGAACACCGGTGTCGGCAATGGACCGCCAGGGGATACCGATCTCGTCTAGTCGTGACTTGATATAGGCTGAAGTAGCCTGCTCCTGGAAGGAGAGTTCAGGATGCTGATGCAAATGCCGGCGGATCCGGATGGTGTCCGGGAGTATTTCGGCCGACAATGCTTGGATCTTGTCACGCAGCATGCAGTAAATTTAATGGGGATGCGAGAACGCTTTTTCAAGAAAATGTTTTACCTGCTCGTCGTCGGTTAGCCCGGGGTAAGCCTGACACACGCGATCGATCTCTTCCAATTGCCCGGCCGATAGTTTTTCTTCCGGGTTCAGACACCACGTGCCTTCCAGGAGCCCTTGCCTGCGCAGCACTTCATGGATGCCCGGGATGCAGCCGTGAAAAGCATTGGCGGAATCGAAGATCGCGGCGTTCATGTCGGTTACTTTTATGCCGACACTCAGCAACTCGCTGACCACGCCGTTGTCGCTTCCGGAGTGTTTAATATAGTTCAGCAATTTCACGGCGGCGCCGGTCCAGACGGCCCAGTGTCCAAGGAGTCCGCCGACGAATTTTTTTTCAATCTGTTTTCCGCCGACGTCAAAGCGATAGGTGGTGAGCAAGTCAGCGACGATGTTATCGTCATTTCCGGTATACAACGCAATGTCGTCGTACCGCGGCGACGCGCACACGGCCCTCACCACATCCAGTGTTTGATAGCGATTGAAGGCTGCGACCTTGATTGCGTACAGATTGGGGATCGATGCAGCATCTTTCCAGAAATCGTACGAGAGCAATCGGCCGCCGACCGCAGGTTGCAAATAGAATCCAAAGACCGGAATGATTTCTGCGACGGCTTCGAGTCGTTTGATGAGATCGGATTCACGTTGATCATTCAGTCCCCCCATGCTGACCAGCCCGAGATGGTAGCCATGCTTCACAGCCAGTTCCGCTTCGCGAAGGGCTTGTGACGTTGGGCCAACGATGCCCGCGACTTTAATAAAAGGTCTGCCGGGATCCGAGTCGCGGATCTGTTCGGATGCCAGGCGCAGGACGGGCTCCAGCAGGTTGATCTCGGGTTTTCGAATTTCGAATTGCGTGGTGTGCACACCCACGGCCACGCCTCCCGCTCCGGAAGCCATGTAGTATTGGGTGAGCAGCTTTTGTCTTTTTTCATCCAGTCTTCGCTCTTTCGTTAGGGCAAGCGGGTGGGCCGGTATAACAGTTCCTTCCCGGAGCAATTGGCTGATGGAAGGAGGGAGGGTAGGGAGGGTCATGATTTTAAAATTTTCCTTCCCGTTCCTGGAAGTGTGTTGGTTTGTTCAAAAGTTTGCCGCCTTCCGCGATCCAGCCGGCAATCACTTCAATCATTTGTTGAAGGGAGACCGATGGTTCCCCGAAGAGCCGGCGCATTTCAGAGGCATCGCTGAGCAGTGCAGTTTCCTGTTCCTGGTTTGTAAAGACGGGCTCCAGGTCAAACACCTTCCCAAATTCAACGGCCAGTTGGCGGACGGAAAGTTTCTCCGGCCCTGCCACATTGAGGATCTTTGCCGGTACACTGCAGTGGTGCAGTGAACGCAAGGCGATCTCGTTTGCTTCCTGTTGCCAGATAATATTGACATACCCCATGCGCAGATCGATGGGTTGCTGGTTTCTGACCTTCAGCGCAATGTCTGCGAGCACGCCGTAGGTTACATCATTGGCATAATTCAACCGGTAGATGAGGATGGGCGTTTGATGTTTTTGAGAGAAATACTGGAACACCCGTTCCCTGCCCAGGCACGACTGCGCATATTCGCCCACCGGCTGCGTAGGGTGACTTTCGTTGGGGCCATTCGATTGAACCGACACCAGGGGATAGACATTGCCCGTCGAGAAAACAACGATGCGCGACTTTTGATATTTCTCTGCCACGCGTCCCGGGAGGTAACTGTTCATCGCCCAGGTGAAGGACTCCTTGCCGGTGGTCCCGAATTTTGTTCCGGCCAGGTACAGAACATTTGGCACGTTGGGCAGCCGTTGCAGCGCCTGATCGTCGAGCAGGTCGGCCTGGTGGGTGATGATGCCGTGATGTTGGAGTTCGGCTTCCAGACCGGGTTCTGAAAAGCGCGCCACGCCGATCACCCGCTTGTTCATGCCGGCCAGGTCAATCGCCCGTTTCGCGAGCTTTGCCAGGGAAGGCCCCATTTTTCCACCTACGCCGAGGATGATAATATCCCCTTCCAGGGTGGCGATACTTTCAATAAGCGGCTGCGAGGGTTCGAGCAACTTCTCATACAATGAACGGATACTCATGTTTTTGCAGGATCAAAAGTTTAATGATTTCGAAGATCAGGTTTCCAACCCGTAAGAGACCGGCTTGGACAATATCTCATCTTGGTTGATCATCAGGTAGTCAATTTAATGTTTTTTCGTACTCCCGGCCCAACCCTTTATAGAAGGAGACCTCTTTTCTCCAAGGCCGGCTTTCACAAGGCTACTTCCACGGCGACCTGGAAGGCACACCGGAGGTCAATGATTGAAAGCGAGACAGGCTTGTTCAATACCGAACAAGAAGTGATCATCAGCCTCGGATAACGTGGTTTCTCCTGTCATTTTTTTCCGGCATGCTTTTGGGGAGCCCGAGTCAAATAACGTTTATGCTATATGAAGAAGATAATATGGAGCGTCATTACCATGCTAACCGCGTTTGTAATTTACGAGTGGCTTTTTACCAGCGGAAGACCTAAAATACAATGCTTTTTAGGAGCCGGACGCCTCCTCGCCGTTTCAGCGGTAGATTCCGGCATGTTTACGGAATTTATTCCACAAACCGGAGTCGTATCACAAGACACAGTCACAAATATTGCGAGTGTAAAAGTCCCAATCGATGAGCTCTACTTTTCCCGAATTGTCGCGGGATTGACTGCCACCACGACGATGAACAACACCGACTACACCTTGGAAATCACCAACGTTTACGCTACGGTAACGAATGGTCGCTTTGATGTGGATATGGTTTTTAAAAGTCAAACGCCACCCGAGCTTGCCGATGGAAAGTCGCTGCGATTAAGGATTGTGCTTGGAGATTCCATTAAGGCCCTGCTCGTGCCGGTAGGAGGGTTCTATAAGGACACGGGCGGCGAGTGGATGTATGTTGTCGAAGGAGAAGATCGCGCAGTGAAACGCCGTGTTAAACTTGGTCGAAAAAACACCGAAAATTTCGAGGTCTTGGATGGACTAAAAGCGGGCGAACAAGTGATCACCTCATCCTATGAAAATTTCGGTGACCAGGACTCATTTAATCTGAGCGATATGAAAGAGAAGCTACGCTCGTAAAATAAAAATGTAATCATTTAAGAGTGACGCTTTATAAAAAATGACATCTTTGGCCAGAGGAATAAAACCAATACAAAGTGATGGAAGAGCTGCGAGAGGTCCCGATATTGATCTTTGAAGGCGGCTTCACGGAAAGAGACGAATTTGAAACGCCTAGCAAAGGCTATCGCCCCGATGGTATTGTGATTTTGCCTGATAAAAGAAGATTTTCAGTTTACTTTTATGATCCCGTGCGTTTGCAACAGGATTTGTTTGTTGAAAAGATAATCGCAGAGGTTGGCCTGATCGTTATTGAAGAGGTAACGAGGGAAAAAATGGAGGAGGCTGTTCAAAAGCTTTATGAGATTAAATACTTCGATAGTTTGGTGCCAATAGCGTAATTTCTTCAATTTATCAAAGTGTAGAATTCTGAAAATTTGCTAACATTGATGTAGGCGTTGCCGGTCAACATCCGGTTTTAATTTATCTGTTTTTAGCAATATATGACGATCCGCACTTTTCCAGGTGTCTTTATCCTGGTTTTTCTTAGCCCGCTCTTTTCTAGAGGCCAGCAAATTTTGTACACCCATCACACCACGGGCACGCTGAAGGATTTCAGTGCCGTCCGTCTTGGCGATAGCCTGCTGTTTTCGTTTAAAGATATCCCCAACGATTCACGACGTGCCCGCCACGCCGTGTGGCTTGCCGATTCTACAGTACGTTCGGTCGATCCGTTGGACGCCGATGTATTCGCGGCTGCGCGATTCGGCCATGCCGATTATCTGTATTTCATTGAAGAAAAGTCGCGCTCGCGCCGATTGAAGGCATGGATTTACAACGACTCCACAAAAGCCCGGACGGAGGCTGCCGACACCCTTTTCCTGCACGGAAAAATAATCGGGAGCTATGTGGACAAAAATCTTTTTGTGGTGGCGTTCAGGGAAATGGGCAGTGAAATTTCCCTGGTGGAGATCAACCGGATGCGCGTGGTGAGTGAAAAACGCTTCCACCTGCCACAACCCATTGCCCCTGAGATCGCCGTTGGGTCGGTAGATTTTTATACCGATGCATCGGAAATAAACACATTCCAGGGAAGAAGCCAGGTGAAAGTGTTCAAGTATGACAAACTCTATGTTATTTATGATCTGGGAAGCCGCACGTATGTGATGACACTGGATCCACAGACCGGCACTACTGACCTCAAACCGTTTCTCGCGTCCAGCGAAGCCGCCGATTTCAGATCGTTCCTGATCGATGGAAAGCTATTCCGCATTTTGCACTCCAAGAAAAAATTCCAACTCGATATCTTCGACCTGGCCACCCGTGCCCAGCTCGCGAAAAGCGAATTGACAGCACAACCCGATTTCAATGCCTACTTCCGTTATGGTCGCAAGAACGTGATTCATCACAAACATAAATTTTCCAACATGTTAAAAGCGGCCAACGTCTCCACGCCCCAGCTTGCGGTGTTGAAGCGTGATGGCCAATACATCGTTCATTGGGGTGACTACTATGATGAGAACGGTATGGGCGGCGCCGGTGGCGGTATCATCGGCTTGATGGTGACGACGGCCATTCTGCAGATGATGGAAGGCCCTGGCCTCAATCACTACTTCTATTATGCCTGGAACGAACAGCAAAATTCCTTTCAACGTCTGGACCCTCCGCTAGCCCTGGTCCGCGACGCCATTGACTGTTATGAAATGGACCACGTCGTTCGTTTTGAAGACAAGCGCTATGTTGCCTATCGCGACGGCGTAGCCGCGATCTATTATGACTCGTCTGCCAGAACGGTTTCGGTTGTGTACTTTGATTGAGGATGGGCTGAGATCAGCGAGCACGCAAAGCCTTACTAAGATTTTTTGATCGACGGATTTGCTTGCCAACCCAGCGAGATACGCGAGCACATTCCCCACGCTAATTTTGTAACCCATATAAAACAGAAAAGGCCGTGCACCAAGGTGCACGACCGTTCCAGTTTTAGCAGATCAACGGTACTCAACCCTCTCCTGCGAGAGGATCGACCACAATTACTTGCCAAACAATTTGTAGCCTACCGAAAATTGGAGGGCGTAGTTCTTTGCCTTTACGTCGTTCGTGTTGTCATCGTTGCTGGCAACGTTGCTAAGACCTTTTACAAAACGGAAAGAGAAATTCAATTTCATGGGCAGATCGATGCCAATACCGGCGGCAACGCCCATGTCAGTGCTCTTAAGGTCGTCCTTGATGTCGGTCGAGGTGGACGAAACTTTTTCTTTGGCAGACATCAGGAAACCTACTTGAGGACCAGCGTGGAAGCTCAACAGGCTGTTCACATTGTAGCGCACCAACACCGGAACGGTGATGTAGTTCAGTGCGTACTTTTGGTCGCCTGCTTTGTAGCCTTGTCCGGAGAAGAGCACTTCAGGTTGGAGGCCGAGGTGTTCAGAGAACATCGCTGTGAGGTAAACGCCACCGTGCAGCGCAGGCGAAAAGCTGGGGCTTGTGGTATAGCCGCTGCTGGAGAACGTCATGTTGGACAGGTTAAGACCTGCTTTGATACCACCACTAACGCCTTGAGCAAAAGCACCAACGCTTGCAAAAAACATGATGCAAAGGACAGTTGTAAACTTCTTCATAAGATTTGTTTTGTTTTAACAGTACAAATAGAATAGATCGAAAACCCAGAATTTGAGGAGATTAGGGAAAATACCTACACGGGTAAGCACAAAATGACACAATGGAAAGGCCTATAACCGCTCAAAAATGACGCCTGCCCCATTATTAAGGCCATTTTGGAGACAATACATGCCTGGCGGACGAACGCCAAACGCTACCCTTTGGGCTACAGAAGTTCCAAAAAGGCATGCTATCCCGTCAACTTTTATGTTTACACCATCAAATGTCTTCCTAACCTTACTTGCGGTGATGACCGCTTCGCACGGGTAGCTCGTAGTCAAGGGGAATTAAAGAGCCGTTTGTGTCGTCAGGTTTGCAAGATCGGCATCGGGAAGGCGAGGGTTTGTTCGCCTCGTGTGTACATATATATAGAATCAAACTGTGCATCCGTGAATATGACGGATAGCATAGATGACAACAACACGGCGCATGATCCCTCAGCCATAAACCCTAAGGTTAAGCTTTATCATAAAAGATAAACCAGGGTTACTTTTTTAGATAGTCATCAATTAAAGAAGCAATTTGCGAGCGTGGATAACAAATGATCGCGTGGGTTGATTTGTTAAATGGCTCAAGGTCGTGATAAAGTTGCTGAACGATGAGGTGTTGATAAGTCGTGTATGAAATAATTCAAAACAGCGCTTCCAGCAATTTTATTCTTTTTAGTTTTGTCTAGCTTTCAGCGTCAATGAAGTGGAATAGGCTTAGGATTTCCGGGATACGGAATATTTTTTTTATACTAGTTTTAGTAACGACGGCTGCCATAAACCGTTCGCAGGCCCAGGGCCAATCATATCCTTACTATTATGTAGTTGTCGGAGGATTTGCCATCAAGTCAAACGCCGAACATTTCACGACCCATGTTCACGAACTCAACTATCCGGCGCGCTATGCCTTCAATGCGAATCGTAAGTTGTACTACGTCTATGTAAGGGTAACAAAAGACAAACAGCAAGCCCGCGAAACCACCTACCGGCTCAGACTCGAAACAGAATTTAAGAAAGCCTGGATCTACAATGGACCGCTGGAAGGCAGTGGGGTAGCCGAATCCACCGCGGAAGCAGAAAGAGAAGAAGCCCATGCGACCGGTAACAACGTAGTCGCCGAACCCCCTGCAGCAGACACCGCCGCCATTGCCCATACTCCCGCCACGGACACGCTGTCCTCGAGCGCATCATCGCGCCTGGCAAAAACTTTTATGTTCCAGTTGACCAGCGGTACGGCCAACACGCCGGTGGCTGGATCTGTACACCTGCTGGACAAAGAACCAGACGACCTGGTGGAGCAGTACCCGGCCAACCAAAAGGTTTCCGTTCCCGCACCCACCACGGGCAAGCTCGTTGTGGTGTGCAACCTCATCGGCTATAAGCTGGCAAAAAGGACCATCAATTTTGCCGATCCTTTAAAAAGTATAAAGGGTGCATCCGTAGGAGAGGAGCAAGAGGTGATCATCCCCATAAAACTTGTGCCGGTCAACCGCGGCGACTACATCGAGCTCGAGCACATAAAATTCTTTGAGCACTCCGCCATTCTCACACCCGCCTCGGAAGCCGAACTTTTGGAGCTGGTAAATTTCATGGGCAACCCGCGCTGCAGGATCAGGCTCTTTGGTCACACGCAAAGCGATGCATCCGGTGAGATCATCACCAAGGGCACCAGCGCCGATTTCTTTGCACTCGACCCCGCGAACAATCACTCCAAGCACGGCTCTGCCACAGAACTATCGCGGCAACAGGCCGAGATCGTAAAGGCCTACCTGGTCAGCAAGGGCATCGCCCCCGGTCGCATCGCCACCAAAGGCTACGGCGCCATGCTCGCCATCTACGAAAACGCCGCCGCCAACGACCGGATCGAAGTAGAGATCATCAGAAACTGACAACCGCCTTTGTTGGTGTTCTTCACCAACAAATACAGCTTCCAGCCATTACGTACCAGACTTGCAATGTTGGCAGCTCCGCCTTTGTTGGTGTTCTTCACCAACAAATACAGCTTCGAGCCATTACTTCCCAGGCCCCAATGTTGGCAGCAGCAGTGCCTACAGCTTACAGCCATTACGTGCCAGACTTGCAATGTGGGCAGCAGTGCCTCTTGCTAGCTAACTTTGTTGGTGAAGAACACCAACAAAGGCGGGCAATAATTTTTTCTTTCCGCTGTGATTTTTTTCCCCCACCTTCAACTAATCCATTGTAATTTCTTCCGATGCCAAACGAAAGTGAGTTTATCCGGGTCATAAAGGAGAGCGAGGGGATCATTTTCAAGATCGCCATCCTGTATGCCGCGGATAAGGATGATCAGAAAGATCTTTACCAGGAGATTGTTTATCAACTCTGGCGGTCGTTCGATTCGTTTCGCAGCGAGTCGAAGATCAGCACATGGATCTACCGCATCGCCCTGAACACATCCATCACACATTTGCGAAAGGAGAAAAAGAGAGGCCCCCAGGTGGGCATCGACGAAGCCGTGATAAACCGGTTCGACTCCGACGACAGCTTCCTGGAAGAACGCCTGACACAACTGTACGACCAGGTAAAGAAACTGAACACCATCGAAAAGGGGATCGTGTTGCTACACCTGGAAGGAAAGAACTATGAAGAAATAGCCGCCATCACCGGCTTCACCGCCACCAACGTGGGTACGCGCCTGAGCAGGATCAAAGACAAATTGAGGTCGCAGTTAAAAGACTAGGAACCATGGAACTGGATGAAATGAAAACCCTCTGGAACGAGATGTCCGCAAAGCTGGAAGGACAAAAAAAATTGACCGATAAAATGATCATCATGATGACCCAGGAACGATATCAAAGAAGGCTAAGCAAAATCAGGACACCCGAATTGATCAGTGCGTTCCTGTGTTTTGTCATGGTCCTGCTGATCCTGTTTAGCCTAAACAAATTCGACACCTCTTATCTGCTGGCCTGCGCCATCACCTCCGCGACCATTCTCTCAGTGCTGCCGGTTCTTTCGCTCTGGGCTATACGGCAGGTGAGTCGCGTAGACATCAAAGGAAGCAATTACAAGGAAGCCCTGCTCCAATACGCCCTCGCCAAACGCAGATTTCTCTCTGTACAGAAACTCAGCTTCTATCTTAGCTTCGTCTTACTGATCGTGGCATTACCCGTAGCGGTCAAGATGATGGGAGGCAAAACCACCCACATTGAAACCACGACATGGCTTTGGTATTTGCCGTTAGGATTTTTGTTTTTTGTCGTCTTCGCACGGTGGGTCTATCGGTGCTACGTAAACGTCACAGTCCAACTCGAAAACCTTTTGCGGGAAATCGAAGACCAATAGCCCACCATTACCACCCAACGCTATGGGTACCCACCACCCATTTGTTGGTGTCCCCACCAACAAATTTTTCGCGGCACGCCCATCTTTTTTTGTAGGACACCAACAAACTTAGTTGCCGGTCGCCCCGCCTTTGTTGGTGTTCTTCACCAACAAATTTCGCTACCTGCCGTTTATCGCTACGTCCATCTACCCTTCAGCTTCAGCCCTCGTTCTCTTCTTCGGATCCAAACTATAAGCCACCCCAAACAACACCGCCAACAATCCAAAGAGACCGGCGTCCCCCAGCCCCAGCCAAACGGATAGCAGCACACTCACCATCAGCGAAACAAACCCTGCGATGCGGAAGAACCTGGTCTGCCACAACTTTGTGGTATATCCATCCTCGAGATAGTTCCGGTGAAAGGTAAACGGCGCGACGGGTATGAACCATGCAAAAAAGAAAAGTAACTTCGCTCCCAAGGAAAGGGGGACAAGGGCATTTTGTTCGCGGATGATATTGCTGACTTTCTTTTCGACCGTGAAGGTCTCCAATTCGTCCACACCAATGTTCCGGGTGTTGATCTCTGCTTGCACCGCCTCAAGGGCTTCAGACGTATAATCTTCTTTGTGATAGAGAATGTCCAGTAATCGGTCGTTCGAGAAAGCAGCGTAGCGTTTTGCCAGGTCGTTTTTGTCAGGTAGCATACAACGAAGTTAAAAAAATTATCACATCGTAGATTTCAGCCTTTCGGCCGCTTCGGCACGGGATCATAGCCGTGTGTTCCCCACGGATGACACCGCGCAATCCGCTTCGTTCCCAGCCAGATGCCCTTGATCACGCCCCATTCCTGAATGGCCTCCACGGCATATTGCGAACAACTCGGCGTGTGCCGGCAATGGGTGCCCAGCAACGGCGACAAGGCCAGCTGGTAGAACCGTATGGGCAGTATGAATATTTTCTTCAGCATCCGCGTAGTCAAACCCTTTTATTCAAACAGACGCATCCGGAAGGTAGTTCAGTCGATGGTATAACTCATCTCGCCTTCTTTGCCGTCCATGAGTTGCACGCCCATCTTTTTCAGGTCGTCGCGGATCTTGTCCGACAAGGGGAAGTTGCGGTCTTGCCGCGCTTTTTTGCGCAGGTCGATCAGCACGCCGATCACGTTGTTGAGCAGGTCGTGGTTGTGTTCTTCTTCTTCCTTGAGGCCGAGCACATCCTCCATAAAGCCGATATAGGACAGCTTGAATTGTTCGAAGGTGTCTGCATCCACCGAACTCAGCGACACGTTGCCGGATTTGAAATCGTTGATGCGCGAGGCCATCTCGAAGAGCACGGCCAGTGTGCGCGCCGAATTGAAGTCGTCGCTCATGCTGGCGTAGAGGTCCTCGGTGTAGTGTGTCAGCGTTTCGGTCAGGAGTTTGTCGGGCGAAGCTGTGCCGGGGTGTTGCAATTTTTTCAGGATCACCATCGCGTTCGACAGCTTCTTGAACCCCTTCTCGGCGGCGCCCAGGGCTTCGTTGGAGAAGTCGAGCGTGCTGGAGTAGTGTGATTGCAGCATGAAGAAACGCACGGTCATGGGGCCATAGCCTCTTTCGAGCAGGGCATGGCTTCCTTCAAACAGCTCGCGGGGCAAAAACGAGTTGCCCAGCGACTTGCTCATCTTCTGTCCGTTCACGGTGAGCATATTGGCGTGGATCCAGTAGTTCACGGGATTTTTGCCGGTGGCGGCCACGGCCTGGGCGATCTCGCATTCGTGGTGGGGAAACTTCAGGTCGATGCCGCCGCCGTGGATGTCGAAGGTCTCGCCGAGGTATTTTGTGCTCATCACGGTGCACTCGATGTGCCAGCCGGGAAAGCCTTCGCCCCACGGGGAAGGCCACCGCATGATATGGTAGGCGGAAGCGCGCTTCCAGAGCGCAAAGTCCACTTTATTGCGTTTTTCGTCCTGGGCGTCCAGTTTACGGCCGCTTTCCATGAGGTCTTCCAGCACGCGGCCGGAAAGAATGCCGTAGTTGTGGTCCTTATTATATTTGGTCACGTCGAAATAGACGGAGCCGTTCACTTCGTAAGCGAAACCGTTTTCTAAAAGTTTTTTCACGATTTCGATCTGCTCTACTATATGACCGGTTGCCGAGGGTTCGATGCTGGGGGGCAGGATGTTGAACTGGCGCATCACGTGGTGGAAGCCTTCGGTGTAGTGTTTCACCACTTCCATGGGCTCCAATTGCTCAGCACGGGCCTTTTTGGCGATTTTATCCTCGCCTTCGTCCGCATCGTTCACGAGGTGTCCGACATCGGTGATGTTTCGCACATAGCGGACACGGTATTGCAGGAACCGCAAATAGCGTGTAATCAGGTCGAACATCATGAAGGTGCGCACGTTTCCCAGGTGCACGTCGCCGTAGACCGTGGGGCCGCAGACATAGATGCCGAGGTGGCCCGGGACGATCGTTTCCAGGCGTTCTTTCCTGCCAGTCAGGGAGTTAGTAAGGTGTACGGGGTATTTTTCGAAAAGCATCATACTCAAAATCGGCTCAAAATAACACTTATAACGGACTTGCGGCGTGATAGGCGGTAAGGATTTGAAGAACGGCAGACATCCCCTGGAAAGTGTGGTTTTGACACATTCAGCCAATTTGTGTCCGCCAACAATTGCATCTAAACCGAAACCGTAATCGATTGTGTAAACGTTTGCGGAAAAAAATAATCGTTGTTTTCAATCGATACCAGCCCAAAATATCTACATTCGAAGAATGCATGGACGAAATAATCTTAGGATTATCAGGAAACTGCAGAATTTCTATCAACCAATTAATTTTTAACCCAAACTATGATTATGAAAAAACTCTACAAGAGGGTGAGTTTGTCATTGGCAGTCATGCTAATGCTGGCCTCAGTCGCCCTGGCACAAGAAAGGGTTGTGACAGGAACTGTAGCCGATGAAAGCGGGAATTTTATGCCCGGCGTAAACATTATCCTGAAAGGGACTGCAAAAGGAACGGTTTCAGACGCGGAAGGAAAATTCAGCTTGTCTGTTCCCGGCAACGATGCCGTTCTTTTGATCACGTTCGTGGGCTACGGAACTACAGAAGTTCAAGTGGGCACACAAACAAACGTTGAAGTGAATCTCCAACCTGACCTCACTTCACTGGACGAAGTGGTTGTGACAGGTTACTCTTTTGACAAACGCCGCGAATTGACCGGTTCGGTCTCTACGGTGAAGACGAAAGATTTGACCGTTACCCCTACAGGTAACGTTGAACAGCTGTTGCAAGGTCGTGTGGCCGGTGTAACGGTTATTTCCAACGGTCAACCTGGTACTACCAGCCAGGTGCGCGTTCGCGGTTTTGGCGGTTTTGGTGCTAACCAACCCCTTTACATTGTAGACGGTGTGCCGACTCAGGACATCTCCTTCCTGAACCCTGACGACATCGAAACGACTACCGTATTGAAAGACGCCGGTTCCGCATCCATCTACGGTGCGCGTGCTGCTGCCGGTGTGATCGTGTATACGACTAAGAAAGGTAAGAAAGGCCAAAAGCTGAACGTTACCTTTGATAACATGTTTGGTTTTGCCACAGCCGGCAAAGGCCTGAGCATGATGAATCCTCAGGATTTCGCAGACTGGACCTGGAATGCCATCAAGAATACAGAAACGGCTAATGCCGCTGCTGATGGCAGAGCCGTAGATTATGCTGCTGCAATCGCAAAATTTAAACACCCTCAGTTTGGAACAGGAGCAACTCCTGTGATTCCGGACTATATTAACGTTGGCGGTACTGCCGGCGTAGTGGGCACTGTTGATTTGGCTGCTGAAAAATTGAAATACAACGTAGATCCCCGCAACGGTTCGATCTATCAGGTAGTAAAAGCAAATAAGGAAGGTACAGACTGGTATAAAGCCATCATGCGTACCGCTCCTGTGATGAGACAAACCATCGGCGTAAGCGGCGGTGGAGAAACACACCGTTTCTACATCGGCTTGAGCCAACAAAACCAAAAAGGTATTTTGAAGAACAACGACTTCAAGCGTTATGCCCTCCGTGCTAACTCTGAATTCGATGTGCTTCCCAACCTGCGTTTTGGTGAAAACATGCAGTTTACCTACCTCTCTAAACTGGGTCTCTCCGGTGCAGGTGGTGGACAAGGTATCTCTGCAGATGAAAACGACATCTTGTCGGCCTTCCGTATGCCTTCGATCATCCCGATCTATGATGAATTCGGAGGTTATGCCGGAACCGCTGCAAAAGGCTTCAACAACCCGAGAAACCCTGTGGCTAACCGCGATGGTCAAGCCAACAACACAGGTTTCCAGGTACAAGGCTTTGGTAATACTTATTTGGAATGGGACATCATCCCCGGCCTGACCGCTCGCACGAGCATCGGTGGTGCTTACAACAGCTACAGCTACCACAACTACAGCCGCTGGCAGTATGAGAACTCCGAAAACAACTCCTCGTACCAATTCAGCCAAGGACAAGGCTACAGCTTGAGCTGGACCTTCACCAACACCATCAACTACAAGAAAACTTTTGGCGATCATGCTTTGGATGTCCTCGTAGGTCAGGAAGCCTTGAACACCGGTTCAGGATGGGATGACACGCAATCCGGTTTGAACCCCTTCTCGTGGGATCCCGCGTTCATCAACATGACGAACACCAATTCCCGCCAGGCCAACGGTGGCAAGTATCCCGGTGCGAACTTCTCTTCGTACTTCGGACAAGTGAAATATGCTTTCAAGGAAAAATACATCATCACCGGTGTTATCCGTCGTGACGGTTCGTCTGTATTCGGTCCTAACAACCGCTACGGTACGTTCCCCGCTGTTTCCGCAGCATGGCGTATCTCTTCCGAAGGCTTTATGCAATCGGTTCCTTTCGTCAGCGACTTGAAGATCCGCGGTGGTTACGGTGCTATGGGTAACTCCAACTCCATCGTACAATCCAACATCTACAACCAATCGTACCTGTACGGTGGAAGCGTAGGACAATCCTCGTATGACATTGCCGGTTCCAACGGATCGACCACCGGTTACTACCGTACCAACATCGGTAACGCCGACACGAAATGGGAAACGGTGTTGACTAGCAACATCGGTATCGACGGTCAATTGTTCGGTGGCAAACTGGACGTGATCATCGACTTCTGGAAAAAAGATACCAAAGACCTGCTGTATCAATTGCCCCTGCCCGCAACAGTGGGTTACCAGGCAGCCGTTCCGTTTGTTAACGTAGCAAAAATGACAAACAAGGGTATCGATATCTTCTTGGGCAACAAAGGAAATATCACCTCGGGATTGGCCTATGAAATCGCTTTGAACGGTAGCTTCCTGCACAACGAGATCACGGAGATCGGTAACGGACAAACCTACATGACGACGGTTAACCCCGGCTTCAGAGGTATCAACCCGATCCGTAACCAACTCGGTCAGTCGATCTCTGCTTTCTTTGGCTACCAAGTACAAGGTTTGTTCCACAATGCAGAAGAAGTTAGCTCGGCTGCCACCCAAGACGGTGCTGCTCCTGGCCGCTTCCGCTACAAGGACATCAACAACGATGGCAAGATCGACGCTGCCGACAGAACGTTCATCGGTAGCCCTGTGCCTAAGTTCACCGGTGGTTTCAACTTTACTTTGCGCTACAAAAACTTTGACCTCGTTGCATACTTGTATACCTCCCTGGGCAACAAGATCTTCAACCAGTCGAAGTGGTTCACCGATTTCTATCCTTCCTTCCAAGGTGCTGCCATCAGCAACCGTGTGAAAGATTCTTGGACGCCCACCAACACCGGTGGTAAAATCCCTGTATTTGAATCGGCTTCAAACTTCAGCACGAACACCCAGTCTAGCTCATTCTACGTAGAAAACGGTTCTTTCCTCCGTCTGCAAAACATAACCCTCGGTTACAACCTGCCGACCGCTGTATTGGAAAGACTGAAGATGACGAAACTGCGTCTGTTTATTTCTGGTAACAACCTGTTCACGATCACCGGCTACAAAGGCTTAGACCCTGCCGTAGGTGGTGCTGCTGATACCAACTTCGGTATCGATGTAGGAAACTATCCTGTAACCAGAGGTTATACAGCCGGCTTGAACCTGGCGTTCTAAGTAAAATAAACAAGAAAAACAGCTATGAAAAATACACTTAAAACAAGAGCGTTAGCATCGGTACTTTTAGCAGTGCTCTTGCTATATGCTTGCAAGGATAGCTTCCTGGAAGTGAAACCCACGGGGACGTTGAACGAGGACCTGCTCGCTACGCCTCAAGGTATCGAAGCCTCTTTAATTGCAGTTTATTCGCAAGTCAACGGCCGGGGAAACCGGATGGCCAGCCCTTCCAACTGGGTGTGGGGTAGCATTAGAGGTGGTGAGAACAACAAGGGTACTGACCCTGGTGACTACTCTGACATCAACCCGATCCAGCGTTTTGAAGCGCAGGCAACACAAGGTGTCATCAGCGATAAATACAACGGTTTGTATGAAGGTGTGGCTCGTGCCAATGCCACCATGCGGATCCTCGCGAAAACAGACGCCAACGGTTCTGCCGCAATCGAAGCAAAGAAAGTTCTGGTAGAAGCACAAGTTCGCTTCTTAAGAGCACACTTCTATTTCGAATTGAAGAGAGGCTTCAACAACACGCCTTATGTAGACGAAACGGTTGACTATCAGAAGGGCATTGAATTGGTTGGCAACGACAAAGATCTCTATCCGATGATCGAAGCCGACATGCAATTTGCCATCGACAACCTGCCTGAAACCTGGACCGAACTTGGTCGCGTGAACGTATGGGCTGCTAAAGCCTACATGGCCAAGATCCTCTTGTATGAGAAGAAGTTTGACGCTGCGAAGGCATTGTTCGACGATGTGATTGCCAATGGCAAGACCACAAAAGGCGATGCATATAAATTGCAAGCTAAATTCAGCGATGTGTTCAGAGCTGCCAATGATAACAATTCGGAGTCTGTTTGGGCGTATCAATCGGCCGCCAACACCGGTAGCGTGAACAACGCCAACCCTGAATTCGACTTGAACTGGCCCTATAACACAGGTGCTGACGGTCCTGGTAACTGCTGCTCGTTCTTCCAGCCTACGTTCGAAATGGGTAACTCCTTCCGTACGGAAAATGGTCTTCCTTTGAAGGCTCATGCCTATAACACCGGTGCAAACCAGTTGATCACCGACATGGGATTGGAATCTAAGGATGCCTTCACAACCGATCCCGGCCCTGTAGATCCCCGTTTGGATCACACCCTTGGTCGTCGCTATGTGCAATACCTGGATTGGAAGCCTTTCCCCGGCAAAGCCTGGATCCGCAACCAACCTAACGCTGGCCCTTATCAAACCAAGAAGTATGTGTACTACAAGACCGATAAAGGTAGCTTGCAAGACAACAGCTCGTGGACTCCCGGCTACACCGCCATCAACGTAAACATCATCCGCTTTGCCGATGTGTTGCTGATGGCCGCGGAAGCTGAAGTAGAAGCCGCTGGCGGTTCGTTGACCAAGGCCATGGACTATGTAAACATGATTCGTGCCCGTGCGCAAAACCCTTCTGACTTTGTGAAAGGTGTTGTCACCGGATTCACTCCGTTGGCAGCGGGTGGTAACGACTACGAAAAGCCCATCATGGACTACACCCAAGATGCTACGCTGTATGAAGTCGACCTGTATACTGCCGCTGATTTCGGTACCGCAGCCGATGCTCGCGAAGCCATCCGCTTCGAGCGCAAACTGGAGCTGTCGGGTGAAGGTCACCGCTTCTTCGACCTCGTGCGTTGGAGCACTGGCACGACGCCTAACTACGCTGCCGATGAGATCAATGCGTACCTCACTTATGAGTCGCCGAAGATCCCTTCCGGAGCCTTCTCGGGTGCCAAGTACACTGCTGGCCAGGATGAGTTTTTGCCCATCCCTCAGGCACAGATCGATATCCAAACTCCGGATGTCCTGAAGCAGAACCCTGGATATTAATTGATTTAATTATCTGATTTTAAGTAAGGCCAATGTAAATTGGCCTTACTTTTTTATGTATACCCTATGAGAAAAAACCTTTTGCAGGGCACGATCCTCCTCTCGGTTGCCTGTTTGCTGCTGACACAGTGTACGAAAACCGGTTCTAATCCCAACGCACTCTTTCAATTGAGATCTCCCGAAGACACAGGGATCGAGTTTGTCAATACGGTAGCGGAGTCCGACAGTTTTAACATTTTCACCTACGAATACATCTACAACGGTGGGGGCGTAGGCGTCGCGGATTTCAATAACGACGGCCTGCAGGATGTTTTTTTTAGCGGAAACCAGGTGCCCAACCGGCTCTACCTGAACCAGGGCGGGTTTAAATTCAAGGACATCACGGAAAATGCCAATGTGAACGGAAAGAAAGGCCGCTGGAACCAGGGTGTGGCCGTGGTGGACATCAACAACGACGGATGGATGGATGTCTACGTTTGCGCCACGGCAAATCCCGACCCGGAAATGCGGAAGAATATGCTCCTGGTAAATCAAGGGGCGAGCAAGAATGGAGAGCCCACGTTCAAGGAAATGGCCGCTGACTACAAGATCGATTACAGCGGTCACAGCGTGATGGCCGCCTTTTTCGATTATGACCGCGACGGAGACCTGGATCTCTACGTGCTGGTGAACGAAAAGATCAACAACATGCCCACCAACTACCGGCCAAAGATCACCGATGGCTCGTCACCCAACAACGACAAGCTTTACCGGAACGAAGGCAACGGCACCTTCACAGACGTGACGCTGGAAGCGGGCATTCTGTGGGAAGGATTTGGCCTGGGCCTGGCCATCAGCGACGTGAACAAAGACGGATGGCCCGACATTTATGTGTCCAATGATTATTTGTCGAACGACATCTTGTATATCAATCAACAAAACGGAAAATTCACAAACGCCACCGCCGACTACATCGGCCACAGCAGCCAGTTTTCCATGGGCAACGATGCGGCCGACATCAACAACGACGGCTTGCCCGAGATCATCACGCTCGACATGTTGCCGGAAACCAGCGACCGGAAAAAAACAACCATCGGCAACAAAAGCTATCAGAACTATTTGAACAACGAAAAGTTTAAATACGAATACCAGTACGTTCGGAATATGTTGCAGTTGAACAACGGTGCCGATAAGCACATCAAGTTCAGCGAGGTGGGCGAGCTCTCGGGTGTCTATCAGACCGAGTGGAGCTGGTCGCCATTGTTTGCCGATTTCGACAACGACGGCAACAAGGACCTCATCATCACCAACGGTTTTCCCAAAGACATTACCGACAAGGACTTTGCCAACTATCGTGCCGACGTGGGCAACATTGCCAGCAACCGCAGCCTGATCGATTCCATACCCATCGTGCGCATTCCCAACTATGCCTTTAAGAACAATGGTGACCTCACCTTTAGCGACGTAAGCAAAACGTGGGGCCTCGACAAACCATCGTTCTCCAACGGCGCCGCATTTGCGGATCTTGACAACGACGGTGACCTGGACTACATCGTGAACAGCATCAACGATAAAGCGTTGTTGTATGAAAACACCCTGTACGCCGGAAAGGAAAAGAAAAGCAAGATGAACTTCCTTCGCGTCAAGTTAAAGGGAACGGAAAAGAACCCTGCCGGCATCGGCGCGAAAGTGACGCTTCACTATGGTGGTGGTAAATTACAATACAGTGAGGAGTCGGTCTATCGCGGCTTCCTGTCGTCGGTGGAGGAGACCCTGCACTTTGGGCTCGACTCGACGGCTTCGGTTGATTCTGTGGTCGTGGAATGGCCCGACGGAGGTACGCAACGCGTGCGCGATGTGAAGACCAACCAGGTGATCACGATTGCTTATGCACCGGATAAAAAGGAGGGAGTGAAGACGGCAGCACCCGCCATGGCGGAAACGTTGTTCCAAAAGAGCGGGAAGAAGCTTAATATTTTATTTAAACATCCTGAGGAAGATTTTATCGACTTCAATCTTCAGCGCACGATTCCCCATAAGTTTTCGCAAGCGGGCCCCGGTTTGTCCGTGGGCGATGTGAATGGCGACGGACGGGAGGATTTTATCATTGGAGGATCGACGCACCAAAACGCGCAGGTATATCTTCAGAAACCCGATGGCACCTTTTCGCCGACGATGAAAAACGAAAAAGACGAACGCAAGCCCGAAGAGGATGAAGGTCTATTATTGTTCGATGCCGACAACGACCACGATCTGGACCTCTACATTGTGAGCGGTAGCTGGGAAGGTGAGGCCGATGCCACAGCTTATCAGGATCGATTGTATCTCAACAACGGAAAAGGCGGCTTTACACAAAGCAAAGATGCCCTTCCGGAAACGAAAGCCAGTGGCTCCTGCGTACGCGCCGCCGATTTTGACGGTGACGGCGACCTCGATCTTTTCGTAGGTGGCCGGGTAGTTCCCTCGCAATATCCGACACCACCCCAAAGCTACCTGTTGCGAAACGACAAGGGCAAGTTCACCGACGTGACCAAAGAGGTGAGTGAGACCTTGCAGTTGGCCGGCATGATCACCGACGCCTTGTGGACCGACTACGACAAAGACGGAAAAGAAGATTTGCTGGTGGTCGGCGAATTCATGGCGCCAACCTTTTTCAAAAATGATGGCAAAAAACTGGCGAAAGTAGAGGCCTCCGGTGTTGAACAACACAAAGGCTGGTGGAACAGCATCGCCGCCGCCGACTTCGACAACGATGGGGACACAGACTATGTGTTGGGTAACCTGGGCAACAACAACGCCTTCGATGTGACCGCCGAAACGCCGCTAAAACTTTTTGCCAAAGACTTCGATGGCAACGGCAGCGTGGATCCTGTGCTCGCGTGCTACATGCGCGTGTCGATGGGTAGCGAAGAGAAAAAATTATATCCCGTGCACTTCTGGGACGAATTGAACTCGCAGAGCCCGAAGTTCCGTAACAAATATTCCCGCTACAAACAATATAGCAAGGCCACGGCCGATCAGGTGCTCACCGCGGACGACCTGAAAGACGCGATGATCCTGGATGCAAACGATATGGCCTCCAGCTACATCGAAAACAAAGGCAACGGCACCTTCTCCGCGCATGCCTTGCCCACGATCGTGCAGGTAGCCCCGGTTAACGGCATCGTGGCCGACGATGTGAACGGCGACGGAAACGTGGATGTGGTCATGGTGGGCAACGACTATGGCAACGAGGTGTTCATCGGCCGCTACGATGCGTTTACGGGGCTTGTGCTGTTGGGCGATGGCAAGGGTGGATTCCGCGCGTTACCTTCCGCACAAAGCGGCTTCTACACGCCCCACGACACGAAGGCACTGGTGAAATTGTATGGTGCAAAAAACAACGAGATCTTCCTGGCCTCGCAAAACCGCGACAGCCTGGCGGTGTTCACACAAAAACGGGTCGTGCCCATGCGGGTGATATCGGTCGAGCCGGCCGATCGTTGGGCCGAGCTGACCTTGGAGGATGGCCGGAAGCAACGCGTCGAATTTTATTATGGTGCGGGATACTTGTCGCAATCTTCGCGCAAGCTGTCGGTGTCGCCTAAAGTAAAAGAGGTAATGATCTACGATGCTTCGGGGAAATCCCGAAAGGTGTCGCTGGCCGCGATCTAGTTTTAAGAAATAAAAGATGAAACGCCTTTCCGTGTGAAGCCATGCGGGAAGGCGTTTTCATTTTGAACAAGGAGGAGTCATGATTTCGGGGCTGCCTTTTTTGTGGGAGCCTTCTTTGCCGGCGTTTCCTTCCTGGCCGCCGGTTTCTTTGTGGGCGGCGCATCGCCAAACAGATCCTTTGCGGGCCCGATATCTTCTACAAAAATGGGTTCGGGGATTTTCGTGCCGCAATGTTTATTGAGTTGCTGGATGAGGTATTTGCTAAGCTCGGGCGAGTGCAGTTCATCGTGCTGGTGCATAAAAAAATAGACCCTGTCGATGCCCTGCTCCATCCAAACCTTGATGCGTTGCACCCAATCGTCGATGCGCGTATAGTCAGTGGGGTGGAGGCCGTTGCCGACGAAGCGGATGAAGGCTTCGGGGGTAGAAAGATGCATGTGCACGCAATCCCTTCTGCCAGAAGCATCCGTGATGATGGAGCCCGCACGGTTTCGTTCCAGCATGTTGAATACGGCCGCGTTGGCTTCCGGCTCGCTGAACCATTGTGGGTGGCGCAGTTCCACGAACAGTTGGAGGTCTTTAGGCAGCGATTGGATAAAGGCTTCCAGGGTGTCCAGCGTTTTGGGAGGCATGCTGGGGTGTGGCATGAGAAAAAGCGGGCCCAGTTTTTTACCGAAACCGCTAACGCCTTCCAGGAACCGGTCGGTTTGTTCCTTCACATCCTTCAATCTTTTGATGTGCGTGATTTGGTCGGTGAATTTAGGACAGAACCTGAAGTCGTCGCCCACCTTGGCGGCCCAGCCTTGTGTTTGGGAAAATGTGGGCATGCGGTAGAAGGTGGCGTTCAGCTCGATGCAGTTGAAATGTTTTGCGTAGTGGTTCAGAAAATCTGCCTCTTTGGTTTTGAGGGGATAGATCTTTCCCACCCAATCTTTGCGGCCCCACTTGGCGCAGCCCACAAAGATCTGGGGTGTGTGACCCAATGCTTTATTTTTTTTCAGGGTCGTGCCAGTGCCTTCCGCATCGGGAGGCAGGCGGAAGTCCACCTGGCTGATGTCTTCGTTCTCTACTTTTCCAAAGTCCATGGGAATAAAGGTACAAAATGAACGGAGAAGGAGAATGGTCGCCGCGGTGTTCGCGTGTGAAGGATCTATTAAAAAACCTTCGCGGTAAAAATCAACGGGAGGCCATCGCTATTTTCTTCTTCCACCAATTTTTTAGCCACATGCCTTTCCACATCCATAAGCCCGTGAGCACCACGGCCGGGAAGAGAATGAAGCGGACCACGATGACGGCTTCGGGCCGCTCGGCCACAGGGCCATAGATGTAGCCGACAATGGGAACGCTGGCGATGATGTGGACCCAGCGTAATATTTTTCGTTCGGTTGCATTGGTCATAGCCATGATCTTGAAAATGACGATAATTTGATTTTGGATTGGTGTTGAATCCGGGGTACGCCGGTCAACGGTTGTGAATGTATTGCTTCAGCGTGTTCACGTAGTCTTCGAAAGCCTTGATCCCTTTTTTGGTAATGCTGCAGGTGGTCAGCGGCTTCTTCCCTTTAAAAGATTTCTCTACGGCAATGTAGCCCGCCGCCGAAAGCTTGTCGAGCTGCACGCTGAGGTTGCCGGCCGTGCAGTTGGTCTTTTCCTTGATGTCGGTGAATTCCGCGGACGTCACCTGCATGAGCAGCGACATCACGGCCAGCCGGAGTTGGGCATGCAAAAGCGGATCGAGTTCTTTGAACATGGATCAGGCCTCTTTTTTGATGCGCAACAAAATGCCGGGAATGATATAGCCCACCGTCACGGCCAACGCTCCCAGCAGGGGCTGCCACGGGCTTCCCAACACAAACGACAGCGCCCCACAAATCCAGAAGCAGATGCCCCCGACGATGAGCGGTCTGAATTTGATGATCACCCCCGACAGCAACGTGGGCAGGGCGCTGACGAGCAGGATGATGGGGTTGAGCTGATAGTTCACCGCTTTGCCAAAAGCCACCAGCGTGAAAATGACCACCCCAAAGCAAAGCCACATCCACATGTTGATCCGGTCGAGGTGAGTGGCCATGCGATGTTTCCGGCGATGTCTGTACGCTAAATAAAGCGTCAGGAGCCACGCCGGGATCACGATGATCCAGACAATGTAGGGACGGGGATAGTGCGCCATAAGCAAAGCAAACATGCTCAGATTGGCCAGAGCGATCACGCTGCCCCAGAGCAGGAAGTATACGCTGTTGTTCCGGATGTTGCCTTTGGTGAGGTTGATCATCTCCGTGATGATGGCCAGGCTTTGCTTCGTGGTGAGGGCTTCGTCGTCGGGTTTCATAACCGTTGCTTCTTTTGGTGAACCAGGCGTTCCTAAACCCTGGGTTATAAGCCCCGGTTTGGAATGCATTGCTTCGATGTTTGTTGGATGGTATACGGTTATAGCGTAAACTAGTTTATATTATAAACCAAAATATTTCACTTTTGATCTTAAAACAGCCTTTCTGTCTTGAACCATCCTGAAAAGGCCCTGGTTTTCACCATTACGCGCTTCTTTCTACTTTTGGCGCATTAACAACCATCTATGTTCACAGGAATTATCGAGACCCTGGGCCAAGTGTCCGCCCGGGAGCAGGAAAGTGCCAATACCCATTTTAAGATCGCCAGCCCCTTGAGCCATGAGTTGAAGGTGGACCAAAGTGTTTCCCACAACGGCGTTTGCCTCACGGTGGTGAAAATAGAAGACGGCGCCTATTGGGTCACGGCCATCCACGAAACCCTCCAAAAGTCCAACCTGGGCCGTCTGAAAACCGGCGACAAGGTGAACATCGAACGCTGCATGCTCAACAACGGCCGCTTCGATGGTCATATCGTGCAGGGGCATGTGGACCAGGTGGGCACTGTAAAGGCCATCGCCGAAGACAGCGGGAGCTGGCTTTTTGATTTCGAGTATGACGCTGCACAAGGGAACGTCACGGTCGAGAAGGGGTCCATCGCGGTGAACGGCGTGAGCCTGACCTGCTATAACAACGAAGAGGGCCGGTTTAGGGTGGCCATCATTCCCTATACCCATGAACACACCAACTTTCATCAGCTCAAAGTGGGCGACACGGTGAACCTGGAATTCGACATCATCGGGAAGTATGTCAAGCGTTTGTTAAAGAATTGATTTTGGTGCCGGCAATCGGCAGGTTTCTCTACCTTCATAGAAAATAAACCCTCAACGTTATGATCGATCAACTCATCAAACTCGTGGAGCAACACGCCGGGGAAGCCATTGTGCAGAACAAGGCGGTGCCCGACCAGTTCAACAGCTCAGCCATCCAGGAGGTGGCGCAGCAGATCTTTGGCGGCCTTCAAAACCAGGTGGGCCAGGGCAACCTTCAGGACGTGACCGCGATGTTCAATGGCGCGTCAGGTTCGGTGGCCGGCAACCCGATGGTCGCGCAGATGATCACCAACATCGCCGGCAGCTTTGCCTCCAAATTCGGTGTATCGCCACAGGCGGCCCAAAGCATTGCGGGAAGTTTGATCCCGCAGGTGATGAACCAGTTCATCAACAAAACCAACGACCCGAATGATTCGGACTTCGACCTGCAAAACATGATGCGCTCGTTTAGCGGCAACAGTGGTCTGGACATCGGCGACCTGCTCGGTAAGGTCACGGGTGGTTCATCCTCGCAGGGTTCGGGTGACCTGGGGGGCATGCTGGGAAAAATATTCAATTGAGCGGATGGCCGGTGCTTCGGCAAGGCTTACTTCAGAAAGGACTCCTCACAACAGTGGCGGAGTTCTTTTCTTTTCTACCCGTACCATGACGTTGCTTTGAAGGGTGTAGCCTACCCATCCGCTGGCAATGCCGATCACACCTCCCACTAAAATATCGCCGGGATAATGAACGCCGAGATAGAGGCGCGTATAGGTCATGGCAAAGGCCCAGAGGTATAGCCAGGTGATCCAGGGTTTGGAGGGACGAAACAGCAGTGAAAAGAAGGTGGCTGTTCCCAGGGTGTTGGCGGCGTGGCTGGAAGCGAACCCATATATGCCGCCTTTGTAGCCGTTCACCAAATGGATCAATCCGACAAGCGAAGGTTCCTGCGACGGACGAAGACGCGCAAAGAAGGGTTTCATGAGGCCGGACGTGATTTGGTCGCACAACAAGATGGTGACGGTGATGCCCAGCAACGGTACCCAGCAATCTTTTTTATAGTCGCGGATCACGAGAAAGAGCAGGAAAAGATAGAGGGGGAGCCACACAAAGGTCTCCGTGAAAAATAACATGACGGGGTCGAGCCACGGCGTGTGCAAACCATTGAAGAATAAGAAGAGCTCCTTATCCCATTCGAGTAAACGATCAAGCATAGCTACGAATATAAGGTAGCTTTTTCATTTTCCTGCATCATCCACTCAAATGCTTCTTCCATAGTGGGGAAAGGCTGAAAGGAAATGTTGAATTGCTCGACCTGAGTTTGTATGTTTTGAATGTAGGTGATCACACGCTCGTCGCGGGCGTCGGGGCGGATGAAGGCGATGCGGCGGAGGCCGTTGCGGGAGGCTTCGGGGATGATGTTCTGGAACATCCAGACCTGGTCTTCGGGGGCGATCGGTCCCTGGTGGACCACGTCCGACATCCAGTTGGGTGTGTTGTATACCTGCAGGAATTCCAGCGCCTTGGAAAATACCGCCCGGTATTGTTCGCTGCTGATGGGCCCGCGCCAGATCACGCCGGTGGAATTGACGGTGGCGTCGAAAAAGATTTTAGCATAGGGTTCGTCGAGCAGCATTTGCCGTTTCACATTCTCTGGTTTGCGCAGACGGACGGTGAACTCGGTGAACTTGTTCAATTCGCTTTGCACGTCGATGGTCCCGCCCAGTGCTTCGCATTGCAACTTCACCAGGTAAAGACCTAGACCTTTGCCCTCGGTGTGGTGGTGGAAGCGGCGATAAAGCTTGAACATGTTTTCGCGATGCGCATTCAGGTCAATACCCAGACCGTTGTCTCGGACGCGGATCACAAAATAGCGGGGCTCTTCCGAACAGCTCAACTCCACCATCGGCGTGCGGTCCGGCGAACGATACTTGATGGCGTTGCTGATGAGGTTATACAGAATGCTGTGCACCATGGGCTTCACCGAATACAACACCGGGCACGGCTCCACATCGATCTTGAGTTGGACGCCATGGGCCGTGATCTCTTTCTCCAGGGTTTTGTAGATGTGATTTAATTCGGCCGACAGGTTGATCTTTTGACGGATCTGAAAAATGTCCTGGCGGATGTCGATGATCTTGCTGAGTTCCCGGATGATCTCGTCCAGGCGCAGCGTGGAGGATTTGATGTGGGCGAAGACCTCGGCCACGTCGCTGGGAATGTTGTCGGGTTTGATGAATTTCAGCAGGCCCAACAGGCTGGCCACGGGACCGCGAAGGTTATGCGAGACGGTATAGGAAAACTGGCGCAGCTCATTGTTGTGCTTCACCAGCTCGGTGTTGGTTTCCATCAGGTCTTTATTCTTCCGGATCAGTTCCGACTCCAGTTCCTGGTTCTTATTGAACAGCCGGCCCCGTTGCTCCTCAATGAGCCGGTTGGCGTCGATGAGTCTTTCCTGGTTCACTTGCAGGCTTTCGCTTTGCGCGTGGATCTCCGCATTTTGTGCTTCGATCTCAACGTTGCGTTCCAGCAATTGGAGGTTGACCTGGTTGAGGTCTACGATGAGTTCTTCGTTCTTCTCCTCGTTCTTTTCCGAAAGCCATTTGAGAAATCCCAGGCTGGCGGTCATGATAAAATAGGTGATGACGATCACAACGTTGGTGAAGTGATAGTTCATCAGTTTTAACCGATCCTGCGCATAGGGCACACCAAACAAACTGTGCAGCGGGTCGTGGGCCATGAGCACGGCAAACCCGCCGAGCGCGGCAATGGTGAGTAAGGTCTTTTCCCGGAACGAGAACAGCATCCATGGAATGACACAACATCCCAACACCACGATGCGGAAGGTAAAGTAGTCCAACTCCTCCTGCTCTTCGTAGTAGACCCACTTCGAATAGATGGACAAGGCCATCACGACGACAGGGCTGAGGAGGCTGATCCAGAGCCGGCTGAAATTGATATAGCCTCCCCGGTTTAGGATGATCACGACGAGGGCCAGGGCGCCGATCACCGGAATCAGGTAGGTGATGATGTTGCCACCATACCAAATGAAATAAAAGAATGTGGCGACAAGGCTTAAGGAAAAGAGAATAAGGGCAATCGCATTCGAAAGTAGAACGCCGCGTTTGTCGGGCGGTGTCCTGGCAAAACCGGCTCCGGAATAAATGAGGGCACGCAAAAAACTCATTGAGGGTCAACGTTCTTGTGATGGTCAAAGTTACGGAATTATGGAACAAGTTCGGGGAATTTGAGTGTAGCCGGTTTGTTGACGATTGTGGGGTCATGCTTCCTGTCAAAATCCGGGATGGCCATCCCTTTCCTGCGTCCGATTTTATTGTACATTGTAGTAATATTTATTGCAGTCAGGCTTTATGGAGAAATTTGATCTGGTGGTCATCGGGGCGGGTCCTTCCGGATACGCAGCAGCCATGCGTTCCCTCGATTTCAAGAAAAAGACATTGCTTATTGAAAAGAACAAGGTGGGTGGCGCGGGCGTCACCAACGGTGCGCTCTCATCCAAAACCTGGTGGGAGTTGTCGCGCGAGACCGCGTCGTTCAGGAAGAATCTGAAACGCTTCAACCTGAAGGTGCCCAGCATCAACTACAAGGAGATCCAGGACGAGGTGGCCAGCGCCATTGAAGAGCGCATGGGCATGCTGGAGGAGCACCTGCACATGATGAAGGATTCGCGCTACACGGATTTGCTGAGCTTTCGCAAAGGCAACGCCCGCCTCATCAGCGCGCACGAGATCGAGATCGACACCGGTGCCTATGAAAAAGAGATCGTTTGGGCGGAGCACATCATCCTGGCTACCGGCAGTCGCCCGCGTTATTTACCCGAACTCCCCATCGACGAAAAGATCGTGATGACCAGCGAAGGCATCGAGAACATGGAGGACTTTCCGGAGAGCATGGTGATCGTGGGAGCGGGGGTGATCGGCTGTGAATATGCTACCATCTTTTCAGGTTTTGGCAAAACAAAAGTTCACCTCATCGACAAAGGCGCCCGGATCTTGCCGTTTGAAGACGAAGACATCGTGCGGGTGATCGAACGCAACATGGAGAACAACGGCGTGCTCATCCACCGTAACTCACGCCTCATCAACATGGAGATCAAACATGGCCGCGTAGAATACACACTGGAATATGACGACGGCACGAAAGGCACGTTCAACGTAGCCAAAGCGTTGGTGGCCGTGGGCCGCACGCCCAACTACGAAGAGCTTTGGGACGACGCCGTGAACATCAGCATCTCCAAACGCGGCATTGAGGACAATGATACCCAAACCAACATCACCAACATCTACGCCGTGGGCGACATCACCGCCGACATTTCATTGGTGAACGTGGGCGAACTCGAGGGCCGGTATGCCGTGGAGAAAATATTTGGCGACCCCAAGCGCAAACTCATCTACGAGAACATCAGCACCATCATGTTCCTGAACCCGGAGGTGGCCAGTGTCGGGGTGAATGAAACCCAGGCGCGCGAACGGGGCCTCGACTATAAAGTGGCTACGCTCGACTACAGTTGTATTCCCCGCGCCATTGCCAAACGCAACACCCAGGGCTTTATCAAAATGCTGGTCACGAACGACGAGCAAATGAAAATTCTGGGATTGAAGATCATCGGCAATCACGCGTCCAGCGCGATCCAGGCCGTGGCGTTGCTGATCAGCATGGATAAAGGGATCGAAGAGCTGGCGGAGTGCGTCCATCCTCATCCTTCCATTACGGAAGGCATCCAGGAATGTGTGCGCATGCTGTTGGGGAAATCACTCTTCAAACCGGATGCATTGAAAGGAAAGATTTCTTGCCGCACCAGTACTGGTGGAGTGTATCAGGATATTCATTTCTAATACTCAATCTCGCTTTCGACTCACGATTTACTTTTGTCGTTTCTTTAGAACGGCCAGCACATCCGCGAGCGAGTGATTTTTTGCTGCCAGTAAAACCAGGTAGTGATACATCAGGTCTGCGGCTTCGTTCAGGAAGAGGTCCGTATTGTTATCCTTCGCCTCGATGATGAGTTCAACGGCTTCTTCGCCTACTTTCTGTGCTACTTTGTTGATGCCTTTTTGGATGAGGGATGTCGTGTAGGATGCCTGGGTCGGGTTGTTCTTTCGGTCTTGAATGATCTGTTCCAACGCAGCAAGATCCCACCGCTCATTTTTTTCATTAAAGCACGTGTCGGCTCCCGTGTGGCAAACCGGGCCTTCGGGAATTACTTTGATCAGCAGCGTATCGTTGTCACAGTCGACCGCGATGTCGACCAGGTTGAGGAAGTTGCCGGAGGTCTCGCCCTTGGTCCAGAGGCGTTGTTTGCTGCGGCTGAAGAAGGTCACTCTCTTTTCCTGAAGTGTTTTTTTATAGGCATCTTCGTTCATGAACCCCAGCATGAGCACGCGTAAGGTTTTTACATCTTGTATGACACAAGGCACGAGGCCGTCTTGTTTGCTGAAGTTTATGGTGAGATCATTCATGGCATTCAATTTTTTTGGTACGCTTTACTTGTTCAGGGACGAATCACGATGTTCTTTTCATCGAGGAACGATTTCAGTTCAGGTATTTTCACCTCCCCAAAGTGGAAGATGCTGGCGGCCAATGCCGCGTCGGCTTTGCCCAGGACAAAGGCGTCGATAAAATGCTCTTTGTTGCCGGCGCCGCCGGAAGCGATGACGGGAATTTGCAAGAGGGCGTTGAGTTTGCTCAGCGGGTCAATGGCAAACCCGTGTTTCGTGCCGTCGTGGTCCATGCTGGTGAAAAGGATCTCGCCCGCGCCGCGTTCTTGTCCTTCCTTGGCCCAGGAGAAAAGTTTTTTGTCGGTGGGCTTCTTGCCGCCGTGCGTGTGCACCGTCCACTGGTTGTCGATCTTGCGGGCGTCGATGGCCAGCACGATGCATTGTGCACCAAAGGCTCGCGACAATTCGTCGATCAGCTGCGGGTTTCGCACCGCAGCAGAGTTGATGCTCACTTTGTCGGCACCCGCTTCCAGCAACGGAGCCACATCTGCCACCGAACTGATGCCGCCGCCTACGGTGAACGGAATGTTGATGTGACGGGCAATGTCTTTTACCAGCGAAGCAAAGGTCTTGCGTTCTTCGTTGGTCGCGGAGATGTCGAGGAACACCAACTCGTCCGCGCCCTGACGCGCATACGTGGCGCCCAGCTCCACCGGGTCGCCGGCATCGCGGATGTTGACGAAGTTCACACCCTTCACGGTGCGACCGTCTTTGATATCCAGACAAGGAATAATGCGTTTGGTCAGCATGCCAGGGGTTATATAGTAGTTAGTTCTTCCAATGTCACTTTGCCTTCGTAGATGGCTTTGCCCACGATGACGCCGTCGGCGCCGATGCGTTTCAATTCTCTCAGGTCGTCGAGATTGCTTACGCCGCCGCTGGCCACGAGATGCAGTTGGGGGAAGCTCATGAGAATGTTTTTGTACAATTCGATGTTCGGTCCCTTCAGCATGCCGTCCGTGCTGATGTCGGTGCAGGTAACATACTCGATGCCGTTGCGCGTGTAGTCCTTCAGCAGGGATGCGAGGGTGAGGGGGGAGCTTTCCTGCCACCCGCTGATGGCCACATAGTCGCCTTTGACGTCGGCACTGAGAATGATCTTGTCTTTGCCGAACTTCGTGATCCAGGAGATCACTTTCAGCGGCTCTTTCACGGCGACACTGCCCAGGTTCACTTGCTTCACACCGAGGTTGAGCAATCGCTGCACTTCGTCTTCTGTTTTTATGCCGCCACCAAAATCGACCGTGAGCGATGTGGCTTTGCAGATGGCTTCCACCACGCTCCAGTTGACGACCTTGCCGGCTTTGGCACCGTCGAGGTCCACCACGTGGAGGTCGGTCAGGCCGGCTTCTTCAAAGGAGCGCGCCACGGAAACGGGATCTTCGTGGTATATTTTTTTCTGGGCGTAGTCGCCCTGGGTGAGGCGTACACATTTTCCGTCGATAATGTCGATAGCAGGAATGATTCTCATGGTGTCAAAGGGCTAAGAAACTTTTTAATACACGTTCGCCGGTCTCGGCCGATTTTTCCGGGTGAAATTGTACGGCGTAGAAATTGTCTTTGTGCATGGCGGCACTGAACGGAGCGATGTATTCCGTGGTAGCCGACGTGTGTGCATTTACAGGGACGTAAAAACTGTGTACGAAATAGGCGTACTGATGATCCACGCTGCGATCGATCCAACTGTCGCTCAGGGTTAGGTTGTTCCATCCCATATGGGGGACCTTCAGGTCGCCTTGCGGAATAAATCGTTTTACCGTCTCGCCAAAGATGCCCAGGCATTCGGTGTTGTTTTCTTCCGAGAACGTGCACATCAGCTGCATGCCCAGGCAAATGCCGAGCACGGGTTGCTTCAACGCCGTGATCACCTGGTCCAATTTGTGGTCGCGGAGATAGTGCATGGTAGTACTCGCTTCGCCCACACCGGGAAAGATCACTTTGTCGGCCTTCCGGATCTCCTCTGCATTGTCGGTGATGGCAAAGTCCACGCCCAGCCGTTCCAGTGCGAAGGACACGGACTGGATGTTGCCGGCGTTATATTTTATGATGACAAGCTTCATGCTGTGTTGGTCTTGCGGTTAAAGGACTCCCTTGGTCGTGGGCAGTTGGTTGCCTTCGCGCTTCACTGCCATCTTGATGGCTTTGGCAAACGCTTTGAAAATGGCCTCGATCTTGTGATGTTCGTTGTCGCCTTCGGCCTTGATGTTGAGGTTGCTCTTGGAGGTGTCGGAAAGCGATTTGAAGAAATGGAAAAACATTTCCGTGGGCATCTCGCCGATCTTTTCACGCTTGAACGCCGCATCCCAAACCAACCAGGGCCGCCCTCCAAAGTCGATGGCCACTTGCGCCAGGCAGTCGTCCATGGGCAGACAGAAGCCATAGCGTTCGATGCCGCGTTTGTTGCCGAGGGCCTGGAGGAAGGCTTCTCCCAGGGCCAGGGCCGTGTCTTCGATGGTGTGGTGCTCGTCGATGTGCAGATCGCCCTTCACCGCGATGTCGAGGTCCATGTTGCCGTGACGGGCCAGTTGGTCGAGCATGTGATCGAAAAATCCAAGACCGGTGCTGATGCGCGATTTACCCTGACCGTCCAGGTTTAGGGTGATGCGAATGTCGGTCTCTTTCGTCGTGCGGGTCACGGTGCCGATGCGGTCGGGCGTGGCGACATGTTTGTAGATGTCGTTCCATGACGTGGTGACGAGCGAGCAAAAATCCGCGAGGCCTTTTTCGGAAAGGGTTTCCCTGAGGTTGCCATTGTTGATGAGAATTCCTTTTGCCCCGAGGTTCTTGGCGAGTTCCACGTCGGTGATACGATCGCCGATGACATAGGAGTTGGCCAGATCGTACTGTCCGTTGAAAAATTCCGTGAGCATGCCCGTGCCCGGTTTCCGGGTGGGTTTGTTTTCTTTTGAAAAAGAACGGTCTACAAAAATTTTGGAGAAGACGATGCCCTCGTTTTCAAAGGCCTTCAGCATTTTATTTTGCGCGGGCCAAAACGTTTCTTCCGGGAAGCTTGATGTGCCCAATCCATCCTGGTTGGTGACGATCACCAATTCATAGTCAGTGTCGCGGGCAATTTTGGCAAGCCCGTTGAACACGCCGGGGTAATATTCCAGTTTTTCGAGGCTGTCGATCTGCTCGTCGGCGGGTTCGAGGATGAGGGTGCCGTCGCGGTCGATGAAGAGTACTTTTTTCATGCTGTATATTTTTTCAGGGCCGCGAGCAGCCGTTGGTTTTCTTCGGGTGTGCCGATGGTGATGCGCAGACAGTTATAGCACAATGCCACCCGCGAACGATCCCTGACAATGATGCCTTGGTTCATCAAGTACTCGTAGGTGCCGTGTGCGTCCTTCACTTTTGCCAAGAGGAAGTTGGCATCGGAGGGATAAACATGTTCCACGAGCGAAAGTTGTCGTAATGCCTTGCCCATGACGTCGCGTTGCTTCACGACTTCCTTCACCCAGGCTTCTTTTTGCTGCACGTTCTCCAGCGCATCCAAGGCCAACTCCTGGGTTCGGATGTTCACATTATACGGGTATTTGATTTTATTGAGCACGCGGATGATCGCTTCCGAGGCGAAGCACATCCCCAATCGCAATCCGGCCAAGCCCCAGGCTTTGGAAAACGTCTGGAGCACCACGAGGTTGGGATGGTGTGCGAGTTCCTGCACAAAGCTCTTGCCCGTGGCAAAATCAATATAAGCCTCGTCGATGACCACAATGCCGTAGAAGCGCTTCAACACTTCCTCGATCTTGGCGGTGCTCAGCAAGTTGCCCGTGGGGTTATTGGGACTGCAAAGGAAGAGTACTTTGGTAGTGGCGTCGAATGTTTTGGGGAACGCATCCAGGTCGAGGTCGAAGTCGGGGGTGAGCAATACTTGTTGCACGTTCACGGCGTTCACTTCGGCGCAGACGGAATACATGCCGTAGGTGGGGTCGGTGATGAGGATCGAGTCCTGGTTCGGTTCGCAGAATGCACGAATGATGAGATCGATGCCTTCGTCGCTGCCGTTGCCGAGAAAGATCTGTTCCGGTTTCACGCCTTTGAGCGCGGCCAGCTTTTCTTTGACGCGCCACTGCAGCGGATCGGGGTAGCGATTGTAAGGCGAAGGATAAGGATTTTCGTTGGCGTCGAGAAAGATCTCCGCGGTGCCCTTGAACTCGTCGCGGGCCGACGAGTAGGGCTTCATGTTGAGAATGTTCTTGCGCACCAGGGCTTGGATGTCCATGGAATATTTTCTTTTTGAACGTGGTTTATTTCAGTTTCTCAAGACGAACCCGGATCGCCATTTTGTGGCCGTCCAGTTGTTCGGCTTCTGCCATTTTTTCTACGACCGGGCCCAAATTACGGAGCCCCTCGGGGGTGAGCTGTTGATAGGTAATGTATTTCACAAAGCTTTCCAGCGCCACACCGGCAAAGGCCTTGGCGTGGCCGTTGGTGGGCAGGGTATGGTTGGTGCCTGAAGCGTAGTCGCCGATGGCTTCGGGTGAATAGTTCCCCAGGAACACCGAGCCGGCGTTGACGATCTCGGCGGCGATGCCCTCGGGGTCGTTCATGTTGATGATGAGGTGTTCGGGTGCATAGGCATTCACAAAATCGATGGCCTCTTTTTTGGGCAGGATCACCACACGGCTGTTCAGCAATGCCTTCTCGGCAATGGCCTTGCGGGGAAGGGTGCTGAGTTGTTGTTGGATCGCTTCCTGAATGGCCGCTACATTTTTGTCGTTGTTGAGCACCAGGATCACCTGGCTGTCTTCGCCGTGTTCGGCTTGCGACAACAAATCGGCTGCAACAAACGACGCCACGGCCGACTCATCCGCCATCACCAACACCTCCGAGGGACCCGCCGGCATGTCGATGGCCACGCCGTCTTCCATGATGAGCTGCTTGGCTTTGGTCACGTATTGATTGCCGGGTCCGAAGATCTTGTACACATTCGGAATGCTTTCCGTCCCATAGGCCATGGCCGCAATGGCCTGCGCGCCACCCACCTTGAATATCTTTTTGACACCCACCAATTGTGCTGCAAACAAAATGGCGGCATTGATCTTTCCCGACTTGTCGGGGGGCGAACACAACACCACTTCGCGACAGCCCGCGAGCTTTGCCGGTATGCCCAGCATCAACACCGTGGAAAACAACGGGGCCGATCCCCCGGGAATATAAATCCCTACTTTATCTATTGCCACCGCCTTGCGCCAGCACGTAACCCCCGGCGTGGTCTCGACCTTCACCGGTTCACGTTTCTGCGCCGCATGAAATTTCTCGATGTTGGCCGCTGCCGTTTGGATAGCCTTTTTCAAATCATCGGGTAGCGAAGCCGTTGCCTCCGCTAGCTCTGCATCCGTAACCTGCAGCGCTTCCACCGAAACTTTATCAAATTGAAGCGTTAGTTCTCTGACCGCACTATCGCCCGACTTCTTCACACGATTCAAAACATTGCGAACAGCACCTTCCAAAAACTCCAACTCCAATTGCGGCCGTTGCAACAGCCCAGACCAGCTATCTCTGGCAGGATTATCAAATATTTTCATAAGTATTCAATTTAAGTCTTTCTGTGCTCGCCGAAGCTTTAGCGAAGGCGAGGCGGTTAAAGGTGACTACACAATCATCTTCTCAATTGGAATGACCAATATCCCCTCCGCCCCACACTCCCGAAGCAAATCGATCTTCTCCCAAAAATCATTCTCATCCACCACCGAATGCAACGAACTCCACCCTGGCCGGCCCAACGGAATGATGGTCGGGCTCTTCATCCCCGGAATAACCGTCGTGATCTTCTCGATCGACTCGTTCGGGCAATTCATGAGGATATACTTATTATTCTTCGCCTTCTTCACCGCCTCGATGCGGAATAAAAGTTTGTCGAGTATTTTTTGCTTCTCCGGCCCCAGCTCGGGATTGGCAATGATCACCGCTTCCGATTGCATGACCGTTTCCACTTCTTTTAGACCATTGCCCAGCAAGGTGCTTCCCGTGCTCACAATATCGCAGATGGCGTCAGCCAACCCAATGCCGGGAGCAATTTCAACGGAGCCGCTGATCTCGTGTATGCCGGCCGTGATGTTGTGTTTCTGCAGAAAATCCTTGACGATGTTGGGGTAGGAGGTAGCGATGTTTTTTCCCTGGAGGGAAGCGATACCGCCATAGGTTTCGGAGCGGGGAATGGCGATGGAGAGACGGCACTTGGCGAAGTCGAGACGTTTCACGATCTGGTTCTTCTTTTTCTTTTCAGCGAAAACATTTTCACCCACCAGCCCCACATCGGCCACTTTGTCTTCGACGTATTGGGGGATGTCGTCGTCGCGGAGGAACAATACTTCCACGGGGAAATTGCGGGCCTGGGTTTTGAGTTGGTCTTTGCCATTGCTAAAAGAAAGGCCGCTTTCTTTGAGGAGTTCGAGCGAACCTTCCTGGAGGCGTCCGGATTTTTGAATGGCGATGCGAAGTAAGGTGTTCATTTTTTTTATTCAGCATTAACTAGTAAAACAAAAAAGGCTTGCCACACGCGGTGACAAGCCTTTTGAAAATCTTTTATGATCGATCAAGATACAGCCGTGCCACGCATCGTGTGCTTCACATGATGATGGTGGTGGTTGCTGTTGTTGATGGCGTTTCTCATTTGCGGGTGCTAAGAAATCAAATAGTTCTTTAATCTCAAAATTTTGACTGGGATAAAAACCAAAAAGACCATTTTTCATTCTGTTGAGTTTAGTTTTGGAACCGTACGGTAGTTAGCTTGCGGGTGTTTTTGCAACGGGGGAGTGTAAGGATTGGGGGAAGGCTTGAGGTGAGGAGGGGGAAAGGGAGGGTGATTTGTTGGTGGGACACCAACAAACGTGATTGGGTTTTGGGAATGGAGGGAGTAAGGATGGGGGACGGGGATGGATGTGCCTGCCCGAACGCGTGGTGGATTAATTCAGGAGAGAGCCCCTTGGCTTGGATACGAACGAACGTTAAGGGGTGTGGGTTTAGGTTGGAGTGAGTTTTAAAAATGGATGTATAGTTTTTATAGCGTATGAAGAGAGGGATGGTTATGATGTTGGGGTTGGTGTTGCTGGCCTGTAGCGACAGCAAGGAGACCCGGTTGCAACGGTTTTTGTTGCAGAGTAATGATATGATCAAAAATCAGAAGCCGGATGAGGCGGAGCATTATTTGCGTGAAGCGTTGAAACTCGATTCGTGTTTTGCCGATGCCTGGAACAACCTGGGGACCTTGCACTTTAATAAATCGAAATACCAGGAGGCGCTGGAAGATTATGATCATGCCGTCGCCTGTTACCCTGACTACCTGGATGCCTATTTCAATCGCGCGAACACGGCCTATGAGTTGAAGGAGTATTACCGGGCCATGAAGGATATCGACTATGTGATCATGCATAAACCCGATACAGCGGTGGCCTGGTTTTCAAAGGGGTTGATCCATACCCGGCTGCGGGAATTCGATCGTGCCCGCGACGCGTTCAAATTCGCCGGCGTGTTGGACAGCAAGAACGCCGAGATCTGGGTGAACCTGGGCACCGTGCATTACTATAAAAAACAATACGACAGCGCGCGTCTGAACTTTGAACACGCGTTGCGCCTGGATCCCCAAGAAGCCAATGCCTACAATGCGTTGGCGATGGTGGACATTGAATTGCAAAAATATGACGATGCCCGGAAACAACTGGCAGAAGCCCTGACACTCCACCCCAGAGACCCCTTCTTCCTGAACAACCGCGGCTACATTGCGCTGCTGACCGGCGATGTGGAGAACGGGCGCAAAGACATCGACCTGAGCATTGGGCTGGATCCTTACAACGGTTGGGCTTACCGGAACAAAGGCATTTATTACCTGATGACCCACCAGGAAAAAGAAGCGCTCCGTTTGTTCAAGCAAGCGGAAGAGATGGATCCCTTCATCGACCGCATCTATGTTTACCTGGGCGACGCCCTCCGGTTGTCGGGGGATGCGAAGGGTGCATGTCCCTATTATGCCAAGGCGGTGACCCGGGGTGAAATGCCGGCCGACAAATTGCCGTCTGCCTGTCGGTGACCTCGTCTATGCATACACATCTTTTGAAGTGAAAGGGTATAGGTGAGTGAGCAACCCTTGCTTTTAGCCTACTGCCGGACGCAATGTGCGATGTAATATCTTGAATAACCCCGGACTTTAGTCCGGGGTACCGACACCCACCCATGACGGGCTTTAGCCCTGACTCTCCCTCTGTATGTATCGTCGGCCAGTCATCGGCGTGGTCAGGGCTGAAGCCCATGATGAGACATCGCTTGTGTCCCCGGACTAAAGTCCGGGGTTATTCATATTTCTCTTCGAATGTGTGCATGGAAGGTCTTAAAGTTTGGGCTATCGGGTCACCGCGTATTTTCCATTCCCAAGATGTGTGCATAGACTAGAGCGTTGACCTGGGTTGGCTTCCAGGGTCCGTGTTATAAAAAATCAAACTCCTGAAATATTCCCGCAATGGATTGAGATGCTTTTTTGTGCAGAAGCCGGCGTTTAGAGCGCCTCCCAAACCGGCTTTTGTCTTGTGCGCTGTTTCCTTTTTCGTTAAGTTTAGATTACCTTAATGTTGCGCAAAGCACGGGAAGCATGCAACCTAAACTGAAAAACCTTGTTGATCTCGTAGCCGCGGGTGATCCGCTTGCCTTTCGCGAGCTGTTCGACCGGTTCGCGGGCAAGGTGCATGCCTTCGCCCTGAAGCTTACCCACAATGACACGACGGCCGAGGAAATTGTGCAAGAAGTTTTTCTGAAGATCTGGTTGCATCGCGAAGGCCTGTCGGCGATTGATTATTTTCCTTCCTACCTCTACGCCATCACCCGAAACCACACCTTTAATGTGTTGAAACACCTGGCGCATGAGGCGCACGCCAAACAAGTCCTGGAAAAAGTGCTGGTGAAAACGCATGAAGAAACGGAAGAGGCCGTGATCTACGAAGACTATCAACGGTTGCTCGATCGCGTGATCGACCGGCTTCCCCCCAAGCAACGGCAGGTATATAGCCTTTGCCATCAACAAGGTCTCAAATATGAAGAAGTGGCGCATCGCCTCAACATTTCGCGCCTCACCGTGAAGACCCACATGCAGCAAGCGCTGCGCACCATCAAGACGCATTTCAGCAGCACCATGGGACTTTGGCTGGTCAGCCTGGTGTCCTGGTTCGATTGAGATCAGGCTTAGGATAGTCAATAGGTGCAGGTTTTCGCGCCCGGAAATAATGCCATCAATTTTTTTGCTGTCTCACTACTCCTCTCCGCGTCGCCGGTTGTCTTAATGGTATATCCTAAACCCGGAAGCCATGGATCAAGCGCGGTTGTTGTATCTTTTTCAGCGGTATGTTGACGATACGTGTTCAGACGCTGAAAAAAACGAGTTGATGCAAACCCTGGCCCAGCCCGCCAGCGACGAGGCCTTGCAAGCCTTGATGGACAAATTGTGGGAGGAGCTTCCGGAGAATGGAAAACTGTCGCAGGAGAAAACGGAGCGTATACTGGAACGCATCCTGCCGGCTTCCCACCCCCGCTTCGCGCAGCCCCTCCAAAAACAACGTTCTCTTTTCAGCACCTGGATAAAAGTGGCTGCGGCCGTTACGTTGGCCTTGCTGGCCGGTGCCATTTGGTATGGCCGTTCCCTGAAGAATGAAGCATCATACATTGCCCAGGCTTCGCAGCCCTCCGCCTCCGATCATCAGTTTTTGAAACTTCCCGATGGCAGCTCGGTGGTGTTGAACGCCGGAAGCCATTTGGAATATCCCGCATCCTTCGATGGGATGGGGCGCCGCGAAGTGCTGTTGAGAGGAGAGGGGTATTTTGATATTCAACACGATGCGTCCAAACCCTTCATCGTGCGGACCGGGAACCTGACCACCACCGTGTTGGGCACAGCCTTTAACATCAAAGCCTACGACAACGAGAAGAATATTACCGTGACCGTGACCCGCGGCAAAGTGCAAGTGAGCGACGAAGGCCGCACCCTGGGTGTGATCACCCCAAACCAAGAGATCACCTTCGATAAATCAGACCGCCAGAGCCAGCAGCGCTCCGTGGACAGCAACGAAGCCATTGCCTGGAAGTCCCATGACATTTTCTTCGACGACATTACCCTGGAGGAAGCTGCCGCACAATTGGAAGCGCGTTTTCACACCAGCATCCATTTCGAAAACGAGAAGACCGGGCGTTGCCGCTTCACGGCGACCTTCCTGAATGGCGAAGACCTGGACCAGATCCTGCAGATCATCTGTGAGTTCAACGGTGCGCGCTATGTGCGCGATGCGGCGGGGAATATGTTGATAAAAGGAGACGGGTGTTAAACAACGCTTGATACGATACCAACCTAACCTAAGCGATATGAAAGAAATACTTAACCTAAGCTCGTAGTTGTTTGGCGCCTCTCTGCCCAGGGCAGGGAGGCCCAAAAATGTGCCTGCCACTCGACTGGCATCGGTGGCAGGCTGTTTTAAATAATTCAGCATCACTTAAAACATATCAAAAGTATGAATTTTTCTGTATCAAAAGCAGAAGGAGGACGGCCGTGCGGGCGTGCGCGAATCCTGGCACGGTGGTTCCGGAACCCTTACCTACGACAGCTTATGCGCATCAGTGTGTTCTTATTGGCGATCTCCCTGACCAGCATCGACGTTTTGCTGGCCACACCCGGTCATGGGCAAAATGCCGAGAACGCCACCACCATCACCCTGGAATTGAAAGACGAATCGCTGGAAACGGCATTGAAACGGATCGAGAATCTCACCCCATTCCGTTTTGTGTATCGCAATGAAGAAATAAGAAATATCAACCACCTCACGCTGGCCAGTGCCCGGCGCACCGTTCCCGAAACGCTGTCGCTGCTGCTGGAAAATACGGCGTTCACCTACCGGCAGATCCGCAAGAATATTCTCATCGTTCGCAAGGAGCAGGGAAGCGTGACCGAAGAGCGCCCTGCAGTCATTGACCAAACCATCTCCGGCAAGGTGTCGGATGGCGAGGGTGGGATGTTGGCGGGTGTGAGCATTGTGTTGCAAGGCACCACCACAGGCACGACCACCGACGCAGACGGAGCATACAAACTGACCGTGCCGGATGGCGGCGGCGTGTTGCTATTTTCTTTTATTGGTTTCAAAACGGAAGAAGTGTCCATCGACAACCGCTCGGTGATCGATGTGGCGCTGATACAGGATATTAAAGCCTTGACGGAAGTGGTGGTCACCGCCCTCGGCATTACCCGCGAAGAGAAGTCGTTGGGCTATGCTACACAGGAAGTGAAAGGTCAGAACCTTACCTACACCAAAGAACAAAATGTGCTTGGCTCCTTGTCGGGCAAGGTTGCCGGTGTGCAGGTAACCGGCTCGCCCGGTTCCAGCATGGGGGGCACACAAAAGATCAAGATCCGCGGCGTGAACTTGTTGGATGGTACCAACGAACCGTTGATCGTGCTGGACGGCACACCGATGTCGAACCAGAATTTCTCAGAACGCAACGGCCAGGACTATGGCAATATCATCCAGGACATCAACCCGGACGATGTGGAGTCCATCAACGTATTGAAAGGTCCTGCCGCCTCCGCGCTCTATGGTTTACGGGGACAGAACGGTGTGATCATGATCGTGACCAAAAAAGGATCGCGCGGCGCCCGCAAAGTGAACGTGGACTATAGCGGCGCATTCTCCGTGGAGAAGGCCGGCAACTTCATGCCCAACCAAAACCTGTACGGTGGCGGCAGCACGCAGACGTTTAGCAAACTGGGCGACGGCACACCCTACGCCAACACCAGCGTGGACGAAAGCTGGGGCCCAAAAATGGACGGTACCCCCGTGCGCCAGTTCTACAGCTTCTATCCCGACGATCCTGACTATGGCAAGACCACACCGTACGTGCCACACCCCGACAACATCAAAGATTTCTATGAACTGGGTCACACGCAGAACAACAACATCTCTGTGAGCGGCGGCGGCGCCAACTCTTCGTTCCGCATCAGCTACAACCGCACGACCACGTCGGGTGTGCAGCCCAATACGTGGCTAAAGCGAAACAACCTGGGATTGAATGCATCGCTCGACATCACCAGCAAGCTGACGGTGTCGACCAGCCTCAACTACGCCAACAACCGCGGTCAACGTCCAGCCCAGGGCTATGATTACGGCACGACCTATTTCAACCAGTGGTTTCAGCGGAGCATCGACATGAAGAAGCTGAAGAACTATAAATATCCCGACGGCTCTTTCCTGCATTGGAACTTGAGCAGCCCCAGCAGCGATGGCACCATCGACACCGAGGCGCTCTACTGGAACAATCCCTACTTCGACGCCTATGAGAATTTTTCGCAGGACAGCCGCGACCGTTATTTTGGCAACGTGGCCCTGAGCTACCAGTTGCTCCCGTCGTTGAAAGTGGGCGGTACGATCCGCTCGGATATGTTCACCCAGAACATCGACAACCGCACGGCTGCTGGTGGACGGTATTTGTCGGAATACTCCATCGGAAAATATCAGAACCAGGAAATGAACTATGAGTTCCTGGCACAATACTCCAAAACCTGGGGCAGCTTTTCGCTGAATGCCAACGCCGGTGCCAACCTGATGCACCAGAAATATACCTACCTCTTTCAGCGCACGGCAGGTGGATTGTCAACACCAGGTTTTTATAACATCGCTGCCTCCGTCGACCGGCCGTTTGTAGAATCGTATCTGCGCGAGAAAGAGATCCGCAGTTTGTTTGCCATGGTGTCGCTGGGGTATAAGGACACGTGGTTCCTGGATGCCTCGCTGCGCAACGATAATTCGTCAACGCTGCCCACGACCAACAATTCGTATTGGTATCCCTCGGTGTCGGGAAGCGCGGTGTTTAGTGAATTGCTAAACTGGCAGCCGCTCAGTCTCGGTAAGTTCAGGGCGAGCTATGCCATGGCAGGCGGTGATCTGAAGCCGTATCAGACCACTTATTTTTATGAAGTGGGCAACGTCTACACGAATCCAGACCGCACGGTGAACTCCTTGTATGTGCCGGATGAATTGAACAACCCTACCCTGAAGCCATCGTTCAGCAACTCGTATGAGACCGGGCTTGATCTGAAGTTCTTCAACAACCGCGTGGGCATGTCGTTCACGTTGTATCTGCAACGCAACAAAAACCAGATCCTCACCTTGCCGGTGTCGGGTGCGAGCGGCTACACCACCACCATCATCAACGCCGGTCTGATCGAGAACAAGGGTTTTGAGCTTGCGCTGATGGCTACACCCATTCGCAGCGGCAAGTTCAACTGGGACATGACGTTCAACATCAGTCGCAACCGCAGCATGGTGAAAGAGTTGTACAACGACGGCACCATCGACATCAACAACTTCCTCATCGCCAGCAACACCTATGCCGGCCGCACGGTGTCGGTGAACGCGCACGTGGGGGAGGCCTATGGCAACCTGATCGGCCAAGCCTATGCACGCGACCCGGCTACCGGGAAGATATTGCTGGGCGACAACAACCTGCCGCTCTATCAGACCAACCACAATTTTGGCAGCGTGTTGCCTGACTACACAGGCGGTTTTCAAAACACGTTCACGTATGGACCGGTAAGCCTCAACGCGATGATCGACTTCCAGGCCGGCGGTCAGTTCTTTAGCTGGACCAAAATGCTTTCCGTGAAATCGGGACAAGCCGTGGAAACAGCAGCCCTCAATCAAAATGGAAAAAATGTCAGAGACCCCGTTGCCGAAGGTGGTGGCGTGCAGGTGAACGGCATTTCAAAAACCACGGGTCAGGAAGTGACTGCGTTTGTGGATGCCAAAGCCTACTACCGGAACACCCTCGGTCGCGACATTTATGAAGAGTGGTTGTATGACGCCTCGTTCATTCGCTTGCGCGAATTGAAAGTGGCCTACACGTTCTCGCGCGATGTGCTGGGCAAACTTCCGGTGCGTTCGGTGAGCGTGGGCTTTATTGCCCGCAATCCGCTGATGATCTGGCAAAAGGCGCCCAAGGGGTTGAACCCCGCGGAGCTGGCCAACGGCAGCGAGCCCATCAGTTGGCTGGAGACCGGTCAATTGATCACCGTGCGTTCCTATGGTGTGAGTTTAAATGTTTCCTTCTAATGCAGATCCACATGAAAAGAATATACATCATCATTCTTGTGCTCACGGTCGTGTCGGGTTGCAACAACTTCGACGACGACATCAACAAGAATCCCAACAAGCCGAGCACGGCGTCGAACACGCAGTTGCTGGCGGAAGCCATGCGCCACTTGCCCGAGACGGCTTCCGGCGCTTCGGCCAACCTGTATGTGCAACACTGGTCGGAGGCGGAGTACATCACGCTTTCGCGTTATGACAATGTGTTCTACAATTTTTACGATTGGTACACCGAGCCGCTGGCCAACATCGAGGCGGTAATCACGTCCACCACGCTCAACGCCAACGAGGGCCCCATCCCAAACCAACTGGCGGTGGCCAAAGTGATGAAAGCCTACTTCTTCTGGTACATCACCGACCGCTGGGGCGACCTGCCCTACACCGAAGCGTTGAAAGGCCGGGATAATTTCACACCGGCCTACGACACGCAGGAAGCCATCTACAATTCCCTCTTCGCCCTGCTGGACGAGGCCGATGCCCAATTCGTCGACGGCGACATCAGCAACGACATCGTTTATGACGGCGATGTGAACCAATGGAAGAAATTGGGCAACACCATCCACATGCTGATGGCCCTGCGGTTGTCCAAGATCGCCGCAGACAAAGGCAAAGCCGAATTCAACAAAGCCCTGGACCGCGGCATCCTGGAATCCAACGACGACAACCTGGTGTATCGCCATTTGTCGGACGCCAACAACTGGAACGCGTGGTATGACGTGTTCGATCAGCAAAACCGCTATTGGTATGCCGTCAGCGAAGCGTTGGTGAACTACATGCAGCCCGTGGGCGATCCCCGGTTGCCCACCTTTGCCAACACCAACGACAACGGCGATTATGTGGGCCTGAAGTATGGTCTCACCGGCGAAGAAGTAAACACCGGCGTCTACGAGAAAGGCAACATCTCCATGCTGGGCGACGCCATGCGGCAGCCGACGACGGCGGTCTACATCGTCACGTTTGCCGAAGCCCTGTTTGCCCAGGCCGAAGCGGCTAAACTGGGATGGATCGGCGGCGGCGATGGAGCCGCCGAACAATTCTATAACGACGCCATCCTAAACTCGGTGAAACAATGGAACAACGACGACGATACGGGTGTGAGCGACATGATGACGCAGTCCGGCATACCTTATGATCCGGCCGACGCCATAAAACAGATCAGCTACCAGCGCTGGGTACACTTGTTCATGAACGGCTACGAAGCCTGGGCCGAATGGCGCCGCACCGGCTTCCCCGAACTGGTGGCCCCCACCGACAACAACGGACGCGAGATCCCGCGGCGCGAAGGATACCCTACGCAAGAGCAACAAAACAACACACAACATTATAACGAGGCCGTTCAACGCCTCGGCGGTAACAACGATTTGAATGGACATGTTTGGTGGGACAAGAAGTAGTTTAGTTTGGATAGTTAGGAAAAAAGACGGCTGCCCCGAAAGAGGCAGCCTCTTTTTTTGCCAACTTGGGCACGCATGGAATGGGTTGAGAAATTGAAAGCGCGGCTGCAGCTCCCGTTGCCCGGCCCCGCGGCACACGAATCACTAAGGGCAACACCAGTAGGGCAACCCATGCCCGACTTTGGTCACCGGCTCCCTCCTAAACCAGGAGGCGTACTCATTTTGCTATACGAAGAAGATGGCGTGGTGAAGTTTCCCCTCACCAAGCGCCAGGAATATCCGGGCGCGCACAGCGGGCAGATCAGTTTCCCCGGGGGAAAAGCTGAGCCCGGTGAATCGGGTATTCAGACGGCATTGCGGGAAGCGCATGAGGAGATCGGAGTGGGCTTAGCGGGAATAGAAGTGCTCGGTACGCTGACGAATTTTTTTGTGATCCCCAGCAATTTTATGGTGACGCCGGTGGTGGCCTATAGCCCGGTGGTGCCGGCGTTTGTGCGGAGTGAGTATGAGGTGGCGAGAATCTTGACGTGCAGGGTTAGTGATCTTTTGAAGGAAGATGCGGTAACGGAGTCGGAGATCCTGGCGGCGGGAAAGATCAGGATGCTGGCGCCGCATTTTGAATTGGAAGGAGAGATGGTGTGGGGGGCTACGGCGATGATGTTGAATGAGTTTAGATTGGTGTGGAGGGATGTTGTAGGGTAGAAAAAATTTTTCACCGCAGAGGCGCAAAGAGCGCAAAGGTTAATACAAGAATCGCGCTTGTTGGTGAGGAACACCAACAAGCGCGATTTGCATTTCTTTGCGTCCTTTGCGCCTTTGCGGTGAAAAACCACTACGAATGCACTAGCCTCTATCCGTCCCAATCTTCCCCGACACCCGGGCGGCATACGCCTCCAGCTTTCCTACTTCCTGATCGATCATAAACAAACCAACACCTTCCTCCCCGATGATGTCGAAGATCTCGACGGCGCGGCGGGCGAGGGTTTCTTCTTCGCGTTGTTCGTTCACATACCACTGCAGGAAGTTGAAGGTGGCGAAGTCTTTGATCTGGAGACACTGGTCAACAATGTTGTTGATCGACTTGGTGACTTCGATCTCATGGAACAACACCTGCTCGAAAACTTCGCGCAGGCTTTTGAATTCGTGCTTTATGCCCGTGACCTCGGGTTGCAGGGCGTGGCCGCCAGCGGCATTCACATAGCGGAACAGTTTGAGCATGTGGCGGCGCTCTTCTTCGGAGTGCTTGTAGAGAAATTCGGCCGAGATCTCATAGCCCTGGGTGTCGCACCAGGAGGCCATGGAGAGGTAGGCGGCCGACGATTTGCCTTCCATAACGATCTGTTTATTCAACAGCGTTTCGATCTCCGGTGTGATGGACCGGGCGGGGGTATAGGTCTGTTTTTTCATATCCTTTGGTCTTTCAGGTAAGGTAGCAAAAGTCCGTTTTACACGCATATTTTTGCTTCCGTGTATTTGGATTAAATCTAAATAAGAAATAGTATTGCAGCTCTATTTATGGCGTATGAAAAGACAGTTACTGCTTATCTTCCTCATTGTTAGTTCATTACACGGGGTGATGGCCCAGGTCTTAACGCGGGAAGACTCGCTTTCAGCAGGTCTTATCCGGTCCAACAATACCACTGTTCTTTCCGGCTACGGCCAGATCAAAGCCGAGTACGACTTTCGCCTGAAGACGGCCACAGCCAACCTGACCCGCAACGTTTTGTTTGTGGGACACAAATTCAGCAACCGCATTTATTTCTTCTCGGAGTTGGAGCTTGAGAACGCTAAGGTAGTTGGCGGCCAACCCAGCGGCGAGATTTCCATGGAGCAGCTCTTCCTAAAGTTCAGCGTGAACCGCGACATGTACATACAGGCCGGCTTGTTCATTCCCCGCATCGGCATCACCAACGAAAACCATTTGCCCACTACCTTCAACGGTAACGACCGTCCCTTCGTGGAGACGTTCATCATCCCGGCCACGTGGCGCGAGATTGGGGTGGGCCTTTATGGCCGGGTTCGTTCCATTTCCGGCTTCAACTATTCGGTGGCCATCATGAACGGGCTTAGCTCCAAAAGCTTTGTGAACGGCTCGGGCATCCGGGAAGGGCGCCAGGAGGGGAGCAACGCCACGGCAGCCAACCTGGCGGTAACGGCATCGGCACTGTACTATGTGAAGAGCTGGCGTCTCCAGATGTCGGGGTATTATGGGGGCAGCGCTGGTCTGACGCCGCGTGTGGCCGATAGTCTTCAACTGCAATCCGGTGTTTTTGGGACACCCGTAGCGTTGGGTGAGGTGGATGCACAGTATCATAAAAATGGTATGGCCTTCAAAGCGCTGGCTACTGCGGTGGGCATACCGGATGCTTACGAGATCAACCGTGCCTTTGCCAACAACACGCCCAGCATGATGGTGGGCTATTACGCGGAGTTGGGCTATAACTTCTATCAACTGATCAATCCCGAAGTGCACAAGAACCTCACGGTGTTTGTGCGCCAGGAATTTATGGACTTGAACTATCGCGTGCCTTCCAACGGCATCAAGAACGGGATCAATCATAAGAACTATACGGTGATGGGTCTTACCTATCAGCCGGTGAACGGTGTCATCATCAAGATGGATTATGTGTTGCGCAAGACACAGCCGCGCAACGAGGATCTTATCGTGACCCCCTTTCCGCAACAACTTCCTTACTACACGTCGAACGGATTTTTCAACATTGGCTTAGGCTATAGCTTCTAGTACCATGAAAAAGACACGCAGAGAGTTTCTGAAAGATACCTGCACCACCTGCCTGGGCACGGTGGCGCTGGGGTTTACGTTTTCACAACTCAGCTCGTGCTCGTCGCTGCCGGTCTATAAGACCAACCTAAGCCAGAAAACGGTGGAGGTGCCCCTCACGTCGTTTGCCGAATCCAACGTGGTGATCGTGCGCGACATGCAGGTGCAGTACGATATTTTGCTGGTGAAGAAGAGCGCGGAGGAATACAACGCGCTGTACATGAAGTGCACCCACCGCGAAAACCCGGTGTCGGCCACCAAGACGGGTTTGTATTGTCCGGAACATGGCAGCACGTTCGACCTTGACGGCAACGTGACCAAGGAACCGGCGCCATTGCCGTTGAAACGGTTCAAGACGGTCTTATCCGATCAATCGCTCACTATCGATCTTAATTCCTAATTCCTATACGTTATGAAAAAGTCATATCTACAGTATCTGCTCGCCGGCGCCGCGCTCGTGAGCTTGTCCAATTGTTCTGACAACGACAATGCTTCGCCTGTAAATGAAGAATTGAACACACAGGTATTGCTGGATTTTTCTGCCAACCTTCCCCAAGCGGTTTACAGTGACTTGTCGGCGAAGACCAGCACCCTTTACGACCAGGTCGTGGCCCTTGGAGCCAATGGCGCTACGGACGACGAGTTAGCGGCCACCCGCGCCACCTGGAAACAAGCGCGTCAAGCGTGGGAACAATCGGAAGCCTTCTTGTTTGGCCCCGTTTCCACCAAAGACATCGATCCACACATCGACACGTGGCCGGTAAACTTTAACGACCTGAACGCGCAGTTGACCAGTGGCAACGCGTTCACTGAAGACTACATCAACAATCTCGACGACGCCCTGAAAGGTTTTCACCCTATCGAATACCTGATCTTCGGCGAAAACGGCGCGAAGAAAGCCGCCGACCTTTCCGAGAGAGACATGGAATACCTCACAGCCCTTGCGCTCAACCTGAAGACCCTCACGGCCGATGCGAACAACTCCTGGAAGCCTTCCGTTTCCGGAAACTATCACACGATCTTCACGACGGCCGGCAAAGGCAGCGCCACCTACGCCACACAACTGGCAGCCTACCAGGAATTGGTGAACGCCATGGCGGGCATCTGCGATGAAGTAGCCAACGGTAAACTGGATGAACCTTTCACCGCGCAAGATCCTTCGCTGGAGGAATCGCCTTTCGCACAAAACTCCATCATCGATTTCACGAACAACATCAAGGGCGTACAGGATGTATACCTCGGAAAATACAGCACCGATGGCAAAGGTCTCGAGGACATCGTGCGTCAATACAACCTGCAATTGGACAGCGACATCAAGGCGAAGATCGACAATGCCATCAACGCCCTTGGAAAGATCACCGATCCCTTTGGAAAAGCGATCACCACCCAGGCGATGCAAATTGAGACGGCCATGAGCTCGATCAACGATTTGAAAGACATCCTGGAGACCGAGCTGTTGCCTTTTGTTCAACAGCATACAAAATAAGAAACAAGCATTTCACGGGAACGTCGTCAAGCGATGAGCAAGGATAAAATTGTCATACGGGTTTTGATGGTTGTGGGGATCGTGATCTCCATCTACTCCTGCGTGGATCCGGAGGCGCTGAACGACACGGACTACAGCGAATGGCTCTCGGGAGGATCGCAAACTGTTTTTGATAATGGCGCCGGAGGATTCAGCAGTGCTTTTCCGCACCTTGCTGCCGAACGCGAAAAAGTACATTCCATTGGCGACGGTGCGTTCGGACAAACTTTTGTCACAGCGCCTGCGCCACAGAATCCCGGTCTTGGCCCGATCTTCAACAACGTGTCGTGCACGTCGTGTCACATCAACGATGGGAGGGGTAAACCGCCCCTTCCCGGCGAACAACTTTCATCCTTACTCATCCGCATCAGCATTCCGGGAACAGACGTACACGGTGGTCCCAATCCCGTGCCGGGCTTTGGCGGACAGCTTCAGCAACGCGGTGTTTTTGGTGCGCAGCCCGAAGCTTCTGTGCGGATCGACTACACGGAAAAATCCTATACGTTTGCCGATGGCACGCCGTATTCACTGCGGTTTCCTACGTACACGTTGGAAAACCCGTACACAACATTGCCTGCCGGCGTGATGCTTTCTCCCCGTGTGGCCCCGCCGGTGTTTGGTCTGGGCTTGCTGGAGGCTGTAGACGAAGCCGACATTCTTGCCCTGGCCGATCCGGACGATCGGAACGATGACGGCATCTCCGGGAAACCCAACTATGCCTGGAACGTCGTCGAAGGTAAAATGACCTTGGGAAGATTTGGGTGGAAGGCGGCAAACCCTTCGCTTTTGCAACAATCGGCCGGCGCTTATAACGAAGACATGGGCATTACCAATTTTGTTTTCCCGCACGAGTCGGCTACCGGCCAGCCTCAATACGATGGACGTGACGATGAGTATGAAGTTTCCGATAGCTTGTTGCATTCCGTAGCCTTTTATATCCGCACCCTCGGTGTGCCGGCACGTCGCGCGGCCGATGATGCTGCGGTGTTGCAAGGCAAAAAATTATTCGTCGATGGGAAATGTTCACAGTGTCACGTGCCGCGTTTGCGCACCAAGACCGATGTGGCCTTCCCGGAGATATCAAACCAGGTGATCTTTCCCTATACCGACATGCTGGTGCACGACATGGGTCCCAACCTGGCCGACAATCGCCCCGACTTCGACGCCACCGGCGTGGAGTGGCGCACGTCGCCATTGTGGGGCATCGGCATGACGCGCATCGTGAACGGCCATCAAAACTTTTTGCACGATGGTCGCGCCCGTACGCTATTGGAAGCCATCATGTGGCATGGCGGTGAAGCCGAAGCGTCGAAAGAATTTGTACGGACGCTCTCGCAGGATGATCGCGACAAGTTGATCAAATTCTTAGAATCCCTATAAGGTGAGGCATGCCCCCTACAAGATCCTGTTGGCCGATAACCAGGCGCTCACCTCGGCGGGGATGATCCATTTGTTGTCCGACCGCGAGGAGTTGGAGATCGTGGGACAGGTGGCCCACCGCGAAGAACTGCTGACGCTGGTGGAGACCCATCAACCGAATTTGCTGATCACCGACTATAACCTGCCGGGTTATGTCACCATCGAAGACCTGCAGGATGTGGCGCGCTCAGCGAGCAACCCCCACATTCTCGTGGTGTCGTCCGACGATTCGAAGAGTTCGATTTTGGAAGTGTTGCAGTTGGGGGTGACCGGCTATCTCACCAAGGAATGCACGCGCGAGGAAGTGATGATGGCCGTGCAGTCGACCTCAAAGGGAGAGAAATTTTTTTGCCACAAGATCCTGGACATCATCATGGAGAAACATTTTTCTCCCGAGGCGCCCACGGCCGACCCATCGCTGCTGACCACGCGCGAGACGGAGATCCTTTCCCTGCTGGCCTCGGGTCAATCCACACAACAAATTGCCGATACGCTGCACCTGAGCCCCCACACGGTCCATACACATCGCAAGAGCATCATCCGCAAGCTCAACATCAAATCGCCCACCGAGTTCGTCATTTATGCGATGGACTTCGGGCTGATCAGACCCAAATAACCTTGGTTTTTTCCCGATTGCAAACCGTGGAATTGCTTCACGGTGAACGCCTTTGTTTTTATTTTTTCTTTTGCGACGGGGTACTACCTCGCAAAGGGTATATGAAATCCACTCCTCCAGGCGATTGATTCCGGTTAGGTGTTGAATCTACATTTGTGGCAGATTTTACGTCCTAATAAAACATCGTCAAATGAAATATTTTACCCCCCGTCACAGTATCCTTCACGTTGTGCTTTTTGTTCTCGCCATCGCCAGCGCGTGGGCCCAGACCGGCACCATCCGCGGCAGCGTGAAAACCGCCGACGGACAGCCCGCTGAATATATCAACATCGCCGTGAAAGGTGTCAGCAAAGGCGCCACCTCCAATGCCAAAGGCGAATTTGAGATCCGGAAAGTGCAGGCCGGCCAGCACGTGCTGCTCATCTCCTTTGTGGGCTTGGAGCCTCAGCAAGTCGATATCGAAGTGAAGGCGAATGAAACGACGCAGGTGCCCGAGATCATCCTTCACGAAAGTGAAAAAGAACTGAACGAAGTGGTGGTAACCTCCACCCGGGGTTACAAGGAAGATGCTGTGTCGCCCTCGCTCCGTTTGAAGACGCCCATCCTGGAAGCGCCGCAGAATATCCAGGTGATCAGCAAACAACTTTTGAACGACCAGCAGGTATTCGACATGCTGGAGGGCGTGACCCGCAACGTGAGCGGTGTCACCAAACTGGAGCATTGGGACAACTATGCCTATATCAACATGCGAGGCTCGCAGGTAACGGCTTTCCGCAACGGCATGAACGTACAGATGCCGTGGGGTCCTTTGGCAGAGGACATGAGCATGGTAGAGCGCATCGAATTTGTGAAAGGTCCTGCAGGTTTTATGCTGGCTTCGGGCGAGCCCAGTGGTTTCTACAACGTGGTGACCAAGAAGCCTACGGGCGTGAACAAAGGAAGCGTACAACTCACCCTGGGAAGCTTCGACACCTATCGCACCGCGCTGGACGTCGACGGCAAGCTGACGAAAGATGGCAAGCTCTTGTATCGCGTCAACGTGATGGGCCAATTGAAGGGTTCTCACCGCGACTTTGAAACCAACAACCGCTATTCCATTGTGCCGGTCATCAAGTACCTGTTCAACGACAACACCTCGCTCACGGTAGAATACACGCACCAGTTCTCGCAAATGAGTGCGATCGGTTCCAACTACGCCTTTTCGGCAAACGGTTATGGCGACCTTCCCCGGAATTTTACGACGGCCGAGCCCAACCTGGATCCCACCAACATCAACGACCGGAGTGTACTGGCCATCTTTCAGCATAAGCTGAACGAACGTTGGAATTTCACCGGCCAGTTGGCCTACTACAACTACAAGCAGGTAGGTCAATCGTTGTGGCCCAGTTCGGTCACGCCCGAAGGCAATATGCAACGCGGTGTTTCCATCTGGGATGCCCTGGGGCTTTCGAAGATCGGCCAGTTCTTTGTGAATGGCGAAGAGCGCACGGGCAACATTACGCACCGCATCCTGGCCGGCATCGACCTGAGCAATAAAGATTATTACGCCGACTGGAGCCAGGGCGGCCCGCTCGGAGGCGATACCTTCAACATCTACAAACCGGTATACGGCCTGGTCCCTGCTTCGGCCTTGCCCACCTACGACCGGTCCAGGTCGATCCGCGAACGCGGCGTGCGCTATAATCAGAGCACCACCGGCATCTACGTACAGGATGAAATGGCCTTCCTGGAAAATAAAGTACGCCTGACCTTGGCTGGACGCTACACGAATGCCAAGAACGCCGACCCCTATTCCGGCAGCACGGACGACAACAAGTTCACCCCGCGCGTGGGCGTGAGCGTATCGCTGACCCCCAACACCACGCTGTATGGTGTTTATGACCAGGCCTTCCTGCCCAACCCCGGTCGCGATTATGCCGGCAAAAAGTTTGATCCCATCACCGGCAGCAACCTGGAAGCGGGTGTGAAACGCGATTGGATGAATGGCAAATGGAATGCGGGCCTCACGGCTTACCAGATCACCAAAAACAACGTGCTGGTGTTGGATACTGACCATCCTGATCCAACGACCGGCCAACTGGTCTACTCGAAACAAATCGGCCAGACCCAAACCAAAGGCATCGAATTCGATGTGCGCGGCGAAGTGGTCAGGAATCTCGAGCTCGTGTTGAACTATGCCCTCACCGACTCGAAGGTGACCAAAGACACCCAAGAACAAAACATCGGCACGAAAGTGCCCGGCACCTCCAAACACCTGACCAACGCATGGCTGAACTATCGTTTCAGCAACGGTGCTCTGAAGGGTCTCGGTTTTTCCGCCGGGTACCAATGGCAGGTGGAGCGTTCGTCGTGGTATGTGTTTGACGGCACCAACCAGTCGCTGCCCAACTACTTCCGGCTGGACGGCGCCGTGTCGTGGCAGAACGAAAGCTTTAGTGTGGGCGTGAACGTGAACAACATCCTGAACGCTTATCTTTTTAGCGGCTCGCCCTATGATTTGAATTTTGACGGCAAGAAAGAATTCTATTGGCAAACGGAAGCGCCCATCAACTTCCGGATGAACGTAGCCTATCGCTTTTAACGCTTACGCGGATGGCAGAAAAGAAAAAAAGTTGGTTTCGTAAAATTATCGGTTGGCTGCACCTCTGGCTCGGACTCACGTCCGGGCTGGTGGTTTTTATAATCGCCGTCACCGGCTGTCTGTATGCGTTCCAGGACGAGATCCAGAATGCGATACAACCTTACCGGTTCACGGTGGCGCAGGATAAACCCGTGCTGCCACCGTCGCAGTTAAAGGCGATCGCAGAAAAAGAATTACCCGGCAAGAAGATCCATGCCGTGCTGTACCCCGTGGCAGGGCGTTCGGTGCAGGTGATCTTCTACAGTTTTGATCCGGAATATTATTACTTCGTATACCTCGATCCCTACACCGGCAAAGTGTTGGAGGTGCGCGATGAGAACGCCGGCTTTTTTCGTTTTGTGCTCGATGGTCATTATTACCTGTGGCTCCCCCCGACCATCGGTCAGCCGATAGTGGCCGTTTCTACATTGGTGTTTTTGGCCATGCTCATCACGGGCATGGTCCTGTGGTGGCCAAAGAATCGCAAGGCGGCAAAGCAACGCTTCTCCATCCAGTGGAGGGCCCGTTGGCGGCGAAAGAACTATGATCTTCACAATGTGTTGGGATTTTATGCATCGTGGATAGCGATCATTTTGGCGTTAACGGGTTTAGTGTGGGGCTTCCAATGGTTTGCAAAGGGCGCGCATGCCCTGGCGGGAGGAACGAAATCCCTCCTGTATGCCGAACCCCTGGCCGACACCACCGTCATGGCCCAGGCCGGCCTGCCTGCGCTGGACCGGATCTGGATAAAACTAAAGACCGAAAACCCGAACGCACAGATCATAGAAGTGCACGTGCCCGAAACCAAGGCATCGCCCATCGTCGTGAATGTCAATCCCGACAACCAAACCTATTGGAAGACCGACTACCGTTACTTCGATCCGTACACGCTCAAGGAACTGGAAGTGGGCCACGTCTATGGAAGGTTGACCGACGCCAACGCGGCAGACAAACTGTTGCGCATGAACTATGACATTCACACGGGCGCCGTCATCGGGCTCCCCGGCAAGATCCTTGCCTTTTGTGCCAGCCTGCTTTGCGCGTCGCTGCCCATCACGGGCTTTTACATCTGGTGGGGAAGAAGAAAAAAGGATCGCCGGGAGGCAAAACAACCCCCGCATCAAGCCGCTTCCCGCCGCATAAAAACGGCCAATCGCAGCGCCCTCCCGAAAATACCGGCGGAATAGACTTCTGACCCTCGTGGGGACGTTGCGCCTTTGCGGTTAAAATCTTTACTTACGGCAAATTCATTCCGAATGGCCGTTAGAAAAACTGCAAAGATCAAGGAGCTGCTTCAACGCCGCAGCCCCTGGTTTCGCCGCGCTGTGAAAGCGATCTGGATCTTCTTTTTCGTGATCACGATAGGTTGCCCCCTTTACATCGTTTCCGTTAAGTACAATTTCCTGGGGCTATACGGTGAGATGCCAAGCCTGAAGTCCATTGAAAACCCCGAGAACGATTTGTCGTCGGATGTGATCTCGGCCGATGGTGTTTCGTTGGGTAGATACTTCAGCTACAACCGGAGCCAGGTCCCGTTCAATAAGCTGTCGCCGGTGTTGGTCAAGACGCTGATCACCTCGGAAGACATTCGGTTCAAAGAACATTCCGGCCTCGATGCGAAGGCGCTGATACGCGCGGTTATTGGAGCCGTCACGTTCCGGTCCTCCCAGATCGGAGGGGGGAGCACCCTGACACAACAGTTGGCCAAGAATCTTTTCACGCTGAACCCAGAACTCGACGGCAGCTTGGCGAAGTTGGGGAGAGTTCCGCAGCGGCTCATCCGGAAGTCAAAAGAATGGATCATCTCCGTTTATCTGGAGCGGCACTTTACAAAGGATGAGATTTTGGTGATGTATCTCAATACTTGTGATTTTGATAACAACGCGTTAGGTATTAAGGTAGCCGCCGAGACGTATTTCAATAAGCAACCGGACAAACTCAACGTACAGGAATCTGCGGTTTTGGTAGGGATGCTGCAGTCGCCCGCGCGCTTCAATCCGAAAGCTCACCCCGAAGCATCCTTCAGGAAACGCAACGAGGTGTTGTACAAATTATTTAAGGATGGCTACCTGTCACGGGCGAAATACGATTCCACGAAAGTGCTCCCGATAGACATGAAGTTCTCGGTACAAAATCAAAACAAGGGATTGGCAACCTACTTCAGGACCGTGATCACCCCCGAGCTCTCCAAGTGGTGTAAGGAAAATGGATATAATTTATGGGAATCCGGGTTGAAGATCTACACCACCATCGACAGTCGCATGCAACGCTATGCCGAAGAGGCCGTAGCGGAGCAAATGAAGATCCAGCAAAAGAAATTCAACGAACATTGGAAAGGACAAAACCCCTGGATCGACGACAACAAACGCGAGATCCCCGGCTTTCTTGAATCGCGGATCAAGCAAACGGATTACTATCGGGAACTCGTTCGCAAATACGGTGAGCGCGGCGATTCGGTGAAGATCATGCTGAACCTCAAAAAACGAATGACCGTCTTCACCTGGAATGGTGAGCGCGACACCGTGTTCAGTTCCATGGATTCGCTGCGCTATTATAAACACTTTTTAAATACAGGGTTCATGTCGATGGACCCGAACACGGGAGCGGTGAAGGCATGGGTGGGTGGCATCAACCACAAGTATTTTAAATACGATCACGTGAAGCAGGGCACTCGTCAACCGGGATCGACCTTCAAGCCTTTTGTATATGGAACCGCCATGGACCAAGGCTACAACCCCAACCAAACGTTTCTGGATATTTCTCCAACGTTCACCCTGGTGGGTGGCGGAACGTGGCGTCCTGCGAACTCTGATGGTAAATATGGAACGGGCGAAAAGCTTACGCTACGGCAAGCGTTGGCCCAATCGAAGAACACCATTACAGCGCAGTTGTTACAGCGTGTAGGCATCGACAACGTCGTGAATTTCGCGAAGGCCGCCGGCATCACCAGTCCCCTGGACCCGGTGCCCACGCTCTGTCTGGGGGTGAGCGATGTTTCGCTTTATGAACTCGTGGGCGGATACAGCACGTTTGTGAACTTGGGCATTCACACCGAACCCTTTTACATTACTCGGATAGAAGATAAAAATGGCAACGTCGTTGCCAGCTTTTCGCCCAAGATCCATGGTGAAGCTATGAATGAACATACGGCCTATAAGATGGTCTACATGTTAAGAGGAGGGGTAGAGGAAGAAGGGGGTAGCTCACAAGCGCTTAGCAAGGCTGTTAAAGAAGACAACGAAGTGGGAGGCAAGACCGGTACCACCAGCAACGCCAGCGACGGTTGGTATATGGGCATCACCCACGACCTGGTCTCTGGTGCCTGGGTCGGTGGCGACGAACGCAGCATACACTACAGAAGCTGGAGCTTGGGTCAAGGCGGCTCAACGGCCCGTCCCATTTGGGATAGGTATATGCAAAAAGTCTATGCCGACCGTTCCCTGGAATATAAGAAGGGCCAGTTCAGACGTCCCTCCACACCGCTTGATATGACACTCGATGTCAGCCAGTATCCTGCCGATTCGACGTACGATGACAAGGATTACAACGATCCCAATAAGTAGCTTTCCACACGTGCATTGGATTGAGTATTAAAAAAGGCGCTGAAAATTATTTTCAGCGCCTTTTTTTTATGCCTTATGGAATACTATTCATGGCCGTGATGCTCACGCGGCCGGCAACGCGCCCATTCATATTCAAATTTGAATATGCGTGTTTGTGTGGGATCGCCCAGGTAGGTGGCATTCCATACGATCTTTTTTACAAGGTTGCCATCATACGTGTAGTTGAGAACATGGCTGGTCGCTGTGATGGGGGCACCTTCAATTTGATAGACACCTTTAAGCGGATTGTTTTCCGAATAGATGTTGATCAAAGGAATGTTGTATGAGCCCACCGGGAAATTGGCGGACCCGATCGGAAAAAACGCGGGGTTATTCACAGCGTTTGCCAGCAGCATAAAGGGATTTGATTTGTGATCATAGGCCGAAGCGGTGAACTCCGTAAAGGTAGGTACGGTGTAGACCCGCGCGATGTTGTTGCCGTTGTAGACGAACCTACGATCGAGCTCGAAGCCAACGGTGCCATCCACGTTGAGTTCTTGTTCGACGACCCCCGACAGTTTGGTGGGTGTGAGGTAGTGGATCGTGACATGACCATGTGGCTGATCAATTCCGTAGTAATCCGTATTCGCGGTGCTGACCTCCGTAATTCCGAGAGGGCCTTGCACGAAAGTGAAGCGAATGTTTGGTGCAGGCTGACCATCGAGCTTGATATCGATCTGATAAAGCTTTTGGTTTTCATCATATGAAAAGATAATGTCACGGTCGGTGCCGTTCAGTTTGGTCAACGTACCGTACGCGTCATATTCCGCGTGGTAAAGAATGTTTTCCCATTCAAACGTTTTGATGCGAAGCTTTTGTGGCAAAGGACCGGGACCGAAACAAGACGATAGACATACGAAGCATGCCAGGACCAGCACACTCGTGAGGGCGTTTAGATTTTTCATAGGAGAGGGGGTTTTTATTTATGAATTAAGACAAACTTGAAAGACTGATCATCTGATTTATTCTCAGGATGGAAGGCCAGGGAAGGAGCATAACGAGAAACTTGATGAGGCATGCCAGGGCAGCATGCTTATTACGGCGTTGGGGGGTTTCATAACAGAGGGGGTTAACTTTACCTAAGATAACTATTCATGTCTTTAGAAATCCCTTGTGTGTTTGAATTATTTTTTTGTTATGCCAGGTGCATAGGGGAATTCAGGTATGCTTTACGCGGTTAGAAGGAGGCCGCTTGCAAAATAAATTCGACCGCTTCTGTGTTTGTTTTTGCCATCGGTGGGGCGGGAAATTTATTTTTGATCATCCAAGAAACTGCGGATACTGTCATTTGACAACCTTGAACCGGAGATGGGTTACCCCGTCGGAGGCGATCACCCGCGTTTTCGTAAGTTCCGGGGGAACTGCCAGCGTGTCGAACAAGCGGGTGCCGCCGCCCAGCAATATATGGGTGATGTGAATTTGCATTTCGTCTACCAGTCCTGCGCTGAGATATTGTTGAATGATATCAGCACCTCCCATCAGCCAGACCGCTTTTTCACCCGCAGCGGTTTTTGCCTGCGCCAGGGCGCTTTCAATGCCGTCGTGCACAAAGGTGAAACCCTTCACGGGGATTTGGGGTGAGCGGTGTGTTAATACAAAGGCGGGCACGACGAATGGGGTTCGGCCACCCCACGCGTCATCGATGGCCGTAAAATAAGTTCTTCCCCCCACCAGCACCGCGCCGGCGGTGTCTACCATCTCTGCCACTACAGCGTTATCGATTTCGGTCTTCTCTTCAAACATCCAGCGGTGCAGTCGTGGACCATCCTCACCCAGCGGATGCGTGGCGCTGATGTTGGGACCGGCCATGTAGCCGTCCAGCGACATCGCAATGTCCAGGATCAGTTTGCCGGGTTGAGGTGTTACTTTTTGTTCCATGATTTTTTATTGATTAGCGTATGCCGTACATTCATACTACAAACATAGCGGGAGCATTCGCGACGTGAATGACCGTATTGCGACATTTGACGGGCTGATCCCGACAAAAGAATCTTTCTGTTGCAAAATCACCCGAACGGGTGGTGAAGAAAAAAACCAATAGCCCACTGGGGTTGTTTTATAGGCTGGGAAAAATGATACTTCCCTGAAAACGAATGTTCACCAAAACAAAACAACCATGCTAAAGATCAAAAAAGCCTTCAGCAGTTTCTCCACCGACGATTTGGGGAAAGCAAAGAATTTTTATGGCAATGTTCTCCACCTGGACGTGGACGATAAAAAAGAATACCTACAGGTGCACTTGGGAAAAGACAACAATGTATTGATCTATCCCAAGCCCAATCACGAGGCCGCTACGTTTACGGTATTGAATTTTCCGGTCGATGACATTGAGAAGGCTGTCAAGGAATTGAAGCAGGCGGGCATCCACTTTGAGCATTACGATGAGCCCGACTTAAAAACGGACCCGGATGATATTTCGCGCGATGATCGTGGCCCGAAGGTGGCGTGGTTCAAGGACCCGGCGGGAAACATTCTTTCGGTGATGCAGGAACGATGAGGAACGCATAAATCCCCCAAAGCGTTTCCCCTTCAGGATGAGATGATCCGTACGCAAAAGCTCGAGGATCGATCGGCAGCATCTACCGTGAAAGGCATGAATATTGACAACAAGATTAATCTAACCACACGAATATGAAGAAGCAAGCAAAACCGACGAAGAAGGGAAAAGCGGGGGATGAGAAATTTCCGGGCTACCCGAAATATCCGGCTCAGGAAGATATTATGAATCGCGCCAACCGCGTGGAGATGGGCATGGATGGTGAAGCCGCGGAAGGACCGCTTGATCCATCCAAGGTCAAGACCGTGCGCAAGACCACGGGCAAGCACAACGAGTCGGACGTGACGAAAGATGACCTTCAGGCGCTAGGCGATACCGAACTGGAGTCCGACGAAGGGGATGATGAACTGCTGAAAAATCGCATATACCCCGTCGACTTCTCCGGCGAAGATCTCGACATCCCCGGCGTGAACGATGACGATGCCGCCGAACGCATCGGAAGCGAAGATGAAGAAAACAATTCCTACAGCCTCGGTGGCGATGACCACGACGACCTCGAAGAAGATCATACCTAAACGGAGATTGTTAATAAAGAGCAAAGGCATCGTTCAGAAATGACCGATGCCTTTTTATATAAACCAGAGAGAATGCTACTCCGTGCGTTGAACCGTCGACCGGATCAATGTTCAAAATGGCGTTCTTCCACCAAGACACTTTCCGATTGCATCCAGGCTTCCTGAAGATGCTTCGGACCTTGCAGCGCTTTTTTCGAAAGCAGCGTCGCGATGAGACCCATCATTTCGCCCCAGGTTTTGTCCCACGATTGTCCGGCCAGGTAGTGGTCCACTTTATACATCAGGGTGCTCTTCGTTTCCTCATCGGCCGCGAGCAATTCTTCGGCGACCTTGATAAACTCATTTGCTGTGCCCGCGATGGAGACTAACCCTGAAATGCCATAGGGACGAATCACATCGGTGATCGGGGAGGAGATGACGGGCTTGCCGGCAGCGAGATATTCTGCTGTTTTTGTCGGGTTGATAAAGCGCGTGTACTCATTGTGGGCAAAGGGGATCATGGCAATGTTCCAGCCGCCGATGTATTGCGGAAGTTCTTCATAGCGTTTGGCGCCGAGATAATGGAAATTCCGGTAGTTCGGCAGTTGCGAGGAGCTCACGTTGACCACGGCACCCACCAGGATGAAGTGCCAATGCGGGCGTTTTTTTGATACGGTCACCAACAGATCAAAATCGATGCGTTGATCGATCTCGCCAAAATAGCCAAAGCGAGGACGGCCGATGGAAGCTTGATCCGGGGGATCGTACTTAAAGGTGCGCGCCGAAGCGAAATGATCCTTGTCGATGCTGTTGGGGAATAGGTAGGTGTTTTCGTGAAGTTTGCGCGTGGCTTCAAACACGCGCTGGCCGCTGGTGAAGACGACATCGGCAAATTCCAATAGCTCATGCTCGCTTTCGCGCATTTCTTCGGTTTCGGATGGACGGTCCATGCAATCATAGATCACCAGGTCCGGGGTGAAATGCGTGCTCACTTTCAGGGCTTGCACCGAATAGTACCAGAAGATATACGAGTCGATCCGTTCCTCATTGAAGAGACGAATGAGCAATTCGCGCCAACGGGTGGTGGCATCGTTTTGTGCGGGCTCGCCTTGCAGATTCGGGGTGACGACAATGACGTGATCTTCCGTGAGCGTGATGTCATACCGGTCGGCGTCGGCGTGGAATACGGGCAATTCGATGTAGAATACCCGGAATCCCTTAGCGAAGCGTTTCAACAAATGTTGGGGCCTGTCGGAGGTGAAGTTCCATCCGTGTTCGGCGAAGCAAACGATATCCGTGTGGATATGGCTGTCTGTGGGGAAAGTGAAGTTATCCATGTGGCCTAGTGGTTTCTGCGTTGAATGGGCAATCCGCGTTGCTGATGCTGCGGAAAACCTGTAAAAATGTGTGCCAGAGTTTGGATGGCGTATAAATGGGGGGATTTCCAGCCGTTCTGGCCACACTAGGGTGTTTGGGTCGCCTGGCGGGGAAAAAATCCCTTGATCCTGGGTGAAATTTCCACACTGGGCGTTCCACAACTAGAACGGCGGGGCGTTGAAAAACTTATCCGGAGGTTAATAATTTTTGGCCCATCATTTTCAGGATGAAAGCGATCAAGGTCATTAAAACCGCCAACGCTATGGATACCCTATCATCGAAGCCGGCGAGTGCCGGACAACAAAAGGTTCAGGATTTATACCGCCAACTTCTTCAACAGTGGAACGCGAAAAGTGCAAAAGGATTTTCCAATCTCTTTCACGAACAAGGCTGGGCGGTGGGCTTTGACGGTAGTGAGCTGAAAGGCCGTGAAGGAATTTTTGAAGAGCTTTCGCGCGTTTTCAACGATCATCGCACCGGCACCTACGTGGGCATGGTGAAGGAGGTCCGTTTCCCGAATGCCGATACGGCACTGCTGCATGCCGTGGCGGGAATGATCCCTGCCGGAGAAAACTATATTAACCCCAGCCTCAATGCGATCCAGACCTTGGTGGCTTCCAATATAAAAAATGAATGGCGCATCGAACTGTTTCAAAACACGCCCGCTCAATTTCATGGGAGGCCTGAATTGGCGATTGCACTCACCGCAGAACTGGCCGCGCTGATCTAGTACATTAAAATTAGTTTGCTAAATGCCGGACTTACCGTTTTTTGAATTCGAGGTAGTCGTAGTTCATCTGGCCGGCCGCGACGGTGTGCAAGGTGAGAACATGCGTACCTTTTGACAAGGTCACTTCCCCCAACGCTTCCGCTTTATTCCAATGATGCCATTGACGCCAGGCAATGGTGTCGCCCGCGGCGTAGGTGGATTTTACGAGGAGATCTTTCGAGATGCGTTTCCCATCCAAATCCAGCGCAATGGTGCCGTCGTCGTGCGACGTATACATGAGGCCCACCGTGTAGGTGCCTGCTTCTTTTATTTGGAGGGTATAGTGAATCCATTCTCCTGGCTGCGTCCACCCCACATACAGTTGATCCATTTCCGGGGCCACGGTGTTGTAGGGATTGTTGTCGATGTCTTTTCCTTTTGTGTAAGAAATGTCCACGCCTTCGTTCATACGGAATTCGTTGAGGTAGGTGCCGTTGGCGGGGTTGAGCTTTCCGCTGCCATTGTTCACGGCGTCGGCATCGTGATAAGCAACCCCTTCGCCGCCCTCGTCATAGAATTCGCATTGCACGCGGCCTGGGATAGATTGACTTTTGGTTTGCCAGGGTTTTCCAGTGGACACAAAACGAAATGCGGAGACACCGATAAAAAGGGCACTGAGCATTAAAAGGGAAGTAAGTTTCATAGCGGCACTGGAGTCATGGAGTGGTCTTTAAAAGTAAGCAACGTCTCTTCGCCAAGCAAGGCTTTGGAGGACGATCAGAAATTCAAAATGAAGTCCTGAAGATTTTTATTGCGGTCGAGCTGGATCTTTTTCCGCAGGCGGTAACGGCTTATTTCCACGCCCCGTACCGAGATGTTGAGCAACTGGGCGATCTCTTTCGAGGAAAGGTTCATGCGCAAATAGGCACTCAGTTTCAGCTCCTGGGGACTTAGCGAAGGAAAAGAAGTTTTGAAACGGTTTGAGAAATCGCCGTGCACACGGTCGAAGTGAAACTGAAAATGTTCCCAATCGTCGTCGGCGGAAATGTTTTGTTCGATGTTGCGGTTGATTTGGGTGAGTTCTTTCCGCACTTCTTCGTTGGTGTTCTTTTTGAGGATGTGCGCAAGCTGGTTCTTGATGCTGGTAATGAATTCGTTTTTATTCAAGAGATGCATCGTCGACGTGGCAAGCTCGTTGTTCATGTGCTGAAGCTCCGACTCCAGCTTTTCATTTTGCAACCGCGTGATCTCTTCCTGCGAGCGCTGCGACAAGTGTTCCAGCGCGGTATCTTTTTGGCTGAGCTCTTCCTGTTGTTTCTGTTCCATCAGCCGTTGCTCCCGCTGGTATTTGCGATCGACAAAATTGAAAGCCGCAAACAGGATCGCGATCACGGAAAGCCCGTAACAAAAATACGCCCATCCCGACCGGTACCACGGTGCAAGAATGGTGAAGGCGTAGGTCGTCACGGGACTGATCTCGCCGCTGACATTACGGGCGCGCACGTGAAAAACATAATCGCCTTCCTTCAGGTTCGTATATTCCTTTTGCGTCTTGGCGCCCCAATCCGACCATTCTTTTTCAAAGTTCTCCAGGTAATATTGATACGTAGGGTCGGCATTGCCTTCGAAGGAGGTGGCGGCAAAGGTGAAGTTGACCGAATTGTTGCGATAGCGCAGTTCGGGAAGCATTTCACCTTGCTGGTCACTAATGGAGTCATGGTTCGTATAGTGTCCGAAGAACAGCACGGAGTCACGATTCACGGAGGTGGTGACCACCCTTCGAATGAGGGTTTTGAAGTTGGACTTTTGTTCGGCGGGATGGTAGGGATTGTAATGAATGAATCCATCTTTTGCCCCAAACAACACTTCGTTGTTTTGCAAAATGACCATGCTGATCAGATCGTCATTCAGATGCTTTCGTATTTTTCCAAAGGCATTTTCTTCGAGGGTATAATCGCCGAGGGAATTTTTTTTGAATACGCCGATATGGTCGCGGCTGATGAAATAAATGTTGCCCAGTGCGTCTTCGCGAATGAACCAGACCTGGTCATTTTTCCCAAGACGGGGCGTGAAGAAGGTGTCGGGCACAAAGCGGTCGGTAGCCCGGTCGTAGGTATAGACGCCGTTGGTGCTGGTGAAGAGCAGTTCATTGCGCACTTTAAAGACATTGATGAGCAGGTTGGAGGGAAAACCTTTGTCGGTCCCGTAAAACGAGACCTTCGCGATGCTGTCCAGGTTAGGATGGAGTGTTATGCGGAATGCGCCCTTGTAGCCATGGGTCACCCAGATGTCGCCCGAAGGATCTTCCGCCATCACGCGCGACGACTCGTCAAATCCGCTCAGCTTCTTTTTGAATTTCCAATGGCCATTCACCAGCGCGTATAGCTGCAACCCCGTATAGGTTCCTTCCAACAACCGGTCGGGGTGATCTTTCAGGGTCAGGTACACCCACGAACCGAATTCCGTCGATAGCACTTCGCCGGTGCTGCCTTCAATGTGCGTGGCGCCGTGGTGGCGGCCGGCGAGGAGGTCGTTTCCATAGTGGCCCAGGTGATAGGCCTGCCCGCGCGTGTTGTCAACGAGTTTGAAGTCCGATGCACTGTCTTTTTCGCGGAAGTAAATCCCGGTGCTGGTGCCCAGGTACAGGGTATGATCCTGCAGGTAGGCGGCATAGCCCGAGCCTGGGATGCTCATTTGCTTGTTGATGAAGGTGAAAGGCGATCCCAACTCCACGTAGGCGAGGCCGTTGTTTTGTCCCACCCATAAATTGTTCAGATCGTCTTCATAGAGGCAGAGCACGGTGGCGTTGTCGATGCCGCGGCCGCTGGTGAGTTGTGTGCGCAGATCGCCCTCCGGACTCAGCACCAGCAGCCCGCTGTTCTGCGTGCCCACAGCAAAGTTGCCGTTGCGCAAGCGGAGCATGCAATTGACGATGGAGGTCTTCAGCAATTGTTGCAAGGCAGCGTTCCACGGTTTGGCTATCCCGTCCTTCAGCGTATAAATGCCATCCTGGAAGGTGGCCACCAGGAGTTGGTCATCGTGCAGGGGCAGCACGGCGGCAAGGCTTTGGTCCTTGAACTGTGTCCCGCCTTTGATGGTGCGGATCTCCTGGTCTTGCAGAATGCCCAATCCTTGATGGTGCACGTTCACGTAGAGTTGACGGTTCACGAGGTACGAATGGTCTATCCCGTCTTTGGGCCGAACGGTGCGGAAGGTCTGCTGGTCGTACACATATATATTAGAGAACGTGCAGAAATAGACTTTCTCGTTGTCGATGTAGATGTTCCACGCCTCGTCGAAATCGCGGTACTGTTTTTCGAGGCGGTCGGCCAGCGAGGTGTAGGCCAGCCTGCCCCGGGCATCAGGAAAGAAAAATCCGAAGTCGCCCTGGCCGCCCACATAGATGCGGCCCCGGGCGTCGCGAGCCACGCTGCGCACTTTGGTGCCGTTGCGCATGCCATAGGTTTGCCATTGGTCGCCGTCAAATTCCAGCAGGCCGAAGTTGTTGGCGATGTAGACCAATCCTTGCCGGGTTTGGGTGATGGACCAGTTTTGGATGCCGGCCTTATAGTCGAGGGGTTGGAAGTTGCGGGTGAAGGGGAGACCGGAAAGGCTGGACTGGGCTGCCAGATGTGCGCAGGGCACATACATGAGCAACCAAAACCAACGGGAAGCCAGGCCGCGGCGAAGCGAAGGGGTGTAAAAGAAGGGCATGATGAGGTCAAGGTATTGAAATGTTGAGGTTAAGTCAACTCTGCAAAACGTTTGAAATCCGTCAGAATCACTGTTTTTCATGGATTGATGTAGTTTTGATGTAGTCGCCATTACCCCCTTGATGTAGTATTGTTGGGGCGCGTTTATTGAAATCCGGTGCCATCCTGGCCAAGTTTGTTGAAGTCGTTCAAACGTTTTCGGGCCTCGTGCCTCCCAAACCAGCGAACCGTTCAACCAAAATCAACAACGCATGAAAACAAAACTACTGGCGCTCTTCTTCTTGACGCTGTCGCTTGCCGCCCACGGGCAAACCCTGATCAAAGGGCAGGTGACGGACGAAAATGGCCAGGCCTTGCCTGGCGTCAATGTCCTCATTAAAGGAACTTCGCGCGGAGCGGTGACCGACGTAAAGGGGGAGTACACCCTGAGCGACGCTCCTGCAGACGCCGTGCTCATCGTTAGCTTTATCGGCTATGTTTCTCAGGAAATCTCCGTGGCGGGCAAATCGGTCGTGGATGCCAAACTGGTGCCCGATGTGAAAGCATTGGAGGAAGTGGTCGTCATCGGCTACGGCACCACCACCGTAAAGGAACTGACCGGCTCGGTCTCGAGCGTGAGCGGCAGCAAGCTCTCCTCCCTGAACACCGTGCGGGTGGACCAGGCGTTGCAGGGGCAGGCGGCCGGAGTGCAGATCTCCACGGCGTCGGGCTCTCCCGGCGGGGCACTGAACATCCGAATCCGGGGCCTGTCCACCAACGGCGACAACAATCCGCTGGTGCTGGTGGATGGTGTTCCCTATTCCACCGACGGTCTGAACGCGCTGAATCCTTCCGACATCGAGTCCATCAACGTGTTGAAGGACGGCACGGCCGGGATCTACGGTGTGCGGGCGGCAAACGGGGTGATCATCATCACCACCAAACAAGGCAAGCGCAACAGCAAGCCTTCCATTGAATTCAGTGGCTACTATGGTTCACAGCAAACCACCAAAAAGCTTGACCTGCTCAACGCGCATCAATATGCCGTGTTGAAGAACGAAGCGTATGCGGCCGGCGGACAAGCGCCGCCATTTGCCAATGTCGACCTGGGCAAAGGTACAGACTGGCAGAAGGAAGTATTTCAGAAGGCGCCCATCATGAACTATAACCTGAACATGAACGGCGGCTCCGACAAGAGCACCTACTCCATCGGGGGCTCCTACATGAACCAGGAAGGAATCGTCGGCGGTGACAAGGCTTCCTATCGCCGTTATAATGCGCGCATCAATTTCACCACCGACATTGCTCCCCGACTGACGTTGCAAAATGTTTTGCTCTACACCAACGAGCGCCGCAGGACGCTTCCGGAGAATGGTATCGCCTCGGTGCTCTACAACACGACCAATGCTTCCCCGGCCACGACCGTTCGAAATCCGGATGGCACGTACACCTACCTGGAAGAATTCAGCGACATCATCAATCCGCTGGCGCAAATGGCAAACACGTTCAATCAAACCAACGTCAACAAATTGGTGGGCAAAGAGGAGCTTACCTACAAGATCAACGAAAACTTCGAATTGTCGGCGCGTCTGGGCTACAACTATGCCAACGTCTCATCCAAAACGTTTTCGCCTTTGGTGTATTATGGATCTGGCAAAGCCCAGAACACAGCGACCAACCCCGCCCTGGTTCCCGACTCCATCACACTGTACAGCAAAGAGGTGGACTCCGTGCGCTCCAATGGCCAATGGACCAAGGTTAACGCGAGCTACAAAATCCCCCGCCTCAACAGCGTGACCGAAACGGAACAGACCTTCTTCAACTACAATGCGGAGGCGTTTCTGAATTACAACAAAACGTTCAGCGACATTCACCACGTGAAAGCCACGCTGGGGATCTCTTATTTTGGAGATCAGGGAAAAAGCCTGAGTGGCACGGCGTATAACATTCCTTACAATTCCAACGACTTTGCCGACATCTCCGCGGCCGATGGTACAAACCTGCTGAACAACACGACGTCCTACCAATACCGCAGCCGGCTGCAGTCATATTTCCTCCGCGGTGAATATGGCTACAAAGGAAAATACATGCTCTCCGCCCTCGTGCGACGCGACGCTTCGTCCAACTTTGGTAAGAACAATCGCTTTGGTTATTTCCCCGCCGTGTCGGGTGCGTGGGTGCTTTCGGAAGAGCCGTTCTTCCAATCCGATTTGTTTCAATTCGTGAAGGTGCGTGCCAGCTATGGTGTAGCCGGCAACGATAAGATCGGCAACTTCCGCTACCGCGCGTTGTTGGGAGGAGAGGGGGTTTACCCGTTCAATAATCAACTTGTTAACGGCGTGGCGATCGGCACCCTGGGCAACCAGGATTTGAAATGGGAGACCACGCACCAAACCAATGTCGGTATCGACTTCAGTTTGTTCAATGGTAAACTCGACATCACGACCGACTACTACATCAAGAAAACAAAAGACCTGTTGTTCCAGCCCGACATCTCGGCAATTGCGGGTGCGTATGGTGCGGGAGGCAGCCCTCCCTGGATCAACGCCGGCGACGTGAAGAACAACGGCTTTGAATTGCTCATCAACTACAACGACAAGATCGGGGAAGATTTCCGGTTCAACATCGGCTACAACCTCACCACTATTCACAATGAGGTGACGGCCTTGCCCGATGGCGTTCAGTTCATTGAAGGCGGGGCGTTTGGTGTTGGCGGCACGCGCCCCACGCGGATGCAGGTCGGTTACCCGATCGGTTATTTCTACGGATACAAAACAGACGGCGTGTATCAGACCACGCAAGAAGTGACCGAGCGTGGCGTGACGCAAGAGAATGCACAGCCCGGCGATTTGCGCTTTGTTGACCAGGACAAGAGCGGCGACATCAACTTCAGCAACAACTCCGATAAGACCAAGATCGGTTCGCCGATACCGGATATGATCATGGGCTTGAACCTGGGTTTAAATTTCAAAGGGTTTGATGTTTCGGGAACACTCTATGTGTCGCTGGGCAATGACATCTTGCGGAACTATGAGCGCGATCAACCTTTGGCCAATTTGCTGGCCTATCGCCTGAACCGTTGGACGGGTCCCGGGTCCACCAATACGGACCCCCGCTTGTTCACCTCCTCAACCCAAACCAATCGCAACAACGTGATCTCGGACTATTTCGTGGAGGACGGATCGTTTGCCCGGATCAAAAATGTGCAATTGGGCTATACGCTGCCCGCCGCCATCAGCAAAAAGATCGGCGCCACCAAGCTGCGCATTTATGTAGCGGCTAACAACCTGGCGACGTTCACGAAGTACCGCGGCTACGACCCGGATCTCTCCGCCCAGTTCGATCCGAACAATGCTTCGGGCAGCACACTTTCGTCGGGTATCGACTATGGTTTCTATCCCCAGGCGAAAACATTTATGGCAGGTTTAAATCTTAATTTCTAAGAGCATGAAGAAATTCATCAGAATATCATTAGGCGTTGTCGTGGCCTCGTTCATGGCCATCAGCTGTGACGACTATGTGGACATCGATCCGCAGTATGCACAAGACGCCGACAACTATTTTCTAAGTCCCTCCGATTACGACAAAGCCTTGACCGGTGCCTACGACCTCATGCAGACATCGTATCTCGACATGTGGATCGGCGAGATCGCTTCCGACAACTCCATCGCGGGTGGCGAAAGCGTGACCGACAGCGAAGGTCTCCACCAGATCGACAACATGTCGCACGGTGGCGTGAACAACGAGCTGCGCAGTTTATTTCGCTGGATGTATGCCGGCATCACCCGCGTGAACTACATCTTTGAGAACAAAGATAAATTGGAGTTTGATGGCAAGACCCGCATCCTGGCAGAGGCTTCGTTCTTGCGGGGGTATTATTACTTCGAATTGGTGAAATTCTTTGGCGACGTTCCGCTGGTGTTGGACAAACGCTTGTCGGCCTCGGAGATCTCGGCCCAACCCAGAACGCCGGCGTCGGACGTGTATGCACAAATCGTGAAAGACCTTCAATTCGCCGCCGATAACCTGGGATGGACCACGTCTACCAAAGGGAGAATCACAAAAGGTGCTGCCCTGTCGTTGATGGGAAAAGCCTATCTCTATCAAAATAAGTTTGCCGAAGCAGCACAAACCCTCGACAAGGTAATCGACGAAGGACCCTACACGCTGTCGACGGATTTCAGCACACTTTTCCGAGTGGCCAGTGAAGGAAACAGCGAAACCGTGTTCGACATCGAATATGTGGGCATTGAAGGCGGCGGCTATGGATGCTTTGTTTGCCTGGAAGGGTTTGCCGCGGTGGGCTTTCACAGCATCCGTGGATACAAGGGACCGATCTACGCCGATGGCAACAGCTACAACCTGCCCACGCAGGACCTGGTAGACGAATTCGAACCCAACGATCCGCGACTGGCAACTTCCATTCTCGATATTGAGGCCTTCAAGGCGGCGCAGCTTCCCGTGAAGGTGGAGTATACCGTCGGTGGCGGAGGCCATACCGGATTCTACAACAACAAATACCTGAAACGCGCCGATGAACTGGGTGCAAACGACAACGACTTGACCAGCCCGGTGAATCACCGCGTGATCCGTTTCGCCGACGTGTTGCTCATGGCCGCAGAAGCGCACAACCGGAAAGCAACTCCCGATGATACGAAAGCATTGGCCTACCTGAACCAAGTCAGAACACGCGTCAGCGTGAACATGCCGCCTGTGAACGCCACCGGCGGTGCATTGACACAAGCGATCTATCACGAACGCCGCGTGGAGCTGGCAGGAGAGGGCATTCACTTCTTCGACCTGGTGCGTACCGGCAGGGCTGCCGATCAGATCGCCGGTTTCAAAGTGGGCAAGAACGAAGTGTTTCCCATTCCGCAAGCGGAGATCGACTTGGCCGGTGCTGGATGGTTGCAGAACACGGGGTATTAATATCGACAACTGAAAAAAATGAAATTATGAAAAAGATAATCTATAGTCTTTTTTGGGTCATTGCCCTGCCCGTGGTCTTCACCGCGTGTAAAGAAGATGTGAGTGAACTGGGGCCCGTGCCCGCGGCATCGGATGTGGATTTCACTTTTGCGCCCTCCGCAGAGAACGACAACATATTGAATTTCTCCAGTGCGTCAGGCTTCCTGAAAATTTGGGACTTTGGCAACGGCAAGTCTGCGCAAGGCGACAATGTGAAAGGAACGTTCCCGGTGAAAGGAACGTACACGGTAACGCTCACCGTCTATACGTCGGGGGGAAGTGCGTCCGCGAAGAAAACGGTGGAGATCGCAGAGACCGACCCAACCCTGCTCGACATTCCGGTCTACAACAAGCTGACCGGTGGCAACAGCAAACCGGAAGGAAAGACCTGGGTGATCGATGCTAAATATGCAGGCCATTTCGGATTAGGCCCCAAGGCCAGCACCGGTCCCGAATGGTACCAGGCCGGTGCCAACGAAAAGAACGGCAGCGGTTTGTATAATGACAAATACACATTCAAGCTCAGCGAGTTCAGCTACATCTTTGATACCGGTGGCGACATCTACATGAACGGAGGCCAGGCGCCCAACTTTCCCGGCTCTGCGCCCAGCCCGGTGGGTGACTATTCGGCGCCTTACACGGCACCGGCGAATTTGAAATGGTCTGTCTCGGATGATAACAAATTCATCACGATTTCATCGGGAGGATTTATTGGCTATTTCACGGGCGTGTCCACCTATGAAATCATGACGTTGACGGACGACGAAATGTTCCTGAAATATTATGACAACGTGAACACCGACTTTGCCTGGTATATTCGTCTGATCCGGGAAGGCTATGAACGTCCGGTCGAACCGGTGAAGCCAAAGGAATACAAGATCGAAGACATTCACCAGGACTTCGACGGCAACGGCAATTTCGATTTCACCAACGACTCACAAGGCTCGATCGTGAAATACGATAACCCCGCGCCGGTGCCCATCAACACCTCGTCCAAGGTGGGTAAGTACACGAAAGCAAACGGCCAGGGGGGCGAATATGCAAACATTCAGCTGCCCCTCAGCTATAAGATGGATATACGCACACGCCACGTATTCAAGTTGAAAGTGTTTATTCCCAGCTACAACGACTACACCACGACCGGTGCGGAGGATTGGCAATCGTATAAAACGTTGCAAAAACAAGTGTCGGTGAAGTTGCAAAACTCCGATCTCGGAGGCAATGCCTACACCACGCAAGCCGAGGTGAAACAAACCGGGTTGGAAACCGACAAATGGCTCGAGCTCACCTTCGACTTCAGCGGCTATTCCACGCGCGACGACTTTGATAAAGTGGTGATTCAAATTGGAGGAGAGGCCATCTTCACCGGTGGCATCTTCTTCCTGGACGATGTGGAGTTATTGCCTTAACAAAAGACAAAGCTGTTCCAGGGTGCTGGTTACAATACGGGTTTCTGGTTACCTTGGGCAGCCTTTGTTTTTTTAAATAGAAAAAAGAGCATGGATATGAAAAGCAAACGCGGGGCAACGATATTTTTGACAGCCTTTCTCTTCACGGTCTTGGGCTGTGGCGACGATGATGCGGACCAACCGCTAACGCTTCCTACGAATCTACAAATGGAGACCACGGTGAACACCGCAGGCACCGGGCTGGTCTCGGTTGTGGCCACGGCCGATAACGAGAATTTTTTTCTCTTCTATTTTGGCGAAGATGCTTCGGAGACGCCCGTGAAGAGCACGGATGGCAAAGCCACGCACACCTATAAAACTTCCGGCACCTACACGATCAAAGTACAGGCCCACACCACGGCCGAAGCCTTTGTGTCACTGAACAAGGATGTTCAGGTCACCGTGGGAAGCGGAGAGCTCGTTATTCCGACGACGGGCTACACCACACCCACCAGCTACTCGGGCATGACGCTGGTGTGGCAAGATGAATTCGACGGCGCTGCACTAAACACAGCCGACTGGACTTTCGAGACCGGAACGTCGACCAACGGTTGGGGAAACCATGAACTGGAATACTACCGGCAGGAGAATACCACGGTGAAAGACGGCTACCTTGTCATCACGGCGAAGAAGGAAAATTTCCAATCCAGCGCATATACCTCATCCCGGATCAAAACCCAGGGCAAAAAAGCATTCCAGTATGGTCGCATCGACATGCGTGCCGTGCTGCCGAAGGGCAAAGGCATTTGGCCCGCACTGTGGATGCTGGGTTCGAACATCACCACGGTGAATTGGCCTGCCTGTGGCGAGATCGACATGATGGAAATGGTCGGCGGTGGCGCTGGCGACAAGACGGTCTATGGCACCGCCCACTGGGATAACGCAGGCCAGCATGCCAGCTATGGCGGCAGCAAACAATTGAGTAACGGCATCTTCAACGACGAGTTCCATGTGTTCTCCATCGTATGGACCGCTTCGTCTATCAAATGGTATGTCGACGACGTGCAATATCAAGTCATCGACACAACGCCTGCAGGATTGGCGGCGTTTCAGAAGGAGTTCTTTCTCATCTTTAATCTCGCCGTAGGTGGCGATTGGCCGGGAAGCCCGGACGACACCACGTTGTTCCCACAGCGGATGATCGTGGACTACGTTCGCGTATTTCAATAGAACAACCTGCCCATAGTTTTGTAATTTGCATGGACCAAATCAATCTTAAACTGAACGCCCTAATCTAACCATGAATATCACCCTGTCAAGGATTTTTGTCGTCGCCCTGTTCCTGGTGGCGGCCTGTACGGAGAAAAAAAAGCAACTGGTATGGTCCGACGAATTCGATCAACCCGGCGCGCCCGACTCAACCAAATGGGGCTATGACCTTGGCGCCAGCAATGGCTGGGGCAATAACGAGTTGGAGTATTATACAAGCGATCAAAAAAATGTGCGCATAGAAGATGGCAAACTCGTAATCGAGGCCCACAAAGATTCACTCGAAGGAAAACCGTTTACCTCCTGTCGCATCGTGACGAAAGGAAAAGGCGACTGGCTTTATGGCCGTGTGGAAGTGAAAGCAAAACTGCCGCGTACCAAGGGAACATGGCCCGCCATCTGGATGTTGTCGTCGGATCCTTCCTATGGCGACTGGCCCGCCAGTGGAGAAATAGACATCATGGAACACGTGGGCTATGATCCTGGCGTTATCCATGGCACTATCCATACGGAAGCCTACAATCACGTAAAGAAAACGCAAAAGGAGGGCAAAGTGACCGTGCCCGATGCAAGAGACCAATTCCATGTCTACGCTATTGAATGGACCAAAGACAAAATGGATTTCATCGTCGACGATAAAGTCTACCACTCCGTTCAACGCGACCCGAAAGATGACTTCAAGGGCTGGCCTTTCGACAAACCCTTTCACCTCATCATGAACCTGGCGGTGGGAGGCAATTGGGGCGGAAAAGAAGGCGTGGATGAAATGGGATGGCCGCAACGCATGGAAGTGGATTACGTGCGTATCTATCAATAAAAAGAACGAAAGAAGGTTAGGTTTACGAACGGCGTTGATCCAACACCATGCGTGGAAGATCAACGCTTATTTTTTTACTGCGCTACGAAGTAAAGCGATTATTTCTTTTTCGCTTCGCCCAGCCAGAGGATGGTGTTGATGATGAACTTGTCCTGCAGCTCATTACCGAACGTGTGCGACAACGTCTCGTTCGTATGATGCTCGTAGTCGATGTCGTTGTGCCCCATGTTCATGTAGACCATTTTGTATTTTTTGTTGGTCCAGGCGATCGGGTAGTAGCCACTATGCCAGATCTCGTGTGGCTTGGGTCCGGTGCCCAGGGGAAAGCTGGTGGAGTCGACGGATAAAAGAATGGTGATGTCGGGATTGGTGCGCAGGTCGTTACTCCAGCGATACCATTCGCTGGGCGAAGATTTGAACGTGGCCGGCAATCCTTTGGTGACCGGATGTTTCGGAGCTTCCACACGCAAGATGGCCGAGACCGGCCGCCATGTATTGCTGACATAAGACCCGGCGCCCAGGAACACGTTGTGATACCAATCCCAGTTTTGCGGATAAGCAGAAGGCGTCAACGCAAACCCCGCGAAGTGACAACCCAACCAAGCCCCGCCGTTCTCCATGTATTTTTGAAAAGCCTCGCGTTGTTCGGGCGCTTCGGGTCGTGTGTCGAGGAAGATCACGACCTGGTACCTGGAAAGGAAGGCGGTATTCAGATTACTCCAATTCGTTGTCGTGTCATAGGTGAAATTATATTTAGCGCCCATCTTTTGAAACCACGGATGGGCCTCCTGAATATAGCTGATGTGTGCCTGATCCTGTTTGCCCGTAAAGAATGCAATGACATGGAACTTTGCTTTTTGTGCTTGCACGGGCATCGCTCCCAGGGTGAGCAAAATAAACACGAGAAGATTGGAGAGTTTTTTAAAACGAAAGGAGATCATGATGATGAAAATTTTTGTAATGCAGGTATCGAATTCATTTCAAGATAAAGCAAAAATTGTTGATGCGATTTACTTCACGAAGAAATCCAAAAACAAAATGATGTGTGCGATGTGCGTTTTTAAAAATCAACCGTTGCTAACATAAAAGCACGTCAGTCCGGCAACGCGAAGGCCATGATCCTGCCGCCGGGCTCATCTTTTTCGCCGGTGACGGAGATCACCACAAATTGTTTTCCACCGCTGGTATAGGTTGAGGGTGTTGCAAAGCCATTTCCAGGCAACGTCGTTTCCCACAGTACGGCGCCCGTTGCTTTGTCGAAGGCGCGGAATTTCTTGTCGCGGGTGCCGGCGATAAAGACCAGGCCACCGCCCGTCACCATAGGACCGCCCCAGCTGTCCGTGCCCGTGAGTGAACCATCGGAGGTTTGCGCCTCCGGGAAGTTTCCAAGTGTGATCTTCCAGGCATATTCGCCCGTGTTCAGGTTGATCGCGTTCAATGTTCCCCAAGGTGGTTTGATGGCCGGGTAGCCATCGGGTCCTTCAAAGTCACTGTAGGCCGTAAGGTTCAGGTAGACCGACGTCGTATCCTGGGGAAGCGCCGATTGTTTGGGAAATTCGTTTTTCTTGATCTCGAACAGAAACGCGATGATCTCCTCTTCATGCCCTTTCACCACCGAAGCAAACGCGGGCATCCGTCCACCACCGGTCTTGATCTTGTTCAACACGGCCTCCTGCGAAAGACGCTCACTAATATTCCGCAGCGATGGAAAGTTAGGTTCGCGCCCCTTTCGGTCAGCCCCATGACACGTGCTGCAATAGTTCATATACAACGTCTTCCCCAAACCAAAGAACGACCCGCTGGGCGACGATTCGCTTTTCTTTATTTTTTTGATCTGCGCGATTTCCGGCGACTCATTTGAATTCACGTATAGCCATCCCGTGGAGGGATCATAGGCGGCCCCGCCCCACTCGGAGCCACCGCGGCTGCCGGGGAACATGAACGTGCCCCGCAAGTCCGGCGGCGTGAACATGCCTTCGTAGCGCAGGCTTCTGAAAAGGGCGAGCGCCGAGTCGCGGGCCTGGGGTGAGCGGTCGGTGAGATCGGCTTCCGTCAGGACCTGACGCGCATAGGGTGCAGGTTTGGTGGGGAAGGGTTGCGTGGGCCACGTCTCTTCGCCGGGTATGGTGGAGACCGGCACGTTGCGTTCCTCGATGGGAAAGATGGGTTCACCGGTCTCGCGGTTCAGGACATACACAAAACCGGTCTTGGACGTTTGGGCAATGGCGTCGATGGATTTTCCATCTTTCTCGATCGTCACCAGGTTAGGCGGGGCGGGGAGGTCATAGTCCCACAGGTCGTGGTGCACGGTCTGAAAGTGCCAAAGGCGTTTGCCGGTTTTGGCGTCGAGAGCGACGATGCAATTGCCAAAGAGGTTTTGCCCCTTGCGGTCGGCGCCATAGTAATCATACGTGGGCGATCCCAGGGGAAGAAAGACGATGCCACGCTTTTCGTCGAGGCTCATCCCACCCCAGTTGTTTGCGCCGCCCACATATTTCCAGGCATCGGGAGGCCACGTTTCATAGCCCTCCTCGCCGGGATGCGGAATGGTGTGAAAGGTCCACACCAGCGCGCCGGTGCGAATGTTGAAGGCCCGCACATAACCTGGCGCGGCGCCGTACAATTCAGAAACCTCCGAGCCCAGGATGAGCAGATCGCCAAACACAATGCCCGGCGATGTGGGCACGACCCAACCCTCGGGCTGATCGTCGGGCATTAAGTTTAAACTTACTTTGCCGTTCTCTCCAAACGAAGGGATGGGCTTGCCTGTGACAGCATCCAAGGCCAGCAGGAATTTCCCGGCGGTGAGGAGAATGCGTTTGTCGTCGCCGTCTTCCCAATAGGTCACACCGCGGTACATGCCGCCGCCGCGCGCGCCGTCAAAAGGGTCGAACGACCACAGCTTCTTTCCGGTGCCCGCCTCCAATGCATAGACCCAGTGCCGCACGGAGGTGGCATAGAGCACGTCGTTTACAATAATGGGGTTGCATTCCGCTTTCCCAAAGTGCGCGCCCTCGGGGGCATCGTTGGGCATAAACGTCCAAGCGGATTTAAGATCTTTTACGTTGTCGCGGTTGATCTGTGTCAACGCCGAATAGCTGCTGCTGCCGGCGTCGGCTTTGTAGACCGACCATGTGGTGTGTTGCTCTTCCCGGGAGCATGCCCCGAGCGTTGCTATCGCGGCCATCGCCAGCCATCGCGTGGTGAACAAGGTGAGAAGGCGAGGGGGGCCGGGGGGGTGATGTCTTTTCATGCTTTGGACAATTTGGGGTAGGTGTGTCCAAATTAAAAGAATCCTGCATAGGGTCAAACCGTTTTTACCGGCAATGGTCGCGCTTTTCTTTTAGCATCGAATTAAAATGCTGATATTGGTAAAGCCTAATCCCGCCTTTTATGGGTGACTCCCGTGCCATTGAGTACTTTTTCCTGAGAACCTTGCTGCGAATTTCGCTGGCGGGGGCGTCTCTTATTTTGCTCAGCGATATCATTTTTTATATGCAAGACACCTTGTCGATCATCATCGATGTGATCATCGTCGGCGCGTGTGGCTTGTCCTATTTACTGATGCACAGAAGTTATACGACCTCGGTGCTCATCACGACGGGGTTCACCTTGTCGTCGATGATCTGGCAATGTATGGCGGTGCCGATGAACACCACCACATCGATGGCCATCATCCTGATCGTGGGGTTTATCTTTTCGGTGCTGCTGCGCGGTGTGCTCATGTGGGCGATGCATGGGCTGGCGTGCGCGTCTATTGCGGGGATCTTTATCCTCCAAATGCAAAAACCAGAACTGCGCGTGGCAAAAGAGCCGTCGGAAGTGCTCACCATGGGCATTACATATCTCGTCTTATATTTTATACTCACGTATATCACCTGGATGTTGAAGTCACGCTACGACACCGTCAACCGGGCGCTGCACAGCGCGAACCAGGAGTTGGTGGAGAAAGCCAACGAGATTGAAGCGCAGAATGAAGAGTTGTTGCAGGGGCAGGAGAATCTCAATGAGATGAATCGCAACCTGGAGCAACTGGTGATGGACCGCACCGCCAAAGTGCACGCGCAAAACGAGATGTTGCTAAAGTATACCTACACGAATGCCCATCACCTGCGCGGTCCGGTAGCGCGCCTGCTGGGCCTGGTGAACCTCTATCGCATGGACCAGGACAATGCGTCATTCTTTTTTGAGAAAGTGGAAGACCAGGCAAAAGAGATCGACGACGTAGTGCGGCAGATCAACCAGGAATTGGGGTCGGTTTAGGATGCTCTATGTGTGCGGGAAACGCTCAGGGACGAAACGCCGCATCGGTCACGGGCGCATCGACCACCACCCGGTCGACAACAACCGTCAGGATCGTTTGCCCCCCGGTTTCGCTTTCCGACCGGAAAGGAACTTTGATACCGTTCACATCGCGATAGTCGCTGAACCGGGTATTCAACAGCGCGCCCCCCAACTCAACGTTTTTGGAGACAGCCGTTTTCTGGATCAGCAGGAACGAAGTAACATCAAAGTAAAAGGTTTCCTTCGCCCCCGACTTGAGTGTGAGGGCGACTTTGTAGCAAAGGACATGTCCCACGCTATCTTTTCCCTCCAATTGCACCTGGTGCCCTTTGGTTTTATAAAGGATCAGGTTGCCGGTCAGTTCCACATCGGCTTCGTTGGCCATGGCTTTGGCGGCGTCGCCTTGCAGTAGGGTTGGGGTGGTCTCGTCTTTGAAGACGTCGATCTTCCATCCGCCTTTTCCATCGAAACCCTGGGCGTAGTATTTGCCGTTGGAGGTTACTTTGAAAGCATAGTGATCCGGGGCTTTGGCATACGACGTAAAAGGAAATTGCAAGCCGCCATAATCATATAGCCCGGAGGTGGTAAGGGTTTTGATTTTTTCCCAGCGTTTCGTGCCGCCAATGGCTTTTGTGTAGCGTTGAATGACCTCGTCGGCCGTTTGGGCCTGGAGGGAAGGGATGGTCAGGATAGCTAAAAAAAAGCAGAAGGTGGCGGCGCGCATAAGTAGAGAGATGTGGTTAGGATAAAGGTGGAGCGATTCAATTCAGGAGTTTTTTTACTTTTTTGATCAGGTCCTTGGCGTTGACAGGCTTCACGATAAATTCGTTGATGCCTTGTTTCAGCGCCAGCTTGATCACCTCTTCTTCGCCATCGGACGACAGCATGATGATGGGGGTTTTGCGCTGCTGGTCTTCGCGTACCCATTTCAGGATCTCGTCGCCATTGCGGTAGGGCATATGGATGTCGGTGATGATCAGGTCGAAGTCGTTGGCAGACTGGAGTTGCACAAAGGCCTGCTTCCCATCCTTGGCCAGCACCACTTCGAATTTTTCCTGCTCCAATGCGAGTTGGACTACTTTCAAAACAACGGCATCATCTTCACAGACCAGAATTTTCATAGTACCAGCGGTTAATTTTTTCCGGCGTCAAGATAGCAGGATTCGGGTGGAGTTACAATCGGTTTTGCATCCGCCAATTTGTTGGAAAATAGAATAGAAAAGCACATTCAATCGATTACTTGTCAGGCGCGTGTCCGTGAGTGTGTTCAAGGCACACACCCGAAGTGATGACGCGGTTTCAGCGCCGGTGCGACCGCTGATTTCACGTTCACCCAAAACAGGTTCTTGATTTGTGTGTAAACTTTTTGTTACCTTTTCGTTGCCGAGCAGGTTTTTTTTGAGACCTGCAGAACCTGATGAACCACCTTTCAAACGATACGACGCCCGAAAATCTACTGGGTTCCGATGCCGGAAATGTGAACATCGCGTCCATTCTTTTTAAAACAGGAACAAGCCAGGCGGAGATCGATGCGGTGGTGTGGACCTTGTTGAAGCAAGGCCATCGCAGTGCGTTGGATTATATTTTTGAGAAGTACGTTCGGCTCTTGTATGCTTATGGTGCCACGCTCTGCAAAGACGGCGCGCTGGTGGAAGACAGCATCCAGGATGTTTTTGTCGAACTCTGGAACCGGCGCGAACAACTCTCCCAAACCGACAACATTAAATTCTACCTGTTGAAATGTCTCCGACGCCGCATCGTGCGGGTGCTTTCTGCGGTCCATCGCGAGCAAACCCACCAGACGCTCGCCTCCGTGGAGGACGACGGCCTCTACACGTCCATCGAAACCGACATCATTCAACTCCAGACCGCATCGGAACAACAACAACAGCTTACGGAAGCGTTGGGCAAGCTCAGCAAACGGCAACGCGAGGCGGTTTACCTGAAATTTTATGAGCGCATGACCTACGAACAACTGTCGGAAGTGCTGGAAATCGATCTGAAATCCGCCTACAAGCTCATCGGCAAAGCCATCGACGCCCTTCGCAAAGAGGTTCGTTTTATTTCCTGAAAATATTTTTTAAAAAAGAAGGGGTACTCGCCAGGGGTTGTGCTTTTATAGGTAACACAGCGCCTGAACCTCCATGAACTACAGCACCTACTCGGCCGACGATTTTATAAAGGACGAATACTTCCAACGTTGGGTCTTCAGCCCCGACGCGGAGACCGAAGCGTTCTGGCAATCCTTTCAGGCGCAACATCCTGACCAGCAGCAACCCCTGACCGAAGCCCGCCGGTTTCTCCTGGTCTTCCATGTAAAAGAAAAAGATGTGCTGGAGTCGCGCATCGGTCACCTCAAACGCAGAATTGACCTGGCGCTGGATCAACCCGAACGGCAGGAGCCGCGACCAGCCGAAACCAGAACGGCGCCGCGAAGAACGGGCCACTGGAAAGTCTACGCCATCGCCGCCAGCCTCAGTGCCCTGGTCGCTTGTGCTTTCCTTTTTTTGTGGGTCCGCAGCGACAAGAACACGCCCGACACCTACACCACCAACGCCGTGACGCAAAAAGGTCAGCGTTCACTCATCACGCTGAAAGACGGAACCAAAGTATGGCTGAACACCGACAGCCGCCTCACCTATCCCTCGAGCTTTGAAGGCCAACGCGTCCGCGAAGTGACGCTCGAGGGTGAAGCGTTCTTCGACGTGGCCGAAAACAAGGCCCAACCCTTCATTGTGCACGCCGCCGAAATCAACGTGAAAGTGCTCGGCACCGCCTTCAATGTGCGCTCCTATCAGAAAGATCAGAAAGTGGAAACGACCCTGGTGCGGGGCAAGGTGAACATCGAGTCCACCGGCAAACAAGCCAAGGCGGTGACGTTGTTGCCCAACCAGCGCGTGGTGTTTGAGAAGACCTCGCGGCAGCTGCTGTTGGAAAACCGGGTGAACACCGAAAAATATACGGCCTGGCGCGAGGGCAAACTCATTTTTGAAGACCAGCCCCTGTCGGAGATCGTGCAGGCGTTGGAGCGCTGGTATAACGTGACCATTCACGTGGAAGACACCGGCTCACTGGGCTGCCGCTTTTCGGCCAACGTAGACAACAAGTCTTTGGAAGAAGTGCTGGAGCTGTTCAAGGCTTCGGAAAATATTGACTATCGCCGTGAAGGCGACCAGGTATCGATCCTGGGAAAACTCTGCGCTGAATGAACCTCCTAAACCGAAAAATCAGATGAGCACATAACCTCCCAAAAATAAAAGAGTCGGAAAGTGTTGGAGCACTTCCCGACCTTATGTCACGCGCCTCCAGGAGACGCATGGCCGGATAATAAAATGGAACACTTTATTAAACCTAATGTCAAAGTTATGAAAAAAACTTTACGCCATTACTTTGGGCGATCCAGAGAGCAGCGTACGCACACCCTAACGAAAAGCGCCATGCTAGCATTGATTTTCGCATCCCTCAGTATGTTGCCGCTGCAGGCCCGCGACACCGCCCGGGTGGGGGATAAGATCAGCGTCTCTTTCCAGGAAACTTCGCTGAAGGAAGCCTTCTCGATCCTGGAATCGAAGACACCCTACCGATTCTTTTACAACCACAAAGTGGTGGACACGTCGCGCAAAGTGACGCTGGCCTTCAGCAACTCCACCATCCACACCGTGCTGGCGGAGCTTTTCAAGAACAGCAACATCACCTACAAGATCAAAGGCGACCAGATCGTCCTGAAAAAGAAACGGGAAGTCGCCTCCGCCGGCACCACCTCCTTCTCCACCTTGGATGAGGATGACGCGGGCGACGGAACCCTCCCGGTGGCGGATGACGCCATCGCGATGATCAGCACCGTGACCTTTGCCGTCGCCGGCAGCGTCATCGACGAGAACGGCCAGCCCATGCCTGGCGTGAACGTGATCGAAAAAGGCACGACAAACGGAACGTCAACCGACAAGGATGGCGCCTATAAAATTTCCGTTCAAGACGAGAACTCCACGCTGGTGATCTCTTTCATCGGCTATGCCGCCCAGGAAATTCCCATCAACGGCCGCGCCTTGATCAACGTCAACATGGCACCCGACCTGCACGCGTTGCAAGAGGTGGTCGTCGTGGGCTACGGTACCCAACGCAAGAGCGACCTCACCGGTGCAGTCTCCAGCGTGAAAGCTGACGACATCAAGAAGATGCCCATCGCCACCGTGGACCAAGCCTTGCAAGGCCGGGCCTCCGGCGTGACGGTGACATCAAATTCCGGCTCCCCGGGAACACCCGTGCAAATCCGGGTGCGCGGTGTGGGCACGATCAACAACTCGTCGCCGCTCTTTGTGGTAGACGGCTACCCGGTGGATAACATCAGCTTCCTCAACGCCTCCGACATCGCGTCCATGGAAGTGTTGAAGGATGCTTCGGCCACGGCCATCTATGGTTCGCGGGGTGCAAACGGAGTGATCCTCATCACCACCCGCAGCGGAAAGAAAAGCGATAACACGGTCATTGCGTTCGATTCGTATATCGGCTTCTCAAAAATGTGGCGCAAGCCTGGGTTGCTCAATGCCTCGCAGTGGGGCATGCTCAACACCGAAGCGCAGACCAATGCCGGCAACCCCATCATCTATCCCGAGCTGGCAAACTACCAGACCCTCGGAAAAGGAACGGACTGGATCGACGAGGTGACCCGCACGGCCGTCACCCGTAATAACAACCTATCCATATCCGGCGGCACCGAGAAGGTCACGTATTTTATCAGCGCCAACAACTACAAACAGGAAGGTATTGTCAACAAGACGGATTTTGAGCGCACGTCGGTACGCCTCAATACGTCAGTGAAAGCAAAACCCTGGTTCACCGTGGGTGAAAACCTGACGTTGGAATCATCGACGCAACGCAAAGTGAACGAAGACGACGAGTGGTCGTCGGCATTGATCGAAGCCAGCAACATCGACCCCGTCACCAAGGTGCACAATCCGGACGGCTCTTTTGCAGCCACGAAATACATGGACACCAGCAATCCCGTCGCGGCGATCAATTACACAAACGCTTACGCCAAGCAATTCAATGTCGTGGGCAACGTGTTTGGGGAAGTTAATTTTTCCAAGTCGCTGCAATTCCGTTCTAACCTGGGCGTCACGTATCTGTTTGGCAAGGATCAGAATTTTGTGCCCGTCTATACGGTTTCCACTTCGCAGCGGAACGAGATCAGCACGCTACAGAACTCGTCCACCAATGGCACCACATGGACCTGGTCCAACTATTTTACCTACAACAAATCCTTTGGGCAACACGATCTTTCTGTACTGGCCGGTACGGAGGCTTATAACACGCACGTCGAATATTTCGATACCCGCGTCACCAACCTCATCGACGACAACGGCCAGTTCCGCTACATCGACAACGCCTTGAACATCTATGCCACGTCCACCGGCAAGCCCACCGATATGAAGCGCATCGCGTCCTTGTTCGGCCGGGTCAATTATAGCTTCGCCGACAAGTATTTGTTCACCGCCAACATCCGCCGCGATGGGTCGTCCAACTTTGTGAACAAACGTTATGGTGTGTTCCCTTCGTTCTCGGCCGGCTGGCAGATCGGCAAAGAAAATTTCATGACCAACATCGCTTTTCTCAGCAGCCTGAAGCTGCGCGCCGGATGGGGTAGCATTGGCAACGAAAAAATTCCCGCATTTGGTTATTTGAACCCGGGCAAACTGGGACAATCGTACCCGTTCAACAACACGATCACGAACGGGATCACGTTCCCCAACGTGGCCAACCCAGACCTGCATTGGGAGACGACCAACACGACCAACATCGGTATCGACGGCGCGTTGTTTAACGACAACCTGACGTTCACGGCCGAGTACTACATCAAGCGTACGAAAGATATGCTCGTGGCCATTCCGCCGCCCAGCCATACCGGTATCCAGGATTTCCCGTATCAGAACGTGGGGGTTATGGAGAACAAAGGTCTTGAGTTGGACCTGAACTACACCAGCAACGCCATCGGCAAGTTCAGCTACAAAGTGGGGGGCAACTTCTCGATGTTCCGCAACAAGGTGGTGAACCTCGGCGGCCTGGATCAGATCGAAGATGCTCCTTTGCGCAACCAGGGCAATGTGTCGGTCACCAAAGTGGGAAGTCCCGTAGCGCAGTTCCAAGGCTATAAGACCGATGGCCTCTTTCAGAATGAAGCGGAAGTATTGGCCCACGTAGACAACGACGGTAACCTGCTTCAACCCGATGCCGCCCCCGGCGACATTCGTTATGCGAAAGGCGCCGACGGACAACTCTTCTTCGGGACCATTGGCAATCCTTTGCCGAAATTCACCTACGGCTTCAACGCGCAACTGAACTATGGCGCTTTTGATCTCAGCATTTTCATCCAGGGCGTCTATGGCAACGACGTTTTCAACGGCACAAAAGTTTACACCGAACGTCCCGATGCTGCTTACAACCTGAGCACACGCATGCTGAATCGTTGGACAGGAGAGGGCAGCACGAACGATGCGCATTTCCCGCGCCTGAACGCCGCCGATGCCAACAACAACTGGTTCTCCGACCGCTATGTGGAAAAGGGATCGTACATGCGCGTGAAGAACGTGCAGTTGGGCTACAATTTGCCGAAGGCTTTGCTGGAGAAGATGAAGATCCAGACGCTGCGTTTTTATGTGGGTGCCACCAATTTATTTACGGTGACCAACTACACGGGCTTCGATCCTGAGATCGGAACGGGCTACTACGGATCGCTCGACCTGGGCATCGACCGGGCCACGTATCCGCAACCGCGCATCTTTACCGGCGGCTTAAACCTGACCTTCTAACCGATGAACATGAGAACCATGAAAAAGATATTCAGAATATTTCTCGCCTATGCTGCCTGCATCGCGGTGACGTCATGCTCGGACAGCTTCCTCGACATCAACGCACCCAGCGTTTCGGAACAAAGTTTCTTCACGACCGAAAACCAGGCCAACCTGGCGCTCACCGGATGCTACGACATCCTGGGTTGGGATGATACCAATTACTTTCCCTTCTGGCTGGGCGACATCCTTGGCCACGATGCCTACAAAGGCGGCGAAGGTCCCGGCGATCAACCGTGGATCGAGCCGTTGCTGAACTTCCAATACAACGCCGGCAACCCGGGCTTGCCCGTTCCCTTTCAACATTACTACTTTGGCGTGAACCGTTGCAACCGCGTGATCGACAAAGTGGGAGCAATGACCAAGGAAATGATCGGCGACGACAAGAAGGCACAAGTGATCGCCGAAGCGCGATTCCTGCGGGGCTACTATTATTTCGAGCTGGTGAAGATCTTTGGTGAAGTGCCGTTGGTCGATCACCTGATGAAAGCCGGCAATTATAACCTACCCAAGTCCAGCCTGGCAGAACTGTGGACCTTTATCGAAAACGACTTCAAAGCGGCTGCCGATGTGCTGTTGGAGAAAGGCGAACAAGATGTGGGTCGCGCCACCAAAGGTGCGGCACAAGCTTTCCTCTGCAAGGCCTACATCTTCGAAAAGAAATGGCCTGAAGCGTTGGCGATGGCAGAAGAAGTCATCCAATCTGGCACGTATGACCTGGAAGCCAACTATGAGGACAACTGGAAACTCGACCATGAGAACGGCATCGAGTCCGTGTTCGAGATCCAGTTCACCCCATCGGGCACCGACGCCTGGGGCGACGACAACGAGGGCAATGAGTTTGTGATCTTCACCCGCAGCCGCAACAACGGCGACGGCTGGGGCTTCAACTGTCCCAAGCAATCTTTTGTTGACCGCTTCGAAGCCGGCGATCTCCGTCGCGATGCCACCATCATCGACGACGGCGAAGTGCTCTGGCCCGGAACCGACGACGAAACGGTTGCCGACAACCAATTCTCCTCTTGCCTCGACCTCTACATGGGCCAAAAATACCAGATCCCCCCAAGTGAATGGGGTCTGCAAAGTGACGACCCCAACAACTGGATCGTCATCCGCTATGCCGAAGTATTGCTCTGGGCCGCTGAAGCCGCGGCACACACCGGCGGCGATTGGCAAAGCTATCTCCAGCAAGTGCGCGACCGCGTAAACATGGGGCCGACGCCGATCGCGGATGCACTGCAAGCCGTTTACCACGAACGCGAAGTAGAGTTGGGCATGGAAGGCCAACGCCTCTGGGATATTATCCGTCAGGGCCGTGGCGAAGAGGTGCTGGGTGGAGAAGGTTATGTAGAAGGCGTGAATAACTATTTGCCGATCCCACAATCGCAGTTGAACTTTATCGACAACTGATCGCAGAAATTTAACAATAGAGAAAGAGGCCGCCGGAAACGACGGCCTCTTTTGTTATTCTGCCGGGCGACCGCGCAGGGTCTTGGTTTTCGTAAAGAAAGTTTTGTATCTTCAAATGAATGAATACTTGAACGAACAACAGGAAGACCTTTGTCCATTGAATGTTCGACGACCGATTTTAATATTTAACCGGATGCCGATGAAAAGAACCCTCACCTACCTTGCGGTAACATTACTTTCCGCCATGATCATTTCCGCCTGCAAAAAAGATGACGACGAGACCTACAACTGTCCGATAAGCCTTTCCACCAAAGCTCCCGCAGACGGTCTGGTCGTATACAGTGTCACCCTGGAATCCGGCGCAGGCGTAGCCAATCTCATCACCTATCAAGGCACCTCGGGCAAAGTAACCCTGAACAACCCAGACCTACCGTTCCACGTCACCATCGACGTGAAAACAGACGACATCATCAGCATCGCCACCAACGTCACGGCCATGCATGGCAAGATCGCAGTAGGCTATGCGTTCTCGGACCCCGGGGGAGTGGTTCCGGAGGTGGATACGCAGTATTGTGAGAATTGAGAATCAGGAGCCAGAAGCTTGGTCGCGGCATTCAGTAGCCAGTAGTAAGTAGCCAGTAGTCGGTTACACGGTGCTCGGCATTCGGGATGCAGTAGGTAAGGCTAAGTATTCAGTAGTTCGCGAAATAGTTAAGACAAGGGCCATAGTTCAGTTTGATGCTGTACTATGGCCCTTGTGCATTGAAATAATTGAACTTGACCCAACGGCTGTAAGGTGGTCAGAGACGTTGCCTCGTTTCTGAGTCATGGCCATTGAACAAGATAGATAGACCCTGACTACTGAATGTCGAAGACCGATCTCAAATCAACTACTGGCTACTTACTACTTACTACTTACTACTTACTACTTACTACTGACTACTGAATGCCGCGACCAAGCTCCTGGCTCCTGGCTCCTGATCCCTACTTCTTCAAACTCTTCAAATAAGCAATCGTCTGCGGCACCTGCTCATTCACCCGGTTGCTTTCGTCTTCGATGAAGAAGTGTTTGATTCCTATTTTATTGGCCTCTCTCAGGATTCCGGGAATGTCAATTTCGCCTGTGCCCAGTGCAACGTCGTTGTCCGTGGAGGTTCCGCCGGTGAGGTCTTTCGGGGTGCCTTTGCGGAGGTCTTTCAGGTGCATGAGTTTCCAGCGGTTGCCGTATTTCTTTAGCAGGGCCACGGGGTCGCCGCCACCGAAATGTGTCCAGAGTACGTCCATTTCGAAGGAGACGTATTGGGGGTTGGTGTTGGCAATGATGTAGTCGAGGAGGGTGCCTTTTTCATAGGGCTGAAATTCGTAACCGTGCGTGTGATAGCAGAAGGTGATGCCATTCTCTTTCAGGACCTTGCCGGCAGCGTTGAAATCGGCTACGGCTTTTTTTGCATTCTCCAGGGTGAAGTTTCCTTTTTCGTGGGGAATCCAGGCGCACATGAGGTAAGTAGCGCCAAGAGCCTTCGTTCTCGCGGCCACACCTGCAGGATCCTTTACCAACTCTTCGTAGCCCGCGCCCGTCGACGGAATGGAAATGCCGCGTTCATTGCAAAGCTTCTTGAATTCTTCCGGAGCCATCTTGCCACCGCTACCCTCTATTTCTGTAAACCCAAAACGCTTAATGGAATCCAAAGTAGCCTCAACCCCATTGGGAAAGCTCCGGCGGAACGTATACGCCTGCACCCCAAACGGCGCAGTATATAAAGCATTCTTATTTGCCTGCGCCAACACCGCGTCACTCGCGCAGAAAAGGCCCAGAACAAAAAGACACAAGACAAAGTTTTTTTTCATAATCGATTTATGTTTTGGTTTAGTGTTGCACTCGTAATTTAACTCAACTTAAAACTAATTTCCCTCAATCCCCACAAAACCAATAGTGACAATCCCCAGCTCGAACTCCCGGCTACTGAATACTCGCTCCTGAATGCCGATTCCCAATTACTGGCTACTGACTACTCACTACTGGCTCCTGAATGCCGATTCCCAACTACTGGCTACTGACTACTCACTACTGGTTACTGAATGCCAATTCCTAACTACTGGCTTCTGGCTCCTGGCTCCTGACTCCTGACTACAAATTCCTCCGCCTCATCTCCTCCACCGCATAATTCGCCGCCCGCGCCGCAAACGTCATATACGTCAGCGTTGGATTTTGCGTACTGGTAGACGTCATACAAGCGCCGTCCGTAACAAATACATTCTTGCAATGATGAAGCTGATTCCAACTGTTCAGCATCGACGTCTTAGCGTCTCTGCCCATCCGAACCCCGCCCATCTCATGGATGTCGGCGCCGGGAGGCGTTTGCGTGTCCACCGCGCTGATGTTGGTGAAGCCGGCGCGTTCGAACATTTCTTTGGATTGGGCAATGTAGTCTTGCACCATCTTATCGTCGTTCTCACTCCATTCGCAGGAGATGATCAATTGAGGGATGCCATATTTATCTTTTTGATCGGTAGAGAGGCGCACGTGATTTTTTTCCAGGGGCACGCACTCGCCCATCATCCAGCTGCTGATGTGCCAGTTGCCGAGTTTGGGTTTGAGCAGGTTCTCGCGGAGTTCATCGCCGATCATGCTGGTGTCGGAGCCCGCGCCGCGACCACCGCCGATGCCGATGGCATAGCCGCGAAGAAAATCCATTTCGTGTTTGCGCACGTTTCGGAATCGCGGTATGTAGGCGTTGCTGGGGTTGCGGCCGTCGGTCTTTTTGTCTTTGAAACCTTCGTACTCGGCGTTGGCTTTTCCACGGTAGTTGTGCCACGAAACGTATTTGCCCAACACACCGCTGTCGTTGCCCAAGCCATTGGGGAAACGGTTTGAAGTGGAGTTGAGCAGAATGGCGTTGCTGTTGAGTGCCGAGGCGTTCACGAAGATGATGTTGGCAAAGAACTCCATCGTCTCCATCGTTGTGCCGTCGACGATGCGCACGCCCGTGGCGCGTCCCTTGGTGTCGTCGTAAATGATAGAGTGCACGACGGCGTGAGGTCGTATGGTGAGGTTGCCGGTTTTTTGTGCCCAGGGAATGGTGGAAGCGTTGCTGCTGAAGTATCCACCAAATTGACAGCCGCGGTTACACATCGTCTGGCTTTGGCAGGCGCCGCGGCCTTGCTGGCGGTGTATTTCCTGCGGGTCGGTGAGGTGTGCGCAGCGGGCCTGGATCAGGTGGCGGTCGCCATAATTTTTTTGAAGACTTTCTTTAAAGTACTGTTCGATACAGCTCATCTCGAAGCCGCGCATCACTTCGCTGTCGGGCAATTCGGCCAGGCCGTCTTTGTTGCCGGCGATGCCGGCAAATTTCTCAACGTGGGCATACCAGGGTTCGAGGTCTTTGTAGCGAATGGGCCAGTCCACCGCAAAGCCATCGCGTTGGGGGCCTTCAAAATCGAAGTCGCTCCACCGCTGCGTTTGCCGCGCCCACAGCAGCGACTTGCCGCCGACGTGGTAGCCTCGGAACCAACGGAAAGGTTTTTCCTGGATGAAGGGTTGCTCGTCGTCGCGGATCGCCCAATGAAACGTTTCTTCGCGCATGCCGCGGGCCAGTTGAAAGTCCTTCCGTTTTTCGAGGGGAACGCTGCCGCGGTATTCAAATTCATAGAGGCCTTTGCCGGCCGTGGGATAATCTTTTACGTGCTTCACGTCGCGCCCTCTTTCCAGCACGAGCGTTTTCAGCCCCTTATCGCAAAGCTCCTTGGCGGCCCAGCCACCACTGGCGCCCGAACCGATGACGATGGCGTCGTAGGTTCTTTTTTCGGTGGAGTCGATGTTGAAGTTTGCCATGCGTTATGCGTTTACGCAGCCGTAGTAATGACCGGGTGCGGTTTTATATTCCAGGATGTTCACCATCACCTGGCGCGATGTGCTGAAGCCGCGGATGGTCTCGGTTTTGAGCAGGGTGAAGAAATCCTTTTCGTTTTTGTCGGCCGAGGTGGAGCGCTTCAGCAGCAGCGTCTCGCGTTGCTTCTGGGTGCACAACGGAAAGGGTTGGCCATAGGTGGCGTGGGCGTCGGCATCGAGTTTTTTGAGTTGTTCTTTTATGTTTTGCTGAACTTCGGGTTCGTAGCAATCGTCGAACAGTTTTTGGAGGAACTTGTCAACGCCCACGACCAGGGCACCCAGCACGGCGCCTTGGGGAATGATGGTGTCGGCGGTGGAGGCCAGCAGCGCTTGTTCGTCGGTTGAAAATGTGGACGGATGGGTGGCTACGTCGCCCTTCTGCCACTGGTCGGCCCAGGCGGGTAGGGCAATCAGACCACCGGAGGCGGCCATCAATACTTTTAAACTTTCACGCCGGTTCATAATCGATAAGCATAAAGGTTGGAGCTACACTTGAAGGTACGACAAGCCACGATGGGTAAAAGGTAAATTATATGAATGGAGGGCAATTAAATCGAGTGCAGTGGCCTGTGCAGGTTTTGGATGGAATTCGTCAAAAGATTATCTTCCTGCTTCTTTAACTATTTCTAAGTATGGCAGGGCTAGATTTTATCAGGAAGAATGCGCTCACTTTTTCCGCTATTCTCGTGTTGGCATTGATCACCGTAAACACCGGTATTATTTACTACAACGACTGGGTGCTGAAAGACACCACCCAGGTGAAAGCCGAAACCGAAAGGGCAACCTATTTGGTGGGCCAGGTATGGAACCAGGTGGTGCGCAACATGGACGTGGGTATGCGCGGCTATGCCATCACCAAAAATGAATCCCTGCTGGGACCCCTCCGCGACGGCATGCGCGACAACCCCATCATCTTTGGAGAACTACGCACGCTCACCAAAAAACAAGGTTTTCAACATCCCGCAGCCATCGACAGCATGGCCACCGGTGTAGAGGCGTTTATCAACAGCACCAAAAAGATGGTCGACCTGATCAAGATCGACAGCATGAATGAATTTCGCGCAGCCCTTGCCGCCGACCCCGGGCGCGATGCCTGGTTTATCTATGACCGCAACGCCCGCACGATCAATGGATTCGAAAATACCCGCAGCGAAGCAGCCCAGACAGCTTACGAAGATGCCAACAACCGGACCCTGGTGGTACAGACCATTCTCAACATCATTGCATTCCCTTCCTTGCTGTTTCTTATCGTAAACATCCGCAGAGAGCGAAAAGAGCGGAAAAACCTGTTCTCTAAACTCGAAGAAAATAACCGCGCCTTCCTGTTCGACCCCGGCACCATCACGGAGGAAATAAAAGAGAACGACGTGATCGATGACTCCATCCGGAATTTCAAAACGGCCACCCACTTCATCAACCAGGTATCGAATGGAAATTTTTCCGTGACCTGGGATGGCTTCACACCGGAGAATGAAAAACTCAACACGACAAACCTGGCGGGCGAATTGGTGCTGATGCGCGACAAACTGAAACAAATCAAAGCGCAGGACGAGATCCGAAACTGGACCACCGAAGGTCTTGCCCGTTTCTCGGAAGTGCTGCGCAAAAATCAGGACAATCTCGAAGCCCTCAGCCTCGACATCCTCACGTTCCTCACCAAATATTTACAAGCACAACAGGGTTGCCTCTTCATCCTGCAGGAAGACCTCGAAGACGAATCGCATATGTTTCTCGACATGTCTGCCTGTTATGCGTTCGACAAACGAAAATATGTGGCCAAGAAACTGGAGATCGGCCAGGGACTCGTAGGCCAGGCCTTCCTGGAAGGGACACCCGTAGTGCTGACGGATGTGCCGGGAGGCTACACCGAAATCACCTCGGGACTGGGACACAAAACCCCCACCTGTCTGCTCATCGTGCCCATGAAGGCAAACGAAAAAGTAGAAGCCGTGATCGAACTGGCCGGCTTTCAGAAGTTTGAGAAATACCAGGTGGAGTTCCTCGAAAAAGTGGGCGAGCTCACCGCATCGACGCTGGGGTCGGTGAAGAACAACGAGAAAATGAAAGCGGTGCTGGAACGCTTCAAAGTGCAAACCGAACAGCTCAAGTCGCAGGAAGAGGAACTGCGTCAAAACCTGGAAGAAATGGAAGCCACCCAGGAAGCCCTTCAGCGCGCCGAAAAAGAAAAACAAGCTTAAGCCTTCCCATCAAAAACATGTCAGGCCGTTGCTATGTGGGTATCGAAATCGGGGGCACCAAGCTACAGATCGTAGCCGGCGACGACGACCTGCAGATCAGTCACCGCGCCCGAACCGCCATAAAAAAAGAGGAGGGCGCCGCCGGCATCCTGAAACAGATGGAAACCCTGCTCGATGACCTCACCCGGTCAGTCGACCCCACGGCGATCGGCGTTGGTTTCGGAGGGCCGGTCGATCACGTGTCGGGACGCATCCTCACCTCGCACCAGGTCAACGGCTGGTCTGGGTTTGAACTGGCCAAGAAACTGAAACAACGCTATGGTGTGCCGGTCGTACTGGACAACGACGCCAACGCCGCCGCACTGGCCGAAGCTTTGATCGGCGCAGGAAAGGATAAAGAACGCGTCTTCTACATCACGCTGGGCAGCGGCATCGGCGGAGGCATGGTGATCGATCAAAAATTGTATTATGGTGCCTTGCCCGGTGAAGTGGAAGTAGGCCACCTGCGCCTCGACCGCGAAGGCACCACCCTGGAAGCTTGTTGCTCCGGGTGGGCGATCGATAAAAAAATACGCGAAGCCATCCAACGTCAGCCCACCGGCAAGCTTTACGAGTTGGCCAGGGGTGGGGATGAGGCAGGGGGAGAAGCCCGCCACCTCTCACAGGCCCTAGCCCACGGCGACACCACAGCAAAAAACATCCTCCACGAAACCGCCGCGACATTAGCCTTCGCGCTCTCGCACGTAGTGCATTTATTTCATCCGGACATCCTCGTCGTCGGCGGAGGACTTTCCCTCATCGGCCCGGCGCTCACCGACGCCATTGCCGCCGAACTCGATCAACACCTTTTGAAAGCATTTTTGCCTGGCCCTCCCGTTGTCGTTGCGCAATGTGGAGAGGATGTGGTGCCCCTCGGGGCACTGGCCCTCGCCCGCGAGGCTACTGTAGATATTTTTAACCTAAAACAGAAGAGCGATTTTTTATGAAACCTTATTTCACGTCCTACATCCAAAACCTGCAAGCCGCCCTGGGCGCACTTCCCGCCGACCGCCTCGAACACATCCTTGAAAAATTCCGCGAAGCCGCCAGCCGCGAGCAACAAGTTTTCACCTTTGGCAACGGCGGCAGCGCCATGAGCGCCACCCACTTCGTGACCGACCTGGGCAAAGGCGCCTCCGACAAAATGAAAAAACGCTTCCGCTGCATCTCGCTCAGCGACAACATCGGCTGGCTCACGGCCCTGGGCAACGACTATTCATACGACGAGATCTTTGTTCGCCAGCTCATGAACCTGGCGCGCCCCGGCGACCTCGCCTTCACGATGAGCGTGAGCGGAAATTCGCCTAACCTGGTGAAGGCCGTGGAGTGGTGCAAGGCCAACGGCGTTTATACCATTGCTTTGTTGGGCGGTCAACGCGGGGCCATTACCAACCTTGTGGATTATGCGGTGGTGGTGGATGATAAACATTATGCGCGGGTGGAGGATGTACATATGAGCATTTGTCATATGATCAGCTTTGCGTTTATTGAAAATGAGCTGGCGTAGCGATCAGTCCTAACCGCGGAGGCGCAAAGGACGCAAAGTTGGCTTTGCGTCTTTTCTTTGCGTCTCTGCGCCTCAGCGGTTAAAAAACTTCAGACCAGCCAAACTACTTTTCCCGCCACGCTGTTCTATCCCGAACAAGAATCCCTCACTCCAAAAGATGAAGTTGAAATTAAGTGTGCTGGACCAAACCCCCATCCGCCGGGGAACCACGGCCGCAGAAGCCCTCCAGGAATCCATCGCCCTCGCCCGTTTTGTGGACAAGCTGGGCTATACGCGCTACTGGCTTTCTGAACATCACAACATCAATACGTTGGCTGGCGCCGCGCCGGAAGTGTTTATCGCCCGGCTTGCGGCGGAAACAAAACATCTCCGGTTTGGGTCGGGCGGCATCATGCTACCCAACCACAGCGCCTTAAAAGTGGCGGAGAACTTTCGCTTGCTGGAGGCCCTGTACCCCGGTCGCATCGACCTTGGTGTAGGTCGCGCCCCCGGTGGCGATAGGCTCACGGCCTCGTTGCTCAATCCGTCCAACACCTTCAGTCCCAAAGATTATGTGCAGCAACTGGTGGATCTCAAAGGTTTTCTGAATCTCGACACACAAGCTGGCGCCGTGCACGATCGCGTGCGCGCCATCCCCAATATTGAAACGGCTCCCGCCTTGTGGATGCTCACGTCCAGTGGCGAGAGTGCCTACATCGCTGCGCATTTTGGCATGGCCTTGTCGTTTGCTCAATTCATCAATCCCAACGGAGGCCCTGAAGCGTTGCAGGCGTATCGACAGAACTTCAAGCCGTCGGCCGAATTGCCGGAGCCCCAGACCAGCGTGGGCGTTTTTGTTTTTTGTGGCGACACAGACGAGAAGGTCGCCCGCGTACAGGCTGTGATGGACTATCGACTGCTCAGCATTGAGAAAGGGAAGGTCGACGAGTCGCCGTCATTTGAATCGGTGCGCGGCTATGAATATTCCCACGACGAATGGGAGCGCGTACTCTACAACCGCCACCGCACCATCGTGGGCACTCCCGACGTGGTGAAACGAAAAATCGAAAAAATGGCAAAGGATTTTAACACCGACGAAATTGTGATGTCTACTTTCGCCGACGACTTCGAGGACCGGCTGAGATCTTATGAAATTCTGGCCGAGAGTTTCGCCTTGCGAGTTTCCGAAAGTGTTGTGTCGGAATCCTGATTTTTCGCTTTTTTTCTGATCAGATGTTGTGGTAGGAGAGGAAGTTTTGCATCTTCCTGTCTGACTGGCGAGCATGCACAAAAACGCGATTTGGATTTTTTTAGTGGCCATCGTGGCAGGCCTGTTGTGGTGGGGAAAGAACCTTTTTCATTCCCGCGTAGCCAAACCAAGACAACAAAGTGGTTGCCTGTCGATGAGAAAAGATACCCTTGACGTGGCCGTTTTAAGAGCGCTTCTTCCTGGAAAAAGTTGGAAATATCAATATACAATGGACAGGCATAGTTGCTTTGCCAAAAGGAAGGAAGGCCGTTCCCTTATCAGCGAGTATGTTTTTGAGCTTTGTACATGGGATACACTGCAACTCCCGCCCCTTGACGGCTTTAAAAAAACGTTCAGAAAAAGTTTTTCAGGTATTTGTTATCGCTGGTATGCAGACTCCGCTGGTGTGCGGATTCCTCTTGAACACAGGAGTAGGAATCCATATTTCGTCCTGTTTGCCGATTCTCTGAGACGTTCACCCCATAGCCATCTAAGTGTGTACGGCAAAGATGGCCATGCTTATTTATTAATTACAAAGCTGAGTGCAGATACGTTGGTAATAAACTATGGAGAAGTCTTTAAGAACAAACAGGGCGAAGACGATTGGGGTTTCGAGGACTTATTCGTCGCCTCTGAATAACAACTGCCCTCGCCCATGTTGATGCTTCTTCACCACTAACCTCCAGCCTCATTCCGCTTTGGCGGCCCCCTCGGAAACCTCGGGCCGGGCTATCCATTCCAAGTCCGGCCAGCCCTTACACCCGCAGCATTCCAAACCACTATCAAAATACTTGTTAGTGTCCCCTAACAAATGGCACCCCCATTCCCCACCGCACTTCGGGCTTTCCATTTCTATCCCTGGCCGATCGCCCCGATAGAAATCCTGGCTGAAAGGTTCGCTCTGCGAGCAGCCGAAAGCGTTTGCGTCGCCATCCTGATTTTTTTGCTTTTTTACTAACCCGGTGTTGTAGTATGAGAGGAAGTTTTGCATCTTCCTAGCCGATAGCCAACATGTATAAAAAAGCGATCTGGATTTTGTTAGTAGCCGTTGTGGCAGGCCTGTTGTGGTGGAAAAAGATTCTTTTTCATGCCCGCGTTACCATACCAACACAACAAAGTAGCTGTCTGTCGATGAGAAAGGACACGCTAGACGTGGCCGTTTTAAGAGCGCTTCTTCCTGGGAAAAGATGGAAATATCAGTATACACTTGACAAACACAGTTGCTTTGCCAAAAAAAAGAAGGAAGGCCGTTCCGTTATCAGTGAGTATGTTTTTGAGCTTTGTGCATGGGATACGCTACAACTGCCGCCGCTCGACGGCTTTAGAAAATCGTTCAGGAAAAATTTTTCAGGTATTTGCTATCGCTGGTATGCAGATTCCGCTGGTATACGGATTCCTGTTGGATACCACAGTAGGAATCCATATTTCGTCCTGTTTGCCTTCACTTTAAAACGCGCGCCCGAGAGCTCCCTGATGATCTATGGCAAGGACGCCAAGGGTGATTTATTTATTACGAAGTTGAGTGCAGACACGTTGGTAATAAACTATGGAGAAATCCTGAAGAACAAACAAGGCGAGGACGACTGGGGTTTCGAGGACTTATTCGTCGCCACAAAATAAGCAACCGCCTCCGCCCTTGTGTTGGCATTGCTTCACCAACAAATGCCCTCAATATACACCCACTGCATTAAAGAATTGCCCGCCCTCTTGTTGGTGTCTCACCAACAAGCCTATTCAGCTTCCAGCGCGCTTCAATCTCACCAACCCCCAAACCTTACATCATCAAACCTAAAATCAACTCCCCCAACACCCTCCATTCCTCCGATCCCTCTAAAGAAACAATCTCCATTTTCATATCACTTCCGTCAAAAAATCACAAGCTTCAAACTGCAATCCAGTTTCAGTAGGCGACCATAACTTTGCCACTGTCTAATAGTAAAATTTAATCTCGTATGCTTAAAATGATGAAGTATGTGTTTTTGATGTTGATGGCCAGCGGTTGCTGTCACATCGTAAAAGCTGGCGCGCCTGCCGTCGACACCGTGATGTTGCCCGAGGCCGCCACCGGTGCGCGCGTTTTCCGCGCGAAGGATTCTCTGCATGTGAAAAAGGTTAAGATCACGGAGTACAAAAAGAAGGTGGATCACGCCTCGGTAGTTTATCCGGAGTATGATAAACAATGTGCCGGGTGGAGGTTGACAGAGAAGCAACTTGAAAAGATCCTGGTAAAGAGCTACACCATTACCGAACACGAGGTGCGCTTTTTCTTTACCACTGTCCCTTGTCATTATGAAGGTGTGGCGATCGTGAACGACGGTCAGTCGATGCGGTTCGAGGTGAACGCAGGATCGTATTCGGTTTTTTATGAGGATCTCACGGCCTATTATCTTGGCTATTTTGGCGCGGGTGTCGATTTTGTGGAGCCGCCCGGGATTGCCGTGGACGTGCCCTAAAGCATAGGCTATTCAAGGAGGAAGGCGCAAAGTTTGGTGTAAACAAACTTTGCGCCTTCGTTTTTTTGTCATCACAGGTTAGATCATCGCCACAACCTTTCGCATCTTTTCGACTCCGGTCTTGGCCACGGTGAGGGCATCGTTCTTCCAGTAGTCGAGATTGAAGAGCTCCAGCGACAGCACTTTTGTGCCGCCCATGTTCGACAGATCGGTCAGAATCTGTTTGAGGGGTGCCACACCATCGCCCGGGTAGACGCGGTTCGAATCTTTTTGTTGTTCGCGCGGAACGTCTGATGGGTAGTCGTTCATGTGGATGACGTCGATCAGTTTTCCGTTCACCATCTTGAGGCAATCGAAGCCCGAGCCACCGCGGAACAGGTGGTAGACATCCGGGAGAATGCGTGCATCCGGATCGTTGGCCACCGCCGCCGCCATCAATGCCTGGCCGAAATGATAGAACACGGGCGACGATCCCCAGAATTCCAGCAAAGGCATCACGCCAGTCTTGCGCCCCAGGTCCAGCAATTGTTTATAGCGTTCGCCCACCTTAAAAAGGTCCAGGGGCACATCCGTCTTGACACCCGACGAGGGCGCGGCAATGCGCGTGCATCCCAGTTCGGCCATCATTTCCATTTCTTCTTTCATTTGCGCAAACCCCGCGGCACGTTGCGTGTCGTCTTCCACCATCCACGGCGCAAAGCCGATGGCGTCTTCGACGGTGACGTGGCTGTCGTCGAGGAGCTTCTTTAGGGTCTTCAGCGAGTTGCCACCTTCCTTGAAGGCTTTTATTTCGGGCACCCACAGCTCCACACTATCGTAGCCGGCCCGCGCCGCGATCTCGATTGACTTTTGAACGCCCGGCTTTTGGCCGCTGATGGTGCTGGTATTGAGACAGAATTTGAATTTGCCGGTAGGCTTCTTTTGTTCTTTTCCGAAACTGGTCTGAGGGGCCAGCGCGGCGCCGGTAACGAGTCCCAGTGTTTTCAGGGCGTCTCTTCTGTTGGTCATAGGAGATATGGGTTTAGGATGTTGATCGATAGTATAGCAAGCTACGAATTTTCCGAGGGTGCGCGACAGGGCACTGGATGGACGGTAACAATGGCGGCTGAAGTGCGAGGGTGGCGAAGGGATGTCTGGTTGACAGCGGAGGGGACCGCTCCATTCGATCCGGGCGGCGTTAAAGACCTGATAAAAAAGCGGTTGATGCATTCTGATCATGCTCACCCAGTAACGTGGCGAAGATATCAAACAACGAACCCGATTGGAGCCTTTGGTGATAGCATTGCCTGAACGATCAACCGCCCATGTTTTTGACCCGCTGAAACGGATCGTTTATAAAGTGTGCCGCCGGCTATGGCTTCACTTGCGGCCCTGCGATAGGTCAACTTTCTTACGGCAGGGGAGGGGCATTTTTTGTCGCAGTATGATCAACGTACTCCGTAGCCTGTCCCTACCGTTGTATGGAATAAGAAATTACCAATCAAAGATAGCAGAAGCCCCATTGCAGGGGGTGGTAAAAAAACGACAATGTTAGGTTGGTCAGTGTTGTTTGGCAACGACCACGTCGCCCGGGTAGTCGTAGCCGCGGAAGGTGGTGATGTTGGAGCGTCCCAAGGCCGCGAAATCTTTGGCCAGGTGGTGGAGGTCGTAGTAGCCGCAGGCAAAGGCGATGGCTTCCCAGCTTTTTTGGGGCTGTTTGTGTTTCATCACGTTGGCGTGGATGAACCGGTTGAGGGTGTTGAACCGCTGGGCGCTGATGCCCACGTGTTCCTTAAAGTTGCGTTCGAATTGGCGCGTGCTCTTGTGGCACCGTTGTGCCATGGCGCGGATGTCGAACGGGAAGGGGCGCGAGAAGATGTCGGTGGCCACCCCGGCGATTTCGGGTTGGTGATGGATCTTTTTGCGGGCTTGGATGAGGTCCAGGAAGAATGCGTCGAGAAGTGTGGCTTGCCGGCGCAGGTCGGTATTTGCCATGAGTTGTTCGACCAGGGTGTTCACCGCCGGACCCCACACCTCGCGGGCGTCCACGAGCGAATTGGTGAAGGATGGGGCGGGAATGCCGGTGAGGTGGAACAACCCCGTGGGCGTGAACGAGATCTGCAGACGACGGCACTTGCGGGGCATGTGACTGTTGAGAAAGCTGCGATCGGCCATGCCGAAGATGTTGCAGCGGGCCACGCTGAATTCGCGTTGCGTGCTGAAGAGGTTGGGCACCTCGTCGGGGAAGATCTGTATGGTGTGTTCGCGCAGGGCGGGGAGGGGGAGGATGTAGTCTTTTGTCCACCCATCGATTTCGTGGGTGAAGAAGCCGTAGTAACCAATGTAGGGCTTCACCGCGTCGTGGGGCAAGAAGATTTGAACGGATTGCACAGGGTCGGGGGATATCGCGTGTTGAAGGTAAGAATTTTTTGTTTTCGATGTTTAAACCCGGGCTTCAAAACATTCGGTGTGCACGGCTGCGTGAGGGATGGCAGCGGCACCCCGCAGCAGCGCGGGCCGGTGAGGGGGCGCGAGGAGTATAGCGGACAGCCCGACCCAAGGTACGAGGGGCACGCCCCTCATCCTAAACCATCGCCCGCCGCTGTTTACTTTCGCGACGCCTTACAACTTTCTCCTGGTCCCTTCCATCACAATACAACAACCTCATAAAATCGTTTTACGTAGCCAACCTGTTAGCCCCTTGACAAGCGGCGTTAAACCTAACGTGTTCCGGGGTACTTTGCGTTCGTCTTTAGTCCAGAGTCATTGGTAGTTAGTAAATTGCCTGGGACTAAGCGCTAAAGACTAAAGACTCAGGACTAAATACTAAACTATGCTGAAGAACTTTTTCAAAACCGCCTTTCGCAACATTGTGAAGTACAAGGCCTACTCGCTCATCAACTTCGTGGGCCTTACCTGCGGATTGACGCTGGCGCTGCTCATCATCACCTATGTGCGAAGCGAGGTCGGCTACGATCGTTTTCATGAGAAAGCTGCCCGCCTGTATCGCTTCCGCTACACGGCGCCCAATGGCCTGGAGATCGCCAGCTCGCCCCCGCCGATTGCCCCCGTGTTGAAAGATTACTTTCCCGAGGTGGAGGAGACGGCGCGGCTGTATTTGCGCAACGTCAGCATCACGCGTCCGAACAACCCGGAGGCCTTTGAAGAGTCGAGCATCCTGTTTGCCGACTCGGCCATCACCAAAATGTTTACGTTCGATTTTGTGAAGGGCAACCCCAAGCGCGCGTTGTGTGACAAGTTCACGGTGCTCATCAACGAGGAAATGGCAAAGAAATATTTCGGCGATGCCAACCCGATTGGAGAGTCGCTTATTTTTAGCGGACGCAATAGCTTTAAAGTGATAGGCGTGGTGAAAGACTTTCCGGAACAGTCGCACCTGCGCTTCAACATGCTGGTGCCCTATGACAACATGTTCGACCTGGAAACACCCGAAACGGCAAAGGTGCTGAGGGACAACCTGGCGATCAACTTCATCATCAGTCACTCCTACACGTATGTGTTGCTGAAACCCGGCACCACCCCCAACCAAATCAACCAGGAGATGGGCGCGTTCCTGAAAAAATATGCACAGCCGCGGTTCCTGGTGGGGCAGGTCTTTCAACTCATGCCGATGGTGGACATTCATTTAAAAAGCACGCTGCTGGCCGAACCGTCGTCGACCAACTCCCTGGCCAACCTTTATATTTTTATGGGCATCGGTGTGCTCACGTTGATCATCGCGTGCATCAACTACATCAACCTCAGCACGGCGCAGTCGTTCACGCGCATCAAGGAGATCGGCATCCGGAAGATCCTGGGGTCGATGAAATATCAACTCATCCTGCAGTTCCTGGCGGAAAGCTTTTTGTTTTCGCTGGTGTCGATGGGCATTGCCTATGTCGCGTTTCATTTTATGTTGCCCTTGCTGAACCTGCTGACCGGGAAGCACCTGGTGTTTGGTGAAGTGGTGGATGGCAAGCTGCTGATCGCTTCGGCGTTGCTCCTCGCCTTTATTACGGCGCTGGCCGGTGGGTATCCCGCGTATTTTGTGACGCAATTCGAGTCGGTGAATGCCTTGAAGGGGCGTGGCGGTTCGGAGGGAGGGAATCAATTTTTGCGCAAGGCCCTGGTGGTTTTCCAGTTGGCCATTGCGTGCATGCTGCTGTCGGCGTCGTTGCTCATTGTGAAGCAGCTCCGTTACCTGGAGGACCGGCCGCTGGGTTTTCAGCGGTCGCAGGTGATCAACATTCCATTGGCCAGCCAAAACCTGAATGGCATCTTCAGTCAACGCGACTCCGCCTTTAGCCTGCGGCTGCAAACTTTCCGCGACCGGGCCGAAGGGTTGAGTGGTGTGAAGCAGACCACGCTGTCGTCGGGTGCGCCCGGGCTGGGCGTTGTGTACCGGGGCATCGTTCCCGAGGGATTTACGACGGAAGACAACCTGTTCATCGCGAACATGTCGGTGGACTATGACTTTTTGAAATCGTATGATATGGAAGTTGTTGCCGGTCGCGGCTTTAGCCGGAACTATGGAACCGACGCGGCCGAAGCCTATGTGGTGAACGAAACGGCCGTACGCGAATTCAAATGGGAGACACCGGAGAAAGCCATCGGCAAAACGGTGAACAAAGAAGGCAAAAAAGGTAAAGTGGTTGGCGTGGTAAAGGATTTCAATTTCGCTTCGCTCACCGTACCCATGTCGGCGCTGGTGATGGACCTGAGTCCGGATCAGTTCAACACGCTCTCCATCACGTTCGCCAACGCCGACGGCCACAGCATCATTCAAAAACTCGAAGGCGATTGGAACAAGCTTTTTCCCGAGAAGGCATTTGAGTACAGTTTCCTGGATGAAAGCCTGCAGAGCCAATATTCGAATTATGAAAATTTTGGTACGATCATCCAGTCTTTTACCGGTATTGCGATTTTGATCTCGTGCCTGGGTGTATATGGCCTCGTGCTGTTCACGGTGCAGCGAAAGGTGAAGGAGATCGGTGTGCGCAAGGTGTTGGGTGCGAACGTGCGCAGCATCCTGTTGCTGATCTATCGCGACTTTGCGCTATTGATCGCGATCGGTTTTTGTGTGGCCGTGCCGCTGTCGTATTACTTTATGAATCAGTGGCTGTCGAATTTTATATACCACACGGAGATCACCTCGTTGACGTTTGTGATCAGTTTGGTTTCGGTGCTGGCCATTGTGACGCTCACGGTGAGTTATCAGGCCATCCGTGCCGCGTTGGCCAACCCGGTGAATTCATTGCGCAGCGAATAATTTTGTCAGGCGCGGCCGTAGATTTTTAACACCGTTTCGCGCCAGTCGTTGGTTTTGGCTGAGCAAATGTGGGCGATGGCATCGGCGATGGCGTCGGGCGCTACCCAGGCGGTGAAGTCGGCGTTGGGCATGGCTTCGCGGTTTGTGGGCGTGTCGATGGTGCTGGGCACCACCACGGAGGCTGTCACGTTCGAGGCGTTGCCCGTGGCGTTCAGCAGCTCGGCCAACTTGAAGATCAGCGATTTGGAGAGGGCATAGGCCAGCGATTTTTTTCCGTCGCTTGCTTTCAGCGCTGTTCTTGCACCGACAAAGACGATGCGACCGCCGCCTTGTTTTTGCATGTGTTGAAAGACGGGCCGCGCCACGTTGTAGGCCGTCTCAAAATTCAGGGCGATCATTTTCTTTACGGTCTTGCCATCGGCTTCGGCCAGGCCACCACCGGCGTAGCCACCCACCAACAGCAGCGCCGCGTCGAGGGTGCCGTGCGTGGCGATCGCTTTGGCGACAACGGTTTCCACAGCCTGTTCATCGGTGAGGTCGGCCTCATAGGTCAACACCTTTCCCGAAGTTTCAAAACCCAGTGTCTTTCCCGGGGTTACCGTGGCCAACACGGTGTAGCCATCCGCCAAAAAGCGTTCAACGGAAGCCTTTCCCAAATTACCCGATGCGCCTGTGATCAATACTGTTTTCATATGCCGTAGGATTTAGTTTCGAACATAAAGAAAGATGGGATATGGTGAAATATGTGGGGGCATAAAGTTTTACGTGTTTTTGCATTGTGTCACCTTTTGTTTGTGTATTAGCTCTTCAACAAACCCGTGAAGATGGGAACAAGCTTGATCGAACTGTTTCCCGAATAGCCATGGCCTTTAGGCCTGTCTATGCACACGTCTTTTTTGAACGGAAGAGCTGATGAATAACCCCGGACTTTAGTCCGGGGACACATGCGCCCTACCTAACCGGGCTTTAGCCCTGACTACTCCGATAGGAGAGCGGCAGGCTGCACATACAGAGGGAAAGTCAGGGTTAAAGCCCGGCAATATATTCGTTGGACATTCCCCGGATTAAAGTCCGGGGTTATTCAGTTCCGCACCGTCCTGCTAACGCACGTCTTGCATTCGACTTTTTCTTCAAGCTATGCATGCGTCCGCCTTAGACGATGCTTTGCTATAAGGTGTCACCTCCCAGTTGAGTTTGCGATCGCAAAAAAAACTTGTCATAATGACCCCATCCCCTCAAACCTATCTTACTTAATACAGATTACCTACTACTGGCTACTTACTACTTACTACTGAATGCCGCATCCAAAACTCCTGACTCCTCCACGAAACAGGTGACCCCCATCCCCCTTCCTCAACCCTTGTAGCAACGATAGTAGTTTAACCACGAACCACATTTTCTGTTTCGTTCGATCGCGCAAAAAGAAAATGAGTGTGCATTGTAGGGTGTGCTATGGTCTTTTGACGTCACGAGAGTAACTGATTAAAACCCTAAGCCTATGAAATTTTTGTTACCGTATGGTTCTCTATTGCTTTTCGGTGTCTTGCTCTGCGTGGGCCCGGGAAGTGTTTACGCGCACACGATGGAATCCTCTCTGATTGTTCAAACCAACACCGTCACCGGCATCGTGTCGGATGAAGGCGGTATGGGCATGCCGGGTGTGAATGTGATTGTGAAAGGCACCAGCAACGGCACGACCACCGACGCGAACGGTGCATACTCGCTGGTCTTGCCAGGAGACGAGGCTTCCACGGTATTGGTCTTCACCTTTATCGGCTACATCTCGCAGGAGCAACCGTTGAATGGCCGCACGGCAGTGAACGTGACGTTGGCCGCCGATGTCCAGCAACTCACCGAAGTGGTGGTGGTGGGCTATGGCACCCAACGTAAGAAAGATATTACCGGATCGGTGAGTTCCATTTCCACCAAGGAAGTGACCGAGTTGCCCGTCACCAACGCGCAGCAGGCCTTGCAGGGACGTATCCCCGGTGTGGATGTGGTCTCCACAGGAACACAACCCGGAGCCGGCGTGAGCGTTCGCATTCGCGGAAGACGTTCTTTTAATGCGGGCAATGACCCGTTGTATGTGCTGGACGGCATCCCGCTGGCCGGCGGCATCAGCGACATCAACACGCAGGACATCCAATCGATGGATGTGCTGAAAGACGCATCGGCCACGGCCATCTATGGTTCACGCGGTGCCAACGGCGTGGTGCTCATCACCACGAAACGCGGCACGACCGATGGCAAAACAAAGGTCTCCTACGACGGCTACTATGGTGTGACCAGCAGCCTGGGAAAGATCGACATGATGAACGGCGCCCAGTTTGCCGAGTACAAACGTGAATCGCGTCGCGCCACCGGCACCTACAATGACGCCGATCCCGTCGCGGCCGACAACAAACTGTTCGAGCCGGTTGAACTGGAAGGCATTGCCTCGGGCAGAACCACGGACTACCAGGACCTGATGCTCCGAAACGGCCACCAGCAAAATCACCAGATCGGCATCCTGGGAGGAAATGAGAAAACTTCTTTTGCCATTTCGGCCAACTATTTCAACGATGTAGGCATTGTTCCCAACCAGAATTTTTCGCGCTATACCTTCCGCATCAACATCGATCACAAGATCGGCAAGTATGTGAAGATCGGAACGTCTACGCTGGCATCGTTCAACATCACCAACGGCGACGGCTTCAACCCCATGCCCGAAGCCTTGTTGAATAACCCGCTGGGTAACCCTTACAATGCCGACGGTTCTTTAAATTTCCTCCCCACCACAGACGGCCTGCGCTCCAACCCGTTGAACGAAATTGTGCCCGGTGCCATTGTGCGGGAAGACAAACGCGCGCGCATCTTCAGCTCGGTGTACGCGGAAGCGAAACTGGCGGAAGGCTTGACATATCGCGTGAACTTCGGTCCCGATTACCAGACCCGCAGAAGGGGAGAGTTCACGGGCAGCCTCACCAACGCCCGCCGCAAAGGCGATCCCACAGCGCGGTCGGACAACTACAATACACTAGCCTACACGTTAGAGAATGTGGTGAACTACACCAAGACCATTGGCCAAAGTTCATTCAACATCACCGGTCTCTACAGCATCCAGCGCCAGACCGACGAATACTACAACACGATGGTTCGGGGTGTGCCCGCGGAATATATGCAGTTCAGCAACCTCGGTGCGGCTCCGATCATTGAAGGTGTTGGCAGCAGCTATAGCCAGTGGACCATCCAGTCGTATATGGGCCGGCTCAACTATACATTCAAAGACAAATATCTCCTCACCGTTACCGGCCGTTCCGATGGTTCGTCGCGGTTTGCCGATGGCAAGAAGTATGGATTCTTCCCTTCCGCCGCTGTGGGTTGGAATGTGATCGAAGAAGATTTCATGAAGAATATCCGCGTCTTTTCAAATTTGAAACTGCGGGCCAGCTATGGCAAAACGGGTAACACCGGCATTGATCCTTACAAGACCCTCGGTGAACTGGAACGAACCAAATATGCTTTTGGAAGCTCGAGTGCCTATGGCTACCATCCCCTCAGCCTGGTGAGCCCGAATTTGAAATGGGAGACCACCGTGTCGGGCAACGTGGGCTTGGATTTCGGAGTATTCAATGGACGCCTTCAAGGTTCGGTGGATGTGTACATCCAAAACACGTCCGACCTCCTCATGGAGCAGCAACTGCCGCCGACCTCGGGAACGTCCAACCTCTACCTCAACAACGTGGGCAAGACCCGCAACAAGGGGATAGAGATCGCCCTCAACTCCGTGAACATCGACCACAGCAGCGGCTTTAAGTGGACTACCGAATTGAATTTCTATGCCAACCGTGAAGCCATCGTGAACCTCTATGGCGCTACGAAAGATGATATCGGCAACGGCTGGTTTATCGGTAAGCCGATGACCGTGTTCTATGACTATGAAAAGGTCGGTATCTGGCAAACCGCCGAGTTGGATCAGGCTACGCAATACCAGCGCAAACCCGGCGAGATCAAGGTGGCCGACCTGGCCGGCCGCGATGCCAACGGCAACCTGGTGAGCGGCGCCGATGGCAAGATCAACGCGGACGATCGCAAGATCCTCGGCTCCGACGTGCCCGACTGGACAGGAGGGATGACGAACCGCTTTTACTACAAAGGCTTCGACTTCTCTTTCTTTCTGTATACACGCCAGGGCGGCATGATCCGCAGCTTGTTCCACAGCAACTACAACAACCTGTTCGGACGCTACAACAACCTGGACGTAGACTACTGGACCCCCAACAATCCCACGAACGCCTATCCACGTCCCAACCAAAACCAGGAGTTCCCCGTGTATGGATCGTCGCTCACGTACTTCGACGGTTCGTTTGTGAAAGTGCGCAACATCACGTTTGGCTACACACTGCCAAAGAGCATTGTAGAACGGCTGAAACTGGAGTCGGTGCGCATCTATGCCAGCGCGCAGAACCCTTTCATCTTTGCTTCCTATCGCTCCAAGTACAAGGGCATCGATCCCGAGTTTGCCCGCACGCCGTCGGCCGGACGTGAACGCACGGCCGAGTTGGATGCGGCTACGCCCAGCAGCAAGCTTATCCTGGTCGGTCTGAACATTAAACTTTAATCTGCCTCATCATGAAGAAAATTATATTCCTTTGTTTTGCCGCCCTCGTGTTTCAGTCGTGTGCTGATATGCTGGAGGAAAAAAATAGAACCAAAGCGGTGCCGAGTTATTTCGATACGGCACCCGGTTTTGAAGATGCTGTGAAGGGAACGTACTCGTATATGCGTTCTTTTTATGCCACGGAAAGAGGCATGAGCCTGTCGGTGTTTGGCACCGACGAGTACACCAACGGATCCGATGGAAGTTTCAAATTTGTGAACCAATACACGTCGCAATTCGACTCGCGCACGACGATCCTTTCGGAGTTGTGGACCGATTTTTATCGCGGCATCAATACGGCCAACACGGCCGTCGACCGATCGGAAAACATTGTGGGGCTCGATGCCACGCTGAAAACACAACGCGTAGCCGAAGTGAAATTCCTGCGGGCACAATTCTATTTCATCCTCGTGCAATTGTTTGGCCCGCTTCCCCTGACGCTGCACGAGACCACCGCGGCCAGCACCGAAGCGCACCGCGCCAGTGTGACGGATATTTATACCGCCATTGTCGAGGACCTGGAATTCGCCGTAGCCAACTTGCCCGCCACCCAACCCAACTGGGGACGTGCCACCAAGCCCGCCGCACAACACCTACTGGCCCGCGTGCACCTGACCCGCGCCACCATGGACCCCTCGGCCACGCCACCGGATGAATACCAGAAAGCCGCAGATCTTTCGAACGAAGTGCTCACCAAATACTCGTTCAAGTTGCTGACGGATTATGCGAAAGTGTTCGAACAGGGCTCGGGGGAGATCAACGACGAGGTGATCTGGTCAGTACAATACACCAGCGACCCGCTGACAAACGGAGGCGGCAACAACGCCCACGTGTTTTTCCTGATGGAGTATGACGTACAACCCGGCATGATGCGCGACATCGCCAATGGCCGCCCCTTCAAACGCTTCAAACCCACCAACTACACGCTGGGCTTGTATGATCGCAGCAAAGACAGCCGCTACGACAAGAACTTCAAGCAGGTATATTATTGCAACAAACCTGGTACCTACACCATCAACGGCAAGTCCGTCACGCTGGCTACCGGCGACACCACCATGTGGCTCCCCGGCGTGGAGCTGGCCGCCGACGTGATCGCACAGAAAAACTTCCAGGTGATCACCCCCTCGAAGTACACCGAGAAGCTGTTCCCCGCGCTGCGCAAATACCTCGACCCGCTGCGCCCTGATGTGACCACCTTTGAAGGGTCGCGCGACTTCCTGGCCTTCCGCCTGGCCGAGACCTACCTGATCCGCGCCGAAGCGCTGCTGCAACTGGGCCAGCCCGGCGCCGCCGACATGATCAACAAAGTGAGACGCCGCGCCGCCGTCCCCGGAAAAGAAGCCGACATGGAAATCACCGACGGCGACGTCACCCTGGATTTCATCCTCGACGAACGCTCCCGCGAGTTGTTGGGCGAACAACACCGTTGGTTTGACCTGGTGCGCACCAAGAAGCTCGTAGAACGCGTGAAGCTCTACAACACGCAGGCGAAAGACAACATCAAAGACACCAACGTCCTTCGCCCGATCCCCCAAGATCAAATCGATCGCACGACAAACTCCGACGGTTCTGCATTCCTGCAAAACCCCGGCTATTAGAAGAAGATTAGATAACCCCCCCGTTAAACCAAATAGGCTGCCCCTCCAGGCAGCCTATTTATTTTTCAATCGGAGAAACGAAGCAACTTCTTTAAATTGATTTAATTTGAGATGATATCGACGAGCGTTTACGTTGACCAGGAAAGAGAACAAGTTTTAAGCTATCTACCGATGAACCACGAACAAGAATGGGACTTTTATTTCAGTAACGTTGACGGCAAACCGGGTTCCTTTTACCTGGACATGGGGCTTAAAGATGTGGCCCCCGTCAATAGCATGCCGCATTTCTTTTGTGTGTCGTTGAAAATGAATGACCCGAGAGAAGACGGGCTTTCATCCGACCGGGAATATGATACGTTGATTGAAATTGAAAATCACCTGGAGGATGGCATCAAAGACAAGCGCGACATCGTCTATGCCGGGCGGTTGACGTTCAACGGCATGCGTGAGTTTTACTTCTACACCGCCGACCCCCTGCTGGTCGAGAAAACGATCTCGGAATCATTGGTAAGATTTCCGAACTATGCCTGCGACTTTGAAGTAAAGGACGACAAGGAGTGGCTTTATTATTTAGATTTCATGTACCCTGACCCCAGACAGGTACAGAGCATCCTCAATAGACGTGTAATTGACAGTCTGGAAAAGAACGGTGACAAGCTCACGAAGCCGAGGGAAGTAAACCATTGGATTTACTTTCGGTCGATCGAGGCAAGAGAAAAGTTCATCGAACAAGTAAAGGAGAAGGGTTTCAATATCGACGGAGTCGAAACCCTGAACGATAGAGAATTTAAATACCAACTGCGAATTTCACGTGTTGATGGCGTTCGGCATAGGGACGTGAACCAGTACGTACTCTATCTCTGGGAGCTTGCCGGCGAACTGGACGGTGAATACGATGGGTGGGAAACTTCGATTGAAGCAGAGTAAGTCTCTAACGTCACGTTTATCGCAATCAAAATTCTAAAACAGGAGTCGATCCGCAAAGCGCATGCCGCGCCAGGTAGCAGCGCTCTTATTCACCTCCGTGATTAAAGAACCAACCTCGCCCCCGAAGACTCCCGCACCACCAATCGACTCTTAATGATGCGACTCTCCGGCTTCAAATCCGGATGCCGCATCTGGTTGATGAGTATTTCCGCCGCTGCCGCCCCCATATCATGCGCCGGATGATCGATGCTGCTCAAAGGAGGCTCTACAAACCGGCACATATCCTCATTGTTAAACCCAAGAAACGCCACATCCTCCGGGATCTTCAATCCATTCTTTTTCATAATGTGCATCATCTCGATGGCCGCATAATCATTGATGGCAAACACAGCATCGGGTCGCTGCGGCAGTTGCATGAGATAGCGTGTATATTCTTCCACTTTGCCGCTGCCATAATGCGAGTGAATAATATAAGATTCCTTGACCGGCAGGTTGTGTTTTTTCAATGCATCGAGATAGCCGAGGAGTCGGTTGCGGCTGTTGAATAAATGCTGGGGGCCGGCCACGAAGGCGATGCGCCGGTAGCCGCGGGTGATGAGGTGCTCGGTGCCTTCGAAAGCGATCTCGTAGTTGTCGGTATACACCTGCGAGGCGTGCACGTCTTCGCAGATGCGGTCGAAGAACACAATGGGGATGCCGCGTTCGAAGATGGGCTTGAAGTGGTCGGTGCGGTCGGTCTCGCTCGAGATGGAAACAATGAGCCCGTCCACCCGGCTGGAGACGAGCGAGTGCAGGTTGTTCTTTTCAGAAATATAGGACTCGTTCGATTGGCAGATCATGACGTTGACCCCCGCCATGTCGGATACTTTCTGAATGCCCCCCACCGCCCGCGCAAAGAAGCGGTTCACCGTTTCGGGGACGATGACGCCGATGGTGTTGGTCTTTTGCTGTTTGAGGTTTATGGCCAGCGCGTTGGGCTCGTAGTGAAGATCGTTGGCCAGGGCCATGATCTTTTGCTTGGTCTCCGGGTGGATGTCGGACCGGCCGCTGAGGGCGCGCGATACGGTGGATTTTGAAATGCCCAGCATGCGGGCGATGTCTTTGATGGTGACCGTCTTTTTGTCCATGGAAAACTAGGGATGAAGCCTTAACAAATATAGAATTTTTCGAGACCGTTCCCGGGAACGGTCTCGAAAAAATATCTATAAAAAATCAGTCCGAAGCCTCTTGATTCATAGAAAAAATGCCAAAATTGGTGGTATCAAACGATTCCGCTATGATTCAACCTTTACCCCCCGCTAGTCTGGTCGCTTTGAAATCCCACGGGAAGCACACCGAATTCCCGGGAATTTCTATAGTTGCCAAAGACCAGGAAATGGAAATCTTGATGGACCGAATCGTGCAACACAACGATTACCCCGCTTTCCAACTCCTGTTCAAAAAGATGTATGCTCCGCTCTGCCAATTCTGTATGAAGTTTGTGAAAGCACGCGAAGTGGCCGAAGAGCTGGTGAGCGATGTGTTTTATAACATTTGGAAAAACCGGAGCCGCCTCATCATTGCCTCGCCCAAAGCGTATCTTTTTGCCTCGGTGCGCAACAGAGGCTATGACCACTTACGTAAAATCAGGAATACCACCTGGTGTGACCTGGAAGAAGCCACCAACGTACCCGCCGGCATGGCCGACAGCCAGGATATGTTGGTATATGAAGAGCTGAACACCACCCTGGAGCAATCCATGGCAAGGCTCCCCAAGCAATGCCGCCTTATTTTTGCCCTCAGCCGGGAGGAAGGGTTGAAGTACAGGGAAATTGCCGCGCTCCTCAACCTCAGCGTGAAAACGGTGGAAACACAGATGGGACGGGCGTTGAAACACTTGCGCAGCGCCTTGCCGCCCCTGTAAAAATCATATCACCCCCCATTGTAATTCAGGGTAAGCTCTCGCAAATTCGTCTTTTCATTGGAGTAGTATCACCATGGAAGGACTCACCACGAGAGATTGGTCTTTGATCGCCCGCTGCCTGAAGGAAGAGGCCAGTGAAAGCGATTTGGAAGAACTTCGTCACCTGGTGAAACGATATCCCGAATTGAAAACCGAAATGAAGAAAATGAAGCCCGACCTGCATCGTCGGACCCCCTCCGGAGAACCGTTCGATGCCGACAGGGCCCTGGAAAAATTAACCGATCGTTTCCGGAATGAGAATTTGCTATGAAGCCCTGGCAGCTTTTCCGGAAATTTAGCCAACAGTGTAACACCCGCGTTTGTGAGCAGTATACTTGTATACCTTTACAGGGAAAGGACCCCCGACAAACGTCTTATATCTGATATCTGAACAAAACATATGACAGGACTTTTTGATTTGAAAGGAAAAACCGCGGTCGTCACAGGTGGCACCGGTGTGTTAGGCGCCGCCATGGCCAAAGGACTTGCCGACGCAGGCACCCGCACCGTGGTGCTCGGCCGCCGCAAACAAGCCGGCGACGACGTAGTGAAAGCCATCCGCGACAAAGGACACGAAGCCATCTTCGTGGAAGCCGACGTGCTGAACGCCGACCAACTGCGCGCGGCAAAAGAAACCATCCTTTCCACCTATGGCACCATCGACATCCTGGTGAACTCGGCCGGCGGAAATATGGCCGGCGCCGTGATCGCACCCGACCAGACATTCTTCGATCTGAAAATGGAAGCCTTCCAACAGGTCGTGGCCCTGAACCTGGACGGCACCGTGCTGCCCACCCAGATCTTTGCCGACGTGATGGCCAAGCGCAAACAAGGCGTCATCATCAACATTGCCTCCATGGCATCCCTGAAACCCATTACGCGGGTGGTGGGCTACTCTGCTGCCAAGGCGGCGGTCGATAACTTTACACACTGGCTGGCCATCGAAATGGCCAAGAAATTTGGGGAAGGCATCCGGGTGAATGCCATTGCCCCTGGCTTTTTTCTGACCGAACAAAACCGGAACCTGCTCACCAACCCCGACGGCTCCTATACTGCCCGGGGCGAGGCTGCCATAAAGCAAACACCGTTTGCGCGCTTTGGCCAACCCGAAGAGCTTGTCGGCACACTCATCTGGCTGTGTTCCGATGCGTCCAAATTCGTGACCGGCGTAACGGTGGCGGTAGACGGCGGCTTCAGTGTTTTCTGTGGCGTATAATTTTTTTTAACGTCCTAAACGTAGCAATCCATTGAAAGCAGGAACCCATACGCGCTCCCTCGAACAGACCTGGCGATGGTTTGGCCCGAACGACCCCGTGAGCCTCAGCGACATCCGCCAAGCGGGCGCCACCGGCATCGTGACGGCCCTCCACCACATTCCCAACGGAGAAGCGTGGCCCATTGAAGAAATTTATAAGCGCAAGCTGGAGATCGAAGCGGCAGGCCTGGTGTGGTCGGTCGTGGAAAGCGTCCCCGTGCACGAGGATATCAAGAAACAGAAAGCCGGCTACCAGCGCTTTGTCGAATGCTACAAGCAAAGCATCCGCAACCTGGCCACCTGCAACGTGCGCACCGTGTGCTATAACTTTATGCCCGTGCTGGACTGGACCCGCACCGACCTCGGCTATGAATTACCCGACGGCTCCAAAGCCCTTCGCTTTGACGCCACGGCCTTTGCCGCGTTCGATATGTTTGTATTGAAGCGCGCCGGGGCGCAAGAGGGCTACACCACAGACAAAATAAAAAAGGCCGAGGCATACATGGAGAGCGCCTGGCAAACCGAATTGGTGGCGCTTCAAAAAAATATACTCGCCGGTTTGCCCGGCGCCGAAGAAGGCTACACGCTCGATGAATTCCAGGCAGCCCTCGATGAATATGCTACCATCGACGATGCGGTGCTGCGCAAACATTTATATGAATTCATTGCCGCCGTCGCGCCCGTGGCAGAGCAGCAAAATGTGAAGCTGGCCATCCACCCCGATGATCCGCCGTTCCCGATCTTCGGGTTGCCGCGCGTGGTGAGCACCGAGAAAGATGCGCGCCAATTGTTGGACGCCTATCAATCGCCCAACAACGGTCTTTGTTTTTGTACGGGCTCCTTTGGAGTTAGGCCGGACAATGATCTGCCGGGCATGGTGCAACGGTTGGGCGACCGGATCAACTTTGTGCACCTGCGCAACACCACCCGCGACGCCGAAGGCAATTTCTATGAGGCCAATCACCTGGAGGGCGACGCCGACATGTATGCCGTGATGAAAGCACTCGTGCACCTGCAAAGCCAGCGCGAAACGCCCATCCCATTCCGACCCGATCACGGCCACCAGATGCTCGACGATCTGAAGAAAAAAACAAACCCCGGCTATTCCGCCATCGGGCGCTTGCGCGGTCTGGCCGAACTGCGGGGACTGGAGGCGGGAATTCAACGCATGCTGAACGAAAGACCATGATAAAGACCTCGAAGACTTTTTTAGGAGATGATTTTCTGCTGGGAACCGACGCCGCGCGGCACCTCTATGAACAGTATGCTGCCACCCAGCCCATCATCGACTACCACAATCACCTTTCGCCCAAGGACATCGCCGAAAACCGGCGCTTCAGCAACCTGACGGAGATCTGGCTGGAAGGCGATCACTATAAATGGCGGGGCATGCGCGCCAACGGCATCGCCGAACGCTACTGCACCGGCAATGCCTCGCCGCAGGAGAAATTTGTGAAGTGGGCCGAAACTGTTCCCTACACCCTGCGCAACCCGCTCTTTCATTGGACACACCTGGAATTGAAGAACTACTTTGGCATCACCACCCTGTTGGATGCTTCTTCGGCCCTGGAGATCTATGAGACCTGCAACGCCCAACTGCAACAAGAGGATTTCTCCGTGCAGGGACTGCTGGCGAAGATGAACGTGGAGGTGTTGTGCACCACTGATGACCCCATCGACACGTTGGAGTATCACCGGAAATTTGCCGCGCAGCAATCCAGCCTCCGCATGTTCCCAACCTTCCGGCCCGACAAATCGTTTGCCGTGGAGAATGTCCCAACCTATCTCAGCTATATTGAACAACTGGGAGCCGCCGCCGGGACAACGATCCGTTCGTTCGATGAATTGTTGCAAGCCCTGCAAAACCGCCTGGAGTTTTTCCACCAACACGGATGCCGTGTTTCCGATCACGGCCTGGACCAACTTTTCTTTGACGAACACGCAGAGCGTGAAGCACCGGGACTTTTCAAAAAATTACAACAGGGAAAAACTTTGGAAGCCCGGGAGCGCATTCAGTTTAAAAGCGCCGTGTTGTTAAACCTGGGCCGTCTCTATCACAAAAAGGGATGGGTGCAACAATTCCACCTGGGCGCTATGCGCAACAATAACACACGCCTGCTGCGCGAACTGGGACCGGACACCGGCTTTGACTCTATGGGCGAATACCCACAAGGCCACATGATGAGTCGCTTTTTCGACGGTCTCGACAACACCAATCAGTTGGCCAAGACCATCGTCTACAACCTCAACCCCGCCGACAACGAACTCTTTGCCACGATGGTCGGCAACTTCAACGACGGAACCGTCGCCGGCAAGATGCAATACGGCTCGGGCTGGTGGTTCCTCGATCAGAAGGATGGCATGGAACGTCAGATGAACACGCTCTCGAACATGGGACTGCTGTCGCGCTTCGTGGGCATGGTGACCGACTCAAGAAGTTTCCTCTCGTTCCCCCGCCATGAATATTTCCGACGCATCCTGTGTAATCTCGTGGGCAATGATATGGAGAAAGGCGAGTTGCCGGACGACTATCAGCTTGTTGGACGCATGGTGAAGGATATCAGCTATAGCAACGCGAAGACGTATTTTGGTTTCTGATCTTTGGTCAGACATCCTTGTCGGGCATCTTTGCCTCGACCGCGTTTTTCGGTTCTTGTGTTTTATTTTTCTGGATATTCTCCAGGTTTTTCACCAGGAAAAATAAGATCATCAGGATCATCAGCACCACGACGATCACCACATAGATCAGCGCCCGAAGCGTTCGCTGCCAGCGTTGGTTGCGTTCGTGGCGTGCCATAAGCTTCGCATAGTTCCGGTACCGTGCCAGGTTTCCGGAACTTGGTTTTTGCCGCCGAAGTCTTATCTCATTCCTTCCCATCGTACTTGATCCGTAAGTTAAAATTCTGACGTAATCTATCCAACGCACGGTAGGCGCGCATTTTGGCGCCACTCTCGGTGATGTCGAGGATGAAGGCGATCTCTTTGAAATCCTTGTCCTCAAAAAAACGCAGCTGCAACACTTCCAGCATTTCGATGGGCAGGTTGCCCAGGTATTCCAACAGCCGCATCACGATCTCCTCATCCCAGTCCTCATTCACTTGCTCGATGAGTTCGCGCACCCGCACCTCTTCAATACTGAATACCTTGTCGTGTTTGCGTTTGCGATAGTATTTGTTCACTTCATTGCTGGCGATCTTATAGAGCCAGGCCGAGAAGGGCACACCCCTGAACTGGTAGCGGTCCAGGTTCTTTAATACACTGAGAAAGGTTTGTGAAGTCAGGTCGGCCGTAACGTCTTCGTCGTCCATCTGCCGGTAGATAAAATGGAAGATGCGGTCGAAATATTTCTCATAGAGTTCGCCGAAGGCTTTCGGATTTTTCTTGGCCCTCTCCAGGATCGCATATTCTTGCCGTATCTCCGCGTCTGTCATGCGTTACAATTGTGTTAATAATGCAAAGCTTTTGGGAAAGTCACAAGGAAACCGGCATGAATTGTAGGGCAGGGATTTTTTTTAAAACTGGGTTGGCGCTTCGATGAGGGTGGGGGTTGTGTAAATGCTTGGTGGTCATTGGGGTTTGTTGTGTGCCGGTGGCCATAGGGGAGGGATGGCAAGGATTAAGAGATTTGTTGGCGGAACGCCAACAAATGGGTGTGGGGATTAAAAATGTTGGCGGGGACACCGAAAGGTGGTGGCGCGGCGCGATGTTTTGTTGGTGGGGAACCAGCACAGGCCAATGCCCCCCGCCGTTGTTGGTGTTCTTCACCAACAACATTGGATGGCGAGCATCATGGAGTGTACTGCACGACCCAATGGAGGTCCATGTATTTGTTGCTGAATTACAACGGCACGAGTCCGAATGGGTTGTTGGTGAAGAACACCAACAACGGCGATGGGGATGCCGTTATGTGCTCTTCACCAACATGAATTTCATGACTATTCGTTTCGCAAGGTATCCGCCGGATTAATAAGCGCGGCCTTGATCGCCTGGAATGCCGCGGTGCCATAGGCGATGAGCAGACACATTGCCGCCGAGGTGACGATGGGCCAGATGCCGATGTCTGTCTTGTAGGCAAAGTCGTTCAGCCATTGGCTCATCACCCAATAGGCTAACGGAATCCCCACGACGATCGCGAGCAACACCAGTCGTGTGAAATCTCTTGTGATCAGCAACACGATGCTGGAGGCGGTGGCGCCCAACACTTTGCGGATGCCAATCTCTTTTGTCTTCTGTGCGGCGGAGAATGAGACCAGTCCGAGCAATCCCAGGCAGGCGATCACTACGGTGAGGCCGGCGAAGGTGGTGCTGAGCGTGCGCATGCGTTGTTCGTTTTGATAGAGGGCGGCATAGTCCTGGTCGAGGAAGGTGTATTCGAAGGGGCGGTGTGGGGTGAGGGTTTGGCAGACCTTTTTCATTTGTGCGAGGGCGGCGGGGGTGTCGGTGCCTTTCAGCTTGGCGAAGATGTAGCTGTATTGGTTTTCTTCGGTGAACAACACCAGGGGTGAGATCTTTTGGTGGAGCGGTGCGAAGTGAAAATCCTTTGCCACACCGATGATCTCACCATTGCGTCCGTTCAGGCCCACTTTAGTGCCTACGGCCTTCTCCATATCGAGGGAGAGTTCGTGCAGGGTGGATTCGTTGACGATGAAGGTGTAGCTGTTGCCCGTGGTGTCGGCTTTTGTTTTTTGCATGTCGGCCTCGGTGAAGTTGCGGCCGGCGATCAGGGTGACGCCGAGCGTGGGGATAAATTCGTCGTCGATGGCCATGGCCGTGACGATCATGCCTTGCGCGTTGGTGCTGCCTTGTTGCAGGTTGATGGAGTAGCCGCCCTTGATAGCGATGGGCGATTCCGTAGCGCGCGCTACCGACGCCACGACGCCGCTTCGAAGCAACTCGGACTTCAGGGCGGGGAATACTTTTTCGGTCTGGTGATCGAGCGGGAGGATGACGGTATTTTCTTTTTGATAACCCAGCTTTTTCGCTTGCAGATAGTCCAGTTGGCGGATCACCACCATGGTGCCCACGATGAGCATGATGGAAATGCAGAACTGGAACACCACCAGGCTTTTTCGCAGCCACACGCCTTTGCCCGATGTTTTAAAATTTCCCTTGAGCACGCTCACCGGTTTAAACGATGTGATGGCCAACGCGGGATAAGCTCCCGCCACAAAAGCGATGACCAGTGCCATGACCACGGCCGCGCTCACAAACGGCGTGCTGTACAAAAGTTTAGCGGCGAATGATTTTCCGGTGATGGTTTCGAACGCCGGCAAAGCCAACCGTGAGAGGAGGAACGCCACTGCGAGGGCCAGCAGCGTGATGATGATGGATTCGCCGATGAACTGGGTGAACAGTTGCTTACGCATGGCCCCGATCACTTTGCGGATACCCACTTCCTTCGCGCGATCGGCCGCGCGCGCTGTGGCCAGGTTCACGTAGTTGATACAGGCGATGCTCAGCACAAGAAAGGCGATGACACCAAAAATATAGACATACTGAATGCTGCCCACGGGCTGATTTTCATTCATGTCAGAACGGAGATAAATATCGGTGAGCGGGAAGAAATTGTATTTCACATAGTCGCCGGGATTGGTGAGCTCGCTGGCGAGCGCCTTCTTGACCAGCTCGGAGGTTTTATCGGTAAGTGCCCGTACATTGGTGCCGGGCGCCAGTAGCACGAAGGTTTGATAGTTGGCGCTCCACCAGATCTGTTCTTTGGCTGCGGCCAGCGAAGCGAACGAGCCGACAAAATCGAATTGCAGCAAGGAGTTGCTCGGCACATCCTCCATCACACCGGTGACGATATATTCCTTGTCGTTATTGACCTGGAGCGTTTTTCCCATGGGATCTTCCTCACCAAAATATTTTTTTGCCGTCGTGCGGGTGAGCACAACGGAGTTGGGTTGGGTGAGCGCGGTGGTGGCGTTGCCGGCGATCAGCGGGAAGGAAAAGATCTTGAAGAAGGTGCTATCGGCATAAAAGAATTTTCCTTCCTGGAAAAGCGTCTCGCCGCGGCGGACGATGAAAGGATTCCAGGATGATGGATTGTATAGACGCACGCCGGCTTCCACTTCGGCAAAGTTTTTTTCCAGCGTAGGCAGCAGGGCCGTTGGCGAGACGGCGGTCTTGGCCGTTTGTCCCCCAAAACTGTATTCCAGCGATGACCGGTAGATGCGTGCAGCTTGTTGGTGAAACTTGTCGTAGCTCAGTTCGTGCACGATCCAGGTCACCAGCAGCAAGCAGGCAGCCAATCCCAGCCCCAGGCCGGCAATATTTATCATGGAATAAGAACGATGTTTTCGCAAACTTCGTAAACTGATGAGAAGGTAGTTTCGGAACATAAAGCTGGGATTTTAGGGAAATATGATGCTAAGACTTCAAAACCATGGACGAGGTTGCACCCTCCGGTCATTAAAGTACCGGAAAGGCCCCGAAAAATTATCCCGCCACACGGGGTATAACGGGGAAGGGGAGAAGCCCGTACTTTGCAAAGTGTTCCGTATGTCCAGGGTCTGCATCACCATAATTTTCTGCTGCCTTTCCGCCATTGCGCTCCGCGCCCAGGACGACACGTTTTATTCCACCCGCAACTACACCGCCATCGACGGCCTGCCCCAATCGCAGGTGATGGGCATTTTGGAAGACAAGAACGGCTACCTCTGGGTGGGCACCACGGGAGGTGGCCTGGCCCGCTATGATGGCCGTGAATTTAAAGTATACACCACGCTCGACGGCCTGCTGGCCAACCAGGTGGTAGGCCTCCGCTTCGATCGTCACGACAACCTCTGGATCTTGCACCCCCGCGGCGTGACCCGCTTCAATGGTCTTGAATTCAAACGCTTCCAGGCACCACAACAATTGCTCACCGACCGCCAGATGCGCCGCATCTATATGCTGGGCGACACTGTGTTCATGCTCAGCAACAGCGGCATGGCCAGCAAAATTTATCAAGACTCGGCTTACTATTGGGAAAAGCCACTCTACAGAGACTACCAGGTGTGGGGATCACACCGCGCGCCGTCGGGTGAGATTTGTTCGTTCACCAGCGATGGCCTGTTCATCATCCAATCGGGAAAGGAGCGGTACACGTTCGCGGCCGGCCAGGAAGTGGGCAAGATCTATAACCTCTTCAACTACAAACGCGATGTGCTGTTCCGTTCGGCCAATGGCATGTACAAGGTCAACATCAAGACCAGAAAAGTAGAAAAGCTGGACTGGGACATGCCCAACTTTGTGCTGCTCCACGACGACAAGAGCGACGTGTTCTGGACCGTGGGTGGCAGTAATCTGCTAAAGGAAACGATGCAGGGTACGGAGATCAAACGTGACACCGTGTTGAAAGACGTGAGCATCTACCAGGCGTTGGTGGACTCCGAAGGCAACACGTGGTTTGCATCCGATGGCCGGGGCCTCTACAAATACTACCGCCAGGATTTCAAGCGCTGCAGCTCCGACAACCTGCGTGGCGTCATGACGATCCTCAACGATCGGGATGGCGCCCGGTGGATCGGTACGATGGCCAAGGGCCTCTGGAAGATCCGCCATGGCAAAATACGATCCTATGTCGACCCGAAAGAACCCACGCGCAACACCATCACCACCGTGAAGGAGGCACCGGATGGCACGATCTGGGTAGGCTCCGCATCGGGCCTTGGCAAATACAACAAAGAGCGCGACGGCTTTCAGTGGTACTCCCGCGAAGACGGCCTGCCCGGCTGGGCCGTGACCTCGCTCGCATTTGATGGCCGCGGCGTGTACGTGGGCACCGGCAACGGCCTCAGCTATTTCGATGGCAAGACCTTTACCAACTACTCCACGAAGGATGGCCTGTATACCAACGGCATCTGGACGATCCTTTATGACCGCAAGGCACAAACCCTCTTCATCGGCACCGAGATCGGGGTGAACACCTTGCAACACGGCAAGATCGGCAAGCTGCCGTTGCCCGAGATCGTGAACACGTCGGTACTGAGCATCAACAGCTACCGCGACTCGCTTTTGTTGTTGGGCACCGGAGGATCGGGGCTGATGGTGATCAAACCCTACAGCGACGTGCGCAAACTCATCACCACCCGCGACGGCCTCGCCTCTGACTTCATCTACTTTGCCGCCCCCGATGAAAAAGGCTACACCTGGATCGGCACCGAAAAAGGCATCAACCGCATCAAGCTCGACAAACGTTTTGATCTCGTAGAGAACCTGCACTTCGACTACGACAACGGCCTGACCGGGGTGGAGACCAATCAAAATGCATTCTATATCAGTCCCAAAGAAAAATACTTTGGCCTCGTGGATGGACTCTATGAATTTAACGATCACAGCACCGACCGGCCCCGCTCCTTCGACGTGCACCTCACCAACGTGGAGATCCTCTACGGCGAATACTCGCCGCGACAATACAGCGACAGCACATTCGGATTTTTCAAGATCCCCTACAACCCGTCGATGCCCCCCGACAAGAACCACCTCACCTTCACATTTAACCGGGTGGACAAGCATTACTCCAAGTCGGTAAAATTCAAATACATCCTGGAGAACTTCGACAAGACCTGGTCGCAACCCTCGGCCCAGGACATGGTAACGTATAGCAACCTGCCTCCCGGCGACTACACCTTCCGTGTGATGAGCACCAACAACGAAGGCAGTTGGGCCGACACCCGCATTGCCTACGCCTTCACCATCCGCACACCCTTCTACCGGACGGCCAGCTTTTTGCTGGGCATGTTCATCCTGGTGGGTGGCCTGGTGACCCTCATCCTTTACCTGCGCGTGAAACAACGCGTGAACCGGGTGATGATGCTGGAACGCATCCGCCAGAAAGAGCAAGACAACCTGCGCAAAGAGATTGCCCGCGACTTTCACGACGAAATGGGCAACCAACTCACGCGCATCATCAACTACGTGAGCCTGCTCAAACTCAACAGCACCAGCAATGGCAATGGCAACGGCTACGCCAATGGCCACGACCTTTATACGAAGGTGGAGGATTCTGCCAAATACCTGTACAACGGCACGCGCGATTTCATTTGGTCTATCGACCCCGTGAACGACGAGTTGTCCAAGCTCTTCATCCACATCCGCGATTTTGGCGAGAAGCTGTTCGAGGAAAAGGAGATCAACTTCAGGGCCTACAACGAAGTGCGCGAAAAAATAAAGCTGCCCTATGGTTTTAGCCGCGAGGCCAACCTCATCTTCAAGGAGGCGATGACCAATGCCTTTAAATACTCGGGTGCGTGCAACGTGGCCCTTTCCCTGAAGCGCGACGAAAGTACCGGCTTCGAGATCTGTTTTGAGGACGACGGCGTTGGATTTGCCACGGAGGACATCGAAAAATCCAACGGACTACAAAATATTCGCGATCGGGCCAGCAGGATCAATGCTGTTTTACGTATACAAAGTGCGAGGAACGAAGGAACGAAGATCATTCTCAATTTTAAACTCACTAAAACACTGAAATATGGGCTTGCCATTTAAAAAACGCGTGATGATCGTGGAAGACGATCAGGAAATCCGCAACAGCTTCACCCTGATCGTGAACAGCTCCCAGAAGTTTATGGTTGTGAACGCCTACGGCTCGGCCGAAGACGCCATCGCCAACCTGAACCGCGACAAACCCGAGATCGTGCTCATGGACATCGAACTTCCCGGTGTGAATGGGATCCACGGCACCAAAGTTATCAAAGATAAAAGCCCCCACACCGACATCATTATGGTCTCGGTCTATGAAGACAGTGAACTTGTCTTCGAGGCCCTCAAGGCCGGCGCCAGTGGCTACATCACGAAGAGCGCCAATTATATGGAACTGCTGAGCGCGCTCGACGAGATCGTGAAAGGCGGAGCCCCCATGAGCAGTCGTATCGCCCGTATGGTCATAGACAACTTCCACGTGAACCCCAATTCCCCTCTAACAAAACGCGAAACGGAGATCCTCCAGTTGATCTCCGAAGGTAAGACGTACACGCAAATCTCCGAAGAGCTGTTCATCAGCAAGGAGACCGCGAAAACCCACATCAAAAACATCTACTCCAAGCTGCAGGTAAACAGCAAATCCGAAGCGATCGCGAAAGCGAACCTGGAGAAGTTAATTTAGACGAGGTTTATTTTTGCCGCCCGGTATCCAACCCCGTTCCAAGGGGGTCGCCCCGACGCCAGTCGGGGCGGGGGGTAAACGCTCGCCCGCTTCATCGTGGGCCATTTAGGCTTGTTGCTGCTTTCGTCTCTGACGGATCTAAAAGATCCCATAAATTACTAACAATAGGTTGAGGCGTTTGAGTACCCTGGCAGAGACATCATCATAAACATACCCCTCTTCTTTAAACTTATGTCTCACCCGTTTCACGCTCCTTTTATGATGCCGTTTCTTAGCGTGAAACCCCGCATGAATTTCAGTATCCGAATGGCGCTCACCCATGCCGTAGCCATGCGCCAAAGTCGCCCCGGAGGCGACTTGCAAGATCAAAACAAGAGTAACGATTCGTGACATATCTTTGGAAGGTTACAACAATATAGTAAAAACCAGGTCCGCGCTTCGCTACAAGGCGAAACCGCGGAGAAGGGTTGACCTTCTCCGCAGTTCCCCAATGCACATGTCACCGCCGTCCGTGCATACCCCCACCGTGAAAGCCGCCGCCACCACTAAAACCACCACCCCGGACACCCTGCCATCCGGAACTATGAAATGAGCTGGCATTAAAATGCTCGTACCCACGTGTATTAAAATTCCCCGGCCTCACATTCATCTGATTCACATGACTGCTTGATCGCGCAGGACTAACCACCCGTGCGTTTTGATGGCTTGCCGCAGGTGCCGTGGGCCGGTTGCGACCACCGGTGACTACCGGCCGGTTCGCGCCGGAAAAGTGACTGTAGGCCGCATTGTTGAATCCACGAAACACATTCCGCCGGATAATATCGGTCCGGTGAATATTGTAGTAAGCATTGTAGTGATTATACAGCCCCGGATAGCGATGGTAGCCATATCCGAAAAACCAGTTCGCATAAAACCGCGAGGGCAGTCCTACCACAACAAGACCTCCACCGGGACCATAGTAAAAGCCGGTCTGATAATAGAACGGTGTCGGATACCACATCGGGCTCGTATACCAATACGGATAGCCGTACCAGTAGGGATAAGGATAGTTGTCGTAGGAATTGTTGGCGACGTAGGTGGGATTGGTATCATCCTGGTCGTACTGTTGCGCGAACTCGCCGGCCGCTTGTTTCATTTCGGTCTGGAGTTTCGGATCCTTGGCCACAGCGTCCTTATATTCTTGCAGATCTTTTGCATCCTGGTCGGTCAGTTGTTTGTTCAAATCATCGAGCTGTTGTGTGACGGCGCCGGGATTGTTTTTATAGGATTCGCCCAGGCTTACTGTAAGATCGATGTGGTCGGTCAACAAGTTCATGACATCGGGTGTCTCGATCACCTTCTTGAAATCTTGCTGCACCTGGGCCGGATATTTGGCGGTGAGCTTGTCGACCGTGGCTTGCGAGGTTTGATAGATGTCGTTGATCTTCACCAGGTCATTGAAGTGATCCTGGTACACCGCCAGGATTTGTTGTTGTATGTTTTCAGGATAGTCCTTCAACAGTGCCTTCACCTCGTCGACGCTTTTCCGGTTGCCGCTGGTCAGCGTGTTGGTCAGCTCCGGGAAGCGCGTTACCTGGTAGAACTTCTCCTGCTCTTCACGCGGATACGATGCAATAAGATCCTGGAACGACTGGCTGGTGCGGGACTGTACCCTCTCCAGCTTTACCAACACCTGCGGATATTGAGCGACATCAAGGATGGCCGCACGCATATCGCTGGAATAAGGAGCAATGGCAGAGATGATCTGGCTTTCATCTTGTGAAAGACTGTCCACCATTCCCTGCGCAAACGAAAGACTTGTAGCCGCCATGACCATGAACGACAGCATAAGCATTTTTAAATTTCTATTTAAGGTTTTCATAAGCTTCTTCCTTTCTCTTAGGATGAATTTTTTGTGGTAAAGTCACCCGCTGCTCCGCGCTATTTTATCAGCGGCAGCAAGTCATTCTCCTCTAAGCATGACGTGATTTTTTTTCACGTCTCAGATTTAGGCAGTTGTATTCGGGGGGATCACGTCTGGGCTGGGGGATGTTTGCAAGACGTTTGTCGGCAGACTTGCCGGACTGGTCTACACTTTAAAACTTTTTTAAGGTGCCTGCGTTGTGCAGCCGGCGATAGGTTTGGCGATTAAGTAGCGAGTCATTTTTACTTAAAACCCAAATAACACCTAAAAAATTCACCACACCATTGTTGAAGACCACGCCGCTGATTGAGTGCCGTTGTTGGAGTGCCGTTGTTGGAGTTCTTCTCCAACAACACAGCTTCCTCACTCATTTTTCAACCACACCTTGTGGAATAGGATAAAGTGACTAGAACGCAAGCCGCCGATGCGGTCAGACTTTTTAGGTGACAATCAAATATGCTACCTTTAAAAAATGCAGCACCAAGAATTTGAACCTCCTCAAGAACTGCGGGACACCATAAAGTGCTTTTGGTACAACCGAAGAGACTACGGGGAATCACAATCGAGCTTTGAGGTAATGCCGGATGGCTATGCTGAAATTATTTTCCATTTTGGAAGCGGCTGTAGCATCTCTGACAAGGGAAGCTTGCAGCCCTTGCCATCACCGTTTATGATGGGACTACTCAATCAGCCTGTTATTTTTTACGCAAGAAACGTTTTAGAAATTATCGGCATCCGATGCTTCCCCTGGACCGTGTTCGATTTGCTCGGACTGCCGTCGGGTAAGGACAGCGTGCGCATCTTTGAGCATCCCATCGCCCAACTTCAACCGGCGTTGAATGAATTGATTCAAGCGGGTAGGAGAGATGACGCGCTCACGCACGTGAAGCAGTATTTCCTGAACGCGCGGTCGCGCGTTGCTATGGACAGCATGCTATTCAAAGCGGGCGTTGCCATGCGGGAAGCAAATGGCACGCTGCCGGTAAGCCAGGTAGCGGCGGCCGCGCATGCAACGGTTCGGACATTGGAAAGGAAGTTCAAGCAATCTGCTGGTCACAGTGTTAAAGACGTGTCTGGACTGATGCGCTTTGAACAGGTACGAAACCAACTATGGCTTTATCCCGATTCCAACCTTGCCGCTTTAGCCCACGAGTTTGGCTATACAGATCAACCTCACCTCAGCCGGGAATTCAAACGCTACAGCGGCACTACACCCGCCGCATTTGCCAGGAAAGGAAAAAAAGAGAAACGCGTTTTGGGGAATGATTTTGTCGCGTTTCTACAAGCCTAGCGCGGGAGCATTCCGGAATTTTGTGTTTCAATCATCCTTATGACAGAAACACTTAAAAACAAAAACACCACACCAAATTTCCTTCACGATGTAATCATTTCCGGCGCAGGGCCTGTAGGTTTGTTCCTCGCCTGTGAACTGGCGTTGGCCAAATGCTCCGTCCTGGTATTGGAGAAGGCAACGGATCCCCACTCGCCTTTAAAGCAAATTCCTTTCGGGATCCGGGGACTCTCAGCACCAACCATTGAAGCCCTTTACCGGCGCGGATTGCTCAAAGAACTCGAACTACACAAACGTCTTAAAAACCCCCACCAAAACGCCAAGCAGGGTGCTCAACGACAAGTGGGACACTTTGCCGGCATTCCATTTCAGGAAGGCGACGTTGACACGTCCCAGTGGATGTATCGCCTCCCAAGCTCGACCGAAACAAGTTTAATTTCCGAAATACAGGAGATAGAAACGGTGCTGACGCGCCGCGTCACCGCCTTGGGTGTGGAGATCAAGCGCGGACTTGCTGTTACTGATGTTCATCAAACCGGGAATACCGTAACGGTTCAGTCCGGCGATCAATTTTTTCAATGCAAGTGGCTCGTGGGGTGCGATGGTAGTCGAAGCGTTGTTCGGAAGGCGGCCGGTATTGAGTTCGCCGGCACGGAACCGGAATTTACCGGTTACACCACGCTGGTTGACATGGCCGACCCGGAGAAACTCCGCCCGGGTAGAAACGTGACCGCCACCGGGATGTACTTGCAATCTCAGCCCGGCTACGTACTCATACAAGATTTTGATGGCGGAGCATTTCACAGTTCAGACATGCCCATCACCCTTGAACACCTGCAACAGGTGCTGCGCCGCGTCTCGAACACCGACGTCACGATCAGCGCCCTACACATGGCGACCACCTGGACCGACCGGTCACGACAGGCCAAGACCTATCGTAACGGACGGATCCTTTTAGCGGGCGATGCCGCGCACATTCATGCACCGCTGGGAGGCCAGGGACTTAACCTGGGATTAGGTGATGCCATGAACCTCGGCTGGAAGCTCGCCGCAACGCTCCGGGAGAAAGCGCCGGAAGGCTTGCTGGACAGTTATTACACCGAACGGTATCCCATCGGTGCGCAGGTGTTGGATTGGTCACGCGCTCAGGTGGCTATCATGAAACCCGACCCCCATGCGCGCGCACTAAACGCCGTTGTCCGCGACCTCATCCAAACACGCGACGGCGCCACCTATTTTGCCGGACGGGTGTGGGGCGTTTTCACACGCTACCCTCTCGAGGGCAACCACCCATTAACAGGCTACAGCGTTCCCAACTTCGAGTTCGAAGACGGCACATGCCTTGGCGAGCTCATGCACGATGGCCAGGGGATCCTGCTTGATTTTGATGGGAATGCTTCACTAAAAACTTTCGCGAGTGAATATGGCGACCGGGTCAAGTACATTTCAGGTCGCGCTAAAGACCCACTGGACGTAAGTGCCGCGTTGATACGCCCGGATGGAATTATCGCCTGGGCTTCTGATAACGGCGCAGATTTCAGCCAACTCCAGAAGATAGCGGCGCACTGGTTCAATCGTCGTTAAGTATTTCCATCGCAATGAACCGCTGATCATTATTGAATTTTTCTTTTTTTTTGATGGTTTTCCGGAGCGCATCCTGCTCGCGCCTGGAGAATTTCAAACTCCAAAATATTGGTTTTTGATGGTCCTTTCCGGGGTGTGCGCGTGTGCTTTGCCTGGTATTCCTTTTTTTTCAAAAACCGTCCTGGGCCGTCGTGTGCGCGCAAACGTTTACTTTTTCGGTTTGTTTATCTGATCCTTTTTTCATAAGTTAAATCATCGTTTTCGGGGACCCCCAGCCCGGCGCATTATAACAAAGTGGAGCGAAAGAATATCTGTTAGCATTCTCATAGGCTTGTTCTCAGGCATTGCCGCAAGGCATCTTGAAATGAATCGCGCGAGGATTGACTAGTTGGGATTAGGTTGAAAGGATCATTTCAAGACATTAACACGAAACCATTTTTGGTCTTTATAGTTAACTGTCCACCTAAATCTAACCCGTATGAAAAAACTCTACAGGAGCATGGGGCTGCCAATAGCCATGCTACTACTGTTCACCTCCATGGCACTGGCGCAGAACCGGACTGTGACCGGGACAATCACGGATGAGAATGGCTCTGGGATGCCCGGGGTCAATGTCATTGTAAAAGGTACGTCAGCCGGTACAACCACCGACAGCGACGGTAAGTACGCCATTGCAGTGCCAGAGGGAAACGCAACACTCGTGGTTTCCTTTATCGGCTATGCAACGCAGGAAGTTGAAGTCGGAGCGCGAACCGCCATCGACGTAAAACTGGAAAGCGATGTAAAGCAACTCAGTGAAGTGGTGGTGACCGCTCTCGGTATTGAAAGAAACACCAAAGCCCTGCAATCGTCGGTTACGCAAGTGAGCGGCGACAACTTCACACAAGCCCGCGAAAACAGCATGGTCAACGGTTTGGCTGGTCGTGTGGCCGGCGTGAACGTGACCAAGATCGCCACCGGTCCCGCGGGATCCTCGCGCGTTGTTATCCGCGGCGCGAAGTCCATTGGCACGAACACAAATAACCAGCCCCTGTATGTTATTGATGGTATACCCATGGATAACACCAACTACGGTCAGGCCGGAGTATGGGGCGGCGGCGATCAGGGCGATGGCACAAGCAGCATCAGCCCGGACGACATCCAATCGATGACCATCTTGAAGGGCGCTAGCGCGGGAGCTCTCTACGGTGCCCGGGCCGCCCAAGGTGTTATTCTCATCACCACCAAAAAAGGAAGTGCACGTAAGGGGGTGGGTATTGAGTTCAATTCCAACTTTGTATTTGAGAAAATTTACAACCTGACCGACTGGCAACACAGTTATGGTTCCGGCGCTTATACCGGCGTTGGTTCTCTCGCCAACCGCGTGTCTACCAAAGCAAGCAATCCGGAGGATGTTCAAACCGCTTTTGACAACGGATGGTATGACCAGGCCTGGGGTCCCAAATTGGATGGTTCCACCGTTTATCATTTCGACGGAAAGGCTCACCCGTATTCCTATCAGGGAGACCAGTGGGACAAATTCTATAGGACAGGAACGTCATTCACCAATAGCCTTGCATTTTCAGGAGGCAGCGAAACACAGAATTTCCGTTTTTCGATGTCCAATCTGAATAGTAAGAGCGTGATCCCCAATTCCGGTTTTGACAGGGTGAATCTCTCGCTGGCTTCGAACTCGAAGTTTGGCAAAAAATTAACCCTGACGACGAAGATCATGTACTCCAACGAGAAGGCAAAAAACCGTCCCAATGTTTCCGATTCTCCGGGCAACGGCATTCAATCCGTCTATTATATCAATAATGACTACAATATTGACGAGTACAAGGGTGATCCCAACAAACCAGGTGCGGTTTATGCGGATGGTCCTGTGCCGCTGGATGGTAAAAGTAACGGCCAGGAATTGCAGGGTTCTTCCAACTTGTGGGGACAAAATCCCTATTGGGCAGCCTACCAATTTAAAAACACCGATATGCGCGACCGCATTATCGCCTCTGGCCAATTGCGTTATGACATCACCGATTTCCTCTATGCGCAGGTGAAAGGCGGTATGGACTGGTCAACGAAACGCGGCTCGCAACTCACACCGGAAGGAACAGGCTATCAACTCGGCGGTGCGCTCACCGAATATGAGGCACGCCAGCGTGAGATCAACCTGGAATACATCGTTGGTTTTAACAAAACCTATGGCAAAATAGGTGTCAACGTGTTTGGAGGCGGCAACAAAATGACGCGGGAATATGAAAAAACCGATGCCGTCGGCAACGGCTTCAATACACCTTTCTTAGCGGCTATCAATAACGCGGCTTCGAAAACGTTCAACTATGATTATAGAAAGTCGGGTATAAACTCACTGTTTGGATCCGCAGAAATATCATGGAACAACGTTCTATACGTGACCGGTACGATTCGCAACGATTGGTTTTCGGTACTCACGCCGAGAATCAATTCGATCAGTTACCCGTCCATCGGAGCATCGTTTGTCTTCTCCGACGCGTTCACGGGTCTGCCCACCTGGTTAAGTTTCGGCAAAGTGAGGGCTTCGTGGGGGCAAGTGGGTAGTGCTTTTTCAGTCGACCCCTATAGCACCATTACACAATACACCACAGGTCTGACACACCTTAGCCGGCCCTTGGGATATTATTCTTCCGCGACAACCACGAATAATGGAAACCTGAATAACCCCGACCTCGTGCCCTACACCTCTACCGAAACAGAATTCGGTTTGGACGTGCGATTCTTTGAGAACAGACTCGGTATGGATTTAACATACTATTCTCAAAAAACAACGGACGATATCCTGAATGCTCCGATTTCGAGAGCGTCAGGTTTTGGAACCACTTCGGTGAACCTGGGCCAACTGACGAATAAAGGCGTTGAACTCTTGCTCACCGGCCAGCCTCTCCGTGGTAACCTAACGTGGGATGTGTCCCTGAACTTTGCGAAAAACAATAGTAAAATTGTATCCCTCATACCGGGAACCACGGTTTTCAACATTGAAGAGCCCCGCACCAGGACGGTGTATGTCAGCCAGATCGTAGGGCAGCCGTTTGGTACCTTAACGGGACTTAAGCAAAGAACCACAGCCGACGGACAGTTGATCTACGACAAAGACGGTGCACCACTAACGGACAATACTTACCAAATCCTGGGCTCGGGTGTTCCTAACTTCACGGGAGGATTGAACAACTCGTTTACGTACAAGCAATTCAATCTGACGTTCCTCATCGACTTCAAATCCGGTGGCAAGATCTACTCGGGCACGAACGTGCGGATGACGGAAGCCGGCTTCCACAAACAAACGCTGGCGGGAAGGGATGGCGAGGCACCCCTCCATGTCAAAGGTGTTCAAGAACTTGTAGATGACGCTGGCAACGTGACACAAGAGCCTATCGACAGAAACCTGGCACCCGGTGAGGCGCAAAACTATTGGTCTCAGTTGGGTGAACGTGCACAAGATCATTTTGTATACGATGCATCCTTTATCAAATTGAGACAGGTAACCTTTGGTTACAGCATACCCAAAGTCATGTTACAAAAAACTCCATTCCAAACGGTCTCGCTTTCCTTTGTTGCACGCAACCTGGCGATTCTATATAAGAACGCAGAGAACATTGATCCGGAATCGTCCTATACCAGCAACAACGCACAAGGTTTGGATTATTTTGGCGTGCCGCCCACGAGAACGTATGGCTTCAATTTGAGAGTAACCTTCTAATTTAAACCGAAAGACCATGAAGCAATTACATAAATACTGTCTAACGGTGATCCTCGCAGCCGTTTTTGTCGCTGGATGCGACACTGACTCTTTGCATAACATGAATACCGCGCCGCAATATGTTGACGAACTCAATTTGAATTTCTTACTCACCTCCGCGCAGCTGGGCTCGGCTTCGGGCGGCTCGGCAGGTGACAATCGCTACATCGACTGGCGCACGAATATCGGGATGTGCTCTTATGCCATACAGCAGCTTGCCAATGCCGGCGGCGGAATTGCTCCGGGCGATAAGTACACCGACAATGCAGAAACCGCCAGTGCACCGTTTCAATTCATCTACGGCGACGAATTGAACAACCTGAGTATCATTCTAAAACAAACCGACACCGGTGGCTGGGCCGAGGGTAAAAACCTAAACCTTCGCCAAGCGGCTCGTATCCTGCGTGCCTTTCTTTTCCACAGGCTCACGGACTATTACGGAAGCGTTCCATATAGCGAAGCGCTTCAGGGCGTGGATAAGATCTACTTCCCTAAGTATGACAAGCAAAAGGATATCTATGCCGACCTGTTGAAGGAGCTCGACGAAGCTTCTGCAGCCCTTAGTGATGCCAATCCGGATGAAGGCTTTGGCGCCGCTGACCTGTACTTCGATGGCGACATTGCAAAATGGAAAAAGCTTGGCTATACGCTGATGTTGCGTCTGGCCATGCGCATTTCGAATGTGGATGCTGCCACGGCCGCAACCTACGTAGGAAAAGCAGTTGCCGGTGGTGTCTTCGAAAGCAACGACGATAACGTATGGGTACCGATGGCCCTGACCCCCAGCCAATGGGTGAACCAAAACGGTATCAGCCGTGCGTTCTATCCTGGCGATGGTGGACAGCCTACCTTCCTAAGCAAGACGTTTGTCGATTGGCTGAAGGGCACCGACCTCAACGACGTTGCGGATGACGATCCACGGTTGATGATCATCAGCGGTGGCATCGGCGATTGGGTTCCTCCGAAATGGACGCCCATCACGACCGATCCTCTGAAACAAAAGGGCATGCCTAACGGCTATGATGCCGCCGGTCTCCAGGTTTACGAAAACGCTCCCAAACCCGTTGATCAAGATGTGACCTATTCCAAGATCAACCCCTTGATGCTGGACAACGATGAACCGTATATGCTCATGAACTATGCGGAAGCGGAGTTCCTGATGGCCGAGGCGGCAGAGCGCAACCTGGGTGGTCTTACTCCCGGCGATGCGCAGGAACACTATGAAGCTGGTGTGAAGGCTGCCATGCAAATGTACACGCCGTATGATGCTTCGCTAGTGGTCTCCGACGCAAAGGTGACTACCTACCTGGCCACCTATCCGTATGCCGGCACCACCCAGCAAAAACTTGAGATGATCGGAGAGCAAATGTGGGCGAGCAAATTCCTGAACTGGTGGGAAGCCTGGTCGGATTGGAGAAGAACCGGTTTCCCGGTCCTGATCCCAACCAACTACCCGGGTAACATCACTGGTGGAACGATTCCTCAGCGACTTAGATATCCGAATGAAGAAGTGGCCGGCAACCCGAAATTTAGCGAAGGTTCAACATCACCCAACCTCTACACGACCAAAGTGTGGTGGGCTGGAGGACCGGATTAGATCCCCGTTCGTGCATAATTCAAAAAGCCGTCTCATTCGAGACGGCTTTTTTTGTGTTGGTTTCGCCCCGACATGACGAAGGACTGCTGCGCGTCGATCAAAGCACGTCATTCCGCAGGCACAAGTTTCCTCGAGCTTCGCATGTGGCCCAAGGAATCCCGTGGATAGCACATTGGATCCGTGTGGTGATGTATTTCAAATCGGGGTGCGGCTGTCGGTGTTTGCCGGTATTCGTTTTAGTTCGTGCGCGGGCTATCCTGGTTCATTGCTCTCGGAATTCGGGATGTCTTGAACTTCTGGCGTAGGCATTTAGAAAACTCGTGCCTGCGACATGACGAAGGACTGCTGCACGTTGATCGAGGCACGTCATTCCGCAGGCACAAGTTTCCTCGAGCTTCGCAGGTGGCCCAAGGAATCCCGTGGATAGCACATTGGATCCGTGTGGTGATGCATTTCAAATCGGGGCTGCGGCTGTCGGTGTTTCTCGGGTTTCGTTTTAGTTCGTGCGCGGGCTATCCACGCTCAGTGCTCTCGGAATTCGGGATGTCTTGAACTTCTGGCGTAGGCATCTAAAAAACTCGTGCCTGCGACATGACGAAGGACTGCTGCGCGTGGATCAAAGCACGTCATTCCGCAGGCACAAGTTTCCTCGAGCTTCGCATGTGGCCCAAGGAATCCCGTGGATACACATTGGATCCGTGTGGTGATGTATTTCAAAATCGTTTTAGTTCGTGCGCAGGCTATCCAGGTTCAGTGCTTTCGGAATTCGGGATGTCTTGAACTTCTGGCGTAGGCATCTAAAAAACTTGTGCCTGCGACATGACGAAGGACTGCCTGCGGGCACAGGCATTTAAAACACTCGTGCCTGCGACATGACGTTAGTCGCGCTTGCGAAATACGAGTACGGAAGCATTGTTACGCGCGACAAAAATCCGTTTGCCTTGCGCCGTATTAATAACCGCAGCATCGCGCACTTCCCTTCTCAAATAAAGCGACGTATGCTCCTGGGCTTGATACGTGAACGACGTTCCATTGCCTTTCATGAACACCCCGCGACTGGCGTCATGGCGACCGGCTTGAGGTTTAAGAGCATAGAAATTTCCACCAAGCCACAAGTCGATCGCACCGTCCTGGTCGAGGTCATCGGCCAGGATGGCGAAGACGGGAGCGACTTGTGCTTCTTTGGGCAGCGGTGCCAGCCTGAAGGTTGTTCCTTCATTCCAAAGGATGGCGCTTTCTAGTGTTTCGACTTTATACACCAGCGAGCGTTCGCGGATGGCGGCGGGAAAAAGGGAGTCGTAGGTCTTGGTGGCGTAGTCGGCGTATTTGAGAATGCTTTTTCGCAGGGCAGGCAATTGACTGGTCAGTTCCAGTTTGGACACGAAGGGATAGGGGATGGTGTCGAGTGGTGGATACCAGGTGATGATGGGCTCGCTTTTGCCGTTGTCGTCGAAGTCGTTGACATACATCGCGACGGGGCGGGTGGTCGAAGCTTTGAATTTTGTGTTGAGGCCCCAGTTGCCCACCACGAAATCCAGGTCGCCATCTTTGTCGAGGTCGGCGGCGTGGATGCGGTTCCACCAGCCCGTGCTGTGGGGCACGGTGTCGGGGTCGGTGAGCAGGCCTTTGTCGTTTTTGAAGACGTGGATGGCCATCCAATCGCCGACCACAACGAGTTCTTTGAAGCCGTCGCCGTTGATGTCGGCCCAGGCGGCGTCGGTCACCATGCCCACGTTGCCCAGGGAGGGGAGCGCGATGTTGAGCCATTCGCCGCGGTCGTACTTGAGCAAATAACTTTGCGGAGGCAGGCCGTAGTTACCCGGCACGGCGCGTGCGCCCAGGAAGATTTCTGCATGGCCGTCGTGATCAAAATCTTCGGCGAGGAGGGTGGAGAAATTGCCGATGAGTTGGGGGATGGCCGTAGGGTTGGGGGAGAAGTTTCCTTTGCCATCGTTTTTGTAACAGCGCACCAGGAAATTGGAGCGATCCATTTCGGGTTCGTTTCCTCCCGAGCCGATCATGAGGTCGAGATCGCCGTCGGCATCCTGGTCGAAGAAGGCGCCACAGGTGCTTTCAAATTTCTTGTCGTTTATAAACGCCGGGGTGGGTTTGGACTGGAATGTGCCGTCACTTTTTTGGAGAAACAATTTACACGGGTCGCCCGCCGCGCCGAGCAGGACGAAGTCATCTTTGCCGTCGTGGTTCACATCGCCAGTTACCAGGCGTGGGCCTTCGGTAGACAACATCCGCGTCAGCAAAATTTCCTGATCGAAGTCGTTGTGGCGATTTTCATGGTGCGTGGCGTCGCCGTGGAGCACTTGCGCGCTGACGTCTTTAAAAGCGTTGCTGGCTTGATTTGCTGACTGCTTTGCCGGGGCCACAATTGCCTTCGCATAGTCAAGCGTGAGCGATTGATCGGCCTTCACTTGCGCGAGGGTTTCCTTCTTGCCGTCGGGCCATATCACCGTGAGTGTGTCGATGCGATCGGTTTGTCCTAACCCAAAGAGCAGCGAGGGCTCAATGCTGCTTTGAAAACCGCGCGTATTGAAATTTTGCAACGTCATGATTTGCTTGCCCATTTGCAATGTCACTTGCGCACCGATGCCAAACGGATCGCGCGCCGGTCCTTTGAATGTCGTCTTCAGATAGTGATTCTTTTCTTTTGTGTTTGTTTCGTTCCGATAGACAAAACAAGGCGTGTTGATATTGCTCACCACCAGGTCCAGGTCGCCGTCGGCATCCAGGTCGGCGTAGGACGATCCATTGCTGAAAGAGGGCTGTGCCAATCCCAGCACCTGCGCCTTGTTTTGAAAATACCAGTCGCCGGTATTTTCAAATGCATAGTTTGCCAGCGGATGCGAGGGAATGAGGGTAATGAAATCGCGGTAATCAAATTTCCCACGACGGCTGATGACCTCATTCTTTTTCTGAGCATCACCAATGAACTCGCGGAAGTCCATCGACATGATGTCGCGTTGGATGCCGTTGCTCACAAAGATGTCTTTGCGCCCGTCGTTCTCAAAATCAAAAATGAGCGCGCCCCAACTCCAGTCCGTGGCCGAAACGCCGGCTTGCAGGGCAATCTCCTGGAAGAAGCCGTGGCCATCGTTGAGGTGGAGACAATTCTGCACCATTTGATAATGGTAGTTTGCACGATATTTAGTGTCTTCCAGGTGATAGGGGTCGAAGGCGATGGTGGCTTTGAGCCGGTAGTTGTCGGCAGGCAACATGTCGGTGGTGAAGATCTCGGGGCTGCCGTCGTTGTTGAGGTCGGCGATGTCGGCACCCATGCTGGAGACGGAGCAATAGTCGATGCGGTCGATCAGTTCTTCGTGGAATTTGCCATGGCCCTGGTTGATGTAGAGATAGTCACGCTCCCAAAAGTCATTACTCACATAGATATCCGGTAAGCGATCGTTGTTCACATCGCTCACGGCCACCCCCAAACCAAAGCCCACGGCGCTGCTGTAGATGCCCGCCTCGCGGGTGACGTCGGTGAACTTCTCGCCGTCGTTGCGCATCAGCTTGTCGCCACCCGGATCGGCGTGTTCGCGCATCTTGCTGTAGAGCTCGATGCGGGCGGGGTCTTTGAAACTGTTGTTGAGGATGTAGCAGTCCAGGTCGCCGTCCTGGTCGTAGTCAAAGAAGGCGGCATGAGTGGAATAGCCTTCGTTGTTGAGGTTATAGGCTTTTGCTTTTTCGGTGAAAGAGCCGTTGCCGTTGTTGATGAAGAGTTCGTTCTCGCGAAAGGCGCCGTCAACGTCGCCGGAATTACACACGTAGATGTCGAGCCATCCGTCCGCGTTCACGTCGGCCATGGTCACGCCCGTGCTCCAGACTTTTGTTCCCGCCACGCCGGCTTTGTCGGTGATGTCTTCAAAAACAAAATGGCCTTTGTTGAGATACAGTTTATTCTTGTCCTGGTTGGAGGTGAAATAAATATCCGGTAGCCCATCGTTGTTGATGTCGCCGATGGCCACGCCGCCGCCGTTGTAGAAGTTGCGGTAGGTGAGGACGTTGAACTTCTCCTCGTCCACCACCTTGTTCACAAAGCCGATGCCGGTCACGTCCGCGCCAAGTAACGTGAAGAGGGGTGTGGTCTTGTCCGTTGCAGCGGCAGGTGTTGAGGCTTCCTTCTTGTCGCAGCCGCTGCACAAGAGCAGGAGCAGGAGGAAGGGGAGGTGGGTTCTTGTTTTTGATGATGTTGGCAAGGGTTGCACGATGCTTACGGGGTTATGTGGTCGCCGTCGAAGATGCCATCGCCAAAAGTTCCCATGTAGGCGCCCCATCGAACGGGTGTTTTCACCCGGATGGGTGTAGCGATGCGTTTGATGCGGGTTCCTAAAAACAGTAAAAGATCACCATGGTGATAATACTGGCAATGCACAATGTCCAGGTAGCCGTCGCCGTCGAGGTCTCCGATCCAGGGGGTGGAGAAAATGTTCTTGAACCCTTTGGTTTGGTCGATCACCTGCACGGCGCTTTTGCTAAAGTCGATGGCAATGAGTTTGTTTTCCATCACCGGTGGGGTCTTGCCGGCAAAACCCAACGCACAGTCGAATTCATTCACGCTGATGATGACCTCATCGCGGCCGTCGCGGTTGAGATCATAGACCACGGGCGATGAAAAACCCGTACAGCCGATGGAGTCCGTATAGGCGATCGCGCCGGTTTTGCCGTCGATGAGCACCTGGCGCGAGCCGGCACTGTTGGGCCACTGGCCGCGGCTTACAAACGTAAAAAAATCGGGAACCTCATCGTCGGTGAAATATCCCACGGCAAAGCTATTGCTGCACTCCGTGCCCTTGACGGATTGGGTCCACAGTGGTTGGAGGGTCTTGCCATCGATCGCCACGATTGTACTGCCGTGCGTGATGGCCACGATGTCGCGATAACCGTCGGCGTTGATGTCGGCGATCGAGGGTGGGGCAATAAAGCCATGACCCGTTTCGGTCGCAATGGGGGTGGCGTTGGCGAGCCGGTGTTGCAGGAGATCTTGCAGGTGGCCTGCGTATAGATGGCCGTTGATGGTTTCGCCGCCGGTACCAAAGATGAGGGTGAGATCGTTGCTTCCCGGTTGCGAAAAGCAAACGGGCGACATATAAGACTCTTTGCCATCGGGCATGGTGTCGGCGGCCAGGATGTTTCCGGTTTTGCTGTCAAAAAGCATCAGCACGCCCGGGTAGCGGTCCTTCTCCGTGTCGGGCGCGGCCGCTGCGTTGCCGCCGTTCACGGTGAGGAGGTCTCTGATGCCATCATCGTTTTGATCGGGCACGAGCACGCTGTTGTTGAAATTGAACCGCGCATATTTTAAAATGGAATCCTGCGCATGGTCCGCGACGTGATACTCCCAAAGCATGGAGCCCGTTTTGCCATCCAGCGCTTTGAGGTGAGGGGAGCGGCCTCCGATGAAAATGTCGGGGGTGCCGTCGGCATTGATGTCGCAGAAGGTGGCCGAGCCATAGACCTGATCGGTTGCGGTTTGCTTCCACAGGAGTTCGCCGGTTTTTCCATTCAGGGCGATGATGCCGTGATCGCTTTTTTGAAATTCATTTTTGCCGGCTCCCATTACCAGGTCCAGCACACCGTCGCCATCGAGGTCGGCCGCGCGCGGCGATGATTGTGAGCCGATGGTGCCGATATCTTTGGTCCACACCACTTCACTTTTTCGCCTTCCGCAACCCATGAGCAGACAGCTCATCACCACCGCAAATCCGTAGCAGCAAAGCGGGCGAAAACACACACCAGGAACACGCGGCATAGGCAAAGGATAAAGCCCAAAAAGCGGGCTTATCAAAGATCACATTTTACGGCAAAGAACCGCTACTTTTTTCCAAAAAAAACTCATCGGCAGGATACCTTATGGACGAATCTATGTTATCTTGTACGACAACCAGCCTGAACCCTTTGCCCTCATGAAAAGCCTGCATCGACAGCTTTTTTTTCTTGCCCTCCCGCTGATTTTTTGTCCCGCTCTCACATCAGCGCAAACCCCTTTGTTCGAATCGCTGCCCTTGCAAAAAACGGGAGTGACCTTCCGGAACATGCTGGAAGAAACCCCGAAGTCGAACGTGCTCACCTATGAGTATTTTTTTAACGGCGGCGGCGTGGCCGTAGGCGACGTGAACAACGATGGCCTCGACGACCTCTATTTCACGGCCAACATGAAGCCGAACGCACTCTACATCAACCAGGGAAATTTTAAATTCAAGGAGATCGCCAAAGCCGCAGGAGTGAGCTGCGACGTACCCTGGAAAACCGGTGTGACCATGGCCGATGTGAATGGCGATGGATACCTCGATCTCTATGTTTGTTATTCCGGCAAAGGCGATCCCGAAAAAAGACGCAATAAACTTTTTATCAATAACAAAGATCTCACCTTCACCGAACGCGCGGCTGAATACGGCCTGGACGACCCGGGCTACTCCACCCACGCATCTTTCTTTGACTACGACAACGACGGCGACCTGGACATGTATCTGCTCAATCACAACGTGGTCGTGATCCGCGAATTCGAATACGCCAAAGCAAAACAAACGCGCGATCCCTACGCCGGTCATAAACTTTTCCGGAACGACAACGGCCACTTCAAAGACGTGAGCGAAGCAGCCGGCGTCAAGGGCAATCCACTGGGCTTTGGTCTGGGCATCACGGTGGCCGATATCAACAAGGATGGCTGGATGGACATGTATGTCTCCAACGACTACGTTGAACCCGATTATGTCTACATCAACAACGGCGACGGCACCTTCACCGACCGCATGACGGAATACATGCAGCACATTTCCTACTTCTCGATGGGCTGCGACGTGAGCGACATCAACAACGATGCCTGGCCCGACATCTTCACCGTCGACATGCTGCCGGAAGACAACCACCGCCAAAAACTGCTCTACGGCCCGGAGAACTATGAGCAGTATGCCCTGATGGTCATGAACGGCTTCTATTTTCAGAACATGCGCAACATGCTGCACCTGAACAACGGCAACGGCACCTATAGTGAGATCGGCCAACTCGCCGGTGTTTCGAAAACCGATTGGAGCTGGGCGCCGCTGCTGGCCGACTATGACAACGATGGCTGGAAAGACCTCTTCATCACCAACGGCTATTTCCGCGACTATACAAACCGCGACTTCCTGAAATACAAAGGCGACTATTATTTTGAGAAACTAAAAGCAAACGAAAAAGCCGACACCTTCCACCTGGTCAGCACGATGACCTCGACGCCCGTGCACGACTATGCCTATCGCAACAACGGCGACCTCACGTTCACCGATGTGAGCAAAGCCTGGGGCTTTGGTGCCCCAAACTTTTCGAACGGCGCTGCCTACGCAGACCTGGACAACGACGGCGACCTGGACCTGGTGGTGAACAACGAAAATGCCACCGCCTCCATCTTCAAAAACCTCTCACGCGAACAACATCCCGACCTGCATTTCCTGCAGGTTTCACTGGCGGGAAGTGGAATGAATACGAGGGCCATTGGTGCCAAGGTGAAATTTTATACGGGCGACAAAATACAATACCAGGAACATGTTCCCGCGCGCGGTTTTCAATCCGCCGTAAGCGATCGCATGCATGTGGGATTGGGGAAGATCGGCGTGGTAGACTCCATTGCCGTCATCTGGCCTTCGGGGAAACAGGAAACTTTGCGACAAGTGAAAGCAGATCAATTCCTGATGATAAAGGAAGATGGAAACGCAAAGGCCGTCCGCCCACCCGCCGCCCATCCCAACCCGGTCTTTGAAGCAACGGATCCCCTGGTGAACTACGCCCACGTGGAGGCGGGCTTTAACGATTTCAAACGCCAGCCTCTGTTGCTCACCATGCTCACGGCCTGCGGGCCCGTGATGGCCACAGCCGATGTGAACGGCGATGGCCTCACCGATGTGTTTGTGGGGGGGACGGAAGACAACCCTGGAAAACTGTTTGTTCAAAATCCAGCGGGCTCGTTCAACGAAGTCGCGAGTCCGGTCCTCGGGAAGAAATTCACGGACTCCGATGCGCTCTTTCTCGATGTGGATGGCGACAAGGATGCTGATCTTTATATCGTCAGCGGTGGCTACAACGAATACAAAGAAAAAGCCGACGCGCTACAAGACCGCCTTTATCTCAACGATGGCAAAGGAAATTTTACCCTCGCCTCGGCGCTGCCCGACGTGCGCGTGAGCAAATCGTGCATCGCCGCAAAAGATTTTGATCACGATGGCGACCTGGATATTTTTCTGGGCGGCCGGGTCATCCCCGGAAAATATCCTGCCACGCCGGAAAGTTTCTTGTTGCGAAACCAGAATGGAAAATTTGAAAATGTAGCCGACGCCGTCGCGCCGGGATTGTCGCACATCGGGATGGTGACGGATGCGGCTTGGCTCGATATCAATGGCGATCGCTGGGAAGACCTCGTCGTGATTGGCGAATTTATGGCCATAGAAGTGTACGTGAACGAAGGAGGGAAGCGGCTGGTGCGGAGTACCGACAAATTCTTCGATCGCCCCGCCACAGGCTTGTGGAACAAAATGATTGTCTATGACTTCGACGGCGACGGCGACGACGACATCATCGCCGGCAACCTCGGGTTGAATACGCAGCTGCACGCCAGCCCCACAGAACCACTCACACTCGTGTATAAAGATTTTGACAACAACGGATCTATCGACCCGATCCTGGTCTACTATCTGCAAGGAAAACCCTACCCATTCCCCACCCGCGACGAACTCCTGGACCAGATGTATAGCATGCGCAAGAAGTTCACCAGCTATGCCTCCTATGCCGATGCCCAATTGAACGACATCTTCACCAACACCGAATTGAAGGACGCCACGATCTTGAAAGCCGAAACGCTGGAAAGTGTCTACCTGGAAAACACCTCCCAAAAACTGGTGCCACACGCCTTGCCCACGCAAGCCCAATTTGCACCCCTCTATGCTTTTGCACTCACCGACTTCAACGGCGACGGCCACATGGACCTGATTGCCGCAGGCAACCAAAGCTCGATCCGCATTCGCATGGGGGTGATCGATGCCAACTTCGGCCAACTGCTGGCCGGCGATGGCAAAGGAAACTTTCGCTATGTGCCGCAGGGAGAATCGGGGCTGACGTTTGTCGGCGACGTGAAATCGCTGGAGATGATCCGCGCCGGCCAGGACAACTACCTGTTGCTGGGCGTGAACAATGTGGGCATTACCAATTATAAACTTCGCAAGAAATGAAACTGCGCCGATACTTTGCCCTCCTGGGAATTTTGCTTTCGATCACGTCCTTTGCTCAGAAAAATGACCGACGTCACGAAGATGTTCAGTTGTTGACGGACCATGTCTTCAATCTTTCGGAGGTGATGCTGCACGACGTAGCAAATCCGCCGGCAGCGAGTCGTTTTTATGCTTATGCAATGCTGGGCGCCTACGAAGCCTCGGCCATGAGTCAGGGGACGTTGCCCGATCTGCATTTGAGATGGAAAATGTCGGCCGCAACCGCGCCGGCAAAAGGGAACACGGCCTTCTGTTCGCTCTATACCATGTTGGAAGTGGGCAGGCAATTGATGCCTTCCGGCTATTTGCTGGAGGAGAAACAGAAAAAACTCATTCAATACTTCAAAACGAAACGCAAACTCTCAACCTCCCAGGTGACAGGCCTCGTGACCTACTCGCAAGGGATTGCCGCACAGGTGGTGGCCTTAGCGCGTGCCGATCATTACAACCAGCTGAGCACCTACACGCGCTATAAACCCCAAAAAGAAGAAGGGCATTGGTTCCCTACACCGCCGGAATATATGGCGGCCGTGGAGCCCCAATGGAAAACCATTGTTCCCTTTTTCCTGGACTCCGCCGCGCAATTCGCCCCCGCACAACCCACTCCCTATAGCAAAGACACCACCAGCGCATTCTACCGTCAGATGAAAGAGGTCTATGTTACCGGTCAGCACCTGACGATCGAACAACGCGCCATTGCCAGCTTCTGGGATTGCAATCCGTTTGCCGTTAGCTACTCGGGGCACATGGCCATCGGGTTGAAGAAGATCTCCCCCGGCGGACATTGGATGGGCATTACCGGTATTGCCTGCCGCCAGACCGGCGTTTCCCTTGATTCGGCCATCCTGATCCACACCGTCGTGGCCCTCACGTTGCATGATGCGTTTATCAGTTGCTGGCAGGAGAAATATGGCAGCGATCGCATCCGGCCGGAAGCCGCCATCAATAAACTGATGGATCCCGCATGGCGCCCCTTGCTGCAGACACCTCCCTTCCCCGAATATACCAGCGGCCATAGCGTTGCGTCGGCGGCAGTGGCCGTGGTATTGACACGTTTTTTTGGAGATGGCTTTGCCTACACCGACAGTTCCGAAATATTTTTCGGCCTACCCGAACGGAAATTCACCTCGTTCCAACAAGCCGCCGAAGAGGCCGCAATATCCAGGCTGTACGGCGGCATCCATTTCCGCGACGCCTGCGAACAAGGCGCGATCCAAGGAAAAAAGGTCGGCGATTTCGTCTGGACCCGGATGTTTACTAAAAAATGATCTGGCGTTCAGGATTTTAGCCGGCATAGCCCGCAACACGATGAAGTACTAACTGCACGGGCCTCAAAGCACGTCATTCCGCAGGCACACGTTCCCTCGATCTTCGTCTGTGGCCCAAGGAATCCCGTGGATAGCGCACCGAATCTGTGTGGTGATGGATTGGTGGGCACTTTCGGTGTTTACCGGGTTTCGTTTTAATTCGTGTGCGGCTTATCCAATTTCAGTGCTTTCGAAATTCGGGATGTCTTGAATCGCGGGCGTAGGTATTTAAAACGCTTGTGCCTGCGACATGACGTGGACTGCCGCGCGTTCCTCAAAGCACGTCATTCCGCAGGCACAAGCTATCTCTGGCTTCACACGAAATCCAAGGAATCCCGCGGATAGCCCATCCAAATCCGTGCGGTGATGCATTTTCACTCGAAGCCAAGATTTTCCCTATCCACCGTATCCCATTTCCCATACACCACCACACCGCTGGTGTAGTTTTTCCACCGCCTCAAATCGCCGATATACGTGGGAAAACGTTTGTGGAGACAGCGTTTCCGCGATGAACAAATGTTTATCGATCCTTAACAAATACTTTCGAAACTTATTTGCCGTAATGCTGTTATTTGAAAGCGAAAAGAAGCGCACTACGACGATTTATGGGACCGAAGGGAATTTTGATTTCTATTTTTATACTGGCTCACCTGGCATATATCATCCCCCACTTATATGATCTGAAAACAAAAAGCAAGCGATCCAACAAATGGAAATGGACGCTGATCATTTTATTCCTCCCTTTTGTGGGTGTATTTCTTTACGACCGGACAAAGCAAAGGAGAAGACAGGCGCACTGGTAAGCACCCAAAACTCAAAACACCGACATTTTTGTAGCACTCAGGCTTTCACGGAAGCCTTGGCCGCGTCAAACCAAAGTGGTATTTTAGCCTTATAACAAAGGCGGCACTAACAAAATTGCCCGCTGGCTTGATGTTTCGTTATGAGAAATTTTTTCGGGAAGCTATGGATCGGAATGAGCATGTGCGTGCTCATCATTCCCTTATGGGCACAGCAAGGCACCGTTTTCCAGGAAGGCGACACCCTGGTGATCCAGGATGAAAGGCTCTCGCCCGATCCCTTCGCCCTGGGCAACGATCCGCTGACCTACCTCACCACCCACATCAAACAGAAACCCACCATCTCCAAACAATCGACCCATAACTTGCAGGTGGAGCAAATAGATACCGTCTTCACGCTGGCCTTTGGCGCCAACGAGTTCAACCTCTACAAATGGGAAACCAGCGAAGGGCAAAAAGGCAATTTTGTATTGACCGCGAGTGTAAAGACCGACCTTTTCAAAACCCGTCACGGCATAAAGACCGGCCAGCACAAGGCCGAAGTGATGGCGCTCCTGAAACAATACAACATCAAATCCATTCCCCATTACGTGACATTGGAAACTCCGGACTCCGGTGAATTGACGTTGGAGTTTAGAGACGATATCCTGGTGGGAATGCACTATGTGGGATCCTATGATTGATCCGCTAAAGAAATTTTCCTATGATCACAAGACTTCTGTATGCCATTCTTTTTCTATTGCCCTGCTTGTTGCAAACCTCCTGTGGAACGTCTGAGGAGCCAACCAAAATGGAAGACCGGGTGATGGATGGCGCCAACCTTTTGACAACCGATGAGGAAACCAGGCTTTTCTGGATCGTGCAGGAACTGGAGCGCAAGGTGGGGTCACAGTTGGCCATTGTCACCCTCGATAGCCTGAACGGCGTGGCCATCGAAAAATATTCCCTCAACAAGTTGAACGAAATGAGCCTGGGCCGGGATCAATATTATGATGGCGTTTTGATCACCGTGGCCCTGCGCAACAAGGAGATGCGCATTGAAGTAGGGTGGGGACTGGAGCGGATCCTTACCAACGAGAAAGCAGAACGAATAAACCTTAAACTTATGGCACCCCGGTTCAGAGAGAAAAAATTCTATGAAGGCCTCCGGGCGGCCGCAGGTGCTATCACTTTGTTGATTGAAGAAAACAAAGACCGCATCCGGAAAAGGCGATAAGAAAGTGTTCAGGCAAAAGCGTCGGCCCGCAAAGGCACTTTGCGGATCCGCTTTCCCGTAGCTGCAAAGATCGCATTCAGCACCGCCGGTACTCCCAACGCACTCGAGATCTCGCCTACGCCTCCAGGCCGCTCTTCGTCCGTCTCCACAAAGTGGACCTCCATCGCAGGACACTCGTTCATCCGCAACAATTTGTTTTGATGAAAATTGGAATAGACCGCCCGCCCGTTTTTTATAGGAAGCCCGCCGTAGAATAAGGCGGTGAGACTCCACACAATCCCACCCGTGATCTGGTTGGAGGTTCCCGAGGGATTGATCACCTTGCCGCAGTCCACACCGATGGTAACCTTGTCGACACGCAATTGATGATCGCGCACCGTCACCTCGGCAATCACCGCCACATAGCTCCCGCCATAAATGCACACGGCCATGCCCATGCCCTGACCTGCGGGCAATGCCTTGCCCCACTTCGCTTTCTCAGCGGCCAACGTAAGCACCCGGCGCAGGCGCGAACCCGAAACAGGAATAGGATCACCCACATACACGTCATCATTTCGCAAAAGCGACAACCGGAATTGGTAAGGATCTATTTTTTGGTCGGCCGCAATTTCGTCGATGAAGCATTCGTGATAAAAACGACCATGGCCCACCACACCCCGCCAGGCCGAAGACTGCACAAGCTCTTGTTGGATCATGTCCTCGAAATCGTAGCGGATGTTGGGAATGTTATAGCCCATAAAGGGCAGTTGGGGATCGGCATATTTGGCACCCCAGGTGTAGGTGCGGATCTCTTTTTCGTACCAGGCGTAAAGCTTGTTGTCTTTGTCGAGACCCACCTGGTATTCCAGGTGTTGAAACAAATGACCAAGATTGTGCAGGTGATCGTCTTCGCGGGTCCAGATCATTTTCACCGGAACATGGCCGGCTTCTTTGGAGATGAAAGCAGCCTCGACCGCCATGTCGGGATAATACCGTCTTCCAAAGCCACCGCCGGAAGGGAGAAGATGAATTTTGATCTTGTCTTCCGCAAAGCGGAACACGCGGTTCAATTCAAACACGATCAGGTGAGGCGCTTGCGTGCCCAGCCAGAGCTCGCACCCATCGGGATGGCTATGGGCTGTGCAGTTGAGGGGCTCCATGCAGGCGTGGATCTGGTGCGGGAACACGTAAGAGGCGCGCAGCGTCTTGCGGACGTGGCCAACGTCGGCCACCGCATTTTCGTCGCCGGTGTAGCCCGTGGGGTCGGTTCGGTGGAGCGCATGCTCGGCGGCGAGCGCTTCGAAATCTTCGGTGTTGTATTTTGCGTTTGGCCCTTCATCCCATTCGATCTTGAGCAGGTCTCGTCCCTTGCGTGCAGCCCAAAAAGAATCGGCCACCACCACCACGCCTTCGCGGATGTCGTGGGGCATGTAGGGCGATTCCAGTTGCAGGCCCGCGATTGGTTTTGTGGTGAAGACTTTTTTCACGCCTTTCACTTTCAACGCGTTCGTAGCATCAAAACCTTTCAACTGCCCCTTGAACACCGGGCACCGGGCGATCACGGCATAGAGCATGCCCGGCACGTTCACATCGATGCCATATTTCAGTTGCCCGGTTACAATGTCGGGGATGAGTTTGGCGGGTTTAGGTTGACCAATGATCTGGAAGTCACGTTTGTCCTTCAGCGTGGCCTCCGGGGGCGGTGCCAGCTTGCCCGCAGCACTGGCCAGCGCGCCAAAGCCAAGGCGTTGGGAGGTGGTTTTGTTGATCACCTCGTGATGTGCTGCGTAACAGTTCGCGGCCGGCGTGTTCCATTGACGGGCCGCAGCCTCGACAAGCATCTGGCGCGCAACGGCCCCCGCCAAACGGAGCCTGTCCCACTGGTAGATCATGGTGCAACTGCCGCCCGTGTCGTGTTCAAACTTTTTATCCGCCATGGGGAATTCGATCTTCACGCGTTCCCAGTCGGCACACAACTCTTCGGCTAGTATCTGGGCCATAGCCGTGGAAACACCCTGACCCATTTCGTGTTTCACAAACTGAAACAACACATCGCCTTGCGGTGTGATCTTCACGTAATCGCCCAGCACATCGCTGTCTGTCGCCACGGGCTTGCCGTCGATGTACCTGGCCATGGCATGGAAGGAGAGGAGCAGACCACCGCCGGCCAGGGCCGACGTGCGGATGAAATCGCGGCGCTTCATGGTGTTGTGGTTTGGGATGCGGCTCTTTTTATGGCGGCATGAATGCGTAGGTAGGTGCCGCAGCGGCAGAGGTTGCCCGACATGGCGCGGGTGATGTCGTCGTCGGTAGGGTGAGGCTGCTGTTCTAAGAACGCGGCAGCGGTCATGATCTGCCCCGCCTGGCAATAGCCGCACTGTGGAACATCCTCCTGCTGCCACGCGCGCTGCAACGCATGCTGGCCGTTGGGCGAGAGGCCTTCGATGGTGGTGATGTTCTTAGCACCCACCGCCGACATAGGGATAGAACACGAGCGAACTGCTTTGCCATCCAGGTGCACCGTGCAGGCGCCACACTGCGCGATGCCGCAGCCATACTTGGTGCCGGTCAGGCCCAGGAAATCGCGGATCACCCAGAGGAGCGGCATCTGAGGATCGACGTCTACTTCGCGGGAAGTTTGATTTATGTGGAGAATGAAGGTGGCCATGGGTTGATTTCTTTGCAACCATCAAGTAAGACACAAATCACATCGGATGCTCGATTTTTAGACCAAGCCGGTGTTGCGCAGGATACATCAAGGTGTCACACGACAAAAGGCGTTTGTCGCCATTGCCGCAGGTTGGGTTAATCGGCATAAAAAAGGCTACCAATTTCTTGGTAGCCCCTAGAATAAAAATATAGCGAAATGATGGTGCAACCCATCGGCGGCAAGATGCAACACGGTACTGAAATGAATTTGCAGTGGTGATTTTTTTATAGGAACGGGGAGACCTTTTTTGTACGGCCCATTCCGAAGAGTGATAGGTTTTAATGCATTTTGAATCGATTGATGAGCCACAATCCGATTTTAACCCTCGTCAAGGGAAAAACCTGCCCTTCGTAATGTGCGCTGAACTTCATGTGATGATCGCCGACGACATCAATGGGCATATAACCTGGCCTTCCTTTGTCGATTTCATGGAAAACTTCTAATAATTCCGAAGGGTCGAATTCGGCGTCCACCCACCGCTTCATCTTTGTGAATGCGAAATCTATTTTCCAGGGTAGCGGACGGACGGCATAGCCGTTTAACCCACTACCTGGAATTTGTTCTTCTTCGCCGTTTAGATAGAGACAATGGCGCTGCGTCTCGTTGTCCATTTTATAGAACTGGAGAATAAATCTGTAGTTATACTTTTTCCGGAAGAGACTCCAATGCGTGTAAGGGAGGAGACAATTTGTTTTTAGATATTCCTTTGTTTCGAAAGGTACGACATGGTCATACCACCGATTAAAAAATTGTTCTTGATTATCGCGGAATGGATTGTCGTAGAAATCGTTCGCCGCTACGAACGTTTCCACGGCCTGGAAATGTCCCACTTCAATACATCGGAGAGTGCCTCTTAAAAATACGGAGACAATGCCTCCGGGAGCCACGGCTATGACTATGCGATTGTAGCTTTCAGCGGGAAGTGGGTCGTTGGTGGGGCTTAAATTAGCAAATTTATTCTTAAAGAGTTGCTCGATCAAGCCGGCATCCAGTGGTGTTTCCAACCTCCAGAATTTCTTTTCTGCGTAGGACAACCATGTAATGAACAGTTCCGAGGGGACGCCGATACCACTGGAAAGGAGCGAGGTTCCCGGCGTGTGCCACCCGTCGTTTATGACGCCTGTTTTTGGGAGAACGGCGAGGAGTGTTTTGTCGCGAGCCAGATATCCTGAATGCACTTCGGCCGGATATCCCTTAGCGGCCACTACGGCATTAACCCAGCGATATTGTTCGGCTGACGGCTCCATTTGAAATCGTGATTTGAATTGCTTTGAAATGGAGACTTTTGCGACTTTTTCTGCAGAGCCGTTTGCATTGAAATCGAAGTGCCGGCAGGGGTGGGATTTTTGTAGCCTTCATAGGAGAGGTTTTTTGCAAAATACTCGTCATTAGAAGGCTAAGTAATTATAGTATTTTTTTTGCAGTGATTTTATATTTCGAGGTGATTTTTTAAGGAGGAAGGAGGCTGTGATGTCTTATGTTTTATGGTGACGTTGAACATTTATGTAAATTCTATAGCGAACAAAATAAAATAATAGCCCTGGCTTTGACCTGGGGTAAATGAAAAACACAATCGTCATAGAAGGCGTTGGCAACGCGTTTTCAGAACGTGACTATAAAAGTTTGAAGGCAGTCGTATGGTCAAGCGATGGATGTTCGATGTCGCTGGTCAATCCTGATCGCCTGGCTGATAATTTCCAAAAGCACCTTCTGCCTCGAAGGATTCGATAATTCCTTGCTCAATGGGCGTGCGCTTGACAATAGGATTGTCCTTCCAGAAGGCTGCATTATACCCAGCGCCTTTGATTGTCTTTAGGTCGTTTGTGTTTTTCGATACTTTTTTGAATCGGGAATTGCTCAAGGAGGCGTCATAGGTGTAGACCGTGCATAGGGATCTGGCCGATGCGGTGTGTGTTATTTCTTCTATGGTATAAGTAACTTCGAGCCCCATTCTTATGTACGACAGGGCGAATTGGCTTGCAAGCGTTTTTTGATATACGATTTCGGTAGTCAGCACCAGGTTTTGATAGGGTAACGGCTTGTGGTTGAATGTCAATTCTACACCCTGGCTTCCTAATGCCACTTTTCCGATCATTTTCATGATTCGGTTGCTTTTGCGGTCGATGAAGAGAAGACCTTCAAATGCAGGCTTCGCTAGCGTGGGGTGGGGCTTGCAGGTAATCGCCACCAGGTCACCGTCTTCAGCATTGTAGGTATTTGTGATCTCGAAGTCGTATTGATTGAGCCCTTCGCGGCTTAGGGGCAGAAGAATTTTTTTGGATGTTTCCTGGTAGACTCCGGAAAGAGAGGTGTACGCCGAAAAATTTAGAAAGTCCAGGCTTCCCTTGATGGGTCTTTTAGCAAACCGTCCCTGCGTTATTCGCCAGGTGTCGATGCCATTGTTAGTGAAACGAGTATCGTAGAAGGCTTCGAGTAATTCGATCGGCGATGAATCTACGAATGATGTTTGACGATAGAATGCCTTGCCGTATTGAAAGACTTGTTTGTCTTGCACGGCACGGTCGTAGGCCTGTTTTATGATGCTCACGGCTTCGTTACCATCGACGGTCACTTCGGTCAGGTAATGAACGGCAGGTTCCAAAAAGATAGTGATCTTTGGTGCCGGATCTTGCACCGTATAGCTGCTCCTCAGAAAGGACACATGCGACACTTCCAGTTCGACAGGCAATGCGGGAACGGTAAGCACGAACTGCCCCAATTCGTTGCTAATGGTGCCCCCTTTTCCATTCACATAACTGATGCTGGCATAGGCGACCGGGGCGTTTTGCCTGTCCTGCACGGTACCTTCAATGGTGATTTGCCCGAAGACACATGTGGGATAGATGAAAAGAAGGAGGTTGATGTAATTTTTCACAAGTCATTGTTTTGTATTTGAAAGGGGGCAGGAATTTTCATCCTGCCCATTAAGAAACTATTTAGAGGACCAGGTAGCCTTGGCGGTGGCCGTTCCGTTTGAGTTGCCTTCAGCAGAAAGCGTCCAGGTTCCGAACTCAAGTCTCTCTTCCAATTCTTCGATCTCGAAAACTCTTGCAAGATCGATTGCCGTTGTTTCCTTTTGTTTGATTTGATTTTCCATTTTGAATGTTAGATTAGATGTTTAGTACTTTTTTTGATTCTTTAGAATGTGAAGGTTGCTTTGGCCGTGGCCGTTCCGTTCGAACTGGCCTCGGCCGACAAACTCCACGATCCAAATTCGAGTCTTTCTTCAAGCTCTTCAACGGCAAAAGCCTTCGCCAGCTCGAGGTGCTCATTTTTCGATACATCGGTTTTACTTTCCATCTTGTTTAAATTTAAAGTTTCGGAATGATTTATTCGTTTTCACACAAGAAAATCTCACTCCAACAATCCTCTTGGTGACAGCTGTTTCTTTATAAGAGACCTGATAATTCTCTTCAGGGTGTTGTAAATCAAAATATAGAATAGCATCAACAGAACCATTTCCTGTTTCAAATCGGTAAACTGAAGTTCCCAAAGCAGCGCTTTTCGCACAACTAGAAATAGTCGTTGGGGGAATTCTATGACGGATACGAAGTGCGTAGAAAGAATGTATCCCATGTAGGCACCGGCAAAGACATAATTGACAACGCCATAGCAGAAAATCAGTAACGAAGTCATCGAAGGCTGAAGTTTAGGCGGCCACTGAAAAACGGATTTTAACTGCAACGTCGCCCGGTTCATCAGGTTAGGTGTATTGGTAATGTCGCACAGCAGCCAGTACCCATCAAATCGCACAAATGGGTTGAGCTCCAGGAGCGCTTTGAGGCAAATGACAAGGGCGGCCGAAACATAAACAGGATTGCTACTGTACAGACTCATCAGGCATAGCACAGCAGCATACGCCACTTCCATAAACACGCCGGCCAGATTTGTAATTATCCTGCATAACTTTGAACCCGTCCAGATCTGAGTAATGTCGGCATATACCACGGGAATAATAAAATAGAACCCAACGCCGACACCTCCGTGCCTGATCCCAAAACTTCGGCAAGCCGCAATATGACCAAGTTCGTGCACGAACAGCGAGAACCACACGAGGATAACAGGAAGAGCCAAGCCCTGATTCGTTACGGGGGCTTCCTGTGCAAGCGGATCGGTGGCCAATGAGTAGGATACTATGGTTAATGAGAACACGGCGATGAATAGGAATGGTACCAATCGGAAGGCACGCGTAATCGGCTGGGCTATTCGCCCGATGAGCTTGGCACTTAGTAACTCAATTTTTAATGAAAGATAGCCGGCCTTTTCAGTGTTCCCATTTGTATCAAATTTTCTAGCCAATCCCGTCGCTATTTCTTCAAAGAGCGGATACGATAAATGATTTTTTGACCTTTCGTTAAACTTTTTACACGCCTCTTCAGCGTTTGATGAGTTGCTTAAGGTTGCTAAGAGTAATGAAGTTTTTTCATTGATGAGGAAATTTCTTCCCCCGGGAGTGGAAGCCACCCACCGGCTTTTGTCGAAGGGGTGTACCGAGACATCTTTCAGTACTTTTATGAATGACTGTGTTTCCATGCTAACAGAGCGCCTAGCGCAGTAACGGTGGTAAAAATGCGATTGTGGTCATCAACAAGTGTATTCACGCCAAATGAACTGTTTCGCCATGATTTGACTTCGGCGCGATGAAGAACGTTGGTTGCTGGGATGGCCAGGATTCGGGTCGAAGGCCAGCTGCCGTCGACTTTTTGTTGTTGTAAAAGCCATTGTATGGACTGAACAAGATCTTTGAGGTTTTTCTTCGTGGCCAAAATAGCCTGAACGGCCAATGCCGTGTAAAATGGGTTTGGAAGATTTGTATGGTCGTCGCTCCAAAAGCCTTTCTCATGATTTCTGGTGCCTGTTAACCAGGAAAGTGCTTTTTCACACTGTTGTGTGTAGCCCGGCCGATCGTTTAAGGCTTGTATGGCCCAGGAGGTTGCGTATATGTCGCTGGTCCACCAATAGGATTCCCAAAAACCTTCAGCATGCTGACACGCAAGTAAATATTGTTCGGCCGCGATTCTTTCTTTTTTGAGATCAGCAAAACTGCCGAGGACACAGCAGGCCGCCGCTGTGACACAGGGTTTAGAACGGATCCATCCAGCAACGCTTATTTCGTCGTCCAGTTTCAGCCTCGAGCGCAACATCGCTTTGTCGACATAGGTAGCCCAGCCTCCATCCGGCTGTCTGAATAATAACCATTGGTCTAGATGCTTCTTTAACTGCGAAGAGGGGTTTTCTGTCTCATGGAGGGCAAGGGCGGCAATGGTAAAAGTCAACGTGTCGCCATCAGAAACGAGCGTATCGTTAAAAGACCCTTCAAGCGATGGTTTGAAGGGTACTTTTATGTTGTGCTTGATCAAATGGTAATACGTGTAGGCTGTGACCCAATAGTTGCTTAGCCCGGCGCTGGTCAGGAAGTCTTCCCACTGACCGTTTGGCGTGGTGTTTTGAAAGAGATACTCTGTTGCCTTTTCGATAGACAACTTTAATTGCTCGTCGAGGGCTGAGGCTCCTTTCGTTAATAGAGGAAGCGAACTCTTCGATAACTTAACCTTTGTTTTGTAGATCAAAGCATTGATTTCAGACACCTGCGCACGGCATAAGTGAAGCTCTGATTGGATATGAGAACAGAACATGTTAAGATCAAGCTCCTGCGCTATGGCTAGTGCACGATGGAAATGATGAGTGGATTCTTGCAAAAGCGTCTGGGCAATTCCAGATGTGAACAAATACTTGTATTTGAAGTCGTTACCGGATTGATGTCCCAGGGCTTGCAGGCTTGAATTGACCAGGTGAATGGCATACGTGTATTGGGACTTTGCGAGGTCAGATTTGAAGTCATCGATGTCATCCTTGAACTGATAGGCCAAATGGATGTGTTTTAAAAGTAGCTTGAGGGAATTCACCCGTTCGATATGGGAAGTTTTACCCAGGGCATCTAGCGCATCGATCAAGTTGTAAGCAAGCGTTGCCGATTTACCTTCATAAATGGTTTCGAAGAGACTTTTATCTATCGGTGGGCCTTGACTGGAAATTTTTTTCTCCAACATGACGGCCTGCGCATATTGCGTCTTTGAATGATTATACTTTGGCCAAAATGCGCTATCGGCGTCAATTAGCCACGCCAGCTCCTGGAGCGATGCTTCTATAAGGGCCATAGCCTCAAACATTGCCTTTCCCGGGCTATTCGAGTCACCGTCGGCCACGGAGTCGATGAGAAGAACACCCCTAAAATAACTGTAGTTAATAAAGGCTAGCCTTTGTAGCTCGGTTTCGGGTAAATCCGAAAACAATTTTTGGAGGTCGTCAACAATGGTAAAGTAGATCAAGTGCTTCTTGTTCGTTGCAGAATTCAGCAGTGACTCCTTTAGGTATGATCGGCGTGGGTTTTCCAGGAATTTTTCAACGAGATATTTCATGGTAACGTTATTATCTTTTCCAGGCGCTAAGAAAACTTCTTTGACGGACAAAACATGTCCCGCTAATTCGATACAATATATTTTTTTCTCTTTTTATCATACTCGATGTGCACGCCCCGCTGCCGCAAATGATGGATCATTCTTCTTATAGTTCGTTCCGAGCACTCGAATTTTGCGCACAATTGTTCGGGGGATCTCAATCCGCCTTTAACTGCCAGATCGTGTAGATAGGCTAGCCGTTCGCTGTAGATGAGAAAGTTCATAGGTTGCTATCGTTGTGGTACTCAGTTTTTGGGCATTAAAATTTTCTCGTTAGGCGTGAAACAATACATTGAGATGCGCGAAACTCTGAGGGAAAAAAACTGTAGTCGAGTTGGTGGTCGTCGGCGGTGAGGGTTACATTGAAAGCCAACTCGGCTGCTACACGTAATATCAGGGCAACCAATCTATTCCTATAACGATATCTAAAAGTATCGGAAACAGGAAAAAATTCAAAGAAAGGTGCGTAGAGGCTGGACTAAAATTGTTTAAAAAAACTATGTTACATTACACGTGGGGACACGATAGTTTGCTCATCCGGTTAGTGAACAGGATTCGTCTTTTGTGAAGGGACTTGGCGGCCTATAGTTTTTGTTACAATAATAGGTAGCACTTTTAGAATTTGACCTTTGGTGCGGTAAGGACTTGGAGCATTGCAAGATCACTGCACCTTAACCGAATCCACCACCACCTTCAACTCCTTCCCCGCAATGTCCTCCCACCGGTACAAATGAAACGTCCGGTCTAACGACCCCGCGACAAACAAACCCGACTTAAAAGTAGGATTCAACGGAGCAGTCGAAACTATGGACCCGGTACTTTCCAGCGTGGCGATATTAACGCTCTTGATCAAGGTGTGCTGATGCGGGTTGCCAGCGGCGCCTTCGCGGGAAAAGATATGAAGGCGATTGGCCTGTTGGTCGCTGACGAGAATGTACCCCGAATGGTCACTGGCCGGATAGATCGCCACGCCGCTCTGGTTCTCGGCAAAGTCTGTGTTGGCAAACAAAGCGAGCTCATCATTGCCTTTTTCAGGGTCGGCGTAATATTTTCTCACGCCAATGCCGGCATCGGTGTAATACACATAGCCAAGAGCAGGATCAACAGCCATGGCGAATACGCCTTTCTCGCCGCTATAGGTTCCAAACTTCCTGACCACCGATGCGCTGAGCGTACCGGATTTATTTTCCAACAAATATTGCCACACAAAGCCGCCATCCGTCGGGCCGTTTTTGCGGGCCACAAAGGCATAGAGTTTTCCGGTGGAGGGTTGTTTGTATAATGCCATGGCACCAGGTTCGCGAAAGCCTTCGCCGGTTTCTCCTTCAAAGACGGGCATGCCGCCGCCGTCGATTGGTTTCATGCCCGGAAGGCGAAAGGCGCGTAGGCGTTGCGTGGTGGCTTCGGTGACGATGGCCATGTCGACCGTGGAGTCGCCCAGCGCAAAGCCATAGGCTACGTCGACACTGTGGGGTTGTTTCAGGGGGATAACACAACGCTCTTTCTGCATCTTTCCCTGGAGGCCAAAAGCATAGAGTCCACCGTTCGTGTCGCTGTCCGTGCCGAGGATGAGGCTTTGTTCCGGGTTGATGGGGTTGATCCACAGGGCAGGGGTGCTGGCCGTGTAGAGCACATTGTCGGTGATGACGGGGGGCCTGATGGCGTCGGTCGCTACTTCGGCAGTGTGTTGTTGGTGACCGCAGGCGAGGAGCAGGGAGCAGGCCAGGACGGGGAGCAAACGGTTTATCATGGCGGGGAGCAGTTAGGATCCCTTCCGTCCGCATGCCGCTGGCGGCCACGTTGGGGAATCTGTTACAATTGACCATTATTTTTTTAAGTTATCAAGAGGCAAGGCCTTTTTTTGAAAGTTAATTTGGGATGGTCGGGACGAAGTTGTGCAGGGTTTGGATGGACCGCCGGGGGAAGCTTCGGTTGAAAGACAACAGCCCGTTGCATCCGGCAACAAATACCTTGAAGCGGAACGTTGCGATGAGCCTTACTGACAGTCATTCGGATAAAAATTTGAGGCTAAGAAAAACGGCAAGGTGAGCAGACGGACAAACGTTTTTTTTACCTTGAGCGCATAATCTCAAATGACATGCAAAAACGAACATTAGGTAAATCCGGGATCGCGGTGGCACCCTTGACCTTTGGCGGAAATGTTTTCGGCTGGACATTGGACGAAGCTGCCTCCTTTCAACTGCTCGATGCATTTGTAGGGGCCGGCTTCAATTTTATCGACACGGCCGATGTCTACTCCCGTTGGAAGCCCGGCAACGCCGGCGGCGAATCCGAAACCATCATCGGCCACTGGATGAAGAAACGCGGCAACCGCGCACAAGTGGTGGTGGCCACAAAGGCGGGTGGCGACATGGGGCAGGGCAAAAAAGATATTTCGAAAGCCCATATTCTACAAGCCGTTGAAAATTCGTTACGCCGCCTCCAAACCGATCATATCGACCTTTATCAAACCCATTGGGACGTGATAGAAACACCCGTTGAAGAAACCCTCGAAGCCTACGCGCAATTGGTCAAACAAGGGAAGGTACGGGCCATCGGCGCATCCAACTTCACGGCCGCGCGTTTGCAGGCCGCCCTGGAGGCGAGCCAGCGGCATGGCTATCCGCGCTATGAAACGTACCAACCCGAATACAATCTGTATGCCCGCGAAGGTTTTGAAAAAGAACTCGAGCCGCTATGTCAAAAACATGGGCTGGGCGTGATCAACTACTATTCCCTGGCCGCTGGGTTTCTCACCGGCAAATACCGTTCGGAAAGCGATTTCACAAAAAGTGCCCGCGGTGGCGGCATGGCCAAATACCTGAACCCCCGGGGCCTGAACATTTTGAAAGCGCTCGACGAAATTGCCGGTGAATACCAAACATCCCAGGCTAGCATTGCGTTGGCGTGGCTCCTGGCGCGTCCGTCGGTCACGGCCCCGATTGCCAGCGCCACAAGCCTGGAACAGTTGAACGCCTTTGTAAAGGCGACGGAGTTGAAACTAAGTGCCGAGGCCATTGCCAAACTGGACAAAGCCAGCGCATGGTGAACGGTGAATGAAAGATGAACTAGCTGGTTATAAAAAGAAAATCCCGGAGCGAATACTCCGGGATTTTTTTATTGACCTTAAAAATTAAATCAAGTCATGTCTACACTGGGCACGCGTTGTTAAGACGCTTCCAGGGCAGCTTTTCTTTCTCTTCTGCGGAAAGCGATCTTAGTGATGAATACGAACAACACCGGCACCACGAAGATGGCGAGTGAACTGGCGGCGAGCATACCCCCGGCCACCGTCCAACCAATCGTCTTGCGCGCTTCAGCACCGGCACCCGACGAGAAGGCCAGCGGCAACACTCCGAGGATGAAGGCAAGCGATGTCATGATGATGGGACGTAGACGCAACTGCACAGCTTCGAGCGTGGCAGCAACGATGTCCATTCCACGGTCAACGCGTTCCTTAGCAAACTCCACGATCAGGATGGCGTTCTTCGCCGCCAGTCCAATGAGCGTGATCAACCCGATCTGCGCATAGATGTTATTGGTCAGGCTGGGCAGGAACGTGAGGGTTAGGATGGATCCGAACGCACCGATGGGCACGGCAAACAAGACCGAGAACGGCACCGACCAGCTTTCGTACAGTGCGGCCAGGAAGAGGAACACAAATACGATCGAGATGGCGAAGATGATACCGGTGCTGTTACCCGCCTTGATCTCTTCGCGGCTCATACCGGAGAATTCATAGCTGTAGCCGGCCGGCAGCACTTGGGCGGCCACTTCACGCAGGGCCTCGATGGCCTGGCCACTGCTGTAGCCGGGTTTGGCAGCCCCCATGATCTCGGCCGTGCGATACAGGTTGAAGTGCGTGATGTTCGCAGGGGTCTCAATCACTTTCGAGGTGATGATGGCGCTAAGCGGCACCATGCCCCCGGCGCTGTTTCGAACGCGGTAGTTGCCGACGTCGGCAATGTTTCTGCGAAAGAGTGTGTCGGCCTGGGCCACCACGCGAAAGTTCCGGCCATAGATGTTGAAGTCGTTCACGTAGGCACTTCCCAACAAGGTCGACAATGTGTTGTAGGCTTCGGCCACGTTCACGCCGAGTTTCTTGGCGCGCTCCTTGTCGATGTCCACCTGGTAGCCGGGTGTGCGGGCGGTGAAGAAGGAGTAGGCCACGGCGATCTCGGGACGCTGGTTGACGGCGCCCAGGAATTGACGCATCGTAGCTTCAAATTTACGGATGTCGTCCGTGCTGGTGGTCTGCTGCAATTCAAACGTGAAACCCGACGATTGACCCAAGCCCGGAATAGCCGGCGGCGAGATGGCGAGGATACGCGCTTCCTTAATGTCGGCGGTGCGTCGTTGGATCTCGGCCATCACGGCGGGCACGCTCTCGGTTTTCGGATCGCGCTCATCCCAGTGCTTCAGGTTCACAAACACGGTGCCCGCATTCGATTTGTTGGAGAACGTAAGGATGTTCAAACCGGCCAGACCACCCACCACTTTCACGGCAGGGAGACTGCGAATACGGCTTTGGATCTCCTGCATCAGCTCGATGCTGCGCGTGGTGGAAGTTCCCTCCGGCAATTCGTAGGTCACCATCACACGCTTTTCGTCTTCCGTAGGAATAAAGCCCGTGGGTTTGTTTTTAAACAGGATGTAGAGACCGGCAAACAAGCAGATCATCATCACGATGACATAGGGTGTGCGTTTGATCCAGGAGTTCACACCGCGTGTATACGAATGCGACAGTTTGTTGAACCCGTTGTTGAAGCGATCAAAGAAATGGTCGAGGAAATTTTTCTCTTCTTCTTTCTTGGCAGGCTTCAGCATGAGCATCGACAACGCCGGGGTCAGCGACAAGGCCACAAAGGCGGAGATGATCACCGACACGGCAATGGTGATGGCAAATTGCTGATAGAGCTTGCCCACAATGCCCGGCACAAATCCCACCGGCACAAACACGGCGGCGAGGATCAGGGCGATGGCGATTACGGGACCGGAAATATCTTTCATAGCCTTCACGGTCGCGTCCTTCGGCGAAAGCTTCTCATGATCCATATTGTGCTGTATGGCTTCCACCACCACAATGGCATCGTCCACCACAATACCGATGGCCAACACGAAAGCAAACAGCGTAAGGGTATTGATCGTGAAGCCCAAGGGTATAAAGAAGATGAATGTACCGATCAGCGAAACGGGAATGGCCAACACGGGAATGAGCGTGGCGCGCCAGTTCTGCAGGAAGAGGAACACTACGATGATCACGAGCGTGAGCGCTTCCAGCAGGGTGGTGATTACTTCCTCGATGGATACTTGTACCACGGAAGTGGTCTCCAACGGAATAAGATAATCGATGTCTTTCGGAAAGTTCTTTTTCAGTTCACCCAACACGGACATCACGCCTTCGTTGGTCGTGAGCGCGTTGGCACCCGGAGCGAGGTACAGCAGCATGAAGGCGCCGCGTTTGCCATCCACAAAAGGGTTGTTGCCATAGTTGAACTTGGCCAGCTCTACGCGCGCCACATCTTTCAGGTACACCAGGTTACCTTGTGCAGGGTTCGTGCGCACAACGATGTTCTCGAAATCTTCTTTCTTGTTGATGCGGCTATTCGTGAGCACGTTGTATTCAAAAGCCTGAACGTTTCGTTGCGGGTTGCCGCCAATCGAGCCTGCAGCAATCTGCAGGTTTTGTTCGGTGAGGGCAGCCGTGACTTCGGCCGGGGTCATGTTGAGGCTGGCGAGCTTTTCGGGGTTGAGCCAAATGCGCATACCGAAGTCATCGCCAAGCGACACGATATCACCCACACCTTTCACGCGAAGCAAGGCATCTTTCAAATAGATGTTGGCGAAGTTGCCGATGAAGGTAGCGTCGTGCGTGCCATTTGGGGAATACAACGCGAGCACCAGGAAGATGCTGGGGTTGCGTTTCCGCACGGTAACACCGAGACGGCGTACCAGTTCGGGCAACGTCGGCTCGGCCACACTCACGCGGTTTTGCACGTCGAGTGTAGCGATGTCGATGTTCGTACCGATGTCGAACGTTACGGTGATCGCGCTTTGCCCGCTACCCGTACTGTTGCTGGACATGTACATCATGCCCGGGGTTCCGTTCACCTGCGTCTCGATGGCCGTGGTGGTGGTCTGTTCCACCGTCTGCGCGTCCGCCCCGGTATAGATACCGGTGATGGAAACCGTGGGCGGTGTGATGTCGGGGTATTGCGAGATGGGCAGCGTGCTCATGGCAATGAGGCCCACCAAGACGAGCACGACCGATATGACGATGGCGGTGACGGGTCTCTTTATAAATACATCTGCTATCATGGATTCTTCTGTAAGGTTATACGGGTCATTTTGTTTTGGCAGTGGCGGCGGCAGCCGGAGGCGCGGTGTTTACCACCGATCCTTCGCGAAGGTTTTGAACCCCTTCCACCACCACGGACTCATTCTCGCTGAGACCGCTTTTGATGACGATGTCTTTGCCCACCTGGGTGCCCAGCACGACTTTGCGCTGTGTCACCTTGTTGCTGTCGGCCAGCACGTAGACATAGAACTCACCCAGTTGTTCGGTCACCGCCTTGTAGGGTATGACAATGGACTTGGCCGACGAGGCCAGCACACGCAGGGTAGCGCTCATCCCAGACCGGAGCAGGTGATCGTGGTTCGGGAACACCAAACGCATTTTGATGGAACCGGTTTGCGGATCCACGGCGCGATCGATCACGCTGATGTGTCCGGGTTCCGGATACAGATCTGTTCCCACCGCGAGGCGGAAAGTGGAATCACCTTTCACACCTTTTCGGGCAAAGAGTTGTGTGAAGCGAAGGATCTCCCTTTGATCCACGGCGATATCAGCGGCGATGGGATCATCAGACGAGATCGTGTTCAGCAAGGTTTGACCGGCGGAGACCGCTGCGCCCAAACGCACATTAGAGATGCCGATGGTGCCATCGAACGGTGCGCTGATGGTTGAGTAGCGCACGTTGGTCTGCACACTGCGCATGGCCGCCTTGGCGGCATCCACCTGGCGTTGTGCCGCAGCATAGGTGGCCTCGGCATAGTCCACTTGTTGTTTGGCGATGGCATCGCTCTTGTTCAGCTCGCGATAGCGCTCCACGTCCTTCTGTGCTTTATCGAGGTTGGCCTCCTGCACTTTCAGGTTGGCCTGCGCCTGCTCGTAGGTGGCCTCGTATTGTTGCTGATCGATGGAATAGAGTTTCTGTCCTTTGTGCACTTTCGAGCCTTCCGTGAAATGGATGGCGGTGATATAGCCATTCACTTGTGCACGCAATTCCGTTTCATTGAGGGCACGAACCACCGCGGGATACTCTTCATAATAAATAGCATCCGTTGTCGTGGAAGGTTTCACCACCACGTTCACGGCGGGCGGCCCTTGTTGACCTTGCTGATTTTTCTTACCACAGGCCGCGGCCACCAGCAAGAGGCTTAGCATTGTATAGCGTTGTAATGTGTTCAATAACATATAGGGAGAAGATTTGAATTAATAGTTGATTTGTCCTAAAGCTCTTTGTACGTCAATCTTGCTGGCCAGCACCTGGTACAGCGCGTTGAAATAGTTGATGCGCGCCGTGCGCAGATCCGTTTCGGCCACCGTCACGTCGAGGTAGGCGCGTATGCCGCTTTTATATTGGAGTTGAATGACGTCGTAGACCTCGCGGGCAAGATCCACATTTTCTTTCAAGGCCAGGTAGGTGGCCAGGTTGCTCTTGTAGGCCGCCAGCGAACGGGTGTACTCCGTGCTGAGATTGCTTTCCAGGTTCTTTACCGACCAGTCCAGCTTGCGCAGCGTCCACCGTTGTTCCTGTATTTTGGCTACGCGTTTCATGCCCTGGAAAATGGGGAAGGAGAACGTGGCGCCCACATAGGAGTTGGGATACCGCTGGTTATAGAGCTCACCGAAGTTGTTGTTTTGGTAGTTCATAAAATAGGCACCAAAAGCATTCAGCGAAGGAATGAAACCCCACCAGGCGTATTTCACGTTGGCTTCCTGCAGTTCGCGTTGCGTGATCATCAATTTATAGTCGATGTGGCTTGCATAGGATAGGGTCTGCGTGGTGTCCAGTTCGATCTCGCGTTCCATCTGGAGGGTGTCGTAGGCAATTTCAAGCCCGCCCTTCACCGGGTAGCCCATGAGTGTTTTCAGCAGCTCTTGTTTATAGACCAGCATCTCCTGGTTGGTTTTCAGCGTAGCCTTGGCGTTGGCCAGCAGGATGGTGGCGCGTTTGTAGTCGGTCTTGTCCGCAACGCCGGCGTTGTATTGCGCGGTGGCATCCTTGAGGCTGCGTTGCAGGCGGATGATGTCTTCTTCGCCTACGCGGATCTGCTGGGAGGTGGCCAGCACATCATAGAAAGCCTTCGTGACATTGACCACCACGTCGATCTTGTTAGCGCTGGTGTTCTGACTGGCCTGGATCCTCACCTTGGAAGCCGTGCTCCGGGCCAGCAGCACATCGCGGTTGAAGATGGTCTGCGTGCCGGTGAATTGCAGCGACGAGGTGTTGTTGACACCAAACTTGATCGGGTTACCACCGATGATGCTGGTTTGCAGATCGATGTTTCGCTGATAGTTGGCGTTGAAATTCAGTTGAGGATACCAATCCGCCAGTTTGCCCTGGATGATCCGGTCGGTGATTTCCTGATCGGCCAAGGCTTGCTGCACCTGGGGTTGATGCGTGAGGGCATATTCCACCACCTTGTCGAGGGTGGGGTTTTGTAAGAGGCTGTCCTGCGGTGGCTGCTGCTGAGCCCTCGCCACCACGGAGAGGAGCAAGGCCGGCGCCAGGAGCCAATGAATCAGTTTTCGTTTTGTTTGCGTTGGGTGGTACATAAGGGATTGCGTCGTTCTATTATTGTTTAGCGGGTTTAGGATGATGAGGATGCTCTTCTTTACGGGTGATGCGGGGCAGAGGTTCATGAAATATGGCGTGATAAATAATTTCTTTTCGGTCCTGCAAAAATTTTCGGTAAGCGGTGTCGCTCATGCCGTGCATATTCTGCAAAACGGTTTTGGCTAACAGGGGATAGTTACACAACGAGATCAGGTTGATCACAAAATGCTCGGCCGTGATGGGCAGCAACCGTCCCTTGGCGATCTCCTCTTCGAGGTCTTTCCGGATCAGGTCGCTCGACTTGATCTTGGTCTGGCACAACACCTTCACTTTCTCGGGGTTACGCGCCGTTTCCGTGATGATGAAATTCTCGAGGAAAGGGTATTTCAACCCATACTCCACCACGATGTCGATATACAGGCTGATCTTCTCCCGGAACGGCAACGCCGACGACAGCACGGCACGCGCCTTTTCGCGCTTCTCATTGACGGCCTCCTCCAGCAGCGTGTCCATCAATTGGTCGCGCGAACGGAAATAATAGTGTATCAGGGCCCGGTTGACGCCGGCCTCGTCGGCAATCTCCTGGGTAGTCGCGTTCAAAAAGCCTTTCTGAAAAAACAGCGATTTGGCTTTCTCTTTGATCACGGCCTCCGTCTGGGCTTCGGGAATTGTACTCACTTATCTTTTATGTTTAACAAAATTGTTAAACGAAACCAACGGCATTCCGTTCCCGATTCCCACCCCAAACAGCAACTATTTTTGTGAAAGGCGATTTAAGCCCCTCCAAAGGCACCCGCACACGTTTGCTGAATAACGCCCCCGCCGTTGTTGGTGTTCTTCACCAACAACCCCATTCGGTGTGCATCCCCCATGAATCGGGTGATTCGCCCCACCACCAATCCCCATTGATGAGTTCCTGTTTATGCCCCGTTCCACGATCAACCCCATCCCATTCCGATGATTCCCACCCCGGTTGTTGGTGTCCCACCAACAACCTCCTTTCGGTGTGCCCCCATCATTAATAAGACCGGCCACATCCTGCCGCCGTTGTTGGTGTTCTTCACCAACAACTCCACTCGGTGTACATCCCCCATGAATCGGATGATCACCCCACCACCAATCCCCCTTGATAAGTTCCTGTTTATGCCCCGCTCCACGATCATACCCATTCCCATCCGATGATTCCCACCCCGGTTGTTGGTGTCCCACCAACAATCTCCCTTTCGGTGTGCCCCCCATCATCAATAAGAGGGCGCGCAAAAATCACCACAGAATGTGATGTGGCGTTTTTTTGCATGGTCTATTCAGTGCACCATGTCTTCAGATTACGCGGGGATGCTGAAAAAAGGTTGTTGGCGGAACGCCAACAACCGGGGTATTTGGACATTGGAATGGTGCTGGGTTGGAATTGTACCCGTACCCGTATATGGCGTTCACTAAAAAGTGGTGGGATGCTGAATGAGTTGTTGGTGAAGAACACCAACAACGGCGACAGGATGCTGAATGCGTTCCTGGTGAAAGACACCAACAACGGCGACATCAAAACCCTCAATCCTCGTAAACCAAATCCTTCTCGACAATCGCCTCATCCTCTTCCTCAGGATCATGATGCCGCTTTTTCCGCGCCAGGAACGAATACATCGCAGGAATAACAAACAAAGTAAGGATCAACGAAAAGATCACCCCGCCGACAATAACAAGTCCCAACGGCACGCGGCTGCTGGAGGCAGCCCCCAGCGATAACGCCAGCGGCAAAGATCCCAGCGCCATCGCGAGGCTGGTCATGAGAATGGGGCGGAGTCTTAGTTTGGAGGCTTCGATCACTGCCTCGAGTTTGTTCATGCCTTCTTCTCGTTTTTGGTTGGCGAATTCCACAATGAGGATGCCGTTTTTCGTGACGAGGCCGATGAGCATGATGATGCCGATCTCGGAGAAGATGTTGATGGTTTGTCCGAAGAGGAGCAGGGCCAGGAACGCTCCGGTCATGGCCAGGGGCACGGTGAGCATGATCACGAACGGGTCGATATAACTTTCAAATTGCGCGGCCAGCAGGAGATAGATGAGTACCAGGGCCAGCACAAAGGCAAATGCGGTGTTGCTTGAGCTTTCGGCGTAGTCGCGCGACGAGCCGCTGAGCGAGGTGGTGAAGCTGTCGTCTAACACGGTAGCGGCGATCTCTTGCATCGCTTTCACGCCGTCGCCAATGGTTTTGCCGGGCGCCAGGCCCGACGAGATGGTGGCGGAGCGGTAGCGGTTGAAGTGATAGAGGGCCGGTGGTGTCGTGGATTCTTCGATGGTGACCACATTGTCGAGCGAGATGAGGTCGCCGGACGTGGTGCGGACAAAGAGTGCTTTGAGGTCGTCGGGTTCGTCGCGGTTGATGCGGTCCACCTGGCCGATCACCTGGTATTGTTTGCCGTCTTTGGTGAAGTAGCCAAAGCGCAGGTTGCTATAGGCCAACCGTAGTGTCTCCGAGATGTCGGCCACGCTCACGCCGAGTTCGGTGGCTTTCAGGCGGTTGATGACGATGCGGAGTTCGGGCTTGTTAAATTTGAGGTCGGTGTCCACGCCCAGTAGCGTGGGGTTGTTGCCGGCAGCTTCCAGGAACTTGGGCAGGGCGGCCGTCAGCTTTTCAAAGTTGTTGTTCTGGATCACGAACTGCACGGGCTGGCCGGCGCGGCGATTCGTGGAAATGGTTTGCTCTTGTGCAACAAACGCTTTGCCCGCCGGAAACCGGTAGAGGTTTCTGTTGATCATGTTCACAACGTCTTGCTGCGAACGCTGACGCTCGTTGGGGTCGTTCAGGAAGGTGCGCACAAAACCGCTATTGACCCCGCCGCTGGTTCCGCCGCCGGCGCTGCCCGCCATGGAGTACACAATGTTTGCTTCGGGCACCGAGTCCATCACAAATTCTGTGAGGCCGTCGATGTACTTATCCATGTATTCGAACGACATCCCTTCCGGCGCCGAAACTGTCATCCGGAATTGGTTGCGGTCTTCCAGGGGCGCCAGTTCCGAAGGCAACACCTTGATCATAAAGTAGGAACCGGCTACGCAAAGCACGATGATCACGACACCCACCCAACGAACTTTCATGAAGGCGGTGAGCGATCGGCGATAGCCATTCTCCATGCCGTTGAAAAGCGGTTCGGTCAATGTATAGAACTTCGTTTTCTTCCGGTGATCACGGGTCAGTTTCACACTCAGCACGGGCGTCAAGGTCAACGACACAAAGCAGGAGATCAACACAGCGCCGGCCACCACAAACCCGAACTCCCGGAACAAACGTCCGACAAAGCCCTGCATAAAGATGATGGGCAGGAACACCACGGCCAGGGTAATGGACGTGGAGATCACGGCAAAGTAAATTTCCTTCGACCCTTCGCGGGCCGCCTTGAACTTGTTCATGCCGCCTTCCAGCTTCTTGTAAATATTCTCCGTCACCACGATGCCATCGTCCACTACCAGGCCGGTGGCCAGCACGATGCCCAGCATGGTGAGCACGTTGATAGAGAAGCCTGCCACATACATAATAAAAAACGTGGCGATGAGCGACACAGGGATATCGATCAGGGGGCGTATGGCGATGATAAAATCTCTGAAGAACAAGAAAACGATCAACACGACCAGGAGGAAGGATAGGATGAGTGTTTCCTGTACTTCGTGGATCGACCGTGTGATGAAGATCGTTTGATCGGTAGCGATGGTCAGCGTAATATCGTTGGGAACTTCTTTTTTGATCTTGTCGAGGCGCTTGTAAAATTCGTCGGCGATCTCCACATAGTTCGAACCGGGCAGGGGGATGAGGGCCACGCCGATCATGGGCACGAGCCGGCCCTTTAGCATGATCTCTTCGTTTTCAGGACCCAACACCGCGCTGCCCACGTCGCGCAAGCGAATCGAGCCGGTCGGACCCGTCTTAATGCGCACGTTGTTGAAGTCGTCTTCGGAGAACAAGCGGCCGAAGGTGCGCACCGTGAGTTCCGTGGCATCGCCCGCAATTTTTCCGGAGGGCAATTCGACGTTCTCTTTGTTCAACGCGTCCAGCACATCCAGTGGAGTAAGGCTGTAGGCGGTGAGTTTACTGGGATCGAGCCAGATCCGCATCGCGTATTTCTTTTCACCGAGGATGCGAACGTAGCTCACACCCGGAATGGTTTGAAACCGTTCCATGAGAATGTTTGTAGCGTATTCGGTGAGCTCGAGTTGATTGCGCGCGCTGCTCTGAACGGAGACTGAAATAATATAATCCGAACCGGCATCTGCTTTCGATACCTCGGGGGGAGCATCCAAATCCTGCGGCAGTTGGCGCATGGCCTGCGAAACTTTGTCGCGCACGTCGTTGGCGGCCGCTTCCAGGTCCACGCCGAGATTGAACTCGATGTTGATGCTGCTGACGCCCTGGCTGGAGTTGGACGAAATGTTCTTGATGCCGGCAATGCCGTTGATAGATTTCTCGAGGGGCTCGGTGATCTGGGATTCGATGATATCGGCATTCGCACCCGAATAGGAAGTGCGGACGCTGATGTTGGGTGGATCAATGGCAGGATAGTCGCGCACGCCCAGGAAGGAGAACCCAATGGCGCCAAAGATCACAATGATGACGTTCATCACCACGGCCAGCACGGGCCGCTTTAAGCTAAGCTCAGAAATATTCATCGTAAGGCGAAGGTACAACCGCGGGGCCTAAAAAACGGGTTTTTTTATATGAAAGGAGCGCGCTGAACCGGCCGATTCCGCTACGTGGCAACGTATTCGGACGGTATCCAGATTTGCAGGAGAAGCGGAACATGCGTTTATTAACACCATGAACATTCCCTACGGCCTGGTTCTCTCCGGCGGCAAAAGCACGCGCATGGGGAAAGACAAATCCCTGATTGCTTACCACGAGGGCAAGCCGCAGCGCCAATACGTATTCGATTTGTTATCGGATTGTTGCGAGAACGTGTTCACGTCCTGTCGCAAAGAGCAGGAAATTCCCAAACAGCTAAATCCGTTGCCCGACCGCTATGATTTTGGCGGACCCATAAACGGCATCCTCAGCGCCTTCGCCCTGCACCCGGACAAAGCCTGGCTGGTCGTGGCCGTCGATATGCCCAACATCACCTCCCGGGCCCTCCAAACCCTGCTTTCACAGCGCGACCCAAACCGTTTGGCCACCTGTTTTCTTCATCCGCTCGAAAATGCGCCCGAACCGTTGCTCACCCTCTGGGAGCCGGCAGCGTTCCCGCTTTTGTTGGAAAATGCGCAGGAAGGAAACATCAGCCCCCGGTCGTTTTTACGCTCGCCCGAAGTGAAGCACATCGCGATGGAGGATCCGACGCTTTTTGAAAATATCAATTATCCGCATCAACTGCCGCCGGGTCTTTGACCAGGTTGAACTCTTGCAACGCTTTTGCGAGGTTCTTGTGCTCGTGACCCGAACTGCTCAGTTTCAACAAGGCAAAGCGTTGCAGCGTGCTGAGGCCTTGCCATTGTGCCAGCGAAATCGCATAGCCACATTCATAAAGTTTCTGCAATAGCAATTCCGGTATCGACGAGAGCACCGACCACGGTGGATTTTCGCCAATGGCGATGGGCGTGGCTTTGTTGCCCGTGCGCCACCAGATGAGGTGCTGCAAATAGCTGCGATAGCGATCCGTTTGCTCTTCCGAATGACATGGCGCCACCGCAAGGGCTTCCCGTTCTTCGGGAGAAAACTTGCTCCACTCGGCCAGCTTCAACTTCACCCCACAAGCGTCGAGCTTAAAGCGGACAATCATCGGGATGCACCGGACATTGTCTTCGACAAAATCTTCTTCAAACTTGAAATATTCGATGGCGAGTGCCGTCATGGTTCAGCGTGTTAAAGGTTTTGCGGCATGTACAGAAACAAATTGTGAGACCTGTGGCAGGCGTTCCGTCACGACTTTGCCGATCACGATCACCGCAGGCGTTCCGATCTCTTGCAGGGCGGCTTCCGCCACGATGGTGGAGGCACAGGCTGTGATACTTTTTTGATTTATCGTAGTCGCATTTTGAACGATCGCCATGGGTTCATCAGGTGAGCGTTCCTTGCTGATGAGCGCAGCGATCTCCGGCAATTGCGACATCCCCATAAGCACCACGACCGTGGCCGACGATTGCGCCGCCAGGAAAAGATCATGACCGATCTCTCCCGAAGACAACGTGCCTGTGACCACCCAAAAACTTTCATTCACACCCCGCTTGGTCAGGGGAATACCCACGGACGCCGGTGCAGCCAACGCACTGGATATGCCCGGGATGATCTCGGCCCGCAATCCGCGCCGCGTGACGTAGGCCAGCTCTTCATGCCCTCTGCCAAAAACAAAAGGATCGCCGCCTTTTAGCCGTACCACGCAGGCGTGGCGAATGGCATAGAAGACAATGAGTTGATTGATCTCGTCTTGTGAAAATTCCTTTTTGCCTTTTCGTTTTCCGACAAACACGCGCTTACACTGGGGCGCTGCGTATTCCAGCAGCTCGGGCGCCACCAGGGCGTCATATAATATGACATCGGCTTGCTTCAGAGCTTTCACGCCTTTAACAGAGATCAGGTCCGGATCGCCAGGGCCGGCTCCCATAATGATCACCTTTCTTTCTTTGACCATAGGTTTAAAATATTTACGTAATAATACGTAAAAACATTTGTTATCTACGGCATTAAATACGTATAATTACGTAATATTTGTCCATTTATTACTTAAATCGTTTGCAATGAAACGTATCATCGTCGTAGGGAATGGAATGGTAGGCTACAAGTTTTGTGAAAAGCTACGTAAGCAAGGTGTGGCTGCCGAAGTGATCGTGTATGGAGAGGAGCCGAGGCCGGCCTATGACCGGGTGCACCTCACCAGTTTTTTCTCCGGCAAAACCGCCGAAGATCTTCTGATGGCGCCGGCATCGTGGTATGCGGAACACCATATTGTATTGCACACCGGCGAACTGGTGACAGAAATAGACCGGCAACAAAAGACCATCACTACCCATACGGGTAAAACGGACCGCTACGATTACCTGGTGCTGGCCACCGGGTCCAGCCCCTTCGTTCCTAATGTGAAGGGCGTGGAGCGCGACGGCGTGTTTGTGTATCGCACCATTGAAGACCTGAACCAGATCATTGACTATGGAAAGAAAGTGACCCGCGCGGCGGTGTTGGGAGGCGGACTGCTGGGGCTTGAAGCCGGCAAAGCGCTGGTGGACCTGGGGTTGGAGACCCACATCGTGGAGTTTGCCCCGCGTCTCATGCCGCGGCAACTCGATGAGCAGGGTTCTGTGATCCTGCAACACAAGCTTTCACAACTCGGCATTGCCGTTCACCTGAATAAGAGTACCAAAGAGATCGCCGGCAACGGCAAGCTGGACGGTCTTGAATTTGTGGATGGCTCGTTCCTTCCCATCGAAATGCTGGTGATCTCCGCCGGCATCCGCCCCCGCGACGAGGTGGCAAAAGGATGTGGCCTCGAAGTGCATCCGCGCGGTGGCGTGGTGGTGAACGACTTTTTGCAAACCAACGACGAAAATATTTTCGCCATCGGCGAAGTGGCGGTACACAACAACATGGTGTATGGCCTGGTGGCCCCGGGCTACGAAATGGCCGACATCGTGGTGCGCCAGATCGCAGGTGATTTCTCAAAGACCTTTCAAGGCTTCGACATGTCCACCAAACTGAAGCTGATGGGTGTGGATGTGGGCAGCTTTGGCGACGCGCTCGGCGAAACACCGGGGTGTATTCCCATTGCTTTCCAGGACAAACACAACGGGGTATATAAGCGCATTAACATATCGGCCGATGGAAAATATTTGTTGGGTGGCATCCTCGTGGGCGACGCCAAACAATACAACCTGTTCCACCAGATGGCGGCCAACAAGATGGCACTGCCGGCACAGCCCGAGTCGTTGATCATTGGAGCGCCGGGCAAAGGCGAAGAAGGTGCGGGCGTGAAGAACCTGCCCGACTCGGCCCAGATCTGTGCCTGTGAAAACATCACGAAAGGCGATCTCGTTTTCCAGATCACCGAAAAAGGCGTGAAGACCCTCGACGACCTCAAGCGCTCGACCAAAGCCTGCACCGGCTGCGGTGGCTGCACGCCGATGGTGAACGACATTCTCAAGATCACGCTGGAATCGCTGGGACACACGGTAAAGAAATCCATCTGCGAACATTTCGACTACACGCGCCAGGAACTATACGACATCGTCAAAATAAAAAACATAAAGACCTACGACGCCCTGCTGGACAGCCATGGCAAAGGCGATGGCTGCGAAGTGTGCAAGCCGCTGGTGGCTTCGCTGCTGGCCAGCGCGTGGAACGAACTCATTGTGTCGCAGGCCACCATTCAGGACACCAACGACAGGTTCCTGGCAAACATTCAACGCGGGGGCACTTATTCCGTAGTTCCACGCATTGCCGGGGGCGAGATCACGCCGCAGAAGCTGATGGCCATCGGGCGCATCGCTGAAAAATATGGACTCTATACCAAGATCACCGGCGGCCAGCGCATCGATATGTTCGGTGCCCGTGTGGACCAACTGCCCGAGATATGGGAAGAACTGATCGACGAAGGATTTGAAAGTGGCCACGCCTATGGCAAAGCCTTGCGCACGATCAAAAGCTGCGTTGGCTCCACGTGGTGTCGCTATGGTGTGCAAGACTCTGTATCGTTCGCCATCTATATCGAAGACCGCTACAAAGGATTACGCGCTCCGCATAAACTGAAAGGCGCCGTGTCGGGATGCATTCGCGAATGTGCCGAAGCGCAGTCGAAGGACTTTGGCATCATTGCCACCGAGAAAGGCTGGAACCTGTATGTGTGTGGCAACGGCGGCTCGCGCCCCCAGCACGCAAAATTGTTGGTGACCGACGTGGACACCGAAACGTGCGTGAAGCTGGTGGACCGCTTCCTCATGTTCTACATCCGCACCGCCGACCCGCTGACCCGCACCGCCACCTGGCTCAACAAAATGGAAGGCGGTCTGGAATACCTGCGCGACGTGATCGTGAACGACAGCCTCGGCATCGGCGAAGCGCTGGAAAAAGAAATGGCCGAACTCATCGCCAATTATGCCTGCGAATGGAAAAAGGTGGTGGAAGACCCCGCCCTGCGCGCCCAATTCAAACACTTCATCAACGAAGACAGCACCGACAGCACGCTGTCGTTCGTGGAAATGCGCGGACAGAAATGCCCGCCCGACTGGAATAAAAAATAACAAGAACGCATGGAATTACTGAACGACATCCGCTCGCTGGCCACCACCGAAAGCGACATCAAAGTATGGTACAAAGCCGCCCGCACGATCGACTTCCCGGAGAATGGAGGGGCCTGTGTGAAATACAAGGACCAGCAAATCGCCGTCTTCAATTTCTCCCGACGCAACGAATGGTATGCCTGTCAGAACCTCTGCCCGCATAAGATGCAGATGGTGTTGTCGCGGGGCATGATCGGTTCGGCAGGGGAGGAGCCCAAGGTGGCGTGCCCTTTTCACAAGAAAACATTTTCGCTGCGCAACGGCGAATGCATCAATGCCACAGAAGAAAAACTCGCCGTCTTTCCCGTGAAGGTGGAGGATGGTTTTGTTTACATAGGATTCGCCCGATAAGTATCGTTAGGTGTCAGGTTTAGGATAATATCCGTTAGGGGTAGTGCCGCCTCAGGACAGGGCGGCACTTTTTTTAAGTATGTACAGCTAAGTAAATAGGGACGAGATTTTGCGTAAATTGCTACGTATATGCACTTAAATCTTCAGTCTGGGGCCAATTCGAGGATAAAATTCAGCCGCCTGGGTACGTGGTACATCCTGGCGTTGAGTGCTATTGCCATTATTTCGATTGTAGGCCAGGTGCTGATCCAGCAGCATTTGCGCGACCAGTTCAGCGACTCGCAGGTAGTGAACGTGGCGGGGAAGCAACGCATGCTGAGCCAGAAGATCACCAAAACGGTGTTGCTGTTAAAAGCGGATCAAACCGAAAAAGAACGAAACACGCTTCGCATCAACCTGCAGGAAGCTGCGCACCTGTGGAAGATCTCCCAGGAAGGCCTCCAGGAAGGCAACGACAGTCTCCACCTCCCCGGCAACAATAGCCCGACCGTAACCGGCTTGTTCGAAGAGATCCGCGATCCCTTCACAAAACTTTACGAAAGCGCCGTCCGCATCAGCGCCGTTTTGGCGACCCACCCGCTGACAAACCTGGCTGCCCTCGACAGCGACATCCAGATCATCCTAAATCAGGAAGGCCGGTTTCTTTCCGGCATGGATGTGTTGGTGCGGCAATATGCGCGGGAAGCCGGCCAAAAGATCGACGCGCTGCGGCGCATGGAATACCTGCTCTTGTTCGTGTCACTGTTTGTGATCACGCTCGAGGTGTTGTTCATCTTCCGGCCCACGGCGCGGCAGGTGAGTCGCACGGTGAACAAGTTGAGGGCCTCCGAAAAGAATTCGCGCAAGCTGCTCACGGAAGTGGGCGCGTTATATGCCTCCCTGGAAAAATCCTACGAACAACTTTCTACGATCCACGAACCCGTGGAGAACCCGCGGCTCTATGCCAAGGCCGATCATGGGGGGAATGTGACCTTTGTTTCGGAGGCATTCACCCTTTTGTTAGGGCAACACGCCGTCGATCATGCGCGCCGTCTCAGCGACCTCTTCCAGGGCATGGCACTGGCCGACGATTGGATGGACGAAGTGGTGGACCTGGTCTCGGAGGGAAGCGCGTGGCATGGAGAATTGCGCTTCCAGGGCGCGACGCGGGAATGTTGGGTGGCCCTGGTCATTCAACCCGTGTTGGGCGCGCAGGGAAATGTAGAGGAACTGATGGTGCTGGGCAGCGACATGACCGACCGCAAGCTGGCCGAGCAACGCATGAACCGGAAGAACCGCGCCGAGATCGAGAAGACCATCAACCAGCAAAAGTTCCGGTCCGTGTTGATCCTCGAAGGACAGGAGGAAGAACGCAAACGCATCGCGATGGACATCCACGACGGCATCGGGCAGATGCTCACCTCACTCAAATATCAAATCGAATCCATCGATGTAAAGGAAGGCAAGACCGCCAGCCAGAAGATCGCCGACGCCGACCACCTCATCAAGGACGTGATCAAGGAAGTGCGCCGCGTCACCTTCAACCTCAAGCCGACCGTCCTGGGCGACTATGGCTTGCAGGCGGCGCTGAAAGTTTTTATCCACGAGATCGCCAAGCTCACCGACATCAAGCTGGTCTATAAAACCACGGGTGAAATGGAGCGATTGCCCCAGAAGGTGGAGAACAACATCTTCCGCATCATCCAGGAGGCCATCAACAACGCTATTAAATACTCCGGCGCCGACACCATCGAAGTGGTGTTGCAGCACAACGACCAGCAACTGTTGATCGTGGTGAAAGATGAAGGCAAAGGATTTGACGCGCGCATCGTGGAAGCGCGCAGCATGAACATCGAGTCGGGGAGAGGCTTTTTCAATATGTATGAGCGCACCGAATACATCAACGGAAAACTCGACATCCAATCGGCCCCGGGCCAGGGCACGACGGTGGCGTTGACCGTGCCGGTGCAGAACGCCGTGTTGCAGGAAGAATAAATTTTAAACGGGAAAGAACAACCATGTCCATGAATAAAATAAACATTGTGCTTGCCGACGACCATGTCCTGGTGCGGAACGGCATCAAGGCTATGCTGGAATCGGAGTCGTCTATTAATGTAGTAGGCGAGGCCGGCGATGGCAACGAGGCCCTGGAATCGGCCAAGGCGCTGCGGCCCGACATCCTCGTGCTCGACATCCGCATGCCCAACATGACGGGACTGGAAGCAGCCGAAAAATTAAAGCAATATGCTCCCGACACGAAAGCGGTGATCCTTTCCATGCACGATTCGGAAGAATATGTGTTGCAGGCCCTGGATGCCGGTGCCTATGGCTACCTGCTGAAGGACACCGACAAAAACGAATTCATCAAAGCGCTGAAACAGATCCATGGCGGTCACAAATATTTTAGCGGCGCCGTGTCAAACGTATTGGCCAACCGTCTGCTCCACGCCAAACCAACGGCTGGAACAGCGACGGCAGCGAAGGACGATCGCTACCACCTGACCAAACGGGAAAAAGAGATCTTGCGCATGGTCGTGGATGGAAAACACAACAAGGACATCGCCGATTCTTTGGGCAAAAGCGTGCGCACCGTGGAGACCCACCGGTTCAACATCATGAAAAAACTGGACGTGAACAACGCCGTGGATATGGTGAATAAGACCGTTAAAGAAAATCTCCTTTAATTACGTAGTTTATGCAAACGATTTCCGGTTCAGTGCACTCGTTTAAGTAAATAATTACGTATTATTACGTAAATCTTATACCTAATTTACTTACTTTTATTACGCAACAAATACGTAATAGAATGCAAGTAACCCAGCCCTCCACTTCCATCAACCTGTTGGACTTCAAAAGTGTGTCGATGCGCACTTTCCACCTTACGTGGATCACCTTCTTTGTTTGTTTCTTTGGCTGGTTTGGCATTGCGCCGCTCATGCCGGTGGTGCGCGAAGACCTGGGCCTGTCGAAAGCACAGATCGGCAACATCATCATCGCCTCGGTGTCCATCACCATTTTTGCGCGGTTGTTGTTCGGATGGCTTTGCGACAAGATCGGGCCACGCATTTCATATACCATTTTGCTGTTGGCCGGTTCGCTGCCGGTGATGTTCATCGGATTGAGCAACAGCTATGAATCGTTCCTGTTGTTCCGGCTTGCCATTGGTGTGATCGGCGCTTCGTTCGTGATCACCCAATATCACACGTCGGTGATGTTCGCACCCAACGTGGTGGGCACGGCCAATGCCACCGCCGCCGGTTGGGGAAACATGGGTGGCGGTGTGACACTCATCGTGATGCCGCTGATCTTTGGCGCTTTCGTGGGCATGGGCTATCTCGAACCTTCCGCGTGGCGCTATGCCATGGTGGTGCCGGGTGTGGCGTTGTTCATCATGGGCTTTGTTTATTATTTCTGTACACAAGATACACCCGCCGGAAATCTAAGCGACTTGAGGAAGGCCGATCCAAACTACAAGGCCAAGGCCAAGTCGGGCGAGAGCTTGCTGACGGTTTGCAAGGACTATCGCGTGTGGGCTTTGTTCCTGGCCTATGGTGCATGTTTCGGCATCGAGATCACCATCGACAATATTGCTACCCTTTATTTTGTTGACAATTTTCATTTGGGATTGAAAGAAGCGGGCATCATCGCCGGCTTGTTCGGTATGATGAACATTTTTGCCCGCGCGCTTGGCGGCATCTTTGGCGACAAGGCCGGTCGCAAGTTTGGATTGAAAGGCCGCATCGTGATCCTCAGCGCATTCCTCCTTATGGAGGGGCTAGGGCTGATGTTATTCTCTGCCATTGATGTATTGCCTTTGGCCATTGCGGTGATGCTTGGTTTTGCATTGTTCCTGAAGATGTCTAATGGAGCAACCTATTCTGTGGTACCCTTTATAAATCAACGGGCTATCGGCATGGTGTCGGGCATCGTGGGGGCCGGTGGAAATGTGGGCGCCGTGTTGGCGGGATTTCTTTTCAAGTCGGAAACGCTCTCGTATCGCGAAAGCCTGTTCATCATCGGTGTGGTGGTGGTGGGCGTGTCGGTGGTCGCCTTCCTGTTGAGTCTTCCCAAGACCCTGGAAGTACGCCAGCCGGAATTGCAACCTGCTATGGAAAAAGTTAACGCCTGAGACCGATGCGGAAATTTTACTGAAGTATAAACTCAATAACCCCGGGCTTTAGCCCGGGGTATAACACCAACACTCGAAAGGGCTTTAGCCCCGACCGCACATGCACGACACGAAGAACACCTACAAGACAACATGCTCCTACTGCGGCGTAGGCTGCGGCATCGTGGTGAAAAAAGGGCGGCGCGACAACCTGTCCCTGGAAGGCGACAAAGACCACCCCGTGAACCGCGGCATGCTCTGCTCCAAAGGCATGAACCTGCACCACGCCATGCACGACAAGCGCGACCGCCTGCTGTATCCGGAGATGCGCAAAAGTCGCCACCATCCCATGGAGCGCGTCTCGTGGGACACGGCCATGCAACGCGCCGCTGCCGTGTTCTCTTCCCTCATCAAAACCTACGGACCCAACTCCGTAGGCTTTTATGTTTCTGGACAGTGCCTCACCGAGGAGTATTATGTCGCCAACAAACTCGTAAAAGGATTTCTCGGCACCAACAACATCGACACCAACTCGCGCCTGTGCATGAGCAGTGCCGTGGCGGGCTACACCAACATGCTGGGCGAAGACGCCGTGCCCGTTTCCTACGCCGACGTAGAACTGGCCGATTGTTTTCTCATCGCCGGCGCCAACCCGGCGTGGTGCCACCCCATCCTGTTCCGACGCATCGAGGCCCACAAGCAAGCCAACCCCGATGTGAAGCTGATCATCGTGGACCCGCGCAAGACCCAAACCTGCGCCAACGCCGACTTGCACTTGCAACTCCTTCCCGGGACCGACATTTATCTCTACAACGCCATCGCCCGCGTGCTCATCGAGAACGGCGATGTGGACTATGATTTCATCAACCAACACACCGAAGGCTTCGAAGAATATCGCGCCTCGGTTTTCCAATACACCGTGGCCGAAGCCGCGCGCCACTGCGACGTCAAAGAAAGCGACATCCGGCTGGCGGCTTCCTACATTGCGGCCTCAAAAGGATTTCTGACGCTGTGGGCGATGGGGCTGAACCAAAGTGTGATCGGCGTAAAAAAGAATTTCTCACTGATCAGCCTAAACCTCATCACCGGCCACATCGGCAAACCCGGCTCGGGACCGTTTTCCCTCACCGGCCAGCCCAACGCCATGGGTGGACGCGAAGTGGGCGGTCTCGCCACGATGTTGGCGGCACACCGCACGATTGCCAATCCACAACATCGAAAAGAAGTGGCCGAGTTCTGGGGTGTAGACTCCATCTCGGACAAGCCTGGCTACACGGCCACCCAAATGATCGAAGCCCTGGAACGCGGCGACCTGAAAGCGGTGTGGATCATCTGCACTAACCCGCTGGTGAGTTTGCCCGACCTCAAACGCGCCGAGGCGGCGTTGAAGAACGCGCGCTTCGTCGTGGTACAGGACATCTCCAGGCTTTCGGACACGGTAGCTTACGCCGACCTCGTACTTCCCGCGGCAGGCCATTTTGAAAAAGAGGGAACGATGACCAACTCCGAACGCCGCATCAGTCACCTGCGTAAAATTGTGGATCCCCCCGGCGAGGCCCGTCCCGACAGCGAGATCCTTTGCACGTTTGCCAAGGCCATGGGATTTCACGGTTTCGATTTTGCATCGTCCGCGGAAATATTTGCCGAGCACGCCAGGCTGACCCAAGGAACGAACATCGACATCAGTGGGCTGTCCTATGAACGGCTGCAGACCGAAGGCACCCTGCAATGGCCGGTGCCCGATGAAACGCATGGTGGCACGCCCCGTCTTTTTACAGACCATCGCTTTTATACCCCATCAAAAAAAGCAAAATTCTTTACGCTCGACGCACCCGAAAATTTGTCGGACCCGCCGACCGCGACGCATCCGCTCATCCTTACTTCGGGCCGCATCCGCGATCAATGGCACACCATGACGAAGACGGGAAAGGTGAACCGCCTGCGTCAACACATCGACAAGCCTTTCCTGGAGATCCATCCCTTTGATGCCGCCGCCCGGAACATCCGTGAAGGCGATCCGGTGGTGATCAAGAATGAACATGGAGAGGCGCGTGTGTGTGCAAAGATCACGGAAGAAATTAAACCGGGCGTGGTCTTTATGCCCATGCATTGGGGCAAGAGCATGACCAGCGACCTGGCCCGCGTAAACAATGTGACCAGCTCGCGCGTGGACCCGATCTCGAAGGAACCCGATTTTAAATTTTCGGTCGTCGAAGTATATGCCTACCGTAGACCGGCGGAGAAAATCCTTGTCGTGGGTGCGGGCGCTGCAGCCTATCGTTTTATCTGTACCTATCGCTCCCTTAACGTGGAGGACGAGATCACCGTGATCTCGAAAGAAAAATATCCATTCTACAACCGCGTGTTGTTGCCGGAATATGTGAACGAACACCTGCCCTGGGAACGCCTGCAGAAATTTCAGGACGGCGAGTTTGAAGCGCTGAATGTGCGGTTGCAGTTGGAGAATGAAATTGTGGCGATCAACCGGAAAGAAAAAATTGCCGTCGATAGATTTGGCGAACGCCATGCCTACGACAAACTCATCCTGGCCACCGGCACGCGGGCACACGTTCCCAACGATGCCCCGGTGAAGCTCCCCGGCGTGTTCACCATGCGCACCCGGCCGGATGCTGACCGACTGAAAGCGCACCTGAAACCAAAAGGCCATGTGCTCATTGTGGGCGGTGGATTGTTGGGCTTGGAGCTTGCCGTTTCCCTGCGTGAAATAGACATCTCGGTTTCCATTTTGCAAATGAGCAGCCGTCTCATGGAACGCCAGGTGGACCAGGTAGCCGGGGAGTTGCTCCTGGAGTTTATCGAAGAGAGCGGCATTGTGGTGTACATGAACGACCAGGTGCAATCTGTCTTATTTGATGAAGCGACCGAGATGCTGGTACCACAGTTGCGCAGCGGCAAGGAGATCCAGGTGAATGCCATTGTGTATGCCGTGGGCACGCGCCCGAATATCGAGTTTGCGCTGGAGGCCGGCATTGAGTCGGGGAGGGGCATTATCGTGAACGATTATCTGCAAACCAGCGACCCCGACATCTTTGCCATCGGTGAAATTGCCGAACATCGTGGCAAGACGCTTGGCATTACGTCGGCTGCCGAAAAACAAGCCGACGTGCTGGCGCGTTTTCTCTATGGTGACGCCCAAAGTCAATACGATGGCGCGGTGCCCATGAACATCCTGAAGCTGTCGGGTCTGGACCTTTGCTCGATCGGCCTCTCCGATATCCCCGCCAACGAAAAGGACTACGACGAGATCCTGTTCATCGACATGTCGATGCGCTATTATAAAAAATGTATCATCAAAGACGACCGGCTGGTCGGCGCCATCCTGATCGGCGACAAAAGCGAGTTTGCCGAGTTCAAGTCGCTGATCGAGAACGGCACGGAGCTTTCGGAGCGCCGCATGCAGCTGCTGCGGTCGGGCAAGGCGGCCGAGCCGGTGTTGGGCAAGCTCGTGTGTTCGTGCAACCAGGTGGGTGCCGGCAATTTAGAGGCGTTGATTCGCGGCGGCTGCACAAGCCTGGGCGACCTTTGCAAGCAGTCGGGCGCTGGTTTAGGATGCGGCAGTTGCAAACCCGAGATCGCACAGATGCTGAAAACGGCAAAAGTTAGTGCGTGACCCATGGAATTGACAAATAATTCTTTTAGTATCAAAGCGGGAAACTGAAGGTATGCAAGGCGACGAAAAACGCGATCTCATCCGGGTATTTGTAAAAGGTGGCTTTCTTTCGCCGGCGGCGTTGCTGAAGATCATGGAGCTGTCTAAAAGCCTGGGCAACAAATATGTGCTCTTTGGCTCGCGGCAAGACATCATGTTCCCCCGCAACCAGGCCGGCGAGGCGCAGGTGGATGCGGTGTTCAACGCCATCAAAATTGAACACGAACTTTCGGGCGATCAATCGGTCCACCAGAACATCGTCAGCTCCTACGTGGCCGTGAACGTGGTGGACACCACGCCGTGGGTGAAGGAGGATACCTACAACGTGTTGATCGATGCCTTCGAATTCACACCGCGTCTCAAGATCAATATTGTCGACCCCCTGCAAAGCCTGGTGCCGTTGTTTTCGGGCGAGTTGAATTTTATCGCGTCGCGCGAGGAAAACTACTGGTACCTCTACATCCGCGACCCCCGCAAGGGCAACCTGCTGGAATGCTGGCCCAAGCTCATCTTTGGGCAGGACATTCCCAAGATCGCACGAGAGCTCGAAAAGATCTTCCAGGAATTCCTGCCGTTTACGACCGAGGAATTGTATCTCGTGCTAAAAAATAATTACGTACGGATCAACTATCACCCCATCACCGAAAAGCTGGCCTTCACCGACACGGCGTTTCCCTATTATGAAGGTCTGAACGCCATGCTCAACAACCAATATTGGCTGGGCTTATATTGGCGCAACAACCAATACGACATCGAATTCATGAGCGCGGCCTGCCGGCTGTGTCAGGAAACCAACATCAGCAAGATCAACATCATTCCCTGGAAGGCGTTTGTCGTGAAGGGCATCAAAGCCAGCGACCGCCTGCGGTGGCAGAAGGTGATGGGCAAGTTTGGGATCAACGAACGCCACTCCTCGCTGGAGCTCAACTGGCACTTGCCCGTGATCGACGCCGAAGCCCTCGAGTTGAAGCGCTTTCTGGTGCGCGAGCTGGATCAACAGGACATCAGCACGCATGGCCTCACCTTTTCCATAAAGACCAATCGCGAGAGTTTTCATTTCACGTCAGTGGTCATTGCCCGGAGCCAGATCGGCGGCACGACCACGGGCGAGTATTATGACATTTCTTACGCCAAGGATTTTAACCCCAACACGATCACTTATATTCCCTATGCCCGTCGTGTATCCAAAGAGTTGATCCCCGCCTTGCTTATCGAGTTGAGTAAACTCTATTTCCGCCAACTCAACCCCGAAAAAGAACCGGCCAAGTCACCCGACACTCCAGCGGTAAATGGCCATCCCGACTCCATCTATCAATGCAGCAACTGCCTGACCGTCTACGACCAAAAATACGGCGACGAGATCGCGCATGTTCCAGCAGGGACAGCGTTTAGCGAATTGCCCGAAAGCTATCGCTGTCATGTGTGCGATAGCGAAAAGAAATATTTTGTGGCCGTGAAGGAATAACGCCAGGCGCTGTTTTTTTTTCGGCACGCCATTCCCTCCACTTTCCCGAACTCCGTAGGAGTTTCCCATCATAACCCGGGTTTTAACCCGGGGAAGGGATGAAAAAAGCAAGAGCGCCACAGGAAAGTGTGATCGAGCCTCGAATGGTTTGGCGCGCAAAGGTACGCTGCATCCGAGCGCAGTGCGGTGTGCGCCATGAACGTGGCGTGCTTCTATTTTCGTGGGTGCGTGGCGCAGGTGGATCGTGGGTTCGCATACACCGGGTTGGCACCCGGTGTTATGATAGAGAACTCCTACGGAGTTCAAAAATTTGCGGCTGTGAAAGGATGATATTCGTTGAACTATTATTTTGTAAATGTGTAGGAATAGCAACCGCATTGCTATTTCTCCTTTTTTCTTAAGGTCGCAAATATAGTTACTAACTTGTGCAGCGCCTCGTCGTCAGCACCGTGACCAAATGCATGCACGTAGGTATCCCAACCATCTTTAGTGTTTGTGGCGCCGATTGCTTGGCTGGAAAAACCATTCATGCAGTCGAACAGGGTCCATTCCTCCAGCGCGTTGAATAGCGGCGCTTGCAGGGGTGCATGTGAGCAGGAATTATTTGCAACGCTGAAACGGGATGGATAATTGCCTAAATAAAATCCACCATAAAAATTTGGTATTGAGGTTGTGTCGATGGGTTTAAAGTAAAACACGGAAAAGTCCGGGCCTGTATTTTCTTTCAAAGAATAATTCGACGGGAGGTCAATCACATACCCGCTGTGAGGAACCACTTTGGTTTGCAACGGGCTCACAAAAGTAGTATCAACCGTATCACCTTCGCGTAAGGAAAGGAAGACTGCCGTGCCGAGCGCGGCCAAGACAATGCCGGCTAGTGCTATTTTTAAAATGGATGACATTTGATAATGCAATTTGAGCTGTAATCCGCAAGATGACTTAAAGACACAATTTTTCGTTTGGCCGGCTACAGCGCTTTGTTGAGAATTGTTAGCGGCGTGCTGCACGGTTGCCAGCAATGACACCTCAATACGGGTCCATGTAATATGTGCGGCTTTTCTAAACTATAATTGTGTCCAGGATGCTATCAAGCGTATCAGGCAGATGTATGGATTCACCCTGAAAGACTCCAAAAGCGATAGCCATACCGATGTATGCAACAAAACTTCATCGCATGCCATCGCATGTTTTTCGGCTTTTTGGATAGAATTTGAGAGCAGACCGCTGCTCAAATTGTCCTCATGACAACCCGCGATAAATCCCCTCCCAAGTGGTGGCCAGTTCGACCTTCATGGTTTAAACTCTTTCTACAAACCCACCCACTCTTTTATGAAAATCAAATTGATATTTAATAGCATGGTCGCCCTCTCGGTAATTTTTCTTGTTTCTTGTACGGCTGGTCAAAATGTGAGACCTAACATCGAGTCGAAAATATTGCAGTCCCAATTTGTGTCTGACGCGCTCAATAAATTCATGAAGGACGGCTACTCTGCGCAAAATGTTCCTCGTTCATGAAAACCCTTTACGGAATAGATTTTGACGGTGAATATGCAAAGATCATCCCGCTTTTTTCATCTGTCCATAGTTTGCAAGTGGAGGAAAGGGGACAAGATATCGAAATGAGGGACATCGCTGCAATGCTTGAACGCAACGAAATGGGACCGGAAACGCGTTCTTACCACCACTTGGAGAATCTTGTCAGGCTTTTTGACGACGAGCAATCCAATGCCAGTGTGATAGGTGCGTTCAATAGATTTAAGGACCAGATAATTTCAGACCCTGAACTTTCTGATTCGGAGAAACGAAGACTTGTAATGGCCCTTACAACGATCGCGAGTAACTACGATGGCATTGCAAAGGGTATCACATCAAGCATGAGGGAAGCCTCTAATGAAAGAACGCAGGGCCTTTTTAATAGAGTATGGCGTGTCATCAGGTCAGTTATCATTACGTCTACCATTGGAGCTGCTATCGGTGCAACAGAAGGACCTGTAGGCGCGATTATCGGCGCAGCGGTAACAACCACCGCGGCCGTCTCTGATGCTCAGTTCAATCACAATTGTCACTTTGCCCTTCAGTGCGACGGTGGTTGGCGCCAGGATTGCATGACGGGTGAATGCAAGCCTTACGCTCAGTAGTGAATAGAATGTTGAACCAAACGAATTTAAAATTGAAAACAAGACGATGTCTTTTGCAAAAAGCCGTGGGTGTCTTTGTGGTAACTTTGTTTCTTGGTCTTGGTCCCAGCAATGCTCAGGAGCGACCGGGAATCATTTACAGTCAAAAAGCGCAACGTGATGACAAGGTCTGGTATTTCCATGTTATGAGAGACCGGCATGGGCGGGTAACACTCACAGAAGACTCGCTCATTTTTACGAGCAGGAAGGTTTCTACCTCGTTCTTCAATTTCGCGTTTGCCTACTGCGACATTCAGTCCATCAGAACCTGGTACGCCGACATGTTCATCCCCAATCGCATCCGAATCAAAACCAAAAGCGCAGGCGCCGTGCGGCTTTTTACCTATAAGAGACGTACACTCATCCGCCTCACGCGCGAGAGAATGGCCGCATGCGCTGCGCCCTAAAACAAAACAGCAGGCCACTGCGAAACCGCAGCCCTGCTGTTTTTTGTCTAGCACAATTTTAAATTCCAATCAACGTTTTTAAAATTCCCAAAATAAAAAACTCAACCAAATCACTATTGATTGGAAGTAGCGAGTATATTGACCACAAGGAATTTTATTCGAGACAACGTTATCAAAATAAAAATGGAAGGAAGGTTAGTAATTAGCCTTGTATTGGTTGTCACAGCAAGCCTGTCAGCTTCTGCCCAATCCAAACGGCAAAAGGTCAAAACAATAGCTGAAATATTCACTCCTCCCAATGGGGTATACCTCCGCGACAGCATGTTCATTGATGAGACGGAGATTGCGAATGTTCATTACCTGGAATATCTTCACTATGTAGCGAAAGACTCCAGTGAGTCTTTCTATTTGTCACAGTTACCGGACAGCACGTGCTGGGAGCGGGGATTCACACCAGCGGACTCGGTAAGCGAGTATGTTGAGCACTATTTTCGTTACCCGGGTTATCGGTATTTCCCGGTAGTGGGCGTGTCATACGAACAGGCGATGAACTATTGTACGTGGAGAGGCAAAGCTATTTTGCTGGCGATAAAAGAAGACACCTTGCATAAAAGCTTTCCTGACCTGACGGCCTATGATTTGGAGCTCACTTTTCGCCTGCCAACAGAGGAAGAATGGGAACTCGCCGCCGCCGCGGGTCTGGATAAAATGACGTATCCGTATGGCCTCGTACGTCCCACAACTCAGCGAAAGTTTTCTTTCCGCGTTGGCAAAAAAGACGTGTGTGAATGCCTGGAGCATAATCATATTCCTTATCAGCCCTCGAGCGTTATTCACAAGATGGAATTCAAACTGCGGGAGAAGTACTATTTCAATTTAACGGACAAACCCATAGCCTGCCCGATGAACAGCGCCTTTGATTTGGGGTATATCTATGACCTGCTGCCCAACCCACTGGGGCTGTACAATATGATCGGCAATGCCGCGGAGATGACCGCCACCCGAGGCGTTGCCAAGGGCGGATCGTACCGGCATACGCTCGGGGAGTCGAACATTTCCAACAAGCAGTTGTACGAGCAGTCGGAGGCCTGGCTGGGGTTCCGGTGTATTGCTGTTGTGCGATTGAAGAAGAAATCATAACACCACCGGGTAGCTGCTCAGTTACAGGAGTGCCGGGGGTCATGCCCGTCCCTCCTTCACCAAAAGCGTAAAAGCATTTACATCAAAAGGTTTCAGCAGAATATCCTTAAACCCCGCCTGAAGAAGTTTCTTGTTCCGCGAAGGCTCCGGGTGACACGTGCAGGCCAGGGCAAGGAAATTGTTCTGTCGTATGTTTTTAAGATCGCGCAGCAGGCGGATGCCGTCCAGGTCCTCGCGCAGCATGGCGTTCACTACGGCAACATCGAACGAATGACTCAGAGCGAAGGCCACGGCTTCGGTGGCGGAAGAGAGGGTGGTGACGGTGTAGTAGGGGTTGAGCAGTTTCTTGATGATAAAACGATCTTCTTTCAAGTCATCGACCACTAACACGTGCATAAGCAATGTTTGTTTTACGCGTGCAAAGATAATGCACCGTATGGCTGCGAATGTTAAGGCTTCTTGAAGAAGACATGAAGTCTTCAGTTCCCACCCATACCGGACGTTCGAGTCGCTCTCTATCGAGTGTTCCCACGGTGCGTTCGGCAGCCCCGGCCGGGCTAGAGGCCGGGACCGTTGTAACGACATGAATCGATTCGTGCTTGACGATGTGCTTCCTTGCCTCCCTTCGACCCGCTATGCATGTGCCCATCGAATTTGAAATAAATAGCCCGGTCGCACAATTGCCGCAAAAGGTGTGAGTGCTTTGACCACGCTGAAGTAGTGAAATAAATCAATACGACGTACCTTGGACATGGCTATCACGCCAGACCTTAAATAGAAAATTATGCGTTATCTCCTCACATTCCTGTCGGTCGCCTTCGTGTATTCGTCCATCCAAGCTCAGCCAAAATCCTATGCGCACGCCGGAGCCCTGGTGCAGCCGCGCATTTTTGGTGAGGGCATCGTGAGCACCGGCGACTACGAATCTCACCCAGCATTTTCGCCGGGTGGCGATACGCTGTATTTTGTCAAGAGCGGCCCGGATATCAGCAAGTGGACCATCTGTGTTTCGTACTATAAAAATGGGGCTTGGACCGTGCCATCGATCGCACCATTCTCAGGGCAGTATATGGATGCCGATCCTTTCTTCACAAAAGACGGCAAGACTTTATATTTCATTTCCAACCGCCCCCTCAAAGCCGGCGACCCGGCCAAGGCCGACATGGACATCTGGAAAATGCTGCGCACGAAGATAGGCTGGAGTGAACCGGTCCGGATGGAAGCGCCCATCAACAGCGACAAAAGCGAATATTATCCAACCTTAACCGACAAGGGCACGCTCTACTTCGGTTCGCGGAGGGACGGCGGGTCTGGGGGCTCCGACATTTACCGCAGCGTGTTGGTCGATGGCAAATATCAGCAACCCGAAAATCTTGGCGAGGCCATCAACACGTCCGGCAGTGAATATGAACCGTTTATATTCGCCGACGAAAAGATCCTGATCTTTCTCGCCGCCCGCCCCGATCACCTCGACAACGCCGACCTCTATGTGAGCTACAACGAAAACGGAAAGTGGACTCCGGCCGAACGATTGCCCGAACCTTTCAACTCCGGGGTGACCGAGTTCTCGCCGAAGGTGTCGCGCGATGGTAAATACTTTTTCTTTGCAAGCTCGCGCAACAGAAATCCCGCCACCACAGCAAAACCCGAGACGGCCGCAGAGATGGACAAACGTCTGCACAGCGCGGGCAATGGACTTAGCGACATCTACCAGGTGGATCTCTCCGCGCTGAACCTACGCAAGCCGTAGCCCTGGCCCGGCTTCAGCGTGGTCAGGGCTAAAGCCCTGGTGAGTGGTTATCCTTGTCCCTGGCCTAAAGGCCAGGGTTATTCAGATGCTATAACGAGATTGCAGAATCTGATTGGTGTCCTAAAGTTAGGACACATCTTTATTTGAGTGATCGGAAAATCAATTGAACGAGTACCCCGGCCTTTAGGCCGGGGGTATCAACCCAATGCGTAACCGGGCTTTAGCCCTGACCTTTCCGCGCACCATCAACCACGCCGATAGCTCATCGCTGGCATGGACTGCTAGGCGGTGAAGGCAAAACCTTGTACCTTCGCTTTCTTAAACACGAAAGCTTTGTCCCCTTTTGTTTATATCCTTTCAGCCCTGGTGCTGCTGCTGGCCGCGGTGGCGATCTATTTGTGGCGCAAATTGGCGCGGGCCGAAGCGCGGCGAGAGGCGGCGCAGGCTCAGTTCGAAGTACTGGAGCGCAAAGTGAACGGACTGCAACTCGAAACGCTGGAGGCCAAGCTGAACCCACACTTGCTGCGCAACATTCTCAATTCCATACAATCGCACGCCTATCAAACGTATTTCTCCCTTCACAAGCTGTCGAACGTGCTGGACTATTTGTTGTATGAAACACGTCATCGCTATGTGACACCGAAAGAAGAGATTGAATTTGCCTTGAACCTGATCGAGATCAACAAGATAAAGGTGAGCCCGTTGTTCGAATTGAAGGTGAAAACAAAAATCGATGAGAGCGATCCCATGTATACCCAACGCGTGCTGGCCCCGCTCATTTCCGTAGACCTGATCGAAAATGCTTTCAAGCACGCCGACCTGCAGCGCGCCGATGCATTTATTTCCGTGGTGTTTGAATTGAAGGACAATACTTTTTTTCTTACCGTGTCCAACAAGATCTCCTCCAAACCCAGTATGTCCAAGGAGAAAGGCGGCATTGGCGCCGAGACACTGGCGCAGCGGCTGCGCATTATTTACCAGGACGACTTTAAACTGAACCGGTTTGTGGAGAACGATACGTACATTGCCCATTTAAAGATAGACCTGCTTGAACACAAAGTTAAGATGCTTGCTGCTCGATGACGAGCTCCCCGGGCTGACCTACCTGAAGTTGCTCTGCGAACAACTGCCGGAACTGGAAGTGGTGCGGGCCTACAACAACCCCGAAATATTCCTGAAAGAATTGCCCACGCTGGCCTTCGATCTCTGCATTCTCGACATCGAAATGCCCGGCACCAATGGCCTGCAGATCGCCGCTTTGCTGAAGGGCAAGCCCGTGATCTTTACCACCGCCTACACCGAATTTGCCGCCGACGCCTTTGACCTCGACGCCGTGGACTATGTGCGCAAACCCATCACGAAAGAGCGCCTGCAACAAGCCGTACAAAAAGTGGGACAGCGCATCAACAAGAGCGAGTCGTCCAGGAATTTTGTGCAACTCAATACCGACAAGGGGAAAACCCTTTTATTTTTTGATACCATCGGCTACGTCAGTGCTTCCGAGACCGACAGCCGCGACAAATTTGTTCAACTCACCGACGGTCATACGCTTACGCTGAAAAATATTTCCTTCGAAAAGCTGGAGGGCCTGTTGCCGGCAGCGGATTTTTGTCGTATTAACAAAAAGCAAATGATTGCTTTGAAGAGCGTTCAGCATTTTTCGCACGATCAGATCACCACAGCATTTTCCGACGCGGCGGGCAAATCCATTGTGCTTACGCTGAACGAGATCTATCGCACTGACTTCCTGAAAAAGGTAAAATTGTAAGTCCCTCGAAGGGCACGGCATTTCGTTACATTTTTTTCCGGTTTCATTACATTCTGTGACCAGCGGCCTTCATTCTTTCTCCCGCTTTTTCATATTTGCACCGGTAAATGCGTCGCACCACGGCGGTTCTACCGGACGCATAACAAAGCAAGCATGAAGAAGTTTAGAAATATATTTTTTTATATCGGCGTCATCGGCATTTTTTCGGGGTTGATGTACTGGATTGTGTTGGTGGGAGAGAAGCAAGAGGCGGGGAGAAATATCGTGGTGCGCGCCGCGGAAACCAACCCCTGGTCTGATTTTGTCACCGGGTTCAGCCACAGTCTGCACCATCCTTTGGCGGTGTTGCTGGGGCAGATCGTGACCATTATTCTGTTTGCCCGTCTCTTTGGATGGATCTGCAAAAAACTGCGGCAGCCGTCGGTCGTGGGCGAGATCATCGCGGGCATTGTGTTGGGCCCGTCATTGCTCGGCATGTACTTTCCCGAATTCTCGGCGGCCTTGTTCCCGAAGGAATCGATGGGCAACATCCAGTTCCTGAGTCAGATCGGGTTGATCCTGTTCATGTTTGTGGTGGGGATGGAGCTTGACCTGAAGGTGCTGCGCAACAAAGCGCACGAAGCGGTGGTGGTGAGCCATGCCAGCATCATCATCCCGTTTGCGCTCGGCATGGGGCTGGCCTATTTTATCTACGCATCATTTGCGCCCGAGGGCATACAGTTTTCTTCCTTCGCTTTATTTATCGGCATATCGATGAGCGTTACCGCCTTTCCGGTGTTGGCGCGCATTGTGCAGGAGCGGGGCATCCAGAAAACACGCCTGGGCACCGTCGTCATCACCTGTGCGGCAGCCGATGACATTACGGCCTGGTGCATTCTGGCGGCCGTCATTGCCATTGTGAAAGCCGGATCGTTTGTAAGCGCCCTGTATATCATGGGGCTGTCCATCGGCTATGTAGTGGTGATGTTGAACGTGATCCGCCCGTTCCTGAAACGGGTGGGCGACCTGCATGCTTCTCGCGAAAACCTGAGCAAACCGGTGGTGGCTATTTTCTTTCTCATCCTGGTGATTTCTTCTTACGCCACGGAGGTGATCGGTATCCACGCCCTGTTCGGAGCGTTTATGGCTGGCGCGGTGATGCCCGAGAACATGAAATTCCGAAACATCTTCATCGAAAAAGTGGACGATGTGGCCGTGGTGCTGCTGCTTCCCTTGTTCTTTGTATTTACAGGATTGCGAACACAGATCGGGTTGTTGAACGATCCCCATCTGTGGATGATCACCGGCGTGATCATCCTGGTGGCCGTTACGGGAAAATTCCTGGGCAGTGCGCTGGCCGCGAAGTTCGTTGGACAAAGCTGGAAAGACAGTCTGGCCATTGGCGCCCTCATGAACACCCGCGGACTGATGGAGCTGATCGTGCTCAACATCGGCTACGACCTCGGCGTGCTCACACCCCAGGTGTTTGCCATGATGGTGATCATGGCGCTGGTCACCACCGGCATGACGGGGCCCGCATTGGACATCATCAACTTCCTCTTCAAATCGAAGACCGCGGTAGTGGATGCCGAGGTGAGCCAGATCAGCAAGTTCAAGATCCTGGTTTCGTTTGGCAACCCCGAGCGGGGACGGTCCCTGCTGCGCCTCGCCAACAGCCTCACACGCAAACTCAACGGCAACGCGGCTATCACGGCCATGCACTTGTCGCCGAGCAATGAATTGAATCAGTACAATGTCGAAGAGTATGAGAAGGAGAGCTTCTCGCCTGTAGTGGAAGAATCGCACCGGCTCCAACAAAAAATAACCACCTTGTTTAAACCCACCAACGACATTGACGCAGAGATCGCGGAAGTGGCCAACCGCGGCGACTACGACCTGTTGTTGGTGGGGGTGGGCCAATCCATTTTTGAAGGCAGCTTGCTGGGAAAAGTGCTGGGTTTCACCACCCGCATCATCAACCCCAACCGTCTCCTGGGCACCGTGACGGGCAAAGAAAAATTGTTCGACAGTTCTTCGTTCGATGAACGCACCCGCTCCATCCTAAGCCGAAGCCATGTGCCGGTGGGCATCCTCATCGACAAACAACTGGAGAAAATCGACCGCGTGTTCATTCCCCTGGTGGAGCCCCGCGACAAATTTCTCATCGGCTATGCCCAACGCCTCATCAACAACGCCGAAGCCCAGATCACCATCCTTGATCTGAACGACGTGGTAAAGAACGACGCCGAGATCCGCGAATCCATCCGCGCCATCGAGCAAAACGCGCCTCAACACATCCGCCTTCTGCAAGACAAAACCATCGACAAATCCTTCCTGGCCCAGCAAGAACTGGTCATCCTCAGCCTGGAAACCTGGAAAAAGCTCATGGAATCCCACAGCGAATGGCTCAATAACACATCCTCCGTGCTCATCCTAAAACCGTAATCTCCTTAACCTCATCAAGGGCCACGCGACAAAGCTTTAGTGGAAAGGACGGCCGTGCCCGCCGAGGCTTCGGTGAGGCGGATGAAATGTTTTTTGAAAAAATCAGTAGCTTTACTACGACCCGACACCGAAGTAAATCGCTACACCATGGAAACGCACCAAATCAATCTCTCCGCCTGCACCACCTATCTGGAATTACCCCCGCAGGAACTGGAGCGTCTCCAGGAGGGCGACACGCTCGCCATCCACTGGGAATCCTTCCAGGCCATGCCCGGCTTTGTAGAACCCCATCCCTACATCCTGTCCCGCACCGACATGGCCATCGTAACGGATGCCCTGGACAACAACCTGAAAGTCTTACTGGAAGTGAGCTTCCCGCTCAACCGCTACCTGCTCACCTCCGTCAAACCCATGGGCGCCGAAAGCCTGCAGGGATAAAAAATGATCATTAACTGTCGCCAACATTTCTAAACTACAACCCTATGAAACGAAGAGCCTTTATCCAACGCGCCAGCCTCGCCTCCATAGCAACGCTCACCATCACCACCGATCTGCTGGCCCGCAAAGCCGGCCCTGTCTATGGCCAAGGCAACATGAAGTTCACGCTGGACACCCAGTGGAGTAAAGCCGATCCGCTGAAAAATCCCGTGAACGATTGCCACGAAATGGTGCAGGACGCTTCAGGAAACATCCTGCTGCTCACCAACGAAACCAAAAACAACATCATGGTCTTCAACACCTCAGGCAAGCTGCTGCAAACCTGGGGACATGAATTCCCCGGTGGTCACGGCCTCACGCTCGCCGGCGACACTCTTTTCATCACCGACACCGTGAAGCACCAGGTCTACAAGGCCAGCCTGAAAGGCGAACTCCTGCTCACCATCGATCCACCCCAGGAAGACAACCTCTATCCCAAAGCCGAACAATTCGTCCCCACCGAAGTGGCCGTCGCAGACAACGGCGATTTCTACATCGCCGACGGCTATGGTGCGCAATACATTTTGCACTATGATGCTACCGGAAAACTGAAACACTATTTCGGCGGCAGGGGAGAAGGCGATGCCAAACTTGACAACGCCCACGGCATCGTGATCGACAAACGCCAAGGCAACCCCACACTGCTGGTGACCGACCGCACGCGCAATTGCTTCAAACGTTTTTCGATGGAAGGAGAATTGATCGAGATCATTGCGTTGCCTGGAGCTTGTGTATGTCGTCCCGTGATCAAAGGCGATCATCTCTATGCCGCCGTACTTCGCTCACCCGACCTTGGCGCGGAGGGTACTGGCTTCGTGACGATATTGGACAAGAATAACAAAGTGATCTCTAATATTGGAGGAACACCACCCGTGTATGCGGATGGAAAGCTGCAACCCATGGCGCAATCGGAAAAGTTGTTTGTCCATCCCCACGATGTGTGCGTGGACAGAGATGGCAACTTGTATGTGGCACAGTGGGCGTCGGGGAAGGTGTATCCGTATAAGTTGAATCACGCGTCATAACGTTTCCATGCCGTATTTCTTCAACAGTCGTTGGTAGTAATTGCTGACGATCGGCACGCCTGCGGCTTTCTCTGCCATCCGGAGTTTGTAAAGACCATAGGTGACATCGTAAATGAGGTCATTGATCTCAAAGATGGCGACGCGGGCGATGGCGCGCTCGGTTTCGGTATTGGCCACGAGGAGTTGTAAATCGTTTTGGATGCGCAGGCGCATCGCTTCGTCCATTTTTCCCGCTCCTTGGACTGCCCTCTCTGTCGATGATTTCACCTGAATAACAATGGCATTGTCCCGAAGAAGAAACGGGCCAACGTTTAGTGCGCAGAATGAAACCTGTGTGGTAGTGTCAAAGAGGGGATCATCGAACATCGTGAGCAGTGAAATCCGGAAAGGCAGCTCGGGCTTGCTTGAATAATTTACTTTCCACAACAGGAAAACAGAGTCGCCAAAGACCTTTTTGTGCGGTGCTTCAGGGGCCGTAAGGATGGCAATGGGGGATGGGTGATAATATACTGAGGATGAACGCTTGGGTTTTGCTTTCGCCGATTCGCTGTTCAAGGAAACGGGTGGATAACTTCCACTCCCCAGCTTTCGGGCGTAGCCGGTTTCCGTCAGGATGTTGGCGTAACTTTCTTTTCCATTGACCAAAAGATTCTTGCTGTCATCATACACCAACTGCCCGGCAACTACGGGTTGTCCGCCGATGGTGACGTCGCCCGAGAATGTGAGAATGGTAAGCTGCGGTTGCTTTTGCGCGACAGCGGGAAGGCATGTCAAAAGAAAAGCCAGGAGGAGGGTGTTTTTCATGCATTCTAAAAATACCTCCATTTTCATAGTTTGCAACAAGACTCCAACCAGGAAATTACTGAATAGAGGACTTGGTTTATTTCCGTATAACAGATCGTCCGGGGCCTGAAGATTTTCGAATGACGTGAGTCTAACCGCTGCTGTGCCGTTACTTTTTTTCCTCCGTCTTACCTAGCAAGTATAATGGATTACTCCAAACAATTCTCCATTTGCTCTTGTCTTCCATCAAAAGGTCGTAATCCAATACGTGCATTTTGCTTTCGAAGGGGTCGTCAATAATGATCAGACCAAGTTTTGTGGTTTCAACCTGATCGCCATAAACGCAATATCTACATGGATAATCAAACTTAATTGACCTTGCCAACGTGAATTTATATTCCTTGTTTTCTCCAGGCGCGAACTTTACCCGGATAGGATAGTTGCCATCGCATCCTGGCCCCTCAAAAGTCATGTAATTGTTATTAATCAGGAAATTGTACCAATAAGAGCATTTCATCAGCCAAATGCTTATTGAATCGCTCGAGGTATTTTTAATCTCCAGGTTTATGTCATAGAAGGTCTGTCTAACGTAGTCCGAATTAACCACGTATTGATTTTCGCGAATGGTTCTGGCATAGCGCTCCTTCTTTTCCTTTGTCTCATAGGTTCTTTCAATTTTTATGCTGACGGTAATGGGCAAAGGGGAATCCTGAGAAATGCTTTGATAAAAGCAGATCACTAAAGCTACAATGAGAAATCCTTTCATGCTTTTGGTTTTGTATCTACTATTTCCCATGGCGTTCAACGCACCAGGACATTTGCTGGCAGGCACGCCGTTGAGTGCTGGTCTCTTATCCCCATCTACTTTCAAGCGTCTCCATGTCGTTCGTTATTAATGCAGTCACCGCGTCTCGCACATCCTCAGTTGTTTGTCCAGTCCTGTCGGAAAGAAAATTATCGTCCATATTCTTAACGAGTCCGAACAATCGTGTCACCATTTTGGGTCTTTTATAAAAGATATAGAATTCATATCCTTCCCCTTCCTCAACAACTGAAATAGATAACCCGTGTCGGGTAGAGGCATTCTCAAACTCAAGGGAGGGGGAAAAATGAATGTCACTTTCGTTAGCCCCGTTCATTTTGTCAAGAAGGTCTGTCCACGGGAACCGGTCCAGGATGTCAAGTATTTCTTCTTTTCCAATGGCTCCCATTTCAATTGGGTCCTTCTTCAATGGGTCACAAATACTGTATCTAAATATATCGGTCATGAGTTGGTTGGTTGCCCAGTCAAGTTGTTAAAAAGAAAATGCCTGGATTCTGGCTCCCGATTCCCTCACCGCCTTCTCCGCTTCTTCTTCGGCGGTCCTGCTTTCCCTTGCCCCGAATCAAAGATCAACCCAATCGAAAATTCCAACCCTGTCAGATCGATCTTCGCATCGTTATACGAAACCTGTCGCGTCTCCAGGCTGGTATTGCCACCTGTAAAGCTTCCCGTCATCGGAAATTTTGACTGCCCCATCAGGTAGTTGGTTTCCAAGGACACGCCCACGGTTTGAGTAACATAAACCGTTAGCTCAGCGCCGGCGTGATAGCCCCAGCCCGGTTTGTTTTTGAAGGTGAAGTCGCTGTTCACGACTTGCCAGTTCATGTCTTTGCGTATAGCCCGGTCCAAATTACCATAGTTGATTTTCTGACTGAAACCATAGAAGCCAAAAGCGCCCCCTTTAACATCGAACTCGACGCGCGAACCTTTTAGTTGGATCACCAACTCCACGGGCACGAGCACCGTAAAGTTCGGACCCACAATAGCGTCTTTGGTTTCGAAGGGGAGGTCTTTCACGCCCAGGCCTGACATGCGATAGAGCGACCCGCCCGTCTCGATGGCCAGGAACCGGTTGATGTCAAAGCCCAGGCCCCGGATGGAGAAGGGGCTGATGGGGGTGGAGAAGTAGCCGTTCTTGGGAATGAAGTAAGAGAACGATAACCCGAATTGTTGTGCCTGGACCGTTGAACACGCCAGCACAAAAAGAAATGACAATCCCCGCAGAAGTTTCATAAGTTTAGTTTTTAAAACGTTCATTCCGGATCCGGCTGCTAGCCGAAGTGGACCTGCGCCGTGGCCAATGATATACCGGCCGCGAAATTTTGATCCCGGAATTTGTCCGGCAAGATAAGAAGCATTTACTTCTGCCATAAATTCTGCTTAACCTTGAAGCGTCTCAACCTAAACTGAAACCCAACGCACTATGCGGAACGCATTGTTCATCCTGCTCCTTGCCGCCGTTGCCTTTTCGTGTGGCAAAAAACAAACCCCGGCCGATACGGTCATCCTCGGCGGAAAGATCTACACCATGGAAGACGCTCATCCCCAGGTAGAAGCGGTGGCGGTGACGGGCGACAAGATCGTTTTTGCAGGCACGGAAAAAGAAGCACGCGAACTCATCGGCGAAAAAACAACGGTGATCAACCTCGAAGGCAAGACCCTCACCCCGGGCTTCATCGAAGGCCACGGCCACATCATGGGCGTGGGCTACAACGAGTTGAACCTCGACCTGATGGATGTGAAAAGCTTTGACGAGATCGTTGCGCGGGTGAAAGACGCCGTCAGCAAGGCGCAGCCCGGCCAATGGATCGTGGGCCGCGGGTGGCACCAGGACAAGTGGGATGTGAAGCCCGCAAAAATGGTGAAAGGATTTCCCCTGCACCAGGCCCTGAGCGCCGTGTCGCCCAACAACCCCGTGTTTCTCCGGCATGCCAGTGGCCACGCCGGATTTGCCAACGCCAAGGCCATGGAGATCGCCGGCGTGAACCAGCTTTCGCCCGAGAAGCTGAAGAAAGAACAAAATGAAGGCGGCGAGATCCTGCGTGATGAAATGGGCAACCCAACAGGTCTGTTCAACGAACGCGCCCAATCCCTCATCGCCGACCACATCCCCGACAACACCCGCGAGACCGACGCCCAGGCCCTCGACCTGGCCCTGAAGGCCTGTCTGCGCAACGGCCTCACCGGCTTTCATGACGCCGGCGCCTCGCGCGAGAACCTGGAGCTGTTCCATGAATTCAAGAGCGATGGAAGACTGAGCGTGCGCCTCTACACGATGATCACCGGCTTCGACCGCGATCTGATCTATGAGTGGATGAAAAAGGGACCGGAGATCGACACCACGGGTTGGCTCACCATACGTTCCATCAAGCTCAACTGCGACGGCGCGCTGGGCTCGCGTGGCGCATGGCTGCTGGAACCCTACACCGACCGCCCCGATTTTTCGGGCATGGCCACGTTGTCTATGGACACCGTGTTGAAGACATCACAGATCGCGCTGCAGCATGGCTTCCAGGTGTGCTCCCACGCCATCGGCGACCGCGCCAACCGCGAGATCCTGGATCGCTATGAAAAAGCCCTCGCCGAAAATCCCGTGAAAGATCATCGCTTCCGCATCGAACACGCCCAACACATCGACCCAAAGGATCTGCCGCGATTTGCCCAGCTTGGGGTGATCGCTGCCATGCAGGCCATCCACATGTCGTCCGACCGTCCATGGGCCATCGACCGGTTGGGCGAGAAGCGGATCAAGGAGGGAGCCTATATGTGGCAGTCGCTGCTGAAGTCGGGGGCGAAGATCGTTAATGGTACCGACGCACCGGTCGAGCCGCTCAATCCGATCGCTTGCTTTTACGCGTCCGTCACCCGCAAGACCCTGAAGGGCGAGCCCGAAGGCGGCTATGAGCCGGCTGAGAAAATGACGCGCGAACAAGCCTTGCGTTCCTACACGCTGGATGCGGCATATGGCGCGTTCCAGGAAAACATGAAAGGCTCTATTGCACCAGGCAAGCTGGCGGACTTTGCCGTGTTCTCACAAGACATCATGACCGTCCCCGAGAATGATCTTTTGAAGACGGAGATCGCCATGACGATTGTAGGAGGGAAGGTAGCCTATACGAAACCCTAAGAAAGCGCGGCAGTCCTACGTCATGTCGCAGGCACAAGTGTTTTAAAAACCTACGCCCGTGATTCAAGACATCCCGAATTTCGAAAGCACTGAACCCGGATAACCTGCAGACGAACTAAAACGAACCCTGGCAAACACCGGAAGCGCCCACCCCAATCCATCACCACACAGATCCCATGCGCTATCCACGGGATTCCTTGGGCCACATGCGAAGATCGAGGAAACTCGTGCCTGCGGAATGACGTGCCTTGCACAAACACGCAGCAGTGCTTCGCGAGCGCAGGCAGAAATCAATGCACAACCCAATCCAGGAAACCAGTACAGCCGGAAGGCCATAAAAAAAGGAAGGCTTTAACCTTCCTTTTTTGTGGCTTATATAAAAAGCGAATTATGCCTTCAAGAATTTCATGGCCTTGGTCTTCACCATATCGCGGTCGGCGGTAATGGTGGGGTCGCTGTAAACGTGTTGGGACACTTCGGCTACAACGCCTTTCTTGAAACCGAGTTTTTCGGCGATGTGTTCGCAGAAAACGATCTCGCTGCGGAATACCTGTCCGTCCATTTTCATGAGTTGGATGAGGTAGTAAAGATGTTCGAACTTCTCGTCGTTGGTTAACGTATCAATACTGCCAATGGGTTTGGGGCTTGCCAGCATGGCATCCACTTCTTCTTTGCTGATGCCGTTGGCTTTGCCGATGGTATGGATCAGTTTGGATTCGCGCGAGGCCACGTTGCTGTCGCTGGCGGCGAGGTTGATCAGAACGTTTAATTCTGCTTTCTTGTCAAAAATCATGAGGCTCAGTTTGTTTTTGGAGTACAAATGTTAGAAAATGTACATTCATTTTTACTGTAAAATACGATGTTTTCGTACATCGACAAAATAATTTGCCACATCTGGCCGGGATGCAACCCTTATATTTGCGCCCGGTCTTTAGGTTAAATATCATTGCTATATGAAGAATTTATGGGCTATAATCTTACTTGTCGGGTCGACCACCCTAATCCAGGCACAATCGCAGACCCGCGCCTTGGGCAGCTTCTCGGGCGTGAAAGTAGCCGAAGGGGTCGACGTTTACCTGACCAAGGGTGACAAGGAAAGCGCCAGGGTGGAAACGGACGGCATCAAACCCGACAACGTGATCACCGAGGTTTCCGGCAGCTATCTCAAAGTGCACATGCGCGACGGGAGCCATAACAAAGGCACCGTAAAAGTATATGTCACCTATGTCAAGATCGACAAGCTATCGGCCAGCTCGGCGGGCAGTATCTATTCAGAAGGGGCCATTCAAGCGTCCACCCTGGAGATCAGCACCTCCAGCGCCGGCAACGTGGAAGTTACGGTGAACGCCGAAAGCATAGACATCAGCGCCTCCAGCGCCGGTGAAGCCGAAATAAAAGGCAAAACCAAGTCCCTCAACGCCGACGCCAGCAGCGCCGGGGAGATCGATGCCTATGACCTGGAGGCCGAGAACGTGACCGCGGGGGCCAGCAGCGCCGGATCCATCCGTATCAACGTCAGCGACGCCCTCACCGCCAAGGCCAGCAGCGGTGGCAGCATCCGCTACCGTGGCAACCCCAACAAATCCATAACCGACTCCAGCAGCGGCGGCTCTGTGAAGAAGTCGAGCTAGAAAATATTCAAAAAACCCATGACCTGACGCTAACCTCCTAACCGGGGGTTAGCGTTATCTTTAGGTATGGGCTCCACCTACTTCAGCGCCGACAAACACTTCTGGACCATCCTCCTGGTGATCCTCTTCCGCTATATTTTCCTGGCCTCGGTGGGCTTCCTGCTCTACTATGTGATCTTCCGGAAAAAGGTCTTCTACAAAAAGATCCAAACCAAGCTTCCCGCTAACCGCGACTATTATAGAGAGATCGGCTACTCCCTCATCACGGCCGTGGTCTTTGCCCTCATCGGCTATGGCGTGTTTGGCACACCGTTCGTGAAATACACCCAGACCTATTGGAAGATCGGCGACTATGGCACAGGTTATTTTATCGTCAGCATCTTCCTGATGATCCTCTTCCACGACGCCTATTTCTACTGGACCCACCGTTGGATGCATGGCAAAGGCGTCTACAAGACCGTGCACCGTGTCCACCATTTATCGACCAACCCATCCCCGTGGGCTGCCATGGCGTTCCACCCGATCGAGTCGGTCATCGAGGGGAGTGTCATTGCTTTTATTGCGATCCTGTTTCCTGTACATCCGCTGGCCATTGCCATTTTTCTGTTGTTTATGATGGTCTATAATGTATACGGCCACCTCGGTTATGAGCTTTATCCAAAGGGATTCTCAAAAAGCATCATTGGAAAATGGATCAACACTTCCGTCAACCACAACCTCCACCACCAGACGTTCCAAGGCAACTACGGCCTTTATTTTTTGTGGTGGGATCGTTGGATGGGAACGCTCCAGCCCGCTTATGACGAGCGCTTTGAAGAGGTGAAGAATCGGCGGGTAGAAGGAAACGGACGGGCCTAGGTATTAATGGCGTCCTCGTCCACCGTGTGTTCCGGAATTTCCTCAGGCGCTGGTACTGGAGAGGGTAGGGGCGTGTCTTGATGCTTAAGTTTCCACAGCCAGTACAATCCACCCAACGGTATGCCCACCGAAACGATGGAACCTGAATAGCCCATGGTATACAACGATATGCCCAAGAGGAACTGGAAATAGAGTAACTTAAAGGAAACGATACTCACAGCCGAGTAGGTTATGGTAGGTGCATTCAAAAAGATCACGGCCAGGTATTTCAACCATTTCCGATTCAATGTGCTCCTTTTGATTTGCACGATCATGTAAATGTTGAACGCGGGAATGGTGAGCGCCAACAACACAATGGCCCAAAACGGAATCATATTGGGTATCGCTGATGGGGCGCCCAACGTTCTTATGTTAAGAATTTTTTTGGATGCATCATCAAACAGAACCTCTACAACACCAAATCTCTCTTTGTTGGCAAGCTGAACAAAAGCCAATGTGGTATGGGGCGGCATGTTTTCGCTAGCATTGGTGGAGAATTTCTTTTCCGTGCTCACCAGGCTATACCGCAGTTCTGTTCCCAGGTTTCCAGCCACCACATCCCGGAACTTTACCAGACCTGCCTTCAATGAGTCGAGGTTGGTGTTTTTGGCCATCTCATGTTCCAGGGCCATGTACTCCAGGCTTTTATCATAATTCTCATGTAACAGGCAGTTAACAAACGCCTCGGTCGTATCGGTGTATTCGAACGCATTTTTGATGAAATCACAACTGGAAAACACAAAGGCAAAGAGCGGAAGAATGAAGACTCGTCGGGCTAATCTCATAACAACAGGAATAGGTATCAGTGCGAAATATAATGATTTTGGATGGCCGCCATAACGAAAATATAACAGGGCAGCTCGGCAACCGCTCTGCCACACGGATGGCCTAAACGTGACGGTTATTCCTTTGACCCCCGACTCCTAAACCCCTGGCCACTAGCCCCTGACTACTGGCTCCTGGCTTCCGGCTCCTGGCTCCTGAATTCCGCCTCCTGACTACTGAAACTCCAAAAAAACCATCCCAGCCCTTAAAAAATAACCCCAGCGCAAACGTGTTCTTAACAAAAAATTAAAATTGTGGTTGCGTTTTTAACGGTGTCTCGAAAATTCCGATAGATTTGGAAACAAATAGATCAAAATTACAACCACCTATGGCGCATTTACGATTCGATGCTCTTAAGAAACTGAGCGAACGTACCCCTGTACATGTAGACATGCCCGGCCCCAATGTCTCCAAATTTTATGGAGAACTTGTTTTCGGTTCGGAGCAGATGCGTGGAACCCTGGCCCCGGCAGTATTTAAAAAAGTAAGCCAAGCCATCAAGAACCACGAAAAAATTGATGAAGCAACCGCCGACGCAGTAGCCTCTGCTGCGAAATCCTGGGCTATGGCCAAGGGCGCGTCGCACTTCACCCACTGGTTCCAACCCATGACGGGCGGAACGGCCGAGAAGCACGATTCGTTCTTTGACGCCCTTTCCGGCATCGAAAAATTCAAAGGCAGCGAGCTGGTTCAGCAAGAGCCCGACGCTTCTTCTTTCCCCAGCGGTGGTATCCGCAGCACGTTCGAAGCCCGCGGCTACACGGCCTGGGATCCTACGTCGCCCATGTTCCTCTATGGCACCACGCTGTGTATCCCCACGGTCTTCGTATCCTACACCGGCGAGACCCTGGATGCTAAAGCGCCCCTCTTAAAAGCATTGAAAGCTGTTGACCTGGCCGCCGTAAAAGTTTGCCAGCTCTTCGACAAAGACATACAACACGTCGTGGCTTCCCTGGGAGCCGAGCAGGAATATTTCGTAGTAGACAAAGCCCTCTTCGATGCCCGTCCCGACCTGGTGATGGCAGGCCGTTCGGTGTTCGGTCATGCACCGGCCCGTGGTCAGCAAATGGAAGATCACTATTTTGGATCGATCCCTCCCCGCGTTTACGAGTTCATGAAGGACTTTGAGATCGAAGCCTGGAAATTGGGTATTCCCGTGCGCACACGTCACAACGAAGTGGCTCCCAGCCAATTTGAAGTAGCGCCCCTGTTCGAGGAAGTGAACGTGGCCAACGACCACAACCAATTGATGATGGATGTGATGATGCGCGTAGGCGAGAAACACAACCTGAAGATCATTTTCCACGAAAAACCTTTCGCCGGTCTCAACGGATCCGGTAAACACAACAACTGGTCGCTCATCACCGACACCGGTGTGAACTTATATGCGCCTACCAGCAGCGCCCGCGACAACCTCATGTTCCTCACGTTCTTCATCACCACGATCAAGGCCGTACACGAACACGCCGACCTGCTGCGCGCCAGTATCGCCACTCCGGGCAACGACTTCCGCCTTGGAGCCAACGAAGCGCCTCCCGCCATCATGTCCGTATTCATCGGTTCGCAAATGACCGCTGTGTTGGATGAGTTGGAGAAAAAAGGAAATGTGAAGATCGAGAAGGGCGACAACATGTACATGAAGCTGGGCATCGACCAGATCCCCGAGATCATCCTCGACGCTACAGACCGTAACCGTACCTCGCCGTTTGCCTTCACCGGAAACAAGTTCGAGTTCCGTGCTGTGGGTGGAAGCGACAACTGCGGAACGGCAATGACCGCTCTGAACACGATCGTGGCCGACCAACTCGAAAAATTCTTCGAAGCCGTATCGAAAGAAATCGAAAAAGGCGAAGAGAAGAGACTGGCCATCGTGAACGTGCTGCGCAAATACATCAAGGAATCCAAAGACGTTCGCTTCGAAGGCGACGGCTATTCGGAAGAGTGGGTGAAAGAAGCCGCCAAGCGCAAGCTGGGCAACGTGAAGAACATGGTTCACGCGCTCGATGCTTACACCACCAAGAAATCGGCCGACCTGTTTGAGAAACACGGCGTGATGTCGCACAAGGAAAACGAAGCCCGCGTGGAGATCAAGCTGGAGTCCTACATCAAGCGTGTGCAAATTGAAGCCCGCGTGATCGGCGACCTGGCTATGAACCACATCGTGCCCACCGCCATCAACTATCAAACCAAGCTCATCGAGAATGCTAACGGTTTGAAAGGACTTGGCGTGGACAACAAGACGGTGGTTCAAACGATCAAGGAAATTTCCGGACACATCGATACCATCAAGAACAACGTACGTGCCATGATTGAAGAGCGCAAGCGCATCAACAAAGTCACCGACACGCACAAACGCGCCATCGGCTACTGCGATGACATCAAGGAGAAATACTTCGAGGTGATTCGCGATGCCGTAGACAAACTGGAATTGCTGGTGGACAATGAAGATTGGCCATTGGTGAAGTACAGAGAGTTGTTGTTCCTCCGCTAGAACTCGAATAACTTTCCATACCTAAACCTAGACCTGTAGATTGAAAACGGATCCCTTACCCGGATCCGTTTTTTGTTTTTTAGAGGTTGTCGCTATACCTTGATGGCAAAATAAAACCCTGATGTCCATCCAGAAGTCCCTTCTTTTCCTGGCCTGCATGCTCCTCGCCGGTGCCGTCTTCGCACAGAAGAAGATCCAAAAGAACATTGAAAAGATCGTCACCGCCCCCGACGCGCTGGCCCACCTCACGTTTCTTGCCGCCGACGAAATGCGCGGCCGCGACACGGGCTCGCCCGAGATCGACATGGCGGCCAACTATCTGAAGACGCAGTTTATCCAAAATGGAATCGCCCCGGTGGACGGAAACAGCAACGGCTATTTTCAGGATTTCCCAATGGAAAAGATCATCCCACCGGTAGCGGGATCTTTTATGTTAGGGGGTACGTCGTTCGCCTGGAAGGAGGATCTGATGCCCTTGAATGGGGTGGGGGCCAACCTGCAAGGTGATGTTGTTTTTGTGGGATACGGAAACCCCCAGGATTTCGAGACCCATGACGTTCGTGGCAAAATTGTAGTGGCGTTGGCCGGTTCGCCCGAAACGGTAAGGCCCCTGCGCGCGCTGCTGCGCGAGTCGCCGGTGAAGAACAAGTTGGCCGCGGCGCATGGTGCGCTGGCCTTGGTTGAGGTGATGGCCCTGCAGGGGATGCCCTGGGCAGCGGTGCAGAGCTATTTTTCGGCAAATCGCATCGTGCTGAAAAATGATCCGTCGCAACCGCTTCCGCATGTTGTGTTACGCAACAGCGAATCGCCGGCGTTAAAAGCATTTATGGAAGCTCATCAGGCAAAAGGTGGACTGGAAGTGAAAGGGATCCCCTCCAAACCAATCCGTGGACGCAACGTGGCCGGCATCGTCCGGGGTACAGACGCCACGCTAAGCCGGCAATGGGTGGTGGTGAGCGCACACTACGATCACGTGGGCGTGAAACGCAACGACACGCCGGACTCCATCTACAACGGCGCCCGCGACAACGCCATCGGCACGGTGGCGCTATTGGAAACGGCGCGCTTTCTCAGTCAGCATCCGCCAAAGCGATCGGTGTTATTTCTGGCCTTTACGGCCGAGGAGAAGGGACTCCTGGGAAGTGAATGGTATGTGAATCACCCCCTGATGCCCCTCGAAAAAATGGTGTTTGATCTCAACTGCGACGGGGGTGGCTACAACGACACCAGTATCGCTACCGTTGTCGCCCTGAACCGTACGTCGGTGGACAAGCAAATGCAGGAGGCCTGCGCGGCATTCGGGCTGGGCTTGGGTGGAGATCCAGCGCCGGAACAGACGCTGTACGACCGCTCTGACAACGCCAGCTTCGCTCTGAAGGGCGTGCCCGCTGCCAACTTATCGCCAGGAGTGAAGACGTTTGATGAGGGGCTCATGAAATATTATCACCAGCCGCCGGATGAAGTTGGATCATTAGACATGACCTACCTGGAAAAGTTTTTCAGGGCCTTCGTGCTCACTACGTTTCGAATTGCCGACGACAAAGTTTTGCCGGTTTGGATCAAAGGTGACAAATACGAAGAGGCAGGGAAGAAATTATACGGCGCGCGTTAACGCATAGCCTTTAGCGCCATGGAATCTTTTTGAACCATTTTCAAAATGGCGTCGTGGATGAGTTCGGGGTTGCTCCAGGGCACGAAGTGATCCATGTCGTCTTTGAATACAAATTCCACCGGGGCATTCACCAACATTTTTTTGGCAAAGTCTGCGTTGGCCGCGGGCACCAGCGAATCTTTTTTTCCATGGATCACGATGACCGGGCACGTGATGTTGGACCACAGCGGCAGCATCATTTCCAACTGGGGTTTCAATTGATAGATCTCTTCATTGGAGGCGCGGAAGGAACGCGGCAAGATCCAACTGAGGAAAGGTGTTGCCAGCGGTGCGCGGAACCAGGTTTCGTTGGGTTCCAATTCCGGATCGATGGAGCCCGCCACGATGATGAGTCCGTCCACAAGCGAAGGATAGTCAATGGCCATCCGCGCAATGAGCGGCCCCCCCAGCGAGTGACCCACCAGGATGATGGGGCGATTCTTTTTATATTCTTCCAGGAGTGGTTTCAGGATCTCTCCTTGTTTCTGTAGCGACGTTTCGCCGTTTCCAAAATTGGAGTATCCAAAACCGGGGCGGTCGGTGGTAATTAAAAAAGCGCGATGCAGGAGGGACGTGTCGGCTAGAAAATCGATGAAGGCGCTGAGGGAGCCAGGCGATCCGTGCACAAAAAGCACCAGCGGTTTCAGAGAGTCGCCGGCACAGACATAGTGCATGTTGCGGAAGCCGGCTTTGTAGGTGAGCTGTTTGGCGGCGACGTGTTTCTCTTTAAAATAAGTATCGATCTCGCTGGAACTCATCCGGAAGGTCATGCACGAATGCGACACGATCATCACTGTCGCGAACAGGAACAGGAAGAACCAGCGCAATTTCCTTCCAATGCCGAAGGCCATGGCTATTGCAAGTTGAGAAGCTTTTTGTACTGGGCTGTATTGTGCAAGAGCTCTGTCGCCTTGCGGATGTCGTCGTCGTATTTAAAGCCCGCTTCGATGCCGCCTTTTTCCAGGTGATAGTGGGAGGCGATCTCTTCTTCCAGCAACATTTTGATCTCGTCCTTGTACAAGTTGAGTTCGTTCTTTTTGCTGTCGGCTATGCGCGCCTGGATTTGTTCGAGCTGTGGTTTCAGATCGGTGTAATACTTTTCTTTGTGCGCTTCTTCCGTGAATTGTTGAAGCTCATATTCCAGGTATGACTTGTAGCTGTAGTTTTTGTCTTTCATCCAAACGACGAACTGCTGATACTCTTCGTCCGACAAGGTAAAGGTCTTGGGATCGACGGCTTCGGCATGTTTGAAGGTGTATTGTGCGGCGAAGTCGAAAATGAAACCTTTTTCGAAGAGCACTTGCGTGAGCACGTGTGCTTCGTGGGCTTCGGTCTTGATGTCCGGGTCGATGCCGCCGCCGTCAAACACCGTGCGACCGGTGGCGGTCTTGAATGATTTTTTCAGCGAGTCGGGGATGGAGCCTACGCTGCCGTCTTCGCGACGGTGTGTATAATCCAGCACCTGGATGCAGCGGCCGGTAGGGGTGTAGTATTTAGCCGTGGTGACTTTCAATTGTGAATTGTAGGACAGCGGACGGCTCACTTGCACCAGTCCTTTGCCATAAGATTTTTCGCCGATGATCACACCGCGGTCATAATCCTGCAATGTGCCGGCCACAATTTCGGAAGCTGAGGCGCTGCCGCGATTGATGAGTACGCCCACGGGAATCTCGGTATCGACCGGCGCGTTCAGTGTTTCATAGTTCAAATTGTTTTCAGGAATTTTTCCTTTTGTGCTCACCACCAGCTTGCCTTTGGGGAGGAAGAGGTTGGTGATGTTCACCGCTTCGATGAGCAGACCGCCGGGATTGCCGCGGAGGTCAAGGATGGCGGCTTTTGCGCCCTGGTCTTTCAAAATGATGAGGGCGTTGCGCACTTCTTTTGCGGCGTCCGGTGTGAAGTCGGTCAATTGAATATAGCCGATGTCTTTGCCCACCATGCCATAGTAGGGCACGTTGTTCAGTTTGATTTTTTCGCGTTTGAATTCGAGGCGGATGAGTTTGTCGGCGCCCATCCGTTTCACAGTGAGGCTCACGGGCGTGCCCACCTGGCCTTTCATGAGTTGACCCGATTCTTCACGGGAGAGTTTTGACAATTCGACGTCGTCGATCTTCACCACTTCATCGCCGATCTTCAGCCCGCCGCGTTGCGCGCCATAGCCTTCCATGAGCATGGTGACGATGGTCTTGTTGCCGATCTCGCGCGTGATGGCGCCGATGCCGCCGTATTGCCCGGTGTTGATGGTGCGGAAGTCCTCCACTTCATCTTCGGGGATGTAGTTCGTGTAAGGATCCAGCGACGTGAGCATAGCGTCGATGCCGGTGCGCACGAGTTTGTTCGGGTTGATCTCGTCGACATAGAGCGCGTTGACCTCCTTAAAAAGCGTGGCAAAAATGTCGAGGTTTTTGGCGATCTCGAAGTACCGTTCCGCCGGGCGCGTGGAGGCCAGGGCAAAACAGGTGGCGGCGAGAATGGAGAGGATGATGATTCTTTTTTTCGTTATCATACGGAGACGGCACAAACTAAATCTACTACACGTAAAACCCGGAAACCCGGTTGATGCTGTTTTCGGAGAGGGAAAATTCAGCATTTAATTGGTAAAAATTGAAGGAATGTATGTTATTCTTTCGGTATTTTTAAAAACCACAGAAAAAACAAGACCTATGAAAAGAATTCCGTTGCTCGTCGCGATGCTCACCCTGTTTTTATGCGCCTGCCGCCAGGAAAAGACCCTCGAACTGAAAACCGCCGAAAGCCAGGGCTTCACCTATTCCTACGTGCCGGACGACCCTTTGAAAGTAAGGATTTACACGCTAAAGAACGGTTTGAAAGTATACCTGAGCCAATATCCATCCGAACCCCGCATTCAAACCCAGATCGCCGTAAAAGCCGGCGGCAAAAACGACCCGGCGTCGCACACCGGCCTGGCCCACTACCTGGAACACATCATGTTCAAGGGTACCGCAGATTTCGGTACCCTGAACTGGAAAGCAGAGGAAGTCTACCTCGACAGCATCGAGCAAATGTTCAATCACTACGGAACCCTGCAGGATTCGGTTGGACGGATCGGCTATTACAAACTCATCGACCAGGTGTCCAACCAAGCCTCGAAGCTGGCCATCGCCAATGAATACGACAAAATGGTGAGCGAGCTCGGCGCCACGGGCACGAATGCCTACACGACGGAGGACCGCACGGTCTACATCAACGACATTCCCTCCAATCAACTCGACAATTGGGTGCAACTGGAGGCCAATCGTTTTCAGAAGATCGTGCCCCGCCTTTTTCACACGGAACTGGAAGCCGTATACGAAGAAAAGAATCGCGGACTGGACAACGACTACTGGAAAACCTATGAAGCCCTCTACGCCGCGATTTTTCCCAAACATCCCTATGGCACGCAAACCGTGATCGGCACGATCGACCATTTGAAGAACCCGTCCATCACCGCCATCAAAGAATATTTCGATGCCTACTACCGGCCCAACAATGTCGCCATCTGCCTGAGCGGCGACCTGGACTATGACAAGACCATTGCCGCAGTCGATAAATATTTTGGTGGATGGAAGCCCAACGATAAACTTCCCGAATGGAAGAAGGTCGAAGAAGACCCCATCACCACACCGGTCACGCGCGAAGTGCTGGGCCCCGATGCCGAATGGGTAACGCTGGCCTATCGCTTCCAGGGCCGGAACAGCGACGACTACCGGATGCTGACCCTCATCAACAAGATCCTCAACAATGGCCAGGCCGGCCTGATGGATATCAACCTCAAACAAAAACAAACCGTGCTGGAGCCGCAAGCCTATGTGGACTACCTGAACGATTATTGCGTCCACGAATTCACCGCCCGCCCCCGCGAGGGCCAGACCCTGGAAAATGTACAGAAGCTGGTACAGGAACAGATCGAGTTGGTGAAGCAAGGTGCCTTTGATACCGACCTGATCGAGGCGGCGATCAACAATCTGAAAAAAGAAAAAATCGAAGCCTCTCAACAAAATTGGTCCCGCTCCGCCGACCTGGTGCTGGCCTTCACAAACGATATCCCCTGGCAAGACTTCGTGGGTGAGATCGACGCCATGCGCAAATACACAAAGGAAGACATCGTGAAATTTGCAAAGGAGCATTATGCCAACAATTATGTTGTGGTATACAAACGCACGGGCAAAGATCCGAACGCGCGCAAAGTAGAAAAGCCTTCCATCACGAAGGTGGCGCTGAACAAGGAAGACCGTTCGCCCTTTCATGTGGCGCTGATGAATAATAAAGTGGAGAAGCTACAGCCTGTGTTTTTGGATTATGACAAAGACATTCAGAAGCTGAAGATGAACAAAGATGTGGAGGTGCTCTACACGCCCAACACCGAGAACGACCTGTTCATGCTCTATTTCCTGTCGGACGTGGGCACCAACAACGACCCGCGCATGAAGGTGGCGGTGGAATACTTGCAATACCTGGGCACGGAGAATATGTCGGCAGAGGACGTGCAGAAAGAGTTTTTCAAGCTCGGATGCAACTTTGGCGTGCACGCAGCCGAAGACCGGACTTTCGTCTACCTGACGGGACTAAACGAGAACATGGACCAGGCGCTACAGCTTTTCGAAAAACTGCTTGCCCAACCTAAACCTGACGACGAAGCCCTGAAGAAATTGGTGGAAGGCATTTTCAAGCAACGCGAAGACACTAAGAAAGACAAGAGTGCGATCATGTTCGGAGGCCTGATGAGCTATGGTCTATATGGTCCCCAATCGTCGTTCACCAACGTGCTCAGCAACAAAGATCTGCGCGCCGTGACGTCAGCGGAATTGGTGTCGTTGATCCAGGACTTTACGAAAATGCAACATCGCGTGCTGTATTATGGCCCGAGGAAGACGGATGAATTCATCGCACTCCTGAATAAAGAGCACACGTTGCCCGATCAATTGAAACCGCTGCCGCCCGCCGTCGAATTTGCCATGACCGACGTGAAGAAACCTTCCGTGTATTGGGTAGACTACGATATGGTGCAGGAAGAGATCATGTTCTTGTCGAAAGGAGAGAAGTTCGATAAGGGCCGAATGCCCATCACCCAAATGTTCGACGAATATTTTGGCGGCAACATGAGCTCCCCCATCTTCCAGGAGTTGCGCGAGGCACAAGGGCTCGCTTATTCGGCTTTTGCCTACTATGGCTCGGCCGACAAAGCCGGCGACAACGACCTGTTCTATGCCTACATCGGCACACAAGCCGACAAGCAAGCGGAAGCCATGAAAGCGATGCGTAACTTATTGACTGAGTTCCCCAAGACGCAAAGCGGCTTTGATGTGGCGCGCGACGCCATCGTGAGTCGCATCGAAAGCGAACGCATCAACAAGTGGGATATCCTCTTCAACTATGAAGAAGCCCGCAAACGCGGCCTCACCTACGACATCCGCAAAGACGTCTACGACCAGGTCCTCAAATTCACCCTGGACGATGTAACGAAATTTCAACAACAATACATCAAGGGGAAGAACTTTAACGTGGTGCTGATCGGAGATAAAAGCAAGATCAAATTGAAAGACCTGCAATCCTATGGCGAAGTAAAACAACTTTCACTTGACGAGGTTTTTGGGTATGAGAAGGTGCAAAAGATAAACGTGGAGAAACCGAATCAATAACGTCAAGGTTTTTACCGCCTCACCTTCGCTAAAGCTTTGGTGAGCCAAAGAGAGACGCAAGGCGCCCTCCTTCGCTGAAGCTTCGGCGGGCAGGCAAAGTCAACGAAAAGGCTTTGCGTCTCTCTTTTGTGCCTTTGCGTCTCCGCGGTGAAAAATGCGTTTTAACGCCACGCGTTCTTTAAAAAGCGCAGCCAATTCCCATGCATCACCTTTTCAATATCTCCCGCCGAATACCCCCGTTTGGCCAATAGCGCGGGAAAGGTTTGCAAATCCGCAATGGTCTCGATATCATATGGGCTCTGCTCTTTCCCATAGCCTCCATCCAAATCCGACCCAATACCAATATGGTTAGCGTTCCCCGCCAACTGGCAGATATGATCCATGTGATCGATGAGCACCTCCAGATTACAATTCGTACTCCGTGGCGTTGAAACCCCGCGCACCCAGTTCGGCACCATCATCCAGGCATCCATCACACCACCGATCACCGCGCCCCTGGCGATGAGCTCTTTTAACTGATCGTCGTTGAACTGACGGTTGTGATCCACAATAGCCCGGCAGTTGTGATGACTGGCCCACACATGCCCGTTAAAATTATCCATCGCCTCGCGGAAGCTGTCATCACAAAGGTGTGTGGCGTCCAGGATGATGTTCAGGCGTTCCATTTCTTTTAACAGGGCCTTGCCCGGTGCCCCCATGCCTCCGGTGGCATTCGTGCCTTGCGCATAGCGCCCCGGGCCGTAGTGTGCGGGCCCGACCGCGCGAAGCCCTTGCTCGTAGGCCCGTTCCAAATGCTTGAGGGTGACGATGGAGTCGGCGCCTTCCAGGCTGCGGATATAGCCGATGGCTTTGTTGGTTTTTGGAGTCTTGTCGTTCCAATAGGCCACATGTTCTTCCAGTTCCTTCCAGTTGGTGATCGGTTTTAATTCGCCTGCCTCTTCCATCTCCCGGTACCAGGCCAGCTGCGCCTGGGTCTGGGCCCAGGCTTGGGATGGAGAGTTCCAGCCGGGAAGCGTATTCCCGGGGGCAACATAGCGCGCGATCTGGGTAGCCACCGCCACGCCGATGTCGCCCTTCCGAAGCTCCTCGAAGTTCACCACGTTGTTGCCGCGGTCGGGTTTGTCGGTCATGCCTTGTTCGCGGGCCCGCATTTCGGCAATGGGTCTCCGCAGGTCGCGGTTCCATTCCATAGCATTCATACTCAGGTCCAGGTGGGCGTCGATCGTAAACATGGGTTGTATTTTGGGTTGAAATTTTTACTCAGATCAAACCGTGATCTTCCGGTTGCGCGACAAAGTGGTCCAATAGCCTTTAACCTTTTGGTCCTCCACGAAAGCCACGCGGTCGTGTAGGGCGATGGTGGGGCAGATGTGATAGGGCACGCCATACAGGACATCGCCCACCGCATATTCTTTTCCATCTTCCACTTTCAGCACCATGTGCTCTTCGCTATGGCCCGTGGGTTGCAGGGCGCCGCCATTGAGAAAGGTTACCCGGCTGGTCAACGGATTTTCGGAAGCAATGGATTTGTGCCCCAGGTCAACGCAAATGATGCCGGGTGCCGGTTTTGAAATGACGCGGGTCACCACCAGGGCGGCAAATTTATAGTTTTGTTCTTTGAGGGTGCCGGCATAGCCGCTGTCCCAATAGATATAAGTCCCCGGACTGCATTCGATCGTCTTGCGTTTTGAATGGATCGAATAGGTGGGTGTGCCGCCGGCGACGATGGTGAGGGTCCTGCCGCTCTCTTTCCGGAGGTCGGCTTGCAATTTTTCTACTGGGGCGAATGCTTCATCGCAGCGTTGTGTGCGCACCGCCATATCGGTATCGCGGAGGTGGCCGTCGTAGGCATGGAGGCCAACGATGGTGATGCCCTCAAAGGCCTCACAGGTTTTGAAGAGCGCGAACGCATCGCCCGGTGCAATCCCTGTGCGGTTCATGCCCACGTTGAGGTCGATATAGACTGGGATGTTCTTCTTTCGTTCCAGGAAAATATCGGAGAGCTGTTTCGCCGTAGTGGCATTGTCGATCAGACAACTGAACGCTGTTTTCGGAAATCGCTGAACCAGCTCGGCGAGCCGCACGGCCTTTGGGCCAACGGGCTGATAGGCAAGTAACACATCGGGTGCACCCACCGTGCCCAGCATCTCCGCTTCAGCGATCGTTGCGCACTTAAATTTCTTTATCCCTGCCGCCAGCATCATCGCCGTTACCTCAGCTGACTTGTGTGTTTTCACATGCGGTCGCAACCGCGTCACATCGTCGATGCTGTTCACGAGGGTTTTGATATTATCGATAACACGGTCTGTATACACGGCCACTGCCGGCGTATCCAATATGTCCGCGTTTTGAAGCGTAAACCAATCCGTTTTCATAGCCTATGCAAGTTCAAACATGGCCTCAATCTCCACGGGAATGTTATCCGGCAGCGAGCCCATTCCCACAGCGCTCCGTACGCCGACGCCGTTCTCCTCACCCCAAACCTTCGCGAACAATTCGCTACAGCCGTTGATGACGAATGGATGCCGTTCAAAGTCGGGTGTGCAATTCACCATCCCCAACACTTTGATCACGCGTTTGATCTTATTGAAACTGCCGAGATTCTGCTTCAGCGTCGCCAGAATGGCAAGCCCCACTTGTTGTGCAGCGAGTTTACCTTCCTCCATGGTCATGTCCTTTCCAATGCGGCCGATGATGAGACTTTTGTCTTCCTTCACGGTGCCGTGGCCGGAGACATAAACAAAATTGCCCACGATCAAAAAGGGTTTGTAGACACCCAATGGCGTAGGGGCAGGAGGCAAAGTGAGACCGAGTTTTTCGAAATTTTGATCCGGGGATGTTGGTGACATAATGTATTGCGAGGTTAGAAATGTTTCGATCAAAAGTAGTGAAAACAGCTGCAAGAAGCCAGGAGTAACATGATCAGCACTGATGGGAGTTGGGCGCATGGAGCTGCGGTTTTGTTTGTGTGCGGGGTCAAAAAAACTTTGTTGGTGGGACACCAACGAAGGGGTGATTGCTGAAATCTTAATGATGAGGAGCATCATTAAGAACGAATATCCCAAACTTGTGGTGATGAGCATAGCGAATCCTTGGCTCTTGTTCCCACCTTTCAAATTAAGTCGTAACAAGTTCACCTGGGCCATTGACTCCACTACAAAAGCACTGACTACTGACTACTGGCTACTGAATTCCAACTCCTGGATTCTGGCTCCTGACTCCTGATTCAAATGAGCGCATTCAAAATCATCACCCCAATCAATCCCGCGACGGCTACAATCGTTTCCATGATCGACCATGATTTTATCGTGTCGCGGATGCTGAGCCCGAAATACTCTTTGAAGAGCCAAAAACCTGCGTCGTTCACGTGCGAGAACATGAGACTACCGGCTCCAATCGAGAGCACCATCAGTTCGGGGTTGACATCCGGTCGGCTCATGACGGGCATGATGATGCCCACGGCCGTGAGTCCGGCTACTGTTGCTGAACCTACGCACACGCGAATGAGGCACGCCATAGCCCATCCCAGAACAAGTGGGTGGACATCTATGCCGTTTAGTAAGTCTCCAATCTCCTGGCTGACGCCGCTGTCGATGAGGATTTGTTTCAGGGAGCCTGCGCCGCCCATGATGAGGAGCAGCATGGCGATGTCTTTTATCGATTCGCCATAGATATCCATGATGCGTTTCATCGACATGTGCATGCGCAGCCCCAGCGTGTAGGTGGCCACGGCCAGGGAAAGGATCATGACAATGGCAGGATCGCTCAGGAATGCCATCACGGCTTTCAAGGGGCCGCCTTCAGGCACGGCGCCACTGGCAAAGGTGGTGAGTCCGAGCAGAAGAACGGGAAGCAAGGAAGAGAAAATGCTAACGCCCAGGCTGGGCAACTGATCTTCGGGTAAGGGTTCCGACTTGAAGGTGCGCAACATGGGCGCGTGGATATTTTTTAATGCTTTCGAAAACAAAGGGCCGGCCAGGATCACGGTGGGGATGGCGATGAGCACGCCATACATCAACGTCTTCCCCATGTCGGCGTGAAATGCGCCCACCAGTGCTGCAGGTGAGGGGTGAGGCGGCAGGAAGCCGTGGGTCACCGACAGGGCGGCCAACATGGGCACCCCGGTGTATACAGCGGGCAGCTTGAATTTTTCGGCGACGGAAAAAATCAACGGGATCACCAACACAAAACCGACGTTGTAAAACAGCGGGATGCCGATGATGAATCCGGTGATCATGAGGGCCCACTGAATGTAGCGCTCACCAAAAAGTTTCATGAGCCCGGTGGCGATTTGTTGGGCCGCGCCGCTGTCGGCCGTGAGTTTGCCCAGCATGGCGCCACACGCCACCACGATGATGAGGGAGCCCAGCATGTCGCCCATCCCTTTCTGAATGGACCCAGTGATCTTTGCCGGTTCGATCCCCAGCAGCAATCCCGCCAGGATCGCGATCAGCAGAAAGGCGAGGAATGCGTTAAGCTTGAGACGAGTGATAAAAAGAACCAGGAGCGCAATGCAAAACAGGATGATCAGTATGGACATGTACGTGCGGTCTTAGGGAAAGATTAGGATTCGGACTTCAAATGAAATGTAAGGAAAAAATCCAATTGAACCGGTAGCGCAACCGGATGAATGCGCGGATCAGAATTTATCCGGTATCTGAATGATGCGGACCACCACTTCGTGTGGATCGCCATCCTTGTCCAGCAGGCTGAATTTCACCATCGGATTGTCGCGGCGGATGTTGCTCTCCACGTGGATCACCTGGTTGTCTTGGAGGTGTTTCTCCAGCTCCTTTTGAAGACTGTGGAGTGCATTGGCAAAATCCACTTCAAGCGGGCTGGGGTTGTAGGAGGTGGTCTTCATGATTTTTAAATCGGGTAGTTTTAGGTCAAAACCTGGTTCAGTAAGGGAATCATCACCACCGGAGCAACGCAGAAGCCCAGGTGAAACCGCTGCCAAAAGCAGCTAAACAAATTAAGTCATTTTCCTTGATTTTCCCTTCGGCCCAGGCCTCGCTCATGGCAATGGGTATGGAGGCGGCCGTGGTGTTGCCGTAGCGCATAATGTTGTTATACACCTGGCTGTCGGTCAGGGCCAGCTTTTCCTGTATGTATTGGCTGATGCGTAAGTTAGCCTGGTGGGGCACCAGCAGGTTGATATCTTCCTTTTTGAGGTGGTTGGCGTCCAGGGCCTCGTTGATCACTTCCATGAAGCGCACCACGGCGTGTTTGAACACCTGGTTGCCATTCATCACCACCTTGAACGTCGACGTGTCGGTGATCTGGTCGGGCTGCCGCTCCGCGTGGGGACGGCTGCTGCCAGGGTCTTTCACATACAGCTCCTCGGCAAAGTTGCCGTCGCTGTGGAGGTGGGTGGAAAGGATGCCGGGCTTGTCGGATGGTTGCAGGATGGCCGCCCCGGCGCCGTCGCCAAAGATCACGGCCGTGTTGCGTCCACGCGTGGTGATGTCCAGGGCCGTGGATTGAATTTCGGCTCCGATCACCAGGATGGTCTTGTACATGCCGCTCTTGATAAACTGGTCGGCTACCGAAAGGGCATAGATGAATCCCGAGCAGGCGTTACGTATGTCGAGGGCGCCGATACGACCGTCGAGACCCAGCTCGCGTTGCAGCAGCACGCCGCTGCCGGGGAAGAAATAGTCAGGGGTGATGGTGGCGAAGACGATGAAGTCGATATCCTTTTCGGTGAGTTTTGCGCGCGTCAGGGCCATGCGGGTGGCCTTGGCGGCCATGTTGGCAACGGTGTCCTTGGCGGGATCCATCCACCGGCGTTCCTGGATCCCCGTGCGCTCAATGATCCACTCGTTGTTGGTGTCCATAACGGTGGAAAGGTATTGGTTGGTGATGACGGTTTCGGGGACATGGTGGCCGAGGCCGACTATTTTGGAATAGCGCATTCGATTGTTTTTAGGGAACGCTAAGGTAACAAATGTTGCCTTAATGGCCTGATCCTCCAGAAAGGAATTCCAGGGGCTATCGGCTCGTTTTCTGGCTTCAGGGCCTCAATGGGTGTGTAAATCGTAACCGAAATAGAAACAGGTCAGGAAGTCTGTTGTCCAGCGGCCACGAAATGTGGTTGAGGATGCGTCAGAGGGTGGCCCGAAATCCCGTCCTTTTCGCGGGGAAAATCAGGCGTTGTGGTTGATAAAGAATTTAATGATCTTCGCTTATATCCATATGGATAGTTTTTGATCCTCTGATTTCCGGTAGCGGTTTGCTACGGGAAGTGATCAGATTTTTAAACTGAATCTTCAGCCGGGATTAAAACAACACTTATGGATTTCATTACTTATGCTACCAGGCTGGAATATCTGATCGATCTGGCCAGGAAAGACAAAATTCCCTCCCCTCATATCCTAGGAAAGAAGTTTGAGTGTTCTGAACGAACCGTTCGCCGGATGATCAATGTCCTGCGCGATAAAGGCTTTGTGATCAAATACGACGCAAAAAATCAAAAATATTCCTGCCTTAAATCGTGACGGACAAGTTTTGTCCGCGCGGGAACCTACTATTGTACAGCTGATGACCTTCCAGCATTTCATTAATCCTTAACCCCCAAAAGTATTATGAAAAGCATGGTAAAGATTTTTGCTTTCACACTGGTCACAGCAGTTCTACTGGCTTCATGTGATCCCCATGAAACACAACCTTCGGACCTCGCCCGATCGGATGCTGATGGCGATCTCAAAGTAATGTTTGCGAGATCGCTGGCCAAAGCCGTGGCCTCGGAACCTGCTGTGAGGCGCTTTCTGAAAACGGAAGCGCAAAAGATGATGGATGAAGACTATGATGTTGTCTATCAGTTGGTGAAAGACACCAAGTTGGGCAACAATCGCACCTTTCGAGAAAACTTACTGCCTTATTTTTCTTCGGAAGGTGATCTGGTAAAGATAGAAGACAGGCTTCCACTGTTGACCATTTTTGTGCCCATTTTACCGGAAGGCACCTTTTCGGCAGAAGCCTGGGATGTTGAAAGCCAGATCCCTGACGTAGCCATCCGGTTGCGAGGGACAAATGAAATCCCTATTGTGAAAGCTACCGGAGAGCAAATGATCCTTGAGCCTGACCTTATTCCGGGATATCCGGTCATCGTTGTTAAAAATAATGAGCGGCTGATTACGGAAAAGCAATCCGGATATCAGGACATGCAGACGACGCGAATACTAAAAGCGCCAAATGGTCTTTCTTACAGATTTGTAGATGATGTTTTTGATCGCTATCTACCAAAGCCGTCACCCAAGGAGGCCGGTGAGCAGCGCCTTACCAAGCCTCATCAGAAACTGAAGGAGGCATTCAATATTTACGGACATGCCGATGGCTGGCAGCGGGACTATATTTATTACGGCATAACACCGACTCATCCCAACGGACAATTTTCCTATGATTTTAAAGAATACATCACTTCTTTTTTATTTACTGGTGATGCACTTCTAGTCTACTATAAAATATCGGAGCAGACCGGAGATCCTGAGATTAAGTCGGGCAAAAGATCTTCGGGTTGGACAGATGGTTTTTTTGAGATCAGGTGTACAGCCGTGATTCAAGCCCAAAATGGAGTCGGTAACGAAATAAAAAGCAAGTTTCTACCCTATGGTCAGGATTTGTTTGATGTAGTTTATAAGACAAGCAAAAGAGGGATTTGGCCGTTTCGATATACATATTATTCAATTGGATCCGTAACGGCAAAGCTGGTGTTAACCAATATGCCATTGGTAAATTGGGACCTTTACGCTTATGCAGCAACGTTTAGAATTGATGTCGAAGAGGTTGATAATACAGAAGTCATCAAGTATTCGAGAATGGAAACGGTTGAATTCGCAACCAATTTTGATGTCCAGGCGACGATCCTAAAAATTGGGTTAAAGTTTGGAGGTAGTATGAGAAGAACAATTACTAACACAATAGAGACCAGCACAACAAAAGAGAGCGACGAGCTTGGGCAGGCCACTGTAAATTTTGCAGATAAAGTTTTAATAGGACAAACTCAAAATTTGTTGGTGTTGCCGTATTATGCTACGCGCGAGTACTATAACGATATTTTCTCAATAAGCATTGAGCCTAGAGTTGTTCAGTGATGATAATACATTTGAAACGTATGAGAAAATTAACAGGAAATTTTTTATTGTTTTTAGGGATCATCGCCATTTGTATAGCATGTCAGGACAAAGATGTTAATCCTGCGGAGGTTCCTCCATCCACAAAGCTTGATGGAACATATGACGTTGTCCGTATTACCTCCGACTACCCCGTCGATTTGGATCGTGATGGCAGCCTAAACGTTGATTTGCTTACAGAGACGCAGGAAGCCGGCAGAGCGTCCCGTTACTATGTAGAATTCAAAACTGAAATTCATGATCGAGACCCTGTTTTTTATGATCAAGAGATTGATCTGTGGATTCCCTTCACCAACGTTTTTAAAGACGAATCCGGCAATTTTCTGGATGTGAAATACGGCTTCACAAATTTACTGGCAAGATACCGATACGACGAAACAACCGGCCAGATATCTATCCAGGGAAATCTCGGGAATGGCGAAATAATAGGCGGCCGCCTAATTTCCGAAGACACCCTCTCGATGCAATTCAAGGCTGACTTCTACTCCACGAAAGGATGGGAAACACTACCACTGACCGGAATTTATAAACGGAGACCCTGAGCAAAACACAAAAAAAGTTGTTCGAAAATCTCGCTGCAGACATCTCGTCTGGAAAGACCCTCAAACAACTTTCCATTCGGCGGTGAACGGTTCCAACTAATATCTAAACCCTCTCACCGGGAATTGACGTTACGAAATCTTTTTCATAAAAGATTTGAGATCAATTTCGGGTCGGTTTGCCATCGGAACCGAAATGGTAGGTTCTCATTTTTCCACCGTTTTGGATTTGAAGGATGTAATGGTTGTTGCTCTTGTCTTTATAAAGCATTCCGCTTTCCCAACCTTCATATTCCGGCCCTTGCAAAGTACGCTTCAGCGAAGCGGGGACTTCGGAGGCCTCCAGGTGGATCATGTTCTTTGTATCGATTTTGCTGGTTGACGGATCCACAGCGTTCTGACTTTCCGGTTGCGGAGGCGCTACTTGTGGCGTGCTTTGCTGGGGCGTACTGCGTTGTGGCGTGCTGGTCGTGTCCACCTGGGCGTAGGTGATGGCGGACGCCAGGAGCAATCCTGCTCCCAAAAACATTAGCTTTTTCATGGCGTTATTTTTTTAAGTTTCACATTTCCTTTGCCTTACCCCGCAAAAAAAAATGCCGGTATTAAAACATTGAATACGACACATCAGAGACGTGTTTATGCAAACGGTCGTAGATCAAATAAGCAATCTGTTGATTTGTGGAGAATAATCTCCACAATCCAGGGGCGACGGAATGGAAGGAAGCTATTGCACCGGCGTCTTCTGCAGGACGGCCATCAACTCTTTTTCGTTCGTGAGGTCGAGCCGCAGGGGTGTGATGGAGACCAACCCTTTGTCTATCGCCCAGCGGTCGGTGCCTTCTTCGGCGTCTTCCAAGGGCACCACGGTGAACCAATAATGTTTGCGGCCCATCGGGTCGGTGCCGGGCACGATCTTGCCGTCGTATTGTTGCACGGCCTGGCGTGTCCATTGAATGCCGGTTGGGTTGGGGGGAAAGTTCACGTTCGCCAGGGTTAGGTTGGCGTTCTCCAGCAGCAGACCCAGAACTTTCTCGACATATGGCTCCAGGGCTTTGAAATCGGGTTCGGTCTTGCCGACGGGCGTGCTCAGTGCAATACCTTTCATACCGAGCAGGGCCGCCTGTTTTGCGCCGGCCAGGGTGCCCGAATGCCACATGGAATTGCCCAGGTTCAGCCCCATGTTGATACCCGACAGCACCACATCGGTTTGAGCCCATAAGTGCGAGCCCAGCGCCACACAATCGGCGGGCGTTCCATTCACGCGATAGGCCTCCAGCCCCTCGAAATTCACGGGCGACTTTTTATAAAACAGCGGACGCGAGGCTGTAATGGCATGCCCCATGGACGACTGCTCCACATCCGGAGCGACCACCCTAACCTCGCCAAAACGCGCAGCGATCCGCGCCAGCGCCGCAATGCCGGGACTGTAAATGCCGTCGTCGTTTGTTACCAGAATGCGCATTTGACGTGATCATTTTTTGTGTGAAACCATCTCCACACCGCTATTGGCATGCAATTATCTTCCCACAATTCGACAAACAAACCTCATACATGAAATTCGTTGAGCTGATACACAACCCAAAAGCCGGAGAAGGAGAAAATACGATGACCGAGATCGTTGCGCTCTTGAAAGAGGAAGGCTACGACTGTAGCTATTCTTCCACACCAGAGCTGGAGGAGGGCAAGAAATTCACCAAGGAGGTGGACCTGGTGGTTATTGCCGGCGGCGACGGCACCGTCCGCAAAACGGCCACCTATCTCCTGGGCAGCCGCTTGCCTTTGGCCATCCTGCCCATGGGCACGGCCAACAACATTGCGCAAACCCTCGCCATCAAGGGCGGCTATCGAAACATCATCCGCCACTGGAAAGACAGCAAATCGGTTTCTTTTGACGTGGGGAAGCTGGAAGGTCTGAAAAAGCAAACCTTTTTCCTGGAAGGCCTGGGCTTTGGCGTGTTTCCAAAGTTGATGGACGAGATTCACAGTCAAAAGAAAAACAACGGCACCCCGGAAGAGAACATGCGTGCAGCCCTGGAGTTGCTTCGCGAAATCGTGCTCACCTACAAAGCAAGACCTTGCACCATCGAAATCGACGACGCGCGCTACACGGGCACCTACATCCTCGTGGAAGTCATGAACATCAGCTCGATCGGCCCCAACCTCAGGCTGGTGCCATATGCCAATCCCGGCGACGGGGAATTTGAGGTGGTGCTCATCGCGGAATCGCAGCGCGATCAGTTTGCCGAATACCTCCAACGCAAGATCCGGGGCGTGGAGGAGCCCGTGTTCTTCAGCATACTCAAAGCAAAACGACTGAAAATATTATGGGAGGGAAAACGCGTCCACGTGGATGACACCTTCATTACGCTGGACGAGCCGACCGAAATAGACATCACCCTTCAACCGGGTGGACTGTCTTTTTTGGCGGGAGAGGAATATGGACCGGAAAAAGGAAAGTGAACGCTAAACACCAACATTATGGAAGAGAAGAAGGAAAGCGACAAAAATATTCATTGGTATAAAGATGCGATCATCTATGAACTGCACATCAAAGCTTTTCGCGACACCAACGGCGACGGCATTGGCGACTTCGGCGGCCTGCTGGAAAAACTCGACTACCTCAAAGACCTCGGCGTCACTGCCATCTGGGTGCTTCCGTTTTATCCTTCGCCGCTGAAAGACGATGGCTATGACATCGCCGACTACTACAGCATCAATCCCGCCTATGGCGACCTGGACCAATTCAAGCTCTTCCTGAAAGAGGCGCACGACCGCGACCTGAAAGTGATCACCGAACTGGTCATCAACCACACCAGCGACCACCACCCGTGGTTCCAACGCGCGCGCCTCGCTCCGAAGGGCTCACCCCACCGCGACTACTATGTCTGGACGGACGACCCCACGCAGTATAAGGACGTGCGCATCATTTTCCAAGACTTCGAAGTATCCAACTGGACGTGGGACCCGGCCGCACAACAGTTCTATTGGCACCGCTTCTTTTATCACCAGCCCGATTTGAACTACGACAACCCGCGGGTGCAGGAGGAGGTGTTCAGGATCATCGACTATTGGTGTGGGATGGGTGTTGATGGCTTCCGCCTCGATGCCGTGCCCTACCTCTTTGAACGCGAAGGCACCAACGGCGAGAACCTGGAGGAGACCCACGACTTCCTGAAAAAACTCCGCGCCCATGTGGACGAATATTATCCCGGAACCCTGTTGCTGGCCGAAGCCAACATGTGGCCCGAAGACTCGGCTTCCTATTTTGGCGACGGCGACGAGTGCCAGATGAACTATCACTTCCCCCTGATGCCCCGCATGTTCATGGCCTTGCAAACGGAAGACCGCTATCCCATCACCGACATCTTCGAACAAACCCCCGCTATACCCGACAACTGCCAGTGGGCCATTTTCCTGCGCAACCACGACGAACTGACCCTGGAGATGGTGACTGACGAAGAGCGCGACTACATGTATCGCGTTTATGTGAAAGACCCCAAGGCGCGTATCAACCTTGGTATCCGCCACCGCCTGGCCCCGCTGATGGCCAACAACCGGAGCAAGATCGAGTTGTTGAACTACCTGCTGTTCTCCCTGCCCGGCACCCCCGTTATTTATTATGGCGACGAGATAGGGATGGGCGACAATTTCTACCTGGGCGACCGAGACGGTGTTCGCACGCCCATGCAATGGTCGTCGGGACGGAACGCCGGCTTTTCAGAGACCAACCCACACCAGCTTTATCTGCCCGTGATCCTCGACCCGGACTATCACTACGAGTCGGTGAATGTCGAGATCCAAAGCAAGAACACGTCGTCGCTGTTGTGGTGGATGAAGCGCCTCATCAACAAAAGAAAACAATACAAGGCCTTTAGCCACGGTGATCTGAAATTCATCCACTGCGAAAACCCGAAAATATTGGCGTTTGTCCGCCAGCACCAGGAAGAAGTGATCCTGGTGATCGTGAACCTTTCGCGCTACATCCAACCGGCAGAGCTAGACTTGCAGGACTTCCGCGGCTATGTGCCCAAGGAAATTTTCAGCAACAACAAGTTTCCCTCCATAAAAGATGACGGCAACTATTTCTTCACGATGGGCGCGCATAGCTGTCTCTGGTATGCGTTGGAATTGGCCCATCCCAACATCGACCGCAAGGTCACCCTGCCGCATGTTAAAGTGAAAGCCTGGGCCGATCTCACCCACCGGCCCATGCAAGAATACCTTTCCGAAAAAGTATTGCCCGACTATATCCTGAAGATGCGCTGGTTTGGAGGCAAAGCCCGCGTCGTCGAGAACTTCCGCATCGTGAACCAGGCGCCAGTGCCGTTAAAGGATCACGGCATCGTTGTGTGGCTCATCGAGGTGACGTATCAATCCGGGCTCGCCGAGTTGTATCAACTGCCCGTAGCCTTTGGAAGGGGAGCCCTTGCGGCCAAGCTAAAGGACGGATGCCCGCAGTCCATTATTTGCACGTTGACCGTGCACGGCGAAGAAGGCATTCTGTATGACGCGATCTACGGCCTGGAATGGCAGGAGGTGATCTTTAAGAACCTGGCGGCAAGCCATTCGCTGTCGTGGAAGGAGGGCGCGCTGCGGTTTACGGGCAACGACGCCCTGCACCGGTACGCGTCCACCCTAAACCAACTGAAGCCCCGCGTGCTGGGGGTGGAGCAAAGCAATACCTCCATCATCTACGACAACCGTTTTTTTCTGAAGCTCTACCGCAAGGTCGACCGCGCCATCAACCCCGACGTGGAAATTTCGCAGTACCTCGGCGACAAGGTGAATTTCAGGAACGTGCCCGCCTTTGTGGGCAAGATCGAATGGCGCATCGGCAAAGAGACGATCGTGCTGGCCATGATGCAGGAAATGGTGGAAAGCAACAGCGATGCCTGGGCCTACATGCTGGACCGCCTCGACGATTTCAATGAAAAGGTGCTCACGGAAAGTGAAGGCACCTTCCTGCCGCCCCTGGAAGGAAGTCTTTACAACCCGGTGTCGTATGAAGAAGTGCCAAAGGAAATGCAGCAGTTCATCGATGCCTCATTAGCCGAACGCGTGAGGCTGTTGGGCAAGCGCACCGCCGAAATGCACCTGGCGTTGGCCCATGAAACGTCCGATCCCGATTTCAAACCCGAGCCGTATTCGCTGCACTATCAGCGTTCGTTGTTCTCGGGGTTGCAGACGTTGGTACGCGCCACCTTCCAAAGCCAGCAACGCCACCTCGCTACTTTGGCGCCGGAGGTCAGGCAACAGGCCGAAGCGGTGTTGGCACGGAAGAGTGAGATCATGCAAACCTTCCGCAACATCTATAAAAAGAAGATCGATGTGATGAAGATCCGCATCCATGGCGACTACCACCTGGGTCAGGTGTTGTTTACCGGTCGCGATTTTGTGATCACCGACTTTGAAGGCGAGCCCGCCCGCAGCTTTGGCGAGCGAAGACTGAAACGGTCGCCCCTGCGCGATGTTGCCGGGATGATTCGGTCTTTCCACTACGCGGCCTATGGAAGCTTGTTCCTCGACAACCAGATCCGCAAAGAAGACCATGCGCTGCTCATCCCGTATGTGGAGCAATGGTATCACTACATCAGCGGATTCTTTATGAAGGCCTACCGGGAAGCCGTAGACGGTGCGCCGTTTATGCCGGCCAACCCGGAAGACCTGAAGACCCTGATGACCACTTTTCTTTTGGAAAAAGCCATCTACGAATTGAACTATGAAATGAACAACCGCCCCGATTGGCTGATCATCCCCCTGCAAGGGATCCAGGAGATCCTGCACGACGCAGACGAAAACAGGGTGCCGGCCGAAGAGCCGGTGGAAGCCGATTACTAGCCGTTGGCAGGACGGTGCGCGTTAGATCTTTAGTGAAAGGAATCAGGAACAATACTTCTGAAAGACACTCCGTATTTCCTGTAACACCAGGGGATGGTCGGTCACGGGAAGGTAGGTGTTGGCATCCTTCATTTGTTTGATCAGGGAAGAATAATGTACGAGGTCCAACGTGGAAATCTGCAATTCCTTGAGGTCCCGTTTCAGGAATTCAAGTTTGATGGGACTTAGCGTGGCGATATTGAAATTTTGTTCCAGGAAAGGGACAAGGGTAGAACCCAGCAGAAATCCCGAGATAAGGCTATCCCTGGATTCGCGGATACTGTCAATAATTTTTTCGATCGAGACCTTAGAATGCTCCTGAACCTGGTGATTGTTTTCCATTGATCGTGTAAGGTGTTACAATGATAAAAAGAAAAATGTACAAGTCATCTACAGGAACAGAGTTGCAGAAGCTGAATTAAATTTGTATGGTGGATAAATCTCCGATCCATACTTTAAACGCCGGACCCAATGGACTAACGGCCCGCATACGCGGATTTATGGCCTTGGGTGGCCTTTATAGGCAGGTTTGGGATGCACTTGAACGTTTTTGATCGGCAAAAAGGATTTTCGCTTAAAAGGATGCTACCCAAGCCCGTGGGGCTTTCCATCATAACCCCCAGCGGTAGCTGGAGGTAAGCAACAATCTGCACTCAACCCGCCTTGGCGGTTACCCGAACGCGTCGACAAATCTTAACAGGACACACAGCACACAGGACACCCAACCTCATTCCCATTATTTAAAACCAACGCACTCCATCCCAAGCCAACGTAATTAACATACAACGCGCTCCTATCAAGACAACTCGATTTCTTTCAGCAACGGCAACTTCATCTTCCTCGCCTGCCGGTTATACAGCAGCGTGGCTATATCCTCATCTTCGATGTGATACCGCGCCCCCACGTATTTGACAATATTCCTCGAAGCATCCTTCACCGGCACAATGGACGCATCCACCCAATACACGCTACCATCTTTCGCTTTGTTTTTGATGATGCCCCGGAACACCCCGCCCTTTTTCAACGTCGCCCAGAATTCCTGAAACAATTCCTTCGGCATATCCGGGTGGCGGAGCATGTTGTGCGGCTTCCCGATCAACTCTTCCCGGCTATATTTCGAAACCTCACAGAGCTTGTCGTTCACAAAAGTGATGTTCCCAAACAAATCGGACTCCGAGAGAATGGTAGTTACCCCGAACACATTCTCCCGCACTTCCAGTGTCTGCCGCATGTCCGTGTTTTCGTTTTGTGCCGTCATCAACGCGGTCACGTCCTTGGCATAGCAGGCAATAGCATAGATCTTTCCTTCGGCGTCGCGAATGGGGGAGTAGTGGTTCATGTAGAAGGACTTCACTCCATTGGTCGTAAACATATCCGACACCTGAAAATGCTCGCCCGCCAATGCACGATCGTAGTAAGCCTTTTGTTGAGCACGCTGCACCTCGTCGTGGGCAAACAACGAAAGCATTTCAAACCCCTTACCCGCTTTTAGTCCCATGGCCTCCAGCGCGCCGCTGAACACTTTGTTGGAGCCGATGATCCGGTAGTCTTTGTCCATCGTGAATATGGAATCGTTCGTGGCGTTCAATACCTCCAGCAGGTATTTCTCCTTATTTTGCACCTCGGTGAGCACGCGCTGCATTTCTTCCTGTGTCGCCGAAAGTTCTTCCATGTTTTGGCGGAGTTCTTCTTCCTGCGCTTTCAACTCTTCGGTTTGCTGCTGGGCCGCATCGCGGGCGCGGGTGATCTCCGTGACGTCTTTCACGAAAACAGCAGCCGCGATGATCTCACCCTGGTCATTGCGAATGGGACTGTAAGTAACAATGTAATACGCCTCCAGGTCCTGGAATTTGTAGTGGTCGGAAACATCGAATGTTTCCCCTTCGAAAACGCGTTTGTAGAGCCCCTTGTAACGGGCCTTTTCTTCCTGGGTGGCAAACAAATTGGAAATGTCGAACCCCTTGTCGATATCCAGACCCGACCCCGAATAAGTGGCCCGAAACACTTTGTTGCAATTGATCACCTTCATGTTCCGGTCCACCGTGAGGATGGAATCTTTGGAGGCGTTGATCAGGTCGGTCATGTATTTTTCCTTGCCCTGCACCTCCTTCATCACCCGGTGCATTTCCTCTTGGGTGGCCGAGAGCTCCTCCATGTTCTGGCGCATCTCTTCTTCCTGCGAACGCATTTGTTCGGCTTGCGCGCGGCTCTCCTGCAAAAGTCTTTGCGTGCTCGTGCTCACTTTAGCGGCCGAGATGGTGGAGGCAATACTTTCTCCCAGGCGTTCTACGAATTCGATCTGGTAGTTTTTGATCTCGTTGAACGAAGCAATCTCCACGAGGCCAAACACGCGTTCCTCGATCTTCAACGGCACGATCAGCAAATTGCGCGGCAGGCCTTCGCCCAGGCCCGACGTGATACGGATGTAGTCCTTCGGGATATGTTTCAGGTAGGCGGTCGTTTTTTCCAACACTACTTGCCCGATAATGCCTTCACCCAGTTCAAACCGTTGGGTTAGAAATTTCTGACGGTTATAGGCATAGCACGCAGCCATCTCCAGGTAGACGTCCTTTTTGTCGTCGTCGTTCACGATGTAGAGTGCACCCTGGTTGGCATTCAGGTATTTCACCAACTGGCTGATGATATCGTTCGACAGTTGGGTGATGTCATTGTTCTTGGAACGCAGGATGTCAACAAACTTCGCCAGCCCTTCCGACACCCAGTTGCGTTGACGCTCTTCGGCCGAGAACTTTTTCATCTGGTCGCGCATGCTCACCAGCGACGAGGCCAGCGCATTGTCGCCGTCGGCTTCGGTGCCGGAATCATAGGGAATGTCGAGGTTGCCCTGCTCGATGGCCTTTACAAATTCCGTGGCCCCTGAAACCTGGAGCTTGTAGTTTGAAAGTTGTTGATGGAAGTCGTTCAATTTGTCCTTTTTGACAAACGAATAAGGAAATGCTTTCATGACGGCATGCGTTTTCGCAACGTTACCGACCAGCGCAGCGGTGAAGAATTTGTATTGAGCGACCGGGCGAATCCGGTGAGCAGACGGGGGAAAATAGCCGGTGAGTGGTGGGTTCGGCCGGACACTAAAAAACGGAAGGTTTACACGAACGGTCTGGACCTTCTGCTATTTTTAATTAGCCCATGTCTCGTTTTTCCATTCAGGGTTAACGTGTCAGCCAGGCTTGACGCGTGCCATGAGCAAGGGTATGAAACACCAGGCTGGATTTGGGATGGACGTTAAGACTGGAAATCCTCACGGAACGTGGCAAAACCTTACTGATTTTCATGTAAGGGGAATATCGGGCGTATCGTAAACTGAAATCCTATTGCAGTAGCACGATCTAGTTTTGGGGCACCATAAAACATGGAATTAAACGAAGATATGTCTATGAAACCCCTCGTCATTGCCCTGACCATTTATGCTGCGGTACTCTTCGCTGCCTGTACAGAACCCAAGATCATCATCATTCAATGTAACGTCTGCGAACCGGAAGACGGTCCATCCGGCGATCAACGTCCGCCGGTTGACTTTTTTATGCAGGCCACGATTGATGGAAAGCTTTGGATCGCTAATGTCGACCGCACTGGGCTAAGTACGCCCTTAAATGCGGGAGGCGAGATTGTGGTCATGGATACGGAGCGTACTTCGCAAATCACACTTCGTCTTCCGAGAGATCCTGTGATCGGACAAGTTTACCAACTCACACCACTGGGGCAGGCCGGGGAATCCAGCGCTTTTTATACACCCAATCCTTCAGGCTTGTTACCGGCCTATTACGAATCAATCGCAGGCAGCGTAACCATCAAAGGGATCAACCGGGACAAAGGAATGATCGGAGGACTATTCAACTTCACAGGCAAGGATGCTCAAACCGGTAAGCTACGGATACATGGGAATCCTGAACACACCGTCGGTAACCGTGACGTTTCTTTCAGAATTCTTGCTGTCCAGGCCGACGAAATTGAACGACCCTGTAATGACATTATTGGCCAGGTCGACTTCCATGATACTTAATTCTCCAATACCGGCTACTCCCAGATAGATGGGGCCGGGCGATGTACCATAAAAAGGCGTGTACACCGCGGTGATGTGGTTGTTGTCGGCTAAATATCCAAGGGTGGCGATTTTGTAATGCTTTGGTACGGTTGGCGGATCGTAGAACGTCAGCGTTATTTGTGAAAAATTGTGCTCTGTTCCGAGCATGACATTGGTTCCATTGTTACCGGTAAATGACGCACCCAGGGTTCCGTCAACAAGCCCCGTCCACGGCTGGCCTTCGATTTTGGCGTTCATGAAAAAGGTCTTGGAATTCTCCAGGATGTAGACCGGACGTTCGGTGTTTGCCATGCTCAAATTTGTCAAGTCAGCGAGTACAATGGAAAATGACTCCGCACCTTCGGCAAGGTTGTCTTGCCGGATAGGGATCCTGATCTGAATTTTGGTGTCCCCTGTGGCAACGGATACACTTTTTGGCGTCAACACTTCCGTGAAGTCAGTGCCTCCGGCAGATCCCGTCCGTGTCGTGTAGGTGAGGGAGGCATTCGCCGGGCTTGGTCCACTGAGCATCAACGTCACGATCGCATCACTCCCTTCGTTCGCGGTGAACAAGGGATCCATGGAAATCATCGGGATCCGGTCGGAATTCGTGATGGTGCAAAGTCCCGCCGACTTTATCAGGGAGGCGTTCTGCACGCTGGACAAAATAATATTAAAACGCTCGTCGGGTTCCTGCACGCCATCCGAGTAGGTTAGAACGCTGATGGATGTGGACAAAGAACCCGGTGCAATGAAACCTACCCCGTACGTTCCCATTGCCGAATAGTCGGTCGACACGGCCGTACCATCCCGCGTGATGTACATGAAGCCGACGGTATCCTCGCTGGCCTCGCTCAGGGTAACCGTAAAGTGCGCAGGCAAGCCTTCCTCGACGGTTATATCATCGATGGTTAGATCAGGTCTGCCTTTCGGGGGATCGTTTTGGGAGCAGGCCCATGCCAATGCAGCGACACATAACAACAGGATTCTAACGGAGTATTTCATACAAGGGGTTACTGGATAACGGGGTGCAAAATAATTGTTCAGACTGAAATCTGGATTCAATCTGAACAATTATTCCTCGGGCTTGCCAATTACCTCATATTCACCCGGATGCCTTGTGAATGGCTGCTAAACTCCGGCGCGTACATGCATTGTATGGTTGTGATGCCATTCGAAAAATCGCCCTTTTGCGACACGCGCAATGCATACTCGAAGACGTAGGTGCCTTTCGGCAGATAGCCGATAAAGAAGTTTGTGGCCAGGTCGCGGGGGCTTTCATAATAATACAAGCCATCCTGGTAGCGATAGGTCGAAAGGGTCGTCACGGGCTCGAAGCCGGCGGCGCGCATGTCTTTCAAGTGAACATATTCCATGTCGCGATCCACGCGGAGTTCGATGCGCACCTTCACGAGGTCGCCCACCTGTAAAAGGGTTTTGTCGTTCACGGGCGTGATCACCGGACCACGGTCGGTGTTTTGCTGGAGGAACAGATCCTTCTTCAGCTTCAACGGCGTTTCGGCCGGTGTGATCTTGTCGAGTTGTTCGAAGTATTGCCAATAGGCTGCACCCCAGGCCACGCCGTCGTCTGACTTGGTGACGGTGATGTTACCCATGCCGTTGGTGATCTCGCCGGCTTGCCAGGCAGTCTTGAAATAGCCCGTGCCGGCTTCCAACTTGGCGTCGTCGCGTTTGGTGGGGTCAACCACTTTGTTGTCGACTTTTACCTCTACCAATTGGGTGCTCGCCAGCAGGTCGGTGCCGCGGCGCAACAAAGCGTAGCAGGCTTCGGAAGTGGCTTTGGTAGTTTTCCAGTCCTGGGTTTGTTTCTGTTTGAGCAGCCACACCTTCAGGTCTTCCACGGATTTGATGTCGGCGGCCACTTCATCATACACTTCGATCATCAGCGCCTGGGTTTCGATGGGGGCTTGGTACCAATAGTAACCCCGGTCGCTCTTCCAATACATGCCCATCTCTTCCGAACGCAAGGCGTGTTCCGAAAACGATTTGATCATCGCGGCGGGTGTCACCTTATCGCCGGAGCGGTGCAGGGCGAGGGCCAGCATGCCTTGCATGTACAGGTTTTGTGACAGCCAATATTTCTTGGCTTGGCCGGTGTAATATTGGAAGGCTTCCTGTGTGTGCGAAGCGATCTTCACGTCTTTAAAGTAGCTGCGCGTGTACAGGTAGTGCACTTGCAGATAACCGAGGTTGTTGTCTTCCAGCTTTGCTTCCTTGCGTTTAACACGGCGCTTCAGGTCCTCATAATCGTCGGCCAGTTTGTTATCCATGTAGGCCAGCGCCTGCGTGGTCATCTGCCAGGTGTCGGTGCGCATGGATTTCACGCCCAGTGCGTCGAGGTGGCCCAGGCCGCTCACGATGTGTTGGGTCATGTAGCGGTCTTCTGGGAAACCGGGGAACCACGCAAATCCTCCATTAGGGGTTTGGGCTTTGGCCACTTTGTCGAGGGCGCGGGCTTGTTCGTTGGCCATGCGGTTCAAATCAAACAAAAGTCCCACGTTGCGTTTGCGTTCGGTTTCATTTTGTGCTTGCAATACCCAGGGTGTTTCTTCCAGCAATGCCGACTTCAGCTCCTGGTTCTTTTCCAGGTTCGACAGCAAGGCATCGGGTTGAACATTCTTCCACGTGTCGAACACCTGGCGGATGCGCGGATGGCTGTTGGCCACGTGTGCTGCAATGCTGTTGGCATAGAAGCGGCTAAACGTTTGCTCTACGCACTCGTAGGGATATTCCATCAGGTAAGGCAGGGCTTGGATGGCGTACCATGCGGGGTTGGAGGTGAACTCCAGGGTGAACTGCTGATGTTTCAACGTGCTGGAATTGTTCGCCAACAGTTTCTCGAAGCGGAAGGTCTTGCTTTGTTTGCCACGGATGGGCAGGGGCAAGCTTTCCGTCACCAGCATACGGTTGGTCACCACGGGCACAGTCATCTCTTCGCCGTCGGAGAAATTTCCGGCCTTGGCCACGACACGATAGGAGAGGGCCTGGAGTCCTTCGGGGATCTCGATGCTCCATTCCACGGCCGTGCTTTGACGGGGGCCTACGGAAAAGTTCTTTGAAGCATTCGTGTTTTTCATTTGTGCGTCGACTGGCTTGCCGGTGAGGGCATCGCGGAATTCCAGCTGAGCCTGGCCGGTCAACGCCTGGTCTACGAGGCTGCTGATCTTCACGGAGAAGGTCATCTTATCGCCTTCGCGGAAGAAACGGGGCGCGTTCGGCACTACCATTAAATCTTTTTGCGTCACCAGGTGATTGGTGGTGAAGCCAGATTTTAAATCCTGTGTGTGCGCAAAGCCTAACATCTTCCAACGTGTCAACGCTTCAGGAACAGTGAAGTTCACGATGATCTCCCCGGCTTCGTTGGTTTGCAGGTTGGGGAAGAAGAAGGCGGTCTCGTTGAAGTTGGTGCGGGCTTTTACATCGGAAAGATCTTCCGTGGCCTTTGACGCAGACCCCTTACCGGATTTGTCCTTATTTTTATTGACAACGTCACCACCGAGCGTAGCGTCAGCGTATTCCGTCACCACCTCTTCCTCCGCCATCTTTGCACTTTCCTTCTTTTCCATCATCGGGGCCGCCGACATTGCCATGGCGGGCATGGCATCTTGGTTACTAAGCCGGTACACACCACCCCTAACCGTGCGGCGGTTCATATAAAAACCAAACCAATTGAGCGCATCATAATCGGCCTCCGACGCATAACGCGAGTGGGAAGGATTCCATCCCTCAATATGGTTGGTCAATTGATGCTGTATAAATCCACGTTGACTTTCCCACGACAACGTCGAATACGTAGAAGAATAAAAAGTGGCAGCCCAGTCGTGGAACCTGAACACGTCCAGCGATTCATCGTACAAGGTAGCCACCATCTCCGCGGCGATCTTGTCGGCGTTCTTTCCTTTTACGCGGATCTTCCACTGCTCTTGTTGGCCCGGCAGCAGCTTGTCGCGGAAGGTCTCAAACGACACATCGAGCATCTTGTTGGTGTAGGGTACCTCCACCATAAAGTTTTCCGTGTAGAGCCGGTTGTTCTTCACGAAAGTATAATGCACGCCCAGGTTGCCCCGGTGTTCTTCTTTCACGGCGATCTCGAAAATGCGCTGCTCCTTGCTCAAGGTCACCCATTCCTGCGAAAGCAGTTTGCCATCGTACTCAACTTCATAGAGCACGCGTATTTTTTCTTCCGACGTGCCAGCGGCAAAGGTGGCTTTTTCACCGGGTTCGGCTTTCAGATTTACGCGTTGAAAATAATGCACCTGGGGTATGGCCAGTGTTTTCGCCTGCGGAGCAAACACCGAGAAGTAGCTCACTTCTTTCACCGGCTGCCCAAACTTGTCGGTGGAGGTGATCTCGAGCACATACTGGCCTTCCTTCCATTGGTGCAGGTTTGGGATGGAGAATGCCTTTTGCTTTTCCGTATCAAACTTCAAGGCAAAGGCTTCGTGTCCGCGTTCCCATTTGAATGGATTCGATTCGTCGGCATACAGATCGTAAGGGAACAGTTTGTAATATTCTTCCTGCGTATAGAGGTGCCGGTCGGTTTGCGGCCAGAAGCGCGGGCGGAATGCTTTCGCAGGCGCCTTCAAAGCATAAATATGAATATCGCCTTTTGCCGCTTCGGGCTGGCCGGCCAGGTTATTGGCCTGGATGGAAAACTCCTGTGTCAGCTGTGCCGTGTTGCTCTTATCCAAGTTGGGCATGGCGACGTTTACCACCAATGCTTTATAGCCGACATCAACCGTCGTGGATGAGCTATGGGTTTCTCCATTGAGGTCCGTTACGTCGGCATACACCGTATAGCTAAAGGTCGGGTCCGAAGTTTTGTCAACCGTTCCATCCGGAATGGCAAGAAAGTCGATGGTGAATTTTCCATTGGCATCCGTCTGCGCATCGCCGTGTTTGATCTCCACTTCCGGGGAAGTAGGGTAGTAGCCCCAACGGCACCACCACCAGAACGGGAAGTGCGCCACCCGCACGACGCGATAATGCACTTTGGCACCATCGATGTTGGCACCGGAATAGGCCCGCGCAAAACCAACCGTGTTCACGGTATCCGCCAGGCGGAACGTGCCTTTCACAAGGTCGAAGCCCACTTCAAATTTCGGACGTTTATACTCCTCCACAGAAAAGTCAACGCTGCCGCTGTGGTAGAGCTCCACCAGTTGCATGTTTCCGGTCAGGCCGGTGGTGGGCGCGGTGAAGGTGCCACTGAACGTTCCGTATTCATTGGTAACAACATTCACTTCGCTGCGCTGTTCCCCATTCACGTCATGAAGGGCAATGGTGGTGCTGTATCCTTTGCGGATCTCCGACGTCACGCCATCGGTGTCCACCATCAATCCCTTGAAGTAGATCGTTTGTCCTGGCCGGTAAATGGCCCGGTCGAGGAAGAAAAAGGTTTGCAGACGATGCTCGCGACCACTGGAGATATATTGCGAAATACCCCCATAATAATATTCGCCACCATCGATGCCCTGTGTGCCCGTCACATCATTTTTGTAAGTGAAGATCACCGAATAGTTTCTCCGGTCTTCCTCCCGGAAGAAGGGCACTTTGAAATGACCTTGCGCATCGCTGGTTTGCGTGCCCACGATCCTGGTCTCGTACTTATTTGTTTTATAGTTGTAATGGCTTGTCAACACCGTGGCGGTCACTCCCGCAAAAGGCTCGCCCGTTTGCCGGTGAAGCACAAAGAACTCGGTGGACCCGTCGGCGTTGTTTCGGTGCACATAACTGATGTTGGTCACGGAGGTGAATGTATACGCGATCCCATTGTTCAGTGTTGAAAAATCGGCCAGGTTACTGAACACGATCATATATTCTCCCACCGGGACAGCCTCGAGTTTCACTTCCAGACTGTGCAATTGATAGTCGCCATCGTCGGGCAGCGTAAACGAGCCTGACTTCGCCACCGGTTGCGCCAGGAAGTATTGCAAGAATTTTTGCTCCCGTTTGTCATAGTCCACCTTGTCCAGGCTTTTGCGCTGCGCTGCCACCGTCTCGCGGGTGGTCTTGATGATCCGATAGTATAACGAGGTGAAGTTTTTATATTCAATGCGACTGCGGAAGGGCTGATCCGGCAAGTTGTTCTCTTCCACCAATGCGGAGATGGATTTAATCCGGAGACTTTCTTGCAGATTTTCGCACTGTATGGCACCATCCGATTTAGGGAATCTTTTTAAAGCGCCATCACAAATCGCATAGGCTTTTTTCAGATCCAGCTTGTGCTCGTCCGACTGCAAAGGCTTATACAGGCGACCCGCCTCAACATACGTCTCGGCAATCGCATAGGTCACCCGTGTTGAAATGGGATGGGCGATAACGCCTTGCTCCAATTGTTCCAGCGCTTTGCGGTACAATTCATTTTTGGTGGAAAGCGTGAAATTATTTTTTACCAGGAGCAGCCGTTGCAGGTCCACGTCCACCAGGGCCGAGGGGTCCTTGTCGGGCAAGTGAAAGCGAATAAGTTCCTGGAGCAACAACAACGCCTGGAATTTCATGGATAGCGTGTCTTGCGATTGGATCGACAGGGTGGCAAAAGTTTTGGCAGGAGCCAGGTAAGCTTCCTGGTCCAGGGCAAAGGCTTCGGCTGGACGCGTAATGGCGGGTTCGTCGCCGGAGAAGAATTGGATGGCCCGTTGGGCGAGGAAGTCATAGAGCGTGGGGCGATACGCTCGTCCCGTTTCGTTGCCCTTGTGAATGACTTCCGGGAGAAGATCAATGGTGGCCGTCTTGCTTTTGTCGGCGTCTTCCAGCGAAAGCTTGTAATGATGGAAGGTGGCTTCCACGATCTTGTCGAGGCTCCAGGTGGCCACGTCATTATTGTCCATGTTCACCGTCTGGCTGCGTTGGTTAAAGCGCCAGCGGTTTTGTTGATAATAATTCCAATACATTTCCCCCAGCATGGTGTGCAGGATGGGTTTTACGGGATACGTTGCGGTCCGGGCTTCTTCTTCCACCACGCCCAGGTTCTTTACAAAATCGTCTTCTTCTTCATACTCGGTAAACTTCAGTTTGTGTACAACGGCTTTTACCAGTTGTGGGGCGTTTGCGTCTTTTTTGGCTTGCGCATAGATGGTGTTCACAACGGTCAGCGCGGATTTGGGCAATCCTTTACTCTCGAATTCGGTGACCTCTTTCCAGGCCTTTTCGTAGTTAAATGGGGTCATGGGAACGGATTTAGTTTGTGCCAGGGCAATGTTTACGATTAAGCTCAAGGCTACAATTCGCGCTAGTAAGTTCATGTCCGGATATTTTTTGAAGGTGTCAACGCACAATAGATGCCAGGATCGCACAAATCCACAGTTGTCTTGGGATTATTTTTTGATGGGGCATCAAAGCCTAAAAATAACGCATCAACGGCAATAAAGCGCTTTACATCAGTGATTAACCAACAACGACATCACTCAAAAAATGAAGGAATAAGCGGATCTGGAAAAACGTCCAGAAACATCCGGAAATGACGGTTAACGGGAATTGACAGCTATCGGCTCGGCGGTAAAATTATAAATTACCGTGGACAGTCAAACGCAATGGAAAAAAAATAGTTACAACGGGTTGGCGCATTCCGCCGTTGCGAGGTTTTATTTCCCTGAAAAAAGCTGTATCCTCGTGATCGAGTTGGAGCAATAGCGGGACCGATAGAAAATTTATTCCCCGACCTAAACCGCATCGCCATATTATGTTTCTTGGATTTTACACACCCGTCCTGGTACTACAGGGTTTTTGTTTGTATCACGCCTACCAAAGGAACTCTGAGCAACGCTGGTACTGGCTCATCATTTTCTTCCCCGCCGTGGGCTGTGCCATCTACCTGTATCACAATTTCTATAACCGCCGCAACATACAGTCCATCGCCGAAAGCGTAAAAACGGTGACCAACAGCAACTACCGGCTCGAACAACTCGAAAAAGCCGTACGCTTCAACAACAGCCTCGCCAACAAAACCATGCTGGCCGACGCCTACCTCCACCTGGGCCGTCCCAAGGAGGCCATCAACCTCTACATCGACTGCCTCCAGGGCTTCATGGCCGACGACCCCATCCTCCGCATGAAACTCCTCCAGGCCTATTACCTCGATGGCAACCACGACGCCGTGGCCGACATGGGCAGCCGCCTGGTCAATGAAAAAACATTCCGCGACACCGAAGAAGGCATCGCCTACGCCTGGTCGCTCCACCACCTCGGCCGCACCGACGAAGCCCAGGCCCAGTTCGAAGTCATGGACCGCACCTTCACCAACTACCGACAACGGCTGGAGTACTGCAAATTCCTGCGCCTCACCAACCAACACGAAGCGCTCAACCAAAAGCTGGTCGAGCTCCTCGAAGAGATCGCCCACATGACCAGCACCGAACGCCGCATCAAACGCGACGTCATCCGCGAGATCAAAGAGATGAACGCGACGGTGAGTGCGTGAGTCGGTAGTAAGTAGTAAGTAGTCAGTAGTCAGTAGTCAGTAGTAAGTAGTCAGTAGGTGATCGTCATTAGGCAGTGATCAAATATTTCAATAGATGGTGATCAACATCAATACATGGGATTCAGATGCAATTGAAAACAAAACACCAAATCTTTAGCTCTCCTGAATCATGACTACTGGCTACTTACTACTTACTACTTACTACTTACTACTTACTACTGGCTACTGATTAATCCCAATGGATCGCATAAGGCTTCAATAGCACTGTCCTGTTGTTGACGTGCACCGTTTGCTCTTCCGCTGTATAATTCCAAACGACGATTCGATTGCCCTCAAAAACAAAACCATCCGCTTTCAGGGGTTGTGTTGAATACGACGAAAGTACATTTCGTGGAAGGGCCAATAATTTTCGCAGCGCGTCACCCACTGGATAAGGTGTGCCATCCGCAGAAACAATTCCCTGCGGCCCATGTGTTTGAAAGTAGGTGACTGCCGAAGCGCCCGCTTCGCTCAGGTGCTTGATGCTTCCCAACGTCCATACCGCGCAGAGGGGTGTGGATTGGCGTGGGTCGGTGCGGTCTGTTTCGCTCATCACCCTATTTTTTGGATCCGACGCATAGGGATTAAACTGCTTTCGCAACGTGATGGGGGAGATGTTCACGGCGCGATCGGGATAGAGGGCCTGGGCGCTAAAGACCACGTCTTCTTGTGCGCCGAGATTTTCGATCAGCGTCAAATCATCAAAGGCATGTTCCTGTGGGTGCGCGGCAAAGGAAACAAAATCCACCGCCGTTGCGTCAAAGCTTCCCTGGTTCAATTGTTGAAAGTTGTAGTTCGTCCCCGCGCCAAAATGTGTTTTTGGAAAATAGGTTTTCAATGACGCGGCGTGGTCGATGATCGCCTGGGGCGTCACCGCGGCAGCATCGCCTAGCAGCAAGACGCGTTTCAATGTCAACCGGTTTTGTAGACAGAGTTGTGTAAAGGCGTCCAGCTCCAGTTTGTAATCCGCCGAAAGATGCAGCACAACTTCTGGTGCCAGTTGCAGTTCCGACGCCGCCACGCAGGCTTCCGAAAACGCCGTCACCCAATCATGGCCCAACGGCCGCACATCTATCCTGAAATGCGACAACCCCATCTCTCGGATCACGCGCCCAATCGCCGGCGACACCTGCACGTTGGTCGCCGCGCCCACGCCAATCTCGGGCAGCGCAACCAGGTCTTTATTCACGATGATGCGGATGGGCCCCTCATCGTCCACCGTCGGAGCCGCAGCAGCAGGAGGCGTGAATGTGACCTTCTGGTGAACGCGATCGCCCTTCTTCAATGCGACCGGAAACGGAAGGGTAGAAGGCGTGCAAAATGTTTTGAACGAGGCATCTGTCCAGTTGCGCTGGTCTTCGGTTTCAAACACATCGCCTTCGAAAGCCAGCGTGTACCAGTCACCCAACGTTTGCCAGCGGAAGCCTTTCATGTCCTTGAAAGGATTCACCGGGTCCACGTTCACGGGGAACGCTGAACGTGTGGTGTCGCCGTTGGTGTGCAATGCTTCTGCTAGCTGGCCTAGCGTCGTGTCCGGTGGATGGAGCACGCAGAAACCGGCGCGGTTTTTCAATTGATCGGCCAACGCCTCACCTGCAATCTCGAAAGTGATGGAGCCATCGCGCCGGCCTTCCAGCACCGCGTGCCACTGGAACACAGGCATACCGTTTTTGGTGTTTACGCAGTCGTAGGCAATGCGAAACGAATCGGGACCGATGGTGCGTTCTTCGTTTTGGATCTGTTTGTCCAGGGTGGTCCAGTTCTCATCCCGCAGGGCGAAGTAGATCATGCGCAAGATCTCGTGGCTCCCCAGTTGCAGGTGGCGCAAAAAACCGTTTTCATATCCCACCTGCCATTGTCCTGCGCGAAGTCGTTCCATGCCGTTAAGAATTTCGCTAAAGATAACCCCCTTTCTCAATTCCGTTTTCCGAACTTTCAAAGATTTCTACGCCCGGTGGGTTGCCATACTTTTTAAATTTCCCTATCTAGGGTCGTCGAACCTTTTTAAGACCCTTTAACTCTTGAGCACCACCGCCAAAACGATCCTGAAAAGCCTCACCTTCTGGGTATTGCTGTCCATCGCCGCCGGCATTGTCATCGGCATAGCCGACCCCGAACGGGCGGTGCAGATGGAATTCCTCGGCAAAGGCTTTATCAGCGTGGTCAAGCTCTTCATCAACCCCATCATTTTCCTCACCATCACACTGGGCATCGCCGCGATGGGCGACCTCAAAAAAGTGGGGAAGACCGGTGGCAAAGCTCTCATTTATTTCGAGGTCGTTACGAGCTTTGCCCTCCTCATCGGTGTGGCTGTGGCGTTCGTTATTCAACCTGGAGCAGGCGTAGATACCACGCGTGCGAGCGGCGCTGAGATAGGCAAGTATGTCACCGGCGCTCAGCAGTTCAGTTGGCTACATTTTTTTCAAGACAACCTCACGTTGCAAGTTCTGGTAGTGTCGCTCGTCACCGGATCCCTTATCAGTCTCTTCGATAAGCAACAACGGTTCATTAAGCCACTCACGTTCGTTTCCAAATATGTGTTCAAGGCGTTGCACATTGTGATGTACGCGGCGCCTATCGGCGCTTTCGGTGGTATGGCTTATACGGTTGGTAAGTTTGGGCCTTCTGCGTTGGTGTCGCTGGCTAAACTCATGGCGGCTGTCTACACGACGATGGGCATTTTTGTTTTTGTAGTGTTGGGGGCTATTCTTTGGATGTATCGAATACGGATCATCGATTTTTTAAAATACATCAAAGAGGAATTGCTCATCGTGCTGGGGACTTCATCGAGTGAGGCGGCGTTGCCTTCGCTGATGGAGAAGCTGGAACGTATGGGGTGTGCCAAGCCGATCGTGGGGCTTACCGTTCCAGCCGGCTATTCGTTTAATCTTGATGGCACTACGATCTACTTGTCGATGGCGTGTATCTTTCTCGCCCAGGCTTATAATGTGCACCTTAGCATGGATAAGATTCTTACGTTGATTGGTATTTTGTTGGTGACTTCTAAAGGAGCTGCAGGTGTGACGGGGAGTGGGTTCATTGTGTTAGCCACTACGTTGCAGGCGGTGAAGTCTATTCCTATTGAGGGGCTTGCTTTGCTGATTGGGGTGGACCGGTTTATGTCGGAGGCGCGGGCGATTACGAATATGATTGGGAATGGGGTGGCTACGGTGTGGCTTTCGAATAATGAGAAGGCGTTTGATCGTGGGAAGATGTTGGAGGCGTTTCAGAAGACGCCGACGAGTTTGGAATCGCCCCAGGCTGTGTCGGGAGATGGCAAATTACCATTGTAGTAGCATGAATGCGGGAAGGTTTTTTTATGCTTTCTTTTGTTGTCGCACTAGGCGTGGTTCATGCTGCTAAAGCTGAGAATCCAAAGCTCTCCATCGAATATCAATTGTCGGACAAGGACGTGGTGTTTACAATCCAATACCAAAACCCAACGTCGGATACCCTTGTTTTTTGGATTCAAAATTGGCGATTGATATTATTGAAAGATCCGAAGGTAAAATTCAGAGGTTTTCCGTATATGAGTAAGCTGGCCAATTATACGTTTTTTTTGGACAAGTCGATCGATTTGCTGAATCAGCTTTCGGATGAAGAATACTATTCGTCTATTAATGGGGAGATGGCTAGTGTATGCATGAAGAAACTTGACCCGAAAGAGACTTTTGTTGTTGAGATTGTCTCGAAAAACGAAGACTTAATTGGATTTATAAAAAAAGAATCATTTAAGATTACTTCGATCTTGAGCTATGCAAAAATAACTGATCTTAGAAAAAATGGCTCATTCAGTGAAGCGCTGTGCGTTGATTCCAATCTGTTGAAATTGGAAGATCTCCCGATTACGGGAAATGGATTGAATGAAATTCGTACTTGGGATTTTGCATTTTCAGAGAGGGTAATTAATCCACTCATTCCCTATCACAATTATGGCGATGGATTTCACTTATACATAGTGCGACAAGTGCCTGTAAGCAGGGTACACTAAGCTACACTCATTGCACGGTATACTTGTTCCGGATATTTCATATTCATAACCCGACGTAAATCCTGGTTCGAAAAATTGCCTCCTCCCTTTCAATAATTTTTTTATTTCAACCTTTTAACCGTAAATAACGCAGCTAAATATTTTTTTTCGACCACTAAACGGAAATTCCTGGAATTGTTTAGTTTTGCGTCAACAACAGTTGGGTAAAAAAAAGAAGCCTGACCAACGTTACTTAAAAATACGGCTAGCATGAATAGAATCATGCTGAATGTGAGTGATTTGGTAAGATAGCTGTGCTGTTGAATTGACCCTCCCCCGATTGTTTTATGAAGCAATTGCACAAGTCAGAAACTTGTGCACTGAGTTTACTTTGCCTGTATTTTCGGCTTGATACTATATACCCTCTTCCGAAGCATGACTTGATGGTTGTATTTGTGATGATATGGGTACCACAAACGTTGCCGATGTAGAGATTTTAATGATAAGCAATATGATAATTAGTGTAATGAAGAGAGGGACTGTTGCTCTCCTTCTAGCGTTTGTATCAATTCAACTCGTTTTTGCACAAAACGAAGATCCAGCGGCTCAATTCAAGACAAAGATCTTTCCTCCGTCACCGGAGGCGGCCTCTTTAGGAAAGTACGGGGACTACCCAGTTTCATTAAGCAATGGTCTGACGAACATTTCCGTACCGCTTTACGAGATCAATACCGGTAAGATCAAGTTGCCGATATCGTTCAGCTACCATCAGTCCGGTGTAAAGGCTTACGATATTTCTTCTGCTGTTGGCCTTGGCTGGAGTTTAAGCGCCAATTACTCCATCAGCAGGGTAATAAAGGGCCACCCGGATGAAGCTACCTACGGGATATTGAATAATCCTCTCCCGCAGCCAGACGACCCGGGGGAACATTACTCATGCTTCATCGCAAACTTAGCCAGACCAAATCATGCGGTTGATGGACAGCCTGATATTTTCTATCTTAATCTGGGAGGATTCAATGGAAAGTTTCTTTTTAAAACCGGGGCAGATCCCAGTGTGCCTTACGAAATTGTCACCATTCCCTACTCGCTGTTAAAAATAAAAGTCAATTCCGATTTTACAGAATTTTCCATAACCGATGTTGACGGCACCAGTTACATCTTCGGTAAAGTGGAAACCACCAGAGTCATGACGGAGGACGGCCAGCATTCTAACGGCCCTTCGGCTTGGTATATTACTTCCATAGTCTCGGCCGACAAATCGGACGTCATGACCTTTACATATACTGAACCTTCATTGGTGGTAACATCTCAAAGTAGTACCGCCCTGTCGGTGAAGAAGGACAGCGAGCTAAGCTTGGCAGGATGCCTGAGCTATTCACATAGCAGCGCGACAACCTATCATATGAGCGTTCTAGTTAAAGACATTACCTTTAGAAATGGGAAAGTTAGCTTTGACTACACTCCTGACAGGGAAGACCTGTCCAATGCTCAACGGCTGAGGACAATAAAAATATTTCAAGGTAAAGATGACGCCTTGATCGAGAAAAAGAGGTTTACCCTTTCGCAAACCTATTTCAGGGCTGCGGGTGGCCAGACAAGTCAGGTGGAAAGCGTTTTGATTCGTCTGGGGCAGGTGGATGAAAAAAATAAACGACTTAGACTTGATGCCTTATATGAACAAGGGTTTGGGGATGGCGTCACAGTGACGAAGCCGCCCTATACATTTACATATGAGAAAGGTGACCATCTGCCAGCGTATGGCACAACTGCCCAGGACTTTATGGGCTACTACAACGGCGCGCACGATAATACAAATCTACTTTTCTATGACTATGGCGTAGGCGAACTGGGCCCTGAAGTAAGTCAGTCTCACGGGGCCAATCGTAAAACCAATTCTAGCTATATAGACGCCGGTATTTTAACGCGAATTGATTTCCCTACCGGGGGGTATACTGTTTTTGAAGTCGAGCCGAATCAGGTGAATTATCAGGCAACCGTAACCGAGCCTGGCGTTGTAGCAGATAGCCACACAATAACAAGCAGAGACTTAACTGTTAATCACGTAACGTTCACAATAACTCTGCCCGCGGGCGCCGATGCTAACACGCTGACGGGCTATCTGTCATGTTCGCTAGTCAACAATCTAAAGGATCAGTATGGCAACGATGCACCAAAAATATCCACCAGCGTCACACTTCTCGATGAGACAACGGGTCAATTGGCCAACATTATTCCTCAGAGAGGAGGCTACTTGCAGTCGGCGATGTATGGGCTGCCTGCCGAATTGAAGGGGTTTACGGCAAAAGATGAGCTTGTTCTATTTCCTAATCATACGTACACGCTTTCTTATGGCACGAGCGTTCCGGTTACTAATAATTTTCTCTATACCACGGTTTCCTGGCAGGCGAACAACGGAACTGTTACTAGAAACATAAATGACACTTACTATACCGGAGGGCTAAGAATTAAATCGATCACTAAAAACGACGGCGAGGGCAACATTGTCAAGAAAAAGTATGCCTATACCAAATGGTACTATAACTCCAATCTTTTCAAGGGCGATGTGGGCCAGATGGCCGATCAGTTCAAGGGCAGATGCAAGGTTTTTGTGCCAGTGGATACGAGAAACGCAGCCTATTGGTATGATGTCTATGGCGAAAACATTACGTTCGAGTTAGGGTCGTCCACCAATACCACCGCTTCTTACGAAGAGGTGGAGGAATATCAAGTCGATCTGCAAGACAAGCCACTTGGAAAGACAGTTACCACGTTTAATAACGCTGTGGATCAAATCTCCAGTTGGTCACCCTATTTCAGATCCGACGAGGAGTGGCGAAGGGGTCAGGTTCTAAATCAGAAAACTTGTAAGTTTAATCCCTCCAGCCCTGCCAATCCCTACACAACAATAAAGGAGGTCACCAATGTGTATGAAAATAAATTGTTATTTGGAATCGAATACGTCTTTGCCGTAGTGTTCGAGAATGTGGATCCCGCCGTTGTACAATTGATGTTCAAAGAATGCGGTGTGCCTGTCGGCTATGTTTACAAGGTGGGTAATATTTCACAAAACATATTTAAAGGGGACCTGGTAAAAAGCACGACAACAGAATACGATCAGAACGGTGACAACGGAAAGAGTACGGAATTGCAGTTTGTTTATGATCAGACGAAGCATCGTCAATTGATACGCACTATCTCGCAGACGAGTGATAACCGGTGGCTCACAACAAACCTGAAATATTCCCCGGACTTTGCGGTGTCGCCTTGTGACGAGCAGACCTGTTTCACATCCTTTAATGCTGCGATTGATGCTTTGCTGGTGGAGAAAAAGAGTTGTGAGCTGCAAAATTATAACGATTATTTAAGTCATAGAGCCGAAGCCAATGCAATAGAGAATGTGATTAAACTTCAATATGATTCAGACTGGGAATATTGTGACACATTGGTCCCAGTCGTAGGAGATATTTGCAAAAGTGATGCTACAGACCGTTACTACAAGAGCTTAGAGAACAACGTCCAATTAAAAGCGGAAAACGCTCTTGCCGACGCAGCCTTTGACGCGTACTTGCAATGCGCCGCCACATTCCATACGGCTGTGCTGAATGCTATCCCCGCTTTCAATTCCTGCAGAGCGAATTACACATCGTGTACCACGTCGTTTTTGACCAGTGCCGCCAGCGATAGAGACAAGGGCTTGTTGCTGCTCCAGCTAAATAATGTAGTTAGCCCGGTTGTGGAGAGTAATGGCGGGTTTATGGAAGGCAGTGTTACCGGAACGGAATACACCACCTTTGGAGTTCGCACTGATTTTAAGCCCGCAACGTCCGGAGGAGTAGCGGTGCCGGATATGATCTGGAGGTTCGATGCGTCGGCAAAAGTTGCGAAAAGCGTGGTTGACGCTAATGCAGTTTCGTATTATCGCAAAATCGGTTCCTTTCCAAAGTATGACAATCGAAACAACTTGGCACAGCGTTCAAAGGATAGCGATGTGATCAGTAGTTATATCTGGGATTATGATGCACAGTATCCCATAGCAGAAGCCATCAATGCAACCGTGGACGACATTGCCTTTACTTCTTTTGAAGCCGATGGCACCGGTAATTGGGTAATCCCCAGTTCCGTAAGATATAATGAAGCACGAACGGGAATGAAATGCTACGATATCGTCAATGGTTCGATCCGTAAAAATGGACTGGTCCAGGGGCGTAACTATGTGGTGAGCTTTTGGGCTAAGACTAATAGTAATATTCTCGTGAACGGTACAGCAGCCTCTGCCTCGGGACCGGTGATTGGGGACTGGCAGTATTACGACATGAAAATCACAGGAAGTACAACCGTCACTGACATTGTCATTTCCGGAACGGGATACATTGATGAACTCCGCTTGGCACCAGCCAATGCGCTAATGACGACCTATACCTATGAACCCTTGGTGGGCATCCGGTCGGTTACCGATGCCAACAATCAATCCGTTTTTTACGAGTATGATGCATTGCAGCGGTTAAAATTGGTTCGCGACTCAAAGTTGAACCCCTTAAAGACTTACACCTATCACTACGCTGGCCAGAATTGATTTATGGTTATGAAAACATTATTTAAGCTTACCCTATGTCTTGCCCTCGTTTTTCAACTTGGCCAGGCGTACGCGCAATGCAACTTTGATGGAACGTTAACGATGACCTCCGGTTGCAACGGAAATAATACAGTCACGCTTCGAATTTGTGCGGCGCCATATCCTGGGCAATTTGATACGTATCAACTCGTCGGTACCAACCAAACTTATGTGGGTACGTATGGTGCGGTCGGCGGCGCTTGCAGCGTGATGGTGACGTGGCGCGGGGTTGCAGATGGGACATATACGTATAAGCTCAATACCAACGCCCCTTGCAGCAATCACACCGTAACGGTCACCAGCGTTCCGGCGACAGGTGCTATTACTTTAAATGCTTCCCGTTCGCCTCAGATCTGTCAGGGAGAGTCGATAACACTCACTGCGGCAGGAGGAACAGACTATCATTGGTCCAGCAGCGCGGGCGATTCGTGGAATGGTGGCACCTCCATTTCGGTTTCGCCCCAGGTCTCAACCACCTATACGGTAACAGGAACCCCTTTTGGATGCAGTGCGCCCGGAAGTGAGACAAAGAGCATACCCGTTTCGGTTACCCCCACGGTAGGGCCAGTGGCCATCACTTCCGGAACATACGAACGTTGCCAGGGCGCTGGCCAGAGTACTTTCGTGGGATCAACAGCAACAAACGCGTTAACGTATGGCTGGACATTGTCGCCTGAAGAAGCTGGATCGATTACAGCCGGTGGCGTGGCGACCTGGTCCGCGTCATTTTCGGGTACCGCTTCCGTTACCTACACTGCCAATGGTTGTGGAACATCCTCCGATACGAAGTCCGTGACCATCGACCCACCACCGAGCGCGACATTGTCGCCCAGCGGTGTGGTTCAAGTTCCCCTGGGTACATTTCAAACTGATTTGACCGCGCCGCTTAATAGCACATATACCTACAAATGGAGCTCGGATGCTGTCGACTACTCTTGGGTTACCGGGAATGTATTTACGGCCAAGGAATCCGGTTTGTATAAAGTGAAGATAACAACGCCACAAGGTTGTTCGGCCACTTCTGCCGCGACGAGAGTGATCATTTCGAAAGACCGGAATTACATCATCGAGCGAAATGTTCAGATCGACAAAAAAACAAACGGACAACCTGTTGAAGAGGCTGATGTGCCTTTGCTCGCTATCGGTGCCAAAACCGAGAACTATACTTTTTTTGATGGCATCGGCCGGCCTCAGCAAACGGTGGCAACGGGTGCTTCCCCAGGCCACATGGATGCGGTGCAACCCATAGCATATGATGTGTATGGCCGGGAAACCGTAAAATATCTGCCCTATACTTCGGCACAGAGCCCCGGCTGGTTCAAGGAAAATGCGTTGGGTACGGGGGGCGATTATGCCGGATCGGAGCAATATGATTTTTATCAACAACCGAATTCGACGATCGCACAAGATGAACCTTATGCGAAAACTACGGTGGAGATCAGTCCCCTGAACCGGGTTCTAAAGCAAGGCGCTCCTGGCGCGGCATGGCAACCAAACAATGATGACTATAGCCTGGAGGACAAGACAATAAAAAAAGGCTATTGGAATAACGCCCCCGAAGAGGTGCTATTTTTTACATACGACCTTCAAGCTGATATTTTGAGCGCAGGCGATGCGCCGTCATTTGACTACTATGACGCGAATACCCTTACGGCAAACAAAACGACGGATGAAAATAAAAACGAGGTTATTGAATTCATAGACAAACAAGGACGCACCGTTTGCAAAAAAGTGCAGTCAGGAACACAGAACGGTGTAAAGCAATATGCCTGCACCTACTACATCTACGATGACAAGGACCAGCTCATTTTAGTCCTTCCTCCCGAAGCCATCGTCGAGATCCTGAAACAACATTAATCGTTTACCGAGATGAAAAGAACGTTACATATTTTCCTGGCGTGCATTAGCCTAACGCTGTTTGGAACACTCCAAGCCCAAACTTTATATCCGATCCAATGGATCAACGTAGCAGGAGCGACGGTGAACGCCGACAACACTTTGACGAAAGTAGGCGCCAATGGCTGGACCAGTGGTGCGGCGTCCAGCAATTTATTGTATGCTGGTGTAGACGGCTCCGTGCAATTTACATACACAGGACCATCCACCGCGTATTACATGGTTGGCCTTTCACGAACCGACAAGGATGTGAATTACAATTCCATTGAATATGGTATCGCCTATAGCAACGGAGTGATCAGCGTGATCCAATCGGGCGCGAGTGTTTCCTATGGAGCACCTCAGGCAAACGAAGTGTTTAAAGTGGTTCGCACCGGGAACACGATTTATTATTATCGAAGCTCGTCGGCCACACCCATGACCACAACCACGTTGTCCAATATATACAATAGCACTTTCCGCGTCGACGTGTCCGTGTATAGCGGCACTATGCCCGCGGTGCAAGCCAGCTTTGATGTTGCGCTCAACATATCAGCCTCGGTAACCCCCGTAAGTTACGGCGGAATAAATGGAGGTATTTCCCTGTCGGTCACACAGGGCACGGCCCCCTACACGTATTCATGGAACACCGGCGAAACTACCAGCACCATCACTGGTAAAACCGTCGGCCCCTATACGGCTACTGTTACCGACGCGGTGGGGCATGTTACTACCAAAACGGTTTCCATCGGCTACAAACCCAACTGGACCAACCTCGTGGGAGGCGTTGCGGTGGATGTGAACAAGAACCTCGTGAAGACTGGTGCCAACGCCTGGGATGCTGGTGCGTCATCGTACAACATTTTGCCCAGGACGACGACCAATGGCTGGATCGAGTTTGCCTGGACAAGTTCACAACTGTATGAGATCGGCCTTTCCCGCCGGGACCCGGACGTGCTGACATCTTCACTGGAATACGGCTTCTACATTACCAACGGCGACATCGACATTTTCGAACTGGGTACGAACCTGGGTACATTCGGTCGCGCTGCCTCGGGCGACATCTTCCGCATTGTCAAGAATGGTGCGGCAGTGGAATATTATCACAACGGCATGTTGTTGCGCAGCGTGACGTATGCTACTCTCGATGCCGATTTTTTGGTAGACGTATCCGTCTATCACAACGGAACGGCGGTGCCCGCCATCTATACTTCCTTTGATTCGCGCCTCACGATCAAGAAAACAATTACGCCCGTTCAAAGTGCGTCCGCAGGGGGCTCAATTCAGGTAACCCCTAGCGGCGGCATGCCGCCGTATACCTATAGCTGGGACGTTGGGGGCAATACGGATCAGGTTACAAACAAGCCAGCCGGTAGCTACAAGGTCACCGTCACGGATGCTGAGGGCAGAACGGGCCTTTTTAATATCGGTCTAGGCTATGAAATCGACTGGACGTATCTCAATGCGGCCACGGTCCAGGTCTTGTCGAACGGGTCTATTCAACGATACTCAGCGACAAGCGCTTGGGACGGCGGGGCCAGCAGTTTAAATATGTTGTTGCCCAATACCGATGGCTGGGTAGAATTTGAAATAGAGCGAGCCACCGGAAGTTATTTTGAAATAGGCCTTTCCACGGGTGATATCAACTATTCTTATACCGGTACCGACAATGGCATTATGGCTAATTCTGATGGTAATGTTTACTTCTTCAAGAAGTCGGCTAACCAAGGTGCGATCGGGTTAAATAGGGCGACCGATGTGTACAGAATAGCACGCGAGACTACCGGTCCGAACACAGCCAGTCTGAACATTTACCGGAATGGGGTAGTGGCATACACCACGGCGATCGGCACGTCGATTCCTCAAGTAGTGGACGTGACGGTGCTGCAGGGAAAGACACCGGTGATCTACAGTTCGTTCGACACGCGTTTGCGCGTGCTCCCCACCATCAGGCCGCTCGACGCCAACGGCAACAACGCATCCATCGGGTTAACGGTCACAGGGGGCACCGCACCCAGTACAATAACCTGGTCACCAACCGAATCGGGGCCGGTATTGAGCGGAAAAGATATGGGACAATATACGGCCACCATTACCGACCATGCAGGACGAACGCTCACTCGATCCTACCGCACGGGATATCCCATTGAATGGGGTAGCCTGGTGAATGCATCTCGTGAAAGCAGTTATAGTCTCAGAAAATCCTCAACGAACGTTGGATGGGATGCCGGCGCGTTTTCGCACAACACGCTTGCCGCCAATACTGCTGGCTGGATTGAATTTGTTGCACCACCGGTATTCGGCAACATTTTGTGGGCGGTGGGTCTGTCGGCCACGAATGCAAACGCTTCGTTTGCCAGCATCGCGTACGCATTCGTATTTGGTTCGTCGGGTAACACGGTGTACATCTATGAAAATGGGACCTACAAAGCCAGTGCCGGGTACTGGTTCGCCGGCGACGTTTTCACCATCACACGCACCCAAGGCGGTGCGATGGCCTATTTCGTTAATGGTCAGCAGGTATACACGAGCGCAACGGTCAATACCCAAAATTTGTTTGTCGATGCCGCCATCTACTCGCCTGGCATGACCATTCCGACCGTGGTGGGATCCTTCAAAAGAGAACTTACCACCGTCGATCAAACGATCCGTAACAACTGGGCGTTCGAATATCGCTACGACGAGCGCCAGCGGATGATCGCCAAGAAAGTACCCGGCGCAGATTGGATATATATGGCATACGACAACCGCGACCGGCTGGTGCTGACACAGGACGGCAACCAAAGAGTCACCAACGAATGGTCATATACCAAGTATGATGTCTTGAATCGACCTATTACGACCGGGTTGTATAAGCATACAGGTAACGAGGCTACCCAGGCCGAGATGCAAGGCTATGTAAACACGCAGTACCAAACCTTGGCGTACTATGAAGACTATGACGGCACAACAACCCTTGGTTATACAACCAACAAGTCGTTTCCGGCTGCATCGACAACGCCGTTGACAGTGACCTACTATGACGATTACAAGTTCAAAGCGCTTTATAATGACCCCCGTTTCGATTTTGTGGCTGATCATTTGGATGGGCAATCCACCGCACCCAACGACCGCGTAATCGGCCAGGTCACCGGCGCGCAAGTGCGCAGCCTCAACGACGCGTATAACTGGATGGCGTCCGTTAACTATTACGACGACAAATACCGGGTCATCCAACGTGTAGAGGAAGACCACCGGGGCAAGATTTCCCGGCATACATCCACCTACGATTTCGTAGGGAAAGTAATCGAGACGAACAGCACCCAAGCACATGAATACGATGTGGTATGGAGAGCGGCCGGTTGCCGGATCGACAATATGAGCAACAAATTGATCTGCACCAGTGGCGCTTGGTCGGGCGGTGGCTCTTCGTTACAAGTATTGCCTGCCGCACAGGATGGCTGGGTGGAATATGTTTATGACGGAAGTTCGAGCAACGCCGTCGGGCTCTCGGCGACAGACGTCAACTACAATCAGACCTCAATTCAGTACGGTGCCTATAGCCTGTCAAGCGGCAAGCTTTATGCCCTGGGCAACGGCATCCTGGCGTTTCTGGGCGACATCCACAAGAGCGACGTCATTCGCATCGAGCGCGTTAAGGGCACGGTGTTGATGAAAGTGAACGGCACCTTATATTACACCTTTGCTACGGCCTCGACCACTTCACTTGTCGTGGATGTTTCGCTGGGCTCTGGAACCCTGGAACACGTCCAGACTTCATTTGGCGCCGATAAAACACAGTTCACGGGCATAAGCTGGCTGCTTTTCAAAGGTGTTTCCTGGGCAAACAATACCATCACCAAGACGGCCGGGAGCGGCTCATGGTCAAATGCAGCGACTACCTCGCAGAACGTGATGTCCGGTCCGGGTTGGATACAGTTCAAAGCCACAGAGACCAACACCAATCGATTTGTCGGCCTTTCATCGATATCGCCCATCGTCGACTATACCAACCTGGAGTATAGTTTTTATCTGGCCTCCGGCAGCGTTTTGCAGATTCGGGAAAACGATGTTGTTAAATACACTGGCACATTTGCTACCGGCGATGTATTGCGCATAGAAAGTACCGGTAGTGCCATAGTCTACTCAAAGAATGGACAGATCATTCCCATAGTGCCGCCGGCCCAGCCCTCTCCACCACCAACGAAAGCCTACCGGCTCGCAACGGTGTTGTCCAGCGGCACGGTGGGGGATGTAAGTGTTTCGTTCGGCGTTCCCCTGACCGAACAAAAGATCGACCTTTACAGCCGCTTTGAGTACGACCACGTCGGCCGCCCCCTCAAAGCATGGCAAAAAATCAACAGCGACCCGGAAGTATTACTCACGTCTAACGACTACAATGAGTTGGGACAACTGATTACCAAAAAACTTTATAACACCGATCCGAAGGAAACCGACGACAATGCCCGCCGGTTCAAACAAGAGGTAGACTACCGCTACAACATCCGCGGCTGGCTCACGCGCATCAACAACAGCGACCTGAAGCCCGACAACGGTGACGGACCTCAAGATCTTTTCGGTATGGAACTGGCCTACGAACAACCTATGACCAGCATCACGAACGAAAACCAGGTGGCCTTTAATGGCACTATCTCCGCCATCCGCTGGAGCAATAATCTTGGGCAAGGAGGTACCAACAATCCAACGCAACGCGCCTATCGCTATAGTTACGATCCCATGAACCGGCTCACCTCTGCAGATCATTTCGAGGGAACGCTAAGCGAGCAAGTCACCAACGGGCAGACCGTGCTGATCACCACATGGAATGCCTCGAATGCTTACAAGGAATCTATTATGGGCACGGGCGGCAAGAGCGGCTATGACCTGAACGGTAACATTCTCAAACTGCAGCGTACAGGCAAAGACGGCGCGAACATCGACATGCTCGACTACGACTACGGCTCGGATCTGCAACGCTCCAACAAGCTGTTGAATGTGGCAGATGCACCCAATACCGATGCCGATGTTAGAGACAAGGGCTTTAAAGACGGTGCCAGCACCGTCCTTGACTACAGCTATGACCTCAACGGTAACATGGTGAGCGACCTGAACAAAGATGTGCAAAGCATCACCTACAACTACCTGAACTTGCCGACACGCGTAAACAAGACCTCGGGAGAGTACATCAAATACATCTACGACGCCAACGGCCGCAAACTGACCCAGCAGGTATTCGATGCCAGCAACGTCATGATCAAGCGCAGCGACTATGTGGGTAGTCTTTTCCTGGAGAATGGCGAGTTGAAATTTATCAACCTTGCCGAAGGCCGCATCATTCCCGCTAAGGCGAAAACAGAAACGAACGAGTATCAATACCACCTGAAGGATCACCTGGGTAACATCCGCCTGACATTCACCACCAAGGATGAGACAGAGACCGTGTTGGCAACATTAGAACCCGACCATGTTGATGATGATCGCGCCAACTTCCTCTATTACGACGAAGCCATTCTGGTGAAAAACAATTGGTTTGATCACACGAATAATACACCGACCCCTGAGCACGACGACCCTGACGACAAAAAAGACACCGGATGGGGCGCCACCTCGGGTACGTCCACGCGTTTGACAGGCACCGACTATGACGGCGACGGTGTGAAGGATGATCAATATGGTCTTGCCCGCTCCATCAGCGTGATGCCGGGCGATGAGGTAAAGATGGAAGTCTATGCCAAGTATGTAGACTTGGCACAAGCCGACCCCAATGGCGCGTTCACAACCTTCATCCAATACCTCGCCACAGCCGGGGCAGCCACCACGGGAACGATCGTTGACGGCGGAGCCGCCGGTAGCCTGGGAGCGACTCCGATGCCCGTAATTCCCTTATCGCATGCCGACGACAACAATGGCACCCAAGCCCCCAAGGCTTACCTGAACTATATCTTCGTAGATCGCGATATGAACCGAATCTCTACTGATATCGGTTACAAACAAATCACCGAAGCAGCCAGGGAATCCGGACAAGATGGTCCACACGAATACCTGTCATTGTCCTTCCACGCAAAGCAGGCGGGATATTTGTATATTTATCTCAGCAACGACAATCCGCAGCCGGCGGAGGTCTATTTTGATGACTTTAAAGTGACGCAGACTAAATCGCCGGTCGTGCAGCAAGATGACTATTATCCGTTTGGACTTGTAGCTCAATCCTTTCAAAGGGAAAATAGCGTTACGCAAAACTATTTGTATAATGGAAAAGAAATGCAGGATGAGCTCAATCTTGGCGTGATAGATTATGGCGCTAGAATGTATATGCCTGATATAGGTCGATGGTTTGGTGTTGATTTAAAATCTGAGAAATATCACACTACTTCTCCTTACAATTACGTTCTTAATAATCCTGTTATTTTGGTCGATCCAGACGGAATGAAAGTGGAAGCTGTTGAAGGAGGCTACAGATACACAGAGGAGGATGCAAGGATGGCCTATGCTTTTACAGTACAAAATCAACATAAGAGAAATGTTTACATAGCTTTAGTTGAAAATGACGTCTTAAGAAAAAGTACGAACCGGCAAGCGAAGACTATTTACTACGGCCAATGGGCAGTTATGGCAGTTAAAACGGCAAAGGAAGCGGCTTTCCTTTTAACATTTCGAAATTCCAAAAGCCTTGATAATTTGGTGTACCAAGCTCACGGAGCAAGGCGCGTTGGAAAGGACCATGAAACTGCTTTCATGACGAGTATTGATTTTGACCCAAAGGATACGAAGTATGCAGTTACTGCAAGTCGCATTGATAAATACTTGAAAAATTGCGTAATAGATGAGGAAGTGGAGGCAATTGAAAATATAATGAGCAAAGTTAAGGATGACGGGAATGTTGTTTTTGAGTCATGCTTTACCGCAAGTGGAGATTCGGGGGATGAGATGTTGTCCAAGTTGCTCGAGTTGTCAGGAAGTAAAATCAATATTTCCTCAAGCGTAGACTTGTGTAGGCATTTTGATGGAACGAAAGTCCAAGGGGTGCCAAATTTTAACCAGGGCGTCTCAACGTATGGACCACTTCAGGACTCTAAGGACAATCCCAACGCCGGTTGGAAAATGATTCGGGCTTCCGATCATCATATTATTAAATATTCTGGAATTTCGGCATCGACTGTCTATGGAGAAAAACCTTTGACATTTGAGCCATAAGAGATTTTATGAACAGAATTATCTTGACTACGTTTTTTTTTATCTCCCTTATCGCCGCTTCTTGCAAGAGTCAGGCGCCGAGGCAAAAGGTTGATGGTGACCCCGAGATACAGGGCGTTAGTGAGGATCACGAGCTAGTATTCGAACAGGACGCCGCATCTATTTATGATAGCATTGCCCCCCCGCGCCTTCTTGCCGATAGCGTTTTGATTTATAAAGAACTAGCTAATCGTTTGAAATTTGCAAACCATTTGAAAGGGGATGGTGGGACTGACCTTGTTGAATGCTCCTTTGCGATAAATGAAAAGGGTGAGATCGAGTCAAAATTCTTTAGGTCATCAAAAAGCATCGACGCGAGTATGAGGACGATCACCGATGATTTATTAGATCAAATGAGAAACTGGGAGCCTGCTTATTATAAAACAGACCCAAAAAAGAAGATGAGAATCAGATTGAACATGTACTTTTTCTTTCATGAAAAGGAAATTTTGTTTAGGTTTTACGGTCCAGAGCGTTACTATATCTTGAAGAAGTCGTTCCAACGACCCATCTCCGAATAGGCAGAGCATCCGGTACACGGTATGGGCGAAACGTATTCTAAATCTAAGCTTTGTCTGTTGATTTATGTTTTTTGATTCAAATCGATAAGACCGCTCTGTAAGATGGTGCAAAAAGGGGAATTGGGAGTTCTATTGTGTTTGTCCTCTGCATGGTCTGTATATCTTGCCTATTATTCGCATGCAGGAATAGCAGGGCCGAGAATCCAGCAGACCTGTCAAATGGGTGCAGGTCGCATGAATTGTTAGACAGTAGCCACCACGCCAACTACTGCAATGGCTTTTTGTATAAAGAGCTGAATAAGAAAGATGTATTCGTGGTTTGGATTGGCGATTTTTATCTTAATTGGAGCGGTAGCAAAACCGATTTGGACGATACCCTGGTTTATGTGTTGAAATTAGAAGAAAACGAGGAAAGACAGTATAAATTTTGTTCTGATGTTGACTACCTGAATCTTACTTCGGGTGCTCTCTTGGAATTTAAAGGAGGCTCAAAGATAGATCCGGCTTTTTGCCGTCTTGACTCAGCGACGATCCGTGTCACGTTAACTATTGAAAAAGCTGATTTCGTCGCCGGCCATGACTCTATAACGTTATCGCATGAGTTCTTTTGGATAGATCTGAAACCGGAGCAACTACTTTCGAGGAAGTAATCTGCCATTCTGATCGATGAAACGATATCGAAAACTTACACGGACAGGCATTTACATCTTCATTGCCATCGGTGTAACGGCTGTTGCATTGATATTTAGTGGCTGGTATTTGCGGCTCAAGGGCGATGTGTATGGTAGGGAATACAACGAGAGCCGCATGAAGCAAGGGCAGCCTATCATTGAAGATTATTTCGTAAGGAAACCAAAGCGCAATGAGCATCTCACGGTTTGGTTTGACAGCACAGAATCTCATGTACATACGGATAAGTCTTACTTCACAACGACTACGGCGGACTATCGTACGAAACGGACTATTACAAACCAATTATTGACAGCAAATGGCTGCGAAAGCAGTTGGGTACAGCAGCGACCGAGCAACTGGAGTCATGGACTTTCAACAGGACTTATTATCCTGGCAAACCCGAACCGGCCTATGAGATCCGCTTTCGTTTAAAGGATGGACCAGATAGAACTGTAATAGTTAACCAACACATCGGAGATAGTTTGTTTCAAACTTTGAACTAGTCAGCATCAAAAAAACAGGGAATGAATGCGTCGACCGTAAATGAGATGAGAGGGAAGTATCTCGCCGCCGACTATAGTGGAGTGATTCAAGGCATCGAGGATTTATCTGATAAATTCAAATCGGATGAGATTTTAAATGATGACGATCTTGAAATTTTAGCCTTAGCATCTTTCAGCTATTTCAATACGGATGATTACGAGAATACTCTATTTTACGCAGTTAGATTGGTTAAGTATGTGATATCAAATCGTCGGTACGATGATAGTCGTAACCTATTTGAGAATTCTGTAATGATCGTCGTTGATTCATTGCTTCATAAGAAACGGGAGATTAAAGCCTATTTTTTTCTTAGAAAAACAGTTCGCTATGTACACAAGGATGGCGAAGTTGGGAGACGCGTAATGCAGCACTTCGATAGCATACGAAACAATATCGCAGAGAGGCTTGGCAACATGAGTCGGTATTTAGTCCTGATATTGGGGTTCATTTTAGTTGCACTACAGAAGTATTTTCACTTTTTGTCGCCCAAGGGCAATTTGTTAATGTCTGCTATTTTGGTTTTTTTAGTATTGTTCGGATGGAAATGGAATTATCTCCTGATACGGATTATTAGAAAAGCATTATGATTGATAACTCATGAAGATCAACTATAAAACAGTATTGTTGGTCGTCATCTCGAATTTTTTCGCCTTGAATGCCTTAGCGCAGGGTGCCTGGAACATCAAGTATCTGCCAATCGATTCGGTTAAAGAGTCTTTGGTAGGAAAAGCCGTGAGAGTTGATTTTAAGGCAAAGCCATCTGACCGGATTGAGGGAAAGGTCAGCGTACGTAGAATGCTTATCAGACGTGATACCGTTAGCTTGTCGATCGATGGTGTGTCTAGACGCTTCATAGAAAACTGGGCAATCTATGTGGATAGCGGAGTGCTTGGGGATCAAACATTAACAAGTATTGACAAGAGCAAAAAGATAATTATAAAGGAAATGTTTATGCAGGCTATTGGTAGTTCTTCAATTACCCTGCAGGTATTCGTCTATGCCTCTGGTGAAACCAACAAAGAAGTTAAAGAGATCACGATTGATAAAAAGGTGATACAAGGGATTCTTTCGACCTTATAATCTCGCGCCATATCAAGCCCGACCGAGGCATTCCTCAATTTTAACAATTGCGACGATCTCCAAGTAAACCGTTTTGTTCCTTTCAGAGAATTCGCACAGACGGACCTTTTGCGGCTTTGCGATGTCATCTGATTGAGTGTCAGTATTTTATTGATGATTTTTTCGTTTTAGATAGGCTCCGCTAGTCTTTCTAACCCCCGCACAATATTCTCTAACCACTCATATAATTTTCTTCCTAAATCGATTGAATAGTCTATTTTTAGGCAAACTTTCTATGGAGTATGAACCTGAATATCGACGCTGAGAAGCAGAATACTTTCGATGCCATCGTGGTGGGCACGGGTATCAGTGGCGGGTGGGCCGCAAAGGAGCTCACCGAAAAAGGATTGAAAACCCTGGTGTTGGAACGGGGTCGGATGGTGAAACACCCCGACTATCCCACGGCCACCAAAGACCCCTGGCAATTGCCCTACGCCGGCAAACCTACCCAGGAGGATCTGAAGCAGCAGGCCAAACAAGCCCGCACCGGCTACACCATCTCCCAAAGTACAAAACACTGGTTTGTAAACGACCTCGAAAACCCCTACACCGAAGTGAACCGCTTCGACTGGATGCGGGGCTACCACGTAGGCGGACGTTCCATCATGTGGGGCCGCCAAAGCTATCGCCTCAGCGACCTCGACTTCGAAGCCAACGCCAAAGATGGCATCGCAGTGGACTGGCCCCTGCGTTATAAAGAAATCGAACCCTGGTATGACTACGTCGAGTCCTTCATCGGCGTGAGTGGTCAGGTGGAAAACATACCCCAGTTGCCCGACGGCAAGTTCCTGCCTCCTATGGAGCTGAACTGCGTGGAGCGTGACCTCAAGAAATCGGTAAAAGATAAATTCGGCCGGCTCGTCACCATCGGCCGCGTGGCCCATGCAACGGCGCCGCTGCCGCATAGCCCGCAGCGCGGCACGTGTCAGTATAGAAACCTTTGCTCGCGTGGATGTCCGTATGGTGGATATTTTAGCAGCAACTCCTCTACGCTGCCCGCGGCAGAGAAGACCGGTCTTATGACACTACGCCCTAATTCTGTTGTACATGAACTGATCTACGACGAGAAGCAAGGCAAAGCCACCGGCGTAAAAGTGCTCGATGCTGAGACCGGCGAACAGGTAGAATACTTTGCTAAAGTGATCTTCCTTTGCGCGTCGACTTTCGGATCAGCTTTCATCATGCTGAACTCGATCTCTAACCGCTTCCCCAATGGTTTCGGTAACGACAGCGGCGAACTCGGCCACAACATTATGGACCACCATTTGAGCGTAGGTGCCCGTGCAGAAGTGGAAGGCTACGAAGACCAATATTACTTCGGACGTCGCGCCAATGGCTTCTACATCCCTCGCTACCGGAACTATGACGGCGAGAAGCGTGACTATATCCGTGGCTTTGGCTACCAGGGCAGCGCCAGCCGTCAGGGTTGGGCCGACCAGATAAAGGAATTGTCGCTGGGAGCAGCGCTGAAAGAGGCCGTGACCACACCCGGCAAATGGACCGTGGGCATGGGTGGCTTCGGCGAGATCTTGCCCAACCACGCCAACCACGTGGTCATCAACAAAGAAGTGAAAGACAAACACGGCCTGCCTACGCTCACGTTCGACGCCATCCTGCGCGAGAATGAATTGAAGATGCGCAAAGACATGGCCAATGACGCTGTGGAAATGCTCACTGCCGCAGGCTTCAAGAACGTGACGCCCTATGATCGCGAGATCGGTATCGGCCTTGGCATCCACGAGATGGGAACGGCCCGCATGGGTAAAGATCCAAAGACGTCTGTGCTGAATAAGTTCAACCAGGTGCACGCCTGCAAGAACGTGTTCGTCACCGACGGCTCGTTCATGGCCTCATCGGCTTGCCACAACCCTTCGCTGGGCTACATGGCTTTCACGGCGCGCGCTGTAGATCATGCCGTAAATGAATTGAAGAAGCAAAATATTTAAATCGAATCTGTAATCTGACAATACTATGGATCGTAGAGAAGCATTAAAGCGCACAGCCTGGATCATGGGCGGGGTAGTATCGGCCCCCACCATCATGGCTGTATTGAATGGCTGCGCCGCCAAACCCACCATCGACTGGAAGCCGGTGTTCCTCACCGAACCTCAAGGCTCCCTGGTTGCCACGGTGGCAGAGATCATTATTCCCAAGACCGACACTCCCGGTGCGAAAGATACGGGTGTGCCCGCCTTCATCGACCTGATGTTGAAAGACGCGTACGATCAGGAGACGCAAGACCATTACAACAAAGGGCTGAAGGAATTCGAGGAGGCTGCCGAAAAAGAATACGGTGATCCGTTCATCGAGTTGAAGCCGGAGCAACAGGCTGCCTTTGTGAAGAAGGTGCACGATGCTGCGGTAGAAGAAGAGAGAAATCGCAAGAAACCTGAACCGGGTAAGCCTGCGCCGAAGCGTTCGTTCATTCTTTTCACGAAAGAGCTGACGTTGTTGGGATTCTTTACTTCCCAACCCGGTGCTACGCAAGTGCTACAGTACGAAGCTGTGCCTGGCGCTTATAAAGGTTGTATTCCTTTGAAAGAAGCTGGAAATGGAAAGACCTGGGCTACCTAGTCTTTAGTCACAGGATAAAAAAATCATGCGCAGAGATGAAAGCTTCTTTTGTCTCTGCGCTTTTTTTGTGCAAAAAAAACTCCGGAAGTGATAAGCCTTGGTTTGCTTTTTCTTCCGGAGTTTGAAAGTTAAGATTCTCTATTGTTACCAGCCGATGCCGTAGTCCTCCCCGTGATTACTAGACCCACCCCAAAAGCTTCCATGCGTCCAGTCGATATAGATCGCATTGATGGGCCCCGACGTACGGTCATCAAAAGAAAGTTTATATCCCATCTCAAATAATTCCTTCCGCGTAAATTCAGGCGTAGCCGATTGCAGCAAGATCGCTCCTGGCTTTGGCTTGCGATCTTCACCGCCAAGCGACAGATACATTTGATAGGTGTTAATGTTCGGCGCTTCAGCAGCCTCTTGCACATTCATCCCAAACTCGACAACGTTGAGGAAGAACTGCAAAAGATTCTGATCCTGAGAGTCGCCGCCCTGCACAGCAAATGACAAATAAGGTTTGCCGTCTTTCAAAGCCATCGTCGGCGTGAGTGTTACGCGCGGTTGTTTGCCCGGAGCTACTACGTTGAAGGGATTCAGTTTTGGATCGGTCACGAAGCTTTGCATGCGTTGGCTCATGCCCACGCCGGTCTTGCCTGCAATACACGCCGGCAACCATCCGCCGCTAGGCGTGATCGACACTACCCAGCCTTCTTTGTCGGCTGCTTCCACAGACGTGGTGCCCAATAAAAATTGTTCGAGATAGCGATCGTCCAACGGCGACACGGGTTTGTTCAGGCTGGCTTGTCCCCATTGCTTCAGGTAGTCCTGGTAGGGGTTGATCTTGCCTTCGAAAGGGTAGGGATCGCCGGGGCCGGCCTTGGCGTCGTTCCTGTCCCAGCGAATGGTCTTGGCGCGTTCCTTGGCGTAGGCTTTCGAGAGCAGGCCTTGGATGGGCTCTTCGGGGGCAACCGCAGGATCGCCGTAATAAAAGTCGCGGTCGGCAAAAGCCAGGTTCATGGTTTGATAGAGCGTGTGGATGTAACGCGTGGAGTTGAAGCCCATCGCTTTCAGATCGAAGTTTTCGAGGATGTTCAGCGACTGCAGCAGGGCAGGACCTTGGGTCCACTGCGAGAGTTTGTAGACGTCGATGCCTTTGTAGTTTACTTTCAGGGGCTCTTCGGTTTTCACTTTCCAGTTGGCCAGGTCACTCGTAGTGATGAGGCCGCCTTGTTCTTGTGCACCGCGCACGAATTCTTTGGCGATGTCGCCCTTATAGAAGCGGTCGTAGGCAGCATAGATAGCTTCCTTCCGGGTCTTGCCTTTTTTCAAGGCTTGTTGTTCGGCGTCCACCATCTTCTTGAGCGTTTCCAGCAAGTCGGCCTGGCGGAAGATCTCGCCGGCGGCGGGGGCTTCGCGTTCCTGGCCCAGGTGGGGAAGGAAGACGGCTTTGGAATAGGGCCACTCTTTGATGCGGTCTTTGCCGCGCTCCATGCTGTTGGCGGTCTGGGCTTCGATGGGATAGCCTTCGGCCAGGGTCATGGCGGGAGCGAGGACATCCTTCAGGCTCATGGTGCCGTATTCGGCGAGCATCGTGCAGAGTCCACCGGGAGTGCCGGGGGTCACGGCGGCGAGGGGGCCGTATTCGGGAGGGAAGTTCATGCCCTTGCCTTTAAAGAATTCGGGGGTGGCGCCCGTGGGGGCGACGCCCAGCGCATTGATGCCGATCACTTTGCCGGTCTTGGGATTATAGATGAGGGCTTGCGTTTCTCCACCCCAGCTCAGCACATCCCACATGGTGCAGGTGGCGGCCAGCATGGAACAGGCGGCGTCTACGGCATTGCCGCCTTTTTGAAAGGTCATGGCACCGGCCGTAGCCGCGAGGGGTTTGCCGGTAATGGCCATCCAATGGCTGCCATGCAACACCGGTTTTTGCGTCCCACCCGGGCGCGCATTAAAGCTTTGAGCGTTTGTCTGCATTGTCGCACAGAGCGTTACGACAAAGACGATAGAAGCGATCTTTTTCATGGTGGTTTAGGATAATGAATAGAAAGATACGGGGAAGCTGTGACGAAAACAGACCGCTGGTCAAAAATGCTGGGGGTTGATGACGGAAACGAATGAATCCACTGTTCAACGGCCCCATCGCCTTTGTTGGTGTTCTTCACCAACAAAATTCGCTTCTACTCAACATTCCCGAAGCGACGGGAGCTAATGGCCATCAATGCCGCCACAGATTTCATAAGGGTGAATCATTTGGAGACACGCGCCATCAAATCTTGTTGGTGAAGAACACCAACAAGGGCGATGGGTAAATTTTGTTGCGACAAGGAGTATGATTCTTGAGAATGTTTGGTGGAAGCGAATCTTTGTTGGTGGGACACCAACAAAGGGGTGACTCCATTCTTTATGGATGAAGACAAAGGAGATGGCTGGTGGTCTGATTTAGCAGTGGTCTTGATAGGTATTCGCTGGGAGTACATTAAACGCATCCAATTCGCGCACCGAAAGGGGAAGGGTTGAGGCGGCTTCCAAGACATTCATCAACTGCTTTTCGGTTCGCATCCCGACCACGGCGGAGGCAACGGCATCCGGGGCCAGTGCGAAGTTTAGAGCAATTTCGGTGAGAGAACGTTTCGATTGGCTCACGTTTTTCATGACCTGCACCAACTTTGTCACGTCCTGTTCTGAATAATTGAGATAGGATTTAGCGGGTTTGTCGATCAGCAGTCCGCTGGCCAGGCTTCCGCGCACCAACACGCTGATGGAATGATTATTCAGCAACTTTAGGCACTCCTCTTCGGGGCGGCGGTCCAGCAAACTATACTGCATCATCACGCTCACGATGTTGGAGCGTTCTACGTATTCGCGGATCACATTCGGGCGGATGGAGGAGATTCCGTAATAGCGGATCTTTCCTTGGGAGACGAGCATCTCGAAGGCTTCGATCGTTTCATCGATCGGGTCGTTGATGGTGCCGCCGTGAAGTTGATAGAGGTCTATGTAGTCGGTGCGCAGGCGCTTCAGGCTTTGCGTTGCAGATCTTAGAATATGGTCCTTCGAGGGATTCCAGTCCAGCCCGCTGCCATCGGCTCTCCACACGTTTCCTGCCTTGGTGGCGATGATCACTTTGTCGCGGCGGCCGGCCAGCGCTTTGCCCACGGTGATCTCGTTCTGACCTTTGTTATAAATATCCGCGGTGTCGAAGTAGTTGATCCCTTCGTCGTGCGCGCGATGAAGGAGCTGCGCATTGGCGGCATCATCGCTCCCCAGCGACATGCAGCCAAAGCTTACTTCGCTCACGTTGAGATCGGAGGTGCCGAGTGGATTGTACTGCATTATTTTACGAGCTTTTTCAATCCGGCATCGATGTATTCTTTCGACAGCCATCGCCCGTTCAGCATAACGCCTTCTACGTTGCGGGTTTGCGAAATGTCTTTCAGGGGATTGCCGCTGATCAACACCAGGTCGGCGATGGCGCCTGGTTTGATCACGCCCGCGTTGGGTAGGTTTAGGTAGGTCGCCACATTCACGGTGCCCGTCTTCAACGCATCATACGGCGAAAGACCGCTGTCGACAATATAACGAAGCTCGTTGTGCGCGGAGAATCCGGGAACATTAAAAACCTGTGGCGCGTCACTGCCCAGCAACAATCCCACACCGGCAAGGTGACAGTCGCGAATGATGCGACGCCGTAGTGAGATGAGCTGCTCCACACCCGCTGCACTATAGCGCGGGTTGTTGAGCAGATTGTTCTTGGCTTCGACCCAGCTGTTGATCGTTTCTTGTTTTAAATATTTGTTTTCGGGATCGCCCTTGAATTTCTCCACCGTAAACCCCGGTGCAAACCAACGCTCGGCGAGCGACTGCGTGGGCACTACCCAGATGTGATGATCTTTTAGCCCTTTTGTAAGCCGCGGGATTTGGGTGGTGTCGGCACGGTTAGCGAGGTACAAGGCAAACAATCCGGCGTGTGTTTCGGGAATCGTGTCGATGCCGGGGACAAGGCCTTCTACAAAACCATCGAGGTGATCGATCGTGGAGTAGTCGGCATCAATGGCGCGCCAGATGCCTATGCCATAGGATACGTGGCCCACAAAAGGAATACCCACTTCTTTTGCTGTGGACACGATCGCCGGGAAAGTTTCCCTGTTAAGACCCGGGTGAAGTTTCAGAAAATCATAGCCTTCCTTCTTCTGACTTCGTACCATAGCTTCGGCTGCTTCGGGCGTCTTAACACTGAGGCCGTTGAAAGACGGACCGGTTGTATAAAAATGTGGGCCCAGCACTTCGCCGCTGTTGATCATGTCGCGCAGCACGAGGTGTTTGGGATGGCCCAGCATGCCGCGGATGGTAGTGATGCCGTTGGCGGCAAACAGGAAGAGCACTTCCTTCATCGGTTCCAGGTCGTCGATGGGTGGCACGTGGGCGTGCATTTCGGCCAGGCCTGGGATGAGGTATTTGCCTTTGGCTTCGATCACGAGCGCGTCTTTGCCGTATTTCGCCTTTGGGCCAAGCGCTGTGATGGTGCCGTTCTTGATGACGACGGTTTGATCGACAAGGATTTGTTCTTTGTCCATCGGCACGACGTTTACGTGGCGGATGACGATCTCGCGTTGGTGGGAGTCGACGAGCTGTTGGGCTTGGGTGAGGAGGGTGGGCACCCAAAGTAATAAGGAGAGGAATGTTTTCATGGCGGGGAAGGGTTTGGGTGAAGTTACGATGTGGGGGGCTGGAAAAAAATAGTGGGGTGATGGGTGGGATTTGGTGGGGATGAGGATGGGAATTGTGGGAATTGTTGGTGATGTTTTATCGGTTGTGTGAGGGAAAGGATTTTGTTAGTGGGACACCAACAAAAGGGTGTGGGGATGATTTTAATGTGGGGAGAAATTTTGTCGATGAGGGATATTAATGACGCCCACAATTTATGTGGGGTAAGGAAATTTGTTGGTGAAGAACACCAACAAAGGCGTAGATTTTAATGTGGGGAGAAATTTTGTTGATGAGGAATATTAATGACGCCCACAATTTATGTGGGGAAGGAAATTTGTTGGTGAAGAACCCCAACAAAGGCGGGTCGACGGGTTAGAGTAACCCCGTGATCTCATCAGACACCCGTGTGGGCCGCATCGCTTTGGCGTCCAGTAGGCACCAGGTGGTTTTGGCTTCGGCCAGGGTTTTGCCGCGGGCTTTGATGGTGACGAAGCGGTCGAAGCGGGCGCCGTGATATTCGCCGACCCAGGTGTAGCCGGTCACTTCGTCATTCAGGAAGGCGGGATTTTTGTAGTCTATTTCGTGGCGTAACACGACCCACGCGTATTTGGCTTTCAGTTCCGCGGATGCGAGCGCATGCCAGTGGGCGGCGGCCACTTCCTGGACCCAGCGTACGTATACTACGTTGTTCACGTGGCCCATCTCGTCGATGTCGGCGGGCGTGACCGTGAGGGGATGGGCAAAGGGGTGTTCAGCGGACATAATTTGTTTGTCGATCTATGGGGTCATGCGGCATCGCGGTGCAACGTGGGTGCCTTTTCCTTTTTTGTGCGGATGGCGATCAGGATGGCGATGCCGGCCAGCACGAAGGGGACGCTTAACCACTGGCCCATGTTGAGGATCATTCCCTCTTCAAATTCCACCTGGTTGATCTTGAAGAACTCGTCCACAAAGCGAAGACTGAAAAGAATGACGAGGAACCAGCCAAAAAGAAAACCGTTCTTTAATTGCTCACGGCGTTTATACCAGGTCCAGAATAGAAATACAAAAAGCAGGAAGCAATAAATGGCTTCATAGAGTTGGGCCGGGTGGCGTGGCACGTTGTCTACCGCTGTGAAGATAAAGGCCCAGGGTAATGTTGATGGAATGCCTACCATTTCGGAGTTGGTCAGGTTGCCCAGGCGGATGAGACACCCCAGGAGACACGTCGCAATGGCGACGCGATCCAGGATCCATAAATAGGGCACCTTTGTTTTGCGGGCAAACAGGTAGAGCCCGATGAGCACGCCGATACCCCCGCCGTGACTGGCCAGCCCACCTTCCCAGGTAGCGAAGATCTTCGATGGGTTTTCAAAATAGAAAACGGGATCATAAAACAACACGTGTCCCAACCGGGCGCCTAACAGCGTGGCTACGATGACGTAGATCGTCAGCGAATCCACGTCGCCGGAGGGCTTGCCTTCTTTGCGATAGATAAAAGACACGATAAGTTGACCTAACATAAATCCCAGCGCGAACAGCACGCCATACCAGCGCAGGGGAATGCCGAGAAAGGGAATCGTCGTGATGTCCGGGTTCATGTCCCAGACGATGTAGGTCAGTATGGTCATGGTTCAAAAATACATATTCTCCAGGGGTTCCGCTATTTTTTCCAACCCACCAGATACAACACCACCCCAGGCCCGGATTTTACCCGTTTGATCTCCCAGGCATACGTGTCTTTTCCGCGCACTTCATCGACCAGGGCCTGCATCTCGTCCACCGAATAGGTGCGGAGTGCCGAGACGATACCATCCCACCAAATGAACAGGGGAACGAGCGGCACGAGGTAAGTAAAAATGATCCTGCCCACACGAAACGGTCGGATAAACGGCGTGGTGATCAAAACCGTGATCGGCGAAAAGAACATCGCCAACAGGCTGGGCAAGCTTCGTTCCTGGGCCTCAAAGATGCCGATAGCGCTGCCGTTGTCGACGGCATTTTGGAGGATCTGCCGGGCTTGGTTGGGCGCGAAATGATGGAAGGACAGGAACTGGGTGCGCAAACCTGTAAGATCCCGCGGCACATCCCGTGCATCGACGGGATACCCGACATAGCGAAAGCAAGACAGTTTTTGCGCGGTGTGGCGGAAGGCATCCAGGTTGGGATAGAAATCGGTGAGGATGATCTTCAGGTTGGGTTGGGCGGCCACCAGGTGTTTACTCAGCCGCACCAGGCCCCCGCCACCTCCCGAGGCCAGGTCGACAATCGTGTTGGCCTTGCTTTGCGCCAGGGCTTTTTCAATGACTGGCACCACTGGCTTGAAGAAATCCGACGCATTGGCCAGGAATTGAAGGAAGTCGGTCATGTAGTTGCGAATAAACGCGGGAAACCAGGGAAAGTCCTCAAATTCGAAGGCCTGTATGCGGGGCATGGCTTTTTTTGGTTGACTAAAATAGCGATTGCCAAAAGGACTTGCAATGCGAGAACTATTTCGGGCAGGCTATTGGTTTAGGATGAGGAACGGTTCATCCGGCTTCTCTATCTTTACACACATGACAATACACGTCAAAAATATGGTTTGCAATCGCTGCATCACGGTGGTGGAGCAGGAATTGAAGAGCCTGGGCCTGCATCCCGAAAAGATCGCACTAGGTGAGGTGGAGCTGAAAGAGACCAGTCTCTCGGAAGACCAACAAAAACAACTCGATGCCGCCCTCATCAAAAACGGTTTCGAGCGCATCGACGACCGCAAGGCCCGCATCATCGAGCACGTCAAGAACACCATCATCCAAAAGATACACCACACCGATCGTGTGAGCCGCAAGTTCAACTGGTCCAAGGTGCTGGCCGATGAAGCGCATTATGAATACAACTACCTCAGCAACCTCTTCTCGTCCATGGAGGGCATCACGTTGGAACAATATATCATCCGCCAGAAAATTGAGCGCGTCAAGGAATTGCTTTTCTACGATGAGCTCACCCTCAGTGAAATCGCCGACAAGCTGGGCTACAGCAGCGTGGCCCACCTCAGTGCTCAATTCAAAAAGCTAACCGGGCTCACCCCTTCGGAGCTTAAAAAATCGCGCGCTATAGAACATCCGCGCAAGCCACTGGACGCAGTGTCGTGAAAATACGAATGGGAGTGGGCGGCCCCCTCGGAGGCCTCGGGTCGGGCTGTCCGTTCCAAGTCCTCGCCCCTCCGCACTTGCCAACCCTTCGCTGTGGGCTTTCCACTACCATCCCTGGCCGGGCGGACTGGCCCGTTTTAGGCATGCTCGAACGCTGAGAGCGCAGGAATCGCAAGAAATAAAACTAACCCAAGACAAAAAAGATTTCCGTCCCCTACACGCGGGTGTGGCGAAGGACGCATCATAATCTATAGTCGAAATTATCCGATTGCAAACGGCTAATTTTCTCACCGACTTGCTACCTGTCTCCATGACAATCGAACTCACGCCAAAGTCCGTATTTTGAATTCTGACCACGTGTTCGCTATCATGCGCGAGGTGCTCGCTCGTGAAGACGAGATCGATCGGGATCGTGAACACTTCTGGGTAATTGGCCTGGCTAGTAACCATCGCCTTTTATTCATCGAGTTATAACAATGGGTACGGTAAACAACGCATTGGTTGAACCCATGGAGGTATACAGCCTGGCCCTGCAAAAGCGTGCCGTAAAGATCATGCTCGTTCACAATCATCCTAGCGGAGACGTCAAGCCCAGCGAAGCAGATAAAGACATAACAGATCGCCTCTTCCAGGTTGGGCTTATTCTCAACACCCCGTACTCGACCACCTCATAATCACTCCAACCACCCTTCATGAGTTTCGCAGACACCGGGTCTGCTTGACGAAATTGCCAAGAGTGGAAAATATGTGTCACGGTACAAACAGATCGAGAAACTGAGAAAAATCGCCGAGGAGTTGGGTATGCAAAAAGGACTGAAAAAGGGAATAGAAATTGGCAGGGAAGAAGGGAGGGAAGAAGGTGTCGAGGAGGGAGCAGCGTCAAGTAGCTTCCAATTATTCCAATGATGATGCTCTTTTTTGGATCTCAATTATAACTTTCTCTGCTTCTAATTGATTGGCGAGTGCCCTATTTGCATCCTTTTTACTTACCTCACTCTCAATCATTTTTATAGCCACACCTCCTTTGTCATAGCGAATAATATATTTATCTCCACGCTTGATTACTTGGCACCAACCGTAGTCTTTTAAAATCTCGTCATTCATATTTTTTCTTTAAAAAAGCGGACCCGAAACAAATGTACCTGGTTGTATTTGATCAACGGGCGCATCAAAAAAGCCAGGCGCTACGTCTGGCTCCGCTCATTTTTAAGTATTCATTAGTTTCAACGCATTACTAATCTCAGCGTAATTACTTCTTTGCCAGGAGAGATATTTTTGAAAATCAAAATTTCTTCCTCCGGATGTGTCATCAGAAAATTTAGTGTATAACAAATTATAAAATTGCCTGGCTATTGTTTCGTCCCTAAGTTGACCCTTGTACTGTTTAGACAAATTAACATTCCTAGATAAATAATATTCCAGCATAAAATCCAACCTTATCCAATCGCTCTTATCTTTCCGAATCCAAGCTTCAAGACCCTCATTTTTTTGATCAATATACTTTAGCTCTACATCATTGTGACTCTTGTCTTTCATATCAACTAATTGAAGCTCTATTTCTTATAAGAAAATGTAGACGGTGATACGTCTGGTGGCAAATTTTTTAAGCGGTTGGCTAAGTTAAATGATTTATCGAACACGAAGCATAGCAGGTCATTAATTTTCAAACACTGCCCAAAGTCGCGTGCTGAATGGCATTCGTATCATCTCCACCAGACGGACTCAGCGTAATTTTTGCAGAGGCGGAAGGAATGCTGACACCACCTCCCTTGTAACCTGCATGGGAGAAGTCTGCTATCCTATCTCCGCCCGCTAATGTCTTGTATATGAGCTTGCCTTGAGGGTTGGTGACGACCCATTGGCCCTTTGCCGGGACCGATGTTGTGGACGTCTGGCACCCCGGACGTATAAAAAGCTGTGGCAAGAAATGTTGCTATCAAAAAACGCATTGAAAAATCAGGAGGCAGTTTCATTTCAATCAAGCTCCCCTGCTTTCATCTTTTCCTTTTTACCGGCGATTACGCCATTCGTCATTCCTTTCAGCTCAAGTTTGATAACCGTGGCAACCGGATCAGAAGCTTTTTCAGGTAGTGTTATCACCAAACCCATTTCGTCTGTTTTTGTTTTTACGGCTTTACCATCCGCCAGAAGTTTTGCAGACGTGATCTTGTTCTTCAACCCAGGCACCACCAGGTTGCCATCTTTTGGCCATTCAAAGACGGACAGATAAAGCGTTGTGTTCCCGTTTTTCTCCTTGCGGGTGCAACGTCCCCACGGCAGTGGCGCCAGCGGACTTGCCTTCGTTGCATAAATGGATTCGCCGTTTATTTTCATCCACGCTCCTATTGCCTTCAGGCTTTCGATACTTTGGATTGGAAATTCTCCATCCGCTTTCGGTCCTACGTTCAGTAAATAGTTTCCGCCCTTTGAAGCGATGTCTATAAGATTACGGATCATTGTTTCAGGACTCTTCCATTTATCCGCATAGCTTTTATAGCCCCATGTTTCGTTCATGGTCATACAGGTTTCCCAATCTTTTCCATCCAGCTCTTTCAGGTCGGGGATGCGTTGCTCCGGAGTTTTATAATCGCCGGGAAAATTCGGGCGCTTGAGCCGGTCGTTCGTAATGATGTTGGGTTGCAACGCCAATACTTTCTGGAATTTTTCGGCATACTCATCTGTCATGCCGGTTGGTGTATCCCACCAGAGAACGGCTACGTCGCCATAGTTGGTCAGCAGTTCTTTTACCTGTGGCACGGCTACTTCGTCAATATATTCCGACATTGTTTTTGTTGTCTGCGCCGGATCCCAATGGCCGCTGTTGGCAAGCGTGTAGGCGTCGATCCGCGCGCTATCCGGATTGTCCCATCCCTCTTTTGCTACTTTTCGCGCCGCTGCACCCCCTGGGTTGTTCCAGTCTTGTGCGTGAGAATAGTAAAGGCCTAATTTGATCCCGTATTTACGGCAGGCTTCCGCCAACGGCTTGATGAGGTCCTTTCCATAAGGAGTGGCGTCCACCATATCCCATTCGCTGGCCTTCGAATCGAATAAAGCAAAACCATCGTGGTGCTTGGCGGTGATGACGATGTACTTCATGCCGGCATCCTTCGCCATCTTCACCCACGCCTCGGCATCGTATTTTACAGGGTTGAATTGTTTTGCAAACGCCTGGTAATCGGCTACGGGAATTTTCCCGCGGTTCATGATCCACTCGCCAATGCGGCCTATCTTCTGACCGTTATACGTACCGGCCGGCACGGCATAAACGCCCCAGTGAATGAACATTCCAAAGCGTGCCTCACGCCACCACTCCATGCGCTTATCGGTGTCGGTGGTTTGCGCAAAGAGCGCCTGGGTTATGCTGATGATGGTGACGGTGATTAGAAAAATCTTTTTCATTGGGCTATTCGTGTTGGTTACTTGTTGAAGTCAGTTTCCCGCAGATCTCGCAGATGGCCGCAGATCAAAGACAGGAAAAAATCTGCGATCATCTGCGAGATCTGCGTGAAAAAAATTAATACTCCTGGTATTAGACCAGCTACTAGTTAGACGAAAAAAAGTGAGAACCACCCCATCCTTCTATGTAAGTATTAAGGGGTATTTGGAGGGGAATCGGCCATTTATAAAACCCATTACATAAAGGGCAGAAAGGCACACAAAGAATTGCTGATAAGAAAAAAGTCACTATTGCAATCGATTTCTAGTTGTGCAATCCTTATCTTGGAATATGATTTTTCGTGACCCTCGATCGCTTTTCCTGGCTCTCCTTTTTGTCCTGCCAGGCGGCGTTCACCGGGTTTGTGCCCAAACCCAGGATTTCAGATTTCAGCACATTACCATTGAGCAAGGATTATCGCAAAGCACGGTATACGCTGTCGTGCAAGATACCAGCGGTTTTATGTGGTTCGGAACCCGCGACGGATTGAACCGGTACGACTCACGGAAGAGCAGAACCTATCGCCATGACATTGAAAAAGAACATAGCCTTTCCGATAATACGATCTTTAGTTTGTACATCGACTCCCGGAGCCGTTTTTGGGTCGGTACAAACCAGGGTCTGAATCTGTATGACCCCCGGACGGATGGGTTTACAAGGATCATGCTGCAGGAGGGACCGCAGGGAGGTCAACCCGGTAATGCTGTGGCCTGCATGCTGGAAGATCGCCAAAAGAATCTGTGGATCGGAACGCGTAACGGGTTGAATGTGCTGAAGGCGGGAAGTACTTCCTTTTCTTTTTTACGGTTCACACACACCGACCAGGAGGCGAACAGCCTGGCCCATAATGATGTTCGTTCTATTTTAGAGGATGGCGAAGGGAATCTTTGGGTCGGTACATCCGCGGGCCTTTCAAAAATAATGGCCGGGCAAAACGGCACGTATCATTTTACGTCGTACCAGGTACCGGAGTGGAAACCTACCGCGTCAAAAACCAACGAGATCAATTCCATCGTCGGGGATGGAAAGGGCGCCTTGCTGATCGCCACCGAAAACAGCGGACTGCTATCCTTTGATCCGAAAACAGAACAGTTCCGGTCGCTGGACTGGATCGGAAAACCGGACGAAGCCGTGCGGGTAATTTTAAAAGATAAGCGTACGCAGGCCTACTGGATCGGCACGATTGGCGGCGTGTACAAGGTCAATCCGGAGCAGGGTAAATTCATTAGCCTACGGAATATTCCCGACGACCCAGGTTCGGTGAGCGATAACTCCGTGCGCTCGTTATATGCCGATCGCGACGGGTCGATCTGGATCGGTACCTTTCATGGCGGTGTCAATATGTACAGCGCCTTGTCCAGACAGTTTCAGCAAGTGGTGCAAGAAGGGAAACTTCACTTTAAGGTGGCCAGCGCGTTGGTTGCCGACACCGACAATAATTTATGGCTTGCTACGGAAGGGAATGGGCTGTTTTTTACAGACCGCCGAAGCGGCGTGACCCGGCACTTTAAACACCTGCAGGATGACCCCCATTCCTTAAGCCACAACAATGTAAAATGCCTGTTGCCCGATGGCCACAAAGGACTTTGGGTAGGGACGCTCAAGGGGTTGAATTATTATGATTTTAAAACGGATAAATTCACGACGTTCCACCATCAGCCCGGCCATGCCAACGCGCTCCCGGATGATGCCGTGTATGACCTGGTGCAAGACCGTGATGGCGCAATCTGGATTGCCACCTACCGGGGCGGGCTTTGCAAATTCGATCCGCACAAAAACAAATTTGAAACCTTTGTCCCCGACCCGCAAGACAGCACCACCCTGAGCTCCGACGGGGTCACGCGGCTGCTCCTGGACACGCACCAAAATTTATGGGTGGGCACCATCACCGGGTTGAATGTTAAAGCCCCTGACCAGAATTCTTTCCGGCGCTACATTCACGACCCTGCCGATACCACCACCCTGAGCAATAACTATATTCTTTGTGTGTTTGAAGATCGCCAGCACCGGATCTGGGTGGGTACGCGAGACAACGGGTTGAATTTGCTGTTGCCCGGACAGCGCGGATTCAAACGCTTCAGCATGCAGCAGGGGCTTCCCGGCAATACGATCTACGGTATACAGGAGGATCGAAATGGGTATTTATGGATCAGCACCGACAATGGATTATCGAAACTCAATCCGGTAGATTTTTCAGTGCATAACTTTGACCGCAATGATGGATTGGTCTGCAAGCAATTCAATTTCAATTCCTATTGTAAAGACGGATCGGGCACGATGTATTTCGGAGGGTATAACGGTGTGGTGGTGTTTAGCCCGGAAGGGATCTCCGAGAACCAGATCGTACCCAACGTGACTTTTGTGAATTTTAAACTATTCAACAAAGAGATACCCGTCGACCCCGCACAGGGTATCCTGGAACAGGATCTGAATTACACCCGTGAGCTTACCATGGGCTATGACCAGAACATCTTTTCTATTGAGTTTGCCGTACTGAATTATATCAACTCAGAAAAAAATCAGTTTGCCTATAAACTGGCGGGGTTTGAAGAACAATGGAACATCACCCCGGAACCTGTGGCCACCTATATGAACCTGAACCCCGGGAGCTATACGCTCCTGGTGAAGGGCTCGAACAACGACGGCCTCTGGAACGAGACACCGATCTCCATAAAGCTGAAGATCCTGCCCCCGCCGTGGAAATCGTGGTGGGCCTATTCCATCTACGTTGGCATCTTTCTCGCGTTGCTATACGCCTGGTCTCGGTTCCATAAAAAACGGATGAAGCTCGAGCACGACCTGGAGATCGAATACCTGGAACATAAAAAACAGGAAGAGTTGCACCAGGCCAAGCTAAGCTTCTTTGCGAATATTGTCCACGAGATCCGCACCCCGCTGACCCTGATGACCGGCCCCGTGGAGAAATTACTGGACCAATACACCGGGGATGTATTCCTGAAAAAAGAATTATCACGGGTGCACTCCAATACCAACCGCCTGCAACGGCTGCTGAATCAATTGCTGGATTTCCATAAACAGGAAACCGGCAATGTGCGGCTTAAGGTTCACGAAGAGAACATCGTGGAATTTATTGACGAAATACAGCTTTCCTTCCAGGAGTATGCCCAATCGCGGAAGGTGACCTTGAATTTTCATCCGCAGGAGCCGGTACTGAAACTCTGGTTCGACCGGGAGGAGTTGTCGAAAGTATTTTACAACCTGCTGGTAAATGCCTTTAAGTTCACACCCGGTGGGGGAACGGTATCCATGGCGATAAGCAGAGAACCGGAGTTGCCGGGCACCGATGATTTTAAGGTCAGGATTACGATGGAAGATAACGGCCTGGGCATTCCTGCGTTGTACCTGGAAAAAGTATTTCATCGGTTCTACCAGGCAGAGAATTCCGGCATGAACGGAGCGGGCGTGGGGATTGGCCTGGCCCTCGCTAAAGGTATCATTGACCTGCATCACGGTTCGGTAGTGGTCGAAAGCAAGGAGGCTACATCCGATACGACCGGGTTCACCAGGTTCACCATTCTTCTCCCATCCGGCTGCACCCACTTTAGCACGGACCAGATCGTACCGAAAACGGAAGCGGAGCAATACCGGTGTCACGATACGGTGCCGGAAAATCATCCATCGGCCGAAGAGACCGTCGGTAAAAAACAGGCATCCCATGATAAGCCTTTGGTGTTGGTGGTAGAAGATAATGACGAGATCAGGGCTTTTGTACGCGATACGCTGTTGCCGTATTACCAGGTAACGGAAAGCGCGAATGGGTTGCAAGGTCTCGAGATCGCCGTCGAGCAATTGCCGGACCTCATCCTCAGTGATGTGATGATGCCCAAGATGGACGGCCTGGAGCTGGTCCATAAGCTCAAAGCCGATCCGCGCACCAGCCACATTCCCATGATTCTGCTCACCGCCCGGGGCGCGTTAAACTACAAACTGGAAGGGTTCGAGACGGGCGCCGATGATTACCTGACCAAACCCGTTGAGATCCGGTTGCTCCTGGTGAAGATCAAAACCCACTTAAGGATCCGCGAGAAGCTGAAGGAAAAATACAGCCGCATCGTCACGCTTCAGCCGCAGGACCAGGTGGTCGAGAACCCCGATGATAAATTCCTTCAAAAATTGATGAGCGCCCTGGAAGAGAACATCACGAATGCAGAATTCAATGTCACGAAACTCGTGCGCGAGATCGGTATGAGCCGGCCGGTGCTTTTCCGCAAGGTCAAAATGCTTACCGGCCTCTCCGTGATCGACCTGATCCGCAAGGTCCGGTTGAAAAAAGCGGAGATGCTGCTGAAGCAAAAGAAATTGAGCATCTCGGAAGTGGCCTTCACGGTGGGATTCAGCGACCCCAAATATTTCAGTAAGTCCTTCCGCAACCACTATGGAAAATCTCCGTCAGAATACCTCGAAGAACTGAGTTGATCAGTTTTAAGGACTCCCCAATCCAACACCCGCAAATCCGCAATCGCTTAAACGCGAGCCTGCATGGATGCTAAAACCTCGTTTCGTGGCTACGAAACAAATGCTGAACGATTTCTACCCCTGAAAAGACTGTTTTTTACCCCTGAAAGGAGGGTGGGCTCTGCAATTTTAGGTAAGGTCTGCAAACGATTTAATCGTCTTGAATATGAAGAAATCAACCGGAGCGAGCCGTAAAGGCAGGATCCTGGAGGTAATCCTCCTGGCCCTTCTTGTTCTCGTGCTGACCTTCATTTTGACCTCAATTACCTAACCAAATCTATTTCGCTATGAGCCCAAAATCAGTACTACGATCGGTCTCCGGTCCTCTGCCTCGTGAAAGGTGTCTCCGCTTTTTAGACGCCTGTCCACACCGGCACGCCGGCTTACTTAATTTCTCTAAACCTATTATGTGTCGGATCTATGAATAAAAAACTACCAAGCTTTAAAAACCGGCTGCAGGCTTCTCTGGGGTTCGGATTTATGCTGATGCTCTTTTGCCAGGCCTCCCTGGCACAACAAATCTCCGGCAAAGTCATCTCCGATGACGGTGAAGCTTTGCCCGGGGTGAACGTGCTGATTGAAGGCACCACCACCGGTGCATCAACCGATGGTGACGGAAAATTTGTACTGAACGTCAATGACCCCAATGCCGTGCTCGTGTTTTCGTTTATCGGGTATACAACAGAACGCAGGACAGTCGGAAATCAAACGACCATCAATATCACACTCACCGCTGACCTTCAAAAGCTGGCCGAGGTGGTGGTCGTCGGTTACGGCGTGCAAAAGAAAGTGAATCTTACCGCCGCTGTAGCCACGATTTCAGCGGAAGACCTCGTCTCGAGGCAATCGCCCAACACGATTTCGCTTTTACAGGGCCGTACGCCCGGGCTTCAGGTCGTTCAGAATTCAGGGCAGCCGGGCCTGGAGAACAACGACATACGCATCCGCGGGCAGAGTACCTTCAGTAATGCGGGGAACAACCCCCTCATATTGATCGATGGCGTGGAAGGCCGTATGGATTTGCTGAACCCGAATATGATCGCCGATATTTCCGTTTTGAAAGATGCTGCTTCTGCTGCCGTCTACGGATCACGTGCCGCCAATGGCGTAATCCTGGTGACTACCAAAAAAGGGAAGGAAGGCCGTTTGAATATCGATTATAGCTATACGTACTCGAGTATGAAACCCTCCATGAAGGTGGACCGGGTTACCAATGCAGTGGAGTATATGGAGTTGATGAACAAAGCGATTGATCATTCCGGCAAACAACCTACCTGGTATTACACACCCGAAATGATCCAGCCGTACCGTGACAATCCGAATTCGGCGCAATACCCCAGCTATGACTGGACCGATGCGCTGATCCGCACGGCACCGATGCACAAGCACTTTCTGAGCTTGAGCGGCGGCAAAGGTGGTACCACCTTCAACGCAGGCCTGGGCATTTTGGATGAGACCGGCATGCTGTTGGCCACGGGCTACAAACGCTACGATGCCCAGATCAATTTCAAAACCGAGCTGAGCAAGTTTGTTACTTTCGGCAGCGATATCTCGATTGCCCGCGGCAAACGGACCGATACGGCGATAACGGCGGGGAGCACGATTGCAGACCTGATCGATTTTAACTCATCGGAAGACCAGATGCTGTCGGCCTACGCTGCGCCGCCCGTTGCCACACCCTGGCTGCCCGACGGAAGCGGAAGGTTCACCGCCTACGCCTATCCGAACCATGGCGGCAACAAAAACCCAATAGCGATTGCCACCGATGGCGGCGGCAAACGAGCGGACAACACCTACCTGTTGTTCAGTCCTTACCTGAATTTCAAAATCCTCCCGGGCTTAACGGCAGATGTCCGTGGCGCGTTTAAGTTCCAGGAAGAAATGATCAAAGCCCTGATCGTTTCATCGTATGGTAATGAGTTTTTCCCGGATGCCAACGGTGTTTATAAAGCGAATGCCTCTGTCTGGAACGGTGGAACCAACTCGCTGGCCCAGCGCAACGCGCGTGAGAACCAATACACCGCGTATGCCACGTTGAGATATGATAAAACGTTTGCCGGTGGGCACCATTTCACCGGCATGGTGGGATATCAGCAGGAGAACTATCGCTACGACCGCCTCGAGGCTTATCGCACCAAGCTTCCCTCCAAGACGCTATGGGATCTGTTTGCCGGAGCCGCGGCAGCGCAAAGCACCAGCAGCAATTCCTATGAATGGGCGACTCAATCCGTTTTCGGACGAATAAACTATGACTACAAAGACAAGTATCTGGTGGAATTCAGCTTCCGTGATGATGCTTCTTCCCGTTTCCCGAGCGATAACCGCATGGCCTTCTTCCCTTCCGTATCGGCGGGATGGCGTTTGACGCAGGAGTCGTTCATGTCGAACGTGAGCTGGATGGATGAATTGAAGCTCAGAGGGTCGTGGGGGCAACTGGGTAACCAGAACATCGGTAATTACCCGTATCAGAATTCTTTGAGTATATCCAGTGAGGGCACTGAACAGCTGGATTATAATTTTGGAGGTACGATCGCGCAGGGTGTTTCCAAGCGGACCACGAATAATACAAAAATCAAATGGGAGACTACCTCCGTTGCCGACATCGGTCTTGACTTCTCTTTATTCCATTCGAAAGTATTCGGATCGGTTGACTGGTATGAAAAGAGAACCTCGGATATTCTCCGGGCACTGCAGGTTCCTGACCACATGGGACTGAGAGCACCTACCATCAACGATGGCATCATGAAAAATACGGGATGGGAATTTATTCTCGGCCATAAAAACCAGATCGGTAAGTTCGGTTACAGCATCAGCGCCAACCTTGAAACATACAAGAATACCCTGGTTCGCTATGGCAATCGTGAAATCGTAGGCACCAATATCCGGCAGGAAGGTTTACCCTTTAATGAGTACTACCTTTTGGTTCAGGATGGCGTTTATCAGAACCAGGCAGAAATCGACAACGGACCTACACCGTCGTACACCTCAGGGCTCCTTCCCAAACCCGGCGATCTGAAATTCAAGGATATCAGTGGTCCCGATGGCGTGCCCGATGGCCGTGTAGATCTTACCTACGACCGCGTGCCGGTCAAGGGCGCATTTCCCAAATTCAACTATGGGTTTAACGTTACGGCCACCTACGGAAGCTTCGACCTGACCGTTTTTATTCAGGGCGTGTATGGTCGCAAAACATTTGTAAAAGACTGGGGAGTTTCGCCCTTTAACCAGGCTGCGGCGCCTCCAAGCTGGTGGGCAACCAAGGCGTGGGATGGCGAAGGTACCTCTAACACCATTCCTGCCGTATACGTCGACTCTCAGTATACACCCAACAATCAAAACTCTACATTCTGGCTGGGTAACTCGTCTTACCTGCGCATAAAGAATGTGCAGTTGGGATATACACTCCCAGCAGCCTGGAGCCAAAAAGTGAAGATGCAGCATCTCCGGGTATTTGCATCGGGGGATAACCTCTATACGTTCACCAAGTTCTTCAAGGGGCTGGATCCTGAACGTGCGGCGCAACCTATACCGTCAACCGCGTCGTCGTTCGGAAACCAATTCAACAGCACAAGCACATCGGTACCGACCCGGGCGGCAATCTTTCCTCAACCGACGATCTACTCTTTTGGTGTAAGAGCGACCTTCTAATTCAACACGTATGAAAAAGAATATAAAATTAAAATTGTTATGCCTGGCGATGGCCACGGTGTTCATGGCCTGCAGCGATTTCCTGGATAAGAACCCGCTAACACAACTGGATAGCGACACCTTCTGGAAAAATGAACAGGATGTGCAAGCGGCGCTGACCGCCACCTACTCGACACACCGCACCAGCATTTTTGGCTCCGTGCGGGGCGCCAACGGGGTGGCTATGGACATCGAATCGCTTTCAGACAACGCCATCACGACATCCAGCTATGTCAGTTATGGCACCATCCTGCAGGGCGGCGTCGGCCCCAGCACCGGCGGGGCGATCAACCAGTTCTGGTCCGACTGTTACGACGGCATAGCCAAGTGCAACTATTTCCTGGATAATATCGACGACGCGAAAAGCTTTTTGACCGATGCGAATTACAGCAAATACAAAAGCGAGGCCTTGTTCAACCGTAGCTATTATTACAATGAGCTGGTGCAGAAATATGGCGACGTGCCGCTGGTACTCTATACGTCAACGATTGACAGTGTTGGCCAGCTCAAAGCCATGCCCCGTTCTCCCAAAGCAGATGTGGTTGCCAGGATGTTGAAGGATATCGATGCGGCCATTGCCGGGTTACCGGCCGATCGCTATAACGATGGCCATGCCGTGAAAGGCAGTGCCATTATGCTGAAGGTTCGGATTTTAATGAACAACCAGCGCTTTGCCGAAGCGGCGGATGTAGCGTGGTCGTTGATCGGCGATGCCGCGAACCCCTACAGTCTGTATAGGAACTATTCCGGGCTTTTCTTCAAAGAACAAAGAGCTGCCGACAACAAGGAGATCATGTTCTCGGTAATATACCAGGCGCCTGCAGATTACCATCAGTTGGATCAATACGTCGGCAGCCGGATGTCCTGCTTCCCGACGCCCCAGTTGCGCGACGCGTATGAAACGAATCCCAACACCGGCCTGAAAGATCCGCGTTTGGGAATGACGATCTTCCAGGATGGAGATCCCTGGGTGAACAACACCAAAACAGGCACCTTTAAGCAAGATGGAAGTGTGGCCGAGAGTACGATACCGTTTACGAAAATGGCCTTTAAAAAATGGATCGATCCTACGATCAGAACGCCGAATGCCTCCACCTTGAGTGATCAGAATATTGTGAAGATGCGGTACGCCGACCTCCTGCTGCTCTATGCAGAGGCTATGTTCGAAAGCGGCCAGGGTGGTGATGCCCGTGCGCTGAAGGCGTTGAACGATGTGCGCGCCCGGCCCGGTGTAAATATGCCGCCACAAGTCGCATTGACGCGCGATAACATACGCAACGAAAGAAGGGTGGAGCTGGCGTATGAAGGCATACGTTATAACGACATTATCCGCTGGGGCATAGCCGAAACGGTGATCCCGCAAATCGTATTTGCCGCCAACGGAGCCAAGCGGAAATTCGACGGGTATTTGTGGCCTGTTCCGCAAGGGCAGATGGATATTATGCAGGGTGTATGGCAAAATAATGCGCCCTGGAATTAAGATAATGAAGTTTGGGGTTCAGTGTAGTGCAGTCAGGTGGAGACATCTGACTGCCTTTTCTAAAAGCACTAGCCATACCGTGAAACAACCGCCCGGCACGCTATGGAGTAGGCCATGTAAAAGGAACGTAAGAGTCTGACGCGTAGTAATGGCGTTGTATAATTTTTTTAGTCTGTGAAAGGGGAAGTGATTTTAATGAAAAGACAATTGATTTTTCTGGTATCCTTGTTTTTTTTGACGCCACTGTGCAGTGCGCAGTCTTTAAAAACGGATCCGTATCTGAAACTATGGTACACACAACCCGCTTCCGCCTGGGAAGAAGCATTGCCGTTGGGCAACGGCAAAACGGGCGCGATGGTCTTTGGCATTATCCGCCGCGAAAGGCTGCAGCTCAACGATAACACCCTTTGGTCAGGATACCCCGATCCGGGCAATAACCCCAACGGTCGCGTCTACCTTCCGCTGGTGCGGAAAGCGGTATCCGATGGTGACTATGCCCTGGCGGCGGCGTATTGGAAAAAGATGCAGGGACCTTATTCGGCACGATACCTCCCGATGGCCGATCTCTTCCTCGACTTCATAATAAAAGATACCGTGGTCAGGAAATACAACAGGAGCCTTGATCTGAGTACAGCCACCGCTGCTGTTACCTACACCACGGCGGGGGTAACCTACACCCGCGAAATGTTTATCAGTTACCCGGATAAAACACTGGTGATTCGGTTGTCGGCCGATAAAAAGAAAAGCATCTCATTCAAGACCTTCTTACGCAGTAAATTGAAATATACCGTCACGGCGCCGGCGAACGATCAATTGATACTTCGGGGCAAGGCGCCGTTGCTGGTCGCTAACCGCGAGGCGGAACCCCTCCAGGTTGTTTATGACGATTGGAAAGGAGAGGGGATGAATTTTGAGGTGCTCTTGAAAATCAAAGCCGAAGGCGGCACGGTACTCAAGCAGGATACATCGCTTTCGGTGTCCGACGCCGATGCCGTCACACTCTATCTAACCGAGGCGACCAGCTTTAACGGATTCAATAGATCGCCTGGACTGCAGGGTAAGGATGCTGCGGTGGAGGCCCAAAGAACACTCGACGTAGCAACCGCTAAAACATGGGCGCAACTGAAAGCCAGACACCTTGCCGACTACCAGGCATTATTTAATCGTGTTACACTCGATCTGGGTACCGACCCGGAAGCGATGAAACTTCCTACCGATAAGCGCATGTTGCGCCTGAACGAAGGGAAGCCGGACCCCCAGCTTCAGACCTTGTATTACCAGTTCGGGCGCTACTTGTTAATTGCCAGCTCCAGGCCTGGAGGACCACCCGCTAACCTCCAGGGTATTTGGAACGACCATGTCAAACCACCGTGGGGAAGCAACTACACGACCAACATCAATACCGAAATGAATTACTGGCTCGCCGAAAGCACGAACCTGTCGGAATGCCACGAGCCTCTATTGGATTTTATACAGCAACTGGCTGTCAATGGCGCAGAAACGGCGGCGGTCAACTACGGCATTACCGAAGGATGGTGTGCCCACCACAATGCCGATATCTGGGCCAAGACTTCCCCGCCGGGTGGATACGAATGGGATCCCCGCAGCCAGGCGCGGTGGGCTTGCTGGCCAATGAGCGGCGCCTGGCTGAGTACACACCTTTGGGAGCATTACCTCTTTACAGAGGATAAAACCTTTTTAAACGATAAAGGCTGGCCCGCTATGAAAGGCGCGGCACAATTCCTTTTGACGTGGCTGGTGGAGTCACCCGACGGCTACCTGGTGACGAACCCTTCCACATCGCCGGAAAACGTATTTAAAGTGGAGGGCAAAGAATACCAGGTCAGTATGGCCACGACCATGGATATGGCCATTACCCGCCAGCTTTTTGAGAATTGCCTGAGTGCAGCGGCAGCCCTGGGGATCAAGGATGAATTCGTCAGAAAAATAGAAACAGCGACAGCAAAACTCTACCCCTACCACATCGGTCAGCATGGTCAATTGCAGGAGTGGTTCAAAGACTGGGATGATCCCAACGACAAGCACCGGCATTTATCGCACCTCTTTGGTCTGCACCCCGGCAACCAGATCTCGCCGGCACGTACGCCGGAGCTGGCCGCCGCCGCAAAACAATCGCTGATCCAACGGGGTGATATGAGCACCGGGTGGTCCATGGCCTGGAAGATCAACTGGTGGGCTAGGTTACAGGACGGCGACCATGCGTATACGATCTTGAAAGAAGGGCTCACGTACATCGACCCGAAGCAAAAAAAAGAAACGATGGGTGGGGGAGGAACGTACCCCAACCTTTTTGATGCGCACCCGCCTTTCCAGATCGACGGCAATTTCGGAGCTACCGCCGGCATGACGGAGATGCTGCTGCAAAGCCAGGACGGAGCGTTAAGCCTGTTGCCGGCGCTCCCCGGTGAATGGAGAAATGGAAGCGTCTCGGGGCTGAAGGCCCGCGGTGCTTTTGAAGTAGACATCACCTGGAAAGACGGAAAGTTGCAATCCGCCACCATCCGGTCGAAGCTCGGCGGTAACTGCAGAATACGTACGGCCATCCCTGTGAAAATCATAGAGGCCACGGCGAAGAACGTGGAGGGCAGAAACCCGAACGCCCTTACACAGGCGGCGAACGTTCCGCCCTATAAAAAGAACGCCAACGCAACGTTGCCTGAGCTGAAAACCGGCGAAGGCTATGTGATCGACGTGGACACTGAAAAAGGAAAACAGTATACCCTTGTTCCAAAATAAACTACACACTATAAAAACCGATATTATGTTTGCCAGAACGATTGCCCCCCTGGGGATTTTTATTTTACTCCTTTCTTTTTCAGCCGTGCAGACCGTGCAGGGCCAGGGATGGGATGTATCCTCACCGGATAAGAAAATTAAAGTGAGCATTGTTACAAAGGGAAACCGGCTGAGCTATTCCGTTTCCTACGCGAATACACCGGCGCTGGAGTCTTCCCCCCTGGGTATTGTGCGCGACGATCAGCAGTTCTCGGAGAACCTGAAATTTATTACGGAGTCCACGGCGGCCATCGACGAAACCTATACCCTTAGCGTTGGCAGGAAACTGCAGTGCCGCAATCAGGCCAACGAAGTTACCCTGACCTTCCAGAATGAAAATCAGGAAAGCGTGCAGCTCATTTTCAGGGCGTATAATGATGGCATGGCCTACCGCTACCATTTTCCGAAAACCGATAACAACCCGCACAAGATCATTCGGGAAGAATCCGGTTTTGCGATTGCCAGGGATGCCAAAGCGTGGATACAGCCGTACGATATGAACGTGCGGAAGAAACCCTGCTATGAGGCATTTTATGAAAATGGAATTGCTGTCGGCAGCCCGTCTCCGAACCCGGCCGGGTGGGCATTCTCCGCGTTATTCAATACGAAAGGCCTTTGGGTATTGCTGACAGAAGCTGGCCTGGACGAAACCTACCCTGGCACGCATATGGAAGACAAAGCCGGTAATGGAATATACACCATCCGCTTCCCGGAGAAAGAGGAAGTCACAAGCGACGCAGCTCCTGAACCGGTCTCCACCTTGCCGTGGACAACACCGTGGCGTGCTGCGGTGATCGGTCCGTCGCTGGCGACCATTCAGGAAACATCGCTGGTGACCAATTTGAACCCGCCATCGGTGATCAATGACGTTTCGTGGATCAAACCCGGAAGATCGAGCTGGAGCTGGTGGTCGGCAGGAGTAACCACCCGGGATTTTGAGGTGCAGAAGCAATACATCGATTTTACCGCGGATATGAAATGGGACTATGTGCTGATCGATGCCGGCTGGCCCGAAATGAAAAATGGAAAGATGGAAGACCTGGTGAAGTATGCGGATTCAAAAGAAGTCGGTATCGTATTGTGGTACCATTCCGGAATGGGCCGGGAAAAGGATACGCTGAGCTATGCCAACCTGATGGCCTTTCCGGAAGCGCGGAAAAAGGAGTTTGAAAAAATTGCCGGGTGGGGAGTGAAGGGTGTTAAGGTCGACTTCTTCGACGGCGACAAGCAGCCCGTGATCAAGCGATACTACGATATCATGCGCGACGCTGCTGCCAATAAGGTCATGGTAAATTTCCACGGCTCCACGTTACCGCGGGGGTGGGAGCGTACCTATCCGCACCTGGTGTCCATGGAATCGGTAAAAGGAGCGGAAGGCGCCGGCCGGCAGGAATTCTGCGACCGGGCACCGGTGCATAATACCATTCTTCCCTTTACGCGTAATGTGGTAGGGCCAATGGATTACACACCCGTAACCTTTACCAATAAACGCGAAGCCAAACGCCAGACGACCTTTGCGCATGAGCTTGCCCTTTCCGTGGTCTTTGAATCCGGTGTATTTCACTTTGCCGACAATATGATGTCCTACCAGGCGCTGCCGGAAGGACCGAAGAATTTTCTCCGCCAGGTGCCCGTGGCCTGGGATGAAACCCGCTACGTAACCGGTATCCCCGGAAAATATGCCGTGGTCGCCCGGAGAAAAGGAGATTCGTGGTACATCGCCGGAATTAACGGTCAGGATGCCGAACAGGAGATCACATTCGATCTTCCCTTCCTGAAGAAAAAACTCACCCTGACCCAGATCACCGACGGTCCCGAAGCCGGAACATTTGCTACCACGACAATGAAAACCAAAGGCAAAAATATCCGCATCAAGCTGATCGCCAAAGGCGGCTTTGTTCTTTATGCTCCGGAAGACACTGTAAACACGAAACAAAATGCAGCCAGTAAATGAGAGTAGGCTAGCATGAACGCCCCTGTACGATCTCTTGCATTTTTGCTGTTGTCTGTGGTCTGTGGACTTTGGACCCACCCCATGCACGCCCAAGGCGATGTCACGAAGGAATGCGCAGCCGTACTCAAGGAGCAGATCCTGGCACAGGCCGCGTGGGCGTTGGCACAGGAACCCGTTACGATCACGGCTTCGGCATCGCCCCGGAGTGCAGGGGGCAAACACGATTTTTATTCGGAGGGAGATTACTGGTGGCCTGATCCGAACAATCCCGGCGGCCCTTACATACAACGGGATGGCCAGAGCAATCCGGATAATTTTGTGGCCCACCGTCAGGCCATGATCCGCTTCAGCAAGATCGTCGGTGCGCTGGCCTCTGCGTATTTACTGACATCCAACGAGAAGTATGTTATGCATGCGTGGAAGCACGCCCGGGCATGGTTTGTAGACACCACCACCCGCATGAACCCCTCGCTTCTCTATGCGCAGGCGATCGGTGGTAAAGTCACCGGCCGGAGCATCGGCGTGATAGATACCATCCACCTGATGGAGGTCGCGCAGGGACTCCTGGTGATGGAACGGTCACCCGCGAATAACAAAGCCCTGTATGCTGCGATCAGAAACTGGTTTTCGGAGTACCTGGTCTGGCTGACGACCCATCCCTATGGCAAAGAGGAAATGGCCGCTGAGAATAACCACGGCACCTGTTGGGTGATGCAGGTGGCTTCTTTTGCAAAATTTACCGGCAACCAGGAGTTGATCGGGTTTTGCAGAGAGCGCTATAAAACGGTTCTTCTTCCCGGTCAGCTGGCGGCAGACGGAAGTTTTCCACGGGAACTAAAGCGAACCAAACCGTATGGCTATTCACTTTTTAACCTCGATGCCATGACCACCATCTGCCAGATCCTTTCGGATGAAAAGGAAAATCTCTGGACCTATACCACACCGGAGGGCAGGAACATCGAAAAGGGTATTCGCTATATGTTTCCGTATGTGCAGGATAAAGATAAATGGCCTTTGCCGAAGGATGTTATGTATTGGGAGCAGTGGCCGGTAGCGCACCCGTTTCTTGTTTTTGGAGCCGGGGCGTTCCATACGAAGGCGTGGTTTGAAACCTGGAAAAGGTTGGACCATTTGCCTGCCGTGGAAGAAGTAGTGCGTAATCTCCCGATTAGAAACCCCCTCCTCTGGCTCGACGCATCGAATAAAAGAAACTAAACGATATGCGGATCAATTCCATTTGTGTAGCCCTCTTCCTCCTCTGTTCAGCGATGGTGAACCGCGACAAGGTCATTTCCAGATCCTTTGTGCTGGCTGAAAAACAAGCGGCCGTGATGCTGAAAGAGGTGGAAGCCGGTGTTGAGAAAAGCAGAAGCGAGAATAAAACACCCGTACCGGTTGGGCCCCGCACCTTGAAGGGTGGTGAGCTTGTGCTGGCACCCTCGCGGGATTGGACCAGTGGTTTTTTTGCAGGCGAGCTTTGGTATTTGTACGAATATACCGGCAAAGACGAATGGCGGAAAAAAGCAGAAGAATTTACCGCCCGGATGGAACCGGAACAATGGAACCGGAAGACGCACGACATGGGATTTAAAATGTACTGCACCTATGGCAACGGCTACCGCCTCACGAAGGATGCTTCCTATAAATCGATTCTGATACAATCCGCAAAAACATTGAGCACGCGATTCCGGTCGGCCACGGGGGTTATTCGTTCGTGGGATCACAGCCAGGACCGGTGGAGCTACCCGGTGATCATCGATAACATGATCAATCTCGAATTGCTTTTCTTCGCCACGAAAGTTACCGGTGACTCCTCGTTCTACAAGATTGCCGTAAGCCATGCGAAGACCACACAAAAAAATCATTTTCGTTCCGATTACAGTTCTTATCACGTGTTGGACTACGATAGCGTAACCGGCAAGGTGCTCAAGAAAAACACACATCAGGGCTACAGTCATGAATCGGCCTGGGCACGGGGCCAGGCCTGGGCGCTATACGGCTACACCATGTGTTATCGCGAAACCAAAGACCGTTCGTTTCTCCGGCAGGCGGAACAGATCGAAGGGTTCATCTTTAATCACCCCAACCTGCCGGAGGATCTTATTCCCTACTGGGATTTCAATGCACCGGCTATTCCGAATGAACCGCGCGATGCTTCCGCCGCTGCCGTGATGGCCTCCGCCCTTTATGAATTAAGCGGGTATAGCACCAACGGAAAGGCGTATCGCGCCAAAGCCGATAAAATTGTTGAAAACCTGGCGGCGCACTATACCTCTCCGGCAGGAGCGAACAAAGGATTTATCCTGTTGCACAGCACCGGCTCAAAGCCGGCAAACAGCGAAGTAGATGTGCCATTGAGCTATGCCGATTATTATTTTCTCGAAGCCCTGCTGCGGAAGCAACACCGGGATGAAAATAAACACTAACAAACCCAGCTCCTCACAATCTCTTCTTAAATGAAAAAGACTTCCATACGCGTACTTCTCGCGATCTTATTCGTATCGTCAAAATTGCAGGCACAGTCTGTTGCCGTCGCCGACCTGCAGAAGTGGCCTAAAGGAGCTTCGCCGGTGGAAATTGGAAAACGTGTGGCCGATCGCTTCATCGCTACGCTCCATCCGAATTTTGGGCGGCCCACACCACCCAAGGTCATTACGTACCCGGAAGTTTGCGCCTGGTATGGTGCGCTTAAATTTTCGCAGGGGAGCAAAGACAAAAAATTAAAACAAGCGCTGGTAGCGCGTTTCGAACCTTTCTTTGGACCAGAAGCGAACATGGTACCCCTGCCGGATCACGTAGATTATTGTGTATTCGGTTGCATACCACTGGAGCTCTATACGCAAACCAAGGAGCAACGGTACCTGGACATGGGAAAAAATATTGCCGATAAGCAATGGGGGCCTCCGGAGGGCCCTCGTGTAAAACCGGAGTCGCAAGGGTTTTATGACAAGGGATATACCTGGCAGACACGTTTGTGGATTGACGATATGTTCATGATCACCGCCGTACAGGCACAAGCCTTTCGCGCTACCGGCGACAGAAAATATATCGACCGGGCGGCGCGGGAAATGGTGATGTACCTCGATTCCCTGCAGCGCGACAATGGCCTTTTCTATCACGCTCCCGATGTTCCGTTTTTCTGGGGCCGTGGCGATGGGTGGATGGCTGCCGGCACAGCAGAGCTGCTTCGTTCGCTGCCGGCCGATAATCCGGATCGTCCGCGAATTATGGAAGGATATCAGAAAATGATGGCGTCGCTCTTAAAGTACCAGGATGAAAAAGGGATGTGGCACCAGTTGATCGACGACCCGGAATCCTGGCCGGAGACCTCGTGTACCGGTATGTTCGCCTTCGCCATGATTACCGGGGTGAAGAACGGCTGGCTGGATCAGAAGACCTACGGGGCCGCTGCACGGAAAGCCTGGCTTGGGTTGACTTCGTATATCGACGAAAATGGAGACATCCGGGAAGTGTGTCAGGGAACCAATAAAAAGAATGACCGCCAATATTATCTTGACCGGCGACGTATAACAGGCGATATGCATGGTCAGGCTCCGGTGCTTTGGTGTGCTGCCGCGCTTTTGCAAAAGTAAAGTTGGTTTATCAGTTTCTGCGAGAACAATGGCCGTCGTCGAATACCTACGGCGAACTTGAAGCCGACAAACTAAACAAACCGGCGCACGCGTTCCCCACGCGACCGTTGACGGACAAAAGACTGCGCAGACGGACAGCTTCATGGCTGCCGTGATCCCTTCGGCCGCCACAACGCGGTTTAATTATGGTATGAGTATTGAATAGCGGTAGTCGTGTAAGAACCAACACAACCCGCTTATGCATCAAACGTTATGCCCCTGACGACTTTGCAAGGTCGCTTGTTCCTGCGGATCATCGCGAAAAACCGCGAGGCCTACGGGTTGAAGATCATTTCCCTGGCCATTGCCTTTGCATGCTCGACGCTCATCATTCTTTTTTCGATCAATGAACTTGGCTACGACCGGTTCCACAACGACTATCATTCGATTTTCCGGATCCTGCAAAGAAACAACCAGGAAGACTACAGTGGCAATCGTCTCTCCAACCGGATTCCAACGGATATCCTGATGCACCTCAAAAAAAAAGCGGGGAAGGCGGTGGTCGTGGCGAGGGTGAAGGGCATGGAAGAAATGGGCATCGGTGTCGGCGGCAAGATCTTTCGCGATCAAAAGATACATGCGGCCGATGCGGAACTTGCCGATATCTTCTCCTTTACGATCCTGAATGGAGCGGTATCGGACTTCAAAACACACCAACATACCATCATGCTCTCTTCATCGGCTGCGCGGGAGTATTTTGGAAGCCTGGACGTACAGGGACGGGAAATGAAGATCAGTGCCGTGGGCGACACGGTCGTCTTTCGTGTGGCTGCAGTCTACAAGGACTTCCCCCAAAATGCGCATACGGAATTCAATACGTTCATACACTTCGACGATGCGTCTATCCAGACCCTGGGTTTCAATCCCCGGGATCACCTCGCGTATGGTAAGTCGCGCGCCGTGTCGCGAATAGAAACCCTCATGAACGAGCAACCCAAGACAGCCGATGTGACCTACCGTTGCCAGCCCATTGCGGACATCTATTTTGGACCGCGAGCAATGGGAGAGGACGTGAAGCATGGCGATCACTACAGCATCATCCTTTTGATCTGTATTTCCGGTCTGATATTCTTTTTGGCGCTCACCAGCTTTGTCAATCTCACTACCCTGACGTTGCCTCACCGCTCCAAGGAACTGGCCGTGAAAAAACTGTCCGGGACAAGCCAGTGGACATTATTGATAGCGTTTGGAAAGGAGTCGTTTTCGTTGGTGGGTCTTTCGTTGGTGTTGGGGTTGGCCGTATTGCTGGTTGCCTCTCCTGAGATCGAGCTCCTGTTGGGCATAGATCTCGTGGCGTTGTTCCTGGGCTTCGACGCCTCGCTGATCCTGATCATCACAGGACTGTCGCTGATCCTGGGCATTGCACCGCTTTTCATGACCTTCCGGTTCACACAGGCCACCCCAAGCCGGCTCCTGGGCACGGCGCCGATCACGTTCCCGCGCTTCAAGCGGGTCATCACCTTTCTGCAGTTGGGCATCAGCATCTTTCTCATCGTGGCCTCGATGGTCATCCGGCGGCAGGTAAACTACTCGTTGCTCAAAGAGCCCGGCCGGAACCACGACCAGGTGGTGTATCTCTCATACCCCAAAGGCCTGACCGACGAGGGGCTGCGCAGCATGCGGGCAGGCTGGAAAAAGTATAACCCCAACATCGTCGACGTCATCGCCACGTCGCAGCTGCCCAACCAGATCAGTAGCAAAGAATTGAATTCGGAATTTTACTTTATGTCGGTCGACCCGATGTTCAAAGATTTTTTCAACCTGAACATGGTCGAAGGAAATTGGTTCCGGGCCAACGATGGCGATTCGGTGATGGTGGTCAACAAAAGAGGAATGCAACTGCTGGCCAACGATCGACAACGGGTGATCGGTGTCTTCGAGGGGCTGAGCGATGGATTCGACCAGCCTGAAAAACCGGTTAAGATAAAAGTTGCGTCCTATCTCCATTATAATTTCCTCTGTGTGCGGATACTGGAAGTCGACATCCGGAGAACGGTAACCTTTCTGTCCAATCAATTTGAGAATGAAAAGGGAAAGGCCCGGATTTCTTTTCTGAACAGGCGTTTCGAAGAATGGTTGATCTATCAGGACCGGCTCAATACGTTGTCGGAAATTTTGGCGATCATCTCGGCGATCCTATCCTGTTGTGCGATCTATGGGTTGAGTGTAAGCATTGTTCGCGACAAACTAAAACAGATTGCCATCCGCAAGCTTTTCGGTGCCAGCAGTTTGAAGATCACGCAACTGCTCATCCGCGAGTTTGCCCGCCAAATGCTGATCGCCATTTTGATCTTCGGACCCTTCACCTTCATCGTGTTGAAAGAGCTGCTGAGAACCTTTGTGTATTCCACCCACTTTTCCTGGACCGATCCGCTCTACCCGCTGCTCTATTGCATGGTCGTGATCAGCGCCATTTGCGGCTTCCAGGCCCTGAGCCTGAATCGCGCCGATCTCACGTCGGCGTTGAAAGATTGATTCCTCACTTGCGCCCAAGCTTGATGGTGTCGTGAAATATAAATAGGAATGTGGCGGCCCCCCTCGGAGGCCTCGGGTCGGGCTATCCGTTCCAAGTCCTCGCTCTGCCCGCCACCCGCCCTTCGCTGTGGGCTTTCCACTACTATCCCTGGCCGGGCGCTCGTTCATTCATTCATTCATGAAAGTACGAGATAGGGCAAGCGTTGTCGTTTGAGCAGGCTCATAACTTGTTCCTTTTGCCGTTTTTGGTTTTCTTTAGGTTTGAAGAGAAATCCACGTTAACCGTTTTGCATGAGAAATATCCTATTGATCGCCTTCCTGTTGCTGCCGGTAACGGTCTTGGCACAAAAGAAAGTAAAACTTCTACAAGGCAGCCTAAAGCCTCTCAAAGAAATAAAATCCTTCAACATACGGTTCGTTTACGACAGCATGATGGTGGGGCAAGATGTTCCAGAAGAAGCCTACCTGGCACGCAAGAAAAAAGACTGGGAAGAGAAGGAGCAAGGCAAGGGCGTCGAGTTTTGCAACCTGTGGTTCGACTACCGCAAGTTATACGCTTCATGGTTCAAGCAGAGCTTCTCACATCTCTCCTCCGTCAAGGTCGACGATGCTGATGCAAAATATACGATCGTAGTGCGAACACGACGCACGGAGGGCGGATGGAACTTGGGCATCGTAAATCAAGCTGGCCAAGTGGAGGGAGAGTTTATCGTGGTAGAAACCGCAGATAATAATAAAATCGTTGCCAAGATCCGCTTTCTCGCCTCCGCTGGCCCTTCAACAGGCGGTGATTTCGAGATGTTCTCCCGCATTCAAAACGCCTACCAGGCTGCTGGTAAAGTTCTGGGTGAATATTGGAAGGAAAAGGCAGGATAATCCCTGTGTCTCATTTTGTGCCCCCACGCCCCCAGCAGTCTTTAGTCTGTTGTGCCGATCTCTGGCCCTGATGGTAATTCTATAAATCAAACCAGCAATTCTATAAAACTAATCCCCCGGTTTCCCTGTAATGTTGTAGTATCCTTTGATGATAATGTCGGGGGATACCAGAGATATGTCAGAACAGACCCTAAACATAGCAACAAAAGCAGGCAAGTTCACGCGCGAGTCCTTTCCCGTGTTGGAAATGACCTGTGCGGCGTGTGCCGTCAGCGTGGAATCCATTTTGAAAACAGCGCCGGGTGTGAAAGACGCCGGGGTGAACTTTGCTAACCAGTCGGCCTGGGTTGAGTTCGATGCGCAACGCACGTCGCCGGCCGCGTTGCAGAAGGCCGTGCAGTCCATTGGCTACGACCTGGTCGTCAACGTAGAAGATCCGCAGGCCGTGAAAGAGGAGGCGCAGCGCAAACAGTATGAGGCCATCAAATTCCGCACGATCGGTTCCACGGTGCTGGCGTTGCCCGTGGTGATCATCGGCATGTTCTTTATGGATATGCCCTATGGCAACTATATTTCCTTGCTGCTTTCAGCGCCCGTGGTATTCTATTTTGGTCGCCAGTTCTTTGTAAACGCCTGGAAGCAGGCGCGGCATGAAAAGGCGAACATGGACACCTTGGTGGCGCTGAGTACGGGCATTGCTTTTTTGTTTAGCGCATTCAACACCTTCTTCCCGGAATTCTGGCACGCCCGCGGGCTGCATGCCCATGTCTATTTTGAAGCGGCTGCTGTGGTGGTCGTCTTCGTTTCGCTGGGCAAACTGTTGGAAGAGAAAGCCAAGTCCAACACGTCGTCGGCGTTAAAAAAATTGATGGGCCTGCAACCCACCACGGTGCGCATCATCAGCGACGGCAACGAACAAGATGTGCCGATGGCGGCCGTCAAAATCGGGAATACCATTGTGGTGCGCCCGGGAGAAAAAATCCCCGTTGACGGCGTCGTGGTTTCAGGTTCTTCGTTTGTCGATGAGAGTATGATTACCGGCGAACCGGTGGCCGTGGAAAAACGCAACGGCGACAGCGTGTATGCAGGCACCCTAAACCAAAAGGGCAGCTTCACGTTCGAAGCCAAAAAAGTTGGAGCCGATACTTTCCTGGCGCACATCATCAAACGCGTGCAGGAGGCCCAGGGCAGTAAGGCACCGGTACAAAAGCAGGTCGATAAGATCGCGGGCATCTTTGTGCCCGTGGTGTTGGCCATCGCCTTGCTCACGTTTGGTGCCTGGATGGTTTGGGGTGGAGAGCAGGCGTTCACCCACGCGTTGCTCACTTCGGTGACGGTGCTGGTCATTGCTTGTCCCTGTGCCCTGGGGTTGGCCACGCCAACGGCCATCATGGTGGGCGTGGGCAAAGGCGCGGAAAACAACATCCTGATCAAAGATGCGGAGAGCCTTGAACTGGCCCATCGCGTCAACGCGATCGTACTCGACAAGACCGGAACAATCACCGAAGGCAAGCCGGCCGTGAAAGATCTGGTGTGGGATGGAGGCGTGAAGCAGACGGCTGGCTATCGCGATCTGCTGTACACCATCGAATCGAAATCCGAGCACCCCCTGGCCGGGGCCGTGGTCCAATGGCTGAAAGATGCCGGCGCGACACAATATCCGATTGACGCTTTTGAAAGCCTCACCGGGCGTGGTGTTAAAGCCGTGGCGGGAAAGGATAGCTATTATGTCGGAAATAAAAAATTGCTGGAGGAAAACAACATTGCCATGAGTTCATCGGTGGAAACTGCCGCCGCTCAATGGCAGGCCAAGGCACACACCGTCGTATATTTTGCAAACCAAAATCAAGTCCTCGGCGTAGCGGCCATTGCCGACACCATCAAATCGACGGCGGCCAGCGCCATACAAGCACTCCAGGCCAAGGGCATCGAGGTCTTTATGCTCACGGGCGACAACGAACAAACCGCTCAGGCCATCGCGCGCCAGGCTGGAATAAAATCCTATCGCGCCGGCGTGCTCCCCACGGAGAAAGCCGACTTCATCAAGACCTTGCAAAGCCAGGGAAAGATCGTGGCCATGGTAGGCGACGGCATCAACGACTCACAAGCCCTGGCCCAGGCCGACGTGAGCATCGCCATGGGCAAAGGCTCCGACATCGCGATGGACGTGGCCAAGATGACGCTCATAACGTCCGATCTTGCCTATATCCCGAAGGCGTTCAACCTCTCCACGAAAACGGTGCAGGGTATCCGGCAGAACTTGTTTTGGGCGTTTGTCTATAATGTCATTGGCATTCCGCTGGCGGCAGGGGTGTTGTTTCTGGTGAATGGATTTTTGTTGAATCCCATGATCGCCGGGGCGGCGATGGCGTTAAGTTCGGTGAGCGTGGTGGCGAATAGCCTTCGGTTGAAGGCGGCAAAGATCTGAGGGAATTATGTAAACCTTTCCGGTAATTCTGAAACACCGGCGAGGCGAAGGTTGCGTTTATTTGTATAGAGAATCAAAATCAAAATGGTATGGAAACATCAAAATTCAAGACGAATATAAAGTGCATGGGATGTGTGGCAAAAGTGACGCCGCATTTGGATGAGGCTGTTGGGGTTGGGAATTGGAAGGTGGATATTGAGAACCCTGCTAAGATTCTTAGCGTAGACGGGGAGGAGGGGAAGGTCCTGGAGGCTTTGAAGAAAGCTGGGTATGTAGGGGAGAGGGTGCAGTAATTTTTAACCGCAAAGGCGCCCTCCTTCGCTGAAGCTTCGGCGGGCAAGCAAAGCGCTTCGTGTGGCGGTCCATTGGCGGCTTATTCACCATATTAAAAAAAACATTATCTTTGTAGCCATTGTCATGAAAGCCATACGCTTCATATCGGCCCTCACCTTTAGTCTGCTGGTGTTTATCTCCTCCAGCAGCTTCATCGTGGGTATACACCGGTGTGGAGGCCAAGTGCAGAATATGGCTTTGCTTACCAAAGCTGAAAAGTGCGGGATGGAGCAACAAATGCCGCCATGTCATCGTCATCTTCAAAAGCCCTGCTGTGAAGACGAGACCGTTGTGCATGAAGGACAGGGCTTCAAGCATACCCTTTCAGAATATCATATTGGCCACGCTCCTGTAGTGGACCTTGAACAGCCGTCGGTACTCATTGCCGAGATCATTCCTACAGCGCCCGTAGCGCGCACGTTCTTTAATTATTACGATCCCCCATTACGATCGACAGACCGCACCGTTTCGCTGCGGGTCTTCCTCATTTGATCTGATCTTTCCTTGCCTGCCGGCCTGCCCGCTGGCTTGCCCGCCGTAGCTTTAGCGAAGGCGGGTGCATAACTCCTTTTATTTCAATTCCTCTTACGTTTTCAATCATGATTGAAAAAATAATCTCCCTGTCCTTGCGGAACAGGTTCCTGGTGTTGCTGGTGGCCGCCGGGTTGTTGGCCTGGGGTGTTCAGGCCGTCAGGGTAAACAAGATCGATGCCATTCCCGATGTTTCGGAGAACCAGGTCATCGTGTTCACCGAATGGATGGGCCGCAGTCCGCAGATCATCGAAGACCAGGTGACATACCCGTTGGTCACCAACCTGCAAGGTTTGCCTCAGATCAAATATGTGCGGGGCACGTCGATGTTCGGCATGAGCTTCGTCTATGTCATCTTTCAGGATGATACTGATATCTACTGGGCCCGCGAGCGCGTGCTGGAGCGTTTGAACTATGCTGCCCGCTTATTGCCGGAAGGTGCTACGCCCACATTGGGTCCCGATGGAACTGGGGTGGGCCACATTCTCTGGTACACGTTCACGGCGCCAGGCATGGATTTGGGTGAGCAACGCGCCCTGCAGGACTGGTATGTGAAGTTCGGCCTCCAAACCGTGCCCGGCGTGAGCGAGATCGCTTCGTTCGGCGGTTTTCAAAAGCAATACCAGGTGAGTCTCATTCCCACAAAATTGGCGTACTACAACCTGTCAGTGCAGGATGTGATCCAGGCCGTGCGGGCCAACAACAACGAGACCGGTGGACGCAAGTTTGAGATGAGCGACATCGGTTACATCATCAAGACATCAGGCTATCTGCAATCCATCGAAGAGATCGAGAACATTCCTGTGAAGACGGTGAACACCGTGCCGGTGAGCATCCGCGACGTGGCGACGGTGCAGACCTCGGGGGAGACGCGTTTGGGGATCTTTGATTTGAATGGTGAAGGGGAAGCTGTTGGGGGTATTGTCGTGATGCGCTATGGCGAGAATGCGGACGAAGTGATCGGGCGGGTGAAGCAGAAGATGGAGGAGGTGTCGAAAGGGTTTCCCGAGGGCGTGAAGTTTAATGTGGTGTATGACCGGAGTCAACTTATTGAGGAGTCGGTGTCGTCGGTGAAGAAGACGTTGATGGAGGAGATGATCGTGGTGTCGCTGGTGGTGTTGATCTTTTTGTTTCATTGGCGGAGTGCGGCGAGTATTCTGATCCAGATCCCGGTGACGCTGGCCGCGAGCTTTATTCTTTTGAATGCTTTTGATATCACGTCCAACATTATGTCGCTGACGGGGGTGGCGTTGGCGATTGGAGTGATTGTGGATAATGGGATCATTATGGCGGAGAATGCTTATAAGCATTTGTCGCATCGCTTTGAGGAGCTCAATCCTGAGGAGGTTTAACACAAAGACTTATGAGAAAAAAATATAATGCTATACCGGAAGGTGAGCGGCTGGCGATCATTGAGAAGTCGTCGCGGCAGGTTTCGCGGGGAGTCTTTTACTCCACGGTCATCATCATCGCTTCATTTTTGCCTGTGTTTTTGCTGACGGGGCAGGAGGGGAAGTTGTTCCATCCACTGGCTTGGACAAAGACATTCATACTAATAGTGGACGCGGTGTTGGTCGTGACATTGGCGCCGGTGATCATTTCGTTTTTTATGAAAGGGAGATTCCGGAGCGAGAAGCATAACCCGATCACGCATGGGTTGGAAAAAATCTACGAGCCAGTCATCCGCGCGTGTATGAAGTGGCGTAAGACCACGCTCGCGGTCAACATCCTCGCTTTGGTGGTGAGCGTGCCCTTGTTGCTTTCGCTGGGCACGGAGTTTATGCCGCCCTTGGATGAGCAATCCATCTTATTCATGCCGGTAACCTTGCCCGACATTTCGAACGAAGAGGTGAAGCGCATCCTGCAGGTGCAGGATAAGATCATCAAGTCGGTACCCGAAGTGGACAAGGTGCTCGGCAAGGCGGGACGTGCCAACACCGCCACCGACAATTCGCCCATCAGCATGATCGAGACCATCATCATGCTCAAACCGAAATCGGAATGGCGCCCGGGCATCACCAAGGCGGCCATCATCAACGAACTGGATGCCAAAATGCAAATCCCCGGTGTCGTCAACGGCTGGACGCAGCCGATCATCAACCGGATCAACATGCTCTCGACCGGCATTCGAACCGATGTCGGCGTAAAAGTATATGGTCAGCAACTCGACAGCATCTATGCGCTGTCGGAAAAAGTGAAGAAAGCCCTGGCGGGGGTTCCGGGTGTAAAAGATTTATACGTCGATCCCATCACGGGGGGGAAATACCTCACCATCGAAGCGAACCGCGAAGCGCTGGGCAGGTTTGGGGTGAGCGTCAACGACGTCAACACCATTGTGGAATCGGCCATCGGGGGTGCGGCCATCGGGCAGACCATCGAAGGGCGCCAGCGCTTCACCATCAGCGTGCGCCTGGCACAGGATTTTCGCAGCAGCATCGACCAGATCAAACGCATTCCGGTGAAGACGCCGGCATTGGGCATCGTGCCGCTGTCGAGTGTGGCGGACATAAAATTTGAGGATGGCCCTCCGATGATCGTTTCGGAAAACGCTTTGCTGCGCGGCGCCGTGCTCTTTAATGTTCGCGATCGCGACCTGGGGGGCACAGTGAAAGAGGCGATGGAGACCATCAACAAACAAATGGGCACGTTGCCCAGCGGTTACTACCTGGAATGGAGCGGGCAATACGAAAACCTGATCCGTGGCCAGCAAACACTCATGATCATTTTGCCGGTGGTGCTGCTCATCATTTTCATCTCGCTGTATCTTGCTTTTCATTCCATACGCGAAGCCTTCTTCAGCCTCATCACCGTGCCGTTCGCGCTGATCGGTGGCGCCTACATGGTTTACTTCTATGGAGTGCATTTATCCGTGGCTGTAGCGGTAGGATTCATCGCGTTGTTTGGCATTGCGGTGGAGACGGGCGTGGTCATGGTGATCTACCTGAACGACGCCATGCAGCAACTGGTAAAACTCCGCGGCAACTCGAGCGAGACGATCACACGGGAAGAACTCAGAGAATTTGTTATTCACGGCGCGGCCAAACGCTTGCGTCCCAAACTCATGACGGTGTCGGTGGCGCTCTTTGGCCTGGTGCCGGTGCTGTGGTCTACGGGCGTGGGCAGTGACGTGATGTTGCCCATCGTGCTGCCCATGATCGGCGGCGTGCTCACATCGTCCACCCACATCCTGCTGGTGACGCCCCTCATCTTTTTAATGACAAAGGAATATGAGCTGCGCAAGCTCGGTAAACTTGACGTATATGAAAAAGCATAACATCCTGATCCTGCTTTCACTCCTGGTGCTTGGTCTGTCGCCGGTCATGGCGCAGGTCGTCACCCTCGACAGCGTTCTCGCGCGCATCGATCGTGCGAACCCGATGCTGAAGGAGTACGATCAACGGGCGCAAGCCTACGAGGCCTACACGGGTGGCGCCAAAAGTTGGATGGCTCCCATGGTCGGCGCCGGAACCTTTATGACGCCCTACCCAGGCCAGCGCCTGATGGAGGAACGCGACAAAGGTTCGGTCATGATCTCGATGGAGCAACAGATCCCCAACCCCGCCAAGCAGCGGGCCAACCAAAACTACCTGGCCTCCCGCGCAGCGGTGGAAGGCGAGGCGCGTGCGGTAAGGTTCAATGCCTTGCGGGCGGAAGCGAGGACCTTATACTACCAGTGGCTGGTTGCCACCGAAAAAATGAAAGTGCTTCGCGAAAACGAGCAAACACTCGAACTCATGCTGAAGCTGGCCCGCGTGCGCTATCCCTACAACCAGGGCAGCCTCGGCAACATCTATAAAACCGAAGGCCGCTTGCTGGAAGTACAAAATATGTTGTTGATGACCCAGGGCGACATCGATGAAAAAACATTCCGGATAAAATCGCTGATGGCCTTGCCGGCAACCACGCCCCTGCAAATCGACACCACCACCGAAGTGACTTTCCGGTTCAGCCCCCTCTTGTCCGATACGGCGGCGATCGGCGCGCAACGCAGCGACGTGCGCCAGATCGACAAGACCATCCAGGTGATGCAACTGAATCAGCAGTTGCAACGCATGCAGGCCAAACCAGATTTCAAAATTCGCTTCGACCACATGCAACCCATCGGCGATATGCCCACGCAATTCACGGCCATGGCCATGATCTCCATACCCATCGCGCCCTGGTCGTCGCGCATGTACAAAGCCGAAGTGAAAGGCATGCACCACGACATCGAAGCCATGCGCCGCCAGCGGGAAGCGCTGCTCATCGAAACGCAAGGTATGCTGGGGGGAATGGTGGGCCCGATCAATAACATGCAACGGCAGCTCACCAACTATGCGGAGAAGATCATCCCCGCCTTGCGCAAGAACTACGAGTCAGTGCTGCTGGCCTACGAAGAGAACCGCGAACAACTGCCCGCGGTGCTCGATGGCTGGGAAGCGTTGAGCATGGCGCAACTGGAATATTTAAGCAAACGGGAGTCGTATTACATCATGATCGCGAACTATGAGAAACAAGTGGAAGAATAATCAAACTTCGGGTAGCCTGCATCGCTTGGCACTTGCTGCGCTTTGTCTCGTGTGGTTGATGGCCTGCACAAAAAAGGAAACGGCGCACGATGAATATACCTGCCCCATGCACCCCACGGTGCTCGCCGACAAACCCGGCACCTGCCCCGTATGCGGGATGGACCTGGTGCGCAAAGCTCGTCCCGGCGAAGTATCGGCCGCCGATGGCGACCTGACACCGCTGCTGAAGTCTACCAACGAGGTAGTCGCCAGCAACGTGAAGACCATCAAAGGAGAATACCGCACGGTGCCGCTTTCGCAAGAAACGCAGGGCATCATCACCTATGACACGCGGAGCAGCTACACCCTCTCGGTGAGAACCGGAGGACGGTTGGAGAAAGTGTTTCTCAAGTATGCCTTTCAACCGGTGAACAAAGGACAGAGAGTGGCCGAGTTGTACAGCCCCGAGCTGCTCACCGCGCAACGCGAATTGCTTTTTGTATTGGAAAGCGATGCAGGGAACACGGCGTTGGTTGAATCAGCAAAAAGGAAACTGGAACTGCTGGGGGTGGATGCGGATTACATCCAGAAGCTGATAGCCCGGAAAACGGTGGCCACTACTTTTCCGATCTATAGTCCATACAGCGGATACGTTGTGACCGCCGCGCAGCAGACACCCCCGACATTACCTCAAAAGCCAAGCAGCCCAGCGACGAGCATGAGCGATAATGGCATGGGATCCGCCGCAAATGCCGGCACAAACACGCCATCAACAACCGGCGCGACATCCAGTGCTACCCTGCTTCGCGAAGGCGACTACGTCAGCGCGGGGCAGACACTCTTCAACATTGTGAACACGGCGGCGTTGCGCATCGAACTGGATGTTCCCGCAGCCCAGGCCAGCGCCATCCGCAAAGGCGATGTGCTCACGCTCGACTTCGGCAACGGCACGAAGGAAGAAGCCACCATCGATTTTGTGCAACCCTACTTCGCGCAGGGGGAGGAGTTCTTGAAACTGCGCGTGTACACCAAACACATGCACGACCTGCACATCGGCCACCTGGTGCGCGCGAAAGTCCAACTCACCGCCAAGGAATCCCTCTGGGTGCCCCGCGATGCCGTGCTGGACATGGGGCGCGACCGGCTGGTGTTTGTCAAAGACGGCAGCATGCTGAAGCCGAAGAAAATCACCACGGGCATCCATGCCAAGGGTTGGATCGAGATCACCCAAGGCCTGACGCCTTCGGAAGAGATTGCCGCCAATGCCCATTACCTGATCGACAGTGAAAGCTTTGTTAAAACCAATCCCTGACATGAGAACCCTATTCATATTCATCGCCTTACTGTCCGTGTTGGCGGCATGTTCCGAAAAGCGACCGGCTGCCGGGCACGCCGATCATGCGCATGAACAACCTAAGCCTGCGCCGGAAAAGTACACGTGCCCGATGCACCCCGCGGTGGTTCAGGATGGACCGGGGAAATGTCCGATCTGTGGAATGGATCTTGTTCCCAAAAAAGCGGGCATCGAACTCATGTTGAGCGAAAACCAAATGCGGCTGGCCAACATCACGACCGCGGCAGTTGCGTCGCAGCCCGTAGGCCAGACCATTGTGATCAATGGAAAGCTGGCGCTGAACGAGGAAGGTTCTTCCGTGATCAGCAGCCGCGCCGCCGGTCGCGTGGAAAAACTTTTTCTGAAAGAAACCGGTCGCCCTGTGAAGAAAGGGGAGCCGCTCTACGAGTTGTATAGCGAGACCCTGCTAACGCTGCAACGCGAATACCTGTTGGCCAAAGCGCAATACGATGCGCTGGGCAAAGAGAATCCACGCTATGCAACGTTTTTGAAAAGTGCCGAACAAAAACTCCTGCGCTATGGCCTCACCCCAGCCCAAGTCGACCAGTTGGGGAAGTCTAAAGTTTTTAAGGAGCGGATCACGTTCCTGGCGCCGGCCTCGGGGTTGATCACCTCCATCCGCGTAGCCGAAGGGCAATACGTCGAGGAGGGGGCAGCGCTTTATCAACTGGAAAATATAGGCACACTGTGGTTGGAAGCGGAGACCTATCCGCAGGAAACCTCGCTGGTCAAGGTCGGCGACATGATCAGCGTGCGGGTGAATGGATACGAGGCCACACCCGTGGAGGCGAAGGTGACCTTTCTCAGCCCGGAGTATCGCGCCAACACGGTGGTGACGGTGCTGCGCGCGACCCTCGCCAATCCCAACGAGATTTTCAAGCCGGGCATGCAGGCGCAAGTGCTCTTCACCCACTCGTCGCGCCAGGCGTTGGCACTCCCGACCGACGCGGTGATCCGCGACGCCCACGGAGCGCACGTCTATGTGCAAACCCTGCCGGGCACTTTCGAGCCCCGCGAAGTGGAGACGGGGCTGGAGGATTTTGGAAAGGTGGAGATCACCAGCGGATTGTCGGAAGGCGACACGGTGGCGGTCACCGGGGCCTATTTGCTTTACAGCGAGATCGTGCTCAAAAAGGGTGGCGATCCGATGGCCGTTCATCAACACGAATAGTCGCCAGGAAAGGAAATCTTAACCATGAAATGAAAACTAAAAGCTTGAATAAAAACCGGCTGTATCTGGGCAATTTTGATGAGGGATGACCCCTCTGAATAATGTAAATTTGGCGGACGTCATAAAAAAGAAACGCCTCATTCATTTTAACTTTAATGCATCATGCAAAAAATCTCAGCGCTCATTTTTCTGCTTCTTTTTTCTCTGACGATTGGTTTTAGCCAGGCATATAAAGGCCGGATAGAGGCGTCGAAGGTGGTCGTGCCTGACGGCCACTACCAGGATGAATATACCTTTGATACCTCCGTAGATCCGCAACGCTGGACAAAAGAGAAGCCGGGCTTGCACATCTCCTTTGCCTCGACCGATAAACTCTATTTCAGAAGTGAAGTGCCCGACCTGCAGCCCGAGTCCCTCGTGTGGGAACAAGCGGGGTGGAGGGGCGAGCGCCTCAATACAACGCTGGTCGTTTGGTCGCCAGACACTCTGGACCAGGTGAGGTTTGTCCTGCACGACCTGGTGGGTCCAAAAGGTGCCGTGTTGAAGCGGGAAAACATCAAACTTAACCTCGTGCGCTATGTGCTGTCGAACTATCCTTATGGCGACGGCAACCTGGACTGCGGTCCCTCGCCCTACAGGGATGTGTTCCTGATGCCCGATCGATTCGAGCCGTTTGAAAGATTTCAACTGCCCGGCCGTACGTCCCGCCCGGTATGGCTTTCTTTGGAAGTGCCCCCGGGCACCGAACCAGGAGCATACCAGGGGACGATCGATGTAAAAACAGATCGCTACAACGCTACGCTCACGCTGAAGATAAAAGTGCAGCCCCCCACCTTGCCTCCCCCAACCGAATGGAAATTCAGACTTGATCTTTGGCAAAATCCCTGGGTGCTGGCTTGGTACAATCATGTTGAGCCCTGGTCGGAGGAACACAAACTGTTGTTGAAAAAACACATGAAGCTCTATGCCGATGCCGGTGGAAAGTACATCACTACCTATGCGGTGCACTCACCCTGGGCCGATAATTCATTCCGGATCGAAGACACGATGATCGACTGGACCAAACAAGAAGATGGTAGCTGGAAATTTGACTACAACATTTTTGATCAATATGTAGAGCTTGCCATGGGAGTAGGCGTGGACGAGGCCATTACCATCTATTCGCCGGTGCCCTGGGGAAATCGCTTTCGCTATCGCGATGGGAAAACAGGGAACTACGCCTATGCGATCATGGCACCCGATTCAAAAGAATACAAAGCCTTCTGGAATATTTTCCTGACCGACCTGAAGACCCACCTGCAACGCAAGGGATGGTTTGAGAAAACGTATATCGGCATCAACGAAAGTGAAATGAAACAGACGTTGGCGGCCATCCAGGTGGTGAAGGATCATTCAAAAGACTGGAGGATCACCTACGCCGGCGATTGGCACAAAGAACTCGATCTTTTGCTGAGCGACTATTCTTTCCTCTTTGGAAAGGAACCCAGCATGAAAGAGGCAGCCGAACGTGCGGCGAGAGGCGCCTCGTCCACCTATTACGTCTGCTGCAATCCGGCCAAGCCGAATAACTTTGTTTTCTCTCCGCCCATCGAAGGCCGGTGGATCAGTTGGTATGCCGTCGCCTATGGCTACGATGGATTTTTGCGATGGGCCTATGATGCATGGCCTGAAGATCCCACCCGCGATGCACGCCACGGATCGTGGGCCGCGGGCGATTGTTTCCTGGTCTACCCGGGCGCAAACAGTGGCATTCGTTTTGAGAAATTGCGGGAAGGTATTTCCGATGCAGAGAAAATAAGGGTGCTGCGGGATAAGGCGGCGAAATCGCCCGACAAGAATGTCAAAAAGCTCATGCTGGAGTTTGACCAACATCTTAAATCGTTTACAACGGAACGCGATTTTAACGAACAAAAGATCACGGATGCCGTACAGACCGGAGAAAAGATGCTCGACCAGCTTAGTGACCTGCTGAAATAGTGAAATCGTAAATAATAGATAATCATGTATAACCTCCAAAATGTAACACGTATGAAAACATCCCTGCTCCTTTTCGTTGCCCTGGTGTTGAGCGCCACGGCCTTTGCCCAAGCGCCTTCTTTTGTAGATAAGAACATCGGGGACGCGTATCAGGAATATGTGAAGGTGAAAGATGCCCTCATCGCCTCCAAAAGTGCCGACGCCAAAACGGCGGCTACGAGTCTTCAAAAGAAACTGGCCGGCGTAGCCTCCGCGAAAAGCGCCGCTGCCGAAGCTTCGAAAGTGAGCACCGCAGCCACCCTCGATGCCCAGCGCCTGGCTTTCTCCTCGCTTAGCAATGAGATGGCCAAGCTGGTGAAAGGCGCCAAACTGTCGTCGGGCACCTTGTATGTGGATTATTGCCCCATGGCCAACAACAACGCGGGGGCTTTCTGGCTCTCCAACGACAAGGCCATCAAAAACCCCTATTTCGGTGACAAAATGCTGACCTGCGGCATGGTGAAGGAAACCCTGCAATAACCGGGGCCAAATTTTTTTTATATCCGCCTGTGACTTTCCCGCGGCCGCTTCATCTAAAACACGAAGCGGCCGCGAAAGGTGGGGGCCTTTCAAGACCGCTCTTTATCTGATTTCCCGGTGGGAAGGCCCGCCGAGAGTATATTTTAGAGTGAGAAGGATTGAAAATGTGGTCCTTCCAACCGGGAAAGAGGATATTTCATGTTGCAAGGATCGCGTGCTGACGCTGTTGGTAGCTATTTGATATGTTGTAAATTTTTTTATATTTGTTTCGGTTCTTATGAAGCAATCGAATCACATCAGACTTTTGGCGAGCATCCTGGTGGGATTCTTTATGATCTCCTCCATCGTTTCCGACAGCCTGGCCGCTCTTCACTATTTTTACGAGGTTGAAGGCTTCGCCCTGGCAGAAAAACTCGCCCCGGCCTGCAAATGGATCGACCTCACCTTCGAAGAAAAAGAAAAAGAAGAGGAGAACGTTTTCACACCTGAAATACAGAGTAATCTTTTTTTTATCGGACTTGTCGACAACACCGGGTTGTTTACCATCGCCGAGTCCTCATCCCACAGCTTTTATGACGCGGTCAGCGTTTGTGGTCATGCCACTACCATGCCCTTGTACCTCGCCACGGGGTCCCTTTTGATCTAAGCGTCTTTTTTGTTGACTACCTCCCGCAGGAGGTCCCATTCTTTATTCCCCCTGGGTTTACGGTCATCACAAATTTTGCTTTACGCAACGCTTATGCATCAAAATCCTCTCTTCGATGAGCATGAAGTACTTCACGACCTGAAGCACTACCTGCCTGCTCAAGCCCCGCTCAAGGATTTCATCCACCACAACACCCTGCACGCATTCCAGAAACTGAAGTTTGAAAAGGCGATCCGCAGCGCAACCGAGATCTTCGGCTACAAAGTGGGCCTCACGTTGGATGAATACCGGGCGGCCTATGCTTCTGAAAGAATCCGGGAGGATGTCCTGGAGATGATCATCACGCAGCGGCACGGCGTGTCGGCCGTGGCAGCATGGAAAGAGAAAGCGCTCATCAAAGCATACGAGAACAACACCTCTCCCCGCATTGGCCAGCTGCGCGCCAACTGGAAAAGAGAATATCGCATGGACCTCGACTCCCTGGTGCAGCCGGTCCTTTTCCGTACGTTGTGCAGTTACCTTGACCAGGGCATTTCCATCTGGGATTTTCCCATCAGTCATAAAACCTTTCTTTCGGCGTTGCGCGAAATGGAACGCAACAGCCTGGCCAGCTTCTTTCACCGGAGCCGTGCAAGAGAAGTATTCCTGAAGACATCGTGCGAGATCGCCGACTTGCTGAAAGTTCTGGTCGGGGACGAGTCGCTTTATACGCAATATTTATACGATCAACAATTTGGACACCAGGGATGGTCAGGCATGGTATCGCAGATCGAAGACCAACCCCAAACGCTGCTCGACCACCGGCAGATCTCCCTGCACGACCTGATCGTGCTCGAACTGCTGATGGAGATCGACGCCCTCGACACGCACTTCGGGGTGGCCAACTGGACGCCACTGGCGACCAAAATAAAAAGTCCTCCCATCGGATTGTTTGCACCCGTGCCCAACACGGAGTACAACGAAGTGCTCAACATCCTGCAGGAAGCCTACGAGTGGTCCTACTACGATGAGGTGCTGGAAGGCATACAGTTTCCCAAACATCCCAAACCGGCATCGGACCACAAAAGCTTCCAGGCCATGTTCTGTATCGACGATCGCGAATGTTCGCTCCGCCGCTACCTGGAAAAATTCGATCCGGCATGTGAGACCTTTGGAACACCCGGCTTCTTTGGCGTGGAATTCTACTACCAGCCCGAAGATGGCAAGTTCTACACCAAGTTGTGTCCCGCCCCCGTCACACCCAAGTACCTGATCAAGGAAGTGGGCTCGAAAAAAAGCAAGCGTGAAAAAGATGTACACTTCTCCAAGCATTCGCATAACTTCTACAGCGGTTGGCTCATATCCCAGACGTTGGGATTCTGGTCGGCCCTCAGACTGTTCATAAACATTTTCCGCCCGTCGATGAGCCCGGCAACGGCCTCGTCGTTCAAGCATATGGATAAAATGTCGCGGCTGACCATCGAGAACAAAGGGTTGGACCACCGCGAGAACGACCTGCAGATCGGTTTTACTATCGAAGAGATGACCAACCGCCTGGAGGGTCTGTTGAAAAGCATCGGGTTGGTGAAAGACTTTGCTCCGCTGGTGTATGTGGTTGGCCACGGTTCCAGCAGCATCAACAACCCGCACTATGCCGCCTACGACTGCGGCGCGTGCTCGGGTAGAGCCGGCTCGGTGAACGCCCGCGTGATCTGCGCCATGGCCAATCACCCCGAGGTGAGAAAGGCGCTGGCCGGCCGCGGCATCGCCATCCCCGAGACCACGCAATTTGTGGGTGGGATCCACGACACCACACGCGACGAGATCATGTTCTTTGATGAAGAGTCGCTGTCCAGGATGAACGCCGAAGAGCACAGCAAGCACGAAGTAGTGTTCGCCAATGCGTTGGACTACAACGCCAAGGAACGCTCCAGGAGATTCGAGTCCATCCCGACCACACAGAGTCCGATGAAGATCCATGAAAGAGTCAGAATCCGCTCCGTGTCACTGTTCGAACCGCGCCCCGAACTGAACCACGCCACAAATGCGCTATGTGTCATCGGCCGGAGAAGCCTGACCAAAGATGTCTTCCTCGACCGCCGCTCGTTCCTCAACTCCTACGACTACCAGATCGACCCGCAAGGCGACATTCTCCACAACGTAATGAAACCCGTAGGCCCCGTATGCGGGGGCATCAACCTCGAGTATTTCTTCTCGCGCACCGACAACCAGAAGATGGGCGCCGGCACCAAACTACCCCACAACGTGATGGGACTCTTCGGCGTGGCCAACGGCATCGACGGCGACCTTCGTCCCGGTCTGCCCAGCCAAATGATCGAGGTGCACGACCCGATCCGGCTCATGGTCATCGTGGAGCAGTTTCCTGAACTGCTGCTGGATGTCATACAGCGCAGCCCCGAAGTATACGAATGGTTCATCAACGCGTGGGTATACCTGGCGGCCGTCAATCCAGAGACACGCGAGATCGCTGTGTTCAAGGAAGGTAAGTTTGCCGTATATAAACCCTTGCTCAGCAAGGTCGACGTTGTTCCCGACGTCACGACCATGATCGAGACGCATCACGACAATCTTCCTGTTTACTCCCTTACCTAAGCCCCCGCATGATGACATCGCTTCTACAACTTTTTATCGTGATTCCGCTGGCGGGGTTCATAGTGAGCTTATTGATCCCGGGCAAGCTGGAGACCCTCATGTCGCGTGTGGCGTTCTCCACGGTAGGGCTGCATTTGCTGAGCTTCCTCGTCTTTGCCGTCTACTGGTTTATCGACGACATGCCTTCGTATGATCTGAAAGACATCGTGCTTTTCAAAACCACGGGCTACGAATTCTTCATCGACTTTTATTTCGACCGGGTCACCGCCACCTACTTGTTTGTAGGCTCATTCCTCACGTTTTTGGTAACGATCTACAGCCGCTACTATTTGCACCGTGAGACGGGCTACAAACGGTTCTTTAACACGATCCTGTTCTTCTACTTTGGCTACAACCTCACCATCTTTTCCGGCAACCTGGAGACACTGTTTGTGGGGTGGGAGATCCTGGGCATTTCTTCGTTCCTGCTCATCGCCTTCTATCGCGATCGCTACCTGCCCGTGAAAAATGCCGTAAAGGTGTTTTCCATCTATCGCATTGGCGACGTGGGACTGATCCTGGCCATGTGGCTTATGCACCACCTGTGGCACGAGAACGTCACCTTTGCGAGGCTGAGCAATTTCGAGCTGGTGCACGAACACCTGCAACGCCACAGCTGGGTAGGGGTGCTCATCTCCCTGTTGATCCTCATCTCGGCCGCAGCCAAATCGGCACAGCTCCCGTTCTCCTCCTGGCTGCCGCGCGCCATGGAAGGGCCTACGCCTTCGAGTGCCATCTTCTATGGATCACTTGCCGTGCATTTGGGTGTGTTCCTTTTGTTGAGAACCTTTCCGTTCTGGGAGCACCAGCTTTCGGTGCGCATCCTCATCGGCCTGCTGGGCTTTGTAACCAGTGTGATCACCACAGGCATCGCCCGTGTGCAGTCGTCGGTGAAAAGTCAGATCGCCTACGCGTCCATTGCCCAGATCGGGTTGATCTTTATCGAGATCGCCGCCGGCTTCAGCGGACTGGCTTTGTTCCACTTTGCCGGCAATGCTTTCCTGAGAACCTATCAATTGCTGGTATCGCCTTCCGTGGTGACCTATCTCATCCGCGAGCAGTTCTACAACTTCACGCCCCACGCTCCCTCGATCGAAGATTCATTCCCCAAGAAAATGCAGTACACGCTGTACATACTGTGTTTGAAAGAATGGAACCTCGACTCGTTCATGTACCGCTATCTCTGGAACCCGTTGAAGTGGGCTGGTCGCGGTCTGGACTTCCTCACGGTGGGGCGCGTAATATTATTTTTTGTGCCGGCCTATCTCATCGGCGTGGCCAGCTTGTATGGCGAAGAGGTGATACCGCCTGCCATACACCAGGCGCTGCCCATCTTTTTCTCGCTGCTGGCATTGATCGCGGTATTGAAGTCTTTCACGGAGAGAAAGAATGTGGAAATGAGTTGGATCCTGGTGATCGTGAATCACTTTTGGATCGCCCTCGCCATTTCCTTTAACGAACATTTCAAGTACGACCAGACGCTCCTGTACTTGAGTGGTATCCTCGTCTCCGGATTGCTGGGATACTTTTGTCTGCGGTGGCTGAAATCGCTGGAAGAAAACATCGACCTGGACCAATTCCACGGCCATTCCTACAAACACCCCAAGCTGGCGTTTGTCTTCCTGCTGTCGTGTTTGGGGGTTTCGGGATTTCCCATCACGCCCACGTTTATCGGCGAGGACTTGATCTTTACCCACATCCACGAAGATCAGTTCCTGCTGGCGTTTTTTGTGTCGCTGAGCTTTATTATCGACGGCCTTTCTATTATCCGGATCTATGCACGGGTGTTCCTGGGGCCTCACGTAAGATCAGTTTACGAGATGGGCTATCGTTCATCCTAAGCGATCAGGTGAGTTAATTTATTCAGGAGAGATCCCGCTTCCGCTCGTACTTCGTATATGACCGGGAGACGGGATTTTTCTTTTCCCCAGGATTTTTAGGATGTATCTTGGGTTTAGGGTGACACGGTCCCAGGATTTGGATGAGGTAGGGTAGGAGGCCGGGCATTTTTATTGTAAAGGAATGTATGTTGCGCGACAGTTTCCGGCAAACCAAAAACTCCGGAATAGCGTTTTTTGATCATAAACTAGAATACCATGCAACGATTTGTTTTCATAGTAACCATCGCCTTGTTCGCCGCCTGTACGGGCAATAGTCAAAACCGCGTCGAAAAGGAAAAGATCGCAAAAGATACGGCCAAGGTGATCCAACGCACGGATGCCGAATGGCGTTCGATCCTCACCTCCGAACAGTACCACGTGTTGCGTGAAAAGGGAACCGACGCCCCCTACATGGGCAAATATTACCTGAACCACGAAAAAGGAGTCTACACCTGCGCCGGCTGTGGCGCCGAATTGTTCACCTCCGACATGAAGTTTGATTCCGAATGCGGATGGCCCAGCTTTGACAAAGAGCTTGCGGGCGACAAGATCCTGAAGATCGAAGACACCTCCCACGGCATGATCCGCACCGAGATCGTCTGCGCCCGCTGCGGCGCCCACCTCGGCCACCTCTTCGACGATGGCCCCACGCTGACGGGCAAACGCTATTGCGTGAACTCCACGTCGCTCAATTTTGAATCGACCAAAAAGAAAAAGTAAAAGGAGAACTGTTTTGTATAGAGGGGATGCTGTAAAAGGCATCCTTTTTTTTGGCTTTATTTCCCCAGCGGGAATAGCACATTTTGTCGCCAGACCAGGAGCCCTCCGGATAGGTTCGGCTCAAACTGGACGGGTGTAGGGTTGCCATGAAATTATCGTTATTTTAGGGTAAAACTATTGTTACTTTTGCAACACCTTAGCATCTAAACCTAAATAATACCAGGCTTCTTTCACACATGGCGATTACAAACCTAAAGGAGGGTGCGCTCACCAGGCACCTTCACGGAAGATTCGGCACGGCCCTTCTTCTTGTATCGTTGCTCGTCGGCATCTCCCTGCTCACCCGAATTGTCTTCCTCATCTATTCGTTCTCGAACGTCGATGTTTCCGTGGGCAATTTGCTGGGCATATTCCTCTTCGGCTTTTTCTATGACCTTGTCAATGCCGCCTACTTCATCATTCCGATGATGTTGTACTTATGGCTGGCGCCGCAGCGCATCTATGGAAAGCGCTGGCATGGGGTGGTGCTGATCGTGCTGGTCACGCTGTTCACCTTCCTGTTGCTGTTCAATGCCGTGGCCGAATGGTTCTTTTGGGAAGAATTCAATACCCGCTATAATTTTATCGCCGTCGACTACCTGGTGTATACCAACGAAGTGCTGGGCAACATCCAGCAGTCGTATCCCATCGCCTGGATCGTCACCGGACTGGTGGTGCTTTGCGCGCTCATTGTGGTTCCGCTGGCGCGTTTCGTGAAACGCCTGCCGGCCGGTGAACCCATGCGGTTTAAAAAACGCAGCGTCGTGTTCCTGGGCTATGCGGTGTTGCCGGTGTTGCTTTATTTTACGGTGAACTCGAAGTATCACCAGTTCAGCAACAACGCCTATGTGAACGAGCTCTCGGGCAACGGCATGTATGAACTGTTCGCCGCCTACCTGAACAACGAACTGAGCTATGATCAGTTCTACAAAACCATGTCACAGGAAACGGGGTTCCGCGATGTGCGCGAGATGATCCGCACGCCCGAAGCCACCTTCGTGAACGACCACCCCGAAGACATCAGCCGTCGCATTGCGCACACTGGCGACGAAAAGCACCTGAACGTGGTGCTCATCTCCGTGGAAAGCCTCAGCGGCGAATTCATGAACGCCTTTGGCAGCACCCTCAACATCACGCCCTTTCTCGATTCGCTGGCACAACACAGCCTGTTTTTCACAAACCTCTACGCCACCGGAACGCGCACCGTGCGTGGCCTCGAAGCGTTGTCGCTTTGCGTGCCGCCCACGCCAGGTCAATCCATCGTGCGACGGCCTAACAACGAAAACCTGTTCTCGCTTGGAAGAGTGTTCGCCGAAAAAGGATACGAGACCAAATACATCTACGGCGGCTATGGCTACTTCGACAACATGAACTACTTCTTCGCCAACAACGGCTACAAGGTCGTGGACCGCGAAGAACTCGCCGACAACGAAATTGACTACGAAAACATCTGGGGTGTGGCCGACGAAAACCTGTTCACGCTGGCCATGCGCGAAATCGACAAGACCGTGCAAAATAACAAGCCCGTCTTCGCGCACGTGATGACCACCTCAAACCACCGACCCTACACCTATCCCGAAGGCAGGATCGATATTCCCTCGCACACCGGACGCGAAGGCGCTGTGAAATATACCGACTACGCCATCGGCGACTTCATCCGGAAGGCTCGCAAAAAACCGTGGTTCGACAGCACCGTCTTTGTCATCGTGGCCGACCACTGCGCCTCCAGCGCCGGCAAATCTGAACTGCCCATCAACAAATACCACATCCCGCTCCTCGTCTATTCCCCGGCAAACATCCCCCCGGCAAAGATGGAACGGATGATGAGCCAGATCGACCTCGGTCCCACACTGCTGGGACTCCTCAACTTTTCCTACGTCAGCAAATTCTATGGCTACGACATCTTCCAACTCGAACCCGGCCGCGAGCGCGTCTTCATCAGCACCTATCAAAACCTGGGCTTCATCCACGACAACAAAATGATTGTCCTCTCCCCCCAACGCAAGCTGGAGACCTTCAACGTCACCCTGGGAAGCGACAAACTCACCCCCACAGCCGAAGACAAGGCACTAGAGGAACAGGCCATTGCCTGGTACCAAACGGCGAGCTATGCCTTTAAAAATGGGTTGATGAAATAGGGAAAGGACAAGAGCGGAAGACCCTCTAAGCGTTCATCAGATCACGTCATTCCGCAGGCACACACTTCCTCTGGCTTCGCATGTGGCCCAAGGAATCCCGTGGAAAGCACCTTGAATCCGTGCAGTGATGCATTCGAGATCGGGCATGCGACAATCGGTGTTTGCCGATGTTCGTTTTAGTTCATGCGCAGGTTATCCAGGCTCAGGGCTCTCGGAATTCGGGATGTCTTGAACTACTGGCGTAGATTTTTAAAAAACGTGTGCCTGCGACATGACGCGGCACCGAACTCCTCGCCCCGTACGCTGGATACTGACTACTGAATACTGGCTACTGAATGCCGAGAAAAAGATTCTGGCTCCTGGCTCCTGAATCCTCACTTCTTAATCCACTTCTTCACCACCGCCTGCTGCCCCATCTGTACCGACACCAGATACAACCCCGAAGGCCAAAGCGAAGTATCAACCGAAGTCGTCAACGTTGCATTCTCCTTGACCAACCGCTGTGGCGGATGAACATCCTGCCCCAACACCGACTGCATCCGCAGCGTAATATCCCCGACATAATCATTATCGATCGTCAGATTCAACACAGATGTCCCAGGATTAGGATGGACTTGTATACTGGTCTCCAACGCTTTCTCCACCCCCGTCACTCCCTCGACATAAATGGTCTGATCGGCTGTGGCATTACACAGATCCAACCCCGAGCCGTTCACGGTATAGGTCGTGGTCTTGGTCGGATTCACGACCAGTTGAGGTCCGAGCACATTATTGATCACATTATCATTCGAATCCCACGAGAAGATGGTGGCCCCGCGACCGTTGAGGATCACTTGTTCGCCGGGGGTGATCAGCAGTTTGGAAGCCGATATTTGAACGGATGGATTGATGCCGACGATAGGCTCGATATCCATCGCAATGTTGGCACCATAAGCAATGGTCATCAGGCGCCACTCACCGGTGGCATCCTGCACCCACGAAGTAGAGTTATTCGCCTCGTTGTTGGCCGACGATACGATGGCCAGCTTGTAGCCCGCATCGTTGTTTATCTCCACACCCACATGGAAAGGCTTTCCAAAGCCCGCGGGCGTTTCGCGGTCCAGCACCACCTCGGTGTAGCGGTTGTTCGCGATGTCGTCCTTCACCTGCTTGAGCAACACTTCCTTGCGCTCCAGCACGGCACCGGGGCCGCCTTGGTAGCCCAGGGCGTTGTAGATGGTGACGGTCACGGTGGCATCATCCGGGGCGTCGGCGAGGTTGGCGAATTTTATCTTGGCGCCGCTCACATACGCATAGCCACAGACGTTGGCGAAGCGTTCGGAGTAGGCCATGTTCTTGGTACTGTTGGTGCCCGTGAGGTAGCCGGTGTAGCTTCCAAAGTCGGCGGCGTTCAGAATGGAGGGCGTGTAGGCAGGGTCAAAGTTGGTAAGGCTGCCGCAGACGCCTTCGTTCGAGACGTGGATATATTGATCGATGTTCAGCGTGTCGCCGTAGCCTTTCTTGTTCCGGGCCACGAGCGCTACGCGGTACACACCGCCCACGTTGTATTGGATCGTCGGGTTAGCGGCCCGCGACGAGTCGGGGGTGCCGCCTTCAAAGTACCAGCGATAGTCGGTGGGGAAATTGGTGGCGATGCTGGTGAACTGCACTTTCGCTTCGCGCAACACACAGCTCGTGCGGTCGGCAAAGAAGCTGACGGTGGGAGGAGCGGCTGGGTCGATGGGGGTGCACAAGGAGCCCAGTTCATAAAGGGCTTTTCTTCTGGGGCTGTTGATCAAGACGGCACGGATGCGATCCTTTTGTCCCTTCGTGAAAATGTTCATGCAGGCATCGTCGCTATAGTCCATATAGTTTTGTGGCATGATGGGCCCGCTGTTGTCGCAGGCGAGTGTGGTCACCGGGCAACCGCGGCTTGGGCCTTTTGCCGGCGGGGTGTCGGCAACATAATCATCTGCACAAACACCATCGCCCCAAATGTGACGCAATCCCAGCCAGTGGCCGGTTTCGTGGCTCAGGGTTCTGCCCTTGTTGTAGGGTTCCGACATGATGGGGAAATTGCCCTTCTGTGCCGAACCGAATGACGTGTATTGAACAACCACACCATCGGTGGATGCAGAGCCCCCATCGCTGATGCCACTCAACCCCGATTTGTCGGGAAACTGCGCATAGCCCAACAGGTTGGCGTCTTCACCGCCAAATTTCAGCGTCCAGATGTTGTAGTACTTGCTCGGGTTCCAGATGGTTTGAGGTTTAAAGGCTTCGATTTGTGTGCGGGTCCAGGTATCCTGGGAGTTGGCGATGCGATCGATGCCGGGTTCGGCCATGGGGTTGCCTTGCTGGTCGACCGGTGCAAGACAGAATTCGATCTCGATGTCGGCCGAGCGGGGATCCGTGTTGTAGCCATTGGAGCCCACCTTGCGGCGGTAGTCTTCATTCAATACGGCGATCTGCGATTGGATCTGTGCCTGGCTCAGGTTGCGTCCGGTGCCCACAGCCTCGCCTTTGTGCACCACGTGCACGATGATGGGGATCGTGATGATGATGTCCTCCGTTCTGCCGTTGGTTGGATTTCGGGCTTCCTGCTGCAGGGTTTGCTGGATGACTTGCTCCAGGTCGTCGAAGTTTGAGCGCCACGGGTATTTAAGCTTGTTGATGCTGTCCTGCTCCATGGTTGCGCATTGGCGGATGGACTGGGCCTTGGCGGCGTGCAGGGAAGCGAGGGCACAGGCGGCTATAAATAAAACACGGCGTATCATGTTCTTCGTCGTTAATTGTTGTTGGTAGCCTTGAAGGTCATCCGGTAGCTACTGGTATTGTTTTCATCCAAAAAAATCTCGAGCTCCATCTGTGTATCGTCTGCACTGCGCACAAAATAGGGGAGCTGTTGGTCCGACAACACGGGAAAAATAAAGGCGAGGGTGGCGTTGGCGTTCGAGAATGCCCACGCATCAGTCAAATAAAGTTGAGGATCGCCGGGCTTGCAGGTGCTGGCGCCTTCCTGCACTTCATAGGTATGCAGCGTGTTGGCATAGAACACGTAGCGGTCGTCGGCCACGCAACTGCCCAACGCCTGGGCAAGGTCCGACTCGCGGAAAACGACGTCGCCTTTGCCGGCTTGCTTGATCACCAGGCCGGTGAGCTTCCACGCGCGACTGGTGGTGCCCGTGAAGTGCTGCGTGTAGGTGTAGGGTATGGGTTTCACTTCCTCCGAGCAGGCTGCGGCCAGCAAGAGCAAGAGACTGTAGAAAAGGACGTTCCGTGTTTTCATGTGGCGCAGCTTTTAGTCCCTTATGAGTTTGAATGAGAATTCGGGTTGTCCCTTATAGCCGGCCAGCTTCACTTTCATGAAGATGTCGTGCGTTTGAGGATCTACAAAACCCGAACCGTTGATGGTAGCCGAATCAGCCGGCAGGGTGGCATCTTTCTGATCGGGAATGGTCAGGGTGTTATCGCCGTTGTCGATGAACTTGAGCGAGCGTTCGCGCGGGAACTGGAAGATATCGATATCCCAGTTGGAAAGCGTATACTCCTCACAATCCGTGCTGATGATGGTGATGTCCTCCACGGGCACCGACAACTCGTCTTTCAGGCCCTGGTAGTTGCCGCCCAGGATGCAGTCGTCCTGGATGGTGAAGATAAATTTCTTGCCGAGGCCGCCGCCGTCTTGCCCCACGCCGATGTTGGCGTGATCGGTGCCGGTCAGGGTGAGGATCAGCGTTTGCGAGCGGAGGATGTTGTTCGAGTTGTTGATGAGCTGGACGGTGATGTAGCCGAAGCTGCTCTCGCGGGTCAGCTTCACCTTGCCGCGGTCGCCAACGATGGTGTAGTCGATGCCCTCGCGCGCCGTGCCGGTGATGGAGTAGGTCGCGGTCACGTCGTCCTGCAACTGGGGTCCGGCCAGGTGAACTTCGATCTTCACGGGCTGGCTATGGCTTTCTTTCAAGGTCTGCAGCGTGTCGCTGAACCGGACGTGATAGGGTCCCGTAAAAATGATCTTCTCCGTCTCGCAGCTCAGTACCACGGCGACGAGGCCCCATAACATCACTTGCAATATCGCCTTGTTATACTTCATAGATTAGTAGCCAGGGTTTTGATTGCCGACCAACGCCGGGTTATTTTGAATTTCACGCTGCGGCACAGGCCACACTTCATATTTATCCTGCCAGTTGGTCGAGAAAGCAGACATCACCGCACTGGCCCGCCCCGTTCGCACCAGGTCAAACCAACGGTGGCCCTCAAACGCTAATTCATACAGCCGCTCGTTCTCGATGATCTGCATCATCTGTGTTTTGGTCACCGCCGAGATCGTAGGCGCTTTGGCGCGTTTGCGCAATACATTAATATCGGTTTGCGCCGAATTGTCACCGGTCACATTGTTCTGTTGCGCACGGGCCTCGGCGCGGATCAGGTAGATCTCGCCCAGGCGGAAAAACATCACGTTGTTGTTGTCCTGGTCGGCTGTGCCGAATTTGGCTACCGACCAGCCGTTGTCGTTGCCCTTCAGGTTATCGGCGCTAAACCTGATGCTGCTAAACCGGTCGCCCGACTCATCCGAAGCCAGCGCCACCACGGCGGGGTTGGACGGGATAAGCTCGCGGCGGCTCACAAAAATGTTGTTCAACCCGATGTTACCATCAGTACCCGGATCATCCGTAAGCGTGTAAGCACCTTCCAGGATCGACTCGGCCGGAAAATCTTTGGTGACCACATAGGAAAAAAGCGTGTCGAGTGAATACTGTTTTGAGTTGATCACGTTGGTGGCATACGTTTCTGCATCGGCCCAGTTTTCGCGGTAGAGGTGAAAACGCGCCAGCGCCGATTGCAAGGCATACTCGCCCGCAAATGCTGTGCTGGTAGGCTTGGCCGGCATCTGACCCAACGCGGCGGTGTAGTCGGCCAACGCAAAATCAAGGATCTCCTCTCGGTCGGTGCGGCCAATATTCCGGTTGGTCTCGATCGATGTCGTGGTGACCAGCGGCACAGCACCAAACGAATAGGCCAGAATGAAATAGCAATAGCCCCTGACGAAATGTGCTTCGCCCATCACCTGGTTGCGCAGGGCGGTGGGAACGCCATCTACGTTAGGCAATCGTTCCAGGATGAAGTTGGCCACATAGATGGTCTCATACAATGCCGACCACAACGTGGACACCGATGCATTGGCAGAGGTGATCTGTTTGGTGCCCAGTTCCTGGTACTGCGTAAACGTCCCGTTGTTGATCAGCAGGTCGGCCGTGGCATCGCCGGCAATCACCGTAGCGGGCGCGACCGTCCGGAATGCGCTATACAAACCGATCTCCACATTGGGTACGTCGGCGGGTTCGTTCAGCACCACGTCGTCGGTGAGGATGTCAATCGGCTTGGGCTCGAGCGTGTCTTTGCATCCGCTGACGAAAAGGGCCAGGCTGAGGGTGGTGAAAAATATGGCGGATGATTTTTTCATTTTAATGTGGCGTTAAGTCCAACGGAAAGGGTGCGTACCTGGGGCAACGTAAAGAAGTCGATGCCTTGTGCGGTGGTGGAACCGTCGAGTGTGCTCACTTCCGGGTCAGCACCGGTGTACTTGGTATACGTCCACAGGTTGGTGGCTGCGGCAAAGATCCGGACCCGTTCCATTTTCAGGCGGTCCGTAACACGCGAGGGCAGGTTGTAGCCGATGCTCACGTTCTTGAGACGCAGGTAGGAGCCATCTTCCAGGAAGCGGCTGCTGTGCAGGTTGTTGAACGTGTTGCCCAGTTCATAGCGGGGCACATCCGTGATGTCGCCCGGCTTCTGCCAGCGGCGAAGCGCGGCCACGGACTGGTTGTTTTGGATGTCTTGCCCGGCGTTGACAAACGTTTCTTTCGAGAAGTTCAGGATCTTGTTTCCCAGCGAAAACTGGAAGAAAACAGACAAGTCGAACCGTCCGTAGCTGAGCTTGTTGGTGATGCCGCCGATGAGCTTAGGCTGGGCGTTGCCAATCACCACGGCATCGGCGTTCGTGATCTTGCCGTCTTTGTTCACGTCGTCATAGATGGCGTCGCCCGTGCCAGGATCTACGCCCAGGAAGCGCAGACCGGTGAATGTGCCGATCGGTTGACCTACCTGCAAGACGTTCGTGCCATCGACCCCGTTGGCCTGGTAGCCGGTATACACCGGGATTGAATCGGCCAGGAAGAGGATCTTGTTCATGTTCTTGGAGAGGTTCACCGTCGTGGTCCACTTCAGCCGCTTGTCGATGTTCACGGATGTGATGCCCAGCTCAAGACCTTTATTTCGCATCTCCGCGATATTGTCGGTCTGGCCCGCGAAGCCCGTTGTGGTAGGATAGGGCCGGTTGTACAGCATGTCCGTTGTTTTATTGTAGTAAGCGTTGGCCGTTACCTGGATGCGGTTCTCCAGCATGGCCAGGTCAAATCCCACGTTCACCTCGCGTGTGGCTTCCCATTTCAAATCCGGATTGCCCACCTTTTGAGGCGACACCCCGGCACTTCCATTGTAGGTAGAGGCAGCCCACGTTCCGAGGAATTGGAAGTTTCCAATTCTTTCGTTTCCGGTAAAACCAAAGCTGGACCGGAGCTTCAGGTCGTTGATCACATTACTGACCGAAGATTCTTTAAAGAATCCTTCCTCAGAAATTCTCCACCCGGCCGACACGGAGGGGAAATATCCAAAACGGTTACCGGGACCGAATCGTGACGAACCATCGGCGCGCATCCCTGCCGTGAGGAGATACCGGTCGAGATAGTCGTATTTCACTTCCCCGAACACGGAGAAAAGTCCGTTTTGAGCTTTAAAGGATGAGCCCTGGTCAACGATGCCCGCCGACCCGATGTAGGTGAAATCGTCGCTGGGAAAAATTCTTCCCTGCACGCTGCTGGTGCGCGATGTTTGCCGGATCATCTCGGTGCCCAGCAGACCCGAGAAGTGATGTTTGTCGCCGATCGCTTTATTGTAGTTCAAGGTGGCGTTCACAATGAACGATCCCAGGTTGGTGGTGCTATAGACCCCATAGCCTTTGCCCCCAACGCTTTCCAGCACGCCGCCGATGGCGGTTTGCGTGGACTCATATTGATCTTCGAGCACCTCGTTGTAGTCGATACCCGCTTGTGCCCGCAGGAAAAGTTCGTTGGAGATCTGGTAGCGCGCGTTGACGTTGCCAAGCAATTTGGTGGTCAGCGCATCGAACCGGGGCAAGAGGGCCTGTCCTACAGGGTTGAAATTAGGGAAGCCCGGGTACAGCGAGGAACTCGGTCCCACGATCCTGCCATTCTCGTCGTAGGGTGTGTAGTAGGGGAGGCTTTTTACGGCGCCGGAGTATACGCCATCCAAAAAGTTATCGCCCTTGATGCGTTTGTTGACCGTATGCGAGAGGTTTAGATTGGTGCCTATCGAGAGTTTGCTGGAAAGCTTGCGGTCCAGGTTCAACACGCCGGCCAGACGTTGGAAGCGGTTGTTCAATTGCACACCCTCTTCATCGCGATAGCTGCCGCTGATATAATAGGTCGTGACATCGTCGCCGCCGGAAGCCGACATCTGGTATTGCTGCATGATGCCAGTCCGGAGCACGGCATCCTGCCAGTTGGTGTTCACGGCATCGGTCACCCCGGGAATAAGCCCGAGGCCGTCTGGATTTTTGCCTGCGTTGCGCACAGCCTCCCGTTGCAGTTCGAGCAGTTGCGTGGAGTTGAGCAGATCCAGCTTTTTGACGATATCGACCATACCGCGTTGCACGTCGAACGTGATGGCCGCTTTCTTCTGCTTTCCGCGTTTGGTCGTGATGATGACCACGCCATTGGCGGCGCGTGAGCCGTACATGGCTTTGGCGGAGGCGTCGCTTAAGATTTGGTAGGATTCAACATCCCCGGGATTGATCAGGGCCAAAGCGTTGTCGTCCTGGCCGCCGAAATCCCGTTGCGACAAGGCTCCCACCTGAATGGGCACGCCATCGATAATGTAAAGCGGGCGGTTGGAGGCATTGATGGACGTGCTGCCGCGGATGCGCACCGCGACGCCACCCCCCGGCGTGCCGGAAGATTGCACCACTTGCACCCCCGGCGCCTGTCCCTGCAGGGCCTGGTCAATGCCGTTGATGGACTGGTCTCTCACCGCGTCGCCTTTAATGGACGAGACCACCCCCGTAATATCTCTTTTCTGTACGGACGAATATCCCGTGACGATCACTTCGGTCAATTCCGTAGATTCTTCTGCCAGTGTGATGTTGACGGCCGTTTGGCCATTGAAGGTGAATTCCTGTGTAACATATCCTACAAACGAGAAAGCGAGAACGGAACCGAGCGGTGCCTCGAGAGAATACTCGCCATTGATATCGGTGATGGTGCCCACCGACGTACCTTTCACCACCACGTTCACCCCCGGCAAGCCGTTCGGCTCGGTGGCAGACGCGACCCGTCCTTTCACCAACACGCCCTGGGCGAAGGTGAAAGAAGACAGCAATATGAACAGCAATCCGGGTAAAAATCTCAGCATAGAGAAAGGTTAGTACAGGTGTTCTAAAATTAGATATTTAAGCCTAAAGAACAAGGAACGGCTGGCGAAAGAAGCTGCGTGGTAAATATTTGCAGATCAAATCCCGCAAATCGGAGAGTAAATTTCAGGTGTTGATAAATTTCACCATTTCTTCCCGCTGTTTTTCGGAAGGCAACCGACCTAAACCAGCGCTCAGGTTGTCCAGCATGTGCTGGGGTTTGGAGGTGCCGGGGATCACGCAGGTTACGGCAGGATGGGAGAGGATGAATTTTAAAAAGAACTGGCCCCAGCTGTGGCAATTGAACTCTTCGGCCCACTCCGGCGGCACCTTTCCTTTCACCCGGTGAAACAACGCGCCCTCTTCGAAGGGCTGATTCACGAGCACACTGATCTTTTTTTCCTGTGCCAACGGAAACAGGCGTTCCTGTGCCTTCAGGCTCAGCAGCGAATAGTTGATCTGGATAAAATCCAACGGCTCGCGCAGCATGATCTGCTCCATGGCATTGTAGGCGCTCTCGGTATAGTGCGTGATGCCAATGTAACGCACCTTACCCTGTTCTTTCCAGCCCCGCAACGTCCTCAAATGCGTTTGCCAGTCCACCAGGTTGTGGATCTGCATCAGGTCGATGGTTTTGCGCTGCAGCAGGGCGAACGACCGGTTCATCTGGGCAATGCCCTCCTGTTCGCCGGTGGTCCACACTTTGGTGGCAATGAAAAGTTTGCTGTTGATGCTGAGTTCCTCACAGAGGTCGCCCACCACTTTTTCCGACTCCCCGTACATCGGTGAACTGTCCACCACGCTGCCACCCTTCTCCACCAGCGTTTTTAGTACGGCTTTGAGCGGGTCGCGCTCTGCGGCATTGCTGCCCACATCAAACGTTTGCCAGGTGCCCAGCCCCACGGCCGGCAGCCATTCGGAAGCGCTGAGGATAGGGCGCTTTAAGAGCGTCTCATCATCCATAAGTTTCCATCCCGACGATAGCGACAGCAAACCTAAAGCAGAAAGATGTTGAAGCCAAGTTCTCCGGTCCATAGGCGTATTCGTTTTGTTCACTTGCTGATGGTCCCGTCAGCGGCAACGCAGGCAAGAGGGTTGGGAAGAAATGTTCCGGTAAGTCATGAACTTAGGGCTCTCTTAAGGCATGACGGAGATAATACATGACCAAGTTATCACTTGGGTAAACGTTTAACAAGCAGAGTACGAAGATTTTATACCACAGGAAAAAATCGCGAACCTGGAGGAGAAAATGCGGGTGATGCGTTTGCCCTGTGTTTCCAGCGGAGCGCCGCAACATTTGGTCAAAGCTTCATAGGAAGCAGGATGTAGAACGTTGTTCCTTCCCCGGGCGTGGAGGCCACTTTCAGGGTGCCGCCGTGCAGGCTCACGATCTGTTTGGAGAGGCTCAGACCGATACCGCTGCCTTCTTTTTTGGTGGAGAAAAAGGGCACAAAGATCTCCTGCAGTTCCTTTTCGGGAATGCCCTTGCCGTTGTCGGCCACTTCCAGCCGCAGGTGGTTGTCGACGCGGAAGGCACGCAGGTCGATGCGTTTGGACGGACGGTTCTCCAGCGCGTGCGTACTGTTGGTCACCAGGTTGATAAACACCTGTTCCAGCAAGGTGGCGTCGAACGAAGCTTGCAGCGTTTCAGGCACAACGGAAAGGCTAAGCCCGATGTCCTGGCGGACAAGATTGGGCTTCATCAGTTTTTCGATGGTTTGCAGAAATTCACTAACACTCACGGTGGCCATCACCGGTTTGGGTACGCGCGTGAGCTGGCGGTAGTTTTCCACAAAGTCGAGCAACCCATCGCTGCGTTTGTGAATGGTGGCGAGCGAGAACAGGATGTCGTCCAGCGTTTCCGGGGTGATGTGGTCGGCGGGTTTTGGCTGGCCGTTCCTGTCCGTCAGCAGGCTTTGCATGGTTTCGGTGAGCGAGGCGATGGGGGTGACGGAGTTCATGATCTCGTGGGTAAGGATGCGGATCAGCTTGTGCCACGCCTCGATCTCCTTCTGTTCGATCTCTGAATTGATATCCTGTAGCGTGATGAGTTTCATCGGCGTGTTGAGGATCACCAGCGTGCTCACATCCACGGCCAGCAATTTGTTCTCTGCCGCCGTGCGCACCTCCACCAGTTTCCTTCCCGCGTCGCCCAGGGATTCTATGTCGTTGATCAGTTTGGGGTGAAGCATGCCGATGGCCTTCCAATGCTTGAGTCCGCTCAACCCCAGCAGGCGTTCTGCCGTGGGATTGACGAGCGTCACCTCGTCGTGCTCCAGCGAGATGATGCCCACCTTCAGCTGGGCCACCAGCAATTGCAGGAAGTGATACTGCGCTTCTTTCTCGATCTTCACCTGTTTGTAGGCATCGACGATCTCCGCCATGCTCTGCTGCAGTTCCCGGAACGACCCCCCCAGCGGACCCTGCTTGAAGGTGACCGAGAAATCGGCGTGCTTGATGGCCAGGAAGAAACGCGACAACTCACGGTTGGTATGATTCACATAGCGGATCAGCTCCGCGACTTGCCCCACCAGCAACAGGAACAGGATGATCTGGTTGAAGAACAACCGCGAATCGCCAAAGATCCAGGACAACAAAAGCACGTTGCCCATCAGCAGTGCGATGCGAAGAATGATGAGGAACGTAAAGCGCTTATAGATCATTGGATGCCGTGTTTTTTCATCCTGCGGTATAAGGCAGTGCGCGTCATGCCCAGCGTTTTCGCGGTGTTGCTCACATGGCCGTCGTGGTCCTGCAGCGATTGCTGGATGAATTGTTTTTCCATTTCATCCAACGTCAGGGGCAGGTGATCTTTTTTGGGCGAATAGCCGGCGTTGTTAATGAGCAACTCGGCCGAGTGGATCACTTTCTCTTCGTTCAGGATCACGGCGCGCTCCACAGCGTGTTGCAGCTCGCGGATGTTGCCCGGCCAATGATACTTTTTCAATTTGGCGAGTACGGCCTTGTCCACTTTGATGTCGGGGCGCTTGTACTTTTGTCCATAGCGCTGCAGAAAATGGTCCAGTAGCGAGGGTATGTCTTCCGACCGTTCGCGGAGCGGAGGCACGCGCACTTCGACGGTGTTGATGCGGTAGAGGAGGTCCTGGCGGAATTTCTTTTCATACACCATTTCGTGCAAGGGCATGTTGGTGGCGCAAAGCAACCGGAAATCCACCGGGGTTTCCTTCCCGGAGCCCACACGTTGTACTTTGCGGTGCTGGAGCACCGTGAGCAGCTTGGCCTGCAGGGGCAGGGACAGATTGCCGATCTCGTCCAAAAAAATAGTGCCGCCGGAGGCGATCTCAAAACGACCGGGCTTGTCCTGCTTGGCATCGGTGAAGGCACCCTTGACATAGCCGAACAATTCACTTTCGAATAGCGTCTCTGTAATGGCGCCGAGGTCCACGCTGATAAACACCTGGTCTCTGCGAGCCGACCGCCGATGAATGGCGCGGGCCACCAATTCTTTTCCCGTGCCGTTTTCGCCCAATATCAACACATCAGCGTCAGTGCCGGCCACGCGGTCGATCATCTCGCGCACACGCCCAATGGCGGGGGAGTCGCCAATGAAATCCACATAGGCATGATCTATATCGTCGCTCAATTTCTCTTGCGCCGATTTCAGTTTCTCCACTTCCTTGCGCGACTGCCGGAGTTGCAGCGCCGAGAGGAGCGTGCCCAGGAGTTTTTGATTCTTCCACGGCTTCAACACAAAATCCACGGCGCCATTTTTCATGGCTTTCACCGCCAGGTCCACTTCGCCATAGGCGGTGATGAGAATGACCACGGCTTGCGGATCGGCTTTCAGGATCTGGTCAAGCCAGTGAAATCCTTCTTCTCCGTCGTTCACCCCTTTTTTGAAATTCATGTCGAGCAGGATCACGTCGAAGTCCTGGTTTTTCATGAGGGAAGGAATTTTTGCGGGGTCTTCTTCGATCTGCACCAGCGAAAATTCCTGTTTCAAAAACATGCGGGCGGTTTCCAGCACGTCGCGGTCATCGTCTACGATCAATATCTTTGCAGCGTTCATCAGGTCAATAAAAGTCGGGTTTAGGATGGCCGGCCCTGCGTGTAATCGCCAGCCCAAACCATCTATTCCGTTGTTTTTTGTTTATAAAGCTACTGGAATTGTATCATATTCAAACGTTTCTTTGTATCGTTTTTGATACAGGTTGTCGGCTTGAAATCGGATAGTGTTTATGTAAATGTTTGATTATTAATGTATTGCAACAATGGCACAACTTTAGTAATGGGTGACGCATTATGATAAAAAACTATCTGATCATCGCCCTTCGAAATTTCCTCCGGAACAAGAACTACACCCTCATCAACGTGCTGGGGTTGAGCATCGGCCTCACCTCGTGCATCGTGATCTTTTTGATGATCACCTATGATCTGAGTTTCGATAAATTTCAGGCGCACTACAACAGCCTTTACCGGATTGTCCAGGATGCAGAAAGCGCATCAGGCATCCAGTCGGAAGCCGCTACGCCTTACCCACTGGCGCAAGCTTTCCGCAATGATTTCCCGGAGATACCGCTGGTCACCCAAATGCACTACCAGGACGAGGTCCTCGTGCGGGTGGGCGATGACAAGCAGATCGTGGAGAATATCCTTTTTGCCGACTCCTTGTTTTTCGAGGTGTTTAGTTTCAAGGTGATCTCCGGAAATCCCAAAGCTGAATTAGGTCAGCCCGGAAAAGTGTTTCTCACCGAGTCGCTGGCCAAGAAGCTGTTGAAGCAGGAAGGCGTGACCACCATCAAGATCGGCAACAAAGTGCAACTGGACGTAGCCGGCATTGTGGCCGATCCTCCCGCCACGTCACACATTCAATTTACCATGGTCGTTTCCATGCCTTCCCTCACGGAGGATTTTCTGGGCGGCCTGCCACTGGATGAGTGGGGAATGACGGCTTCGGGTTTTACCTATATCGTTCTGCCATCAACGATCGACCCCGCTTCGCTGACCCCTCGCTTCGCTGCATTTGTGAAAAAATATATGGCGGGGGAGGACCAATCGATCAAACAGACGTATTCGCTCCAGGCCTTGCAAGACATTCACTTTAGTAAAAAATATACCAAAAACCCCGGGACGTTCTCCAATGCCGAATATACGGACCTGGTGGTGCTGGGCATCCTGGGATTGTTCATCTTGGCCATTGCCTGCATCAACTTCATCAACCTGGCCACGGCGCTGGCGATAAAAAAATCCAAGGAGATCGGCATTCGCAAAACGCTCGGTGCCAAGCGCGGTCAGCTCACCTTGTATTTTTTGGGTGAGACGTTCCTGATCACCTTGTGTGCCGTGCTCATCTCTCTTTGTGCAACGGAGTGGCTGTTGCCGTGGATCAACCGGTTTCTCACCAAGTCGTTGGAGCTGAACATTCTTTCGAACCCCATGCTGGTGTTGTTCTTGCTGGGGTTAATGGTGACGGCCACGCTGTTCTCAGGATTTTATCCGGCGGTGATCCTGTCGGGGTTCAATCCGGCGGCCGTTCTGAAAAATAAGATCTCGGCCCAGGGCAGTTCCGGCGCCACCGTGCGGAAGGTGCTGGTGGTGTTCCAGTTCATGATCGCGCAGGTGCTCATCATCGGCACACTCATCGTGGCCGACCAGATGGAATATTTTAACAGCAAGCCACTGGGCTTCAACAAGGAGGCGATCATCACCATTCCCATCCCGGAGATCACCGCGCAGAACAAGCTGGCCTTGCGGGCACGCCTGGAGGCCAACCCCAACATTCAATATCTATCCTATTCCCTGGGCGCACCGACCTCCAACAATAATTTCAACACGGGATTCTACCTGACGGAGAAAGGCACGGGCGAACGCTACGACGTAGGCCTAAAGCCTGTCGATATACACTACCGCGACACCTATGGCCTCAAGCTGGTGGCCGGACGCTGGTTCACGGAAGCCGAAGAGAAACGTGCTGACTTTAGTTTGCCGGAAGGCGAAGCGGAATTCAAATACATCGTCAACGAGGCCGCGGTTCGGACCTTGGGTTTTCACGATCCGAAAGACATCATCGGAAAATTCATCACCACCGGTGTACGGCGCACGAGCGCGGAAGTGATCGGTGTGGTGGAGGACTTTCATGTGACGTCGCTGCACGACAAGATCAAACCCGTATTGCTCATGAGCATGCCTGAATTTTATTTCACGGCGGGCATGAAGGTGGCGCCCGAACATTTTTCGGAGACCATCAAGTTTATCGAAAAGAATTGGAACGAAGTTTTTCCCGACTACTTCTTCGAATACGAATTCCTCGACCAGGAACTGGCTGCCCTCTACCGGCAGGACGAAAGAACGTTCACCCTCTTCAAGATCTTCGCCGGCATCTCTATCTTTATCGGTTGCCTGGGCCTGTACGGACTCATCTCGTTCATGGCCAACCAGAAACTGAAAGAGGTCGGCATCCGCAAAGTGATGGGCGCATCGGTGACCAGCATCATGATGCTGTTCTCGAAGGAATTCATCAAACTCATCGTGATCGCCTTCGTGATGGCGGCACCGCTGGCCTGGTATGCCATGCACCGGTGGCTGGAGAACTTTGCCTACCGCATCGACATCCGCTGGACGGCATTTCTCATCGCGGTGGGCGCCACGCTGGCGATCGCCCTGCTGACGGTAAGTTATCGCTCGCTGCGGGCAGCGGTGACCAACCCGGCTGAAACCTTGCGCACAGAATAAAAATTTCATCTCAAACGCCTTAACCTCATCATCATATGTTCCAGAATTATTTTAAGACCGCCATCCGCAGCATTGTTCGCGAACGCTACTATGCGCTGATCAAGATCGCCGGGCTCGCCCTGGGGCTGGGCACCAGCCTGGTGTTGTTCCTGTATGTGACCCACCAACTTTCGTACGACACCATGCATCCCGATGTGGATCGCCTGTATCGCGTCAATCAAACCAACATCTGGAATCCCAAGGGAGGCTTTTGGGGGTCCACAGGGCCGGCGGTAGCCAACGCGTTGATCACGGAATACCCCGCGATCGAGTCCGTCCTGCGCATCAACACACCCGGCGGACAGATCGTGCGCTACACCAAACCCAATCGCGACGTGGTGGCCATCAACGAAGAAAGTGTTTTGGCTGCGGACTCCACCTTCTTTTCATTTTTTGCTTTTGAATTAAAAGAAGGCGACCCGCGCACCGCCCTGGAAGGAAAAAATAAAGTGGTGCTTTCCGACAAAGCAGCCAAGAGACTGTTCGGCGACGAACCTGCTCTGGGCAAACTCATTCAGATCGGCGACAAGCGGGAAACCGTGGAGGTTACCGGTGTGACCAAAGAGCAACCCACCAACGTGCATTTCCATTTTGACTATCTCCTGTCCATGCCGACCATAGCGATCATAAAAGACATGGAGTGGAGTTGGATCTTTACCCAGGTGGTCACCTACGTAAAACTCAAACCCGGCACCGACGTTGCCACACTGAACAAAACCCTGAAGACCTTGCCCATGCGCTACGCACCGGCAACCTTTAAGCGGATCGGGATCGACTTCGATGAATTTATAAAAGAGCGCGGTGCGTGGGAGGTGTATCTGCAACCCATGCGCGAGATGCGGCTGTATTCTACGGACACCGGCAACCGCCTGGGCCCCGTGGGCGACATTAAGTATGTGTATGTCTTCAGCATTGTAGCCGCGTTCATCCTTTTGATTGCTGTCGTGAATTTTATAAATCTATCTACCGCCCGTGGCGCCAGCCGGGCAAAAGAAGTGGGCGTGAAGAAGACCCTGGGACTCCACCGGGCTTCGCTTATTGCCCAATTTCAGGTAGAGAACATCCTGGTCACGTTCGTTGCCATGTTGCTGGGGTTGGGTGTGATGGAGTTGCTCCGTCTGGTCATTCAACCGCTCACGGGGCTGGAGATCCCCGTCACGCTGTGGGATAATAAATTGTTCTTTGCCATCATCATCCTGCTGCCGTTGGTGGTCGGCTTCCTGGCAGGACTTTACCCAGCCTTCTATCTCACATCGTTCCGTCCGGCACAGGTGCTCAAGGGCAAGACGATTTCGGGGCTGCGCACGTCCAATCTGCGGAACGTGCTGGTAGTTTTCCAGTTCACCATTTCCATTGCGTTGATGGTGGCTACCATGGTCGTGTTCGATCAACTGAAGTATTTCCAATCGGCGAGCCTGGGCTTCAACCAGGAGAGCATGCTCATCGTGAACAACGGCGAAAAACTGGGGAACCAATTGCAATCTTTCCGCGACGAGCTCGCCACCTATCCCGGTGTCGTGGAAGTGTCGGCCTCCGCCGATTTCCGCAAAGCCTTTGAGGACATTTTTATGCGCGAAGGCAACGACCTGAAGCTGCCCATCGCCTATATGAAAATAGACGAGTACTACATGGCCACAGCCCAACATCAACTGGTCGCCGGCCGGGGCTTCGAACCCAACCGGCCGTCGGACGTAAACGCTGTGATCCTGAACGAGACCGCCGTCAGGCTATACGGCTGGACCCCCGAGCAAGCGATCGGCCAGCACATCATTTACGTTGGCGACGATGTGGGCCGGCAGGAGATCATTGGTGTGGTAAAGGATTTTCATTTCCGGTCGCTCTATGAAACCATCAATCCGTTCATGTTCTTCAACATAAAGTCCAAGATGTTCGGCGACATTCGCACGGTAGCCATCCGGTTTAACACGCCCGACGTGCCCTCGTTGATCGCGAAAATTGAAAAGCGCTGGAATCAGATCGCAGACGCCACACCGTTTGAATACAACTTCCTGGATGAATCCTTGAAAATGCGCTACCAGGAGGAACAGCGCCTCGGTTCCCTGTTCTCCGTCTTTACCGTCCTTTCCATTACCATTGCCATCATCGGGTTGGTGGGGCTGGTGGCCTACTCGGCCGAGCAGCGCAAGAAGGAGATCGGTGTTCGCAAAGTTTTTGGGGCTTCGCTCACCAGCATCTATGTGATGATGAATACACAGTATGTTAAACTGCTGGTGGTGGCGTTGATCATTGCCACCCCACTGTCGTGGTGGGCGATGCAGCAGTGGTTGGATACCTTCCAGTACAGAGTGTCCATCAGCCCCTGGCTATTCGTCTGGGCGGGAGCCGCGGAACTTATCCTGGCCATGGTTTGCGTCGGCTACCTGGCCTTGCGGGCGGCGTCGCTCAATCCGGCCACGGTGTTGAAAGAAGAATAAAGATTTATTGAAGATGATCCATTCTGAACCGGCGGGGCGACCTGCCGGTTATTTTTTTGAATGACCAGCTGAAGGAACTCAGGCTTTCAAAACCTGCTGCCTGGCAGATCTCGGTGATGGGCAGCGTCGAATGTTGTAAAAGCTGCTCGGCGGTTTTCATCCGCAGACGGGTGAGGTATTGAAACGGCGTACAGCCAAAATAAGCACAAAAGTTGCGCAGCAAATGATTGGGGGAAAGCATCGAAGCGCTGCTCAACTCCTCCAGACCGATGGCCTCCGCTTTATAGGCATGCAGATAATCGCGGGCCACGAGCAGACGGCGCGCGATCTCTTGTTTCGTGCTCGTCTTGGCAAAGGGCAGGCTCAGGGCGCGCGATGAGGCGCGGGCTTCGGTTGAGCGCAGGGTATGGAAGAGGAAAAAGAGATCCTCGCGCAGCGAAAGCATGGGTGCGTTTTTCGCGATGGATTGTTTGAGCTGCAGCAGGTTTTGGCGGAGGCTCTCGTCTAATTCGAGGGTGTTCAGGTTGAAGGTGTAGGGAGAAGGAGCGCAGTCCGCTGGATTGTCCAGCAGCCGTTCATCGGAGCGTTGAAAATGTTGGAGCACGTCGGCCACCAGGGAGGCGTCGAAGAAGACAATAAAGGTTTCGGCTTTGAAGGGGCTATTCACCAGCACGCGATATTCCTGGGCGTCGTTGAGGATCAGGAGACGGTTCTCATCGACGGTCAGCCGCCGGTTCTCCACTTCATACAGGGCCTCGCCTTTCAAAGCCACTTTCAGCGAGAGCGGGCCCACACCTTTCCAATCGTGGAAGCGGGCGCTGCTGTTCATGATGATGGAGCTTTCGCGCGTGCTGGCGAACAGCGAGCCTTCCGGGGCGCCCTTCTTTTGGGGATCTTTATGTACGAATGCCAGCACGATTGCGTAATTTAAAGTAAGATACAAAAAGGTGATTTAAAAGAAGTTCTCCGACCCGCATCACCCTAGCTTCGCCAACATAAACCCAAATTTTCTATGATAACCCGACGCAATTTTATCACCGGACTGCCCATCCTCACCCTCGCCGGCAATCCGGCCCTGGCCCAGGACAAACGACCCGACCCGCTCAGCATCGACAAAGTAAAAGAGTTTGTGAGACTGGGTCACGGCGACCTTGTGGGCACCAAACAGATGCTGGAAGAAACACCAGCCGTTTTGCACGCGACCTACGATTGGGGCAACGGCGATTTTGAAACCGCCCTCGGAGGCGCATCCCACATGGGCCGCAAGGATATCGCCGAGTACCTGGTCGGAAAAGGTGCCCGCATGGACATCTTCACCGCCGCCATGATGAACAAGATCGACATCGTGAAAGCCATCTTTGCCGCCTTCCCCGATACCCACCTCTGCAAAGGACCCCACGGCATCACGTTGCTGATGCACGCCCAGAAAGGAGAGGCAGGAGAGGTCCTGGAATTCCTGAAGCTTCGTAACATCACCCAATGACCATGGAAGAAAAAGTATTGACGCTCCTCAAGGCGCGCCGCACCACCGATCTCATCGACGAATTGAAACAACACCCCGCGCTGGTCGATACCCGCGACCCACAAGGTGTATCCCTTTTGTCACTGAGTTTTTACTATGGGAACACCGAACTGAGCGACTACCTGCTGGCCCACAAAGCCAACCTCGACATCTTCGAAGCCAGCGCCGCAGGGCGCCTCGACAAGGTCAAAGCCTTCGTCACCGAACATGGCGACCAACTCAACGCCTTCTCTGCCGATGGCTTCACACCGTTGGGGTTAGCCTGCTTCTTTGCGCGAACCCCCGTGGCAGCGTACCTGCTGGACGCCGGCGCAGACCCCAGCCTGGCTTCACGCAACGCCTTCCACGTGGCCCCGCTCCACTCGGCGGCTGCCGCACGCGCCACCGACATCGTGCGCCTCTTGCTGGAACATCATGCCGATGTGCAGGCCACCCAGCAAGGCAACAACACCGCGCTGCACTCCGCCGCCCATCATGGCGAGCTAGAGATGACCCGGCTGCTCCTCCGCTATGGCGCCAACCCGAAAGCAAAGACCGACCAGGGTCAAACGCCCTATGACATGGCCATCGAAAAGGGATTCACGGAAGTGGCTGCGTTGCTATAAGGGGGGCCGCGGGGGGTTACAGCCCCAGCTGAACCTTGAAGTATTCCAGGGTGAAAGGCTTGTGGATAACGGCGTCGAACCCGGCGGCCTTCAGTTCGGTCACCTGCTGGTTGTCGACATAGTTGGTGAGCACAAAGGCCTTGAAAGGGTGGGTCACAAAGGTGCGCAACTGCTGCAGCACGTGGTGGGCCAGTACGGTAGTCGTGAGGTAGTAATCGATGATGACCACGTCGAATGTATTTGCCCGGGCCCAGTCCAGCGCCTCCTGGGGAACGGTGAAACCCTCTGCTTCGAACTCCAGTCGCACTAATTTTTTTACTACGAACAAATCGAACTTCTCATCGTCGAGGATCAGTACCTTCATTGGCGTCAGCCTTTAGTATATCAAAAGTATCTTTCCGCAGGAGAAACTACAAGCAGAATGAAAAAACTTTGCCGCTCCCGGGGGAGAAATCCAGGAGGGTGCCAAGGTGTTTTTCATAACGTATCGTGTTCTTTTTCTTTACTATATGATTCCCTAGCTATAGTAAGAATGTAAGCTGGTGGGACGGGTAAGGTTAAGGTTAGATGAGCATCGGGGAGCGCTTCGCGAAGGGGTACACAGCATGTTTTTTCAGAGACAAAAGGGGCTCATCACGTGGGGCGATGGGGGTGATTTTCATAGGGAAAATGCACGTCGCGAAGGGTGTAAAAGAGGATGAGAAAAAGATGAAAATTGTAAGTGTGATTCAAAATATAGTATATTCACAGCAAAGTGTGAACCATAACATTTTAAGTAATTATTAATTAACTCTAAAATTCAAAAACGCTATGGCAAAAACAGCGAAAAAAGCAGCTAAGAAAGCTGCGAAGAAGACCGCTAAAAAGGCGGCAAAGAAAGCAGCTCCCAAGAAGGCAGCAAAGAAGGCCGCTCCTAAAAAAGCAGCCAAGAAAGCTCCTAAGAAAGCCGCCAAAAGAAAACCCAACGCAGCCTTCATGGTTCCTCTGACTCCCAGCGCAGCCCTTGCTGAAGTGATCGGCACCAAAGCCATCCCCAGAACAGAGATCATCAAAAAGATCTGGGACTACATCAAGAAGAACAACCTTCAAGACAAGAAGAACAGAAGAATGATCAACGGCGACGTGAAGCTGAAAGCCATTTTCGGTGGCAAAGATCAAATCTCCATGTTCGAATTGGCTAAAGTCGTGAACAAACACGTGAAGTAATTCAGACAGGACAGACGCGTGCTTGGCAGTTGCTGAGCATACAAAGCCTAAAAGAAGCACCATGGTTCATAGCCGTGGTGCTTTTTGTTTTTGGGGAGAACTTAGGAGCCAGGAGTTAGTAGCCAGTATTCAGTAGCCAGTAGTCAACTAATCAGGGATCAGTATTTTAGTAATCAGTAATTCATCGACGGAGTAGTTTTTAAGGGCGCTTGGCTTCGGGGGCGTAGTAGGTGGGGTGAGATGGGTTGGGGTGTTCTTAGTTGTCCTGGTAGGGCTTGGGTGGATTGAAGGTTTGGTAGCGGATGAAGGCGGCCTTTTTTGTGGTGTCGCGGAATATAATTTTTGCCCTCCCTTTCTTGTCATAAGTGGTGACAGTGAGGCCGAAATGTAATTCGACCTCGGCGAAGGGCCTTAGGCTGTCGCCACTGATTTTTAGGAAGACGGTTGAACAGCCCCCATAGACCTGGAGGGCGTCGATACAATTCAGTTTTTTGTTGTAGAGCATATTGGGGTAGTCCAGAGAATTTTTCATGGACACGAGTTTGTCGTCGCGCACATCATAGATGAAAAGCCGCCTCATTTCGTTGGACCCCGGCCTTGCCGCCACATTGGCGACATACGTGATATCGTTCAGCTTGTCATTATTGAAGTCCGTAAACTGCGGCTCGCAACCCCTAATCCCATCCTTCTCAAACCGAAACTCATTTTTTAATTTCCACCGGGAATGCTGTTTTGAATAAAACTTAATGATCACATACATGCTATCAATAGCCCTGTATTTTGAAATCTCAACCTTATTGAACGACTTCCTCCCAACATTCAAACTGTCCACATAAAATTCCTCCAACAGGGGTTCAGCCCTCAACGTGTCGATCTGGACCGTGTCGAACACCGGAACTATTGGCTGCATTGCTGCGGCAACACTATCAACAGAATTTACATCAACGTTTTTCTCCGACCGATTTTGACAGGAAAGGAGTAACCCCAACACCCAGAAATATTGCCTCATACCCATAACATTCTATTCCGATAAATCTACACCAAACCACCGAACACCCAAAATAGTGATTGCCAGCCACTGAACTACTGACTGCTAAATACTGGCTACTGAATACTGGCTACTGAATGCCGAGAAAAAGATTCTGGCTCCTGGCTCCTGGCTTCTGGCTCCTGATCCCTCATCGCTCAAACAACTCCAACAACTCCTTCTTCTTACTCGGCGACACCTCCAACTCCCGCTTATCCTTCATCGTCACAAACCCTCCCTTGCCCTTCGAGTATCGAATCACATGGTGTGGGTGGATCAGATGCGATCGGTGAATGCGTAGGAAGCCATGTTCCCCCAGCACCTCTTCAAAATATTTCAACGTGCGGCAAATGAGCAGGGGAGTGCCCGTCTCGAAATGAAAGCGGGTAAAATTATCTACAGCCTCGCAGTACAAGATCGTGTTGATCGCCACGATCTCGAACCCTTCTAGCGTCGGCAACATGATCTTTTGAGGTGACGGTGCACGCAAATTGTCCAGCAACACCTGCGCGTGGTGTTTATAGTTTTCCGCGGCGCGTTCCTCTTTTATTTTGGTCACGGCCTTGATGAGCTCGTCGATGTCGATGGGTTTCAGCAGGTAATAGGCAGCGCTCAGGTTCAGGGCCTGGATGGCGTAAGTGTCGAAGGCGGTGACAAACACCGTCTCGAAATCTACTTGTCCAACCTTGTCCAGCAGATCGAATCCGTTGCCATAGGGCATTTCGATGTCGAGAAAAACAATGTCGGGGTGGTGAGCTTCGATGGCCTCCAGCCCGGTGGATACGGACTCGCCAAACCCACAGACCTGGACTTCGGGACAATATTTGGCCAGGTAGTTCGCCAGGATCTGGCGGCTGTCTTTTTCGTCGTCAACGATCACGGCTTTCATAGGCTACCGGTATGGTTTTTCATAGGTAAATAAACACGCACCTCCGTGCCCGACCCTTCCGGCAGGTCGTCGATGGCAACGCGGTAGTGCGTCTTGTACACTTTGTTGAGGATGTCCAGACGCTCACGGATATTTTTCAAGCCGGTGGACCGGTGTTTTTTCTGTTGTGCCGTCTTCAAGGCGGCCGATCGTTTGCGGCCGATGCCATTGTCTTTGATCTCTACCACCAACTGGCCGTTGTCCTTGATGAACCGGAGCGACAAGTGCCCCTTCTCCTCCCGGTACCTCAACCCATGCCAGACGGCATTCTCGATGTAAGGCTGGATTAGCATGGGAGGGACCTCCATCGCCTCGGTGTTCAGCGACGCATCGACGTCGATGGTGTAGTCGAATTTGTCACGGAAGCGATAGTGCTCGAGTTTCAGGTACAGCGAGAGAATATCCTGTTCCTGTTGCAGGGGGATAAAATCTTCCTGTGAATTTTCGAGCACCAGCCGCATCAGTTGCGAGAACTCGGAAAGAAATTTATTGGCGGCCCGCTCATCCTGCTGGGCAATAAAATGGTTGACGGAGTTGAGCGCATTGAAAATAAAATGCGGGTTCATCTGGCTGCGCAGCGACTTCAGGGCCAGCAACTGGTTGGCGACTTTGCTGGCCTGCGCATTTTTATAGGTGAAATAGGAGGTGGTGCCGATCACCAGCAACAAGGCCAGCAGTCCATAGATGATGATCCGCTGGCGTGCAACCGTGGCCAGCTCCAGGCTTTCTTCCTGTTTGCCGAGCGACACATTTTTGGAGAGCTCGGTGATGTCCTTTTGAATGTTGAGGATGCGGGCCTGTTGGAGGCGTTGTAATTCATTGAGGGAGTCAGCCTGGTTGACATGGAAACTGAATTTATGATACGCGTCCAACGCTTTCGATGTCATGCCGTTCTTTTCATACAAGTTGGCCAGCGTTTGATAAGCGTACATCTGCTCCTTGGGATTGTGGAGAGTGTCGGCCATGCGCGTGGCCTCTTCGATGGCTCTCAGGGCAGCGCGGGGCTCACCCTTGGCGTCGAGGGTTTTCCCGATCTCGACTTTGTCCTTGGTAACTTCAGAAAAGTTATTGGATTCCAGGTTATATTCAATAGACTTATTGCGCAGGTCGATCTCATCGTCATACCGGTTTTGAGAGCGAAACACACCGGCGATCTCTTCTTTGGTCTTTTGCAACGACTGATCTTCCTCGGGGCTTACGTCTTTGGTTTGCCGCAAGGTGTTCACGGAGTTATCGAAAAGGGCTTTGCTTTTGTCCAGGTCGTTGAGGCGTGCATAGATCTTGGCTTCCTGGTTGTTGGCCTGGTTGGAAAAGCTGTTACTGCTGGCGATCTTCTTGGGTGAGAGGTCGATTTCTTTCAGGGCGTCCAACGCTTCCTGGTAGCGCTCCATCTGGTAATACACTTCCGACAAGCTCAACTGCAAGGTTGCCTTTTGATTGGCATTCTTTGATAACTGCAAGGCCTCTTCAAAGTACTGCAAGGCTTCGGAATATTGCCCGAGCTTGAGGGCCGTGTTGCCCATGCCTTGTACGGCGCGCACATATTCGTCTGAGTATCCTCCCTTTGGGTTAAGGAACTTCTCCCGGGCATGCCCGTAGTTGTCCAGGGCCAGCTTCCATTCCTGCAGGCCTTCATTGATCTCACCCAACAACAGGTAGCAGCGTCCTTCGTTGAACGACTCGCCGTTGGCCAGGCTGAGCCCAAGCGCTTCCTGAACTTTGCTGAGGGCGCCTTGCGGGTCTTTGTCCTTCAATCCACTCGCTTCATTCAACAACACCGTCACCGACTGGCGCGAGGAATTGCTCTTGAATTTTGAGTAGGAGTCCTTTTTGGAGGCCTGACCATAACCGGTCGTCCAGAGCAAGATCCCCAGGAAACAGAACGCGATAACGATTCGATGGCGCATGCAGTGAGCTTTGAACGGGAAAGTTAATACAATATTTAAAATGCAAATTTTCAGGAGACCAACCTAAATCAAGGTTTCACGAAGCCGGTCGGGCGGTTCACCCGGCGGGGTGTCGCCTTCCCTCAGTTTCGATACCCTTTCCTCTTTTTTCGCGTGAGATTTAGAAAAAACATTAGCCATGAAACACCTGAACACCGCTGCCGGCATGCTTTTGAAAGGCATCGTTTTCACCGCCGCCCTGTGCCTCTACACCGAATGCCAACCGGCCCATTCGGAGGCCAACCCTGCCGCCACGACGGTCGCCGTAAAAAATCAAAGGATCAAGCTGGCCTTGCTGCTGGACACCAGCAACAGCATGGACGGCCTCATCGAACAAGCCAAATCGCAGCTGTGGAAGATCGTGAACGAGCTGGCCGCCGCGAAATGCACCGACGGTGCTTCACCCGAGATCTCCATCGCGCTCTATGAATACGGCAACGACGGGCTGCCATCCGGCAACGGCTACATCCGCCAGGTGAGTCCGCTCACGGGCGACCTCGATGTTCTTTCCGAAAAATTGTTTGCCCTCACCACCAACGGGGGCCAGGAATATTGCGGACACGTGATCCGTACCGCCCTCGAACAACTGCAATGGTCAGGAGAGAAAAACGACCTCAAAATGATTTTCATCGCCGGCAACGAGCCCTTTTCGCAAGGAAGCGTGTCCTATGAATGGGCCTGTCAATACGCCAAAGAAAAAGACGTGGTGGTGAACACGATTTTCTGTGGAAGTTTCGACGAAGGAATTGAGACCAGTTGGAAGCGCGGGGCCGACCTGGGAGGAGGCGCCTATATGAGCATTGAGCAAAATCGCAAGACCGTCTACATCGCGACGCCCTATGATGACCAGATCAGTGCCAAGAACGACGCGTTAAATGCTACCTATGTATACTATGGCGCGTCCGGCGCATACAAGAAAGATCAGCAGCGGGTGCAGGACAGTAACGCTGCACAGTACGGCAAGGCGAATGAAGTGGAGCGCACGCTTTCAAAAAGCTCCAAGGTCTATTCCAATTCAAGTTGGGATCTGATCGATGCCTCCAAGGATAACGCCAAGATCATCACCGACACCAAGACCGACGACCTGCCCCAGGAAATGCGTTCCATGACCGTCGAGCAACGCAAGAACTACGTTGCACAAAAAGCCGCCGACCGGGCCCGCATACAGGCCGAGCTGCAAACGCTCCAAAAAGAACGCCGCAAATACATCGAAACCCACACCAGCGCCGCCGACAAGACCGCTTCCCTGGATGCCACCATGATCAAGTCCCTGAAAGAATACGGCCAGGCAAAAAATCTAAGCTGGAAATAACAGCTGGGGCATCCTCAGCTGGGGCATCCTCAACCAAGATCAACCCTGGAAACCAAAACCGATAGCACATGAAACCTTACCTATTCACAAGTCTGCTCATGGTGATTTCGATCGCCACCGCGAACGCGCAATACAACAAAGCCAACCTGAAACTGGAACCGGCCACGGCCGCCAAAAAGTATGCCTATGGAAATCTACAGGTCTATCCGGTGCGGGCAAATGCCGCCTTCAAAGAACAACATAAGCATGTCGGAAAATATGTTACGCTCAAGGACGGCCTGCAAAAAAATAAAGCAAAGATCACGGAGCGCGATGGGGGAGAAGTGAACACACTCTACATCGAAAACATATCCTCCGATACCATCATGGTGCTTTCTGGCGAAGTGGTCCAAGGCGGAAAACAAGATCGTGTCATCGCCCAGGATTTTCTTTTATATCCCAAAACCAAGAAGGATATTTCTGTCTTCTGTGTAGAGCCCGGCCGTTGGCAGCCGCAAAAAGTCGGAGGCGATGGCATGACGTTCACGTCCTATTCTTCCTACTCAACCAATGAGGTACGCAAGGCTGCCATCGTGGAAAAGGACCAGCAAAAGGTTTGGGACAAGGTAGCCGAAACCACATCGAAAAATGACGCCACCACCAGCACCGGTACCCTCACCGCTTTGAAGAATTCCGGATCGTTCACGACCGGCCTGAAAAAATACACCGACTATTTCAAATCGTTTTTTGCCAGCGAACCCGATGTGATCGGCATGGTCGTGGTCTCAGGCGATGCCATCCTGGGGTGTGATATGTTTGCCACACACGAAATGTTCATGGCCCACTATCCCGACCTCGTCAACGCCTACGCCACCCAGGCCATCACCACGGGCAAACCCGTGACCGTGTCCTATGGAAACGTGCAACATTACCTCGACACGCTCATCACCGACGAACGGAAACAGGAAAGCGAAGTGAAAAAGAAAGGATCGCTTCTCAAGGAGGGCGACAAAAAGCTGCACTTCTCTACCTTCTGATAAAAAGACCCTGGCCTGAACGTTGGGTGAGGATGCTCTATGGCATTTGAGCAATCCTTTCTATCTTGAAGGTATAATCAACAGGTCTCTTGAAAGTACGCTACCAGGTCCTCTTGCTCCTCGTCCTCCTGTCGGTCATCACCTACCTGGACCGCGTGTGCATGAACGTGGTGGCCAAATACGTGAAAGCCGACCTCGGGCTGGACAATCAACAACTTGGCTACATCCTGGCGGCGTTCTCTTTGTCCTATGCCTTGTTTGAAATTCCGACGGGAGCGTTGGGCGACCGCATTGGGGCGCGGAGAGTGCTCACGCGCGTGGTCGTCTGGTGGTCGGTGTTCACAGTACTTACGGGTTCGGCTTTCAGCTTTATTATTTTGCTGGCGATCCGTTTCCTCTTCGGGGCAGGCGAGGCGGGCGCATACCCCAATGCATCCATCGCTATCGCGCATTGGTTCCCTCGCACCGAGACCGCCCGCGCGCAGTCGGCCATTTGGGCGGCAGGTCGCATAGGCGGGGCGTTAACACCCCTGATTGTCGTGCCGCTGGTTCATGCTTTTGGATGGCGACTGGCTTTCGGGGTATTGGGTATCCTGGGTTTTGTTTGGGCCGCTGTCTGGTTCACCTGGTTTCGCGACGAGCCTCGTCAAAAACCTGCCGTCACCGAACACGAGCTCGCTGAAATTGAATTGGGTCGAAAACTCGGCAGTGCCAGGCATGGAATTCCCTGGAAGGCCATCACCCGGAATACAAACCTGTGGACCCTCATGCTCATGTGTCATTTGTTTTTCTATGGATCCTATTTTTTCACCAACTGGTCGTCCACCTATTTCCAGGAAGGGTTGGGCATGACGGAAGATGAATCCAAAAATTTCGTTTCGCTTTCTTATTTTCTGGGCGCGATCGGCTGCCTGAGCGGAGGCTTTCTCAGCGACTGGCTTGCGCAGAAATTTGGTCTGAAACCGGGGCGCAGGGTCGTGGCCGTAGTGGGTTTAGGATTGTCGGCCCTCCTGTTCCTGGGGGCTGGCGTGTTGCATAGCAAAACGTCGTCGGGCTACCTGTTGGCCCTTTCCGTGCTCACAAAAGATTTGGCGTTGCCCGTGGCCTTTGCCGTGTGTGTGGACATCGGGCGGCAAAACTCGGGCGTTGTGGTGGGAGCTATGAATTTCGCGGGGCAATTGGGTGGCTTCTTCATCACCCTCATCTTTGGCATCCTCGTGCAACAAACCGGTAACTTCAGCTACCCGCTGTTTCTCATTGCCGGGTGTTTGCTCGTGAGCGCAGCGTTGTGGTTCAGGATCGACCCAACAAAGCCCGTCGTCCTCGACGAGTAACGGTATCATTCAAAGAAAACCCGGGCAAACTGCTGCGTCTTTTTCCGCTGTCCAAACAGGATCACCTCACTCGATGAGATCTGCTGACAAACTTTGGGTCGCGTGATCACCTCCGCGTCAAGCGCGCCGAACAACGGCTGTCGCACTTGCTTGCCCGCCGGGTCGATGCTCACCAGCATGATCACCGAGTTCTCGTGGCGACTGTTAGGGCTGTAGTTATAGATCTTGCCAGCGCCGTTGTAGGTCGCGTTTTTCCGGTTGTCGTTAAAGATGAAGCAGATCTGGCCTTTCACAATGGCCATGGTATAGGAAGAATAAAAGCCCCCGTCATCGATCGTGTGCTGACGCTTGGCCACCTTCTCGGCCCACTCGATCTGGCCCGAGGGATCCACCTTCACGGTGATGATGTCGTTGTAGTTGTAATGATACGTGGTGTAGTTTTGCATCATGCCGTTCATCATCATGTTGCTCGTCGATTGGCTCACATAATATTGCTCGCCGATGAGCATGGCCCCACCATCTTTGCCCACGAGCAACTTATCAAGGTCATATTCATACAACTCATTCTCTTCGCCGCTTTTCTCCTTGCGGCGTGCCCGGTCCGCCTCACCCTCCTTCATGTTTTGCGTAATGAAGTCGATGCCGAATTCCTTGTAGCTCTGTGTTTTGATGTCTTTGGTCACCGCATCGAGGGTCAGGAAAAATGTTCCGCGAATGCTATTGGTCCCCTTCTCGGAATAGAAGCCTGCGCAAATGAGATTTTTATTGTTCAGGACTTCGATCTGCATGTCGGTGAGGAAACGGTCTTCGAGGCGGATGGGATATTCCTTTGCCGTCTTGCCCTGGTCGCGAAACGCAAAAACACTGTACGTATAGTTGGGCAATCCGTGCCGTTTGCTTTTGCGCTTGTCTTTGTAGATAACCGCCAGGAGGTAGGCCTCGCCGTCGTTGTCTACGCGGATCGATTCGATCGTGAAGAGTCCATCCTCATAGGGCAATTTCACCTCTTTGTTCCATAACGGATTCATGGCGTCATCCAGCACTTGGAAACCGAAAGACTCGGGTTCGTTCTTGGCGTAGGGGAGGGCGTAGAACACCATCACCTTCGAGCTGTCGCGCGACACTTTGATGGTATACGTGCCGCTGTTCCGGCGCGACTCCGATCCAAAATCGATCTCGGCAATCTGCCGCTTGTTGGGCAGAGGCTCCAGTGTGGCGCGGTTGATCTCCTGTACAAATAATTTTTTGCGCGACGTCTGCGTGTCCCGGAAGGAGGAGAACAGGTAAAGCCGGCTGTGCATTTGCAGGATCAATTCCACGTCGGCAGTCTTCCCTTCGTGTGTCAATTTCAGGTCGAATGTTTTGGTGGGTTGAAAATTGTTATCGTAATGTTCCAGCGAAAACGTGGTGCCCGTTCCAAAGCCATACCGTTCCTTGACGGCGTAGATACCGGTTTGATCATGCCCCACAATGGCACTGAGCGACGAATGGCGCGGCGCCTCAAATTCCTTACCCCACTTCACCTGGGGCTTCAGGTCCTGGGCTTGGGTGGACACAGCGATACAAAATAGCAGGAGCAGCATGTTCCGGGCATGGCCGGGTTGGGATGGTCTTGAGATCATAGGGTGAATAACGCTAAAGCCCAGGCCAATCGTACACGGGAGGAAAAATTGAACGACGGGCGCAGGCGAAGATGGGAGGAATATTCCTCATTCAAAGATAACCACATAAAAAAAGACCTGCAACGGTGCAGGTCTTTCCTATAAATCGATTTAAAAGCGCGATCAGGCCAATTCGCGAAGGTCCACGGGAACCACGCGGGAGATACCTTTCTCCACCATGGTGATACCATAGATCACATCCGTTGAGCTCATCGTACGCTTGTTGTGCGTCACGATCACGAACTGCGAATCCTTGCTGAAGTCGCGGATGATGTTGTTGAACTTGTCGATGTTGGCGTCGTCCAACGGTGCATCCACCTCGTCGAAGATACAGAACGGTGCGGGCTTCAACAGGTACATCGAGAACAACAACGCCGTAGCCGTCAGGGTTTTTTCTCCCCCCGAAAGCTGGTTGATGGTCAGCGGGCGTTTGCCTTTTGGTTTCGCAATGATGTCGATGTCCGACTCCAGCGGGTTGTTGGGATCAACGAGACGCAAGTCGCACTCGTCGCCTTGCACAAACAACGACTGGAATACGCGGATAAAGTGTTCTTTGATCTTGTTGAAAGCCTCCATAAACGTCTGGCTGGCCACACCTTCGATTTCAGCGATGGTGTTGAACAACGATTCCTTCGCTTTCAGGAGATCTGTTTTTTGCGTGATGATAAAGTCATTGCGCTGTTTGATCTCCGTGTAGGCTTCCATGGCCATCGGGTTGATGGGACCCATGTTGTCGAGCCGGTCGCGGATCTTTTGAACGTCGTGACGGATCTTGTCTTCGTCGGCTTTCGAATAGTCTTCCGACTCTTCGGCAGCGGTGTGCCCCACAACAGCATCCAGGTCGATGTTGAACTCCACGGAGAGGCGTTCCTTCACCGAGTTCAGTTGCATCTTACTTTCGTTCAATTGGGTTTGCAGTTCCATCAACGTGGTGTCGATGCTCTGGCGCTGGTGCTGCACTTCGCGAAGTTGTTTGTCAACCTGGTCGATGTAGCCGCGCGATTCGTAATATTCTTTCTCCGCTTCGCTCAAGCCCTTCTCCATGCCTTCTTTCTCTTCGTACATGCCGAGGAGTTCGTCGTCGTTGGATTGGGTGGTCTCGATGATGCGTTTCACCTCGTCTTCATTCTTCTTCAGCTCCTCCGCATTCACATCGATGCGCTGGCTGCTTTGGTCCATCGACTCCTGCTTGAAGCGCGTTTCCTGCTCGATGCTTTTCACGCGGTTCTCCTGCTGGTGATAGAAGATGTTCTGCTCATTGTAGGCAGCCGATTTCTGACTCAGCACCTCGCTGTTCGAGGCCAGGTTGTTGGTGATGGACACCAATTTGTTTTCCTGCTCCTCAAGGTCGTGGAGGGCGCGTTGTGCGCGAGGTTTCAGGTCGTCCAGTTCGCGCAACAGCGTGTCGATCTTTTCCAGGATGTCTTCGCGGCGCAGGTCGGCGCTGTTCAGCATTTGTGCGAACTGCTCGCGCTTGGTGCGCAGGGAAACAAACTCGTCGTTCACCTGGCGGATGCTGCGTTGCACCTCGTCGATCTGCTGGCGGATCTTGTTGTTGCGCAGCTTCTCGAGGTCGGCTTGTTTTTCCAACAGACTGGAGCGGATGTCGTCGAGCTTGGTGGTCAATTCCTTGATCTCCTTCTCGAGCTTCTCCATGTTCTTGGCACGACCGATCTTCTTGCCTTCGAACAAGCCTACGGAACCACCCGAGATACTGAACTTGCGCTTGGTGAGCTTGCCGTTCTTGGTAATGAACGTGTTCTCGTCGGTGGACGGAATATTTTTGGTATCGCCTTCGTAGATGTACACCTTGTCCAGGATGTACGCCATCAGCTTCTTGTACTTCTGATCGTATTCGATGATCTCCGTGGCCGGGAACGCGTTGTCGTAAATGCGCCCGGTAGTGGATTCAAATTTGTCGAACGCATCCAGGATGAAAAAGTGCGCCTTGCCCTTGGCCGCATCGCTCAGGATGTTGATGGCCTCATAGGCTTCCGACTCGTGTTCAACGATGTAGTAGTTCAGGTAAGGCTCCAGGTAATTCTCGATGGCCACACGGTACTCTTCCGAGGTGGTGAGGATGTCGGAGAGGAGGGGAGCGTTCTTGCCTACTTTCTTTTTCAGGAACTTGATGGCCTCGGGGAAACCTTCGAGGTTTTCCACCAGCGATTTGGTGAGGTTGTATTCGTTCTGACGCGCGTCGAGTTTGCGGCCGGTCACGTTCATTTCCTCGCGGATCATGTCGATCGTTTTTTCGATCAGCACCATGCGCTCCTGAACTTCTTCTTCTTCTTTCTTCAGGTTCTCCTGCTCGTTGTTCTTCACGTTCAGTTCTTCCTGCAGGATCTTCAATTTGTTCTCGAACTCCACCAGGCTGGCACTTTGCTGGCTGGTGTCGGTCGCGGTTTTTTCAAGCTCCTGTTTGAGGGAAGAGACCTGTATTTCGCGGATCTCGACATCTTTGTTGATCTGGAAGCTTTCTTCCTGGCGCTCGCGTTGCACGCGGCGGATCGAGTCGGATTGCTGTTGCAATTCCGTGGTGATGTTCTTTTGATTTTCGTAGTCGGCCTTCAGCGATTCCAGTTTGTGGCTGATCTCTTCGAATATGTCTTCGGCCGACTTCTTCTCTGTTTCCAGGCTTTGGATACTGAAGCGGGCGCGCTCGTTGCTCTTGCGATCCTGGTCGATCTGTTCGCGCAAACCGGCGGCACGGTCGTTCAGGTATTTCAGCCGCTCGTTCTTGATCTGTTTCTCGCTCTCGTACTGGCGAATTTTGGCCACGAACTCATTGATGGCCTTTTGACGCGACGAAAGGGTCTTCTCTTTCAGGATCAGTTCTGCCTTTGCCTTTTCGATGACGGCTTCTTTTTCCGAGATTTCGGCGGCCAGGCCGATCTTGCGGTCATTCTCCAGCTCGATCTGTTTGGTGATGTGGTTGAACTTGTCCTTTTGTTTGTTCACCACCACCTTGGCCAGGTGAATGCTTTTTTCCTTGTATTCTTCCTTGATCTTGTAATAGTTCTCGGTCTGTTTGGCCTGTTTTTCAAGGCTTTTCATGTTCTTTTCGATCTCAAACAGGAGGTCTTCCACCCGCTCCAGGTCGGCGTCGGTGTCTTCCAGCTTTTTGAGGGTTTCCTTTTTCCGCTTTTTGAACTTGGAGATCCCGGCGGCTTCTTCGAAAAGCATGCGGCGGCTGTTGTCCTTGTCGTTCAGCAGGTCGTCTACCATGCCCAACTCGATGATGGCGTAGCTGTTGGAAGCCACCCCGGTATCGAGGAAGAGGTTGGTGATGTCCTTGAGGCGGCAAACCACACCGTTGAGCAGATACTCGCTTTCACCCGAGCGGTAGAGGCGGCGGGTGATGGTGATCTGCGCATATTCGGTAGGCAGGATGTTCTTTGTATTGTTGATGGTCAGCGAAACCTCCGCCATCTGCTGGGCTCCGCGCGCGCTGGTGCCATTGAAGATGATGTTTTCCATCTTCTCCGAGCGCAGGGCGCTGGTCTTTTGCTCGCCCAACACCCAACGGATCGAATCCACTACGTTTGACTTGCCACATCCGTTTGGTCCAACAATCCCCGTAATCCCTTCATCAAAATTGATAACGATTTTGTCGGCAAAACTCTTGAAGCCTTTGATCTCCAGTTTCGCTAATTGCATGCTGTTAGTGGTTGTTTTGGTATATCCCGCAGTTGCCTGGAAAACAGTACACGAAGAAAGGATGCTGTGCGAGGTTGAGCGACGCAGAACCGCTGTGTGGCTGCCTTTCCGTTCAAAAGGGGAGGGCAAAGATAAACCGATCCCGCTGGCAATTCAAAATAAAAATTTAGGTGCCGAAAAAGGCTCAAAAAGGCCACTTTTCGATGAAAGAACCTCATTTTTAGCGTTTTTTGAGCCTCCCTGCCCCAACGCTATCCCTAGACTATTCCGGCGATTTTCTTACGCGTCGACGAAGCGACACCACAACGCATAAAACATCAAAAAAGTACCTCTAAATGGGTTTTTCATTTTTTTTCATAAATTTGTTTTCAATGGATAATTTTAAGTTATGGCTTTATGTGATCATAGGGATCGTGTACCTGCTCAGCAGGTTACTGAAGAAACGTCCCGACGAGTCTAAAAGCCAGCCTATGCCGCCTCCCAAACCAGCCCCGCGCGCCACACCACAGGCCCCGGCCAGCACGCCCCAGAAGTCGCTGACCTTCGAGGAGTTGTTGCAGGAAATTGCCACCCAGAAACAACAGAAACCAGTCCCCAGCCAACCGCGTCCGGTGGCTAAATATACTCCCCAGCAACGGGTAGACGACGAGGCCGAAGACCTCGAAGATGTGAACTATGATTACCGCCAGCACGACAAGGTGTATGAGACGTACGAAGAGGCGAAGCGGCAGGCGTTCAACCGGCCTTCACTGGAGGAGACCATGCGGGTAGAAGATACCGTTGTGAAATTCGGTAAGTTTAAAGCATTCGAACAAGCGACAGAACGCGATCTGATGGCAGAGTATCTGAAAGAATTTCAGGATCCGGAAGGGTTTAGAAAGGCCTTTGTGATGAGTGAGATACTCCAGCGCAAATTCTAGTTTGTTTGACTAAATGTTACATGCATTAGAGAACATAAATTTTTTTGACTGATTTGTAGCACGCGGATATATTTTTTTACACGGGTTACAATATTTTTTTAAAGGTTATTCATTATGTACCATGCCGTAAGTAAGCCTGTATGAATGTAACAATTCTATTCTTCCTCACCCTTTTTACCGGTGTGAACGCAAATCCTCCTGTCAATCCCTCAGCAGATTGCTCACGGCTGGAGGTATCCTACACTACCCAAACGGTCGGCGACCAAGTGAACATCGACGTGCGGGCGTCCGGCGGCGAGGAGCCGTACTTCTATTTCTTTCTGGACAAGAAAAACAATCCGCTGACCTGGGATTTCAAAAAAAGCAATCACTCGGCCGACAAAAGTAATTTACCGAAGCTGATCCGGGTGGTCGATTCCAAGGGCTGCACCAAAACAATTGACTTCAACGAAAGCGCCAACAGATAATGGATAGAATTCTACTACCTAAATTAGGTCGCTCCCTCATCGCTTCCGTTGCGCTCGTCTTCGGCTTGGCCACGGCGAGTTGGGCCCAAGCGGTTTCGTATACCTTTGGAACGCTGTCGGTCGACATCACCATCTCCAATTCATGCTCAACACCCCCTACGGGAAACGGATTTATCACCTTTAAGATAAACTCTACCGAAGGCGGTGTGAATGCTTCGTTGGCCATCCTCGGCCCGGTGAACCTCTTCCCTGCACAAAACATTCCGGCTGGCGGAACCTTCGTGTTCAATCCACCGAAGAACCTGCCACCAGGAACCTACCGGTGGATTCTCGGCGATGGTACCAATACGATCGGTTCACTGGCCGACCCCGGAACCTATCCCGACCTCGTGGTCAGGGATTTCTCCACGGCACCCCTCGGCATCACCAAAGACATTGAAGCGAACAATACATCGTGCGTGGCCCAAAACGGTCAGGTCCAAGCAACCATTACCGGTGGTTCGAAGAACTTTGGCTTCGGCTCCTATACGTATTCGTGGAGTAGCTCGAACGGAACGCCCACCGCGAGCGGAACCACCGCAGGCGCAGCGCCTTTGAACCTGGCGACATTGCTCGGCCTCGGGGGCTTACGCGGCGGTACCTATACCTTAATGGTCCAGGATAAATTTTCAGCTTGTTCGACGACGCAAGTCTTCACGATCACCGATCCATCGCCAACCGTATTCACCGTCACGACCGCTTCGCCGCTAAATGTGTGCGCAGGCGACAACATCACCATTACCCTGAACAACTCGGAAGCCGGGGTAACCTATGAGATCTTAAAGAACGTGGCCTCGCTGCCAACACCCATCACCTTCCCGGGCACCGGCTCAGGACCGTTTGTGATGACCTTCCCGGCGACGCAATTCACCAGCGGCAATAACATTTCCGTGCTGGCCTCCAATGGCTTTTGTACCCCGGTGTTGATGACCAACACGGTGACCTTGAACATCAACCCGTTGCCCACGGCAACCGTTAGTGGGGGAGGGACCGTTTGTGCAGGAACTCCGGCACCCAATGTGGTCTTTACCTTTACAGGAACTGCACCCTTTACATTTACCTACACGGATGGAACAACACCGGTCACGGTGACCAACCACCCGACGACGACCTACACGATCACCAACCCTACGGCCGGAACCTATTCGGTGACAGCCCTTACGGATGCAAAATCGTGCGGAGCCACCAGTCTCGGAGGTTCAGCAGCGGTGGTTATAAACCCTTTGCCGACGGCTACCATTTCGGGCGGCGGTACGGTTTGTACCGGCGATCCGCTTCCGAATGTGACGTTTACTTTTACCGGCACGGCGCCGTTCACCTTCACGTATAACAATGGTGGCGCACCCATCACGGTAACGAATCACCCGACGAACACTTTCACGATCACCAACGCCGCGGCAGGAACGTATACCATCACGGCATTGACCGACAGCAAGACTTGCGTGGCCACCAGTCTGGGCACACCGGTTGCTGTTGTGGTAAGGACACGCCCCACCGCTACCGTATCGGGCGGCGGCACGGTCTGCGCCGGAAATCCGGTGCCCAACATCGTATTCACGTTCACCGGCACAGCGCCGTTTACCTTTACGTATACAGACGGAACAACACCCGTCACCGTAAACAATCACCCGACCACAACCTTCACCATCAACAATCCTCCCGCAGGTACATACAGCATCACATCATTGACGGATGCCAGCACATGTAATGCTACCAGCTTAGGCGGATCGGTTGCATCGGTGATAAATCCTTTGCCGACCGCGACGATCTCGGGCGGCGGAACGATCTGCTCCGGAAGCCCGCTCCCGAACGTGACGTTCACGTTCACCGGCACGGCACCGTTCACCTTCACGTATAATAATGGAGGCGCGCCGATCACGGTAACGAATCATCCTACGAACACTTTCACAATCACCAACGCTGCTGCTGGAACCTATACCATCACGGCGTTGACCGACAGCAAGACCTGCGTGGCCACTAGCTTGGGCACACCGGTAAGTGTTATTGTCAGAACGAGACCTACGGCAACGGTATCGGGTGGCGGCACGGTCTGCGCCGGAAATCCAGTACCCAACATTGTATTCACGTTCACGGGCACCGCTCCGTTTACCTTTACGTATACCGACGGAACAACACCGGTCACGGTAAACAACCACCCGACCACAACCTTCACCATCAACAATCCTCCCGCAGGCACATACAGCGTCACATCATTGACGGATGCCAGCACATGTAATGCGACCAGCTTAGGCGGATCGGCTGTATCGGTTATAAATCCCTTGCCTACTGCAACGATCTCGGGCGGCGGAACGATCTGCTCCGGAAGCCCGCTGCCGAACGTAGTCTTTACATTCACCGGCACGGCACCGTTCACCTTCACGTATAATAATGGAGGTGCACCGATCACGGTAACGAATCACCCGACCAATACCTTTACGATCAACAACGCGGCAGCAGGTACCTATACCATCACCGCATTGACCGATAGCAAAACCTGCGTGGCCACTAGTTTGGGCACACCGGTAAGCGTCATTGTCAATACAAGACCGACGGCCGTTGTTTCCGGAGGCGGCACGATTTGCGCGGGGGGAACATTGCCGAACGTGACCTTCACGTTCACGGGCACTGCGCCGTTTACCTTTACGTACACCGATGGCACCACTCCTGTGACGGTGAACAATCACCCGAGCACGACCTTCACCATCACCAATGCACCGGCAGGTACCTACAGCGTCACGTCATTGACGGATGCCAGCACATGTAACGCGACCAGTTTGGGCGGCTCAGTGGCCGTTGTGGTGAATCCCTTGCCGACAGCGACCATCTCTGGTGGTGGCACCGTTTGTACAGGAAGCCCGCTGCCGAACGTAGTCTTTACGTTCACCGGCACGGCACCGTTCACCTTCACGTATAATAATGGAGGTGCACCGATCACGGTAACGAATCACCCGACCAATACCTTTACGATCAACAACGCGGCAGCAGGTACCTATACCATCACCGCATTGACCGATAGCAAAACCTGCGTGGCCACCAGTTTGGGCACACCGGTAAGCGTCATTGTCAATACAAGACCGACGGCCGTTGTTTCCGGAGGCGGCACGATTTGCGCGGGGGGAACATTGCCGAACGTGACCTTCACGTTCACGGGCACTGCGCCGTTTACCTTTACGTACACCGATGGTACCACACCTGTGACGGTGAACAATCACCCGAGCACGACCTTCACCATCACCAATGCACCGGCAGGTACCTACAGCGTCACGTCATTGACGGACGCCAGTACATGTAACGCGACCAGCCTTGGCGGATCCGTGGCGGTAGTAGTGAACCCGCTGCCGACAGCGACCATTTCTGGTGGTGGCACCGTTTGTACAGGAAGCCCGCTGCCGAATGTAGTCTTTACGTTCACCGGCACAGCGCCATACACCTTCACGTATAATAATGGAGGCGCGCCGATCACGGTGACCAATCACCCTTCGAACACATTCACCATCACCAATGCGGCAGCAGGTACGTATACCATTACCGCATTAACCGATAGCAAAACTTGTGTGGCCACCAGCTTGGGCACACCGGTAAGCGTTATTGTCAATACGAGACCGACCGCTGTGGTTTCCGGTGGCGGCACGATTTGCGCCGGGGGAACATTGCCGAACGTGACCTTCACGTTCACGGGCACTGCGCCGTTTACCTTTACGTATACCGATGGTACCACACCTGTGACGGTGAACAATCACCCGAGCACAACCTTCACCATCACCAACGCGCCTGCAGGCACTTATAGCGTGACCGCACTGACAGACGCAGGCACCTGTAGCGCGACCAGCTTAGGCGGCTCAGTAGCCGTTGTGGTGAATCCCTTGCCGACTGCAACCATCACCGGTGGCGGCACGGTTTGTACGGGAAACCCGCTGCCGAATGTAGTCTTTACATTCACCGGCACTGCGCCGTATACCTTCACGTATAATAATGGAGGCGCGCCGATCACGGTGACCAATCACCCTTCGAATACATTCACCATCACCAACGCGGCCGTAGGCACTTACACCATCACCGCGTTGACGGATAGCAAAACCTGCGTGGCCACCAGTCTTGGCACACCGGTAAGCGTTATTGTCAACACGCGGCCGACTGCTGCCGTCTCCGGCGGTGGAACGATTTGCGCCGGGGGAACATTGCCGAACGTGACCTTCACGTTCACGGGCACCGCGCCGTTTACGTTCACCTACACCGATGGCACAACTCCTGTGACGGTGACCAATCACCCGAGCACGACCTTCACCATCACCAATGCTCCGGCCGGCACCTATAGCGTCACGGCATTGACCGATGCAGGTACTTGCAGCGCGACCAGCTTGGGCGGATCCGTAGCCGTAGTAGTGAAACCCGTACCGACCGCAGCCATTTCAGGAGGCGGTGCAATCTGTACGGGCAGTCCACTGCCCAATGTGATCTTTACCTTTACAGGCACTGCGCCCTTTACGTTCACGTATACCGATGGCGTTACACCGATCACGGTGACCAACCATCCTTCAACGACCTTCACCATCAACAATGCCCCGGCCGGTACGTATAGCGTCACTGCGCTGACCGACGCCGGAGGTTGCCCTGCGACAAGCCTTGGCACACCGGTAAACGTGATTGTCAATCCAAGACCTACGGCAGTTGTTTCCGGTGGTGGCACGATCTGCGCAGGATCACCATTGCCGAATGTGGTCTTTACCTTCACGGGTACGGCTCCCTTTACCTTCACCTACACCGACGGCACAACCCCGGTGACGGTGACCAACCACCCGAGCACAACCTTCACCATCACCAATGCCGCTGCGGGAACCTATAGCGTTACCGCGCTGACAGACAACACGACGTGTACAGCCACGAGCTTTGGCGGTTCGGTAGCGGTGGTTGTGAACCCGCTGCCCACGGCTTCCATTTCAGGAGGCGGTGCGGTCTGCTCTGGCTCGCCAGTGACCCTGACCTTTACATTACCTACGCCAGGTACGTTTAACATTGTATACACCGACGGTACAACCAACTTCCCGCTGAACGGCATCAGCAACGGCGCGACAGTAGTTGTCAACCCCGCGGTCAGCACGACCTACACCCTGGTGAGCGCAACCAACCCGGCCACCACCTGTTCTGTAACGGCACCGAGCGCAAACCTGACCGGCAGCGCCGTAGTGAACGTTGGCACATTGCCGACGGCCGACATCAGCGGCACAGCCACCATTTGCGCAGGCACCAGCACAGCCCTTACGTTCACCCTCCCGGCAGCCGGAACCTTTAATGTGGTGTATACCGACGGCGTAACAAACTTCAACGCCAACGGCATCAGCAACGGGGCAACCGTGAACGTAAGTCCGGCGACCACGACTACCTATACGATTGTCAGCGTAACCAATACGGTCACATCGTGTAGTGTAACGGCGCCGAATGCAGCCATCACTGGCTCTGCTGTGATCACTGTAAATCCGCGACCCACAGCAACCATCACCGGCGGTGGCACGGTTTGCTCCGGATCAACTTTGCCGGACGTGACGTTCACGTTCACCGGCACGGCACCATTCACCTTTACTTACAACGACGGTACAACACCCATAACCGTAACGAACCATCCGAGCACAACCTTCACGTTAACCGGGGCAGCAGCCGGCACCTATACGATCACGGCATTATTCGACGCGACAACCTGTACGGCCACGAGCCTGGGAACACCCGTCACGGTCGTGACCAAGCCGGCACCTACGGTGGCGGTATCGGGCGGTGGAAGCATCTGCTCAGGAGGTACACTTCCAGATGTTACGTTCACATTCGGCGGCACGGCGCCGTTCAATTTTACGTATACCGATGGCACCACGCCGATCAGCGTGTCTAACCATCCTTCGACAACGTTCACCATCACCGGTGCAGCTGCCGGAACATACCAGGTGACGGCACTCACGGACGCCACGGGATGCGCGGCCACCAATCTGGCCTCAAGCGTTTCGGTGATCGTCAACTCGGCGCCGAGTGTAGTGATTAGCGGAGGCGGCACGGTTTGCGCGGGCGCTACATTGCCCGATGTTACATTCACCTTCACGGGCACGGCACCGTTCACCTTTACGTACACCGATGGCACTACACCGGTCACGATAAACAATCATCCGAGCACTACCTTCACGATCACCACCGCACCACAAGGAAACTATTCCGTTACGGCCCTGACCGACGCTGGGGCTTGTCCGGGCGCAAGCCTGGGCACACCGGTAGCCGTAGTAGTGAATGCTTTGCCCACGGCAGTGGTTGGCGGCGGCGGAACAGTCTGTGCCGGAAGCACAATGCCTGACGTCACCTTTACTTTCACGGGAACAGCTCCGTTCAACTTCACCTATACGGATGGAACAACCCCCGTCTCGGTCAGCAATCACCCCGGCACAACCTTTACCATCACGGCGGCTGCAGTAGGCACGTATCAGGTAACGGCATTGACGGATGCCAATAGCTGTGCGGCCACATCGCTCGGAGGTTCAGTCTCCGTCGTTGTAAATCCCGCAGCGACGGCAGATGCCGGCGTTCCACAGATCATTTGTGCCGGTAGCACCGTAACACTGGCCGGAACGTTCGGCGGCGCAGCCACCACAGCAACGTGGAGTGGCGGCAGCGGATCGTTTAATCCGAATGCCAACGACCTCAATGCGATTTATACACCTTCTTTGCCGGAGGCTACGGCAGGGTCAGTAACCCTGACCCTCACCACGGACGACCCGGATGGGGCCGGCCCTTGTTTGGCGGCTACCGACAATGTAGTCATCACCATCAGCTCGGGTGCCACGGTAGATGCCGGTCCGGTCCAAACCATTTGCGCCGGCAATAGCGCCACACTGGCAGGAACATTCTCGGGTGCCTCTGGCATCACGTGGACAACCGCAGGGGATGGAACGTTCAACAACGCAAACCTCACGAATGCAGTCTACACTCCCGGCGCCAACGATATCGCGGCAGGCACCGTATCGCTCACCATCACAACAGGTGGACCTTGCGCAGCGGCTGCTGACAATGTGATCATCACCATCAACCCCGCCGCCACAGTAGATGCAGGCACACCTCAAATCACTTGCGCTGCGACTGCGATAACCCTGGCTGGAAGCTTTACCGGATCGGCTACTGGTTTGAAATGGACCACGGCCGGCGACGGTACCTTTAGCGATGACACCGATCCAAGCTCAACCTATACGCCCGGCGTCAACGACGTTGCCGCTGGTTCTGTGGTGTTGACGGCTACGGCTACCGGAACGTGTACCGGTGTGACCGACAACGTGACCATCACCATTAACCCGCTTGCTACAGTAGACGCTGGCTCACCGCAAAATATTTGCGGTGCACAGTCAGTGACCTTGGGCGGCGTAATAGGAGGCTCAGCAACGTCGGCTACCTGGACGGGTGGTACGGGTACCTTTAACCCGAACGCAAATGCCCTGAACGCGATCTATACTCCGAGTGCTGCGGAGAGAACAGCTGGAACCGTGACACTCACACTGACCACCAACAATCCTGCAGGACCTTGTCCCGCTGCGTCAGACAACGTGACCATCACGATCGGTCCTATTCCGGGTGACCAGGTTACGTTTGGCAATGACACCTGGATCGGCTATGTGTATGACGATTCGTCAAACCCCGTGCCTCCGGTCACCAATGTAGATTTTGCTTCTGCGAAGTACAGAGGCTTTATTGGCCCCAATGAAATAATTGCTCTGAGTTTTGCATCACCGGCCTACAACCTGGCCACCGATGCATTCAATATGGACCTGTCAAGCATCAATGACCTTACGGGCCCGAACCTCTGCGGAAACTTCCTGGATGAGTTCAGTATCCGTTTCAAGATGCAGAAAGTCTTCACCGCCGGAACCTATACCTTCACGGTAGGGGGCGACGACGGTGTGAGACTGTTGATCGACAACGTCGTTGTAGCAGGGGCATTCAGTACACACTCCTATACTCAATACACCGGAACAGTTTGTCTCACGGCAGGCTCACACGACCTCGTGATCGAGTACTTTGAACACCAAGTCATTTCCCACGTCTCGTTCGACTATGGCCCGGCAGCGCCTCCCAGTGTGACCAGCGCCTCCGTATCGGTGTGTTTGAACACGCCTACAGCCCCTACGTTATCGGCCTCTTCCACCGATCCGACGGTAACAGGCTTTAACTGGTATAGCGACGCTGCCCTGACAAACCTGGTAGGAACCGGCGCCAACTTCACCCCGACACTGGGCACAAACCCTGGCGAGTTGAATGTAACGGTGGTGGGAACGACGTCTTATTATGTAGCCGCTCAGTATGCTTGTGGCCAGGGCGCACCCGCCACAGTGGCCGTGAACGTTGTGAACGGCGCCACATTGGCCTACAACAACACTTCGATTTGTGAGGCAAACGGTGCGGTAGATTTAACAACATTTGTTACGCCTACGCCGACAGGAGGCACGTTCACTTTCTCCGGTCAGCCCGGCATTACGGGAAATATGTTTGATCCCACTGGATTGAGTGGTCCCGTTGCCATCACAGTAAACTATGCGATCGGAGCCTGCTCGGCCCCGCAAGGCACATTGACATTGAACGTGACCAACACGTCGAACATTACCGTGCCCGCAGCCGCCATGGCGATTTGTCAAGGCAACGGGGTGATCGATCTGAACACGTTGGTAAGCGGACTGCCCGCAGGTGGTGACTTTGTCTTTGCTGGTTCCACCGGCATCACCGGCGACAACTTCGATCCTACAGGTCTCACCGGTAACCAGGTGATCACCGTCAACTATTCACTCTCAGGTTCGTGCGTAGCCGCTCAAAAACAATTCACCATCAACGTATCGCCGAATGCGACGCTCACGACAAACAACCTCGTGGTATGTCCCGGCGGTGGAACGGTGGATCTGTTGACCTTGGTGAATGGAACACCGGCAGGAGGAACCTTCACGTTCACCGGAACGGGTGTTTCGGGAAGCACCTTCGATCCTTCCGGCTCGGCCGGAACAACGGTGACCATCACGGTACAATACACCTCAACGGGCTGCGGTCCGGTTTCCGGAGCGATCTCCATCCAGGTGAAAGCCGCTAACGACGTCACCTGCGGAGGAACCGGATCCGATTGTGCCAACTTCAGCGCGATCATCCCGACCATCACCACACAACCTACGTGTAGCGACCGCGATGCCGGTGAGGTGTCGTTCAATATCCAGCGGGCAAACGGCACGCCGACCACGTTCCGCGTGATCTGGGTCTACAAAGGTGTGACACCGCCGACCACGCAAACCAAGTTCACAAACGGAACCGTGCTCTTCAGCGATCTCAAGTCAGGTCTGTATACCTATACCGTTATTGACGAAGGCAATGGCAAATCGTGCGGTCCTGTTGATTTCTTCCTGGATCTGAAAACACAGGTACACATCCTCGACAAAGAAGTGCTCAGCAACGTCAGCTGCTTCGGCGGAACCGACGGGAACGTGAGACTCACCGTGGATGGATCACTGACCGGACAGTACTGGTATAAATATGTGTATAAGGGACAAGAGTCCAGTGCGCAGACGTTCACACCAGGCGCCCCGCTGCCCGACGGACTTCCTGCAGATGACACCGATTATATTATCCTGAAAGTAGATGACAACATCAACTTCACCTGCCCCGATACGGCCATGGTGAGGATCAAAAATCTCTTCCCGAAGGTCAACATGACCGTCAGCACAACCGATGTAACAACGTGTAACGGCAGCGACGGTGTGATAAACGTAACCGGCATCAGCGGTGGAAATACAACCTCCGGCGCTCTGAAGATTCGGTTGAGAAGATTGACCAGCGCGTTTGGAGATACGGAAGTTTTGTTTGACTACGAAGACGTCGCGTCCGGCACAAAATCCTATTCGGATCTTGGCAAAGGCGACTACTTTGTCGACATCATAGACAACGGCGACTGCGTGACCACGTACCCGAGCGCGATCCAGATCAAAGCTCCTGGATTGAGCCTGACCATCCCGGCCCTTGCCGTGACCAACGCCGATTGTTCAAACGGCGGCAAGAGTGGATCGATCTTATTTAAGATCTCGGCACCGGATGGTATTTACAAAGTGGCCATCAGTGCAGACCCGCTCAACGTGCCTGCCGATGATCAGTTTGTGGACTACAACACCCTGGTGTTGCCCAACGTGAAATTCGATCAACTGCCCCGGGGCGGCTACTACTTCTACGTGAAGTCCAGCACAAGCCCTTGCCCTACGCGCACGGATAATCCCGTCGCGGTGGATGGCCCGTATCAGATTGGTGATTTCGAGATCATACCGAGTTGCTCAACGCCGGACATCACCATCGCCAACATCAGCGGCGAGCCAGGCAAGCCTATGGTGATCCAGGTTTATGACAATGCCGATCCGTTCTTCCAGATCGACGAACTCGCCGTAAGCGCCAACGCCACGACAGCAACGTTCCACTATACCCCGACGGAGCACTCGTTCCTGACCGGATATGGAAATACATACCGCTTCGTCATCGTTCAGGAGCAAACCAGTTGCACGATCACCTCGGCCGACAAGCTGCAGGTTATCAATCAACGACTGGATCTCACGGTAACGTCGAAACCTTCGTTCCCTAATCCGAAACGGACCGGTAGCATAGTAATTGACAACATCTTTGGAGGAACGCCTTTCCATTCTGCCGACAATCAACTGTACTATAGCGTCACGATAACCGACGAAAATGGAGCCACGGTCATCGACGCGCAGCCGGTGACATTGAACCCGCAGAAGAAGTTTTCACAATCGTTCGACTACTTGTCGCCGGGCATCTACACGATCACCGTAGAGGATGATTCACAGTGTAATCCTAAGATTGTGCAGATCCAGATCGACCTCGATCCCAGTGTCTATGTTCCCAACATCTTCACCCCGAACGATGACGCCGTCAACGATCAGTTTGAAGTGTTGAACTTGCCGGCCGGTGGCAAACACACGCTGATCATCAGCAACCGCTGGGGCAACGAAGTGTTCAAGTCGACCGACTATCACGAAGGAAATTTCTGGGATGCGAAAGAAGCATCCGATGGTATCTACTTCTACCGCCTGCAATTGGATGGCGGCGCAACCTACACCGGATGGGTGGAAGTGTTGAGAGGCGCGAAGCCTTAAGGAAGCGCGATCAGAAACTGTAACGTATCAATTTGGTCAGCATAGTCTCCGACTTCCGGAAACTGTGACTGACCAAATTTTATTTTAGCCTCTTTCGAATCGCCCACGACACACTGGATCTTGTCTTTTGATTGTTCCAGCATCAACCGAAGCGCGGCAACGCTTTCGTAGTATTCATAGTAAACAACGGAGATAGGGGAGACCAGCTTTTGATTTTCCTGAAGGATAACCGAACCGTTGTCGAGGAACGATGTCTGCGAAACCAGCAACACGGACTTCTGGTAGTCGTAGTTGTTGGCGTATTTATGGTGATTGACGATCTCGCGAAAAGATTCCCACGGTCGCAGTACGTTCGCGAGCGGATAGCCGGCAGGCACGAACAGTTTCGAGACGTTGCGACATCCCAAACCAAAATAACTGAACACATCGATGCCTAGTCGATTGACATCCTCGTCCGACTCCGTGCCGTCCAGCACCGCCACCGAGGTCCGGTTCTTGCGGATGATGTGCGGGTATTTGCTAAAGTAATATTCAAAATAGCGCGAAGCATTGTCGCTGCCCGTGGCGATGATCGCATCAAACCCCTTCAACTGCTCGCCGAATGCGATCCGCTCAGCAAACCGCGGCTCGATCTCAACAAGTCTGTCCACGACAAATTGGATGAGCGCGCTGTCTTTCGAGCTGCGTTTGATGAGGATGGAATGACCGGCGATGAGTACACACAAAAAATCGTGAAAGCCTACTAAAGGGATGTTGCCCGCCATCACCACGGCGATCTTTTTGGAAACCACTGGTTCCAGGTCGTAGACGGATGTCCACTGGCGAAGGCTTTCCGGGGTCAGAAATTTAGCCACTCCACTAACGGCCATTCGTACCGAATCCTCGGTAAACCACGAATTCTCATTCCGGGTTTTCCACGCTAACGATTGAAGCGCATCGTCACCCATTTCCCGCAGCATTCGGCCCAATTCGCCAAAGGCATTTAATCTTTCCTCAACTTTCATATGTAGTAAACTTTTGCGGCGACGAGTCCGTTTTAAGAAATGTTTGGTGTACTTTTGTATGATAAACGGGTCAAAAATAGAAAAAGCATGGCAATAATGATTACGGACGAATGCATCAACTGCGGTGCATGTGAGCCGGAATGCCCCAACACAGCTATCTATGAAGGCGGCCGGGAATGGAACTGGGCCGGGGGCACAAAGTTGGAAACAGTAGAATTGGAAGACGGTACGGCGATCGATGCAAAAACTGCACAAGCCCCGGTTTCCGATGAATTTTATTATATCGTTTCGGGAAAGTGTACCGAATGTTCGGGCTTTCACGAAGAACCTCAATGCGCAGCCGTTTGCCCGGTAGATTGCTGCGTGCCCGATCCGGACATGGTGGAGGCCAAGGAAGAGTTGCTCGCCAAAAAGGCCTGGTTACACCAGGAAGTAGAACAAGAATAATTTCTGAGATCTGAATAATCTTCGAAGGCGCTTGTCAAGACGGCAAGGCTATAGAAGAAGGCGCAAGAGCTGAGCGAAAGCTTCGATCTTGCGCCTTTTATTTTTTTGTCGGATGGCTCAACGCATTTTTTCCCGCTTGATCAGATAGGTCTGCAAAATGGTGTTGTAGTCGCTCTGCACGTCCGCTTCGATGAAGTCGATCTTGTATTGATTGCAACGCATTTTCAGCGCGTTGTAAAATCGCGTAGCCTCTGTTTTATAATTCAGCTTTACCTCACCCGGGTTCAGCTTCAGCTTATCGCCGCTTTCGAGGTCGATAAATTCCATCGGACGGTCTTCGAAATTGAAGTGTAGTTCCGTCTGGTTGTCCATCACGTGAAAGACGATCACTTCGTGCTTGTTGTGCTTGAGGTGCTGCAGGGCTTTGAAGAGGTCGTCGGTGTCTTCGGCGCTGTCGAACATATCGCTGAAGATTACCACCAGGGAGCGCTTGTGGATCTTCTCCGCCAGCTCGTGTAGTACGCCGGCCACGTTGCTTTTTTGCAGCTGCTTTACCGGCGTTTCATCGATGTCGTTGAGCAAGCCCAGCATCTTGGTGAGGTGGGTAGCCGACGACTTCACGGGCGTCAGGGTCTTGATGGTGTCGGAAAACAGGCACAATCCCACAGCATCCCTTTGCCGGTGCAGCAGGTAGCTCAGGGCCGCCGCCGCGTACTTGGCAAACCGGATCTTGGCCTTGGTAGCCACCGGGTAAAGCATGGAAGAAGAGGTGTCGATGGCTATAAGACACCGCAAATTGGTCTCTTCCTCATATCTTTTCGTAAAAAGTTTGTCCGTCCGGGCATAAACTTTCCAGTCCAGATGGCGAGTGCTCTCCCCCTCGTTGTAGAGCCTGTGCTCGGCAAATTCCACGGAAAAGCCGTGGTAGGGGGACTTGTGGAGCCCGGTAATGAATCCCTCAACTAGTTGACGGGCAAGCAATTCCAGGCTTGCATGCTGCTTTACGTCTTGCTGATCTATCTTCACAATCGTTTTAAAAAGCTGTTTTTACATTCCTGCCCTATTGTACGTTAACGGTCAAATGGATGGTTAAACGCACAAAACCGATTTAAAATATTAAATCGGTTGTTTGCAATGATTTTTCAAAATACTACCTTAGACTAAACCAAACATAAATCTAACCCTAAAAACTGAAGGATTGTGGAAGAAAATAAGACAAACGGCAGGGATGAAATTTACTCAACGAAAGTAAAAGCCGGTAAGAGAACTTACTTTTTCGATGTTAAGGCCACCCGTTCGAACGATTACTACCTGACCATCACAGAAAGTAAGAAGCGTTTCAAGGAAGATGGATTTACGTATGAGAAGCACAAGATTTTCTTGTATAAAGAAGACTTCAATAAATTCGTAGAGGCATTGAACAACACGGTAAACCATGTGAAGCACGAACTGATGCCCAATGTGGACTTCACCCAGTTCGATCACGTGCACGAACGCGAAGAGGCCGAAGCCGAGACCACCACGGCAAAAACACCCGGCCTGGACACAGAACTCAAGTGGGACTAAAACCTTTCTGAATGACACATACCTACCTAATCTAAATCCATAGGAGCCCCTGAGCAATCGGGGGCTTCTTTGTTTTTGGGCCTTTCTGCAACATTCCTGGCCGGGATCCCTCTTTTCCGCATTTTGAGCCCACTGGCAGGCCGTTAGGATTTAATCGGGCCCGGGGTGTCCCGGTATGCGTCAGGCGGTTATATTTGCGGCCTGAAATTTATCGAAACAGACTTTTTATGGGACTTCAGTGCGGAATAGTAGGATTGCCAAACGTTGGAAAATCGACCCTGTTCAATTCCATTTCCAACAATAAGGCGGAAGCCGCCAACTTTCCGTTCTGCACGATAGAGCCCAACGTAGGCATTATCAGCGTGCCGGACCCCCGGCTCAAGATCCTGGAAGGGCTGGTGAACCCCCAGCGCGTGCTACCCACTACCATCGAGTTTGTGGACATTGCCGGCCTGGTGAAGGGTGCCAGCAAAGGGGAGGGGCTGGGCAACCAGTTCCTGGCCAACATCCGCGAGGTGAATGCCATCGTGCACGTGATCCGCTGTTTCGAAAACGACAATATCGTCCACGTTGACGGCCGCGTCGATCCCGTTTCCGACAAGGAGATCATCGACACCGAGCTGCAACTGAAAGACCTGGAGTCGATCGACAAGAAAATCAACCGCGTTGAACGCGCTGCCAAAAGCGGCGATGTGAAAATGAAGAAAGAGCTGACCGTTCTCCAGCAATACAGGGAAACCTTGCTTGCCGGCAAGAACGCCCGGGCCCTCCAGGTGAGCGAGGAAGATAAAGTTGCCGTCGCCGACCTGCAATTATTGACCGCCAAGCCCGTTATCTATGTGGCCAACGTGGAGGAGGACTCCATTCATACCGGCAACAAACATGTCGATGCGCTGAAAGCCCACGTCCAACACGAAAATGCCGAGGTGGTCGTAATCAGTGCTGCAATCGAAGCACAGATAGCCGAGTTGGAGAGCCAGGAAGACCGCGAAGTATTCCTCCAGGAGTATGGCCTGACCGAATCCGGCCTCAATAAGCTCATCCGCGCCTCGTACCATTTATTGGATCTTATCACTTATTTCACCGCCGGCGAAAAAGAAGTGCGGGCCTGGACCATCCAAAAGGGCTGGAAGGCCCCCCAGGCAGCGGGAGTGATCCACACCGACTTTGAAAAGGGCTTTATCCGCGCGGAAGTCATTAAATTGGCTGATTATCAGAAATATAAGACCGAACAGGCCTGTAAGGAGGCCGGTAAAATGTCCGTTGAAGGCAAGGAATACGTGGTAGAGGATGGTGACATAATGCACTTCCGGTTCAACGTGTAAAGTTTTCCCTCAAAATTCATTAGAACCTTTCTGTTTTTTTCTTAGTTTTATAAACTGCTCATATTCAGTATTAAGCAGGCTTTTTGCTACGGTAATTTTTTAACCCCATTTAACTTTTTTGGGTTTGAGAACCAGAATTATTTTTTCGCTGAAAAACAGGGGTGCTTACGTTCCATTTCACCATCAATACTTGCTGGCGCAAGTGATCAAAGGGCTGCTCATATTCGGGCCCGAGAAAAGCTATGTGGAATTCAACCAGTATAACTTTTCCGGACTGAAAGGTCAGACCAAAGTAAGCCGCAAAGGTCTTCATTATTTTTCCGCCAAGGTCACGCTCGTGTTCGCCTGTTCCGACAAGGCGTTTATGGACTATTTCCTGGCCCGCCTTTTTGAACAAAAGGAAGTCATCGTCGGCAACATGCACCTGGTGCCCGAATCGGTAGAAGAGGAGGAGCCCGTAACGATCACCGACGAATCGCGCTTTCTCTGTATTTCACCCATCGTAGTGATCCCGGCCACCTTCAACGACGAGAGCGGCAAGAAATTCGTATCGCCCGAAAGCGACGAGTTCTCCGATCTGCTCTACGACGCCACGCTTTCGCGGATGGAAGCCACCGGCAAGTACACGGCCGAACAACTGGCCTCATTCTATAAATTCCAGATCGTAGCCGACCACGACTACATCCAGCGTATCCAGGCCTCACATAAGAAATTTGCGCGTATTTATCCGTTATACGACAACGACGTCAAGTTCGAGGTGCGTGGCTACACGTTCCCGTTCACGCTATACGCCGCCAAGGAAGTGCAGCAGTTCATCTATGAAAATGGATTGGGCTACTTCACGCACAAAGGCTTCGGCATGCTGGACGTGGCCAACAACGACTCCATCCACCGTGCGCCCCAGCACGACATGAACTACGCCTAGCGCGGGTTCTTATCCAACCGTATATAACCGATCAACAGGTCCGCACGGGGCTGGAAGGGTCTGTAATACACCAGGATCTCGTAATAATTCTCCGTTTCAAAATGACTGCCCTCAAAATAGTAGGGGGGCAGGGTAGATGATTTCACGAGGTATTGATAGTCGTACCAGCCTTGCTTTAACAAAACGCGGGCTGAATATTGGCTCTTGGCCGAGTCGTAATGCATCTTGTTCTCCTGGTTCAGGTTCCAGTAGTTGAAGGCACCCGTCACGTACACGTCGCCGCTCACGGGCGGGCTGGACAACGAGAAATTCACATTCACATAGTTGGAATAGGCCAGCTCCTTGTTGTAGTCCAGATTGTCGATGTTGTAGCCACCGTCGAGATCGTTGTATTGCGCGTAGGATTCGCCGTTGCGGCTTTTGTCTTTGGCGACGAAGGCGTCGAAAGGCTTTTGCTTTTTGTCCACATAGGCGACGTTCCGGCCCGGATAGTTGAGCGAGCGCAGGTCAAAAAAACGGAACTCGTTGCCGCCCCGGAACATTTTAGACTCGTCGAAGAAGCGGTATTCCAGTTCTTTTTCAATGTCATGAACGAAACTGGGCTTGATGTCGCTGGCCATATTGTCCCACCGCTGGTTCTGGCGGATGTTCACATGCACGTCGATCAGCGGGTTGTTGATGTCGAGATTTTGATAGCTGATGCTGAAATTGAGCTGCTGGTTCAGGTTGGCCACGGTGCCCGGACCCAGCAGGTTGCCGTTGCTGGTGAAGCTCACCTGCGAATCAAACACCATGAAACGCTTGCTCAACACGATGTCGCCCTTATCACTCCCGCGGTAGACGACAGCCACATAGTTGCCGGGGATCTTCACCCCGGGCAGGCCTACCCAGTAGTGTACAAAGGGAATGTGGGTATCGACCGAGAACTCGGAGTTATTGATGGGAAACTCGTTGTAGGTTTCTAGAAAATCCAGGTCCTGCAGGTCGGATTTGGTCCAGTCGTGGTTGCAGTGGACAAATTTTACATAGTAGGTGTCGCGCTCGGGGCGCAGGTCGTCGAATTGAAGCAGCAGGTTCCATTGTCCGAGGGCCGTCACCGCGGGTGCGGCGGGGGCGCCGGTAGGGCCCAACTGGATGGTTTTGATCTGGGGTTCGTAGGCAAAGTCCAACAGCCTCAGTACTTTAGTATTACCGGTGGAATTCGACGAACTTTGTGAGATGGGTGTGCAGGCCGTCAGGCTGGCACACAGCAGGAAAAGATAGCTATACTTCATTGGCGTTAAAGATAACCATTTCCAACTTTTCCGTTAATGCGGGTGTCTAATGTGTAAAATGGCGGAATTATAAGGGTACATGCTCAGCGAACAAGAACTCATTGAGGGATGTCGCAAAGGCAACAGGGCTTTCCAAAAAGCTTTGTATGACCGCTATTGCCGAAAAATGCTGGTAGTATGCCTCCGTTATTCGAAAACAACCGCCGAAGCGGAAGACATCTTGCAGGAGGGGTTTGTAAAAGTATTTCAGGGCATAAAGGACTTCCGCCAGGAAGCAAAACTGGAGACCTGGATCACGCGCATTATGGTGAACACAGCCCTAAATGTTCAGCGCAAAAAACTATACCTCTATCCGATGGTGGACGTGGCGGAGATCAACCTGCCCGAAGAAGAAATGAGCATTTCCGGGATCCACTTTACCCAGTTGCTGGAGATGATCCAAGCCCTGCCGCAGGGATGCCAGATCGTGTTCAACCTCTTTGCCATCGAGGGCTACAGCCATAAAGAAATAGCAGAGTCATTGGGGATATCGGAGGGAACATCGAAGTCGCAGTTTGCGCGGGCGAAGAGCCTGTTGCAGGCTAAGTTATTAAAGGAATCAACGTACTATGAACGATATGGAGAGGCGAAAATTTGAGGATGCCGTGAAAGACGCATTTTCGGGAGCCGAGGCGAGTCCGACCGAAACGGTATGGACGAACATCGAGCTGGACCTGGAACGCGCTGAGGGCGACAAGATGCGCCGCAGGATCGTCTTCTATAAACTGGTGGCAGCCGCCTCGGTTGCTTTTGCTATGTGTATGGCAGGTCTTGGCTATTACACCGTAACGAAGAATGAATCCGGAGCAGGGGACAATGCTTTGTCCGTCAACAGCACACAAGGGCCTTTGGGCACAGAAGAAACGCTTTCCTCAAATGAAACTATAAGTAAATCGGTTGAAATACCTGATAATCAAAATAATATATCTGAATTAGACGATAAAAACGGAAATGGTTCGCTGACTTCGACCGAAGAGAGTAACGCTTCATTTACACCGGAAACGTCGCGCGATGGCGATGTATTGATCGCTCAAGCAAAAAGGAATACTTCCACAAAAAACGGAACAGGGACGCATCAGGCGTCGGTTAAGTCACAGATAATCAACGATAAAGAGCAGATAACATCCGAATCGGTTCAACCTGTACAGCCCACGTTGGCAAGTGCAGAAGCATCTCAAAAGGCAAATCATGGGGTGGCAGATTCCAAAACCGGGTTGACGGATACTAAGGCGAATGCCTCCAAAATCACAGGAGAAAGTACTGTCTCTTCGGATAAATCTTCATCTTTGGCTTTAGTTAAATCAACTCAAACATCTGATTATAAGGATTTAACGAACGATAAACCGACCTCCGAAAAAAACGCAAACAGCGACGCTTTTGCCCAGCAGAGCCAGCCGTTGGTTGCCTCGGAGGAGGAATGGGATGGTTACAAGCCGTTTGTGTTTACGGCGCGGAACCTGCCGCCATTCTATAAAATGAATTCTCCCAAGCTCAAACTCCCGGGTGATCAAATTGATCCAGGTGAACGGCTCTTGGCTGAGCTGGCGCTTAAAGAGAAGGCCTACGCGGATGAGGACAAGAAGGAAAAGCAACAGACGTCGGAGAAGTTGTGGACATCGGTGGGCTTTGCTGCTGGCGGGTTTAACTCGCTCAATAGCAGTGTTTCACCTACTACCTCTGCAAGCTTAGCTGCATTCAATAGCCCGGCCTCCAATGGCAACAATGTGGCCGATAAGCAGGCCAAGGCATCGGGTGTTTCCTATTCCGTCGGTGTGAGCATGGGAGCAAAACTTTCGAAACGGTGGCTGATCCAAGGTGGTGTGAACTACCTGACACAGTCCTCTAACTACACCGCTAACAGCGTGGTGGCTTCCGACAATTTTCAGTCGCTCAAGGCAGAGTCCATCAATGCTTCGTATGGCGACATCACCCAACAATCGCAGTCGGCAGATGCAAACGCCAGAAATAAGAGTGCACCGACCTTCCCGTATTCGGTGAACAACAACGTCCAGTTTATGAGTGTGCCGGTGCAGGCGGGCTACCTGGTGATCAACCGGAAATTCGGACTGCAGCTGAACGCAGGATTGTCGACGGATTTGTTCCTCCAGAATACAATAACTCCCGAGGGTGGCAGTTTAGATAAGACAACCCAGGGAAGAGGGGACGATTCGCCGTATCGGTCGGTGAATTTTAGCGGTCTAATGGGAACAGAATTGAGTTACAAATTCGGACATCGTTATAGGCTTGCTTTGAACCCGGGATTGCGTTATCCCATCAACTCCGTATACAAGTCCGACATCGGTATTCAATCCACTCCGCTCACCTTTGATGTGGGCCTTCGGTTCCGCTACATTTTTCGCTAGCCTGTCCAACCTTTTAACGGATGGTTGTGTCTAACACGTAAACCCAAAAACCCACCGTTATATGGATACACTAGAGAACAGACTGCAGCGACGGATACATGTATCTCTGTATGCCTTGCTTTTTTTGACGGTACTCTTAGGGATCAGCGTTCTGCTGGAAGGCTGCTCCGACAAATGTCAACTGACCAGCGAGTATGCCTATTACGAGCCGGTCTACACTCCGATAGCCGAGCTGCGCAACAGCGTCCAGGTAGAGGCCCCGAAGGCGCTGGAAGCCGTAGGAAAGATCTACTACAAAGGAGAGACCCTGTTTGTGAATGAACCCGGCAACGGCATCCACATCATCAACAACGCCGACCCGGCCCACCCCGTGGCGCAGAAGTTTTTGAGCGTGCCCGGCAGCTACGAACTGGCGGTAAAGGGCAACACGCTCTATACGGACAGTTATGTGGACCTGGTGGCCTTCGACATCCGCGACCTGAACAACATTCATGAGATCGCCCGACTGGAAAATGTCTTCACAAACGTGGGCTCCCTCGGTTTCACCGTTAATGAGAACGGCGTGGTGACCGACTGGGAGAAAAAGAAAATGGTGAATTTATCCGAACCCGACTGTGAAACGGTTTTGCAGCCCTGGGGTGGAGTATATTTTGATCGCGGTATCGCGTTGTCGAGCGCTGCCGCGTCGAACTTTAATGCAAAGGCCGCCATCACTCCGGGGACCGGCTCTGGCCCTGGAGTGGGCGGTTCTTTGAACCGGTTCGCCCTCAACGCAGGCCACCTCTATCTGTTGGACGGCCCTGATATGCAAGTGGTTGACGTGACCACGGAAACCAGTCCCATGGCCAAATCGCGGGTGAACGTAGCCTGGGGAATAGAAACCATTTTTCCATACGACAAGAATATTTTTGTGGGGTCCACAGCGGGCATGCATATCTTCGACATCTCTTCGCCCGAGGCCCCGGTGAAGGTGAGCACCTATGAGCACATCCGGAGCTGCGACCCGGTGGTAGTGGACGGCCAGTATGCTTACGTCACCCTCCGTTCGGGAACGACCTGTCAAGGCTTCACCAACCAGTTGGAGGTGATCGACATTAAAAACCTTGCCTCGCCCCAGATCCTGAAGGTCTATCCCTTTACGAATCCCCATGGCCTCGGCATTGACAACACCACCTTGTTTATCTGCGACGGAGACGACGGCCTCAAAGCCTTCGACGCTTCGGACATAAACGCCATCGACAAGCACCTCCTGGCCCATTACAAAGACATCAATGCCATCGATGTTATTCCTTTCGACGATGTGCTGATGATGATCGGCACGGACGGCATCTATCAATATGACTATTCTGATGCTTCCAAGATCACGTTGCTCAGTCATATAGATATCGTCCCGCATGTCGACTAAACCTCGTCTTTTCTTTTTCCTGTTTTTACTTCTGACCTGCCAGGCGTTTGCGCAGACCGACAGCGTCGGGCATGCCGGCGGAAAGATCCGGTACTGGAACAATTTCCTTTTGGGAGGTCTTCGGGGAGACCACAAAGAAGTGTTTTTTTCATTTGCTACCACCCATGGCATTCGCCTGGGACGCCTGGCGGTGGGGTTGGGGGCGGGCTTGGATGCCTATGGCGATTGGAAAGTGATCCCGATGTTTGCCAGCGCGTCGTTTGATTTTGCCCGGATAAAGAACGATGCCCTTTTTATCCAAATGAACGGCGGCTATGGCCGTGCCGTCTATACGGGTGAGGATAGAATGGGTGTACCGGCCGGGATCGAAAATGGTGGTGGGAAGATGTTCAATCCCATGTTGGGCTACCGGATCAAAGCCGACCGGTTCCGGATCTATGTTGCCTTGGGCTATAAATTCCAGCGGAATAAATACACCTACGACTATAACTTTCCGGAAGTCTTTGCGCCCGATGGCACTCCATACGAATATCCAAAGTATTCCGTTTTGGAGGACATGCAACGTTTTGTTGTGCAAATGGGCTTTGGCTGGCACTAGCGCCTGCCGGGATTTTTGTGACGGGTAGGCTAACCGGTTGTCTTCTTTTTTCCGTGGACTCCATCCCGGCCATTCTCTCTATTTCCAACGACCCATTTATTGTCTTCACGTCTAACGTGTTCGCTATACTCGGGCTGGTCTCCCTGAATTTCGTGGCGGCCGGTGGTAAAATATTTTGTTTACCTCAAGTATGGGCTGTTGGCCATTCTGGCGTCGGTTGTGGTGCGGAAAAAGGAGGGAGGGCCGAAATCGGATCTGCCTACGGCGCACTGATCTGGTCGATCTCTTCGGCCAGGGCTTCCCACTTTTTATTGGCTTGTGCCAGGTCTTCCTGCACCTTTTTGAAATCGGCCTGGGTGCTCTTCAATTTCTCCACGTTGCTGAACACCTCAGGGGTGGCCAGGGCTTGCTCGATGGATGCCTTGCGGCCTTCCAGTTGGGTGACGAGGTCTTCGGCTTTTTTCAAATCCTTCTCCAACATTTTCAGCTTGGCGTCCACAGAAGGCGTGTGGGTTTGCTTGGGTTTGGGTTCGTCGGCTTTCTTTTGGGCTTTGGGAGGCTCGACCTTCTTCAAACCACTGGCTTCATTTTTCTTGCGCCAATATTCGTATTCGTCGTAGGTTCCGGGATATTCCTTGATCTGTTTGTCTTCGATATACCAGATCTTGTTGGCGATCTGCGAAACAAAGTGACGGTTGTGCGACACGACCACAAAGCTGCCCAGGTATTGTTGCAGCGCCTGGATCAGGATGTTTTCGGAGATAAAATCCAAGTGGTTGGTGGGTTCGTCCAGCAACAGGAAGTTGGCTTCGGAAATAAGTGTCTTGGCCAGGGCTACACGCGATTTCTCTCCCCCCGACAATACCTTGATTTTTTTGAAGACATCTTCATCCGAAAAAAGAAAACATCCCAACACACCGCGCAGTTCTTGCTCGGATTTGCCGGAGCCCGCCTGCTTCAGCTCTTCCAGGATCTCGTTTTCCAGGTGGAGCGATTCCAATTGGTGCTGGGCAAAGAACGCCTGGATGACATTGAAGCCCATGATGCGTTCGCCATCGACAGGCTCGGTATTCGAGAGGATGCGCAGCAGGGTTGACTTTCCTTTTCCATTGGCGCCGATCAATGCGATCTTGTCGCCCCGTTCGATGGAGATGGAGGTATGTTTCAATATTTCCAGCGGGCCGTAGGCCTTGGACACATCTTTCAGGGTGACGATGAAGCGGCCGGGCTGCTGGTTGAATTTGAATTTAAAGTTTACGGCGGCCGTGTCGTCCACCACTTCCTCGACCAGGTCCATTCGTTCCAGCGCTTTTACGCGCGACTGCACCTGGCGTGCTTTGGTGGCCTTGGAGCGGAAGCGTTCGATGAAGCGTTCGGTTTGTTTTATTTTTTGTTGTTGATTCTCGTAGGCGCCTTGCTGGATCTCCTGGCGAAGCTCTTTTTCTTCCAGGTAGAAGCTGTAGTTGCCTTCGTAGGTGATGAGCTGTTGTTGCGTGACGTCCACGATCTTGCTCACCACGTTGTCGATGAAGGTTCTGTCGTGCGAAACGATCATGACGGCGCCTTCATAGCTTCGCAGATAGTTTTCCACCCATTCGATGGAGGGAAGATCCAAGTGGTTGGTGGGCTCATCGAGCATGAGCAGCGACGGCTTTTCCAGGAGCAGTTTGGAGAGCATGACGCGCATCCGCCAGCCGCCGGAAAATTGTTTCAGGGGGCGGTGGAGGTCGGCGGTGGCAAAGCCGATCCCTTCCAGCACTTCTTCTGCTTTGGATTGGATGGTATAGCCGTCGAGGTGGTCGTATTTTTCCTGGAGCTTGGAGAGCTTTTCTACCAGGGCGTCGGAGTATTCGGTTTCGAGGGTTTTGATGACATGTTCCATTTCCCGTTCGATGTCCACCACCTCTTTGAAGGCGCCCATGGCCACCGTGAGGATAGAGTCTTCAGTTTGATAGGAGAGCAGGTCCTGGTTGAGGAACCCGATGGTGCAGTCGCCACTTTTGCTCACGGAGCCCGCATCCAGCTTGAGTTCGCCGTTGATGATCTTCAGCAGCGTGGATTTCCCCCGGCCGTTGAGTCCGATGAGGCCGATCTTGTCCTTGGGTTTGATGAACATGCTGGCGTTCTCATACAGGGCACGGCCGCCGATAAAATACGAAATGTTGGAAACTGAGATCATGGCGCAAAAATAATCAAGGATTGCCAGGATTCTGGCTCCTTCGATTTTTAAAACTTACAACACAGGTCCAGCCTAAACCATTCATAAAAGGAGGGTGTTTAATGACACCGGAAAGCTCTAAATTTCAACTTTCACCCGAAAAAAAACCTATGATAACCCTGAAAACCATTCCTGCCGCCCTGTTGGTCGTTATGCTGGCCTGTGGCAACTCCACGGAAGTGAGACCACCCGAATCCAAGGCCGACGCCAGCGCACCGGCCCTGACCGGCTACGCGGCCACCTTGCCCCTGGACAAAGTAAAGCTCCCTGCCGGTTTCAAGATCGACGTGTATGCCGAAGTGGAGGATGCCCGTTCGCTGGCCATAAGCCCCTCGGGGGTGGTCTACGTGGGCAATAGAAATAAAGACAAGGTATACGCCCTTAAGGACACCGACGGCGACTTCAAGGCCGACAAGAAGTGGGTGCTGGCCAGCGGTCTGAACATGCCCAACGGTGTGGCCTTCCGCGACGGCGACCTCTATATTGCTGAAGTGAGCCGCATCACCAAGCTCCCAGCCATCGAATCCAAGCTCGACAATCCGCCCGCACCGGTCGTGATCAAAGACGACTATCCCAAAGAGACCCATCACGGTTGGAAATACATCGCGTTTGGCCCCGATGGCAAGCTGTATGTGCCCGTGGGCGCCCCCTGCAACATCTGTGAATCGAAGGACGAGATCTTTGCCAGCATTACGCGTCTCAACAAGGATGGCTCGGGTCGCGAGATCTTTGCGCAAGGGGTGCGCAATAGCGTGGGCTTCACCTGGCACCCGGTCACCAAAGAGCTGTGGTTCACCGACAACGGCCGCGATATGCTGGGCGATGATGTGCCCTCGTGCGAGCTCAACCTGGCGGCAAAACCGGGGATGCATTTCGGGTATCCGTATTGTCATGAAGGCGGTATAAAGGATCCGGAGTTTGGCGACAAGCGACCTTGTTCGGAATTTACGGCGCCTGCCGATAAGCTCGGGCCGCACGTGGCTCCGCTGGGGTTGAAGTTCTATACCGGTACTATGTTTCCGGCATCCTATAAAAATCAGTTGATCGTTGCCGAGCATGGCTCGTGGAATCGCAGCAAGAAGAGCGGGTACAACCTGAGCTTGGTGAAGTTGAATGGCAATAAGGTTACCGGCCACGAAGTTTTTGCCAGCGGTTGGATGGATGACGCCACGCAAAAAGTGTGGGGGCGGCCGGTGGATGTTCTTTTGCTGCCGGATGGATCGATGCTGGTTTCGGATGACCAGGCGAACGTGATCTATCGGATATCGTATAAGAAAGGTTAACGTCTCACCTTCGCTAAAGCTTCGGCGAACAAAGAAGAAACAAAGAGCGCAACGTCATCGCAAAAAAAATCTCAGCGATGACGTTGCGCTCTTTGCGTCTCGGCGGTTCAATATAATTACTTCATTGCCTGAAACTCTGCCAGTGACGTTTCACCTTCGTACAATTCCAATGTATTACCATCGATCTTATAGGAGGCGGCGTGTGTCAATGCGTAGGTATAAAAATCTTCTATCTCCATCTGCTCCTTCCCGCACATCATGCGCGTGGATGCCGTGTTGAAAGTGATCTTTTCACCTGAAAGGGTGTAGCTGCCGGTAATGGTATTGCATCCGGCAAAGCCTTGTACTTTTTTATCGCTCAACAGGAAGTAGACATCCTTGCCATTGTCGGGTGTGATGACCGGGACACCGTTCATCTCCGCCAATTTCCAGCGGGTATTTTCCAATGTCGTCGCGGTAGTGGTCTTAGAGGATTTGCATTGGAAGAGGGCGAGGGATGCCAGCGCGAGAATGAGGAGTTTTTTCATGGCAGAAAAATGTCGGTCTATGTAAAGTTAAAACTTTACACGAGATAACAACCCGGGCTGGCCGAATGTTGCAAAGCACCGGCCAACCCAGGTCAAAGGAGATTATAGTTCGCGGATCCAGATGTTCCGGTAGGCCACCGGGTTGCCGTGGTCTTGCAGACGGATGGAGCCGGTTTCATAAGGTTTGTATACAGGCCAGCCGATGTATTCTGTCGGTCCCCAGATGGCTACGTGATTGAGCGACAGCACGCCGTTGTGTACGACGGTAACATAAGCGGGAAGCAATACACGGCCGTCTTTGTCGAAACGGGGTGCCGTAAAATATATATCATAGTATTGCCACTCGCCCGGTTTTTTGCAGGCGTTGGCCATCGGGATGTGCTGCTTGTAGATGGCGCTGGCCTGGCCGTTTGCATAGGTCTTGTTGTTGTAGTTGTCGAGCACCTGTACTTCATAACGTTCCTGCAGGAAGATGCCGCTGTTGCCGCGGCCCTGGCTGGTTTGTTCCGGCTTTACTTCGGCGGGGGAATGCCATTCGACATGCAATTGAAAGTCGCCGAATTCTTTTTTCGTTTTGATGTCTTTGCCGCCGGGCAGCACGGTGAAGGCGCCATCCTTTACAGGCCACTTGGCCGCGCCACCGTCGATGCTCACCCAGTTGTCGAGATTCTTTCCGTCGAAGAGCACGAGGGCATCGGAGGGAGCGTCATTGGGCTTGTCGCCGGGGGTAACGATCTTGGGTTGAGGTTCCCATACTTCGGACGATTCCGGCGTGGCCTTTGGATTGGGTTGGGCAAATGCGGCTCCAACCCCCAAGGTTAAAGCGGCGATGATCAATGCGGGTTTATGGATCCTGGTCATAGGGTTTATAGAGTTAAAAATCATTTGCAATGTCGTCTACCTTTTTGTCCTTGTCGGCTTTCATCATTTTGTGGAGACCATAGGAAATGTAGAGCATCTCCAGTTTGTGTTTGCCGGCGGCGTGAAACTTGAGGATCATCTTGTCGGATTTCCAGAAGTAGGTTTCATTCTTTATGTCGTAGTCGGCTTTGCCATAGAGCGACTCCAAGGCTTTCATGAGGCGGGGATCTTTGTCGGCGAGTACGCGGATTTCGTAGACCATATCCTTGTAGGTCTTCAATTCTATTTTTTCCACGTTCACTTCGCCGATCTTCTCATACAAAGGATTGATCACTTCATAGAGCCTGGCGGGGAATTCGTCTTTCTCTTTGAATTCTTTGATGAGTTTAGAACCCGTCACCGAATCGATGGGGGCGTTTAGATGGATGTCTTTGAATCCGTTTCGTTTGTCAAGCTCCAGTGTATCCTGGCCCAGGCAGGGGGCAGCGACAACGAAAAATAGAAAGGCAGTAACTACGCGTATGTTCATCAATTTATAAACTTAACAGGAATGGAAAGTTTAATCCTATCCCAGAGTATCAAAAGGTCGGCCACGTCGTTTCGCTGGTCAAATTGCAGGGTGAATGGTTCGTAAATGGCGCCGGTAGTGGTTTGAACGGGGATGTCGAAACGGAGCACATCGAGCCGGTAATTATAGTTATAGGCGCCCCACAAACCCAGCTCGCTGTTGATGATGATGGTCCATTTATCTTTTTGAGGGATGGCGAACATGGAGTAGGTACCGGCTTTGAGCAGGAAGCCGTTGAGCGAAATATTTTTTGTCGCGGTGATCTCCGTTGCTTCATTGGCCCCCAGGCGCCACACCTGACCATAGGGCACGAGGCTTCCAAAGATCTCACGTCCCCGTTTCAGGGGCTGCGAATAGGTGATCTTGATGTAGGCGTCCTTATATTTTACCGTGGTCACGGCCATGGGACTGGGCCGGGGCTTGGCGGCTTCCTGCGCCCGGGTGGTGACCAGGGCCAGGAGGGATAGGAACATGGCGGAAATTAGAAGTCGTTTACCCCACATAGCGTTTTAAAGATAGTAATTTAGACTACAACCTTGTGTTCCTTTGCATAAACCATGCTGAATTCTGATTTTGTAAAAACTTATTTTCAACTATGACGCGCCCCGCATTCGACGATATATATATGGAGTTGGCCGTGAACCTGGCCAAGCGTTCCCACTGCATCAAGCGGCACGTAGGGGCCGTGCTCACCAAAGATACGCGCATCATCTCCATCGGCTACAATGGCCCGCCCTCCGGCACCCACAACTGCGACGAACAATGGCCCGAGACCGGCTGCCCCCGCGATTCGAAGGGGGGATGCTCATTGGCCATACACGCCGAACAAAATGCCATTCTCTATGCCGTCAAAAACAAAACGTCGGTGGAAGGGGCCACGCTCTATATCACGTTGTCGCCATGCCTGGCTTGCTCCCGTATCATTTTTTCGATGGGCATCCGGCGGGTGATCTACCTGCGGTCGTATGCTGAATATAAAGGAATACCCACGGATGAGGGAGTAGACTTTTTAAAGCGGTTCGGTGTGCAAGTCGATCGGTATCAGGGACAACTGTCGAACGTTACGCATATGATTTAGGGTGAGGCGATTGGGGTGACGGTGATCGTTCAGTGGACAAACTAAAAAAGGGATTACAAAGGGAGAGATTTTGTTGGTGGGACACCAACATACGTGATGTGGCATTCTTTTGAATCGCTTGGTAAGTTTTAAGATTGGGGCGAGTGATTTAGGTTGTTGGGGAGTGCCAACAAAAAAGGAGGGTGATCGGGTGAGGTTTGTTGGTGATGAACGCCAACAAAGGGTGCGGCTTACCGGCTCTTCAATGCTTTTTCGAGATCGCCTGTAAGTTTGGCGGTAACGCCTTTGGTCTTCTTGGCTTTCTCGGTGTTGAAGACGGCCAGGGCGCGGTCGGCCATTTCGTAGAGACCTGCAGGATTTTTATCGGCCTTATAACTTCCCAGACACCATTCGAGATCGGCCTGAAGTTGTGTGTCGATGCCGAGTTCCTTCAACTTGCTCAAGGCTTCTTCACAAACTTTGTCGATGGCGACGCCGGCTTTGGGTGCGGCGGCCTTCGGTTTGGCAGGAGTGGAAGCTTTCTTTGCGGGCGTCTTCGCCGGAGTTTTAGCGGGTGTTTTTGCCATGACCAGTTGGGTTAAAGTGTTTTGATGTGAGTAAGTTACGTGCGTTCGCCGGGGAAGACAAGCAGTTGATTTATAAATTTTACGCAACCGAATGAATACGCGGCGAGTTCAAGCAAAAGTTTAACACCCGGCCTGCATCGCGACAGATTTCAAGCAACCATGGAATTAAAAAGACGACGATCGGGGAAGATGTGCGGGCGGATGACAGCGGGCGTGACCAGATGTTGATGGCCCGTTGATGGCGACAAGACTGTTATAAAAAACGAAAGGGAAGTAAATCTAATTTACTTCCCTTCGCAAAGTTTCCTTAGGCCTTGCCTAATTACTTCTTCTTCTTAGCAGCTTTCTTAGCAGTTTTCTTGGCTGCTTTTTTAGCTGTTTTCTTCGCTGTTTTTGCCATAGCGTTTTAATTTTTTTGTTAAACGATACGAAAAGTTATAACAAAATATTTACACACAAAAATTTTTTGCGAAAAATTTTTTCTGAGCGAGATTTTTTTTCATGTGCAAGTGATGCATGATCGATCGGATTTTGATCCCTTCATCGCTCATAAAACATTCACTTCGGGTTGAAGAATGATGTCGAATTTTTCTTTCACACTGCCTTGAATGTCCATGGCGAGTTGCCATATTTTTTCGCCTTCACCACCTCCATAGTTCACCAACACCAGGGGTTGAAGCGGATGAACACCGATGGCTCCGAATGTTTTTCCTTTCCATCCACATTGCTCGATCAACCATGCTGCAGGAATTTTTACAAGGCTATCGGTCGATGGAAAAGATGGGAGCGAAGGATAACGCTTCTTCAGAAAATCGTGTAAATCAGCGTGTATTGAAGGATTTTTAAAAAAACTTCCGGCATTTCCAACGCGCGCGGGGTCCGGTAATTTGCTTTGACGAATGTGGATAACTGCATCGCTAATGTTTTTTACCGACAACTTTTCGCGTCCCATTTGCTTCAACGTTTCTTCGATCGCGCCATAGCTGATGTTGAACGCGTGATTTTTTTTGGTGAGGGTTAAAGTAATACTTGAGATTAAAAACTTGTCCTTTGCTTCATGCTTGAAGATGCTTTCGCGATACCCGAAACGGCATGCTTCGTTGCTCATCGAAGTCACCGTTCCACTGCCGATTTCCACCCCTTCGACGGTCAAAATATTTTTTTTTATTTCTACCCCGTAAGCCCCGATATTTTGCATCGGAGCGGCTCCGACGGTGCCCGGAATGAGGGAAAGGTTCTCCACGCCACCCCAATCCTGCGCCACACAATGCATGACGAAAGCATGCCAGTTTTCGCCCGCGCCGACTTTCAACGTCACCGTATCGTCGTCTTCCTGAACGACCTCCTTGCCTTGAAGTTCTACCTTCACGACCAGTCCATCGTAATCTTTAGTGAGTAAAATATTGCTGCCGCCACCTAAAAAGATGTGCTTCTCTTTCCGGAAGAGATCGGAAGCGATCAACGCCTGTGCGTCGGCGATGGACCGGATCGCCGTAAAATATTTTGCCCTGGCCTTGATCCCAAAGGTGTTATAGGGGAGTAACTCTATGTTTTCCTGGACATTCATACGCAAAAAATTCACCGGCAAGGTATAAAAAAGTAATTACCCCGGGATATAGGTTGGTCCTTTACCCCGGGGTAATGCCCGTGATGGCGAAGAGGGATGCTACTTGCTGAGCTGTCCGTTCAACTCGTCTTTGGAAATTTTAAAGATGCAGATCCGGGGGAATCGTCCCGCCAGATAGGTGGTGCCACACACTGCCAGACCGCCGTCGGATGTTTGGATGAGGCTGGAGATCTCATAAGGATTGGAAAATCCCAGGTAGCGGCTGCTGATAAACGTTCCGGTTTCCTGTTCATAGAAGTACAGACCGATCTGCTTCGACTTTGTGTTGCTGGCATAGACCAACGCATTCTTCGTGTCGGTCTTGGCTTGCAGGATCTTCACCGGAGCGTCGGGCACCAGTTCGGGAAGCGTGAATCCACCGAAGTCAGAACTCGCCGGGTCGCCACCGGGAATGTCTTTGCCGGGTAAGAAATAATTATTGCCATAGCTGAACCGCGACAAGGCAAACTTGTTGGCCCCCAGGTAGGAGACACCGCTCAGGCCGCCTTTATCGCTCTGTCCCTGAGCTACATTTGACGGATCGTCTGATGCAGCGTCGGTGAACACGAGGGAAAACGTGTAGTTATAGAATCCATTAAAATAGTACACGCCATTGGCCATGACGCCCGCCTCAAACGGCCATTGTCTTCCGGTACGGAGGTAATGTTCGATGACATATTTTTCAGTGATGATCTCGTCGTCGGAGCCTACGCCAATGTCGTAGCCTTTCGACTTCAGGATGCCGCCGTCTGTATTCAGGACAGAGATGACCGACAGCTTATCGTTGTTATTGTAACTGAGCAATATAAAGTTGTTGTTGGCAAACGATGCTGCCGCCGGATACGTAAGGTCCCCTTGCACAGGCGTGACGCTCACGGCTTCCAGCAACGCATCCACATTGGCGATCTGAGCCTGGAGGGTCTGAGCATCCATGCAAAAGAAATAATACTTCGTTTGGTATTCCATGAGCTTGCCGACGGGATAAACGCCGGTGGAGGCAGGAACTTCGATCTCTTTTACAAATTTTCCGTACTGATCGGCTTTCAACAGATAGATGCCGGCAAAATCGGAGTTCTCACTCAGACGTCGGCCGCCGAGCACGATGTACCCGCCATCAGGAGTCTCGCGCATGTCAATGGGGAAGTAGGACGCGTCGAACTTGCTGTTGTCAAAGATCGAGGCGAAATTTTGCTGATCGAATGAGGGGTTTGATTTTTCCGAACATCCGGACAAGAGCGATACGCCCAATACAAACAGCAGCAGCGAATAGTATTTTTTTAGCATGACAGAAATCATTTTTTATCTAATGTTTTAAAACCACTGGAGAGGAAACGCAACGGGAACAGACATCCCAGGGTAACGGCCACGTTGTCCAGGGTCAGGTCGTCCATTGCATCGCCCACGCCCGATAGCCGGTCGCTGCTGTACCGGTTCTTGGTGGAAGAGATGTTGCTCATGCCATATTTATAGGATACATCGAAGTTCAGACGCACGTTATTGCCCAGGTTATAGTTCAATCCGACGCCCCCCAGAAGACCCCAATGCGATTTGGCAAACAGATCTTTCGAGCCTACGATGATCGGTTCATTTTTGAATTCGTTGGCCCCCCCGCTGGCCTGATCCACACCACTCACGGTGACAATGGTGGTGGCATCCAACAACAGTGCGGAGTAGATACCCAGTTGCACGTAGGGGCGCAGACGGCCGTGGAGGAAATCGTATTTTACCAGCAAGGGCAGAACGGCATAACTTAGTTTCTGTTCTTGGTGATAGTTTAACGTCACGTTGTGTTCGGGGATGGTATCCATCCAGTTGAATTGATTGCTGTACTCAAACCGGCTACGCTGATAGGTAGGCTGGAAGCTGATCAGGAATCCTTTAAAGTAGAACGATACCTCGAGGGTGGCTTGTGAGCCCATCAGGCTGAAATTTTTGTAGGTCTTGCCGATGCTGGACGCATCATAATTGGTGGGAGAGACCACGGCATAGGTTTTGTCTACCGACACCTTCGACAAGTTGGGACCGGCCTTGAAGCCGAGCCACCATTGCTTCTCTAAAAATTTGTCGTCTTCTTTTGCCTTCTTGTTGTAGGCGGCCGATTTTCGTTTTTTATCGGAACCGGATCGTTTTTTTTCCTGGGCGTTGACGGTAGCGGCTATAAGAAAACATAGCAGCACCAGGTAGCGTCGTTTCATCACGGGTAAGGGTCTTAGGTTTTATTTTATGATCACTAGTTTCTTGGACTCTTTATAAGATCCGGTCTTGAACTGATAAATATAGTGGCCGGTCGGCAAACCGGTGAGCTCCACATCAATTTTATGCTCACCCGGTTCATATACGCCATTCACCATGGCCTTCACCACTTTTCCCTGGTTGTCCATCAGGTCCACATTCACCTGGTTGGTGTTGTTCAATGTAAACGACAGGGACGTTTTGTCCTTGGCGGGATTCGGGTAGCATTCGCCCAGTGAGAAACGGCTGCTGATAAATCCTTCCGTGCCGGTGATGATCTGCTGTGCCAGCGGTAATGCCTGGAAGGTCACACCATCTGTCGTTCCGGTGGAGGTCATCAGGCCGGGGAAGATCTCGTTGAGACGGGTGTCGTCCACCAGCATCCAGTCTTTCATGATGTTCCCATAGACGAGCCGGTAGTCGTATTGCATGTCGACGTTGCCTTTCGACAGGTCCGGCACCTTGCCGACCACCCCAGGCTGGACGCCGCGACCAAAAATAAACAGCGGCCCACCGGTGCCGTGGTCGGTGCCATAGCTGCCGTTGGACTGGATGCGTCGTCCGAATTCTGATGTGGTGACGCTTAGCACCCGCTCTTCCATGCCGCGCGAGCGCAGGTCTTGCTGGAACGCGCTCATGGCCGTTGAGATGTGATACATCAATGCGGCGTGACCGCCCATGGTGGTATCGTATTTTTCAACCTGGTCGGCGTGCGTATCGAAACCGCCTACTTTCACCAGGAATACTTTAGTTTGGCATCCGCCTGCGAGCAATTGGGCAACCAACCTTAATTGTTCCGACAGCGGGTTTTTCAAACTTCCTTTTGGCGCATTGAAAGGGTAGTTTTCCGGATAGGTCACGGAAGTTTTGCCCCCCGCCTCATACACTTCGGCCAAACGCTGTGCATAGTCCTTGGATTTATCTTCCAGGCTCAGGATCCAGTCCAATTCTTTATAATAGGGAGAGCCTTGCAAATATTCGGGAGGCAAACCGCGGGGATCCACTTCTTCGTCGATGAAGCCCTCCAGTTCGCCTACCAGTTTCGCGAATGCTTCAGGGCTGCTGATCGAGATGGAGGTGGGGATGTTTCCCTGCTGGTGGAAAATGAGCGACACGTCGTTACCCATTTCGATGGCCAATGGGTCTTTCATTTCGGCATTGGGAAAATCTTGCGGATATTTCTTGGGAGCAAATTCTCCCTCCAAATAACGTCCAACCCAACCGGATTGGTAGTAGTCATCGGCAGAACCGCCCATGAACCAGATGTCGCGGCCCCGGAAGTGGGAGCCGTTGTTGTTCTTGTAGGATACGCCTTGCACGAAGGTAACGCGTCCTTGGTCATACAAGCCTTTCATCGCCAACATGTCGGGGTGAAGCCCTACTTGAGCGTCTGACGGCAACGTGCTGTCCAGGGGAATGTATTTGCGTAAACTGTTTTTTGCAGGGATGGCGATGTTGGCGCGGCGGGTGTGGTACTCGTCGTATTTTTCAACGGGGATAAGGCAATTCAATCCGTCATTGCCGCCGGCTAATTGAAGAATGATCAGCACGCGGTCGTTGCCGCTGGCCGCTGCCATGCGCGCCAAAGAGCTGCCTTCGCCCAACACACGCAGGGGAACGCCTCCGATCGCGAAGGGTATGCTCATCGCCAACGGAAGCTTCTTTAAAAAGTCTCTTCTCGATTTGTTCATGTCTTTTGTCTTTAGGCAAGTTGATATTCGGGCGACTGCAGCATGCTGTTGAACAGGTATTCCAACTGGTCGCGCAAATCGGGCTCGTTGGCGTTCCAGCGTGTGGTCCAATAGGCTTCGTCAAAAGTTTGCAGGAAGCGTTCCTTGAAATAGTTGAGACGCTTGGCGGTCAGGCCGGAAGTATCATCGGCTGCATCGTCGAAAGTTAAATTGTCTGTCACCGGGAGCAGGTACTTGGCCAGTTCCATGGTGAGCAGTCGTGCATCGGCGGCGATGGCGTCCGGGATGTTGTTCTTTACAAAATCATAGACGTTCACCTTGAACATGCCTTGTTCCATGGTGGTGATCAGCGTGCGGATGAAGTTGTAACGGTTGGCCAACGTGTTCGGCGTGATCCACCAGCGGTGATAGATGGGAAATTGGAAATAGGATTCGTATCCGGCAATATCCGAAGGCTCATAGAATTTCATGGCCTGCGTCGTCACCTGCGTTTCGATCTCGCCGGTGGCCGCATAAAAGTCAGTCGTGGAAACGGTGATGCCGGGTACGGTAATGTCGAAGAAACGCAAGGTAGGGATGATCAGGTCGATGGGCGACTTGATGATGCCTCCGAAGTTGTCGTCGGTTACCGTGCCTGCCGTGGCTTCATAAAAGTGTTGGCTGCGCAACAAGTTCTCGATGACGGGTTGCAGTTTAAAGCCGCCGGCGGCAAACGTATTGGCCATTTCGGCAATGATCGCGCCGTCGATGACGATGCTTTCTTCGGGCGTATGCGGTGCATACACAAAGAAGCGGTAGATCTTCCAGCAAATGTTCTTCGCCGTTTGGGGGCTGGAATAGATCAGATCGATCCACTGACTGATTTCGTCCAGGGCGCTTGCTTCCGTGGGATTGCCGCCGTTCAGCAACGCAGGGTTGGGTTGGACGGTGGCATTTCCAAAATGCACGCTGAATTGTTTTGTGGTGTTGTCGTGCGACGAGGCATTGGTGGGCGAGCCTTTCACTTTGCCCCGGGGCAGGTTGGTGTCCGGATCGAGGTTGGCAAAGTCTTCGTCCACATCCCAGCCTGACAACACTCTGGCTGCGGCCTTCACATCGTCTTCCTTATAAACACCGTAGTCGCCTTGCTCGGTCGTTGGCGGCAGGGTGCCTTCGAGACCGCGGCCGATGGAGTAAAGCTCCAGCAATTCGCGGGCGTAGTTTTCGTTTTCGCTTCCCTTCACGTTCAGGTTGCCGTCCAACACGCGCAACATGGCGTTGTCGACGCTGATCTTCACGGTAAGGTTTTTGAAATTGATAGCGGGGTTACTATTCAAGGCGTCCAGGGCAAACGTTCGGAACAACTGGTTCTGGTAATAGATCGAACGGCTGTTGCTCACCTTCGACATGATGGTGGTGAAATGCGTGTGCAGAAAGTGCACCATCTTTTCACGGGCGCTATAGGCGAGTGAGATCCCCGAGGGCACGCCGGCACTGATCATCTGGCCGATGATCCATTTCCGGAGGAAACTGTCGAGGTCCATGCTGTTGGCATCGGTCACCGGCGTCAGCACCCATACCTGACCCGTTTTGGGGTCGATGGGTAGGGCAGGGTCGGGTAGTGATTGCCGGAAGAGGGAAGTGATGGCTTGTGCAGGGGTCAATGCGGCAAAGACATCGATCTGCTGTTTGGTCGCCCCGAACGTTGCCCGTCGTAACAGATGGGCGGCTCGTTTAATACCCAGGGCGCCGCTAAATTCCGGTAGAGGCATAGTGTTAGTGGTAGAGTGGTTTCAATAGACGGTTAATCTTTCTTTTCTTGTAAAACTATAAAAATCGGGGACGAAGCGCATTAGCCTCCGTTGGTTGTAAATATTCGCCTTTCATTGCGAGTTACCGGCTTTCGGTTGTATGTTTAATCCGGCTTTTTTCCTTCCCCGCTTCCCTAAAAAAATCATAATCGCCTATGAAACTGATCGAATGTCCGCGCGATGCCATGCAAGGCCTGTCCACATTCATACCCACAATGTTGAAAGTTAATTATATTAACCAGTTGCTGAAAGTAGGCTTCGACACAATCGATGCGGGAAGCTTTGTATCGCCAAAAGCGATCCCTCAACTGCACGATACGGCCGACGTATTGAACCGGCTGGATTGGGATGGAGGGGCCTCCAAACTGTTGGTCATCGTCGCCAATACCCGGGGAGCGGAAGACGCGGCAACCTTTGAACGCATTACTTACCTGGGCTTCCCGTTGTCTATGTCCGAAACGTTTCAGCAACGCAACACTAACAAGTCCATTGCCGAAGCCTTACAAACTTTGGAGGCGATCAAGAACATATGCCTGCGGTCGGGGAAAAAATTGGTGACCTACATCAGCATGGGTTTTGGAAATCCTTATGGCGATCCGTATGACGCCGACGGCGTCGCGCAATTTGTGGACCGGTTGATGGTCCTCGGCTCCGATGTCACGTCCCTGGCCGATACGATTGGCGTGTCTACGCCGGCCGCGATCCGGTCCTTGTTCACCACGCTATCGGCGCGCCATCCGCAAGCCGAAATCGGTGTTCATCTTCACTCCACGCCGCAAGCGGCCCGCGAAAAGATCGCAGCCGCCTATGAGGCGGGTTGCCGCCGTTTCGATGGCGCCATCAAAGGCTTTGGCGGATGCCCCATGGCCAACGACGACCTGGTGGGCAACCTGGCCACCGAAACCATCCTGGCCTTTTTGGAAGAAAAGGGCGTGGCCACCGGCATTGATCCAACCCAATTCAACGCCGCATGGAAAATGGCGGACGAAATATTCCCAAAGCATTGAAAATATTACTTCTCGCCGGAGGCCTGACCTTTATCTGTTAACTTTGTTTAAATTCGATATTATGAAGCGTCCCGGTTTTATTCTTTTTGGCTTGTTGCTTTTTTCGATCTTGTCCCATGCACAAAATGCCAAGGACCTCACCCAAAGAGGCCGTGAACTTTATGAAAAACACGAGTTCATGGAATCGCTGCTGAACCTGAACAAGGCCCTCGATATCGACCCCAACTATGCACCGGCATACTTCATCCGCGGCAATATCAAAGACAACTTCGATGATCGCCACGGTGCCATGAAGGACTACAACACCGCCATCGAAAAGAATCCGAAATTTGCCGACGCTTTCTTTGCCCGTGGCAATGTGAAGATGAAGCTCCAGGATTACTACGGCGCCATTGCCGATTTCACATCGGCCATCACCATCAACGAAAACTACATCGAGGCCTACTTCAACCGCGGCAAAGCCAAACAGTTTTTGCAAGCCTATGAAGATGCGATCAACGACTGTTCCAAGATCATCCAGATCAATCCCAAGAACGTGGATGCTTACTATATGCGGGGTATCCTGCGCATCGAGTTCGGCGACATGAAAAACGGCTGTCTCGACCTGAGCAAAGCCGGCGAACTGGGCGATTTGAAAGCCTACGAGGTGATCAAAGAAAAATGCAACCAGAAGGACCAGGGACAATAAGCTATCCCACCAACAACTTGTAGACTTTCCCGGGAAGGGCCGCTACAATGTTCTTCAATTCCAACCCCAATAAAATAGACGCCAGTTTGCCGATTGGCAAGGCTGTCCGCCAACTGATCTCGTCGATGGTGAGTTGGTGGTTGTTTTCCAGGAGCCGCTTCAATACTTCCTGCTCGTCGGCGTCATAGTCCCCGAGGTCGAATTGTATTCTCTTTTTCAGGGGCTTCACACCGGCGCTCCAGTTCATATGATACTCCAGGTCTTTCACGTGGGTGATCAGGTTTGCCTTGTTGGATTTGATCAGGACGTTGCATCCCTCCGAAAAACTTTGGCCCACATTCCCCGGAAAAGCAAATACATCTTTGTTATAACTATTAGCGATTTCGGCCGTGATGAGCGCCCCGCCTTTTTCGGCCGCTTCCACGACAATGAGCGCGTCTGAAAGTCCGGCGATGATGCGGTTGCGGGCAGGAAAATTATGCGCGTCGGGCCGGGTGCCAAAAGGATTTTCGGTGATGAGACCGCCCTTGACTTCCATGCGCCGGGCCGTTTCAATATGAAGCGAAGGGTAGATCACATCAATGCCACTGCCCATGACCCCCACGGTGGGTAGATTGTTTTTCAACGCCTGCCGGTGTGCGTGAATGTCGATGCCATAGGCCAGCCCGCTCACGATGAGGGGTGTGTGAGGCACCAGGGCTGTCACCAGGTCATCCACGCATTGTTTGCCATAGGGTGTGGCCCTTCGGGTGCCGATGATGCCCACCGTTTTGGGGATCTCAAAATCGATGTTGCCACGGGCATAGAGCAACGAGGGTGCATCGTTGATCTGCTTTAGCCTTGATGGATAATTTTTGTCGGTGAAAAAAATGAGTTGCACGTTTTCTTTTTCAGCGCGAACCATCTCGGCTTCCGCGAGCTTGAAGGGATGACCATAGAGGATGCTCTCGGCCGTGACCATGCCCACGCCGGGGATTTTCAAGAGTTTACCACGGGGTGTGCGGAACACTTTTTCAGCGGAGCCACAATAGCTGATCAACTGGCGGACCAGGTGATTTCCGATGCCGGGAATAAAGTGAAGGGCGAGCAATGACAGCCTGTTCTGATCCATGCGGGTAAAAAAATAAGGGAGGATCGAACAAAAGACGGGCGAAGGGTTTTCTTCGCTTGTTTACGACATCGTGATGAAAGAATGAAAGGAAACGATCAATGCAATTTCTCGCGGAGCTCCACCAGGAAGCTGCGAACTTTTTTCAGTGAGTCCATAAACTCCATTTTGTCGCGCACGGCCTGGGTGTCGTTGCGCAGCATCTCTTTGGCACCTTGCAGGGTAAAGCCTTTTTCTTTTACGAGGTGGTAGATCGTCCGGACATGATCAATGTCCTCCTTGGTGAACTGACGATTTCCTTTGCGGTTCTTCTTCGGCTTAATGAGGTCAAACTCCGATTCCCAAAAACGAATGAGTGAGGGAGCCACGCTAAACATTTCTGCAACTTCTCCAATGGAGTAGTAAAGTTTCTCGATTTCCTTTTCCTTATACGCCATGTTATTGAGCAAGGTAAGTAATTAAACCATTCTCGGCAATCTGAATTTTTGATTCCGGGAAATCTTTTTTTGTAAGCTCCTGTATCCTCTTAATTACCTGATTTTGAGGATCAACTTTCACGCCGCCGCCATAAGTTTGATAGGTGGGTGTGATTTTACCCTTGTAAAACTTGCCATGTGCATCGGTATAAAGCTTGATAATGGGGGCGAGGCCATTCACCCCCGATACGCTAATGCCCCGGTAGGTACAAAAGTTACCCATGCTATAGGCAATGAACCGCTCATTATACACCTCAACGGCACGCGTAACATGCGGTCCGTGTCCAAACACCACATCGGCGCCAGCGTCGATCAGGATATGCGAGAACTTATAGACGTCGCCGCGGTCCTCGCCGTGGAAGAGCTCGTGGGTACGGGGCACATTTTGATATTGCGCACCCTCAGCGCCCCCGTGAAATGATACAATCACGATGTCGCAGATCGAATCCAGGTGGGCCACCAATTGTTTGGCGCCTTCCAGGTCGTTCAGGTTCACACAGCCGCTGTTGGGAGCGAAAGCCACGAGGCCGTAGGTGAGGCTGTCTTTGGTGAGCAACACGTATTTCTGAACCACTTGCCCGGCATGTTTGATGTCTTCTGCGTTCAGGGTTTTCATGGTGCTTTGACGGCCTGTTTCGCCAAAATCACCGGCGTGGTTGTTGGCCAGGCTCATCATATCGAACCCGGCGCTCTTCAAATTCTTTACAAACCGGACGGGCGTCCGGAAGACATAACACACTTTGGGATCGCGACAGGTTTTTGGGGTTCCGCCGGTGTCGAGCAGCGTGCCTTCCAGGTTGCCGAAGGTGACATCGGCATCGTTCAGGTATGGCTCCACGTCTTTCATGAGGAACGCACCGTCATCTGGCGGAAGCATGCTTTCCGGGTAGTTTGTGCCCATCATGATGTCGCCCACGCCGACCAGCGTCACGGTGTCTTTCACCACACGGGGTGCGGGTGGTTTGGCCGCAGTGCTATCCACCACCGTGCTGTCAACCACCTGGGCGGTTAGTGCAGTGGAGATCGAAATGAAAATGAACAGGAATAAGGGGCGCATGCGAAAGGGATTTGTAGAACGGAATACAAAGAAACGGAGATTTCATAAAGCTACAAGCAAAAAACGAAAGGAAGCCTCCTGGTTCGTTCAAGAGGCTCATGGACTGTGCATTATTTTATTCGGAAATCAATCCAGCACTTTGGCGTCGGTGCTGCCGGCTTCAATGAGGCGTTCGTACTCTTTGTTGTTCAGATCGCGCTGGAAGAAATTGATGGGATTCACGTGCTGGCCTTTGAACAGCACTTCATAATGCAAATGATCCGAAACCGACGTTCCGGTGTTGCCCACATAGCCGATCACATGGCCGCGCTTCACCACGTCGCCCTCCTTCACAGCGAAGCGGGAGAGATGGGCATAGCGGGTTTCATAGTCGTGCTCGTGGTTGAGGTAGATCACATTGCCATAGGAACTGGAGTAGTGGGCCATGATCACTTTTCCATCGCCCGTGGCGTATACAGGCGTGCCGTTGGCAGCCGAAAAGTCAAGCCCCTTGTGTTCCATGTAGCGATGGTAGATGGGGTGAAAACGCGCCCCATAACTCATGTGTAGCCGTTCCAGTTGTTTGTTGTTGATCGGCTGGATGGCAGGGCGCGATGCCCACATTTCTATGCGTTCGGTGAGAATGGAGTTGAGTTCTTTATAGGATTGCACCTCCACGTCGACTTTACTTCTCAGTTTTTCCAGGATGGCGTAGTCGGAGATCACCGTGGGATAATCCTTCAATCCTTCGGTGCTGAATTTTTCACTACCCCCTACACCGCCTTCGCGGATCTCGGGTGCCAGCGGGCTGGAGTCGAGGATGACGCGATAGTTCTTGTCGTCGCGTTCTACCAGCGTATTCAAGTCGGCGGTGGCCGCCTGAATGCGGTCTTCCAGGATTTGCCACTCTACTTTTAAAGTGATGTTCTTCTTTTTCAGCAACTGTTCTTCCAGTGAATCGAAGTTGCGCGTGTAGCCAAAATAAAAGAGTCCACCCAGGAGGAACGACAATCCGATGAAGATAGCGGCTTGATCTTGCAGCGCTTTTCCTCTCAGATACCAGGGCTCGTATTTACAGGTCTTCGGATTGTATCGGTATTTAACTTTTCCCATTAGTCCAGTGACTGGTTTTGTTTGGAACTTAGTTTCAGCAACTTCATGTGTTGCTCGCTCGACAATCCTTCCATCAGGTAACGTGCAGGGTCAACGGGTTCGCCCTCACGGATCACTTCGTAGTGAAGGTGTGGCGCGGTGGAACCGCCGCTGCTGCCTACGGTGCCGATCACGGTGCCCTTCGAAACGTTTTGTCCGCGCTGCACCTTGATCTCTTCCAAGTGTGCATAACGGGTCACGAAGCCGTGGCCGTGGTCTACGTCAATGTAGTTGCCATAGCCCGCTTGCAGCGTAGTCCGGCTGACCGTGATCACTTTGCCATTCGCGGTGACCGACACTTCCGTGCCGCGCGCAGCTGCAAAGTCAACACCGGGATGTTTATAGTTGCCTTTGTGAAAAGGATTGATGCGTTCGCCAAAGCCCGACACCAACAGATCCAATTGTGTGTTTGCCACGGGTTGCGTGGAGGGTATGGAACCCATGATGTCGAACTGGTCTTTGGTGATGTGGGTGGTGTTGCCAAAAAAGGCATTGCTTTTAGCAGAGGTTTTTTGCAGCGCTTCCGACTTGGACTTCAGGATTTCCATCATGTCCTTGAAACCAGCGGCGTCGGCGAGGAGAATTTTTTCTTTGGTGAGGGTAGAGGCGGAGGTTTCCGATTGGGGCAGGTCGCTGTTGAATACCTTGGTGTAGAGCGCCTTATCGTCTTCTTTCAGGCTCACCAGCGTGGCTTCCACGGTGGTCAGTTGTTCTTCGAGCACGGGTTTGTGTTTTTCAAGCACCTGATTCTCCGCTCGGAGTATTCTTTCAGTCTCTGTTTCGATGAACGAGTCGTGGGCGAAGATCATGGCCCCGCAAAACAGGAGCCCGAGTGTAACCAATCCGGCGACATACCACAAAATCTCCTTCACATCCCAGCGGGCGCGTTCGTATTGGCAGGTTTTCGGATTGTAGTGGTACTTGAAGTTCGACATCAGGTCCGGGAAAACATTAAGCGTTTAAAGGTGATCCAAGCCATAAAAAAATCCCCGATACCTGCTTATTCTCCGTCATATGCGCTTAATTTTGTGGCTTGCCGTATTTTTTTGCGGGCTAAGATAGTAAAAATCGTAACGTTCAAAATTTTTAAACCACACAACAGGTAATGGACTCGGGTTCGATCAGACGTAAGTTTTTAGATTTTTTTGCCTCAAAAGGCCACACTATCGTCCCTTCTGCACCTCTGGTGCTGAAAAACGACCCTACCTTGCTTTTCACCAACTCTGGTATGGTGCAATTCAAGGACTTTTTTCTCGGGAACGCGATTTCGAAGAGCCCGCGCATTGCCGACACCCAGAAGTGCCTGAGAGTGAGCGGAAAACACAACGACCTGGAAGAGGTGGGGATCGATACCTACCACCACACCATGTTCGAAATGCTGGGAAACTGGTCTTTTGGCGACTATTTTAAAAAAGAAGCCATCGAATGGGCCTGGGAACTGTTGACAGTGGAATACAAACTGCCCAAAGACCGGCTCTACGTGAGCGTGTTTGGCGGCGACAAAGACGATAACCTGGCCTTCGACCAGGAGGCATTCGACCTCTGGAAGTCGTTCGTGAGCGAAGACCGCATCATCCAAGGCAGTAAAAAGGATAATTTTTGGGAGATGGCCGATCTCGGGCCTTGTGGACCCTGTTCGGAAATCCACGTCGATTTGCGATCGGATGCCGAAAGAAAAGCCGTGCCCGGCCGGGAGTTGGTCAACAACGACCATCCCCAGGTCATTGAAATATGGAATCTTGTGTTCATGGAATTCGAGCGCTATTGGAATCCCCAAAAGGGAGGCAGCGGCGAAATGTTGAAATTCGACCTCGACTATAAAGGAGCCGACAAGAAAGCCGCCCGCGAAAAGCTGCGCTCCAACCTAACCCTGCTCAAGCCCCTTCCCAACAAGAACGTGGATACGGGTATGGGCTTCGAACGGTTGTGTCGTGCCATCAACTTGGTGAGCTCGAACTACGACACCGATGTTTTTACACCGCTCATCCGTTTCATCTCCGAACAATCGAACATTGCCTACCAGGACACAACGTATCTGACCAACCCACGTCAGGGCAGCAGTGAGAAAACGGATATCGCCATGCGGGTCATCGCCGATCACATTCGCGCGGTGTCGTTTGCCATTGCCGATGGGCAGCTTCCTTCCAACACCGGTGCCGGCTATGTGATCCGCCGCATCCTGAGAAGAGCCGTGCGCTATGGATATTCGTTCTTGAATTTTAAGGAGCCTTTCCTCTATTCGCTGCTACCCGTGTTATCGAATCAATTGAAAGACGTGTTCACGGAATTGGAGGCGCAAAAAGACTATGTCAGCAAAGTGATCTTTGAAGAAGAGAACGCGTTCCTGAGAACACTCGATAAAGGATTGAAACGCATTGAGAGCCTCGAAGGGGAACTTGCGAACAAGACCCTGACCGGCGAACAAGCCTTCGAACTGTACGATACTTTCGGATTCCCGCTCGACCTCACGTCGTTGATCGCACGGGAGAGAGGTTTTTCTGTTGACGAAGATGGCTTCAAGGTAGAGATGGCGAAACAGAAGAGCCGCTCCAAAGCCGACGCTGCAAAAGAGACCGGTGATTGGGTATTGGTAGGCGACGATCAGAAACCCGAGTTCATTGGCTATGACCACCTGGAATCGGAAGTGAACGTGGTGAAGTATCGCAAGATGAAGCAGAAGAATAAAGAGCTTTTTCAATTGGTATTTGACCGCACCCCATTCTATGCTGAAAGTGGCGGACAGGAAGGTGACACGGGATACATCGAAAGCGCGAACGAGAAAATTTTTATTACCGATACAAAAAAAGAAAACGAGCTCATCGTCCATTTTGCCGACAAGCTGCCGGTGAACATGGAGGCTACTTTTCATGCCGTGGTCGACCGTCATAAACGACAGTTGAGCATGGACAACCACTCGGCTACACACTTACTGCACGCCGCGCTGCGCCAGGTGTTGGGCAAGCACGTGGAGCAAAAGGGTTCGTTGGTAAACGACAAAATCCTCCGCTTCGACTTTTCGCACTTTACCGCCATGACACCGGAAGAAATTCGCAAGGTGGAGGACATCGTGAACCGGAAAGTGAGGGAGGACATCGTGCTGGACGAAAGAAGAAACGTGCCCATCGAACAAGCCAAAACCCTGGGGGCCATGGCCTTGTTTGGCGAAAAATATGGTGACTTTGTCCGGGTCATTACCTTTGATCCGAAATTTTCGGTAGAGCTTTGTGGCGGTACGCACGTGTCGTCCACAGGTCAGATCGGGTTGTTCAAGATCGTGTCCGAAAGTTCGGTAGCGGCAGGGGTTCGCCGGATCGAAGCCATCACCGCCGAGGAGGCCGAGCGTTTTGTACGGGAGTCGGTGGATATCCTCGACCAGGTGAAAAGCCTTTTGAAAAATCCGAAGGACCTCATTGCCACGACAAAGAATCTCCTGGACGAAAAGCATGCCCTGGAGAAAAAGCTGGAGGTGTATCAGCAGGAACAGGCCAACCAGTTGAAAGATAAATTGGCGTTGAAAGCCGTAAAGCAAAATGGTTATCACCTCATCCTTGAAAAGGTCTCCGTTCCCACAGCCGATGTGTTGAAAAACATCGCCTATGGCTTGCGCAACCAATTCGACGATCTCTTGTTGGTGTTGGCGGCCGATGTGGATGGCAAACCGCAGGTGGCGGTGATGATCGGCGAGAAGCTGGCTCAGACCAACACTTACCATGCCGGCAACCTCGTGAAGGAATTGGCCAAGGAAATCGACGGCGGTGGGGGAGGTCAACCCTTTTTCGCGACAGCCGGTGGAAAGAACTTAAGCGGATTGGATGCCGTTACTGAAAAAGCACGTAAATTGATAATGAAATAAGACCCTGTTTTTGATACTTGATTTGATCCTCGTTATGCATAGCACATTAAACCTAAATGATAAACGTTATGGAAAACCAGGCGAGGATAGAAGAATTGCTAACAGAGTTACTGAAAAAATTTGAACTGCCCACGAACGAAAGGGATTTGCTGACCACGCGAATCGGCTACTTCGGTACCCGGCTCGATGGACTGACAAAAAAAGTGGACGGTGTCATAACAACGCTAGCGATATTGGCGACCCGGATTGATGAACTCAGCAGCCGGGTCGAAGAGTTAAGAGAGTAGAACCAAGATTTTTGATCCTCATAAAATAACAAGTTGTAAATTTTAAAACTATGTATGTTATGGAGAATCAATCGAGGATTGAAGAATTGCTGGCGGAGTCGCTCAGGAAGTCGGATCGTATTTCGGATCAGATTGAGGGGTTAAACAAGCGTATTGATCATTTGACTGAACGTGTTGACCATTTGACTGAACGTGTTGATTATTTGACGGAACGCGTGGATCATTTGACCGGACAAGTGGACGGGCTGGTCGACAGAATGGATCGCGTTGAGGCTGAGATCGGAAACTTGAAATTGGATGTTAGCGATCTTAAATCTGACGTCAAGGACCTAAATGGGGAAGTGATCAAGCTAAACCTGGTGTCGGCTGAAAATTCACGAGCGCTCATGAAATTGGCAGATAATGCCGAAAGGATCGACCGGTTAGAGAAGGCTGTATTTAAGAAATGAAATGCCAGGCTATAAAGCTTGGATGGTAAAAGAGAAGACATGGATAAGTCAATCAGAGATAAGTATATCGCCGTGATCGGCCTCGAGGTACACGCGCAGTTGCTGACCAAAAGTAAAATCTACAACAGCGACTCGGCAGAATACGGAAGCTTGCCAAACACAAACGTGGGGGTCGTTACCTTGGCACACCCCGGCACCTTGCCGCGGCTGAACAAGACCGTGGTAGAGTATGCCATCAAAATGGGGTTGGCCTGCCACTCCACCATCACGCGATTCAACATCTTCGACCGGAAGAACTATTTCTATCCCGATCTTCCCAAAGGCTATCAGATCACACAAGATCGTACCCCCATTTGCGTGGGCGGCTATGTGACGATCAATACAAAAGAAGGAGAGCGCAACATCGAGCTCCACCGCATCCACATCGAAGAGGATGCCGGCAAGTCCATGCACTTGGCCCTGGAGACCGATACGCTGGTGGATTTTAACCGCGCAGGTGTTCCCCTCATCGAGATCGTGACTCAACCCGACATTAAAACCTCCGACGAGGCTTACGCTTATCTCACGGAAGTCCGCAAACTGGTCCGTTACCTCGACATTTGCGACGGCAACATGGAAGAAGGCTCACTGCGTTGTGACGCCAACATTTCCGTCATGCGGGTGGGGGCAAAAGAGTTCGGAAAGAAAGTGGAGGTAAAGAACATGAACTCCATCCGCAACGTGCAGCGCGCCATCGATCACGAGATCGAACGCCAGATCATTGAAACCGAAAAAGGCAACGTCATCTTCTCGGAGACCCGCACGTTCGATGCCAGCAATGGACTCACGTATAGCATGCGTACGAAAGAAGAGCTGAACGACTATCGCTACTTCCCCGATCCCGACCTCAGCCCGCTCAAAGTTTCGGAAGAATGGCTGGCCAAGATCAAGGCCTCGATGCCCCAACTTCCCCGCGATCTGTACAACAAATACACAAAGGAATTCCACCTCTCCGAATACGATGCCCAGGTGTTGACCGATTCAAAAGACGTGGCGCTCTATTTCGAGGAGGTGTGCAAGCTCACCAAGAACTATAAGGCCGCATCCAACTGGGTGATGGGCCCGGTGAAATCGTATTTGAACGAGCTTACCCTGTCTGCGGATGAATTCCCCATTCCGCCACACGTGCTGGTAGAGCTTATGAACCTGGTGGACGATAATACGATCAGCTTCTCTATAGCCTCACAACGGGTTTTCCCCGAACTATTTAAAAATCCGAACAAGGGGGCGCTGCAGGTGGCACAACAATTGAATGTGATCCAGGACAGCAACCAGGATGCTATACTCCCCATCATCGACGAAGTGATCAAAGAATTTCCGCTGAAGGTGGAAGAATATAAGAAAGGCAAAAAAAACATCGTCAGCATGTTCATGGGCGAGGTGATGAAGCGCAGTAAGGGAAAGGCCGACCCGAAAGTGGCCAATGCATTGATAACTAAAAAACTGGAAGAGGTATGACAACGACCCCCAACGCGATGGACCCCATCGCCGAAAATAAAAACCACCCCGTAAAAAAGGGTGCATCGAACCTCCCGCGGTTGAAGCGGTCGGCATTCTTTTTTCTGCTCTTTGCGATTTCACTCTCCTGCTCGTTCTCTTCGAAGCAGAATGCTGAAGCAAATGCTGTCGCTGGCGACACGTGGACGGTGACCGTGAGCGGTAAGGTGGGCTTCCCCCAGACCGGCCAGATCGTGATCCAGGAAATGAAGAACGGCGGTGGCTGGCAGGATACCATCCAGTTGAAGAGCAACTATACATTCTCCAAAAAGGTACCCCTGTCGCAACCGGGCTATTACAAGATCAGCTTCTATGGCCAGCAATCCATCGACCTGATCCTCTATAAAAGCAATGTCGAAGTGAACGTGGATGGTAATGACCCGAACGGGTTTGCCGAAGTGAAAGGTTCGCCCGAGATCGAGGTGATCCGCAAGACCCAAGGCATCCTGCGCAGTGGCGAATCGTCGCCGGAGATTGCCAAACTGAATGGCGACTTCCAGGTTGCCGTACAGGCGCACGATGAAAAGAAAATGGCGGCCCTCCAGGACACGTATATGCAGCTCATTAAAAAGAGCCGCGACCAGGTGGCCGAACTGCTGCGCAACGAACCGCCCTCTTTGGGCGTGATCAATTTGCTGCAAGGTGGAACGGTGCTCGACAAAGATCAATACTTTGATGTCTATCTCGACGTGGCCAACAAACTGAAAAAAGAATGGCCCAACTACGACCACGCCAAGGCGTTCGTCACCTTGGTGAATACCATGAAGACCATCGCCATTGGTCAACCCGCGCCCGAAATAGCGCTTCCGGATACTACTGGCCAGGTGGTGAAGTTGTCGTCCATGAAAGGTAAATATGTGCTGGTGGATTTCTGGGCAAAATGGTGCGGCCCCTGCCGCCAGGAGAACCCCAACGTGGTACGGGTCTATAACAAGTTTAAAGACAAAGGCTTCACTGTGTTTGGCGTGTCTTTGGACCGCCGCAAAGAAGATTGGATGCGGGCCATCGGAGAAGACAACCTCACCTGGACGCATGTGTCGGATTTGAAATACTGGCAGTCGGAAGCGGCCAAGACTTACAACATCACCGGCATTCCTTTCTCGGTGCTGCTGGATCCCAAGGGCGTGATCATCGCCAAGAATTTGCGCGGACCGGCGTTGGAGAGAAAACTGAACGAAATATTCAACACTCCGAAGTAGGATTAGGATGAGGCACCTTGTTCCCGCCGTCGCGCTTGCCCTCATCGCGGTGGCGTGTACAAAAAAGGGAGAGAAAACGGGGCGTGTCATCACGTTCCAGAATAAGACTTTTCGGGTGGAGTCGCCGGGAGGGTGCAAGACCGACTCGCTGCAATGCGCTTTTTACGAAGTGACCTACCCCGTCTTTACGGGACTGGACACCGCCGTAGCGATCCAACTCAAGCGGGACATCGACGGCACAGTGAGCATGGGCAACCCCGAGGCTGAGGGAAAGGCCATGGAGCAGATCGGTGCAGAGTTTGTCCAGGATTATGAAGATTTCCGAAAGGAATCGCCCGATGTGCCGGGGGGATGGTACTACAAGGGCCATGTGACCGTAGAGACATTGATCGATACTTTGTTGAGCCTGTCCGTCCATGAAGAATATTATGCAGGTGCTGCACATGGCAGCTACGGCGTTTACTACATCAATGTGAATCCCCGGACAGGTGCGGAGTTCACACTAAGCCATCTCCTTCGCCACGGCTACCAGGAGGCGTTACTTAAAGCAGGCGAGAAAGCATTTCGTCACGTGCGCAGCTTGGCCGACACCGCCTCACTAAACGCCAACTATTTTGAATTCGCCGACGACAAGTTTCAGTTGAACCAGAACTACGGTTTTAAGAAAGAGGGGATCGTATTTTATTACAACAATTACGAGATCGCAGCCTTTGCCACGGGCCCTACAGAAATATTAATTCCCTACGAAGAAATAAAGGACTGGTTGAAGTAGACAACCAGTCCTTTTCATGTGATCATCAGAATGAAACAAGCTCCGTTTTAAATCCAACAAACGAAACGGCAAGCTGCCCCGAGGAGACTACTTCCAGGCTGAAATTTCCCTGGCTGTCACTCAAGGTGCCGATTGTAGTGCCCATGACAACAATATTGGTGCCCCGCAGCGGATTTCCGGAAGCATCGGTAACCGTTCCCTTAACAACGCTTTTGCCTTGTTCCTGGACGAGTTTGGTCGACACTTTGAGAGGCTGATCGATGGGCTCGATTTGAGCGGCGTCCTTTGGTATATCTCGCGATACCCGGAATGCGACCGGCAGCACAAATTGTTGACGCACGGCCATGCCATTTTGTTTGCCCGGGTTCCAGGCGGGAAGCATCTGTGCCACGCGAAGCGCCTCTTTGTCAATCACAGGATCCACACCTTTTTTTAGCTCGAAGTCCGATAGCGAACCGTCTTTGTTGACCACGAACGAGATGAATACCGTTCCTTCAATCCCCTTCTTCGCGGCTTCGGCCGGATACTGCAAATTGGAAGAAATGGTCCGGGCGACGACTTCCAGTCCGCCGACCGGGGTAGCTGACTCTTCCACGACGGTATAGATATCGCCATTCTTGGAGTTCTCGCTGATCTGTTCAAATCCGGGCTTGTACTCCACGATCACAAAATTTCTCACAGGCTGGGAAGGTGGGGCAGTGGGCTTCATGACATTTAGAGAGGCGATGGTTTTGTCGCCACTGCGCATCAGTTCTTCCATCACCGGTTTCATGCTTTCCAGTTTGGCCTGCCCGGCGTCGTCCAGTTCGATGATGACAAACTTGGCATTGGGTTTCTCTTTTTGCAATTGATCAAACCTGTCCTGAACCTCTTTGGGGACCTCCAGGGCCACGGTTGATAACTTGGCTATATCAGTGGCTTCGCTGATGACCTGGTCTTGACAGGCCACCATGAAGAAGAAGCCGGCCAGGATCAGTGCAACGGCCGCTACTTTCCACACACGCATTTTCTTTTTGATGGATTTCATCATGATAATTCGTTTTAAGGTGAGTGAATGATTAAAATGATTGGCGAGTTTGAAGTCGGCCGACATCAAGGCAACCTTCGCCAGGAGGTTGCAATATTGGTTCACATCATGATTTTCCACAGCCTCGGCATCGGCCTGGTATTCATGAAGATTGATAAACATCTTTTTATAGAGCAGGAGGAGGGGGTTGAACCAGAAAACGATCCGCAGCCCTTCGAGCAGCAACACATCAACGGAATGAAAATGGTCCGCGTGCACGCTTTCGTGGCGGATGATCAACGCCTTGTCTTCCGCCGTGAGTTCACCGGCATGCCCGATGAAGATGTGGTGGAAAAATGAAAAGGAGGGAAACGCTTCCGGCAGTTCAACAATCCGGTATTTACCAGATTTAGGATTGACATTGGCACGCCGGATATATCGCACCAACTGCCAGCCTTGCACGATCAGCCGCAAGGCAAAGAACACCATACCCGCTAGGTAGACCCAGAAAAGGATCAGCCAAAAATTCAGCGGCGTCACTTCAGTGCTCGCTCGCGGAAGTCCGTCGGTGACCACAATTTCCGGGAGCCAATACGTGGGGATCAATTGGCTGATGGAAGGAATGGCACCCTGCTCGTCGCCGATCTTCAACAGGGGAAACAAGACCGATACGATCAAACTGACCAGCAGATACTTTCGCTTAAAGGAGAAATCGGTTTCCCCGTTCAACAGTAAAATATAGAGGAGCAGGAAGAGTAGCAACCCGAAGTTGGCTTCCAGCAGGTAGTTGATGTAGCCGCTCATGACGTGGTTATTTATTTTTTAATTCATGGAGGATCTTTTCAATCTCCTTGGCATCGAGTTTATTTTCCTTCGCGAAGAAGGACACGAGGTTTTGAAACGATCCGTTGAAATAGCCCTTGAGCAGATTGTTCAAATAGAACTTGGTGTATTTCTCTTTGGTGATCAGCGGAAAGTATTCATGCGTTTTCCCATACGCCTTGTGGTCGACAAAGCCCTTCGTTTCCAGGATGCGCACGATCGTGGAGATGGTGTTGTAGGCGGGCTTGGGTTCCGGCATCTCTTCTACGATGTCTTTCACAAACCCTTTTTCGAGTTTCCACAAAATCTGCATCACCTGATCCTCGGCTTTGGTCAGTTCCTTGATATCTTTCATTGACTATGTATTTAGGTATAAAACTAAAGTCTTAGTTGTGAAATTGCAAAGGTTCGCAGAAATATTTTTTCGTTGCCCGATAAGGCCATTCCGGCGCGTAGACCGCCGCCCAACCTAATTCAACCCAACACGGCCGTGCGGTCTTCGCAAAAGATTTCTTTCTTGTATTTTTAAGGGGACATGCTCAACGGCAACGACTATTTAAAGGAAGTACAGAAGTTCACCACCAGCCAATACTGGAGCACCGGCGTGCGCATCACGGCCGGGGTAATGGTGCCCACACTGATCTTTGCCGAAAACGATTGGCTGATCGCCGGCCTGCCCTTTCTGTGGGGCGCCCTTTTCGCCAGCCTCACCGACGCCCCGGGGCCGATCCACCACCGGCGCAACGGCCTGTTGGCATCCACGGCCCTGAACGCGTTCACAGCACTGGTCACGCTGTTGCTGCGCGAGCATCAGGCACTGTTGCTAATAGAGGTGACGGTGCTTGGCTTTCTCTATTCGCTGTTGGGAGTCTATGGCGCCCGCGCCGGAGCTGTAGGGACGCTGGCCTTGATCATTCTATTATTGAACCTCGTGCCGGGCCACGTGCCGCAGGACAGCTTCTTTGTGGCTGCCCTGATCGCCGCAGGCGGTATCTGGTACACACTGTTCAGTTTGTTGCTCTACCGGCTGCGGCCCTACCGACTGGCCGAGCAAGCCATTGGAGAAATGCTCATCGCCGTGGCCGACTTCATCCGTGCCCGCGGCGCGCTCTATAAAGATGGCGCCGACGTTCGCCGCAGCTTCACGTTGGTGATGGAAGAACAGATCAAGGTGATGAAGAGCCAGGACCAGACCCGCGAACTGCTCTTCAAGACCCGCCAGTTTGTGATGGACGCCAGCCCGAAAAGCCGCAGCCTCATGATGATCTTTCTCGATGCCGTGGATCTTTTCGAGCATTCGATCTCATCGTACCAGGACTATGGTGAGCTTCACAAAAATCTCGATGGCACCGGGCTGCTCAACAAGTTCTATGGCGCTATCCTGCAAGTGGCCGCCGCCATGGAGTACATCGGCATCACCATTCAGCGAGGCGCCACGGTGCGGCGCGAGCTTGACCTGGTTTCTATTACGGGCACGCTGCAGGATGCCCTGCGCGAATACCAGCAAAGCACCGTCGACCCGCAGGTACAGACCAGCCTGCATGCGCTGGAGAAAACACTTTTCAACATTCAAAATATTGTGAACCGCCTGCACCGGCTGGTCATGTACACACGCCTGCAAGTAGAGATCAACAAGACGGACACGGGAAAAGAAAGCGACAGGGCCATCGTGGGACACCCCATCGACTGGCAAACATTTCGCGAGAACCTGACGCTGCAATCCAACGACTTCCGCCATGCGGTGCGGCTCACGCTAGCCATCCTGGTGGGATTCAGTGTGTCCGCCTTTTTGTCGTTGCAACATACCTACTGGGTTTTGTTAACGATCGTCACCATTCTAAAACCGGTGTACACCGTGTCGCGGAAGCGCAACGCGCAGCGCCTGTTGGGGACATTGGGCGGCGCGATCGTGGCGACGGGTATCCTCTTCGTGATCCGGGGCAACACGGCGTTGCTGGTCATTATGATCCTTTGCATGCTGGTGAGCTACAGTTTGCTCCGGCTCAATTATTTTGGGTTTGTGTTGTTCCTCACCATTTATATCGTGATCACGTTTCACTTCCTCTATCCCGTTGACCTCAATACGCTGGTAAAGGAGCGGATGTTGGATACGGTGATCGGGTCCGTCATCGCGGCCATCGCCTCGCGCTATGTTTTGCCCACGTGGGGGCGACAGGAAATTGATAAGAACATGCGCGAAATGCTGTTGGCCAACGAGGCTTTCTTCACCGCCACCTGGCAATTTCTTTTGAACCCCACCTCTTCACGCAGTGCCTACAAGACCGCGCGACAAGAAGCCTTGGTGAACCTCACCAACTTGTCCGACAATTTCCAACGCATCCTGGCCGAACCCAAAACGCTGGACCAGTCCACGCACATCCACCAGTTTGTCATCGCCAACCATATGCTTACGGGTCACATCACTTCGCTGGCAACCGACAAGGCCTTCAATGTCACGGTGAACCGGCAGGAATTGGAAGGGCTAGCGCGTGCTATTGAGAGCGAGTTGGAGCATGCGGCGCGGCTTTCGGAGAAAAAAAATAAATACGATCTTGAAGTGGAGGCCGTGGCGCATAATCCGGTGATGGCTAACCAAGCCTTGAACCCACTCTCCATTATCTATTCGCTGGTGCGCGATATCCGGCAGATCACCGAGAAGGTGAACCGGGAGAACTAATACGAGAGGATTTTCCTCCGTTTATCAATGCAGTTTATTTCGGAGAAGAAGAACCCAGGTGTCGCGTTTCATCCATTGGGCCACCAGGTCGTTGGGAATGGTGGCGGGGAAATCCAGGGCGCCCATCACCACATCGTCGTCGCGATCGTGGTCGAGGTCTGCTATTTCAATGGTGATCCAGCGGCCTTGTGCGGCCAGGCGGGTGACGGAAGGTTTAAAGTCATGACCCGTGTTTTCAAAGTAAACAAAGCTTTGTTCCGGGTGGTGTTGATAGTCGGCAAAGAAGGCGGTGGCCACAATGTCGAGGTCACCGTCTTTGTCGAAGTCGGCGGCTTTGGCCTGGCATGCGCCGTTAAGCGGGTAGAACCAGGATTCTGTGAAACGGTTCGAGCCGTCGTTTAAAAAGATTCGCAGCCCATGATAGGGTTTGAGCGTCACGGAGTAGTCGGCGTTGTCGCCGTTGGCATAGAGGATGTCCATTTTGCCGTCGTGGTTGAAATCCACTACGTCGAAGTAACTCGATCCATACACGGGAGGAAAGCGCAGCAGCGTGATGATGCGAAACCGGAAATTGCCCTGGTTCAGCAGTAGGATGATCCGCTCGTCGCCTTGTGTCATGAGGGCCATCACATCGGGGAGGCCGTTGTTGTCGAAGTCGCGCACCACCACTTTGCGGGCGCCGGGCACATTTTGAAGAATGTGGCGTTTATATTTTCCGCTGTCCAGCGTCTCATAGACGTTTAGCGAGCCGGTATAATTTCCAAAGGAGCAGATCACGAAATCTTTTCTCGCATCCTGGTTCATGTCCACGTGTTCGAGGTAGACGGGCCGTTGCAGGGAATCGATGAGGGTGGTGAAGGTTTGCGTTCCTTCATGCCACTGAGCAACCGAACCCAGCGCCTGGTCATTGGGGTCCATGATGCCCATCTGTACAAGGAGGGGATCTTCTTTTCCAGACAACAACAATTGTGACGGCGGGCTGCTGAGCGGGTGAGAAGCCTTCCATTGAAACTTCGTGTCGAACTCGTGCAACACGGCGCGCCGGTCGCTGATGAAGATGCGATCCTTCACGGTGTCCACCTTCACCATGGTGGTGGTGGGGTGGCCGTTGATGGCAAGGGAAAAAGTGGCCGCATCAAACTGCTGCAACGTATCGGCTATGACCGGAGAGGGTGCGTTGAGCGAATCCGGGGCCATGCGTTGGAAATAATTTTGGATGGACTTCCATTCCTCTTCAGACACCATCGCCGATGCGGGTAGGGAAGGCAGTACATACGGTCGATCGGCCTCCGGGATCTCCACCATCTTTCCAAAATCAACCCCCATGCGCAGGGCCATCTGTGGCAAGACCGTTTCGGCCCACACGTGTTTGGGTAGGAGGGAAGGTTCGGGAAACAGATGACAGCTGCCACAATATTGTCGCGCCAATTGTTCCTCGTGTTGGTTTTGGTTGGTGCACGAAAGGGTGGTGATCCAAACCACGGCTGCGGCCAGGAGTAAGCGGGTGGTGGACTTCACGGGTGGCGCACTTTTACATCGAGTGGGTAAAGCAATAGCTGAGGATGTTGGCCCCCATGCGCAAGGCCTGCGTTCGCTTTTCTTCGGGGTCGTTGTGGATGCGTTGATCTTCCCAGCCGTTGCCCAGGTCGCATTCATAGGAATAGAAAACGACGAGCCGTCCTTCATAGATCAGGCCAAAGCCCTGGGCGGGTTTGCCGTCGTGCTCGTGGATCTTCGGCAGGCCTTTTGGGAAATCGAATTTCTGATGATAGATGGGGTGGTCGAATGGCAGCTCGATGAGCTCCAGTTCGGGGAACACTTTTTTCAATTCCAGGCGTATGAATTTGTCGAGTCCGTAGTTGTCGTCGATGTGCAGGAAGCCTCCTGCCGTAAGGTACTTGCGCAGGTTGGCGGCTTCGGCATCCGAGAACACCACGTTGCCGTGGCCGGTCATGTAGATGTAGGGATAAAGAAAAATATCGCGGCTGCCCACTTCGACATCGTCTTCTTCAGGGTCGAGCAGGGTACCGATCTCGGTATTGGAAAACTTGATCAGATTGGGTAATGCCGTCTTGTTCGCATACCAGTCGCCACCCCCGTTGTATTTTAGTTTGGCCACTTTCATGCGCAATTGGGCCTGAACGCCAAAAGTGCCCAGGGAAACAAGAAACAGGAGCGCAAATCTTACACGGGTTGTTACCATGGCGTGGTTTTAATGATCCAAAGGTGGAAAAAAATTTACTTTGTCCTTAAACCTTTATACAAAAGGCCGGTCTAAGCCGTCGAATTTAAATCAGAAACCACCAATTACCTTATGAAAACCAATAATCGATTTGGAAAAATTGCGTCGATGTCCCTTTTGGGGATGTTTGCTTTCGTTTTTTCCTGTAAGGATGAAGACAAGCTCACGGTTGCCGACACGCAGGACATTACGGAGGAAGCCGTCACCGATTCGTACTACCAGGATATGGACGACATGGCGGGTGTGTCGGTTAGCACGCCTTCCGATGGCCAGTATTCCGGTGGACGCACGGAGACTACATATACCATCACGGTGGATGATGACCGTCTGGATTGCGCCGGTGTAGTGATCACCGTTACACCCGCCGCCGGCTCCACAGCCGACGTGCCCAAAGGCGTGCTCACTGTTGATTTTGGAACCACTGCCTGCGCCGATAACAAAGGCAATGTTCGTACTGGCAAGCTGATCTTTACTTATAACGGCCGTCGTTTCCAACCCGGCTCTACCATCGTGACCACCACCGACAATTATACCATCAACGGTGTGAAACTGGAAGGTGTCAGAACCCTTACCAACGTATCGGGCAGCACCTCGGAGGCGCCCAAATTCAATGCGGTGCTCTCCAACGGCAAAGCCACGTTCATAGCCGACGGCACGGTGGCCGAACGCGAATCCAACATCACCTGGCAATGGGTTAGAGCGGCCAATCCCCTGGAAGATTACCTGTTGATCGATCAATCCAGCACGGCCAGCGGCAAGACCCGCGGCGGAAGAACTTACGCCGTTTCTTTGTCGAAAGCCCTGAAATACAAGCGCTTCTGTGGCATTGCCGTAGAAGGCATCAAGAAATACCTCATCGACGGCAGCAAGGAGGTCACCATTGATTATGGTGATGGCAATTGCGATAAATCCGTGGTGATCACCGTCAACGGTGTTACCCGGAGCTTGACCGTGAACTGATCAGAAACGAGTTTTTTCTAATCCAGTCATAATTAAAAGGGCCGTCTCAAATTTGAGGCGGCCTTTTTTGTTGGGCAATTTTCCCCATGTAAAATGCGAGTGACTGTTTGTTGTAGAGCGAGCCCGGCCGCCATTCTCCGAAGGTCAACGGCATAAGCCAATTCTTCAAAAAACACTTTATTTTCGACGCCGCTTCTTATTGGCCGCCGCGACCAGATGCATTACCTTGCACCCGGAAAACCCCATATCCCGATGAAGCCCTACCTCGCCCTCATGAACGATATCCTCCAGAACGGCGCGCGCAAAACCGACCGCACCGGCACCGGTACGCTTTCGGTCTTTGGACGGCAACTTCGGTTCGACCTTTCGGAGGGCTTTCCGTTGGTGACCACAAAAAAACTACACCTGCGCTCGATCATTTATGAGCTGCTGTGGTTCCTGAACGGCGACACCAACATTAAATACCTGAAAGACAATGGTGTGAGCATCTGGGACGAATGGGCCGACGCCAACGGCGAACTGGGCCCTGTCTACGGCCACCAATGGCGCAGCTGGCCCGCCCCCGACGGCCGCCATATCGACCAGATCACGCAGGTGATCGAACAGATAAAAGCCAAACCCGATTCGCGCCGCCACATCGTGACCGCCTGGAATCCCTCCGAGGTGGACAAGATGGCCCTGCCGCCTTGCCATGCGTTGTTTCAATTCTATGTAGCCGACGGCAAGCTGTCGTGCCAGCTCTATCAACGCAGTGCGGATTATTTCCTTGGCGTGCCCTTCAACATTGCTTCCTATGCGTTGCTGACCTATATGTTCGCCCAGCAATGCGACCTGGCCCCCGGCGACTTCGTGTGGACCGGTGGCGACGTTCACCTCTATAGCAACCACCTCGAGCAGGCCCAACTCCAGCTTTCGCGGGAGCCCTATGCGCTGCCGCAATTGAAGATCAAGCGCAAGCCGGCGTCGATCTTTGATTACCAGTTCGAGGATTTCGAGATCGTGAATTACCAGGCGCATCCCTCCATAAAGGCACCCATTGCCGTCTGATTTCGGCGTCCGCATCTTTTTGTACTCCGCAACTGATTTGTTGTAACTATTTCATCTTTTTGGCGACAGATTGCGTATTCTAACCCAGTATGGCGGAGAAAAGTAGTGTTTTTGATATGATCGGACCCGTAATGATCGGTCCTTCCAGTTCCCATACAGCGGGTGTGGTGCGCATTGCCCGCGCCGCCGTGAAGCTGCTGGGCGGGATCCCCGACACGGCCGACATCACCTTTTATAATTCCTTTGCCCGTACCTACGAAGGGCACGGCAGCGACCGCGCCATCATCGCCGGTTTGCTGGATTTCAAAACCGACGACACCCGCATCAAGGATGCCTTAGACATCGCCAAGACGCAAGGGCTTACCTATCATTTCAAATCGGTAGGAAACGCGTCGACGATGCACCCCAACACCATCAAACTGAATATCAAAAAAGGAGATCAGTCCCTGGAAGTGGTGGGGGAGAGCCGGGGGGGAGGGCTCATCAACATCGCCGAAGTGAACGGCTTCAAGGCCGACTTCAGCGCCAACCTGCACACCCTCATCATCACCGCCGCCGACGTCAAAGGCAGTGTGGCCTTCATCGCGGATGTGCTGGCCCATGACGATTGCAACATTGCCACCATGTCGGTTTCCCGCAAGGGAAAGAACGACCTGGCCGGCCTGGTCATCGAAATGGATTCCGGACTCAAGGATGTAACATTAGCGTACTTAAGGAGTCTTAGCTGGGTAAAACAAATTATTTATATACCGGATATTGATCGCTGATAGCAACATGAAAAGAACCGTACTAGCATTTTTGATTCTCATGGCCGGTAGTGCCACCACCTGGGCTCAAATCGACACCCTGAAACAGGAAGCCCAGGCTGTGCCCGCCGGCGCGAAATGGTCCCTGAAGCAGTGCATAGACTATGCGTTGTCCAACAACCTGGCCGTGCAACGCAGTGCCTACAACGTGGAGAGCAGCGAGGTGGATTTGCGCCAATCGAAATATTCGCGACTGCCTACACTGAATGGTAGCGCTTCCTATGGCTATAGCTGGGGTCGCGGTCTTGACCCCGTAAGCAACCAGTTCGTGTCGCAGGAGATCAAGTCTTCCAACCTGTCGACCAACTCGTCACTGCTGCTTTTCAATAGTTTTCGGGTCAACAACCAGATCAAACAATATCAAAATGCTTATGCGGGTTCTGCCGAGGACCTGGCCAAGGCAAAGAACGACCTGATCCTGAACGTGGCGAATATTTTTATCAACGTCGTCTTCAACAAGGAATTGGTAAACAACGCCCGCTTTCAATTGGAATCCAGTCAACACCAATTGGAGCGAACCACCAAGCAAGTGGCCGCCGGCGCGCTCCCCAAATCGGAGCAACTGAACCTTGATGCACAGGTCGCAACAAACGAAGTGACCTTGATCCAGCAGGAAAATGCGCTGGCGTTATCGATCCTGCGTCTAAAACAAGCGTTGCGCATTCCCGCCACGCAAGACCTGGATGTGGAAATTCCCAACCTGACGCCCGAAGAATTGGTGATCGATCAAAGCCGCGACGAAATTTACAGTGTGGCACGCCAAACTATGCCGGAGGTACGCGCCGCGGAGTTCAAGATTCAAAGCTCACAGTATGCGGTAAGGGCCGCTCGCGGAAACCTGTATCCGAGATTGAGCTTGAACGGTGGTATGAACACCAACTATTCTAGCACGCAGGAAGCGCAGTTTTATCCCGATAACACCTTTCGCTATGGCACCAACCCCGTAGGCTATGTGAACAAGGATACGGGCATGCCTGTGTATACGGTGTCGCCGAATGGTGAATACCGCAAGACCTATGGCGTGGGCAATCAATTCCAAGACAATATTTACAAGACACTCGGATTACAGTTGACCATCCCCATCCTGAACGGCTTCACTTCCCGCGCGGCCGTGCAACGTTCGATCGTGCAGAACCAACAGGCCAAGATCAATGCGCAGGAAATCGAACAAACGCTCCGTCAGAATGTAGAGACGGCCTATAACGATGCCATCTCGTCGTCAAAGACCTACAACTCATCGCTGCGCCAGGTAGCGGCCCGGACGGAAGCCTTCCGGATGATGGAGCAACGTTATTCCGCGGGAGCGGCAACCTCTTTCGAATACCAGATCGCCCAGAACAATTTGTTCCAGGCACAAACCGATCTGTCGCGGGCGAAATATGATTTTATTTTCAAGAAGAAAGTCCTCGACTTCTACCAAGGCAAACCACTCGAATATTAATAAAACCACGCAATGGCACAGCAAAAACGCAAGTCAAACAAAATGATTTATTGGCTCATCGGGGCCGTCGTATTCCTGATAATTTTTTTATTCGCCGCCAAATCGATGGGTTGGATCGGCAAGCCGAAGGAGATAGAAGTTGAATTGGCAAAGGCCAAGCGTGTGACGATCGTGGAAAAAGTGAGCGCCTCCGGTACTGTACAACCCGTAACGGAAGTGAAGATCGCCCCGGAAGTTTCGGGTGAGATCATCGACCTGCTCATCGAAGAAGGCGACTCTGTCGTGAAAGGTAACACCCTGGTACGCATTCGCCCCGACATTTTGGCGAGCCAACTGCAACGTGCCGAAGCCGGTCTGGGCCAGCAAAGTGCTAACCTGGAGCAATCCAAGTCCAACCTGCTGCGTTCGCAAGCCACGTTGATCCGTGCAGAGGCGGAATATAAACGCAATGAAAAACTTTTCAATGAAAAGGTGATCTCCGATGTAGACTGGCAATTGGCCAAGCAAAACTATGAGGTCGCCAAGAACGACGTTGCTGCGGCAGAACAAGCCGTGGAGGCTTCCCGTTCGGGAACCCGTAGCACGCAGGCATCATTGAATGAAGCAAAAGAAAATCTCCGGAAGACCTCGGTAGTAGCGCCCATGAGCGGCGTGGTATCCAAGCTCATCGTCAAAAACGGCGAACGCGTGGTGGGAACGGCAACGATGGCCGGAACGGAGATGTTGCGCATCGCCGACCTTCGCAAAATGGAAGTCCGCGTGAATGTGAACGAGAACGACATCGTGCGCGTGCACCTGGGCGACACCGCGGTGATCGATGTGGATGCCTATAACAACCAGAAGAAAGAATTTAAAGGTGTGGTGACCCTCATCGCCAACACGGCAAAAGACAAAGTGTCGACGGATGCCATCACCGAGTTTGAGGTGCGTATCCTCATCCTCAGTTCATCCTACGAGGACCTGGTAAAGGCCGGCAACAAGTTCCCTTTCCGCCCCGGCATGACGGCCAGCGTCGACATCCAGACCAGCACCAAGACCAACGTATTGTCGGTTCCCCTGGCCGCAGTGACCACCCGAAACCCGGATGAGATGAAGGACGGTGGAGACAAACCCCAGGACGGTCCCCCCAACAACAATGAGCGCCAGGTGGTGAACGACCAGAAGAAGGAAAAGAAAAAGGAGGATAAGACCGTGATCTTTGTGAACGACAAAGGCGTAGCGAAAATGGTAGAGGTGAAGACCGGCATCAGCGATTACGACAACATCGAGATCCTGTCGGGTGTGGCCGACAGCACGGAAGTGATCACCGGGCCCTTCCTGGCCGTATCCAAACGGTTGAAGGAGGGTGAAAAGGTGCGGAAGATGGAGAAGAAAGAGCCCGAGAAAAAAGACAAGTAATTGCCCCAGACAAGGCCCCCCGGTAATGATCGGGGGGCTTTTTTATTTATTTTTACGGGCAAAACGAACTCTTATGGTAAAGCACCCGTGGCACGAAGTATCGATTGGCGACAATCCGCCGGAACATGTAAACGGCATCATTGAAATTCCGAAAGGCTCGCGCGCCAAATACGAGATCGACAAAGACAGCGGTCTCATCAAGCTGGATCGCGTGCTCTACGCCTCCATGTACTATCCCCTCAACTACGGCTTCATCCCCCAAACGCTGGGCGAAGACCACGATCCCCTCGACATTGTGGTGCTCACACAGGTAACGGTGGTGCCCCGCTGTCTCATCCCTTCCAAAGTGATCGGCGTGATGCGCATGATCGACCGCGGCGAGGCCGACGACAAGATCATTGCCGTGGCCGAACAGGATGTGAGTGTGAGCCACATCAATGACGTGGATCAGCTTCCGGAATATTTCCGCATGGAGTTGAAACACTTCTTCGAAAACTATAAGACGCTGGAAAACAAAAAGGTGGTGGTAGACGAATTCGATTCGAAAGCCAAAGCCATGGAGATCATCCAGCAGAGCATCGAACTCTATCAAAAGACCTATCGCAAGTGAACATAGGCTTCGACGCCAAGCGGCTGTTCAACAATTTCACCGGGCTGGGAAACTACAGCCGCTTCGTGGTGAACGCCCTTTGCGATTTCGAGCCGGAGCATCACTATCTTCTTTATTCGCCAAAGGTCAGGAACCATCCTGAGGTGACGCCTATTGTCGAACGGCCACAGGTGCAGGTGATCACGCCGCCGCCATTGTATACGTTCTTCAAAGCCACCAGTCTCTGGCGCACCTGGGGCATTGCAAATGAACCGACAACAAAAAAGCTGGATGTGTTTCATGGCCTGAGCCAGGAGCTGCCGGCAAACCTTCCACCGTCGGTGAAGAAGATCGTTACGGTTCATGATCTTATTTTTCTTCGCTTTCCAAAATTGTACAACCGCATCGATGTGGCCATCTACAAGGCCAAGATGAAAGCGGCCTGTAAACAAGCCGATACGGTGGTGGCCATCAGTCAGCAGACCGCCGAGGACCTCGATGATTTTCTACAGGTGCCCGTGTCAAAGATCACGGTGGTGTATCAGGGTTGTCACCCACAATTCAAACAAACGGTCTCCCCGGACGCGATCGATGCGATCAAAAACAAATACAAACTTCCCCAGCATTATATTTTGAATGTGGGGACCATAGAAACGCGGAAGAACGTGATGTTGATCGTGCAGGCGCTGGCCTTGTTGTCGCCAGACACGCGGTTGCCCCTGGTGGTTGTAGGAAAGGAAACAGCCTATAAAAAACAAGTGGTGGAAGAGGCGGAGCGATTGGGTGTAGCGGATTCCATCATCTTTTTACACCAGGTTCCCTTTCATGAATTTCCGGCTTTGTACCAGGGTGCGGAGGTGTTTGTGTACCCTTCGCGGTTTGAGGGGTTTGGTATTCCGCTCGTGGAGGCCATCGAGTCCGGTATCCCGGTCATCACTTCCGTGGACTCGTGTTTCAGCGAAGCGGCAGGACCGGGTTCGTTGTACATCGATCCAACGAACCGCGAAGAGCTGGCCTTCCAGCTGAGCCGGGTGGTGGTGGACAAGACGTTGCGGCATCAAATGATCGTGGAAGGAAAAAAATTTACAACGCAATTCAATCCGGAAATTATCGCGCGGAACATCATGGCGCTTTACGTGGCGTGATGCTTTTCAACATCACCGGGATGGGAAGCCTGCGATGAAATGCCACCCTACATTACAGGGATTTTTGAATAAACGCCACCAACTCCATCGACCAGGCGATGCCCATGTGGACGATGACACCACCCCAGATGCTACGCGTTTCGAACGCCACCACCCCGAGAATATAGCCACCGAAAATCGAACTGATCGCTTCCTCCGCGGGCTTGCCAAAGTGCAGATAGCAATAGGCCACCGCCATGGCCAGCACGGCCTGCCGTCCCAATACCGCGATCATGCCAATGACCAGGAAGCCGCGGAACAAAAGTTCGACATTGATAAAGTCCATGCCGTATACCGCTTCATACGCGGCCACCGTCACCCACTCGGGCACTCCGAGCACGGTATAGGCCTGGGTGACTTTGTACATGGGGTATTGCTGTAGAAAGGCGTCATTGAAAGAGGCCCCGATGATGAGGGGCAACATCAGCAACAACAATTGAAAATAAGGACGCGTGTCAAATTGATGCGGCCGCAACCCGTAATAGTAATTTTCATTGTTGTCGTAGTAACGATGGAAGGCGAGAAGGGGCAGCATCACAAAAAATAGCCCGACAAGATTGGTCAGCACTTTATAGGCCCAATACTGGATCTGCACGCTGAACGATGCATTGATTGCCTCGTGTAGAAAGGGTTGGCTTCCATCCAAACTCAGCAACCCGATCGCCAGCAGACTGCGGATCCAGAAGTCACGCTTTTTAAAAAACGTATTTTCCTTCCGTGTGAAATGCAGGATCAGCAATGCCGAAAAATAGGCGAAGCCATAGAACAGGAAATACGCAAAAAACTTGGGGAATCCTTTTAGCGGATCGAGGTACGTGTCCTCGAAATCAAACAGGTAGTTCACTAACACCGAGGCGACGAGGAACAGGAAGATGAGCCCATACGCCCGCGCGTTGAAATCCTCTTTCACATGATGCACCAGAAATTTCCAGATCTTCTTCATGCGAAAGACTTAAAATAAAAAGGGAAAATCGAGGCTGTGCATTACCAGTGCCGGAGGTATTGATAGACTTTATGGATCGGCAGTCCCATCACGTTGAAATAGGAACCTATTATTTTTTGAATGGCCACCATCCCAATCCAGTCCTGGGCACCATAGGCGCCGGCTTTGTCATAGGGTTTGTGGTGGTCGACATAATATTCGATCTCTTGTGGCGTGAGCGTTTGGAAAGTAACTTCTGTGGTTTCGTCAAAGCTCTCTTCTTTTTCTTTCGAGATAATGCAAACCCCGGTCATCACGCGGTGGGTTCTTCCCGACAGGGCGGTGAGCATGCGAATGGCTTCGGCGCGGTCTTCGGGTTTATTGATGATAGTGTTGTCGAGGATCACTACCGTATCGGCCGCCAGGATGATCTCGTCTTTCATGTTCAGGCGGAAAAACTCGGCTTTCTTCTCGGCCAGGTAGCGGGCCACTTGCTCCACGGGCAAGGTGTCGGGGAAGGTTTCGTCTACATCCGGCTTCTCGGTGGTGAAGGTAAAGCCGGATTCTTTCATCAGGTATTGTCGCCGGGGCGAGCTTGACGCCAGCACGAGTTTGCGGGTGAAAGGGTTCATGATCGGGTTAATTTCTCTTCAATATAATCAGAACGGCCCATAAACAGGCAGTTCAAATTCTCCTGGCCGGATGGAAGTGAATAAAAATCCGCCCACCACTTTGGGATAAAAGTAGGTGGACTTCTGGGGCATGGTGTAACCGCTGTGGCAAACCTCCTTCACCTCTTCTATGGAAACCTCATTGGTAATGATGGCCATATCCGCTTCGCCCTTCACCACGCGCTTGAGGCAATCGGGGAAGCTCCGGTCAAAGTCGATATATTCCGATGCGCGTTGCTCTCTGCCGGGAATGCCCAGCACCTTTTCGATGATGAAATAGTGCATCACGGTGAGGTCGAGCGTTTTGATCGGGTCGGGGAACGGCCACGTCATGGTAGCGAGCGCTTCGGGGCGGAGCCGCACCTTGTAAGCACTGTCGCGGAACAGCAATCCGAAGGCATGCGGCTTGCCCATGATAAGTTCGTCGAGGCTGCAGGGGTCGTCGGCGGGCGTGACAACAAAATATTTTTCCAGCTTTCGCATGATTTCCGCTTCATCGAAACCCGGCAGGCCGGTGATGACGCGGTGTGTGGGCAGGATGCGCAGGTCGCCGGCCTCGGTGTTGGTGAAGTACATGAGGTGGAAGTTGTAGCCTTCGTTCCCCTGGTGATGCGGGTTCGCCGCCATCTGTTTGTGTTTATAGATCAGCGATCCCTCATAGCGATGATGACCGTCCGCTAAAATGATGGTCTTGCTGGCCATTATGTCCATGAACCGGCGGATGATGGCACCGTCGTGGATCACGGCCATCACATCGCGCACCCCTTGATAGTCCTCTGTTTCATAGAGGGGGAAAAGGATGGCTTCGTCCATGTATTTCTCCAGGGTAAAATCCGGGTCGGTAAACAGGCCGTGCGTGGGATTGACGTGGAATTCTGTTTTCTCCAACAGCTCGATGCGGTCATTCACGGCCTTCGGGATGGTGTTCTCGTGGCGCAGGATCACATTATCCTCCCAGTCGTAGGTGCGGATGTGTGCGATAAAACCTTTGCGGCAATATTCTTTTGGAGAGCCGGCAAGCTTGAAGTATTGGTAGTAGACATAGATCGCCGGGAGCTTGTCTTGTAACAGCACATGTTGGGTTTTCCAGGCCTTGAGCAACGCCGCGGCACGATCGGAGGCGTTAGGGGGTTCGGGTACGGACAAGTGGATGCTGTTGAGCGGGTTTTGGTAGAGCCCTTTACGCTGCTTTTCCGACACCACATCAAACAACGGCGAGGTTAACGTATCGATTGGGGGAGTGACTTCGGGGTTATAGCGCCAGGGGCGAATGGGGATGATCTCGGCCATGTATACAAGTGTTCCGTTTCCTTAAAACGCTAAGATATTACTTTCGCCAGAACTTGTATGTTCGATGGATGAGGATGCCTTGCCGCCAGGAATTCGCCGAAGGGCAAAGGGTTATCGCACCATGATCTTGCGTGTGATGACCGTGCCACCCTGTTGGATCTTCAGGATGTACAACCCGGACGCCGTGCTTACCACGATCTTCTGGCGGTCGCCGCTGGGTTGCGCAATATGCGGCACCGTCTGGCCGGTGATGGTCAGCACGGTGAGTTTATCGTACCGTCCCTGAATATAAAACTCGCCGCTATTGGGATTGGGATAGACGCTGAACGCGTCCAAAGCTTCCGGAACCCCTACTTTCACGTCGCCGTTGCCGAATACGGGGCGGATCATCAGGGAACCATCGATGTCGCCCGGGGCCCAGGAACCGCCGGTGTTCACCGAGATCTTGTCGCCGTGGCTGCTGCTCATGTCGAGCCCTATTTTCAGTGTGCCGCCCACGGGCGCCTTCCAGCCAATGTGGAATTTCTTATCCACCAGGAAAGGCTCGACAATACGCACGCGTTGAAAGACATTCAGTCCTTTGCGCTGAATGGTGACGGCGGGGAGGGTATATAAAATCTGTCCGGGCAAGCCATCGGTGTCGCTGTACACAAAGAAGTCAACGGTGAGGTTGCTGGTCAGGCCGTAGTCGGGCACATACAGGTCGATGCCGATCAACGTATCGGGATCATCCGTCACCATTTCATACTGAAATGCGGCGCGGTTGCCGGCTTGGGTGAGGCCGGCGGCATACTCGGCCACGCCGTCGTCGTACGCATAGTAGTCTTTCATGAAATACTGTACGGTCAGCGTATCATTCAAACGGAAATCGATGGGGATAAAATTTGGGGTGTAGTCATCAGCGTAAGTGCCATTTTTCTTGAACGTGTCGCCCGTCAGTAACCGTATATTGAGCTTTACCCGGACCGAATCCGCGCCCGGATCGAACTGAGTTGGATCAGCTCCGTCCGGAAGATATTTTACGGTGACGGTTCTCCGCTCCAACGGTCCGATCACGTCGTTGTTATCCACCCAGTTGATCGGGGCTTGTTCGGCTGGGGTGCTAGTGATATTGGCAGTTCCATCCACATAGTTGATGAAGGTGTTTTGGGTCTCGAAACTAACCGTGGTAAAACCTGGAGCATGATCGTCGGGATAATATTCCAATAGGTTGACTATATCAAATTTCGGCGCCTGAATGGTATTAACTAGCTTGAAATGGTCGTAAGGTATAGCCCTATAGTTGCCAAGGAGGCTGGTGGGCTGGCTGGCAATGGGACGGTCGGGAAATGAAGTGTCGTTCTCGTTGCGGCCTTTGTTGAGGTAAACATAGTCGAGGTTCCAGGTGTCGTACGGTCCCGACAAGCGGCCGTAGTTCCGGAAGCGAAATTGGAAATCGTCGTGAAAGAATTCGTCACCGTCCACTTTCACCAGCGTGTCATAGAAGACGGTGGCCTGCATGCTGGAGGTGGGGTAGATGGTCATGGCGGGCTTCCAGACGCCTGCGTTGTTCTTGAATTCCACCGCCAGGTAGTCGGTCGCATCCGGGCGTTCGCCATTGCCGGCCACCTGGAAAAAGAAACTGAGATAGACGGTGCTGCGTTCCCCGACCGCCACGCTGGGTTCACCCAACTTGATGGGCTGCGACACGAGGCTGTCGCGCAACCCGTTGTTGATGACCACTTCGGAGTACTTCACGTGTTTGCCATCCAACCCGTCGAAAGTCGCGACATTGATGGACGGGGGATTGATGGCCATCCCATTGTTGACCCACACGGTCATGTTGTAGGTGCTGTCGTTCACCACGTTCTGCCACAGCGAGTCCAACGCGACGTTGGACAGGGTGTCGTTTGGATCATCGAGCGTTGTAAAGGAAAAATCATCAAAGAAAGGGAGCGTCAGCGGCTCCGCGACCTGCGGGCGTGCCGTGGCATTGGGTCGGTGTTTTTTTGTGGATGCGTTTGTTGTCTTTGGCAAGGGAAAGGTTTGCCATTGGGCCTGCGCGACGGGTTCAAAGAGCACCATCAGCGCAGCGCATACCAGGATGGTCTTTAAACATAAAGACCATCGCCCGCCAGGGAGACTTGTGATTATTTTTAGTGTTTCAATTCTCACCGTTTTCATCGGGTATTTCGGTCCCAAGTTGGCCTATCCACACATCAACGACGTCACCCACCTTTACCTTTTCATTGACGTCGGGTTTTTGTTTCAGGACCACCCCGGTGCCCCCGGTTGTATCGCCCACAACAAAGATACTTCCCAGGCTCAGGTTGGACCCCAGAATGAGGAATTTGGCATCTTCCAGGTCTCTGCCCAGCATATCGGGCACCTCGAAGGCGTTGTTTCCGCCATCCATGACAACGAGATCGATGGTCGATCCCTTGGGAACGCGTTCGCCCGCCGTTACGGTGTGGCCCTTGTATTTCATTTCTTTCACGACGTTGAAGGGGCCCGCCACCAGCTCGATCCGTCCCCGCTTCAGTTCATTGCTGCGCAGCACGGCGTCGGCATTCACGACCGATCCGTCCACGAGGGTGGGCACGGGAACGGTGGGAGGGTCGATGCGATTCACGGAAATAAGGATCTTCCGGTCTTCCTTCACCTTGGCGCCCGCCGGCGGATATTGTCGCAGGACGGTGAGCGGCGGATATTCCGACGAGTAGGACGAGTCGTTCACTTCATAGCGGAGATTGCGCTTCACCAAAAAATCCTCCAGCTGGCTGATCTGCATACCTTCCACATCGGGAACGGTGATGCTCATGCCGTGATTGGTGCTGCTGGGCAGGTAGGCATAAAAATACAGGATGGCAATCAGCAACAGTGCCGCGAAGGCCAGCAGCAGGTGGATCAGCATGCCGCCCAGAGTGTCGCGTTTGAATTTGAGGATGTCGAATTTCATGTTCTTCTATATGCGGCTGCCACAACGCTGTCGATGGGCATCCGGAGGTTTAGTCGTTATTTCATTTCTCTTACTTCGGATGCTGCTGAGTCCGGCGCTTCCTGCGACGTGCCTTTGCCATCCGTAACCACCAGGTCAACGGTGGAGCCCATCGGTATGCGTTCCCCTACAGCGAGGGTGCGACCTTCGCATTTCATTTCAATGACTACAGGGAAGAGTCCCGGTACATAGATGATCCTTCCGCGCTTCAGTTGATTGCTGCGCAGTATTGCTTCAGCATGCACGACCGAACCATCGATCGCGTTGGGTACCGTGACGAGGGGAGGAGAGACGCGATTCACAGAAATAAGGATCTCCCGGCCCACCTTCACCTTGGCGCCGGCGGCCGGATATTGATCCAGGACCGTATGGGCGGGATACTTCGATGAGAAAGCAGAATCCTGCAACCCATAGCGAAGCGTTCTCTCCCCGAGAAAGTCGTCGAGCTCGCCGACGCTTTTGCCTTCCAATTCAGGCACGGTCATGGTCCGGTCGTGATTGGTAGCGGCAGGCAAATAGGCATAAAAAAACAAGAGGGCGATCACCACAAGCGCCGAGCACGCCAACAACAGCTGAAGAAGCATGCCGCCCAACGTATCGCGTTTGTATTTCAGGAAATCGAATCTCATATTTCTCTATATCCCGCTGCGGCGACAAAAGTAGACGGCATCCGGGGGTTTTAATGTTTAGGGTATCCGCACTATACAAATATACACTTCAGAATTTGAGCGACGACTGAAAATCGCGCTCGATGCGTTTGCCCCGGTCGTAACGCTCCTGGGCCAGGGTGAGCAGCTTGGTGATCAGTTCGGCAAAGCTCACGCCGCGCTCTTTCCACATCATGGGATACATGCTGGAATTGGTAAAACCGGGGATGGTGTTGATCTCGTTGATGTAGATATTTCCTTTTTTATCCAGGAACAGATCGATGCGCGAAAAGTCTTTGCAGTGCAAGGCCTCGTAGGCTTTCACCGAGGCTTTCCGGATCTTTTCGGCAATGCTCTTTGGCAATTTGGCGGGCACGTCGATGCGCACGGCATCGGGGTCCACATATTTGGCATCGAAGGTATAGAACTCGTAGTTTTTGCTGATCACAATCTCACCGGGCTGCGAAGCTTCCGGCGGGTTGTTGCCCAATACGGCGCATTCAATTTCGCGTCCGGTGATGTATTGTTCGGCCAACATCTCGTCGTCGTATTTAAAGGCTTCTTCCACGGCAGCAGCAAAATCCTTTTTCGATTTCACCTTGGCCACCCCCACAGACGAGCCGAGACTGGCGGCCTTCACCATGAAGGGGAGTCCCAGTTTTTTCGACAACGCGGTGAAGCTGATCTTATCTTTTTCGTCGTAGCGGAACGTGACAAAGTCTGTCACCGGCAAACCGGCTTCGCGCATGAGGCGCTTGGCTACGATCTTGTTCATGGACAGGGATGAGCCCAGCACGCCGGTACCCACCATGGGAAGGTCCATCGCTTTGATCAGGCCTTGGATGCTGCCGTCTTCACCGTCGGTACCGTGCAGCACCGGGAACAGGACGTCGACGGAAAACTTTTCTCCGCTTTTTTCCAGCAGGAATGTGGGCTTGCCCGCATTGAGCGAAAGCCCAAGCGTTTGTCCTTTCTGGATGTCTTTGCTCACGCCTTCGGTGAGAAACCACTGGCCGCTTTTGCTGATGCCGATGGGCAGGGGTTCGAATTTGGATTTGTCGAGGAACTCAAAAATGTTGCGGGCCGAATTGACCGATACGGCGTGCTCCACGGAGCGGCCGCCATAGAGGATGGCTACTTTCTTCTTTTTTGGCATGAAGGCGAGGTTTTCAATGCCGAAAGATAGTGAATTATAGAGGAAGGAACGCGTGCCGTTGAGCGAAGAAAAGCGTCGGTGAGAGCGAAATTTCTAGTTGATGACGATGAGCTTCTTCAAATGCGTCTCCGATCCCGACGTCACCCGCACCAGGTAAACACCCGTGGCCACGGAAGAAAGCGAGAGGGGATAGGTTTGGTTGAGCACATCCGGCAGGGTCTGCGAGACCAGGGTCTTGCCCATGGTGTCCACCACTTCCAACTCTACCGGTCCTTTTTGCGAGATGTTGAAGGTGATGTTGGTGTTGCCGCCGGCCGCTGGATTGGGATAGACCGTGAAGGGCTCCGTGGCCTTGATGTGCGTTTCGGAGACGAAGAATTCGATGTTGTCCAGGTACAGGTTGTTGCCGTTGCCGTTGGTCACCACAAAGGCAATGCGCACTTCGGGCTCGCCGGCCAGGGTGGTCAGCACGGTGGTCTTTGACGTCCAGTCCGAAGAAGTGGTGGGCTTCCAGCCGGAAGTGGTGGCGCGGCCGTTGGCCAACGCGGCGCTGTTGGCCGTGAACAGGGTGTCCTGGTAAGTATTGCCGCAGTCGCGGGAAGCCAGGATGCGCAGCACGTCGTTCTTGGTACTGTTCGCAGAATAGGAAACGTCAAATGAAAGACTCGCTTCTGTGGCGTCGCTAAAGTCGAGCACGGGGCTCGCCAGCCATGCCTCATCGTTGGCCACCGTGTTGTCGAAGGCATTGAAGTAGATGGCCTTGTTTCCAGTCAGGTCGAAGGGACGCCAGATCATGCCGTCCGTGGGATTCACACTGGTCCACTGGGGTGTGAACGTTCCCTCGAAATTCTGACGCAGGGGAATAAAGTCCGTCGATTTGTTGACGACGGTTTTTATATCCAGGGCGTTGTCGGCGGTGTTGAAATCCTGTTGCCCGTTCGGTTCGGAAACTTCGAAGTGGATGGTGTTTTCTCCATCGGCCAGGGGCAACGAGTTTAAGGTAATGTCTTTGGTCGTGCCGCCGTCGATCGACAGGCCGGTGATCACCTGCGTGTAGGCATGGTCGTTGACGGTGCTGGTCACTTTCAGGGAATTGATCAGCGTGCCCGAGTTCTTCACGCGCAACACCGGGACCGCTCCTTCCAGGCAGGTGACGGGATAAGGGGAAATCACTTTTTGTAACGTGGCGTCATGCACCGGCGTGGTGGTGAGCGACACGTTATCGATGTACAGGTTGTTGCCCCAGTCGTTCACCCCTACAAAAGCGATCTGCAGGTTTTGCTGGCCCACGTAGCTGCTCAGGTCGATCTGTTCGGTGCGCCATTGGTCGGCCGTGGGCACGAAGGCGTTGCCCGTGCTGGTCGTGGTCGAGAGCGTAGCGCCCGACTTATCATAGACGACGGTGCCTTGTGTGATGTCTGCGCTGCAGTTGGTCAGCACCACGACCTTGAGGCCGTCGTTGCTGGATTGAAAGCGTGCATAGGCTACGTCAAATTTGAGCAGGGCCGCGGGGGCGGTGATGAGACTGAAGGTTGGGGTCAGGAGGGGATCGATTTCGCCCAGGTTGTCTTCATAGTTGAAGAAGTCCATCTCCATGGCTTTGTTCGAGCCGTTCGCCGGCGTGGAGGCCAATGCCCACGTCACCTTCTGATCGGGGTTCAGGATCTTCCAGGTGCTGGGTACGGTGTTGAATTGTTCCAGGAAAGGCAGCGCGATGCTGTAGGGCACTTCCACCACTTGTTGTCCATTGTTGTTGTTGGCCTGGCCATCGGTGGTACCGTTGGTTTGCAGCACATCGAAGGTGACGAGGCTGGAGCCAACCGGGAAAATGAGCGACGAGAAACTCACGGTCGTGCTCTGCAACGCGGTCAGCGCCGGGGCAAAGGTAAAATCTTTTGTTTCGACCGCGCCACCGTTCTGGCTGATCCGGATGCGGGCCGATGAAATGTTGTTGGAGCCATAGTTCCGTACCTCGATCGTGGGCAGCACAGGCGTGCTGCATTCTCCCGACAAGGGGGCGAGCACGGTCTTTATGCCCAGGTCGTTCAGGACGGGTGCGGGATCGTTCAGGCCGTGCGAGGTGAGCAGGCTCAGGCGGCGCGGGCTGTTCTCGATCACGGTGGTCATGCGGGCCACCTGGCCTTGGGTGAACAGGTTCATGCACACGTCGTTGGTATAGTCCATGTAGTTTTGGAACATGGCGTCTACACTACACGTTACGTGCGGCTGCGAGGGGCAACCGCTGGTGCTGCCGGCTTGGTTCGGGGTGTCGTCCACGTAGTCGGTGCCGCTGCAGTCGGTGCCGTCGTCGCCCCAGATGTGGCGCAGGCCAAAGAAGTGGCCGATCTCGTGGGTGGCCGAGCGGCCTTTGGCAAAGTTGGCCAGCAGGTTGAAACTGCCATAGTCATTGGAACCAAAGGCATCATACGCGATCACTACGCCGTCGGTCAGCCGGTTGGTAGAAGAATTTTCGAGACCGTCGAGATCCGACACGGGAAACTGCGAGTAGCCCAAGAGGGAGGTGAGGTCGCATACCCAAATGTTGAGATAATCTTCGGCCGGCCAATAGCTCAGCGCTTTCAGTTCATAGTTGTCGTTGATGGTCCACGAGGTCTTGGTGCCCTTCACGCGGTTGATGCCTGTGGTAGCCAATCCTTCGGGATCTTGCTTCGCCAAAACGAACTGCACGTTAAAGCTGGCGGCCACCGGCTGGAATTCGCCCGGCGTTTGAGACGCATCGGCGTTGAGGCGTTGATAGTCTTTGTTGAGCACGTCGATCTGTGAAAGGATCTGGGCGTCGGGGATGTTGCGGCCCGCGCCGAGCGCTTCGCCGTAGTGGATCACGTGTACCACGACGGGCACGGTGTAGGTGATGGTCTGGTCGCGCTGCGTGCTTTGGGTGCGGGCCCGGGCACTGATCTTTTGTTGCAGCCACTTTTCAAACTGCGGGTTGTTTTCGAGCTTCAGTTTGTCGCTCAGCAGTTTGTTGTTGTATTCTACGGTGCCGCAGCGTTCCTGCGAAAATGCGGTCCAGGAGACCACGACGAGGAGGCATTGAAGCAATGCAATTTTGAAATAAGAGGAGTCAATCCGCACAAAGATCCTGGTTAAATACCTGCATCATTAATCTTTCAAATATAGTAAAGAGTAACCCTTTTGTAACAGCGTAACGCTGCCCGGGCAGAAAGTAATATGTATGCGTAGACCAATGCCGGAAAGAAATTGATCATTGGCGGGGAAATGACGACAACGCCTAATGGTTTACCGGGGTAAGGTTGATCACCTCGATGGCTTTTATCTCGGGAACGTCGCGCTTGATGGCTGCTTCCACACCGGCTTTGAAGGTCATGGTAGACATGCTGCAATTGCCGCAGGCACCCACAAACTCCAACTGCACCACATGGTCGTCCGAGACATGACTGACCTTCACGTTACCACCGTCGGCCTTGAGATAGGGACGGATGGAATCGAGTGAAGATTCAATTTTCTGGGTAAGTTCTTCTATCGTGCTCATCAGACTTTCAGTTCAACGCGTTGCGTTTGTGTAAAGTTAGCATTTCTTATGGCAATTTGACGCGCCAATGTTTTGGCCAGGTCTTTAAATACATCGGCGGTAAGGCCTTCCTTCAACACGGCCGGGAGCCCACTGTCGCCGCTTTCGCGGACGCTCTGCACCAGGGGCACCTGGCCCAACAGGGGAACATTGTATTTGTCGGCGAGGTTCTGTCCGCCGCCTTTTCCGAAGATATAATACTTGTTATCCGGCAATTCTTCCGGGGTGAAGTAGGCCATATTTTCAATAACACCCAGAATGGGCACATTGATCTGCTGCTGACGGAACATGGACATGCCCTTGTTGGCGTCGGCGAGGGCTACTTTTTGGGGCGTAGTCACGATCACGGCGCCGGTCACGGGCACGGTTTGTACCAGGGTGAGGTGAATGTCGCTGGTGCCGGGAGGGAGGTCGATGAGGAGGTAGTCCAATTCGCCCCAATCGGCGTCGCTAAAGAACTGTTTCAGGGCGGCGCTGGCCATGGGACCGCGCCACACCACCGCGCTGTCGGGTGGGGTGAGGAAGCCGATGGAGATCAGTTTCACGCCATATTGCTCGATGGGAATGATGATATTCTTCCCATTTACCTGTTTCACAGAGGGTTGCTCAAACTCGCAATTGAACATCACCGGGATGGAGGGGCCGGAAATATCGGCGTCGATCAACCCCACTTTGGCTCCGGATTGCGCCAGTGCCACGGCCAGGTTGGTCGTTACGGTCGATTTGCCGACGCCGCCTTTGCCGGAGGCGATGGCAATGATATTTTTCACACCCGGCAGCAGGGGAGCGTTGTCGCGCAGGGTCGTCACCGAGCTGGTCATCTTGATGTCGATGGCCACCTTGTCGCCCACCACCTTGTCGACGGCGTCCTCGCAATCCTGGCGGATTTTCTCTTTGAGGGGGCATGCCGGGGTGGTTAAAACCACCGTAAAGCTCACTTTCTCAGGGCTTACGGTCACGTCCTTGATCATGCCCAGGGTCACCAGGTCTTTCTTGAAATCGGGGTCTTCTACTGTGGAAAGGGCTTTGAGAATGTCGGCTTGGGTAAAACTCATCTAATTCCGTCGTGTTAAAGTGGCCGCAAGTTAGCGGTAAACTGTTAATGGTTAAAAGTTATTCGCGTATTATCCGAACCCCTATCTTTGACGCAAAGTTTGAGGAGAAGGCCTTATTTTTTTACTTCCCCGCAAGCAACGATAAAAGGTGATTTCCCGCGAAACCATAGACGACGTAAAAAACCGTGTCGACATTGTCGATGTGATCGGCGATTTTGTGACGCTCAAGCGTTCCGGCCAGAACTACAAGGCCCTCAGCCCGTTCACGAACGAAAAAACCGCGTCTTTCTACGTGGTTCCCTCCAAGGGGATTTTCAAGGATTTCAGCAGTGGCAAAGGCGGCGACGGCATCACTTTCGTGATGGAACACGAGGGGATGAACTATATGGAGGCCATCCGCTATCTCGCCAAGAAATACGGTGTCGAGATCAAGGAAGAGGCCCAGTCGCAGGAATATGCCCTCCAGGCCACCGAGCGCGACAGTCTCTATATCGTGATGAATTATGCCAAGGAGCACTACAAACAGCGCCTGCTCCACACCGAGGAGGGTAACGGCATCGGTCTCAGCTATTTCCGCGAACGCGGGTTCAACGACCGCACGATCGAGAAATTCGAATTGGGCTATGCCATCAACGCCTGGGACGATTTCAACAAACGGGCACTGCAAGAGGGCTATCGCGAAGAGATGCTGGACAAAGCCGGTCTCATCATCAAACGCGACGACGGCCGTTTCTATGACCGCTTTCGCGGAAGGGTAATTTTCCCGGTACACAACCTGGCCGGAAAGGTGATCGCCTTCGGAGCGCGCATCCTCACCAAAGAAAAAGATCAGCCCAAATACATCAACTCTCCCGAAACGGAGATCTACCACAAGAGCCAGGTACTCTATGGCATGTTCCAGGCCAAGAACGCCATCCGCCGCGAAGACTCCTGCTATCTGGTAGAGGGCTACACGGACGTGATCTCCATGCACCTGGCGGATGTCGACAACGTGGTGGCCTCGTCGGGTACGGCGCTGACGGAAGAACAGATCAAACTCATCCGCCGCTTCACCGAAAATGTGACGGTGCTCTTCGATGGCGATGCTGCCGGCGTGAAGGCGGCGTTGCGCGGGATCGACCTGATCCTGAAAGGCGGTCTGAACGTGCGCGTGCTGCTCTTCCCCGACAACGAAGACCCCGACAGCTTCTCGCGCAAGATGGGAAGCACGGCGTTCAAGCAATACCTGAAAGATCACACGCAGGACTTCATCTCCTTCAAGATCGACCTTCACGCCAAAGAAGCGGGTCAAGATCCCATCAAGAAAGCCGAGGCCATCCGTGATATCGTCACCACCATTTCGCTGATCCCGGACCCGATCAAACGGTCGGTCTACATCCAGGAGACCAGCCAGCTCCTGCGTATGTCGGAGACGGTATTGCTGTCGGAGATGAACAAGATCGTGATCGGCGAGCGGCGAAAGAAAGACCAGGACCGCGGCCGCGAAGTGCAGGAGCCGCCTCCGGATTTCATGAACGAGCCGCCGGTGACGGAAACGAAAACCGACGAAAACACGATGGTGCAGTTGCAGGAACGCGAGTCGATCCGCTTGCTCCTGAACTACGCCGAAACGCACTATGACGAACAGCGACTCGTCGACTTCATGCTCGCCGAATTGGACGATGTCGAGTTTACCGATCCCATACTCAAAGAAATATACCAAGGCTTCAAGGACGGCGCCGAACGGGGAGAAGTGGTAGACACGATGTATTTTATGGAACATGGCAGCGCTGCCGTTAAAGGAGTCGTGGCCGAACTCACCACGCCCCGCTACGAAGCCAGCAAGCACTGGCCGGAAAAAAACATCTTCTTTCCACACGAGAGGGAATTGCTTCACGACCTGGCCTATACGAACGTGTTGCGTCTGAAATTCAGAGTGATCCAGAAGCTGGTCGAAGATAATAAAGCGGAATGGCGGAAGGCTACCACCGAAGAAGAGCAGGAAAAGCACTTCACCATTCACGAACAACTAAAAGGTGCGGAGAAAGAACTGGCTGTCATTCTCGGTATCGTGGTGAACAAAGGGTAGCCAGGAACATACAAAAGAACTTTTTTGTTACTATGCTGACCCACAGGAGGCGGCTTAAACGAGAGGAAATAACGACTATGAGTGCTATAAAACTGAATACCATTGACGAGGCCATCGAAGATATTGAGAACGGTAAAGTGATCATTGTGGTCGACGACGAGGACCGCGAAAACGAAGGCGACTTCATCTGCGCCGCCGAGTGCATCACCCCCGAGATCGTGAATTTTATGGCCACCCACGGCCGCGGCCTTATCTGCACCCCGTTGGTGGAGGACCGTTGCGACGAACTGGGTCTGCACATGATGGTGGGCACCAACACCGCCGTTTATGAGACCGCCTTCACGGTGTCGGTTGACCTGATCGGTCACGGCTGCACCACTGGCATTTCTGCCCACGACCGCGCCAAAACGATCCGGGCGCTCGTAGACCCCGAAACCAAGCCCGAAGAACTTGGGCGTCCGGGTCACATTTTTCCCTTGAAAGCAAAACGCGGCGGTGTGCTGCGCCGCTCCGGCCACACGGAGGCCGCTATCGACTTTGCGCGCCTGGCCGGGTTCAAACCTGCCGGTGTGCTGGTGGAAATCATGAACGAAGACGGCACCATGGCCCGCCTGCCCGACCTGGTAAAGGTGGCCGAACGATTCAAGCTGAAGCTGGTGACCATTAAGGACCTGATCGAATACAGGATCAAAAAAGAAACCCTGATCAAACGCGAGATCGAGGTGGACATGCCCACGGAACACGGCCACTTTAACCTGGTGGCTTTTGACCAGCTCAATACCAACGAAGTCCATTTAGCGTTAGTAAAGGGAACCTGGGAAAAAGACGAACCCGTGCTGGTGCGCGTGCACTCCTCGTGCGTGACGGGCGACATCTTCGGATCGTGCCGTTGCGATTGCGGACCGCAGTTGCACAAAGCCATGGAAATGGTGGACCGCGAAGGAAAAGGCGTGGTGCTCTACATGAAACAGGAGGGAAGAGGCATCGGATTGTTGAACAAACTCAGGGCCTACAAACTGCAGGAACAGGGCCTCGACACCGTGGAAGCCAACCTGCAACTGGGTTTTGATATGGACGAGCGCGACTATGGCGTGGGAGCACAAATAATTCGTAACTTGGGTATAACAAAGATCCGACTCATCACCAACAACCCCAAGAAGCGTGTAGGGCTGATGGGCTACGGATTGGAGATCGTTGACAATGTGCCCATCGAGATTGTGCCCAATCCACACAACGAAAAATATTTATTGACGAAACGCGATAAGCTGGGTCATACCATTTTAAAGCATACATGAGATTGGTTTCATTAGTTGGCATGCGCAAAGAAGAGAGAGGTCTTTCGCCACGGATGGCGGGAGGACTTTTAATATTGTTGACCCTGCTGAGCACGGGCACCGCCCATGCCCAGTTCCCTTCCGAGCTTTGGCACGAAGGAAAGATCGTGTTGGTGGAAGGCGACACCTTGCGCGGCCTGGTGAAATACGACCTCCCCCAAAACCTGGTGCAATACTCGATGGCCGACAAACGCATCGAAGCCTTCAGCGCCCGCAAAGTATTGTTCTTCGAGATCTTCGACGCGTCGGTGCGCCGCTACCGGCAGTTCTTTGCTTTGCCGTATGTGGGTGGCAACTCGGGGGCCGACTATAAGACACCCGTGTTTTTCGAACTGCTCGCCGAAGGTGCGCTTACCTTGCTATCGCGCGAAGGGCTGGAGACCAGAATGTATAGCGGGTCGCCCTATTATAGCGGCTATTATCCTTACTCCTATGGAGGTGGCGTCTACAACCCCAACCGGTTGGGCAACACCATCACCGTGCTGGTGTACACGTATTACTTACTGGACGAGAATGGCAACATCACCGAATTCACCGGCAACAAGGCCGACCTGTTGCAACTGATGGGACGGAAATCGGAAGAGGTCGAAAAATACATGAAAGCCAACAAGCTGCGGTATGAAGATCGCTCCGATTTTGTTAGAATTGTGGCCTATTACAACTCGCTGATGTAGGCGGGCATTTTTTTAAGGCAACAACACACAACCCTCACCCATGAAGCCCCTGATCCTGGTATCCAACGACGACGGCATTACCTCCAAAGGCATCCTCACCCTCATCAACGTTATGAAAACCCTTGGCGACGTGATCGTGGTGGCACCCGACGGTCCCCAATCCGGTATGGGTCACGCCATTACAGTGGGGGAGACGTTGCGGCTGGAAGAGAATTTTATCTTCGAGGGCGTGAAGGCCTACGAATGCTCCGGCACGCCGGCCGATTGTGTGAAGATGGCCCGCCACTTTGTGTTGAAAGACCAGCGCCAACCCGACGTCGTGGTGAGTGGCGTGAACCACGGGAGCAACACTTCTATCAGCGTACTTTATTCCGGCACCATGTCGGCTGCTATTGAGGGTGCCATTGAAGGAACTCCTGCCATTGGTTTCTCCCTCTGTGACTTCTCGCACGATGCCGACTTCTCGCATGCCGAGGAATACATTCGCAAAATAACCAAGCAAGTGCTCGACAAGGGTTTGCCCAAAGGCATCGCCCTCAACGTCAACTTTCCCCCTAAGCGCAACGAGGCCATCAAAGGCATCCGCCTCTGCCGCCAGGCCAACGCCAAGTGGGTGGAAGAATTCGACGAGCGCTACGATCCCAATGGCCGCCGCTACTTTTGGATGGCCGGCAACTTTGTGAACTTCGACAAAGGCGAAGACAACGATGAGTGGGCGATCGCCAATAACTATGTTTCCATAGTACCCTGCCAGTTCGATCTCACGGCACACCAGGCGTTGCCGGTGTTGAATGAGATGTGGGAGATTCTTTAGAACGATACTTCCGAATGGCTTCGCACGGGTTCCTTTACTTTTGGCTTTTCAGCCGGTCCAAGTAGGCTTGCTTCTGGGTATCGATCGCGTCGTCGTATTGTGATCGAATGCTAAAAATTGTCGGATTGTAGACATCGCCGGGCTTGCGGTTCTCGTGCAGACCGAACTGACTGGCATGCGAGGCCACCCAAAGGTCGAACTGAACTTTCTTCATCGCTTCGAACGTATATTTATAATCCTTACCCACCTCGGGATAATTCGGCATGCCCCGAAGCTGGGTTTGAAGAAGGATGGTGGGGATATTGGCGATCAATACTCTCCAGGTGCAATCTTTGTCCTTTGCATCAAAGAGGAAGCTAGTCGACCCCTTGGTATGCCCGGGGTGATGCAAGGCTACGATTTTCATTTCGCCTAACCGTACCGTATCGCCGTCGCGTAGCAATCGGTCGGCTTTGACGGGAGCGAAGGTGGTTCCTTTATCACCGCCCATGGCAAAGTCGGATTTGCCTCCATCAGCCAGCACCTGGGCATCGTTTTTGTGGATCATCATTTGTGCCCCGGTCATTTTTTTTATCTCCGCCATACCGGCCACGTGGTCGAAGTGCGCCTGGGTGGTCAGGAGTATTTTTATGTTGAAAAAATCAAACCCTAAAGCCTCCACATTTGCGCGGATCATGGGTACTGAACCCTCCAATCCCGTATTGATGAGTATGTTCCCTTCTGGGGTTGTAATGAGGTAACAAGCCAGATCGTACGTGCCGACATAATACAAATTCCCGGCAATCCGGAAAGGTTCGTAGGGTTCTGACCAAGTGGCTTGTCCAAAGGATCTGGACGCGACAGACAAAAGTAGGAAGAGCAGGATGGAATGAAGAGAGACTTTGCGCATGACAAAAAACTGTTAAGGAATAAAAGTAGGAAGACGCATTTAATTTACCGTATACGATGCGCTAAAATGTTTTTTTGTGACGACCGGTCATCCTAACGAACCGGGAGGGTTTCGATGCGCCCATCTTGTAAGGTTACCTTGCCGGTTTCCAGCAGGGCCTTCAGCTTTTGCAGATTCTCCATCACGGCCGGTTGGATTTTCTTTTTTGCAAACCAGCCCACCACCCGAGGTATTTTCACCTGCCAGGCATCTTCCACTTTGGTGTGGTCACCTTGCGCAATGAGGGTGAAGCGCATCATCAGATACCGTTCGGGCGGCAACGTTTCGATCGCCACGACCTTTGGAAAGTCAAAGGTAATGATCTTGAAGTCCTGCGCGTCGGTCTTGCGCACCTGGTGAAAGACAGTACCCTTGGTGATGGGGCCATCGGTGATCTTGCTTACTTTAAGAACGTAATAATTCCACATCGACAAGTTTGCAAAGTCTGACAAGAAGTTGAACACCTCTTCGATGGGTCTGTTGATGACGATCTCGTTGTAGATCTCCATGGGTGCTGGCTTGTATTTTTTTAGTGGTCACGGGATGAATGAAATTTTTTCCGCCCGCACAAATCGTTTCAAGGCTTGAAATCATAAACCGTCGTGGGAACGCCGGTCGAAATCAGTTCTTGGTTTATGATCGGTTCAATGTTTTCCCATTTGCCGCCGGCCAGCCCGCAACCGATCCTGGGCATGTGAACGGAAGCGTTCTTCTCGCGGGCAAATGCGCTGACCTTTGCCAGTCCTTTTTGGATAGCCGGATATCGCACCGGCACATTTCCTTCCGCGTCTTTCTTGACATCGCGTTGCCCGATCACGTTGGCCACCCAGACGTCCTCTTCAACTTGCACAAACTGTACTTCACCCAAAGCAAAGTCGAGCTTGCTTTTAAACCACTTCCGGTATTCTTCTTCGGGTGCTTTCCACCGTTGCGTGATGGCCATAACAAAACCTTTGCCCCAACCCCCGATATCATTGCAGACATGGACTATAATTTTGTCCCCGTTTTCGGTTGGTGCCGTGGCGTCGCCTTCTGTATATCGTATATTCATTTTCGAAATGTTGCAGTTAAACTAATACTTTTATAGATATTTTTCAGAAAGGGATCTTTTACCAACGCAAATCTTGTGTCCGACGGCCTGGTTGATACTGGCGAGGTGCGTTTCCGCCGTCATGGTGATTTGATAGCTCAAAAGGAATTGCTATCTTAAGAAGATCAAATCGCTTGATTTTCTTTTTCAACCAGAGCAAAACTGGGACAGTTTACTTCGAAATTGGGGCCGTTTTTCAGCACGAAATGTTTAGAGAAGCCAGGATGGAGCAGACGCGGGTATGGATTGATGTACGGCAATCCGACCAGCACATAGGGTATTGAAGCATCCGAAATAGATGTTACACCGTCAGATCGCGAAAACATGACAACCTTTATTCCAAAAAGTTGGGTAAATCTGGCGACCGCCAGTATCATTTTGTTGGTTATTCTGAACATATTCATCACCCGCCGTAACAATAAAATAATTGAGGCGAACAAATTGCTTCAGCAGCAGACGGAACAGATCAAGGTGACGGTATCGCAGTTTGCCATCATCATCATTCACAACCTGGACCTGGGGTTGCGCGGCTATGCCCTGTTTGGAAAGGATAAATATTTGTTCCCGATGAAGTTCGCGCTGCGCGACAAAGACTCACTTTTCTATTCCGTGCGCAGGCTCCTGGAGGAACAAAAATTTCCGTTGGAGGAATACGACCGGTTTGAGGATTCCACCGAAGCCTATGCCACCCAATGTGTGCGGATGAAGATCTTGTTCGACGAAAATCAGAAGGAAGAATTTAACCGGTTGGCCGATTTGGATAATGGCTATAAACTATGGCTTCAATACGACCGGCTTTCGCAGTCGATCAACCGGTTCGAGAACACCATCAATGCGCAGGCGCAGGAGAAATACAGTGCCGCGCTCAGCAGCAATTATACGATCCAACTTATTCTGTTGCTGATCTGTGTGCCCACGCTGATCTTCACGGCGTTTCACACCAACCGGGAATTCAGAACGCAAGTGAAGCTTCGTGAACTGGAAGGCGAAAAGGTGTCCTTCCTGGCCCGGCAAAATGATGTGCTTGAGAAACTTGTGGCTACCCGCACACACGAAATACACCAGCAGAACATCGCCCTACAGCACAGCCAGGGCGAGATTGAAGCACAAAACGAAGAACTGAAGTCGCAACAGGAAGAGATCTCTTCACAACGCGATCTGCTGGCGCGACAGAATAAAAAACTAAACCAGGCGAAGGAGATCATCCTGCGTCAAAACAGAGAGATCCGGGCAACGAACGAATCGCTGGAAGAAGACATCAAGGAACGCACGAAAGTGCTGGTGGAATATAACCAGCAACTGGAGCAATTTGCCTTTATCGCCGCCCATAACCTGAGGGCACCTGCCGCGCGCATCCTGGGACTGGGCAAGGTGCTCGAGCTTTCGGAAGATAACAAGGACGAGGAACGGGCGATCATCAGAAGACTGATCTCATCGACGGCGGAAATGGATACGGTGATCAAGGATTTGAATGTTATCCTGGAGATCAAAAGCAACAACAGCAACTACTTCACGTCCGTCAATCTATACGATGAGTTGACGTTGGTGCGCTCCAACCTTTCCAAGGAGATCGTTGAGACCAATGCCAGCATCCGGGCGTCGTTTGATGCGGCCCCCATTATTTTATCGGTGAAGCCATACGTCGACAGCATCCTCTTTAACCTGATCAGCAATGCCATTAAATACAGGAATCCGGACAAGGTGCCCGTCATCGACCTGAAGACCGAACCTGCCGGAGATTTTATCTGTCTCACGGTGTCCGACAATGGATTGGGATTCGACGTCGACCAACAGCGGCAGAACATCTTCACGCTCTATAAACGCTTCCACTTTCATGTGGAGGGAAAAGGAATGGGATTGTACCTGGTGAAAACCCAGGTGACCGCCCTTGGCGGCAGGATTGAGGTGGACAGTGAGGTAAACGAGGGCACCACGTTTCGGGTGTATTTCAAACGGCGACAATTCAACTCCACGTAACCAATCCACTTTATTTTCTTTACAGGAGTGGCATCCGGATGCCCTCGTCTTCCCCTATATTTGGACACGTTTTTCAACGCATTGTTCCAACGATGAAGCATCGCCTATGAAGAAAGATCGCCTGGAGTGGTGGAAAGTTCTCACCATTATACTTTTATATTATACCGTCATCGGTGGGTTCCTGTTGCCCGTGCCACGGTTGCCGATCCTGAATGAAAGCATCCGCCTTTTTTATTTCCATTTCCCGATGTGGTGTGCCATGTTATTGCTCTTCATAGTCTCGGTGGTGTCGGCGGTCAAATATTTGAGAAGCGGCGACATCGCGGCCGACGACTACGCCGCCGAGTCGGCCAAGGTTGGGTTGTTCTTTGGCATACTGGGTTTGGCCACGGGCAGCCTATGGGCAAAAGCCACGTGGGGAACATTCTGGACAAACGATCCCAAGTTGAACGGCACCGCGATCGCCCTGATGATCTACCTGGCCTATTTTGTCTTGCGCGGCTCCTTGCAGGATGAAGTGCAGCGCGGGAGGTTGAGCAGCGTCTACAACATCTTCGCGTTCGCCATCCTCATCCCCCTCATCTTCATTCTTCCCCGGCTGACCGATTCTCTCCATCCCGGCAATGGCGGAAACCCCGGCTTTCGGCTGTTCGACACATCCCACGATCTTAAACTGGTGCTCTACACCGCCATTCTCGCGTTTTGCCTGCTGGGCTGGTGGCTTACGACCTTATTACTCCGCATAAAAACCTATAACCGCCTTCGCGATGAAATACAGTAAACTGATCTTCTTTCTGGCCCTCATCCTCTCGAGCTACAAATCCTATTGCCAGACCAACGCCCCCGTGGAAATGGCAGACACCCTTCGCAGCAATGGAAAGATCTACACGGTCGTGATCGGACTCGTGGTCATTTTGACGGGAGTGGTTTTATTTCTGCTTCGTGTGGATAAGAAGGTGAGGGACTTGGGGAAGAAGTAGTCGCAGTCAATCCGAACTTTGTTTACAATGCGATGATGATCCTTGGGCCCCCGGCCAGGGATAGCAGCGGAAAGCCCGAAGTGCGTCGGCCCGCGCGCGGCCGGACTTGTAGCGGATAGCCCGGCCCGAGGCCTCCGAGGGGGCCGCCTCCGATGGCGAACCTACAATATTCCATTCAACCAAAATAAGAACGGCGCCACCTTCGTTTTCGAAGGCGTAACCTTCTGAACGCTTTTTCTCAAAAACTTCACATCTGCGCCAGGTGGCTTGCTAACCCCATACAACCGCACCTTCCGATCCTTTCCCCGCAACAAGTGCTCACCCATATCCACATAACCACAAGGCAACGTCACCTGCTCCAAAACCTCTGCCGACACCAACAGGTCCCGTCCCAGCACATTGCACTTGCCCTGTATGCGGGAGGCCGTGTTGATGGCGTCGCCGTGAAAGGCAAGAGTTTTGTGGGTTATGCCCACCGGCGTGCGTACGACTTTGCCGTAGTGAATGCCAGCTTTGAATTGTGGAACAAGTCCATAATGTTTCCGGTAGTAGCCGGCGCGTTGCAAGAGATGATCGCGGAAGTAGAAAAAGTGCTGAAGGGCATATAGGAAGTTGACGGGTGAAGTTTTCCAGGTGAACACCGCTTCGTCGCCGATGTATTGATAGATCTCGGCTGCGGTTTGTTTGGCGGCCTTGGTCATGTCGGCAAAGCAATCCTGGATGAGGGCGCTGTATTTTGCGGGCCCCAATGTTTCGGCGTGTGTAGTCGATCCTTTCATGTCGAGGAACATGAAGATGCGTTCTTCTTCCACACCTTTGGCCTGGGGTGAGAGGATGTGGAGCAGGTCGCTTGTTTGTATCCACGCTGCGGCTAGTTTTGAAAGCTGCAATAAGAAAGTGATCAGCAGTATGTATACAGCCATCACCAGCAGGTTGGTATGCATCAGTGAAAGCGATAAGATTTTCACCCCCGACGTCTTTCCCAGCAGCAAGGGCACCAGCACCGAAGTGAGTGCCAGGCCCAAGCAGAGGTTGGCGAGGCCTTTGACGAGCACGCGCCGGACAAACCCCGGACGCCTGAGCCACGCATCAAAACGCACATCAAGCCAACTGAAGATCAACCCGTCGATCACCCCCGAGAAGGCGACGACCAAAAACAAGTTGCCATGATCGACCTCCGGCGTTAACAGGCGCAACAAAGGTGCCGCTGTTCCATCGGCAGCGGTCGTATACAGCGCGGTGCCCAGGCCCCAAAGTTTGATGGCGACAAACAGTACCTTGGCAAAACACCAGGTAACGGTGTGGATCACAATCCACTTTCGATTTTCATTCCAGAAGCGCATGAGGGTCTTTTTTAAATCGTTGAATTAGGATGAGATCATGCCGCGGAACGGTCTGAGTAAGCATGGCCCACATCGTTGTTCGCCGGTGTCAGACATTGGTCCGGGTGTGCCCATTCAAATCCCATCCAGGCCTGAGCGAATGCTACGCCCCCGAGTAGGGTGAGGGAAGCGAGGTTGCTGTGATAGTCGAATACATAAATTGAAACGAGTCCGATGACCAGGGCCAGCACAAAGCCGGCGATCATGATCCATAAGGGACGCTTCGAAATGATGCCTTGCTTGTTCAGCCCGATCGTCAGCAGCCCTGTGCCGATGAAGAAGGGCAGGAGTAGTGGGATGAGAAATATCAGACCGCCGGTTTGCATGAACGCCATCACGCGCACGACGTCCTCTTGAATGTGTACGGTGTTGTCGGTCATGTAATAGGCCAGCAAGTGAAAGAATGCGTCGACACACCATCCCATGGCGCCGATATTCAGCAACACGATGCCGGCGAGGGTCATTTTTTTGTGGGGAAGAAAATGCTGCGACACCAGGCAAAGGGCAACCGAGAAGAGTAGGGACGAAACGATTTGTGCGATCACCGAATTCAGCACGCCGTTGCGCGCCGCCTTCACGATCTGCAGAATGTGCGCCGCGTCGGTGGTGCCGGGATCGGGCATGAAAAACCAGCCTAGCCAAAAGGTGATGGCGGCCATCATGAGCAGGAAGCCTGCGGTTCGAATAGATTCGTTCATGGTCTTGATCTTGATCTTTTAGAAGGTATGTTATTTATAAAATGACCATCCTGAATTAAGGCGTTGATGCTTTTAACCAGGATGATCATGGTTTTTGAAATGGCTTTATGTCAAAGTATGGTTACAGACGATGCCAACTCGGGTTCTGCAACCGGCTGGGCCGGTTTGGTGAACCGGGCTTTCACCCGGTCTACCAGATAATACATCATGGGCACAATGAAGACGGTGAGCATCAGCGAAGAGAGCAGACCGCCGATCATTACGATAGCCAAACCGTTCTTCCACTCCGACCCGGCCCCTTCGGCGAGGGCGATGGGCAGCATGCCGATCACCATGGCGATGGTGGTCATCAGGATGGGACGCAACCGCGCCTGACCGGCATCGATGAGCGCGTCGAACGTGCTGCGGCCTTCCTGTTTGCGTTGGTTGGTGAAGTCCACCAACAGGATGCCGTTCTTCAACACCAGACCGATCAGCATGATGATGCCCAGCATCGTGAAGATGCTCAGCGTGCTCATCGCGAGGTTCAAGGCAATGAGGGCGCCGATCAGCGCGACAGGTACGGAGAACAACACCACGAAGGGATAGACAAAGCTGTCGTAGAGCAATACCATCACGAGATATACCAGCAAGATGGCGGTGGCCAAGGCCAGTCCCAGTGCTTTGAACGAGTCCACCTGGCGTTCAACATCGCCCGTCCATTTCATTTCCACCGAAGACGGCAGGGGATGAGCGGCCACGGCAGCGTTGATGTTTTCGGCCAGTGTTCCGGACGTGATGCCGAGCACGTTGCTTTTCAGCGTCACCGATGTGCGCCGGTTTTTTCTCTCCAGCATGGACGGCCCGCTGCTCTGCTTCACGGTGGCAAATTGCGTGAGGGCGATCTGTTCGCCTTTGCTGTTCACGAAACCGATGCTCTCCACGTCGGTGGGATTGCTGCGGTCGAATTCATCGAGGCGCACGTTGATGTCGTACTCGTTATTGCCTTCGCGGTACTTGGCGTCGGTGTTGCCGGCGTAGGCATTTTGGAGCGATGCGCCCACCTGACCAACACTCAGCCCAAGCCGGGCCATCTTTTCACGGTCCAGTTCGATGGTCAGTTCCGGGCTGCCGTCTTCCACGCTCACCGACACGTCGTTCGCACCGGGAATGCTTTTGATGCGTTGCTCCAGTTGTTTGGTAGCCTTCATCAACTCGACCTTGTCCTCGCTGTTCAGCACGATCTGAATCGGCTCTTCCGATTTGGTGATACCAATGACGGTGGAGTTTACTTTCAATCCTTCGTACGTTGCTTCCAATGCTTTGCGAACACGGAGCATAAAGGCAGCCGTGGTCTCATTCCGTTTCTTGGCATCGACCAAACCCACGGTGATCTCCGTTTTGTTCTCGCTGCCCACGGTAGACATCACACCCGATGTACTTGCACCTCCCACATTGGCCAGCACGGTTTCCACGCCGGGTTGTGCCAATAAATAGTTTTCGATGGCGCGTGAACGGATGTTGTTTTCCGTGAGGGCCGTGCGTTTGTCAAATTCAAATTTCAGCAGCAGCTTGCCACGGTCACCCGACGCCACCATTTCTTGCCCGAGGATGCCCAGGCTCATGATGTAGGCCGTTGCGCCAAAGGCGGCAAGAATGGCGAGCCCGGTGATGAGCTTGTGCCGCAGGGTCCATTTCAATTGATGTGTATAGCCGTTGATGACGCGGGTCACGATCGACTCAAAGCCCAGCAATACTTTGTGAAACACATTGTTGGGGTTGAGGTGCGTCACCTTGCCAAAGCGCGAAGCCAACCAGGGTGTCAACGTGTAGCAAACGAAGAGACTCATCAACGTGGACACGACGATGGTGACCGAATACTGGCGCAACACATCGCCGATCACGGTGTTGATCAACGCAATGGGAAGGAACACCACCACATCCACCATCGTGATGGCCATGGCCGAGAACCCGATTTCCTTACGGCCGTCGAGTGTGGCCTGAACGCGGTCCTTGCCCATGTGCAGGTGGCGGTGAATGTTTTCGAGCACCACGATCGAGTCGTCGACCAGGATGCCGATCACCAGCGACATGGCCAGCAAGGTCATCAGATTGAGGGAATAACCAAACAGGTACATGGCGATGAACGTCGAGAGCAGCGAAGCCGGGATGGCCACGAGCACGATCAGTGAGTCGCGAAGGCTGTGAAGGAAAAGCAACATGACAGCGGCTACCAGTATGACTGCGATCACCAGGTCGTGTGTCACCGCGTCGGCGGCTTCGAGCGTAAACTCGGAGGTGTCGTCGGCAATGATGATTTTGACACCTTGTGCCGCATACTTCTTTTCAATCGAGGCGATCTTGGCGTGAACTTCTTCACTGATCTTCACGGCGTTGGCATCGGTTTGTTTTTTGAGGCTGATGGCAATGCCTTCCTGTCCGTTGAAGCGGCTCACCGATTCCTGCTCGCGTGTGCCATCCAATACATCGGCCACGTCGGCCACCCGCACGGGGCTGCCGGCACGTGTGGCGACGATCAGGTTTTCGATCTGCGTCATCGAACTGAATTTTCCGGCGAGGCGCACGGTGATCTGGTCGTCGCGTCCTTTGATCTTTCCGGTGGGAAAATCAAGGTTGGCGTTGTTCACCGCGTCGGTCACTTGCGACAGGGCCAGGCCGTAGTGAGCCAGTTTATCTTTGTCCACTTTCACCTGGATCTCGCGCTTCTGTCCACCGAGCAACCGGGTTTCGCCGATGCCTTCAATTTGTTGGATCAGGGGCAGGATCTCGTTTTCCACTAAGTCGTAAGAGGCTTCGGCACTCATGTCGGCCACCACCATCAGGTCCATGATCGGTTGATCGCTTGGCGACACACGTGAGATGGAAGGCGACTCGGCGTCGTCGGGCAGATCGTTCAGGATGTTGTTCAGCTTGCGCTGGGCTTCTTCTTGTTTGGCTTCCGTGTCGGTGCCGACACTAAATTCAACGACAATGACGGAGACCCCTTCGAAAGATTGTGACAAGACGCTTTTCACGCGGTCGAGTCCGGAGACGGCATCTTCCACTTTCCGCGTCACCGACTGCTCCACTTCAGAGGGCGCAGCGCCGGGATAGGGTGTGGTGATCACCAGCGTCGGCACTTCCATGGGAGGCAAGAGCTCATAACGCAACGTGGTATAGCAATAGAAGCCGCCGAGCATGAGGATCGTGAAGATGACGATGATCACCGACGGTCTTTTGATGGATATTTCTGTTAAGTTCATATGGAAATGAAAATGAGTTGGTCTTTGGTGATTACTTTATTTTACAATTTCAACTGGCGAACCGTTGCTCAGGTTGATGTGACCGCTGGCGACTACAACGTCCCCGGCTTCGAGGCCTTCCACAACTTCAATAGACGTGTCATTGGCGTTACCGGTGCGGATGGAACGAAGCGAAGCCCTGCCATCGTGGATCACAAACACGTGGGGATCTTTGGCAGAGCCCAACAGGGACGTCCGGGAGATCACCAGCGATTCGTCTTTCATGCCTTTGTTGAGTAGGGCTGTTCCATACATGCCGGCTTTCAGCAACGACGCAGGGTCAGTGTTCTTTAGCAAAATGCGGACGCTGTAGTTGTGCGCATTGTCGCCACGGTCGGCCACCTGGTCGGTCTTTCCCCACAGCGTTTTGCCGGGATAGAGATCGGTCTCAATCGCGATGGAATCGCCTTCGTGAAAAAGGAAGATCTCTTTTTCAGGCACGGAGATCTCGAGCTTCAATTGCGAGAGGTCGGTGATGCGGGCCACGGCTCCGCTACCCACAACCGAACCGGGCTCTACATCACGCAAGGTCATAGTGCCGGTGAAGGGCGCGATGATGCTGCTCCATTCGATTTGCTTGGCCAGCTGTTTCACTTGTGCCTGGGCATTGATGAGCGTCAAGCGCAGGTTGTCCAGTTGCAGGTTGCTCACGCCGCCACTTTGGGACGCGCCCTCATAGCGTTCCAGGTTTCGCTTGGCGTTTTGATAAGTAGCCGCGGCGGAGCTGTATTGTGCCTGAAGAAGGTCGTCGTCGATTTGCACCAGCCGGGAACCGGTCACTACGTGATCGCCTTCGTCAAAATAGACGGCTTCTACTTCGCCATGTACCTGGGGTACCAGCATTACTTCGCGAAAGGCTGCAAAGGTGCCGGTATACGTAAAGGTCTTATGTAAGCTTTTTACGACGGCGGTGTCGGCCTGGACCAGCACTTTTTTGTTGGCGTCGGGTCGGTAAACGTTTTCTTCTACCGTGCGTTTGTTGTTTTTCAATTTGAACGCTACCGACACAAAGAGCACGGCGATCAAACTGGCAATGATGATTTTTGTTTTCATGATGGTTTTTTTTCTTGTTGGTTTTACTTTTTTAATGATCGGGTTTATGGTTTTGCGATCAATGTCCCGTTGGCCTTTTTCAGCGAGAGCTCTGCAAGTTTGAGGTTTAGCAAGGCAGTGCTGTAGTTGGTCCGGGCATTGGTCAAATCGTTTTGGGCGTTGAGCAGATCGGTGAGCGTCGTGATGCCGCTTTCATACTCACCGCTGGCGCTTGCGAATAATTTCTCCGCCAGGTCCAGGCTCTTCTTATTGCTGTCCCAAAGTGTTTTGTTCGAACGGTATGTGCTCAGGGCATCCTCCAATTCTTTGTCTGCATTGGCGCGCATCATGGCGAGCGTGTTGATGTTGCGTTGTATGGTCATTTCTTTTTGGCGGATCTGGTTTTGCTTGCGGAAGCCATCAAACACGGGCACCTTCAACGTGAGGGCGAAATAGCTGCTGCGCACCCAATCGTGGTGAATGGGAGTGAAGGGGCCGAACGCGTTGTTGTAGCCGGTGAAGCCGTATGAAAAAGTGTTGGTCAGTGTTGGCAGATAACCAGCCGCAATATTTTTCTTTTCAAACTGCGCCACCTTGATCTGGGCCTGTTGAAACTTCAGGTCGGGGCGCTGCGACAGGTCGGTTGTTTCCGGCATGGCGAGCAGCGCGGCATAGTCGAACGACTGCACGGCCAGGGAGTCGTTCACGTCCATGTCCATAAGATTTTTCAAGGCCGTCATGTTCTTGCTCAGCAGGAGTTTCTGGTTCTCATATTGATTGCGCAGGTTTTCCAGGTTGATGAGCATGCGGTTGTGGGCGTTGGGCGATACCAGTTCGTTGTCCTTCAACACGGCGTTGATTTGGGTGGCGTGTTCGAGGTTGGCGAGGTTGGTGGCGAGGCGCACGAGGTTGTCGTTCAGCACCTGGATGCTGTAGTAGGTGGCGGTCACATTGTAGATCACATTTTCGCGCACGACGTGGTCTTGCAGATGCGTGGCATCTTGTGCGGCCTGGGCGGTCTTCACACCAGTCCGGACCGATTGGTTGAACAGCGACTGGCTGAGCTGGAGGTTGGCTGACGAAGTTTGGCGCATGTTCAGGCTCAGCTTGGTGTATTCACCTTCGGGGCCGCCAAACGCGGAAGCTGGCGCATACTGAGCAGGCAAGTCCTTATAGTAGAGCGATTGCCCGGCGAGGTCCACGGTGGGTAGCAGGCCGCTCTTCAATTCTTTGACGCGAAAGGCGGATGCGTCCATGTCGAGCTGGCTGTTTTTTAGTTGTTGGTTGTTTCTCAGGACTGCGTCGATACAGTCTTCCAGGGAGAAGGTTTGCGCGGCCAGGTCTGGGCATAAAAGGAGCGAGACCAGGAGGAGGAAGAGGGAAATGGTTTTTGTCATGAGCATTGGTTTTTGAATGATGCCGGGGTTTACGCCCATGGAAAGCGGTTCGGACATGCGATTGGGTTCGGATTGGGGAATCCGAACCTGGTTTAGGTGCGGATTTGGGAGTTCGGTCGTGCTGGGTTGGGGGTGGTGGCCCCCGGTGGGAAATAGGTGTCCTTGGGAAGGGGTTGGCGGAAAATAGTTAGGTGGTGGCTTTAGGTAACCCGCTAAAGCGGGTTGAGTTGGGATGGTCGCCTTCCCCGGGTCCGTGCCACTCCGATGATCGGAGCGGACGGACCCGGGGGTATGATGGGGAGCCTTACAGGCTCCAATCCCGTTGTGCGTTCTTAATAATGCAATTGTTGTGGATCTCTTCGGGGTTAGGCGGCGACCGTTTGCGTTTGGTGTTGCTCTTTGAATTCGGTGGGGGTGAGGCCGGTGAATTTTTTGAAGACGGTGTTGAAGGTGGTTTTGGAGTTGAAGCCGGAGTCGAGGGCGATGGCCATGACTTTTAGGTTTCGGTTTTTGGGGTCAAGGAGGAGGCGCTGGGCCTCGGCCACGCGGCAGCCGTTCACCAGGTCGTAGAAGGTTTTCTGGAGGCCTTCGTTGATGGCTTGCGAAACCTGGTAGGCGGGGGTGTTCAGTTGGTCGGCGAGATCCTGGAGGGTGAGTTCGGCCTGGAGGTATAACTTCCCATTGTCCATGAGGCCCTGGATGCGAGCAACGATGTCGTCTTTTCGCTCAGGGTTTAGGGTGCTCTTTTGATTGCGGGCTTCGGTCTCCTCGACAATGTGAATCTCTTCCAGAACTTCCTCACGGCTGACCTTTGGTCTTGCTTGCCACAATGTAGGCTGGGTCATGCCTTTGAACGTGACGGCATATAAATAGGGCGTGACGATGGCGGTGTTGATGAGAATGATCAGCTTGAAGTACTCCGGAAATTTCAGGATCATAAAATAAAAAAAGATCATCCAGATCGTGAGCACGAGGAAACCGTTGATGAGCCACCGCATCCATGCCAGGTCGATGCGGCTGGTTTCCGAATACAAATGTTGAATAGATCGTTGATACGACGATAATGCCCTTCCTGCAAAATAGATATAGACCAACATTTGGATCAGGCGGAGATACACCCGCGCCATTGGCCAGGGGCTGTGGATCACTTCCGGCGGCACTTGTTTCGATGGGGGATATAGCGGAGCAATCTTCACCACGATGTAGGCCTCTATGGCGACAGCGATCAGGAACAAAATGAAGTGCGGCCAGGCTTTGCGAAACGTGATTTGCTCGCGAAAACTGCAAACGTAGAGGTATAAAAAGGGCGCCACTAACAAGAGCACCGGCGCCAGGTAGAGCACGCGCTGCCAGGAATAGAAATGTTGCACCAGCGGAGCAAACATGGGGACGGTCAACGACAGGATATACCCCACCAGGTAAATGTTCACCGACCGGTCGCCGCGTGGATTAAAAAAAATAAGCGCCGCCAGAAAGAAAGCCTGTACGATTCCCGCGCTGACAACGAACAACAACATGTTTTCGGTGACGGTCATAGCAGGGAGGGGGGTTGCGGCTTATAAAGATAAGAAATTCCAGCCTTCCGGTATTTCCCCCAACATGCACACGATAAAATAAAAAGGACCTCCTATTTCAATAGAAGGTCCTGCACAATGATCAACTAATCCGGAATGGGCCGGCCGTTAGCATCAAAGTGGAAGGTCTTGGTTTTATCACCGTCCTTTATTTCGACAATGTATCCATCGTAGTTCCCCAAGCGATAGAAGGTGCCGTTCTCCCAACCCTTATACCGGTAACCCTGAAGCTTCGAGCGCAAACTGGCGGGAATGTCCTCGGTCTGGATCTGCACCATCTCCATCGCATAATTGTTAGACGGCTCCGACAGCGCAGCCACACCCTGACGTTCCCCCTTCATCGAAGTACTATCTTGCTCCTGAGCGTACATACCCGCCACACCCAAAAACAAAACACCAGCGAATAGTAATATGAATTTTTTCATACGCTTGATTTTAGTTTGACATACTGATTTAAGTCTTGACGATTTTTTACACCAAAAACTTTAACCCGTCATCATCAATCCCTAATCCCCGCGCTCTGCCTCACCCTGACTACTGGTTCCCGGCTTTTGGCTTCTGGCTCCTGAGAAAAAGGAACCCGGCGACGAATTCGAATTCAAAAAGCGTACCCGGGCGTGTACTGGAACGGGACGAGTGTTTTTCGAAATAATGGGTTAGATTGGGGTGGTCCGATGGGAATATTTATGTACAGCGCCTGCCCATCAGGGTAAATCTTTCCACACGCTGGCTTCGGATGGGAACTGGAAAGAAGGCATCGACCGGAAAGTCAAACGGGCAGATGTGCATTTCCTCCCGGCATAACATCGGCAAGACATGGACGTTTTATCAGCGGGCTTTGCCGGGCTTAAACGTGTCCCCGCCGGTCCTTTAGGATTTTAAAAACAGAAACAAAAAAGATGAACCTCACACACCCCTCTTCCTCCGTCTTTATCAACCACCAGGTGCTGGTCGACGGCCTCTCCATTCATGTGGTCGAAGCCGGCAAACCCGAACGACCCGCCATCCTTTTCCTGCATGGCTTTCCCGAAAACTGGTCTGCTTTCGAGCAGGTCATGGCGCTGCTCTATCGCGACTTTCGTGTGGTGGCCATCGACCTGCCGGGGGTGGGCACCACGGGCGGTATTTCCTCGACCACCAAACTGGCGATTGCCAAACTCGTGAAACGCCTGGTCGACAACCTCCGCCTGAACCAGTTGACTTTGGTTGGTCATGATGCGGGGGGAATGGTCACCTACGCCTACCTGCATGCCTTCCCCAACACGTTGGAAAATGCCATCATCCTGAACACCGCCATCCCGGGGATCGATCCCTGGGAGGAAGTGAAGCGCAACCCGAACATCTGGCACTTTTCCTTTCACAACGTACCCGAACTGCCGGAGATGCTGGTGGGCGGCAAAGAGCGGATCTATTTCGAATTCTTTTTCAATGCCATCAGCGCACACTCCGAGAAGATCAACAAACGCGCGCGTTCTATCTATGCCGATGCTTATGCCAAGCCCGAGTCGTTAAAGACGGCTTTCAATTGGTATCGCTCTTTCGCACAAGATGAAAGGGACAACCGCGAGAGCCGGTCCACCATCATCGAAACCCCCGTGCTCTACATCCGCGGCGACAAGGAGTATGGCGACATCAACACCTACCTGAAGGGGTTCCGCGAAGCCGGCCTCACCAACATCGAAGGCAAAGTGATCGAAGACTGCGGTCACTTTTCGCCGGATGAACAACCTGAGAAACTGGCCGAGGCCATTCGGGAATTGTTGAAAGTAAAAGTTTAACCTGCGCTCAGATAGGCGCAAAGTTTGTGGGAAACGGTTTGGGGAGATTTTGTAACAACCCGTGGAGGAATTATCCCCAAGCCATTTTCCATCGGCTTAACACAGGCGTAACACCGGACTACTTCATTCCGGGAGTAACTGGATTCAGGCGCTTTAGAGCCGTTTAATTTCCCTGACGTACTCATTCTTCTTTACTCAGGTCATCGCCATAATCATGGCACATTTTTTTCCTTTTCCAGTGTAAGGTTATAGGTAAAAAGGAAACGCACAAATGAAGGTATTGATGTTTGGCTGGGAGTTTCCCCCGCATATTTCCGGGGGCCTGGGAACGGCTTGCTATGGCTTGACGCAGTCGTTGCGGCAGCATGACGTCGAAATTCTGCTGGTGATACCCAAACTTCACGGCGATGAGCCCGAGATGAAATTCGATCTCATCGATGCCAGCCACGTAACGCTTCAAAACAAGAACGGACGCATCGCCCCTCCGGCTATTGCTGAGGCGCCCCTTGCCGATGGTCCCGTGAAGCGCCCTGCGGTGGTGGCCGCGAAGCCCGCTGAGTTTGTCGTCAGTGGACCGGAAGCCCATCTCCGGCGGCCGGTGTATACGACGGTTTACACGACGCAGGAAACAGAAGATCTTACCACCATCGAGATCCCATCGTATCTCTCACCCTATGTCAGCCCTGCCATGAACGTCCTGCCAAAATCAATGACCGTTTCAACAAAGCGGTGGAAACAGACGGCGGTGGAAATGGATAAAAAAGTGGAAAGAAAGATGGAGCCGAAGAACGAAGACACGTATAAGGATATTGATAAGGCTAGTGACTATGTTAACGTTGATCCTCATCATGCTGATCCGGACACTGTGGCGCAACTTCCCGAAGAAGGATCATATTTCTATGCCTTCTCGGGGAAGTATGGTCCCGATCTCCTCGAAGAAACAAAACACTATGCGGAGGTAGCCGCCGAAGTCGCGCGCCGCAACACCTTCGACGTTATTCACGTGCACGATTGGATGACCTTTCCTGCGGGGTTGGCGGCGAAGGAAGCCAGTGGCAAGCCCCTGGTGGTTCATGTGCATTCCACCGAATTCGACCGCTCGGGCGAAATTCCCCATGCGCCCGTATTTGAAATCGAGAAAGCAGGCTTTGAAGGCGCCGACAGTATTGTGGCGGTGAGCGGCTGGACAAAACGCATCGTTGAGTCGCGTTACCACATCGCGCCGTCCAAAGTGAAAGTAGCCTACAACGGCGTGATGCCCCGCGAGATCACGCCGCTCGTACACGGTCATCCGTTCGGTCCTCACGTGGTCACCTTCCTGGGAAGACTTACCTACCAAAAAGGTCCGCTCTACTTTGTGAAGGCTGCCTACCAGGTGCTCGAAAAATTTCCCGATGCTCACTTCATTGTCGCGGGCTCCGGCGACATGCTTCCCCAGGTCATCGAAGAGGTGGCCCACCTGCGCATCTCCACCCGCTTTCATTTCACCGGTTTTTTAAAAGGCGACAACGTAGAAAAAGTATGGTCGATGACGAAGGTATATGTGATGCCTTCCGTCTCCGAACCCTTTGGCATCACTCCGTTAGAAGCGATCCAGGCCGGCATTCCGGTGATCGTGTCGAATCAATCGGGTGTGTCGGAGGTGATGTCGCACGTCATCAAAGTAGACTTCTGGAATACACATGCCCTGGCCAACGCCATTTGCAACGTGCTGGCCCACGAGAGCCTGTCCGCAACCCTGCGCGAAAACAGCAAGGATGAAATTCAACACATCACCTGGAGTAAAGCCGCAAAGAAAATTAAAACCATCTACCATGAGCTCACAACCTAATCCAACGCCCAAACCCATGGTGTTATATTTCCAGGCGCATCAGCCCTGGAGACTTCGTCCGTTTCATTTTTTTGAGATCGGAACGCAAGGCGATGGGTTCGACAACGCCCAGAACGAAGCCATCGTGCGTCGCATCACTCGCCAGTGCTACCTGCCGGCCAACAAGATCGTGTTGGATCTCATTAAAAAATTTCCACAGCTAAAGATCACTTTCTCTATTTCCGGCACGTTGCTCGACCAACTGAAACAATATTGTCCCGACGGGCTCGCCAGCTTCAAGGCATTGGCCGAAACCGGCGCGGTGGAGTTCCTGGCCGAAACGGATTTTCATTCGCTGGCCAGCCTGCTTCCCGGAACGGAGTTTGAAGAACAAGTGCTCGACCACGTGGCCCGCTTGCAGGAATACCTCGGCGTGCGTCCCTTGGTCTTTCGCAACACGGAATTGATCTACAACAACGACATGGCAAAGAAGGTCCATGCGCTCGGGTTCAACGGCATGTTCCTCGATGGCATCGATGCCGTGCTACAAGGCAGAAGCCCCAATCATCTATACGAACATCCCGAAGAAAAAGGAATGAAGCTGTTCCCGCGTAATTATTTTCTCAGCGACGACATCGCGTTTCGCTATCACGAGTTTGGCAAAAAGCTGACCGTGGGAAAATTCATGGCGCGGCTCAAGAGCATACCCCAAGAGGATCAACTGATCACCCTCGGGCTGGACTACGAAACGTTTGGCGAACACCACAAAGCGGAGAGTGGCATTCTCAATTTTCTTCATGACCTGCTGGTGTGTTTCGCCAAAGACAAGCACCACAAATTGGTGACGCCATCCGAAGCCATTCAGCAAATCCAGGATACGCCGGCGCTCCACGTGCCCGATACGATTTCTTGGGCCGATGCAGAACGCGATCTGTCGGCCTGGCTGGGCAACGACATGCAGCAGGATGCCTTTGAGACCATGGCCCACCTGGAAGGACGCATCAAAACCCTGAACGACCCCAACCTCACCGACCGCTGGCGCAGGCTGATGACCAGCGATCATTTCTATTACATGTCGACGAAGCGGAACAGCGATGGCAACGTGCACGCTTACTTCAGTCCATACGCATCACCCTACGAAGCCTTTATGAACTACATGAATGTGTTGCAGGATTTTCTTCATACCGTGAAGGAAAAAGAAAAAGAGATGGCCACGCTGCCGGAAAAAGGAGCCTTGAAAGCAGAGGCGGAACGACGCGAGATGCACACGCCCATCTGGGCCATGAAATTAGAAAACAGCTATGAGAAGTAGGATAGAGACGATCGAGAAAAGAAAGCTGGACGTGTACCCGGGTTTGGCCTACCCCATAGGCGCCACCTGGGATGGAGAAGGCGTGAACTTTGCGTTGTACGCAGAAAACGCTACCGCCGTTGAACTGTGTCTTTTCGATTCTCCCCGTGATGAAAAAGAAGTTATAAAAATAAAAATACAGGAGCGGTCGCACCAGATCTGGCACGCCTACATTCCCGGGCTGCAACCCGGACAACTCTATGCCTATCGTGTGCATGGTCCCTATGAGCCTCAGAACGGCCATCGCTTTAACGCCAACAAATTGTTGATCGATCCCTATGCAAAGGCCATTGCCGGCAAGATCGAATGGGACGATGCCCTGTTTGGCTACATCGTGAACGACGAGGCAGCTGACTTGTCATTTAGCGAAGTGGATAGTGCACCCTTTCTCCCCAAGTGTGTCGTGAGCGACACGCGCTTTGATTGGGAAGATGACAAGCGACCCAACATACCCTACCACGAGAGCATCATCTACGAAATGCATGTGCGGGGCTTCACCAAACTTCACCCGAACATTCCGGACGACATCCGGGGGACCTTTGCAGGCCTGGCCCATCCGGTGACGATCGAATACCTGAAGAAGCTCGGCATCACGGCTATCGAATTGATGCCGGTACACCATTTCATTGCTGACCGTCATTTAGTAGAACAAGGGTTGACAAACTATTGGGGCTACAATACCATCGGGTTCTTTGCCCCGGAAGTGCGCTATTCGGCGAGTGGCGTGCTGTGTGAACAAGTGATCGAGTTCAAGGAGATGGTGAAGGCGCTTCACCAGGCAAACATCGAAGTGATCCTGGATGTGGTCTACAACCACACGGCAGAGGGCAATTTCATGGGACCGACGCTTTCGTTCCGGGGTATCGACAACGCCAGCTATTATCGTCTATCCGAAGACAAACGCTTTTACTTCGACTATACCGGCACCGGCAACACGCTCAATGCGAATCTTCCCAACGTGTTGCGCCTGATGATGGACAGCCTGCGCTACTGGATCCTGGAGATGCATGTCGATGGGTTCCGCTTCGACCTGGCGTCGGCACTGGCGCGCGAGTTGCACGAAGTGAACAAGCTCAGTGCATTCTTTGATATCATCCACCAGGACCCCGTCATCTCCCAGGTGAAGCTCATTGCCGAACCGTGGGACATTGGTGAAGGCGGCTACCAGGTCGGCAAGTTCCCGCCGGGTTGGGCGGAGTGGAACGGGAAATACCGCGACTGCATCCGCGACTATTGGCGTGGTGCCGACAGCATGTTGGGGGAATTCGCCCAGCGTTTTACGGGCAGCCCCGACCTCTACGAAGGTGACTATCGCAGCCCGACGGCCAGCGTCAATTTTATTACCGCGCACGACGGCTTCACGTTGCACGATCTCGTATCGTACAACGAAAAACACAACGCAGCCAACGGAGAAGACAACAACGACGGAGAATCGTACAACCGCTCCTGGAACTGTGGTGAAGAAGGCGCCACCGACGACCCTGACATCATCGCCCTGCGCAACCGCCAGAAACGCAACCTGCTGACCACGCTCTTTCTTTCACAAGGTGTGCCGATGCTGCTGGCCGGCGACGAACTCGGCCGCACACAACAGGGCAACAACAACGCATATTGCCAGGACAACGAGATCTCGTGGATCAACTGGGCCGATGCTGATCACGCCTTGTTGAAGTTCACGAAAAAACTCATCGCCCTGCGCAAAAAGCATCCCGTGCTTTGCCGGAGGGGGTGGTTCCAGGGCCGTCCCATAAAAGGCGTAGGGGTGGAGGACGTCGCTTGGTTTTTACCCGAAGGAACGGAGATGACGGAAGAACATTGGAGTCATGATTTTGCCAAGTCGCTGGGCGTATTTCTAAGTGGTCACGGCATCCACACGCCCGGCCCAAAAGGAGAAGCCGTGCTGGACGATAGTTTTTATATCATGTTCAATGCGCATCACGAACCACTGGATTATGTTTTGCCCCCGCCAAAATATGCGCTCCAGTGGACGCAGCTTCTCAATACAGCCACCGGCCAGATCGGTGAAGGTCCCGCCTACGATCCCCAAGGCACAGTGACGGTGGAAGGACGATCGATAGTACTTCTTCACCATCCCCTCGACACATGATGCAAGCAGTCGCTATAGACCACCGCCGGCTTGGCGTGAATTTCACCGGTGAAGGCACCGCCACCGTAAGGTTGTGGGCGCCCAAGCTGGAAGCAGTACACATCCGGTTCCGGGACCAAACGCTCCCGCTTCTTCCTGAAGCGCACGGCTACTGGACCTTGACCATCCCAAACCTGCAACCAGGCGACGACTACGAATTCATCACCCCCAACGGCAAGGCTATCCCGGACCCGGCGTCCCTCTGTCAGCCGCAGGGTGTGCACGGTCCGTCGCGGGCGGTGGACCTCGCTGCCTTTGTGTGGACGGATCACAAGTGGGTGAACCCAAGCCAGGACGATTACATTTTTTACGAGCTCCACGTCGGGACCTTTTCACCGCAAGGAGATTTTCAAGGGGTTATCGATAAACTCTCACACCTCAAAGCATTGGGCATTACCGCCATCGAGCTGATGCCCGTGGCACAATTTCCGGGCTTGCGCAACTGGGGCTATGACGGCGTGTTTCCCTATGCGGTGCATGCGGCCTATGGCGGACCACGAGGGTTGCAAGAACTGGTGAATCAGTGTCATGCACAGGGCATCGCCGTCGTGCTGGATGTGGTTTACAATCATCTCGGACCGGAGGGGAACTACTTCAAGGAATTCGGCCCCTATTTTACATCGAAATACAAAACGCCCTGGGGCGATGCGATCAACTTCGACGACGCCCATAGCGATGAGGTCCGTCGTTTTTTTATAGAGAATGTGCTGATGTGGTTTCGCGACTTTCACATCGATGCCCTGCGGCTCGACGCCGTACACGCCATCAAAGATCTCAGCCCCATTCATATTTTGAAAGCGATCCGGCAGGAAGTCGACGCGTTCATCCAAAATCATTGGTGCATGCACTACTTGTTTGTGGAACTGGACCTGAACGATACGCGCTACCTCGACCCGCTCAAACGGGGAGGCTACGGCATGGATGCCCAATGGGCAGACGAATTTCACCACGCTCTGCGCGTCACAGCCGGGCAGGAGCGAAGCGGTTACTATAGCGATTTTCATGGCGTGGGTCACCTGGCCAAAGCGTATCGCGATGCTTATGTATACGATGGTCAATATTCAGAACACCGCCTCAAATGCTTTGGCATTCCTGCGACACACCAGGCGGGCAACAAGTTTATTGTCTTCTCGCAAAATCACGACCAGGTGGGCAATCGCATGCTGGGCGAACGCACGAGTGCACTGGTGAGCTTTAGCATGCTGAAGGTGATGGCCGGCGCGACCATCCTAAGCCCGTTCCTGCCGCTGCTGTTTATGGGAGAAGAGTATGGCGAAAAAAATCCCTTCCAATATTTTGTGCACCATGGCGATCCACAGCTCATCGACGCCGTGCGCCGGGGACGTCGCGAAGAGTTTGCTGCCTTTCACGATGCAGGTGAGGCACCTGACCCGCAAAGTGAATCAACTTTTAGGAACAGCAAACTCCAGTGGGAACTCCAGCAAGCGGACGACCACCGAGCGTTGTTCCAATACTACCAGGCCCTGATCGCATTGCGCAAGAAACATCCCGCCTTGCGTCACCTGGACCGCCATGCGCTGGAAGTTTTCTTTGAGGAAGACGGGGATATCCTGGTGCTTCACCGGTGGCATCACGCGGATCATGCGTGGTGTGCCATGAATTTTTCAAACCGGGCACAGCGCGTCGCCCTGGCCAACGATCAACCCTTGCAAAACGTGCTGGACTCTGGCAATGCGCATTGGAATGGAAAAGAAACTTCACCGGGAATGTTGCAGGCCAGCAGCTTTATCCTGCCCCCCGAATCCCTGGTCGTATACACTGGAAAATATGACTAACCCCGCCGTCACGTACCGCATACAATTTCACAAGGATTTCACCTTCCGGCAGTTGGAGGCGATCATACCCTACCTCGTGTCGCTGGGCGTGGGAGCCGTATATGCCTCGCCCATTTTTGAATCGGTGCCGGGAAGTTTGCATGGCTACGATGGCGCGAATCCCCACCGCATCAATCCGGAGATCGGCACAGAAGACGACCTCTACCGAACCTGCCGGAAGCTGAGGGAATGCGGCATTGGCTGGATACAAGACATCGTACCCAACCACATGGCCTTTCATCCGTGCAACCTCTGGCTGATGGACGTGCTGGAGAAAGGACGGTATTCCGTTTATGCAAACTTCTTTGACCTGGCGTGGGCGGGCGATCTTTTTCACGGCCGCATCATGGTGCCCGTGCTGGGCGCTCCCCGCGAGGACGTGTTGTTCAACAAGGAACTGCAAGTGACCTATTGGCAGCAGCGGTTTGTGATCAAATTTCACGACCATCATTATCCCTTGCATCCCCGGTCGTACGCCCTCATTTTGAACGACAACCAACCTCCGCAGGCGATCCAACAATGGAAACAGCAGATCGCCGAGTTACATACCATCGACCACGCCGTGCCCTATTCCCTCCGTTGGCACGAGCTGCTGCTGCAACTGGACTCCCTGATGCAAAACACAGAGGTGAACACCTACATCCAAACCTGTCTCGAACAAGCGAACGGCGACGGTCTGGCACTGAAGCGAATATTGGACGAACAAACCTATGCGCTGACGCCCTGGCAGGTGACAGATCGCCGCATCACCTTCCGCCGCTTTTTTACGGTCAACGAATTGATCGGGCTCAATATGCAGGACGAGAAAGTGTTCGACCACTATCACCTCCTCATCAAAAAATTCGTGGTCGACGGTGTGTTCCAGGGCCTGCGCATCGATCACGTCGACGGACTCTTTGATCCGCCGCAATACATCGAGCGCCTGCGCAAACTGGTGGGTGACGACGTGTTGATCTATGTGGAGAAAATTTTGGAAGCCGATGAAACACTCCCTTCCTGGCCGATACAGGGAACTACCGGCTACGAATACATGGCTTGGGTCAATCAGCTGATGACCTATGCCCCGGCCGAAAAGAAATTCTCAAACCTCTATGAACACATCCTGAAGAGCGATACGTCCATCGACGTAGAGATCCATGCCAAGAAAGCGCACATCCTGAACACCCACATGCAGGGTGAACTGGACAACCTGTATCACCTGTTCCTCGAACTGAACCTCGTCGATAAGAAGCTGCTAACACCGTCTGCCGTGGCAACGATCAAGCCCTCCCTGGCGGCGTTTCTGGTGCATTGTCCGGTATACCGCTATTATGGCAACGCGTTTCCATTGGGAGCAGAGGAGGTGCAAAAGGTGAGATGCATCTTGACCGAAATTCGCGAACGATCGCCGGCGCTTGGCGATGGCGTTACGGTTCTCGAGCAGGCCTTGTTGTTTCCAGTACCTGCCGACGATGAGACCCACGCGCAACGGGCAGCCCAATTCTACAAACGCATCATGCAGTTCACCGGACCGCTCATGGCGAAAGGATTTGAAGACACCTTGTTCTACACCTACAACCGCTTTATCGGCCACAACGAAGTGGGCGATTCACCTGCCCGGTTTGGCATGTCGCCCGATGCGTTTCACGCCCGCATGGCGCACCGCCAGCAGCAATGGCCCCTCAGCCTCAATGCCACGTCCACTCACGACACGAAACGGGGCGAAGACGCACGGGCCCGCCTCAACGCCATCACGAGTCTTGCCGAAGCCTGGGCCGACACCGTGACCGAATGGTTTGCATTGACAGACCCTTTGAAAGAAGATGGTATGCCCGATGCCAACGACACGTACTTCATCTTTCAAACGCTGGCCGGTGCTTACCCGCTTTCGCAAAGCGACAAATTTGCCGGCAGGCTGGAGACCTATTGTGTGAAAGTCCTGCGCGAGGGGAAACTGAACTCCACCTGGTCCGAACCCAACGAAGCCTATGAGGCGGCCACAGTGAAATTCATCAAGGCACTGGCCACCCTAAGCTCGCCCTTTGGCCTGGCCTTGAAAAAATACCTGGCCACCGTTACGGACGGGGGCCTCATCAACTCCCTCGCACAAGTCGTCTTGAAGTTCACCACCCCGGGCGTGCCCGACATCTACCAGGGCTGCGAAGGCTGGGACTTCAGCCTCGTGGATCCGGACAACCGCCAGTCCATCGACTTCACAAAGCACGAGGCTTCCCTGCACCAAAGCCTCGCGACAACCGAAGGCCACCGGCTGCGTTCGCTCTGGCAAACACGCGACAACGGCTACATCAAGCAATGGCTCATCGCCACCCTCTGCAACATCCGCTGGCAGGAGGCAGCCCTGTTTGCCGAAGGCGACTACATCCCTCTGCCGTTGACCGGCGATCACCACCAACACGCCCTGGCCTTTGCGCGCAAGCGGGGACGCGACTGGATCGTGACCGTCATACCCTTGCACACCGCCTTGCTGGCGCATCGCCAAGACGTGGATCTTCTTTTCATCGATTGGGGAAACACGGCCGTGGTGTTGCCCGCCGAGATGCCGTCAGATTGGGTTAGTCTGTTAACGCCGGGCAAGGGCCGGCATGCGGGAAAAATACAGGTGTCGGAGATCTTTGCCTCGTTCCCCCTGGCGGTGCTGACCCTGAAGGATCAGACCGGTGACCGTGGCGCCGGCGTGCTCTTGCACATCAGTTCCTTGCCCTCGCCGTTTGCTGTGGGCGACCTGGGGCCCGGCGCGTATGCCTTTGTTGATTTTTTAAAAAAGAGTGGTCAAACCTACTGGCAAATGTTACCGCTCAACCCAACCCATGGGTCAAGCGCGCATTCGCCCTATAGCGCCTTTTCTAGTATGGCGGGCAATCCCCTGTTCATCAGCCCCGAGTTGTTGATGGAGGATGGGCTCTTGCCGCCGGAGATCTTGCAAACCCATCGGACACGCCCGAACGAGAGTGTTGACTACCGAAGAGCCGAAAATCAAAAAGACGAATTGCTCGACGCGGCCTGGATCGCCTTTCAAAAAAAAAATGATGGTCCCGCCCGGGAGGCATTTCAGGCGTTCATCGAAAAGGAAGATCACTGGCTTCACGATTTTGCCCTCTATGTCATCCTGACAACCCTGCATCAACGATCGTGGCGGGAATGGCCGGACGATTTGAAGCACCGGGATCCGGTGGCGTTGGAAAAAAATGCAAAGCGATACGCCACGGAGATCCTGAAAATAAAATGGCAACAATTCACCTTTCACCGGCAGTGGCACCGGCTGAAAAAATATGGCAACGATGCAGGCATAAAGCTTTTTGGCGACTTGCCTTTTTATGTCGTCTACGATTCGGCAGACGTGTGGAGTCAACCGGAAATTTTTTGTCTCGACGAAAACAGGGCGCCACGTTTTGTTGGCGGCGTGCCCCCCGATTATTTTAATGATCGGGGCCAACTCTGGGGCATGCCGGTATTTGATTGGGAGACGCTCCGGACCACGGGCTATGCATGGTGGAAACGCCGTCTTAGAAAGAACATCGAACGGTTCGACCTGGTGCGCCTCGATCACTTCCGCGCGTTTGCAGGCTTCTGGCAAGTGGCCGCCGGGGCAACGGATGCGGTGGAGGGTCGCTGGGAGAAAGGACCGGGCAAGGATTTTTTTCGGGCGATGGAGCAGGACCTGGGTGAAAGCCCCTTTGTGGCCGAAGACCTTGGAGAGATCACACCCGATGTGTTTGCCCTGCGCGATGCTTTTGCTTTCCCGGGCATGAAGGTATTGCAGTTCGCTTTTGGACCCGACATGCCGCGCTCGCTCTATGCCCCGCACAACTACGACACGAACTTTGTGGTCTACACCGGCACGCACGACAACAACACCACCCGCGGATGGTTTTCGAAGGAGATCGGAGACAAGGACCGGGACCGCATCAGGAGCTATTCCAACCTGACTGTGACGGACGAAAATATTTCTAAAATATTTATACGCCTGGCCTATGCTTCGGTGGCACGCATCGCGATGGTGCCGCTGCAAGACATCCTGGGCTTGGATGAGACCGCCCGCATGAACACTCCTGGCGCTGCAACCGCCAACTGGATGTGGCGGATGATAAAATTGCCGGGCAAGGAAACGGAGAAAGAACTCCGCGCGCTTGCCAGGCTCTTCAACAGGATATAGATTGTGCAGCGAATAAACCCGTTGTGATTTTCGTTGAGATCATCAAGACTTGCGTGCCGTTTTTCGCATACTTCTTTTTGCCGTTTTTCTCGCGCGCTTTTTCGCCGGACGGCCCGTTCGTTTCGCAGTGGTCCTGGATGGTTTTGCTGCTTTTTTAGGAACCTTGGCGCCGGCCTTGCGTGCTTCGGACAGACCGATGGCGATGGCTTGTTTACGGCTCGTTACCTTTTTTCCACTGCGCCCACTTCTTAGCTCCCCCGTCTTGCGCTCATGCATGGCGCGCTCCACCTTGCGCTGAGCTTTCTTTCCATATTTTGCCATGAGTTATTGTGTTTGATTTTGATAAGGGTGTGAAAAAAGAATGCCAGTCCCTTGCAAAGAGCAATTCAATGGCAAACATTACCTCGCTTTTTCAACGCCGGGGTATTTTGTAGTGTTCAGAACAGACGCCGGTGATCTGTCCGTAGAGTGGAATTTTTTTCACGTATCAGAAGGAATCTCTACACCTGCATTGGTTATGCTCTCCCTTGAGTCTGCTGAAGCAGCTTTGCCGGTCCACCATTCCTGTATGATTTTTGAATGACCAGAGATAGTCAAACGATGAAACCATCATGAAAAAAATAAATCTCTTGGTGACGCTGACACAGTATCCCGAAAACATCACACCCAAAATGCTTGCCGGCGACGTCACGGAATGGATAATGGATAGCAACTTTTTCGTGTTCCCCTATGCCAGTCCCATGTACCGTCCAAACCTGAAGCAGCTCAAACGATATCATTATCTGCGACGGGTGGAGGTGTTTTATGCGGTGTTGACCAGCAACAACTGAGGCGTCGATGATTGACGCCCTGCTATTTTGACTCTTTCCCCACGCTGCCATTCACAGGCAGGTAGGTGATAAATTCGGCACCCTTGCCATCTTCACTCACCACGTGCAAGGAGCCTTTGTGGTTGTTGATTATTCCTAAGCTTATCGACAAGCCAAGACCAGTGCCTTTGCCGACTTCTTTTGTCGTGAAAAAAGGATCCATGATTTTCCGTTGCAGGCTAGGGGGGACGCCGGGACCATTGTCGGAGATACTGATTTTAATAACATCACCGTGTTGTGCCGTAGAAATAATCAGATTCCGCGGCCCCTCGACCGTACTCATAGCATAAACGGCATTGTCGATGATATTCAGAAAAACCTGGCTCAACTGTACCGCACTGGCCAAGACCGGAGGCAAGGTCTTGTAATTTTTGATGACGTGGATATTACTTTCTTTTAGCTTGCTGTTGAGAATGGTGAGCGCGGCTTCCAGTGTTTCGTGCACATCGATCATTTCCATGCCGCGCGTTTGAGGCGACGAGAAAAAGAGCAGGTTCATGATGATCTTATTCGTCCGCTGCACACCATTGCCAATGGTGGTGAGAATGTCACGGATATTTTCTTCTGCTTCGTTAAAATTCTTTTGCAATGCCGCGGGATTGGCGGCGGCTTTGTGCAGATCGTCTATTTCGCTGGTCAGCGCTTCAACACCGCCTGAGATAAAATTGAGGGGATTGTTGATCTCATGGGCAATGCCTGCCGTGAGCACCCCCAGCGAAACCATTTTTTCGGACTGCACGAGATGCTCCTGGGCTATTTTTAGATTTTCGATCGACTGTGTCAATTCCTTCTGATGCCGTTCGATCACTTCATTTTTGGCCATGAGCGCGCGATGCGATGACTTCTTGTTTTGGTAGGCGGCATAAATAATGACCAACAAGACGATGAAGGTAACGATGGACGCAATCAGCACGTTGCGTTGGAATTTGCTGCGGGCCACTTCGAGGGCAAAGATTTCGTTCCGGGCCTTTAACAAGTTTATTTCCGCATCCCTCCATTCCATTTCCTGCCGGATCGCATCGCGTTCGAAGTTGGCCTTTTCCTTTCCCACAAAAAGTGAATCGCGTATGGCGTTGAGTTTTTGCAAGGCGAATACAGCGTTTTTATATTTTCCCTCCGCATTGGAAAGATCGGCGCTGGCTTGCCAGTAGTAGAGCCTCACGTTGTCGTCTATGCTGTGGGGTAAGAGGATTTTTGCCGAATCGAGATAGACCTTGGCTTCGGGGTAGCGCTTCATCAGGGTCAGCACACGGGCCACGGTCGCGGCCGTATGGCAAGCGTCGGAGAGCTGGTGGTAGTTCATCGCTGCCCGGTATCCGAACTTGATTTGTTCCAGGGCTTCCGGATAGCGCTTTAACTTGATATAGAGGTTTGCTTTACTCCACCGGATAATGCCAAGCCATACCGGACTGTGAAAGTCGATGGCCAACTGCTCTGCTTTGTTGTACCATTCGAGCGATGCGTCGAGACTATTGGTATAGACGTAACAAAGTCCTGCCGTGTTGTGCGCACTGATGAATTCGGCCGAGTCTTGCTTTTCCGGTTTTTTTATGGTCTTGAAATTTTCGATCGCTACTTTGGATTGGTCGATCGACCGGGGATAATCGTTCTCGATATAGTAAATGATGGATAGAAAATAGTTGCTGCGGAACAATCGCTTTTGGTCGCCCACGGCATGAAATAAAATAGCGGCCTCTTGTATTTTTTCCTGTGCTTCCGGGAGCAAGTTGATGGCTTTATAGAAATAACTGATGTGCAGGGCCATCCATCCACGGGTTGATTTGGAACAGGATTGCGCGAGGGCATAGGCCGCATTGAAGTTCCCGAAAGCTTCCTTTATACTGCCTTTCTCGAAGTAAAGCTGGCCCAGGGCAGATGTCGTTCTGACGACGATATCCGGTGTCCCCATTTGTTTGGCCGCCAGCAAGACGGCCTGGCCGTGCAGGATACTTTCCTCGAAGGGCAGGGCCAGGGCATGCCGGTAAAGGGAATCTAAATAGGTTTCGAGACTGTCATTCTTCAGCACGGCAAACTTTCTCTTCAAGACGTCTTCTCCCACATCTTGTGCTGCGGCCGGCGTTACCCAGGAAAAAAAAGAAAGAAAGAGCAGGATTAGGACGAGTGTTCGAAGCGGGGTCATGTACCAGAGGGATGGTGAGCGTTGTCTAACTTAGCATCTTCGCCTATCAAATCCAATTTTTTTGTGATGTAAAGACACCGCTGAAACTGCCGTTACGCAAGACGAACGGAAGATGTTTTTTTAGAAGAGTGTAATTTTTTTTCGCCAGGTAAACCAAAAACCAAAGTCAATCCATGGCAAGTCAGACTCAGGGGATGCAACCGGCGGAGGAGAACATTCAAACGAACCCGGGATGGTTTGACGACAGGGGTAGAGCTTTTCGAGGAAAGATGCTCGGTGCTAGTGAGTAAAAGGAAAGAGGCTGCGGTCACTAGCATGTAGTGAGAGCAGCCTCTTAGCATCGGGACCTTTCATCCGCTGAGTATTACCTCTTGCTTATGTTCTCCAGGTTGCGTTTGACGCCGTGATACGACGCCTTTTTTACTTCCTGGGAGTAAAAGCCCGACGACCATGAGAGGCCAACCATCGTGCCAATATGAAAAACACACGAAGGACTTCATATGGACTTAGGATGATTGTGTGCAACAGTGTGGAAGTGTTTCGTTTATTCTACCCTCAGGGGAAAAAACTCCACGCTTGTTAATGAACGCCATTGCTAATAGCGCTTCTACCGGATTGGCACGGAGGTGGGGCGCTCCACCTTGACCGTTTTTCCCGGGGACCTATCCCCATTGGTGGCACGATAGGAGATGTCTGGCACGGGTTAACTATGGCCAGAGATTGTGGACAATGTATACGTTTGTTGACATTCATCCTCACGGCGTTTTGGCAAAAGTTTTTTTAAGGCGTCCAGGCGCAGGTTATTCTCAGGCATGAATTTCGCCAGGGGTTCCCGAAAACCTGTTTCACATATGAAAAAGACAATGCCTCTTCCGCAACGGGAAACTATCTCCGACCATAATTCCAAACTTGAAAGACTTTTTGAAGACGAATTGAAGGACATTTACTGGGCCGAGAAGGCGCTTGTCAGGGCATTGCCAAAACTGTTGCGCAATGTCACCTCCGATGAGTTGTACAAGGTGCTGGAAGACAACCTCACCGAAACGGAAGACCATGTCGTGCGTCTGGAAAGTGTTTTCCGGATGCTGGGGAAAGAGCCCAAAACCAAAAAATGCGAGGCGATGGCCGGTCTTATCCGCGAAGCCGACGAGATCATGAGCCATACCGAAGTTGGACCGGTGCGCGATGCCGGCATCATCTCGGCCGTCCAGAAAGTAGAGCATTATGAAATGGCCTCGTATGGCACCCTGCGCACCTTCGCCAGCACCCTCGGATTAGATCGGGCCGTGCGTTTATTGCAGGAAAACCTCGACGAGGAACGCGCCGCCGACAACAGACTGTCGGAGCTGGCCATGTCGGCCATCAATTTCGAAGCCGCCGAACGATGATCTTTGCTTTTGTTTTATGGCCCCGCGTGGAGCATCCGTTAAATTTTTTCGGAACGCCACGGGGCATTGCATTTCGCCGGATCGTTTGCTAAAAAACAACAACCAGAAATAGTTATGAAAACGAAGGAAAAATCGACCTCCGAAAACAAAGCCGCTGGGAACAAGAACATGGCCTTGGCAAAACCGGTATCGCGCGTGGCCCCGAAAGCCCGCAAGACCGCCGCGCCGCCGCCATCACCCACACCCAAGAAGTCGTTGAAAAAGAAATGGGATCCGGCCGCTCAATATTTCTGAGTGGCGTGTCTATGGTTGTCTTTAGTCCTTTAAATAGTAGCTGTCTTTAATCTTAAACAGTGGTTGTCTTTTAATCTTTTAAATAGTGGTTGTCTTTAATCTTTTAAATAACCGTCGTCTTTGATCTTTTAAATAAATCCGTCAATCTCCCAAAAAACATTATGGCTCTTCCTCGCAAAGAAACCCGCAATAAAAATATTAATAAGAAAATCGAAAATCTTAAGCCCGATACCGAAGACGGTAAAGACGAATTTCTGACCACCAACCAAGGCGTTCGCATCAACGACAATCAAAATTCACTGAAGTCAGGCGATCGGGGTCCGTCCCTGCTGGAAGATTTTATTTTGCGCGAGAAGATCACGCATTTCGATCACGAACGCATACCGGAGCGCGTAGTGCATGCCCGTGGATCGGCCGCGCACGGCGTGTTCAAAGTGTATAAGCCGTTGGCACAGTTCACAAAAGCAAAATTTTTGAACGATACAAAAACGGAAACCCCTGTATTTGTCCGCTTCTCCACCGTGGCAGGATCGCGCGGTTCTTCTGACCTGGCGCGCGATGTGCGTGGCTTTGCCGTAAAGTTGTATACAGAGGAAGGTAACTTCGATATTGTCGGAAACAATATGCCCGTTTTCTTTATCCAGGATGCCATGAAATTTCCCGATCTCATCCATGCCGTAAAACCCGAGCCGCACAACGAAATTCCCCAAGCGGCTTCGGCGCACGACACCTTCTGGGATTTTATTTCACTCATGCCCGAAGCCATGCACATGGTCATGTGGGTCATGAGCGATCGCGCCATTCCCCGCAGTCTCCGCATGATGGAAGGCTTTGGTGTACACACGTTCCGTTTGGTGAACGACGAGGGAAAATCCTGTTTCGTCAAATTCCATTGGAAGCCGCTGCTGGGCGTACACTCGGTGGCCTGGGATGAGGCCCTCAATATATCGGGTCGCGATCCCGATTTCCACCGCCGCGATCTCTATGAAGCCATTGAAAGCGGCAACTTTCCCGAGTGGGAGCTGGGGGTGCAGATTGTTCCTGAAAAAGATGAACATGCCTTTGAGTTCGACCTGCTCGATCCGACAAAATTAATACCGGAAGAAATTGTGCCCGTGCAGCGCGTGGGAAAACTCACCCTCAACCGGAACCCCGATAACTTCTTTTCTGAAACAGAACAAGTGGCTTTCCATGTGGGCAACATTGTGCCCGGCATCGACTTCACGAACGACCCGCTTATGCAGGGTAGGCTGTTTTCCTATACCGACACGCAATTGATCCGCCTCGGCGGACCAAACTTTCACGAAATACCCATCAACCGTCCCGTGGCACCGGTGCACAATAACCAGCGCGACGGTTTCATGCGACAAACCATCAATAAAGGTCAAGTCAGCTATGAGCCTAACTCTCTTGGCGGCGGCTGTCCTTTCCAAGCCAAAATGGACCAGGGGGGATTCAGCTCCTTTGCCCAACGCATCGATGCAAAAAAAGTGCGCGAACGTAGCAGCAGCTTCATGGACCATTTTAGTCAGGCTAAACTTTTTTTCAACAGCCAGTCGGAGCCCGAAAAAAATCACATCATCGATGCCTTGCGTTTTGAGTTGGGAAAAGTAGAGACCCTCGCCATACGCCAGCGCATGCTGGGATTGCTATCCCAGGTCGACCGGGATCTTGCCCAGCAGGTCGCCACGGGTCTGGGAATGCCTGTGCCGAAGGCTCCCGAGAAACCGATGAACCACAGCGTGCCCGCCGACGGGTCGCCCAACCGTTACAAGTCGGTGGTGAAGGAGAGTGGATTGCCCGTCTCCCAAGCATTGAGCATGGCCGGCACCATCAAGAATTCCATTGCCACGCGAAAGGTCGCCTTCCTCGTAGCCGACGGCGTTGATGCTGCCACGGTGACGTCGATGAAAAAGGCGCTGGAATCTGGAGGTGCTGTAGTGGAACTGATCGCACCGCGATTAGGGGAAGTGAACGCCAGCAACAAGACAGCTTTCAACATTAAAAAATCGTTCCTCACCGGCGCCTCTGTTTTTTATGATGCCGTTTATGTTCCTGGCGGAGCGGTGAGCATCAAGACATTGGCCGGCGAGCCCGATGCCGTTCATTTTTTGAACGAAGCCTACAAACATTGCAAAGCCATAGCCGCCAGCGAAGACGCAAGGCCGTTGCTAAAGGCGACTTATTTTGGCGCGGCGTTGCCGGATGGCAAATCGAAAGACAGCGCCTCGTCCGCAGGCCTGTTCATACAGGCCGATACAGCACGGTTGGCGAAGCCATTCATAGACGCCATCGCGCAACATCGTTTTTGGGAACGGGAAAAAATACGGAAGGTACCCGCCTAGAATTTTAGCCGCCGGGCCGCAAAGGCGCAAGGGGAAGTGTATGCGAGGCAAAAGCACCGCTGCAGTTAACTTTGCGTCTTTGCAACTTTGTGGTTAATCCTCCAAACGCTACCTTGTCTCCCCAGTTGTCCCAAGAAAATCCATGAAGAGTCTCCGGCTGGTTGCGCTGTTATTTTGCGTTGCGCAAAGCGTTTCCGCGCAAAGCAACGACAGCCTCATTGCTGTTCTGAAAAAAGAGATTGCCCAAAAAGAAGTTTACGTCCAGCACAAGCTCAACGCCATTGCGAACCTTCGCCAGTCATTGGCGCATGTGAGTAGGCTGACGCTGCCCGAACAGTTCGAGCTCTATAATGGGCTCTATCACCAATACAAAGTATTCATCAACGATTCCGCTTTTAAATATGCTACCCGTCTCATCGAAACCGCCGGCAAGCTCAAGGACAAGTCGCGGCTTGGCTACGCCCGGGTGAAGCTGAGCTTCATCCTCAACTCGTCGGGCATGTTCAAGGAGACCTTCGACTCCCTCAACGTGGTGGAGCCTCGCTACCTGGACGACTCCACCAAGGCCAATTATTATTGGCTGGTGGGCAAAGCCTATTCCGACCTGAACATATACAATAAGGGCAACCTGTACGACGCCTACTACATCAACCTTTCGCAACACTATTTCGATTCGGCCCTGCAATGGTGTCCAGCCAAATCCTACCAGCATTACTATGTCACGGCCGTGAAAAACGGGCAGATCCACAACTACCAGAAGGTGATCGACACCATCGAAGAACTTTTCCGCACGCAAACCCTGACAAACCCGCAGCGGGCGGTAAACTACTATGACCTGGCGGCCGCCTACCGCGGTGTGAACCAGGAGGAAAAGAATCTCCGCTGCCTGCTGATGTCGGCCCTATGCGACGTTCGCGCCGCCACCAAAGAAACGGCCGCCACCTATACGGTGGCGCGGCTGCTCTATGACCGGGGGGATGTGGCCGATGCCTATGTGTTCATTCAACAGGCCTTGGATGACGCCGAATTCTACGGTGCGCGCCAACGCATGGTGGAAATAGGGTCCATTCTGCCGATGGTGGCCTCGGCCGCGTTGACCCAATCCGAATCGCAGCGCAGGCTCTGGTTGGGCTATGGCGTGGGGTTGTCGGTCTTGTTTGCGATGTTGGGATTGTTTGCCTACGTCAGCCTCCGCCAGCTCCGGAAACTGAAGGCCGCCGAGCTCCAGATCAAGGAAGCCAACAATACCCTGCAGGAGACCAACCGCCAACTCACTGAAGCCAATAGGATCAAGGAGGAATACATCGGCTATTCCTTCTCGGTCAACTCCGAGTACCTTGAAAAGATGGAATCGCTCAAACGGTCGGTCGACCAAAAGCTGACCCATAAAAAGTACGACGACATCAAATTCATCGTCAACAACATCAACGCCCGGCGCGACCGGGAGGAGCTCTACCACAGCTTTGACAAGGTGTTCCTGAAGCTGTTCCCCGATTTTGTAAAGACCTTCAATTCATATTTCCACAAAGAAGATCAGTTTGTCACCAAGGAGGGCCAACTGCTCAACACCGAGTTGCGAATCTTTGCGCTCATCCGCATGGGCATCACCGACACCGACGACATTGCCCGGATCATGGACTATTCGGTCAACACCATCTACGCCTACAAGACCAAAGTCCGGAACAAATCCATCCTTCCCAACGATGAATTCGACCGGAAAATCATGGAGATCCAGGCGACCGCCTAGAAAACGGCCATAAAGCATTCATATTTTTTTGTGACGGACAATCATTCAATTTATTGACAGTCATTTCTTTACTTCCGTCAGGGGGCAAGATTTTTCTATATTCTTTCCATACAAGTTGATAATGGGAAAAGGGGAGACGTCATTTGATCATACAACGCAACCACTAACCCAACCCCTAACCGTATGCCGAAAGTATTACCCAGACAAAAAGGCCGGAGGATTGAATTCATCGGCGACTTTACAAACGACTCGATTGTGATTGGAAACTACGGCGACGCATCCCTGGTAGCCCGGGGCAACTTCAACCTCTCGGGTCTTATTTATTGCGGCAGGAACACCGTTGAAATGGAAATTGCCGGCGACGGCATGATCGTTTTTAAAGGCGTTTGCAAAAAACTCATGATCAAACGCGTGGAGGGGAACTGCGTCATCGACCTCAGCGACCTCACTACCCAAAGTGTGTGGTGCGAATCTGCCCGCGGCAAATCGATCGTCACCCTGGGGCGCACCCGCACCATCGAACTGCTGAGTTTGGATGAGGATGCGCTGGTGCGGTACGAAGGCAAACCCCTGTTGCTCAACTACTCGTTGCGGGGCAATTCAAAGATTGAAAACTGGAAGACAGACACGGAATAAAAAATGCCGGACGCAACGTTGTCCCACAGCGTTTGCGCCAACACGGCATTCGTTGTAGCACATTTTTAAGCCAACCCCGCATATACCTTCAAGCCAAAACCCGCCGGGTAAAAGAAACCGGCGGGTTGGCATGAGGTTGGTTCGGAAAGAGCGACTACCGTTCCCAGAAATGCGGCGGCTCGATGCCCAGTGAACGGAGATAGACATAGCCCTGCGCGCGGTGATGGATCTCATTGTCAACAAAATAGAATGTGATCCAATGTACGGGGCCTTCCCAGGCGCCAAAAGCTTTGTCGATTTCCAGGAGTCTTTCGGACGTTACCTGGGGCCAGAACCGGTTCAGATCTTCGGTCACGGCATCCCAAAGGGCCAGCAGCTCTGCACGTGTCGTGGCCTTGTATCTTTCACTCTGCGCTTCATAGTTGTCCCATTTGCCCGAAACGATGCCTTTGATGCCGCCGCCGGTCAACTGGATCATCTCCAACGCCAGTTCCGAAAATGGGCGCATACCCCCCACAGAATAGGTAAACAGCTTGTCCTCCGGGAAAGCCAGGATGGTGCGCCGCGTAAGGGCGCGGTGGCCTTGCCAATGTTCGAGAAAAGCCGGGATGCTAATAACCGCCGATTGAGTCTGAAGGGTTGTTGTTTCCATAAGAGTTTTGTTTTGTTTCTGAAGTAAAGTAACGGAGACGGGGTGACAGCCCTATGTCAGCATGGAAACAAGATTACTGAAAAAAAGAGAAAAATTTTGTTCGATATGAAGAGTAACTCTGGCTTTTTAGAATAGCCCTACTGAAAGGCTCTTGTTTATGTAACCCAGCACTTTAGTCCGGGGTAGAGACACCTATGACGGGCTTTAGCCCTGACTTTCCCTCTGTATGTATCGCTATCTGCCCAATCATCGGCGTGGTCAGGGCTAAAGCCCGTAACTAGATGTTGCTGTGTTCCCCGGACTGAAGTCCGGGGTTATTCATATTTCTCTTGAAAGATAGGTCTTTAGACCAGGGACAACCACATCTCACTCATCCGGGCCTTAGTCCTGTCCGCAGCGCCAATTCATTTATAATTAAAGGCCAGGGCCAAGTAGTCCCTCTTGCCCGTCACAATAGCCGCGTTAAAAAAATAACGCTGGCAAATCCGAACCTTATATCGTAATATTACGATATATAGCCTATGGGATTAACGAAGACCGAAGAATTTACAAAGGCGCAGAATGAGATGGCGGTGTTGGCCAAGGCCTTGGGGCACCCGGCGCGTATTGCTATTCTTCAATTCCTGATCAAAACAAAGTCGTGTGTCTGTGGCGATATTGTGGAGGAACTTCCGCTGTCGCAATCCACCGTATCGCAACATCTCAAAGAACTGAAGAATGCAGGGCTGATCAAAGGCGACATCGAGGGGCCAAGCGTTTGCTATTGTATAGATGAAAAGACCTGGAGCAAGGCCAAGGCCCAACTCGATAAATTATTTGACAGCTATAAAGAGCCCGGTTGCTGCTGACTATTTTTTTGTCTGTATCAATCGTAATATTACGATAAACAGGATAAAACCTTAAACACCCATGCCATGAAAACATCCGAACAACAAAAGGAAATCGTAAAAGAAAAGTACGGCCAGATTGCCGAACAAAGCAAAGCGCAAAATGAATCAAGCTGTTGTGGGGCAACCTGCGGATGCTCTACCGTGGACTACGCGGTAATGGCCGACGACTATGCGGCACTGCAAGGCTATGTGGCCGAAGCGGATCTTGGATTAGGTTGCGGCTTGCCGACGGAGTTTGCCGGGATCAAGGCGGGGGATACTGTCGTTGACCTGGGATCGGGTGCGGGCAACGATGCGTTTGTAGCGCGAGCCATAGCGGGCGAGACGGGAAAAATCATCGGCATTGATTTTACAGAAAAAATGATCGGGAAGGCACGGGTCAATGCCGGAAAGCTTGGGTTCACCAACGTCGAGTTCCGGCAGGGCGATATCGAGAACATGCCGCTGGCCGCCGAGGTGGCCGACGTTGTCGTGAGCAATTGTGTCCTCAACCTCGTGCCCGATAAACAGAAAGCCTTTGCCGAAACCTTCCGTATCCTGAAAAAAGGAGGACACTTTAGCGTGTCCGATATCGTATTGACCGGCGAGCTTCCCCAGGGCCTGCAGCAAAGTGCCGAGATGTATGCCGGGTGTGTGTCGGGCGCCATTCAAAAGCACGAGTACATGAGCATCATCGAGAAGGCGGGCTTCACCAACATCACCATTCAAAAAGAAAAACGCATTGTCTTGCCCGCAGAGATCTTGAAAGATTATCTCACAGCTGAAGAGGCAACTGTATTTAATGCGTCAGACCAAGGCATCTTCAGCATCACCGTCTACGCCGAAAAACCCGCGAGCTGCTGCGCTCCCGGATGCTGCGCCTGATCCGTGAATACGTGAACGACGGGTGCCATTATTTTGCCAGATAGTAATGGATGGCGTCCTCCCAATCGTGCAAGTCATGCGCATACATTTTCTTGAGCATGGCCTCGTTGATTTCATTCCCCAAGGCATTGTGCCCGATGTACGCATAGGTGATGCTGGCAGCGGTTTGACTTTCATGGTGCGGGCTGCAAGTAACCGTGATGATCCAATGCCGATTTTCGGTATAGACGAGATATTGAATGATATACTGTTGGTTGTCATACCGCGTAACGATCCAGGTAAATTTTTTCTCGCCATGACCGTGGCCTGGGGTCACAAAGGTTGTTCCCTCGTGAATGGTCTCGGTGTCGGGATAGAGCAAAACCGGTTGCCAGCCTTCCGCCCATTTCTTTTCTTCGAAAGCGCCAAACAAAGGAAAGATTTGGTCGGGTTGGCCATCGATGATGATAGTGGCGTTTTTTGTGATCTGCTCGGAAACGAATCCCGGCTCTCTTAAGGGTTGATCGCAGGAACCCAACAGGGTGGCTGCGCTAAAAAGGGTGATCATTTTTTTCATGCCCCAAACTAGCGAGGGGATGAAAGAACCACGTATCGAAAATTGGTTTTTCTATTTCAGCAATGCCGAGGGCGCACATCCATAGGCTCTTTTGAAAAGATGGCTGAACGATGCGGGACTTTGAAATCCAACCGCATAACAGACCTCCGAAACGGAAGTGCTCCCAGTTTTCAATTGCTGGTAGGCCTGGTCCAGTCTTAGTTTTGTCAGATACTGATGGGGCGTGGTATGCCTCATTTCCTTAAAGAGTTTTAGAAAATGAAACCGGTTCAGACAGGCCGCGGCAGCCATCTGGTCGAGCGAAACGGTTTCCGAGAGATGCTCGCGCATGAATTCTTCGGCCACAATAATCCGCCGGTAAATTTCTTCGCGGGTAGAATGCTTTGCGGCTTTTAGATTTTCCAATTGGTTCCGGGTGTCACGGAGCAATGGAAAAAAGGCCAGTAAAATTTCGGCCAGTATTTCATCGTCTTGCGACGACTGTAGGAGGGAATAAAGTGAATGGCTGATGTTATCATTCATCAAAAAAGGCACCATCGGTAGGGATGGCGCAGCCGATGCTTCTTCCGGCGCAACATCCAGCAACGCATCCGCGGAACGGGTGGCCACTTGAAATGCATCCTTCACAAAGACCTCATCAAACGCGACAAGAAAGGTGTGTAAAGCATGTTTTTTTCTTAAATCGATTTCCAGTTGATCACCCGGATTCAGCATATAAAAATGATGATCCGAGGCCGTTACTTTGCGGTCGTTTAGAACATACTGTCCAGACTCGCGAAAATTGGCGATCAGCAGGTAGGGTGTTTCGTGTGCCGGGTGATGATAGTTGCCATGGATTGTTGAGAAGTACACATGATTCTTTAAGGCTTCCTGGGAAGCAACCGTGTTTATGTCTGGCGCAGGCAGGTTATGGTGAATCATAAAGACTACGAAACAAAAGTAAGGTCTTTGGATCAGAAACCACGAATCGCAATTTCAAATCAATTTATCAGAACTGGCGTCGTCCACAGAAACGATGCTGATCCTGACACGCTAACGTAGTTTAAATGGATTTGATCAAATGAATTTAAGCGTGTGCCGCGTGCGAATTATTGCGCCGCAGCATCTGCCACACACCTAAACCCAATATTCGACGACCCCGAATCGAAGGCGGTCCCTTGCCGTGCGCTGGGCCGGTAGTTAACACAATAGGTGGAGGCACACAGGAACGAGCCCCCGCGGCTCACGCGCTTCTGTGCATAGGGCTCCTGGGGATCATAACACTTCGCCGGCCCGCGTGGATTCACAGTCACCTTCGCCGACGCCAGGGTTTTGTAATAATTCACATCGTACCAGTCATTGGTCCATTCCCACACATTGCCGATGATGTCGTAGAGTCCATAAGGGTTGGGAGGGAAGCTTTTCACGGGCGACGTGCTTTCAAAGCCGTCTTCCTTGGTATTGGTCACCGGGAAGCTGCCCTGGTAGGTATTGGCCATGAACTTGCCATTGGGCGTCACCTCGGTGCCCCAACTGTAGCGCTCTTGTTGTTTGCCACCGCGCGAAGCAAACTCCCACTCAGCTTCCGTGGGCAGGCGCTTGTGTGCCCATCGGCAGTAGGCCATGGCGTCTTCGTAGGCCACGTGCACTACGGGGTGATTCCACCGTCCCTCCAGGTCGCTGCCCTTTCCCTCGGGGTGACGCCAGTCTGCGCCGGGTTGCCACTTCCACCACAGTGAATAGTCGTACTCCACAACAGGTTCAGAAGGTTTTTTAAACGTGAGTGAACCGGCAACGAGGAGGCTATCCGGGGGCTTTGATACGCCGGGCGGTACTTGCTTTTTTAGTTCCTCCCAATCGGGCTTGCGTTCGGCGACGGTCACGTATTTTGTGGCATCGGTAAAAGCTTTGAACTGTGCGTTGGTCACCTCGGTCTCGTCCATCCAAAACCCGCTCACTTGCACCGTATGTGCCGGGCGTTCCGTTTCGTAGGATTCAGGGTCGTCGGTGCCCATGATGAACTCCCCGCCGGGGATCCATACCATGCCGGGTCGTGCTTTTGCCTCGTCGGCGCTTGCACGATCTTCGGTTGACTTCCCGGAATGACATCCACAAACCAAAACTAAACTGCCGATGGCCAGGCCTGCTCTTCCCGAAAAATGTTTCATGATGATGGAGATTGCGTGTGAAGGAAAGTTACAAAAAAATCCAAGCCTGAAGTAAACATAGACCCGTGTTAGGAGTAGCCGCGCGTTACAGGGCATCCAACTTCTTTTGAATGGCTTGCTTGTCGGCCGGAGTTTTGGCTAGGTTCAGAGCCTGCTCGTAGTGGAGCCTGGCTTTGACCTGGTCGATGTCGGTGTACAATTCGCCGAGCAGCATGAAGTAAAAATGATGGCTGGTGAGCTGCAACCTTTCCGCTTCCACAATCGCTTGCCGCTTCCCGTTGGCCCGCGAAAGCGCATAGGTCCGGTTCAGCGCCGCCACGGGCGAGTATTCTATTTGAAGCAACTGGTTGTAAAGCTGCAGAATGTTTTCCCACTTCTCCTTTGTGCTGTTTTTTTGTGTATGCCAGTAGGCAATGCCCGCCTCCAGGTGATATTTAGAGAGTTTGTTGCCGCTGGCGGAGCGACTCAAAAAATAACCTCCCTTGCCGATCCACTCCGTGTTCCAACGGCTGGTATCCTGGTCTTCATAAAGGATCAACTCGCCGCTTTCCGACAATCGCGCATCAAAGCGCGACGTGTGAAAACACATGAGGGACAGCAAGGCGTTGGAAGCCGGCGTGTCGGTGACCGGGTTCTCCACCAGCATGGTGCAAAGCCGCATCGCTTCCAGGCAAAGCTCCTTGCGCAGAGTGCTGTTCTGGCTCACCGAATAATAGCCTTCGTTAAATAACAAATAGATCGTCGTCAGCACCGGGGCCATCCGCCCTTCCAACTGCGCAGCATCGGGCAACTCGATCTTTATTTTTTCCTCACGAAGTTTTTCCTTGGCCCGCAACAACCGCTTGTTGATCGTATCCTTGCTGGTGATAAACGCATCGGCGATCTCTTCAATACCAAACCCGCAAAGAATGCGCAGCGACAATCCTACCTGCGCCTCGGCGGGGATCACCGGGTGACACACGGCAAACATCATCTGCAGTTGGCTGTCGTTTATGTTTTGTGGCGACAGATCGAGCTCGATCTCCGCCGATTCCTCGGCGCTATTTTTTACAACCGGTGCAATCTTGCTGTCGTACACGTGACTGCGCTGCAAATACGTTTTGGCTTTGTTCCGCGCCACATGATACAGCCATGCGGTTGGGTTAGGAGGGACCCCACCGATGCCCCACGACTGCGTGGCGGTGAGAAAGGTGTCGCTGGCAATGTCCTCCGCCACTTCGATCTGGTCAAAACCAAAGCGTTTGCTGAGCACGGAAACAATTTTCCGGTACTCGATCCTGAACAAATGCGGTATCAATTCGCCGTGCTCCATAGAAAAATGCGCCCCGCAAAAACGGGGCGCGTCCAAAGTTATTTTTTATCGTGCACCGAAACCACCTTGCGCACCTCGACACTGTTGCCCGCGCCACCTAAAATAGGACACTCTTTTGCCATACGCAAAGCATCCTCAAAGTCAGTCGCCCGAACCGAAATAAAGCCCGCCAACGATTCCTTGATGTCGACATAAGGCCCATCGGTCACCACGCTGGGATGCTTCACCACTTTCCCTTCCGTAGAAAGTCCCGTGCCCCCCACAAACTTGTTCTGCGCAGCAATGCCCCCCACCCAATCCTGGTATTGTTTCATATAGACCTGCATTTGTTCAGGTGAAGGCTGGATTGCTTTCGTGAGGATATCGAGTCGGAATAGTAATACGTATTCTTCCATGTTGTTTGAAATTTGAAGTGTAAGATAGTTAAAATCAGGAGCCAGAATTCAGTAGCCCACCCGCGCCCTTGTTGGTGTTCTTCACCAACAAGAATTTGAAGCCGCCGTTTCAAATTGCAACGGTCCTCTCGCGCCCATTGCTTCAGGGCTATCGGCCATAAACTGAACGCGTCGTTTGATATTGATTATTGAATGGGTTGCCCGCGCAGATCATTCGTACGAGTCGGTGCCTTCATGAATAACAAAATTCGGAGCACACCTCAATATTTTGACCAGTCGCTAAGCGCACCACCACACCCTCTTGTTGGTGTCCCCACCAACAAGAATTTTGAACACACCATTCAAATATTCAACCAGCCCTCCGCGCCCATCAATCCATCCCCAGCATCACGACCCCGCCGGCCGTCCATCCCGTTTCCCCACCAACGGCACATAATTCAACAACACCACTCCACTCTTAAAATTTTTCACCGAAGTCAACGTCAGGTCCAGCATTCGTGCCATTCCCTTGAACGCAGGCGTGCCATCGCCGAGCGCCACGGGATCAAGCATGAATTGATAGGAATCGATGAGGCCCTTGTCGGCCAATTGCGTTACGATGCTGCCGCTGCCCAGGATGGTGATGTTCTTGTCGCCCTGTTTTAGTTTTTGCACGAATGCTTCAATGTTGTCGCTTACCAGTTGGCTGTTGTTCCAGGTTGCTTTTTTCAGGGTTCGGGAGAAGACGATTTTTTTTGAATTGTTCATGCCCTCGGCCACTGCTGGCACGCTTTGTTTGGCTTGCTCGGTGGGCCAGTAGCGCATCATCATTTCGTAGGTCACGCGGCCGAACATGAGCACGCTTTCTGTGCTGGCGGCATTGGAGGCAAATTCGCTTTCTTCCTGGCCGTGGCGATGCCAGCTGATGTCGTCGTTGAGGCCTTTGTAGTAGCCGTTTAGGGTGATGAAATTGAATACCGATAAGTGTCCCATGATGTGTTTGTTTAGTTTTTAATAAATGTTTATCAATCCCTTATCAAATGAGAAGGGCGGAATGGGACAACGGAGGGGAAATTTTTTGAAGAAATTTCCAAAAACCTGAAATTCAACGTGAAATGGCGGTATTGAAGAGATTGAAAGATGGCCTCAGTCACCCTTATTCATGACAAAGGGCGCGTGCGGAATGTTTATAATTCGCTTATCTTCCCTTTAAAAGCTTCTGAAAAATACACCCATGGAATCGCCACAGCAACCCCTCGTTTCCCACGCCGAACCGATCCTTCCCGTGGCCGACATCACGGCCACCGTTGACTACTGGCATGACGTGTTGGGATTTCCGGAAAAGTGGACCTGGGGTGAGCCACCCAATCACGGCGGGGTGCGCTGGCACGGTGCGCACATACAGTTCACGCTCAATCCATCGCTTGCCGCGGTTTCAGGAGCACAGGCCATTTTCATTGTTGCGCGAAACATACAGGCGCTGTATGCTTTGCATCAATCAAGAAATGTAGAGATCGTGGCCCCGCTCGAAAACAAACCGTGGGGCATGTCGGGCTACATCGTCCGCGAAAGGAACGGGTACTATATCAACTTTGGCGGGGCGTTGACCGGTGATCACGAACATCGTCACGGGCGTGCACCTGTGCCGATGCGCATCGTTCACCGCAGCCCGACCCCTGCAGAATATTCACACCTTTGCATCGCCGTGGGCTGGTCGAAGGCGGCGAACCCGGAGGGAGTGCCGGCCATCCTGGCGTCGCTTGTGCATGCCGTGGTGGCTGAACACGCGCTGACCGGGGAAGCGCTGGGTTGCGCATTGTTGATCGGCGACAACGCCAGTGTCTACTATGTCAAAGACGTGATGGTGCATCCCGACTGGCAGCACCAGGGCGTGGGCACGGCCCTGATGGAGGAACTGATCCAATGGTTCGACGCCAACGCACCACACAACGCGCTGGCCACCCTCATCACAGGCGAAAACCTGGCGCAATTTTACCAGCCCCTGGGATTTACACCCGCGTTCGGCATGATGCGCTGGTCGCGGAAACCAGGAACCGATAAAGTGTAGGGGCTTGAAAATCGGCCCGTGGAATGGGAGGGGTGTTGAAGGCAGGGTTGGGTTGGAGTCAGTGTGGAAAGGAAGCAGGGTGCCTTCAGACTTTTTGCTTCAGATATTTTCGCTTCCACACTTTATACCAGTGCTTGTTTTTCGGATAGCTGCGATGGGGCGTGGCATTGTTGCATAACAGCGCCACGAAAAAGAGGATGAGCACGCCGCTCAGCACGGGGCTGAGCACATACCAGAAACCCAGCGCCTGGATCTTCGCCGACCCGATGTTGGCGATCAGGGCGGTTGCCCCGCCGGGAGGATGAAGAGTTTTGGTGATCTGCATAAACACAATGGACAAAGCCACCGACAGGGCCGACGTGAACCAAACATCACCCGGAACGACCTTGTGCACCAGCACGCCCGTGAACGCACAAATCACATGCCCCCCGATCAGGTTCCGAGGCTGTGCCAACGGACTGTTGATGATGCCGTAGATCAACACGGAAGAGGCGCCAAAAGAACCGATCAGGAAGAGATTGTCGATTGGAGCCAGGTTGCTGTTGAGCCAGCCGATGACGGCGATGCCCAGAAATGCGCCGACAAACGTCCAAAGATGCTCCTGGAAATCGACGAGCGTCTCCTGGTAAATGATCCGGCGGGCCTTAAAAATGTGGCGTTTCACCTTTCTTTTCACGGCCGCAAAGATGCGCGAAAAAAATTGGCGTCGCGACTAGGGGTTTATACGGATATGATGACTTTGGATGGGCGCTGGACGCCGGCAAAAAGGACTTGCCATCTATAATTTTGTCCCTTGAATCATGATGGATGTTTTTATGGATTGTTCCTTCAAATGCAAGAATTTCTTTCGCTCCTCGTCGTGTTTGAAGTTTTCAAAATCTTGTTCGGAGTCAAATTCTGCGAGGTGAATTTCATAGGGTGGCTCGATTTGGTTTTCGATAAAGGTGTCCGGCGTTGGTCTGACCCGGAACAGCAGTCGCCCGTTGTATTTTGAAATGGTGGGGATGGCTACCTTTTCAAATTCGTCGAAGACTTTTTCTTGCCCTTTGATGATGTAAATAAGTTGCGTTACGAAAATCATTTCTGATGCTTTTGTGGGGAGTATTTTTTGGTGACCGGGGAAATCAAATGCAGGAAGTGATCCCGCGTGAAATGCAAATTCCCGTCTTCATAATTACCAGATTTTGACCGATAAATCAAAAGCTATCTCCGGAAAATCGACTGGGATCGCCACGTGACGTCTAGGCATTGCAGATTCGGCGCTCGCGTAAGGGCGCGATAACCCAAGCAGGGTGGTGGTTTGTCAATTAAAGGACTGCCGGAATTCCAAAGGCGAAAGGTTGGTTTTTGTTTTGAACAACTTGCTGAAAGACTGGGGATGTTCAAACCCCAGTGCATAAGCGATCTCGCTCACCGACAAATCGGTGGTGGATAGTTTTTCTTTTGCCTTTTCGATCAGCTTCTCGTGGAGGTGTTGTTGCGTACTCTGTCCCGTCAACACCTTCAGCAAGCCCGATAGATAGTTGGGAGACACATGTAATCTTTCGGCGACGTATTGAACGGTGGGCAATCCCTTGTTTATTAACGCTTCATCATTAAAATATTCCGTAAGGATCTCTTCCAGACGGTTAAGGATCTTATGGTTGGTGATCTTGCGGGTTATGAATTGACGCTGATAGAATCGCTCGGCATAGGTGAACAACACTTCCAATTGCGCGATGATGATGTTCTGACTGAATTTGTCAATGTTCGAATGGTACTCCTGCTGAATGTTTTTCACGATGCCCGCCATGGTCGCTTCTTCTTTGTCGGAAAGAAACAAGGCTTCGTGTACCGAGTAATCAAAGTACTCGTATTGTTTTATGGTTTTGGCCAACGGCGTGTTCCACAAAAAATCGGGATGGATGAGCAAGATCCATCCCGAACGTTTTGTGTCCAGATCTTTCCCCACCTCAACTCCAAAGACCTGGCCAGGCGACATAAAAAACATGACCCCTTCGTCAAAATCATATTCCTGCTGGCCGTATTTTATTTTGGCATTGAAATTTCTTTTCAGCGCGATGGAATAAAAGTCGAATACCCAGTTGATCGGATTGTTCTCAACCGAATGCTTGATGGATTCATAATCCACCAGGCTGATCAACGGATGTTCCGGTTTGGGTAATCCCCTCACCCGGTGAAATTCGCTTATCGTTTTGACCCGGTAAAGTTGCTTGGCTGGCATGCTGCGATGATAGTTACTTTTTGCTGAGATTGTCGTAGGGCGGCATATTTTTATTTGAAGACGGCAGCAAATTCCTTAGCGAAATCGGTCAGTTTTGTTTTCCCCAACGCCGGGCGGTTGCGATAATAGTCTTCGAACAACACCCCGCTATGCATACTGGCATTCATCTCCACCAAACCTGCAGCCACCCGCGGCGGCACGCCAGCGGCCTCTAAACCGTTTTGCGTCTCTTCGCTGCTCTTAATGACCCATTTCAAATCAGGCTTCCCGATGGCGGCACCTAAGATACGGGCCACTTCAATGCAGGGCAGTTCATCGCTTGCCACATAGCGTACTTTAATGCCTTCTGTGAGGGTCATGAGTTCTTTGGCAGCCACGGCAGCAATATCAAGGGGAGAAACCCAGGGCACGCGGTCGTCCGCTCCATAATTCGAAGCCATGACGCCTTGTTTTTTTATGGCGCCCACAAAGCCAAGCAAATTGTAATAGAAGGCGGTCGGTCGCAGGTGTGTAAGGGCTATGCCCGGTATTTTCTTTAGCGCCTGCTCCATATCATGATGGGCGAGAATGATTCCGGAATCCTTATCCAGGTGCGCGCCAACACTACTCAGATGAACCACCCGCTTCACGCCCGATTGTTGAATGGCTTGTGCATAGGTCTCGCCGATCGCGCGATAGTATGCTCTCGGGTCAAGGTTGCCATGGAAGTGGAAGTTTGGCGGGATCATACAATACGCCGCATCCGAACCTGTAAATGTCCTGGTAAGAAACGCAAGGTTGTCTATCGACCCGATGGCCGCCGTTGCCCCTAAAGCTTCGATGTCTTTTTGTTTTTCGGGATTACTGCTAATAACGGTGACCGAATGCCCGTTTTGTAATAGTTCTTTTGTTAGTGGTTGACTGATGTTTCCCAGTGAACCGGTTACGATGATTTTCATACTGTCTGTTTTTTATGCTTACAAAATTCAGCAGTATGAAAGGAGGGGACGTAGCCAAATCTATGGTTGTTGTAGTCAAAAAACAGGATCGGGCTGGAAGGGTATCACGGCTCATTGGCATTCCAGATATCATGCGTCGTTAGCCAGGAACCGTCGTTTTGACGTTGAAGGATGTTGATGTATTTCGCGGTGGATACAAGGGTGTCGCCGCCGCTATGCGGGACGAGCTTCACCTTTGCAAAGCCTACGCCATAGCCAATGTCGCCGGAAACCTTTACATCCTCATAGCCACTCTCCAGAAAAGTTTTGTACTGATCAAAGATGCCCTGATAATATTTGCGCACAGCCTCCCGGCCCGTGGTTGACGGTTTATCGGGAGCCATCAACATTCCACTTTCTGTAAAGGCAGCCGCTATGACCTCGGCGTTTCCCTCATTGAACGCTTTCGCGCGAGTCGCGCTGAGTGCTTTGATCTTTGAAATATCACTGGCCTCATCCTGTACTTTCCGCTTATCGCAGCAAGCTAAGCTGGTTAGTATCAGCGTGACCACAAGTAGTTTCTGCATCGAGATGATCGTTGGTTTTTGGAGGTCTGCAATTTAGTGAATGCGATTCACTGAAAATAATATAAGTTACAACATCGTAGGCCGTTCGGGATGTGTCGGCCTCCGCAGGCAGATGTGAAATCATCGCTGTAGCAAATATCAAACTCAACTCCCTATTTCTTTTAAGATAATATAAGTACATTCGATGTACGTTACAGGCATGTAAATCCTCTTCAGGATTAAAGGCCAGTGGTTGCTCTGAGGACAATGTCAGAGTTTATTTATCCATCGATAATTTGTAAGCGAGTGCCCTCCACTTGCTTCTGATGCAAACCTGAAAAAGGTTTACGCCCCGAAATCGTAAGGGCCATCGATATTCTTCTGTACCTGCCTGTTATCTGCGTCAGTTCTTCTCCGAATAATCCATTCACCATTATACCTACTTCAAGAAAGGAGGATATATGTCATTCAATTTACAACCACCGTATTTCCAGCGGCTGGGATCTTTTCTTATCATTAAGGAAGTTGGCGGCGTTGTAGTATGTAAATGGAAATTTTATGTATTCGTACTCCTGGCCTACTTCGTCACGCCCGTCAAAAGCTCGGGATCAGTGCCGGAATCGGTGCTGACCGGAAAATCCTTTACCGTCAATATGCCCGGCGATGAAGAGGATCCGGATGCTGGTGGGGGTGGTGATGATAATAAATGTGATACCGACCCGAATACACCGGGCGATCAATGTACGTTCAGAGCAGCGATCCAAAATCACAATGCGAACCGCCACCTGGACCTGAATACGATTTCCTTTAATATTGATACGAAGGCCCTGGGATTGGAGCGCGTCATCATCAAGGTAGGAAGTACCGGCCTGGGAGCTTTGCCACCCATCCTTGGTGCCGTCAATATTCAGGGCCTCAATTCAGGCAGTCCACCAGAAGCCGTAGGCCGGATTGAATTGGATGGGAGTATGGCAGGAAACAACGCCATTGGACTTCGATTGCTGGGGGGCAATTGTCATATCAGTTTCTTCGTCATCCATAGCTTTTCTTCTCATGGCATCTATATTTCCGGTACACCTCCGCCCGGAGAAGGCGGACACCGCCTGGAGTCTAACTAAATTGGAACAGATGTCACCGCCAAACAAGACAAAGGGAACGGTGGCGACGGGATTTTCATTGAAGACACTCCGGACAATGTCGTCGGGGGAGCAGGTTTACTCCGGAATATTATATCGGGGAATGAAGGGTATGGCATCCGCATTCTGGGTAGAGATCCAAATGTATCGGGGAGTAGTCGTAGCGGAGCACCAAACAACAGACTGGAAGGAAATTTAATCGGTCTTGATTTCCTGGAACAGAATGTCTTGGCGAATGCAAAGGGAGGAGTATTGATAGAAGATGGCCGGGACATTTCAGTGGGAAGTACGCAGGAGAATAGAGGCAATAAAATAGCCGGTGTCAAGAATGGCGTCACCATTCAGGGCAGCCTTTCGCAAGGGATCAAGGTGATGGGCAATTTTATTGGGAAGGACGGAACAGGATCCAAGTTTTTGGTAGGAATTCTTCACCGTGGAAAGCTGATCACCATCGAGGGTAACCTACTGGAAAACATAGACAGCGTTGGTATCGACGCCTTCCTGAACGCGGATGGCGTCTACAATATCAAGGCTAACCGATTTGAGGGCAAAATGAGGATCGGAACCAAGTTGACTTTCGGGGAGGGGCGAACCATAAATATAGAATACCTCAATAATTACCATAGCGAAAATGGCAAGGGAGTGCAATTTGAAGAGTCTCTCAAAGGCAACATCAATTGGAATGTCGTCGGAAATTTCGCTAACCTGGGAGCCACCGGTGGGAGCCTTGTCATCCGATCGAATGGCACAAAAAACTTCAGCACGAACACCTGGGAACTCCATACGGAGGCAGGATTCAGATACATTGCCGAAATCGAAAAGAATGTATTCGCGACGGTGACCGTTACCGGCGAAGTGTATGACAGAAACGGACTGGATGGCGTTGGCATCAAGGCCACGGTGAAAGGAGAGCTTGCCTACGCCTTTCTCAATACGACAAGTAAAAGCAATGGAAAAGATGGAACGCGGCTGGAACTCTTCGGTGAGCTGGGCGGCCAGTTTAGTTTGCAAGCAAACCAGTCAAGGGCCGAGTTGAACGGAGGAGCGGGGTTTAGAATTATAAATGGATCAACCCGGTTAGATCTGTTACGCGCTCACTTTGAAAAGGACCTTATTAATGGCAATCTCGACGGGGGACTTTTTCTATTCGATGGCCAACTCAAATTCAGCGTTCTTGAAAACACCATCACGAACAATGGTCCCTATGGGATCGAACTTGGTGGTGGTACTCAGGCCAATGTTAAGAGCAATACCGTTTCAGGGAATCAGGTTGGCGTGAACGTAATGGATCACGCAGAGGCTACACTGACAAACAACACCATTTCGGATAATAGCGTTGCAGGGGTATTCACACAGCAACAAGGCGTAGCTACGGTGAACAACAATACGTTTACGGCGAATGGCACAGCCCTGGCCCTGGCGGGAAACGGCACGGGTTCTATCCTGGGAAACAGCATATCTGAAAATCTTGGGCTTGGCATTGACCTCGGCAATGATGGCATCACGGCCAATGATGCGGGTGATGCCGATATGGGAACGAACAACCTGCAGAACTTTCCATTGCTGAGTCAGGTAAGTTCCAGCGGTGGCAACACCAACATCCAGGGATCGCTTAATAGTACACCCAATAACGTCTTTCGCCTGGAATTTTTTTCCAATGCGAAATGTAACGCTTCTGGATTTGGAGAAGGAGAGACCTTCCTCGGCTTCGAACAAGTCACAACGGATAACGCAGGCAACGCTGTGTTTTCGGTTGATCTCAGCAATACTACTGTTCCCGATGGCGCTTTCATTACCGCGACAGCCACCGATCCGGCCAATAATACCAGTGAATTTTCACCCTGCTTGTTCTTTGGAACCGTAGCTGATCTGGAGCTCACCCTGCAAGCCGATAAAACTAACCTGACCGTAGGAGAACAGGTGACCTTCACCATGAGTTTAACAAACAAAGGCCCTGCTGGCGCCACAGGTATAGCCGTGAAGGATGCCGCTCCGATAGGTTTGAGCTTTGACAACATTACGGCAAGTACAGGTAGCTATGATGCAACCACCGGTATCTGGACAGTAGGCGCGCTGAGCCTGGGAAATAATGCCACCCTTACCATCTTAGCCACCACGCTGCAGGCGGGCCTCGCTACCAACGTGGCAGAAATATCCGCCAGCGATCAGGGTGACCCCGATTCAACTCCCGATAACGGGGTTGAGAGTGAAGATGACCAGGGTCTCATTTCCGTAGAAGTCCAGGAGGTAACAGGTATAGAACAACAAATGGAACCTTTGGAAAATGTAGGCCTGTATCCCAATCCGTTCTTTATTTCGACAACCATTACCTTTGAGTTGGTTCATCAAAGCAACGTTCATTTGACAATTTATGATGACAAGGGAATGAAAACAGGATCCGAATTCAGCCAACTGCTACCGGCTGGAGTACACACCCTACACTGGACTCCAGAGCATTTTTTGCGTGCCGGGATATATTTTCTTTGCATACAAACGGATACATCGATTTCAACGAGTCGGATACTGTACATGAAGTGATAGTGGGTATAAGTGGACACTAATCGAAATGACTCAAGGAGGATCACGATCGAGTTTTGGGGTACAGCTTGACGGGCTACTCTTTCAAAAACTCAAAATCAAACCTTCTTTCAATCAACATCGCCGCAATTTCAGGAGAGTTATTCTTTAGGCTGATATATCCGTCGATAGATAACAGGCCTGGGACTTCAACCTCCTCGAATCGCATGAGCATTATGGTGGATGTATTTTTCTTCTTTATGAGGTCCCTGATTGCCCTCCACTCCAGTCCGCACCATTCACTTTGCTCATACTCTGGTGAAAGGAAAATCACAATCAATCTGGAATGTTTCATGTATATATCCTGCAAATACGAGTCAAGATTCGGCCTAGCTAGTTCAGCCTTAAAGTCATCATCATAAAAAATATTCAGATCGGGTTTGAGTCGCTTCAGTTCTTCACGAACACTTTTTACGTAATCCCGCCGCTTGCCTGGAAACGATAGCGCGATATCGAAGCGATAGGAGTGCAAGGACGGGGCAGACTGACTGTTTTTTGATGCTCTTAAACTTGATTTGGCCAGATCAATGTCGATATGATCCTGATGTTTCAAGCTTGAAAAGCTCGGACTGGGAATGTCAAAATTCTCAACCGCGCCCGTTGCACAGTTGCGACAAACAAGTTTCGCCGTTACTTCGACATGAGGGCCTTTTTCGGATGAGTCATAGTACTCGATGTTTTCATCCTCGACTTCAAGTTTATTGCCACAGGTCTTGCATTTGAATGTGTCGCGGATGAAGACTCGTGGCGCCTCTAACTGATGTTCAAAGGTATGCGTCTTATCACAATCCAAACACGGGAATGTCATCAATGCGAAAGCCGAATAGCGTCCCTCACTTTGCCGCCGCCATGAAATTCTTTGCACATCGACGGTAACTTTCACCGGCGGTGTGTCCATTCCGCCTTCTATTGTCACACCAGTTGCCTGATAAGGAAGAAAGGTTTCCTTAACATCATGTTTGTGGTCCTCGGAACACGAATGACATATTAATTCATTCAGGGAAATCTCTATGCTACTGACAGATTCCATACCTTTTTGTCATTAAATAAGGTGCATTTGTAATGCAGTTTTGGTTTTTCGATAATTAGGCCTTTTATGCAAAGCGCTTTCAGGTCGCGCGCGATTTGGGGGTAATCTCGTATCGTTTTCTCGGCATCGAATTCCTCAAGTTCCTCTTCAAAATCGTCCTGACCTGGATGATCAGGAGCGTGAATATTCCGTTTGCTGAGGTAAGACAATCTTAGATTGTCAACAATTTCCTGCGCCGAGCGAACCGATCGCGTAAATCTGCAGAGGTCTTCTCGAAGTACATGATGCCAGGAAGATAGGACTTCTGCACCTTGTCTAAGTCTAAATTGAAAGTGCGTGTACTCGTGCATCAACGTGACGCGGAAATCAAAATTAACGTCACGATCAAACCGAAAGCCTCTCGATTCAATGCCCTTTCTTATGACCACGCGGCCTTGAGACTCTTCACAAAAACCTTCAACTCCCAGGGGAAAATAGGGTGCTTTTGCATATTCGTGTATAAAATGAATAACGGAAGCCCTGTTAAAAGCGCTGATCGGCCCAATTTCACCCAGCACAAACCTTCCATCGGCAACCAGTTCTCCGGGAGTGTTTTCATCGAACAGGGTCTTTTTAATGTAACGTCTTAATGCATGCTGGCGAAAGCGATCGCTACTAATCATGAGAACTCGTAGCGAAGACCCAAAGCTTGCCAATAGACGATTTATTTTGCCCTCCTCCCAGCATTTTACTTTGGAGCCAAAAAGATCAAGTTGGTATTCGGCGAGAGTCGTTCTGGATATCCTGCGAATTTTCCGCAAAGCAATAGCTTGAATAAACCGGTTTCGAAATTGAATAAAAAGTGGATCGTCGAATCTTGGTTGCTTCTTTTTGTCCTCATTTGAATGAAGGTAGTGGTACCACCAAACAATGTTGTTAACTTTGTCATCGTCTTCGGCTTTGTTAAGCAGCATGTCGGCCAGCAATCCATCTGCTAAAACCTGATACTGTCTTGTCACTTCTTGCTCAAGCTTTGTGCGTATGGTGTTTATATCATCTTTTTCATCCTCACGATCCTGTAAAGGAAAGTGATCGTTCAATCCTGGCATCGCCGACAGATTGTCAGAAACCAATTTCGAATCTTGAGGTAGGCCTATAATATCCAACAATCGAATGGAATCTCTTAGCGTCGCTTCCGCCTTTATTGGCTTGCCGGCAAGGAAGTACACAACGCCAAGATCGTTTAGGATTTTTGCATATAACTCAAGCTCATTTCGCGCTCCATAATACTCGCCCACCATCTCAAGTGGCTCAATGGCTTCCATTGGTCCTCCTGATTCTGCCACCAGCACTGAATGAATATGTAGGAGCGATAGAACTTCCGGAAGATAACAGTCGCTAGGTTGGTGCGTTTCATGATCGGCACTTGGCGGTGATTCAGTTTGCCAGGGATGACATTTTTTTAGTGAATCCTGAATACACAAGCAAGCATTTGGGAAGTCCTTTGTGAGGCAGTACACTCTAGCTAGTTTTGCCAATCCGGAAATAACCCGATCCGGGCTTTTCTCGGCAAGAATCGAACGTGCCGTCCCCAGAAGATTTTTAGCTTCGTCAAAATGGCCAGCCTCGTATTTGGAGATGGAGGCCTCTAGGGTTAATTCGAATTCGATTTCGCTGGGAAGGACAGTTGTCTCCCATTTCGAAAATAAACTGTCGGTGACAGGCTCGCCTAAATAGCAAATCGCAGGGTTTATTGCTGATCGCATCACTTTTGTTTCTTGGGCTGGAGTGACTTCAGAACACCGAAGGTTCGCGCAATGGTTTGGAGATGATCCAAAATTCCGGCTGGCTGGTCGAATTCCTGTCCTTGAAAGAATCCCTTCATTCCTTGAATGAATGTATCCTTTGTGCAATCTTCAAGACTGCCTAATATCGCATATCCCTTGTCGGCTTCAAGTCTCGAAATGATAACTTCGAAATTAGATCTCCCCCTCGGCAGCTCTGCGAGATAGATTACGTTGTTTGTTTTTTTGCCAAATGCCTTATCTAAAGGACAAAGCATAAAGAAGGGCTCGGGAGCTTCGATGGGTTCCGGAAAAGAAATGAGCAGGAAAATACCTACCGTCAGATCAACCAGTTCAGCATGCAAAGATTTTGAAGTAGAAGTATTGGGGAAGGAAATCTCATGAGCACGTTTCCATTGTTGCGCAAGAAGATTGTCGAGTTGCTTTGCCTTGTTAGCGGTCAATTTTTCTCTTGCCTTGGCCAAATCTGGCTCACCCCTCGGGAATGACCCCTCAGAATTCAATAAGGCATTCAACGCCTCGGGCACTGCGACCATCGCATAGTAAATATGCGGCGTTCTGAATTCCTCCTCCTCGGTCGCATTCTTTGACGGTTTATTCTCCCTTTTCGGATTCCACAGCGACTTCATCGTTGAATTCAGACCAAGTTCAAATCGTACTCTTTCTCTCCGGTGCATTTCTTTAATCGCCGAGTGAAAGAGTTCTTTTTCGGGAGACAAATACCAATTATGATTCCGACGTCCACCGTCGGAAAACCATTCACAGAGTACACCTGCTGAGGGGCCAATCCCAACCCGACCCTCCTCACATTTTTCCAGGACCAGATACCTGTAGTATTTGTAGGGCTGCTCACACACAACGATTGCGATGAAGAAGACCTCGACAACAGCTTCCGGCGTGGGGAGCGTAATGAGCGTGTACCTTGCTCCGCCGTCAGCAATGGATTCAAAGGCGAGAGCTGTACCCGGTAATTTTGCCCCTAGGCCGCCAGCATAGACGTCGTCTCCAACTTTGGTCCACAGGCGACTCAGCCAGGACCCGAATAATGATGACTCCGTCAACTTTACAAACGCTGAAAGATCTTGAAATAAAATCTCGCGTAGTTCTCGATGGGCAAACAGATAATGATGTGCACGGGGGTTCATAGGATAGGGTCTACAATTTAAAGTGCGAAAACCAACGGACAGTAGAGCAAAAGCCATCCAACTTCTTCGAACGAAGAAGTTAGGATTGACTTGGAAACTAATATACTCTAGATTTTGTCCATTATCAATTGCCGATAAGTAAGCCCAGAACTAGTCGCTCGTGCCTATTTCGGGGTTCCACGCTTTGTAGATGATCACTAAGGAGGAATGAAGAAGTAAAACTATCCGATGGGCCAAGTGTCAGATTTGCGGATCGAGGTTGGGTTGAAGGTCATCTAGGCCGGCGACCGGTTTTTACTCCGTGCAAGACACAACTTAAGCGTCCAGAAAAAAATCGCTCCTGGAAAATGCCTGCCTTACGACCATCGATAACGATCTGGAGGCAACGGGATTTTAAAGATGTTGGGTATCGCCGGTGTAAAATTTCCGGCATGATTCGCTATAGCTAGTATAAGGTCATAAAAAAAGCCCCGTCAAGATGTGACGGGGCTTGTGTCGGGGCGGCCAGATTCGAACTGACGACCTCTTGGTCCCAAACCAAGCGCGATACCGGGCTACGCTACGCCCCGATCCCATAAGGGAGCGCAAAGATACATTTTATTCGCATACCTCCTAAGTCACCACAAAAAAACAGGCCACCCGGTGGATTTTGCGTTCCTTTTATGTTATAAATTATTGAATATTAATAAGTTGCCAATTAATCGAATGCTGGATATTTTCATACTTTAACAGGGCATTGGATCATGAGGTGGCCAGTTCGAATCTGGCCGCCCGACGAAAATCTAAAAAAAGCCCCTTTAGGTTTTTTTTAAAGCTTACCGCGATTTCATTCTTTCGTAGATGTGCAGAAAGACCAAGGCATCCTCGCCTGTTAAAGACACTCAAGCGCCCTTCAATCGGTTATGCAACAATTCACGTTTAGTTACGCCCTGGGTGGCAAATCGGAAACAATTGCAACTTTTTGTGTATGGTCTTGAGGCTCATCATTTTCGTTGATCACGTTCGTGAATACATTTTTGATATCGGCGATTAAGTCCGTCATATTGTGAGAAGATTGAGGCACGGTACCTCAAGAATGTTGATTTTCGACGGTGGATGTTTCAGCGATTTCGAATCAACCAATAATCCAATTGATCAGAAAGCCTGTGCACACTAGGCCGATGGTGTATTGGAAAATTATGAGAAGTGAATATCTCAAAGGGAAAAACTCCATATTTTTCAAGTCGATATTAAATCGAAAAAAGATAATACCTGTATAAAGCAAGATGGCAATATATCTTTTAATCGTTTGGATTGTTAAATTTCGATTCTCTGGTATATGGGATAAATCTAATTTGTCGTTCGGATAGACGGCCTGAAGTTTATCGTAGAGTCGATAGTTGAAGAATGAGAAAAATAGCACCGCCGATAATGAGTATAAAACAATTCTCCACTTTTGGTATCCATACCTCCACCAAAGATCAGCGATCCATAGCGATGAGTCAAAATGTTTTTGCCAATCGTGATATTCAATATCCAATTTTCTATAGCTATCTGTGAACCCATTTGTTTTGAGACCTGCTAATAGTCTTTCGTACGTGCTACTGACGCCGTCATAATATTTTTTGTTGTAGTGAACAGAGTCAACAAAGTACAATTGGAAATTTCGATACTGTAATTTAATTTTTGAAGCATCGGTTTCGAACAGGTTCAAGCAGCAAGTATTAATGCCCTTTCTAAGGAAGGTGGTTGTAAGATCAAGTTCTTGACCTAATTTGGAATGACTTAGATCAATGGAGTCGGGTAATGGTGTATTAAAGAATGGCGTGTTGAAGAAAGGAATCGATGTGCTGTCTATTTTGGTGTAACTCAAATCTAGCTTGCCTTTTATCGTGCAATTTTTAAATACAGGAAAGTGGTTAAGGCTTGAAAAATTAAAGTTGGCTCCCTCTCTAAACCCACAGTTCTCGAAGCTGATGTATTCTATAAAATTGTGACTAGCTAATAATTTTTTTTCAAGACCACAATATTCCCAGCTCCCGTTGTATTTACGTGTTTCAAGCGAAACAGTATCGTGGAAGTAGGCCTCCCCGACAGTCATAGTGCTTCCCGACTCAAAGGTTGTTAGTGAGACTCGGGATCCAAAGATTGACATGTCGGCTTGATAGAATGTGTTTTCGGACAAAGCGTGCTGGCGTTTAGATCGTCCGCGTAAGTTGAGCTCGATTCTAGTGGGATTTTCGATAATTAATAACGAATTTTTGCCTACAGCAACGGTCATCTGATGCAACGCAAAACGGACATCGCCCGATAAATATATCGTAAATCCACGTTTACCCCATGCCGTATTTTTTATTTTTCCTGATATTGAGTCGTGATAGTCGAAAGAATGTCCCGCTGATAGTTGCCACTCGTTAAAGAAAGCTGAGTCAAGTTGCCCATGGCAGGGTGTGCTAAACGATAAGGCGATTATGAGTATTATGCTATTTTTCACAACGGCACTTGGGATTTTCATTAATCTAAGAAAAATCCTCGTAGTTTCTCTATTTTTTTCTGTTTAGATATTTCTACTCAGAAGGGTAAACATAGTGAACTTATATCTTCGGTGGTGCATATCAAATTTTTGCATGGCCTAAGGATTCTTCCAATCCTTATAAATAAACCGTAACGCATCATAGTAGGCGAGCATCGGCTCTGTCATATGTGTCTCTTTAGGATAATAATTGTATTGATAACGCAACCCGGTCATCGCCTTCGCCGCCAGCACAGCATCAAACTTTAACAGGTTCGTGTGAAACGTGCTGGAGTCAGACACGCCTTCGCTGGCGTCGCTAAAGAAAAGGGTTTTGTTTAGCGGGGCGCCTTTTTTTAGTTTTTGATCGGTGAGCTTCAATACGTATTCCCTGTCCCACCAAAGCGAGGGACTCACCGAAATATATCCCTGGAACATGTCGGCATGTGTCAACAGGCAATAGATGGAGGCCAGGCCACCAAACGAGTGCCCCGCCAGGATGGTGTAGGGTTGGGTCTTGTAATGGCGCTCCACATAGGGCTTCAGTTCTTCCCGGATAAACTGCAGGAACCGCTCGTTGCCGCCACTCGGTTTCATCCACGAGACCTTGCTGGTGTCGGGTTGACCAAAATAGTTGATGATGCTTTCGGTAGGGGTGAGGTCGCGGGTGCGCTTGCTGTTGACGATGCCCACGATGATCATTTGGGGAATGACGTTCACATCCCACCGGCTAAGATAATCCGCGTATTGGGCGAGCATATCGAAGTGACTCTCTCCGTCCATTAAATACAACACCGGGTACGTCTTGTTCGGATTTGTAGAATCTGCCTTGGGGCAGTGGATATAGATCGTGCGCGTTTCGCCCAACACCTTCGAAGGAAGCTCGAGGAGTTTGCTGGTGGTCTGTACATACGGTGAGATCTTCTGAGCCGTGGTGTGAAGGGCGAGGAGCACGAAAAGCAACATCAGGCCTTTTGAGCAGGGCGAAACGGGGATTGTCATTTTTAATTTTAAGAATATAGAAAGGAAGCAACATCGGCTAAAACAAAATACGATAACGGAATCATTCCGCCCGCAGGCTTTTCACGGGATTCTCGTTCGCAGAGCTGATCGCCTGAAAGCAGACGGTAGCAAAGGCTATCACCACCGCCACACATCCCGCGAAAGCGAAAACCAACCAACTGATCTCTATCCGGTAGGCAAAATCGCTGAGCCACTCATTCGCCGCCGTCCATGCAATGGGAATGGCAATGACGGCCGCGACCGTCACGAGGATCAAAAGATCTTTTGCCAGGATAAAGACAATGTTACCCACGGAGCTCCCCAGAACTTTCCGTATGCCGATTTCTTTTCTTCGTCTTTCCGCGGCGAAAGTCATGAGTCCGAACAGACCCAGACACGCTATGGAGACCGCGAGGATGGTGAACGACAACATCAGGTTCGCCTGCCTGCGCTCAGCCTCGTATTGACGCCCGAAATTGTCATCCAGAAAATTGTATTCAAATGCGCCGGCAGGATTGAATTTTTTGAAAATACTTTCCGCGTGGGCAAGGGCCCCTGGCAGATCGGTCTCACTCATTCGGAGATACATGTTGTCCTTGTCCATCGCATCCCGGGGAAGTTGAAGGATCAACGGCTCAACTTTGTGCTGGAGCGAATAAATGTTAAAATCTTTCAGAACCCCCACGATGGTGAGGAGGATAGGCCGGCCGGCAGAATCGGTTCCCATTTGTATTTTCTTTCCCACGGGGTCGTCCCAGGCGGCGTCATCGGCGAGGGTTTGATTCACCAGCACAGCCTCGTTCTTGTCGGAGGGTATTGCCGCTGACAAATTTCTGCCGGCTGTCACCGCGATCTGCAGGGTGGGCACGAAGGTGTCGTCGATCGTGAAAAAGTTGGCCACGCGCGGGCGGTCTTCCATTTTGCCCTGGTGTTCGATGGTGTATTGGCGGCTGCCAATGTTGTTATTGCCAATCGGGTTGCCGGCGGTGGCCGCTTCCTCGATCAATGGATTTTGCAACAGCTGGGTTCGCAGGGCATCCGTCTGCAGGCGCATCGCCGGATTGTCGAGATGGAAGGTGATCACCTGATCTTTATTGAACCCCAGATCTTTGTGCGAAACAAAACGGAGTTGCTGATAGATCACCACCGAAGCCGCAATCATGGCAATGGTGACTACAAACTGGAAAACCACCAGCGACTGCCGGAAAAGTATGGTGCTGTTCAAATCTCCCGTGAGCCCTTTGAGCGAAGGAACCACCCGAAAGCCCGACATGAACAGGGCAGGGTATAGGCCACTCAGCAGACCGGCGAAAACGGAGAATACCAGGAGGGCCGCGATCGTGGGCACCGTCCCAAACTGCCAGATGTCGGCCGCTACCGGCGCGAACGACTGAAGCAGTGGCACAATAAATGTCATGAGCACCACAGCCATGCAGGACGCGACGATGGTGATCTGCACCGATTCAGAAAGGAACAGTCCCATCAGTTGTGTTCTTGTCGAGCCCATCGCTTTTCGCATCCCGGTTTCACGGAGTCTTAAAGAAGCCCGGGCGGTTGACAAATTCATGTAGTTGATCGAGGCGATGATCAGGATCAATGCGGCGATGGCGCTCAAAATATAAACACAACGGGCCTGGCTGTTGGTGCCGAGCTCAAAGCTAAGATTGGAATGAAGGTGTATCGCGGTCAACGGTTGCATCTCGGCGCGGTATTGCATGCCGGGGGGCATCGCGGCCGACATGTGCCGGTCAAAGAAGCCCGACAGCTTTTGCTGAACACTCGTAGCATCCTCTGCCCGATGCAGCAGGACGTAGGTGTATAAATAGGCGTTCGTCCAGGGGCCCTCCAGGTTGTTGGGCAGCGGGCGCAATCCGCTAAAAGAAAAATGACTGTTGGACGGCACATCTTCGATCACACCGCTGATGACAACCGTCTCATTTCCCGCCTGCAGTGTCTTTCCGAGTGCAGTCGATTCGTTGCCAAAGACTTTTTTTGCAAGGCCGCGCGTGATGATCATCGATTGGGGTTGATCCAGGGCTGTGGACTGGTCACCATACAGGAAGGTGCCCGAGAATACCCGGAAGAAGCTCTTGTCGACCAGGAGGACATCACCCACCTTGAATTCTTTGTTGTTGTAGGCGAACGTGCCGCCGCCTTCCGCATCGATCCGAACGAATTCCTCCACCTCTGGAAAGTCTGCCTTCAGCGCGGCGCCGTAAGGAGCGGGGGTAGTGGCACCGTTAAATTCTCCGCCATCCCATTGCGCGTGTTGCGCGATCCGGAATATGCGACTTGAACGCTCATGGTAACGATCGAAGCTTAACTCATGGCCTACGTGCAATGCAATGATCCACGTAGCCGCCAGCCCGAGCGCCAGCCCACCGATGTTGATCAACGAAAACAATTTATGACGAAGGAGATTCCGAATCGAAATGACGAAGTAGTTCAACAACATGCGAAAGGGTTTTGTGTAGGGGTCCCAATAGTTATGCCATCCATAATATAGGACAATAAGCAATAAAAATGGCCCTTTTCATACGAAATAGGGTCCGTAAATGGATTGAGTTGGTCGTTTTCGGACGTTATATTTTTTGGCTGATGGTCTGCGGCCACTCCGCGCGAATCCTTTTCTTATCGATCTTGCCCACACTGGTTTTGGGAATGGCGGCGACAAATACAAATTCCTCCGGCATGGCCCATTTGCTCAGTTGCCCTTGCTCAATGAAGGGTTGGATGTGTTCTCGCAAGTCGGCGTGCTCCACGCGGGCTTCAGCATGCAACACGATCAATGCGTGTGGCCGTTCGCCCCACTTGGCATGGGGCAGGCCCACCACCGCACATTCGGCTACACCCGGATGCAAGGCGATCAGGCTCTCCAGGCTTATCGACGAGATCCACTCGCCCCCGCTCTTGATCACATCCTTGATGCGGTCGGAGATCTTGAGTGAATGATTTCCGTCGATGGTCGCCACATCGCCCGTGTGCAGGTAGCCATTCTTCCAAAGTGCAGCTCCCTTTTCGGGGTCCTTCACATAGCCTTGTGTGAGCCACGGAGAACGGACCACGATCTCGCCGCTCTCTTTGTCATCTGGCGCCACCGGTTTTCCTGCCTCATTCCAAACCTGGAGATCGGTAAAGATCGTGGGAACGCCCGTGCGCGTCCGGGCTGTCAGTTGGGCTTCCCGATCCATGTTGGCATCGGCCACCCGCAGATAGCCGACGGCGATTACCGGGCAGGTCTCGGACATGCCAAATCCCGCATTAACATCCACCCCCCGCTCGAGGGCCAGCTTGGCCAACCCCTTTGTCAAAGCTGCGCCACCGATCAGGACCTTCCATCCACTCAGGTCAATCTCTTTTGCCTCGGGACAATGCAGGATCATCTGGAGTATCGTGGGGACGCAGTGCGAAAAGGTGGGCTTTTCCCGTTTCATCAGGTCGGCCACCATTGGCGGGGATAGTTTGCCGATATAAACCTGCTTCAACGAAAACAGGGTGGCCAGGTATGGAATGCCCCACGCATGCACATGGAACATTGGCGTCAGGGGCATATACACGTCATTACTGCGGCAACGGACGGACGCGCTGTCAACGAATCCAAACGTTGCGGCCAGGCTCAGGGTGTGGAGTACCAATTGGCGGTGCGTGAAGTAAACTCCTTTGGGATCGCCGGTGGTTCCCGTGGTGTAAAAAGTCGTGGCAACGGCATCCTCGTCGAAGTCCGGGAAATCGTAGTGCGTGTCGGCCGCGTTGAGCAGCGACTCATAGTCGGGATGGGCAGTCTGAGTAGCGGGGCCATCGGTCGTAACGATGATGTGCCTCACCGTGGGCATCTCCCCGGCGAACTTCTCGATGAGGGGCAGGAATTCCTCATGCACGATCAGCACGGCGTCCTCCGCGTGGTTGATGGTATACAGAATTTGGGCAGGCGACAATCGCCAGTTGATCGTGTGGAGCACATTTCCAGTCATGGGAATGGCGAAATAGCACTCCAGGTACCGGTGGCTGTCATAATCCATCACAGCCACAGTTTCCCCGCCTTTCAGACCCAGTCTGCCCAGCACATTGGAAAGGCGCCTGACGCGTTCATTGAAGGTGTAGTAGTTGTATCGTACCAGGTCCCTGTATACGATTTCCCGCTCAGGTTCCAGCACCAGGGAATAGGCCAGCAGACTTTTTATCAGCAGGGGGAAGGCATGGCTGTTAGCGGCCGGGGGCAGCTTTTTTATTTTCATAGCACTACAAGGTTTAGGTAGGTCGACCTTACTAAAGTTAACAAATTGTTGCTTTAGCGCTATGATGTTGTCAATCGGATTTTCCGGCCGTTACCCAACCCAAAGCTCTACTGTGTAGTTTGTGTGGTAGAAGGGGATAAACAATTTCCAGGCGTCGTTTTTTTCAATCAGACCCAATTGTAGTAGCCTGTAAATCGCGAGGAGGGGTCTGTAGATTGCTGCGTAGAACATCAGGGAAACGGCAAACCACGTAGGGCCAAAGTATTGCCCGAGTAAAAAAACACAGTAGAAAGGAATAAGGCAGAGCAGCCAAAAGGTGATTCGATTACGCCAACGATTAGTCATGTTTGTTTTAATTTGAAATCGAAGATAAGAATAACCGGAAATCTATCAAAGTTGAATTATTCAGGGTAACGGTGCCGCTGGGTATGCTTCGTGTCTCAAAAAAAAGGAGCAACAGACTCGTGAAATGGTCATTTGATAAAACGAAAATTTGTAATTTAATCAAATGATAAAAACACCCTCTTTTCCGGCAAAACCCTTCCTGCTGCTTTTTATTCTTGTGGGATGTATTCATTTTTCTTACGCACAACACAAGAAGATCAGGGTGCTTGTCGTGACCGGTGGACATGGATTTAAACACAAACCTTTTTATGACGTTTTTAACGCCATCCCGTCTATTACCTACGATACCTTGGTCCAGCCACAAGCCAATGCACTCATCGCCTCCGCGGAAGTAAACCAATATGATGTGCTCGTGTTTTATGACCTGGCTGACTCTATTTCCCTCGCGCAGCAGCAGGCCTACATCGACTTGCTGAAAAAAGGCGCATCCATGATCTTCCTCCACCATGCCTTGGTGTCGTACCAAAACTGGCCCGAGTTCGTAAAGATCGTGGGCGGACAATATCACACCCAACCTGTGGTGGTGAATGGCGATACCCTAAAAGCCAACTACGACCACGATGTGAACATCCCCGTGAAAGTGGAAGATAAAAATCATCCGGTGACCAAGGGTATCCGTGATTTTGAAGTTGTCGATGAAGTGTACAGTGACGTTGAAATATTGCCCGGTGTCAAACCCTTGCTCAGCACCACGCATCCGAAGAGCATGCGCTATCTGGCCTGGGTCAATCACTACGGAAACTCAGAGGTCATTTGCATTCAATTGGGGCATGGTCCTTCCTGCTATACGAATCCGAATTTCAGGAGACTGATCCAACAGGCGATCGAGTGGTCGGCAAAACAACCGGCCAAATAAGCCCTGTTTTATCCGTTGAGTATTTTATTGACTTTATCTAAAAACAGGCGTGGTGCTTCATGGCTTGGATCGATTCGCTGCGCTTTTTCAAATTGGCTCTTGGCGTTCGGATAGTCTTTCATTTTGAAGTAGCATTCTCCAATAGAAAATTCAGCCAGCACGCTGTCGGGATTCACTTGCAGGGAAAGATGGAAGTCTTCAATGGCCTCATTCCACCGCGCCAGATCCATTTTACAGAAAGCGCGATTATCAATCGCTTCAAAAAATTGAGGGAATAGGTCTATGGCCTTTGAATAAGCATCGATCGCGTCTTCATGTAATTTTGCGTCAGTCAGCACCAGCCCTGACTGATAATAACTATTGACCAGGGGAATATAGTCGCTGGGATCCTGGGTCTGCCTCAGATATTCGTGATAGCCGATCAGGTCGTCTGATTTAACCGGTTTGTTGGTCAGTAAAACTGGATTTGAAAATCCTTTTCTATCGATGGGAGCATGATAGATCGACACACCAAGATGATCAAGGTCGGAGAGCGTTGGCAATTTGTCCAGGGTTGTGTAGATCAGAACATGATAGGTTCCAGAATCCGGATCAGATTTTAATAATTTACAGGTGTGGTACTTTCCCTCGGAACTTGTGTAGAAAATGTCGCCTTCCGAATAGTTGGAGGAAGCAACAGGGCGTTTTTTGCTAAAGAAACCCATTTTGATCGCTGTCTAAAGATTGCCGATTCAATTTTGTCCTAGCAACGGCGTCGGTGAATCGTGTGATATAAAAAGTAAGAATAAAATAATTCTGATCAGACGCCAAGCTAAGCAAAACGGGAAATCCTTCCAAGCCAAAAATATTCAGACTGACGGATGGTCACGGTATCGAGGCAGAGATACGGAGTGCAGTAGAATAATTTATTGGCTCCGGATCCTATGCTAAAAAGGCCTTCACTTTTTCCTTTACGCCAACAATCCAGACCACGTCACCTTCTTCCAGCTTCACGGTCGAGTCGGGATTGAGAAAGCGTTCGCCGTTGCGCTCTAATCCCACAACCAGCGCCTGCGCTTTTTCACGGATGCCCGACTGACGGATGATGGTGTTGTGAAGACGAGAGCCGCTCCGGATTTTAAAATTTTGAAGGATGATCTCATCGGAATGGATCTCGGGTTCTGCATCACCCGGTGGAGTGAATTCAAAAAGTTCTTTGATCGTGGCGAGTTGATCATCGGTACCGATAATAGAAACCCGGTCACCAGGATACAGACGCTCGTAGCGATCGGGCGCGAGAATGGAGATCTTTCCGCGGTCGATGAGGGCGATGTTTACACCGTATTTTTCGCGAAGCTGGAGCTCCTGCAAAGATTTGCCGGCCTGTGGAAATTCGGGGAGCACCTCGAAGTCCGCGAGGTGGGCGTCCCAGGGTGCGATCTCCGGGCGCGGTGTTTTTTGCTGTTCACGTTCGTTCAGGTTCTGGAGAAAGCGTCCCTCTACGCGATCATAAAAGGACTGGAGCTTTTGGGAAAAGATGACGATCGCCAACGCCATGGCGAAAAGCGCGATGCCAAACGCCACGGTCAGGGAAATAAACATTTTGATCAATACGCCGACGAAAACAACCGCGATGCCAATGCGTGCGATCTCGATGGCAATGAGCGGCCCGCGGTTCAATCGCCGATTCAGCCATAGGTTGGAATATGCTTCCCGGTTTATTCTGCGTATCGCCAGTGCCCAAATCGACGGCGTCATCAGCAACAACGTGATCGCGATGGTCATGATCCGCGATGCAAAAGCATTGGGAACGATATTGACGAGTGTGGGATAGAGAAATCGCTGCGATAGAAAAATGATCGCCACCAGGATCACGGCGTGGATGACCACATTCACGGTGTAGGTCCGGATCAATTCTTTCCAATCGCTGTAGGCGGAGAGCTGCTGCGATCCACTGCTGTAGCGATTGAAACTGTTGATCCACCGTTCGGGCAATCGCCTCTCCAGGAACGCGTAGAAATCACCCGATTTTTTTATCATGAAGGGTGTGGTAAACGTGGTGACCGCAGAAGCCGCCACGGCAATAGGGTAGAGGAAGGCGCTGGTCACATTCAACGAAACCCCCAACGATGCAATGATGAACGAAAACTCACCGATCTGCGCCAGGCTCATCCCGGCCTGCACCGAGTGTTTCAGCGACTGGCCCGACAGGAAAGCGCCGAGCGTGGTGGCGATGAGCTTTCCAAAGATCGTGATGAGCGTGATCACCAGGACCGGCACGGCGTAGTCGACCAAAACCTGCAGATCGATCATCATGCCCACCGACACGAAGAAGACGGCGGCAAACAGGTCTTTAACCGATTTGACGAGGTGCTCGATACGCTCGGCTTGCGTGGTCTCGGCCAGGATGGAGCCCATCACAAAGGCCCCGAGCGCCGCGGAGAATCCCACCTTCACTGCCAGCAACACCATCGCCAGGCAAAGGGCAAGCGAGACGATGAGCATGGTTTCGTCGTTGAGCAACGTGTTGGTGCGTTTTAAAAATGTTGGAATAAAAAAGATCCCGGCCAAAAACCACAAGATCAGGAAGAACGCCAGCTTCAATATTTCCGCCAGCAATTGTCCACCACCAAACTGTTGGGTCACGGCCAGCGTGGAGAGCAACACCAGCAACAAGATCGCCACCAGGTCTTCTACGATGAGAATGCCAAAGACCAATGTGGCGTACTTTTTTGTCCGCACCCCCGCTTCACCAAAAGCCCGGATGATGATGGTGGTCGACGACATTGCCAGGATGGCGCCCAGAAAGATACTGTCCATCACCGACCAGCCCATCAGGTGGCCCGTTAGGTAGCCTGCGCCGATCATCAGCACGATCTCCACCAATGCTGTGATGGAAGCCGAGCCACCCACTTTCACGAGCTTTTTAAAACTGAATTCCAGGCCCAGGGTGAACAACAAAAAGATCACACCAATCTCCGACCAGGTCTTCACACCGCCCTCATCGGCCACCGTGGGCAAAAGCGAACTGTGCGGGCCCACGAGAAAGCCGGCGATGATATAGCCCAGGACAACCGGTTGTTTTATCTTTTTAAAGATCAGCGTGGTGATCGCCGCCACGGCAAGGATAAGCCCCAGGTCGGTTACAAAATGTGGCAAGTGCGTCATGGCAGGGGAGTGAGATGAGAAAAATCAGCGTTTCAACTAACCCATTTTTGGGCGGATAAGCAAACGCAAAAATTGAGCCGGCATGGCCGTAAGGACGCAGGTTTAGGATGGACGGCGCCTGTTAGATTACCTGTGCTTTGCACAAAGTCTGCGCGCCCTAGGTAGGTTTCCTGGGTTGATTGCCCGCGTCACGGCGAACAGAAATAACGCCAGGTGTTTAGATAAAAATTTACAGGCCTATCACAGGGATAAGGACTCCAATTTGGAAGTAACCAATTCTTTGTATCCAATAATGACCAACGGTATGGCTAACAAAATATCAACGGCGTGAGCAACACTCTCAATGCGCGGTATCCGGCTCAACGGAAAAGCGATCGCACCAAGACACAACAGGATGCCCAGCCAAAGATCAACCTTCTTCCGGCGGATCAACACAATTCCCAGCACCAACAGACTGAGCGGAAACAAAGGCCCAGGCCAGAACAGCAAAAGATTTGCACTCAGCGGATAGTGCAAGAAGGTCTCCAAATAGGTTTTATGCGGGATCTGAAACGCTTCACCAAACACCCCAACAAAGCCGAAGTTCGCACCGGAAAGACAACCATAGATGGCGATGATCAATCCCACCGTGGCATAGCGCGGCACTTCCATTTTCAGTTTATCGAAAAGCACGATGAAGGAAATGATCCAAGGTACTTGCGACAGATTGATCAGCGTTCCCCCCGTCACTCCATACTGACCCTCTTTCCAAAAGAAAGTGGAAGTGGCAAACACCAGCGGTGCCGCGATCAGGGAAAGACCGCCGGTAGTTTTTGAAATGGGAAGGGTGGATTCCATGCGCGTTGACTTTCAATTTTGACGCGACAGGAAGAAGAAACGTTACGGAAGACGCCGACAAATTTTTGACGCGCGCACATTCCGGGTTGGATTAGGCCGAGAGCTCAATGCGCCTTGAACGCTACTTTGCCATCGATCTCCACCGTTACATTGGTGAGCGGGAAACTGACCTGCGGTGTATCGATCGCATTGTTTCCACCGGGAAATTGATTGCTTCCCACGGTGAGCGTCACCAATCCCGAGGCGGCTTTTGGCCAGTAAAGACTACCATGGGTATCCATCCGCATTAACAGGGGATTGAATCCGAAGGAGATGCTGCCGATCACATCCTGAGGTCCCTGGGGCGAGGCGAACTTATTCTTCAGACACTCGCCACCGTCCTTGGCGGAGATGGACTGCAACTTGCCACCGACAAACGTAAGCGTGGCCTGATTCACGGCTTCGTAATCGCATTCCGTTTGTGAAACGACGACTTTGCCGTTGGCGGAGTTTTCAACAATGCTCACTTCAAGCATACCGGCGGGAAGCTTGTCGATCTTCTTGAAGAGGGCGCGCCCCGCCGCCTCTTCGGTGGTAACTTGTCCATCGTAGGAAAGCACGGGTCTTCCGGTGGTGGAGAACGTGAGATTGGTTCCGAGAGGAGAGGTGATCCGTATTTGTTTGGCCTTGGCAAGCATACCTTTTAGCCCGTTCACGCGGGTGGCCAAGGCGCTATCATAATGCGCATCGATGGCATACCAGCTCATTTGCTCATAGGTGTTATAGTTCAGCGATAACCCTTCGGCAAAAGCGTGGGTGGGGGTATTGATGTAGAGGATGCGGGTATGGGTGTTTATGAGCGCGTCGCGGACGGCCTGTTGGTTCACGGATGCATCGTGACGGCGCCCCAGATCTTTAAAAAGCCACGTTGGGTCCTTATCAAAAGGTGTCAGAATGATGCAGACATCGGTCGTGTTCAGCCAATTCACAAGCTTGTCGGCAGGCGAAAGTTCGCTCGCCAGGAAAGTGTTCATGCTTTCGGCCCCTTGAAATTTATCAGGGTTCAATTTTGGATAGGCGGTGGCGCCTTTTGCGGCACAAGCCTTGGACAAGGCTTCCATGAGCGACACTCCGTTTTGATCGCTATAAATGTGAACGGTTTCCCCTGTCTTGACCATCAGGTTCCGGTCCACAATTTTACGCGCCAACGAATCATCGTTGACCTGCTGAGCAAAGAGTGTTGTTGTCAATAAAAAAATAAAGAGAGAGAGGGGCGTTTTCATTCCGTTCGCAAATGCTGCGATACTAACGGCGCAGGGGGCACGGATGTTGGCGATTCAAGTCATTATTTTAACAACGGCGTATGGGCATGGCGTGACGGAAAAAAGGCTGAAAATAAAAAAGTCCCTACCGTTTGGGGCAGGGACTTTTTCCAAAAGTTAAAGGTACTGCAATATTCTACTTCTTTTTCTTCGCTACTTTTTTCGCGGCCTTCTTAGCGACTACTTTTTTAGCAACCTTCTTGACGGCCTTTTTCGGAGCTGCTTTTTTAGTAACCACCTTCTTTGCGGCTTTTTTAGGAGCAGCTTTCTTGGCTACCACTTTCTTGGCCACTTTTTTAGGTGCCGCTTTTTTGGCGGCCTTTGGAGCAGCTTTCTTGGCAGCCTTTTTAGGCGCTGCTTTTTTCGCAGCCGGCTTGGCCGCGGGTTTTGCAGCTACTTTTTTCGGAGCAGCTTTGGTAGCGCCTTTGCCCATCATGTTAAGGGCGGATCCGGCCTTGAACCATTCGATCTGTCCCTTATTGTAGGTATGGTTCACCGAGATGGATTCTTCTGTGCCGTTGCTGTGGTGCAGAACGATCGTCAAAGGTTTTTCCGGGGCGAAGGTGGTCAGGCCGGTGATGTCGATCACATCGTCTTCCAGGATCTTGTTGTAGTCGTCCTTGTTGGCAAACGTGAGGGCGAGCATCCCCTGTTTCTTCAGGTTGGTCTCGTGGATGCGGGCGAAAGATTTCACCAGGATCGCGCGAACACCCAGGTGACGGGGCTCCATCGCCGCGTGTTCACGGCTGGAACCTTCACCATAGTTTTCATCGCCCACGACAATCGAACCGATGCCTCCGGCTTTGTATGCGCGTTGCACTTTGGGTACTTCGTCAAACTGGCCGGTCAGGTTATTTTTCACGCTGTTGATCTTCTCGTTAAAGAAGTTGGTGGCGCCAATGAGCAGGTTGTTGGAGATGTTGTCGAGGTGACCACGGTATTTCAGCCACTTGCCGGCCATCGAAATGTGATCGGTCGTACATTTTCCTTTTGCCTTGATGAGCAGGCGCAGACCGCGGAGGTCGGTGCCTTCCCAGGCTTTAAAGGGTGCCAGCAACTGGAGGCGGTCCGAGGTCGGGCTCACTTTCACCTGCACTTTGCTGCCGTCTTTGGCCGGAGCAATGTAGCCGGGATCTTCAGCATCGAAACCGCGCTTTGGCAGTTCGTCGCCGGTAGGAGCATCGAGCTTCACCTTTTGGCCACTTTCGTTGGTGAGAAAATCGGTCTCAGGGTTGAAGGTCAGATCACCGGCAATGGCAATGGCCGTCACCAGTTCGGGCGATCCCACAAAGGCGTAGGTATTGGGGTTGCCATCGTTGCGCGACTGGAAGTTCCGGTTGAAGGAGTGAACGATAGTGTTCTTCTCTTTCTTGTCGGCACCCACGCGGTTCCACATACCGATGCAGGGCCCGCAGGCATTGGCAAAAACCTTTGCCCCGATCTTTTCGAACGAGTCGATAAATCCATCGCGATCGATGGTATAGCGCACCACTTCCGAACCGGGTGTGATGGTGAATTCCGCTTTGGTCTTCAAACCTTTGTCCGCTACCTGGCGGGCCAGGCTGGCGGCGCGGGAGATGTCTTCATAAGAAGAGTTGGTGCAGGAGCCGATCAATCCGACTTCGACACGGGTGGGCCATCCGTTCTTGGAGGCTTCCTCTTTCATCTTCGAGATGGGTGTGGCCAGGTCGGGGGTGAAGGGGCCGTTCAGGTGTGGCTCCAGTTCCGAGAGATTGATCTCTACTACCTGGTCGAAATATTTCTCAGGGTTGGCGTAAACTTCCGGATCGCCCGTGAGGTGTTCTTTTATTTTGTTGGCAAGCTTGGCTACTTCCGTGCGACCGGTGGCATTGAGGTAGCGCTCCATGGAGGCATCATAGCCAAACGTAGAGGTTGTCGCACCGATCTCGGCACCCATGTTACAGATGGTTCCTTTACCGGTACAGCTCATGGACGTTGCGCCTTCGCCGAAATATTCTACGATGGCACCCGTTCCACCTTTCACGGTGAGGATACCGGCCACTTTCAGGATCACATCTTTGGGAGAGGTCCAGCCGCTGAGTTTACCGGTCAGCTTCACACCGATCAGCTTGGGGAACTTCAGCTCCCAGGCCATGCCGGCCATCACGTCTACAGCGTCGGCACCGCCCACCCCGATAGCGACCATCCCAAGGCCGCCGGCGTTCACGGTGTGCGAGTCTGTTCCGATCATCATGCCTCCGGGGAAGGCATAGTTTTCCAACACCACCTGGTGGATGATGCCGGCACCCGGTCTCCAGAAACCGATGCCGTATTTATTGGACACGGAAGACAGGAAGTCAAATACTTCCTTGCTTTCGGTGTTGGCTACAGTAAGGTCTTCGGCTGCGCCGGTCTTGGCCACGATGAGGTGGTCGCAATGCACGGTGGAAGGTACAGCCACTTTGGGCTTTCCGGCCGACATGAATTGTAACAAGGCCATCTGCGCGGTAGCATCCTGCATGGCCACGCGGTCGGGAGCGAAGTCTACATACGATTTACCCCGTCCAAAGTTTTCCAGTTTTTGGTCTGCGTGGAGGTGGGAGTAGAGGATTTTTTCGGAGAGGGTTAAAGGGCGGTTAACAACTTTTCGAGCCTTGGCGATGCTGGCGGGCATTTTCGCATACAAGGCTTTGATCATGTCTAAATCGAATGCCATAGTTTTATAATTTTAGCGCTGCTAAAGTAATAATTTTTTCATCGGAATGATGACCGCGCTGCGCACCACTTATATGAGTGGTTTCTTCGAGCGTTCTTATCTTATCCAACAGCGTATTGAGCACCAGGGTTTCGGGTTCGGTGAGATTCCCCAAAAGCTGCCCCAGGGTGTCGACCTGCGGGTCCATAATGCTCAGTAATTCCAGGCCTTTTTCGGTGATGCTCACGTCGACGGAACGCTTGTCCTTCAGCCCGCTCTGGCGTTGGACTAACCCTTTGATACGCAGGCGCTCCACGATGCGGGACACATCCGACATCTTATCGAACATAGAGCGTTTGATGACGTTGACGGAGATGTTGTGGGGGTGGTGTTTCTTGAGGATTCGCAACACGTTGTATTGTTGCCGGGTGACCTCATTGTTTTTGAAGAGACTGTTCATCCTGTCAACGAGGTAATAGTAGGTATACAGGATGTTAATAAGCGCACGCTGATGTTCGCTGCGAACGTCAGCAAGCATGATATCCTTCTCAAGGGACATAGTAAAATGACTACTTAGGTTTAGGTACCACCAAAGTAGTCATTTTTACGCCTATTTGCTGTTGATGTAATTTAAAAATTCGCGTTTGATGTTCTCATCCTTGAATTTTCCGGAGAAATAAGCCGTTCCCGTCTTGCTATTGGTGTCGCCAACGCCCCGCGAGGCCACACACATGTGGTTGGCATCGATGACCACGCCCACGTTTTCCGTGTGCAAAACGCGCTCTATCTCCTTGCCAATCTGCACGGTAAGACGCTCCTGCACCTGCGGCCGCTTGGCAAAATACTGCACGATGCGGTTGATCTTGGATAGGCCGATCACCTTGCCGTTGCTGAAATAGGCTACGTGCGCCTTGCCATAAATGGGCACAAAATGGTGCTCGCAATGGGAGTAGAAGGTGATGTCCTTCTCTACCAGCATCTGGTCGTAGTTGTATTTATTCTCGAACAGACGAGCGTTAGGGCGGTTCTTGGGATTGAGGCCACTGAAAACTTCCTTCACATACATCTTGGCCACGCGCCGGGGTGTACCCTTCAGACTGTCGTCGGTCAGGTCCAGACCCAGGATGTTCATGATCTCGGTAAAGTGCTTTTCAATACGCTCGATCTTCACATCATCTTCCAGCTCGAAAGCATCGGCACGCAACGGCGTCTCGATGGAAGAGTAGGGATGTTCATCTTCGAAGTCGTCATCCTCCGGTTTAAGCGGCCGGATATTCAACGAAATTCCTTTCTGTCTCATACAAAGTAATTTTCAGTTCCAAATTCGAATCAATTTTTTGACGCAATATCCTCCAGATCATCACCGCGATGTTCTCGGCGGTAGGGTTGATATCCTTGAAATATTCAGTATCCAGGTTCAGGTTCTTGTGATCAAATTTCTTCAGCACGTTCTCTTTGATCAGATCGCTCAGCACTTTCAGATCATACACATACCCCGTGTCGGGGTTAGGCTCGCCAATAAGGCTGACAACAAGTTCGTAGTTGTGGCCGTGGTAGTTGGGGTTGTTACACTTCCCGAATACCTGTTGATTCTTCTCGGCCGTCCAGGCAGGATTGTGCAGGCGGTGTGCCGCGTTAAAATGTTCTCTTCGGGAAACTTTAACCTTCATGTGGTAAAGTTAAACAGGAATCCTTGCAAAAGGTTCAGTTTCCAGCCGCTTAAAACCGCTTTCCGTGCAAAAATGACCCGGTTTAGAAGTTTGTGACGGTGGTCTCGTGCGATTTCAGGAAAGCCAGGTTCACCCCAAAGCTAAACTCATGGGTGGTAAATCGCGTGCCGACAGACGAATTGGTGGGCACCTCAAAAGCATACCCCAACCGGTATAGATCGCCCAACCTAATCTGAGCCAGGAAACCATAGGTGTTGAAGTTGCGGGTGAACAGGGCGGCCGTATAGCGTTCGTCCAGGTTGATGGCGGCGTTGTAGTCGGTAGAGAAAGGCGCTCCCTTCACGCCCTTAAAAAGAACGGAGGGCTTGAACCGGACCCGCTCGTTGAGGTGAAACACATAGGCACCCATGAAGTAGTAATGCTGGCTGTAAAGTCGTGCTGTGACGTCCCCCGAAGTGTCCTCCGCTTTCAATAAGCGCGGAGCTGACAACCCCAGGAAAAAGCGCTCACTACTAAAAATGAGACCGGCCCCGACGCTCGGGCGGGTGATGCTCTGGTTGCTGGCAAAAGCAGGGTCGGCGGGATCATAAGGGTTCAGTTCCGAGTTCATGATCTTGTAGTTGATGAACCCACCCTGCAAACCGAACGACAAGGTCCTGCCGCCCCCGGAGATCCGGTAGGCGTAGGTGGCCAGCGCTTCGGTGTTATTCGTGTTCCCCGATTTGTCACGCACAAACACCAAACCAGCACCCATCTTGTTGTCGGCCAGTGCCGTATGCGCCGTCAGACTTCCCGTGGAGGGCGCCCCATCAAAACCGCCCCACTGCCGGCGATACGTGACGGCTGCGTTGAAGCTGCGGTTCAAGCCGGAATAGGCCGGGTTGATCACCAGCGGGTTGTTCAGGTATTGGGCATACAAAGGATCTTCTTGTGCGTGGGCCGGGAGCAGTGCTACAAAGAGCAGAAGGCCGGGTAGAAAGTGTTTCATAGTCGTGGGTGACTTATTGCTTTAAAGCGAGATAGCCGGTCATGGCCGAACGTCCGTCTGCGAATTCGATCTTATAGAAATAGGTGCCGGAAGGGAGACTCTTGCCGTCGCTGCTAAAACCCTCGAAGCGCTTGCCGGGAGTCTCGTCGTTGTAGTTCTGGGTGCCAAACACCAGGTCGCCCCAGCGGTTGAAGATGCTCACTTTATTGTCGGTCGGCAGGTTCACGATCCGCATGTAGTGATTGTCGCCAGGGCTGTTGGGTGCCACGGCGTTATGCACAATCACCTCGCCGGTTTTTGTAACGGGAGCTTCTGTCTTCACATCCACCGTCCACGATAAGGTCCTTTCGGTGCAGGCCGATAAAAAGTCACAGGCCTTCACCTTCACCTGGTCGGTGCCGCTAAAGGTGATGCCGTTGTAGTCGATGTCCAGCATATGGTCCGGGGTGAGCATGGCTTTGGCTTTGCTCAACGGCTGATCCAGGATCGCGAAAGACGAAGGATCCAGGTTGTTATCCGGGTCGGTGGTGAGCGCCAAAAGGTCGAGGGTGACCCGGGCGATCTCCACGGTAGGACTGGGTTGAGAGATCACTGGGGGTTTGTTGCAGGAAGCCTCCACGGTCAGGAAATAATTTCCGGCGGCAAGCCCGGTAAGGGAAGCCTGGTTGGAAGTAAAATTGTTGGGGCCTGTCCACGAGAGGGTGTAAGGCACTTTCGGGTCGTCAACGGAAACGCTAAGCGCACCATCAAACTTGATGCATTGCGTATTATCCTGTGCCAGGTCAAGGTTTACTTTGATGTGAGGGATCGATTCATCGGCAATGGTCAGCGCGTTCGGATCGGTGGCCGGCACGAGGGTCTGACATTTGGTTTGGCTATCGGTGATGGTGAAACTATAAACCCCACTGCTCAGGCCGGTGGGGTTTTGCTGTGTGGAAACGGTCCCGCCATTCTTCAACCAGGTCACGTCATAGGGCCCGGTGGAACCGGTAATTTCCAGGGTTGCCGCCCCATCGAAGGGGCTGCTGCATTGGGTATTAGGCTTAATATCTTTTAGTGAAAATTGAGGGTGCACGGTTTGATCCGCCACGGTGTAGTATTGATAACCCGAACAGCCCGACACCTTGTCGCTCACATACACGCTGTAGTCGGCCCCTTTTATGGCGGTCAGGTCCTCTTTATCGGAGACGACGCCATAGCTCGCCAGGTCATACCAATAGAACTGATACTGTCCCGAACCCCCTGCAACACGCACGTCCACGCCGCCATTTGGGGTTGCACAAGAGGTGTTGGGGGTGAGGGAATTTTGACTGATGGTGAGTGGGTTATTGGCCCGCACGTAGACGGAAGCAGATACTGAGCATCCCAGTTTAGCGTCGGTCGCCACTAGGAAGTACGATCCGGCTTTGAGGCCGGTCAGGTTTTTGGTGGTGACCTCGGTCCCGTCGGTCATTTTCCAGCGGTAGGTATAAATCCCGGAGCCTCCGGTAACCGTGGGCGTAATGGATCCGTTGGCAACAGCACAATTGGTCACGTCCGTATGCGCGGCGGTAAGGATCAGGTTGGAGCTGACGGTGAACCCATACACGTAGGTGCCGCAATAGGGGCTCTGAACGTCTGTGACTTCCAGGAAATAGCTACCGGGCAATACCCCGGTGAGATCTTTCGAGGACGACACGACGACACCCGCTTGGGTCTTCCATTGAAACAAGAAATCACCAGAACCGCCGGTAGTAGAGATGGAAATTGCACCATCTTTTTTGTCACAAGCGGATGAATTTGTGATTAATTGCGTTACGAAGAGGGAGCAGTTGCAATTCGAGGCGTTCTTCACCGAATACGCCTGTTCGAATTTTTTGGTCTGGGCACGCAGTACCTGGCTATAAAAGGCAAGCAGGGTGAGCAAGACCGCCAAAAGTAAGCGATATTTAGGGCTCAAGGGATAGGTTTGATTTGGTTTAAGGTAACCGAAGATAATAGTTTAAAGTAATTCTTCGGTCGCGCCAAATGGGCGATTTGATTATTAGGCAGTTAGAATGTTTTAATTAAACGACAAGTTGATGAATTTTGAAGGTATTCAGTCGAAGCTAAACGAGTATAAAGAGGCTGGGAAGACCCTTTTTACGACCTCTTCCTTCCAATCGCACAGCCTGGTGCTGCTCCATATCCTGAGCCGGATAGACCGGTCCATCCCCGTCTATTTTATAAACACCGGCTACCATTTTCCGGAGACCGTAAGCTTCCGCGACCAGATCACGGAGCAGTTCGGACTCAACACCATCGACCTCAAATCGGACGTTCCCAAGTTCATGCAACGCGACCCCGAAGGCCGCCTGCTTTTCACTTCCGACCCGGACCATTGCTGCCACCTCAACAAGACAGCACCCATGGATGCTATCCTGCTGGCCAAAGACATTTGGATCAACGGCGTGCGAGCCGACCAAAGCGCGGTGCGCGCCGCCATGAAAGTGGAGCAGCCCGCCAAACACGGCTGTCTGAGGTTTCACCCCATGCTGGACTGGAACCCGAAAATGATCTGGCAATACCAAAAGGAATATAAGCTGCCCAAACACCCGCTGGAAGAAAAGGGATTTGTCAGTATAGGTTGTGAGCCTTGTACGCGTAAATTAGACCCCGAAATGCAGGAACGCGAAGCCCGATGGTTTGGAATGAACAAGGTGGAATGCGGCCTGAACACAGATCTAGTCACTACAACAAAATAAGCGCGTAAAGAAAGAATGAAGGTTCTCGTCACGGGCGGTGCAGGCTACATGGGCACCGAGCTAATCAATTTACTGGTTGCAAACGATTCGGTTGAACAGGTGATCATCTACGATAACCTGAGCCGGTTAAACTATAATTTATTCCTGGGCCTCAAGCTCCAAAAGCACGCCAAGCTCACCTTCGTAAAAGGCGAGTTGCTCGACTCCCGGATGTTGCGCAAAGTGCTCAAAGGGGTGGATGTGGTCTATCACCTGGCCGCCAAAGTAACCACCCCCTTTGCCCACGCCGACTCCCACGCCTACGAGCAGGTGAACCACTGGGGCACGGCCGAACTGGTCTATGCCGTGGAGGAAAGCAACGTCAAGAAGTTCATCTATGCCAGCAGTTCCGGCGTTTATGGCTCATCCGAAACCGCCGTGGACGAGCAGTCGGTCACCGATCCCAAAAGTTTTTATGCCATCTCCAAACTCCGGGGCGAGGAGCATGTGCGCCGCCTCATGGACAAAATGGATACCTGGATCCTGCGCTGCGGCAACGTTTATGGCTATAGCAAAAGCATGCGGTTCGATTCCGTCATCAACAAGTTTGTATGGGAGGCCAACTTCAACAAGCTGGTCACCATCCAGGGCGACGGCAAGCAGTCGCGCTCGTTCATCCACATCGACCTGATCTCGAAAGCCCTGAACAACCTGCTCACCGCCGAACTGCCCCGCGGCACTTACAACCTGGTGGAGCGCACCATCAAAATATTCGACATCGTGGACGAGCTGAAGCAGTTGATCCCCGAGTTGGAGTTTATCTTTATCAACCAGCACCTCAAGCTGTCGGAGTTGAAAGTCAAGGAGAATACCCTGGTGAACAAGACCCTGGGCATCAACAATCCGAAACTTTTGAAAGAGGAGTTGCAGGAATTTTTAGCGCGGTTTAGCTTCTGATCACTTAAATTTAAAGTTTAGGCAAAGGCCATAGCATGGAGAACATCGCTACCATTATCATATTGCTTGCTATTGTAACGGCCCTGGCCGAGGTGACGGAGCGGGTAAAAATCCCGTATCCCATCCTGTTGGTGCTCACGGGCATCACCATCAGCATGGTCCCCGGCCTGCCGTCGATCACCCTAAACCCGGACATCGTGTTCCTGGTGTTCCTGCCACCCATTCTTTACGCCGCCGCCTGGACCATGCCCTGGCAAGAGTTCAAGGCCGCCAAACGCCCGATCACGTTGCTGGCCATCGGCTGTGTGATCTTCACCACCTGTGCCGTGGCCTGGGTAGCGCACCTGTTCATCCCCATCATGAGCTGGCCGGAGTGCTTCCTGCTCGGCGCCATCATTTCGCCTCCCGACGCCGTGGCCGCCGCTGCCGCCACCAAGGGACTGAGCATTCCCAAACGTGTCACCGTCATCCTGGAAGGGGAGAGCCTGGTGAACGACGCTACCGGTCTTATTGCCTATAAATATGCGATTGCTGCGCTGGTCACCGGCGCCTTTAGTGTATGGCATGCCGGTCTTCAATTCATCGTGGTGGCCGGTGTCGGCATCGCGCTGGGGTTGGTGGTAGGCGTCATCTTCAAATGGATCCATAAGCTCACCCCAGACAATCCCACAAACGATACTACGCTTACGTTCCTGGCACCTTTCGTCGCTTATCTCCTGGCGGAAAGCATCCATATTTCCGGGGTGCTGGCCGTAGTGGTGTGCGGCTTGTACCTGGGGCGCCAGTCGTCAAAGGTATTTTCACAGCAGGGCAGGCTGCAGGCCTATGGTGTTTGGAACACGGTGATCTTCATCCTGAACGGTCTTATTTTTATTCTGATCGGGATGCAACTCCGCAGCGTGCTGCAAGACATCGGCACGCACTCCTTCCGCACGTTGCTTTGGTATGGCGTCATCGTGAGCGTGGCCGTCATTGTGGGCCGCATCATTTGGGTATATCCCGGAACCTATCTTCCCCGCCTCAGCAAACGGGTGCGTACCGCCGAAGTCCGGCCGCCCCTCCGCCTGGTAACCATCATCGCCTGGTCGGGCATGCGCGGGGTGGTGTCGCTCGCCGCCGCATTGGCATTACCCCTGACCCTCGGCGACGGTGAGCCCTTCAAAAACCGGAACCTGATCATCTTCCTTACGTTTTGCGTGATCTTGTCCACGCTGGTTTTGCAGGGGCTAACCTTGCGCCCGCTCATTCAATGGCTGGGCATCACCGCCGGCGATGAAGAACATAAACAGGAGCAAAAAGCGCGGCTGCAAATTGCTTCGGCCGTGATCGAGCACATCGAGGAGAACTACGCCCTGGCGTTGAGCGATGAAGTACTGAATCAGATCAAGACGAAATATGAGATCCGGATTCAGCGCATCCGGAAAGATGAGTCCACCCAAAAAATGGCCGAGCAGGAGATCAACGAGTTTCATCGCATCCAAAAAGAGTTGCTGGAACGCGAACGCCAGCTCACGCTGCGCATGCGCGATGACGGCCAGATCAGCGACGAGGCCCTGCGCAAAATCGAATACGAACTCGACCTGGAGGAAACCCGTCTCATCCTGGAGCGCGGCATAGCCTGAAAAGCATAACGCATAAAAAAAGCCACCTGCGAAGGTGGCTTTGTTCTTTACTTATACTTATTCTCTTAACAAAACTCGTCAAACACTTCAACCAGGTGCTGGCCGATCATTTGGGCATTGCGGCCTTCAATGTGGTGACGTTCTACAAAGTGCACCAGCTCGCCGTCCTTGAACAGGGCAATGGCAGGTGAAGACGGCGGATAAGGGAGGGTGTATTCCCGGGCCTTTGCCACCGCGTCTTTGTCTACCCCGGCGAAAACCGTGGTCAGGTTATCGGGTCTCTTGCCAGAGTGCTGCAAGGCCCATTTCACGCCGGGGCGGGCCGCACCGGCAGCGCATCCACAAACGGAGTTGATCACCAAAAGGGTGGTTCCCTTTTGATTTTTTAGATTGCTATCCACCTCGTCGGCGGTTTTAAATTCAGTAAAGCCCGCGCTCGTCAGATCGGTACGCATCGGGGCCACTAATTGTTCGGGATACATAAGTTTACAAAGTTAATTGTATTGTTATAACAAATTATAAAAATCCAAGTTCCAGTTTCGCCGCTTCCGACATCATGTCCTGCGAATACGGCGGGTCGAAGGTAATTTCAACTTTGACATCGTTTACACCTTCGATGGCTTTTAATTTTTGCTCCACCTCGCCGGGAATCACTTCTGCCGAAGGGCAGGAGGGCGACGTCAGGGTCATCTGCACGTAAACATTGTTCACCGGGTAGATATTCATCTCGTAAATGAGCCCCAGTTCGTAAATATCCACGGGAATTTCAGGATCGTAGACCGTTTTTATAGCGGCCAACACCTTTTCCTGCAGGTCTGGGATGGCCGTTGTGGACACCACTTTTTCGGTTTGTGGGGGTATTTCAGTTTGCTCGCTCATGACTTCACTTCCAGTTTGGTTTTAAAGGCGAGGGCATACAATTTCATTTGCTTGATCATGGCCGCAAAACCATTGGACCGTTGCGTGCCGATGAACCGTTCCATACCGATCTTTTGCATAAAGTGCAGATTGGCGTTCAATATGGCTTCGGGAGATTGCCCGTTAAAGATGCGGATGAGAAGGCTGACAAGGCCCTTGGTGATGGCCGTGTTGCTATCGGCCGAGAAGTAGATCTTGTCGTCATCGAGGTTGGCGGTGAGCCACACTTTGGACTGACAGCCTTTGACGACATTTTCTTCCGTTTTCAGGGCATCGTCCATGACCGGAAGCTTTTGGCCGAGTTCCATAATATAGAACACTGTCATTTCCATATCGCTGTCCAGCAGTGAAAACTCGCTGATGATCTCTTCCTGTATGTCGTTGATGTCCATGTATTACGGAAACAGCCTTCCGGCCGTCTATTTCATGAAATTAATCACGCGTTCCAGCCCTTCCACGAGCTGGTCAATTTCCTTTTTCGTGTTGTAAACAGCAAACGATGCGCGAACGGTTCCTTCAATGCCGTACCGGTCCATGAGCGGTTGCGTGCAGTGGTGTCCTGTGCGCACAGCAATGCCGCGCGCGTCGAGCATTTGGCCAATATCAAACGGGTGAATGCCGTCTACGGTGAAGGAGAGCACGCTCACCTTTTCGGGGGCCGTGCCTACCAGGTTCACACCCTTCAGGCGAGACACGCGTTCGGTTGCGTATTGCAACAAATCGTGTTCGTGAGCCGCCATGGCCGCGCGGCCGGTTTCCGTGATGAAGTCCATGGCATAGCGGAACGCCACCACATCGGCGATGTTGGGGGTGCCGGCTTCAAACTTGTGGGGCAGGTCGTTGTAGGTGGTCTTTTTGAAGGTCACCTCTTTGATCATTTCGCCACCGCCCTGGTAGGGAGGCATTTTCTCCAGCAGTTCTTTCTTGCCATAGAGAAAACCGGCGCCGGTCGGGCCATACATTTTGTGGGCCGACACGGTGTAGAAGTCACAATCCAGGTCCTGCACGTCAATGTCCAGGTGAGCGCCAGCTTGGGCGCCATCGATGAACACTACGGCTCCAACCGCATGTGCGAGGCGGATGATTTCTTTTATGGGGTTGACGGTTCCCAGGCTGTTGGAAGCATGGTTCACCGATACGATCTTGGTTTTGGATGAGAGTAGTTTCCGGTAAGCGTCGAGATCGAGTTCGCCACGATCGGTTACGGGGATCACTTTCAGCACGGCATTTTTCTCCTCGACAACAAATTGCCAGGGAACGATGTTGGAGTGATGCTCCAATTCGGAAACGATGATCTCGTCGCCTTCCTTGATGAAGGTTCTTCCATACGAAGACGCCACGAGGTTTATGCTCTCCGTCACGCCACGGGTGAAGACGATCTCTTGTTCCGACCTGGCGTTGATATATTCCTTTGCTGTGAGGCGCGTTTGTTCAAAAGCTTTGGTCGCCTTTTCCGCCAGCGTATGAATGCCGCGGTGGATGTTGGCGTTGTAGCCTTTGTAATATTCCGCGAGGGCGTTGATCACCACCAGGGGCTTTTGTGACGTGGCGGCGTTGTCGAAATAGACGAGGTCGCGACCGTTCACAGTCTGGTGGAGGATGGGAAATTCTTTCCTGATCTTCTCGACGTCGAGGGCGGTGGACAGGGTAGAAGAGGCCGGAGAGGTCATATGTCAGAAGTTTTTGTGAAGCCGTTCACTCACTAACTGATCGAGGTACGCTTTCAGTTCCGCGTGTTTCACATTTTCCAGGATTTCGGCCGCAAAAGCGTAGAGCATCATGGCGCGTGCCGTTTCCTTGGCAATGCCGCGGGTCTGCAGGTAGAACAATGCTTCTTCGTCCAGTTGCCCCGTAGTGCAACCGTGAGAGCATTTCACATCGTCGGCCCAGATCTCCAGTTGGGGCTTGGTGTTCACCGTGGCCTTGTCGGACATCAGGATGTTCCGGTTGGCCTGAAACGCATTGGTTTTCTGCGCCTGGGGACGCACATAGATCTTGCCATTGAAAACTCCGCGGGAGTTTCCATCCATAATTCCTTTGTAAAGCTCGTTGCTAAACGAATTTGCTTTCCGGTGATCCACCACGGTGTGGTTATCGGCCAGTGTATCGCCCGTCACCAGGTACAAGCCGAACATGTGCGACTCAATTCCTTCACCGTCGATGGAAAGCTGTAAGTTATTCCGTACCAGCTTACCGGAAAGGGTAAACGTATAGGTATTGACACGGCTCGATCTTTCCTGGTGAATGTTGGTGGTGACAACCTGGTAGCGATTGCCGGCGTCGTTTTGTATGGTATAGTGATTGAAGCCCGCATTTTCGGCGACCTCCACTTCGGTAACAAGCGTGGAAAAATGATTGCCACTGCCTACTGAATCAAATTTCTCTACGATGGTGACCTCGCTGTTCAACTCGGTCACGATCAGATTGCGGCTCGCCGTGATCACCTGACCTCCACGGGTGTCATGGATATGGTAGATCACGATAGGCTTCTCCACTACTTTGCCTTTCGGCACGTGAATGAATACGCCGCTTTGCCACGTGGCGGTGTTCCAGGCGGTGAATGCATCCGCAGCCGTGTCGGCATATTTGGCCAAATGGGCAATGGCTACCGGATGTTGTCCGGCGATAGCGGTGCCCAGGTTTGTGATGGTTATTTCCGAGGACGGCGAAACGATAACCGAATGCTCCTCTGAAAAGACGCCGTTGATCACCACGATCACATTTCCTTCGACGCCGGGAATAAAGAAATCCTTAACATCAAGTTTTTGTGCTGCTGCATTGGGTTGGTCGAACACAAAGTTCTTTTGCAGCAACCGGGTGATGGGCGTGTTTTTATATTCTTCCGATTTATTTTCCGGAAGACCCAGCTTCTGAAAAGCTTCCAGGGCTTCCTTCCGGTAGGCTTGGGCCGGATATTGGGTTATGCTTTTTTGAATTTGGCTAACCATTTCCGGGGTCGTGTTTTTCTCGTTCACCGCTACGTTCATGCGCTCTGTTCCGGGTTAGGCAATGGCCACTTCGTCTTTGATCCAATCGTATCCTTTTGCTTCCAGCTCCAGGGCCAGGTCTTTCGTTCCCGACTTCACGATCTTGCCTTTGTAGAGCACATGTACATAGTCTGGCACGATATAATCCAGCAGGCGCTGATAGTGAGTCACCACGACTACGGCGTTTGATTTATTGCGCAGCTTGTTCACACCGTTTGCCACGATCTTCAAGGCATCGATGTCGAGACCCGAATCGGTTTCGTCGAGGATGGCGAGTTTGGGTTCCAGCATGGCCATTTGGAAGATCTCGTTGCGTTTCTTTTCGCCGCCGCTGAAGCCTTCATTCAAAGACCTGTTCAACAACGATTGATCGATCTCCACGAGCTTCATTTTTTCTTTCATCAGCTTCAGAAACGAGACCGCATCCAAGGGTTGCTGGCCGCGGTGTTCCAGGATCTGGTTCAGCGCCGTTTTCATAAAGTTGATCGTGCTCACACCGGGAATTTCCACGGGGTATTGAAAGGCGAGGAACAATCCTTCACGGGCGCGATCTTCCGGAGCGAGTGCCAGCAGATCTTTGCCGAGGAAGTCCACTTCACCCGCCATCACTTCATATTCCTCGCGGCCGGCCAACACGGAGGCCAAGGTGCTTTTGCCAGAGCCGTTGGGGCCCATGATGGCATGCACTTCGCCCGGTTTTACTTCCAGGTTGATACCGTTCAATATTTGCTTGTCGCCGATCTTCGCTGTCAGATTCTTTATGCTTAACATAGTTCGTAATTCCGATTGTAAAAAAATAAGATGAGATAATTACCCTACGCTGCCTTCGAGGGTAAGGGCCAAAAGTTTTTGCGCTTCCACGGCAAACTCCATGGGGAGTTGGTTCAACACTTCCTTAGCATAACCGTTCACGATCAATGCCACGGCCGATTCTTCGTCGATGCCGCGTTGCAAACAGTAGAAGATCTGGTCTTCACCGATCTTGGATGTGGTGGCTTCGTGTTCGATGCGTGCCGTGTTGTTCTCTACGTCGATGTAGGGGAAGGTGTGCGCCCCACATTTATCGCCCATCAGGAGCGAATCGCATTGTGAGAAGTTGCGCGCATTTTCGGCGCGTTTCATGATATGCACCTGGCCACGGTAGCTGTTTTGCGAGTGACCCGCGGAAATTCCTTTCGATACGATGCGCGACTTCGTGTTCTTGCCAATGTGGATCATCTTCGTGCCCGTGTCGGCTTGCTGATAATTGTTGGTGACGGCCACGGAATAGAATTCGCCCATGGAGTTGTCGCCCTTCAAAATACACGAAGGATATTTCCAGGTGATGGCCGAGCCTGTTTCCACTTGTGTCCACGAAATCTTCGAGCTGTCGCCAAAGCACAAGCCGCGTTTCGTCACGAAGTTGTAGATACCACCTTTGCCATTCTTGTCGCCGGGATACCAGTTTTGCACAGTAGAGTATTTTACTTGCGCATCTTTCATGGCATAGATCTCTACGACGGCGGCGTGAAGTTGATTTTCGTCACGCATGGGTGCCGTGCAGCCTTCGAGGTAACTCACATAAGCTCCTTCATCTGCCACGATAAGCGTTCTTTCGAACTGACCTGTGTTGGCGGCATTGATGCGGAAGTACGTCGACAATTCCATCGGGCAGCGCACACCTTTGGGGATGTAGCAGAAAGATCCGTCTGTGAATACCGCAGAATTCAGTGCGGCGAAATAGTTGTCGTTCACAGGGACCACAGATCCCATGTATTTCTTCACCAATTCAGGATGTTCCTGAACGGCTTCACTGAAAGAGCAAAAGATGATGCCCAGCTCGGCGAGTGTTTCCTTATAAGTAGTAGCGACGGAAACGCTGTCGATCACGGCATCTACCGCGATACCGGTAAGGCGTTTTTGCTCCGTCAAAGAAATGCCCAGCTTCTCGAAAGTTTTGATCAACTCAGGGTCGACATCTTCGAGATTTTTGGCTTTTGCTTTTTGTTTGGGAGCAGAATAGTAAATGAGGTCCTGGTAATCGATGGGAGGGTAGGTCACGTTGGGCCATTTGGGCTCCTTCATCTTGGTCCACTGGCGAAAAGCGCTCAAACGCCACTCCAGCAACCATTCAGGCTCGTTCTTTTTGGTGGAAATAAACCGTATGATACTCTCGTTGAGACCCTTAGGCGCCGAATCGGTTTCTATATCTATAGTCCAGCCATGTTCGTACTCCTTCGAGGTCAACTCCTCTAAAACCTGATTGTCTTTACTCATAGCAGTCTATTTAGACTAATTTTAAACAACCTACAAAAGTATAACAAAAATGCCATTTTTAGGTTCTTTGAGGCCCAGAAGTTTTCGTTATGAGGAGTACCAACCACCGTCAGGTGAGGTTCAAACTCCTGTCCAGGCTCTCTTCCAACGATATCATGGTCTCCGTCCGTTCGATGCCTTCCACTTGCTGGATCTTGTCGTGTAACACCTGTTTGAGGTGATTGGTGTCCTTGCAGTGGATCTTTGTGAACATGCTGTAGTTTCCGGTGGTGTAGTGGATGTTCGTGATCTCGGGGATGGCTTTGAGTTTGGCCATCACCTGGTCATAGAGGGCGCTCTTCTGAAGGAAGATGCCAATGAAGGCTGTGATGTCGTAGCCCAGCTTGGCATAGTTCACTTTCAGGGTTGTTTTCTCGACAATACCGGCTTCTTCGAGCTTATTCATGCGGACGTGGACGGTGCCCCCGGAGACAAATGCTTTCTTGGCTACTTCCGTATAAGGCTTTTTGGCGTCTTGCATGAGGATTTCGAGGATCTTCAGGTCGACATTGTCAACTTTATAATTTTCGGCCATGTAAAATTTGAGTTTTGACTATAATTCAAAAATATGAAATTAAATTAAAAAATATACAATTATTCAAATGTTTCATTGTTTAGCATAGCAGCTTTTGCGTTACTTTGTTAAAGATTTTACAACGCACACACATTTATCACACAACAAAACACAACTTGTAGGGTGTTGAAATTTGGCAGACAAGCCCTCCGGTCTCGGGGGTGGAGACAACGGGATAAAGTCCAGCCTTTGGCGACCTAACTGCTCCGTGGAGGTTCGAACCCTCCCTCTACAGCAACCACACACGCACACACACAACAACATTGTAGGGTGTTGAAATTGGCAGACAAGCCCTCCGGTCTCGGGGGTGGAGAGTACGGAAGAAAGTGTAAGCACCCTGATCCCAGTAACTACTACCAGGATCAGGTCTGTCACCTAACCGCTCCGTGGAGGTTCGACTCCTTCCTCTACAGCTAGCTCAGTTTAGGTTAATGAGTTATTCAGAGCTGCCCGTCCCGGTTTCGGGGCGGGTTTTTTATTTTATTCCTTTCGCATATTCGCTATTGATTTGCTGGCAAACAATCGTTTGCTTTGAATCTGATAAAAATTGAAGGATTTCCCATTTTTTAGTCCCTGTCTATGAAAGATTTCCCCTGGTTCAAAAATTACCCGGAAGGCGTTGCTCGCGAAATAAAATTATACGACTATCCTTCACTGCTGGCCTTCTTCGACGCCGGTTTCAAAAAATACAGCGACCGCGTAGCCTATGAAAACATGGGCGTGACAATGACTTACCGCCAACTGGACGAGCTTTCCACCAACTTTGCCGCCTATCTGCAGCAAGACCTCGGTTTGAAAAAGGGTGAACGCATCGCGATCCAGATGCCCAATATGCTGCAATTCCCTGTGGTCTTCATCGGTGCCTTGCGCGCAGGGCTTATCGTGGTGAATACCAATCCCTTGTACACCCCTCGGGAGATGGAGCACCAGTTTAAGGATGCGGAGATTTCGGCCATTGTCATCGTCTCCAATTTTGCCTTCCACCTGGAAAAGGTATTGACCACCACGAAAATAAAACACGTCATCATTACGCAGCTTGGCGATATGCTGGGCGGCTTGAAGGGAGCGCTGGTAAATTTTGTGGTGAAGAACATTAAGAAGATGATCCCGGCCTACAATGTACCCCAGGCCATTGCTTTCAAAACGGCCATGAAGAAAGGCGCTTCGCTGAAACTGAAACCGGTGGAAGTCGATCTGAAAGACATTGCCGTGCTTCAATACACAGGAGGCACAACCGGCATTGCCAAAGGCGCTCAGCTTTCACACGGAAACCTGATCGCCCACAATTCCATGATCACCGAGTGGTTTAAGCCCTACATGAACAAGAACGCCGACAACCTGATCGTGACCGGCATTCCGATGTACCACATCTTCGCCCTGAGCGTGAACGGGTTGCTGATGTTTAGCACCGGTGTGAAGAATGTGCTCATCACCAATCCCCGCGATATGGAGGGATTTTGTAAGGAATTGAAGAAACATAAGTTTACCATCCTCACCGGCGTGAACACGTTGTTCAATGGCATGTTGAACAATCCGCATTTTAAAGATTTGGATTTCTCCCACTTGCATGGTGCGGTTGGCGGCGGCATGGCCGTTCAGGATGTTGTAGCGAAAAAGTGGAAAGAGGTGACCGGCACCGCCCTCGTAGAAGGGTATGGCCTCAGTGAGACTTCGCCGGTGCTGTGCTGCAATCCGCTGGACGGCAAACACCGACTGGGTACGATCGGTCTGCCGGTGCCCAGCACTGAAGTGGCGGCGTTTGATGAAGCGGGCAATCAGTTGCCCCAGGGCGAAACCGGCGAACTTTGCGCGCGTGGCCCGCAGGTGATGTCGGGCTATTGGAAAAAAGACAATGAAGGTGTTTTCTTCCCCGGCGGCTGGTTCCGCACGGGCGATATAGGCCTCATGGATGCCGACGGATTTTTCAAGATCGTGGATCGCAAGAAGGACATGATCAAGGTTTCCGGCTTTAATGTGTTTCCCAACGAGATCGAGAATGTGGTGGCGGGCCATCCCAAGGTGTTGGAAGTGGCGGCCATTGGCGTGCCCGATGCGAAGTCGGGGGAGGTGATCAAGATCTTTGTGGTGAAGAAAGACCAGAGCCTCACGGAAGAGGAGTTGATAAAATATTGTCATGAAAACCTGACAAACTATAAGGTCCCCAAGCACGTTGAATTCCGGAAGGAGCTCCCGAAGACCAACGTGGGTAAAATTTTGCGGAGGGCCTTGAAGGAGGAAGAAGAAGCAGCCCACCACGCGGTGGCATAACGCGCGTTTCTTTGCGCCTCCGCGCCTGCCGAAGCTTTAGCGAAGGTGAGGCGTTGAAAATTTTACCGTCAGGTTGCAAAAGCACAAAGTCTGAAACAAAGACGTTTTTTATTCGGGCAGAGTTCGGTATTTTAGTTTCTGATCCTTAATTCTACTGTATATGATTGGCTTTTTCGAACATCAGTACCTCTCGTACAAAAAAAATCACATTAAGAACCTCCTTGCCCTGGCCAAGGCAGATGGGCACATGCACCCCAAGGAGGAGGCTTTGCTGTACAAGATCGCGAAACGCTATGGGTTGAAAGACCGCCAGGTGCGGGAGCTTTCGGAAACGGAGGAGAGATTTGAGGTGAATGTTCCGGATAATCACAACGATAAAATGAACCTGCTTTACGATCTCATCCTGATGGTGTATGCCGACGAGGTGGTGGACCAGCACGAGATCGAATTCTGCGAAGACGCGGTGACGCGCTTTGGTATGAAGAAAGAATTGGTTGGATGGTTATTGCAGGAGTTCGAAAGAGGCACACCTCCGCCCCCTGAAGAGTGGGAGGAGATCAAGCGCGAGGCGAAAGCGAACTTTGTACTGTAGGTACCTTCACCGTTGCCGGGTTGGGTTGAACACTAAATGTGCGCCGGTAATCGTTTGAATTTTATGAAAATCACTGCCCGATCCTGAAGGGAACCTTAATGGCTTGGAATGCATTTAAATCTTGCACACCCGAAATGCGGGAGCCCCAGTTTGTCGGAAGATTTAAATGTTATTACCTTTCAACGATTGGACGATTAACGGTAAATTGAGGAGGAAAGCAGTAGCAGGTTATGGATGAATACAGAAAACTCACTACCCAGGAGAAAGCCCTTCGTATCAACCTAAGCAGAGCCATCTATGGGTCTTTCGCCGAGATCGGCGCAGGACAGGAAGTAGCAGCCAATTTCTTTAAAGTAGGAGGAGCCTCCGGAACGGTGGCCAAAACCATGTCGGCCTACGACATGAAGTTCAGCGACGCCATCTACGGCGTGGGCGATCGCTATGTTTGTGAAGAGCGACTGATCCGCATGTTGGATCACGAATACGTGCTGCTCCCCGAGCGGCTACCACACCGCATCGAGACCACCCGCTTTTTTGCCTTTGCCGACACCGTAGAGGTGCTCAACTACGACCGCACCAACCAAGGTCACGGCTGGATGGGATTGCGTTTCCAACTCACCCCCCAGAGCGAGCCAAACGATTGCGTGCTGCACTTGAAAATGCACGACAACGATCCCCTGCAACAGCAATATGCGCTGGGCATTGTGGGAGTGAACATGCTGTATTCCTGTATGTTCCTGAATAACCCCGAAGAGATCCTGATGTCGCTGATCGACGGGTTGACCGCGCGACGGATCGAGATCGATATGTTTCGCCTGAATGGACCGGATTTCAAACACGTCGACAACCGGCTCATGGCATTGAAGCTCGTGAAGAACGGCCTCACCAAAGCCGCCATGTTCGGCCCCGACGGCAACGTGATGCAGCCTTCGGATGAACTTTATAAAAAGAATGTATTGGTATTGCGCGGCCGTTTCCGTCCGCCCACCCACGTGAACGTGGATATGCTGTTGGCTTCGCGCCGGCATTTCAAGCATGAATCGGATGTGGATCGCTCCAATATCGTTTTGATCTCGGAACTGACGCTCAACGACCTTAGCCCCGACGGCAAGATCGACGAACGAGACTTCCTGCACCGTGCCGACATTTTGTGTTCGCTGGGACAGAACGTGCTGATCTCCAACTATTTTGAATATTACCGCCTGGTAGAATACCTGTCCAAGATCACACGAGGGAAGAAGATCGGCATCACCATGGGAATCTTTGCGTTGCAAAAGGTTTTTGAAGAAAAGACCTACGAAAATCTTCGCGGCGGAATCCTGGAATGCTTTGCGTCGTTGTTTGGCACCAATGTGAAGCTATACATTTACCCGGCGTGGCAGAACAACGAGCTGTTCACCCTGAAGAACTTCGAACAAACCCTGCCGCCAAACCTGAAAAACCTTTTCCGCTTTCTGATGGACAACAACAAGCTGGAAGAGATTCAGGAAGCCAACGTGAAAAACCTGCACATCATTTCCGACAATGTCCTGGCCATGATCAAGAAAGGCGAGCCGGGCTGGGAAAAATTTGTGCCCCACAAAGTGGAAGAGGCCATTAAGAACTTTGGCTTGTTCGACTATCCCAAAGAGCAGGCCACCAACCAGGTTTCGGTGGGCGGTTAGCATTCGATTCCATCTCACGGTAAGAGGATTTCCCCGTCCCTGTAGTCCAAATTGACAGGATTATTTTGCAACGTTATGGCTACGCTCCATGGCAAATTCAATTTTTATTTCTAAAGAATAACTGGCAAGACGGTGTACAACGGCTGGGGTGGCTGTTTTGTACTTGAGATAAGCATTTAATTGAAATTTGGTGGCGTGTTTGTTTGGTGATCTGGGGGAAAAGAGTAGCTTTGGATATGCAACGACGGGAGGAAGAATTGATGACAACGATGGAGCTATACAAAATGCTCCCGGAAGGATTGCGTGCAGAGATTATCGATAGCCAAATTTATATGTCACCCGCTCCGTTTATGATACATCAACGGATCCTCAACAAAATCAATAACAAACTTTTCAACTACCTGGAAGAAATGGGCCACGGTGAAGTCGTGATTGCACCCATGGATGTGTTCTTTGAGGAGGAGAAAACGTCTGTTCAACCCGACCTGGTGGTTTTGTTAGACACGAACCCTGCCGTTCGGGAAAATTTCGGACATATTCATGGAACGCCGGACTTGCTGGTAGAGGTGCTTTCGGACGGAAGTCAGGCCTATGATCTCATCCTGAAGAAGGAACTCTACGAACGCTTTGGTGTGAAGGAATATTGGGTTGTTGACCCCTTTTCGAAGCGGGCCCACGTGTTTCAATGGATCGATGGCATCTTTGTGTTGGCGGGCGATCGGATCGGTCACATTTATTCGCCGTTGCTGAAAATTGATCTGAAGTTTTAAATCACCGGATTCTTTCCGTCTACGTCCAATCACTACGGCTGGAAAATTTGTCGTCACGATCGCGCCGCTGATTAGGTATTTGCTGCTATTACGATTTGCGTAGTGCAAGCTTTCCTTGGGAGGCGCCCATCCAGTGGCAAAGTTGATAGAGCAGGCGTGCGCCGACATTAGCGTCCCAGTCGTCGTTGCCGGGGGCCACTTCGTTCAGGTCGAAGCCGATGATCTTTTTTCCGGAGAGGACCAGTTTTTTTAGAAGATATGTTACCTGTTGAAATTCCAGGCCGCCAGGGACCGGCGTTCCCGTGTTGGGGCAGAGTTTAGGGTCGAGACCGTCGATGTCGAAACTGATGTAGACCAGGGGAGGAAGTTGTTTGATGATCTCGTCACATTGGGCGTACCAGGTTTTTCCCTGGTAGGCATAGGCCTTGAGGTCGTCGTCGAAAAAAGTGGTGATGCGTCCCATAGCCCGGTGGATAACATCCATTTCTTCGGCGCAATAATCGCGCACTCCCACTTGAACGAGCTTTCCGACGGCGGGAATTTTCAATGCGTTGTACATGATGGAGGCGTGCGAATGGGTGAAGCCTTCATAGGATCTGCGCAGATCGGCGTGGGCATCGATCTGGAGGATGCCAAAGCGGGGGTGTTGTTCACTCAGGGCTCTAAGAAAACCCAAGGGTGTGCTGTGGTCGCCGCCGACCAAGGCGACGAGCTTTCCTTGTTTCAGATAACCTTGTGTGACCGACTTGATGTAGATGTTGAAGTTTTCGCAAGCTTCGTTGATTTTTGAGAGTACGACATCGTCGGGCGAAATGGTTTCGCCGTTTTCAATGCGGGCGAGGTGTTCGCGTGACCAATTGCGCAGCTTTTTGTTTTCTTCCAGCATGTCGGCAGGAATAGGGAGCATGCTTACGCCGAGTTTCCAGGCGTCGGGGATGTCTTGGAGGAAATGGTCCACTTGAAGGGACGCATCCAGGATGGCTTGCGGTCCGTTCGCCGTCCCGTCATGATAGGAAACGGTGACTTCCCAAGGTGCGGGAACGAGGATGAGTTCCGCGTTGTCGGGAGAAAAGGGGAGACCGAAAATATTCCCTTTCATTCCGGGACCGTTTGGGTCGAAACGTTGTATGGCTTCTTCTTTGGAGAGCATGGACGGCAAAAAAATTAAGAGACGATCAATCCGGTTGTAAGATGCCGGGGTGGGTGTAGTTTTCAAGTTCGCCGTTCCCCTGGCTCACTTCTTTCCAGGAATGAATGTTGAATTTAATGACCGCCACGCCGCCGGTGGCCATGTCGCCGATCTCGGATTGTGTGAGGTACTCGGTCACGTAGGTGATGACGGGATTGTGGCCGACAATTAATATAGTGTTAAACCGGTCGTCGAGGCCGCTGAGAAACTGGAAGAACGTGCGCGACGAAGCTTCGTAGAGTTCTTCGACGACGGAAATCTTCTCGGTGTCCATCTTCATGGCGTCGGCCACGAAGCGTGCGGTGTCTTCGGCGCGTTGTGCTGCGCTGGTCAGTATGCAATCGAAGGAGATGTTTTGCTGATACAGGTGGGTGCCGATGACAACACATTCGCGCAGGCCACGGGGCGTCAGCGAGCGGTCTTTGTCGGACTGGCCAGACTGTTTTTCGGCACTTTCAGCATGGCGCAATAAATAGAGGTGTCGTGTCATACCGGGGTCAGAATAGCAGTATGGTTGGGCTAATCGCTTCAATATTAAGCAGCCTAAATTAAAAAAGTTGAAAAAGAATGTTGAAAATATGCTAATCACGTGAAGGTCAGCCTCTAAATAATAGCGCGCAGACCATCCGTTCATCCCCGTTTGGGGCGTGGAAGGAGGGGTCAAATTTGATTTTTTAAAAATTTACTGATATTTGAACCTCTTGAAAGTTAAGCAGCATGTCAAAAAATCTAGTAATAGTTGAATCTCCGGCGAAAGCAAAGACCATTGAAGGTTACCTGGGTAAGGACTTTAAGGTGGCGTCGAGCATGGGACACATTCGCGATTTGCCGAAGGGAAGTGGGGCCATCGACATCGAAAATAACTTCGAGCCCACCTATGAGGTGAGCGCCGATAAAAAGGATATTATCTCCAAACTCAGAAAACTTGCCGACGACGCCGATATGGTTTACCTGGCGAGCGATGAGGACCGCGAGGGGGAAGCCATTTCCTGGCACTTGAAGGAAGTGCTGGATCTGACCGACGCCAAGACGCGGCGCATCGTATTCACAGAAATAACCAAGAAAGCGATCCTCAACTCGCTGGAAAGCCCTCGCGGCATCGATATTGACCTGGTTAACGCGCAACAGGCCCGTCGTGTACTTGACCGGTTGGTTGGTTACGAGCTGTCGCCCATTCTCTGGAAAAAAATCAAAACGGGTTTGTCGGCCGGCCGCGTGCAGTCGGTGGCGGTGCGTCTGGTGGTGGAGCGCGAACGCGAGATCACGGAGTTCAAGGCCAAGTCGTCCTTCAAAGTGAACGCACTTTTCGACCTGGGCAAGGGAAAAAACCTTGTCGCAGAGCTCTCGGAGCGTTTCGATTCTGAAGAAGAGGCCATGGCCTTCCTGGAATCGTGCAAAGGAGCAAAGTTTTCGATCGCCGATTTGCAAACGAAGCCCTCCAAACGTTCACCGGCACCTCCCTTCACCACGTCGACCTTGCAACAGGAAGCGGCCCGCAAGCTGGGCTTCTCGGTGGTCCAGACCATGATGGTGGCGCAGAAGTTATACGAGGCCGGTAAGATCAGCTACATGCGTACCGACTCTGTGAACCTTTCTGACGAAGCGCGCAACGGTGCTCAGAAACAGATCACGTCAGCGTTTGGCAAAGAATTTTTTCAATCGCGTGTTTATAAAACCAAGTCGTCGTCGGCACAGGAAGCTCACGAAGCGATCCGCCCGACGGATTTTTCGGTGAACGATCCCGGCATGGACCGGAATGCACTCCGCTTGTACGACCTCATCTGGAAACGTGCGATTGCATCGCAGATGGCCGACGCAGAATTGGAGAAGACGACAGCGACCATCAGCATTTCCACCAACCCCAGAACCCTGATCGCATCGGGAGAAGTGATCAAGTTCGAAGGATTTTTGAAAGTATATATGGAGTCGGGCGACGACGACGATGAGGAGGAGAACAGCAAAGTGCTGCCGCCCCTCACTATCGGCCAGCAGTTGACTTTGGATGAGCTTGTGGCCAAGCAAGTATTTACCCGCCACCCGCCCCGTTACACGGAAGCGAGCCTCGTGAAAAAACTGGAAGAGCTTGGCATCGGCCGGCCTTCCACCTATGCGCCCACCATCACCACCGTGCAAAAGCGCGGCTATGTAGTGAAGGAGGCCCGCGAAGGTGTTGAAAGAAAATATACCGTACTTTCCCTGAAGTCGGACGACATCTCACGTGTGGTCGAAACGGAAATTACCGGCGCAGAAAAGAATAAGCTTTTCCCCACCAACACCGCCATGGTGGTGAACGATTTCCTGGTGGATCACTTTCCCGACATCACCGATTTTTCATTCACCTCGGAGATCGAACAGGAGTTCGATGAGATCGCCGATGGCAAGCTGGACTGGAAAAAGATGATCGACAACTTCTACCGTCCCTTCCACAAAAAAGTGGCGCTGACGGAAAAAGTGGAACGCTCGTCGGTTGGTAAAACAAAAGAATTGGGTGTCGATCCAAAGACCGGCAAGAATGTGTATGCGAAGCTGGGAAAATTCGGCGCCTATGTTCAGATCGGCGAGAACCCCGACGACAATGGCGGGGAGAAACCAAAGTTTGCCAGTCTTCGTCCTGGCCAGTTCATCGAGAACATCACGATGGCAGACGCGATGGAGCTTTTCAAAATGCCCCGCGACCTGGGCTTGTTCGAAGAAAAACCTGTAGTGGTGAGCATCGGCCGGTTTGGGCCGTACGTGTTGCACGACAAGAAGTTCGTGTCGATACCCAAGGACATCGACCCTTATACCATCACTCCCGAGAGAGCCGTCGAGCTGATCGAAGCCAAGCGCATTGCCGACGCCAACAAGACCATCAAGCTTTTTGCGGAAGATCCCGAGATACAGATCCTCAACGGTCGCTTTGGTCCCTACATCAAAGCGGGCAAGAAGAATGTGAAGATCCCGAAAGACAGAGAGCCCGCCTCCCTCACGTATGAAGAATGTGTGGCCCTTGCCGCGGACGCACCGGAGCGAAGAGGAAGATTTGGCCGCAGAGCGCCTGCCGAGACGGCAACAAAAACGGCCGCCAAAACGGCGACCAAAACCGGGGAAGCACCCAAGAAGACTACAAAAGCAACGGCCGTTAAAAAAACTGCGCCGAAGAAAGTGGCCGCAAAGAAAACCGCTGCCAAGAAAACTGCCGCGAAAAAGACAGCTGCAAAAAAAGCGGCTCCTAAAAAGAAGAAATAATCTATCCATCGAAGTCACGCAAAGAAAGCCCAGCGCTTTCTTTGCCCTGACTTTGCTCTCCGTGCCCTTGCTGTAAAAAAGCGGATCTCCGTTCAGATCCATCGCACAAAATCGTATTTTCGTCCTCATCCTTTTTATTTTATGAAAAAGAAACTGGTGGTGCTTAGCGGTGCCGGCATCAGCGCCGAGAGCGGAATACCTACCTTTCGCGATTCGGATGGCCTATGGGAAGGTCACAACGTGATGGACGTGGCTACGCCCGAGGGATGGCAGAGAAATCCCGCCCTTGTGCTGGACTTCTACAACCAACGCCGCAAGCGCGCCCTCGAAGTGAAGCCCAACCGTGGACACGAGATCCTGGCGGAGTTGGAAAATTATTTCGACGTTACCGTGGTGACTCAGAATGTTGACGACCTGCACGAGCGCGCCGGCTCTTCGCACGTGATCCATCTTCACGGCAGCTTGTTTGAATCTCGCAGCACCAAGGACGAGACGTTGGTCTATCCCATCCGGGGCTGGGAGCTCAACCTGGGCGATGTATGCGCTAAAGGTTCACAGCTCCGGCCGAACATCGTGTGGTTTGGCGAGATGGTGCCTCTCATGGAAGTAGCGGCAGACCACGCCGCCAATGCCGACTTCTTTGTGGTGGTGGGCACGTCGATGGTGGTGTATCCTGCCGCGGGCCTGATCAGTTATGTTCCGCACGATGCGTTGAAGTTTGTGGTGGACCCCAAGCTTCCGGAGATGGGGAACATCCCCAGCCTGCAGATGGTTGCCGAAAAGGCGAGTACGGGCATGGAGAAGGTGAAGCAGGCGTTGATGGGTTTGGCCTGAGCGATCGGCACCCGTTTTAATTTTACCTGGAGGAATGGTAGATTCGGGTAAACTTAGACCCGACATGCTGCGAACGATCCTATTTCTTATAGTGCTCTGCGGAGCCGGACAATCCATCATCGCCCAAGACAACATCGTTGCGTTCACGACGTCCAATCTTCCCGTGATCGTCATCCAGACTCATGGTCAGGACATCCTGGACGATCCCAAGATCGAGGTCGACCTGGGGATTGTCGATAACGGTGTGGGTATGCAAAATTCCGCGACAGATGCTTTCAATGTATACGACGGCAAGATGGGTATCGAGATCCGCGGTTCGTCGTCGCAGATGTTCCCTAAAAAGCAATACGGTGTGGAGCTTCACGATGATCTGGGCAAAGACAATGAAACCGCGTTGTTTGGTTTTCCCAAGGAAGAAGACTGGGTGTTTTTTGCGCCCTACAATGATAAAAGCCTTATGCGTGACGTGCTGGCCTACAAGATGGGTCGCGACCAGGGACGCTATGCGCCGCGAACAAAGTATTGCGAGTTGGTTTTGAATGGAACGTATATGGGTGTGTATGTCGTGATCGAGAAGATCAAGCGCGACAAAGGTCGTGTGAACATCAACAAGCTCGATCCCGAAGAGATCAGTGGCGACAACCTTACCGGGGGCTACATCATCAAGATCGATAAGTCGACGGGGGATGGCGATGGGGGATGGTACTCCGCCCACAAGCCGTATCCGAGCGCCTGGCAAAGCACCAACTTTCAATACGAAGAACCCGCATACGACGACATTGTTCCCGAGCAAAAGACCTATATCCAAAACTACATCGCGCAGTTCGAAGGCGCGCTCGCCGGCGATGGCTTCAAGGATCCAGTCAACGGCTATGCTAAGTATATCGATGTAAATTCCTTTATCGACTACATGTTGATCCAGGAGGTGACCAAGAATGTGGATGGCTACCGGCTCAGCACTTTTTTCTACAAACAGCGTGATTCCGATGGTGGCAAACTATCGATGGGTCCCATCTGGGATTTCAACCTCGGTTTTGGCAATGCCGATTATTGCACCGGTGGCACGCCCGACGGCTTCGTCTTGGGTTTCAATGCGGTTTGTTCCGACGACACGTGGCAAATCCCCTTCTGGTGGACACGGTTGCTGGAAGACGAGGACTTCAAACAAAAATTAGCCGCGCGCTGGACGGAGTTGCGCGCCGGAAAGTGGCAAGAGCCTGTTTTGTTGGCGTATGTTGATTCAGTTGCCAACGTGCTCAACGGGGGAGCCCAACAGCGCAACTTTGAAGCGTGGTCAGTGCTGGGAAAAAAGATATGGCCCAATTTCTTTGTCGGCAATACCTACAAGCAAGAGGTCGACTATTTGAAGAACTGGATCAGCGACCGGCTCGCCTGGCTTGACCAGAACCTTCCGCAGTTGGTTACAGACGCGGAGCAACCCCCCCTAAACCAAGCCGAAGTGAAACTTTACCCGAACCCTTTCCGGTCTGCACTCACGCTGGAATACACGCTTCAGAAACCGGGCCAAGTGAATCTTCAGCTTTACGATGGGTTGGGCCGGGCTGCACAGAGCATCACGCTGAAGTCGGAACAGGCCGGTCATTATCAATACACCTGGCAGGTGGATGTGCCGGGAGGTTTTTATTATTACCGCTTGCAACAAGGTGCCAGCGTGCTGGGACATGGCAAGCTGAACAAACAGTGAAGCAATCGATTTTTTTTCAATACAGTGAATTATGGTATTAGCGTTCGACATTGGTAACTCCGACATCACGATAGGATTGTACAAAGACAGCGCCTGGCAGCACACGTGGCGTGTGCCCTCGCAGGCTGACTTGCCGGAAATGTTCTATGCGATGAAAGTGCGCGACTATTTCCTGGAGAGCCGGATCGGGCTGGACGAGGTGAGCCGTGTAGCGATCAGCAGCGTGGTGCCCGATCTCACGGGAAAGCTGGTGCATGCCGCGCGGACGTTGTTTGAAAAGGATCCCCTCGTGCTGGGACCAGCGGTGTACGAAAAGTTGCCGATAAAAATATTGCGTCCCTATGAGATTGGCTCAGACCTGGTTTGTAACGCTTTTGCAGCCTACACTTTTTTTAAACGCAGTTGTGTCGTGATTGATTTTGGAACGGCCCTGACCTTCACCACCCTGTCGCAGGATGGGGAGATATTGGGAGTGTCGATAGCGCCGGGGTTGAAGACGGCCATCAAGTCGCTGTCACAAAATACCGCGAAGTTGTTCGACGTTCCCTTGATTATGCCAACGTCGGTTTTAGGAAGAGGGACCGTGCATGCTATTCAGGCGGGCGTGTTGGTGGGGTATGAAGGCATGGTGAAACATATGCTGCAGCGGATTCGCACGGAGCTGAATGATGATAGCCTGAAGGCTGTTGCCACCGGTGGGCTTTCGTCTATCATTCCCTCGCTAAAAGAAACGTTCGACCACATCGATCCAAACTTAACCTTAAATGGACTGAGATTGATAGGCGAGGTATTTGCGTGAAGTGGACGCGGGGCTTAATACCACCGCATCTTCCGCTTGTACTTTAACAAGGCTCCCGTCAGCGTAGCAAACCCACCGACCAATCCACCGATCAGGGCCGTCACCAGCATCAGCACGAGTTTACTTTTAACGGTGAGGATTGTAGCCACGCGGGTGGACAGGTCAGACACGGTGTGCGCATCAGCCCACCAGGCTTTCAGGAACCACAACAGTGCGATGGCCAGGAATCCCGCCAGGAAATTTGCATTCGACTTGAAAAAATATCCCATGGCCAATGCCACCACGGCAAGGCTATACCATGGCAGGAACAGTTGGACGATAAACGCGGAGACCAGGATGGCAAGGAATTGTATAACGAACTTCATAAATGGTTACGGATGGAGTTGAGTTGAATATTTGATTCTGCCGTCGCGGGGGTCGCGCAGGAAGGGGATCGAGAAGTATTGACCATCCACCCAAGGCTGAAGCATATCGACATAGTGGGCGCTGCCCAGGTTGCCCGATTGACCTCCGGGATACACGGCCCACATCTTGACCCCGGATTTCTCCAGGCTCACGATCATGCGCCAGGACGGCCCGTGTGTACGTGAATGCGCGTTCACAATGTCACGATTGCCACCAGCCTTTATATATACACGCAAGGGCTCCAGGCGAGTGAGATGTCCCACATAGCCGTCTTTGTATTCGCCCCACGCCGCAGTGGTTTGTCCATGATCACTCTTCCACTTCTCCATCGACGCCACGCTTTGTGAAAACGCTTTACGGATCACTTCGGTAGCCGTTTCTTTTTCAGGCGTCTTCACGATGTCGAAAAAAGAGAACGTAGGGTTCTCCTTCAGCAGGTAGATCGTGTTGAAGGTGGTGGGGATTTCCAGCGTGTGGCCGGCCATCTCATCCCAGATCAACGGCATCAGGCTGTTCCACCAGGCTTCGTAATAGGAAGCTCCTTCGGAAGCCTTGTCGTTGTAGCGATTCCACGAAACCAATATTTGCCGGGCTTTTTGTTCTGCTGGCGTGAGCGAGGCCGAGTCCAGTGCTTTTAGAAAATAGGGGAGGCTTTCTTCGGCTTTCAGGTTGAAATTGTCGGTTTGCAATTTCATCATGTCCTCCGGGCGGATGTGGTCCAGACCGGCGAGCGTTTGGTTGATGCGGCGGTTGCGATAGGCCTCGAAGCTGGAGGCGGTGATGTAGTACGGGTAAGTGCCATCCACGGGGTATTGATTGGCGGAGCTCACAAATCCCCGTGCCGGATTTTTGTCCATGATATTTTGATCGTTGGGAATAAACGCGTTCCACCCGTTGGAGCTTTTGCTTCCGTCGAGCAGAAACTTCCCTTCCTGTTGGCGGCGCACCGGGAATTTTCCCTGGACGCGCATGGCGATGTCGCCAGCGACAGAGGCAAATACAAAATTTTGAGCGGGCGATTCATATAAATCCAAAGCCTCCATGTAGTCGTGGTGGTTCTTGGCGCGGTTGAGTTTATAGAACGCGAGGAATTCGTTTGAAGGATCGTGCGAGATCCAGCGGAATGCATAGTATTTTGGATTGCCTCGTTCGCCGAAAGTGTCGTCGTAAGTCACCGGTCCCCAGTGCGTGTAGAGCACCGTATCGTAGTAAGCGGGGCCATCTTTCACCACGAATTTCTCAACCGTTCTCTTTGTGTCCACCCACTGGCCGTCGAGCAGGTATTTGTCATGCTTGTTGTCCTGGAAAGAAACTTGGTACCAATCCACCAGGTCGCGCTGCGCATTGGTCACACCCCATGCGATAGAATCGGTACAGCCGATAATGATGCCAGGGGCACCTGGAAGGGAAGCGCCCATTGTGTTGACGCCGGGGGCGTGGAGTTGAAGGGCATACCACAAAGACGGAAGATTCAATCCGAGGTGAGGATCGCTGCAGAGGACGGGAGATCCCGTAGCGGTTTTGCTGCCGCTCACCGCCCAGTTGTTGCTCCCGGTGGTGGGGTCGGAGCTGGGAAGTTTTTTGACTTTGATCGGTTCGGCGGGAAGTTTTTTGAGTTGGACCAGTTCGTCGGGAAGCGCCAGTGGCACCGTGTCGAGGGTTACCGGTTTGAATTTCCAGCCGTTTGGCTTGTCTACGATCGGGTCGCTCACGGGCTCACGGTCGGGGTAGAGCGCCTGCAGCACATCGAAGCCGAACATTCTCAAGGCGTTTGTCATTTCCATGTCCTTGTCGCGCATGTTCAGGGTCTGGGCCATGCTTTTGAGGAGCAGCGCGCATTTTAGCGGCGTCCAGGGCTCGGGTTTGTAGTGCAGGAGCTTGTATTCGAAAGGCAGGGTTTTGTAGTCGAGTGTCTGGATATAGGCATTGACGCCTTCCGTATATTTTTCAACTATTTTGTGCGTCACGGGATCGCTTTCCAAGGATTTTAAGGCGTGTTCGGCTGCAAAGGCCAGGCCCAGTCGTCGCTGGCCGCGATCGTAGTTCAGGACGGCGTCGCCAGGGCCACGACCGATGATCTCGGTGAGGCGGCCGGCGGCGGCATGGGTTTGGAATTCCATTTGCCAGAGGCGGTCGTGGGCGGTGATGTAGCCTTGCGCGAAGTAGAGGTCTTCTTCGTTTTGGGCAAAAATGTGGGGCATGGCCAGGCTATCGAACAGCACGTTCACCTTGTCGTGCAGGCCTGGGATGGGCATTGCATCGGCGATTTGGGGACCGGAATCCTCCAGGTTTGCCCAGAATCCCTGAAAAGGGTCCAGGAAACGGCCCACGGGAGGCACCGGCGCATTCTTGATGGTCCAGGGACGATCCAACGCATAAACAAGCCCTACGGTGATGGCCAGGCAAAGAAAAAATTTGAAGACACGCATAATCCGGGATTAACGGCTTGCATCCAGAGGAGAGGTTCGGGGAATGCAGCGGAAACAGGGAGGTAAAATAAAAAGCTTTTCCTAATTTTCGGAACACATCACCGAAAATTAACAAACGTTTGAAACTCATCTTATCCCCCTACAGCAAGGAACTCATCAAAAAGGCCGGCAACATCAAGGCCATTTTCTTTGATGCCGATGGCGTGTTGAGCGATGGCAAGATCATCTACGACGAAAACGGCAAGGAGACCAAGAACTTCAACGTGAAGGACGGATTCATCATCACGCACCTGAAAAAAGCAGGCATTCTCACCGGTATTATCTCCGGTCGCGATTCCGGCGCCACCGCCAAGCGGGCCGTTGAATTGAAACTGGACTTCTGCCACCAGGGCATCCTCGACAAAGCTTCCGTGTTTGAAAAACTGGTGAAGCACTATAAACTCAAAATGAAAGAAGTGGCCTACATTGGCGACGACATCAACGACCTGCCTGTGCTGCGCCTCGCCGGCCTCAGCGTTTGCCCCAGCGACACGTTCGACTACATGAAGCAGGAAGTGGACCTGGTGACGCGCGCCGGTGGCGGACAAGGCGCCTTGCGCGAAGTGGCCGACCTGGTGCTGGCCGCCCGCGGCGAAATGGAAAAAATTATAAGAGGATAGACCATGAGAATGAATACGTTTGAAGAAACCGTGAAGGTGACCGACACCATCACGCTGGGAGGTGACCGCATGGTTTTGTTCAGCGGGCCTTGCGTGGTCGAAAGCTACGACCTCTGCCTGGAGACCGGCACGCGCATGAAGGCCATCTGCGAAGAACTCGACATCGACTACGTTTTCAAATCCTCGTTCGACAAAGCGAACCGCACCGCGTCTACCTCGTATCGTGGCCCGTCGCTGGAAGGCGGACTGGAAATACTGTCGCGCGTGAAGCAGGCGCTTCATGTGCCGATCGTTACGGACGTCCATGAATCGTATCAATGCGCCGAGGTGGCCACGGTGGTGGATGTGCTGCAAATACCGGCTTATCTGTGTCGCCAAACTGACTTGCTCAAGGCTGCGGCCCGCACGGGCAAGGCCGTGAAGGTGAAAAAAGGACAGTTCATGGCGCCGGAAGACATGAAGTATGCTGTGGACAAAGTGCGCAACGAAGGCAACCCCAACGTCTTTTTGACGGAGCGTGGCAGCAGCTTTGGCTATCACACTTTGGTGGTAGACATGCGTGCCCTGCCGATCATGCGCAAGTTCACGCCCGTGGTTTTCGATGTGACCCATTCCATCCAACAACCGGGTGGAAGAGGATCGACCTCTGGCGGGCAACGAGAGTTTGCACCCTTCCTGGCTCGCGCAGCAGCCGCAGCCGGTGTGGACGGATTTTTTATTGAAACGCACCCTCACCCGGAAAAGGCCCTCAGCGACGGACCCAACATGATCCCCTTGCGGGAGATGGAAGATTTTTTGAGGATGCTGCAGCGCTATTGGAAAATGGGACGTGAAGAATAGAAAAAACACATCATGCACTGCAACGGTTGCCAGACGGTTTTGCGTTTGCCAACAAGCGTTAGTGAGAGATACTTTTCAAAATCCTCACCTTGTAGTTTTATCCATTACTTCTACCTTTGTCCGAAATACGCTATAGGATAAGTAGACTTTGGCGTAGACCAGCTCAGTCCCATGAATCATCTGTATCCCATTAAGACGAAAGTCAGCAAACACCAGCGCGAGCAGGTATTGAACCAACGTGCCTCTGTGATCTGGTTTACGGGTTTATCCGGATCGGGGAAGTCGACGCTGGCTGTGCAATTGGAGGCACAGCTCCACGCTTTGGGATTTAAGACCTATTTGCTGGACGGCGACAACATCCGCACCGGCCTCAACAAAGACCTGACCTTTACCGACGAAGGCCGTGTGGAAAACATCCGTCGCATCGGCGAGGTATCCAAATTGATGACCGATGCGGGTATCATCGTGCTGTCGGCCTTCATTTCGCCATTCAATGCCGACCGCGACCAGGTGAGGGACATTGTGGGAGTCGAAAACTATATCGAGATCTTTGTCGATGCCCCGCTGGAAGTGTGTGAGCAACGCGACGTGAAAGGATTGTATAAAAAAGCGCGGGCAGGGGAGGTGAAGAATTTCACGGGCATCGATTCGCCGTATGAGACACCTGTCCATCCCGATCTGACCGTTCCTACCGGCGAATGGAGCGTGGAGGAGTCGATCGGGAAGCTTATGGCGTTTATTTTACCACGTGTAAAATTGAGGTAACGGGAAATGTCATGAACGCGTAATAGCAAGAATGAAAGAACAGAATTTTGTAATAACACCAGGAATGAGCCAATATTATTTAAGTCATTTAAAAGAGCTGGAAGCGGAAGCGATCTTTGTGATCCGTGAAGTGGTGGCGCAGTTTGAGAAACCGGCGTTGTTGTTTTCCGGAGGCAAGGACTCCATCGTGCTGGCCTTTCTGTCGCGCAAAGCTTTTGCCCCTGCGCGCATACCCTTTCCGTTGGTTCACATCGACACCGGTCATAATTTTCCGGAGACTATGGAGTATCGCGACTGGCTGGTGAAAGAGCTGGATGTGAAGCTCGTGGTCGGCTCCGTTCAGGAAAGCATCGATAAGGGCAGGGCGAAAGAGGAGACCGGCTTCAATGCCAGCCGCAATGCCCTGCAGACGGTTACCTTGCTGGATACCATCGAACAAAATAAATACGATGCCGCCATGGGTGGTGCGCGTCGGGATGAGGAAAAGGCCCGTGCAAAAGAACGCTTCTTCTCCCACCGCGACGAATTCGGACAATGGGATCCGAAGAACCAGCGTCCTGAACTCTGGAACCTGTTCAACGGCCGCAAACACATCGGCGAGCACTTCCGGGTGTTTCCCATCAGTAACTGGACCGAGATGGATGTGTGGCAATACATCCAGTCAGAAAACATTCCCATCCCCAGTCTCTATCTGTCGCACGAACGGGAAGTGGTTGAGCGCGATGGTGCCATCCTTTCCATATCGCCGTGGTTGAAATTGAAAGACCATGAAGTGCCAACGCGCAAAGTCGTGCGCTTCCGCACGTGTGGTGACATGCCGATCACAGGGGCGGTGGAGTCATATGCGGACACCGTCGAGAAGATCATTGAAGAGATTGCTGCTTCCCGTAAAACCGAGCGGGGTACGCGTCATGATGACAAGCGTTCGGAGACGGCGATGGAGGATCGGAAAAAGAGTGGATATTTTTAAGAGACTTTGCGATAAAAATAATTTTAACCGCCTTGCTTCGCTGAAGTTCGGGCGGGCCCTCCTTCGCTGAAGCTTCGGCGGGCCCTCCTTCGCTAAAGCTTCGGCGGGCCCTCCTTCGCTAAAGCTTCGGCGGGCAAAGCAAGCAAGCAAGCAAGTAAGTAAGCAAAGTCAATACAAAGTTTTTAAAGGCATTAAGGTTTATGAGTAACGTGAATAATCAGCTTCTTCGGTTTACAACGGCGGGTAGTGTGGATGATGGAAAGAGTACCCTTATCGGGCGCTTGTTGTATGATAGCAAATCGATTTTTGAAGATCAGTTGGAGGCCGTGGAAGCTTCCAGCGCGAAGAAAGGATTTGACTATGTTGACCTTTCGTTGCTGACGGATGGGTTGAAGTCGGAGCGGGAGCAAGGCATCACGATCGATGTGGCGTATCGCTACTTTGCCACGCCGAAACGCAAATTCATTATTGCCGACACCCCGGGCCACATCCAGTATACCCGCAACATGGTGACCGGCGCCTCAACGGCCAACCTGGCCCTGATTCTCATCGATGCGCGCAAGGGCCTGGTGGAGCAGACCCATCGCCACTCGTTTATTGCGTCGTTGTTGAAGATCCCTCACGTGATCGTGTGTGTGAACAAGATGGACCTCGTGAATTATGCCGAGGACGTTTACGATAAGATCGTTGAAGACTACAAAGCCTTCTCTTCTAAACTGGAGATCTCCGATATTCAGTTTGTTCCCATCAGCGCGCTGGTTGGCGACAACGTCGTGCACCGTTCTGAAAATATGGAGTGGTATCAGGGCGCTACCTTGATGCACATGCTGGAGACTGCGCACATTGAAAGCGACTACAATCATATCGACAGCCGTTTCCCCGTGCAATATGTGGTGCGGCCGCAGTCGAAGGAGTATCATGATTTCAGGGGTTATGCAGGCCGCGTGGCCGGGGGAATATTCAGACCCGGTGAAGAGGTGGTGGTGCTTCCGTCCGGATTCACCTCGAAGATCAAATCCATTTCTTTGGGGAATGAGGTACTGGAAGAAGCCTTCGCGCCCATGTCCGTGACCATGACCCTGGAAGACGAGATCGACATCAGTCGCGGCGATATCATTGCCAAGCCCAACAATCACCCGCATGCCGATCAGGACATCGACATGATGTTGTGCTGGATGAACCAGCGACCGATCAGCCTGAACACAAAACTCTACGTGCGCCACAACACCAAGGAAGTGCGTGGCGTGTTGAAGGAGATCCAATACAAGCTTGACATCAGCACCTTGCACCGCATCGAGAACGTAGATCAATTGACAATGAACGAAATCGCGAGAGTGAAGATTCGTACAGCGCAGCCGTTGGCCTTTGATAGTTACCGGCGCAATCGGATCACGGGTAGCGTGATTTTGATTGATGAGGGAACGAATGAGACGGTGGCGGCGGGGATGATCGTGTAGGCGACGGAATTTTTAACCGCCCTCCTTCGCTGAAGCTTCGGCGGGCAAGCAAAGTTAACGCAAGGAAATGTCTTTGCGTTTTTTTTTTTTGCCTTAGCTCCTGGCATGCGTTGTTCCAATTGTATGCAGGGACCAGATTTTGAATAAAAATTATGTTATCGATATCCTTGTTGAAGACGAAATAATATTGGAGTTAAAAGCTGTGGCAGACGTTCTGCCGATCTACGAAGCTCAACTCATCAGTTATATGAAACTTGCTCAAAAGAGGTTAGGATTTCTTATTAACTTTAACGTCCCCTTGCTAATGCAGGGCCTCAAAAGATTCGTAAACAAACCTCTAGTCGTACAAACTGTCAAAGTGCCAAAGCACCCTTTGCGTTAACTTTGCGCCCTTTGCTTCTTTGCGGTTAAATTTGACTATGCACGCACCCACTTTACTAGCCGCCGCCATCGATGCCGCAGAAAAAGCCTGCGCCGAGATACTGAATGTCTATCACTCTAGCGACTTCCAAGCCGAAGCCAAAGGCGATAACTCCCCACTAACCCTCGCGGACCGAAAAGCGCACCAAGCCATCACTGCCATCCTCCAGGCCTCTTCAACCTATCCCATCCTCAGCGAGGAGGGCCAGGCCATTCCCTATGCCCAACGCAAAGACTGGGACTACTTTTGGATGGTGGACCCCCTGGATGGCACGAAGGAATTCATCAAACGCAACGACGAGTTCACCGTGAACATCGCCCTCATCCACCAGGAACGGCCCGTGCTGGGCGTAGTGGCCGTGCCCGTCACCGGCGACGTTTTCTATGCGGCCGAGGGCCAGGGCGCGTTTGTGAAAAGGAATGGCGCCGTGGTGTCCCTTCCCCGCAGGCCAACGCCTGACCTTCATCAGCCGGGATTGCGGGTAGTGGCCTCCCGGTCGCACATGAGCCCCGAAACGGAGGCTTTTATGGAAAGGCTCACGGCCCCCGAGCTGGTTTCGGCTGGGAGCAGCCTGAAATTTATGCTGCTGGCCGAAGGAAAAGCAGATGTCTATCCCCGTTATGCACCCACGATGGAGTGGGACACCGCAGCAGCGGATGCCATTGTGCGCGAAATTGGGTTGGTGGTTAGGAGTCAGGAGTTGGGTGGGGGTGTTAAAGCGGGGATGGAGCGCCCGTTGAGGTATAATAAGGAGAACCTGTTGAACCCTTCTTTTTTGGTGTGCTGATTTTTCAGGGCATTTATTACCTGTTTTCTGCCAAAAGCGTGTCCTGGTGAATGAGCGCGGAGATCTTTATTGGCGGTGGAGAGACGGGTTTTTCTTCAAAGTGTGGTCCCGGAATGGCGTTTTGGGGTGGTAAAATCTTACAAGGCTGGTATATTTGCACCGGAATTAACTTAAGAGGAAATACCTTAACATGGATAAGAATGCAAAGATATATGTAGCCGGACACCGGGGCATGGTGGGGTCCGCCATCTACCGGAAGCTGCAGAAGGAAGGCTATACCAACCTTTGTGCGGCAACTTCAAAAGAGCTCGATTTGAAGGACAAGGTCGCGGTAGACCGTTTTTTTGAAAAGGAGCAACCCGAATATGTGTTCCTGGCCGCTGCCAAAGTGGGCGGTATCCTGGCCAACAATAACTTTCCCGCCGATTTTTTGTACGACAACCTGATGATCCAGAACAACGTCATCGAAGCGTCGTTCAGGAATGATGTAAAAAAACTTTTGTTCCTCGGCTCATCCTGCATTTATCCCAAGTTTGCCCCGCAGCCGATCCACGAGGAAAGCTTGCTCACCAGCCCCCTGGAACCTACCAACGAGGCTTACGCCATTGCTAAAATTGCCGGCGTGAAGCTTTGCCAGGCTTATTTCAAGCAACATAACCGCCATTTTATATCCGTGATGCCCACGAACCTTTACGGTTACGGCGACAACTACCATCCACAAAACTCGCACGTGCTGCCGGCCTTGCTGCGCCGTTTTCATGAAGCCAAAGAGCAGGATTTGGATGAGGTGGTGATCTGGGGCTCGGGCACACCCCTCCGGGAATTTATGTTTGCCGACGATCTGGGTGCGGCGTGTTTGTTCCTGATGCTGCACTACGATCAGCCCGATATCGTCAACGTGGGTACCGGCGAGGAAGTGTCCATCCTGGACCTGGCCCATACCATCGCCGAAGCGGTGGGCTTCAAGGGCCGCATCGGTTTTGACAAAACCAAACCCGATGGCACACCCCGGAAACTTATGGATTCGGAGCGGTTACACAAACTCGGCTTCCGGCATCAAGTCAATTTAAAAGAAGGCATCCGGATCACTTATCAGGATTTCCTGGAGAAGATAGCATCCTATAGTCTTGTGAAATAAACTATACCCGACGGGTCAACCTTAACTTATTGCAAAGTGAAAAAAGCATTTATAACCGGCATCACCGGCCAAGATGGAGCCTATCTGGCGGAGTTCCTTCTCGAAAAAGGCTATGAAGTTCATGGCTTGAAAAGAAGATCGTCTCTTTTCAATACCGCCCGCATCGATCACATCTACCAGGACCCGCACGACAAGGGTGCGCGCATGAAGCTCCACTTCGGCGACCTCACCGATTCGACCAACCTGATCCGACTGATCCAGGAGATACAGCCCGATGAAATTTACAACCTGGGGGCTATGAGTCACGTGCGTGTGAGCTTTGAAATGCCCGAGTATGTAGCCAACACCGATGCCATCGGCACCCTGCGTATCCTGGAAGCCGTGCGTTTGCTGGGCCTCTCGGAAAAGACCCGCATCTACCAGGCCTCCACGTCGGAGCTATACGGTAAGGTGCAGGAAATCCCACAGTCGGAGAGAACCCCTTTCTATCCACGTTCGCCCTATGCTGTGGCTAAAATGTACGCCTATTGGATCACGGTGAACTATCGCGAGGCATACAACATGTATGCCTGTAACGGGATCCTGTTCAACCACGAGTCGCCCTTGCGTGGCGAAACGTTTGTGTCGCGCAAGATCACGCGCGCCGTTGCGCGTATGGTGTTGGGCCTGCAACAGAAAGTATACATGGGCAACATCGACGCCAAGCGCGATTGGGGCCATGCCAAGGATTATATCGAGGCCATGTATCTCATCCTTCAGCAACAAAAAGCCGATGACTATGTTATTGCCACGGGCGAAACCACATCGGTTCGCGATTTCATGGTGCGCGCCTTTGCACACGTGGGCGCGTCGCTCGTCTTCAAAGGTCAGGGTGTGAAAGAAGTAGGCATCATCGATGAAGTAAAGAACGTCGTAGAGGGCAATAGCCTGAAAGCCGGAGATGAAGTGGTGGCCATCGACCCCCGCTACTTCAGGCCTACGGAAGTAGACCTGCTGCTGGGCGACCCGACCAAGTCCAAGAGCATACTGGGTTGGAAGCCGAAATACGATGTGAACGCGCTGCTGCGTGAAATGGTAGACGCTGATTTGGATTTGATGCGTGGGGAGAGCCATTTGAAGCAGGGTGGATTTAGGGTGTATAATTTTCACGAGTAGGAGATAGGCGGGGCTAATGGCCTGCTGAAGCCTGCCAATGGTCGCAGGCCGGGCCTATAGTTTGGACTTTTGTAAAGTATATTTGCCGTCACTGGCGGTTTAAAAACAGAATAAATGACCCGTAATTGGCTCCTTTTTGGACTTGCCCTTATTTTTTTCAGCGCTTGCGTCCCCAACAAAAAGCTGGTGTATTATCAGAAGGATGATTTGAAGCATCGGAAAAATATTCCGCGGGATACGGTATTGCGAAAACATACCCTGAACATCCAGGAGTACCGTATTCAGCCGCTGGACATGGTAAGCGTAAGCTTTGAGACCTTGACCGATGAAAATGACACATTTGATTTTCTTGGGAAGCTCTCTCCACAAACCCGTATGTCAGGTGGGGTAAACTCAGCGCAGATGGGTGGTATTCTGGTTGACCGGGAGGGCTATATTGAATATGCCGTTTTAGGGAAGATCAAACTTGCCGGTCTTACGCCGTTTCAGGCCGAAGATTCCATTCGGGCGGTGGCATCAAAGTATTTGCCCAACGTGATCGTGAGGTTGCGATTGCTCAACTTTCGTTTTACTGTGCTCGGAGAGGTTAGCAAGGAACAGACGGTGGTGTCTCAAAATACCAGACTCACCATCAGTGAGGCGCTAGGCTTGGCGGGAGGACTTTCCGAACTTGCCGACCGGACGCTGGTGAAGGTGATCCGACAACGAGAGGGGATAACCGAGGTATACTATATCAACTTATTGGAGGAGGAATTTATAGAGTCTCCGCATTACTATGTGCAACAGAATGACGTGATCGTCGTGCCGCCGTTGAAGCAGCGCACATTCAGAAAGTATTTTACATCCAACCTTGCCATCATTACGACGGCGATTTCTTTTGGTCTACTTATTCTTACCCTTACACGATAACGTTGAATACAAGTCAATCGACATCTGATTTTCCCGGAATGGACCCTGCCGGCGCTAAGGAAGAAGGCGGGGGGATTTCGCTTAACATCAAGCGTGTGCTGGAGCGGATTCTCCGGTTCTGGTATTTCATTGTGCTATCATTGGTGGCGGGGCTTACCGTAGCTTTTATTGTTAATCGCTACAGCGCGCATATTTACCCGGTCAAAGCGTCTATCATTATCAAAGAGAATGAAGAAAACGCAGGCGCGAAATTCCTATATAACAATGCACTGATCAACCCGCACCGGAATTTCTTAAACGAAATTTATATCATGAAATCCTTTCCACTGTTGCAGGAGGTATTGGAAGATCTACGGTTTGATGTTTCGTTTTACAGAGAAGGAGATATCCTGACCACCGAATATTATGACCCGAATTTTCCGGTTGTAATTTCCATTTTGCCCGGAAGCAAAAGGCCGTATGGCAAGTCTATGTACTTCCAGGCGATGGATCAGCATTCGTTTTCCTTACAATATATCACGTCCGACGATGATCACGGTGGGAAGGAATTTGCCCCGTTGGCTTTCAACGATACCATTGCCATCAATGGTTATCAACTGTATGTAAAATTAACGGGATCCGTTGAGGCCCTCATCGATAAGAAATTTGTAGTCCAGTTCAACGATCCGCTCGGGTTGGCGAAACAATATTCCAGTAAGTTGAATGCAAACTGGGCGGCGGTAGGTGCTTCGGTAGTAGATCTTGAGATCAAAGGGCCTGTTGCCCAGAAAGAGATTGATTTTCTGAATAAATTTATTGAGCGGTATCAGTTTTATGATATAGAAAATAAAAATAAAGTGGCTACGATGGCTATCCACTTTTTAGATGAACAATTGTTGGCTATCGGGGATTCACTGAGACACTATGAAGATCAGGTGGAGGATTTTAAACGTAGAAATATTATTACCACCCTGGAAGAGGAGACGAACCGACTCTATGCGAAAATCAAGGACTACGATGAAAAGAAATTCCAACTGAAGCTAATTGATAACTATTACACGTATATCTCCCAACTTTTAGAAAATGATCAATACGATGGTGTATTTACACCCGCCAGTGTTGGCATAACCGATAACATCGTGGTTGGTTTGATTACTCAAATTATCGAACTACAGACTCAGGTTAATATCTATAAGAGTAACCTGGATAAAGGGGTTGACAAACTTCAGGACAATCCACGCCTTGCGGAAAAACTGGCACGCATCGAGTACCTGAAAAGGGATGTTCTGAAGACCATCGCCAATAGCCGTGCGACCCAGGACATCAATGTCAAATTTATCGATAGACAGATCGGGTTGGTGAACGACCAACTGTCGAAACTACCCAGTACGCAACGCGAGCTAGTCACCATAAAACGGAACTATTCGCTGAAGGAAAATCTATACGTTTTTCTGTTGCAAAAGCGCACAGAAGCCGGGCTGTCGAAAGCGTCCACAACATCCGATATTGTTGTCGTTAACCCTCCGATGGCCGGTGGTTCAATCACGCCCAAGGTGGGGCAAAATTATGTTTTTGCTGCCGTAGCAGGTATAGCGCTTCCCCTGGCTGTCTTTGTTTTGCTGGAACTCTTGAATAGCCGTATCCAATCCAAGGATGATATTGAAAAGCTCACCAGCATTCCTATCATTGGTGTCATCGGTCATAACTCGGCCAAAGACCCGCTCATTGTCTTTAACAAACCCCGGTCGGCCCTTTCCGAATCGTTTCGAGCCTTGCGTTCGAATATGAACTATTTCACGGGAAATAAAGAGAAGCAGGTTTTTATGGTTACCTCTTCGATACCAGGGGAAGGAAAATCGTTTACAACCTTGAACCTGGCGACTGTTTTTGCATTAGCCGGTAAACGGACCATCATTGTTGGCGCGGATTTAAGGAAACCAAAATTGTTTGATGATTTGTCCCTGAACAATAGTGTTGGCTTAAGTCAATATCTATCCGGTATGGCTACGCGCGAAGAAGTGACCCAAGCCACCCAAATCGAAAATTTGTTTCTTATATCGGGTGGCCCGATGCCACCGAACCCAAGTGAATTACTCCTTCGTTCGGCCATGGGAGACCTGATTGAGGAATTGAAGAAGCAATACGATTTTATCGTTATGGACACGCCGCCATTGTCTTTTGTGACGGACGCGTTTGTGCTCTCAAAATTTGCTAACCACAGCTTGTTTGTCGTCCGGCAGGATTTTACGCCCAGAGAATCCCTGCGGGCAATCGACGAATTCTATGAGGCCGGTAAGCTTGCCAGAATAAGCGTTTTGTTCAACGATATCCGAAAAACGGGATTGGGTTACGGATATGGATATAGCTATGGTTACGGTTATGGCTATGGCTATGGACACGGTTATCACTATGGATCGTCCAAAAAGGATAAGAGCGACGGATATTACAGCGATTAAACAAAGTATCGAAGAGCCCGAGAAGGGGTCATTTTTATGAAGACTATGCAGCAAGATGAAAAGTGGGATACCATTCTCAGACCTCGAAGCGGCTTGTTCGTGTTTCCTTGGCGTGACGTGTTACGATACCGGGATTTGCTTTACATGTTTGTCAAACGCGATGTCGTTATCATTTACAAGCAAACCGTCCTAGGACCTGTATGGTTTTTTATACAGCCCATTCTTACTACGGTTATTTATATTGTCGTTTTTGGCGGAATTGCCGGCATTTCTACGGATGGTGTCCCCAAGGCATTATTCTACAGCGCGGGCATCGTGGTGTGGAACTATTTTTCGGAATCCCTGACCCTCACGTCGAGAACCTTTACGGACAATGCGAATTTGTTTGGAAAGGTCTATTTCCCGAGGATTATTGTTCCCATTGCTAAGGTTCTGTCCGGTCTATTAAAGTTCTTTGTCCAGTTCTTGTTTTTTGTGGTGGTTATGGTTGTGTACCTTTTGAAAGGCACTCCCATTCAAATGCACTATCACATCATATATTTCCCGCTGCTCATCCTCCTGATGGCGGGTCTCGGATTGGGTATCGGTATTGTGTTTACTTCCATGACGGCGAAGTATCGCGACCTCACTTTCCTTATTCAATTCGGCGTCACCCTAATGATGTACGCCACTCCCGTGATTTATCCACTCTCTTCAGTCCCGGAGAAATATAAGTCTTATATCCTGTTGAACCCGGTCACGCCGATAGTGGAAGGATTTCGCTATGCTTTTATGGGAGCGGGATCTTGGTCATGGGGAGGTTTAGCGTACACCGCCTGTTTTATGGTCGTTGTTCTTTTCTTGGGGATGGTGACCTTTAGTAAAGTCGAGAAGACATTTATTGACAATGTTTAGCATTTTCGTATGAGTACTGTTATAGAGGTTGATAATTTGGGTAAGCTCTACCGACTCGGTGAAATAAGCACGGGTACGTTGAGCCATGACCTGAAGCGTTGGTGGGCGAAAACACGAGGCAAGGAAGATCCCTATGCTAAAATTGGGAGCGTCAACGACCGAACAAAGCGTGCTGTTGACAATGAGTATGTATGGGCCGTGAGGAATATGAGTTTTCAAATACGGCAGGGCGACATTGTGGGTGTGATCGGAAAAAACGGTGCCGGTAAATCTACGTTATTGAAAATATTGTCCCGGATCACGGCGCCTTCGGTGGGAGAGGTGAAAATAAAAGGAAGAGTGGCCTCGCTCCTGGAAGTCGGAACGGGATTTCATGCCGAGATGACCGGCCGTGAGAACATCTACATGAATGGAACCGTGCTCGGAATGCGACGCCATGAGATCGATCGGAAATTCGACGAAATTGTGGATTTCGCCGGGGTGGCGAAGTACGTCGATACGCCGGTGAAAAGGTATTCGTCCGGTATGATGGTACGTCTGGGGTTTGCTGTGGCGGCGTTCCTGGAACCGGAAATTCTTATCGTGGACGAAGTGCTGGCAGTGGGGGACGCTGAATTTCAAAAGAAAGCTATCGGCAAAATGCAGGAAGTGAGCCGCGGCGATGGAAGAACGGTTTTGTTTGTGAGTCACAGTATGCCGTCCATTAAAACACTTTGCAAGAGCTGCATCATCCTGGGGCAAGGACAATTGGAATATCAGGGCGACACAACAACCGCTGTAGAAAAATATCTTAACCTCAATGTCGACAGCATTTCCGAGTTTCCGGCTATCCTGGATCGCGAGACCTTGCGCAGAAACCTGGATGGTGTGAAAGACGGCACATCACCCTTTCTTACGCTTCGCCAGGTTTCGATCTTAAACGGGGAGGGCAAGCCAACGTCGTCCTTCACATCGAAAGAATCGATCAGCATCAAATTTGATTTCGATATTCATTTCGTGGCTCCCGATTTCAGGATTGTGATTTCCGTGGTAGACAATGACAACAATGCCATTCTGAATTCACAGTTAACGGACTCCGCCGTTCATGAAAACACGATACGTCCCGGATCGTACTCGGCTATCTGCCATTTCCCAAAGGATTTTTTTGCCACCAATACGTATATGCTCACGTTGCATTTGATCAATGTGAAGAAAGAACATTACGTCTACAATGGCGTTGTCAAATTCAAGGTGCAGTACGAGAATCCAAAATATGTTTATGCTCCTTTTGATCTGACCTATTTCAGACCCCAACTGGAGTGGGAACTCATGAAGAAAAGCGACGATGAAAAATAAAAAGGTTTTAGTTACCGGTGCCGACGGTTTCATTGGCAGTCACCTCACCGAGAAGCTTTTGCAAAAAGGCTATGACGTAAGAGCGTTTTGCTACTACAACTCTTTTAACTCGTGGGGATGGCTGGACACCTTGCCCAAGGAGACCCTTAGTAAAATTGAAATTTTCACGGGAGATATACGCGACCCGAATGGCGTGCGCACCGCCATGCAGGGCGTTGACATGGTTTTCCACCTGGCGGCGTTGATTGCCATACCGTTCAGCTATCATTCGCCCGACTCCTATATCGACACGAATGTGAAGGGTACTTTGAATGTACTGCAGGCGGCCCGTGATTTTAAAACGGAACGGGTGCTCATCACGTCCACATCCGAAGTATATGGAACTGCACAGTATGTTCCCATCGATGAAAAACATCCCCGGCAACCACAGTCACCCTACTCGGCGTCTAAAATTGGTGCCGACAGTTTAGCCGAATCGTTCTACCGAAGCTTTAACCTTCCGGTAACCATTGTAAGGCCCTTTAATACTTATGGCCCACGCCAGTCGGCAAGAGCCATCGTACCGACGGTGATCACGCAACTTCTCAATGGGAAAAAAGAGATCATGTTGGGTGACCTGACACCGACACGTGATTTACTTTTTGTCGAAGACACCGCCGCGGGATTTGTGGCCATTGCAGAGGCCGAGGGATTGATCGGGGAGGACTGTAACCTGGCCACAGCCAGCGAAATTGGAATCGGTGACCTGGCGCGGGAAATCATCAGGCAAATAAACCCTTCGGCTACCATCTCTTCTGATGATCAGCGCCTCCGTCCGGAAAAAAGCGAAGTGTTCCGCTTATTCGGAGCCAACGAAAAGATCATGAAATACACTTCGTGGAAACCCCAGCATACATTGGAGAGTGGCCTGAAAGCTACCATCGCTTGGTTTAGAGACCCAGAGAATCTGAAAGCGTATAAGGCTGATATTTATAATGTTTAGGACATACGGCAAACCGATCATCTAAAAAGGAGATGCGGCCATGTCGGTGAACAATGAACGAAGACAACGAATATGGAAAATAAGACCTTAATCATAGCCGAGGCGGGAGTGAACCACAACGGCGACCTCGATCTGGCGAAGCAACTCGTCGACGTGGCCGCCAGCGCCGGCGCTGATTTTGTGAAGTTCCAAACTTTTACAGCCGAAAAATTGGTATCGCCCGCGGCCGTAAAGGCCGCCTACCAGCAAAAGAATTTTAGCGGGCAGGACAATTCCCAATTGAACATGCTGAAAAAGCTGGAATTGGATGAAGCAAAGCACCAGGTGTTGATGAACTATGCGCGTGAACGCGGTGTAGCCTTTCTGTCGACAGCCTTTGACCTGGAGAGTGTTGATCTGTTAAATGACCTGGGCATTCCGCTATTCAAGATTCCCTCGGGCGAGATGACCAACCTTCCACTGATCCAAAAGATAGGACGGCTGGCTAAGCCGGTGATCCTCTCGACGGGCATGTGCAACCTGGGTGACATTGAAGCCGCGCTGGAAGCGCTCTATAACGTTGGAGTAGCCAAGAAGAATATCACGGTGCTGCATTGCAACACGCAATACCCGACCCCCATGAACGACGTGAACCTCAAAGCCATGCAAACCATCGCGCAGGCTTTTGATGTTGCGGTCGGCTATTCAGACCACACCACGGGCATAGAGGTTCCCATTGCGGCGGTTGCGCTTGGGGCTACCGTTATCGAAAAGCACTTTACACTGGACCGGAATTTGCCCGGCCCCGATCATAAAGCATCTTTGGAGCCGGCTGAATTAATCGACATGGTGCGAAGCATCCGGAACATCGAGAAAGCACTGGGTTCGTCTATAAAACAACCTTCCGAATCTGAAAAACCGAACATCCAGGTTGCGCGCAAGAGCATTCATCTGGTGGCGGATAAGCGTGAAGGTGAACTGATCCAAGACCACGATCTGGTCATGCTTCGTCCGGGCGATGGGATATCGCCGATGCAGTATGAATCAGTTTTGGGATTGCGTGTTTTGAAGGATCTGCCGGCAGGACACAAACTGGCATGGAAAGATTTTAAATATGAGTAAACGGAAAATATGCGTGGTCACAGGGACGAGGGCCGAATACGGTCTGTTGTATTGGGTCATCAAAAGCCTGAACAACGATCCGGAGGTTGCTCTGCAACTGGTGGTCACCGGCATGCACCTCAGCCCCGAATTTGGGCTGACTTACCGTCAAATAGAGCAGGACGGCTTTCCGATCTCCAGAAGACTTGACATTCTCCTTTCCAGCGACACCCCTGCGGGTATCACAAAATCGATTGGTTTGGCCAACATCTCCTTTGCCGACGCCTTTGCCGAACTTCAACCGGATCTGGTGCTGGTTTTGGGAGACCGTTTCGAAATCATGGCGGCAGCCACGGCCGCGCTGGTGGCGAGAATACCCATTGCGCATTGCCATGGTGGCGAACTTACAGCCGGTGTCATAGACGACGCTTTCCGACATGCCATCACCAAGATGGCGCACCTTCACTTCACGGCAACAGAAGATTACCGCCGTCGCGTGATCCAACTCGGTGAACATCCCGATACGGTGTTTACGGTGGGGGGCTTGGGGATCGAAAATATCAAGCGGCTGGAATTGCTTTCCCGCGAAGCTTTTGAAGAATCCATCGGGTTCAAATTGAAAACAAAAAATCTACTGGTCACCTTTCACCCGGTCACATTGGAAAATGCTTCCGCGGGTCACCAGTTCCGCGAATTGGCGGATGCCCTTCTGCAGCAGGAGGACACGGGAATCATCTTCACGATGCCGAACGCCGACACCGACGGAAGGATCGTAAAAGCGATGATCCATGAATTCGTAGACCAACATGGCGACAAGGCGATAGCCTTTGAAAGCCTTGGCCAGCTCCGGTATTTGTCGGCGCTCCGTTATGTAGACGGTGTGGTGGGCAATTCCTCCAGCGGGATCATTGAGGCGCCCTCCTTCCATATCGGCACGATCAACATTGGCGACCGACAGCAAGGCCGCACCAAGGCGCAAAGCGTTTTGGATTGCTCGCCAACCAAGGCATCGATCCAACAAGCCTTGAAAACGCTATACTCCGATCCTTTTAAGAAAAGACTGCCGATGGTTGAAAATCCCTACGACGGCGGCAATGCTTCTGAAAAAATATGCGACGTGTTAAAGCACGCGGAGCTAAACAATATATTGAAAAAGACGTTTTACGATGGGCCAAAAAGTAATCCCTAGAAACAATGCTTTTTAACTCCCTTCAATTTGCTGTTTTTTTGCCCGTTGTATTCCTGCTCTATTGGTTTGTCGCCAACAGAAATCTGTTGGTGCAGAATCTTCTGTTGTTGGTGGCGAGTTATTTTTTTTATGCTTGCTGGGACTACCGCTTTCTGTTTTTGCTGGTGTTCTCAACCTTTCTGGATTATTTCACAGGTATAAAAATTCACGAGGCGGAAAATAAATCCCGGAAGAAATTCTGGCTGTGGCTAAGCATCTCGGTGAATTTAGGATTTCTGGGTTTCTTCAAATACTATAACTTTTTTGTAGCCTCTTTTGCCGAAGCGCTGGCGCATGCCGGTGTCCAGGTAAACGTCTGGAGCTTGAATGTGATCTTGCCGGTGGGTATTTCATTTTATACTTTCCATGGGTTGTCGTACGTAATCGATATCTATTACGATCGCATCAAGCCCGAGAAGAACTTTATCGACTATTCCGTATTTGTCAGTTTCTTCCCCTTGCTTGTGGCGGGGCCCATTGAACGGGCAACACACTTGCTGCCCCAGATCCGGAAGGAGAGGACGTTTGATTACGGGACGGCGGTAGACGGGTTAAGGCAAATCTTGTGGGGGCTTTTCAAGAAGATTGTCATTGCTGACAATTGCGCGGAGTATGCCAACCTGATCTTCAATAACCCTGATCACTATTCGGGCAGCACAAAGGTGGTGGGTGCTATCTTCTTCGCGTTCCAGATTTACTGTGATTTCTCGGGATACTCTGACATCGCGTTGGGCACGGCACGTCTTTTCGGTATCGACCTTCTTCGCAATTTTGCCTTTCCCTATTTCTCCCGCGACATCGCCGAATTTTGGAGGCGCTGGCATATCTCCCTTTCTTCCTGGTTTCGCGATTACGTTTATATCCCTTTGGGAGGAAGCCGGGGTGGGAAGCTTATGCGCATCCGGAACACGTTTATCATTTTTATACTCAGTGGTTTCTGGCACGGCGCCAATTGGACATTCATTGTGTGGGGCACACTCCACGCATGTTATTTTCTCCCGCTCTTGTTAACGGACCGGAATCGCGCCAATCTGGAGATTGTGGCGAACGGCAGGTTGCTTCCCACGCTTCGGGAGGCGTGGCAAATGGCTGTCACCTTTGGGCTAACGGTTTTGGCGTGGATTTTTTTTCGCGCGGAAGATGTCAGGCATGCGCTTTCTTTCATTCAGGGAATTGTATCGCGCTCGTTGTTCACCATACCCCAGGTGAAACCGATAAATATTATCCTGTTGACTATTGGATTTCTGATCGTCGAATGGTTAGGCCGGGATCGTCGCTATGCCATCGAAAAACTCTTTACAGGAAGTCCCAGGTTTTTTCGTTGGTCGTTCTACTACTCGCTTGTCCTGGCCACCTATTTTTTTTCCGGGAAAGAGCAACAGTTCATATACTTTCAATTTTAAGGGGATGATATGAAGCGATTTCTGAAAAAACTAATACTGTTCATAGCTCCCTTTTCCCTATTACTTTTTCCGTTGGGGGTGCTCATGTATTCCAAGGAAGTATTCCTAAATGTCAAATCCGTTACCCGTAGCGAGGAGAAGTATGTGTTTGGGCTGGCCTATTCAGAGATAGGACGGCAATTCAAGTTTTTGAATGTCCAGGAGCGGGAGCGGTTTGATATCCTGGCACTGGGATCATCCCGGGTGATGCAGTTCAGAAAGGAGATGTTTTTGCAGCGCTTCTACAATGCCGGGGGAGCTGTCCAAAATATGGAGGAGTATGAAAGCTTTTTAAGAGCCCTGCCCACTGGAAAGTTGCCTCGGTTAATAATCCTCGGGTTGGATCAATGGATGTTTAACGTCGACTACCGGAATAATTATAAGAATCCGGCCGATGGTCAGTCCTGGACCGATGTGACGGCCGTCGACAAAAACGTTCACGAAAAAGTGAAGACGTTTGTGGTTGATGTCTTTCAAGGGAAGGTTAAAAATATATTGGCCTTGCCAGGGTATAAGGTATATGGGGTAAACGCGGTTTCCGAGACCAATGGATTTCGGAACGACGGAAGCTATTTTTACAACGGCGCCGTTCAAAAATTGGTAGCGCACGACACATCCTATAGGGATTTTGCCTTTAAGGAGACCATGTCGCGGATCAGCAAGGGATGTTGCCGGTTTAACTACGGCGATGCCCTTGATGCAGCGGCCCTGGATACTTTGAATAGCTTGCTTGCTTTTTGCAAAGCGCAGCAGATTGAGGTAATTGCTTTTTTGCCACCATTCGCCCCAACGGTATTTCAAAAGATGAAAGATCTGGGTAAGTATGGTTATCTTAAAATGATTTATCCGCAAATCAGCCCAGTGTTTGAAAAATATGGTTATGAGGTCTATGATTTTAGTGATGCGATGGCGTTGGGCAGTTTGGAAGGAGAAGGCATGGTAGATGGTTTTCACGGCGGCGAGGTGGTCTATTCCAGTATCCTGGTCAGCATGATCGAACAAGGTTCAAGAATACGCGCCTATACAGATCTGCAGCAAATTAAAGCAGATCTAAAAGGCGCGGAAAATAGCTTTATCGTCTATAAATATTAGGTAGACAAACAATATAATTCATCAACGCATGAACACAGGTGATTACCTTATATCCGAAACGGCGACCTTGCTGGGATGTTTGCAGCAGCTTAATAAGTTAAAACGAGATCTTAACCTGTTCGTGGTCAACGCTGAGGGCAAACTGCTGGGCAGCGTTACCGATGGCGATATACGACGAGGAATTCTGAGGGGCACAGGGCTTGACGATTCCGTTCAGCATGTCATGAATGCCTCGTGTAAATACCTGGTCAAGGACAAGATCGATCTACACCTCATCAAGGAGCAGCGAAACAAGGCCATAAAAATTCTCCCGATTGTCGACCAGCAGATGAGAGTAATAGACCTGCTGAGTTTCGATAAAGTCAGTACCGCGCTACCCATTGATGCGGTTATTATGGCAGGTGGCAAAGGAACCCGGCTTTTGCCACTGACCCAAAAGACGCCCAAGCCTCTGTTGGCAATCGGAGATAAACCTATAATTGCCTACAACCTGGAGCGGATTATGCGCTTTGGTATTAAGAATATTTTTATCACCGTAAATTATTTAAAGGAACAGATCTATGACTTTGTAAAGTCGGACAAAGCCTTCGATACGGTTCGATGTATCGAAGAGCATCAGGCATTGGGAACGATCGGTGCACTTTCTCTAATACAAGAGTGGCAAAACGAGTACGTCTTGTTGACCAATTCCGACCTTTTGACCAACATCGACTATGAGGATTTCTTTTTTGATTTCTTGCAATCAGGATCCGATATGATGGTGGCCGCCATTTCATACCCCATCCAAGTCCCTTACGCCATATTGGAGACACAAGGAAAGGCGATCAAATCCTTTAAGGAGAAACCCGACTACACGTATCAGGCCAATACAGGTATTTACCTTATTAAGCGGCAGCTTTTAAAGTATATTCCCTCCAATGGTTTTTTCAACGCGACAGATTTTATGGATACACTGCTCGAGAAAGGACATTCCATTTCGTACTATCAATTGGTTGGATATTGGTTGGACATTGGCAAGCACGAAGATTTTAAAAAGGCACAAGAAGATATTAAGCACTTGAGGTTTTGAACGAGATATTGGTTGTTATTCCTGCGCGTGGAGGTTCAAAGGGAATCCTACGGAAGAATGTTCGGCTGCTGGGAGGCAAGCCCCTGATCCACTATTCCATTGAAATAGCAAAGGCATTGTTTCCGGAGGAACATATTTGCGTAAGTACGGACGATGCGGAAATTAAGGAAGTGTCGGAGAAAATGGGAATTAAAGTGCCGTTTATCAGACCGGAGGAGTTGGCAACAGATACCGCTTCCACACAAGATGTTATCCTTCATGCGCTTGATTTTTATGCGAATAGATATTTGCGCCAATACAAGGGGGTTTTGTTGCTTCAACCGACCAGCCCTTTTCGGAGGGTGGAACAAGTGCAGCAAGCAATAGATCTTTTTAGATCGGAGTTGGATATGGTGGCCTCTGTGAAACGGACAAAGTCCAACCCCTATTTTAATTTATTCGAGATGAATAGGAAAGACGGGCTCATCTATAAATCAAAGACGGGCAACTTCACCAGGAGACAGGATAGCCCAACGATTTATGAGCTGAACGGGTCGATCTATGTGATGAATGTTAGCGCGCTAAGAAAGGGACCAATAGGTCAATTCGAGCGAATTGCGCCTTATGAAATGGGCGAAGAATATTCAGTTGATCTGGACGAAGAAAAGGATTGGCAATGGGCCGAATGGATTTTAAAAACAAAAGGTGATTATATTTTATGATGGCGAGACTTAAGAATTTGACGAGTAGAATCATAGCCAGGTTCCCAAATACATTGTCATCTGAATTCAAATTGTTTTCCAGGGAGAATGCTAAATTCTGGAAGAGAATCGGCACGTTCAGGACAGTGGGAAATAAGGTTGTGATTTCTGAACAAGCTGTGGGAGGTAGTTTTTGGTCTTTGGTGGTCTCGATATCGGCTTCCCTGGTTGCCGCGGCTTATGGTGCGAAGGTTGTCTATTTGATAAAGGTGCGAGGGAAGCGGAGAGGAGCGTTTCATTTCCAACGGACGTTTGGCAATTGCGAGTTTGTGTTTCTTGAGGATACCTTTCAACGAAAACAGGAATCGATTAAAAAGGAGTCTGCTGATATCTATAAAGGACTGACCAATACCCGGGATATCCTTGATATAGTCTATAAGGGAATTCCGATCGGAGAGCAGGTGTATGATGCTGTGATCAAATACAAGCATGCTACGCTCTGGCGCGTAAATGAGAATGTTTTGACGGAGATTGAAAATTCCATCACCTGCATTGAAGCTATATTGGAAGTATTTCAATCCTACGATGTCGTTGCCGGGATGTTTACGCATACCACGTGCTCTTATCATGGTGTTGCCGTGCGAGCTATTCTTTCGCAAGGAAAACCGGTGTTTCAAGGGTTTGGAGGGTCGAATGCGTTGTATCGTTATAACTATATGCTTAACGGAAAGGGTCAATTGGATATCCACATCAAAATCCCGGTTGATTTCTTTAAACAGGTGATGGCGACGCGCAAGGATGTACTGCTGGAGCAGGCCACCCTTTACTATAAAAAGCGATTTGGCGGCGAAATCAATGATTGGGACGCTATGAGAGCGTTTGCCCCAGGAAAAAAGCTCTATAATAATCGTGTCGAATTCTTTGCGGACTATCCAAAGCTCAACCCTGAGAATAAGAATGTCTTTATCATGTTGCATGCCATGAATGATGACCCGCATGTTCAAGTTCAAAGGATGTTCAAGGATTATTATGAGTGGTTTGCAACGACGCTTAAGATTGCAAAAAACAGTCCTGCGACAAACTGGATATTCAAGCAGCATCCCATGATAAAATTTTATCCTGACGATGCCAATCTCTTGGGATTGTTCGACCAATTGGAAGATGTTTCAAATATCGTCTACATTGATGAAAACGCGCCGTTCAATCAGGCATCAGTCCCCAATGTGGCCGATGCCATTATCACCTGTGCAGGTACGGCCGGGCTGGAGTTTTCTGCACTTGGGATTCCAGCGATAATTGCGGCAAGAAATTCATATTCCGGTTATGGAATTTGTCACGAGCCGGAGACCCTCGCGGATTATCATAAAATGCTGAACAACGTGAATCGATTGGAACCGGTTGAGCCCCTGAAAAGAGAAGAAGCCAAGGTTTTGTTTTACCTGATCTACAACAGGCTAATCCCCAGTTTTCAAACGGGCTTTTTCCCCTATATGAACAATGATCAAATGAAAGCCCTCACAGAGCCGGAGGCCAGGGATCTCTATTTGAAGGCGCTGAAGAACAATGCGAATTCCGATTTTCGCGATTTATTCAGTTTTGTCATGTCAGATGGCACAAAAAGCGAAACGGATTTATACCTCAATATTTCGAACTAAATGTTAAGAAGTATGCTTTCGAAAGTTTATGCCCGGATCAAAAAGATTTTTGAAAAAAAGAGAACGTTTGGAAACGGAATCAAAATCGGGCGAAACGTTCGCGTGGCAGATGATGCCAAGGTTGAGATCAGATTTGGCGGATCGATTGAGATAGGGAACGGCAGCGAGGTGCTGGATGGCGCGCTCGTGTTGACCTACGGGGGAAATATTTCTATCGGAGTGAACTGCAGCATCAATCCCTATACCATTATCTATGGCCATGGCAATACCAGGATCGGTGACAACGTGTTGATAGCAGGGCATTGCATGATCATACCCAACAATCATAACTATAGAAATAAGAACAAACTTATATGGGAGCAGGGTAACTCGTCAAAGGGAATTGCCATTGGGAACGACGTTTGGATTGGCCATGGATGTAGTATCCTGGATGGCGTTACCATTGGCGACGGGGCCGTGATTGCCGCCGGAAGCGTGGTGAATAAAGACGTACCACCCTATGCGGTTTATGGGGGAAGTCCTGCCAAAGAAATATCTAATAGAATACCCGAGTAATATGAATATTGTACGTTTGCTTCTCCATAAATATAGAACGATCCGGTACCCGGAATATCGGCAGAAGCATGCCCTAGACAAGGAGTATCGAAAACTGCTGACATATCCTCGGTATCAATCGGGAACCTTTGAGCTCATGGGCAAGCTTGTAAAATTTGTGGACGGCCCTTCCTGTCATTTTATTCACAAAGAGATCTTCAAAGAAGAGATATACCGATTTGAGGCTACAACCGATAAACCCTTTATCATCGATGCCGGCGCAAACATCGGACTTGGCGTCTTGTACTTTAAGAAAATATATCCCCAAGCAGAGATTCTTGCATTTGAGCCCGATAAAACCGTTTCCAACGTGTTGCTGGAAAATATCCGGACGTTCAGCTTCTCAAATGTTACCGTGATCGATAAAGCGCTCTGGAACGAAAACACAACGCTGAGGTTCCATAGTGAAGGCGCCGATGCCGGACGAGTATCGACGGGATCCGACAGTGAAAATGTGATAGAAGTCCATGCCGTTCGACTTCGCCCTTACTTGCAGCAACGTAGGGTCGATTTTTTGAAAATGGACATTGAAGGAGCGGAGACCACCGTGTTAAAGGATTGTGCCGACCTTTTGGGAAATGTGGATCGCATTTTTGTGGAGTATCATTCCTTTGTGGGAAAGGAGCAAAGCCTGCCGGAGTTGTTGGCGCTCTTGAAAGACAGCGGCTTTCGGTTGAGCATTAGCTCGCCGGGCCTGAGCTCAAAGTCCCCTTTCATGAAAAGAGACACCTACGCAGGCATGGATATGCAATTGAATATTTATGGCTTCAGAAACTAAGATCTTGCATATATGCATGTCCGATCAGGGAGGTGCGGCGACCGCAGCTTTGCGATTGCATAAGGGACTATTGGATTTGGGGATGCCTTCTTCGTTTCTGTCCCTTCAGCGTGGTGGGATACACCAATATCCCAATCAATATCAATTTCAGAAAAAAACGACCAGGCTAAATTTGGGACAACGGATTCGGCGAAAAATAGCACCCGTCCCGACACAAGCACAGCAGAATGCAAAACTTCTGGAAGGACTCCAGGGGCAATATGAGACGTTTTCATTTCCTCGAACTGATTTTAAAGTCGAGGATGATCCGCGGGTTCAGGAGGCCGACATCATCAATCTTCACTGGATATCGTATTTTATCAACTACCCAACGTTCTTCCCGAAAATTAAAAAGCCTGTGGTGTGGACGTTTCATGATATGAATCCGTTCATGGGAGGATTTCACTATCGCGGGGATTTTGAACGCAATCCGGCATTTTCAAAATTGGAGGATCAATTGAAGCAAGAAAAGCAATCGATCCTCGAGGAACACAAGAATATCACCGTGGTGACACCATCCCAATGGATTGGTGAAGCGGCGCGACAAAGCCCGGCGTTTCGCTCCAAGCCTTGGCATCACATTCCATACGGACTGGACACGTCGATATTTAAGCCCCAGGACCAGGCGTATTCGAGAACCGTGTTCAATTTGCCATTGGATCACAAAATAATTCTTTTCGTGACCGAACGGATCTCGAATTTTCGCAAAGGCTTTGACTTGCTGATCGAATCCCTTAAAAGCGTAAACAGCTCGCAGCCTTATACCATTGTCGCCATTGGAGAACGGACAGAGGAATTAAAAACTCTCCCCCAGGTTGTTTCGCTTGGAAAAATCCACGACGAGTATTTGTTAAGTGTTTTATATTCTGCCGCCGACATTTTTGTGTTGCCATCGCGGGAGGACAATTTTCCCAACGTAATGCTGGAGGCGCTTGCCTGTGGCACACCCATAATGGCGTTTAATACCGGCGGTATGCGCGAGACGATTCAACACGGGAGCAATGGCATTCTCGTGGACGCTATTTCTGCACGGGAGTTAGGTGCCGCGCTGAATGCCTATTTACAAAATAGCCATCGGTTTGACCGGGATCTCATTCGTCAGGCGGCTGTCGATCAATTTGCATTATCGGTTCAGGCCTCCCGCTACGCGACCCTCTATCAATCATTGGTTTCAAGTTCTACTCAATCCCGTTAGATGGCTGTTGAAAAAACTATATTGAGTATCATCATCCCGACTTTTCAGGCTGGCAATACATTGGCGGCTTCCCTGGAGAGTATTGTGCGACAGCGTTTTCACGGATATGAGGTCTTGGTCATGGATGGTGGTTCAACAGATGATACAAAAGCCATAGCAGAAAGGTATAGTCATGAGCACCCGAATGTTCATTTTTATAGCGAACGCGATCGCGGGATCTATGATGCGATGAATAAAGGTATCGACAAATCTTCGGGCGATTGGATTTACTTTCTGGGAAGTGACGATGTCCTGTTTGATGAAACGGTTTTGGAGCGGATCTTCGATAACTTGGAAAATATAAAACAAGATGTTCTGTATGGCCAGGTGCTCTTGTCGGAAAGTAATACGCTATACCTGGGCGAATTTGATGCGGAGAAATTGGTTTTCAGGAATATTTCCCACCAGGCCCTTTTTGTCAGACGAACCGTATTCGAAAAGATCGGAAAGTTTGATCTTCGCTATAAGATTTGTGCGGATCACATCCATAATGTAAAGTGGTTTTTTGACGATCAGGTAAAGAAGAAATATGTCAACATCGTCGTTGCAAGATTTTCACAACAAGGAATCAGCAGTCAGCGCGATGACGTAGATAAAGTACGGGATTTACCTGGACTGGTTATGCAGCATGCAGGATCGTGGAAATATTTTAAGTTTTACCGGATACGTCCACTGGTGAATTGGTTCAAAAAAAAGAAAGACTTATGCAAAAAATTGTTTTTACGCTTTGTTCCAACAACTATCTTGCGCATGCCAAGACGCTAGGGGACTCATTGCGTGCGACGAACCCGGATGTTGAATTTATCATTGGCTTGACGGACAAACTGAGCCCTCAAATTGACTACACTTTCTTTGAGCCGTTTCAGATCATTCCCTATGACGCGATAGGCGTTGATTTTTTTGAGGAGATGGTGCATCAATACAACATCATCGAATTTAATACTTCTGTCAAACCGTTCTACTTCGAGTATTTGTTCCAAAAGTATGGAGCGGATTCACTCGTGTATTATGTGGATCCCGATATTGCCGTATATGGGTCGTTTGAGGAGATGAACAACCTTCTGCTGACCAATAATTTTCTGGTGACACCGCATATTCTCAAACCCTTGCTTGAACCTTCCCCCTTCGAGACGGTCTTTCTGAATGTGGGCGTGTATAATCTGGGATTCATTGGAATGCGTCATTCCGAGACGACGACGCTCTTTTTAAAATGGTGGCAGCGCCGCCTTCGTGAGTTTTGCTACATCAATTTTTCGAAGGGTCTTTTTGTTGATCAGCTATGGGTGAATTTTATTCATTTGCTTTTTGATAAGGCATACATCCTGCCCTCACCAGGCTATAATATGGCCTATTGGAATATGTATGAAAGAAAACTATTCGTTTCTGATGGAAAATACTTTGTGAATACATCGGATACGCCACTGGTGTTCTTTCACTTTAGCGGGTATGATTTTTCCAACAATCCACTGAAGTGCACAAAAGACAAAAGATCGGAGTTTACCCTTGAAAACCGACCAGATGTTGCGGATCTGTTTAAGCAGTATGGCGCTTGGGTAAAGGATAATCGTTATGAGCAGCTTTCGAAAGTTGCGCCATTGTTGCCCTTCAAGCCACTGAAAATAAAGCGCACTCAGCGGCAGAGGATCGGGTACTTTCTGGAACGACATACAACTAAACTCATCAAGCGGATTTTTTATTGATAGAAGAAATATCCTGGTAATACTTTATGGAAAAACCACTGAAGATTTCGATTGTTACGGCCAGCTATAATCAAGGCGAATTCTTAGAGCGAACGATTTCGTCCGTTCTAAGCCAGGGGTATGCTAACCTGGAGTACATTATTATTGATGGCGGGAGCACGGATAATTCAGTGGAGATCATAAAAAAGTATGCGCACCACCTGGCCTATTGGGTGAGTGAAAAGGACGACGGTATGTACGATGCCCTGAACAAGGGCTTTGCACGGGCGACCGGCGATGTTATGGGATGGTTGAATTCGGATGATATATTGCTAACGGGAGCGCTCTTCACCGTTCATGAAGTTTTTACTACATTTCCTCAAGTAAAGTGGGTGACCGGAATGCCTGTTTCGATCGATGAACGCGACCGGATCATTTCGTTCCAGCCCGTTCAGGCGTGGTCTAAGATAAAGATCGCATCCGGACAATATCAATGGATACAGCAAGAGTCGACCTATTGGCGAAGAGAATTGTGGGAAAAGTCCGGTGCACGGCTCGACAGCAGCTTCAGTTTGGCAGGAGACTTTGAATTGTGGGCGAGGTTCTTTCGCTACGAAAAACTATTCAGCGTTCACATTGCCATGGCAGGCTTCCGAAAACGAAGCCAGGGGCAAAAGTCACTGGAGGGCATCGCCACCTACAATCAGCAAGTCAATGCCATTTTGAAACGGGAACAAGCGTTGCTCTCCGGTGCCGAAAAGCGAAAGGTGCGGATCATCCGGGTGACCCGAGCGCTGATTGATAATTTGCTTCCGGAAAAATGGAAGAAGAGAAGCGCAGGGGTGATGCGAAGGCTGCAAGAAGTTACACCGGTGATTTCGCGCGACAGGGCATCGAATGCCTTGATCATTCAGGGAGAAACAAAAAGGACAACTTAACACATGAGCGTGGCAATACCGGGTGCGCAGTTATCGACGCAGGGCAAGCGAATTGAGCAATTGACGTTCACACGATTTGTGGCTGCCGTGGCCATCGTGATCTTTCACGATGGCTTGGAGGTATTTCCTTTTTATTTGCCTGGCATTCACACCGTGTTTTCAAATGCGTTTACCGGGGTGAGCTACTTTTTCCTATTGTCGGGTTTTGTCATGGTCATTGCCTACACGCAAGTCCCGCCAAAGCCTGTATCCTTTGCGGGCTATTATGTGAATCGGTTTGCACGCATCTATCCCGCTTATTTTCTAGCCCTGGCGGGCGTCACGTTGATTTTTATTTTCTCCAACACTCCTGTGGGCGGCCTATCCGTGGTGTTCGGTTTCCTGTTACTGCAAGCGTGGGTTCCGGGCTATGCCGTCACGCTTAACGTTCCCGGTTGGTCCCTCTCGGTGGAATTTTTCTTCTATCTCGTTTTTCCTTTTCTTTTCAATGCGTTTTATAGGAAAAAAGAAAATTACAAAATCATCCTCTGGGTAGTCATGGCCATGTGGCTCGTAACCCAAATCATTTCGAACGTGGGGCCAGCTATTTTTTCATCGTCCCCAATCGTCAAGGACATTTTTTACTATCACCCACTGATGCATATCAATGAATTTGTGATCGGAAATTTCTTTGCCTTGTTTTTTTTGAGACACACCGAGGCGCGGTATTTTGGAAATCATGCCATAAAGATCTTTCTGCTGCTGATCGTTATCGTTGCCTTTATGTTAATGTCCATACCACTCAACGTTCATAACGGGTTGCTGGCTTTATATTTCGTCCCACTGATCTTGTTGTTGGCCTATGACAAGGGGCCTCTTTCTGATTTTTTCAGCAAGCCGGTGGCCGTATTGTTGGGTGAGATCAGTTATGGCATTTATATTTATCAAAAACCGGTTCGATACGTAGTGTTCAAGCTGTACTCCGTCTTGGGGATCCACCAAAAAGAATTATGCTTTTACGGCTTTTTGCTGGCGCTCATCGTGTGGTCGTATCTGTCGTATCGCTTCTTTGAGCAGCCTGTGCGCAAAGCGATCCAAAGCCGGTTCAAGTCGCGAAGTGTTCCATCTGTAGCACCGGTAAATTGATGAAAGAAACCCTTCCTAAAATCTCCGTGATCACCCCCAGCTACAACCAGGGTTTGTATCTGGAAGAAACCATGCTGTCGGTGTTGACACAGGAATATCCCAACCTGGAATACATTGTCATCGACGGTGGCAGCACCGACAATTCTGTATCCATCATCGAAAAATATGCGTCGCGGCTGAGCCATTGGGAGAGCGAGCGCGACCGTGGCTTTGGTCACGCCATCAACAAGGGGTTTGCCAAGGCGACCGGCGACATTCTGTGCTGGCTGAATTCGGACGACATCCTACTCCCGGGTGCGTTGCTAACCGTGGGAACCTACTTCAAGGCACACCCCGACGTCGGGTTGATCTATGGCGACCGTCACATCATTGACGATGCCTCTAAGCTTATCTATCGCCGTCGCTATTTCTTTTATTTGCCCGGACAACTCCGATATGCCAAAACCTTCCCACAGGAATGTACCTTCTGGCGGCGAAGCGCTTTTGAGAAAGTTGGCGGAAACCTTCATGAAGAATTGAAGTATGCGATCGACCTCGAACTCTGGTGCAGGTTGTCGCAGGTAACCGCCATCCGGCACATTCCCGTGTTCCTGGGAGCGTTCCGCGATCAGCCACAATCCAAAAGTGCCACCTTGCTGGAGGTGGGCAGGAAGGAACGCGAAAGTATTATTGCGTCGTACTATAAAAGCTATCCCTCGGCCGTGCGATTGAAAGTTTACCAGGTTTGGCTGGGGACTTTGCGCAGGCTCTACCGGGCGCTGGGCCTGGAAGCGGGGAAACGCAACAGCGTCTTGAAATTGAGGGACGAGATCAGTAAACAAGAAGGATAATGGATGACCGCATGAACGCTCCTTTCTTCTCCATCGTCATTCCCACCTACAACCGCGCCGACCAGTTGCCCGTGGCCATTGCCAGCGTGCGGGAACAACCCTTTGAGGATTTCGAGATCGTGGTGGTCGACGATGGAAGTGCAGACAACACGCGAACCGTGGTGGAATCGATAGGCGATGCGCGCATACGGTATCATTACCAGACCAACGCTGGCGTGACGATGGCCCGCAATGCCGGCGCGGCGTTGGCACGGGCTCCATACCTCATTTTCCTGGACTCTGATGATCGCTTCACGCGGGGCTATCTCACCAAGCTTCACCAGGGCTTTACTTCCGGGACGTTCCGCATGGCTTTCGGCTTTGCAAAATACTATGACCCTTCCGGCAACCTCGTGCGCAACCACGTGCCGGCAAAAGACAACAACAAACTTTACCCTCCACTCACCGGAGCGTATGCTATCGATCGGGAATTGTATTTGGCCATGGGCGGCTACGATAGCCAGATGGCCTTTTCCGAAAACACAGAGTTCTTCCTGCGTCTGCAGGTGGAAAAGCGCGTCACGGAAGATGTCGTTTTCCTCGTGCCCGATGAAGGTGTATTGGTCAACTTCCGCGATACCCGCGAGCGTTTCAATGCCTATTCCGCCGCGCGATATCGTAGCATCGGCTATTTTCTAAAGAAGCATGCGGCTTACTTCACGCAAACCCCCGCCGCCTTTGTCGACTATAAAAGCGTTTACGCGGTCGGAGCCTTCCAACATGGCGAATATGCTGAAGCACGACGCACCATGCGGCAAGTGATTGGGAAAAAACCGACGCGATGGAAATCGTATTTCCAGTATTTGTTATTTGCCATCCCGGCGTTGGGGAAATGGTATTGGAGAAATCCCGACGCCACAAAGGAGAAGGAAACTGAAAATAACCCACAGAATCAAACCAAGCGTATGAATGGAATAGGCCAGGACATCGGTCGCTATACGGCCAGTCGGAGCGCTTTGAAAAGGCTGCGCACGTTTCTTTTTCATCCCGGATGCCGCTTCATGGTGATGCATCGCCTGTGTAACCGGTTTCCAGCGCTTCATCCCGTCGGCCTGTTGGCCCGCTTGTGGCATAAGAGACTGAAAGTAAAATTCGGTTTTCAAATTCCGTACACCACATCGATCCAACCGGGATTTTTTCTCGGCCACTTTGGGGGTATTGTCATCAACAAGCAGGCAAAGATCGGCCGCAATTGCAATGTTGCCCAAGGCGTGACCATTGGCCAGGTGAACCGCGGCGAAAAAGTGGGATGCCCCACCGTTGGCGATCGCGTCTGGATTGGCGCCAACGCTGTTGTTGTGGGAGGGGTCACCATTGGGAACGATGTGCTCATCGCACCGCTCACCTATATCAACTTTGATGTGCCAGACCACGCGGTCGTCATAGGCAATCCCGCAAAAATAGTTTCCCAGAGCGGCAGCGCCGGATACAACAATAACCTGGTGTAAATGAAAAAAGTCCTCTTTGTTATTGACACCCTGGAGATGGGCGGCGCCGAAAAAAGTATTTTGGAGATTGCCTCCCGTTTCAAAAACTACACGCCCGTGGTTTGTCACATCTACCCGGGCGATGCGTTGAAAGGGGCTTATCTCCAACAGGGTATCGAGGTCATTGGGTTGGACGTGCCGGGTCATTACAACTTTGGTGAAGCGGCACGCCGGCTGCAAAGCACCATTCTTTCCGTGCAGCCCGCGATTGTGCACTCAACCTTATTCCGCTCCGACATCGTCGCCCGGAGACTCCGGAAAAAAAATGGCTTGCCGCTGATCAATAGTCTCGTCAACAACACCTACCACAGCAGCCGGTTTAAAACGGCGAGCATGCTCATGAAGATGAAGCTCAGAGTGCTGCAAGTGCTCGATGCTTTTACCGCCCGCAAAGCCGATCTGTTTTTCTCCAACTCGGAAGCGATCCGTCAAAGCAATGCGAGATCGTTGGTCATACCTTTGGATAAAATCAAGGTCATCTATCGGGGACGCGATATAGAAGATTTTTCGAACGTGCCACCGGAGGCGGTAGCAACCTTGCGGAACGTTTGGGGACCTCATCGACGCATATTGCTGAACGTAAGCCGTCTGTTGGAACGAAAGGGGCAGATGGATTTGATCCTGGCCTTCAAACAAGTGCACAACCAATTTCCGGATGTAACCTTGCTGATCGCCGGCGAGGGGCCGTTCCGGAAAGTGTTGGAAGCGAAGATCCGTGCCGCCGGTTTAACCGACAGCGTTCAGTTGCTGGGAACGCGGAACGATGTGCCCGCGCTCTTAAAATTGGCTAAGGCATTTGTGTTTCCCTCACACTATGAGGGACTACCCGGAGCGCTCATCGAAGCGATGATGTCGCATACACCCATTGTAGCCTCTGGCATTCCCGAGAACCTGGAGTGTGTGCAGGAAGGCGAAGCGTTCATCTTTCGACCCGGCGATGTTAACGACCTGGCGAAGAGTATCCTGGCTGCCCTGGGGGTCCACGGAGCCGCGGCGCAGCGCGCTGAAAATGCCTATGCGGTAGCGCGGCAGAAATTTGATATAACGTCCATTGCCGCGCAATACGAAGCGGCCTACGATAACCTCTTGCAACGATGAGGATACTCCAGGTCATCCAAAAAAAACAACTGCGAGGAGCCGAAGTGTTTGCCTGTCAACTGGCACAGCACCTGGTCGACCTGGGCCACGACGTGAAAGTCGTCAGCCTGCTCGATGGAGACGCCCGGCTTCCCTTTGCCGGGGAGGTGACGGTGTTGCATGCCAACGTAAAAAAGCGATTCACCGATAGGCAAGGATGGAAGCGTTTGGCGCAAGTCGTAAAAACGTTTCAACCCGACGTCGTCCAGGCCAATGCCGGCGACACGTTGAAATATGCCATCCTGTCGCGGTATTTTTTTGGATGGAACGCTCCGGTGTTGTTTCGCAATGCCAGCATGGTGAGTTCCTACATCCGGTCGTCGCTGATCCGGAGGTTCAACGGATTTCTGTTGAAGCATGTCCATCACATTGCCTCGGTGAGCGAAGCCTCGCGCGAAGACCTGGTAAAAACCTTTCCGGCGACGGCAAAAAAAGTAACGGTCATTCCGATAGGCATAGAAGAAAGAAAGTATACCCGTATTGACCGCGACCCCGGATACAGCTACCTCGTTCACGTCGGCGGATTTTCATTTGAAAAGAATCACCGCGGCTTACTGAGGATATTTGCCGGTGTGAAGCAAAAACATCACGCCGTAAAATTATGGCTCATAGGCGATGGCCCGTTGCGGCCGGAAACGGAAGCCTATGCAGCAGAACTGAAACTTCAGGACCACGTCCAATTTCTTGGCTATCGCGACAACGCGCTGGACTATATCGCTTCGGCCGATGCCTTGCTTCTTCCCAGCATCATCGAGGGCTTGCCGGGTGTGGTGTTGGAAGCGTTCTATACGCGTACGCCGGCCGTGGCCAATCATGTCGGTGGGATCGGTGAGGTGATCGAGAACAGAAAGACCGGGTGGCTCATCGCCAAAGACCATGAAACCGAATTCGTCGATGCCGTGTTGCGCGTCCTCGAACGACCGGAGGAAGCGAAGGCCAACGCGGAACGGGCACATGCGTTGGTGACGGAAAAATTCACAAACACTTTTCTGGCCACGCGATTTGCTGAAGTCTATAAGCAGATGATGAAAAATAAAACACCATGAACAGCGATAAAATAAAGATTCTGCATATCATAAAGTCGCTGGGTAGGGGAGGCGCCGAAATGCTGTTGCCCGAAACGCTCAAGCTGCATGACAAAACGCAATTTGAATTTCACTACATCTATTTCCTTCCCTGGAAGGATCAGATGGTGGAGAGCATTCGCCAACAAGGCGCCAAGGTGACCTGCTTCAAGGCCAACAACAATCTGCAGTTGATGACGAAGGCCCGGCAAGTGGCGCGCTATGTAAAAGAAAACAAGATCCAGGTCATCCATGCCCACTTGCCCTGGGCCGGTATCCTGGCGCGTCGCGTCGCGAAGATGTGCAGCATCCCCGTGCTCTACACCGAACACAACAAACAAGAGCGCTACCATTGGGGTACACGCACCATGAACCTGCTCACCATGAATGCGCTGAACACCGTCATCGCGGTGTCGGCCGACGTGGCCGAATCCATTCAAAAGCACAAACCCAATCTTAAAATTCCTGTGCGCACCATCTTGAATGGGGTGAACACCTCACACTTCAGACGCGACCAGGTCAGCAGCACCGAAATCCGCGACGCCCTGAACATCCCTGCGAAAGCTCCCGTGATCGGCACCATCGCCGTTTTTCGTTTTCAAAAACGACTGGACGTGTGGATGGAGATGGCCGCTGAGATCTTGCGCAAATTCCCGGAAACACATTTTATTGTCGTGGGCGATGGTCCCCTGAAAAACGAACTTATGGCGAAGCGCGACAGCCTGGGATTGGCTACACGGCTTCACATGCCAGGACTGAAAACAGAAGTGCGTCCTTATTTGGCGGCTTTCGATCTCTATATGATGTCCTCTGTTTTTGAAGGCCTCCCCATTGCCCTGCTCGAAGCGATGGCGATGGAATGCCCGATCGTCACCACCGATGCCGGGGGCATCCGGGAAGTGATCCGGCATGAAGAAGACGGTCTCCTTTGCGGCGTAGAAAACCCCCAAGAGCTCGTGACGTTGGCCACCGGGCTCCTGTCGGACGATCGGGTTCGGTTGGGATATGGCACGCGGGCGCGGCAGCGGGTGTTGGATCATTTCAGCATGGAGAAAATGGTGGCGCAACTGGAGGCGCTCTACCGGCAGACCGCGTCCCGTTAAACCCCTTTCGTGCCCCATTTACCGGGTTTCGTCCCACAACTGCTATCAGAACGCTATATTTGCTGTTTATAAACAAGTCAAACGGTTGACCCATGGAAATTCGCCCGGCGACAGACGCCGACATACCGGCCATCGTAACTCTGCTGAAACAAAGCCTGGGCGAAAGTCTCATGCCGAAGTCGGACAGGTACTGGCGCTGGAAGCATGTTGAGAACCCGTTCGGGCCCTCCCCGGTGCTCTTGTGCCTGGAAAATGGGGAACTTATCGGCGTCAGGGCCTTCATGCGCTGGGAGTGGTATCGTCAGGGCCAACGGTTCAAGGCCGTCAGGGCGGTGGACACGGCAACCCACCCTGATCACCAGGGCAAGGGCATCTTTAAAAATCTCACGCTCTCGCTCGTAAAATCCTGTACCCAGGAGGGCGACGATTTTGTGTTCAACACCCCAAACCAACAAAGCAAGCCGGGCTATCTTAAAATGGGATGGATGGAGGCAGGCAGGCTACCGGTACGCCTCGGCATCCGGCGGCCTTTCCACATGCTGAAGAACATCGTGGCGGGCAATGGCGCCGGACTTCCCGATGAGACTTCCGACCTGGCGAACCACCTCAATCATCCCCAGTTGGCTGAACTGTGTCAGGACCACCTGGCGCAAATGAACGACACGACAACGCACATATCGCCCCACTACCTTCGCTGGCGCTACCAGGATGTTCCGGTAGCCGCCTATGTGGCCGCAGCAGAAGAAAAAAACGGCAAACTCACCGGACTGCTTGTGGGCCGGATCAAAGTCTCGCGCTTGGGCCGGGAACTCCGCGTCACGGATTGCTTTCTCCGGGGCGACAACGCGGGCAAAGATCTGATGAAGCAACTGCGTACCCATAAAAAAAAATGGAACTACGATTATATCACCGTGGCAGGCACCTTGTCGCCCGCAGCCACGCGCTTGTTCGCCCCCGGCACCGTGAAGTTGTCGAAGGGACCCATCGTAACGGTCAGGCCACTGGCGTTGACAAACCTGGGCGCGTTGATGAATTTTAACCAATGGTCGCCCTCGTTGGGCGACCTTGAACTATTCTAACGTATGCTCGGAGGCATCCTCATCCTTTTCCTCACCGGCGTCATCGCTTTTTCAATTATTGATACATTGAAAAAACGGCACCCGTTTGTCAACGTGAGTTTTTTGAGGAATCTCTTTTTCTATCACACGGCACTCGCCTTCGTCTATTATTTGTATGCCTTGTTCAACCCGTCGGATTCCAACTTTTACTATGAGAAAGTGACGAACGATTTCCGGGGCGACACCTGGGCTAGCTTCTATGGGACCAGTACTACCTTTATCGAATTTATCGGCTACCCTTTTATAAAGTACCTGGGCTTTAGCTATGAAGCGTCCATGGCCTTGTTCGCGTTTTTTGGATTTATCGGGTACCTCTACCTCTATCTTTTTATCCGCGAGAACATCAAGTTCAATCACCGGTTTTTAGGATATGACTTGTTGGCGCTGATCTTTTTTCTGCCCAACGTGCACTTCTGGTCTTCGTCCTTTGGAAAAGGGTCGGTGATCTTTATGGGCATAGCGTTGTTCTTTTATGGCATCTCACACATCCGTGGCCGCTGGATTTCGGTTGCCATCGGCGCCTTCATCATCTACCACGTTCGTCCGCACATCATGCTGGTGATGCTCGCTTCTTCCGGTATCGGTTTTGTTTTTACCAACAAAGGCATCTCTGTTCCGCTGCGGATGACGTTTCTTTTTTGTGTTACCGCGGCCTTCTTTTTTATTTACCGGGATGTGTTCACCATGGTGGGTGTGGATGAACAGGAATTTGTGACCCAAGGCATCGATCTCTCTCACCGTGCCACCGAACTTGCGAAAGCGACCTCGGGTGTGGACATCACCAACTACAGCCTCCCCATGCAATTGTTCACCTTTCTCTACAGGCCCCTGTTTGTAGATGCGCCGGGGGTCTTGGGGTTGATCGTTTCCTTTGAAAATGTTTTTTATCTTTTGATAACCTTCCAGTTGATCAACGCTAAAGGCCTCCAGTTTTTAATACGCGGAAACTTCCTGGTCAAAACGGCATTCTTCAGCTTCCTCACGGTGTCCATTGCCCTGGCGCAGGTGAGCGGTAACCTTGGTCTGGCCATACGCCAGAAAAGCCAGGTCATGCTGCTGTTCATGTTTGTGGTCATTGCCTTTCTGGATCAAAAGAAAATGGCGGCTTATAAACAAGCCCAACGACAGCGTTTAAGACGAACACCGAATACTGCCGCGGAAGAGAACCTGGCCGACCGGCCGATGCCTACTTAAATTTTTCTGATATGACTTACCCTTGTATTCTGACCGTCAAGTGCAGCGACCTCCTTTACCTATGAACCCCGGCACCCTCATCATCTCCCTCGACTTCGAACTCCACTGGGGTGGCTTTGAAAAATGGCCGCTGGAAAACTGTCGGCCGTATTTTCTCAACACGCGCAAAGTCATCCCCGAAATGCTGGAGCTTTTTCAGCAACACGATGTGCACGTCACCTGGGCCACCGTGGGCATGCTTTTTCATTCAGACAAGTCCTCGCTGGAAAAAAATATACCCGCATTAAAACCTACGTATGCCCAGCCGGAATTGTCGGCCTACCAGTACATCAAAACAAAAGGCATCGGCACCGACGAAGAAGAGGACCCGTTCCATTTTGCCGGAAGCCTGGTGAACCGCATCCAGCAAACGAACGGGCAAGAGTTGGCATCGCATACTTTTGCGCACTACTATTGTAATGAGGCCGGACAGACGGTCGAACAATTCAAGGCCGATCTCGGTGCCGCACAACAGTCGGCTGCAGTCCATGGGACCAAGCTGCGGTCGCTTGTGTTTCCCCGCAATCAATTCAATGAAGAATATTTGAAAGCCTGCTACCAGCAAGGCTTCGTGGCCGTGCGCGACAACCCCCGCGACTGGTTCTGGAATATTCAAAGCACCCAGGGCGAGTCGATGTGGAAGCGCCTGAACCGGGGCTTGGATGCTTATTTACCGGTGGGCAAGGCCAACACCTATCCCTTGGCGAGCGTGGAGCGAACACCAGGCCTGCCGTTGTGCATCCCCGCCAGCCGGTTGTTGCGTCCGTACCGGCCAAAGGAATTGTTCCTCAATGCCATGAAGATCGCGCGCATCCAGGCCGAGATGGAACGTGCCGCGCAACAGCAGCTGGTATATCACCTGTGGTGGCATCCTCATAACTTTGGAAATTATCCCGCGCAAAGCATGGAAGGCTTGAAGCGCATCCTCGATACTTTTGCGGTCTGCCGCGAGCGCCATGGCATGACCAGCCTTTCCATGGGCGAGACCGCGGACCTTATCCTGTCGCAACATGAATAACAAAAGGCCAGTCCTGCTTCGCATCACCACGGTCCCCATTTCATTGCACCTCTTGTTGAAGGGCCAGTTCCGCTATATGAAGGAGCAAGGCTATGACGTCTACACGCTCAGCGCCGACGGCCCCGAGATCCCCGAAGTGGAGAAGGAGGGCGTGCCGCACCTGATCTTGCCCTTCACCCGGAAAATAACGCCCCTCCAGGACTTGGCTTGCCTGGCGAAGCTCATCCGCCTCATCAAACGGATCAAGCCGGACATCGTGCACACCCATACACCCAAGGCCGGTCTGCTCGGCATGATGGCGGCGCGTTGGTGTGGGGTGGACGTTCGCATGCATACCGTGGCCGGTCTTCCCCTCATGGAAGCCACGGGCGTGAAGCGAAAAGTGCTGGAGATCACGGAGAAGATCACCTATGCCTGCGCCAACCACGTCTATCCCAACTCAACGGGTCTGAAGACGTTCATGCTGGAGGCGTTGAACACCACGCCGCAGAAAGTTTCCATCATCGGCAAGGGAAGCAGCAATGGCATCGACACCTCGTTCTTCCAGCGAACACCCGCCCTGGAGGAGCAGGCACGCACCTGGCGGCAGCAGCAGGGCATCGAAACCGGCGACGTGGTCTTTTCCTTTGTGGGGAGGATCGTGCGCGACAAGGGCATTGTGGAGTTGGTGGAGGCCTTTAAAACGCTGAAGGCAAAGCAGACCGCCGCAGGCAAGGTGTCGCGGCTGTTCCTGGTTTTGGTTGGTCCATTCGAGCAGGACTTGGATCCCCTGCCTCCGGAAGTCCTCGCGTTCTTGCAGCAGGACAAGTCCGTGATCCTGGCGGGCTTTCAACGCGACGTACGCCCCTGGATCATGGCTTCGGATGTATTCGTGTTTCCCAGCTACCGCGAGGGATTCCCCAATGTGGTGATGCAGGCATGCCTGCTCGGGGTGCCCTGTGTGGTGTCGGACATCAACGGGTGCAACGAAATCATTCAGGAGGGTGAGACCGGTCTCATCGTGCCCCCGAAGAACAGCATGGCCCTGGTCACGGCTATGGAAACCTTGATGCAGGATGGGGAGAAGCGCAGCACATTCGCCCTCCGCGCCCGCGACTATGTGGCTACGCATTTCGATCGCGTACACGTATGGATGGCCATTCAACGGGAATATGAGCGCCTCATGGCCGAAGCAAGCTCGCGTTCGTGAGTATTTCGCAAAGGTTAAGAAATCCGGCACACCATTGGCAAGACACTAATCGTATTTGAAGTGGCGTTATCCGCCTCATTCGGAAAACAAGCCTAAGAGGCTTTCAGAACAGACGGTTTTGAAAGCCTCTTCCTTTTTAAGGCCATCCTAAAGCTGATCAGTGTTCGCTTTTTTGTGGAACAAACTCCTCAGCGGTGGGGAAAAGTGTGGATCAATGCCACCAGTCCCCGCGAAATTACCGACGCGAAATAAGTTCTAACCTTTCATCAATCTCCCTCGTAATAGACTATTTGAATTTTATAACTTTGACGCATGCAGAAAAAAGAGACGCTGGCAGATTTTTACAAGCGTTATCCTCAAAAGGCCCGGCCCGAAGACGAGGCTGGAGCGGTGCAGAATGAACTGGGCCACTTCAACGTTAGCTCACGCGAATTCTGCAAGAAATTTGCCCCCTACAACCGCCGCGATTTTTATAAGATCTCGCTCATCATCGGTGAGGGGATCTTGTATTATGCCGACAAGGCGATCGAGATCAATCGCACCGCGCTGGTCTTCTTCAATCCCAACGTGCCCTATTCCTGGGAGGCCACTTCCGAAAAACAAGCCGGCTATTTCTGTCTGTTCACCGAAGGGTTTATCAACGTCCACCGGAACAACAGCCTGTTGGAGTCGCCCCTGTTCCAGATCGGCGGAAACCCGGTGTTCTTTATTAATAAAGAGCAGCAGGACCACCTGAGCCAGATCTACCAAAAAATGCTTCAGGAGATCGATTCGGGCTATATTTATAAGTATGAGCTGTTGCGCAACTACGTGCACCTCATCATCCACGAAGCCCTGAAATTGCAACCGGCCGACGCCTATTTTAAATACGCCAACGCCTCGTCGCGCATCGCCGCCTTATTTATTGAACTCCTCGAGCGACAGTTTCCCATCGATTCCCCCGATCATGTGTTGAAGCTGCGCACAGCAAACGATTACGCCGAACGATTGTCTGTTCACGTCAATCATTTGAACCGCGCCGTGAAGGAAGTAACCGGCAAGACCACCACCGAGCACATCACCGAACGGGTCATCAAAGAATCCAAGGCGCTGTTGAAGCATACGGGCTGGAGCGTCTCCGAAATCGCGTACGGATTGGGGTTTGAGTATCCCGCGTACTTCAACACCTTTTTCAAAAAACAAACACACCTTACGCCGACTTCTTTCCGGCAGTGAGATTGTTTGAATTTTATAAGTATTGGTTTGAAATGTATAAGCCTTCAGGGCCACCCCACGGGTAGCTTTGTCGTATACAGAGCATATGAAATACAGAACACTGGGAAACACAACCGAAAAGCTATCCGCCGTTGGTTTAGGATGCATGGGGATGAGCTTCGCTTACGGCCCGATCGACAACACTGAATCGATCGCCACACTGCACCTGGCGCTGGACCTGGGAATTAATTTCTGGGATACGGCCGATATGTATGGAAAGGGACACAACGAAGAGCTCATTTCGCAAGTGCTCGTGCCCAATCGCGACAAGATCTTTATCGCCACAAAATTTGGCTTCCGCAGCCGCGAAGACGGCTCCACCTATTTCGACGGCTCCGTGGCCCACCTCAAGAAGGCCGTGGAAGACAGCCTCCGCCGCCTGAAGATCGACACCATCGACTTGTATTACGCACACCGTATCGACCCGAACGTGCCTGTCGAAGAAATGGTGGGCGCCATGGCTACGCTGGTAAAAGAAGGCAAGGTGCGCTACCTCGGCTTGTCTGAAGCCTCCGCGGCCTCCATCCGCAAAGCACACCGCGTGCACCCCATCACAGCCCTGCAAAGCGAGTACTCGCTGCTGACACGTGACGTGGAAAAAGAGATCCTGCCGCTGTGCCGCGAACTGGGCATCGGGTTCATTCCCTATAGCCCGCTGGCCCGTGGACTGGTGACCGCCACCGTGTCCGACACCAACAAGCTCGCTGCCGATGACTTCCGCAGAACACTGCCGCGCTTCAACGACCAGCACATGGACAACAACCGCAAGCTGGTGGATGCGTTTGCCGCCTTTGCCAAGGAAAAACAATGCACGCCCTCACAACTGGCCCTCGCATGGGTGCTGGCGCAAGGCGAAGACATCATCCCCATACCGGGAACAAAACGCAGAAAATATCTCCAGGAAAACGCCGATGCAGCCGACGTAGCCTTGCTGCCGGCCGATTTGAAAGCCATCGAAGCCTTGCTGCTTAAATATCCCGACACAGGACAGCGGTATAGCGAAGGATCGATGAAACTGGTCAACCATTGATCAACCCAAAAAAGTATTCGGCCCACGCCGAAAGCATGAATAAGGTCCGTGACAAACGGCTGCACGTATGAAAAATTAAACATGTTTATCAAGAGGAGAAAACCACCATTCGAATCGATACCCCCTTCAACGAGTTTACACGATCCCGGAAAACGATTGCACCACCCACCGGAGGAAGCGACAAAGAACAGCGGTTCTGCTTCCCGGTATAGCAAGTCCAATATGAATAGAACGATTACCACCAGCGTATCGCCCTCACGCCAGGGCTATGCGTTTTTATTTTTAGTTTGGGCGGGATGCTTTTTGTCCGCATTTTCGCCACAAACCCTGCACGCGCAGGACACGGGCGTGTTGAAATTATCAGAAGCGATCACCGAAGGCCTCCGGAACTATCAAAGCATTCACGCCAAACAGCAATACCTGGAAGCATCCGAAGCGCTGTCGAAGAATGCCCGCAATGAATACCTGCCCAACGTCATCGCCTCGGTACAGCAAAACTACGGCACGGTGAACGGGCAATTCGGTCCCCTCGGTGCGGTAGGGGTGCTCGGCGTGTCTTCGGCAGGACCTACCTCCGCCGATGAAAGCTGGAACGCCGCCTTTGGTGCGCTCTATCTCGTGAACGCCAACTGGGAAGTGTTCAGCTTTGGCCGCGTGCAGTCGCGCATTCAACTGGCCGACGCGCAAGTGCGTCGCGACTCGGCCGACCTGGAGCAGGAGCGATTCATTCACAGCGTGAAGATCGCAGGCTCGTACCTCAACTTGCTGGTCGCCCAGCAATTCATCCGCAACGCCGAAGCCAACCTGCGCCGCGCCGAAGCCGTGCGCCAGAATGTTCGTGCCCGGGCGTTGACAGGACTCAACCCCGGGGTGGATTCATCCCTGGCCAACTCGGAAGTGTCGCGGGCCAAGCTTTCACTGATCGAGATGCGAACCAACGCGCAGTTGGTCACCAACCAGCTGTCGCAGTTGCTCAATATGACAGCAGACTCTTTTGTGTTGGATACCACGTTCGTAGGAAATACACCGCAGAACTTCAACACCGCCTTGGAACTGGCCAACAATCCGCAAGTAAAATTTTATCAGGCGCGCATCGAGCAGGCCAACAGTGCCGCCCGTGTGGCGAAGCGCAGTATGTTGCCCGGCGTCAATTTGTTTGGTGTCTACCAAGCGCGGGCTTCAGGCTTTCAGTATAATTATTCGCCGGAGTTTCCCGATCGCTACAGCACCGACTATGGCAAGGGCGTCAATCCTTCGCGCTACAACTACGTGGCGGGGGTGAGCATCGCCTGGAACCTGGTGAGCCCCATCAAGGTGCGACAACAGGCGCGTGCCCAGCGGTTTGTGAGCGAAGGGTATCGCTACGAATACGAGCAGATCAACACGCAGCTCAAAAACCAACTTATCTTTTCCGATCAACGCATCACCAACAGCCTGCAAAGCTTGCAGGAGGTGCCGCTGCAATACCGCGCTGCATCCGATGCCTATCTTCAAAAATCAGTCTTGTACAGAAACGGCCTCACCACCATCGTCGACTTGCAGATCGCCATGCTGGCCCTGAACAAGGCGGAGGTAGACCGAAGTGTCGCCTATATCAATGTGTGGCAAGCCTTGCTGTTGAAAGCAGCGGCTACCGGTGATTTCGATTTATTCATTAACCAGGCTCCGTAAGTATGAACTTAATACGCTTAGCACTTCGCAAACCCATTTCTATTCTGGTGTTGGTGGCCGGCCTGCTCTTCTTTGGCATCGGCGCCGTACGCTCCATCAAGATCGACATTTTCCCGGCCATGAACCTGCCCGTGATCTATCTCTCGCACCCCTACGGGGGATTTACGCCGACGCAGATGGAGGCTTATTTTGGAAAGCAATATGTGAACATCCTGTTGTATGTGAACGGTATCAAAAGCATCGAGACCCGCAACACGCAAGGGCTCACGCTGATGAAGATCACCTTCTATCCCGGCACGAACATGGCGCAGGCCGCAGCCGAGTTGAGCGCGTTTGCCAACCGCATTCAGGCCATCTTTCCACCGGGATCGCAGCCACCCTTTATCATCCGCTTTGATGCGTCCACGTTGCCGGTAGGGCAGTTGGTGTTGTCCAGCGAGACACGATCGAACAATGAGTTGATGGACCTGGCCAACGTGTACGTGCGCGCATCCTTCACGTCCATCCCAGGCCTGGTGGCCGCACCGCCTTTTGGTGGAAACCTGCGCACCGTGGTGATCAAGGCCGACCCTGAATTGCTCCGGTCGCACAACCTCACGCCCGACCAATTGGTGGAGGCGCTCCGCCTGAACAACCAATCGGCGCCTTCCGGGGGCATGAAGATCGGCGACATCAACTACATCACCCCGACCAACAACCAGATCAAAAAGATCAAAGACTTTGAGCGGATCCCCTTGTTCAAGGGCGACGTGCAAAACCTCTACCTCGGCGATGTGGCCACCGTAGAAGACGGCGCCGACATCACCACGGGCTATGCCCAGGTGAACGGCAAGCGCTCCGTGTACCTCAACATCGCCAAATCGGCGGATGCCTCTACCTGGGAAGTCGTGCAGAAATTGAAGAACAACCTGCCGACGTTCCAAGCCCAATTGCCGGACGACGTAAAGCTGTCCTACGAATTTGACCAGTCCACCTATGTGATCAACGCCGTGAAGAGTCTTATTTCCGAAGGGGCGATCGGTGCGATCCTCACGGGGTTGATGGTGCTCTTGTTCCTGGGCGACCCGAGAGGCGCGCTCATCGTGATCCTCACCATCCCCACGTCGATCATCTCTGGTGTGTTGTTCCTCCAACTGTTCGGGCAGACCATCAACATCATGACGTTGAGCGGGCTCTCCCTGGCCATCGGTATTCTCGTGGACGAATCGACGGTGACCATTGAAAATATTCACCAGCACCTCGACATGGGCAAACCCAAGGCGCTGGCCATTTGGGATGCGTGTAAGGAGATTGCCTTCCCCAAACTGCTGATCCTGTTTTGTATCCTTGCCGTGTTTGCCCCCGCGCTCACCATGGTGGGCATTCCCGGCTCGCTGTTCCTGCCCTTGTCGATGGCCATCGCGTTTTCGATGATCACGTCCTATTTGCTGTCGCAGACTTTTGTGCCCGTATTGGCCAACTGGATCATGAAGGGACACAAGCCGAAGGAAGGAGAGGAGGAAGTGCACTACAATGCTGCGGATGCTGCCGATCTGAAAGTGAAAATGCTGGAAGCGCAAGAACACGGTGGCAATGGCAAGCTGAAAGGCTTTGCGCGCTTCCGCCACAACTTCCTGGAGTTCCTCGACCACATCATGGCCCGCCGCAAAATGGTGGTCACCGTCTACCTGATCGTGGCCATCGGCGCCGCCATCACGTTGCTGAACACCATCGGCCGCGACGTGTTGCCCAAGGTGACATCAGGTCAATTCCAGGTGCGCCTGCGTGCCCCGGATGGAACGCGCATCGAGCGCACGGAACAAAAAACGATCAAGGCCATCAGCATTCTCAAAGAGTTGGTGGGAGAGGAGAACATCGGCATCACGTCCGCTTTCATCGGGCAGCACGCGCCATTGTTTTCCATCAGTCCCATCTACCTGTTCACCAGTGGCTCGCAAGAGGCCGTGTTGCAGGTGGCGTTGAAGGAGTCGTATGAAGGCAACATGGACGAACTGAAGGATAAATTCCGGACCAAAATGAAAGAGGCCCAGCCCGATGTACGGGTCTCATTCGAACCCATCGAGCTCACCGACAAGATCCTGAGCCAGGGGTCGCCCACACCCGTGGAGGTGCGCATCGTGGGACGCAACAAAAAACTGAATGAACAGTATGCCAAGAAAGTGGTGGCCAAGCTGAAAGAGATCGACTACCTCCGCGACATTCAGATCGCGCAGCCCATCAACTATCCTGCCCTCAACATCAACATCGACCGCACCCGTGCCGCACAGTTGGGGGTGGACATGACCGATATTTCGCGTTCGCTCATCACCACAACGTCGTCGTCGCGCTACACAGAGAAAAACGTGTGGCTGGATGAAACGTCAAACCTGAGCTACGCGGTGCAGGTTCAAATACCCGAAAACCAAATTACCTCGGTAGATGAATTGGGCGAGGTTCCGATTCTCCGGAACCAATCGCGTCCGGTGCTCAGCGACGTGGTCACCTTCGAGCAGGACACTACGTATGGTGAAGCCGACAATCTTGGCGCGCTGCCATCCTTGTCCGTGACCGCCAACCTGCGCGGCACCGACCTGGGTACGGCCACCGCCGACGTGAAGAAGGCCCTCCAGGGCCTGGGCGAGATTCCCCGCGGCATGGTGATCGAACCCATCGGGCTCAGCCTGGTGCTCACCGAAACGCTCGACAATTTGCAGTCGGGTCTGTTGGTAGCCATCGTGGTGATCTTCCTGATGCTTTCGGCGAATTTTCAGTCCTTTAAAGTATCGGCCGTCGTGCTCACGGCCGTGCCCGCGGTGATCCTGGGTGCGCTGGGCATGTTGCTCCTCACGGGGTCCACCCTAAACCTGCAATCCTACATGGGCATCATCATGTCGGTAGGGGTGTCCATTGCGAACGCCGTGTTGCTCATCACCAACGCCGAACAGCTGCGCCTGCACAACGGCGACGCCCTGTTGTCGGCCCGCGAAGCAGCGGCCCTGCGGTTGCGTCCCATCCTCATGACCACGGTGGCCATGGTGGTGGGCATGATCCCCATGGCCATTGGCCACGGGCAAGGTGGCGACCAGGTGGCGCCGTTGGCACGTGCCGTGATCGGCGGGCTGCTCGCGTCTACCGTAGCCGTTGTCGTGGTGTTGCCCCTCGTGTTTGCATGGGTGCAAGGCAAGACCACAACCCAATCCGTATCCCTCGATCCTGAAGACAAAGACAGTAAATTTTATATCCCGTCATGAGACAGACTATGAACCACCAAACCATATACTTCAATCGCTTTGCCGTGCTCACCAGCCTGGCGGCCATCACCCTGGCGTCGGCCGTCCTCGTAGGGTGTGGTGCATCGGCGGGCAAACCCGAAAAAGAAGCTGCGGCACCCGCGGTAGAAGTGCTTTCCGCCCAACGGCAGAAGCTGGCCACTTCGCTGCACATTCCCGGCGAGTTGATCTCCTTTCAACAAGTGGACCTGTATGCCCGCGAAAATAGCTTTGTGAAAAAGATCTATGTCGACGTCGGCACGGAAGTGAAGGAGGGCCAATTGCTTGCATCGCTGGAAGCACCTGAGATCACCTCGCGCCTTAACGGTGCGGCATCACGTCAGAAATCGCAGGAAGCCGTGTATTCGGCCAGCAAAGCCAACTATGAACGCTTGCTCGAAACCAGCAAAACGCCAGGCACGATCTCACAGAACGATCTCGACCAGGCCCGCGCAAAAATGAACTCGGACTACGAGCAACTGGCCTCGGCCTCGGCCTTCCAAAATGAGGTCGTGAACACGCGCAACTACCTGGAGATCCGCGCCCCGTTTGGTGGCGTCATCAGCGCGCGTAATGTGAACCCCGGCGCCAACGTGGGCCCTGCCGGCAAGGGTTCCGAAAAACCTCTGTTCACCCTGCAGGAACAACAACACATGCGTCTCGTGATCTCCGTACCCGAAGCCTACACATCCTACCTGGCCACCGGCGACGATGTGGACTTTAAGGTAAAAGCCCGCAGCAACGAAACCTTCCACGCCAAGATCACCCGCCACGCCGGCGCACTCGACACAAGATTGCGCGCCGAACGCGTTGAGATGGATGTGATGAACAAAGACAAGAAATTACTCCCCGGCATGATCGCCGACGTCACCATTCCCCTGGATAAGAACGACAGCACGTTCGTCGTTCCCAAGTCGGCCGTGGTGAATGCAGCGGAAAATATCTTCGTCATTCGCATCAAAGACAACACCGTGGAGTGGGTAGACGTAGAGTTAGGTCGCTCGGCCTATGGCCTGACCGAGATCTATGGCAAACTGGAACCGGGCGATCAACTCGTGCGGGTTGCCAGTGAAGAGATCCGCAATGGATCGACGGTGCCCGGTGTGAAAGTAGTAGCCCAACAAAAGTAAAAGAGAAGAACGAACCCATACATTTCCTAAAAACCCAAAACCTAAAACATGATCGCAACAAAAGCATACGCAGCTCAAAACGCTGCGGCACCCCTGGCACCGTTTAATTTCGACCGGCGCGATGTGGGTGTGAACGACGTACAAATTGACATCCTCTACTGTGGCGTCTGCCACTCCGACCTGCACCAGGTGCGCGACGAATGGGGAGGCTCCATCTTCCCCATGGTCCCCGGCCATGAGATTGTAGGCCGCGTCATAAAAGTAGGCAGCAACGTAAAGCGCTTTGCCGCAGGTGATCTCGCCGGCATCGGCTGCTTCGTCGACTCCTGCCGCACGTGCCCTAACTGCCAGGCAGGCCTGCAACAATACTGCGACAACGGCATGACCGCGACATATAACGGACTCGAGCGTGTCACCAAGAAGCCCACCTATGGCGGCTACTCCACACAAATTGTAGTGGACCAGGATTACACGCTTAAAGTATCCAATAAACTCTCAATCGAAGGCGTGGCCCCGCTGCTCTGCGCCGGCATCACAACGTACTCACCGCTTCGCCATGTTGGCGTAGGCAAAGGTCATAAAGTGGGTGTGCTAGGTCTGGGAGGACTGGGCCACATGGGCGTGAAGTTCGCCGCCTCCTTTGGCGCCGAAGTCACTATGCTCAGCAGTTCGCCTTCCAAAGAAGCCGATGCCAAGAAATTGGGTGCGCACCACTTCGCGCTCACGTCCGACAAGAACAAGATGAAATCATTGACCAATCATTTCGATTTCATCCTCAACACGGTGTCTGCTCCCCACGATTACAGCACTTACCTCAACCTCCTCAACACCAGCGGCACCATGATCGTGGTGGGCGTGCCCCCGACTCCTTCTGCCGTCCCCGCCTTCGAACTCATCATGCGCCGCCGCAGCATCATCGGTTCCCTCATCGGAGGCATCCCGGAGACACAGGAGATGCTAGATTACTGTGCGGATCATAACATTGTTTCGGATGTGGAGGTGATCGATATGCCGTATATCAATGAGGCGTATGAGCGCATGTTGAAGAATGATGTGAAGTATCGGTTTGTGATCGATCTCGCATCGCTGAAAAAATAGACCACAGCTAAAATTCATTTTTGAACCGCAGAGGCGCAAAGTACGCAAAGAGGAATCTCCCTTGCGTATTTTGCGCCTTTGCATTTCTTTGCGTTCTTTTTGCGCCCTTTGCGCCTCTGCGGTTTAATGTATTTGCACCTAAACAGTCTTCACCTTCAGCATCACTTTATCCGGCCGCAGCGTAACCAATGGCTTAATATTGGGTTCGATATTGCCCGGCTCGACATGAAACATCTGAATGAACGACTGTAGAAAGATCACCATCTCCGCCATGGCGAAATTGTTACCGATACACAGGCGAGGACCTGCTCCGAATGGATAGTATATTTTCTTAATGTCCTTATTATGCTCTTTTGAAAATCGGGAAGGCTTGAATGACAGTGCATCACTCCATTCATGGGCGTCGCGATGCAACCCGTAGTAGAAGATGACGATCACCGTTCCCTTTGGAATAGAAAAATCTGCGTACGCATCGTTTTCCAACGCCACCCGGTCACTGATCCAGGCGGGTGGATATAGGCGCATGCTTTCCCTGATCACATTATTCAGCGCTTCGTTCCCAACGACTTGATGCAATTCAAGAGACCGCGATGCCTCTCTCGCCATCCGTAATTCATCAGGATGATGCGCCAGTAAGTATAACGACCACGATAGGGCATTGGCAGTAGTCTCATGACCTGCAATCAGAATGATTAAGATCTCGTCGATCACCTGCTCTTCGGTCATGGGTTGACCGCTTTCTTCGTAGCGTGCTTCGAGTAGCATATCGAGCAGATCGTTGTGCCGGCCTTGGTCCTGTTTTCGTTGCCGGATGAGAGAGCGGATTACATCCCTGGCGCCTGCCGCCTTATCGAGATTTTCGCGTAGTTCACCAGACAAACGAAACCACCAGCGTTTATGAGGATTGCGCACCTCTCTCATGACATACTCCTGCACATCACTGATGAAGGTGGCCAGTTGTTGTCGCTGCGCTGCCGGTACGTTGACCGTAAACAACGTGTTGATAACGATGTCGAAAGCGAGTTTGTGCAGGAGTGGGTATACATCCACATCGCCCGTAGGGAACGTTAACAGGAACTCGTCGACCGTGCGCTTTATGGTCGCATAAAGCGCATGTATTTTTTCGGTGTGAAACCCCGGCTGAATGAGTCTCCGCTGTTTCAACCAGTAGTCGCCGTTGGCGGTAAGCAGTCCCTTGCCCAGAAATTTGCCCAGATATTCAGTCTGTATCGGTGACTTATGATAGTTACGATGATTTGATTTCAGAACATATTCGATCAAACCGGCATCTTGTGTGGCAATCATGCGCATCATGCCGAGGTTGACAGAATAGGTTCCGTTGAATCGGCTCATGCTCTCCTGCATGGTCCCGATAGGATTTTTGGTCTGCTTGTATGTGCGGACCATGGATGGAAAAAATGAGTAGCCCGGAGGAATGGATTTATTCATAGCGCGTATTCAAATGTCAAGTTATCATTTATCCTGGCGATGCGGAGTAGCCTGTCGAAACGAATAGCGAAGGCAGCGGCTGTTGCTGATAATGTTGAACTGGGACAAACTAAACACGTACATCGCAATCGATTTTCTACGTATTTAAATCCGTTTCGGTAATTTTATACGTATTTTTACGTGTTTATTACGTAATAATTACTTACTTGTATTACGTAAAAACACGTAATACACATGGTAGCACCCCCCACGACCAAAGCAACCAACATCAATTTATTGAATTTTAAGACTGTCCCTTTGCGGACTTTTCATACCCCCGTCCTTTGTTTTTTTGGCTGGTTTTGGCTCGCAGGATTTCTTTTTGCTTCAGCAACAGTCGCTTTTCGCGAAAGCCTTTTTATGACCGGCATCGCCGTTACGATGCTATCATTTGTCTCGCTTGCCTTTAGTCTTTCTAAGAATGCCCAACTCGTGTTGGTGTTGAACCCGAAGACACGGATCTGTACGGGAAGAAGATATGGCCTAACCTATAACCTAAGATATAACACAGTGAATCCAGAAATTAATTGAGATAAATCAACTCCAGGGAGACTGTTACCAGGTAATGGATCCCTAAAAATAAAGAGTCCCCTTTCAGAACTGCGAATTCTTCCAGGGGACAATCATTTAGTTGTGACACTAAAAATCAAAAATATGGATAAGAAAACTTACTCACCAATTTTAGCCCTTCTTTTTTGCCTGTGCCTGACCAGCCAGCTGAAGGCACAATTCACGGTTTCCGGACAGATAAGAACACGAACTGAACTACGCGACGGACAGGGTACACCTTCCGTTCGAGACACGGTTCCTGCTATGTTTACTTCGCAACGTACGCGTGTCAATTTCGGTTATGCAGGGTATCGTTTTAAGTTGTATGCTTCCCTACAAGATGTCAGAGTATGGGGACAAGATGCCTCATCGATAAACCGCACCACGAACGATGCTTACGATGGGTTTATGGTTCATGAAGCGTGGGGTGAAATCAGCCTGGTGGATACAGGCAAGGTCGTCAAAAACTTCACATTGAAAATAGGACGCCAGGAGTTGGTATACGATGATGTGCGACTCCTCGGAAATCTTGACTGGCTTCAGCAAGCCCGAAGACACGATGCGGCTTTGCTTAAATTTGAACATAATGGTTGGACGGCACATTTAGGTGCGGCTTACAATCAAAATGCCGAACGGAAATCGAATACGATCTACAATGGAACGCCTACGGGTTATGCGGCCAGTACGAATGGTATGAGCACCCTCTATAAATCCATGCAGTTCTTATACCTCGCTAAAAAACTTTATTTTGGAAATGTATCTTTCCTTGCCTTCAAGGATGACTTCAGCAAATTTCACTTTGCAGCGGCCGACGTTGACAAAAAGACTCCTATCTATGATAGAGGCGTTTGGAGCCGATATACCATTGGTGGTAACGCCTTTGGAACGGCTTTTAGAAAACTGACCTTTGCCGCGAGTGCTTTTTATCAGGGTGGACAATATCGTGAGGGCACAGCATTGGATGAGTATCTTCTTTCATTATCCACCCTGTACGCAGCCGGAAGAAAATTTAGCCTCGGACCGGGTGTGGATGTCACCTCCGGAAATAATGGATCTGATCCCACAAAAAAATATCAACGCTTCGATCCTTTATACGGCACACCGCATAAATTCTGGGGCTACATGGATTACTTCTATGTTGCCGATGGCTTTGGATCCAGTGGTCTGGTGGATTATTATTTCAAAACCAAATTCAAACCTAAAGACAACCTCACGCTTTCCCTGGATGCACATCGTTTCGTACTTCCAACGGCAGTGACAAATGAAGTGGGCACAGCGTTAGATAAAGCGCTGGGTACGGAGCTTGATTTCGTATTCAATTATGGATTGACAAAGGCGATCAACATTGAAGGTGGATATTCTTCCATGTTCTCAACGTCCACTCTCGTTTCGACGAAGGTGAAAAATGTAAAAAATGCTGACACGTTTTCGAGCTGGGCTTACCTGATGATCTCGATCAAACCTGAATTCATTCTGAAGTAACCTAAACCGAAACGATCATGAAAAACATAACCTATTATTTAAAAGCAACTTTCTCCTGGTTCGTGCTCCCCTTTATCGTATTGGTACTGGCTTCAGCCGCGCCGGTTAAAAATGATGTGAGTGAAAAAGAGGTCATTCGGCTTGGATTTATTCCCCTGACGGATTGTGCGCCAATCATTATGGCCAAGGAGCTTGGCTTATTTGAAAAATACGGTGTAAACGTGGAGGTAACGAAAGAAGCTTCCTGGGCGAATGTCAGAGATAAAATTTTAACCGGTGAATTGGATGGAGCCCATTGTCTTTTCAGCATGCCATTTTCGGTCTACACAGGGATAGGAGGTAAGGCAGGCTCGGAAATGAAAGTGGCGATGATCCTGAATAACAACGGTCAGGCCATCACCTTGTCGAAGGATTTTTGTGGCAAAGTAGGTTTTAAACAGACCGGCAAAGTGGCGTCTGTCGTGGCGGCTAAACTGAAGGCTGATAAAGAAGTTACATTCGCCATGACCTTTCCAGGGGGTACCCACGATGTCTGGCTGCGCTATTGGTTAGCGGCTGCGAACGTTAGCCAGAAGACTGCTAAGATCATCACGATCCCGCCACCTCAAATGGTGGCCAACATGAAGGTGGGTAACATGGATGGTTATTGTGTTGGGGAACCGTGGAATGGGGTCGCGGTTAAGCAAGGGATAGGGTTTACAGAAATTTCCACGCAGGATATCTGGAAGCATCACCCTGAAAAAGCGTTGGTGGTAAACAAAAAATTCAGCGAAACCAGACGCGAAGATCTGAAAAATGTAATGAAGGCTGTGCTGGAAGCATGCAAGTGGCTGGATAACCGCGCGAACAGAAAAAGAGCAGCAGAGATCATTGGCAAATTGCCGTATGTAAATGCTCCCGCAGATGTTATTGAAGCCAGGCTTATGGGGGATTACAATTTAGGATGTGATCAGGGAATAGAGATCTACAGGGACAATTACATGCTTTTCCACCGTAATGGTGAAACCAATCTTCCACGAAAATCACATGCGATCTGGTTCATGGCGCAGTACATGCGGTTTGATTATCTCAAAGAAGCGCCCGACTACAATGCGATTGCCGATAAACTTATTTTGCAGGACCTGTATAAGGAGGTGGCCACGAGTATGAAGATCAAAATTCCGGAGGATGATATGAAACCTTTTGTCATCGATCTGGATAAGGCAAAGTTTGATCCGAACGCGCCCGCTGATTATTTGAAGCAAGTGAATAGCATTAATCAATAGGAATCAGATTACCCTTCGTCAACAGGACGGAGGGTAACTAAAAAAAAGCAGTATGAAAAGAGCAATTGACATCCCCACCGCTGTGGCGGGCGAATTGACAAAAGAGAATAATGCTTCCCCTTCGTCATCCAGGTGGCAACCTGTTTTGAGAAAAATGGCATCGGTACTGGTTGGCCTTTCCTATAACCTTTTGGGATTTGTCGGGCTGATCGGATTTTGGTATTTCATCAGCCTGATCACAAAAGGAGAACTTCCCGGCCCTAAAGCTACGTCGGTCGTTTTTTTGGAATTGATAAGCGACCCCTTTTACGACTATGGACCGAACGAAAAAGGCATAGCCTTGCAATTGTTTAGTTCGTTAAGCCGGGTATTTACGGGATTTTTATTGGGATCGTTCATCGCCATACCCATTGGAGTGTTGATGGGTTCCAACTCTTTTTGCCGGAAAGTATTTTATCCCATCGTGCAGATTTTGAAACCCGTGTCTCCCTTGGCCTGGTTCCCCATCGGCCTCGTTGCATTCCAGTCGGCAAGCCATGCAACGGTCTTTATCATTGTGATTACATCCCTATGGCCCACGCTCATCAATACATCTTTTGGAGTAGCTTCCATTCCGGACGACCATAAAAATGTAGCCAAAGCCTTTGGGTTTTCAAGGTGGAAGTACCTCACAAAGGTCTTAATTCCCTATAGTCTTCCGCACATGATCACGGGGCTACGACTGAGCATCGGCGTGGCGTGGCTGGTGATCGTGGCGGGTGAAATGCTTTCCGGTGGAATGGGCATAGGATTTTTTGTGTGGGACAGTTGGAATGCTTTAAGCCTTGAACGCGTGATCTCGGCAATACTGATCATTGGGTTGGTAGGATTGCTGCTCGACTGGGGCTTCTCGTATTTGGAAAAGAAAGTGACGTATTCAATCTAACTGAAATTAGTATGAGCTATCTGAAAATTGAAAATATGGAAATAGCCTTCCATACGTTGAAAGGCAAATTTGTAGCCGTGAACGATATCAACCTGGAAGTTGAAAAGGGACAGATCATTTCAATCATTGGCCATTCAGGTTGTGGGAAGTCGACCATCATGAACGCCATAGGAGGGATGGTCTTTCCAACAAAAGGAAAAGTGGTATTAAATGGCAAAGAAATAAAAGGGCCCGGACCTGACCGTGGCATCGTTTTTCAAAACTATTCCCTGCTTCCGTGGCTGACCGTGTATCAAAATATTTTCGAAGCGGTGGACGCCGCATTGAAAAATAAGAGCAAAGCAGAGAAGCATGAAGTAGTTGAAAAGTATCTGAAGATGGTGAACCTCTGGGAACATCGGGAGAAGTATCCAAAGCAAATTTCTGGTGGCATGAAGCAACGTGTTGCCATCGCCCGGGCATTCGCCATTGATCCGGAGGTTCTTTTACTAGACGAGCCGTTTGGTGCACTGGATGCATTGACCAAAGCTTCCCTTCACATCGAGCTATTGAAATTATGGAACCTGACGCATCGCTCTAAAACGATTGTTATGGTAACTCACGATATTGAAGAGGCCGTATTTCTTTCCGATCGGATTGTCGTCATGAACAACGGTCCGGCCGCGACGATTCGCGAGATTGAGGAAGTAAATTTGCCGCGTCCCCGGAATAAAAAAGATACGGTGAATCTTCCGGAGTATCGAACGATTCGTGAACGACTGCTCAGCTTGTTGGTAGAGAAAGTGGCATTGGAAGAATCCGAGTTCTATAAAGAAGAAGAGAAGGCGGCATAGGATATTTCCAAAAGGAACTCCACGGCCCTGTCCGCCAACTGGCGGACTGACCACGGTGATAGCGTGGCAGTCACGCAAAGGATAGCGATGAAGCTATCGTCGTGGTTGAGGGCAACAGCGGGAGAGGTCAAGGCTAAAGCCCGGATCTTTTAAGGCTTTAGTTCTGACAAGGTTCGCGAGCCATACTTTGAATGTGGGAGGCCGAAGAACATTTGGCGGCCCCCTCGGAGGCCTCGGGTCGGGCTATCCGTTCCAAGTCCGTCCACGCTTGAGCCCGCGCACTTCGGGCTTTCCACTACTATCCCTGGCCGGACATAGAATGATGTAGAGAAAAATGCTCACTCCGTCGCCCCTGAAACACAGGCGAACAAGCCTCTCCGAATCTCAAAATGGATATATCCTCAGAAAACAAGGTGCATCACGCTCATAGATCATGGCACGATATTGTATCTTCACTATTCAATAAAGCCCAACCGCCATGACCCAGGAAAACGAAATTCTCATCTCACCCGTCACCGCCCGCGAAGTAGTACTCCTCTTCATCCAATCCCTCAACGACGAAGACTTCGCCACCGCCCGCGAACAACTCCACGACGACATGACCTTCACCGGCGTCCTCGGCACCCGCGAAGGCGCCGACATTTATATCGAAGACATGAAAAAAATGCGTCTGAAATACGACGTCAAAAAAGCTTTCGCCGACATCACCGATGTCAGCGTTTTCTATGACATCACGATGTCGGGCGTTACGGTGTTTTGCAGTGGGTGGTATCGCGTGGAAAATGGAAAGATCAGCTGGTTCAAAGTAGTCTTCGACCCACGACCGGTGCTGGAGCAAAAGAAGTGATTTAAACACCATAAGAATCCCACTGAAGGGGCTGATGAACCTGTGCAGCCAAAAATGATGTTTATGGTTTGCCTCTCTGTCATTTTTGACAAAACTCTTCGATGAGCGAGGGACTCCTAAAGTGTGTATATTTGCTGCACTTTTTGCATAACAAATGAGTTCCTGGCCCAAGCATACACCCGTTCTTCTGGCAAGCTTTCTTTCTATCTTCGTCGTGACGGCATACTCCCAGCAAGAGACCATTGACAGCCTTACGACAGTTGAGACCCACTATAGAAATGGCAAGATCAAGGACAGAACGACCGTCCGCTATATCCATTATTATCTCTTTGACCATCGGAGTGAAAAATACCGAAGAAGGCTCCATTGTACCGTTCGCGATAATTTTGATAAACGGGGTAGGCTTGTGCGAAGGGATTCTTTGCCGGCAAGGGATAGTTTGCTTTTTTGTGAGAAATACTTCGGAGCAGATGGCCTTTTAAAGACAAAGATTTTTTATGAGAAGAATGCTGTCTCTCCTCGCAAGGAAGGAACTTTCAAGCGAACCTCAGACTATAAGAAACTCGACGCATATTCCTATGATGAGAATCGCGAAGTGAGAATCGAATACTCAAAAGAAAGAACTCCGAAATTTGAAGTGCAATTAGAGGCGGGTCGATATACGTTTAGTAGCAATTCCTATGAGGCCGGATACAGGCGATTTAAACACTTAAAGTACGCGATTGTTGTTCGCAGAAAAAGATATATAGAGGTACGCGGGTTGGATCCCATCCATAGAACCACACTTTTTGTATTGAAGTTGAATGCGTCAAATCCACTCATACGGTCGGCCAACTTGAACCTTGATTCGGTTTTCAACAAGTGGAACGTGATGAGGTTTTTAACCCCGAGGGTCGGGGTTATCCCGGATTTGGGGTTGATCACTTATTATGAAGAAAAACTTCGAAAAACGCGTATCCTGGATTTGAGTTTCAATGCCATCATTCGCGAACCCGTTGAGCGTGTGACTGTGTTAAGGCCTCCAGGAAAACGAAGCTATCTCTTGATTTGTCAGGAAAAGTGCGGTCTATTTACGGCGAGGGGCAAGGCCATCATACCGCCCCTGTATGATGCCATTGATCACCAGGGGGACTATCTTATAATACGCAAGGACCAACAGAGTGCATGTTTTGATTATCGTGGAAACATAATCATTCCATTCAGAAAAAATGCGGGTTATCACATTTCAGAGGACAATATGGCTGTTGTCGATAAGCATTCTAGCTCAAAAGAACACGGGTCCTTGCTGATAAACATGGTATCGGGTGATACTGTCTATAACGGCCGGGTACTATCTTATTATAATAATTTTGGTGTCGTTTATGAGGAGAGAGGGAATAGTGTAGTCAACGCAAAGGGCGAATGGATAATACATCCTAATGAACGTATCAGGGACATAAAGGTCACTTCGGACGGTATGGCCTTTATAGAATTAACTAATCCTAGATTTCATTCGCTTTCCGGCAGCGAGAGGTCGTATTGGCTTGAGAAGTACGAATTGAAAAAGCCCGACTCCGCGCATGAAAAAAAAATCGATTTGTTTGCCCGTTATCCGGATTTTCAACCGTGGAAATACAGATATGTACTGTTCAATTTAAAAACCGGGAAGATCGATACGCTTGCGATAGATCATGGCGTATTGGAAGAAAATCCGACTTATAGCCTTAGCCGGGCCGGAGAAAAATTCATAAACGGTTATATAAAGATAGAACTGCATCCTCAATGGTCACAGGGACGTTCTTCGTTCTTATCGCTCGACGGCGAAGTGATCAATCTTCCGCCTCGCTTTACTAAAATAAAATCCGAGATGAATGCGCACAAACAGGCCATCGTTGTACAGTCCAAGAAAATCGACACTCCCGGAGGGCAACGGAACGAGGAGTTCGAAGGTGTAATCGATGCGTCGGGCAAGGTGATAATTCCTTGCGATTTTTCCGTTTGCGACGAGGATCCGTATGGATATGGGTATATCGTTTATGGGGATAGTTGCTATGGACTAATTGATTTTGAGGGAGAATGGCTTATTCCATTGGAACCACGTTATGATGACGTGCAAAGAAAAATACGCGAAGCGGAAGATGATTTTTTCACTTATTCGACTGATCAGATATTTTAGTTTTGGTCACACTACCCGCAACGGCAACTATCAAACGTTACGGAACCGTTGTGAGACCATTGCCCGTCCGTGTCAAGCTATAGATAAGTCATAGATGGGGCCGTACGTAGACGAACCATAGGTAGGCCAGGGCCATAAAAAGCTCAGAATAAGTCTAGACAGCCCAAACCAAAAGACTCCGTACCACAGCCACAGCCCTTGAGGCTTGTGCTATAAAAATAACGCAGAAAATTCCTTCAGGATCTATTCCGATCGCAACGATTTCACCGGATTTGTCGTCGCCGCTTTGATCGACTCAAAGCTCACCGTCAACCAGGCAATGATCAGCGCCGACACAAAGGCGATAGCGAAGATCGTCCAGTCAATATCCACATGAAAGGCAAAGCCGTTTAGCCATTGACTCATCCCATACCAGGCCAGCGGCACGGCGATGGCCGTAGCGATGAGGATGGGGCGGGTGAAGGTCGCTGACAATAAATAAACCAACTGGAATCCTGAAGCACCAAGCACTTTGCGTATTCCCAATTCGCGCGTGCGTCGCTCGGCGAGATAAGCCGATAAACCGTACAGCCCAAGACAAGAGATCACAATGGCCAACACGGCAAAGACATTGAACAGGTTGCCCAACCGTTGCTCGGACGTGTATAATTTGGCAATATCCTGGTCCACAAAATTGTAGTTGAAGGGATAGCTTGGGTTGATCTCTTTGCACATTTGCTCCAGCGCCTTGATGGTGTTGTCCGTTTCACCGGGCAGCGTGCGGACGATGGCATATCCTCCCCAAGTATTGCGATTCAGGAACATCGGACCGATAGGCTCCTGAACAGGTTTGAAGTTGAAGTCCTTCACCACGCCAATGATCGTGAGCTCTCTGTTCCACACCGTGATCCTGGTTCCCACGGCGGACTCCAACGGCATGTCCATCGTTTTTAGTGCGGCTTGATTCACGATGATACTCGTGGAATCGGCCTTGGCATTTTCAGTATAACCATGGCCCTCCACGAAGGTGGCCTTAAAAACCTCTTCGAAGTTTTCGTCGATGGCCGTGTTGTAGAACAGGGGCTGCGAGTTCGGGTCCTTTCCTTTCCACTCCACGCTGACCGTGGCGCCGGAAGAAGATGTCGGCAGGCCAGAGATAAAGGAGTATTGACTGGTCAGCCGGTTGCTGGCGAGCTTGGTGCGCATCGATTCATATTTGCCCCACATCTCGCCGGTCATGGGCACATACAGCAGGTTCTCCTTGTCGAAGCCCAGGTTCAGGTGTTGGATGTATTTCAGTTGGCGATAGACGATCGCGGTGCCGACGATCAGGGAGATCGACACGGCAAACTGGATCACCACCATGGTGTTCCGGAACAAGCTTCCGGAGCCACCGCCGTTGAAATTTCCTTTCAGCACCGTGGCCGGAAGAAATCCCGAGAGGTAGAGCGCCGGGTAACTGCCCGCCAACAAACCGGTGACGACCGTGATACCCAACAGCCCTGTGATGAGCCTCACGTTGGTAAGATCAAGGGAGAGATTTTTTCCACCCAGTGTATTGAAATAGGGGAGTGCGAGATAGATCAGCAGCAAGGCCAGCACCAGCGAAAGCAAGGCGACGATCAACGACTCGGCGAGGAACTGTCCCACGAGGTGAGGCCTTATGGCACCCACCACTTTGCGCAGCCCAACTTCTTTTGCCCGTCGTGCGGCGCGCGCGGTGGCGAGGTTCATAAAATTCAGACATGCCACCACCAGGATGAAGACGGCCACCACCATAAAAATGTATACGTTCTGTGCGTTGCCGTGACCGGGAAGGTCGGCCAGGAAATTGGAATAGAGATGGATCTTCGCCAGCGGTTGCAGTATGAAGCTTACCTTTAGTACGGTTTCGTTTTTCTTATAGACGTTTTGGATCTTTTTTTCCAGGTCCGCAATGCCCGCCTTCGACTGCGGGGCTTTGCTGCTCAGTCTAAAGTAGGTGTACCAATTGTAGTTGTCCCAAATGTTCTTTTTGAGGTCGTCGTTTGTACGGGCCAGGAAGCGCATGGGCACGACAAAATCGACGTGCAAATGAGAGTTGTCGGGGATGTTGGCCATAACGGCCGTCACCGTGAAGTCTTCTTTGTTGTCTTTGCGGATGGTTTTTTCGAGCACGTCGGTGGTGCCGAAATATTTGAGGGCCATTTTTTCGGAGATCACAATGCCCTCCGGGTTCAGCAAGGCTTTTTCGCGGTCGCCCTTGATCAGGGGAAAGCTGAACATCTTGAAGAAATTCGAATCGGCAAAAACGAGACCATCCTCTTCGAACTTGATGTCACCCACCTGGATCAGCTCGCGATTCACGCTGGAGATACGCACCACGTCTTCCACTTCGGGGATCTCGTTCTTTATCGCCTGTGCCAACGGGGCGGGGGTTACGGCGGCGTGCACCTTCATCTCGGGCAGGGTTGCCGTGATCCGGTATAGCCGCTCATAGTCGTTGTGGAACCGGTCATAACTCAACTCGTCATTGACCCACATCCCGATAAGCGCCGTACACGTGATCCCCAGCGCCAGGCCGAAGATGTTGATGAACGAAAAGCCTTTCTGGCGGAGTAGGTTTCGGATGGCGACTTTGAAGTAATTACGGAACATAAGCAGGTCGGTTTTGTGTTGCTAAGACGCCCAAAGCTACCAGAATGTTGCACAGGGAGAAAATTATTCTGCAGGACTTTGACGATCCCGCTTGCTTCAGCGGAGACCTTACCCATCCACGACACCGGATGTTCTCCGGCAATGCGCTCTTTTACTGTATTTTATTCAATCTTTCGCGCGCCTTTGGGGACCTTGCCATTCCAAAATTCCTCCCGTTGTGCAGGGTCACCTAAATCCATAATAAATTTAGTCCAATGCCCGTGAATGTCGTTAACGGCCATACTCCATTCCCCTGAAACATCGTCCCGGAATTGCCAGAGAATGTGATAGCCCTCCCGGTTGGAGAATCCTTCATGGTCGGCTTGAATTATGCCTTTTGTGCTCTGCCATATCATTGATTTGAGTTCGCCAACGATGGACCAATTCTCCTCATTGTCTACGCTATTCAGGATTTGAAAAGCGTAAATTACCTTTACCTCGTTGAGATACTCTGTTAACCACGTGGCGGCCGAAGTGGGTTTATAATCTAATACCTCCTCCTGAAACTCCTCGATTTCTTCTTCACCGAGCTCTCCCTCAAGAACAATATTTTTTTCAATCAGAATGATATCCCGGTCTTTTGCATCCTTCACCAGCAAGGTTGTCCAATCTTCTTCGTCGCCGTCATCAACTTCAAGCGTTGCTTTTAGATTCTGCTCGCGTAGGTAGTCACGTAACTTCGTAACGGGTATCGCTGGATTTGTCTCGCCTAAGACACGGATATAGTGGGGCATATCGTTGGTTGCTTGATTTTTTTGCAGTTGTCGGTTTGAACGAAGGTTAGTTCCAAATTTAATATGTGAAATTGGAAACGTTATCCCGGATGAATTTTATCAAGCTTTCAGAAATCGCTGTGCGATGCCGATCGTGCCATTTTTCAATCCCTTCCCAGTCACCATCGATCATCGGCAGTGCGATGCCGGGGAAGCCAAAGAAATTATAGCCCTCAATTAGCCTGGCTTTATCTTTGTCGTCTTCGCTGTCCACATACTTGACACAGTCTCCTATGAAGACCATCATTTCGAAGTAGTAGATGTCGTGGAGGAACCGAATGTATTCTGGGAATATGCCCCAGAGTAGCTCCCGATCCTTATACTTTCGGGGATCTGAATTGTAGATCGCGCTGATTTTATCTTCGGCCCTCGTAACCACGAGTTTGACCAGATCAACCGGGGCCGTGGAGAGAATTAATTCTTCTGTCATGGGCTCCGGAATAATTCCCAATTCCACTTTTGCATAATGCACGTCCTTGGGATCGTCCGAAGCGAGCATGGCTTCAAGTCTTTTTATCCTGAGCTCGTTGACTAATTGTTTCTTTCTTTTTTTATCCATAACATAATTTAAAATCCCGTTGCCGCCAATGGTGAAGGGCTATCCGGGAGCGTTTCACAGGGGGCGGCCGTTGTGGGCGATTGTAAGGTCCGTTCCTATCCCGTCAACAAAAATGTAAAAAAATCCATAAGGCAGCTCACGATTCGGATGAGAGGGCCAGAAAAAGGGTCAGTCAAATTTGCAAAAAAAACGCTGCACAGATGTTTCAATAATTCCAGCTTGATCCCCACGCTAATCCCCCAAACCTCGTATATTCGCTGTTCGGGAAATGTTTTAATCGGAAAAAATGCCGGCGCCTACCAACCTCGTGAGCAGACTAGACCGCACTTCGCGGCCCTATTTTTTTGCGCTTTTCCTGGTGTTGGCGTCCTTTCATGTGCGCGCACAAATCCGTATAGAAGTCATTAAGCACCCCAAGTTTATCCTGAAAGATTCCAGCCTGTTCATTTCCGGTACCTTCAATAACTGGAGCCCCGGCGAGGAAAACTTCAAGCTCACCCGGCGCCCCGACGGTGTCTACTATTTCGACCTCCCCGACACGCTCACCAGTTTCGAATACAAATTCACACAGGGCGGCTGGCAGATCGTAGAAGGTTATGCCGACGGCAAGATCCTGCCCAACCGGGTCTATAACCGGCAGTTGGAAGACAATCCCCACCTGATCCGGGTCGTCATAGAAGGGTGGGAGAAGCAACCCGAATACACCCTCATCGTCGACAAGGTGCCCGAGAGCACTCCGTTCGACGCATCGCTTTATGTGACGGGAAATTTCAACAACTGGAACCCCGGCGACAAGAACTACAAACTCCGCAAACAGATCGACGGCAGCTACCAGGTGCTCATTTACTTTAACGGCGAACGCATCGACTACAAGTTCACCCGCGGCACCTGGAAATCGGCCGAGAGCAGCTCGGGGGGACGCACCATGGCCAACCGCTCCACCAACCGCCGCTCGGCCACGGGCAAGATCAGGGTGGAGATTGCAGGCTGGGAAGACATCTCCGGCGGACTCCAGCTCTATTCCATCTATGACCTGTTGCTATTGTTTTCCGTGTTCCAGGGCTTGCTGCTCATCGTCACCATTCCTACCATACAGGAGTACAACCGGGAGGCTAACCGCTGGCTCATCCTGTTGATCGGCTTCACGTCGGCCATCCTGCTTATTAAAGTGGTGTCGGGCTACCCGGAAGTGGAGCATACGCTGCCCAAGCTGCAGCTGATCCCGGATTTTATTTTGTTTGTGTACGCACCGTTGTTCTATGCCTATATCCAGCGCCTGCTGTTCCAGTCGCGAAATCAGCTTCGACTGGTCTTTTACGTGCCGGTGTTTGTCCAGTTTTTTGTTTACATGGTCTATTTTCTCATGGACCAGCCCGCGTTTCAGGCCAAGCTCATCGAACCGGAGTCCGAGTTGCGGATCATCCGTTTCTGCATGTCGTCGGTAGCCCTGGGGTTGAACATCTATTATTGGGTAAAATGCCTGGGGGCCATCAATTTTTATAAGGTGAACTACCAGAACAGCAACTCCTACGAACAAAACCTGCAATACCTCAACACGGTGCTCTTTATCCAGGCCGCCTGTTTGGTGGTGTGGTTTGTCACGTTTGTGGCAGCCGTGCTGGCCTGGATGTTCGGATGGGAAATTTCAAACGTCATCGACATCAGCATCGACACCCTTTGGATGACCTTTTCCGTGATCACCTTCTTCCTCGGCTACTTCGTCATTCACGAACCCGACATCTTCCGTCTACCCCAGACCCTTTCACAAGTCGACGAACTCAACAAGGTGGAACTTGATCACCAGGTGATCGATTATCTCAATCACATCGGCAAAGAGAAAGAGGAGGTATCCATGGAGAACCTCGACATCCTTAAGGAGAAGGTCACCAGCTACATGGAGAAATACCAGCCCTACACCAACCCGAAGCTGTCGCTTGTTGAACTTGCTTCGCGTCTTAAGCTTCAGCCGCATATTCTTTCAAAGGTTATCAACAGCGGTTTTGGCATGAATTTCTTTGATTATATAAATACTTATCGCATCGATGAATTCAAGCGTAGGGTGGAGGATCCGCAGTACAAAAACTATACCCTGCTGGGGATCGCGCTGGATGTAGGATTCAATTCGAAGACGGCGTTCAATCGTTCATTTAAAAAGATCACCAGTCAAACGCCGAGTGCGTTTTTTAATACGCTGAAGGAATAATCGAAGGGCCATCATCCCCTAACGATTGGTCCTTTAAATCCTAAGTAATTTTATTTGCAAATGATGTTGTTGAAGGATTTGAGTCAAATGGAGAAAAATAGGGGTCGTTGGCTTTTGTACTTTTTTCTCTTTTTGATTTTGTTGATTGTTCTCAAAGGGTTGCTGGTTTACGTTTACCTCATTTTGTCGTTGAATGACTATCAGGCAACAATACAATTGCCGGTTACCGAGATAACCGCTATTGTGGTAACCTGCATTCTAGGGCCTATTTATGAAGAAGTTATATTCAGACTTCCATTAAAATTTAATATAGTATTCGTTAGAGTGTCGCTTTGCCTTTTCTTGGCCGATCGTATCTTTCGCTATGAAACGGCGCATTTATTCTTGGGGGTTGGACCGTTTTTATCGTCGCGCGTCTTCCTATTTGTAGTGCTCGCTTCGACGTGTGTGTTTCTGACGTATCAGTCAGCGGCCGTTGAAAAACTCCAAACCATTTGGGAGAATAAGTTTTTGTGGATTTTGGTGATTTTACAACTTATTTTTGGATTCGCACACCTGGGCCAGTTTGATTTCGACATTAGTGGGACCAAGCGCTTTGTTCCTGTTATTGTTTTAATTTTTTCTGTCATGGGAGTCTTTTTCGCCGTGATAAGAATGAAGCTCGGAATGGTTGCTGCCATCATCTTTCACTGTTTATTCAACGCTATGTACTTGATTGTAGATGTCGGGGCAGTGTGGCGAAAAGTTCGGGATCCGTTCGGGCGTATTGAAGAAAAGGTTCGTGAAGAGGGACGACATCATATGGACAGCGCGCTCCATGCGCTGGAAGACCGCAATCGAGCTGCAAAAAAAACTGCCGATAGTTTGCAGTCAGTGATTGATAGCCTGAAGAATAGAAAAAATGCGAAGAACTGACAACCTTCGCAGGTTTGTTGCGGGCAAATTTTGCCGAAGAGGGTTGATGTGGGATGTTAGATATTCAGACGTTAGATTTAGAGGATGTTAGGTGTCAGCGTGCCGCGGGCCAGTTTTGCCAGTTACTTTTTAAATCCGAGCAATAGCGTACCATGCCGTTAAATGTGAAGAACTATACACTCATCTTGATCGCGGGACTGCTCATCAGCTCTTGCGCCATAACGAAACCCTATCAAAATCCACAACACGCCGTTTATGCGAAAATACTGACCCCTTACGAAAAGAGCCTGATCGATCGAAAAGGAGAGATAACAAAAGACATTGAACTGTACGATCCGCTCGATATGAATTTGTGGAAGGCTATGTTGAAAGGGACCCTGAGAATATTTAAAACCGAAGACCCGGAAGTCTTTAATTTTGTCGAGATCGGCCCCTGGGTGACCATGACGCGCGGCGGCAGCCACCTGCTGACCAGTTATCACATAAAAGACACAACCTTAAATGATAGTCTCGGAAATACATTGTCAAAAGTGGTGTACTACGAAGACAGGCTGGGAAAATATTCCCTGGAGAAGAAATACACCTCAAGAATGATTCACCACCAGCTCATACAACATGTCGAACTCTTTATAGACACGGCCTTGGTAAGTGAATTCGACATGAGGATCCTTGATTATGAGATCCCAAAATCCGACTCACAAAAACGTAAAGTAGTGGTGGGAGTGTGCAATGATTACTGGGAAGGAAAACTTGTGCGGACGAGAATGTACGACAATGAGGGGAACTTGATAAAAGAGAGCAAGTGGGAGTAGCAGTAGCAGGGGAGGAGCCAGGAGTTAGAGACTTTGTATAGAGGGACCTTTTGTAGCTTATCAGTAATGGAAAAATTGAAGATAAATTTGGTTGAATACTTTTTGGCCGTTACCCTGCTGACATTGTTCAGTTCAACTGAATATTTGATCATACCCGAAATCGCAAACTATGAAGTGTTTTCATATATTTTGGGAGGAGGATTAATGCTATATGCAATCCTCTTTCTGATTATCTTCTCAATTGAGCTAGTATTTAAGATCGGGAAAGATTCCCTAGCGCCGATAAATTTTGTCATTTATTTTACTTGAGGTAATTTTATTTATATTTTCCGGGAGCTCGTTAATAATTTCCTTATTTGATAAAAAGAATGTTCATCTGTTCTTATTATTCCAAAGCAGTCCCTTATTCGCCAGAGTAATACTCTTGTACTATGGGAGGTTTCGCGCATCCACGCGGTCGGGAAGACCGTGAAGCCAGGCAGTACCGTCATGTCGCAGGCACAAGCTTTTTAAAAACCTACGCCCGTAGTCCAAGACATCCCGAATTCCGAAAGCACTGAAACCGGATAAGCTGCGCACGAACTAAAACGAACACGGGCAAACACCGAAGGCCGCGCGCCCGATTTCAAAGGCATCACCACACGAATCCGAAGCGCTTTCCACGGGATTCCTTGGGCCACTTGCGAAGCTCGAGGAAACGCGTGCCTGCGGAATGACGTGCTTGTCGGAAGGCCCGGCAGTACTCGTCATGTCACAGGCACAGGCCTTTTAAAAACCTACGCCAGTAGTCCAAGACATCCCGAATTCCGAAAGCACTGAAACCGGATAACCTGCGCATGAACTAAAACGAACACCGGCAAACATCGAAGGCCGCACGCCCGATTTCAAATGCATCACCACACGGATTCCAATGCGCTTTCCACGAGATTCCTTGGGCCACTTGCGAAGCTCGAGGAAACGCGTGCCTGCGGAATGACGTGCTTGTCAATACTGCCAGTGCGTATTCCAGAATAGCTGGTGCCGAACACTGACCCCGAATTTTTCGACTCCTGGCTCCTGAATTCCCCCGTTGTTCTAAACTTGCGGGATCGATTCCGGAACCACGTACCACTTTACACTTCCAGCATTCAGTCCCCACCCAAAATCAGGTTCCACTTTAAGAAATGGAACCTGCTTCAATCCCTTTCAATAATCTGATTATCAGTATTTTATGAAAGCGGCACCCCCTCCGTTGTAATGCATTTTCATTTTTGCTCAAAGTGGGCCGACTCAGGGCCTGGCGAGTGGTACGTTGCAATCGTTTCCTAAGAGAATTCAAACGGGTGCGGCCGGCTCCAGACGGTGGGACCCCGGGTCCTTTTCGGGAACCGCAAACAAAAAAACTTAACCTAATCTAAATCTATGAGAGAACTGTTTACAACACGATTTACGTGGATGACGGCAATGTTGCTCCTTACCAGCACATTGGCGTGGGCACAAAGCAAGGTCGTAACAGGTAAGATCACATCCGCCGAGGACGGTGCTTCCTTGCCGGGGGTGAACGTCCTGGAAAAAGGAACTTCCAACGGAACGGTCACCGATTCCAATGGCCACTATTCCATCAGCGTTACCGATAACGCAACACTTATTTTTTCCTTTATCGGCTACAAATCGCAGGAAGTGATCGTGGGCGGCCAGTCGGCCGTCGATCTTACCCTCCAGGTCGATGTCACCTCCCTTTCGGAAGTCGTGGTGGTGGGCTATGGCCAACAGGAAAAGAAAGACGTAACGGGCGTGGTCGCTACCGTGGATTCCAAGTCCTTTAATAAAGGGGCCATTGTTTCGCCAGACCAATTAATGAATGGCAAAGTGGCCGGCGTTCAGATCTTGCCGTCGGATGGCCAGCCGGGATCGGGTTCCAGCATCCGCATCCGGGGGGGTACTTCCATTAATGCTAGCAACGAGCCTCTCTATGTTGTAGACGGCATTCCCGTGGTTTCGGATGGAACCGCCGCCGGCCGCAACCCGCTCAACTTCATCAACACCAACGACATCGAGACGTTCACGGTGTTGAAAGACGCGTCTGCGGCCGCTATCTACGGATCGCGTGCTGCCAACGGCGTTATTCTCATCACCACCAAGCGTGGCAAGAGCGGCGCCCCGACCCTGAGCTATGATGGCTTTGTGTCGGTGGGAACCGTGGCCAAGAAATACGACGTCTTCAACGCTGACCAGTTCCGTTCTGTGGTGTCCTATTATGCACCGCAAAACCTGAAATACATGGGCAATCCCGAAGCCGCTGATGTGGCCGATCGCGCCTATAACACCAACTGGCAAGACCAGATCTTTCAAACGGCAGTAGGGCAGAGCCATAACCTCTCGCTGTCGGGCGGCACGGACAAAACGAACTACCGCGTTTCGCTGGGTCATCTCCAGCAAGACGGTATCATCAAGACCTCCTACACCAAGAAGACCAACATCGGCGTCAACTTCTCTCAACTCGCCCTGGACGACGCGTTGAAAATCGACGTGAACGTGAAAGGCGCTGTAACGGAAGACTTCTATTCTGCCGATGTTATCGGCGCTGCGATCTCCTACGATCCTTCGCACCCGGTATATGATGCCAAAAGCCCTTTTGGCGGCTACTATGAATACTACGATTCCATCGGCGGCAAGCGCGTACCCAAAGTGAACTCGCCGAACAACCCGGTGTCCAGCCTCATGCAAAGTAAGGACGTGGGCTCGGTGTTGCGCAGCTTGGGCAATCTGCAGTTGGACTATAAAGTGAAAGTCGTTCCCGGCCTGCGCTTCAACGTCAACCTGGGCTATGATGTGACCCGCGGTCAGCGCAAGCAATTCCTGCCCAGCACCCTTAAGGCAGAGAACAGCCCCGACACGGGCAAGGTGGTGATCCAGAACCCTTATAAGAACAGCATGCTGTTTGAGGGTTACATCAACTACACGCGCGACCTGAAGTCGATAAAAAGTAAAGTGGATGTAACGGGTGGTTATTCGTGGCAAAGCTTCTATGCCGAAAATCACGGCTACACCGCTACGCAGTTGAGTACAAACATCTATGGCTACAACAACCCTGGCGTAGCGCGCAAGACCATTCCCTTCGATCCCCTGAGCACAACGGCCATCCCATCCCTGGGTGAGAACCGGCTCATCTCGTTCTTTGGGCGGGTCAACTATTCGTATGATGAACGATTCTTGTTGACGGTGAACCTTCGTCGAGACGGGTCCACGCGCTTTGGCCCCAACAACAAATGGGGAACGTTTCCTTCCGCTGCTATCGGTTGGAGAATTGCGAACGAAAACTTCATGCAGAACCAGAACATCTTCAGTGACCTGAAACTGCGCGCGGGCTATGGTATTACCGGTAACCAGGACATTGGAAATTTCCGCTACCTGGGCACCTACACGCCGAGCGACCCGCAAGCGAACTATCAATTCGGTAGCGCTTATTATACCACCATCCGCCCTTCGGGTTATGACACCAACCTGCAGTGGGAACAAACCGCATCTTCCAACATCGGTTTGGACTTTGGTGTGTTGCAAGGCAGACTTTCGGGATCCATCGAAGTCTATCAAAAGAATACAGACAAACTGTTGTTTACCCGTGCGGTGGCACCCGGTGCAAACCTCACGAACACCATCCTGACCAACATTGGTAAAGTGCAAAACAAAGGTGTCGAACTCTCCCTCGACGCGGTGGCCATTTCCACGCCAAGCCTCACCTGGAACGTGGGCTTCAACGCCGCCTACAACACCAACAAGATCACGCAACTGGACGGCAACAACGACCCTGATTTCCCGGGTTATGCCGCCGGCGATAACATTGCGGGTGGTGTTGGAAACAAGGTCGAGATCCTGCGCGTAGGCCAGCCGGTAAATGCCTTCTATGTATTTGAACATAAGACCGGCGCGGATGGCAAACCCGTGAACGATAACCTGGGTGCTGAGGACAAGACCAACATGTATGTGGATCAGAACAATGATGGTATCATCAACGAAAAAGATCTCCGTCCTTTCCACCGCCCGGCACCGCGTGTGCTGATGGGACTCACCTCGCAGTTGAACTACAAGAACTTCGACTTCAGCTTCACGTTGCGGGCGAACCTGGGCAACTATGTCTACAACAACGTAGCGTCCAACTCTACGTTCCAGCGCGCCGGCGACGCTTTCCGTCCCCTCAACCTGATCACGAATTCGCTGCGGGCCAATTATTACACACCGCAGTACTTCTCTGATTTTTATGTAGAGAACGCCTCCTTCCTGCGCATGGACAACCTCACCCTGGGGTATTCGGTGAAGCAGCTCACGAAAGCCAACATCCGCGTGTATGCCACGGTGCAGAATGCGTTTGTGATCACCAAGTACAGCGGTATCGATCCTGAAGTATCCGTTTCGGGCATCGACAACAACCTGTATCCGCGGGCCAGAACGTTCGTGTTTGGTGTGCACATCGGACTCTAATCCTCATTCATAACAACAGACATTATTCTATATGGAAAATAAAAAGATATTACGAATAGCGTTCATCGCCCTTTTAGGCGGGGTGTTTGGCTGCACCGACCTGGACGTAACGCCCAAGAATGCCGCGGTGGGAGATGTGGTTTTCACCGACCCTGCGGCCTATAAGCAATCGCTTGCCAAAGTGTATGCCGGCCTGGCCATCGGTGGCCAGTCGTCGGGCGATGGCAACTCCGACATCAGCGGGATCGACGGCGGGTTCTCGCAATACATCCGCATGTATTTCAACCTGCAGGAGCTTCCTACCGACGAAGCCGTGATCGGCTGGAACGACGGCACCATCCAAACCCTGCACTTCCAGAACTGGACCTCGCAAAGCGAATTCATCAACGCCATGTTCAACCGTGTTTATTTCCAGGTGTCGATGGCCAACGAATTCCTGCGCCAGACCACCGATGATTTGTTGACGGCGCGTGGCGTTACCGATGCCATGAAAGCCGACATCAAACAATACCGCGCCGAAGTACGCTTCCTCCGCGCGCTCAGCTACTGGCACGGTCTCGACATGTTTGGCAGCATTCCGCTGGTGCCCGAAACAAACCCCATCGGCACGGATGCTCCCGGTCAGCCGGAGGGCGGCAAACAAGATGTATTCAACTACATCGAAAGCGAACTGCTCGCAGTGGAACCCGACCTGGGCGGAGCCAAGAAGATGGAATATGCCCGCGTAGACCAGGCGGCTGCCTGGATGCTGTTGGCAAAATTGTATCTGAACGCCGAGACCTATATCGGTACAAAGAAGTATACCGAGTCGCTCACGTATTTGAACAAGATCATCGCTTCCAATGCCTACACCCTCGATCCCGTATATGGCAATCTCTTCCTGGCCGACAATCATAAGTCACCCGAGATCATTTTTCCCGTGGCCTTTGATGGAACCTACACGAAGACCTACGGAGGCACCACCTTCCTGGCCCACGCGGCCGTGGGAGGCGACAAGATGAAACCTTCGGACTATGGCATCGACGGCGGCTGGGCTGGTCTTCGCATCACATCGAACGTTGTGAACTTGTTCGGACCGGCCGACGGTCGCGGCAACTTCTTCACCGATGGCCAATCGAAGGACATTCCTGCAACACCCAACACCAGCTTCAACCAGGGCTATGCCCATCCGAAATTTCAGAACGTAACTTCCCAGGGATCCCCGGGAAGCAACAGCACATTTGCCGACACCGATTTCCCGATGTTCCGCTTAGGCGATGTTTACCTGATGTATGCTGAAGCAGTTTTGAGAGGAGGCTCGGGTGGCGATGCCGGCACAGCCTTGGATTATGTCAACCAGCTTCGTGTCCGCGCCTATGGCAACACGAACGGAAACCTCCAGGCTGCCGACCTCACGCTCAGTTTCATCATCGACGAACGCGGCCGCGAGCTCAGCTGGGAATGCCACAGAAGAACCGACCTGGTTCGCTTTGGCTTGCTGACCGTGAACGATAGCAACGACCCGCGTGCCATCTGGGCCTGGAAAGGCGGCGAGAGCGCAGCCGGAAAACAAACACAAGCTTTCCGCAACGTGTTCCCCATCCCTGCAGCAGCCCTGACGGCCAATACCAAATTAAAACAGAATGACGGTTACTAAAACTGACAGAAACATGAAAAAGCTATTTCTATATTTTTCGCTCATTTTTGCCGCCGCGCTCTATTCCTGCCAGGAAGGCGTTGAGAACGTGGACGGGCAACTCAGTTTTCCGCCGACCATCTTGAGCTCCAGTCCGACCGTTAGCGTGAAGATCGGCACGTTCGATCTGAAGGCCGTTTTAGTGAGCGGCGCCCCGCTGACGTCGGGAACGCTGACCCTGAAAGATAAAGACGGCAATACCTTGTATACGATGACAGAAGGCCTGAGCGGAACAAAAGATTCCCTCGTGGCCAAGTCGAGCGACTTCAATTCTGCCGCGCTGCCGTTGGGTGACTATACGATGGAGATCTCCGCGGTAAACACCCGCAACCTGACCACGACGAAGTCGGTGGCGTTCGCCGTTTCCCAAACCTTGTACCCGGCCAAGAACACGAAGATGTACATCGCCGGTGAGTTCAACGGCTGGGGTGCAGCGGAACTGACGCTGATCAGTGACTTTACCTGGGAGATCAAGAACATCGATCTGCAAGGCAAAGCCTGGAAACTGAAAAACACGCCCGACTGGACCGACGAAGACTGGGGCGATCCCGGCTGCGACGGTTTGATGAACTCCAACAAAGCCGAAGGTGGCAATGGCAACACGGATTGTAAATTCTCGGGCCTTGTCAACGTGACCTTCAACGACCAGACCCTCACGTATTCCGTGAAGCCCGCCGTGAATTTCAAGACCAACCTTTCGGGCCTCTTTGTGTTGGGCAACTTCAACAATTTTGAAGGCGACGAGAGCAAGTTCCAATTGAAAGCCGACAACAGCTGGGAACTCGCCGAAGTGCGGCTGAAGCCCAACGACGAATTCAAATTTTCGGAGAGTCCTTATTTCAAAGGAAAGAACTATGGCGATTCAGGAACAGAAGGCAAAGCAGCCGAATTTGGACCTAATTTTGTTTGGGCCGGAGCCGACGGCTTCTATAAGGTAACGTTTAACGACGCCACCCTGAAGTATACGATCACCCTGGTGCGCTATCCCTATCCTGATAAATTATATCTCGTAGGCGATGCCTCTTCGGCAGGTTGGAATCCCGGTGCATCCATTCCGTTTATCAAAACAGCGGATGGCAAATTTGAAATGTATGCCTGGCTGAAGCATACCAACACCGACGGCGGATTCAAGATGTTACAGATCCAGGACTGGCCCGGCGCATGGGGCAAGAGCACCGACGGTAACCTCGCACAAGATGGAGGCAACAACATCCAGGTGCCTGTCGATGGATTCTATCGCATCACCGCCGACTTCCTAACATTGAAATACACCACCACCCTCACCACGTGGGCGGTAGTGGGCGATGCCACTCCCGGTGGATGGCCAGCCAGCGATCCCGACCCGGGCGTGTTAACCCTCACCGGCGGCATCGGAACCTACACGCTGTCCATCGACAACATGGTACTCACCGGCGGCACGCATGAATTGAAGTTCCGGGCCAACAACAGCTGGGACATCAACCTCGGCGACGGCAATGCCGACGGCGTCCTGGAATATGGCGGCGGAAACATCAAGTCACCCGGCGACGGAACTTACTTAGTCGAGCTCATACTCGCGCCGACAGGCTACACGTACAAGCTCACGAAAAAATAATGTTTGCGAAAAGTTGGTAGGGGAGAGACACATCCAGCGCTGGCTGCTGGATGCTCTCACCCGCCAGCTTTTTTCTCCCAAAAGGAACACCGCCCATGTTGGTGTTCTTCACCAACATGAATCTGGAGGGAACATAATGACGAATAAAGACACACTTGAATGCAAACACCTAAGCAAAAGCATTTAAAAATTTCAACAACATAAAACGGATTCCCCACACCCTCTTGTTGGTGTCCCACCAACAAGAATTCGAAGGGGTACCCACCATCACACACACAAACACATTCTGATCACACCCTCACAGACAAAGACATTAAAAATTTTAAACAAACCACAACGATCCCCTTATTGGTGTCTCACCAACAAGAATTCGGAGCCCAACCACACCCACTCCCAAGCATGAAAACTCAAAGAAACCTCAACGGCATGAAACGGCTACTTATACCATTATTTCTACTATACACCCTACAACTCACCCATGCCCAAATCGTAACCACCGTCCCGGCATTCCCCGTGGCCGACCAACCCGTCACCATCACGGTAGACGTCTCCGGCACCAGCCTCGACAAATTTGCCTGGAACAACGACACCAATCCCGTCTACATCTGGACCTGGCTCAAAGACAGCAACGGCAATTCCGTCGACGCCCCCACCAACGTGAACCCCGCCACCTCGCCCGGGCAAGATGCAGCAAAGTGCTACCGGTTAACAACCAACCCCGATAAATACACCATCACCTTCACACCGACAACCTTTTTCAACAAACCCGCCTCCGCCATCACCCAAATCGGCCTGAAACTAAAAAGCCGCGACTGGAGCGAGAACAAACAGACGGACGTCGACAAATACATTACCATCACCACCGGGTTCTCCGTGAAGTTCACCACCCCAACCCAAACCACCTTTTTTGTGAACACCGGCGACCAGATCCCCATGACACTGAAGGCTTCGGCCACAGCCGACCTCGAAATAAAAGTGGGAGGCGTTTCAAAGGCCACCATCCTTCAAAACACAACCCTGAACTATACCCACACGGTAACCGAGACCGAGGGATCGGTCACTGTGGAGGGATCGGCCAACAATGGAACCGACACCAAGACCAGCACCTTTTCGTACTATGTCCGCACCACCACGGCCAATGCTCCGCGCCCCGCAGGCATTATCGACGGCATAAATTATGACAGTGGCGACCCAACCCACGCCACCCTCAGCCTGCTAGCCCCTGGCAAAACTTCGGTGTACGTGCTCGGTGATTTTAACAACTGGGCCATCGACGAGGATTATAAAATGAAAAAAGACGGCGAGCATTTTTGGCTCGCGCTGAACGGACTCGTGGCAGGAGAGGAGTATGGTTTTCAATACCTGGTGGATGAGTCGATCAAGATCGCCGACCCCTATGCCGATAAAGTGCTGGACCCGGATGATCAATATATCCCGGCAACGACCTATCCCAGTTTAAAGCCTTATCCTTCGCAAGCCCTCAACACGCAATGGTACTTCAACCGCGTGGCCGTGTTGCAGACGGGACAAACACCGTTTGCGTGGACGGCCTCGGGCTATCAAAAACCCGCACCGGAAAATCTCGTCATCTATGAGTTGCACATCCGGGACTTCTTTGGCGAAAACGCCCGCAACTACCAGAGCCTCATGGACACCATCGGCTATTTCAAAAAACTCGGCATCAACGCCATCGAACTGATGCCCATCACCGAATTCAACGGCAACGACAGCTGGGGCTATAACCCCACGTTTATGTTTGCGCCGGATAAATATTACGGCAGCAAAAATAAGTTCAAAGAATTTATAGACATCTGCCACCTCAACGGCATTGCCGTGATCATGGACATGGTGTTGAACCACCAGGATCTTCCCAATGCCTATGTGATGATGGATTTTGACTTCACGGGCATGAAACCCAACCCCACCAACAAATGGTTCAACGTGACGGCCACCCACCCGTACAGCGTTTTCTTTGACATGAACCACGAAAGCAAATACACGCAGCAATATGTCGATACCATAAACTATCACTGGCTGAACGAATATAAAGTTGACGGCTTCCGCTACGACCTGTCGAAAGGATTCACCCAAAAGAATTCCGGCAGCGACGTGGCGGCCTGGTCTGCATTTGACCAATCGCGCATCGACATCCTGAAGCGCATGGCGGCCCGCGTCCGCACCCACACGCCCGATGCCTACCTGATCCTGGAACACTTTGCCGACAACTCCGAAGAAACCGTTCTCGCCGCCGACGGCCTCATGCTCTGGGGAAATGAGAACTATGCCTACACGCAAAGCGCCATGGGCTTTAGTGCGGGCTCGGATATTTCGTGGGGGTATTACAAGACCCGGAGCTGGACCGATCCGCGACTGGTGTCCTATATGGAGAGTCACGATGAAGAACGCATGATGTATAAGGCGCTGAACTATGGGAATTCATCCGGTACCTATTCGGTGAAAACCCTGGCCACCGCGCTAAATCGCATGAAAGCAGCCGCCACCTTTTTCTACACGTTGCCCGGGCCGAAGATGCTATGGGAATTTGAGGAGCTGGGATATGATCAAAGCATCAACCGTTGCAGCGACGGCACCATCAGCAACGACTGCCGCGTCACGGCCAAGCCCGTGTTGTGGAACTATCAGACCGTGCCCGAGCGCGACGCCCTGCACGACTATGTGGCCGACCTCCTCCGGCTTCGAAACACGTATAGCGTCTTCACAAAAGGTGATGCCACCGTTACCACGGGCAATCAATTGCTAAAACAGATCACGCTAATGAACAATCCCTACACCGCGACCCCTGCGGATGCCAGCCAGATGAATGTTCAGATCGCAGGAAATTTTGACGTGACGCCTCAAAACGTCAGCGTAACGTTCCCGCACACCGGCACGTGGTATGACTACATCAAAGCCACGCCACTGTCCGTAGCCAGCAATTCCATCAGCATGACCCTGCAACCGGGGGAGTACAGACTCTACACCGACGTGGCTTTGAAAACCATTACCGGGGTAGAGGAGGAGCGTCACACACTTTCCTATACGGTCTACCCCAATCCATCCACCGGCGTGTTGCAGATCGAAGCTGCCGATAAAAGCGACCTCGACGTTCGCGCTTTCAACACCCTGGGACAGCCGATGGCGCTCCACAAAGTTGACCGGAATCATTGGGATGCCACGTCCTTCGCTCCGGGCCTGTACATTTTAAAGATCGGGAAGGGAACGACGCAGTACACCACGACCATCATCAAAAATTGACCACCTCACTTTATCCCCACGCCATGAAACCAACGATACCCGCGTTCATGAAAATAGTTTTCACACTTTGCTTGGCCTTGTGTTTACTCCCGGCCAAAGCGCAGTCACCCGACGTGTATCCGCCGCATTGGTGGGTGGACATGAAATGGAACAAAGTGCAATTGCTGGTCCGAAGCACGCAACCGGATTTCAACCAGTCCGATGTCCGCATCAACTATCCGGGCGTCACACTCGACAAGATCGATCGTCTGGAGAACGCCCACTACTATGCCCTCGACCTCACCGTGGCGCCCGGCACAAAACCGGGAAATGTTTCCATCGATTTTATCCGCAAAGGAAAAACCAAGTCCGTGACCTGGGCCCTTCACCCGAGGCGGGCCGGCAAGGGTAAAGATTTTGCTCAGGGCGTTGATGCCGGCGATTTCATCTACCTGCTCATGCCCGACCGCTTCAGCAACGGCGACGTCACCAACGACCACGTGGCGGGTATGCGCGATCAGACCCTGAACCGCGATTCCATCTATCATCGTCACGGCGGCGACCTCCAGGGCGTGATCGATCATCTCGACTACCTCCAGGGCCTCGGTGTGACCGCCCTGTGGATGACACCCGTCATCGAGAACGACATGCCCAATCGCACCGAGCACGGCTATGCCATGACGAATCATTACAAAGTGGACCCAAGGTTAGGGGGAAGCGACGCTTATAAAAAACTAAGCGACGAACTGCACAAACGGGGCATGCGACTCATCCAGGATGCGGTTTACAATCACGCCGGGTTATATCACTTCACCGTACAGGACAAACCCATGAAAGACTGGCTCCACGAATGGCCAGCCTATACCAACACCAACTATCGCGACGGTGCCTGGATGGACCCCCACGGCACAGAGACTGACCGCAAGCGCATGGCCGACGGATGGTTCACCCCCATGATGCCCGACCTCAACCATGAAAATCCCTACATGGCCAACTACCTCATTCAAAATGCCCTGTGGAGTGTGGAAGAATTTGGAGTGGATGCCTGGCGCATCGACACGTATATCTACAACGGCCTGGAATTTATGAACCGCTGCAACGCCGCGCTGTTGGAAGAATATCCCAAGCTGCACTTGTTTGGCGAAACCTGGGTGGGAAGTCCGTTGAACCAATCCTACTTCATGGAGAACAACCTCATGGTTCCCTTCAAGAGCAATCTCCCGGGCGTCACCGATTTTCAGACGGCCTTCAACATCGCCGCCGCCCTCGACAATCCCAACGACGGACTGAACCGGTACTACACCATGCTCACGCACGACTTCGTCTACAAAGATCCCATGAAGCTGGTCACCTTCCTCGGCAACCACGACATGAATCGCTTCTACACGCAAGTGAAAGAAGACCTCGCCAAGTACAAGATCGGCCTCGGTTGGCTGCTGACGACTCGGGGCATTCCTCAATTCTACTACGGCGACGAAGTGCTCATGAAAGGCGCCACCTACCCCGCCGACGGCTGGGTTAGGCTGGACTTCCCCGGCGGCTGGAAGGGCGACAAGAAGAATGCTTTCACGCAAGAGAACCTCACTCCCCAGGAGCGGGAAACCCAGGCCTATGTGAAAGCCCTCGCCAACTACAGAAAATCCTCATCCGCCATCAAAAGTGGCAAACTCACACAGTACGTCCCCAAAGACAATGTCTACGTCTATTTCCGTCACGACAACACGCAAACCATCATGTGTGCCATCAACCTGAACGGCACCGAGAAAACCCTGCAACTGTCGGACTATGCGGAACGGACGAAAGACTTCCAGGGCAGCAAAGACGTGCTCACGGGAAAAACCTCCAACGGCACCTTAACGATCCCGGCGATGACCATGACGATCGTTGAACTTACGAAACAGCAGAACGAGTAGCGATAAAAAGAATAACACAAAAGTGCTCACCGGGTCAATCTCGGTGGGCACTTTGCATTTAATGAATTTTGAATTTTCCAGGCGGCCCCCCTCGGAGGCCTCGGGGCCGGGCTATCCGTTCCAAGTCCGCCCGCCCTTTGCACGCTCATTTTAAAACCCAGATTAAATATTTGCCGGTGTCTCACCGACAAATCACACTCCCAGTCGCCAACGCACTTCGGGCTTTCCACTTCTATCCCTGGCCGGTGTACATTTAAAGTTTTCGGCGATCAATTTTACTAAAAGCCACGACCGAAATCTTTTCACTTTAAAATCGTCTGATTTTAAACTGCAATTTCCTTTCAGTTGTAAAGATTATTCTTGCAAAAGACTTGATGCCGGTAACGGTCCCGTTGTGTGAGGTTTGAAGTGTTAGCTTATGGATTTGCCCTATTATTCCCTGCGATCGGCGCGTAGCCGTTTATGGTGCACTTTCTACAGTGAAGGGCCCCGCGGTAGAATTCTTAAGGCCATCCGATTTGTGATGGTTCAGGCATCCCCGGCAGTATTTAATGTGACGCTCGGGGATGTTAAGATCGAGTTCGGCGAAGTAGACACACTAGTAGTTTCAAATAATGGTGACAGAGATAAGATTTTGAGAACAGTGGCGGAATCAATAATCCTGTTTTGCAGACGTTACCCACAAGCATACGTTTTGGTTAGTGGGAATTCGCCGGTAAGAAATAGATTGTATCGCATGATCATCTCCAACCGAATAAACGAAATACGTCAATATTGTGAAATATACGGCATGATCGGATTGCGCGGCTATCCATTCCGTGAAAGCCAAAATTATAACGGTTTTTTAGTGAAGGGTTTGAGAAAACGCTAACTTTAACATACACACATGAGCACCGCAGCATCAAAAAGAAATTCAAAAAAAATCGACCCACAAAACAAGGGTAGAAAAATCTATATTACGAAACGCATCTGGTATTACGAAAACGATCCGTTCGATGAGGCCGCCAAACAACTCTTAAAGGGATTCGATTTTTCCCAGATCATGGATGATAAGTCGGGTTCTGAACAATAAACTCCTCGTCAAGGAGATTTTGAGTCATAGACGAAAACTCGATAAAAAAAGATTGATGCCACAAGAAAAGCTTCGAACCCCATCGGTGTTCGAAGCTTTTTTGTTTGAATTTTCGCTCTAAAAAATAAGCACGAAGATTCTAATGATCGTGCCCCACTTTAAACGGCAGGCTATTGACCATATTCCCAACCGCCTTACCTTGAATGAGCCCATCAGCCGCGGTCTTGTTGTAGTGAATTCCAGCGAGCACGCGCGACCATGCGCCATCTTCTGCATATTCGGCCAGGGTGTTATAGGATCGTGCGCCAAAGGTTGCCTCATGTGTGCGGTCAACAAAAGCACACTTCTTGCCGAAGAAGCTTTCCAGCACCACCGACGATGCCTTGCCAATCACAGTGTGGGCCGAAGCATACTCCGGGTGTGGCGGGGTAGGGACCACCGTGTTCCAGGTGGTGAAGCCCATGACGTTTCGAATGTAGGAGATGGGCCGGATCACATTATAGCGATATTTTGTTTTGAAAACGGAAATGATGGCATCCCGAAGCGCGATGCCGTGCTTCGCATAGACCAGGGCCGCTTCGTCGAGCTTTAATTTTTTCAGGATGATCAGTTGCGTCGCGATATTCGTGAAGTGAGCCGTGCCATTAAAGTTGCCAGGGATGTCGGCCCAGGTTTTTGCCGTGATGATGTCGGCGGGGGTGAGCGATTGCGAAAGGGTGTAGGAGAAGTTCACCATGTTATAGAAATCAGAACCAGGCTCTTCGGAATAGGGCGGCAGCGGGAAAGTTGTCGGCTGTGTTTGGGCGGCTATGCCGGGTGTGAACGATCGGTCATTTCCCACATAGGGCGATGCTGCCGGTAGAAAGGCAGGAGGTGTCGGTATCCACAGGCCGGGGCCGACGGGAGGGACGTAGGTGTTTGGCTGGGGCTTGTAGGCTTCATGACTGCCATCGGTCTTCGACCATTCAAAGATCGCTTCCGCCACGCTCCGGCCGAAGTTGGCCGAGTTTTGCAGCACGGTGGCGTGGGCCTCGCCTTGAAACTGTGTGTTGAATGCGTCCTCCAATGAATCGATGGTGACCTTGTTTGCAGCCGACGTGCTTTCGAACAGGTTCCGGATCATGCTGGCCATCGCGGCGTTGGCGCTGGCCGGCCAATAATACGACTGGCAATCAGCCGGCACCACGGTGGTCGGTCCACCCACGAAAGGCAAGATCGATCGATACCCCGGCATACCGGGCACGATCGACTCATAGAGAGAAAGTCCCGTGTAGGCAAACGCACGACCGGTTACTCCCGGACTGTAACCCGCTGTCGTCTTCGTTAATTTCTGTTGCAGATTGATCCATGTGGTGGCTACGGTAGACGAATATTTTTTTGCTGCGGGTTGTTTCCAATGCTCCTGGCAGGTGGAGAAGACCAGAAGACAAACCATCATTAAGAAGGAGAGGTACTTTTTCATAAGCGGTTTTTTTTGGGGAGTGAATGATCATGGAAGTTACTATGCCCCGGGGACGGATACCCACATTTGAGCCGGACGGCACGCTTTTAGCGCCAGATGCCGCCTGGCGATGAGACCCACCAGCACACGCAGGCCTTGCGTGATCGCTGGCACGCCGGGATCACGCGTCGTTGCTGTCATTTTGCGACGAATGCCATTGGTCTACAAACTTCGTTATCCGACCGACTCCCGTCTCAAAGTTGACGTGGGTTATGCTTATATTTAAGTATATCCACGTCCTAAGCCCCTCTCTATGCTACACCACAAAAAACTTATTTGCCTGGCGGTGGATGACGAACCACCGGCCCTTTCCCTCCTGGAGCAATACATCGATAGCGTGCCGCAACTTGAACTGGCCGCCGCCTGTAACAACGCCGTAGATGCCCTGGCTGCACTGCAACACCACACCATAGATCTGCTTTTTCTCGACATACAAATGCCCCAGTGGCTGGGTTCGGATTTTATCAGGACACTGAATTGTCCACCGAAGATCATCTTCACCACGGCAGGCAGCAAATTTGCCGTAGAAGGTCTCGAAGTGAATGAGGTCGATTACTTGCTCAAACCCATTTCTTTCGAGCGCTTCATGAAAGCCGTGAACAAGGTCATGGAAACCCATCTCTCCACTGCGCCAACACAAAACCTGTTCACCGAAAAAGAAAGCGCCGACCCGCATCTGTATTTTCGTGCCGACCGAAAAATGATAAAGGTGAGTCTGGCCGATATCCTATACATCGAAAGCCTGAAGGATTACATCCGCGTGGTCACTCAAACCAAAAACATCATCACGCGGAAATCCATTTCGTCGCTCGAAGAAACCTTGCCGCCGCAGGCATTCATTCGCATCCACCGTTCCTTCATCATCGCCTTGAACAAAATAGATTCCTACAACAGCGAAATGGTGGAGGTCGCAAAGAAGAAATTACCCATCAGCAGGATGTACAAGCATGAGGTGGGAAGGCTGCTGAAGTTGGAGGCGTAGAATTATTTTAGCGAAACCGGTCCGAAAAAAGAGCAGGGCAATTCCGCACTGCCATGCGAAAAATTCTTTCGCCCGAAGGCGTATTGCCATTCAACGCCAGGGCTATACAAGGCGGGTATGCAGTAATATGGCCGTATTCCCGGACGCAAGCCAGGATTTGCTATGCAACCCGGCGTCATTCAACGCACAAGCTGTCCCGCTTGCTACTGAATCGCAAAGTGTCTGTAGAGAACCCACTGGCGCTTGGAAAGATACGCTGAGTGCCCGGATGGCCGAAGGCATCTACCCTCCGCCATCCGTTTTGTCTCCCTGCCATCAGCTTCACCCATGTCGATGATTCCCAGCATCTTGCCGCACCATCACCCCCCGCGCCAAATGACCAAAAAATACGTAATTTTACCCCGTTAACTTTGCCACAACTTGTATACTCGCGTAGTCAAACCATTTTTCGATCATTTTTGCTCCTTCATCATCTTAGTGGTCGCCTTGCCTATACTGCTGATCTGCATCCTCATGCTGCTCATCGCCAACCGTGGCAAGATCTGGTTCACGCAACCCCGGCCCGGGAGGAACGGCAGAATTTTTACGGTGGTGAAATTCAAGACCATGACCGACGAGTGCGACGCACACGGCCATTTGCTCTCCGACGAAAAGCGTCTCACGGCCATCGGGAAGTTCATCCGGAAAACTTCCCTCGACGAGTTGCCGCAGTTGTTCAACGTTTTGAAAGGCGACATGTCTTTTGTGGGACCCCGCCCGTTGCTGGTGGAATATTTGCCGCTCTACAGCGCCGAGCAGGCGCGCCGCCACGAGGTGAAGCCCGGCATTACGGGGTGGGCGCAGGTGAATGGACGCAATACGGTGTCGTGGCCAAAGAAGTTTGCCTATGATGTATGGTATGTGGAGCATATTTCGTTGGGATTAGATTTGAAAATCTTATTTTTAACGGTCCTCAAAGTTTTTAAGGCCGAAGGCATCAGTAGTGAGACATCTGTAACAATGGAAAAATTTCGTGGGAACCAATGATGTAATTCTTCAGGGAGGCGGCGAACACGCCCGTGTGGTGCTCGACAGTCTTCTGGCACAAGGGGCCAATGTGATCGCCCTGTTCGATCCCAAGTTTTCGGGAACCCTGTTTGGCGTGCCACAACGCGGCGCTTACGATCGGTCCTTTCGCGCCGACGCCCACGCCATCGTGGCCATTGGCGACAATGCCGTGCGCAAGCGGGTGGCGGAAGATACCATTCACCGGTTTACGAGCACGGTCCATCCATCGGTTGTCATGTCGCCGTTTGCCGAGGTTGGTCCCGGCAGCATGATCCTGCAGGGGGCGATCATACAGGCACAGGCGCGTATCGGCGAGCATGTTATTGTGAACACGGGCGCGCAAGTGGACCACGACTGTGTGGTGGCCGACTTTGTGCACCTGGCGCCGGGCGTCATCTTGTGTGGTACCGTGCGGGTGGGCCAGGGGGCTTTTATCGGCGCTGGGGCAACCATCATCCCCGGCAAAAAGGTAGGAGCCTGGGCAACGGTGGGGGCAGGCGCCGTGGTGCTCGACGATGTGCCGGAATATGCCGTAGTGGTTGGAAATCCCGCCCGTGTTATCAAATATAATACCCCACCGTTATGATACCGCTGTTGATCTATGGCGCCGGAGGATTAGGCAGGGAGGTGCTGTCCCTGGCGCGCACCGTCGGCTTCAAACCCATTGGCTTCCTCGACGACGCCATTGCTCCCCGCACCGAGATAAATGATCTTCGTGTGTTGGGCAGCGTGGAAGTGTTGCAAGCCTTTCACGATCCCATACACCTGGTCCTGGCGTTGGGCGATCCGGTCAGCAAGGCCAACGTGGTCAAGCGCATCGATCCGGCGAGGGTCGTCTATCCCATCTTGAAGCATTCTTCCGTCATCCTCCAGGATGAATATGCCATACAAATCGGAGAGGGCAGCATCCTCTGCGCCGGCTGCGTGCTCACCAACGATATCGTGTTGGGCAAACACGTGCTGCTAAACCTCAACTGCACGGTGGGGCACGACACCCGGATCGGCGACTGTTCCTCCATCATGCCCGGCGTGAACATTGCGGGTCAGGTCACCATCGGCGAGGCGGTGCTGATCGGGGCGGGAGCCAACATCAAGAACCGGGTGCGCATTGGCGACAAAAGCAAGATCGGCATGGGCGCCGCGGTCATCCAGGACATTGGTCCGGGCGTGACGGCCGTGGGGGTTCCCGCCAAAGTGGTTTTGCGTTAGGTCATTGTCATTTGGATAGGAAGCAGAAAAAAACAGAACGCATGTCCATGTCACTACAGGAATTTAAACCGACCATTTTTTTTCTTCTCAAGTTTGTAGGGATCTATGTCGTGGTCAATTTGCTGTATGGTGTGTATGTCTCCAGCTACCGTCCGCAGGTAGACGGGGCCACCCGTGAAGCCACGCGTCAAACATCGGGGATCTTGAATGTGTGCGGCTGGCCCACGCAAATCCGGGACGAAGCGAAATTGCCCATCACAAACCTCGTGTTTGAAGACCATAATATTCTGGCCGTCTATGAAGGGTGCAATGGCATCAACGTCGCCATCATTTTTCTGGCCTTCCTGTTTGCCTTTGGTCCCATAAGCCGCCCGTTGTGGTGGTTTGCGCCACTGGGTCTGGTCATTCTGCACGTGGCCAACCTCGGGCGACTCGGTTTGTTGTTTTTGGTGGCCGTCTACATGCCCAACGCGATGTACTTCACCCACAAATATTTATTCACGGCATTTCTTTATGTCGTTGTATTCGTCTTGTGGATCTGGTGGGTAAGAAAATATTCGGGTGTTAAACGGCAAAAAGCATGAAGGCCTATCGCATCGCCTGGGGTGTTTTCAGTGTCGCGGGACTCGTTGCCGTGTTTCTTTTACAACGCGTGGATGTGGCAGCGTGGGTGGGCTTTGGCAGTTCGGAAATAAGCCACTTCCTGTTCAACCGCACCCTCCGTTTTTTTCTGAACGATGCGTTGACCATCGGGCTGATCTATGCTTTGTTTGAAGAACGCAAATACGTGATCTTCGCCATCTATGTGCAGTTGATCGGACTGGTCTTTTTCCTGTTGCCGTATTTTGTGCTGAAAGTATATTACCCCTCCTATAATGGGCCGCTGATTTCGTTCCTGCACCGGCTCGTTCTCAACCCCACACTGCTCATGCTGCTGATCCCGGCGTTTTACTATCAGAAATTTGCTGCTCCCGGCGGAAAAAAATAATCTCCTGCGCCCGGCACGCGATGGTGCATGGGCGCAGGAGATGTTTAGAAAGGATCAGGGTTTTATATTCTGGTTGACGCTAAACAGATTTTTCGGATCGTATTTTTTCTTTAAAGTAACCAGCCTGTCGTAGTTGTCACCGTAGGTGGCTTTGATACGGTCCTGACCTTCTTCCATCATGAAGTTGATGTAGGAGCCGCCGGCGCCATGGGGACGGAGGTCTTCCCAATAGTGGCGTGCCCAATCGGTGATGCGGTCTTTGTTGGCCGGATCCGGATCGATGCCGGCGATCACCATGGTATAGGTGCTGTCGCGATAGTTCCAGGCCGTGTCCTTGCGTCCCACTTTGGCGGCGGCGCCGTTGGTGGGGTAGAGGTGCATGGTCGAGAACATGCTGGGCAGGTTCGAGCCGTATTTCAGGTGAATGTCGATGGCCTTGTCGGGCAGGGTGTTCACGTGGTCGCCTTTCCAGTACCATTGCATGCCGGCGGGATAGAGGGCGTCGAACAAGCTTTGCAGCACGGGGTGGGGAATAGGTCCGGCGAAGTCGAGGGCGGGTTTTTTAAAGGCGCGGATAGGCTTGAATGCATTTTCAGCATCCTCCAGGGCACCGGTGTAGCACCAAACAATGCCGCACATGTTCTTGGATTGCAACTCCGGTGGGAATGGGGCCACGGGGGGCACCACCAGGAAAGCAAAGAAGCCATAGAGGTCATCGGGAGCTTTCCGCATGAGGTCGTCAAACCACTTCATCATTTCCTTGGCGTCGTCCAAATGCCACAGCATGGGGCCGCCATAGACGGTGCTCACGGGATGGGCCTTGAACAGGAAGGAGGTGACCACCCCAAAGTTTCCACCGCCGCCGCGGATGGCCCAATACAGATCTTCATTTTGTTTTGCATTTGCGGTAACAAACGAGCCGTCGGCCAGCACCAGGTCGGCTTCCAGCAGGTTGTCGATGGTGAGGCCATAGCGCCGGGTCAGGTATCCCAGGCCGCCGCCGAGTGCCAGCCCTCCAATGCCGGTAGTACCGTTCACCCCGCAAGGAACGGCCAACCCAAAGGCGTGGGTGGCGTGATCCATGTCGGCCAGCGTACAGCCACCGTCCACACGCACGGTCTTGTTGGCCGCGTCTACGCGGATGCTCTTCATGAGCGAAAGGTCGAGCACCACGCCGTTGTCGCAGATGCCCAGGCCGCCGCCATTATGGCCACCGCCCCGGACGGCCAACACCAGTTTTTGATCGCGTGCAAAATTCACGGTAGCCATCACATCGGCCACATCGCGGCATTTCACGATGAGCAGCGGGTGTTTGTCGATCATGCCGTTGTACACTTTCCGGTCCGTGTCATAGGAGGCGTCGTTGCGGGTGATGACCAGGCCGCGCAATTGGGTGCGCAAAGTAGTTAGGGCTTGCTCATCGAGGGTTCTGGTCTCGTTTTCTAGTGTTGTGATCATAGAGGATTTTTTGTTAGGGTTGAACTTTGCATTCGGTACTTGAAATGCGAAACAAAGGAGGCAACCTCGGGGGAGGTAATCCACCAATACCTATTCATTCTTCAGCACTTTCTGATCAGCGGTCTCAACCTTTATGGTTTTCCGCGTAGGAGGAGGGGTTGCAACCGAATTTTTCGTGGAAGCACTTGGCAAAATAGGAGGCGTTGTTATAGCCCACCTCCAGGGCGATCTCTGAAATGTTGCCGGCTTTTTGTTTGATGAGCGACATCGCCTTTTCCATGCGCAGCTCGCGCAACAGATCATTGGGTGGGCGGCCAATGAGGGCGGTAACTTTCCGATACAATTGGGGGCGGCTCATGCCGATGTCGCGGCTCAGCGTGTCGATCGTGAACCGCTCGTCGGCCAGGCGTGATTCGGTGATCCGGAGCAGTTCCAGGATAAATCCTTCTTCTTTCGTGCTCAGCAACTTCACCGTATCGGCCCGGTCGTCCTCCAGCAGTTCTTCCTCCAGGCAAAGCTGTTTCACCAGCGACGACACCAGGATCTCTTCCTCGCGGGCCACGGTGCACAGGCGCAACGCCAGTTGCACCGCTTCCTCAAACAATTCCGAGGTTTCCGTTACGGGCTGCCCCGCACTCAGGCCGATCTTGAAATGGATGGGAGGATTTGCCTGTGCGATGGCTTCGCTCTGGCGGACAAGTAACTCAAGCTTTATCTTTTTCGCACAGCGTACAGCGTTCACCGAGTCATTGAACACGCCGATGAGATGATCGTTCGCGGCCCACTTGATGACACGACCATGAAAGGCGGCGATTTTCTCCAAGGCCAGTTTGCGTGCCTCCGTGGGATGTGCACCCTGTTCATGCCATAGCGACACGGCAAGAATATTCCGGTATCCCAAATCCAGTGAGCCGTCGGCATGATGCATGGGCCCGTTGTCGACCTGGTGGCCGTCGCCCATCACCAATTTGAAGAAATCGGGATCGACCTCCACGATGGAACACGCCAGGTGACCATGCGATTCTTTATGCACCGCCTCGCACGCATGGCGATCGGGTGCTTCGATCAGACAATAGATGGTGCCTTCTTTCGGATTGATCCAGAACTTGTGATACTTCACATGATGTTTCTCCTGCACTTCCAGGTCGGCCAGGTGAGCCAACACCACTTCGTCGAAAGTGGCGACTACGTTCTTATGGAAATCCATGTAAAGCGGCATAGTATTTTCAATAAAAGGAATACCTTAAAACCGGGCTTTGTTTCAGGATAGGGGGGTGAACTGAAATGAAGTTACGGTTTCGCCGGGGCTTTTGGTAGTCGATGTCCATTTATTTTTTGAGCAAAAATGCCGGTACCGGATTTCAGCGACCCCAATGGAAGGGACCGAATTCCGAGAGAAGGACCGCGTCATGTCGCAGGCACAAGTTTTCTTAAAAACTTCGCCAGTAGTTCAAGACATCCCGAATTCCGAAAGCAGTGAATCTGGATATACTTCGCACGGAATAAAACGAAAACCGGCAAAACACCGAATATGCCACGCCCCATAACGAACCCGGCAAACACCGAATGCACCACACCCCATTCAAATGCTGCGCAGATCCAATAAGCCATCCACGGGTTCCTTGAAATCGTGTGAAGCCAGATGAGGTTTGTGCCTGCGGAACGATGTGCGTCGATGACCGCGTCACGTACTTCGGAATTTCCGCTCGTCCTTCCTCAGAATACAACCCAAAATAAATTCCTACATTTACTTTCCAGCCTGAACCCGCCGCGCACCAGGCAGGGTGTTGTTTGGGTATGGATGTACTTCTACAACTCAAACGAAATGAATCTCCGAAAACGCATTGCATTCCTATCCGTAGCTTTACTCACAACGCTCACCCTAACCCTCCACGCCCAAGGCTTCCTCAAAACCGAAGGCAAATACATCGTCAACGATAAAGGTGAAAAAATAATCTTCCGCGGCATGGGGCTGGGTGGATGGATGCTGCAGGAAGGCTACATGCTGAGAGTTCAAGGCATCGGCCAACAGCAACATGTAGTCCGCGCCAAACTGAACGAGCTGGCCGGCAAAGAACAAACCGACGCCTTCTATAAAGCCTGGCTCACCAACAACACCCGCAAGATCGACATCGACTCGTTGAAAGCCTGGGGGTTCAATGCCGTGCGCCTGCCGATGCACTACAACCTCTACACCCTTCCCATTGAAGAAGAACCCACACCCGGCCAGCAAACCTGGCTGGAACAAGGCTTCGCCATGACCGACAACTTGCTGCAATGGTGCAAGGCCAATCAGATCTACCTCATCCTTGACCTCCACGGTGCCCCTGGGGGCCAGGGCAACGACAACAACATTTCCGATCGCGACCCGGCCAAACCGTCGCTGTGGCAGAGCGAAGCCAATCAGCAAAAGATGATCGCCCTCTGGCGCAAGCTGGCTGCGCGCTATGCCAACGAACCGTGGATCGGTGCCTACGATATCATCAACGAACCCAACTGGGGATTTGAAAAACCGGAAGACAAAAACGGCTGCGGAGAAACCGTCAATGCACCGCTGAAGAAGTTGATGATGGACATCACCAACGCCATTCGCGAGGTGGACAAAAATCATATTGTCGTCATCGAAGGCAATTGCTGGGGCAACAACTACAACGGCATCCTGCCGCCGTGGGACAAGAACATGCTCATCAGCTTTCATAAATATTGGAACTACAACGACCAGGCTTCCATATCGCGCATGCTCGACTTTCGCGAACAATATCAAACGCCAATCTGGCTGGGCGAAACGGGCGAGAACTCCAACGTATGGTTCCGCGATGCCATCCACCTGATGGAATCCAACGACATCGGCTGGACGTGGTGGCCGCTCAAGAAGCTGGGCGGCAATAACCCCCTCGAAGTGAAGGTGCCCGCCGACTATCAGAAGATCATCGACTTCTGGGCCAAACGCGGCCCGCAACCCACGCCCGCAGAAGCCTCAAAAGGATTGACAGAACTGGCCAACAACATAAAACTCGAAAACACCATCTACCACCCCGACGTGATCGACGCCATGTTCCGCCAGCCACACACGGACGCCACCAAACCGTTCAAGCCTTTCACCGTCAAGGCCGGCGCCACGTTGAAGGCCGTGGATTATGACCTCGGCAGAAATCGGTTTGCCTACTATGACAAAGATACGGCCAACTACTGGGTATCTACCGGCGGCAAACACACCGATGGCAACCGCGGCCACGCCTATCGCAACGATGGAGTAGACATCACCGTGGAACCCGGTTCAGTCGGCAACTATTTTGTGGATCATATCGAAACGGACGAGTGGCTGCAATATACCGTTAAGGCTACACGCAACGGTGCGCAACCCACTTCCTTCGTGGTAGCTTCGGAAGATGCCGGCGGCAAGATCAGCGTTGTTGTTAATGGTGTTCCTTACAAAAAGGAAATCCTGGTACAGGCCACGGCCGGTAAATGGCAGGCGATCGAAGTGAAGGACCTGGTGTTTAAAAAAGGAGAGAATGTTATTCGTGTTAAGGCGGTTGCCGGAGGGTATACGTTTAAAGGCATGAACTTTAAATAAAAATTTGAAGGATAAGGAAGTAAGGAAGGAAGGAAGTACTTCGCACGTTCTGCAAACGCACGTCGTTCCGCAGGCACACACGTCATCTGGCTTCGCACGATTTCAAGGAACCCCGTGGATAGCTCGTTGGATCTGTGCTGCATTTGAATGGGCGTGGTACATTCGGTGTTTGCCGGCTCGTTCTAAGGCGTGCCGTATTCAGTGTTTGCCGGTTTTCGTTTTATTCTGTGCGAAGTATATCCAGATTCACTGCTTTCGGAATCCGGGATGTCTTGAACTACTGGCGTAGGTTTAAAGAAAACTTGTGCCTGCGACATGACGCGGTCCTTGCTCTCGGAATTCGGGATGTCTTGAACTATGGGCGTAGCTGTTAAAAAAACTTGTGCCTGCGACATGACGTGATGGGCCTGGCGCGTAGGCGAGAACCTCAGCCCTTTGATGCCGCCTGCCATTCACCTCCCGCATCGACCAATGACCACAATCCGCTCCCAAAAAAGCCGCCCTTTTTACTATCTTACCTAACAAAAAAATACACCATGGCAAACTACAAGTTACAAATCAACGGCCGGACCCTCGAAGCCGACGTGGATGCGGACACCCCGCTTTTGTGGGTGTTGCGTGATCACCTGGGACTGGTGGGGACCAAGTTCGGTTGCGGCATCGCGCAGTGTGGTGCCTGTACGGTGCACGTGGATGGCAAGGCCATGCGCTCGTGCTCGCTCCCGGTTTCGGCGGTGGGAGCGAAGAAGGTAACGACCATCGAGGGGCTCTCTGAACTTGGCGATCATCCGGTGCAGCAGGCCTGGGATGAGGTGGATGTGGCCCAATGTGGCTATTGCCAGGCCGGGCAGATCATGACCGCGGCCGCTTTGCTGGCACAGAATCCCAAACCTACCAACGAGCAGATCGAGAACGCCATGCATGGCAACATTTGCCGTTGTGGCACCTATCACCGCATTCTAGAAGCCGTTGCATTGGCCTCCACAAAACTTAAATAACCCTCGCCATGACCTCGATACCAAAAACAAGTCGACGTGATTTTCTGAAGCTGGCGGCAGCCGCCGGCGGTGGCCTTGTGCTGGGCTTTCATTGGGAAAGTGCCGAAGCCAAGATCATGAACGTGATCCATGGCGGCACGGTAGCCGGCAGCGACATTTCGTTCAACAGCTACCTGTCCATCTCCCCGGATGACGTCATCACCATATTCTCCCCGAACCCGGAGTTGGGGCAAAATATAAAAACGTCGTTCCCCATGATCGTCGCCGAGGAACTGGACGCCGACTGGACAAAAGTCCACGTGCAGCAAGCCATGCTCGACACAAAAAAATATGAACGCCAGGTCACCGGCGGCAGCGGCGCCATTCCCCACAGCTGGGAACGCCTGCGCAAGGCCGGCGCCACCGCGCGCTACATGCTTATGGAGGCTGCGGCCAAGCGATGGAGTGTTCCCGCGTCGTCGCTCACGGCAGAGCATGGCGTCGTCTATCATAAGGAGAGCGGACGCAAGGCCACCTATGGCGAACTGGCCACCGATGCTTCGGCCATCGCTGTGCCTGCCGACGTGAAGCTGAAGGATAAAAAGGATTTCAAGTTGATCGGCACGGCCGTGCGCAATGTCGACAGCAAGCAGATGATCACGGGCAAGCCGTTGTATGGCCTGGATTTCTACCGCGAGGGCATGCTCTTCGCCATGCTCCAACGCCCGCCCGCCTTTGGCACAAAAATAAAATCCGTCGATGCCGCAGCGGCCAAGGCCATGCCCGGCATTGTGGACGTGGTCACGTTCAAGAACAATGTGGCCGTGGTGGGCAAATCCACCTGGCAGGTGAATAAGGCGCGCAAGGCGTTGAAGGTCGAATACGAACCCGATGGCGCGGCAGCGTTGGAAAGCACCACCGATCACGATCAGATCTTCAAAAAGCTTTTGGACAGCAGCGACCCCAACGTAGTGTCGGTAAAGCGCAAAGACGGCGACGCCGATGCGGCATTCAAAACAGCTGCGAAAGTGATCACCAAGGAATATCAATGTCCCTTCCTGTCGCACAGTCCGCTGGAGCCCATGAACTTCTTTGCACACGTGCGTCCCGATGGCGTCGAACTGGTGGGGCCGTCGCAAACGCCGGACATGGCGCGCAACGAGACCGCCAAATTGCTCAACATACCACCGGAACAGATCACCCTGGAACTCACACGGTTGGGAGGTGGCTTTGGCCGGAGATTGAAAGCCGATTATGTGCTGGAGGCCGCCGAGCTTTCCAGCCTCATCAAGGCGCCCGTGAAAGTGATCTGGACACGCGAAGACGACATGACCGGTGGCAGCTATCGCCCGGCCGTACGCTATCGCTTTTCGGCCGCCTTGGATGCGAAGGGCAACCTGGTGGGCTACAAACTGAGAGGCGTGGGCATCAATGCAGGCAACTGTACGCGGGAGGATAACTTTCCATCGGGTGCTGTAGATAATTTGCAGATCGAATCCATAGAACATAAATCGCCCATCACCACGGGGGCATGGCGCGCGCCGATCACCAACTTCCTGGCGTTTGCCGAGCAGGCATTCATCGACGAGGTGGCCATGGCGGCGGGTAAAGACCCGGTGGCCTTCCGGCTTGACCTGCTGGCCAAAGCCAAGACCACCCCGGTGGGCGCCATCAAGTACGACATCGACCGCATGAAGGGCGTGATCGACCTGGTGGTGGAGAAATCGCAGTGGGGCAAAAAGAAGGGCGTGTCGCAAGGATTCAGTGTCTATTTCTCGCACCGTTCGTATGTAGCCCAGGTGGCGGAGATCGAAATGAAAAAGGGAAAACCCGTGCTGGAAAAGATCCATGCCGCGGCCGACTGCGGTGTGGTGGTGAACATCAGCGGCGCCAACCAGCAGGTACGGGGTGGCGTGACCGACGGATTGGGTCATGCCCTGTTTGGAAGCCTCACCTTCAAGGACGGGGCCGCAGAGCAAAAGAACTTTAACAACTACCGCCTTATCCGCATGAAGGAAGTGCCCGCCATCGATGTCCATTTTGTGAACAACGGCATCGATCCCACCGGTCTTGGCGAACCCGCGCTGCCACCTACGGGTGGGGCGGTGGCCAACGCCTTGTTCAAGGCCCTGGGCAAACGGCTTTATAATCAGCCGTTCACCAAGCAGGAAGAACTGAAAGGGGTGAGTTTGGGTGAGCGTTTGTGAGAGCAAATGAACACGAAAACAGAAAGGAAAAAGCCGGTATGCAACCGGCTTTTTCTTTTTGGCGTCTTCACCCCGGGCGAAACTTTATAGTGACGAAAAGATTTCGCGCCTGTGAAAATCTTTCTTTACTTTGAGAACGACACGTTAATAACTCAACCCCATCCATAACCTAAACCTCAACTCTATGCGAAAACTCGTTTTGCTAAGCCTCCCTGTGCTGTTGTTCATGGCGGCCTGTAACAAGGCCCCCAAATCGGAAGTAGCGGCGATCAAGCCCACACTCGACACCCTCGTGGGCGAGTTCTACGAAGACTACCTGAAATTTTCACCCCTCAACGCCACCGTTATCGGCGACAACCGCTATGACAGCTTGTTGCCCAACACGTTGACGGCCGACTATCGCAACCAGGTAAAAGAACTCTATTCCCGCTATCGCGACCGCGTCACCGCCTACGATCGCGAAAGCCTGTCGGAAGACGATCAAATGAACTACGATGTGTTGCTGTGGGAGTGCGACATTGCGCTGGACGGCCTCAAGTTCAAGGACTACCTCATGCCGGTAAATCAATTCTCGGCCATGCATTTGTTCGTGGGGCAGATGGCCAGTGGCGCCAGCATTCACCCGTTCAAAACGGTGCAAGACTATGACAACTGGCTCAAGCGCTTGCATAAATACGAAGCCTGGTGCGACACGGCCCTGGTGAACATGAAGAAAGGCATCGCCGAAGGCTATGTGCTCCCCAAAGTGCTGGTGCAGAAAACTATTCCCCAGTTTGCTTCGATGGACCATGGCCCGGTGAAGGACCACTTGTTCTACGCGCCTATCAAAAACCTGCCCGCCGATTTCTCTGCCGACGACAAAGCCCGCCTCACGAAGGCTTATACCGAAATGATCGAAAAGCACATCATTCCGGCGCACCATAGGATCAAAGAATTCCTGGCCACCGACTACCTCAAAGCCGCCACCGACAAATCGGGCATCGATGCCATTCCCGGCGGAAAGGATTATTACAACTACCTGATCCGACTCTACACGACGACCACAAAACCTGCCGACGAGATCTTTGCGCTGGGTAAAAGCGAAGTGGATCGCATCACCAAGGAAATGGAAGCCGTGAAAGAGCAAGTTGGATTCAAGGGCGACCTCCAGGCCTTCTTCGTGAGCCTGCGCACAAAAAAGGAACTGACCCCGTTCACCAAGCCCGAGCAAGTGATCGCCCACTTCAACGAGATCCACGAGCGCATGAAGCCCAACCTCGCCAAACTGTTTTCCAAAACGCCGAAGACACCTTTCGAGGTGCGGCGCACGGAAGCGTTTCGCGAAGCATCGGCCAGCGCCGAGTATAATCCAGGCTCCAAAGACGGCTCCCGCCCCGGAGTGTTTTATGTGCCCATTCCCGACGTAAAGAAATACAACGTGCTTTCCGACGAAGACCTGTTCCTGCACGAAGCCATTCCCGGTCACCACTACCAGATCGCGCTGCAAATGGAAAATACAACGCTCCCGAAATTCAGGACCATCACCAACTACAGCGCGTATGCCGAAGGCTGGGGGTTGTATTCCGAGTCGCTCGGTAAGGAATTGGGATTGTATACCGATCCCTATCAATACTTCGGTATGTTGAGTGCAGAAATGCACCGCGCCATCCGCCTCGTGGTCGACGCCGGTATTCACACACAAGGCTGGACACGCGAGCAAGCCATTCAGTACTCGAAAGATCACGAAGCGAGAACGGAACAATCTATCGTGGCCGAGATCGAGCGCTACATGGCCATCCCGGGTCAGGCGTTGTCTTATAAAATCGGGCAATTGAAAATCCGCGAGCTGCGTGCGAAAGCGGAGAAAGAACTCGGCGATAAATTCAACATCTCCGAATTCCACAATCAAGTGCTGGATTCGGGTGGAATACCACTCAATGTGTTGGAAGGAAAGATCGACCGTTGGATTGCTTCGTTGAAAAAGCCGGCGTAAGCCTGATTAAATCCAATAGACCTTTAGTCGAAAGCGTTCCAGGTTAGCCGTTAACCTGGAACGCTTTTATTTTGCGGGTGAATGATTCCAATAGATCTTCAGATTATGCGACGCTCTTCCGGCCGCGATGATCTCTTTTTTGTCGTCGCCGTTCAGGTCGGCCACTTGTAGATCTTCGCAGGCGATTTCATTGTCATCAATGGAAATTGTGTTCCATTGTGTGTAGGTGTTGTTGGTGGGAACAAACATTTTTATGCCGGTCTTTTTATCGGCGTCCGGTTCACGCCAACCCACCACTACCTGGCTATTGCCCAGGCCCATTAGATCGCCCACGGCCAGCGCATGGCCCTGGTTGAGTGCGGTGGTGAGCACGTTTCGCGAGAACGTGTTGGTTTTTCCGGATGACGTGTAGAACGTAAGGTCCGTTCCGTGCATGGGCTCGACGGCGGCGATGTGCGTTTCGTTTCCAGAGATCGTTCGCCGTACTTCACCAAAACTTTTATCGGCGACAACCACCGGCCCGGGCTTCCACGTTTTGCCATCGTAATAAAATGCTTTGATCCCTTCTTTGCCGCCGACATAGATGGACTCATTTTTCCGTTCCGGGATGACATCGAGGTTGTGGGTGAGGTGCATGGAGCGGTCGATCAGGGCGTACTTCCATTTGCTGGCATCGTCGCGTTGCTTCGCCGGGGGAATGTAGGCCAGCACTTTCACGCCTTCTCCGGACCCATTGGCATTTCCCCGGCCATGAAGGGGCACGACCACGAGGTGGAATTGGGTGGGGCCGACCTGCACCCAACGCATGCGGTGCACGGTGGGCTCGTGGTGAAGCGCGGTGGCTTTCCAGGGTTGGGTTGGATCGCTGGGGCGGGAAAGATAAAAGACCGCTCCGGACTTCACCGTATCGGCCGTCTCGGAGGGGTTCCATTGCGCGCCCACGGCCACTTCCACTTTGCCATCCCGATCGATGTCGCGGGCGGCGATGCAGACGTTGTCGGATTCGGTGAGGTTTTCAGCCATCACAAAGCGTTTCCAGTCACCGTTGCGATACCAGACGAATTGTTTTTTGTCGGCCAATAAAATATCCGGCTTCCCGTCTCCGTCTACATCGCCGATGGCCAGGCCATAGCCGATGGAAACAGCATTGTCGACTACCTGGGGTTGAAAGGGAAGTTCCTGGGGGGTGAAGAGCCCTATCGCGAAAAGGGCAAAGAAATATCCGGGCATGGGGGTGGGGGTTGGTTGTTTTCTAATTTACCGCTAAGTACAGGTTCTTGCAAGAGGCTGTACGGCGATGGCCCGGGTGGAGGGGAATTGGCTTGATCAAGCGATTATTTTTAAGTAAATCATTAGTATAAACAAACAAAAATGAAAACCCCTGTAAGAGCGATCGTCACCGGCGTTACCGGCATGGTTGGAGAAGGCGTATTGCACGAATGTTTACAAGACAGCGCCGTGGAAGCGGTCTTGGTGATCACCCGCAAACCCAGCGGCGTGAGCCATCCTAAACTAAAAGAAATCCTCCACGCCGATTTTTTTGATCTCACGCCCATCCAGAACCAGCTCGCGGGCTACAACGCCTGCTTTTTCTGTTTGGGGGTTTCGTCCGTGGGGATGAAGGAACCGGAGTATACAAAAATGACCTACACGCTCACGATGCACGTGGCGACGATATTATCCAAACAAAATCCGGGCATGACGTTTTGTTATGTTTCGGGAGCCGGCACCGACTCAACCGAGAGCAAGGGCATGTGGGCACGGGTGAAAGGAAAAACGGAGAACGACCTGTTCAAACTTCCTTTCAAGCAGGCCATCGCTTTCCGGCCGGGGTTTATGTTGCCCACGCCGGGGTTGAAGAATGTGCTTCCGTTTTATAAGTATGTGAACTGGATCTTCCCGGTGAGCCGTAAACTCTTTCCAAAATATTTCTGCACCCTGGCAGAGGTGGGGCAGGCGATGATCCATACGGTGACGGTGGGCACTGAGAAGAAGATATTGGAGGTGCCTGATATTGTTGCGCTGGCGCACGCGTAGAGGGAATGCAGTTTAAACCGCAGAGACGCAAAGGCGCAAAGTTAAACGCAAAGCTAACTTTGCGTCTTTCTTTGCGCCTCTGCGGTGCAAATGTATTTTACTTCTTCTCCGGCGCGTCCCACGCCGGCCTGGAGATGCCATTCAAATCCCACACGACTTTACCATCGCGCAGCGTAAGCTCACAATCAAATTTCTGCGTACCCTGGAATTTGGCCCCACTGGAATCGATGAATCCATATTTTCCCGTCAACACACTAAATACCGCCACATCGGCGCCGGCACCGGCCGTGAGGTGACCGAGGTCATCGCGGTGGATCACTTGTGCGGGAGCCCAGGTAGAGGCTTTGATAACTTGTTGCAGGGGCATGCCCATGCTGAGAAACTTGGACATCACGTTCAGTTGGTCCTTCATGCCGGCGTTCATGCTGCCGGTGTGCAGGTCGGTGCTGATGGTGTTGGGATAGAAGCCGCTCTTCAATGCGGGTATGGCTTGCACGAAGGTGAAACTTCCGCCGCCATGGCCCACGTCGAACACAATGCCATTGCGTTGGGCTTCCACTACGAAGGGGAGTATTTTTCCATCGGGGCCCACGATCGGCTGGCGTCCGGCCAAGCGCGCAAAAGTATGCGTGAAGATGTCGCCGGGGCGGAGGTGTTTCGTGAAGAGTTCCTGGATACTCAGGTTGGGGATGTGTCCGCCGAAGTCCACGATCACGGGCACGTTGGCGCTCTTGCCGGCTTCTACGGCGCGATCCACCGGATCCCACTCGGCACCGGTGTAGTGCGCGACCTTAATGCCGACGATCTCGCGGTGTTGTTTCACCACCATGGCTGTCAGCTTGGCGTCCATGTCGTTGAGGTTTTGTTCGTAGGGGCCACCGCGCATGCCTTCGCCCACAATGTTGAGGAAGGAAAGCACGCGGGTCTTCGAATGGGCGATGACGTTTGCCTTAAAGGTGTCGAATGTTTTCCACCCGGCACCGCCGCAATCCACCACCGTGGTCACACCGGCCCGAAAAGTAAAACCATCCGGAGGAAGCGCTTCGAATCCGTCGCCCAGGTAATGATTTTCCTGGGTGCCGAAGAAGTTGTGCGAGTGAATATCGATAACACCGGGCGTGACGTACATGCCCTTGGCGTCGACCACCTGCGCCGCTTTCTTGGCGTCGATGTTCTTGGCAACCAGGGCGATCTTGTCGTCCTTGATGGCCACGTCCATGATGTCGTCGATATTGTTCTTCGGATCAATGACATGCCCGCCTTTGATCAATAGGGTATAGTCTTGTGCCTGCGCCGATAAGACCAAACAAAGCACGGTTAAAAGGGATAGAATATATTTTCGATGCATGTCGGTTTGATGTTTAGGTTCGTAGTAATAAAACTTCCTCCGGAGGATAAGATTAGATATAGGCGATGCAGTCAATTTCCACCAGCGAGTCGCCGGGAACACCACCGTATACGGCCACCGTTGTGCGCACCGGGGGTTTGTCGCCAAAGCGGCCTTTGTAGGCTTCGTTCATGGCTTTGTAGTCGTTGAGGTCGTGGAGGAATACGCTGCACTTCAGCACTTTCTTCATGGACGATCCGGCGGCGATAAGCTCTTTCTCCAATTCGTCCAACACGTGTTTGGTGTGGGCAGTGATGTCGCCTTCGAAGTGGGCGCCTTTGCCGGCGATGAATACCAGGTTGTTGAACTTGGTGGAACCAGAGAAGAGCGGTACGTCCTGGTCGTCTTTCACCACGTTGAACACTTCTTTTTCCGGTGTTGCGTCAGCTTTGGCTGAGGCGATGCCTAATCCGACAAGGCCGGCTGCGGAAGCAAACAATTTTTTGAGGGTCGATCTTCTTTGTTCTTTCATTTTGGGTATTGTTTAAGGTTAAATTAAAACTATCTGAAACTATTTCTTCGGAAGCTTTTTACGAACGGCAGTCACCTCGTCGGTTTCTACGGCGCTGGCCTTGTTGCCAAAATTCTGGCGGATGTAGGTCAGCGTCTTGGCCACGTCTTCGTCGCTGAGGAAGCTGTGCTGGGGCATGGCGTTGACAAAGGTTTCGCCATTCACTTCAAGGTTGCCTTCCATGCCATTCAGTACGATGCCAATCAGCCGTTTTTTATCACCGTTCACCCACTCGGTGTTGATCAGCGGCGGGAATCTTCCGGAGGCTCCCTTGCCGTTCTTCTGGTGACACGTGGCGCAATAGGTCTCGTAGATTTTTTGGCCGCCCACAGCCTTTCCTTTGTCGAGGTTGTCGTTGACCGGGTCCGGATTTCGGATGTTGGAGGCTGATTTGCGTTTCTCCATATCCGCCAGGTCTTCGGTGCCAAACTTGTCTTTGTCGCCTTTGTACAGGATGCGCCAGATCTTTCCTTTCTCCGTATCGGAAATATACAACGAGCCGTCGGGACCTTCGGCAATGCCCATGGGACGATAGACCGCGTCGCTCACATCCACCACCGGGTCAACGCCGGCAAAGCCATCGGCAAACACTTCCCACTGACCGGTCGGTTTGTTGTCTTTGAACGGAACAAACACGATGATGTAGCCCGACTGCGGATAAGGCGCGCGATTGGTAGAGCCGTGAAACGCAATGAACGCGCCTTGTTTATACCGTTCGGGATATTGATTGCCTTTGTAAAAATACAAATCGTTGGGCGCCCAGTGTCCGGGAAAACCCATGAGTGGTTTTTGGAATTGGTCGCAGCGCCCGATCGAGTCGCCGTTGCCGCCATATTCGGGGGACAGTACTTTCTTTTCTTTCAATTGATCATAATAGCAATACGGCCATCCGAAGTCAGCACCCTCGGTCACTTTCAGGAACTCTTCTGCCGGCAACACGGCGCTTTGCCAGGGTGAGTAGAGGTTGGGCCAGAGTCTCAACAAATCGTCGCGGCCGTGCATGACGAGGTAGAGATTGTCGTCCATCGGGTTCCATTCCATGGCCACAACGCTGCGGATACCGGTCGCGAACTTGATGCCGTCTTTTTGTGTCTGGCGCGGTTTGTTCTCATCAAAGCGCCACACGCCGCCGTGCAGATCCAGTTGCGGGCATGGGTCCTGACCGGGATTTTGTGGTGTCCGGTTCATGATCTGGCAGGAGTTGGAGGGCGCACCAAAGGGCACATAGATATGGCCGTTGTTGTCGAAGCAAATGGGTTTGGCGATGTGTTCGTGCGAGCCGTGTTCATGATCGTCGATCACAATGGTTTCGATGGAGTCTTCGGGGACCATCTTACCGGGCGTCAATTTGTAGCGATACACGGTGAGTTCGGAACTGAGATAGAGATAACCCTTGTGGACGCGCATGGCCGTGCCATACGTCCTTTCTTTTTCATAGCTCCCAAACTCTTTGATGCTGTCGGCTTTGCCGTCGCCGTTGGTGTCGCGCAAGACGACGTTGCGGGCATCGGGTTTGGAGAAGCGCGACTTCACATAGATGTCGCCGTTGTCATTCACGGCGAGTTGGCGGGCACGGCCTCTTAAGCTATCGACCACCACCACAGCCTCGAAGCCACGGGGGAGAAAGAGGCCTCCGTTGTCGGGGTCGCCGGGGGGAAGTTTGTCTTTGCAGCGTGTGAGTGTGAAGACGAGAAACAAGAAAAGGATCACGTTGAAAGGCCGGCTGCGGGTTAACGTCAGGATCATGCAGGATGGGGGGTTTGGTCTGGGATGGCTATTCAAATAAGAGGGTTCCAAATCGGTCGTATTCATGAAAGTTGGAGCCTTTCACCATGCTGGTGTGGCGCCAGGCGTAGTAAGTGGCTCCGTTGTCGTAGTCGATGCGATAGAGGTTCGCGCGCCAACGGTCGCCGGGTTTGGGGGTGCCGCTCACGAGCGGGCCCAATAACCGGAAGGGAATGAAAATCTCGGCCGTCCAGCTTTTGACGGACGCGCTGGTTTTTTTCTCACCGCCTTGAGCGCTGGTGGCGTGTTGAGTTTTGCGCTCGTCGGCATAATGCCAGGGCTGCCATCCCATGGCGCGTCCTTTGAAATTGGGGACCAGGATGGGCAACTCATAGTTCATGGGCGAGAGCTCGTATTCAAAATAAACCGGCATGCTTTGATCGGGCCAGAGGAACACCTCCACCACATCTTCCTTCCACAAACCGACAAAGTCTTCTGTGAGCGTGGTGGTGAGTTTTTGATCTTCACAGACAAAAAGAAAATACACGCCTTTATCGGAATACAACACCTTGGCCCGTGTGGGCATGGATTTGCCGGAGGGTGATTCTTGCACGGTAACGGGTATCCACGCCGCGCCGGCCCATGCGGGCGCGGTGCCTTCACCGTTGACCTTGAAATCGGCAGTCTTCTTCACCACGATCGTTGCCGAATCGGCGACGGGGCGAAAGGCGAAGACAACACGATGACAACCGACAAGCAATACAAAAAGGAGAAGCCTGTTCATCATAGTGTGCCGTCGTTCGCTAGGCGGAAGCTTTTGATAATTCTTCCTTGAGACGCGTGGCCACGATCTTTTCCTGGCCGGGCTTCAGCATGAACACCGTCACGTTGATGGCATTCTCGCCGGCATTGCCCACTTCGATCGAAGGGGAGCCGGCGCGCAAAGCGTCCTTCAGCTCTTTGTCGGTGGTCTTCACTTTCTCTTTATCCCATGCGATGCGCAGGGTAGGGGTATGGTTGCCCAGGGGCGGAACATGGATTTCAGTGGTCACCCCGTTGAGCGGCTTCACGGCGTTTTGGACGACGGCGATCGCCGTTTCCCATTCTTTCCATTCTTTGTCGTGGTCGGCGTTCACATATTTTTCCAGGGCCACATACATGCCGAGGATCTCTTCTTTATTTACTTTCATACCGCGCCCGATAGTCGAGCCGCGGGGAGCCATGTGCAGGCGGGCTGCAGCGATCAGGTCTTTCTTGCCCATCAGGATGCCGGCGCTTTGAGGACCGCGCATGGCCTTGCCACCGGAGACGACCACGAAGTCGAAGCCCATGTCGTTGAAGCGCCACAGGTTGCTCACGGGTGGAACGTCGGCAGCGATGTCGATAGAGGTAGGGACACCATACTTCTTTCCGAGGGCCACCCATTCTTCGTGCTGAATCTTGCCTTTGTCGGCTTCGATGTTCAGGAAGTGCATAACGGCGGTGCGTTCGTTCACGGCCTTGGCCACGTCTTCGGCGGTCTCTACTTGTATGATCTTACAACCCGTGTTGGTCAAGGCTTGGTTGTATCCAATGTCATGTGCCTTCTGGCAGATCACTTCCGATTTCATGCCGGTGTATTCCAGGTGGGGAAGTTGCGGCACTTTCTTTTGGTCCATACCGGTGAGGATACCCGCCAATCCCAGCGTCATTCCCGAGAAGGCTCCCGAGGTGACGACAGCGGCTTCGGAATGGACCAGTTTGGCGATGCGTTCGCCCACTTTGTCCTGCACTTCGTCCAGCATGCAGAAGTCTTTGGCGGTGCCCGTGATGGTGTCCAGCACTTCGTCGTGCATGAGCGAGCCGGTCATAAAGGTGAGGGTGCCCGCGGCGTTGATGAAGGTGCGAATGCCAAGCTCTTTATAAAGATCGCGCTTGGGAGCCTGCTTGGGTGTGCCGGCAACCGTGAGCGTGGGAAGGGACGTGGCAGCAAACAGCCCGCCAAGCAGGGGAAAGCCGGAAAGGCGTTGGATGAGTTGTCTACGATTTAACATATAGGTTTAGTGGTTAGGACTTGTCAAGAACGAAAACGACAGAATCGTACTGTCACGACGAATATAAATATTCTGCTGTGGAATTGTCCCACATTACTGTGCCGAATCGCCCGAATATTTTTTGTGCGGTAGGAAAACAATTTCCAATCGATTTAAAGAAATGTGCACACGCACACACCGAACGCTGGTAAGGAATCCTGTATCGACAAAAGTCGAAGCACAAGGATATAAAGTGCAGGCCGAAATCTCCTGCGCCTCTGCTGTCTTTCTTCGCTTGCCGAAGCTTTGCGGAAGGCGAGACGGTTAAATGTATTTCTCACACATGCACACGCACAAAGAGAACGGTACCAAATTTCTACTGCGCATTCATCCCTTTAAAAAAAAATTATTCTCCCCGCTATTTGAATTCGTGCGAAACATGAATAATGTTATATCCGAAATTCAATCCCTACATATGAAAAGATCTTCCCGTCTCGCGCACCTGCTTTTAGTGAGCCTCTTCGTGCTCATCACACAAACCACCTTTGCCCAAAAGGCAAGAGTGCTCATCAACCACCTCGGCTACGAAGCCACCGGCCCGAAACACGCCGTCATACAAGGCCAAGCCTCCGACGAGGTGACTGCCTTTTCTATAAAAGACTACACCACCAACACCCCGGTCTTTTCCGGCAACGCTACCAAGACCGGCCCTGTGAAAAAATGGAAGGACTGGCACTTCTGGACCATCGACTTCGACGGCGTGACAAAAGAAGGTACCTACATCATTGAGTGTGCCACCAACAGCGGCGCCATCCAATCCTTTCCGTTTGTCATCCAGAAAGACCTGTTGGAACGGAACACCCTGTCGAACGTCGTGTATTATTTCAAAGGCCAACGCGCTTCAGGCTTGCTCGACAAAGCCGATCGCAACGTGAAACTGGAAGACACCGAAACGCATGTCGACGCACATGGCGGCTGGTATGATGCTACCGGCGATTATGGCAAGCACTTGTCGCACCTTTCCTTCTCAACCTACTTCAACCCACAGCAGATCTCACTCTCCGTGTGGAGCCTTTTCAGAACCTATGCCCTCATGGATGCCCGCAACGATGTAGCGTTCAAACAATACAAGCGCAAGACCCTGGACGAAGCCATGTTTGGCGCCGATTACCTGGTGCGGGTCAAAAACCCGAACGGGTCTTTCTATCGCTCGGTGTCGGGCCCCGGTCCGGAGAAGAAGCCGGAAGACCGCAAGATCGGCAAAGACCACAAAGGCTACGCCATCAAAACCATCGAAACAAAAGACAAGACCAACTACGGCAACATCGAGAGTGTTCAGAACCAGGCAACCTATGAAGTGAGCTATCGCGCGGGTGCCGGTGTATCGATTGCCGCGCTCGCCATGGCCAGCACGTACCCGGTTTCGGGCGATTTTACCTCGGCCGACTATTTGAAGGCAGCAGAGGACGCGTTTGCTTTTCTGGAGAAGAACAACGTGGCGTATACAAACGACGGCAAAGAGAACATCCTGGACGACTATTGTGCCTTGATGGCCGCCACAGAACTTTATAAGGTCACCAAGAAACCCGTCTATAAACAAACGGCCGACAAACGCGCCAAAAACCTGATGGACCGTCTCACCACCACGGGCACCTATAAAAACTATTGGCGCGCCGACGATGGCGTTCGCCCGTTCTTTCACGCCGCCGACGCAGGACTGCCTGTGGTATCGCTCTTAAACTATCTTCCTGTCGCCGATGACGCAGCAAAGAAAAGGGTGTTGGAAACGGTGCGGAAGTCACTCGCGTTCGAATTGGAAGTGACCCGCGAGATCAACAACCCTTTTGGCTATGCACGACAACTCGTACAAAACAAGGACGGCGTAAAGCGTACTACTTTTTTCTTTCCACATGATACCGAAGCAGCGCCCTGGTGGCAAGGTGAAAATGCGCGCCTTGGATCGCTTGCCACAGCAGCCCGTCTGGCAGCACCCTACTTTAAGGACGATGCCGTTTTCCACAATCAACTACAGACCTACGCCTGGAATCAACTCAATTGGATTCTCGGATTAAATCCATATGATGCCAGCATGCTGCAGGGAACCGGGCGCAACAACATTGCGTATATGTTCTTCGGGACGTATCAATACACGAATGCGCCGGGTGGTATTTGCAATGGTATCACCGGGGGCTTTGAGGATGAGGATGGGATTGATTATGATTTGAGCTATCTGAAGACCGGGAAGGATGATGATTGGCGTTGGGCGGAGCAGTGGTTGCCGCATGCGGCGTGGTATTTGGTGAGTACGGCGGTGCGGTAGTGGGGGAAGGATGTTATTAGCTGGTGTTGGGAATGATGGGTGAAGCTGATGTTGTTGGAGAAGAACTCCAACAACGGCGGAGGGATGTTATTGGCTGGTGTTGGGAATGATGGGCGAAGCTGATGTTGTTGGAGAAGAACTCCAACAACGGCGAAGGGATGTTATTGGCGGTGTTGGGAATGATGGATGAAGCTGATGTTGTTGGAGAAGGACTCCAACAATGGCGTGGGATGTAAAATATAAAATCATGGAAGATATAAAAATTGCTACAGCTCAGTTTGAGAACCGGAGTGGGGATAAGGATTATAATTTGGATGTGATCGACCGGTTGTGTGCGAAGGCGGTGGGGCAGGGGGCGCGGATGGTGGCGTTTCATGAGTGCTCGGTGACCGGCTATACGTTTGCCCGGCATTTGTCGCGGCAGCAGATGTTGGATCTGGCTGAGTATATACCGCAGGGGCCTTCGATAGAACGGCTTCGGGCGATTGCGCGGAAATATGATATTGCCGTGCTGGCAGGTCTGTTTGAAAAGGATGAGGATGACCAACTGCACAAGGCATATGTGTGTGTGGACAAGAATGGGTTGGTGGCCAAGCATTGGAAGCTACATCCTTTTATCAATCCCAATTTATTGCCCGGTGAAGCCTACACGGTGTTTGAATGGGGAGGATGGAAATTTGGTGTGCTCATTTGTTATGACAACAACATTGTCGAGAACGTGAGGGCCACCACATTGCTGGGGGCGCAGGCGATCTTCATGCCCCACGTCACCATGTGCACACCCTCGACGCGCCCCGGCGCTGGCTTTGTCGACCCAGCCCTCTGGAGGAATCGCGAAAAAGATCCCACGTCACTGCGCTTGGAGTTCGATGGCATGAAGGGCAGAGGCTGGCTCATGAAATGGCTCCCGGCACGCGCCTACGACAACGCTGTCTACGCCGTGTTTGCCAACCCCATCGGCATGGACGACGACCAGCTAAAGAACGGCTGCTCCATGATCCTCGACCCCTTTGGCGACATCCTCACCGAATGCAGAACGTTAGGCGATGACGTCGTGACAGCAACGTTAACCCCAGAGAAACTTACACAAGCCGGCGGCTATCGGTATATCCAGGCTCGCCGCCCTGATCTTTATCGCGACATCATCGGAAAGGAGCACACACCCTTGCAGCGCGTAGTGTGGCTGAAGCCGGAAAAGAAGTAGAACAGGGAAGTACTTCGCACGTTCGACAAAAGCACGTCGTTCCGCAGGCACGCACTTGCTCTGGCTTCGCACGATTTCAAGGAACCCCGTGGAAGGCTCACTAGATCTGTGCTGCATTTGAAGCGGGCGTGGCGCACTCGGTGTTTGCCGGCTTTCTTTTTACGGAAGTACTTCGCACGTTCGACAAAGCACGTCGTTCCGCAGGCACACACTTCCTCTGGCTTCACGCGTTTTCAAGGAACCCCGTGGAAAGCTCACTGGATCCGTGCCGCATTTGAAGCGGGCGGGGCGCATTCGGTGTTGGCCGGATTTCGTTTTATTCTGTGCGAAGCTTATCCAGTTTCACTGCATTCGAAACTCGGGATGTCTTGAACTGCGGGCGTAGGTTTTTAGAAAATTTGTGCCTGCGACATGACGTGCGGTTCGGCGCACATTGGATGTGCGGTGCTGCATTTGAAGCGGGCGTAGTGGATTCGGTGTTTGCCAGGTTTCGTTTTATTCTGTGCGAAACTTATCCGCGTTCATCGCATTCGAAACTTGGGATGTCTTGAACTGCGGGCGTAGTTTTTTAAAAAACTTGTGCCTGCGACATGACGCGGTCCTTGCCGTCTTCGACATGACAGCGTCCTTGCCGCCTGCACATCAGGCCTTGTCCTTTAAAGCATGCTCCAAATAAATCCTAAAAGAAGTACCGATATCCCGCGAACTCTCCACGGTAATTCTGCCCGACATCTTTTCCACCTGGAGTTTTGCGAGATACAGACTTAGTCCCTTTCCGGAAGCATGCGGGTGAAAACGTTGAAAAGGTTTGAATAATCTTTCGTGATAGCGCTTCATGTTAATGCCCAGTCCATTGTCGCGCACTTCGATCACGGCACAGCCGTTTTCGGGATATGAACTTAACCAGATCTCCGGCGGGCGGTCGGGCGATCGGTATTGAATGGCATTGGAGATGAGGGTCTGCAGGATGTAGTTGACCCGGGCCTGCACGGCAAAGACCGTGGGCATGCGACTGAAGTCTTTGCGTATAGTCACTCCGTGCTCGCGGATGTGGTCGTCCAGCAATGCCAGGATCTGGTGGGTTTCGGTTTCGAGGCTCACATCTTCGCGCACGTGAAATTTGTTCTGCCGTTCGTCCACAATGCGGTTCAGGTCGCGGATGATGTGGTCGAGGTTCAGGACGGATTTCTCCATGTGGTCCAGCAACTCCCGTGTGTCCAGGTCGCCGGTGTTCAATTTTTGCAGTTCCAGGAGACCCAGCATGCTGGCCACGGGGCCGCGAAGATTGTGGGAGATGGTGTAGGAGTATTGCATCAGCTCCTGGTTGTAGCGCGCCAGTTCTTCGGTGATATCGGTCAGGTCGTTGTCTTTTTTGTCGAGCAGTTGACTGAGGATATAGCGCTTGCTTTCCAGTTGCTCGTTTTGGGCTTCGGCCTGGCGTTTGGCGGTGTTCAGTTTTTCGATCAGCTCCTCATTCCTCCGCTCGTAGGTCTCCATCATCCTTTTCAGAAAACCGACGCCGATCACCACAAAAAAATAAAGGCAGAAGTAGATCACGTTCGTAAAATAATAATCGGGTTCGGGATGACCGAGCTGATAGTAACCTACGCCAAAGAGGTTGTGTATGGGATCGAAGAAGAACAGGCCCAGAAAGCCGATCAGCATATTGATGATCAGGTGGCGGCGCTCACGAAAATGGAAGACCACAAAGGGAATAATGGCCATGACCAACATCGCGGCCCGTGGTTGATAGAACAGGCTCATGGCTTCTTCACCACCGGGGGTGAGTTTGCGCAGGAGGGTCATGGTCAATGCGCCGATGACGGCGTTGAGCGTGAGCAGGTGCCGGCTCAAGGTATAGTGTCCCGCTTTGTTGATCCAGGGGAGAAAGGCATTGAACAAGGTCATAAAGATCAGCACCAGGAACCCCGGCTCGAACGGATGGGTCGCGACGGTAGCGGCCGTGAGCAGTCCCGCGATGGCCGCCAGGATAAAGGCCATGCCGTTGGTGTTGATGATGGTCCGGTTCTTCCAATGCGGGAAGCGGGGTGAGGTGCCGTACCAAGCGATGTTCTTAAAGAAGGTGAGTGGTGACATGGTTACCGCGTTACTTCAAACGTTCGGCATCCTTCCGGATCCGATCCTTGGGCATTTCTAATCAAAAATAACTGAAAAAACGCTGGCGTTTGCATGCCGCCCGCAGGGAAGTTGGCGCAGCATCCTAAACCAACGCACCGCGCAGAAACACAAAACCAGGAAGCGACGTACGCCGCCCCCTGGCCTAGGATAAAATACAACAACGGTTGGCTGGTTTTTACTTCGTGAAGGCAAAGGTAAAATGACCGCTCAATCCGTCCGTTCTCCCCCCGGTGGGAGGAGCGACGGTGAAATCGAGCGACAAGTGTTTTTCGTCTACGGTGAAGGTCATGGTCTTGCCCGAATCGAATTGCAACTCGGTCTGGGCGTCGTTGAATTTCCATTGACCCGTCACTTCCGTAAAGGCATAACCGCCATTGGAAATAACAAACGTACCCGCAAAACCATTCGCTTCCTTCTTGGTGAACAGGATGGCAAAGCCGGCATAGCTGTCGGACAGGTCACCGTCGGTGCTGTTGGTCACCGTGGGATGCGTCCACGCCGTGGAGGTCAGGGCGTTCACGTTTTTTTCAAAAGCACTTTCCGGGTCGTCACTGTGGCAGGCGGCGAGCATCGCCACCAGCAACAGGGGAAACATTGTACGTAAGATCTTCTTCATGTTCGTTAAGGGTTAGGGGACCTTTAACCCGAGCCGGCGCCTGAGCAGCGCCGGCCGAGTAGGTGGGGTTTAGGCTCCCGGTTTGGTTTAATCTTTGATGAGCTTCACAACGCCATGTTTGTCTTTGGCCGTCACGCGCAGCAAGTAGAATCCTTTTTGCAGCGACGATACATCCAGTAACAAGCCTTCGGCAGTGGCTTCAGTCTGTTTCAGTAGGAATAGTTTTCCACTTGCGTCCATCAACTCCAGCACCAGGTTGCCGTGCCATTCGCTGCTCAGCAGTACATGGGCGGTGTGTTGTACAGGGTTGGGATACACCTTCAGACCTTGGTCAAGAGGTCGCTCTGTGCCCAGGATGTTGTTCACCGTCACGGTGAGCGTGTCTTTCAACACGGCGCCGTTGCTGTCGGTGATGGCGAAGGCGAGCTTGGTTTCGCCAACGGCCATGGGCTTCACAATGAATTTGTCGTCAGCGGCAAACACGTTGGCAATGGCCTCGTCGCCGGTCGATACGGTGAAGGTGAGCGCATCGCCATCCGGATCGGCAAAGAAGGTGGCCAGGCTTTGTTCGTCAAACGAACCTTTGCCATTGTAGCTCAGGTCGTGCGTGGTGCCTGCAAACTTCGGTGCGCGGTTGGTATTGTCAACCATCACGTTGACGGCCACCGTGCGGCTGGCACCAAATTCGTCTTTCGCTTCGAATACAAATTCATGCGTGCCGGCGTCGGTGTAGTCCGGTTTGTATTGAAGGGTCAATACATTGTCGGTAACCGAATACGTCAGCCTGGGATAGGTAGCCGCGGCCGTCACTGTAAACGTGTTGTCTTCCGGATCCTTCACCGTCAGGGTCATGTCCAGTGTCTCCATTTCTGCAACAGACTTCATCACGGTGGGCAAGCCGGTAAAGAGCGGCGCCTGGTTCAGGTGCAGTTGCAGGGGAATGGTGACCACGGATTTGTAGGGATCGTTGGAACGTACCACGAGGTCTGCCTTCTGATCACCTTCCACCGCGGGGGCTCCGATAAACTTCAGGTTCACGGAGTGGCTATCGTCTGCTGTCAGCGTGCCCGACGTTTCGTTTTCAATGAATACCCAGGCCGATGACTCGTAGTTGGCTTCGGCTGCGCGCACAACCCATCCAAAGTCATGGAAGTCGGCATACGGATAGGTTTGAAGGTCGGCCCAAACGCCTTCACTCAAAAACATAAAACGGTTTTCCGACAGCTCCGAATTCTTCACAAAGCCTTGCGGGTGTTGCAGTTCCATGGGGAAGGTCAGGAGCACATAAAAATCTTCGTTCGGAAGGATCCGCTGTGCTTTGTCCAGGGCAATGGTGATCCATTGGCCTCCGCCCGGAGGCGGCGCGTTGAAGGTGGCGTTCATTTTCAGCAATGAAACCGCATTCACCACGGTCGTGCCACCGGCCCGGATCTCGACCTCGATCGTGCCCGTCGTCAGTTCCGTGGGACGGAAATAGGTTTGCACGTGCGTGAGGTTGAAGCCCTTGTCGCCGCCGTTAAAGCGGGTCGACGAGGTGAATTCCTCAGCGCCGCTAAACCCGAGATAGCCATCGGCTTTCTCCGCTTCCTCAAATTGGAAAACGCGATTGAAGTCGGTCGCATCCAGCGGTGCAACCTCCAATGGCGCGCTCTCCGTCGACAATACTGCCGCCTTTGCACGCAGCACGATGGCTTCGCTGCTGGCGGTTGTCACGGTTTGAGGGGCGCGTTTGTAGTCGATGCTCAGTTCATATTTCAGATCAGACTCTCCGGCGGGGTTGCCAAGCGTGACGGTGCGTTCTGCTGTTTCAGTGGGCAGGTTGAACGATACTTTCACGGGCGCTTTGTCGACATCGAGTACAGGTGGTTTGACCACGGTTCCCGTCACCGGAATTTTATAAGAATCGGTTTCCGTAGTGATCACCACGTTGTCGGTGAGGGTTGCCACGCTGCCATCGGGAGCGATGTCAACGCGCATGTGCACGGTTTGCTCGGGCAGTATGGCGGGCAGAGCACCGAGCCATTCCACCGGGGTCCACTCGGGGCCCCACATGCCGTTCACGAGCACTTCCAAGGCCATGGTGCCGTCGCCGCTTTCCATGACAAGGCTGTTCAGGTTTAGGCTGGCCGTGCCGGTGTTGCTGACGGTGAACTCTTTTTGATAGCCCATCGGTCCGGTTGAACCGTCGTCGTAGGGGATTGTGTAGGCCATCACTTCTCCGAAGTCGATCACCTCATCCGCGGTGAACGTGGCTTGTCCCAGCACGGTAAGGGTCACCGGCTTGTCCAGGCTTTCGCGGTTGGGCGCGTTGGAGTTGATGTGCAGGGAAGTCTTGTATTCGCCGGCAAACAAATTGGTGGCGTCCAGTGTCAGCGTGCCGTTCAACGTTTTGCCGGCAGGGAGCGTGCGCTTCGTGGCGGGGCTCAACACATAGGCCAGGCCTTCTTCGGGGATCTCCAGGTTGTGATAACCCGAGATCTGTACGCCCTCGGTGCCGGTTTTGTTCTCCACCCCAATCGAAGCGAATTGCGATACCATCTCGGGCATACCGGTGTTGTGGTATTGATATTTGATGCTTCCGTTCTTGTAAAGAATAGCTTGCACGGAAACGGGATCACCCATGCCAAAGGCGTTGGTCATGCGCTCGTAGGAGATGATGATTTTATCATCGTAGACCTTATAGAAAATGCCCGACGTTTCCGGGTTGTAGTAGGTGTCAAATCCACCCGGTACCCAGAGGGGAGCAATCACATTGTTCGGCGCGTCGGCCGTGGGCAGGCTTTGCGACCAGAAGGCATTCGGTTGGCCGGCATCAAAGCTGATCACACCGTTCAGACCGATGTATACCGATGTATAATCTTCGCCGTAAAATTTAAACGTCCATCCCAGATCGACTTTGGTCCAGTACTTCGAATCATCTTCCGAATTATAAGCAGCATCTAAGTCGACGGTCTCACCTTTGCCGACCAGGTCAACCCATTGGTACGCGGGTCCTGCCTCGTCTTTCGAGCTTTTCCACGTATAGGTGTTGTCGGGGATGGTGGTGGACGTCACGGCAACTTCAGCGATGTTGGTGATGGCCCATTCCGAGCCGCTCACGGCCACTTCGAGATCCGCCGCACCGGTGTTCTTGATGCTGAAGGGGAGGGCTTTTGTTTGGCCGTGATCCAACGTTTCGTTTACCGCCGTAAGGTCTACCGTGATCGCAGGCGCTGCCACAACGCTGCCGCTAATGCTTATCGTGCTCTTGCTGCCGTCGGCATAGGTGATGATGACCTTGTCCGTTAGCGAGCTTCGGAGTGTTCCCGTGGGGATGTTCACTTGATAGATCGCAGCATGTTTTGGCGTCAGGGTCATGGCCGAGGGGCCGGTCAGCGTGAACCGCCCGAGTTGAACAACCGCGCTGGTAATTTGCAGGTTGGCCGTGCCCTCGTTGCGCACCACAAACTGTTCCGACCGGATAGCGCCCTTGAAGACGTTGCCAAAAGCAATCGATGTGGTCGATACCACGGGTTTCGCATGGCCTCCCGAGGTGATGTTCAGTTTCACATTGGCCGTGACGGCGCCATTGAACGGATCATTGTTGACGAAGGTGATGTTCTTGTCGATAACCCCTTCATATAAGTCTTTCGTATCCAACGTCAGGACCACGTCTTCCGATTGACCGGGCATGATGATGCCCGAGCCATTTTCCACACTGGAAATAATGCTCGGCCCCGGATAATCCAATCCGAACGCCATGCCGTCCTGCCAGGGGAAGGGGTGTTCCCAATCGACAAACAAAATGCCGTCCTCTTTGGCACGGTCCTCAACCAGCACGGCAGCAGCAAGCATATAATTGGGATCATCGTTCACATCGTTGTAATACATCCGGATGTTACCGTTGTCAAACAACACGATCTGGAACGTCAGGGGATCAAACATCTCGCCTTCGTTCACGTGATCATATTGCACCACCAGGCGATCGGCTTGTTTTTGGTAAAATACTTTTCCGCTGTTCAGGTATTGGAAGTGTAAGCCGGTTGCGCAGATCATGGCGATGGGGCCATAGGAATCGTGCAGGCGTGGCGTATTCACTACCGGCACCGTGTTGTCCAGCGTGATCATCCCCATGGGGGTGATGTACACTTTGTTGGTCTTCTCGGCATAGAACGGGAAATCGAAATCCAGTCCCACTTCGTAATGATGGTTTCCTGCTTTTTTGAAATAGGATGTGATGTCTGTACCGGTACCCGAAATATCGGTCCAGGCATACGCAATAGGATTCGGATCGTTCACACTATTGTGCTTCGCATAGCCGTAGGTGTGATAGGCCTCGGGCCAGTCTGCACTCACGCCTTTGCTATCAAATCCTGGAATAAAATATTTCAATGCGAACTTGCCGGTGTTCTCCACGTTCACGGTGGCCTTCGCTTGGTTGCCAAGGACCAGGTTGTCGATGGTCTGGGTAACAGGAGTGATCTTGATCTTGCTCGCCTCCGTGCCCACACCAAACAACACGACGGTATAGGTGTAGTCACCCGAGGTCAGGTTAAGCGTGGCATTGACGTTGCCCGGCCCTGTCGGCGTAAAGCGTATCAACAAATCCACTTGATCACGCGCAGCAATCTGCCACGGCGCGCCGCCCACGATCTCGAACTGCGGATCGGACAACGTTGCCGTCGGTCCTTCGAGGTTGCCATAGCCGGCGTTGCTGATGGTCAGCGTCATTTCTTTTGCCTTACCATAGAACACACTTCCAAAATCCAACAAGTCGGTCGACTGCAGCACGGGCGCTTGTCCTGTAACCGTGAGGTCAACCGGGATGCGCAGCTCTTTTGTTTTGCTGTCGTTGGATTGGAGAATGAGGTTGGCGGCATAGCTGCCGTTCATCAGGTGCGATCCGTCGGCGGTCAACAACACGTCGGAAGAAGTGTGACCTTCCAATTCGCCCTCGGCGGGTTCAAGCGTCAGGTATTTGCCAAGATCTTCGCTATACGACGTAGCCACCGTGGCCCATACATAACGGTCGTCATGAAGGGTCTGGGGCAGTGATGCCCAGGTGGTGCCCAGGTCAAACGAGATCAGGCAATTGGCAGCGTAGGAGGTGTTCTGAGCCTCAGCCAAACCCAACGGGTAGAGAATGCCCGACGGTACATGGAACACGATCCAGAACGTTTCGCCTTTCTCGAAGAAGAGCTGCTCCGTGAGTTGGATCACCTGGTTGTCGTCATACTCCGATTGGGGCATGTTGTATTCCTGTGCCAGCACCAGGTTCTTTTTTGTAGGAGACTCACCTTTGTAGATCTCTACGATGATGGGACCATTTTTGGGATTTTGCCGCAGCCACATTTGCGCGTGGGTCAGGTTGAACCCGGCATCGTCCATCACCTGGAATTTTGTCGCCGACGAATTGGTCAGCGTGGTGTCGGTCTCACCGATCATGTAGATGGGCCAGTTCCAGCCGTAGCTGATCTCGGCGCCGTCAAAGGCCATCGTCGACACTTTGTTCTGGTGAGCCGATGCGGAGCGCGCACTGCGACGAACCAGCGTGGCCGTGCTCGCGGCTTTTACTTTCGAGACCACGGGATAATTCAAACCGGTGGCCAGGAAGGTCGTGTTATGTTCCTTGTTGCGCGTGATACCCGACCAACGCAGAAAACCTTCGCCGTTGTTTAAAAGCTGTAGCTGATGCGTTGCCGACGTGCCATTGCTGGCGTCGATGGAAAGGCTGATCGCTTTGCTGTCGTCGTCAACAGCGATGACGGGTCCGTCGTTGGTGGTGCTGGTCGCGACGTTGGAAAGCACGGAAGCGTTGCCCCACCGGTCGATGGCCACCACGCTAAAGTAATACGTTGTGAGACCGGACAAATCGGTGACCTCTAGCGTCACCGTTTCGCCCACAGCATGTTTGCTGGGCAACGATACCTTGTCGGCCTGGCTTAGGTTGCCTCCCATGAATGGGCTGGTTTGATAGTAGACGGTAAAGCTCACCGGCCGCCCGTCATCTTCGTCTGCGGGGACTGACCACGAAAGATTGGCCGATTCCTGCGCCATCGAAGTGATCTTCAAATCGGCAATGGCTGCGGGAGCGATCTTGGCGTCGTTTTGGATGATCAGCTTGGCATCCGTAAGACCCGCGCCAAGCAAGCCGGCGAAATCGGGGTTGTAGCTGTCGATGTCGACTACACCGGTCACGATCTTGTTGCGCAGTTCTTCAGGCGTCATCTGGTGCGTGCGGTTGGCCAGCGCCAGGGCGGCGATACCCGACACGTGCGGGCAAGCCATCGAGGTGCCTTGCAGGTAGCCGACCTTGTTGTTGGGCAGCGTGCTCAACACACCGCTCGTTCCACCGAGATCGGTATTACCACCCGTTGAGGTGACATCTGTCCATGTGCCATAGTTGGAATAATAAGCACGCTTAAAATCGGGACCGATCGAATTCACGGCCAACACGCTGGGGTGATAGGCCGGGTAAAAAGGTTGATCCGTATTGCTGTTGCCCGAAGCAAAGATCACAATGCCACCCTTCATTGGGCTGCCTGGATAATTGCCGGCTTCCGCGATAAAATAATCAATGGCATCAAGCACCGACTGATCGTAGGAGTCGGGACTGGTATAGCCCCAGCTGTTTTGCGAGATCACCGCGCCGTTGGCAGCCGCATATACATAAGAGCTCTCAAAGCTGCCGCCACCTAATGTCTGTAGTGACATCACCAGCGCACCGTCTTTATTTCCCGTTCCACCGGCCACACCGGAGACCGCGAAGCCGTTGTTGTTCACTGCCGCGATCGTACCGGCCACGTGAGTGCCGTGCAACTGCGCATCGATCTGTCCGGTGTTGTTGTCGAAGTTCCAGCCGTGGATGTCGTCGATGTAGCCGTTGCCATCGTCGTCCACGTTGGGTGCGCCGTTGGCTTCAGCTGTGTTGGTCCAGACGTTGTCCGCCAAGTCTTTGTGCGCAATGTCGACACCCTGGTCGTGAATGGATACGATCACGTCGCGTTTGCCGGCCGTGACCTTCCACGCTTCAAACAGGTTCACATCGCAACCCACGCTATACCCGCCCTGGCCGGTGTTGTGATAGTGCCACTGCGAGGGCAGGTAGGGGTCGTTGAAAGGCATGGCGTCCATGGGCGACACGGGGTTGCCTTTGGCTTCCTGCACCTGGAAAGGGCTCACCACTTTTTGATGATCCACTTCCGCCAGCGCGATGCCGCTCACTTTTTTGTAGACGGCTACGGCGTCCTTGGGATTCGATTTTTCGTCGATCTCCACCACATACCACAGGTCTAGTCCGTGTTTGTGCAGCTTCGATTCGATCTTTGCATTGTAGGGAAACAACCGGTACATATTTTTTGCGCCGGTGCGTTGCGCCGCGACGTCAAGGGGTTGAATGCCTGTGCTCAGGGTGGTGCCGGGCCGCAGACGCGACTGGCTCAGGGTGGCGGCCATCTCGGGAGTGAGCTTGACCTTCACCATGCCCTGACGGACACTCTGCTGGTACACCTGCGACCACCCTGCGGTGGTACAGAACAGGAGCATTCCCAACAGGAGAATCCTTCTCTTCATGGTTCGTAAATAATCTGTCATAGGTTTAGGTTAGGAGTTTAGGTTAATGAGCTTAGGGTAATGAGGTTTAGGTATAAGGTTTAGGTTAATGAGTTCTATCGTTTCTTTTTGTCGCCTCCCGTGAGCCGGTCCATAGCTTTCATGATTTTCGTGAGGGCGTCCTGCTGTAGCTTGCGTTGTTTGATGAGGTTATGGATCTTCTCATCGTCAGAGCCCTGGGTGGCGCGAAGGGGCTCTTCGGGGATTTTGGTCTTGCTCCGCTTGGTCATCGGTCCGGTGGCGTTGGTTTAGGTAGGAGCAAGTACGAATAACGGTTTGAAAAGAAAATGAAGACCCGTTGCTACAAAATCACTACAACAGGGCTTTTTTCATCCTAACAAAATCACTACAACATCGAAATCAGGGGAATTTTGAGGGTCCGGTGGACATCGGGAATTTTACCCGGCCTTGTCGATCTGCGACAGGAAGGTCACCAGGTTGTGTTCGGTGCCGGTCAGATTTAGTTTTTTGCGCAACCGCGTGCGGGCCACGTCAATGGATTTGGCGTTCTGGTGGGTGATGGCCGAAATCTCCTTTGTGGTCATGTTCAGCTTTAAAAAAGCGCAGAGGCGCACTTCGTGGGGGCTGAGGTCGGGGAATTTTTCGTGCAGGCTTTTGTAGAAATGCTCGTGCACTTGCTGGAAACGGACTTCAAACTCCTGCCACAGTTCAGGTTGCAGGTTCGACTGCAGGTCGAGCACTACCTTTTGCAAGGGCCCCTGCAATTCCGGGCCCACCTGCTGCTTGATGTCCAGCACCTTTTCCGAAATGGTGTTGATCAACTCATTCTTGTTGAGCAGGTACATGATGTTCGTGGCCAGTTCCTTGTCCTTTAGCACCAGGTCATTCTGCAGGTTGATCTTTTCCAGCTTCAGGTGCGCCTGCTCCAGTTCCGAGCGTCGCGTTTTATTGCGTTGCAACACAAACAGCAGCGACACGATGACCAGCGACAACACCAGCACCGCAGCGCCCGACCAAAAGTAAAGCTCCTTCTCTTTCTGTTGTGCCTGCAGTTGACTTTGCTTGCGGTCGAACTCGAACTGCATTTCCAACTGCGCGATCTTGCGCGTGCTTTGCTCGTTGAAGAGGCTGTCGCTCATGCGATGACTCAACTCCAAGGCCTCCAATGCTTCCTTGTGACGGTTCTGGTCCTTATACAATCCATAGAGCAGTCCCGACGCAGAGCTCACCGTCTGCCATGCCGAAATGCGTTGGCCAATGGCGATGGCGTCTTTCAGATAGCGTTCGGCAACGGCATCGTCGTTCATGTGGTCGAGATAAAAATTTCCCAGGTTGTGGCTGGAGCGTGCCATGCCCAGCAGGTCGTGGTTTGCTTTTCGAACCTCCAGAGCCTCGTTGTAGCGTTGAAAGGCGAGCGCATTGTTGCCTTGATCGCGTGCCTCCGTGCCCTGGTTGTTCAACACGTCGGCCATGATCTCATAGTCTTTCATTTCCCGGCTCAACGCCAGGGCTTCGGCATAATAGCGCGTGGCCTTTTCATATTCCCGGGTCTCGTCGTAGACGATGCCGATGTTGTTGAGCAGGTTTGCTTTGCGCAGCATCCGCTTGCTGTCGTGGGTTGCGTTCATGGCGGCGAAATGATCCAACGCCTGCAGGTAGTATTTCAAGGCTTTGGCGTGGTCGCGCTGATAATAATAAATGCTGCCGGTGTTGCCATAGGCCACCGCCTGCCAGTAGCGATCGCCCATTTTTTCAGCGAGCTGTATCACGGATTGATAGACCTCCAGTGCCCGCGAGTAGTTTCCGAGGTGTAGAAACGTCTTCGCCTGCGAGGAATAGGCGCTGGCCAGGGAGGAGTCGGAGTTTAGTTTTTTGGCGAGTTGGATCGATTCGTCGGCGTATTCCAGGGCTTGGAGGGGATCGGTGTTATAGAGTCTGTCGGCCAGGGCGATCGTGATCCTCAGGCGCTCTTCGGGGTTGGTGGTGTTTTGCAAAGCATTGCGCAGGCTGTCTGTGGGGGAGGTGGCCCAGGCGGAGGTTGCCATCCAGAACAAGAAAAAGACACAAGCCGGGCGCACCATTGCGGGTCAACATTTGGATTAGGAGGTTCAATTTGCGAAAATATTTTAAACCGCAAAGATGGAAAGGGCGCAAAGTTTAAAGGCAAATTCATTTTGTGCAGGGACAACGCCGGCCCTCCGGCCAGTGGGATTGGGCTGACGCGACCGGCCAAAAGCTTGCGGATAGAAACAATTTGGTTACTATCTTTGAATAACCATGTGATGCGGGGATCGTAGGGAAAGACGACATGGCAATGGCACACGCCAGCCTAACCCAGCGCTGCGATATGTATAAAGACCAGGAGATAACCGTTACTATTTTTCCCTTCGAGAGCCTGACCAAAGCCGACGGCCAGGATATTTTCTGCAAGACATTCTACACCGATTTGCTCACCGAACTCTCGCGCTTTCGCCAGTTCGGGATCGTCGGCGGGGAGTCGGGCCAGGCCCCGGGCGATCATTCGGATTATGCCATCAAGGGATCTTTCCGTTTTCAGGCCGACACCTTGCGCATCAATGCACAACTGCTCAACAACACCACCGGGCAGGTGGTCTGGGCCGAGCGCTATGAAGGTGACCAGGATTCCATCGTGGCCCTCGAGGAAGATGTGTTGACGGCGATCGTGTCCACCCTTCAAATGCAATTGAACACCGACGTCCTGGCGCGCATCCGCAAGAAGGATCCGCTTCAACTCTCGGCCTATGAGCATTGGCTCATGGGCATGGAGGAAATAAAAAAAGGGACCGTGGAAGCCGACGGCTATGCCCGGCAGCACTTTGAACACGCCATCGCCATCGATCCGCTCTACTCACTGGCCTATTCCGGCATGTCGCTCACCTATTTTAACGAATGGAGCTGCCAGTTGTGGGACCGCTGGGACATGTCGCACAAAGGCGCTTATGACTGGGCGCAGAAAGCCATCGAACTGGATGAACAAAATTATGTGGCCGCCCTCGTGCTGGGAAGGGTGCACCTTTACGAAGGCGAATATGAAACCGCCGAACACTATCTGCGCCGCGCCCTCCGCCTCAACGGCAACGACGCCGACACGCTGATCCAAATTGCTTCCTGTCTTGTTTTTTTAGGCCATGCCGATGAGGCCGCCAGCCTGTTCGACAAAGTCATCCAACGAAACCCTTTGTATGCCGAACTTCACCGCCACGTACACGCCCACATCGCATTAGAACAAGGCGACTTCCAGCGGTGCATTGCCCTGGGATCGACCCAGAAGGCGCCGTGGGTGGACTTTCCGAACATGATGGCCGCAGCTTACTACGCTGTCGGCGATCTCGAAAAAATGCACCAGAGCTGGCAAGCCTTCCTTAGCGAATTTCAAAAGAAAATAGTTCACGGCGCCGAGGTCGATCCGCAACAGGCGTTGCAATGGGTCATCAACGTGAATCCCTATAAAGGCCGCTCGCGCATGGAGCCGTTCTGGAAATTTATCAGTGGGAGCGAGGTGTCCTTTTCTTCGCGGGTGTTCCAGAAAGTAGTGCCCACCGTTCTCAAAAATAGCTTTTTTGAAGAGCATGGTCTTTGGCAAATCACCTATGAGGGACACACCATTCGCCTGGCCGCGGCAAAGGGATTCCAGGACCTGGCCACGATGCTGAAGCACCCGGGAAAAGAATTTCATTGCACGGCCCTCATGGGAAGCGGATTCGCCACAACCCCCGAGTTCGTGTTCGACGAAAAGGCGCGCCGGTCGTATCAGCAACGTATCCAGGAACTGCAGGAAGAGATCAGCCTTTCCGAAAATAATAACGATCACGAGCAACGCGCCAGGCTAAGCCGCGAGTATGAACACCTGGTCGAGCACTTGTCGGCATCGATCGGCATCAAAGGACGCATACGGAAAAGTCATGATTCCATAGAGAAGGCCCGCTCGGCCGTTACCTGGCGTATCCGCAATGCGATACAGAAGATCGCGGGCGCTCATCCGGCCCTGGGTAAACACCTGTCACGCTCGATCAGAACAGGTCTATTCTGTCGCTACACCCCGGAAAAGGAAGTGCCGTGGACGTTTTCCGGAAAATAAATTCAAGTTTTTTTCGTGTCCTCCCAATGTAAGTTCAAAACTTACGCCCTCCAGTTGTAAAAATAAAAGTCATTATGCCAACCCCCCTCGAAATTTTACTGGACCCCGTTTCCCTGATGCTGTTGTCTATGTATGCCGCCCTCATGATCTGGGAAGCGGTTTTCCCCGGAAGAAAGCTTCCGCATGTGAAATATTGGAAGCTGCGGGGAATCGTCGTCTTTATTTGCTTCTTCTATTTCACCACCTACCTGCCGATGTTCATCACTCCCTACCTGGAACCCTTTAGATTTTTTGATCTCACCGGCTTGGGGGCTGTTGTGGGCGGAGTTGTGGGGGTGCTCCTCTATGAGTTCGGCGTTTTTGTTTGGCACTATTCCCTGCACCGATCCGACTTTCTGTGGAAGACCTTCCACCAAATGCATCACAGCGCCGAACGGCTCGATACCTATGGTGCCTTTTATTTCAGCCCGTTCGACATGATGGGCTGGGCTGTCCTGGGCAGTATATGCTTCGGCCTCGTGGCGGGCCTTTCTGCGCAGGCCACCACGGTCATGGTACTGGGCACAAATTTCCTCGGCATCTTCCAGCACGCCAATATCAAAACACCTCAATGGCTGGGCTATATCGTTCAACGACCCGAGAGCCACAGCTATCATCATGCGCGTGGCATTCATCGCTCCAATTACTCGGACCTTCCCTTGTTCGACATCATTTTTGGTACGTTTAAAAATCCCAAAGACTTCGAAATGGAAGTGGGATTCTATCACGGCGCCTCCGCCCGCATCTGGGACATGCTGCGGTCGAAAGATGTGACGCAGCCCGAATAAGATTTCGACGGCCGCCTAAGCTTCAGCGGAGGGCGGTGAGTAGATTTAGAGACGACGCCATCAATGCTCACAAAAAAAAAGAGGCGGTCCTTTTAAGACTGCCTCTTTTTTTATCGAAGAATGAAGATCATCGTCAGCTACCTTCCTCATCACTCCGCACGACATGGAAGATCCGGTAGGCATCGATGTTAAACATCTCATTGGAATTATTGCGTTCGGCCCTTTTGGTTTCTTCTGAAATGATATACTTGTCGTTATAATAGAATTCTTGTGACTCACCATTCACCGTAGAGGCCTTTTTCTTGAAACCGGCTTTGGCAAGTTTACTTGCGAACTCGCTTCTTCCCACCGCCATCATGTTGTACTCCTCCACGTAGGCCAACTCGCTGTTGTCTTCAAAAAGCTTTATGGCGATCTTCAGTTTTTCGTTCGAGAAGAAATAGCCGCTTTCCTCTCCGGTCCATTCATAGTTGATGGAGTTCAAATAGCTGACCATGGAGTCCTTCGGCACATTGCCTTCCAGGATGGCGATGAGGTGGCCGATCGTGAGGGTGTCGGAAGGGACATTTACATACGCTTTCAAGTCCTTCACATCCGTCACCACCTTGGCCAATGCCGGATGCTTTTTGGAGTAGACCACATCCACAATGGCGCCTTCATAAAGATCGTTGAAGTCGGATCCGCTCACGCTTTCTTCAAATTTGTGCTGGCGGTCGAGACTATCCGCGTAGATCACGTTGATGCTATACGTGGTGTTGCTTTTAAACCGTCGTGTGGTCGTGGTGGCTTTGCCGCCCACGATCTTGCCCTTGGTGAGCCGGCCATAGGCCGCCAACTCATCATCCTTTCGCGACGATTGGTGAAAGACCAGCACGAACACGAGCACAAAGGCAGGCAACACAGCAAAGGGCGAAAGTTTGCGCAAGGGCGGAACCTCTTCGCCGGGTTCAGGTTTCGACGTCAGATCATAGATCGATTGGAAATCGCCAAGGGCCAGAAACAAGGCCCCGAAAAACAAGAAGCCTGCCGCAAAGCTGTAAAACATGTCGTGACGTTCGTAAACATCAACGGGGATGAGCGCATAGAACGTTACGGGAATGAGAACGCTCAACGCTGTAAAAATGATCCTGCCTAAGCTCATTGTCTGGAAGGGTTAAGACTGACACTGGAACCGTATATATGGAAATCGAATTTTACAGAATCGGCTTTTGCTGTTTTGAAGTTCACGTTGGCCGATAGCGTGGGCTCTTCGCCGGTATACGTTCCGGTGAGAACAATATACTCTCTCGCCTTCACTTCCTTGGGAAAAGCGATATCATCCAGGAAGGCAACGTTTGTCGACTGGACATCGATCCCTTCGTAGACCCCGGCTTCGCCGATGTTTTGCACGACCGCAAGAAACTTTCCCTCCTGATAAGCAGAGCTCACGGTTTTGAGTACCGGGTTGGGGAATTCGTGCATTTCGCTGAGCACGGCCTTCCCCTTACCGGGAATGATTTCGAAACCGTCAGCATTATATTCATTGTCTGTGTACAGGGTTTTCAACAAGTCGGCCTTCTTCACCCGCACCGTGTCGGAACGATGTAAGGTGTCGCTGGAAAACATTTCAAGCAGTCTCAAATCAAAGTTGTCGTATTTGAAGTTCTGGTCGTTCCGGAATAAAAAAAGAATAGAGTTCTGATCGCTGCTAACCACTTTAAGATAAAAAGGACTGTTGCTGGCCTTATCCAGCATGTCGTAATATTGAAACGGACGTGGCGAAGCGATGGCTTTGGCGAGGCCTTCATTTTTGTCGGCCATGTAGCGTTCCTGGCTTTTGCCTCGCTGGTAGCTATTGACCTTTTCGGAGATCGAAAAGATGATTCCTCCGGCAAGGATTATAAAGAATAGCGCGAACGTATACCACGGCGTCTTCTCCTGGAAGGGCAACGCATTCAAAACGTTCTCCAGCTCCGTCGTTGGTTTGTATAAGTTGCTGTCGCCGGGTTTTCGGAGTGCCCATATTTTGCCGATCCCGAAAAAGGGGATCCAGAAAAGATGAAAATACCGCTGGCGGCGTTCGATGGTGAATTGCTTGTCAAGTTCGGGAGGCAGACCCAACTGCGAAGGCTTGCAAGCATTGAGTAAAAAAGAGTTGTGGCCAAAAACGATCATGTGATTTTAGATTAAAGCGAAGCAAAAATAGCCGACCGCAATGGGCGCCTTCCGGCAAAATAGCGCATAGACATGCGGTTGTAAGATTTGAGAAAAAAATGTGAAATGTGTATAGGTTTTGGGTGGATAGTGACCGCAGGAAATGACAAAAACCTGAAAAAAGCGTTTCAAACACCGGTGAAGTGTCACCGGCTCCAGCGTTGGACTTCCAGGTATTCTAACAAAAATGGATGGATAAGAGTGAGAAATGCCCAACGATAGAGAAATGCCCGAAATTGATGTTTATACAACTGTCGTCAGGCAAAAAATCATTTCCATGCGGCCTTTGAAATCAAACGGGTTTGTGACGCTATAGCACATCCCTGTTTTCCGGCATTTTGTTGGGCGTCATGAAACCACTACTTTGGTCAAATAAACAGGCTTAGCATTCCGTGACCACCATTTTGCGAGTGATAACACTCGTTTTTTTGACCCTCTGTATCTCCACAGGATATTCACAAACCATCTACCACCACAATGTCTTTTGGGGGAGGATTGCGCTGGGGGATAAGATCACTGACCGCCTGAGGACCGAACTATGGTTCCAACACCGCAGCCAGAGCGCGGATGAGTCGTCCAACATCTTTCAGGCGCCACAGTACAATAGCTACTGGCTTTGGTTCAACTATCACGTCAGCGACAACCTGAAAGTGTCCCTCTCGCCCTTCGGCTATTTCGAGACCTACACGCTCTACACCAAGCCCTCCGATTTGGAGCGCCCGCCAGTAAAAGAGTTTCGCTACACGGTGCGCCTCGAACACGAACAGAAATTCCGCTTCTTCAACTACAGCAACCGCTACTCCATGGAGTACCGCGTACGCGACCTCACCAACACCGGCGACTACGAGCCCAACTGGCGCTTCCGCTACATGGCGCGGCTCGAAAAACCCATCAAAGCCGCCTGGCTCAAAGGCAAAAACCTGAGCCTCATTGTCTACGATGAAGTGATGCTGCAATTTGGCAAGGCCGTGCGCCACAATCCCAATGTCTTTGATCAAAACCGGCTCTATGCAGGGTTCAGCTACGGGATCGCCAAAAACATTAAGGTCACGCCGGCTTACCTGTTCGTGATCCAACAACGCAACTCCGGCACCGAATTCGACTATGTCAACACTTTGTTTGTCGTGCTCGCTTTCGATAATTTGTTTAGCCAATTCAGAAAGCAGGAGCAGCATCCGAAACCGCCGCAAGGTTAAAGTAAAAGGGCGCAATTTGATCGGTTGTGCTTGCGACACGCGAAGTACTTAGGCGCGTTCTGCAAAAGCACGTCGTTCCGCAGGCACAAGTTTCCTCGATCTTCGCACTTAACCAAGGAACCCCGCGGATGGCTCGTTGAATCTGTGTGGTGATGCATTTGAATGGGGGGCGCCGCATTCGGTGTTTGCCGGGTTTCGTTTTAGTTCGTGCGTCCGTTATCCAGTTTCAGTGCTTTCGAAACTCGGGATGTCTTGAACCGCTGGCGTAGGTTTTTAAAAAACTTGTGCCTGCGACATGACGAAGGACTTCCGCACATTTTGTAAAAAGCTCGTCGTTACGCAGCGAAAATACTCCCCCCACATCTTTGTTGGTTGCTCCTGCGGCTGATGGTAGCCCTGATAGGGTATCCTGTATTTCTTACGGATTTGGTTGACCCTGGTTATGACTTTTCAAATCTGGATTTTCCGTTTACGCCCCAATTTTGTCCGTTTCGGTTAGTCTTCACTTCCGGCCCATACGCAAAGCGCTCAACTTTGCCCCGGTAAGCAGTTAGTGGCTTGCTAAAAATGACGCTAACGACAGTATCACATACCCAATTAAACTCATCATGAAAAAACTCATCATCTTTTCTTTTGTCTTGGTCTCTTCCTCCAATTGTTTTAGTCAAAGTTTCACCAAGGATCTTTTCAAGCGGTTGAGCTTCGGGGTCAAGGCCGGAGTAAACTACAGTAATTTTGCAAACGCCGATTTTGAAACCGACGGCTTGGTAGGATTCCATGCAGGTGGTTTGGTCAACTTCAAATTGAACGAGCGTCTGTCCATTGAAGAGGAGTTCCTATTTTCCTTGCAAGGCGCAAAACTGAAAGGAGTGCTGAATGACACGGAAAGTATAAAACTGTATTACATGACCGTTCCCATACTTTTAAAGTATCGCACCAACTCAGGCATCTACTTCGAAGCGGGTCCGCAGGTAAGCGCGCTCATGAAAGAAGACCTTGATAAATCACTAGTAGACGGTCAGTTTGCAAAGAAACTGGACTTCGGCGTAACGGCTGGATTAGGCTTTCAAGCAAAGAACGGCTTGGGCATCGGTGCAAGATACGTGGCCGGTCTGTCGGATGTAGGCGACTTTCAATCGTCGATTGTGAAAAATGATTTCCGGAACAGCACGGTGCAGGCGAGCGTATTTTATGTATTCTGATACCCGCATATTGCATTTGTTGTCACGAAAAAAATCTCACGTTCTATAGCGAGTCCCGGCGTGTAACCGGGACTTTCTTTTTTTTTTTTTTGACCGGTCTTTGTATCCCGATCAACCTTCCAGAATCTTCATGAAATAGGGGGAGTCGTTCCACTTGATCCGTTTGTATTTGTGATTTTCTTTCAAGGCTTCCGGCAGACATTTCCAGATCACCTCGCTCATTTTTTCCAGCAAGAGCTTGCGCGTAAACGAATCACTCACCACCAGGCTGATCTCCCGGACGGGCACAGGCTCTTTGAAGGTCTTGCAAAAACCTTCCTGCAATTCGTGCCTCACCGACAACCACGGCACAATGGCAAAACCCAACGAGGCACGGACCAGGTTCTTCAAGGTCTCGATCGAATTGATCTCATACAGCGACTGCTCTTGTACTTTCTTCTTTCCCCGGCTGCAGATGTCGAGCAGCTGTGCATTGAAACAATATTCTTCCTGCAAGAGCAGCAACTCCAATTTGTCTTGTTCACGCAGGTGATAATTTTTCTCTTTAAGCCCCGGATGGTGTGGGTAGAGATAGGCCACAAATGGCTCCTGGAACAAAGGAAATTCCTTGAGGTTGGGATTGCCCGTAGGAGTGGACATGATCGCCACATCAACCCGGCCGGTCTCCAGGCTTTGCATGAGCTCGTAGGTGGAGGCCTCCCGGATCGCAAACTTCATTTTGGGCATGGCCCGCTCCAGTTGGCGGATAAAGAGCGGCACAAGATAAGGCGACAGGGTCGGGATGATGCCCACGTTCAGCGTTCCCTGCAGGTCGTTCTTTTTGTTGACGATCAGGTTCTGAATGCTGTCGATCTCCCGCAGCACCTTCTTTGCCTTCTCGATGATCTCTTCCCCTGTGGGCGTAGGGGTGAGGGGCACGCGAGACCGGTCGAAGATCTTTACCCCGATTTCGGTTTCGAGATTCTTCAACTGGATGGTCAACCCAGGCTGGCTCACGGCACACAATTCGGCCGCCCGCGCAAAGTGCCGTTCCTGGTCCAAAGTAACAATGTATCGAAGCTGCTGCAGCGTCATGGATTATAAATTTTATTTATGATGACGTAAAATTATTAATTTGATTTATCATGCGCAAGCCGCCACCTTTGAGCCATCAACGACGTAAAACATCACAAAACAAAACTAAAATCCTTATGAAATTTACACGCAAAGCTCAAGCACAATGGCAAGGTACTGGCAAAGACGGTCTTGGAAGCCTGACCACCGATAGCACCGTATTGAACAAAACACAATACTCCTACAAGACCCGATTCGAGAATGGTGCAGGCACAAATCCAGAAGAACTGATCGGAGCAGCCCACGCCGGCTGTTTCACCATGCAGCTGAGCTTCCTCCTGGACGCCGCGGGCTACAAGGCCACGCAACTGGATACTGAAGCGCAGGTTGTATTTGAAGATGGAAGCATCACCCAGATCAATTTAAAACTGACAGGGAAGGTGGACAAGATCGATGCCGCTACTTTTGAAGAAATCGCACAAAATGCAAAACGCATTTGCCCGATCTCCAAAGCGCTGAATGCGATGATCACATTGTCGATCGAATTGAAATAACGAATAAAGTACCCGGAAAGAAGCTGCTTTCGAATAGGAAGCGGCTTTTTTTGTTGTGATGGGGCTACGACCGGGGGCTATCGCCGGAGAGCCATTTCAGGAAGTGCGGAGTCTTCTCTTTGCTGACGGTGACGCTTTCCTTCAGCGGGACCGACACGTTCACCCAAAGCTTTCGTCCCAAGTGATTGGACACATCGACAATCGCCTCACGGTTGACCAGGATCTGGCGGTTGGCGCGGTAGAAATTCTTTCCGGCGATCTTCTCCAATTCTTCCAGGGTTTTGCCGGGGAAGTAGACCTTGCGGTCGAACGTGACCAGGTGAACCACATCGCCCTCCAGGTAAAATACGGCGGTGTCCTGGAGTTTGATGGGAAGGATCTTTTCTTTGTAGTGCACCAGGATCGCGGATGTGTTTTCCATTCCCCGTGTTTCGAACAACTTCATGATCTTCTCCAGCGGCAACGACTCCTGGCGCGGGGTCGATTTTGTTATCCTGTAAAATTTCTCCAACGCTGCACCAACCGATGATGACGTGAAGGGCTTCAATAGGTAATCGATGCCATTCGCTCCAAAGGCAGTCAGGGCATGCTCATCATAGGCCGTGCAAAAGATAACCGGCACGTTGATTTTCGTGGCCTTAAAGATCTCAAAGCTCAGCCCATCGCCCAACTGAATGTCACTGAAGATCAGGTCGGGCGCTTCATGCTTTTGGAAATATTGAACGGCGTCCTTTACCGACAGCAGTTTTGCTGAGATCGCAATGCTCGTGTCGAACTGCTGGATGGTCTCCGCAAGATCATCCGCGGTGAGTCGCTCGTCCTCTATGATTACTACCTTCATCGTCTAATAATTTTATCGTTACCGCAAAACAAGTTTCGGTTTGCGTAATGTGAATTTCGTCTCCGCTCAACAGCCGGTAGCGTTCCGCAAGATTAGGTAAGCCCTGTCCCGTAGACGGCTCTTTAAAATGCCGGGATTGAAGATTGTTGATGACTTTGATGTAGCCGCCTTCAACGACGATCTGGATGTTCAGCGGCGACTCTTCCGTCAGGTCATTGTGTTTGATGGCATTTTCCAGTAGAGCCTGCAACGAAAAATGAGGAACATATTTTTGCCGGGTGATCTCCAGCGGTACGTCGGCCTGGTAGGTCAGCGCCTTGCCAAAACGCACGCGCTGCATTTCTATGTAATCCCAGCAAAGCTGAAGCTCGTCCTCGAGCCTGACGATCCGGGCGGCGGGGTTGGAAAGGGATGCTCTTAAGAAGTTGGCCAAATGCACCAGGTAGGTTTCTCCTTGCCTGACATCCTGTTTATACAGGGTTTTAACCGTGTTCAGCACATTAAAAAGAAAATGAGGATGGATCTGTTGTTTCAATACCTGGTTCGCCGTCTCGCTGATGATGGCCTTTAATTCCAGATTCTCAAATTCCGACTGGATCTTGGCCTGTTGCAGGAAATTGTAATGGTAGAGCAGGATGATGAAGGTATTCATCAACCAACTGGAGAGAACAATGATGGCCATAAAGGAACGATCTGTCCAATGAAGCCGGTGATCGCTGGCAACGGGTTCAAAGAGGATCCAGATAAACAGATAAATAAATGGGCTAAGGGCATAGGACAACAGGTAGCGTAATTTCCTTTGCTTTCTGGTCAGCGTGATATAGGTATCGTGAGACGGCTTGAAACCCAAAACATAAATGTCGCCGATGCCGATCACCAGCATAATGACGGCCCCCATCACCGAAACGAACACGGCGCGAACGATATCCACCTTGGCAATGAGCAGGAAAATAAAACACACCGAGCAGATCACCCCCGTGGCCAGGAGATTTATCCGGATCAAACTTTTAAACGTCGGCTGATGTCCCATCTTTCCCTAATTGAATCACTGTCGCGCCGTTGAAAGATACCCCTTTTTCCAGGTCATACCAATCCCAGCGAAGCTTCAAAAGTGCCAGCAAACGATGACGAACAAAAAGACTTTATTCCCCAAACGGACAAATTCGCGGTTGAAACATTTTTGCTATCATTGCTGAAGTATACCAGGGCGAAGAAAATGGATCGTCGCGGGTTTCTGGATTATTTCAACGATGCAGGATTTTTTAAAAGAGTATTGATATATGAAAGCTTTGTTGATTTTTGGAATTTTAAGCCTTGCGGCATTTTCTTGTAACAAGCGAGGAAACCCACCGTTCGAAGAGACCCCCGAGGTTGATGCCAAATTGAAAAAGTACATACTGGATGGATTACGCAGGTATAATTCAGTAGAACCCCCCACAGACATTGGTATTTGGATAAGACCTGTATCCGTTGTGAGAAATAACAATGCAGTCTATAATTTCGGTGAAGTAAGCACACATTCCTCCAGAAGAAATTTATTTCTGTATGATGGGGGTGATATCGAAATACTGTCAGAAGAAGGTCAAATAGATGCCCTGAATAAGTTCTTTAACGAAAATGATTTTTTACCGGGTGAACGAAGTGACTGTTTGCGGCAAATCATAGAAATTGTGAATGAAGATACTAGCGTCACATTTTAAATTGAGTGAATTTGACAAAGTTTTCATCTCAGAAGCTAACGGCCCTATTGCTGTTGGAGGCTCTTTGTATTTTTTTGTTTAGATATCATCAACCCCAATGTGAACCCTGTATGGCGGGTACGGATTGCCCACCCTGTCTTTCATCCATCCAGATTGTAATAGCCGTCGTCGGAGGCGTCGGATTAATACTCTTGGTAGTGCTGGTAGCTTTAAAGGATAAACAATGAAGGTCAACAACCGCCTACCGCCAACCGCCGTTGTTGGTGTTCTTCACCAACAACCTTTTCGGCAATGCCACCCTCAATGCGTGCTCCCTTGCTGATATTTCGCCAACGACAATGCATTCCCCTCGTTGCTTGTTGGTGAAGAACACCAACAAGGGCGGCGGCCATCGTCGGAGGCGTCGGATTAATATTCTTGGTGGTGCTGGTAGCTTTAAAGAGTAAACAATAGAAGGTCAACCACCGCCGTTGTTGGTGTTTCACCAACAACATTTTGAACAACTCGCCGCCGTTGTCGGTGTTCTTCACCAACAACCTTTTCGGCTACGCCCTCACTTAATGTGTGCGCTCTTCCTGGTATTTCATCAACAATTCATCTCCTGCATCACTGAATTCATTCATCATAAACAAGGGACCATGACGTCGAATAGTTAAAGGCGTCACAATTCTGCCCTTTTACTTTTCAATGTTGAATTCTTTGGCTACATTAAATACGGCATTCGGCCAATCTGCATAGTGAACGTTCTGGTGCAAACAAACAGGGAGAAGAAATCTTGTGCCTGTCGTTGAGTGAAATGGGTTATCGGTCATCAGCAAGATCTATAGTTAAAGTCTTCGTCCTTGTGTCTATGTGTTGCTGCGGTGAGGCTCCGGCAGCGGAGCAATCCCTTTGGCATAGACAACTTTCAATTCTGCAACACAGGAATTGATACTGGTAAGTGCTCTTATGAACTACAAAACCTTACTGAAAGTGGAAGCCCTCCACTTCAGTTTCAAGGAAAGCGCGACAACGTTAGAAAAAATGCCTGATACAACAACTGCCCCCACCGATGCTTCCAACCCGGAATCCATCGCCTACATCATCAAACAATTGAACCCGAACTGGACCGACATCGACCAGGCGTTTTTATGGCCGCCCGATCTGTTCCTGGTTTGTGCCTTCATTCTGAAAAAGACAGGTGCCTACCGCATCATCGCCAGCAGCTATGCTTGCACCGACTATGAACGGCGATTCGGAAAGGCGTGTAAGCAATGGCTGGTAGCCATTCAAACCAGCATCACTACCGCTAAGGATATCGAGCTTCCCGCCGAGATTGCCGACTTCCGGACAGACCTGAAGGCATGCTGCGGCAGGGTGAAGTTCAATGAGCTGAAGGCGCTGACTTCGGATGGAGCAAAAGAATTAACCGAAAAATTGATCCTTGGATTGGCCTTGGCCGACCAGGCCTCTGCCGGCTTTGGCTTGCCCGGCATAAAAAAGCCGGAAACCAGCTTGGTCTATTTCATCGCCAACCTGTTGTTGGTTACCCAGGGATCGCTCACCTGCATTCCCAAGTTCGGCGGAGTAGTGGTTCCCAAAATGCGGACACCCCAAACCGGACTCACCATCCGTTCGCTCTCGCTCTACCTGGCTTACCTCGACACCGAAGTGGAGATCATGTGGCGCTCCGTGCCCTGGGTGAACATCGACCAGAATACCTTGAACGTGCTCTGCGTGCCTTGGCCAAGGGAAATCGACAACCACGATTTCCAAAGCCAGCCCGATACCTTCGAGACCTTGCGATACTTCGGCTACGATGGCAAAAAGCGGCAGGAGGAAGGCTTCCAATCGCTGTTGCAGATGTTGAAAAAAGTGAACACCGAACGGGGCAACGTGCATGTGCTGGTTTTCCCGGAATTGTCGCTGGAATACGACCAATACCAGTTGCTCCTCAAAATGTTAAAGGATGAATTCGAGCGAAAGAATTCCGACTGCGATGGCGACGGGGAAGCCGACGGTTGCCTGAGACATATGCCGATGGTGATTGGCGGCATCACGTTCGACAAGCAAGATTACAACGCGGTTGTGCTGGCGGTATATTTCTCTGGAAAGTGGTACAAGATGCTGCAAACCAAACATCACCGGTGGAAATTGACACGGAGTCAACTGATCCAATACGAATTGACCGGGAGCTTTACCGTGGAGCGCGAATGGGCCGAGCGGATTGCCATCGGGCAACGACGCTTGTCGTTTTTTTCACCAAACCCCTGGCTCACGCTTTGCCCCTTGATCTGCGAAGACCTGGCGCAGCTTGAACCCGTGTCGGAGGTGATCCGTGGTGTGGGACCGTCGTTGCTCATCGGTTTGCTTATGGACGGCCCGCAGATCATCGGCCGGTGGCCCGCCCGTTATGCCAGCGTGTTTGCCGACGACCCCGGCACCGCCGTGCTCACCCTCACGTCGATGGGCATGCTGCAAAGGAGTGTCCGTGCCGTTGTGAAAGATAAGAATACCACCAGCGTGGCCTTGTGGAAAGATCAATTGAACGGCTACAAGACCATCGACATCGTCGACAACCAAAAAGGCAGCACCGCGCTACTGTCGATATCGGCCTCCTACGCAGAAGAATTTTCGGCCGACGGCCGCAGCGATCATGGATCCGCACCCGTCTTCAAACTAGACAATGTATTTTACCCGGACGACGTCGTGCCAACCAAAAAGACAAACGACCACGGAACCCTCGACCCCATGTGGGTGGGCGACTGGAACGACTTGCGCGAGCTCACCAGTATCTCATTTGCACTGGATGCACTCATCACGTCCTATGGCGAACATTGGGACCTGATCGTGTTCCTTGCCAACCCCGACGAAGATAAAAAACCTTGGGGCACCAGTCAGTACAGTCCGCTATTGGACCTGGTCGTCAAATCGCACCTTCGCCCCGAAGAAGCTGGCATCAATCCCTCCGAGGAGGAGAAGGAAAAGAACGACCCCGACGAAACACCCAAGAAAAAAACGGGCATCACCGATTCCTTGCGCTGGGCTGTAGACGAGTTCAACTCGTGGAAAGCATTGCTGGCGGAATGGAAAATAAAAGCCGACGAGAAATTCAAAGACGGGGCAAAGCTCTCGGTCGAGGACAAAATTCAATTCAAGGTCGATTATTGGGAAGCATTGCGCGCCAAGGCGTTGGAAGACCTCACGGAAAAGCGCGGCGTGATCTCATCGACTTTTAAATCGATGAAATATGCCCAAAAGGACGAACTGAGAATCCGCCGGGCCGTCCCCCTGGCATTGATCATATCGCTGCACAACCGGATCGACAGCTACCGTGCAAAATACAAACGCCGCAACCACCTGATGCGACAGCTGTTTGAAAGGGTAGAGGAAAATGTTAATGAATTCTCTGCTTTTGGATGAGTGGTGATTGCCGGACGCCGGGTGCCGTTGTTGGCCGCCGTTGTTGGCCGCCGTTGTTGGTGTTCTTCACCAACAACATTTTTCGACAACGTCTCCCTCAATGGGTGTTTCTTGCTGATATTCCCCAACGATAATGCATTCCCTCTCGTTGCCTGTTGGTGAAGAACACCAACAAAGGCCGTGGTGATTGACTGTATTAAAATCTTCTGTTGGTACTGTCCGCCATATTTTTGATCTTGGGCAGTCTGAAGACTGATAGATAAATGAGAAATTTAGCATTATCGATATCCATTCTTATTCTCGCTTGCTGCAGCCGAACCGGAGGCGCAGCGTGGAAAGGCGGAAAAATAACTGAGCCTGGAACCTACGAGCTTGAGGATGAGAGCTTAAAGATCGAGGTGTATTTAGAAAGAAACTTTGTGAGATACAAGGCATACGACAACGAGGGGAGAACCGTCATTTCTTATGGATATAACATGAGTACGGTTCAAAGGTGGGCCTTCTATCTTGATGAACAAAGGAACTTTTGGGTTTTTAGCAGCGACATCGGCCATTCGGTTTGGAAGAAGGGAACGGCAAGTTCATATTTCCATGATGACATTGACCATGTGCTAACTCGTAGAGAGGTTCCTAAATCTGTGTACGATAATTGCAAAGAGTTTTTTCGGGACTAGGCACAGCTTCCGCCTGCCGCCGTTGTTGGTGTTCTTCACCAACAACATTTTGGCAACGTCTTCCTGAATATGTGCCCTTGGGGTAGCGAAGTGATGTGGGTAACAACTCCGTAAAATGAAAGATGAAATAGATTTTTTTAGAACGATTCGATCTAATATAGAAAACCATGGGAATCATGTGACTTTAGTGGCGGGTGGCCAGACACCAAGGTTTGCGTATACAATTGGATGTAGTGAAAGGTTTGGTGCCGAGCTTATCTTGGCCGGCGGGGAATTTTATTCCAAGAATGAAGTAACGGCGATAATCAAGCGAATGGTTGACGTGCTTAGAAATGGCGCGGAATGGCAAACCTTAAGCTTAAGCGTGGAGTCACTGGGCTCATTTTCACTTTCAATAACTCACGAGTCCTGGAGTAAAATAATGGCCTTGGGTGTGTTTGATTTTTATAAACAAGATGGAATTAAAGTCTTGCAAATTTTGCCGGATGAAGAGCATCATACACTTGATATTCCCGACATGTCAACACCATTTGACGCTGCCTCACAACCGGTTTGGCAATGGCTGGTCCGCGAATGGAATTACGCAGTACCTCGCAACGCTACCGTAGTGACCGACTTGAGCGTTCTGTTTGGTGAGAAGGCTACTGAAGTAATGCGATGGGATGAGGACGGTTGGGAAATATTTTCGGACGACCCCTCGAATATGGCAAAAGAAAATATGCGTGCATTGCCCTTGGCCATACTCATTGGAATTGATAAATCTCTGGAACCCGCAGTTTACCTGGAAGTTGGTAGGGGGTTTTACAGAGACCGTGTTGACCTTACTTGGAAAGATTGGGTGTGAACACTGTGGAGAATTTTGGAGTTGGGGAACACGGAAAGGCGAAAATACCTTATCACTTCGTGTTATTCCGCTCGATCTCCCGCAAGTTCTCCATCTTCTTATTTCGCAAGAACCCATTGATGTCCTCGAAGTGTTCCTTGATGCGCTTGTTGCCAAATTCGAACACCTTGGTAGCGAGGCCGTCCAGGAAATCACGATCGTGAGATACTAAAATGAGCGTGCCGTCGAAGGCAATAAGCGCTTCCTTCAGGATGTCTTTGGTCTTTATATCCAAGTGGTTGGTAGGCTCATCCAAGATCAACAGGTTCACCGGCTGCAACAACAATTTGATCATCGCTAAGCGTGTACGTTCCCCACCGGAGAGCACTTTCACCTTCTTCTCGATCGTCTCCCCTCCAAACATGAAAGCCCCCAAAATGTCTTTAATTTTCGAGCGCACATCGCCCTGCGCAATCTGGTCAATCGTATCAAAAACCGTAATATCTTCCTCCAGCAAAGCAGCCTGGTTTTGCGCGAAGTAGCCGATCATACTGTTATGCCCCAGTTGCATCTTTCCATCAAAATCAATTTCCCCCATAATGGCCTTCACCAGCGTAGACTTCCCCTCGCCGTTCTTTCCCACCAGCGCCACGCGTTCGCCGCGTGCGATGGTCACGTTGGCGTCGTTGAACACCACGTGGTCGCCATATTTCTTGGTCATGCCCTCAATGATCACGGGATAGTTTCCGGAGCGGGGGGCAGGGGGGAACTTCAGGTTCAATGCCGAGCTGTCCACTTCGTCCACTTCCACGATCTCGATTTTCTCGAGCATCTTCACGCGCGACTGCACTTGTAGCGTTTTGGAATAGGTGCCCTTGAACCGGTCGATAAATTGCTGGATGTCGGCAATTTGTTTGGCCTGGTCGTCAAATTGTTTTTGTTGTTGCTCGCGACGTTCCTTGCGCAGTTGCAGGTAGTGCGTGTAGTTGGTCTTGTAGTCGTAGATGCGGCCCATCGTCACTTCGATGGTGCGGTTGGTCAGGTTGTCGACAAAGGTTTTGTCGTGACTGATCACGATCACGGCCTTGGCGTTGTTGATCAAAAACTCTTCCAGCCACTGGATCGACTCGATGTCCATGTGGTTGGTGGGCTCATCCAGCAGGATGAGGTCTGGCTTTTGAAGCAGGATTTTCGCCAGCTCGATGCGCATCCGCCAGCCGCCGCTAAACTCGCTGGTGGGGCGTTCAAAATCCGAGCGGAGAAAGCCCAGACCGAGCAGGGTCTTTTCCACTTCGGCGTCGAAGTTGATCTCTTCGATGGAATAGTATTTTTCGCTCAGCTCCGATACCTGTTCGATGATTTTCGAATATTCGTCCGACTCATAATCCGTGCGCGTTTCGAGCTGCAGGTTCAGGTCGTCCATGGTTTTTTTCATGTCCAGGATCTTCGAGAAGGCTTTGGAGGCTTCCTGGAAAACCGTGTCTTTGTCCTCCGTCAGCAGGTGCTGGGGGAGGTAGGCGATGATGGCGTCTTTGGGGGCCGATACTTTGCCCCGCGTGGGTTTGTTCACGCCGGCGATGATCTTGAGCAGCGTGGATTTGCCCGCGCCGTTCTTGCCCATGAGGGCAATGCGATCGTTTTCGTTGATGTTAAAGGTGATGTTGCTAAAAAGGGCTGAACCGTTAAACTCTACACTGACCGCGTCAACTGAAATCATGATTTTGAAATAAGGGGGCAAATATATTATTAAATTGCCATCCCTTAAAATTGGGCGCCCGTGATATGATCCCCTTTTTGCTCATCATCGCCTTTATCATTGTGTTTTCCATCTTTTATAGCGGCCAACACCGCAAGAAAAAGGCGACCGGCGATTTTCCCCCATCCTGGAGGTTGGTTTTGGATGAGAAGGTGGGGTTTTACCGCAACCTGTCGGACGACGAAAAAAAGCGGTTCGAAAACGATGTCATGCGCTTCCTGGTCAACGTCCGCGTCACCGGCATTGAGACCACCGTCGACATCACCGACAAACTCCTGGTGGCCAGCAGCGCCGCCATCCCCGTGTTCGGCTTCCCGGAGTGGGACTACACGTTTTTGGACGAGGTGCTGCTCTACCCCGGCCACTTCGACCGTGACTATGACATCGGCAGCAAGGACGAGGCCATCCTGGGCATGGTGGGCAGTGGCAACCTGCAGGGCAAAATGATCCTGTCCAAGCCGGCCTTGCACGAGGGCTTCAGCAACAAGTCGGACAAACACAACGTGGGCATCCACGAATTCATCCACCTGCTCGACAAGGAAGACGGCAGCATCGATGGCATTCCCACCATCCTCAACAACAAAGCCTATGCGCGGCCGTGGCTGGACCTCATCCATGCTTCCATCAAAGATATTCTGAAAGGCAAGAGCGACATCGACGTCTATGGCGCCACCAACGAGAGCGAGTTCCTGGCCGTGGTGGGCGAGTATTTCTTCGAGCGGCCCGAGCTGTTAAAAAAGAATCATCCCGACCTCTACGCACTGCTCGCACAAGCCTTCCACCAGGACATGGCCGCAAAGCGTGACGTGCCCGCAAAAGCTACCATCGAACGCAACGATCCGTGTCCATGTGGAAAAGGGGAGAAGTTTAAAAAATGTTGTGGCGCATAACCGGAATCATCCAAAATAGTATCCCAGAATTAAGCCCTAGAAACGCAGATGACATTCTTAAAAGTATCCGGTCTTCGCATCCAAAAAGAAGAAGGCTTTGTGTTGAACGACATCAGCTTTTCGCAGGCGAGACTTCAAAAGATTGCCATCGCCGGCGAAACGGGCTCCGGAAAAAGCTCGCTCCTCAAAGCCATCGCCGGCCTGAACCAACCCGACGAAGGCGAAGTGTTGTTTAAAGGTGAGCGCGTGTTGGGGGCTGGCGAGAAGCTTGTGCCCGGTCATCCTGCTATTGGTTATTTGTCACAGCATTTCGAGTTGCCCAAGTCGTTGCGCATCGAACAGGTGTTGCAGTATGCCAACAAGATCCCGGACACCGTGGCCCACACGTTGTATGACGTTTGCGAGATCACCCATGTTCTTTCGCGCAAAACCGATCATCTGTCGGGCGGCGAACGACAGCGTGTCGCTCTCGCAAAGCTGCTCATCGGCTCACCGCAGTTGTTGTTGCTGGACGAGCCTTTTACGAACCTCGACATGGTGCACAAGAACATCCTGAAGTCGGTCATCGACGACATTGGCCACCGCCTCAACATCACCTGCATGCTGGTGTCGCACGACCCGGCCGACACGCTGCCGTGGGCCGACGAGATCATCATCATGAAAGACGGGCAGATCGTTCAAAAAGATTCTCCCCAAAACATCTACCGCCAGCCGGTGAACGCCTATGCCGCCGGCCTCTTCGGCACCTTCAATCTGCTGACACCATCCCAATCCGGCCGATTGTCGGGTAGCGCGAGGGATACCTCCCCATCGATCGCCCGTCCGGAAGACTTTTCCCTTTCCCGGACGGACAAGAAGGGTTGGCCCGGCGAAATCAAAACCATCCGTTTTTTTGGAAGCCACCGCGAGATCGTCGTGGCCCTCGCGGAAAATACCCTGACCGTGAAGGCGGCGGCGAATAGCGATTTTCGACGCGGCGAAAAGGTCTTTATCGTTCCCGCTCAACCCACCAAGGACTAGACTCCGATTCAAACCCCAAAAGCTGGCATTCCACAAGAAAATTCCTGGACCCGGAATGCTTGCCCTGCCTCGAAAATGGATAAATTCCTGGCTTGCATACCTTTGCTCTTTATGACGGATTCGAAGCAGGGAAAGATAAGTTTTAAACAAGCGATGTATCTGGCGCTGACGGTGCTGTGCATTTATTATCCCATTACAATTTCTGTCAGCATCCCCTTGGAACATTGGCGGGAAGGCATTCCTGGAAATTGGAACAATGTGCAATTCCTGGTGTTCCCCGCCGTGGTGAACTTTGTATTTTATGCTGTGCTCATCCTGGCCATTGATCGCATTATTGACGCCACCGAAAAGATCATCGGACCGGGCATACTTGAACTGCGGTTCAAAACCATTGCTTTGTCCATTGTCGTCGCCGTGGTGGCCGTGGTATTGTCACAACTTCTCTTCAAACTCAATGTCAGGTTCTGGTCCATGCTGGTGGAGTCGATGAACCAGAAGGAACTTCACCGGCTTGGCGGGCCGCCTCAGTTTAGATGGTGGAATGCCTTGAGGCGAACGAATACCGGGCTAACGATTGTGATTTCCATTTCCATTTTTTACCTGATCCTGAATCGTAAGTCGCATTTCAGGATGCGTCAGATGGAGATCCAGGCCGAGCAACTGATGAAGGAGAATGCCCTGGCGCAATTTGAGGCGTTGAAGAACCAGGTTAGCCCGCACTTTCTTTTCAACAGCCTGAGCATCTTATCTTCGCTCGTGCATGTGGATGCGAACCTTTCCGAAAAATTCATCGATCAGCTTTCCAAAGCCTATCGTTATATTCTTGAGCAGAAGGACAACGAAACCGTTACGCTAAAAACAGAGTTGGACTTCCTTAGCGCTTACGCGTTCCTGTTGAAGATCAGGTTCGAGAATAAGTTTGAGGTGAAGGTCTCCGTAACTGACCAGGAGGCAGAAAGGTATCGGATCGCGCCATTGACCTTGCAACTTCTGATCGAGAATGCGGTTAAGCATAATCGTATGTCGGAGAAAGAACCTTTGATGGTCACGATTTTGATTAAGGGGGATTACCTGGTTGTAGCAAACCCGGTCAGGCCCAGAGATGAGTTTGAAAGGGCCACATCGACAGGGATCGGTTTGGCAAATATTAAAAGTCGGTATCAGCTTCTTACCAAAAGTCCCGTGCAAACCGGGCAGGATGGGGAGTTGTTCACGGTAAAAATTCCGCTGCTATGAATGTCGTAGTGATCGAAGATGAGCGATTGACCGCCCAACGCCTGATTTCGTTGATAAGAAAGTACGATGCTTCCATCCATGTGCTGGCTCAAATTGCCTCCGTGGCGGATGCCATTTCCTGGTTCCAAACCAACCCGGCCGCTGCCGTTGATCTTGCCTTCATGGACATTCACCTGGAAGATGGCGACAGTTTTCAAATTATCAGCAAATTGAACCTGATGACCCCGATCATCTTTACAACGGCGTTCGATGACTACATGATCAGGGCTTTTAAGGTCAACAGCATCGATTACCTGTTGAAGCCGGTGAATTACGAGGAACTTGCTGCCGCGCTTGATAAATTCCGGTCTTTGCGATCCGGTAATGAACTCCAAACGAGATCAATGCAAGCAGATCTGAAGACCTTGATGAACCAGTTGAGCCAGCAAAATAATCCGCCGTTCAAGGACAGATTTATGGTAACGGTTGGGACGAAGATCCGATCGATCCAAACGGAAAGCATTGCTTATTTTTATCTGGAGGAAAAAACAGTTTTGTTGGTTACACATGACGGCACAACGCTCCCGATAGATTACAGTCTTGATAAGCTTATGCAGATCATCGACCCAAAACAATTCTTTCGGGTCAGCCGGCAATTTGTGGTGTCGCTGAAGTCGATCCAAATGGTACACACGATCTCGGCAGGAAAACTCAAGCTGGACTTGATGCCAAAAACAAAACAAGAAGTTGCTGTAAGCGGCGATCGGGTTGCAGATTTTAAGGAATGGCTGGGGAAAGATTGATCCCATTGGTCCCGATAGCTCCCGGGACGGGACGGGACGGAATCGCGTCTTGAAAAGCGGCATTCGGATCAGCCGATTGGTCGTTCAGGAAAGTCCGTTGGAATAACTGAGCTTTCATATTTAAGTTGCGTTGAGATCAAAAACGCAAAAAAGAAACTGAATATGATCGGAAGCTATATCAAAACATCGGGACGCAACGTAATGCGTAACAAGCTGTTTTCGGCCATCAATATGGTTGGCCTTGCCATCAGTATGTCCGTCGGGTTATTGCTGATCGCGTTCGTACTCGACCTGCGTTCGTACGACAGGTTCAACAAACAGGGTGCCAGGATCTATCGCATCACCAACGCAGTGACTTCCAATGGTGTTCAAAACGGAAAGTTCGGGACCACATCGATAAAGACCGGAAAACTTATCCGCGAGAAAATGACCGGCATTGAAGAAGTCGCCATTCTGCGCAGCGACTTTTCACAAGACGCGAAAGTTGGCGACAATGTTGTTCCGATCAAAGGCTTCTGGGCCGAGCCCTCGTTGTTCAGGATCTTTACCTTTCCGATGCTGGAAGGCAATCCCGCCACGGCGCTCAACGATCCTTACTCGATCGTTCTCACGGAGACCGCTGCCAGGAAACTTTTTGGCAACGAATCTGCACTCGGCAAGGCCATCAGATTCGATACCCTCGATTACCAGGTGACCGGTGTCATGAAGGATATTCCTTTCTTTTCGCATCTCAACTTCGAGGCGCTCGTGTCGTTCTCCACGGCTGAAAAAATCAATAAAGACGATCATCGTTTTGAGTCCTGGGCAAGTATGTATTCGAACTACGTGTATCTGCTTCTGCCCGAAAATGCCGATAAAGCCTCCATCCAGTCACAACTCGATGCCATGGCCCGGGAGGAGAATCGTCCCGATAGCTATCGGGACACGAAGATCCAACTTGAACTTCTTCCACTTTATGAGATCGTGGTCGGAGAGGAGCTCCATCGCCCCATGGGGCCCACGGGTCCGCACATGCCTCCCGTGGTGGTTTGGATACTTGGTGGCCTGGCGCTGGTGGTGATCTTGTCGGCATGTTTCAACTATTCCAATCTTTCGATGGCACGGGCCTTGCGTCGCTTTAAGGAAGTGGGTCTCCGCAAAGCGATCGGCGCCGGAAAAAGCCAGATCCGGCAGCAATTTCTCGCGGAGGCGATCATCATCTCCCTGGCGGCCCTGCTTCTTTCATTCCTGATCTTTCTCGTGCTGCGACCGCAGCTCATCAACATCGCTCCAGAGATGCAACGCATGGTGAAGCTGGAGCTCACGCCGGCTATGGTTGTCGCCTTTATCGTCTTTTCGATCGCCGTAGGTGTTATGGCCGGCTTTATGCCTGCGATATTCTTTTCGAAAGTCAGTGCGATCAATGCGCTCAGGAATGTGTCGTCGGTGAAAGTATTTGAACATGTAATCGTCCGGCGCGCCCTGGTGGTGATTCAGTACACTGTCACATTGATCTTTATAACCGCCACCGCGGTTGGCTATGTGCAGTATAAGAACATCCTGGCATTCGACCTGGGGTTCAAAACAGAACACATCCTGAACATTAACATGCAGGACAATAATCCCGAAGCCCTTCTCAAGGAACTAGGCGAAATGCCTGAGATCACCGGGCTCTCCCGGTCGTTGATCATCACCAGTGTGGGGAATGCCTGGGGTGGGTATATGAAATACAAAGATTCGCGCGACTCGGTGCTGGTCCTGACCAACCATGTCGACGAAAACTATTTGCCTTTGCATGAACACAAACTCGCCGCTGGAGGAAATTTCAGGTTCCGACCCACCACAGCAGACGCCGCCACGGAAGTGATCGTTAACCAGCAAGTGTTAACACGCCTGAACATCGGTGCCGGCGACCCCGGTAAAGCCATAGGGGAGGAGATCACCTTCAGTAGTTTCAATATACATGGGCGCAAGATGACCATAGTCGGCGTGATGAATGACTTTCACTATGGCAAGGTCGACAACCTCATCGAGCCGGTGGCCTTCATGTTTTGGACACCCGGCGACCGGGCCGTTGTCAATGCCAAAATACAAAGCACGGACCTGCCGGGGGCCCTGGCGAAGATCGAGTCGGCCTGGAAGAAGATTGATCGCGTTCATCCCTTTCAGGCGAAATTTTATGACGAAGCCATTGAAGAGGCTTACAGCGAATTTTCAGCGATGATCAAGATCATGGGCTTCCTTTCGCTCCTTGCCATTTCGATTGCGTCGATGGGATTGTTCGGCATGGTGGTGTTCACCACCGAGACCAGACTAAAAGAGATCAGCATCCGAAAGATCATGGGCGCCACCGCCGGCAGCCTTGTATTCTTACTGAGTCGCGATTTTCTATTGCTTCTCGCGGTGTCGGCGCTCGTTGCCCTGCCGGCGACATACGTCTTTTTTGAAAAGGTGGTGCTCACGAATTTTCCCTATCACACACCCGTGCAAATCGCCGAGTTGTCCGTTGGCTTGCTGATAGTGTTGCTCATCGCCATCCTGATGATCGGGTCGCAGACGATGAAGGCAGCAAGGAGCAATCCGGCGGAGGTCCTCAAGAGCGAATAGGAGACTGCGCATTCAAGGTTTTAACCGCAAGGACGCCCTCCGCGCCTTTGCGGTTCTGTGCATTTTTTCCCTCCGAGCCAGCACACACTCACCCACACTCTCACCCTCGCACTCCTACTGACTACTGGCTACTGGATTCTGGCTCCTGGATTCTGGCTCCTGACCTTTAAAGCCGTGGAAAATCTACACACCCCAGTCTCACTCCGGCATCCCATATCATCTTCAAAGCCCCGAATCAACAAAATACGGCCCGTTTTTACCGTTGACCGGAGAATTACAAACCGCGCATGCTTTTTGTCGCGCCGTTGTCGTTAGTTTTGCGGACCCTCTTATGAAAGAATCATTTTTTGAACTTGTTGAACGCTGCAAAGCGCTCCTGAACCGCCTTATCCAGCAATCGCTCCGCCATCAGCGGATCATTCGCTCCATACTATTTTTCTTTGCCGGCCTCTGCATCCTGGCCGTTTTGTTTGTGGCCATGGTTTGGGTTGGTGTCTTCGGCCACGTGCCCGGCCGCGACGAGTTGCGCGACATCCGTCACCAGGTGGCCACCGAAGTGTATAGCGCCGACAGTGTTTTGCTGGGCCGTTATTATCTCCAGGAACGCTCCACCGTGCCCGGCTCCGACATCCCCAAAAGACTCAAAAACGCTCTGATCGCCACCGAAGACGCACGGTTCTACCAACATTCGGGCATCGATACGCGGAGCATGTTCCGCGTATTGATCAAAGGCATTTTTTTTCAAAGTGAGTCCGCGGGAGGAGGAAGCACCCTGACGCAACAATTGGCCAAGAACCTCTATCCGCGCCAGTCGCACGTGATGTTCTCTTTGGCGGTGAACAAGATCCAGGAAATGATCATTGCCAGCAGGCTCGAGAGCGTCTATTCAAAAGAGGAGATCATCGTACTCTATCTCAACACCATTCCCTTTGGCGACAACGTCTATGGCATCAAGACTGCGGCCGAACGCTTTTACTCCACGCCGGTGAACAAACTCACCACCGACCAGGCCGCGGTGCTCATCGGGATGCTCAAAGCCACCCACACCTACAACCCGCGCTTGTTCCCTGAACGCGCCAAATTGCGGCGAGATGTCGTGTTGGCACAAATGGAGAAATACGACTACCTCACCAAGACGGAAGCCGATTCCCTGCAAGCCCTTCCGCTAAAGCTGCGCTACCAAAGGATCACCCACAACTCCGGTCTCGCGCCTTACTTCCGCGAATACCTCAAAGCTGAACTGCTGGCCTGGTGCCAGGATCATAAAAAGCCGGACGGCACACCTTATAACTTATATACCGATGGTCTGAAAATATACACCACCATCGACTCGCGCCTGCAGCGTTATGCCGAGGCCGCCATGAAGGCTCACATGAAAGTGTTGCAGACCCGGTTCGCTGGCCAGGTGGACAAGCGCAGTCTCAAAAGTGCCGCGGCATCCAAACTGAAGTCCCTTCCTCAATACATTTCCGAATCCGCCGATGGCCGTCCCGAAAAGGCGATCATGGCCGACCTGAAAAAAAGCGGCATGCGAAAGGTCTTCACCTGGGAGGGCGAACGGGAAATGAAAATGAGCGCCTACGATTCGCTGCTTCATCATCTCCAGTTTTTACAAACCGGCTTGCTGGCCACCGACCCCCGCACGGGCGCGGTGAAAGCCTGGGTGGGAGGGATCGACCACGAATTCTTTCAGTACGATCACGTTCGCGAAAGCACGCGGCGACAAGTGGGGTCAACCTTTAAGCCTGTTGTCTATGCGGCCGCCATCGAGCAGGGCGTGAGTCCTTGCGACTACACGTCGGCCCGCCGGACGGAATACACCAACATGGAGGGATGGACACCGGAAAATTCCAACTCGGAAACCTATGATCAGAAATATTCCATGGAGGGTGGTCTGGCCGGTTCGGTCAACACCGTGTCGGTGAAGCTGCTGGAAAAAGCCGGCATCCCCAATGCCATCGCCATCGCCCGCCGCATGGGAATTCACAGCGACTTGCCGGCGGTGCCGTCTATCGCGCTGGGCACGCCGTCTATTTCCATGATGGAGATGGTGGGTGCCTATAGCGTCTTTGCCAATGGGGGAAGCTACCGGAAGCCGGTCTATCTCACGACCATCACCACCAACCAGGGCAAGCGGCTCGATTCGTTTGGCAAGAACAACAAGTCCGAGCGCGCCCTGTCAAAAGAAACGGCCGAGATCATGCTGCACATGCTGAAGCGGGTGGTGAACGAAGGCACCGGCTCGGGGTTGCGTTCCAAATACGGGCTCAACAACGACCTCGCCGGCAAAACCGGCACCACGCAATCCAACGCCGACGGCTGGTTCATCGGCATCACCCCGAAACTGGTGATCGGCTGCTGGGTGGGAGCCGACGACCCGGCCATTCACTTCCGGAGCACGTCCATGGGACAGGGTTCGGCTACGGCCTTGCCCATCGTGGCCGGCATGCTGCAGCGCATGAATAAAGATCCCGAGCTCAGGGCCATCACCGGCGCGCACTTCCCGGCGCTGTCGCCCGAGTTGGCCGGTAAACTGGACTGCAGCATGTCACGTTCCGACCGCAACTTTTTCCAGCGTCTCTTCAAAACAAAAAAAGGCGTGAAGCACACCCGTTTTAAAAAATAATTTGAAAACAGAATGCCCTCCCGACTGTTTACATAAAACCCCCATTGTTGGGTGAATTCCAAAGCTTCGCGTGAGAAGATAAGGGTGCCACGCACTGGGGATCGTCTTTAGTATGCATGATTTTTATTTAGGCACTTCAATTGAAAAAAGAATGTCCCACCAAAAGCAGGAGGTTTTATGAAGGTGCATGGAAGAAATTATGAAGTCGACAACGTGACCGGACACAATCATGCAGGTCCGGCGGCCAACACGCCGGTGCGCCGGTTAACGGCCACCAGTATCATAGGCGATTCAGTTGAAAACACCAAGGGTGATCACTTGGGTCAGATCAACAACCTCATGATTAACATTATGAGTGGGAGGATCGAATATGTCGTGCTCGAATTCGGGGCCTTCCTCGGATTGGGGGGAAAATTGTTTGCCATACCGTTCGGCGAGCTGCACCTGAATGCGGACAAGGAATGTTTTGTCCTTGACCGTGACCGCGCCAGCTTCGCGGATATGCCGGGCTTTGATAAAATGCATTGGCCCGCCACGAACGATCACAGTTATTTTAACGATGTAAACAACTATTGGGGCCCTGTGATACAACCTTAGTTGATCGCCCCCAATTAATTCGTCATTGCGATGTGGAGCAGGTTCGCGCTTTTTCCGGGATAGGTTAAGGTAAGGAAAGGGCAGGGCCTTGCTCCCTCGCAATGACGTACTAATTCTATATCTTCGTGTTCTCCCTAATTCTTATTTGAGCACGAATGAAAACCCAATCCATCAAGTTCAAGGTTTCCGATAGCATCGGCGAAGTTTCGGCCATCCTGTTTCTCCCCGACAACCCGAAGGCTATCCTGGCGCTGGCCCATGGTGCCGGCGCGGGCATGACGCATGCCTTCATGGAGAAATTGTCCACTCAACTCGCCGATCGCGGCATTGGCACTTTCCGGTACAACTTTCCTTTTATGGAGAACAAGAAAAAAAGACCGGATGTGGCCGCTGTCGCGGAAAAGACGGTAGGCGCTGCGTTAGAGCGCGCGCAAAGCTTACTTCCCGCCGGGGTGCCGCTGTATGCTGCCGGTAAGTCGTTTGGAGGCCGGATGTCGGCGCGCTATTTGTCGGCCAACGACAAGGGTTTTGTGAAAGGCATAGTCTTTTATGGTTTTCCGCTTCACGCCGCCGGGGCTCCCGCAACGGAGCGGGCAGAGCACCTGGCAAGCGTAAAGATCCCCATGCTGTTTTTGCAAGGCACCAGAGACGCCCTCGCCGAAATAGGCCTCATCACGGAGGTTTGCAGCAAGCTGCCAACGGCCACGCTGGTGACTTTTGAAGGTGCCGACCATTCGTTCAAAAAAGGAAAAAAGGAATTCTTAGAAGAACTGGTGGAGGCGACGGATACTTGGCTGAAGAAAAAAGGCTAGGAATCGATTGCTGCTAACGCGAGTAATAACGGGCATCGGGCCGGAAGGCCAAAAACATTAAATCCTGCTTTTTAAGGGCAGGTGCAGGGTAGCGGCATTGTGTTTTGATTCGACAAACTCTTCGATGCTGTTGTAAAAGCGTAGTCTGTACTTGAACACGGTTTTGCTACCGATGGCTTTTTTAAATTCGCGGAGGCACTTTTTGTCCTCGATCCAATAGAGGGCCAATCCCTTTTCATGCGAGAAACCGGGCATGAACCTGAAGCCATTATGCTCCAGATTGTGCCGTACCTCGTTTTCGAAGTTTGACTTTCCTCTTAAATACACGGTGTTCCATTCCATAGTCATATCTCCTTCTGCAGGCTTTTCAGTATTTAAATGCTGCATTCTTCCGCCAGACAACACACCCTTCCGGAGAAGGCTTCTCCAGGGAAATTTTGTTTGTTTCTCGTTGTTTATCAGTAAGTTATACATAATTCGTTCTACTCTCAATACGCAAAGTTGCGGTGTTTAGTTTCGTTGTTGTGCAAACTATTTTGCGATTCTTTTGAAACCGGGAACCGGGCCATCGTTGAGAATTTTCTTTGGTTGGGAACGGTGCCATGCGTATAACTTGGAAATATTCCCTTATCTTTGCCCCAAGTTTTTATAATTATTAATAATGAAAGAAGGAACAGTAAAATTCTTTAATGAATCCAAAGGATTCGGATTCATCAAGGAAACAGCAACAGGACAAGAGTATTTTGTACACATCTCAGGACTTCTTGTCGATCAGATTCACGAAAATGATGAAGTCACTTTTGAACTCAAAGAAGGCAAAAAAGGCTTGAATGCGGTTAACGTACGTTTAGCCAATTAATAAGACATCATTCCAGTACAAAAAGCCAGGCCAACCGCCTGGCTTTTTTGTTTTTATTACTTTACCTAATTTCTGGTCCCAAAACCGCAATGAAGTCACTTGGCACACTCTTTCTGTTCTCCACCGTAATGTCTATGGCGATCGCGCAGGACTCTTCGCTTTATCGAAAGTACACCTTTACGGGCACGGCTGGGTTGACCATGCCCTACCGGATCTTGTATCCGGAAGGCTATGATCCGCTCAAAAAGTATCCCGTGGTCCTGCTGCTGCACGGCGCCGGGGAACGGGGCACGGACAACGAAAAGCAGCTTAAATGGGGGGCAAGTCTATTCCTGAAGCGGGAGAACCGGCGCACGTTTCCCTGCTTTGTGGTCGTGCCCCAATGCCCGGAAAACGACTACTGGGCCTCCGTCAAATTCCAACGTAACAAGCGTCCCTTCGACCTGGATTTCAATTATAAAGCTTACACGATCACGCACGCCCTGAAAACGGTGATGGAGCTTTTGGAGAATATGAAGGAGAACGAGGGCGTCGACAGGAAACGGGTTTATATTATCGGTCTTTCGATGGGGGGCATGGGCGCGGTGGAGGCGGTTTATCGTTATCCCCGAACCTTTGCCGGTGCCGTGTCCATTTGTGGAGGTGGAGACGTGAGGGCTTATTCAAAAGAGGCTTCGCGTGTTCCATTCTGGCTTTTCCACGGCGAGAAGGATGACGTAGTGGCCGTAGAAAACTCGAGACGGATGCGCGATCGCCTGAAAGAATTGGGTGCCGAAGTGAAATATACCGAATACCCGGATGTGGGCCATGAGAGCTGGATCAATGCATTTGCCGACACCGACCTACTGCCTTGGCTGTTTTTCCATAATCGATAGATACCTTATGACGCTACAACGCCCCGCCCATTCACCCACTCGTTCCAGATCCCTGTCCATGGGAGCATCACGAAGTGCTGGAGTACCGCTCAAAGCCTTTGTGCTTTGCGCGTTGATCATGATGACGGCTGGTTCGCTCAGTGCCCAACAAAAGGAGGGTATAAAACAAATTGATTTCACGAAGTCCACCCGTGGATACGAAGAACGCATTCGCGTCACACCCGATAGCGTGGTGGTGCGGATAGAGAATTTCAGGGCCGATGAGAAGGTACAGCAATCCGGAAGGAAGTTGGCGGCGAAAGAATGGCGTGCGTTGTTGAAGACTTTAAAAAATGTGCCCTTTCAAACTATCCCCGGTCTTCCCTCACCGGGCATGCAAAGGGCTTCCGACGCGGCGCTGCAAGGCACACTCCAGGTCACCACGACACAACAAACCTATGCGCATTCCTTTGACAATGAAGACCCCAACGCCAAACTCGTTCCTTTGTTGAAAGCCGTAAAGGCTTTAGGGTCTTCGATAAAACATCATTGACGATTCGTTACTGGGTTCCCAAAAACGAGTATCGAACACTAGCCCATCCGTTCTTCCCACCACGGTGTGTTGGGCAAATAACTATTAAGTCTGATCGCCTCACCGATGAGCGGTGTGGTCAACTTCTGTCCCAGGATGGCGGCCTGTTTTGTGGCGCGTCGTATGGGGTCGCGCCACGGGTGCACCGAAAGCGTGAACTTGCCCCAATGCACCGGCATGAGCACACGGGCCTGGAGGTCGACGGCGGCCTGCACCGTTTGTTCGGGCGCCATGTGGATGAGGGGCCACTTACGGTCGTATTGGCCACACTCCAACAGGGCGAGGTCGAAGGGGCCAAAGGTTTGACCGATCTTTTTGAACGAGTCGTCGTAGCCCGAGTCGCCGCCGAGGAAGATCTTGTGCGTAGGGGTTTGAAGAACGAATGACACCCACAGCGTCTTGTAGCGCGTGAACCCGCGACCCGAAAAATGGCGGGCGGGTGTGGCGGTGAGTTGTATGCCGGGAAAGATCGTGGCGCTGTCCCACCAGTCGAATTCCTGGATGTGGCTTTCGGTCACGCCCCAATAGGCCAGGTGGGAGCCTACACCGAGCGCGGTGTAGAATTTTTTGGTATGACGCTTTAGTTTGAGGATGCTGTTATAGTCCAGGTGATCATAGTGGTCGTGGGTGAGGATAACGGCATCGAGTTCGGGGAGATCGTCCAGTGAATAAGGCGTTTGAATGGGATATGCCTTTGTACCCGCAAATTGGACGGGCGAGGGGCGGTCGCTGAAGACGGGGTCCACCAGGATGGTTTTGCCTTCGATGCGGAGCAAGTAGGAGGAGTGTCCAAACCAGACCAGGGTGGGTTCGCCATCGGGGAGTGCCTTCAGGTCTGTGCGCACGGAGGGAAGGATCTGCGTGGGGCGGCGCTCGTCGTCGTGGAAAAAATATTCCTTGAACATCCGGAAATAGGAGATGTCGTCCGCCAGCATGGGAGTCTCCAGGATGTTCTGAAAGCCGTCGCCCTGGTATTGGGGAGATTTAAGGATGCGCTCCTGCCGTGGGCCGGAGGGTAGTTTGCCAAAGGGCTTTTGTTGCATAGCGAAAAGATAAAAATGCTAAAGACCACGACCGGTATCCCCGCTATCCGAAGATCTGTTCACCTTCACACCGGTCGTGACCTAGGCGATAAGTCGCAAAAGATACCGATAATATTTTGAGGGTATCCGGAGAAATTATCCGGGTGGTGCAACCCCGGGGTCTGTAACCCAATCCTTGGGCTAGCGTCTCAGAAAAAAATACGGAGGCCGGCTTCATTTCGACCCTGGGTCGATGAAACCTTTTCCACTTTTCAGAGTACTCCACCCAAATCCAACGGTCATGCTGAAAAATTACGTCCTGGTCACTTTCCGCAACCTGATGAAAAATCGGGTCTATTCTTTTATCAACATCGCGGGCCTTTCCATCGGCATCACCTGTAGCATCCTCATCCTCCTTTGGGTATTCGACGAACTTTCGTTCGATCGTTTCCATCCTAAGACCGACCGTTTGTTCCAGGTATGGATCAATGCCACCTTCGACGGCAGGGTCAATTCCTGGACGTCGGTGCCGCTGCCCACCTATGAAGGCATGAAGACTGGCGACAGCCACATCATCAATTCCGTCATCACCGACTGGGGTGGCGAGCACATGCTCACGGTGGGCGAAACCCGCATCGTGAAGCAGGGCTATTACGCGAGCGAAGAATTTCTGACCATGTTCGAATTTCCCCTCCTGAAAGGCGATGCCAAACAAGTACTGGCCGACGCCCATGCCATCGTGATCAGCGAAGCAACAGCCAAGGCGTTGTTCGGCGACACCGACCCCATCAACCAGGTGATTCGCGTAGACGATGAAGCCGACCTGAAAGTGACCGGCGTAGTAAAGAACGTGCCTGAGAATTCTACTTTCCAATTCGACTTCCTCTTGCCGTGGAAATACAACGAGACCCACCAATGGGTCAAAGACAATAAAAGCAACTGGGGCAACTATTCCTTCCAGGTATTTGTGGAACTCGACAAAGGCGAGAACGAGGTCCGTGTGGAAAAGGCCATCGCCGACATGCTAACCAAACACGGCCAGACGGAGGACCCCCGCGAATTTTACCTGCATCCCCTGGCGCGCTGGCGCCTGCACTCCAACTTTGAAAATGGCAAGGAGAGTGGCGGCATGATCGAATACGTGCAGATGTTCACCGTGATTGCCGTATTCATCCTGGTGATCGCCTGTATCAACTTCATGAACCTGGCCACGGCGCGTTCCGAACGGAGGGCACGCGAGGTGGGCATTCGCAAGAGTGTGGGATCAAGACAGTTCGAGATCATCTTTCAGTTTCTGGGCGAGTCGTTGTTCATTGCCTTCCTGGCGTTTGTCATTGCCGTTTTGCTGGCGGAATTGCTGTTGCCATTCTACAATGACCTGGTGGGAAAACATCTGCGCATCGCCTATGAATCGCCGCAGTTCTGGGTGTATGGCATCAGCCTGATCTTGTTCACCGGCCTGGTGTCCGGAAGCTATCCGGCGTTTTATTTGTCGTCGTTCCAGCCGGTGAAAGTGCTGAAGGGCAAAGTGCAGGTGGGCAAGGGCGCCGGCACGCCGCGCATGGTGTTGGTCGTGATCCAGTTCATGTTTTCCATCTTTCTCATCATCGGCACGCTCGTCATCTATAAACAGATCCAGCACGTAAAAAGCCGCGATATCGGCTATAGCCAAAAAGGCCTGATCACCGTGGACTACACCACCGACATCGGTAAGCATTATAAGACGATCAAACAGGAACTCCTGCAGTCGGGCGCGGTGAAGGCCGTGACGAAATCCAACAGCCCCATCACCCAGATCTATTCCAACAACTTCCTGAACTGGCCCGGCGAAGCACCGGACCGCCGGGTGATCTTTGCCACCATCGCTACGGAATACGACTACGTCAAAACCATGGGGATAAAACTGCTGGAGGGTCGCGATTTCTCGGAAGACTTCAAGAGCGACACCGCCGCCATCCTCGTGAACAAAGCGGCTATGGACATCATGCAACTCAAAGATCCCATTGGCACCAAGCTCGACTTGTGGGAAAAGAAAATGGAACTGATCGGCATTGTCGACAACGTGCTGATGGGTTCTCCCGACCGGCAGATCGGCCCCATGTTCATCGTACTGCAACCGAACTGGATCAGCGCCGTATCGATCCGCCTCGACGAAACAAAAGACATCAAGGAATCGCTGGCCCGTGTGGAGGCCATCTTCAAAAAATACAATCCCGCCTATCCGTTTGAATACACTTTCGTGGATGTGGAATTCCAGAAGAAGTTCACCAACATCAACATGATCAGCCGGCTGGCGAGCCTCTTCGCCTCGTTGGCGATCATCATCACCGGGCTGGGTCTTTTTGGATTGGCCGCCTTCACGGCCGAACAGCGCACCAAGGAGATCGGCATCCGCAAGGTGTTGGGTGCCTCGGTGTCCAGCCTGGTGGGCCTCATGTCGAGAGATTTTTCTCGGTTGGTGATCGTTGCCTTTGTGGTGTCGGCGCCGTTGGCGTGGTGGTTGTTGAACAGCTACCTGGAACGGTATCAATACCGCATAGAGATACCGTGGTGGGTGTTCCCCTTCACGGGCCTGATGGCCCTGATCTTTGCCTTGCTCATCGTGAGCACCCAGGCCATGCGGGCCGCGAGAAGCAACCCGGTGAATTCTTTGCGCAACGAATAAGTCTCCCGAATAACCCTGACGGTCACAGGATCTTCTTGACGCGCCCAACGATACCGTTGTCCAGGCGCACTTTGATGCCGTGGGGGTGGGTGGGGGAGTTGGTGAGGATATCCTTTACGATACCTTCCGTCAACGCGCCGGAGCGTTGATCCTGCTTTTGTACGATGGCCACCCGTTGACCGGGTTTGATGTTGACGCGGAGGGTGCCGTTCATGGGAAGTGAATTGTGCTTCAAAAATAGCAATCTGGTTTTGATTTTGTCAATGGCGGTGTGGGCGAACCAGCTGTTGAGTGATAGCCCCGAAGCATCACTTCGAGGAGGTGTTGCGAGGTTGCGCCATGAAAGTACGTGCTCCCAGATGGCGCATCTGTGGCGCAATTAGATCGTTGGAGGGTATACCCCGTGCTAAAGCCCGGGGTTACTCAGCTGCATGCTCGGGCTTGCTGGTAACGCCAACATTTAATACCCAAGTGAGTGCGATACAGTTAGGATAGATTTGAGTGAAGTATCAAGCGCAACTGAACTGAATACCCCCGGCCTTTAGGCCGGGGGTATCAAACGAACACGAACCGGGCTTTTGCCCTGACCTCTCTCGGGCTACCTATCGACACACGGTCTGGTGCGAACGCCCCCCATCGCCCTTCGCACGGGAGCAGCTGCACACTACAACACGTCGCACCATTCCTGAACCATTCCTCCGAAATATTGCCACTGTAAAACTTAATTCCCTTATCTTACCCATTGAACGTATCGCCAACATCCTGCCGTATTCTGGGGTTGGTCCGTTCATTTTATAAAACTATAACCAAACACATTCCATGATCAACAGACGAAAATTTCTCCATCAAGCCGGTGCGCTCACTACGGGAGCGCTTCTCGGTTCCAATGCCTTGCTCAACGCCATGCCCCGGGCCAGCCGTTACAAGATCGGCCTGCAACTCTATACCCTGCGCGACCCGATGGGGCAGGATGTGAAAGGAACCCTGCGCAAAGTGTCCAGCCTGGGTTATGAGGAGGTGGAGACCTATGGCTACAACTGGGGGAAGAACCACCAGTACCTGGGCTATACGCCAAAAGAATTCAAACAGATCCTGGACGATAACCACCTGACCACGTCCAGCGGTCATTATGACCTCGATAAATTTATCTTGCCCGGCGTGACGGACGATGATTTTAAACGCTATGTGGATCAATGTATTGAAGCCGCCAGCGTGCTGAAGCAGGAGACCATCGTGTGGCCCTGGCTCGACCCGCAGTTTTATAGCATCGACGGCTTCAAGAAAGTGGCGCAGAAACTGAACGAGATCGGCGAGCGAACCAAGAAGGCGAACCTGCAGGTGGCCTACCACAACCATAATTTCGAATTCATCGATCACGACGGACAGATCGGCTACAATATTATTTTGGACGAGACCGATGCCGCGCTGGTGAAGTTGGAGATGGACTTATATTGGGTGTCGCACAGTTCGCCTTTGAAACCGCACGAGTGGTTCCAGAAATATCCCGGGCGTTTTGTGGCCTGGCACTTGAAAGACATGGACAAAGTGAATCGCGATCTTCACACGGAGATGGGCAATGGCACCATCGACTTCAAAAGCATATTGCCAGATGCGCGGCTTGCCGGCGTGAAACATGTGTTTGTGGAGCAGGGAAACAACCTGAAAGCCGACCCGTTCGAGAGCGTGGGGCAGAGCATTGCTTATGTGAAGCGGGAACTGATCAAAAACGGAACGATGTAGAAGAGGTCGCCACGAAAGGACCTTATCCCCACGGAGATGAGGTCCTTTTTTGTGTCTTATTCTTTCGCTATTTTAACTGCCTGTATGTTTTCGCTCCGTAGCGATAACGGCGGTGGCGCAAAAGAAAATGAATAAAGTTCGTAAGATACATCCTGACTTCCTTTACCTTCTGGAGTTTAAAGAACAGAAGCTAATTGATCTATTCAAGGATCTTCGCGAATACATTCTCGAGATCTACCCCGATAGCAACGAGATCCTATATCACACCCACGCATTGACAACGGTGTTCTCTATTTCAGACAAATTATCCGATGCGTTTTGTATGCTGCCCGTCTACACCAATCACGTGAACCTGGGGTTTGCTAAGGGGACGTTGATCAAGGACCCACACCAGTTGTTAACGGGTACCGGAAACCTGATACGGCATGTTCCCGTGGAGACACCGAAAGGCTACAGGAACGCGAAAATTAAAGCGCTGGTAAAATCAGCTGTCGACTTTGCCATTCAGGACATGGAGAAGCCAACGGAATCGATCGGTAAGGTGATCTCTAAAATTAAGACCACCGGTAAAGAATAGGTTTTCTCGCATAGGCACGCTTCCGGCCGTCCTGAAAAAAAAACACCGGAAAGCCCCAAGTGGTGTGGGGCGATCCGGATCACCAACTATAACAAGATCGGCGCCCTGAGATGGAAGGTAGCCTCCCAAGCTGTTGCGTCGATCTTTATTTTATGATTTCAGGTTCTTTTCACAGGTATTCAATTTATCCAAATGCGTCTTCAGGCTGGGAAGCGTTTGGTTGATCCATTCCTTTAAGGTAGTGTCTTCTGTTTTGTCGTAGGTAGACTCAAAGTCCTTGATGGTCTTCTCGTGTTTTTCGGTCATCGTCTTGCACCATTGCTTGTCGAAGTCTTTCGCGTCTTGTTTCGAGAGGTCGTTCATTTTTTCCTTGGCGTCGTCTTTTTCCTCCAGTGGGATGGAGATGCCGCGTTGGGTGGCGAAATCTTTTAACTCGGTGAGCACTTTGGTATGATCGTCCACCAGCATGGCGGCGATGGCTTGCACTTCGGTGTTGGCGGAGCGTGTCTTGGCCAGTTCGGCCATTTTGATCTCGGCATAATTTCCGGCCACGGCGTCGGCCACAAAGTCGGCGTCTTTTTCGGAAGCCTTCGTATCGAATTTTTCGTCGTTTGCTTCTTTGGCGATCTCGGTGCTGTCGGTCTTTTTAGGACCGCAGGCGGTCAGGGCGACGCCGAGCGTCAGGATGGTGAGGAATTGCAGGGTTGTATGTTTCATGGATTGTGTTTTAAGTAAAAAAATGAAATTGGTTTACACTTCGGCAAATTGATCGCGATAGCGTTTCACCAGGTCGTGCGAGCCTTTGAGCAGCGCCTTCTGGCGGGCGACCAGGCCGAGCATGGAGGGTTCGAGGTCGGTTTCGTCCATCGCGTCGTTGTAGGCGCGTTGGGCGGCGTCTTCGCCAAATTCGCAAGAGGCGAGTGTGGCGTGAGCATCTTTTCCACTGAAGGTGGCTTTAACGTCCATCCAGGTTCTGTAGATCTTGCCGGCGGTGGTGGTGTCGGAGGCGGGTGAGCCACCAAGGGAAATCACTTCGGCGGAAAGTTCTTCCACATAATCGCTGCTCTCTTCGGCCATGCGCTGGAAGAGCGTTTTCAGATCGGCTTCGGTGATCTCGGTATTGTTGGAGGCTTTTTGATAGCCGGCGATACGGTCGTTATTGATCTTGATGAGGTCGTTCAATACCTCGATCGTTTTTTCTTTGGTTTCCATAGTGTTGTCAGTATTTCGTTTTAAATGCGCTATCTGTTTGGTAACCTGAATTGTAAAAATCATGCCACGCGGCAGAAGTCTGTCTCCAGCCAGCATTAAGGGGCATTTAAGGTTGGGCAAGTACGCAGCGGTTGTGGAAAAAGATCGCGGGTTTGGGTAGGGCATTCCCTAGGGCTGGGCGTGTTTCGGTGACCGGATGGTCTTATATTCGTTGTGCGCATGATCTGGGAGGTCGGGGGGAAAACTCTTTGCTACCCAACCGGGTTATCTTAGCGCTGGTTACGCCACGCTTGTTGAAGATTGAATCCATTTTTCGAGACGTATTGCATTGCTTATGGGTATTCGCTTTTGTTTGTTTTTGATCCTATGCGCCACCGTTCATGCATACGCCCAGTTGCCGGTGGGAACGACGACCATCGTGCCCCCCCAGGACACCACCAAAAAAGAATCACCAGTCTCGGTGCCCGCCGCCAATGATCAATCGTCGTCGCCACGCAGCTATGGCAACATTGTGAAGGCCAACACCGAGACACGCAAGGGCATTTTTACCATCCACAAAACCGATAATAACTATTACTTCGAAATTCCCGACAGTTTGTTGGGGCGCGACTTGCTGATCGTCTGCCGCATTGCACAAGGTGCCGCGGGGATTCGGCCGGAATACACCGGGTATGCCGGCGACCAGGTGAACAACACCGTGATCCGCTTCGAGAAAGGACCCAGTCATAAGTTGTTCCTGCGCCGCATCACTTTCGAGGAGAACGCCGGCGACACCACCGACGCCATGTACAACGCCGTGGTGCGCTCGAACCTGCAACCCCTGGTGGCAGCCTTCGGTATCGGCGCCTATGGTCCGGGCAACCGGAGCAGTGTGATCGATGTCACGGACTACATCAACGGAGACAATGACATTTTCTTTTTTAACTCCGCCACCAAGAAGACCATGCGGGTGGGCAGCCTGCAAAGCAACACCAGCTATATCAAAGACGTGAATGCGTTTCCCCTCAACCTGGAGATCCGCACCATAAAAACATATGTGAACAACGCCACCGACAATAACTTCACACTCGAACTAAACACCTCGGTCGTGTTGCTTCCCCGGAAGCCCATGCGCAAGCGCTTCTCCGATCGCCGCATCGGCTATTTCTCCGAACGCTACACCGACTACGACGCCAACCCGCAAGGCGTCAAGGTGGTGAACTACATCAAGCGGTGGCGGCTGGAGCCCAAACCGGAAGACGTGCAGAAATACATGGATGGCCAATTGGTGGAACCCCAAAAGCCCATCATCTACTACATCGACCCGGCTACACCAAAAGTGTGGGTGCCCTATCTCATCAAAGGGGTGAACGACTGGCGGCCGGCCTTTGAGAAAGCGGGATTCAAAAATGCCATCATCGCGTTGGAGGCACCAAATGCCAAAGACAATCCCAACTGGAGCCTGGAGGATTCCCGGCACTCGGCCATTGTGTATAAGCCGTCGTCGTTTGCCAATGCGGCGGGGCCGATCATCACCGATCCGCGGAGTGGCGAGATCCTGGAAAGTCACATCAACTGGTATCACAACCTGATGTCCATCTTACAAGAGTGGTATATGATCCAGTGCGGACCCAACGATCCGCGCGCCCAGAAGATGAAGTTCGACGACGACCTCATGGGACAACTGATCCGCTCGGTGGCGTCGCACGAAGTGGGCCACTCGCTGGGGCTCACACACAATTTTGGAGCGAGTGCGTCCGTGCCCGTGGAGAAACTTCGCGACCGCGAATGGCTGGCAGCCAACGGTCACACGCCGTCGATCATGGACTATGCGCGCTTTAACTATGTGGCGCAACCCCAGGACAGCGTAGGGGAGAGAGGCCTGATCTCGCGCATTGGCGTATACGACCTGTGGGCCATCGAGTGGGGCTACCGTTGGTTTCCCCAGGCCAAGACCGCCGACGAAGAACTGCCCATCCTGAACAGTTGGGCCAACGAAAGGCTGCGCAATGACAAACTGCGCTTCGGGTCCGAATTTGCCACGGGCGATCCACGCTCCCAAACCGAAGACGTGGGCGACAACGCCATGAAGGCCGGGGAATACGGCATCCGGAATTTGCAACGCGTAGTGCCCAACCTGATCCAATGGACCTACCAGCCCCACGAAGGTTACCGGAGTTTGCAGCGCATGTACACCGCCCTGACCAATCAATTCGATTATTACCTGGGCCACGCCATGACCTACATCGGCGGCGAATACGAAACCCTGAAATCCATGGACCAACCCGGGCCAGTCTACGAGACCGTGCCCGTGGAAATGCAACGCGACGCGATGGACTTCCTGGCGCGACAGGTTTTTAAAACACCTACCTGGTTGCTGGACACGGCCATCCTCACCCGGACCGGCCAATCGCCCACCACCATCGTCAGCCGCTCGCAGGACATGGTGCTGTCGGGCTTGCTCAGCAGCTCGAACCTCTCGAAGATCGTGACCTCGCAGGCGACCTATGGCCCCCGTGCTTACCAGCTCATCGATTTCCTCGACGACCTCGACGAAGGCATGTGGACCGAGCTGACCACGTTCGAGAGCATCAGCCTCTACCGCCGCAACCTGCAGCGCTCCTATATAGACCGCCTGCTGGAGTTGGCCACGTCCACGCGCTCCGACCGGGAGTATCGCGACGTAGCCCCCATCATCATTATTAAATTGGGAGAGATCCAGCAACACATCAAAAAAGGGATGCTCAAAATCAAAGACGTCATGAGCATCTACCACCTCCGCTACATCGACAACAAAATCACCGTAGCCCTAGCCGACAAACATCGCTGATCCGTCATATTTTTTTTCTTTCCGCCTGACTGCTTGCCCGCCGCGGAAGCCTCAGCGTAGGAGGGGCACCCCGGTAAAAACATGACCGTCGGGTTATAGACTTTTAACCAAACGTTAAACTATCTTTAATTCCACCGCCGGCATGGTAGTCATCCGGAGGATTGCATTATTTTTAGGCACCAACACCATATCCCCCTCATTCCACATGGAAACCCGTCGTGATTTTCTCAAAAAAGTAGCCATGCTCTCGGCCGTCGCCGGGACATTGCCGCCGTCGATCCAAAAAGCATTCGCCATCAACCCCGCACCCGGCACGACCTACCTCGACGCCGAGCACATTGTGATCCTCATGCAGGAAAACCGCTCGTTCGACCATTGCTACGGCACCTTGCAGGGTGTGAGGGGTTTTGAAGATCCCCGCACGATCCGCCTGCCCAACGGCAACAAAGCATGGCTCCAGACCAATGCGGCCGGCGAAACGTATGCACCCTTCCGCCTCAACATAAAAGACACCAAGTCAACCTGGATGGGTTCGCTGCCCCACAGCTGGACCAACCAAGTAGATGCCCGCAACGGCGGCAAATACGACCAATGGCTGCAGGCCAAACCTTCGGGTCACAAAGAATACGCCGACATGCCCCTCACCATGGGCCATTATACGCGCGAAGACATCCCGTTCTATTATGCCTTGGCCGATGCCTTCACGGTTTGCGACCAGAACTTCTGCTCGTCGCTCACCGGCACCACCCCAAACCGGCTTTACCTCTGGACAGGCACCATCCGCGAACATGCCCAGGCCTTTGCGCGCGTACGTAACGAAGAGCTCGACTATGACGTGCCGGCCAGTTGGACTACCTTTCCCGAGCGCCTGGAAGACAACGGCATCTCGTGGAAGATCTACCAGAACGAAATCAATGTGGGCGTAGGTTTTGAAGGCGAGCAAGATGATTGGTTGGCGAATTTCAGCGACAACCCGATCGAATGGTTCACCCAATACCATGTGAAATTCCACCCCGCCTACATCAAACACCTGCCCGACGCCATTGAAAAAATTACGCACGATATCGCGGAGGCCGAAAAAAAACTAACGGGCTTGTCGGGCGACGAAGCAAAAAAACTTTCGGGACAGATCGCCGAGGGCAAGCAAATGCTGGCACGCTACCGCGAGGACCAGAAGACGCTGACACCCGAAGCCTTTGCCAAAATTCCTGAACGCGAAAAAAGCCTTCATCGCAAAGCCTTCACCACCAACGTTGGCGACCCCGACTACCACACCCTCGAGAAAGTAAAATATGCCGATGGCAACGAAGTGCGCGAGATGCAGGTTCCCAAAGGGGATGTGTTGCACCAGTTCCGTGCCGACGTAAAGAATGGCACCCTGCCCACCGTGTCGTGGCTGGTGGCACCGACGAATTTTTCGGACCACCCGGGAGCACCGTGGTATGGATCCTGGTATTTGTCGGAGTCGATCGATATCCTTACCAAGAATCCGGAAGTATGGAAGAAGACCATTTTCATTTTGTGCTATGACGAGAACGATGGCTACTATGATCACGTGCCACCGTTTGTGCCGCCACACCCGACCAAACCCAACACCGGCAAGATGTCGCCCGGCATCGACGCCGCGACCGAGTATGTGACGATGACACAGGAATTGAAACACCGGCCCGCCAACGACAGCCGCGAAAGTTCCATTGGCCTGGGATTCCGCGTGCCGCTGGTGATTGCCTCGCCCTGGAGCCGGGGAGGAGCGGTGTGCTCGCAAGTGTTCGACCACACCTCGATCCTGCAATTCCTGGAAAAATTCCTGTCGCACAAGACGGGAAAGAAAATTACCGAGACCAACATCACCGCCTGGCGCCGGGCCGTTTGCGGCGACCTGAGTTCAGTGTTCACGCCCTACAATGGAGAGAATGTCACCCTGCCACCCTTTGTGGACAAGGAATCGTTTTTGGAAGGCATTCACAAAGCACAATTCAAAGGCCTCCCCACCGGCTATCAAAAACTGAATGCCGAAGAGATTGAAAAAATAAATCAGAGCGCTGCCAGCCCCTACATGCCGCAACAAGAAAAGGGCATGCGCCTATCGCGGGCGTTACCCTACCAGCTCTATGCGCAGGGCAAGATCAGCGTCGACAAAAAAAGCTTTGGCATCACGCTGGAGTCGCGCAAAGAAAAATTCGGCGAAGCCACCGCCGGCGCCCCCTTCCATGTCTATGCCCACGGCAAAACCTATCACGTCCGCGACTACGCCGTAGCCGCCGGCAAGAGCGTGGCCGACACCTGGCCGCTAACCGACTTTGACAAGGGTCATTACCATTTCCAGGTATACGGCCCGAACGGCTTCTACAGAGTGTTCGCCGGCGACGCGCAAGACCCGGCCCTGGAGATCACCGTCGAGTATTCGAAGAAAGGGAAAGACTTTACGGGAAATGTGGACGTGATGCTGGTAAACAAAAACACAAAGAGCGCCTACACCGTCGAGATAAAAGACCTGTCCTATGCCTATGGCTCCCAAGCCAAGACGGTGGCGGCAGGAGGGAAGGCCACGGTGGTGGTCGAGCTTGAAAAGACTTACGGCTGGTATGACTTTGGTGTGATCGTGAAAGAAACACCCTCGTTTGAACGCCGCTTTGCCGGTCGTGTGGAGACGGGTGTGGATGGGTTCACGGATCCTGTTATTGGCAGATAACGAGCGAGACCCACGTCATGTCGCAGGCACAAGTTGCATAAGGACCTACTCCAGTAGTTCAAGACATCCCGAGTTTCGAATGCAGTGAACCTGGAAAAGTTTCGCACTGAATAAAACGAAACCAGGCAAACACCGAATGCGCCCCGCCCGCTTCAAATGCATCGCCACACATCTAATGTGCGCCGAACCGCACGTCATGTCGCAGGCACAAGTTTTCTAAAAACCTACGTCAGCAGTTCAAGACATCCCGGGTTTCGAATGCAGTGAACGTGGATAAGCTTCGCTCGGAATAAAACGAAACCAGGCAAACACCGAATGCGCCCCGCCCGCTTCAAATGCATCGCCACACATCCAATGTGCGCCGAACCGCACGTCATGTCGCAGGCACAAGTTTTCTAAAAACCTACGTCAGCAGTTCAAGACATCCCGAGTTTCGAATGCGGTGGACGTGGCTAAGCTTCGCACAGAATAAACGAAACCTGGCCAACACCGAATGCAGCCCGCCCCCTTCAAATGCAGCACAGATCCAGTGAGCTTTCCACGGGGTTCCTTGAAAACGTGTGAAGCCAGAGGACGTGCGTGCCTGCGGAACGACGTCCTTTGTCGAACGTGCGAAGTGCTTCCGTAAAAAAGAACTCGGCCAACACCGAATGCGCCCCGTCCGCGTCAAATGCATCACCACACAGATTCAACGCGCTATCCACGGGGTTCCTTGGTCCAGTGCGAAGATCGATGAAACTTGTGCCTGCGGAACGACGTGCTTTTTTCCGAACGTGCAGCAGTACTTCTATGGGTTGCAGACACACCATTTTGTATCTTGCGCCGGCTGTTAGTTTAATGGCAAAACCATAGTCGAATGGGTTCGAATCCCACCGCTCTACCTGGGTAGTTTATGCCTGGCTAAAACCGATTATGTCACACCGTTCGAATCGGTGTACAGCTATTTTTCTTCAATACCATAATTCCCCATCGGTTTTAGAAAACCAAAAGGTCGTGCGGGACGGTGATCTGGATCTGTTTTCAGAATTACAAAAACGCCTGCTTGCAAAACTAAAACTATTTTACATACATTTACGTAATTAATCATCAGACATGAAAGGAACAAACCTGGGAGAGTTTGAGGAACTGGTGTTGCTCACCATCGCCACGTTGGTGAACGATGCCTACAGCGTCGCCATTTGCGACGAGTTGGAGAAGCATGCGGGGCGCGCGGCGAAGCTGGGTGTGGTGCATGCTGTGTTGAACCGGTTGGAGGACAAGGGGTTTGTGAAAAGCACATTGGGCGAAGCCACCAGCACGCGGGGAGGGAAACGAAAACGCTATTACACGGTGACCAACGGCGGCAAGGCAGCGCTGATCAAAGCCAAAGAAGTGCGCGACGAACTGTGGAACCGCATCCCTGACCTGATCCTGAAAAAAGCATGAAGCCTATAAACGACACGCGGCCACCCCGTTGGGCACAACGCCTACTGCATTGGTACTGCAAGCCCGAGTTGGCCGAAGACCTGGAAGGTGACCTGAACGAGTATTTTGAACGTAACGTGGTGGCCAAAGGGCCAAGGCGGGCGCGTTGGATCTACATCGCGGATGTGTTTAAGTTTTTCAGGTTGTATACGATACGAAAACCAGAATTTGTAAACCTCTTACTGCATTGGATCATGATTGGAAGCTACGTTAAAACCTCGGGCCGCAGTTTGATGCGGCATAAGTTGTTCTCGTTCATCAACATTGCCGGTCTGGCCGTGAGCATGTCGGTGGGGTTGCTGGTGATCGCGTTGGTGACCGAGCTTTTGTCGTTCGATGATTTTCATGCGAAGAAGGATCGCATTTACAGGGTGATCACGCACGACCAGCGGCTTGGCGAGCCGGCGATGGATCTTGCAACAACCTCGCTTGTTGCGGGAAAAAAAGTGGATACTTCCCTTTCCGGTATAGAAGACTTTACGCTGGTGCGGAATGGGTTTAGCGGCGACGCCAGGATAGGCGAGTCCGTTATCCCGGTGTCCGCGGTGTGGGCCGACGAACATTTTTTTAACATCTTTTCCTTTCCGTTGCTGCAAGGCAACCCGGCCACGGCACTGAAGGAACCTTACTCCCTGGTCCTTTCAGAGAAAATGTGCAAGACTTTATTCGGCGATGTGAACGTGTTGGGAAAGTCGGTGGTGTTCGACACAACAAACTATGTGGTGACCGGCGTGGTCAAAGACGTTCCGAAAAATTCGCATCTCCGATTCGACGCGCTGGTCTCCTTTTCGTCGGCGAAAGAGCATCGGGAAGAGGGTGGCAGCTTTAATACGTGGACCAACATTTACTCCATTTGTGCCTACGTGCTTCTCCCGAAAGACTCCGACCCTGCCGCATTCCAAGCAAACCTGGATAAACTAAGTGCCGCTGAGAATGCCCGCATTGAACATCGAACGATCTCCCTGCAGTTGCAACCTTTAGAAAATATAGTGCTGGGAAAGAAACTGAGCAACCAGATCGGCCCGGTGATGCGTCCTGTGGCTTTGTATTTTTTCGAAGGACTGGCGTTCATCATCATTCTTTCGGCGGGTTTTAACTACACCAACTTGTCCATTGCCCGGTCCATGCGCCGCACGCGCGAGGTGGGGATCCGGAAAGTGATGGGAGCGTTGAAACACCAGGTAGGATGGCAATTCATTGTGGAGTCAACGATCATTGCGCTGATGGCCTTGGCGATCGCGTTGGTGTTGTTCCTGTTTCTTCGTGTACAATTTCTTTCGCTGGATAGATTTTTGTCGGACCTGGTGTCGCTGGATCTCACGTCGCGCATGGTGCTTTACTTTGTGCTGATGGCCCTTGTCGTGGGGTTTGGTTCGGGGCTGTTGCCGGCGGTGTTCTTCTCGAAGATCAATGCCATACAGGTATTGAAGGGTTCGTCTGCGTTGAAGGTATTCCGGCACGTAAACCTGCGAAAGGCGTTGATCGTTGTCCAGTATTGTTTTTCGTTGATTTTTATTACCACCACGCTGATCGGGTACAACCAGTATAAAAGCTTTCTCACCTTTGACCTGGGTTTTAACACGGCGCACATCCTGAACATACGGTTGCAACACAACAAAGAAGAATTGATAAAAAAGGAATTGGCGGAGGTGCCCGAAGTAGGAGCCATTTCGGTGTCACGGATCGTGACCAGTCTGGGCAGCCTGCAAGGGGCCGGCATGAAATACAAGGACCTCAACGACTCCATCGTCGTGTGGCTAAATTATGTAGACGAGCAATACCTGCCTTTGCATGGGCATACGTTTCTGGCAGGAAAAAATCTGAAGGCCTTGCCGGATGGTGCCGAGGAAAGCGAAGCCGTGGTGAACGAGCAACTTTTGAAACGGTTCAATATTTCGCCACAGGATCCCGCCAAAGCTTTGGGAGAAATTATTCTGATCGACGAAAAGAAGCTGGCCATTGTAGGCGTTGTAAAGGACTTTCATTACGGCACGGTGGAAAATTCGATCGAACCGATGGCCCTGCGCTACAGCGCCCACGAACCCTGGGGCTACCTCAACGTCAAGGTGACGACGAATGATTGGCCCGCCACGCGCGCCCGCATTGAAGCTGCCTGGCAAAAGGTCGACAAGGTGCATCCCCTGGATGCGAAATTTTATGACGACCAGATCGAAGAAGCCTACCGCATGTTTGCCACCATGATCAAAGTGATCGGCACCGTGGCCTTCCTGGCGGTGTGCATTGCGTCGCTGGGGTTGTTCGGTATGGTCGTGTTCACCGCCGAAACGCGTTTGAAAGAGATCAGCATCCGCAAAGTGCTGGGGGCCAGCGAGGGCCGGTTGATCTACCTGTTGAGCAAGGGGTTTCTCTTTCTGTTGCTCCTGGCGGCCGCTGTGGCGTTGCCGTTTACCTATCTGCTTTTTGACAGGGTAGTGCTGGTCAACTTTGTGTATCATCCGCCTTTGGGATATGTGGAACTGGTGATCAGCCTCGTGTCCGTCACGGTGATCGCGCTGCTCATGATCGGCTCCCAAACCCTGAAGGTGGCCCGCGCCAACCCATCCGAAGTCCTCAAAAACGAATAACCTTTGCGCCTTTCCTTGCGTCTCTGTGGTAAAATTTGAACCGCTAAGACCCTCCCTCGCTGAAGCTTCGGCGGGCAGGCAAGCAGAGATACAAAGAAATGCGCAAAGTTCTTTTTGGATCCGCTTTCGCGAACTAAATTGCCCCCATGTTGAGGCGGGCGATTTGTATGTTGATCCTGGGAAGCATGGTGTTGCACTGTGCCGGCCGGCTTGGGCTGCTCTCGCACCTGTATGAAAACCGTCACCGCATCGCTTACACGATCGGCCTGATCACCGAAGTGCCGATTGCCATGTGTAGCAGTGGGTATGACTTCGACGCAGGGCTCACGATCCTTGAAAACGACAGCGCTGAACAGCCTAGTCAACATCTGTTTGTTCAGGCCCAGGAGATCATTCTTTTCATGCCTCCGGCCACTACCCAGCCGTCATTCTCGGAGATACCTTTTACAATGAAGGCCGTCACACCCTATTCGGGCCAGCTCTACCATACTGCGAACGCAGATATTTTTCATCCGCCCTGCCGCGGGTAATCCCCTTTCTTATTTATCCCGCAACCGTCGTGGGAAAATTCTGAATGGCCGTGAACGCGAATGCTTTCACGCTACATCCCCTTTTAGTTTCTAAACAAACCGTATAGCGCTTCGCTCACGTGGCGGCATGCGCATACGAATTATATCATCCGTACACCATGAAGACAAATCATTTCATCTCTATACTCTGCCTCATTTCTCTTTTCGTAACCGCTTGCAACTCGGACGACCCGGCGCCGGGCAACGAAGAGAAAGGCACGTTGACCTTGCATTTCGACAACGTCGTTGGCGACGAGGATCTGACGTTGAACACCACTTCGTATACCAACGCGAGTGGCGAGACCTTCAAAGTAACCGCCCTACGTTATTTCATCAGCAACATCTCGCTGAAGACCGTTGCCGGGGACGTGTATACCCTTCCCCAGGATTCCAGCTATTTCCTCGTTGACGAAGCCGATGAAGAAAGCCAGGACCTCGTGCTGAAGAATATTCCCGCCGGCGACTACAACGCCGTCACGTTCACCCTGGGGGTCGACAGCTTAAAAAGCGTTGCCGACGCCAGCGCCCGGACGGGTGTCCTCGCACCCGAGGCTAACGACATGTATTGGTCCAAGAACCAAGGCTACATTTTCTTTGACCTGGAGGGTACGTCAGATGTGATATCCGGTGCCGACAAAACGTTTGCCTATCACATCGGCGGCTATGGTGGTCCCAGCGCGGCGGAAAAGACTTTCAATAACCTCAAGAAGTTCAGTCTCACGTTCGGTTCTTCTCAAGCAGAAGTGCGCACGACCATCGCCCCCGAGGCCCATTTTTATATCGACATCCAGAAGGTGTTCAACGGCAACACGAAGGTGAGCCTGGCGGAGCATCCCGACGTGATGTTCACGGACTATTCAAAAATCATTGCCGGTAACTATGCGTCGATGATTGCGTTCGGACACGTGCACAACGATCCGAAACAGAATTAAAATTAAAAAGATAACAGCGGACCGGTCACTCCCCCGGGACTGGTCCGCGCTTCATACTTTAAATAACGAGATCCATGAAAAAGAAAGGAATTCTCACCCTCGTCAGTGCGCTCTTTCTCTGCGGGGCCCAGGCCTGCTCGATCTGCGGCTGTGGTGCGGGAAATTATTATCTCGGCATTATGCCACAGTACAGCAAGAATTTCATCGGTGTGCGCTATCGTACCTACAGCTTCACCTCGCACATCGGCGAGGGCTATAATCCCTACGAGGCCACCCAAGAGACTTTTCGCAGCGCCGAGATCTGGATGCGCTTTTATGTGACGCCACGCCTGCAAATCATTTCCCTGGTCAACTATAACTTTAACCGCCAGCTCGATCATGGCGTGACCAAAGACCTCCAGGGGTTGGGCGACATTCCCATCATTGCCAACTACAACCTGGTCAACACCAACAACCGCCCGCATTCCGACGAGCGTGTGTTGAATCACAACCTCTTTGCCGGAGGGGGTGTGAAGTTGCCGACCGGCAAATATCAATTTCAGGACGACCCCACCGAAGTTGCCAACGCCAACTTCCAACTGGGCACGGGAAGCGTCGACTTCCTGTTGACAACGCTGTATACGCTTCGCTATAAGCGCCTCGGCCTGTCGGTGGATGCCACCTATAAAATGAACACCCGGAACACGAACGACTATCGCTTTGGCAATCGCATCAACGGCACCACGTCGCTCTTCTATGTGCAGCAAATCAAATCGCTTGGCCTCATGCCCAACGCAGGCGTGTATTTTGAGGACTCTGGGAAGAACCAGCAATATGGCTTGCCCATCGACATCACCGGGGGACACGCGTATTTTGCATCAGCGGGAGTGGAGACGTATTATAAGAAATTGTCCGTGGGATTTAACTACCAGTCGCCGTTCTCACAATTTCTTGCGGATGGCCATAGCAAGGCGCATGATAAGATGACGGTGCATGTGACGTTTTTGTTTTGATCGACTGCTATCCATCATTAGGGGGTTGTCCACGTGCAAAAGCATGGAGGTTATGTTCCGTGTTTAAACTGCACTCTTAAAAAGTAAAAGGTGTTTAGGGGCACTCCGTTGATTTCACCGGGGTGCCATTTTGAATAATTTTTTTTGATTTCTCTTTTTGCCAATTCGAAGAGCCTCTCTTTGTATACTTCATTTTCTTTTCGCGCCGGAATAAAGTCTGACAGGTGAAAGTTAGACACGTTTCCTTTTTTGTCAATCACAAAGCGTATGTCTATGAAAGGATGGTAAAGAGCGAACGACGGCTTGCCATCTTGGCTCTTCCATTCCTCCCGATTGTCTTGCACTGGCAATGCAATGGAAAGATAGATGCCCTCAGCGGTGTCTACTTCTTTGCCGATGCAGGTGGGCTCCTTGTCGCAATCCCACGATATGATCGTATCGTTCGCCGCGTTAATCAAAAATAGGCTGTCGGCTTTATGATGCAGTCCTATCTTGAAATCTCGTCCATACTTTTCGCGTAACAGAAAGTCCATATAATCCTTGTAACATCCATCCGTTTGGCCTTCTATGTATATGCAACTCGCTAGTTCCAGTTGATAGGTAAGTCCCTGCTTTCTACATAGCGCCGCGAGTTCCTTCTCATATCGCAAGCGAGGGCTACCCATTCCGAAATCGATCACAAAATCGATGGTATCCCTTGCACGGATTTGGGCCCTTTTAACGGCATTGCGGCAAGTCGTATCACCTGCGCGAGTGTTTAGGAGATAGTTTAGGCGTGTCTGTAACAGGAATGTATCTTCCTGGATGTATTGCTCTCGCAGCGTAGGGAGCTGGTTCAGCGGTTTTATAGAAATCTGCCCAAAGGATTTTACGCAACAGACTATCGAAATAATTAAAATGCATCCCTTCATGAGCATTCATTGCATAATGGCTATTGTCGCTTAAAGGAGGGCGGGCCCGTCATCCGATTGCTAAGTTTTCAAACGCAACCGATGATCATAAATTGTGCAAAATTGTTTTGCCCTGATTATTCATGCCGCAACGCTTTCACCGGATTCTCCAAGGCGGCCTTCAAGCTGATCACCCCAATGGTGAGCAACGTCAGACCGACCAGCAACGCGACGGGTAGCACAAACATCATCCAACTCATAGGAATGCGGAAAGAAAAAGTTTCCAGCCAGGCATGGCCGGCAAAGTAGATCACCGGCGCGGCGAGACACCAGGAGAGCAAAAGGACTTTTAGAAAATCCTGTGCAAACAAGCCGAGGATTCTCGTCGCCGATGCGCCCAATACTTTGCGGATGCCCATCTCTTTTGTGCGCTGGGCTACGGAGAAGACGGAGAGGCCCAGCAAGCCCAGGCAGGTCACTACAATGGCCAGGGCGGTGAACACGCTGAAGATGTTTTCAAATTGGCGGTCGGCGTGGTATTGGCGGTCGAAGAAGTCGTTCAGGAAGAAATAGCTGAAGGGATGGTCGGGGAACGCTTTCGCATATTGCTCGCGGATGGCTTCCACCGCGGCGGGCATGTCGGTCGATTGGAGGTTGATCGAAAAATATTTCCAGGCCGACCATTGCGGGCGCATGTATAATATCGCGGAGTAGTCTTCCTTCAACGACACCTGGTGATGGTTGGCCGTGACGCCAATGATCTCGGCGTAGCGCTCGTCCGGTCCCCAGCCGAAAACAATTTTCTCGTGGAGAGCGTCTTTCAAATTCTGCAATCCCATGCGACGCACGAATTCTTCGTTCACTACAGCGCGTATGGCTTCGTGTTTGTCCTGCCGGCGGAAGGTCATCCGTTCGTCGTCGGTGAACAGGCGTCCTTCCAGGAGTTTAATGTTGTAGGTGGAGAAGAATGTCGTGTCGATGCTCATGATGGACGATCCGAAATAGTCCTGGTCGGGAGCATTCATACGCTTCATTCCCGAAAATTCGGTGATGCGTTGGCCGGGCACGTCGGCGGAGGCTGTCAGGTTGTGAACGCCGGAGAGTTGGGCGACGCCATTTTTAAAGAACGCGACCCGGTCATCGGCGGTGGAGTCGTATACGGCCGGAGCTTCCACCACCAGCAGTTGGTCTTTGGCATAGCCCGGGTCCTGCGACTGCATGTAGGACAGCTGGCGGGAGATGGTGAACGCGCCGGCGATGAGCAACACCGACAGCGTGTATTGAAAAGCGATCATCCCCTTGCGCAGCAATGTTCCGGAGGTGGACTTGATAAACTTTCCCTTCAACACTTGTACAGGCTGAAAGGAGGAGAGGACCAACGCCGGGTAAGCCCCCACCAGCACTACCCCTGCAAAGAACATGGCCGCAATGGCAAGCAGCTGGCGTCCACTGATCAGGCCGTCGCGAAACAAGACGTCGCCCATCGGTTTGTCGACCAGTTTTTCAAATAGCGGCCAACACAGCAATACCAATGCTGCGGCCAGGAGGAGGGCGAGCAGATTGACCAGCAACGCATCCATAAAAAATTGCCACATCAACTGCATCCGGTGTGCCCCCACCACTTTTCGTAAACCCACTTCTTTGGCGCGCTCCAATGCCTTGGCCGTTGAAAGATTGATGTAGTTGATCCACGCCACCACCAGGATGAAGACGGCAAGGATGGAGAGAAAGTACACCACGCGTTGGCTGCCATTGGTTGATTGCTCATTGTCGAGCTGTGAATCGAGGTGGATGTCGGCGATGGGCTGAAGCGAGAACAGCATGCGTCTGTCGCCGGTATTGAAGTCGTTGCCGAGGTACTTTTTCTGGAGTGCCGGAAACTTGGCTTCCAGTGCTTGCGGGTTGGCGCCGGGCGTCAGCAGGATATAGTTGTAGAAGGCGGACCACCCCCACAACGTGTAGCCGTTGCCAAAACTTTTCATGAGGGTGGGGAAGGAGATGAGGATGTCGAACTGCAGGTGCGAGTTTTCGGGAATGTCTTTTAACACACCACTCACTTTGAGAACCATCTCCCGGTTCAACCTCAACTCCTTTCCTAAGGGCGGCTCGGTGCCAAAATATTTTTGTGCCATCTTTTCGGTGATGACTACCGTGTTGGGTTCGGTAAGGGCGTTGGTGGCTGTTCCCGCTTGCAGGGGAAAGGAGAACATGGTGAGAAGCGGCGCGTCGGCAAAATAAACACGCTCCTCATTGAAGGCCACGAGTTCGCCGTTGGTAGCGACACGGGAAAATTCCAGGGAATTTGCAAAATAGGAGGTGAGCGACGACGTGAACAAGGAAGTCTTCACCATCCGGGCAAAGTCAGCCACTTCCGGGAACTCGGCCTTCAACGCCGGTCCCAGGGCGGGAGCTGCCGTCGCCGAACCGCCAACACGACTGGTGCCGTTGTAGAACTGTATCGGTACCCGGTACAGCTGTCCACGTTTCTCATGGAAAGAATCATAGCTTTCTTCGAATTGCACATACTGGTAAATGAGAAAGCACGCCGCCAATCCCACGGCCAGCCCGAAAATATTGATGAGCGAAAAAATCTTGTTACGCAACAGGTTGCGCAGGGCGACGAGGAAGTAGTTTTTTAGCATAAACGGTTTACTTTACCATGACGGGATTTCGAAGCGATGAAGATAAGCAAATATGGCGTCCATAAAAAAGAGCCAGGAATCAGAAAATTGACTGACTCCTGGCTCGTGCCTTTTGACAAACATTGGCTATCTCATTTCCTGGCCCTGCGTTTTAAATGCAGGGAGGCGAGGGATCAATTCAGCCGTGTTAGGACGACGGCTTTCTTATCGAGTTCCTCATCCACAAGGGTAAGCCCGCCACCATTCCTGATCTCGGCAAAGATTCTCTTTCCATCCGAAAAACGGAGCCCAGAGAATTGGAGATTGTCGTTTTCATCCACGCTCAGGGCATACACTTCGTACTCGCCGCTGGTGAGCAGCTTGGTGTAGCTGTGGGTATTGATGTCCACTTTGTAGAGGTCTGTACCGGTGCCGATATAGTAGTAGTGCGACGAGTGGGCAAAGACGCTGCCTTCTTTCAGGTGAGGCAAGTCGATGGCCTGCACCGTGTTGGTGTCCTCAAAAAACTCCCAGCTCATGCCGCCGTGGTCTGCGTCATAAAATGTCTCCAGGAAGAGGATGGAGTTTGGTTTCTGAATGCGGTAAGCTCCTTGCGACGAGGTCGAAAACATGAGTTTCACCATGCCCGCGGCGGGATTGTTGTCGTCCGACCATACGTTTTCAACGGTCACTTCACTGTTCGCGATCGTGGCCTTATAGATCGCTGCGGCCCCGGCCTCGGATGTGCCATTGATATAAAAGTGACCATTGTTGCCCAGCCAGAAGTCGCGATAAGTCCTTCCATCCACCGTGGCATCGAAAATGCCCCCGCCAACTTTTTTTATCCTCAAAAATTTATTTATACCCGTACCGTCATTGTCATAATTGTAAAGAAGGTTGCCGGCCTTATCGATGTCAGAGAACCACGCGGTCTGACCGGAGGGCAGATAGTCGGTACGTTTGATGTTTTGGGGATCGGTGATGTCGAGTTTTTTGATTTGGTCATACATCGGGTAATAAAGGTTGCCATCGCCGTCGGCCTTGACAAAGTTCTCACCCAGTTTCCAATTCTCCATATTCAGATCATAGTCCGTGAAATCAAAAACGGCGCCATCCGATTTCCTCACAAGCAGCGAAAAATAGTTTTTGTCATTGATCACGAATTTCCCCAGCATCACCAGGTAGTCGGTGTTGAGATGGATGATCTTATCCACATCGATAGAGCCCTCGCCTTCGCTGTAGTGTACTTCCTGCAGGTCGCCGCTGGTGTCGATCTTGTAGAGGGCGTTGAATTGTTGGTCCTGGGTGCCTTTTATGCGACCCCCGGTGAGACCGTTGGTGCTGCCGTCGATCAACACGAGCGTCTGGGCGTCGGCGATATCCAGGGCCGCGCCACCGGCTCCGGTTCCTTCATCTTTACTACAGGAGAATACCAGGCTGGTCAGGAAAAGGACGGGAAATGCATGTTTCAATTTTATCATAGAGATGTTTCTGAAGGGTAACTTGGGTTTTGATCTCGGAGGGATCGGTTTTTACAGGTTTAGGATGGTTTATAATTCGAGGTAAAACTCGCAGAATGGAGCTAACGAACCCGGAAAGAGTAGGAGCGGTGCCTACAGACGTAAGGTTGTAAACCATTTTTGATTTTTATGGCCCCGGTGGACAGTGGAGACGACCGGGGAGAGGCCTGCTGGCCATGTCTTGTGCGCTATGACAGACCCACCCCCCAAGCCCGACGACCTGCCTCTTTGATGGGACCGCAACAAGCCAACTGTCCAGCAGTGTCATCAAAGTCTGGAGTGGACCATGTGGATCCGTGTGTACCACATCCCATCGATCCTGCTTGCGGTCAAAGTACGAAAATCCGTATCTTCATCTATGCAATCCAAAGAACCCACCTTAGGCAACGGCAAGATCTGCTACCTCCAAATTCCGGCCGCAGACATCAAAAAATCGGCCGACTTTTACAAAGCCGCTTTCGGCTGGAACATCCGCCACCGCACCGACGGCGTCACGGCCTTCGACGATGGCGTCGGCGAGGTGAGTGGTGCCTGGGTACTGAACCGGCCGCCATCAACCACCGTAGGTGTGCTCACCTACATCATGGTAGACGACATTCATGCCACCATTGAACTCATCCTGGCCAACGGTGGGGCCATCGTGCAACCCATTGGAGGCGACGCACCGGAGGTCACGGCACGCTTCAGCGATCCCTATGGGAATGTGTTCGGAGTGTATCAGCAAGGAGAATAAGTTTCGCCAAGGAAGATTTCATTGAGCCTGCTCAATATCCCAGTGCGGCAGGATGTTTCTCGTTATATTTTTTTAGAAAGACATAGAATTTGATGCTCCTTTTCCCCCGGTAAGCATTAAACTCTTTCAGTAGCGCCGGATCGTCCGCGATCATTTGTTCGAGTTGGGATAGCGTGGCGTTGTGGAACGAACCGTCTTTGGTGTTCAGAATAAATTTCGCAGCACTTTGCCGGACGTCGTTGGCGCGCACCATGACTCGGTTCCCTGTCAACGCCGAAGAAGAGTGAGTCTTCAGGTAGTATACCAGGCACAGCGTCCCCATGATATTGATCTGCGCAAAGGGATTTTCACTCACATCCGCCCCGACAAGAACGTTCGTTGGGAATTTGCTCCGGTTTATGAAAATGCCACGACCGTCGGAGTACCCCCAAACGTCGTCCGGACGGAGATGAAGCATAGAGTCGCTCAAGGCCACATCGATGGCATTCGCTCTAAACAATTGAATGTAAAAATCACGCTGTCGGGGTATATCCGTGATGATATCTTCCGGTAAAATCGGATCGTTTTCAATGAAGTTGTAAAAGTTGAGGTATAGCCCCGGCGTGAAAACAGGTCTTGTGTCGGTTTCTTCGATGTCGATTTCTTCAGTGTCTGTTTCTTCTATGTCGGAATATTGCCCCTTGGCGATAAACGATAGGGTAACCAACAGGACAACGATTAACGGATAACGCATAGATTTTGATTTACCCAAAGATAAAGGATATCCCATGTCGACCAAACGGCGTCCAGGCCGTCGTAGTCATCATAGGCTTACTTAAAATACCGTATAGAAACAGCGTTAAGCAGATCCTTAGTTTGATAGATCTCTTGCCCTTTGATCACCGTTTCAACTTTGCGGACATCGCTGATGTTGGTCAGCGGGTTGCCGTCGATCACAATGATGTCGGCGGCTTTGCCGGGTTCAAGGGTTCCGTAGTTTTTTTCTTTGCCGGCCACCATGGCCGATTGCAGGGTGGCGATCTTTAACACCGCGGCGTTGGGGATGCCCGCGCGAACATAGTTTTCAAGTTCCTTGTGCAATACAAATCCCGGCGTATCGTCCGTACCCGGTACGATAACCACCCCGTTGTCGTGGAGCACTTTCACCATCCTGAGCATGTTTTGAAAAGACCTGGCATAGGTGTCCTCCATGCCCGCAGGCACTTCGAGCGCTCCACCGGATTTATACTCGCGTTGCAAGTCCAGCGGCAGGCGATCGACAACCGCCGCCATGGTCGGCACGGGCTTTCCTTTGGTCGGGATGAACATCGTTTCAAAAAAACTGATGGTGGGATCGATAACCGTTTTCCTGGCCACCAGTTGTTTGATAAAAGCTTGCACCGGCGCGCTGGTCAGGTCGAGTGACGCGGCGTTTTGTGCCACCGCATGAAAGCGCACGGGGGTGCGCGTGTCCAGGTCTTTGCCCAGGAAGTTGAGGAACACCATGTTCATGTGCTGGATCTCGTCATAGCCCGCGTCGATGGCTTCGCTGGCCAGCATGTGGGCGGGAATGTGGCCGCTCACGCGCAGGCCATTCCGGTGCGCTTCCGCAGCAATGGGCTTCACCCATTCGGGTTTCAGGGAGCTGTAGAGCTTGATCTGCGTGTAGCCCATCGTCTTGTATTTCTTGACGGCAGCGATCCCTTCCTCCACGCTGTTGATCCGCGCGCCCGTGGGCCCGGCATAGGGTCCGGCACCGTCAATGAAGCCGCATAGGGCTTGTATGCGGGGGCCAAGGACCAGCCCCTCGTCAATTTGTTTCTTCTCGTCCAGCAAGCTCTCGCTGTTGCCCATGTCGCGCACGTTGGTGATACCATTGCCGAGGTGCAGCAGCCCGTCGGTACCCTGACTGTAGTGCACATGCATGTCCCAGAGGCCGGGCATCACAAATTTCCCCTGGACGTCCACCACTTGAAAACCTTGGGGCACCGTCACACTCATGCCGGGACCCACCTGGGTGATGGTGCCGTTCTCGATCAGGATGGTTGAATTAGGTTGGGCGGTACCGCTTTTGGGGTTAAACAAAGTAGCATGGGTAACGGCCAGGCCACCCGAGACTTTCCTGGCGAGCTTTGTTTTCAGGTCTTTGTAATAATTTTGTTCAACGCCTTTCTGCACGACGAGCAGTTCTTCATTAAGGCCTTCATCGCCCTTGGGAACGATGGCAAACCAATCGCTGGGAAGGGCAAAAAAATTGCGCTGGCTGTCGAGCCAGACATACTGCGGCGTGAGGCCGGTTCCCGACAGTGATACAAGGCTCATCTTCCGGCCATCTTTCAATGTATGTTCCTGCAGTGCAGTCAATTTCTCGCGGCCCGCGGGTAGTAAGTTCACGCTGTGATCGGGGGTCTGAAAAAAGTAGGCATAAGAAACGCCGCCGCGCATCTTCAAGGGGATATACACTATGTCGCCCTGTATTTTTCGCTGTTCTTTTTCCACGGGGTTTTCCCAGGCGGCTATACCGTTTTGAATGTTGAAGGTTTCGAAGATGGGTTTCTTGAAGTAGTCCACACCTTTGGCATCCATCCAGGTCATGTAGCCCCGGTCGTTCAGGCGATAGTGGATCACTGTGCTGTCGCCCCGGCCGCGGTCGTTGAATTGGAACCATTCGGTGAAGGAGCCGTCGGCATTTTTGAGATGTTTGAAATGACCGGATTTTTGTCCACCCATCAAGATGGTCCATTGCAAAGTGTCGGATTGGGCGTGCGCGTGGCAAACCAAAGAGAGGCTGAACACCACGAACAGGGTTACACATTTCATAAGCGCTGGGGTTTATACGAAAGATAAAAAGAAAGATCCAACCTCATCCTAACGGATTCTTGTGATGGGGTGGCAACTCAAACCGAATTTGTATCTTCGCTCATGCTCTACAGGGAAACATTGCCTCCACCCGCGCTTTCGGACCTGGTCCGTTATTTCTGGAGCATAGAATCCGACGATGTCCCCACGGCTCCCGTCACCTACAGGCTCTTTGCGGAAAGCGCTCCCGGCCTGGTGTTCTTTTATCACTACAATGCCGGCCTGGTGAGTGGCATCACCCACCACCACCGCGACTTCGCCATGCCCGGCAAGCTGGGCATGATGGGCGCGTTCTTATATCCCTACGCCCTCCCGTTCCTCTTCCACGAATCGCCCCAGGCCCTGACCAACACCACGGTAGCGATCGCGGACTTCCTGGGAAGCGACGGAATATCGCTAAAGGACGAGATCGCGAATGCCGCGCACCACGATGCCCGCATCGCCGCCTTGTCGCGGTACTTGCTGCGAAAACTGAAATCACGCCAACGAGAAGCCAACGGATTATTTCAATGCGTTCAGCACATCGTCCGCTACAAGGGCGCCACAGCCATCGACGCCCTGGTGAGCGACCTTGGCATTTCCGGGCGCCACTTCGATCGCAAATTCATCAGCGCCGTTGGCACGTCACCCAAAGCGTTCTCAAGACTCATCCGGTTTCACTCCTGCCTGTCGCTCCGAAAAGGTAAAGACTTCGACAACCTCACCGCGTTGGCATTGGAGGCAGGGTACTACGACCAGTCGCACTTCATCCGCGACTTCAAAGCATTCTCCGGTCTCAGTCCAAAGCAATATTTCAACCTCAACGATCGTCACGCCGCCGACAACTTTATAAAGCTGAGCGCCTGACCACTGTCTTCAGCATGTCCGGTTTGTACAATTTTCCCGCCGGTCCCCCTGTTTACTTTGCTTCCATACTAAATCACAAATCACTATGGAAAAGAAAAGAGAAACCCCCGCGCCCGCAGGCTATAGCAACGTGTGCCTTTACCTGATGGTGGAAAGCGTCGAGTCGGAAGTGCAGTTTCTGCAAGCCGTCTTCGGGGCCCGCGTCAAAGAAGAATTGAAACAAGAGAATGGTTTCGTCCAGCACGGCGAAGTGAGCCTCGGCGAAACCGTCATCATGATGGGCCGCGCCCGTCCCGAATGGCCCGCTACCCCGGGAGCCAACTACGTCTTCGTACACGAGGTAGACGCCGTCTTCCAAAGGGCCCTCGCCGCCGGAGCCACCCCCCTGATGGAACCCGCCGACCGTTTCTATGGCTACCGCGAAGGCGGCATAAAAGATCCACAGGGAAACACGTGGTGGCTCGCCCAAGTGCTTGAAGAATTGTCGGTGGAGGAGATGCAGGCGCGCATGTTGAAATCCACAAAAAAGTAGGCCGACCAAAAAACCGGGCCGAAGGCCCTCCTTCGCTGAAGCTTCGGCGGGCTAGCGCAAAGCAAACTTTGCGTTAACTTTGCTGCTCGCCCGCCGAAACCTCAGCGAAGGAGGGCACTTTGTGCCTTTCTTCGCTCGTCGAAGCCTTCGCGACGGTGAGGCGGTTAAAACCTCAAATACAAATCATGGAGCACACCCCTCAACTGAACTCCCTCATCCAACACATCCGAAAATTCGTCCCCCTAACCGACGCAGACACCAAAACCGTCTCCACCTTCATCCAACCCAAAACCATCCCCAACAAAACCATACTGTCCCGCGCCGGCGAAATCTGTCACGAAAAATACTTCGTTGCCAAAGGCTGCCTCCGCCTCTTCATCCACACCGACGAAGGCAATGAACAAATCATCCAATTCGCCATCGACAACTGGTGGATGACCGACTACATGAGCTTCGAACTGCAAAGGCCCTCTACCTTCACCATCCAGGCCGTAGAACCCTCACAACTCCTGGTCATCACCAAAACAGACCTGGAAGAACTGCTGGCAAAAGTGCCAACTTTAGAACGCTATTTCCGCCTCATCGCCGAGCGCGCCTATTCCGCATCGCTCACCCGGATTCATTTTATCTACAACCAGTCAGGGGAGGAGCGCTATGGACAATTCTGCCGCCTATTCCCTGAATTTGTTCAACGCGTCCCGCAATACATGCTTGCGTCTTATCTGGGCTTCACCCCCGAATTCCTCAGCAAGATCAGAGCAAAACGGAAGGAGTGAATCGTTCTTGAACTAGATTAAGTTATTTCTCCTACCCGCCGCCGTTACTTTGTGTCAACAAAAAACAACAAAGTCACGCTTATGGAACCTAGAAAAAAATTCCAGGATGTCGATCCCGATGCGCTCAAAGCTATGCTCGCCCTGGAAAAGTACCTCAGCACCACGCAGTTATCAGTGCGTCACAAGGATCTCATCAAGATCCGCACATCCCAGCTCAACGGCTGTTCGTATTGCATCGACAAACACACCGAGGAAGCCCGCGCCAACGGCGAAACCGAACGACGCCTCTATAACATCACCTCCTGGAATGAAACCCCTTTCTTCACCGAAGACGAACAAGCCATCCTCGCCCTCACCGAACAAGTAACGTTCATCACGAACCGCGTATCGGATGAAGTCTACAACCGCGCGGTGAAATTGCTGGGAGAAAAATATGTGACGCAAGCCATGATGGCGATCGTCACGATGAATGCTTGGAATAGGATTGGGGTGACGACCAATTTGTGGCCGAGTTGAGGAAGGCAGTGGGGGTGGGGCGCATTGGGGTGCTGGTTCGTTTATGTGATGGGTCAAAAAAACTTGTTGGTGGGACACCAACAAGTTGGGTGTGGGGAAAATTAATGATGTGGAGCATCATTTTGTAGCCGGTAGCCCTGATGCTGTGCGTCATAGCAAGGTGAGCGGGTCACCGGAGGTGAGGAATGCATGGTGTGGGGCGCGTTGTGGTGCTGGTTCGTTTGTGTGTTGGGTCAAAAAAACTTGTTGGTGGGGACACCAACAAGTTGGGTGTGGGGAAACTTTAATGATGTGGAGCATCATTTGGGGCCAGTAGCCCTGATGCTGTGCGTCATAGCAAGGTGAGGTTGTTGCGACTTTGTGTGAAAGGGGGATGACGGAGGACAAGGAATTCGCGAGGTTGATGCTCATCACCACAAGTTTGGACTCACCGCTCGAAATGAGGGGTGCATCATGAAGTCCCAAAACGCCCACTTGTTGGTGTCCCACCAACAAGTTTTTTTAACCCGCCACACAAAAGAAATGAGCACCCCAACGCGCCAACGCGCCAAGGGTGCTCATCACATTCCAGTTTCACCATCACAAAAATGAACCCCAACACACCATCCAAACTCCTGGCTCCTGATTTATATCACTACATTCACAATCCTCCCCGGCACCACAATCACTTTCTTCGGTGCCTTCCCTTCGGTCCATTTCTGCACCACCTCCGAAGCGATCACCAGCTTCTCGATATCATCCTTCGGCATATCCAGTGCAAAGTTCATCTTCACGCGCACTTTGCCATTGATGGAGATCGGGTACTCAAAAGAGCTCTCCGTTAAATATTCTTCGTTGTATTGCGGGAAACTTGCATAAAGGATCGATTCTTTGTGTCCCAGCTTTTCCCACAATTCATCCGCAATGTGCGGGGCGAAGGGGGCCAGGGTGATCAGCAGGGGTTCGAGGATCGCGCGTTTGTTGCTCTTCATGCTGCTTAGTTCGTTGCTGCAGATCATGAACTCGCTCACGGAGGTGTTGAACGAGAAATGCTCGATATCATAGGCAATCTTCTTCAAGGTCTTATGCAAGACTTTCAACTCCTCGCGCGATGGCTCTGCATCACTCACGTTGATGTTGCCCTGGTTGTCGTGGAACAGGTTCCAGAAGCGGCGCAGGAATTTGAACACGCCGTCGATGCCATTGGTGTTCCAGGGCTTGGACAGTTCCAGGGGGCCGAGGAACATTTCGTACATACGCAGCGTGTCGGCGCCATAGCTTTCCACCATGTCGTCGGGGTTCACCACGTTGTAGTAGCGCTTCGACATCTTGTCGACTTCCGACCCGCAGATGTATTTGCCATCTTCCAGGATCAGCTCGATGTTTTTCAGGTCGTCTCTCCAGTTTCGGAATTTTTCCACATCCAGCACATCGCCATCCACGAAGGTGATGTCCACGTGCAAGGGGGTTACTTCGTATTGTTTTCTCAGGTTATACGACACAAACTTATTCGTGCCATTGATCCGGTAGGCCAGTTTGGAAATACCTTGAATATGACCTTGGTTGATCAGCTTCTTAAACGGCTCCTCCGGCGACACATAGCCCAGGTCTTTCATCACCTTGCACCAGAAGCGTGAGTACAACAGGTGGCCGGTAGCGTGTTCCGAGCCGCCGATATACAGGTCGACGTCTTTCCAATAATTGAGCGCTTCCTTGCTGGCGAAGACCTTGTCGTTCTTCGGGTCCATGTAGCGGAACCAGTACCAGCTCGACCCAGCCCAGCCGGGCATGGTGGTCAGTTCGTAGGGATGGCCTTTGTAGTTCCAGCCTTTGGCGCGGCCCAGGGGAGGCTCGCCGGTTTCGGTGGGCTTGTAGGCGTCGATCTCCGGCAGGGTCACGGGCAGATCTTTTTCGTCCACCAGTTTGGGGATGCCTTTGTCGAAATACACGGGGAAGGGCTCCCCCCAATAACGCTGACGGCCAAAGATGGCGTCGCGCATGCGGTAGTTCACTTTGCGTGTACCGATGCCCAAGGTCTCCACATGTTGCAGCGCCTTTTCAATGGCGTCCTGCCACGGCAAGCCGTTCAGCGAGCCGGAATTTATCATCTTGCCCGACTTGGGTTCGAAGTTGTCTTTGGTGATATCGCTCGTAGGGCCTTCCAGCACGTCGACGACGGGAAGGTTGAAGTGTTTTGCAAACGCATAGTCGCGTGTGTCGCTGCTGGGCACGGCCATCACGGCGCCGGTGCCATAACCGGCCAGCACGTAGTCGGCGATCCACACGGGCACCTTCTCGTGGTTGAACGGGTTGATGACATACGCTCCGGTGAACGCGCCGCTGATGCGTTTCACTTCGCTCATGCGCTCGCGCTCGCTTCGGTTCTTGGCCACCTCCACATAGTGGGTCACTTCTTCGCGCTGGGCGGGGGTGGTGATCTTGTCCACCAATTCGTGTTCGGGGGCAATGACCATGAAGGTCACACCATAGATCGTGTCGATGCGCGTGGTGAACACGCGGATGGAATCGTCGCCGGAGGCCAGCTTGAAATCCAGTTCACAACCCACCGACTTGCCGATCCAGTTGCGTTGCATTTCCTTGATCGGCTCGGGCCAATCGATCGTGTCCAGGCCGGTCAGCAACCTTTCGGCGTAGGCCGAAATGCGCATGTTCCACTGCAGCATCTTGATGCGTTCCACCGGGTAGCCGCCGCGTTCGCTCACGCCGTCTTTCACTTCGTCGTTCGACAACACGGTGCCCAGGGCAGCGCACCAGTTCACCATGGTTTCGGCCAGGTAGGCGATGCGGTATTTTTGGAGGAAGTTCTCCTTTTCAATTTCGTTGAACGCCGTCCATTGCGCGGCGGTGATCGTTGGCGTTTCATCATCGCAGACGGCGACAATGTTCTTGTTGCCGTGCTTCTCCAGTTCAGCCACGAGCTCCGTCATGGGACGGGCCTTGCCCACCTTGTTGTTCGCGGTCCGGTCATACCAGGCGTTGAACAACTGCATGAAGATCCACTGTGTCCATTTGTAGTAGGAGGGGTCGCTGGTCACCACTTTGCGGTCCCAGTCAAAGGCGAAGCCGATCTTGCTGAGCTGCGCCACGTAGGTGGCCATATTCTTTTCCGTGGTCACCCGCGGATGCTGGCCGGTCTGGATGGCATATTGCTCGGCGGGAAGCCCGAAGGCGTCGAAGCCCATGGGGTGGAGCACGTTAAAGCCCTTCAGGCGTTTGTAGCGCGTCACGATATCGGAGGCGATGTAGCCCAGCGGGTGCCCCACGTGCAGCCCCGCCCCGGAGGGATAGGGAAACATGTCCAGCACGTAGTATTTTGGCTTATCTGAGTGATTATCAGTTTTGTAGACGCCATTTTGCTGCCACTTCATCCGCCACTTTTCCTCTATGCGCTTGATCTCGTCTTTGCTGTATTCGGCCATCAGGTTATCGTTAAAGGCCCAAAAATAAGGATTCTGGCAAAAAGATGGTGTCGGAGGGCGTAAATGAGCGGGGAAACTTTGATGATTTTGAGCTGGAATCGCGGCGCCTCACCCTACCTTCGTTCGGTTAATTCGACCTTCCTGCCATCTAAATCCTGAACAATCGCTACATACCCCCACTCCGTAACCGCGGGTTCAGACACGATCGTGATGCCCCGCGATTTGAGATCTGCGATCAATACATCCAGCCGTTCGACCACAAGCCCTAAACGGGTTGTGTGATCTGGCTTCGTCACATTCTTTGACAGCGGATATATTTCGAGCGTCGGACCATCCGTAATACTCGCATAGTGGTGAGGGCCATTGCCGTGTTGGTGATAGTCGAACTGCATTCCCAACGTTGTGTAGAATTCGGCTAGTCCCTCCAGGTTATTGGTTTTGATGACAATTAAATTGAGTGAGGTCATGTCTTGTGATATTCTCCAAAGCTAAGAAGAAAGAGATACCGGGAGGGTTGCAAATGACTTGGAAACTTTGAAACGGCGTGTTGACCGCTAAGACTTCGTCGTAAATTTCTTATCATTGCGGTCCGAATAGAGACTGTAACCGCTGTTGTATGATGATCAGCTGCCAAATGCCCAAATTCACCATTTTGGTGATTGCCTTGTTATTTTTCGCTACCCCCTCATGGGCTCAAAAACAAGCCAATATCTTTTCCCTTTCAAACTACGAGCTTGACTTTGCCACGGGCACGCCTGTGCTGAATAGCGGCTTAGGATTGATCTCTACACGGAGCAAGGGCATGATTTGTGATGAAAGTGGTGCGTTGCTTTTTTATACCGACGGCTTTTCGGTGTGGAACAAAAATCACCAGCTCATGCCCAACGGCAGTGACCTGTTGCCTGCAACGTCGGTCACCACGCTTCAAAAATCCATCGTTGTCCCCAAACCCGGCAGTGCCAGTATCTTTTATATTTTTACCACCGATCCCTACAACGGGCAAACCACTTCTGGATTGTATTATAGTGTAGTCGATATAAGTCTGGCCGGCGGCCTGGGCGATGTGGTGACGAAGGGTGTAAGGCTGATCGTAAAAACGAACGACGAATTGAGTGCGGTGCTTCATGAAAATGGCAAAGACATCTGGGTGATGACCCATCAACACAATTCAGACTTGTTCTACGCCCTGTTAGTTACCGACGCGGGACCTTCGGCCTCCGTGTTCCAGCAGCACATGGGCCCAACCATTGGCTTGTCGTTCGGGCAAATGAAGTTTTCTCCCGATGGTAAGAAGCTTGCCCTGACCTACCCAATCGACAACCGGCAGGATATGATGATCGCGGACTTTGATGCGACTACAGGTGTTCTTACAAACCAGATGTTATTTTCGTTGCAAGATATCAATGGCGGCATGATCGGGCCTGAATTTTCTAGCGACGGCACGAGGGTTTACGTGGAGGGCCCATACACGGTGTTCCAATACGACGTTTCCCTGCCCACCTACACCGATATTCAGAATTCGCGGACCGCATTGAACACCGGCACGATCTACAATGTTATGTACTCGCTTCAACTCGGACCCGACGGAAGGATCTATGCCACTAAAGGCGCGGGTGGCAGCACAGCCAATTACCTGGCGGCAATCGATAACCCCAACGCACCAGCCAAAGATGTGTTGTTCAAAGAGAAGGGCGTATACCTCAATGGCGCGAGCTGCTTTGTAGTCTTCATGCCGAGTTTGATTCAGAGTTATCTCTACAAGACGAGTTTCGTAGCAGAGGGCCACTGCCAAAACGCGCCGACAACCTTTCGCATCACCAACCTGCACCAGGTGGAATCGGCCGAATGGTCGTTTGGTAATGGCGTCACATCCAACGCCCTGCAGCCGCTACCCATTACCTACACGCAGGCGGGAAAGTATACCGTCAAGCTCACGGTGTACTATAAGGGGAAACCCACAACCATCACACAAGACATCACCATTAAGGCGCAAACACCGTTTGACCTCGGCACGGACCGAATGGTGTGCCCCGGCTATAAACTTGTAGCCGACGATGGCTTTGCGGCCTATCAATGGAGCACAACGGAAACCAGTAAAAACATCGAGATAAATACCAGTGGAAAGTACAAATTGACGGCTACAAACGCAGACGGCTGCATATCCAAAGACTCCGTTCAAATCAACGTGGCGCCGCTTCCGGCCATCAGCCTGGCCGACACGATTCCACTCGCAGGCGGATCGGTGCTGCTGGACCCCGGCACGTTCAGCCATCAGGTATGGAGCACCGGCGAATCCACACCGACCCTTACGGTTACACGAGCCGGATGGTACTCGGTACTCGTAGCGAACGATTTTGGATGCCAGGCTGCGAAAAGTCTTTACGTGGATGACGGCGTACGGCTGCCCGATACGAACTCACCATGGACGTGGCTTAATCCACTGCCCACCGGCGCGACAGGTCTTGATGTTCAATTCGTAAACGAAAAGATAGGATTTATTGTGAGCAGTGGTGCCTTGCTTCGCACGACCGATGCAGGCGAGACGTGGGAAATTTATTCCAAAAAAGTGAAGGGCCGCCGCATGGTGTTCAAAAACCAAATCGGTTATGTCGTAGGCGATGCAGGGCAGATCTACAAGTCGACTCACTTCGGTGTCGGGTGGAATGCGCTGAAGCTAACCACTACCGAGAATTTCAACAGCATCACCGTAGTAAGCGACGATACCCTTCGCATAACCAGCAACAAGACGCTTTTTGCCTCTAATGACGGCGGCAAAACGTGGCAGAGCTATCCCGTGATCAACAATGCAGACGCATACTATACCGTGGTTAACGACGCTTTCTTTACCAGCGGAAAAGTAGGCCATGCTGTCTGTACTAATGGTACGATCAAAAAAACAAAGGACGGTGGCGTCACCTGGTACGCAACACTTACTTCGAATTCGATTCCATCGGACTTTTTTCGTGTTACGTTTGCCGACGCTAACGTGGGGTACGCAACGCGTGAACATAGCGATGTCTTTAAGACAACCAATGGAGGTGAAACATGGACGAAATTAACCGCCACCCTCGACGCCGCCTACACCCTGCAATTCACCAGTCCCAAAGTTGGCTTCATTGGTGGTGATGATGGCGCCATGCATAAGACGATCGATGGCGGCGCCACCTGGCAATGGATTGGCGACGGCAGAATAGATGCCAATGATATATACGGCATTTTCTTCCTCGATCTCGACCGAGGCTTTGCAACGGGTATGCGAGGTCGGATACTGAAAACCGTTAATGGAGGAAAAAGCTGGACACCCTATGCATTAACGTATAACAAAATAACGCAGATCGACTTCACCAGTGACCAAACCGGCTATGCCATTGCCGGAGGCGATCTAATCAAAACCGTCAACAAAAAAGATTGGCAGCGCATAAACGCGCCGATCAGCGGACAACGAACGGCCCGGTTTGACTTTCTAAACGACAACCTGGGCTTTGCTTCCGTAGGCTATTACGCCAACCGCCTCATGAAAACTACCGACGGAGGTAAGTCCTGGATACAGATTTATTACAATACCTATCTGTCGGGCGATTTTTCGACAATAAAATTTACGGATGAGAACACAGGTTTTATAAGCTGGGGGGGTACCACAACCCAGAAAACCACCGACGGGGGTGTCACCTGGAGAGCAGTAGCATCCGTGGGCCTGGCCGATTTACAATTTTTAAATGCGGACGTGGGGTACGCACGTACCGCTTCCTATTATCCTTCCGGGATATACAAAACCGTCAACGGAGGAGAAACCTGGACGATCGTAAAGGGAGGGGATACTGGAATCAACGCCCTTTGTTTTGTAGACGCGCTAACGGGCTATTATGTTGGCGAGGGGAATACAGTATTCAAAACAATGAACGGAGGCACCACATGGCAAAAACTGAATACGGAATATGCCGACTATGACGATGTCCATTTTGTATCGAAGGACTACGGCTATATCCTGGATGAATATGGCTACCTGCAAGTAACAAAGGACGGAGGTACCTCCTGGGCACACATTCCCAGCAGCTACTCGCAACTGCTCGAAGTGCAGGGCACGGACATTTATATTGCCGGCGAATACGGTGCTATCCTCACGTCGACCATAAGCTACGACGACGCACTACATCTTGACGACGTGTCAGTAACAGACGTGACGTTGTCCGGAGCAACGATACATTCAAAAATATTGTCCTACATGTCACTGCCACAGACCACCGTTACGCTACAGGTTGGCCGCGCGGCGGGCCTCTACGACCACACCTACAGCCTGGGACAGTATGCCGGTGTTCTGAATCAACCCCTTATCTACAACCTGCAGGACTTGGACCCCGATACGCGCTACTACTGCCGCATCACCGTCAGTGACGGCACCCGATCGATGTCCACATCGGAAACATCGTTTAGGACGTCAACCGTCACGGCCGTGGAGGAGACAGTGCAACATTTTGTATCGCTCTATCCCAATCCTGCATCGGGAACGGTCACCGTCAATGTAAGTGGTGCGTCTACGCCATTTGCGTATCAGGTATGTAGTGTAGTGGGACAACCGGTGCTCCAGGGCACGGCCACAAGCACGGTGTCCATAGATTTGTCCTCACTCAAGCCGGGATTATACTTGGTAACCGTTAGTCACCGCGGTGAAAAATCGGTTACCCGAATGGTAAAGCGGTAAAATCCCGAGAACAAACTACTAAAAGAATGGAGGCTCTCTCGTCAAAAGATGGCTTCGGCGGCCGCGTTAGTATGTGTGATCGTTAATCTGCCCAATCACATTGTCCAATTTGATCACCGTCGCCCTCAACATCTCGATGATCTCCTGCGATTGGATGCCGATCGCACTCTCATGGCTCATCAGTTGAACAAGGCCGAGTATCGTCGCTACGGGGCCTCTCAATTCGTGGCTGTTCTTAAATGAAATGATCTCCATTTTGCTCAGTTCTTCGGCGAGACGTCGTCGCAACTCGACGATCTCGGTAATATCAACCGCCGTGTTCAGGACTGTCTTTGCTTTTTGGTTCTCATCAATTTCCAGGACCGACAGCCGCACGATCGCATGAAGATAATCGCCATCCTTTTTCCGGATCCTGATCCTGCATTCTTTAAACAGCGCCAAAGGGTTTTCGACCAAAGAAGCATACGTCTTCAGCTGTGTTATTCGGTCTTCCGGATGGATTATTTTTTCAAACAGGTCATGACTCAAGGCCATGTATTCTTCCTGCGTGTAACCAATATGATCCTTCACCCAACTGCTGGTGCAAATCAATTCCCGCGTGGAGATATCGATAATGTTGATACTGATCGGGGCTACCTTCAATAGCTTTTCCAGCGCAAGATCCTTTTTAAATTCCATGACCGGGTGGGGGATGACCAGACAAAAAATGATTTAAACTAAGATAGCAGAAAAAAATCAGGATTGCAGGCGTCGAGAGAAGCAATTGGGGGAGGGGTCATTTTGATTTTATCATACACACCATCTCCTCATCCGACTTATACCATTCCACACACGGCGCGCCCATGGCCACGCGCGGGTCTTTCATCAGCGCATCGAACACATCTTTGATCGAATCGGTCTTACTCATCCAGTCGTAGACAGTGGCCGCGAGATATTCACCCTTTTCGATGGTAAGACCCATTTCACAATTGTACTTTTTTGACTCCCTCTGAAATTTCTCCGCCGCCATCGTGTAGTAGATCACGTCTTCGCCCTCCATCCAACTCACACCATAATAGGGCCGCTCAAGACCCTCGGGAAGCATCTCAATCAACGCATCGAAACTTTCTTTGATCCCCATCGGGAATGTGTGAACTCTATTGCCAAACAGGTGAAGGTCTTTTGGGAGAACAAATTTTTCCATGGTCGTACGATTTAGTTTTTACAAACGTAGCGACCTGCAATAAAAGAGGGCGAGGGTGATTGCGTCAATAGGCCAGGCTGAAAGCGACAATAAATCATCCCGTGAACGAACCAGAAAAGTGAGCTATCATTGCCTTTGCTAAAGCCCCCAAAGCCACTCTGCCTTTAAACTCCGAAGGAGTTCCCGAGCATAGCCCCCGGTGAAACCGGGGGTCAGCGTGTCAAGACATTTCAACCCTGAAAAGGTTACCTGACGCAACGACCACCCCTTGAATGAATCGTATCTTTAAATTATCGTGGGCACCAAATTGATGAGGACTTGGCGGCCCCCTCGGAAACCTCGGGCGGGCTATCCACTACAAGTCCGGCCACGCGCAAGTCCCACGCACTTCGGGCTTTCCGTTTCTATCCCTGGCCGGTCCCCGTTTAACGCGAGGGTTAGAGAATATGATTTGAACACGGAAAGGGAAGCCTGGATGGCAACAAATTTGCTATACTTGAAAGTAGATCAAGCCCCAAACCAGCGGCCGATATACCCATATTTTGACAGCAGCATGAAATACGTTTCATTATTTTTTATTACAGTAGTCGGGCTGGCTTGCGTACGTTGTGATAAGACCAGGAACAAGTCTCACGACAAATACTTATACCCGCAAGACCCAAAGCTTTCAAAATCAAACGGTGACCCCATCGACTCGTTAACACATTTTCTTCCGTCAGAAATAAAGTATGGGGACAGCGCGATCGAAACAAGGCTCGATAGTTTCCGGCTAAATTGGTACTCCTCTCAATTGTATCCCTCCAAGGAAAAGATACTATATAACTATTATCACGGGCAAAGCATTTACAGATTTACCTGGCTAAGGTCATTTCACGAGCCGGTTATTATTACGCTATCAAAAGAAGGTGACAGCGTTTGGTTAACGGTTAAAAAATTGGACAGACAACCGGACTTTATAAAAACGGTATATATAGCGAAATTTATGAAGACCGACTCGGTTGTGCAGCCCGATAGGCATGCGAGTCTTATCAAAAATGATAAGATGGAATTAACGTCAACAGACTGGAGAAACTTTGAAGAGCTTCTGATTAGCTGTGGCTACTGGAAGATGACGCCATATGACATCAGGAAACTTGGATTCGATGGCTCGCAATGGATCATTGAAGCGTCTTTCGAGGACAAATATTGGATGGTGGACCGGTGGAGCCCAAAAGGCTGCTTCAAAGAGTGTGGAGAATATTTAATAAAATTGAGCGGGCTTCAGGAGGACATTTATTGAGTGCCTACTATAACGCCCTCGGAAACCTCGGACGGCCCGCCCGTCACCGAACGTATGACTAACTCTCAGTTGAATGTACCGTGGGTACGTTCGGTCGGGCTATCCACTCCAAGTCCGATTCCGAGGGGCCCACGCACTTCGGGCTTTCCGTTTCTATCCCTGGCCGGGCAATGTTAATGTGTGATTATGAATTTTATAGAGTTTGCAAAAAAAAAGCAACTGGAGGAACATGGACATTCCACCAGTTGCTGATCATGCGTCACGCCACGAAGGATGCAGGCGCAGTGATTTTTTTAGATCATCTAAAGTTGCTCCCAGACCTTAATCAACAATAATCAATTGATGAACGCTTTTTGCGCTGCCTTTCTCGATCACCAATAGGTATACCCCCGAAGGCATAGCCGATATGTCGAACGTGTCGGCATAAGATCCCGAGCCTTTTGCGCCATTGGACAGATTCCTCACCGCCTTACCGGTGACATCGGTCAGGTAGATCTGTACATTGCCCGCAAATTCGTTCTCGTAGCTCACCGTTATATCCTTCGATGACGGGTTAGGATATATAGTTACCGCATCCTCTTTCAACAGCTCCTTCTCCGGCATGACGGCTTGCTTCGAGGTTTCGGTCGCGGCGACATGAAAGACTTTCGAAGATACGCGTTCGCCATTATTTACCGACGCGTATGCCGTATACTGGCCGGGTTTTAGCCCCGTGGCGTCAAATCGCTTGGTGCTTGAATTCAGCTCAAAGTTTTCGCCGGTTAGCCTCCAGGTATAACTTACGCCGCTCAACGTATCTTCGTAGTTGATGATATTTAAAGCGACGTCGTTGTCCTTCTTCAGAACCTCGATGTCTGGCAGGGGAGCAAAGCGCAATGCCGGCGTTTCAGTATCGGCAAGCATGCGTAAACTGGACGTGCAACTATTGTTCGCTTGTATTTTTGCCTTGAAAACAGATCCTGAAGCGGCTTTAAACCCTGGACGAAGTGTTATGGATGTCCCGGCAATGAAGTTGACCTCTGCACCGGAGGCGACAACGAAATCTGCCTGGTCTATTAATTTGTTCCAGGTTGGCGGTGTTACATTATTCCCGCTAAGAATCGTGGCGGAGGCTTTGAAGTCGCGTTTACGACCTGACACTATCGTTTTGTTCTGTAAATATTTGTTGTCTGGCATTATTTCCATGGTGGCTACTCCGTCGAAATTTGAAGTTCTTGGTATGACGTGCTTGGTATTACCAGGATTACTATAAATATCGTCGAATGGGGTTTGATTTAGTCTTACCAATTCGGCCTTTGCCCGGCTCACATTTTGATTATCGAAATAGTACAACCCATTTGTGCCGTTGATCAGAGCATCGTTTAGGGCGATAGAACTCACGGAGGGAACAAAATCAAACCGATCTCTGGTGATATAACCATCGACAGCTTTGGGGACGTTGGCAGACTGGTAGCCTCCGGGCGCAATGTCCCAGGGGTGTTGATCGAAGGTAAATGTACCCTCTTTATCCGTCGTTCTTCCTTTAGGAAGACAGGCAAGTGGGCCTGAGAACCAGATCTCAAGATCCGAAACTTTCGCAGTCGTATTTACGGGGGAAACCCAGATGTCGAAATAGAATTCAATGGCGCCGCACTGGCTTCCAATATGCGCATCAACAAACTGGTCTCCAATATTGACCGGAATGGCAGGTGAATCACTGGTGGTCTGCTGTGCACCATGATTACTTCCATTGATTAACGCAACATTTCGCGATTCTACCGGAAAGCCCGTGGTGTTCAAAAAGCTTTGAAAGCTCACGTACGCCGGGTTTGGCCCACCCGGGGCAAGATAGTGGCGAATAAGCATTTCCATAGCAGCCGGTGAATTATTGGCCTGAACGAGCGTGTTGAGATCATCGACCGTATAGGGGTCGCACCACTTGCAATCCTCTTCATCGAATATCTCTGACGGTAAGCCCCCTGCGCCAAAGGAAAATAAGTTGGTTAAATCCGTTAAAAGATCTGTGATTTCGACAAATTCTATGTCTGCAGCATCGGCGGCAAATTTTTGCATACCCAAGGGAATGTTGGCCCCTTTGTGTGGCGAATCAAAGGATACATATAAGCCTACTTCATGATCGATGTGCGCCGCGTCCATTTGCGCCAACGCGATGCGCGTAACAAGGCCACCCATACTTTCGCCCACGACAACATTTTCATAGTTGCCCGACTTTAATGAATTAATGTCGTTCAGAAGGGCCTTCAACACTTGAGCATTGTCTTCAATATAGGTGTTATTGTTTGCGAACTTTAGCAAAACAATGTCGTATCCGGCATTCATTAAATCTTCTGAAAGATTATTAAAATAAAGATTGTACATAGACGTAAAATCACTCGATCCCCCAAGCGGATTAAAACCTTCCACGATGATGACCGGGCGGTCCAGCACGCCATCACAGCCATTGTAAATTTCGTAGTAGCCATTGGGAACAGTCCGTGATCCCGCGCCGCCACCGCTGGTCACGGTGCCGGTCGTCGTGGCCCGTGGCTGCTCTAAACCCGTTACCTCGACTTTGCTATACGACAGTTGGGTTCCACTGTTTAGCAAAAGTTTGAAACGGATGCTATGCTCGCCGATGTTCTTATACTTGACTTTGACCACCTGTTCACTCAAGGCATAGCGCCGGTATCCCAAGCCGTCGCCAAAATCAATTTCCAGGCCCAGCGGCTTTTCCTTGCTGTTGCTGAAATATAGTTTTGGACTTAAGACGAAATTTGCCTCGCCGACTTTTACGGTGCCTTTCAAATTGGACACCGCCAGTAGCGTATGTCTCGCATAAGGGGCGTTTGCCTTTAGCTTGTTGCGCCCCATATCGTAATAACTAGAGATCAGTTCAGGGTCCAGATATTCACCCTCGATGTTGATAATCCCAATAGGTATCTGATCATGCGGGTAGGTGGTCAGCAACTTTTTTAAATCGGGTAATATGGATTTGCTGGCCGTTTCCGAAAGCTGCAGAGAACGATAGAGCTGCTTCCAGTCAAATGGACTGCTGATCACGAAGTCGTCTGGATTTTGATTGTCCATCGTTGACCTGATCATCCGGTCGGTCGAAATAAATCCCTTGTTCAGAATAAAGCCCGTCTTGCTGTATTGCGGATCAAACATGGCATTGTAAGGGGCCAGATCCTTGTAGGAAGTTTGCGCGTAGCCCGGAAGAAGGCAACCAACAAACAATAGCAAACCTAATCCAATCCCAGCCCTGGAGAGCCGAAAGGAATGGTTGCTGATGTTGCTTCGGTTTTCAACATGACGTGTGGCGACAAACCTTCCCGAGAGGCCGAGGCGCGTCGAAAAAAAATTCTGTAAAATTTGCATAATGGTTATGGAGTTAACGATGATTCACAACTAGGTTACGGAGGAATTACAAATAGCATTTCAAGTATACGTAATTTTTTATTTTGTTTGTGATTAAGTTTTTAAGAACAAAAAATAGTACCACCACAACGGTCGGGCGAGGGGTTTTCGTGGTATGTTGTGATCCCGACGCTCGGTCATCATCGCGCCCCTGGCTTCTCTTGACAATCAAAATCTTAAGGTAGTGGGTTAGGATCCAGGCTATTGGAGACGTAGCGGCCAAAAGACCAAATGCTTCCGGCAGCCTTCAAAAAATACACGCTGTCAAGTCGCGCCTTCAATAAAAACACCCGGCCATTTTCAGGAACCCATCGTCCGATCCTGCTGCTCTTCAAAGGCTTACACTAGTTAGGTCCGCAGAAACTATACACAAAATATTACAAGCAAAGTTCATCGGCACACCTGGACAGTCCATCGGCATACCGTCTTGGCGAAGGTGCACAACCCGTTTGCAAGAGCGGAAAACGAAACCCTGAATTTAGTTCCCATCCCAGACCGTCTTTTCCAGCCATACCTTACGTCGTTCCCGCGACACGGACCCAAGTTTTTTTTGTAAACCAGCATCTAAATCCAGCCATTCAGCGTTATACAGCCATTATCCGCTTGTGTTGGAGCCCAAGTGATAATGCCCTTAAATACTCAATTGCCTATGAATTGGCTTAGAAACGCCTTGAATCGCATCTTCCCACCCAAACCCGAGCTGATCCCGCAACCGGTGCGCGTACGTGCCTAGAGCCGTCACCGATTTTGTGACAGTTCAATCAATCACCAAAAAATGACAGGACGGATGACGCAGTTGGAGCAGAGCGATGTGAGTGTGTGGCAAGACATGTTTACATCCATCATTGAAGATGCAGATGCAAATATCTTATTGATCGATGAAGAGTTCAAGGTCATCAGCCTGAACTCCGGTTTCTATTGGATTTTCTTGGAGACCTATGGCATCGAACTCAAAAAAGGAAGCTCGCTGCTCAACGCCATGGAGCCCAAAAATCCACGGCTCACCCACGAGTGGAAAGAGCGCTGCATGATCGCCCTCAGCGGCACCCCCATCAAAGTAGAAGACATCTTCGAGATCGACGGCCGCAGCTACTACTGGGAGATCCATTTCAAATCCAGCGCCCGTCCCGACGGCTCGCAAGTCATTTCTGTTTTCAGTCGCGACATCACCGTTCGCAAAGCCTATCAACGCAAGATCATCGGCAACGAAGCCAACCTGCGGTCTATCCTCAATACCATCGAAGACAGCATTTGGCTGATCAACGCCGACTACGAGCTGATCGATTTTAATAAAGAGTTCTTTAGAAAATATAAAATGGCCTTCGGCGTTAAGTTGCTGAAGGGCGCCAACATACTGACCTTGCTCCCCGAAACCATGCCGGACCTGCGCGAAACGTGGCGGCTACGCTACGAGAGCGGGTTGAAGGGAAGACCGGGAAAATACTATGATACCTACCCGGTCGACGACAAGGAGTGGAGGACCTACGAAATTAAAACATACCCGATCGTGGAGAATGGAGAAGTAACAGGACTGACGGTATTTGCCAGGGACATCACGAACCAAACGCGTGCCGAGGACCTCTTGAAAAAACAGAACGAGGAACTGATCAAGATCAATTCCGAACTCGACCGCTTTGTCTACAGTGCTTCGCACGACCTGCGTGCGCCGCTCATGTCGGTGAAGGGCTTGCTCAACATGATCAAGCGCGACCCCGACAAAGCCAACACCGAACAATACCTCGCCCTGATCGAGCGCAGCGTGAACAAGCTCGACCATTTCATATCCGACATCATCCACTACTCGCGCAACTCGCGCATGGAGATCATGCCCAAGCGCATCGACTTCCACGAGCTGCTGGAAGAGTCCATCGAATCCCTAAAATTCATGGAAGGCGCCGAGCAAGTGAAAAGCATCAAAAACATCCAGGTGATGGCCCCGTTCTATTCCGACTACAGCCGCCTCCTGATGATCTTCAACAACATCATCGCCAACGCCGTCCGCTACCGCCACACCGGCCGCGGCAACTCCTTCCTGAAGATCGACATCATCGCCAACGAAGAAACCGCCCTCATCCGCTTCACCGACAACGGCGTGGGTATAGCAGAGGAATACGTCGACAAGATCTTCAAAATGTTCTTTCGCGCCAACGCCGACAGCAAAGGCTCGGGACTGGGCCTGTACATTGTGAAAGGGGCACTGGAGAAATTGAATGGCACGATACAAGTGCAGTCACGATTGGGGGAGGGGACGGAATTTACCATCGAGATCCCGAATGTCAGGGTTTCCGATTTGGGAGCGAACAGTTAGGAGCCAGAATCCAGAAGCCAGGAGCCAGAATCCAAATTCGGAATTCAGTAGTCAGTAGTCAGTATCCGCATTCAGTAAGTCATATCAATACTCAAGAGCTAAGGCTGGTCATTTTCATTTGACGCGCGAATAAGTGGGGCACACCCCCCACTCCGCACCCAGGCCTCACACCCACACTTCCTTCAGCATGTTCCACCAGGGCCTAAGCCTATCTTTGGCCTGGCATGGGTATGCGCGGATAGGGTTAAGCCCTGGTGGAACATGCGGGGCCCCCCGCGGCCCCGGAGCGGGGCTATGAAATGCCAAAGAGCGTGTGCACCACGCCATACTATCCCACCAAACGTTCAGCCAAGGTTCGGCGCACGCCCAGCTTAAGAAAAGATCAATGCCACCAAATTAACTCCCCATCAGGTTTTGAAATATTTACAATTCTGATCAATTTGGTCGTTGAAACATCCTTAAGGAGTGCACCAGGCATCGCCAGTACACAGATGTTGTGAGCAATGTTTATGACAAATAACACCAACGAATGCGATTATCATTGTCAATCTTGCTGGCTTTTATTTTAAACCACGGAACTTCCCAGCAACTGAATGTTAGCTATTGGACCTTCACCGAGGAAAATCAATCCATACACTACGTGACTTTTATCGATAAGGAGCATTGTCAATTGACATTTCCAGCCGGACATATGTTTCCTCCAAGGGAAGACTTTGACATGACCTACAAACGAAGTGGTGACACGATTATGTTTTCAGAGATTAAACGAAGGGGCGATTATGACTTGACTCACAAAGTAAGTGGCGACACGATTGTGTTTGCGAGGACTGGCCGGGATACGGCTAATTTTGCAGTAAGACTATTTTGTAATGCACGCTTTATTCTAAAGTCAGACAAGACCATGTATGACCTTGTTTCCGGCTACACCTACGTCGATAAAAAATCAATTAACTACAAATACACCGTTTACGCGATCGACGGGAAAATATTCAAACAAAGAACCACAAAGACGAGTTGGTTTAGTTCAATGAATATAAGAGACTACTGGAGGAGCCGCAGACTTAAAAGAAAAGTAAAACAAATCGATCCGGACAAATGTGCCATAAACATTGTGAGGGGTAAGGCTGCATACGACAAGTACGGACTCATTGGAATGAACGGGGTGATTGAAATCGAGCGTAAAGAGGTGCAATGAAAAACACGGCGGTAATTATCCTGGTGATCGTCTTCGGGCAGACCATTCAAGTCTCGGGGCAAACGATCAGTCACGCATCAGACGCTTGTGAATTAAAGTACGACAGCGCGCTGAGCAGATCGTATTATGTAACTGCAGATAGGATGCCGGACTTTAAGGGTGGTCCAAAAGCCCTAATAAAAGCAATAAACAAAAACTTGAAATGGCCTGGAGGACGCTGTGACATGGAGGGGACAGTCTTCGTGACCTGTATCATTGAAGCAAATGGAAAACTGACAAACAAAAGAATTTTAAAGGGACTTCTCGACGATAAATACTGTAACGCAGACAAGGAAGCCTTAAAAGTAATTGATCACTTAACGACCTGGACGCCTGGACAATGTGAAGGCAAAAATGTACCCGTTCAGTACGTAGTTCCCGTACGATTTAGATTCTAAACTGACGCCAACTATAAACATATAAACCCCGATGGATAAAATAATGACATTTGTCTTCGTATTTCTGGCAACCGCCAGCTTCGGCCAAAAGAAGCAAAAAGTTGATTTAGATTGGAAGATTGCGAAAGAGGAGAAACTCTCTTACTTGACCGTCATGAGCGACATAGACACCTCTTCCATAGAACTGAATTTTGGTGGTTTATTTAAATCATTTTCAGACAGCACGGGCAAAGGCATGTCCCAGGCAAAGGATTTTTTTAAAAAACTTAATGCTGCATTCAAAGGCGTGAATGTGGTTACAACATTAACGAACAAAGGAGGAGGTGTTATTGATATCGTAGCGGTTGCTAAACGGGATAAGAATGAATTTCAATCGGACACTACAGACAGCAAGCAAAACAGGATGATAAAAATGATGCAAGCCATGGGTCAGGGCGTTTTGCTCCGGGGTTCGGTTTATGAAACGGGGGGAATACACAGTTTCTGGACAAAGACCAATCAAAAGAATTTGATCTCAATATTTTTTGAGCTACCGACCAAGCCTGTTCAGGTGGGCGATACTTGGAAACTGGATGTTAATTTAATCTCCAACGATGAAAATTTTGACTGTGACAGCTCTTATAATCTCAATAAAGTAACCTTGGTGGAGATCAAGAAAATTCAAGGAGAGAATATAGCGGTTCTGAAATATGATATCGTACAGTACGTAAAAGGAAATTTTTCTATGTCGAAGTTGGGCAACGGGGGTGAGCAAACAGAAACAATGATGAAGTTAACACATCAAGCGCTTGCGGAGTTCTCCATTGACAAGGGGCGTTGGATTTCTTACGACGGCATTATGACGTTAGTAGCCTCGGGGGTCATGACGGCGAATAAGAAAACAAAATTCACGTTGATTAAAGTGTAATTGCAGTAATCAACAAGAGTTGTTTGTGAGCCAACCGTTAAATCAAGACACTTAACCAGGATAGATCACCATGACGTTAAAAGTTTGGACCATTAGCATTATTCTTTTGTCAATGGGGACCATTTCCTATGGACAAAAAAGCTCCGACAGAGTAAGCAATGAAATTTGCAAATGTCTCGAAATAAAGATCCCAATCATGGCTGAAAATGTTCATGTGAAGGACTCCATAAATGCTTGCCTTGGACAGGGCATGGCAACCGACATGGAGGGGTTAAGAAAAGAGTATAAAATGAAGGATGAAGGGATCACGGTAGAACAAATCGTAGCCATTCGAGATAGGCTTTGGAAAAAATTGGAAAAGCGTTGTGAAAAATTCAAGGAGATTCTGAATTTGTAGTTTGGTTTTTAAATAATGTAAAGATGAAGTCTTCTGGAAATTCAAAGAACCATAGCTTTGTCCCGCTCAAGCCGGCTACTGAGATATGAGAAGCACGCCATTTGTTTTAATCATTTCTGTCATCCTTTTCTGTGGATTCTCCAGCGCGCGCCGGCAAATCCAACAAATTGATCCGATTTCAGAATCAGTAGCCTTATTAAAGAAATATATCGCAGATAGCAAAAATGAAATGGTGAGTGTCAGAATAATCAATCAACACAATGGGACATACACGATTGCATCAACGCTGTGGGTGGGAACCGATAGTATAAGAGTACTTTCCTATATCATTGATATGACCGATGGAAAAAGCGACAAGATCCTCAATTTTTCAAAACAAGTTTTTTTATGGCAACTTGATAGAGCTTCTCACCCAATGAACTCGCCGGTATACGGCGGTCATCACCAAACCATCTCAATACAAAAGGGAGAGCAAGAGGCTGTATTTCGTACACTTTATGGACGGGCCCTTATGGACCTTTTGGAGGATGGGAAGTGAATAAACATCTGACCAATGCGCATAATTCATTGCCGAGGAGTTGAGTATTTGTAGGTTTAATTTACTAGCATAGCGCATAGCGTCGAATAAAACTTTGGCACACATGAATGGACAAAAAATCAAAGAACTATTTCCGTTGGGACTTATAGTAGCCGCGCTGATCTACACGGCAATGATTGTTTTGACGACTAATGTAATTTTGACACGTCAACATAGGATGGCCTATGGGCTGACAGCGATCGTCTTAGTAACCTATTTTCTGAATAAGCGGATTTCAAATATAATTCTCGGGGTGACGTTAGTGTTGGGGCTGCTAAACATCGTCGCCTTCACGCCAACAATTATGATCATCGGCGGCGGATTTAAGTTTGCGGCGCTGGACGCGGAGGTAATGTTGGGAATACAGCTATTTTCACTGTTGGTGTTCGTTGCATTTGTTTATGCGCACCGACGGGATTTTTCGGCATGGATAAATAAGGATGGACTATAAGTCACATGGATAAAGAAAGCGCCCCGTAATGATGGATGGATTTTCTAACGCGGTTACAATAAACGCCTCACCGGCCGAAGTATGGTCTGCTCTTACTGTGCCCGAACGAATGACAAAATGGATGGGGGATCCGGAGATGGGATTAGAGGTGCATGCCAGTTGGGGGATCGAAACACCGGTCCTTATTCGAGGATTTCATCACACAAAATTCGAGAATAAAGGCATTGTTCTTAAATATGAGAAGGAAAGAAGATTGAGCTATAGCCATTTGAGTTCAGTTTCCAGGCTTCCGGATAAGCAAGAAAACTACTCCATACTTGAATTTATCTTAACTCCGATTGAGAATCATACCCGATTGAACCTGACCATCGAAAACTTTCCGACTGACACCATTCGAAAGCATTTGGAATTCTATTGGAAAACGACGATGCTAACAATAAAGGAAAATGTGGAAAACGGCGGCGATGGCCGCCAACGAAGTGATAGTTAATCGCGGTAGCTTGGCATTCACCATTCTATTTAAGCGTTAGGATTGTACTAATGACACACTATGATGAAGCACTCTAAAACGGCATTCCTCTTATTTCTTGCTTTGTACCCATTGGTATCGTTTTGCCAGGACAATGAGCCAATTTTAAAAATCGGGCAAAAGATGTCAATACATTCCGAGGTCTTGAATGAGACCCGGGACGTATGGATATACCTGCCGCCCAACTATTCGGATAAATATTTTCAAGCGCAGCAATTTCCAGTGTTGTATGTCCTGGACGGCGACTTGAATTTCCATTCCTTGAGTGGACTCATTCAAATTTTAGGTTCCGGGATAAACCAGACATTTGTGGTACCTGAAATGATCATAGTGGCCATACCGAATACAAATCGCGTTAGGGAGCTCAATCCAACGCATTCAACAAAGGGAGTGGACGGTAAAGACTATGATTTTTTTCAGCCGAGTGGCGGCACGGATAACTTTTTGAAATTTATAACCAGCGAACTTGCCCCAAAAATTGAATCGACCTTTAGAACTTTTCCTTACCGGATCTTAATAGGTCACTCTTTCGGTGGACTTGCGGTCCTTCACGCCCTTTGCACCATACCGCAGGCTTTTAATGCCTATGTAGCGATCGACCCGAGTTTGTGGTGGGACAACCAATTGTTGCTTAAACAGAGACGTGACTATTTTAATACCGCAAATTTGAAGGGAAGGTCTTTGTACCTGGCGCAGGCGAATTCACTTAGGAGCTGGGATTCGAGTAACCCTCATTTTGAAGCCATAAAGGAATTCGCGACGTTTCTTGAGACACGAAATAAATCAGGCTTGCGATGGAAGTATAAATTCTACCCCGACGATGACCACTCATCGGTTGCGCTCATTAGCGAGTACGATGCCCTTAGATTTATTTTCGAGAAATACAGGGCCGACTATAGCACGATCTCCACGGCTGACCAGGTAAAATCACAATACCAGCAACTATCCCAAGAGTTGGGCGTTACGTTTTTGCCGCCTGAAAGGATAACCCAATTTTTGGGCAGCATATATCTGTCGCTTGGAAAATATGACGTGGCGCAAGGGTTCTTTCAAATGAATTTGGACAACTACCCGAACAGCTCTAGTGCGTTCGCGAATATGGGACAGTACTGGAAAAGTAGGGGAGATAAGAAGAAAGCCCTGGGATATTACGAGAAGTCTGTGAAAATATTTCCAGAAAACGAGGATTCGGTAAGTAATATTGAGAATTTGAAGAAGGATCTTGGCGGCGTGAAGTAGTCCATACGGGCGACGATTGATATGAACAAACTCCTGACACTGATAATCTTAGTTGCCATTTCGTGTTTACTCGCCGGGCTCTATGGAATACTTCACGACCAATTGACCTACACGATTTCCCCGGAATACTATACAAAATTCAAGTTTTACCAATTTGGTCTCATGGACCTGGGGAGCGAGGCGATCTTTCCAAATCCAAGAATAGAAGTCGCGGCAGTGGGACTGCGGGCAACCTGGTGGATGGGGATACCGATTGGAGCAGTCCTCGGACTTGTTGGACTAATCCACAGAGACTGGCGGACAATGCTTAAGGTGACGCTCAAAGCGTTTCTTATTACCGTTCTAATTGCCTTTGCCACCGGGCTTATCGGACTCGCCTATGGGCATATTTACCTGGCGAGCAAGCCAAGGGCAGAATTTGCAAATTGGTACCTACCCGACAACTTGGTAGATTTTGCAAGCTTCATCCAAGTTGGCTCCATGCACAATTTTAGCTATTTGGGCGGGCTGAACGGACTTATTGGCGGACTTGTTTACACGATTGTGCAATGGAGAACTGAAACAAATAAGAATAGAAGGGAAGACAATAAAGACCTTTGTAACTCCAGACCGGTAAATATTTTGATAATGAGACTAACAAACGTGATAATCATGTTCGTTACTATGGGTTCGCAGCAATGTTATGCCCAGCGAAGCTATGACTCTATCCTTTCCGTAAGACTCGCAGAGATAAAGGGTCAGCAAGCATTTGATAATGGCATTGTTCTTTATGATGAAGATTCCGGCTATGGGTCGACTTTTCCGCTCTGGGACGAGGCGATGGCGTTCTATCAAGACGATATGGTAGTCTTCAAAGGGAGAACTTACCGGGCGCTTCAAGACAGCAAAGGAAAGAGACCGTCAACTTCACCTCAACTATGGCAATTGGACAAAGAGCCTATGCCATATCTTTTCTTAAGAGATACGGCCAGGATAGAGGACCTTAGATCGTTGCTGAAATCGAATCATCCTTACATTCGAACGTATGCTTTGGGAGCGCTCGCCTATCGCAAAGCGGGCGGTCTGTTTCAGGTTGTTGTCGATAATTTAAAAGACACTACCAGGATGATGCAGATGACGAGCGATTTTGGATACGAGGTTTGTCCCGCCGACCTGATGTTGGAGTACACGATCAAGGAATTCAACAACGCTCAAAAGGATACTCTTAAAAAATTGATTTTGACCAAGTACACGCATTTGAATGTACTGGAAGAGATCTTAATTTTTCATAAGCCAGTGTTAGAAGACTATTCGTTGATCAAGTCAATGGTACGCAATGGTCTTAAAGATAAATTCGGACTTATCGCATTGTCCGCCTATTGCAAACCGGAGGACATTGAATTTATAAGAACTGGATTTGAGCTTGATCGCTTTAATGTTCACTATGGCGGCTATAAGGTCTTTTTCAAAGCCATTGAGAATTTCCCCGACAAAGCTTTCAAACAAGATTTAATCGCCTGTGCGTCGCGTGAAATGCAAGGCGATATTTGGATTGATGAATATTATGTTCGTGCACTGGCAAGCTACAAGGACCAGGAATGTCTTGCCGTTTTGAAAGAGCTTTCAAAGAAAGAAAATGGTGTCAGGATGGAAAATCTAGCGACAATATATAGATCCCTTAGAAGGCACTATTCTCCCCTATACGATTCGCTAATAAAAGAAATAAAAAATGAGATTGCGGAAAAAGATTTACTCGAAAGCAGGTTAAACTACATTGAGGAGAGTCCTTGGAACTACGAATGACTGCAATAGAGGAATTTGAATGCCCACCTTACGAAGAATTTGTGAAGCGCATGAGCTTGGTGGGAAAGTTGCCAATTTTTGTGGAATCGAAACAGAATGGATGTGCTGAATGAAATCATCCGCCTGGCAACGAAACTACCCCTTCGGCCTTGAACTCCTGATCTTCTGCCCCGGATACTTCTTAGGTTTATACATCTTGTGGTTCCCCTTCAAACTCTTAGCCCGCTCCACATCACCCTTCTCAAAATCAAGATACCTCGAAATCCCAAACGTCAGCTGCGCAAACATATCGCGTCGGGCGCCTGGCAGATCGTATAGGGTAGAGTTGGTGTTAAGCTTAGCAAGGTAAGCATCGGTCCGCGGATCAAATAACCCATAGTTCACCCGGAAATCAAACGACACCCGCCAGTGATCCGACACATCCCAGTCGGAGCGGAACCCTGCGGCAACAAAGACCTGCATGGGGCGGTAGTCCTGTTTGGAATTGATCACATAGTTGTCCACCGCCGGCACTTTCACGCCGTCATACTGCACTTCATAGTCCGGGGGTAGGATAGGGTACACGTTGGGCGAGAAGGTGAGTTTGGTGGCGCTGTGGGAAACCTCATCTTTTCCATCCAGCAGATACGATGCACTGATCGAGGCCACCGCGCTGAACTTGAAGAACGACAAATTGAGCATGTGCACTTTGATCGTCGCGGGAATGTTCAGATACTTCAGGTTGATCTTGCGAAGACCATCCTGCCCGCCTACGGTGTTGATAACATAATAATTTTGCCCGATGTTGATCAGCCCCGGGCTCACCATAAAGCCGAAGCGTTCATAGTCCATTCCGAAATTGACGCCGATGGGAGCGAACTTTAATTCGTAGCGGCCTTTGTATCGCGGATCGTTGTTGATACCCTGGTCGTTGCTAAAGGCGACGGAAGTGCCGGTGAAAACACCCAGGGACATGGAGTATTGTTGCGCCCACACGGACAGACTGCTGAAAACCAATAGACTAACGATACAAAACTTGCTCATTATGGGCCGCTGGTGATTAAAAAATGTCCTTAAAGTAAGCATTTAGGCTTTAATTGCGGCTAATCCAGCCGTTCATTGGTTTTTTGAGCTGTTAATTCGGCGTTAAAATTCTTTAAATTTTGCATTACTTCGCAACTGTTATTTTGCCTGACGAGACTGCATGAAAATACCCGCCCAGAATTTCTTTGCCGGCTATCGCTGGCGGACCAACCTGTACACCGCGCTAGCCCTTCGCCTGTTATTGGTCATGTTCCTGCTCAGCGTTTGCCGGGTGTTCTTTTACTTATTCAATATAAATTTCTTTCCCGACATGACCATCGCGAATTTCGTGCGGCTCATGGCGGGCGGCCTGCGTTTTGACCTGGTCACGGCGCTCTATCTCAACCTCCTGTTCATCCTGCTCATGATCCTCCCGGTCGATTGGCGTTTCAACCGCTATTATCAGCAGACCCTGAAATACATCTTCTTCGTCACCAATGGCGTGGCCCTGGCCATGAACGTAGCCGACTTCATCTACTACCGCTTCACCTTGCGCCGCACCACCGCCGATGTGTTTCGCCAATTCGACAACGAGACCAACCTCGCCGGATTGTGGATGCGCTTTGTTATCGACTATTGGTACGCCACGCTGTTCCTGGTGGCGTTGCTGGCGGTGATGGTGTGCCTCTATAACACCGTGAAGATCACCGGCCCTCAACTGAAGAACCGGGTCGCTTATTATACGCTGGGCGGCCTCGCCATACCCTTGATCGCTTTGGGTGTGGTCGGCGGCATTCGCGGCGGTTTTGGTGAAAGCACGCGCCCCATCACGCTGAGCAATGCGGGTGAATATGTGAAAGACCCCCGCGACATCAGCATCGTACTCAACACGCCGTTTGCACTCCTGCGAACGCTGGGCAAAACCAAGCTCGTGCCCCTGCACTATTTTTCGGATCATGAATTAGCAGACCTCTACACACCCGTACATCACCCGCACGACACTGCAGCCTTTCGTCCCGACAACGTGGTGGTGATCATCCTGGAAAGTTTCTCCAAGGAATTCTTCGGCTTCTTCAACAAAGATAAGGAAGGGGGGCATGGGGGGTACACTCCGTTCCTCGACTCGCTTATCCAACACAGCCGCACCTACGAATATTCCTTTGCCAACGGCCGCAAGTCCATCGACGGGTTGCCGTCGGTGGTGGCCAGCATACCTTCGCTGGGCGTGCCGTATTTTCTTTCGCCCTATTCGGGGAACCGGATCAACAGCCTGGCGTCGCTGCTAAAGGAGAAGCAATATCACACCGCCTTCTTTCACGGGGCGCCCAATGGATCCATGGGCTTTCAGGCCTTCATGAACATCGCCGGTGTGGAAGAATATTATGGAAAGACCGAATACAACAACGACGCCGATTACGACGGCATCTGGGGCATCTGGGACGACAAATTCCTGGAGTTCTATGCCGACAAGATGAATGAGTTCCAACAGCCGTTCATGTCGTCTTTGTTCACCGTGTCGTCGCATCACCCGTTCAAGGTCCCGGAGGAATACGAAGGTGTTTTCAAGGGCGGGCCGATGGTGATCCACAAATGCATCCAGTACACCGACTTTGCGTTGAAGAAATTCTTCCGGAAGGCGTCGGCCATGCCGTGGTACAAGAACACCCTCTTTGTCATCACCGCCGATCACACCTCATCCGAAATCGAATTTCCCGACGGCCGCACCGACCTGGGCTTCTACAAGATCCCCGTCATCTTTTTCAAACCCGACAACTCGCTGGCCGGCTATGACCAACAGCATATCGTTCAACAGATCGACATCATGCCCACGGTGTTGGGCTACCTGCACTATGATCAACCTTATGTAGCCTTCGGACGCGATGCCTTCCACGACAGTGAAGAGCCTTTTTCGTTCAACTATAAAGACAACGTCTACCAGCTCGTGGAGGGTGATCACCTGTTACAATACGACGGCAACAAGTCTGTGGGACTTTTCAATTTCAAAACGGATAAAATGCTGAAGACGAACCAGCTGGATCAGAAGCTTCCCGTACAGGATTCCCTGGAAACAAAAATGAAGGCCATTCTGCAACAGTACAATAACCGCATGATCGGCGATAGCCTCACGGTGAAAGCTTCGCCCATTTCAAAGCGATAGTATTTTGTAGACCGGTTGGATCAGGCCAGGTTGTGATAGACGTTTTGCACGTCGTCGTCGGCTTCCAGGGCTTCCACGCATTTGAGTACTTCGTCCTGTTGGTCTTCGGGTAGTTCTTTGGTGGTGGTGGGCACGTATTGGAGCTCAGAGCTTTTGGCTTCCAGGCCTTTGGATTCGAGGAATTTAGCCATGTGGCCAAACTCAGTGAATTTGGTGTAGACAATCGTGTCTTCATCCCCGCGCTCGATGTCCTCGGCGCCGGCGTCGATGAGGTCGAGTTCGTATTCGTCGAGGTTGAGTTTGGAGGGTTCGAACTTGAAAACGCCTTTGCGTTCGAACATGAAGGCTACCGATCCGGAATTGCCCATGGCGCCCCCGTTCTTGCTGAAGGCGAGGCGTATGTTGGCCACCGTGCGGGTGGGATTATCCGTGGCACATTCCACGACAATGGGCACACCGTGTGGTGCATAGCCCTCGTATACTACTTCCTGAAAATCCTTTTCCTCTTTTGAAGAAGCCCGGCGGATGGCTGCATCCACGCGGTCCTTAGGCATGTTCACACCCCGCGCGTTTTGAATACACATCCGCAGCTTGGGATTGTTCTCGGGCAAGGGCCCCCCATGTTTCACGGCGATGGCGATGTCTTTACCGATGCGCGAAAAAGCTTTGGCCATCCGGTCAAAGCGTGCGAACATCTTATGTTTTCGTTTTTCAAATACGCGGCCCATGGTTATTCGTTTTTTGAGTGTGGCAAAATTAGAGGAGATCGCGAATTAGGCAAGCCGCGTGGAAAGAGTTCTGTGAATTTATAGGTGTTCCGTGATTTCAGGCCACCGAAAACCACTAGGCGACCGCATCCCCAAAGCCCGTTCGGGCAGCTGTTCCGACGCAACGTTGTGAAGGTTTTATTGCAAGGAAAATTCCAATATTTAGCACATATCCTACATTATCAGCCACTTGCCCATGCCTAATCCTCCAAATAAAGGGCTGCAAGGCTAAAATGCTGTTTTTTAGTGCGGTAATGGCCAAAATAGAAAGTTACCTTTAAAGTTTCGGCAGCATACAGTTCAGAAATTTCTTTATTTTTGTCGGTCTACAGTTTGCGAATATGCGTTTTCGACGCCAAATCTTACTTTCTCTACTATTTTGTGCCCTAACCGGGCTCAACTACGGCCAAATCGTTCCGGTAATTACAGGTCAAAACCCTGACCCTGTGCCGGTTGATGAAGACCAACCCCTCGTTATCGACCTCGCCAACCTGGTGGTGGACGACGCCGACAATATTTACCCGGATGATTTCTCGCTGACCGTAAATGCGGGTACCAACTACTCCGTCAGCGGCACCACGATCACACCGGATCTCAATTTTAGCGGTCCTTTGCCTGTGAGCGTGGAGGTGAACGACGGGGCCAACGAAAGTGCTCCCTTCAACCTGAACGTGGTGGTGAATGCCGTGAACGATCCACCCACCATCACCGGGCAGACCCCGGATCCTGTGCCGGTAAACGAAGACCAGCCCCTCAGCATCGACCTCACCAACCTGGTGGTGGCAGACCCCGACAATACGTATCCGACTGATTTCTCATTGATCGTAAACGCCGGTTCCAACTACTCCGTCAATGGTACCACGATCACTCCCCAACTTAATTTTAGCGGCCCCTTGCCCGTGAGTGTGGAAGTGAACGACGGGACCAACGAAAGTGCTCCCTTCAACCTCAACGTGGTGGTGAACGCCGTGAACGATCCCCCCGACATCACCGGCCAAAATGTGATCAACACGGCGGAAGAAACGCCGGTGACCGTCCAGATCAGCGACCTCACCATTTCCGACCCTGATAATGTTCCCGCCGATTTCTCGGTCATCATCTCACCTGGTAGCGACTACACGGCCAGTGGCGATGTTGTTACACCAAATCTGAATTTTACCGGGATGCTCACCGTAAACATTCAAGTGAGCGACGGCGTCAACGTCAGCACCTCGTATCCCTTGAAGATCAACGTGACCCCTGTCAACGATACTCCAGTCATCACGGGCCAGAATCCGGTCTCCACCTTGGAGAATATTCCGTTCACCGTAGCCACGACGGACCTGATCATATCCGACCCCGACGATTCCTATCCTGCCGGCTTCACCACTTCCGTGCTGCCCGGAGCCAACTATCTTGCGGTGGGTAATCTCGTCACGCCGGCGCTTGGCTTTTCCGGAACCCTGATCGTAAAGGTCCAGGTAAGCGACGGTACTGCGTCCAGCAATGTCTTCGACCTGAATGTGACGGTCGGACCGGTCAACGATCCACCCGTGATCATCGGGCAGAACGCTGTCTCCATGTTGGAAGACCAGACCCGCACCATGGTGGTGACCGACGTACTCATCCTGGACCTGGACGATACCTATCCCGGCGGCTTCACCCTCACGGTGCTTCCCGGAACAAATTATGCCTTCGCAGGTAACGTCGTGACGCCCGCATTGAATTTCAACGGTCCCCTTACGGTAAATGTAAAAGTAAATGACGGTGATGCAGATAGCAGTCCTTTTGGTGTAGCGGTCACGGTGACGCCCGTGAACGACCCGCCGAGCATTACGGGACAAAACACGGTAACGATCAACGAAAGTCAAGCCAGGACGATCCAGTTTTCGGACTTGTTGGTAAGTGACGTAGACAATTCATACCCGACTGGCTTCACGTTGTCGGTAGCGGCCGGTGCAAACTATGCGGTGGCCGGTAACACGATAACGCCAAACGCTGGATTCTCCGGCACCCTTTCTGTGAACGTCAGCGTCAGCGATGGCGCCGCCGGCAGCGGGACGTTCCCGTTGCAGGTGAACGTTGTGCCGGTGAATGATCCCCCGGTCATTTCCGGTCAGAATGTGGTTTCCATGGCGGAAGATCAAAGCCGGCTCATCCAGGTAACGGACGTGCTCATCACCGATCCGGACGACACATATCCCGGCGGATTTACGCTCACCGTGTTGCCCGGCACCAACTATACTGCTTCCGGGAACACCATCACACCGGTCTTGAATTTTAACGGTACCCTTACCGTCAATGTGAAGGTAAACGACGGCGATGCGGATAGCCCTACGTTTGGTTTGTCCGTTACGGTTACACCGGTAAACGATGCTCCAGTCATCACGGGTCAGGTGGCCGTGTCAACGGCCGAGGATACACCGAAGCTCATCGCGTTGGCCAATGTTACGGTATCCGATCCCGACAACACAACGTTTACCCTGGTGGTCGAAGCGGGCACCAGTTATACTTTTTCCGGCAACACCATCACGCCGGCATTGAATTTTAACGGGACCCTTTCGGTGAATGTACATGTGAGTGACGGTACGGCGGTTAGCGCATCATTTCCGCTGCAGGTAACAGTCACCCCGGTGAACGATGTGCCCGTCATCAACGGCCAGGCAACCCTTTCCACACCGGAGGAAACGGCCTACACGATCCCCATCACAGCCCTGGCGGTGACCGACCCTGACAACGCTTTCCCTACAGGCTTTACGATGACGGTAGGAGCGGGGGCCAACTATACCTTGTCGGGCGCTACCGTGACGCCCGCCGCGAATTTTACCGGCATTCTGACCATAAATGTGCTGGTGAACGATGGCACCGCCAACAGCGCCGTGTTCCCGCTGAAGATCACGGTCACCCCCGTCAACGACCCTCCGGTCATCACGGCGCAGTCGCCGCTGACGGTGGCCGAAGACGGCTCCATTACCCTGCAACTGTCGCAATTCACCGTGACCGACATCGACAACACGACCGGCTTTTCACTCAGTGTAGGATCGGGATCAAACTATACCGTATCCGGCCTGACGGTTACTCCCGCAACAAATTATAACGGCCCCCTGACCGTACCCGTCACCGTGAGCGACGGAACAAGTTCCAGTGCCGTCTTCAATGCCAGCATCACCGTGACACCGGTAAATGATGCGCCACAGATCACGGGTCAGGTGCCGTTGACCATCGCGGAAGTCCAACCCATACCGCTCACACTCTCGCAGCTGACAGTGCTGGACCCCGACAACACCTATCCCAACGACTTCACGCTCTTCGTACTGGCGGGAGCAAATTATTCCGTTTCCGGAAATGTGGTGACACCGGCACCCAACTTCAGCGGTACGTTGCTGGTGAAAGTGTTTGTAAGCGACGGCACGGCAAACAGTCCGTTCTACAATTTGCAGATCTCGGTGAACGCAACGAACGATCCGCCGGTGATCACCGGACAGCAGGCCTTGGCAGTCAATGAAGACAATCCCATCACCATCGTGCTGGCCAACGTCACGGTGACCGACCCGGACAATACCACGGCGGATATGACGCTGACCGTATTGGCGGGAACAGGCTACACATTTTCCGGGAATACAGTGACGCCGTCGCTGAACTTCAATGGAACGCTTACGGTCAAAGTCAAAGTGAACGATGGCACGGTGGACAGTGCGCCGTTCAACCTGCAGGTGACCGTGAACCCTGTCAACGATCCGCCCGTGATCAACAGCCAGGGAACACTTTCCACGAACGAAGACACCCCGCTGACGCTGGTGGTGGCAAACTTCAACATCTCAGATCCCGATAATGCGTCAGGCTTTATTCTTTCGGTTGGGGCTGGCACTAACTATACGCTCTCGGGAACAAATCAAATCTCGCCGGCATCGAACTTCAACGGTGTGCTGACGGTGCCGGTAACCGTGAGCGATGGGACATCATCCAGTGGCACCTTCAACGCGTCCGTAACCGTGAAACCCGTGAACGACCCACCGACCATCACCGGGCAGGTGCCTTTGTTTACGATAGAGGACACGCCCCTGATCCTGGACTTTTCAAACCTGACGGTTAGCGATGTAGACAATACCTATCCCACCGGCTTTACGATGATCGTCACGGCGGGTGCCAATTATACGGTATCGGCGGGCCCGAAGATCACGCCGTCGTTGGATTTCAATGGTGTATTGACGGTGAATATACAAGTGTCGGATGGCGCTGCGACCAGCGCTGTTTTTCCGTTGAAGATCACCGTCACCGACGATGCGGACGCGCCGACCATCACCGGCCAAAACCCGGTGACCATAGCCGAAGATGCCACACGCGTGATTGCCTTCACGGACCTCAAAGTGACGGACGCCGACAGCAACTATCCCGACGACTTTAAACTCACCGTGCTGGCTGGCACCAACTACACAGCGGCACCGGATAATACCATAACCCCTGCGGCAAATTTCTCAGGAAACTTGGCGGTCAACGTGCGGGTGAACGACGGCACAGCCAACAGCAACGTCTTCCCGCTGCAGGTGACCGTGACCCCCGTCAACGATCCACCAAGCTTCGATCCGCTCAACAACATCACCATCACCGAAGACGCGGCGACACAGACCTTCACCATCCAAAACATATCCGCCGGTCCGCTCGAAGCCAGCCAGCAACTTTCGTTGACGGTGGTCTCTGACAATACAGCCCTGATCCCTCAACCCACCTTCACCTACAACGGAACAGCCACCACGGCAACCGTTGCGTTCAAACCACTGCCCGATGCTTTCGGTGTGGCCACCATCACGGTGAAGATACTGGACACAGGTTTTGCGGAGCATTCAACCACCTTCACCATCACCGTCAACCCGGTGAACGATGCACCAACGCTCAACCCGATCGCCTACGGGCCCATTTTGGAAGATGCCGATCTTCAGCTCATTCCGCTCGCAGGTATTTCAACGGGGGGAGGAGAGGACCAGGTGCTGACCGTTACGGCATCTACCAACAAACCCGAATTGTTCGAGATCCTGGAAGTAGTGTACACCAGTCCGCAAGCCACGGGGACGTTGAAGGTAAAAACAAAAGCCAACGCCAATGGCACGGCGCAATTCACGGTTCGTGTGCAAGACGATGGCCCGGGCACACCGGCGCCGAACGTCAACTTTGTCACGCAAGTCTTTAATCTCGCCATCACCCCCGTGAATGACCTGCCGGTGTTCACCTCACAACCCATTGTGCTGACCGAGGCCGGCAAGCCTTACGAATACATCGTGGAAGTGACCGACGTCGAGGGTGACGCCATCACGCTCACGGCACCCACCAAACCGTCGTGGGTCACGTTTACGTTGTTGGGAAATGGCAAAGCAAGACTGGCAGGCACGCCGCCGCTGACCGCCTCCGGCCCGGTGGACATCAAACTGCAGGCTAAGGATGGGTCGGCAACACTGGTGGACCAGGCCTACAAACTCGTAGTGAATTCGCGCCCGGTGCTAAAACCGTTTGCCGTGAGCACCCCGGAGGATACGCCCTATCCCTTCACGATCGCCCAGTTTGCCGCCGCCTATTCGGATGCCGACGGCAATCCCATTGTCGAGATTCAGATCACCCAACTTCCCCAGCGCGGCCGCCTGACCGTGAACAACGCACCGGTCGCGCAAGGCGACAAGATCTCAGCCGGTTTGTTGTCGACCCTGAAATACTTACCCCAACAAGACTCCACGGGAGCCGACACGCTGCGGTGGATGGCGAGCGATGGATTTCTCTATAGTCTTGCCGATACGCATGTGGCAATTGACGTAAAACCGGAGAACGATCCACCGGTCATCACCTTCATAGAATCGGATACCCTGAAGTACGAACTAGGCACCGAGGTGCCCGTAGCCTTCTCACCCCAATTCGACGCCTACGATCCCGATAAAGACGACCTCACAGGAGCAGAAATTGGATTCCGCCAGGAGAACTACCGGTTGCTGAACGAAATGCTCCTCTTCACCAACACCACCAACATCAAAGGCACCTTCAATCCAAACTCCGGCGTGCTGAGCCTCACAGGCAAAGCAACCGCCAGGGAATACAGGGACGCCATACGCTCCGTCAAATACAACTATATCAATGCGGTGGACATTATCCTGGATTCGCGTACCGTATACGTCACATTGACCGATGGCAAGAGCTTTAGCGAAACGAAGGACCGCGTCATTACCTTGATCTACAACTTCCGGGACCTGGACATTCCAACGGCCTTCACACCCAACGGCGACCAGGCCAACGAAACCTGGGTCATCTCTTCGGCCAACGGCACGGACCAATACCAGGATGCCGAGGTAAGCGTATACAACAAAAGAGGCACATTGCTGTTTCGTACACAGGGGTTCGACACGCATTGGAATGGAACATACAACGGCGAGGTATTGCCGGTGGACACCTACTTCTATACCATAGACTTGAAATTCAACAAGGTTCGCTATAAGGGGACCGTAACCATTTTACGCTAAGAAGAAATGGGAAGATTTTTACCGATCGTGCTTTTGTGTCTCACGATTTCCACGGCGAGGGCGCAGTACGTGCCCAACAGCAACCAGGGATTTCAGTTCATGTCCATGTTCAACCCGGCCTTTGCGGGCGTGGAGGGATACCAGGACCTGAAGCTGGGCTATCGCTATCAATGGGCCGGCTTTGGAAAAAATGCGCCGAAGTTTATTAACCTCGCCTATACGGTGCGCATCAAAGAACCGTTGGACCTGAACATGAACTCGACCCGCACGGGAACCGTCGATCCGCAGAAAAAGAACGAAGAGGTACCCGGCATCAAGAAGAGCATTCAGGCCCTGGGCATAAACGTGTTCAACGAAAACATCGGCGTCATGAAACGGCTTGGCGGTGGCATCACATATGCGTTTCACTACCCGGTAGGGAAAAAGGCCATGCTGTCTACCGGCCTCAGCGTGCTCATCGACAACACGAAGATCGACGTCAGTAAATTATACCTGGGCATAAACGCACAACCCGATCAGTTTTACCAGGACTTGGTGGCCAACGGCGCGAACCACACCAATCTCAATGTACGAGCAGGCATCATGGTATATGGGCCGCGCTACTATTTTGGGGTGTCATACTTGCCGCTGGTGAATTCTGTCCTCAAAACCTCGGAGGCAGCGTTTAGCGATCAGTTCTATAAAGGCTCGGCGCAAGCCGGCGTGTCCTTTCCCGTCAGCCCGGCCGTCGACATCAAGCCGAGTGTGTTGGTGTTGATGCAGGAAGACAATAAGTTTCTGATCGACTACAATGTGAAAGTATACCTGGAGCAGAAACTGTGGTTTGGTGTCACCTATCGCGATATAAAGAGCATTGTGGGCACCGTTGGGTTCAACCTGAATGAAAAGCTCGGCGCTTCGTATTCCTATGAAGTATCGTCCGGAGGCATGCAGCAGTTCAGCAGCGGAAGCCACGAACTGGTGATCGCCCTGCGGTTGAACAACACCAAGCGCCTCAGCCAGCAAATTTGGTGATTCAACCTGCGACCCTGGGGTTTTAAGGTGGAACACGTATATTTACGCCCCGTATGATAAAAGATAAAGTGTGGCTGTCTTCTCCTCACATGGGAGAAGCCGAAGCCAGGTTTGTAACAGAGGCCTTTGAGACCAATTGGGTCTCGCCCGTTGGTCCCCATATCCCAGCATTTGAAGAGGCCCTGGCCAAGTATAACAACATCCCCCACTGCGCAGCCCTCAGTTCCGGCACGGCGGCCATCCACCTGGCCCTGATCCTGCTCGATGTAAAACCCGGAGACGAGGTAATCTGCTCAAGCTTTACTTTTTCAGGATCTTGTAATCCCATTGCGTATCAGGGTGCTACACCCGTGTTTGTGGATTCCGAGACGTCGACCTGGAACATGGACCCGGCGTTGCTCGAGGAAGCCATCGCCGATCGTCGTCGCAAGACCGGCAGAAAACCCAAGGCTATCATCGCTGTGCACCTCTATGGCACTCCAGCCCGTATTGAAGATATTATGACCGTGGCCCGCCGCCACGAGATTCCCGTGATCGAGGACGCAGCCGAGGCTCTGGGAGCCACCTATAAAGGCAAGCGCCTGGGCACGTTTGGCGACTTCGGGATCTATTCGTTCAACGGGAATAAGATCATCACGACATCGGGTGGTGGCGCGTTAGTGTCGGAAAACGAAGCCTGGATAAAAAAGGCCCGGTTCCTGTCCACACAGGCGCGTGATCCTGCACCGCACTATCAACACAGCGAGATCGGCTACAACTATCGCCTCAGCAACATTTGTGCAGGCATTGGCCGGGGCCAAATGATGGTCCTGGATGAACGCGTGCGCCAACGGAGAGCAAATTTTGAATACTATACCCGCGAGCTTGGGTCTATTCCCGGCTTGTATTTTCTGCCAGAGCCGGAACACAGTTTCAGCAACCGCTGGCTCACCACGATGCTGATCGACCCGGCGGGTACCCATGGCGTTACCCGCGAAGACATTCGCCTGGCGTTGGAAGCCGCAAACATCGAAAGCCGTCCGCTGTGGAAGCCGATGCACGCGCAACCGGTGTTCAAAGATGCACCATCCTATGTCAACGGCGTGTCCGACAGACTTTTCGATCAGGGACTGTGCTTGCCTTCGGGATCCAATTTGCCCGTAGCCGACCGAAGCCTGGTGGTGGAGATCATAAAAAAGGTATTACAGAAAGCGTAGACCGGGCGTCTAGTCAAGAGGGTTGACCGCCATCGCATCGCCTGAAGCGTCTTTGGGTGGCATGGGCTCCACATCCTCTATGGCAACAGCATCCGCAAGCCTGAATTCGCCGATACGCGTGCGGCAAAGTGCCGAAAGGTAGGCGCCTACGTGCAGGGCATCACCAAAATCGCGGGCCATGCTGCGAATGTACGTGCCTTTGGTACACACAATCCTAAAATGAACTTCGGGTAATTGCATGCCCGTGATCTCAAATTCCCGGATCTCTATTTCTCGGGGTGTCAGTTCGATGGATTTCCCCGCGCGGGCAAATTCATACGCTCTTTTTCCGCCGACGCGGATAGCAGAATGTTGAGGAGGCAATTGTTGTAACACACCGGTCAGCGAGTGCGCGGCGGCCTGGATCATTTCGGGGGTGATGCCGCGGATGTCTTTTTGTTCCGACACTTCCGTCTCCAGGTCGTAGGAGGGCGTGGTTTGCCCGATGATGAAGGTGCCGGTGTATTCCTTCTCCTGTCCCATGAATTCTTCGATGCGCTTGGTCATTTTGCCCACGCAAATGATGAGCAATCCCGTGGCCAGTGGATCCAGCGTACCGGCGTGCCCGATCTTTTTGATTTTAAGCTTATAGCGCAGCTTGTTCACCACGTCGAACGAGGTCCACTTCAGGGGCTTGTTCACCAGCAGGATGCGACCCGGATCGGCAGCTTGCGCGTCCATGATCAAACGACGGTAAGACCAACCCCGAGGTAATACAGGATCAGGATGAGCGCGCCCGCCGCAATGCGATAGTATCCAAAGAGCTTGAAGCCGTGGCGCGTCAGGAAAGTGACGAACGATTTGATGGCCAGGATCGCTACCAGAAAGGCCACAATGTTGCCCACGGCCAGCAGGGTGATCTCATGCGAGCCAAATGTTCCGCCGCCTATATAGAACTTGAGAATTTTGTACCCGGTAGCAGCAAACATCGTGGGCACCGCAAGAAAGAATGAGAACTCTGCCGCCGATTTCTTATTCAATTTTTGAGCTAAACCACCGATGATGGTGGCTGCCGAGCGCGAGACACCGGGTACCAGGGAAATGATTTGAAAGAATCCGATTTTCCAAGCCGTGGGAAAGGTGATCTCCCGGTCGGGTGCATTTTCGCTTTCACGGAATATGTTGTCGACAAAAAGAAAGAAGACACCGCCTGCGACGAGCATATAACCTACCACGTCTACGCGTTCCAATAGCGCGTCGATATAGTCATTGAGCAGCAATCCCAAGACGCCAGCAGGAATAAAGGCCACGAGCAACTTGAAATAAAAAGGTAGCAGTTCTTTGAGGGTCTTTCCCTTCGGAAAGAATCTCCTCCAATACAAAACGAGAACCGACAGAATGGCGCCGAGCTGGATGGCTACCGTAAACATCTTGGTGAACGGATCGGTGGCAATACCCATCAGCGAAGAGCCGATGATCATGTGGCCTGTTGAAGAAATCGGTAAAAATTCTGTAAGCCCTTCAATGATGGCCAGCAGGATGGCGTGAAAAATGGTCATAGCAGCGACGGGTTGTAGGGTTGCCGTTTAGTTTAGTATGGGCGAGGGGCCTGCGAAAACTATTTGGTGGGCCTGTGAAGAATGGCCCAAATCTCGAGGGCAAACCCGCCCATCACAATGATGGGTCCCAGCGTGAGGCCCAGGAAGCCAAAGCCGTGTTGTTGTTTGTCGATGCTCATGACGATAAATCCGATGACCAGCGCAAGCACACCGGCGATCATGAGTTGATAATTCTTTTTTCCAAAGGGAAGTTTGCTTTCCATGAGTGGTTTCAGTTTTTCAGTATAGTTGGTCCAAAGACATTCTCAGGTAACGACGGATCGAGAAGAACGTGCTGCACACGGCTACGATCATGCCCAGCACCAGCAGAAAGCCCAGCAGGGTGAGAAATGAATTTTGACTGTGAAGAATAGACAAATCGGCGATCTTGGATTGCGCATAGTTGGACAAGCTCCACAACAGCGCGGCAGCAATCAATCCGGAAAGCATGCCATAGCCGGCCGCCCGCACGAGAAAGGGGCGAAGGATGAACCATTTCTTGGCACCCACCAATTGCATACTGCGGATGAGAAAGCGCTGCGAAAATAAAGCAATGCGCAAGGTGTTGTTGATCAGCAAGACCACGGTGACCAGCAAAACGGCAATGAGCCCGATCAGGATCAACCCGATCTTGGTCACATTGCTGTTCACGGAGTCGATCAGGGCCTCCACATAGAACACCTGGAACACGCCGTTCATTTTTTTGATGTCGCTCTTGATCTTCTCCATTTCCGTGAGCGAGTGATAGTTGCGGTCGATGCTCACCAGGTAGGCATCGCGGAGGGGATTCTCGCCGATGAATTTCACGAAGTCCTCGCCCGTTTCGGCAATGAATTTCTTGGCGGCCTCGTCCTTGGAAACGTATTCCACACCGCGGCCGTGTGCTTTGTCCACGTAGGATTGCGACAGGAGCTTATTTTCGATCTGGAGGCGCTGGGTCTCCGTGAGGTTGGATTTCAGATAGACTTGCATGCGGATGTTCTGGCGGATCTGGTCTTCCAGTTCCTGCGAGTACATGACGAGGATTCCAAAAACGCCGGTCACGAGCAGGGCCAGCGTGATGCTGATCACCACGCCCACGGCGGGGTAGCCTCCCAATTTCTTTTTGTGTTTCGTTTTCTCCATGCGAATGGGCAAAGGTAGAAGAAAATCCCGAATCAACCGAGGCTGCGGAAGCGGTTAACGGGCGGGCCGGATGAACGGGCTTTTGGGCATGTGAACTGAAAATAAAAAGCCCCGCGCGGGGCGGGGCTTTGGGATTGGAGAGGGTCTAAAATTAGTTAATGACCTCTCGAAGCATTGAGTCGTTTCACCAGGGCCGGATCTTTGATCGGCGTGAGTGATCTGACTTTATCGTTTTCGTCGTTCAGCAGGTAGTAGTTGTCTTTGTAGTAGAGGAACATCGTCCGCTTGTTGTCGGCGAAGAACTCCATGATCTCATAGAGGTTCTTTTCAATTCCGTAAAGGAACAACTTGCCTTCCTTGAACTGGTAGTGAAAGTGGTATTTCTTGTTGGTGACATCCGTTTCGGCCACGATCGTAGAACGTGTGGAGGTGCGGGGCGATTCGTCCGCGGTAGCGGTGGAAGCACTGCTGTTTTCGGTTTCAGCACTGGGATCGTATGCCTCGATGGTATTGCGTTCGGTCGTTTTCTCTTCTGCTTTATCCGTGGCTGTTTTCGGGGCTACGGGTTCCGTCTTGTTCGAGGCGTTGGAGTTGGACTGGGTTTCTGCCGGTACCTGGACGGCCTCCGCTTGGGGCGCCGGTTCTACTGCAGTAACGTCCTGTTTTATCTCCGTGGTGGGCGAGGTGGCCGGTACGGCCTTGGCATCGTCCTGGTTGAGGTAGAAGTACAGACCACTGCCTGCTACACCGGCAGCAGCTGCCCAGAGGCCGATGCGGCCCAGCAGCGAGGGCTGGGTGGGTAGGGTGGAAACCGGCACATTCTTCAACAGCTGCTTCAACTCTGCGGCGCGTGCCTTGCGTAGACCACCGGCAATCTGCTCCTGAACGGTCAGCGCCTGCTGCAACTCGGCGTTGTTGGCGAGCTGCTGTTCAAAGGCGGCTTTCTCTTGCGCGTTCAGGCGGTTGCCCACGTAGTGATCCAGCGTTTCAAAATCTTTTTCTGATACCATAAGTCCTAATCTAAAAAGTCATGCTCCGTATACTGGGCTTTGACAAGGTCATCTAATTTCTTTTTACACTTATACTTTTTTGTCTTCGCGGTGTCGGTGTTGGCGAAGCCAAGTTTGTCTGCGATATCCTGCATCGACATCTCCTCAAAGTAGTAGAACATCAACACCTTCTTGCAGGTTTCGCCCAATTGGTCAATGCACTTGGCAATGATCTTCTCACGTTCGGCCGTATCTGTATCCAACGTAACAGAGCCGTCTTTTTCTTCATTGGAGAGGCGTTTTTTTCGATCGAGCTCTTTTCTCCACAGGTTCTGACAGATGCTGTAGATGTAGGTGCTCATTTTCGAGGTCAACACCAGGTTGCCCGAGGTTGCTTTTTGCCAGAACACCACCAGGGCGTCCTGGTATATGTCGCGGGCTTCCTCCTCCGTGCCGCTGTTGGAGATGACTAGCTTGGTCATCATCCGGTAATATTTCTGATACAGGAACTCGAGAGCCTTCTCATCGCCTTTGCAAATGCGCTCAAAGATCTCTTTCTCGTTCATGTTGGAGTTCGACCTGAATACCATGTTTTAGCGGCTTAGTAACCCTTCTTATGCTGTAATTTTTACCGAATTGGCTGACTTTTTGCTTTTCAGGACGCCTTCTCCCACGTTTGGGTTCGAAAAAACGGCCCCCAGTATCCTCTGATCTTCAGGTTTTTACCCTCCAGCCATAGTTTACACCGGTAAACTTTTCCATCCTCAGGGTCCAAAACGGTCCCTTCTGAAAACTCCTCGCCATGACGCTCCAAGTCCAGGAGGATCTCCATGCCGATGACCTTTTTGCGAAACCGGGGGTCTTCCTCGTCACATTTGTCGCACACAGGATCAGGGTCGCTCTCCGAAAAGAGCCTCACGATCTTCCCGTAGAACTTGCCCCCGCGTTCAAAGATATCTACTACCGACTTGGCTTCCCCTGTATTTTCATCGATGGTTTTCCACTTTCCTACAATAGACTGTGCCTGGCTTGAAAAAGCAACCAGCATCAATGGTAAGATCATTTTCATGCTAAAAAATAGTAATAACCCAGCACTAAATAAAATGACGCCCCCCTTCAAAGGGGACCAGGGGGGTAAAAAAAAGCCCCGGCATTACCGGGGCTCTTCGATCAATGGTTTTCTTTGGAGCTTAGGGAGCTACCGTGGTCACTTTCTCCACCACAGGCTTTGTCTCCACGGCTTTCGCTGCTGCGTGATCGTGGTGCGAAATATGGGGTGCAATGATCAGCGCGACGATCGAGGTCAGCTTGATCAGAATGTTCATCGAAGGACCGGAGGTATCCTTGAAAGGATCGCCCACCGTGTCGCCCGTTACAGACGCTTTGTGGGGCTCGGATTTTTTGTAATAAACCTGACCGTTGATCTCCACGCCTTTCTCAAAAGATTTCTTGGCATTGTCCCATGCGCCACCGGCGTTGGATTGGAACATACCCATCAGCACGCCGGAAACCGTTACGCCGGCCAACACACCACCCAGTACTTCGGGACCAAAGGTGAAACCCACGATCACGGGCACCAGCAGGGCAATAGCGCCGGGAGCGATCATTTCGCGGATGGAGGCTTTGGTGGAGATAGCCACGCACTTTTCATACTCAGGCTTGGATTTGTATTCCATGATGCCCGGAATTTCGCGGAATTGTCTCCGCACTTCATTCACCATGTCCATCGCTGCACGACCTACGGCCGCAATTGCCAGCGAAGAAAAGATGAACGGGATCATGCCGCCGATGAACAGGCCGGCCAATACGGGAGCTTTGTAAATGTCAATAGCGGTGATGCCGGAGATGCCCACGAAGGCGGCGAACAATGCCAATGAAGTCAAGGCAGCAGAAGCGATGGCAAAACCTTTTCCGGTGGCAGCGGTCGTGTTACCAACAGCATCCAGGTTATCGGTGCGGTGACGTACTTCTTCAGGAAGCTGGCTCATTTCGGCGATACCACCGGCGTTGTCGGCGATGGGACCGAAGGCGTCGATGGCCAACTGCATGGCGGTGGTTGCCATCATGCCGGCGGCGGCGATGGATACACCATACAAGCCTGCAAATTCAAAAGAGACAATGATACCTGCGGCCAACACAATGATCGGCAACACGGTCGATTCCATGCCCACGGAAAGACCGCCGATGATGTTGGTGGCATGGCCGGTTCCGGATTGACGGATAATAGAGAGCACAGGGCGCTTGCCCATGGCCGTATAATATTCAGTGATAAGGCTCATCAATGTTCCCACCACGAGACCGACGATAATGGCCATGAACACATCGTTGGATGTGAACGCGGTGCCGCGGTGAACAAGGGTTTCAGGGAGCAGGTAGTGTACAGCAAAATAAGAAGCGATGGCCGTCATAATAATAGAGGACCAGTTGCCGATGTTCAAGGCGTTTTGCACGCTATCGGTTTCTTGTTTGATACGGACAAACCACGTGGCTACAATGGAGAAGATGAGGCCGAGACCGGCGATCATCATGGGCAACAGGATGGGAGAGAGGCCGCCGAACTTATCGGCCGAGGCATCGATCTCCTGACCCAACACCATGGTGGCGAGGATGGTGGCCACATAGGAACCGAACAAGTCGGCCCCCATACCGGCTACGTCCCCCACGTTGTCACCTACGTTGTCGGCGATGGTGGCGGGGTTGCGAACGTCGTCTTCGGGGATGCCGGCTTCTACTTTGCCCACGAGGTCAGCACCAACGTCGGCAGCTTTTGTATAGATCCCGCCGCCTACCCGGGCGAACAAGGCGATAGACTCAGCGCCCAGCGAGAAGCCTGCGAGCACTTCGATCGCGCGTTTCATTTCAATGCCGTTGATGGCAGCGCCTTCAGGTACGAAGATCTGGAAGAGAACAATGAACAAGCTTCCTAAACCAAGGATGGCCAATCCGGCTACTCCGATACCCATCACCGAACCACCGGTGAACGATACTTTCAAGGCTTGTGCCAGGCTGGTGCGGGCGGCTTGTGTAGTGCGCACGTTGGCTTTGGTGGCGATCTTCATGCCAATGTATCCCGCGAAGGCGGAAAGCACGGCACCGAGCAGGAACGAAACGGCAATCAGCGGCGAGGAGTCTGCTACCAACGTTCCGGACCATCCCAAAAGAATGGCGGCGATAACGGCAAAGTAACCCAGGATCTTCCACTCGGCCCGCAGAAAGGCCATGGCACCATCGGCGATGTAGCCAGCCAATTCCTGCATGGTGGCAGTTCCGGGATCTTGTTTTTTGACCCAGGCGGACTTAATGGCCATAACGATGAGCCCAACAACTCCAAAGGCCGGGATAAGATATAGAATACTGTTCATGGTTATAATTTAGGATGTAGTTTACTTCGTAAAAATCAAGCGGTTAGGCGCCATGACATTTTTAAAGAACCGCAAATATAGGAGAAGGACGCAAACCCGCAAAAGTCCCGTACCCGATGCGGTATCTTAATCAAAAAAAGTACAGGCACACACGATCACACGCCAAACATCTGTCGCAAGGCCAGCCACAGGTTCTTCTTTTTAACATCGTCGAGCGCGGGCAAGGCGTCGCCGGCTACAACGGAAACACCGTCCTGGGATAGGTGCTTATAGAGGTCGGGTGATGCTTTGAAGCGGGCACCCAGCGCGATCACTTTCGTGGGCGCATAGGCCGAGATGTCGGCCAGGGTGAACTCCGGGCGGGTGATGATGCGCACCGACGCCAGGGAGAGCCGCAGGGCACCGATCATTTTGGTGAGCACGGTCTTGTCGGGTTCGGAAATGCTTTCCCAGGGCTGGTTTAGGATGAACAGCACGGGACTGGGCAGGCTGTATAGCTCCTCCTGGTAAAGACTTTCGAGGGAAGACGATGGGGTGGTCATGATTCGCTGATATCAAAAATGGACTTGAGTTCTTTGGCTTCCGATGGTTTCATTCTGCCGGAAAGAATGAGGCGCAGCTGCCGGCGGCGAAGCGCTCCATCATATAAAGCGCGCTCCTCGTCATTTTCGGGCTCCACTTCGGGAACGTCTCTCGTTTTTCCCTGGGGATCGAGGGCCACAAAGGTGAAGTAGGCCGCGTTGCTCTCGAACTTGTGGGCGTTGGGAACATCTTCGGCCTCCACGTCGATGCGCACCTCCATGGAGGAGTTGAAGGCCCGCGTCACTTTCGCCTTCAGGGTGACCACGTTGCCCAACCGGATAGGGTGTTTGAACGAGATGTTGTCCACCGATGCGGTGACCACCGTGCTGTTGGAGTGCTTCTGCGCGGAAATGGCCGACACAATGTCCATCCAGTGCATGAGCCTTCCACCCATCAGGTTGTTCAGGGTATTGGTATCGTTGGGCAAAACAAGCTCCGTCATGCTGACAAAGGACTCACGGGGAAATTTTTTCTTTCGGGACATGGATCAGGATAAGCAATGAAACAAAACCGGACGGAAGCAGTCGTGATGAACAAACTTTGGGGTCTGAACAGGCTTGGCGTGTCTCGAAATTTCATTTCAAACGTTGCCAACGCACTACTAACCGTTAGTTCGTGCAAAAATCATAAAAAATACTTTGCAATCAAGTGGATCATTTCATTATTTCGGTGCGTCAAAAAAATGCAAGCGACTTTCACCATACCTTTCAGCGGCTCCTTTATCACAAAGGCTGCTCCGGCTTGCCCTTCCATCATCACCATTTCTACCATTACCATCATTACGGGGTGACCCGTACGTGATCCCATACCCCAGCCATGCCGATTAGTGTCCACCTCCAGGAGTTGGATGAACTGGTCACCCTAGTAGTCTAGTTGAAATCATCATCTCAAACCATAATTTTTACATGAAGGTCCTGAAATTCGGTGGCTCATCGGTTGCCACTCCTGCCCGGATACAGTCGGTTATCGAAATCGTAAAACCTCTCCTCACGGGCGACATTGCCATTGTGTTCTCGGCATTTGGCGGCGTCACCGATGGGCTCATTCAAGTGAGCCACCTCGCCCTGCAAGGCAACCTGGAATACAAGACCAAGCTGGCCGAGTTGGAGAAGCGACACCTCGAAGCGGTGCGCGAACTCATCAACATCCAGCGCCAAAGCGGCATCCTCGCCCAGGTCAAGTTTATGATGAACGAGTTGGAAGACGTGCTGCATGGCGTATACCTCGTGAAAGAGCGTACACCGCGCACGTTAGACTACGTGATGAGCTTTGGCGAACGCCTTTCTGCCTACATCATTGCCGAAGCGTTCAAAGACCGCGGCCATGCCGCCGAGTTCCTCGATGCCCGCAAAGTGATCCGCACGGACGGCCACTTCGGCTATGCCAAGGTTGACTTTGTTACGACCAACAAGCTGATCGCTGAATACTTCAAACACCACCAGGACGTCCAGATCATCACCGGCTTTGTGGCCACCTCCGAAAGCGGCGAGACCACGACCCTGGGCCGCAGCGGCTCCGACTACACCGCCGCCATCTTCGCCGGCGCCCTGCACGCCACCGACCTGGAAATATGGACCGACGTCGATGGCATGATGACCGCCGATCCGCGCAAGGTAAAGAAAGCCTTCACCGTGCCACAGATGAGCTACGAGGAGGCTATGGAGCTTTCGCACTTCGGTGCTAAGGTGATCTTCCCGGCCACCATGCAACCCGCCATGGTGAACAAGATCCCCATCTGGATCAAGAACACCTTCAACCCCACCTTCGAAGGCACCGTGATCCACGCGGAATCGAAGAATGGTAAAATGATCAAAGGCATCTCGTCGATGAACGGGGTGAGCCTGCTCAGTTTGCAGGGAAGCGGACTGTTGGGTGTGGTGGGCGCCTCCATGCGCTTGTTCGCCACACTGGCCCGCGAGAACGTGAACGTGATCCTCATCAGCCAGGCCTCGTCGGAGCACTCGATCTGCTTTGCCGTTGAAAATGAATATGCTCACCGCGCCAAGGCGGCCATCGAAAAAGAATTTCAATACGAGATCCGCAACGAAGAAATCGACGAGATCCCGGTGGAGACCGATCTGTCGATCGTCGCCGTTGTGGGCGATGGCATGAAGCACAGCCCGGGCACCAGCGGACGTATGTTCAGTGCGTTGGGGAAAAACGGCGTGAACGTGGTGGCCATCGCACAAGGATCGTCCGAGCGCAACATCTCGGCCGTGATCCCTCAAGTGGACGCTGCAAAAGCGCTGAATGCTTTGCACGAAGCATTTTTCCTGTCCGATCGCAAACTCTTGAATGTATACCTGGTAGGCACCGGGCTGATCGGTAAAGCCTTGCTGGCGATGATCAACGAACAATTTGCCAAGCTGGCCAAAGAGAACCGGCTGGAAGTGAACGTGGTCGCTGTGGCCAACAGCCGCAAGATGCTTTTCGAAGAAGATGGCCTCACGCTGACCACCGCCGTTGACCGGCTGGTGAAAGAAGGCGAAGACATGAGCATGCAGGCGTTCTATGACAAGATGCTTTCGCTGAATTTGCCCAACAGCATTTTTGTGGACTGCACGTCGAGCCCGGATGTGACCGCTTTTTATGAAGCCATCCTGTCGGCAAACGTCTCCATCGTGACACCGAATAAAAAAGCGAACTCCTCTTCCATGGAAGAATACCAGAAGTTGAAGGCGACGGCGTTTCAACGCGGTGCGAAGTTCCTTTACGAAACCAATGTTGGCGCGGGATTGCCCGTGATCAACACCATGAACGACTTGTTGTTGAGCGGCGACAAAGTATTGCGCATAGAGGCTGTGCTGAGCGGAACGCTGAACTATATCTTCAGCTCCTTTGAGGAGGGAACAAAATTCAGCGACGTGGTGAAAGAAGCAAAAGCCAAAGGCTATACCGAACCCGATCCGCGCGACGACCTCAACGGCATGGACGTGGCCCGCAAGATCCTTATCCTCTCCCGCGAAACCGGCCTGAGCATGGAACTGGGCGACATCAAAGTGGAAAACCTCGTGCCCGAATCGTGCCAGGGAGATATCTCCATCGACGAGTTCATGAAACGCCTGGAAAAACACGACGCTGAATTTGAGGCGCTGCGCAAGAAAGCAGCCGACAAGAATCAGAAGTTGCGCTACATGGCCGTGCTGGACAACGGTGTGGTGAAGATTCAACTGGGATCCGTAGAAGGCAAGCATCCGTTCTACTCCCTGTCGGGCAGCGACAACATCATCTTGCTCACCACGGAGCGCTACCACGACCGCCCCATGGTGATCCGCGGTCCCGGTGCCGGTGCGGAGGTGACGGCGGCAGGAGTTTTTGCGGATGTGATCCGCATTGGTCACTATGCCAAATAGCGATCGCCATACAAACCAGATACAAACTTTAAGACCCCATCGATCAACCCATGAAATCCATAAAAGCATTAGCCCCCGCCACCGTGGCCAACGTATCGTGCGGGTTCGACATTTTCGGTTTTGCCGTTGAAGCGCCCGCCGATGAAGTGATCATCACGCTCACGTCAACACCGGGAGTGGTCATTAAACAGATCACCGGCGATGGGGGAAGACTTCCCCTGCACGCCAGCAGCAACACGGCGGGAGTGGCTGTGGAAGCCTTCCTGGAGTCGATTGGCAGCGAACAAGGCGCGGAGATCGTGTTGCACAAGAAGTTGCCCCTGGGCAGCGGCATGGGCTCCAGCGCGGCGAGTTCCGCGGCAGCGTTGGTGGCCATCAACCACCTGTATGACAACCCGCTTTCGCGAGAGCAACTGTTGCCCTTTGCCATGGAAGCCGAACGCATCGCCTGTGGCTCGGCCCACGCCGACAACGTGGCGCCTTCACTACTAGGCGGCTTTGTGTTGATCCGTGGCTATGCTCCCCTCGACGTGGCCAAGATCCCCACACCACCCAACCTCTACTGCACGCTGGTACATCCCCACCTGGAGTTGAAGACCGAAGATTCACGAAGAGTATTGAAAGCCTCCATTCCCATGAAGGATGCCATCACGCAGTGGGGCAACATTGCCGGCCTGGTGGTGGGCCTGATGAAACCCGACTATGGACTGATCATGCGCTCCCTGCACGACGTGGTGGCCGAGCCGATTCGCGCAGCACTCATCCCAGGCTTTGAGAATATCAAGGCCGAGTCGTTGAGAAACGGCGCGCTGGGTTGCGGCATCTCCGGCTCCGGGCCGACGATCTTTTCGCTGAGCACAGAGTACAGCATCGCCGAACGCGTGGGCAAAGCCTTGCAACAACAATTCGAGTCCATGAAACTGAAGAGCGACGTCTTCGTATCCAAGATCAACGATGCGGGAGCCCGCGTTGTCGCCTAGAAAAGAATAGTATCCCTTCGAATGGAGACATTCGTAAACATTAAAAAACAGGAATGAAATTTTACAGCACCAATAACCCCTCCCTCAAAGTAGACCTCCGCCAGGCCGTCACACAAGGTCTTGCACCCGACAACGGACTGTATATGCCCGAGCGTATCCCCGTGTTGCCAAAAGCATTCTTTGATGCCCTTCCGGGAATCTCCTTTGAAGACATGGCCTTCACCGTGGCACAAGCCATCATCGGTGACGATATTCCGAAAGAGGAATTGCAACGCATCATAAAACATACGCTGCAGTTTGATGCACCCGTGGTGAAAGTAGAGGAGGGGGTTTATTCGCTGGAGTTGTTTCATGGTCCCACGCTAGCTTTCAAAGACTTTGGCGCGCGGTTTATGTCCCAGTTGCTGGGCTATTTTGCAAAACAGCAACACCAGGAGATTGTGATCCTGGCCGCAACTTCAGGCGATACGGGTAGTGCCGTGGCCAACGGCTTTCTGGGCGTGCCGGGAACGCGCGTGGTGGTCTTATATCCGTCTGGCAAAGTGAGCGAGATCCAGGAAAAGCAGTTCACCACCCTGGAACAGAACATCACGGCCCTGGAAGTAGAGGGCACGTTCGACGATTGCCAACATCTGGTGAAGCAGGCGTTTTTGGATGCCGATCTGAAAAAGAAATTCTTTCTCACCTCGGCCAACTCCATCAACATCGCGCGACTGATCCCACAGTCGTTCTATTACTTCTATTCCTTTGCCAAGGTGCAGGCGTTGAAAAAACCGGTGGTCTATTCCATCCCCAGCGGAAACTTCGGCAACATCACCGGCGGATTGCTCGCGCAGCGTATGGGCCTGCCGATACACCGCTTCATCGCCGCGACCAACAGCAACGACGTGGTCCCTGAATATTTGAAGACCCAAACGTTTCGTCCCCGCCCGTCGCAGCAAACCATCAGCAACGCCATGGACGTGGGCAACCCCAGCAACTTTGTGCGGATGCTGGAGTTGTTCGGAAAGAACTTCGAAGCCCTTTCCAAAGACATTCGCGGCTATGCTTTTAGCGACGAAGAAACACAGCAGGCCATGCGTGCAGTCTTCGCGGGCCAGGGTTACATCATGGACCCTCACGGCGCGATCGGCTATCTGGGGTTAAAGAAATACGTACAGGAAACCAAAGAAGATGTGACGGGCATTTTCCTGGAAACAGCACACCCGGCAAAATTCAAGGAAGTGGTGGAGGACACTTTAGGTCGAACTATCGAGATCCCACCGGCATTGCAAAAGTTCATGCAAGGAAAAAAGAAGACGATTCCGGCAACGAAGGAGTTTGCAGCGTTCAAGGATTTTCTTTTAACGAAGTTTTAGCAAATGGATTTTTTTTTGAAGGAGTAGTTGAGCTAGGTCCCTTCCATTCGCTGCGTCCAAATGCGACACGCTCAAATGCGTCACCAAGCCCGTAGGGCTTCCCGATCATAACCCCGGGTGCAACCAGGGGTAGACGCAAAACGTGAATCAACCCCGTAGGGGTTCTCTTTTGGGGTGCGCATCATGGCGTCGATGAACAATCCCTTTATTGAAGCGCTTTGGTATAGGAAAGGGGGGAGCCTAAAAAGGTAACCCCGCTGGGGTTAATTAGGAATTGTTCGCTGCCCCGGGTTGCACCCGGGGTTATGATGGGAAAGCCCTACGGGCTTGGGGACGTTATTAAAATTTGCGCCGTCCTAAACAAGTTAGCGCTTTTGTGTTCGTCCTGCTGTAGGTTTAACAGATAGCGGATTGTCTTTTTACTCCATCGTTCAACTACTCCTTACGCTTCTTCAAGGGCTCGACTTATTATTCTCTATCAGCCAGCCGTGCTGCCTTTTTTACATCGCTGACACCGTACTCACATATTTATCGCGCGCTTGCTTATTTCTTAACACATCTTCATTTCTCTTTCCATCCCTGCTCACCGAGCAGTGGAACGAATGCAAAATTGGCGTACTCTTCTTTGATCAGCTTGCCATTTTTTTTCTGAATGCGGAGCATCACTTGCTTTTCGCGATCCCCTACGGGAATGACCAGGATGCCGTCTTCGGCGAGTTGTTCGGTCAGGGCGGTGGGCACAACGGGTGCGCCAGCGGTCACGATGATCTTGTTGAACGGTGCTTTTTGAGGAAGGCCTTTTGAACCATCGCCATAAAAGAAATAAGGTTTGTAGCCGAGCGAGGGGAGCATCTCGCGGACGGTGTCGTAGAGCTTCCGGTTGTATTCGATGGTGTATACTTTGGCTTTCAATTCCAGCAAAACGCAAGCCTGGTAACCCGACCCTGTGCCGATCTCCAGCACCTTGTCGCCGGGCTTGATGTCGAGCTTTTCGGTTTGAAAGGCGACGGTGTAGGGTTGTGAAATGGTCTGGCCTTCACCGATCGGAAAAGCCTTGTCCTGGTAGGCGTGATCGAGCAGTGCATTCTCAAAAAAAACGTGTCTCGGAACCCGGTTTATGGCCGCCAAAACCGCCTCATCTTTGATGCCTTTTTCGGCCAGTTTTTTCACCAGTTTTTGACGCAATCCCCGCTGCCTGTAATTGTCTTCGTACATACTTTCTCAAAAAAAATCAGATTGTGGATGGATTGTGGATAACAATTCAAACCACTGTAAATCAATAAATTAACTAAAAAAAGACGCATTTCCGAAATGAAGAAATGTCATGGTCCTTCAAATTTGGCCCCGCAAAAAAGCCATTTTTTCAGGGTTCACAAAGTTTCAGAAATTCTTTAGGAAAAGTCGAACTTATGCCCTTACTTTAAAGTTCTCTCCACACAGTGAAAAAGCTTTTTGCCATAGCGTTCACATGTGTTTTATCTGCACCATACAGTAGTTGTGTTAACCGCACAAACTACTGTACGGGCAGAATAAAAAATCCCCAAAATCAATACCCGATCAAGATAAAAGGAGCCCAATAATACGGGGACTCAAATTTGCCTGTTTTCAGCAAATCCAACTTCGCCTGTTGCAGGTTTTGGCTGAAGTTTGTGCCCGGATGTTCCAGCAAGGTCTTGTAGAAATCCTGCATCAGTTCGGCCGTCGATTCATCGGCCACGCTCCAAAACGAGACCATGATATTTTTTGCACCCGCATACACGAGTGCCCTCGATAATCCGATCACGCCTTCACCTTTTGAAATTTTTCCAAGCCCGGTCTGGCAAGCCGAGAGCGTCACCAGGTTGGCGTTCAATTGCAGGTTGTAGATTTCTCCCGTAAACAAATTGCCATCCTCGGTGCCAGTGGCCGAGCGCAGGAAGATGCGCGAAAGTTCCGGGTTGTTTTCGTCCACTATCCCGTGGGTTGCGAAATGCAGGTAGCTGTAACTTTTCAGGGCGTCGGACTTGGCTACTTTTTCATCGGCCTGGTCGCGTGTGCAGACGGCGCTTCTGAAGTTGCGTGCGCCAAATAATTTTGAGATCGCATTCACTTCCGACTCCGTTCCGGGAAGTTCGGCCAGGTGATCCTGCGGATTGAAGGTGACCGGCGCGCATAAAAAGATGGAAGCTTCCGTCGGTGGCTTCATCGCCGCTTTCTGTAAGATCAGCGAAGCCGAAAATTCATACCGCACCGCGTAGCGCTTTAACAGGTAGGGGAGCGTGGCATACGTATCGGTCGTTTTAATTTTCGTGGTCACCAAGGTTTCGAAGGGAATGATGCCTAGCCGGCCCGTGGGAAGCACAACGAGGTCGGTGATGCTGGAGGGAATGTGCGGCGGAATGAGCAGGGAGGACAACGCATGTGCTGCGGTCTTGTAGGTTTCGATCTCGTTAAAGAATAAACTGTTGCGCAGCCCGGTAATGTACTTGTCAAATTCTTTGGGCACCGCATGATCCACAATGCTGAAGTGCTTTTGGGTGACCAGGAAAATGTAGAGGTGATGATTCTTGTCGTCCGTAAAATAGCTGAGGATGGCCGTGTGGGCGTCCATACGCGATTGCAACTCGGTGATGGAGGGCGACGCGGTGTTGAATTTCAAGTTGTAATACTCCGGGAATTTTGTCTCGAGCTGCTTCGTGAATGCCTCGTAGCTTCGGTTCAGATTGAACGCCGTTTCGCGCAGGTAACGCTCTTCCGATTCGGTCGGCTTCTGAGCCAATTGCTGGGCCGTGAGGGCGATCGCCGACTTCAGGCTTTTCTCTTCCTCCAGCAGCGCTTCCGGGATGCCAGCAAATGACTTGGCGTTCACATCCGAGATGGCCTCCAGCAACACGGCCGACTTGCTCTTCTCTGCAAAATAGAACGACAGGGCCTGCCATTTCTTTTTGTGCAGGGCGATCACGCTGGTCTCCTGGGCAATGCGAACCCCGGCGGCATAGATATCATTTGCCACGGCCCCCAGGGCGATCTTGTCGTTCTCGTTGGCGATCTGTTGCCGCAGACGGTCGATGAGGGAGTCGGCCCGCTGGAGGGTTTTTACGGCCAGCTCCATCTCGGCAAGCTTTAGTGTCTTTCCATAGTAGCGTGCTTCCAGGGCCTGGGCTTTGTCGATGAGGGAATACAGCAGCGTGTTGCCGTTGTAGAAATCTTTCAGCGGCGGGTTTTGGTTGAGGTCGTTGTTTTCGAAGCCGCGCACGTTCGCCTGCATGGCCTGCTGGTAGTCGGCGAGCGCTTCGTCGAACTTGCCATCGGTCAGTTTCAGACTACCCATGGCGTTGAGTACGGAGGCGCGTTCGGGGTGTTTCTTGCCATAGCTGCTCTCGTACATGGCCAGCGCGCGATCGTAGTAACCTTGTGCCGCTTTGCGGTCGCCCATCTTCAAATAGGTTTCGCCGAGGCTGAACAGCACAAACGCTTTGGTGGGGTGGGGTTGGGGATAGATCTTCTCCCAGGTCTTCAGTGCCGACTCCAGGTTGTTCACGGCGTCGCCATACAATTCCATCTGCCGGTAGACGAAACCCGTGTTCGTGTTGGTGAGGGCGATCTTGGGATGGTCCTTGCCGTGCAGCTTCTGGTAAATGGTCAATGCCTTTTCGTAATAGGTTAAGGCTTTGTCGGGATCGGTAATGCTGTAGATCAACCCGAGGTCATTGTAAGAGGCAGCGATCCACTCGTTGTCTTCGCGCAGGTAACTTTGGCGGATGGCCAACGCGCGGGCCAGGTGTTCTTCGGCCTGGGTGTATTTGCCGGTGGTGCGATACAGGTTGCCCAAATGCGATAAAGCGAGGGCAGCGTCGAGACTGTTTTCTTTGTGATCTTTCTCAAAGTCCTGTAACGCATTTTGAAGGGCCTCTAGCGAGAGATCGTTTCGGCCCTGGTACAGGTACAATAAACCGTAGTTCGTTTGTGTAATGGCCTGCTGATAGGCCGACGCGGGTTGCGCGGCCAGGAACTTCAATTGTTTTTCTGCTTCCGCGAATTTTCCGCCACGGATCAGCGCCTCCGCCTTCTTGTTTTCCAGGATGGAGCGTTCCTCTGCCGTGCGCGCGACTTTTAAATTGGCTTCGATCACCGGCAGCGCCTGGTCATAGCGCGAATCAAAGAAAAGCGAATCGATGGTTTTTAGTTTCTGAGCCACGGCAAGCGACCCGGTGCCCAGAAAGACAAGCAACAATAGATATTTTCTCATGGCGATCAGAAGCGATAGTAGTAGCCGAACGTAGTCACAAGCTCACGCGTGAGACCGTCTCCCCGGTATTCGCGGTTAACGATCTTATGGGCTACCAACGCCTTGATGCCCGAGCGCACATTGAAACTGTAGCCCACCGTGCCGGTGGCAGACAAGGCCAATCCCATGCCGCCGTCGGGGCGGACGCGCTGGCCGGTGGCGTCGGTGAACTCGTCGTGATAGATCCTGTAGATGGGCAGCATGCCCACCGTGAAGTTCAGTCTTGAGAACCGGAAGCTTCGCTCAATGCGGAGCATTACGTCGGTGCCACGGCGCAATTCCTTGGCCGGCGAATATTCATGTACGTAGGCCAATTCATCGGGGGAACTGTCGGGGTTCCAGTTGGACCAGAGGAACTGGTTGCCATTGCGGTTGAACGGGATCTGGACCCCGGTGGCAAAGAGCCATTTCCGGCTGATGAGGGAAATGCCCGTGATGAAGTCGTAGGTGCCCAAACTGGTTTGGTAGTACATGGGCAAGGGATTGCCTTCTTCGTCGTGCTTGTTGGAATTGTTTGTGGGAAGCTTGCCTCCAACGGAAAAGTTGATGTCATACTTTTCGGAAGAGAAGATGTTGCGCGTCAGGCAAAGGGAGATGTCGCCCATGCCCTGCGTGGTGGCCAGCCGGCCCTTCACGGCCTGGTAGGGAAGCTTCACCTGGAAGGAGGTCTTGGTGTTGAGGCTGAAATTGAGATCGGCTGTGGCCACGTAAACGATCGGCGTGAGCGTGGTGGTGCCCCGGTAGAAGCTGATCTCCATGGAACGCAGCTTCAACGCGATCTTTTTGCTGTAGGGCTGATCGGGCTTCATGGCCCCCATGGTGCAAAAGCCCGCATCGCTACAGCCTTGCGACCATGCGCTGGATAGAAAAAAGAAAACAAAGAGGGGGGTCAGCGATCGGGTAAACAGCCTGGACATGAGACAAGAATTACGATACAACGAAGGTAGACTAAAAAAAAGAAAACCCGGCATGTGCGACACGCCGGGTTTTCTTTGTCTGGCGACAGAAATATGGTTACATGCCCAGCGACTGGTTTTCGATCGAAGAAAGCTCCAACACTTTTTCGTATTCGGCGGCCGAAAGATCGTTGTAGAAATAGTGAACAGGATCCACCTGGACACCTTTGATGAAAACTTCGTAGTGCAAGTGCGGCGCCGTGGAGAGGCCCGTGTTACCCACAAAACCGATGAGGTCGCCACGCTTTACGCTTTGCCCCAGGTGCACTTTGAAATCGTGCATGTGCGCATACCGTGTCCGGTAGCCAAAGCCGTGGTCGATTTCCACCATCTTGCCATAGCCGCTAAATTTCACTTCGGCCACCGCCACGGTGCCATCGGCAGTCGCATAAATGGGCGTACCGATCGAAGCGGCAAAGTCGATACCGGTGTGCATTTTCTTTACTTTGTAGATGGGGTGCGTACGCCATCCGAAACCGGAAGCGATCGCGACGAGTTGCTTGTTCGAGATGGGCTGGATGGCGGGGATGGCGGCGTACAGTTTTTCCTTCTTCTCGGCCAACAACACCACTTCGTCTTGTGACTTGGATTCAATATAGATCTTGCGGCGGAGCTGGTCCACTTTCTCGTTCAGGCTGAGGACGATCTCTTTGCGTGAAAAGTCTTTTTCCTTCAACTCGGCATAACGATCCACACCCCCAACGCCGGCATGGCGGATGGATTTTTCGATGGGCTCGGCGCCCAACACCACGCGGTAAATGTTATCGTCGCGGTGTTCCACGTTCTCGAGAATGGAGCTGAGCGACTCTACTTCCTTGGTCATTTTGTCGTAATAGAATTCGAGCTCCTTCACTTCGTTCTGGAGGATGAGTTCTTTGGGAGATTCGAAGTAGTTGCTGTAGAGAATGAGCAGACCTACGGCCATGGCAACGGTGAGGGAGAGAAGTCCCAAGGCATTTAAAACAACATCGCTGGTGCGGGTCTTCACCCGCTCGTATTTGCACGTTTCCGTGTCGTAGTAGTATTTGATGCGTGCCATAAAGTCGTAATTTAATTACTGGGGTCTAAATACCCTAATTATCTGATCATTACACTCGATGAATGGTCCCTCCAGCAGGTCGATGCAATACGGTATCGCCGGAAAGACGGCCTCCAGGCATTGCCGGATGGCTTTTGGCTTCCCTGGCAAATTTACAATTAAAGTTCGGTTCCTGATGCCGGCGGTCTGGCGCGAAAGAATAGCCGTTGGCACGTATGTAAGACTTTTTGCTCGCATCAGCTCCCCAAATCCAGGCATAAGCTTGTTGCAGACCGCTTCCGTGGCCTCGGGTGTCACGTCGCGAAGGGCTGGACCGGTTCCACCGGATGTAATAATGAGACAGCATCCTTTCACATCGGCCATTTCGATGAGGGTTTGCTCGATAAGATCCTGTTCGTCAGGCACAACGGCGTATTCTTTTTCCCAGGGACTGGTCAGGTATTCGGTGAGGGTTTCGACGATGGCTTTGCCGGGGATGTCTTCGTAGATGCCTTGGCTGGCGCGGTCCGAGACGTTAATGATGCCGATGCGGGCGATGGAGTTGGGTTTCATGGGGGGGTAAAATACATATAAGCCCGGGATTATTTAGCGTCCAGGTTATATTCGAGATAGCACAGTCCCCGAGGCGGGAGACTGTGCATGGCTGCGCCTATTCGGGTTTATGTAGGATGTTTTCGGAGCGGCCTTTTTTGAAGACCTGGCGTCCTTTGTTCACGCCTTTGCGGATTTCTTTTTGGGCTTCTTCGGGGAGGGTGAGGATGTGTTGGCATTCTTCGCTGCAGCATTGGTTGTATTTTTCTGCGCAGGCTTTGCATTGGATGAAGAGGAGGTGGCAGCCGTCGTTTTTACAGTTGACGTGGTCGTCGCAGGGTTGGCCGCATTGGTGGCAGAGGGCGATGATGTCGTCGGTGATGCGTTCGCCGAGGCGCTCGTCGAAGACGAAGTTCTTGCCGATGAATTTGTTTTCGATGCCTTCCTGCTTTACTTGGCGGGCGTATTCGATGATGCCGCCGTTGAGCTGGAAAATGTTCTTGAATCCCTGGTGTTTCATCCAGGCGCTGGCCTTCTCGCAGCGGATGCCGCCGGTGCAATACATGAGCAGGTTCTTGTCTTTCTGTTCTCTCATGAGGTCTTCCACCAGTTGCAATTCCTCGCGAAACGTGTCGACGTCGGGGAGGATGGCGTTTTTGAAATGGCCGACTTCACTTTCGTAATGGTTGCGCATGTCGACGATGATCGTGTTGGGGTCCTCGGCCAGTGCGTTGAACTCTTTGGCATTGACGTGGACACCGGTCTTGGAGGCGTCGAAGGTGCTGTCGTCGAGGCCGTCGGCTACGATCTTTTTGCGGACGAGGATCTTGAGTTTGAAGAACGACTTGCCGTCATCTTGTACGGCGATGTTAAGGCGGATGTTGTTCAGGAATGAGATGCTGTAGAGATAGGCGCGGAACGTTTCTGTTTTTTCCTCGGGAACGCTGATCTGGGCATTGATGCCTTCGGTGGCCACGTAGATCCTGCCGAGCACTTCCATGGCTTCCAGGCCCAGGTAGAGCTGGTCGCGAAAGACGGCGGGGTCGGTGATGTGGTGGTATTTATAGAAAGAGATGGTGACCCGTTTTTGGGTCTCGGCGCGCATTTTCTCCTTGAGGACGCGGCCGTTTACGCGGTTATACAATGCCATGATGCGATTAATTGCAGGTTAATCGGCGGCAAAGGTAACGCTTCTCCGTCAAAGCGGAAAATGCGGTTTTACTCGGCGTTTTTGGGCTTGAGTTGTCCGCGGAGTAATTGGTTGTACTCCACGCAAGTGAGCAACCCATGCTCGTCGCAGTAGGCACACGTCTTATAGGTGTTGCCAAAGGCGGCCTTTTTCACCACCACGTGTTCGCCCTTGCAAACGGGGCAAATAACTTTCCCCCCGGGCCCACAATCGATGTCATAGTTCGTGGACAGAATGTTGCCCACTACTTTCGGGTCTTGCGTTTTTTGTTTGACATACTCGACTTCCGCCTTTTTCTGCCATTGCACGGCTTCCTGGGAATACTGGCCGTTGGTGCCTTTCAGTTGAATGTATTTGTTCAGCCAGTCGATGCTCTGTTTGTACTTGCCAAGGAAGAACGAATTCTTTCCAAAGAAGAAGGTGAGGTCGGAGGGCACACTCTTGATGTGGTCGAGCACGTATTGGAATTTGACGTCGGCTGTGACGTAGTCGCCGTTGTCCATGAAATAGACGCCGCTGTCGAGTTCGCGCAGGAGCTGGGTCTTTTTCAGTTGCTCTTGCTGCATCAGGTATTCGTCCACTTTGCTCTGTGCGAAACTGGTCTGGTAGGCGAGGGCGGTTAGAAGGAGTAGGAGGAGGTAACGCATCAGGTAAATCTTTCTTTTGGCAAATCGAGCCACTCCAATGCGGCCCGGTAAAAAATGTCTTCGGTTATTCCGGGGTCAAGTTTCATTTCTTCTATGAACTTTCCAATTTCCAGGTCACCTAAAGGGAAAGGATAGTCCGAGCCCAGGGTGATCCGTTTGGAGCCTTGCAGTTTCAGCACGTATTCGAGCATGAGCGGGTCGTGCGTCACGCTGTCGACCCAGAATTTGCCCAGGTAGTTTTTCGGGGGCACGTTGTTGTCGATGGCCACCAGGTCGGGACGGCAATCGAAGCCGTGTTGGATCCGCCCCAGGGTGGACAAAAACGAGCCGCCGGCATGTGCAAAATTAACGCGCAGCTTTGGGAGTCTTTCAAAAATTCCGCCAAAGATCATGGAGCAAATGGCCCGCGAGGTTTCGGCGGGCATGCCCACCAGCCAGGGCAGCCAATAGCGCTGGATGTTCTTTTCGCCCATGATGTTCCAGGGGTGGATCAGCAAGGCCATACCGAGTTTTTCGCAGGCTTCGAAGATGGGAAAGAAACGTTCTTCATTCAGGTTGAGGTCGTTAATGTTGGAACCGATCTGCACGCCGCTCAAGCCGATGCCTTTGCTGCGCTCCAGTTCCTGGATGGCCAGTTCGGTGTCCTGCATAGGGATGGTGGCCAGGCCCAAATAGTTTTTGGGATGTTTCACTATTAATTCGGCCAGGTGGTCGTTCAGGAAGCGCGAGATCTCCAGACCGTCGAATGGCTTGGCCCAATAGGAGAACATGACCGGGATGGTGCAGACCACCTGCACCTGGGTGTGAAACTTCTCATACTCGCGGATGCGCAGTTCCGGATTCCAGGCGTTCTCTTTGATTTCCCGGAAAAATTGGTTGCCCCGCATCATTTTGGCAAAGCCGCGTTTGTGGTGCTGCACGTAGATGAAATCGCCGTAGCCAAACTTGTCACTCCAGTTCGGTAGTTTCTTCGGAAGGATGTGCGTGTGACTGTCGATCTTCAGCATGGAAAGGTTAATGAATTTCGAAATATCGAAGAATTTTGACTGTAGTCAAATGGGAAAGAATGCGCGTCGCGATCCGGCGCACCTGGGTTGAACTGGGTTGGTCGAGAAGATTATGCAGGGTTGGACTTGGTTGGATGCTCCCGTACTGGGATGAAACCCCTGCTCAAAGGGTGCCTTCTTTCTCGAATTGGGTTTTTCAGCGAAGGCGGGTGTGCCGTTCTTTCCTCCCTTAAAAAAGTCGTGGCCACTCAAAAAACCTCACCAGCATAGGCAAGGAGGCATATTTCTTTTGGTTAAAGATTACTTTTTGATTTGATAATGGGCCGTGGTCTTTTCGCTGGCATCAATTTTCGTTATCGCATAAGCATACGAATAAGAACCCCTATTCCATGAACCCACTCCTGATTGTCTTTTGCGCGATGCTTACCTACGGTGTATTCATCATTATCGCTTACAAACTAAGCAAGATCCTTTTTCCAAAACCGAAAGGTGATGAGAATCCCTTCGAACGCTCTAACTCCCGGTAAGCTGGCGCGTACGGACCGGCGCTCGCGAACTGATGCGCCGGATAAAAGAAACTGACCAAGCCTCGTCTTCATCGGCGGGGCTTTTTTTGTTTGCGGATGTGTGTAAGGTTTTGAGCAATTCTGAAAGATAAATCAACAATCTGTGGAAATTTTTCCCGCGCGCTACCTCCTGTAATTTTTCTTTGATCGTTTGTAAGTTATTGTGTGTAAGTAATTTATAAAAACAAGGACCGCCTTGGCATCATTATTTGTATTCTCCTCCGCAAGAAAGTATTGAACAAACGCATTATTGCTATGAAACTGATAGATCAAAACGGAATCACCCTCAATACCACCATGAAAGTAGTGGGCGCGTTCCTGCTGGGAACAGCCATTGGCACGGCCACCGGCTTGCTGGTCGCCCCCAGCAGCGGAAGCGCTACCCGCAAACAGTTGAAGAAAAAAACAAAGAAATACAGCCAGGAAGCTCTCGACATGGCCACCGACTACCTGGACAGCCTGCGTAAAGGCTATAATAAAAAAATAGAGCGCTATGCCGGCAACGGCAAGACGGCCATCGATTCTTTGAAAGAAAACATCAAGCTCTAAGTTCGTACGCTCCCAATCTGCACTCTCTTATGAAGCGACTGTTAAAGAATGCTTTTCAGCCATCCCTGTCCAGCGCAATAGCCGCACAGCCGGCCACGCAGGTCAGTGTCAATGCAAAAAAGGATGAAGAACTGGAACGTCGTGTCGGGAAGAGCCGGCAAGAGATCATTGATTTGATGAAGATACTACGAACCTTTTAATGATCGGAGACTATGAAAACATTACTAAGAATTGCTGCCGGTCTGTTATTGACCTATGCTTTGCTTACCCTCGCCTAGGTGGTGGTGGACCTGCAAGACCTGTAAACGATTTTAAATACTCTCTCTTGTAAAAGAAACTCGGAGGGAACGTGGGAAAGGTATACGAAAATATCTTTCAAGCATGTGAAGAAGCGCGGTGTGCAAGGTAGAGCAATCTGCTTTCAAGCATCCAACAAAAATTTTCCCTTCGGTTACGAGCCGTCATCTCCGCCTTGATGACGGCTCTTTTTTTTGTGGTGTTTTCTTATGTGTTGTTGATTCGGGAGGGAGGATATTGTTGAATGGGCGCGTCATGACTTGGTGTGGTTTTGTGGTTTGGGGTCGGAAATACTTGTTGGTGGGACACCAACAAGTGGGTGTGGGGTGACGTCGTGATGGGGGTGTGGTTTTGTGATTTGTGGCCGATTGGGGTGGGTTTGATGATGGCCTTTTTATATGAGCGCTACCCACTCGATTTTTGTTTGGCGGGTTTTGCCGCCAAGTACGTATCCATGACGAATGTTGTCTCTATCAAGGTCGGCGCGCGGGGGAATTGGGACGGTGGCTATCGGAGCGTCTATGATCTGTTGATTCGTGCTGGGATGGATTTGAGTTTGGGTCGTGGTACTACAGTCTTTGCACGTTTCGTTTCGGGATGTCTTGGATTTCTGGCGTAGGTTTTAGAAAGCTTGTGCCCGCGACGTGACGAATCTTATCCAAAAACGCTTGCAAAAATAAAATATAAGATGATCGCCAGGATCAGCACTCCATACATAATGAGATCGACCCGCACATATGGTTTATACTCCCGGTAAAGTTCTCTTAACTTTCGAAACATTAAATTTTTGGGTGATTTTGTGACAAGATTGTAATTAATGCGCCTCAAAAGTAACTATTTGTGCGCATATCCGTCAGAAGAGGTGCTGCTTCGGGGACGATCCAATTTATTTTCTTTTCCGATAGGGGTAAGGAAGGGGTCGGTTGTCTGAAACACAAAACCAACCCAATTACCCAATGATCAGAAGTTTTAGTTTAAGTTTTGCCGTTTTCTTTCTCATCAGCGTTGTGGCCCTCGGCCAGGAAAAAGTTACCCTCAATGGTTATGTACGCGATGTCTCTAATGGTGAGGAACTTATCGGTGTTACGGTCTACATCCCGAAAATGAGCGCAGGCACCGTGACCAACCCTTACGGTTTTTATTCCCTGACCCTTCCCAAAGGTACCTACGAAATTCAATTCAGCTATGTGGGCTATGCCGTCCAAACCGTCACCGTCGATCTGCAGGGTGATGTGGAACGCAATGTGGACATGTTGAGCGAGACCACCGTGATGCAGGAGGTCACCGTCACCGACAAGCGTGTGGACGAGAATGTGGTGTCGTTGCAAATGAGCAAGAACACGCTGGACATGAACCGCGTGCGCAAATTGCCCGCCCTGTTTGGCGAAGTAGACATTATCAAAAACATCCAGATGTTGCCCGGTGTGATCACCGCCGGCGAAGGTACCTCGAGCTTTTATGTGCGCGGTGGTAGCGCCGACCAGAACCTGATCCTGATCGATGAAGCGCCGATCTATGACCCTTCGCACTTGTTCGGCTTGTTCTCGGTTTTCAACGCCGATGTTATTAAAGACTCCGAACTCTATAAAGGCGGGATCCCCGCGCGCTTTGGCGGACGCCTTTCGTCCATCCTCGAAGTGCGCACCAAAGACGGTAACAACAAGAAACTGGGTGTGACGGGCGGCATCGGCACCATGGCCAGCCGGATCATGGTAGAGGGACCGTTGGTGAAGGACAAAGCTTCGTTCATCGTCTCGGCCCGACGCTCGTATGTTGACTTGTTCCTCAGGGCGGCCAACAACGACAATCTCGTACATTTTTACGACGTGAACGCCAAGGTGAACTGGAAGGGCAATAACAACAACCGCTTTTTCGCCGCCTTCTATAGTGGACGCGACGTGTTCAATTTTGGCAATCAATTTGGTTTTGCGTGGGGCAACCGTACGGCTACCTTTCGCTGGAACCACTTGTTCAATGAACGTTTGTTTTCCAACACTTCCATCATTGTCAGCAACTTCGATTACAAACTGGAGTTGAAAGATCCCGTGCAGGGCTTCAAGTGGACATCGAACCTGGAGGAACTGAGTGTTAAGAACGACCTTTCTTATTTTATCAACACCAACAACGACCTCACGTTTGGGTACCACATCACCGGTAGAAGATTTTCGCCGGGCAGGATCGCGCCCAACACCGAAGGCTCTATGTTCGAAGAGGTCAACCTTCAGAAAATGTATGCCCTCGACCACGGCATTTACATCAGCAACCAACAACGCCTGACCGACCGCATTACGCTGGATTATGGTCTGCGTTTATCCATCTTCCAAAACCTGGGAGCGACGGACATCTATGAGTATACCGATCCCCAGGACAACTCCCGGCCCGTACGCACCGATACCCTACACTACGGTGCCTGGCAGAATATCAAGACCTATGTGAACCTGGAGCCTCGTGCCGCTGCGCGCTATATGCTCGGCGAAGGCCAATCGGTGAAAGTGTCTTATAATAGAATGGTGCAGAACACCCACCTCATCGCAGCGGGTACAGTGCCGGTGCCTTTCAATACATGGAATCCCAGCAGCCCTTACCTCAAACCGCAGCTTGCCGACCAGGTGGCAGCGGGATACTTCCGGAACTTTAAAGACAACATGTTAGAGTTTTCCGCGGAAGCGTATTACAAAAGCATGAAGGACGTGACCGACTTTGCCGACAACGCCGACATCTTCTTCAACCAGGATCTCTCCACCGAATTCCGCCAGGGCAAATCCTATTCGTATGGCTTAGAGTTGTTGCTGAACAAAAAGGAGGGCAGGCTGACCGGATCGGTAGGCTACACGTGGTCGAAAACCATGCGCAAGATCCCCGGCGTCAACCAAGGCCAGGAATTTCCCGCCAACTATGACCGCCGCAATGTGGTGAACATCCAGGCCGCCTACGACTACAGTGCCCGTTGGACGTTCGGAGCCACCTTTAGCTATAGCACCGGCCGCCCCATCACGCTGGCGGAAGGAAAGTACCAATTCCAGAGCTACAACCCCGACATTGTTACCAGTCGGAACGGCTATCGGTTGCCCGCCTTCCATCGTCTTGACCTGTCGGCCACCTATTCGCCCAGAAAGAACGAAGGTCGACGGTTCAAGGGTACCTGGGTGTTTGCTGTGTACAATGCTTACAACCGCCAGAATCCGTTCACCATCTACACCCGCGTGACCAAGAACAAAGACGGCGACACCATCGGCGATGGCTATACCAAAGAAGCCCGCATGATCTACCTGTTTCCTATTCTTCCTTCGGTTACCTACAACATCAAATTTTAGACTTCGTCCTATGAAAAATATATTTTTTGTACTCCTTTTTGCCATCGTGTTTGTCTCGTGCGACAGACCCATCCATCTTAACCTGAACGAAAGCCAGTCGCGCGTCATCATTGAAGGACAAGTGACCAACCGGGCGGGATACCAATATGTGAAGCTTTCGCGTTCGGTTGACTTCTATCAGACCGGTGCCCTTCCGAAAATCACCAATGCCACCGTTTCGGTAAAAGACAGCGACGGCAACGAGGTGATGTTCATTCACAACCCCAACAACAAAGCCGATAGCGTCGGCTACTATCTGCCGCAAACACCTTTTATGGGTGTGATCGGAAAGGACTACCACCTGCGGGTGGATGTGGATGGCGAAATCTACGAGGCCGACGATCACCTGTACCCCGTCACTTCCGTGGATTCGCTGGCCTACCGGATCGACGATGACGAGAAGGACGATCCCAAGACCTACAACAAATTCTACGAGGTGCTCATCTATGCCAAGGAGCCCCACCCCAGCAAGGATTACTATCTCTTCAAATTCTATCGCAACGATTCGCTGAAGTTGTATAACGACACCGACATCTACTACACCGACGACGAAGCCCTGGGTGAAAGCATCAACGGCATATCCACCCCCATCTTCTACGCGCCTGGCGACAAGGCCACCATCGAGGCCTACAGCCTGAGCCGCACGGGGTATGTTTTCTATGACGATCTTCAAAAGCTCCTCAACAACGACGGCGGGATGTTCAACCAACCCCCGGCCAACTCGCGCACCAACCTCAGCAACGGTGCCTTAGGGTTCTTCCAGGCCAGTGCCATAAACTCCGCCTCGATTGTCGTGGAAGAGTAGGCGTTCGTCTCATTTCAGATAAGGTAGAAAGCTTCATCCCGTTAAAGGGGGTGGAGCTTTCTTATTTTGCGTCAAAGCGTTATTGTAGTAATTTGGGCGCAGGGTTATGCGAAAGCTTAACGAAACCTTAAAGAGCTTGGTGCGCGGTGTGAGGTCCTTCGCAGTAAGTTGTAAAAACAAGAACCGATGAAGAGAATTCTGCTTTCCCTTTTTATAGCGTGTGGCTGCGGCCAACTTTATGGGCAATACACAACGCCCCCCGCGGTACTGGAGACCAACCCCACCAGCATCAAATGGCGGCAGGTGAACACGGCACATTTCCGGGTGCTGTACCCCATAGGTTTTGACGAGCAAGCGCAGCGGGTGGCCAACACGCTGGAGCGCATACATGAACCGGAGGCGAAAAGCATGGGTTCTTCGCCGCGCAAGATCTCCATTGTGTTGCAAAACCAATCGTCGGTCTCCAATGGCTTCGTGACCATCCTGCCACGACATTCGGAATTCTTTACGCTGCCACCCCAGGACTACAATTTTCTGGGCACCAACGACTGGCTCAACCTGTTGATGTCGCACGAATACCGGCACGTGGTTCAGTATCAGCATGCCACCCGTGGCTTCAACCGGGCCATGTATTATTTATTTGGCAACACCACGTTGGCCGCCTGGGCACAGCTAGCGGCGCCCCAATGGTTTTGGGAGGGCGATGCCGTGGCGACGGAAACAGCCTTTACGCACAGCGGCCGGGGACGCATTCCCAACTTCGGGCTGGTGTTCAAGACCAACCTGATGGAGGGACGCACCTTCAACTATCACAAGCAATACCTGCGATCGTATAAGAACAATATCCCGAACCACTATGTGCTGGGCTATCACATGATCAGCTATCTGCGGCGCCGCACGAACGACCCTGACATTTGGGGGAAGATCACGGGACGCTCGTGGAATGTTCCGTTCATTCCGTTTGCCTTCTCGAATGCCATCCACAACAAGAGCGGCATGTACGTGACGAAGCTTTACCGCGAAATGGCTACCGATCTGAAAAAGGAGTGGCAGCAACAGATCGACCAGCTTCAGCTCACGCCCTTCGAGAAAATAAATCCCCGGACATCCCAGGCTTATACCGACTTTCTTTATCCGCAAGCGGCAGGCGACGATGGCGTCATCGCTATGAAGCGGGGCATCGGCAACATTGAAGAGTTTGTGTTGCTGAAGGACGGTCACGAGGAACGCATTTTTGTGCCGGGCTTCATCAATGATGCCGGTATGTTATCGGCGGCCCATGGCAAGATCGTTTGGAGTGAATATGGCTATGATCCCCGCTGGGGCGTACGGAACTATTCGCTTATAAAAATTTATGACCGCGCCATCGGCCAGCGCCGCGTGCTCGCGGGACAGCACGAACGCCTGAGTGGGGCGGCGATTTCGCCGGATGGTCAAACCGTGGTGGCGATACGCTCCGATAACGACTATAAAAATTCCATCGTGCTTCTTGATGTGGCGTCGGGCCGCGTCATGAAAACCCTGGACAATCCCGAGAACTATTTCTTCGCCATGCCGCGGTGGTCGGCCGATGGCCGAAGCATTGTGGTCTTGAAAAATACAGCTGCGGGGAAGACCATCTCCCTGATCGACCCCGCGAGCGGCACCGGCACCGACCTGTTGCCCATGAGCCGCGAAAATGTGGGCTCGCCCGTGATGCAAGGCAAGTATGTGTTGTTCAACTCGCCCGTGAGCGGCATCGACAATATCTATGCGCTCGACATCGAAACGAAAATGCGCTACCAGGTAACGTCCAGCAAGTACGCGGCGTATAACCCTTCCGTTTCGGCGGATGGAAAGACACTGTATTACAGCGATCAAAACCGCGATGGATTGGATGTGGTGAAAGCACCGTTCGATCCGGCTTCATGGAAACCGTACAGCATGCAGGCACCACCCGCCGTGAAGCCGCTGTACCAGGCATTGGCCGACCAGGAGCATCATGGCGGATTGCTGGACACCATCCCGCAGACACAGCTCCCTGTAAAAAAGTATTCCAAACTGAAAGGCATCATCAACCCCTATAGCTGGGGACCGTTTGTGACCAACAACCTGGCCCAGATCAATGCGGGCATTGTGTCGAGCGATATCCTGAGCACGACGTCGATCAATGTAGGATACCTCTACGACATCAATGAAAAGACGTCGTACTGGAATACGGGTGTGAGCTATCAGGGGTTGTATCCGATCATCGATGTGAATGCTACGACAGGAAGCCGCAAGGAGGAAAAGACGGACTTTAATAATAAGCAGAAGTTTACATGGAATGAAACCGGGGCAGAGGTGGGGCTGCGCTTGCCGTTCCTGCTCACCCGCTCCAAATACAGTCGCACGTTGACTGTGGGCAATGCCGCCGGCTTTACCAAGACCACGAACTTTGTCAACACCGTATCGCGCGACAACACCATTGTCTATCAAGGTCCCAACCGCATCACCCCTGTGTCTGACTCGTTGGTTTTCCTGTACAAGGACCAGTTGAATAACGGAACGATGTATTACAACCGGTTCAACCTTTCGTTTACCAATGTCCTGAAACGCAGCCAGCGCGATTTTCTTTACCGGTGGGGGCAGACGCTCGATGTCGATTGGTATAGCACGCCTTTCGGCGGAGATTTTTATGGAAACCTGTTTGCCGTGCGGTCCACTTTATATTTCCCTGGTCTGGCTAAGCACCATTTCTTATACGGACGCGTGGGGTATCAAAAGAGTTACCAGAGCATCGAAACCGACGTTTACGCCTTTCGCAACCGCATTCCGCGCCCTCGCGGCTACAGCTACCCCAACGACGAAACCTTTGGGGCGGCGTCCGTTAACTATGCTTTGCCGTTGTGGTATCCCGACATTGCCTTCGGGCCTTTGCTGAACATTCAACGGATCAAGGCCAATTTCTTCTATGACTTTGGCCAGGGACAGGGCCGACAATACTATTATAAACCCAACAGTAACATTGTGTATTACAGCACCACCGACGCTACCTACCAGTCCGTGGGCGTCGAGACAACGTTTGATTTCAACATTATGCGCTTCTTGCCCAAGTTCGAGGCCGGGTTCCGCACCACCTACCGCACCGCCAACAAGTTCGAAAACAGCGGTGTGCTGGTTGAATTTTTGATCGGGAATATCGGTTTCTAATAGTTGAAAATCGATGTTTTAGTGTCTATTTTTGGACCTTTCAAAAGGCAGAACCTTTTTAGACGAATTTTTTAAAAATCTACAATCGACAATGGCAGAAATCATACGAATGCCGAAAATGAGCGATACCATGACGGAAGGAGTGGTCGCCAAATGGCATAAGAAAGTGGGAGATACCGTAAAATCCGGAGAGTTGATGGCCGAGATCGAGACCGACAAGGCTACGATGGACTATGAATCCTTCAATTCGGGCACGGTACTCTATCTGGGTGTGCAAGAAGGACAAGCGGTGAAAGTGAACGACGTGCTGGCCATTGTTGGCAATAAAGGAGAAGATTATTCCGCCTTGCTGGCCGGCGCCGCCAACGCTGCTGCTTCCGGTGGCAAGACCGAGGCTCCCGCCGCGGCTGCAACGGCACCCGCTGCTACAGCAACCGCCACAGCCATAGACACTTCCGGCATCAAAGCCGAGATCGTGTTCATGCCCAAGATGAGCGACACCATGACCGAAGGCGTCATCGCCGCCTGGCACAAGAAAGTGGGCGACAGCGTAAAAACGGGCGAGCTCCTGGCCGAAGTCGAGACCGACAAGGCTACCATGGAGTACGAATCCTACAATACAGGAACCTTGCTGTACATTGGCGCAGAAGCCGGTAAGGCAGTGGCCGTCAACGGCGTACTGGCAGTGATCGGTGAAAAAGACGCCGACTGGAAGACATTGTTGAAAGCCAACGAAGGCAAAGGTGCTGGTGCAGGTGCTCCTGCTGCCGCGCAAGCCGAAAAGAAGGCAGAACCCGCCGCACAAACGGCCGATGTTACCGCCGACCATTCGTCCAACGGCCGCGTAAAAGCATCGCCGCTGGCCAAGAAACTGGCAAAAGATAAAGGAATCGACATTGGCAAAATAGAAGGCTCCGGCGACCACGGCCGCATCACGAAACGCGACGTAGAAAACTATAAGCCTGCCGCCGCACCGGCCACTACCGGCGCTCCTGCTAAAAACGGCCAGGCTGCTGCCGCTCCCGTTGTTCTGCCCCAAGTGGTTGGACAAGAGAGCTTTGAGGACGTGCCGGTATCGCAAATGCGCAAAGCCATTGCCCGCCGCCTCGCCGAGAGCAAGTTCAGCGCCCCGCACTTCTATGTCACCATGGAAATCAACATGGACAAGGCCGTGGAAGCGCGCAAGAGCATCAACGAGATCAGCCCTGTGAAAATATCATTCAACGACATGGTGATCAAGGCTGTAGCCGCTGCGTTGCGTCAACATCCCGACGTGAACGTGAGCTGGTTGGGCGACAAAATGCGCAAGAACCGCCACATCCACATCGGCGTAGCCGTGGCTGTGAAAGACGGCTTGCTCGTACCGGTTGTGCGCTTTGCCGACAACAAGTCCCTGTCGCACATTGCTGTGGAAGTGAAAGAATTGGCTCAAAAAGCCCATGATAAGAAACTTCAGCCTTCCGAATGGGAGGGAAGCACGTTCACCGTTTCCAACCTGGGTATGTTTGGCGTGGAAGACTTCACGGCCATCATCAACCCGCCCGACGCCTGCATCCTGGCGATCGGTGGCATCAAGGAAACCCCGATCGTGAAGAACGGCCAGATCGTGCCGGGCAACGTGATGAAGGTGACATTGTCGTGCGATCACCGCGCTGTAGACGGAGCTGTGGGAGCTGCCTTCCTCAAGACCTTCAAAGGCCTGTTGGAAGACCCCGTTAGAATTCTTATTTAAGGCATCGTATAAAAAATTTATCACCACCCCCGGAGTTAAATCCGGGGGCTTTTTGTTTCTACCGGAATGGAAAAAATGCACGCCACCACCATCATCGCCGTTCTGCACAACGGACAAGTCGCCATCGGCGGCGACGGACAGGCCACCATGGGTAACACCATCGCCAAGAGCAATGTCAAGAAGATACGCCGCCTGCAAGACGGCAAGATCCTCGCGGGTTTTGCCGGCTCCACCGCCGATGCCTTCACGCTCATCGAGCGTTTTGAAGAAAAGCTGAGCGCCTTCGGTGGCAACATGAAGCGTGCGGCGATCGAGCTTGCCAAAGACTGGCGCACCGATCGCTTCCTGCGCCGTCTCGAAGCCATGCTCATCACGGCAAGCAAAGACGAGATCCTTATCCTTTCGGGTACGGGTGATGTGTTGGAGCCAGATAACCAGGTGGCCGCTATTGGTTCGGGTTCGATGTATGCACAATCGGCCGCATTGGCCTTGAGGAAGCATGCGCCGCATCTGAGCGCCGAGGAGATCGTGCGCGAGAGTCTGAACATTGCCGCCGATATCTGTATTTATACCAATCACAACTTGGTGATCGAAAAGTTGTAAGGAGAGCGCCGTACACCCCGTATTGATCAGGCTTTGAACAGTTGCTATCTTTAATAAAAAAGATATGATCAACGGCGCTCACATTATCATCTACAGCAAAGACCCCGAAGCTGACAAGCTCTTCTTTAAAGAACTCGGTTTTCCCCAGGTCGACGTAGGCCATGGCTGGCTCATTTTCGGATTGCCACCGGCAGAGGTGGCGGTTCATCCAGCCGATAACAACAATGTTCACGAATTCTACCTGATGGTGGATGACATCGAAGCGTTTGTGCAGCAGATGAAAGGGAAGAACGTGCCTTGTGGTGGGGTTAGTGATCAAGGGTGGGGGTTGCTTGTGGAGTTGAGTTTGCCGGGAGGGGGCAAGTTGGGGGTTTATCAGCCGCGGCATGCGCGGCCGGAGCAGATGAAGGTTATAAAGGGGTGATGGGTAACGGAGAGATGTTGTTGGTGAAATGACGGGAATAAGCAGTGGGGGAACTCTAATAGTGGAGGAGGAGGCTGAAAAAATTTTGGTTATGAAAACACCAACAACGGCGGGGAAGGGCACATAGAATGCGGCTGGTATGGGGGAGTGCATCATCAGTTGGGAACGGGTTGTGTGGAGGGTTGGGGGAGGGGGCGTATCGTTGAAAGGGTGATGGTAGCTGAAAAATGTTGTTGGTGAAATGACGGGAATAAGCAGTGGGGGAACTCTAAGAAATGGAGGAGGTGGTTGAAAAGTTTTTGGTTATGAAAACACCAACAACGGCGTGGGCCCACATTTTTAGGTCCGGGAAAATTTAGATGGTTGGTGCTTCGATTTATGTGCAGCTGGAATACACTTGTTTGCCATGATGATTTTTCATTTTTATGTTGTTGTCGTATTTGAGCCGTATAACTTAAGAGCGTCACCACCGTTGTTGGTGTCCACCGATAACATGCGATGAGGGATTAGCCAGATGTTTGGGGCCATCAAGCGAGATCACATCCCAGGGCAAGCTTCTGTTCGTCGTGGAGATTTTTACTGTTTATTGCATTGTTATGTACCACTCGTATCAAGAGGACGTCGCCTCCGTTGTTGGTGTCCCACCAACAACAGTATTCGGTGTGGGGTTGATCAAATGTGTGGTGGCAATCAAGGGGCTCACATCCTAGGCAACCAGGATCTATTCTTCGAAAGCGTTATCAATCGCCTTTAAAATCGCGTCACAAGATGCCTCGATCTCTTCGGTGGTGATCGTTAACGGTGGAGCTAAGCGGAAGCTGTAGGGGTGACTCAGGAACCAGTAACAAATGATCCCCAACTTCTTCGCCTCTTCCACGATGCGCGACACAAGTTCGGCGGATTCAAAATCGATGGCGAACATCAGGCCGATGCGGCGGATTTCCTTGATGGCAGGGTGGCGCAACAGGGACTCGAATTTCTTTCCCTTTTCCTCTACGGTATCCAGTAGTTTTTCGTCCTCGATCACCTGTAGGGTGGCCAGGGCTGAGGCGCAGCATACGGGGTTGCCGCCAAAGGTGGTGATGTGGCCCAGCATGGGGTTGTGGGTGAGGGTTTGCATGAGCTTCTTGTCGGCGATGAAGGCTCCGATGGGGAGTCCGCCGCCAAAGGCTTTGGCGGTGGTGAGGATGTCGGGGACGATGCCGAAATGTTCGAAGGCAAACAGGCGTCCCGTGCGGCCCATGCCACATTGGATCTCGTCGAGGATGAGCAGGGCGCCGGTGTCGGTGCAGCGCTTTCGCAGGGCTTGCAGGTAGGCCTGGGATGGAATCCGGACGCCGGCATCGCCCTGGATGGTCTCCACGATCACTGCCGCCGTGCGGTCGGTGATGGCAGCCAGGTCGTCCATCACGTTGAAATGGATAAAGCGCACGTCGGGCAACAGGGGGCGGAAGGCTTGTTTCTTGATCTCATTGCCCGACACGCTCATGGAGCCGTGGGTGCTGCCGTGATAGGACTTGCGGAAGGAGACGATCTCTGTGCGGCCTGTATAGCGTTTGGCCAGCTTCAGGGCACCTTCGTTGGCCTCGGTGCCGGAATTTACAAAGTAGCAGCAGTTCAGACTTTCGGGGAGCAGGCTCACCAGCTTGGCGGCCAGCTGGTTTGGGGTGGACTGAATGAACTCGCCGTAGACCATCACGTGGAGGTGCTTGTCCACCTGGTCCTTGATGGCCTTGACCACGGCGGGGTGGCGGTGACCGATGTTGCTCACGCCGATGCCGGAGATGAGGTCGGTATAGCGCTTGCCATCGGGGGCGTACAGGTAGATGCCTTCGGCTTTTTCGACGGCAATGAGATAGGGCGCCTCGGTGGTCTGGGCGAGATGGTTGAGGAAGATGTCCTGGCTAAAGTCCATCCTCAAAACTAGGAAGAAAGGCGGAGGGGGTAAAACAAAAAAGTCCCACCGGGGTGGGACTAAGAAACTAATTAACTAACTCTCACAAATGAACAAAATCTTGTGTGTATTCAACTTCGACCAGGAGAACCTACTGCCCTTCAGCAGGCTTACCGCTGGCCGGAGTTGAGATACAGCGGGGTGAGTCTTGCGACCCATTATCTTTAAAGATATACCGTGTCGTGGTTAACCTAACCTGCTTATACCACTACCGACACCGAAACGAGGAAGCCGATAACGACTACCAGCGCGAGTACCAGTACTTGTCTTAACCGGGCAGAAAGTCTTGCGTTGGCAACCTCTCTGTAGTCGATGTTTCTCATGTAAGCCATATGCAGGTTGGTCTGATGTGGATTCAAAAGTCGCAAGGATTGACGTGGACTGCTGCAGAAATTCAACTGAAATCCTACATCGGTAGCATAAAAGTAAGGGATACTTTAAATACAACGGTGGCGGCGGGTGGCAGGGGAGTTACGGGGGGTCAGGGCTTATTGTGTTGATTATACGCATCCACCAGCGTAATGAAATCCTTTATGATATCATTGGGCACGGTGACCGAAAGCTGGTACTGTTCTATTTTCCATCCTTGTTTGGTCTTCCGGAGCACCCCAGACCCGCGACAGACACCCATCCAAGTTGTTAAAAGTTCCGAAAACCATGCAGTTTTTTCATCAGATGTTACATGGAGGTCGCGGTCGTAGGGTTTGAAGTCCCAGGCCTTGCCTTTGTCGAAGTAGGGCTTGGCGAAGGCTTCGAACTGTTCTTTGGTCCAGCGTTCCTTGGGGTCGGTGCCGATGTATACGCCGTGGTCGGCGATGCTCTCAAAGAAAACGGCTGCATTGGCCTTGCTGGCGGCTTCATGCCAGCGGTCGATGAACTGGTGCAAATCCTTTTCGGTCTCCTGGGCAAGGAGGTTCACGGAGGTGAGCAGGAGGAGGCAAAGGGATATACTTTTCAAGATGCGATAAGCATTAAAGGTTCGTAAAAGAAGCAGCGGCCGTTCAACTGAACGGTGTTCAAAATCCATCCAAAACCAGGCAGGGAGGTCGTTTACCCCTCGTACACCTTCAGGAAATCCATGACCTCCTGGCGCACGTTGCGCACGCCCGACTCGTCGTAGGGCTCGGTGGCGATGGACTTAAATAGCTCGCTCACCACGTTGGCTTTGAAGCCCAGCTCTTCGGCATAGATGGTGGCCACTTCCAGCTCCACGTCTTCCACCACTTCGTCGAGGTAGATCATGTAGACCAGGTGATAGATGGCCTCCAGTTTTTCGACTTTGTCGCCGATGGAGTTGAACTTGAGGTTGGAGATGTCCACGTCGGCCTGTTTGAGGTCTTCGGGGTTCAGGTGCAGTTGGAAGCCCCACTTCAGGAGGCATCGCAGGAACCGGGTTTCGATCTTTTCATCGCCCAGGAAGAGCGCCAAGATATTAAAATAGCTTCTTTTGACGGAAACCAGGTGTTCGGTGTTCTTCATAACGGAAGGGGTCATTTTTTCAAACTCCGCGCGCGGTGTCATTGTAGTAATTTCGGCAAAAATACAGGATGAAACTCAAATAACAGTTATTTATTATAGAACACGACGGGCACCGGATTGTTGACATTTTTCCCGGTCCCAAGCCCCGATTTCTCCGTTTAGCAGTTCCCTTCCTCAACCTAAACCAACGGCTTTGCCCAACCCCCCGGCCGCTACCGGCAGTATTTACGCCGGAGGACTTCCGCCTCGGCAACACCCAACGACCGGGCCTGCGCCAGGTCGGTACACACCCGGTCGAAGTCTTTTAGCTGCACTGCCGCCAGGGCCCTGATGGCATAGGGATTGCCCAGTCCGGGCCGCAGCGTTATGGCCAGGTCGCAGTCCTGGATCGCTTCTTCATAGTTCTTCAACACCATGTTGGTGCGGGCCCGGTTCAGGAAGATATGAAAGTAGATGTCGGGCACTTCCGTGGGGTCCATCGTCAAGGGGTAGGAAGGGCCATAGACCTCGGTGAGGTTTTCGCTGAACAACTTCTTACCCAGCGTGAAATAGTGCAGCGCCTCGTTGGGGTCTTCCAGCTTTTCCAGGTAGAGCGACCCGATCTCGTAGACCAACTGCAGGTTCCGGGGATCCTGGTTGTGGAGGTGCTTCATGGCCAGCAGCGACTCCTTGTAGTTCCCCAGGTAGAATTCGCATATGGAAATTTGGCGGAGGGTCTCGGTCCGCACGGGATCTTCGTGCTTTTTCAGCACCAGGTATTGGGCTACGGCGTCGGAGAATTCCTGGTTGGCAAATCGCTCGTCGGCCATCACTTTCAGGGCGGTTATGAGGCTGTCCTGGGCATAACGGAAGCGGTATTCCAGGGGATCTTGTTCGCCCAGGGTTTGGATGAGCGCGAAGGCATCATCGAACCGGCCGGAGGCAAACAGGGTGTCGACCTGGCGGAGCGACCGGCTGGTGGCAAGGTTGTGTTCGTAGCGGCGCTCTTCCATCATGTAGTTTGCCGTGTGCAGCAAGGCAAAACAGAAACCGGCGATGACGATGAAGACCAGGAAGGCCAGGGCCTGGATCTTGAAATATTCCTTGTCGATGACGTAGTACTTGCGCTGGGCTTGTTGCCACCGATAGTATTTGCGTTTGTTTTCCTCGCGCCGGTAATCCGCCCGTTGCTGCTCGTCGAAGGCGTAGTTCAGCAGCGCATCGTAGCGCGATTTTTTCAGCGGGTCGGAGAGCGTGTGATAGGCTTCGTTGATCTCTTTGAACTTCTCTTCGGCCACGCGGCTGCCGGGGTTGTGGTCGGGATGGTAGGTCATGGCCAGCCGCTTATAGGCAGCCCGGATTTGCGCGGCATCCGCGGCTTGGGTGAGTCCTAGTATTTGGTAGTAGTTGTTCACCAGAGGTCGACGTTCCCTGTTATAAACGAATTTCAGGATAAAAATTCTTCACCCGGGCCTTCCTTTATTTTCCATCCCACCGGAGCCCATGGTGCGATGGCCAAAGAAAAAGGCCACCCTTTTTCGGGGCGGCCTTTTACCTGTATTTGACAATCGGTCTTAAACTTTAGAAAGTTCAGAAACGAGGTCGATCAGTTTGTTGGAATAACCCCACTCGTTGTCGTACCACGATACCACTTTCACAAAGCGATCGTTCAGGGCGATACCGGCTTTGGCGTCGAAGATCGAGGTGCGGGCGTCGCCGAGGAAGTCCTGCGATACCACATCGTCTTCGGTGTAGCCGAGGATGCCTTTCAGTTCGCCTTCGGAGGCGTCTTTCATTGCCTTTTTGATGTCTTCGTAAGAAGCGGCTTTATCCAGTCTCACGACCAGGTCGACTACCGATACGTCGGCCACGGGAACGCGGAACGACATGCCGGTGAGTTTGCCCTTCAGTTCGGGGATCACCAGGGATACTGCCTTGGCTGCGCCGGTAGAGGAGGGGATAATGTTTTGGTATGCACCGCGGCCACCTCTCCAGTCTTTCATAGAAGGGCTGTCGACGGTCTTTTGGGTAGCCGTCACGGCGTGTACGGTGGTCATGAGGCCTTCGGCGATACCGAACTTGTCGTTCAATACTTTTGCAATGGGGGCCAGACAGTTGGTCGTGCAGGAAGCATTGGAAACAATGGTATGCTGGGCGGTAAGTTTCTTGTGGTTTACACCCATCACGAAGGTGGGGGTGTCATCTTTTGCAGGAGCTGAGAAAACAACTTTCTTGGCGCCGGCGGTGATGTGTTTTTGGCCGTCGGCCTGGGTGAGGAACAATCCAGTGGATTCTATAACGATTTCGGCGCCTACTTCAGACCATTTGAGGTTGGCGGGATCTTTCTCTGCCGTCACACGGATCTTCTTTCCGTTCACGATCAGGTTACCGTCTTTTACTTCTACGGTACCGTCGAATTTGCCATGCGTGGAGTCATACTTCAGCATGTACGCCATGTACTCCGGATCCACAATGTCATTGATGCCAACGATCTCAATGTCCTTGCGATTGACGGCTGCCCTGAACGCGAGGCGGCCAATGCGCCCGAATCCGTTAATTCCTACTTTAGTCATTTTATTGTCTGGTTTAAATTTCGAGATCAAAAATAAATTACCTGAACACTAAAACCAACGAAATAAAATACGGTTTTAGAAAAATTTTATCGCACAGGTTTGCAAATCAACATCGTCAATCTATATTTGCACCCTCTTAACGGCAACGCCGGGAGAAACACACAGACCGAGAGGTCAATTCACACTCAGAACACAAAACCCAAACGGTCCGTTCGTCTAGGGGTTAGGACACCAGATTTTCATTCTGGTAACACGGGTTCGATTCCCGTACGGACTACAATTATAAAGCCCGAACTCGATTGAGTTCGGGCTTTTTTATGTTTTTACTTTTTTGAGCTCCAACGCCTGTTGTTGATATTCAATTTAAGATAATGGAAATGCCCGCATGACGATCATTGAATTTAACGGGAGGTGTCAACGGATGCGTGGTATGAAATGGGTCCCACCGTGCCACCTTATTTAGGAGGATTTCGGAGTGGATTGGAATTTCTGAACGCGGCATTCAAAAGTGCAGAGACCGCATTGAGGAATGAATTTTTTGAAGGCAATGAATCGGCCCTGGCACAAAACAAGACCTTTCATATAAGCCTCTCGTTGTTGAGGGTCTTTTTGTTTGGTAACAGGGGTCAATCAAACGGTTTGCATGTATCCCATCCGTGATCGCTCAATTTGCTTCTGAAAAAAAAATATCGGATTGCCTTTCGCCGTAAAGCGATATCGCTGAATGCTTGGGAAAAATGATCTTGCGGTTACGCATTTTTTTGTATTTTCGAAAATCAAAATTTTTATGTTAACGAAACTTTGCAAAGCCGGCGGACTCTCCCGATTGAAGAGATCGTTACCCGAGACATGATTACCTATCTGAAATGAAACCATTCTATTCTTTCCGCAGACCATGGACCCTGTCGTGGCTGCTGTTGCTTTGCCTGTCGGCTTGTATGTTCGACCGTGGCGACGATAATTTCGTTCAGGTCGATCCGACGCCTCACGAGGAAAATATCGGCGACATACTTTATTCGTTTTATGCCGGTGCTTATTATCCGCTGGTCGATACGCTCTGGCTCACGGACCACGAATATCTTTACATCAAGTTCAGCAACGGCAAAGTCAAGAGTTTTGAAATACGCATCGACGGCATTTCTTCGCCCTATGACGGAAGTAGCCGGCCGATCACCTCGGATAACCTGGCGGGCGGGCCACATGCGCTTGAGATCACCGCTACGGTAGGGTCGGGCACCACGAGCCTGGCGGATCAGTCCGGCCTAGAAACGTTTAAACATAGTTACCATTATGTGCTGATGATTGGAAAGAAGAATTTTCAACCCCAAATCACCAGCATCAGGCAAGCGGATGGAACCATTAAGCTAAGCTGGAACAAATATCCCTATGGAGATTTCCAGGCTTACAAGATCCGAAAAGCCGATGGCCGTGCTGATCTCTTCAGCCCCTATCGTGAACTGACCGTGACCGACCAAAATCAAACCACTCTCGAAGACCACACGTATGTGGGGGGGTGGATTGGTTATACATTGGTTGTCGACCAGGGTGGCAAATTTCTTCCCTCGGGCGAACAACTCTCCCAGTTCCCATACCAACCGCGAATGCGTCTTTCGGCCGAAAACAATAGTCTCCAATTATCGTGGGACCAGGCGCCGTACTATAAGAACATCAAGTTCATGAGTGCGTCGCGGGGAACCGAGCAACTGGCGGCAAACATTGACAAGGACAAACTCTCCATCGACCTGGGTGAAACTGCCCCCGTTTTTGGAGAAGTTGCTGATTATTCGCTGGTGTTGTATGCCGATGTAGAAGATCCCGGTAAAATCCCGGAAGATAAAATTTCCATCACTACCCAACTCACCGTGGGAGCTCCCGTGCCCACGTTTAAAGACGTAGTATACAACGAGGCTAACGATGTTTATTACTTTGTGAATTTGCAATTTTACCACAATGATTTTCCCGATGGAATCTACAAGTTGGACAAGGATCTTAACATCATCGACAGCACGACAGCCTATAGCGCGTACTACGACGACGATGCCCGCCTCATGCAGTCGCCCGATGGGATCCACCTGTATGCTGTCCGGGAGTACCTGATCACAGAAATCGATCAAAGCAACCTTACTTTTCCGAAGTACGGTGGACCCGCCGGTGGTTTCCAGCTCGATGGCATGGCGGCGAGCAACAACAACCTCTTTGTCTACACGACCAACGGCTCGAACGCCAATGTAAACATCCTGGACTTTGCCACCGGGCAGGACGTAGCCAGCGTTCCATCGGCCGGCCCTGCACACATTTCGCCTGACGGGCAATATTTTATAACGGGTGCTAAACTCTATCACGCCAACGGCGGTTCCTACGCATTGAAATCGACATTGCCCTACGCGAACGTGCGCTATGTTCATTTCCTCGCGCATGAGCAAAAGCTTTTGATCAGTACCGATGCGCAGGTGATCGTATACGACTATGCCGGCGACACCGAACTGACACGGTATGCTTATTCTACGGGGCAAAATGAAGAACCAGGCTTCAACGAACACACGCTGGAATACACCAGCGCCAAAACGTCCTTCGAACTGCTGAGCATTCGGGACGGGTCCATCCGGTCGGTGCCCATTCGGCGCAGGTATGCCTACCCCAAATACTATGCGGAAGGGAATTACCTTTTCACTTCGCTTCAAACCGGCTTCGCCTTAAAGCTTCACTGATCATGAAATCCCTGGTGTTATTTTTCTTGCTTTGCCTGTCTTTTTGGTCAACAGCCCAGTCGCGTCTTTATGGATCGGTTATTGCCGGCACCTACCAGATGGGCGACATGAAGGCACTGCAGCGGGACATCCGCGACGGATACATCCGCGAGGGTATTCCTGTAAAATCGGTGACCAGTTTTTCCGCTTCGCTTCAAGGCGAATTGGGATACGAAATTCGGCTGCGTAAAATCACGCTGGGTGGTTTTGTTAATTACGCGATGACAGAAGGGAGAATTGCGTACGCCGACTATTCCGGTGCGATGGCGGCCACACAACAACTAAAGCGCGTCGCCCTCGGTGTAAAATTCATGCGGGATCTAGGGCATCACCTACACTTATATGGCAAGTTAGGAGTCTGCAAAACGTTTTTGGATATCAAGTCAGAAACCAACTTCTCCACCGGTCATTCGTATGGGAACGGCTACAGCTTCGATGCCGTGGGTGCCACTTTCGAACCTGGCGTTGAGTGGGAGCACGATGTGAAGCGCTTCACCTTTTTTGCACAAGCGGGTTACGAGATAAATGTCAATGGCAAAACCAAATATGACGACAACATTTATCTTGAGAATAGTAATAATGAAGCTATTCACGTAAACTGGAGCGGTGTGCGCGTGGCTATCGGGACGGCATTTTGGCTTCGGAAAAGAGACTGATCTCCGCCAGTAATGCAGTTGAATTTGAAACGCCAGTTTGTTGTGAGGTGATGGACTTCGCACCGCTCACGACATCCTCTCACATGAAAATGGGTATTTACAAAGCACAGCCGTTTCTCTATATTCGTATCGTCAGACTCTAGGAACCCCGAAAAAGTTTTGGCTCCCGTCTTCCGGCTATGCTTGGAATCGTATCGAAAGTATTCCCGTACCGGGTAGTGATGTGTTGAATACTTATAAACCCTCTCTCGATATGAAACCCAAATCCATCCTCTTCCTGTTGATGCTGGCCATACTGGCTGTGGCATGCAACAAGTCTCCAACCATCACCCTGGATACCCCCAGTAGCAGTCCAGGCGACATGGTTACGTTGCGCGTGGCAAATGGTGTCTTTCCGAAAACGCCCACCGTAAAAATTGCCGGGGAAAGTGCTGTTGTGATAAGCGCTTCCGACACCATCGTCTCGATTATCGTTCCGGCGGTAGCGCCACAATCCACAGCGATCAGCGTAGACGTCGGGGGCAAGTCCGTCAGCGCCACCTTCGAGGTGCAGGCACCGGATGCGGAGCGTTTGTGGTTTACGTTGAAAGGCAACGCCGTGACGTATACGGAGCGACAGCCAAGCCGCGAAGATTTTGTTCGCGACAAGAGCCACACGATGAACAAGTTGTTGGTGGAATTTCTCAACACGAAGGGTGAGGTTATTGCCCTTGTCTATATGGATCATCCCGGCGTGCTGGAGGTGCCGTCGCCCGACGGCAAGGGCTTCAGTATGGTGGAACGCAAAGATGAAGTGCCGTTCAGCGTCAACATTCCTGTGCTCACCGATCTGGCCAAGGTACGTGTGTCGGCGATCACCCCGGCTACCAAGGGCAAGGCCACACTGATGACCGAGCTGGCCATTCCCGCTAAGTAGCACGTTATTTTCAATCACCTAAAAAGCAGAATCTTATGAAAACCCTCTTTCTTCTTTGCGTCAGCTTGCTGTGCATGGTCCAAGCATACGCCACGGTCAATGTACAGACCAACGCCGACGGCACGCATGCTACGGCGGTGTTGGTGAACGGTTCCACCACGCGGAAATATGATATCGTATTTGTGGGCGACGGCTTCACCTCGTCGGCAGCCGACCAGGATAAGTTTAACAATGCCGTTCTTTCGGCGGTGGATGCGCTTCGGCACAAAGTGCCGTATTCAACCCAAATTTGTTCTTTTAACGTGTGGCGTGTCAATGTTATTTCGGCCGAGGCGGGCATCGATCATCCCCTCACCGGCGTGTCCAAGAACACAGAACTCAACTGCACGTTTGGCGACAATGTGGGTGCGCCCGAGCGCGTTATTTACTCCACCACACCGGCACGCGTTACGGAAGCCGCTAACTACGCGCCTGCCTTTGATGCCATCTATGTGCTGGTGAACGACGCGCAATACGGTGGTGCCGCCGGAGACATTGTATACACTTCGCTAAACACCAGCATGCAGGAGGTGATCGTGCACGAACTGGGTCACTTCGTTGGTCATCTCGCCGATGAATACACTTGTTACTTCTGCGACGGTCGTGTCGAACCGGCCTATGCTGGTCCGGAGCCCTGGCAGGTGAACCTCACCATCAATACCAATCGCGCCACCCTCAAATGGGGAAGTTTTGTGGCTGCCACTACACCGCTTCCGACTACGGTCGACACTCCTCCGGGTGTAGTGGGCGCATGGGCGGGTGGTGGCTATTCGCCAACGGGCATCTATCGTCCGCAAGCCAATTGCCTGATGAGGGCTCTGAATTTTGAGCTTTGCGCTGTGTGCAACGACGCCCTCAATGGCATCCTTCAACCCAAATGCACGGCCTGCGAACGCGATCCGAATAGCCTGGCTTGCGCGCTTACGAAGATTCGAAAACGCCTCTACGTTTACAAAGCAAAAATCTTCCGCATTCCTGAATGCTGCTTCTGTCCGCTCGACATCGACCCGCGACGACAAGTGGAGATCGTCCTGTCGGTGAATAGTAAGAATTATAAAGTGCAAGTCCTGACTGCCGATGGCAAGGAGGTTCGTGCCGAGGTGCGCGACACCGATCGCGGTGCCGCCATCAGCTTCGAGGAGAACACCAAGGATGCCTACTTCTTACAAATAACCCCCACCACCAGTTTGAAAGAAGCTGCACCGATTGATGTCGCCATCACTCGCAACGGGCAGGCTGTGGCGCTATAGGATTTAAGATAGACCATTATCCTTCGGACTGACTAAAGGCATAAAATTTGAAAGGTTACAGCAAGAAGTTGAAGCAGCCGCTTCAACTTCTTTTTATGAGACAGTTCGGTCCAGTCCAATCCAGCATCAGCGTATAGCAATCGTCAATCCTTTGCTCCAGTCTTTCCATTCATTATTGTAGTAGAGATACGCTGAGTTGGCGGCGCCGGTGTAGTGTCCTGCCACTTCGGCTTTCAGATCAAGTGCAATGGAGTGAACAGCCGATGGCCCCAGTTCCCGGTAGTAAAATGCGATGCGGTCTCCGATGATCTCATAAAAGTCAAACACACCTTTTTCTTGTAGTGCTTTCAACTGCCAGGGTTGTGCACTGAGGCCGCCGGGGATGCCCACCACCGCCATGGTCATGGGAAGGCCGTCGTGTGTTTTGTTGGTTAGCGTCACATTCATTCGCACGGTCTCATTCACGCGCACGGCCGTTTGAAGCAGGGAGGTCTTGATGCTTATTTTGCACAGGTCGCTGGACATGGGCGTTTTCGAGCTCCATTGTAATTGAAGGTGAAACGGGATTGGGTGTTTGGTCTTGGCAAAGGCAACGCGGATGGATTGTGGGCCATCGCCGGTCAGGTTATCCGCGAAATGATTAAGCGTGAGTTTCTCCTGTGTGCCCTTTTGATAGGTCAGGAGGCCGCCGGGTTGGTTGTTTACCGTCAGTTGGATCTCACCGCCTTCTTGTGGGGTGCGCATTACGCGGGCATACGCGGTGAGGGCCTGTAGGCATACGGTGGTGGCTTGGGTTGAGCCGAAGCCGCCGTAGCTGCGATGTTGAAGAATGTTTTGAATACAGGCTGCCATCATACTATGGTGCGCATAGCCTTCCCGGGCCAGCGCCTGCACCCAGAAACCCAGGGTCTCCTGTAAGAGTGATTCTCCCCAGCTATACGTAATGGAACAGTTTGGAGAAAGAGAAGCTAGACCGCGTGTATGCGCCACTTCCAGGAAGTAGTTCACAAAGCGGTGATAATCATCCAACGCTCCCAGCGTGAAGGCTGCATTGGCGATGAGCGCCATGCGATAGGGATCTTTACTTTTCCAAGCCTCGTCGCGCGCGGTTTCATATTCCTTCTGAATGTCGGTAGAGCCGGTAAGGGCGAGCGCATACATGATGTAGGCATTGTTCACTGCCGCAGGAGCGGCGGAAAATCCATACTTGCCCCGGTTTTGTTTGAACCCGCCGTGGCTATCGCGGCGGGACAACAGCCAGTCGCGGGTGCGTTTCAGCATCGCGTCGTCCACTTGGGGGTACACTTTTTTCATCTCATAAAATTCAACAAGGCCATATGCCGATAGCGCCTCGTGTGCCGGTGGGTGGCCAAACCACTCAAAGCCGCCGCCGGCAATTTCGTAGGCCGCGAGTTGTTTGTATCCGTCTTTTATCAGATCCAACGCGCGCGTGTTCACTGCCGGATCGATCGTCCCCGACTCCCGCATAAACTGCAGGGCAAGGATATTGGGAAAGGTGCTCGACGACACCTGCTCAAAGCAACCGTGCGGTTCCATCAAAATGGATTCGGCGCCGTGAAAGAGATCGCTGATCACGTCGGGGAAAGCGGCGAATTTTGCCTGGAGTGACCCTTGTTCTATATCGTGAACAGAAAAATGGACCAGCGTATCCAATGTCTTCGCACCAACGTCAAGCTGTACCGGAAAACCTACCGGGTGAACCTGCACGATCTGCCGGATCTCGTCGTGTCTGCCGTTGCTGGTGAGGCGGATCGCGATGGGGTAGCGCCCGGTTTTGGCTTTTGGAAGAAGGGTCACGACTACCGTCTCTGTGGTGGAGGCCCCAACGTTCACGGGCAGCATTCGTGTTGACGTCATCAATTCATCGGGTAGGTCGAGGGTTAGCTCTCCGGCCAATATTTTAGGGGTGGTATTTTTGATGCGCACTTGAATTCTGAGCGTGTCCTCATACCCGATAAATTCCGGCAACTTGGCATCGAGTGAAAAGGGTAATTGGGTGAAATAGGTTTCTTCTTTTCGCCCCAATAAGCCGCGACCGGAAATTCCTTCGGCCGTGATGCGGAAACTGCTCACCGCATCGGTGTTGTAAAACGAAACGGTGGCCTCGCCTTTTTCGTCCGTTACGATGGAAGGGTTCCAATATACGGTGGTGCGAAAATCCTGGCGCTCCTCAATCTGGTCCCTCTTGGAATAGGTGGGGGCATAGAATTCGCGCGTGGCCGTAAAGGCCCGGGGTTGCACCATCACGTGCGAAAACCGCGCGCGGCGTTTCCGCTGCGAATAACTCCCGAAGTAGAGCCGCGAGCGCGTGTTGATCACGATCGCGCCGTTCGATGCCCGGCTGCCATAAAGCGCAGAAGCCTCTGGCGAAAGGAGCACGGTGATGCTCTCCACATCGTCGGGACTCACCAGGCCACTGGTTGAGAAATTGCTGTTGAGACTGTTGGACACCGGCACGCCGTCGATCACAAAGAGGGGCTCGTTCCCAGCCAAATAGGAACCGACGCCTCTCAATCGCATGTTGGACGAAGCCCCTGTATTTCCATTTTGGTGAGTGATCGCAATACCCGGAGCCCGGCACAGCAGTGCTGCTTCAAGGTTTACGGCCGGAACGAAAGGAACCCAGTCGTTTGTCCGCATCACGGAAACGAACCCGGTAAGATCCCTTCGCTCGGAAGCAGCATATCCCACCACCACCACTTCATTCAGCGATTGCACGTCTTCCTGCATACGAAGATCCAACCCAATTCCTTTTCCAACCTGAAGCGACGGTACTACGGCGGGCATACGATTATCTTGCACCGTCTCGCTTCGTGTAGGTTCGTATAGAACAGAATCGCTGCCGATGAGCTGGTAAGATGCACGGGCACCTGTAATTTCTTTCTGCAAGATGATGTGGCTGGTGCTGCTGGTGAGCAAGAGCATCGGCGTGGTAGCATCGGTATTTTTGAATAAGAAATTGCCGTCAGCCTTGGCCCGGACCTTGATGATGCGTCGTTTGTTGTTGAGTTCTATCAGGGTGACTTCATCGTCGATGCCCCGGCCCTTTTCATCGGCTACTTGCCCAAAGAGGAGGCCTTCCTTTTCGGGTGTATAGGCAAGCGTCTTTTCAGTAGCCAGATCGTGCCAGTGGAATCTTCGCCAGCCTTGTGTCATCAGCAGGTAGTCCAACGCCTGAGAGGCTTTTGGTTCTTCTTTGTTGAAATAGAAAGATGGCTCCTGAATTTCGCCTTTCACCTCCGAGGAGAGCAGGAACCAGGAGAGCATATTGTCCTGCTTATCGTTGGCCAGTGAGATGAGTTGATCATCGGCCACGGCCAGCGACAGTTTTGCCGGAATAGGATGGCCTTTGTCGTCGGACGTTTCGATGTGGAGGGAAACTTTTTCGCGGGGTTGATATTGTTTCTTGTCGGGCGTCAGCTTCAAGGACAATTGCCGGTCGGGATTGACGAACGCCAGGCGCTCACATTGCTCCAATCCCTGCGCATCAAACACCGTGAACACGGCCACGCCGGCAGGAAACAATTTTGTGTTCACCCGGATGGCGTTGCTCCCTTTTTGAAACGAGATCTTTTCGGCGTGGTAGATCTCGCCTTGTAGTTGTCCCACCAGGTAGCCCGTGGTGGCGAGAGGAGCCGTGATCTCAAAGGCGATCTCCGATTGATCCTGAGCACCCTTATGCAGTGCGAAACCATCCGGCCGCGCTGTTGGAAGCGGTGTTGTTGCGACAATACCCGCCGGCGTTTTCAGTACCGCGTGATATCGCCTTCCGGACTTCGGATGAAAGGTAAACGCCCCCATGCCCATGTGATAGCTCTCAAAACTGCAGACAAACCGGTCGTGCTCATCGCGGATCTCCCCGGCGACATCGGCACCTTTTCCAAATTCGTTCACGGCTTTAAACGCCACAGTGTTGGTTATGCCATCGAGAAGATCACCACCTTCCGGGAAGAATTGCAGTGTGATGTGATTCAGCACGATGGGAACGGCCCGTGAAATGGACTCTTCCACACCGTTGTCGGCGACGATCGCTTGCAGCAAGCCGTCGGAAGTTTTTAGGTCTGTGGGCAGGGTGAAGGTAAGGGTAGCCGTACCTTGTTCGCTGGCCCTCAATTCCGAAGAAAAGACTTGCTCGCCGGAAAGCGCGACGGTGTACTTTAGGGTTGCGGCGACAGTTTCGTTCTTAAGATTTTTTGCAGTGAGCTTTGCCTTCACCACATCACCGGGGCCATAGGCTTCTTTTTCGAAATCGAGTTTTAGCAGCAGGCGTGGGGTGATCACGGTTTGGACCTGGATCTTTTTGCGAAAGACATTTTCAGCGCCACCATTTTTCATCCACTGCGTATAGGCTTTGATGGTATACAGTCCGCCGGATGCGTTGTCGGTGAGTTTGAAATCACCCCGGGTGGTCCCGTCCTTCACAAACAAATCCAGGCGCGAAGCCACATTGCCGCGGGGATCGATCAGTTCGACATACACCACATCGCTGATCTTGGTTGGCGTGTTATGGCGGGCTTCCAGCACAAAGGCATTGAACCAAATGTCTTCCCCCGGCTTATAGAAGGGTTTGTCAAATTGGAGATACACCTTTTCGTCCGGATAGCGTTCGTTGAAGCGCTGCAGGGTGGCTTTCAATTTTTCGAGAAACGGAACGCTGTCGGAAGCCTGTAGGATAATGCCGGCGAGCAGGGTGAAGGCGATATAAAGAAGACGTTTCATAGGTTAGAATTTTAAGGTGATCAAAGCACTGAAGCTGCGGGTGGCCGGGGTGTTGAAAAGGTCGAGGCCAGCGCCGGTACTATAGCCGAATAATGTCGACGACGGATCAACGCCTTTATAGGGGGTGATCAACAATAGGTTTCTTGCCGTCAGCGCAAAGTTCATTTCCTTGACGAACCTGCGCGTCCGCGAGCGTAAAGTGGAATAGGATAGGGTTACTTCATTCAACCGAAGCCAGGAGGTCTTTTGAATGTAGTCTTCGCCCACGCCAGCCCAACCCTGACGCACCCAGCGATTGGATTCCACGGGTTGATTCGGGTTAGCAAAATCGACGGGTTTTGTGTTGGTGTGACCATTCTCATCCACGCCTTCGAAGACAAACTGGCTGATGTTTCGCTGGTCGGCGGTGGTGGCCGATCGTCCCAGGTAGTCCAGCATGCGGGCGGTACCGTTCCACGCGTCGCCGCCTTTTTTATAATCCACCAAAATGGAAACGGTGATGCGCTGCCAGTTCACGTGTGCACCCATGCTCGACACCCAGTCGGGAATAGGATTGCCGATCATTTTGAGGGAAGGGTCGATCACGGGATAGCCATCGCTATCGATAACCCGTTGCCCGTTTTCGTTTCGCAAATAAGTAGTTCCATAGATCGCTCCAACCGGTTTGCCCGCCGCCAGCACGGAAGCCACAGATTCAAAGCCCGCCAGCGGAACAAATGCATCCGGAGTATTCAAGGTCTCGGCTACGGTGCGATACGAGCTCCATCGCAGATTGATACCCCATCCCAGTTTGTCTGACGAATACACCGACCTGTTGTAGCTTAGGGATGCCGTTGTACCCGTGTTTCGAATGGAGGCTACATTCTGAAGCGAAAATTGTCCCTGTCCCCACTGGGGTGCGATGAAGTTGCTGGTGAGATTATTGAAATAGGCAAAGTCAAAATTAAAGTTATTGAACATGATCAGCGAAAGCCCTGTCTCCAGCTTTCGATCGGTCTCCGGGAGTAGCCCCGACCGGAAGAAGAGTTCGGTGGACTCGAAAAACCGGTTGTAAGTTTGCAGCGACTGTCGCGTGGACAGATAAGACCAATTGTTGTACACCAAGGGCGCTTCATGCAAGCTGCGCGAAACGGAGAAATAGGGCTCGAGCTTATCGATGGGGTCCATATACAACCGCGAAGCCAGATTTGCACTTACCGCTGCCATCGGAAATAGATTGGTGTAAAGTTTGGAGTTGACCGTAGAGGAGAAGTAGTTCCTTTCCGAAAGCTTGATCAGCAAAAAGTCTTCAAAGCGATATTGGCCACCCACCGAAGTTTCATGCACCGTCCGCGAGAGCGATCGTTGAAGCCGCGCGCTACGGGTGGCCTCTTCAAAGTCCAGGTCCGGAGTGTTGAAGTCGAATCCGTCTTCGCGGTGGAGCGTGCGTTGCGTATAGTGGAGCTGATACGAAGCCGAGAACTTGAACGCTTCGTTAGGACTCGTGTATTCCGGGGACACGAAGCCTTTGGCCACGGTCTCATCATCGTCACGGTGGGTAAGTCTTCCGGAGGGGTAGCCAGCATAGTCGACCGGAAATCCGTGCACGATCGTGTTCCCTTGCTTTTCAAAACTGGCATTGCCCGTGAGCTTGACCTTGCGGATGACGGTGCTTTGCAGGGTTAGGGTGGAGAAGAAGCGGTTTTGTTGTTCGTGATCGGGCAAGGTGCTGAGGAGTCCATATGGATTGTCGACTGCGCCGGGTGCATGTGTGCGGGGGCTTCCGTCGGCAAGCTTGTAAGCTTCGGGGGCGTGTAATGCTGATGGGCCAAGTCCATTAGTGTTGTCGAACGTTGCCGGTGTGCGATAGATCGAACCTACGATGGTGGCCAGGTTGGCGCCGCGATTCATCAGCGTGCCGGCAGAATGATTATAGGTGAGCATCCCGTCGATCGTGGTGTGCGAAGTGAGGCGAAAACGTTTTAGCGCCACCGAGATGTTTTGACGTTTGTAGTCGGTGTTTGGGATCACACCCGATCGCGTCCGGTTCTCCAGGTCCAGCGAAAGCATCCCTTTTTTTAATGCGGGGATCATCAGCAAAAGCTCGGCCGACGTGGTCATGCCCGTGCGAAAAATACGGGAAGGATCATAGGCCTGTGCGGCATTTCCATTCCCCGTTCCGGCGGCGACCAAACGACCCTGGCGATCGAAGGGGTAGCTGCTGCCATCAAACTCCAGGGTTCGCACCAATGGTCCCCAGCTAAAGATCTCTTGCTGGTCGGGACCTCTCCAGGTCGTTTGTCCATTTACGGGCCGGCCCTGTGCAAAGGTGGTTTGCAGGGAAGGGAGCTTGTTCACGCGCTCCAGGCCAACGGACAACGTAAAACGTCCGCTGGCTACATCGTTGGTGCCTTGTGGCTCGAAGGTTGCGATCGAATATTTCTTTCCGGTCAGCCGGATGGATTTGATCTGGTCGGGTGGGATAGACCCACGGTTGGAATAGGATGGAGTTTCATCGGTGAGCACGGCCACGCCGGGTTCCTGGGTCTGGGTGGAGTCTTTAAGGGAAAAGGATGGGCCTGTTGTTTTCCTTTGCGGGGGAATGCGCGGTGAGGTGGTGCTGAGATTGTCGGCCGTAACGACCACTTCGCTGGTTCGCATGCCGACAAATGAAAACAACAGGGTGGCGCCGACCGGTACATCGATCGTGTAGTATCCTTCGGCGTCGGTTGTGGTGCCCGTATCGGTTCCTTTGATGACGACATTGACACCGGGCAGTGGATTGTCACCCGAATCGAGCAGCCTTCCGGACACGGTGCGCATTTGTGCGTTTGCGTGACCGGCGTAGCCTAGGAAGAAGAGAAATGTTAAAAGTCGGAATGTAGAGATTCGCGTCATGCTACTTTTTTGGTTCAGGTAGCATTAGGATGCGGGGGTGATGCGCTTTCCATAGAGGATCGCTTGATTTTTTTTTGAAGGGCAGGAGCGCTTCAAAACGGTGCTTCAAAACCGGCGATGTAAGGAGGGCTTTTGGGCTGGTTTAGGTTGGTTTGGGTCGGACTATGTGGCTTCGGTCCTCGGTGTCTGCCGGGGTTCGTTTCAGTTCGTTCGAAGCCTATCCAGATTCATTGCGCTCGAAATTCGGGATGTCTTGAATTTCTGGCGTGCGTTTTTAGGTAGCGCGTGCCTGGGACATGACGTCGTTGGGGGATGTTTCTCAATATGAGGGCTGTTACACCCTCAAGAACACATTCTTGCGATATAAGAAATACAAGAATACCCACTCCATGGCGAGATAGCAGATCACATACACCAGCGCGTTCCAGGGTTCTCCTGCGAGTTGTAGCAACCAGCCAAAGATCGACTTCGTCGTGTAGTCCCAGTTAATGAAATCTCCTGACATGTAGATGAGGATGGAGTTCATGCCGATGATGGTGAAGAAGAAGGCCCATTTTTTTATTCCTTTCACATCGATGATGTAGTAGAAGAGCGACAGCAGGATCAGGCTCAATCCACCGACGTGCAGCACGAATGAGCTGGACCACAGATTCTTGTTGATGGGGAACACCAGGTTCCAGACCTGCGCAAGAATGAGAGAAACCAATCCCATGATCAGCATCTGGAGTGCCTTTCGCGTCGCGGTTTGCGTGCCGTATTTTAAGAGATTGCCGGTGAAGATCCCCAGCAGCGCCGTACTGATGGCGGGGATGGTGGAGACCAGGCCTTCGGGGTCGTGGATGCCTTTGTAGAGGCGGCCGGGCATGAGGAGGCGGTCGAGGTAGGAGGCGAAGTTTCCTTCCATGGTGAGATCGCCGGCGGCAAATCCGGGGGCTGCGTTGAAGAGCAGAAGCAGCCAGTAGCCTATGAGCAGCGACCAAAACCAGATGATCTGTCCGCGTTGTTTGGTGTAGAGGAAGATGATGTTGGCAAACATGTAGGCGAGACCGATGCGTCCCAGCACGCTGCCGAAACGGATCTCGGCGATGGGTTTAAGTTCCAGCCCGTTGTTGTGAATGACGCCGAGCACGACGAGGATCAATCCTCGTTTGATGACCTTGAGCAACAGTTGCTCGCGCGTCTTGCCCTTCTCCAGTTCCTTGGCCATGGAGTAGGGGGTGGCTACGCCGGCAAGGAAGAGGAAGAGTGGGAAGATGAGGTCATAGATTCTGAACCCATGCCAATCGGGATGGGTGAATTGATGAGCAATGGCTTCCATCGCCGGTGAGCCGGTGATCTTGGCAAGGGCGTGAAAGATCTCTTCGCCGCCGATGATCCAGAACATGTCGAAGCCCCGGAGGGCGTCGAGGGAATACAGGCGTTGGGTTGGGGTGATGGAAGCCATGCTACGGGGTCGGGTTTTTATTTGGAGAGGTCTTTGATCCGGATGTTTTTGAATTTTACGACGGTGCCGTGGCCCAGAAAGGCAATGTGACCTTTGTGGCTGTTCAAGCCCGGATGGTCCTTGTGATCGAGGGTACCGTTCTTGGAGGCTTTTTTCACGTCGCCTTCCACGATCACTGTGCCGTTGAGGGTCACTTTGATGTTGTCGCCTTTCACCTGCACTTCTTCATAGTTCCATTCGCCCAGGGGTTTCAGGAACTCGCGCTTCGCCGGTATTATGCCGTAGACGGAGCCGTGATATTGGTAAACTTCCAGTTTGGAATATACCGGTGCCGTGTTGTCGAGGATCTGGATCTCTTTTCCAACGTAAGCCACATCGCCTTCTAACGGGGCGTGTATACCCAGTCCGTTGTTGGCGCCGGGAGTGAGCTGGAACTCAAAGCGGAAGATGAAGTCGCTGTATTCTTTTTCGGTGTTCAGGTTGCCGTGGCTTTCGTTTGTGGGATAGATGGCGATGGTGTTGTCTTCCACGACATAATCCGTTTTGTTGCCCACCCATCCGTCGAGGTCTTTGCCGTTGAAGAGGACGTTATAGCCTTGTGCTTTTTCTTCCGGTGTAAGTTGATACGGCTTCGAGTTGAGTTCTTTCACATAGAGATTGCGGAAGGCCAGTTCGGTGCCGTGCGCTTGCAGTTCGATGGCTTCTTCGGCGAAGATGGGGAGTGTGCGATCCCAGTAATTTTCCATGACCACATTGTCGACTACCAGCACGCCGTTGAGGTGCACCGTTACGCGGTCGCCGATCATTTTGATGTGGAACGTGTTCCATTCACCAATCGGGTTGTCGGCCACTACAAGGGGTGTGCTTCTTTCCTTTTGATTGTTGTACAGGCCACCGGAACCCACCTGCGCGCCGACGTCGATGCGGGCCAGGTCCCAGATCTGTATTTGCGGAGAGCCGCGGAGATAGATTCCGCTGTCGCCGTTTTTGGAGATCTTCCAGTCGACGAGCATTTCAAAATCGCCATAGGGGCGTGCGGTGCAGAGGTTGGCGCCGTCGCCTTGGAAGTAGATGCAGCCGTCTTTCACGCTCCAGTTGTTTTTCACTTTGGCGTTGGCTTCCGCCTGTTTTTTGGCGAGCACTTCCTTGGTCATTTTAGAACGTGCGATCGGATTCTCTACCAGGCCTTGCCAGCCGGAGAGATCCTTGCCATTGAAGATCGACTCATATCCTTTTGTGTAAGGCATCTTTTCCATGTAGGTGCGTATGTCGATGCGTTCGTATTGACTGTCGGCGCCCGTGAGTTTGTCCAACATGTGTTGCAGGGTGTTGCGTACTTCAACACCGGTGAGACCGGGTTTGGCATCGGACGTGGGCAGCGCAATCTGCATGGCCGAGCGGCTGGCCGCACTGCTGAGGTTGGCATCGTCGATGTATTGGGATACGAACATGAGCGACAAAAATGTTCTCACGCGACCGGCAGCTTCAATGACGTTGCTTTGTTCGTCCTTGTTGGCGGCCAGGGGCATGACCTCGCGCAGCAGGAGCAGCTTCTCATCGTCGGGCCAGGTAGAGGCGGCCACTTGTGAAATGAACGCGTCGAATGCGGCAGCGTGATATTTCTTTAAGCTTTCGTCTTTGCGAATGGCAAGCAAGGTTCTGGCGGCATCGTTGTTCTGCCAGTGGGTGAGCGCTTCAAAGGCAACTTCCTTTTCTTTTCCTTCGCCTTTATAGAAAGACGCGACGACTTTTTCCAAGGCACCGCTGTCTTTTACGTAGGGAAGAACGGGAAGCAACTTGGTTTTTTCTTTTGCGTAGGCGGCGTCCAACAGGGCGACGGAATTGGTGTCCAGGCCAGAAGCGAGCGCAGACTGAATGGCCTTTATCTCATTCTCGTTTTCGGTTGCCGCGAGCATGGTGAGCAATGCCGGCGTGTTGCTGCCAGCCGAAACGGCGGGGAGTGCCTCGAACGCAGCGCTTTTCACAGCGGCATCATTGGAGGCGGTGAGTTTGGCGACCACATCAAATTGATCGGTGGCGCGTCGGGCTCCCAACATCTGAACGAGGGCAACTTTGTTCTTCGGTTGGGCGGTTTCTATTTTCTGAGCGATCAGTGCACCGTTTTCCTTGCCGGCCAATTGGAGCGTCGCTGCTTTTGCTGCAGCGAGTTCTGTGTCATCCGTTGAACGGAGCAAGTAGTCCAACAGGGCGGCGACATACTTTTTGTCTTTGCTCGCGGCAATCTCCGCCGCGGCTGTCATGCGGGTTTGCTGTTCTTTGGACGAAAGGGCGGGCAATACGGTGCTTTCGATAAAACCTGCATTGCGATTTGCTTTCGACAACATCGCCAGGATATCGGCCTGTGCCGCACCCGTTGCTTTTTTATATTCCTTTGTCCAGCTCTTCAAGGCTTCGGGACGATTGGCAGAAAGTACGGCGACCTTCAGTACCTCTTTTTGATATTCGCTATCAAACAGGCTGCGGTCTTTGATGAGGACCTTTACGGAGCCATCGGGATCGGCCAACGTGAGGCCTTTCAAGGCGGCGAGTCTGAAGTGTTGTTGGTCAGGTGCCGGGGTGTTCTCCAACATGGTGTTGCTGATCTCCTTTGCCAGTGTGGCGTTCCCGTTCACCGTGATTTGGTGTAGGTACTCTACCAGCGCCACGGTGGCTTCGGTAGGATCGTTCTTGAACCCCACTTTTTTTGCTTCTGCCAGCAGGAGGTTTGATGACGTGGCATCGGCCAGCAAGGCGAGGGCCCACAATGCTTGTTTCTTCACCTGCGGATCATTGCTGGCGGCCAGCGTAGTGATGGATGACAGGGCAGGTTTATACTTAAAGGTGCCGAGGGACTTGATCAGTTTTATCTGCGTCTCTGCCGGCTGACTAGCCACGGCGTTGGCAATGGCCTTCCGCGCATCGTCCGTGTCGATAGAAACCAAAGCGGAGACCGCCTGGTTGAAGAGGTCTTTGTCGGAGATGTAGGGCGCCAGCACAGTCACAGCGGCATTGGAGCCGATCAGCTTCAGGTTGTCAATGAAATAGGCTTTCACTTCCACGTCGCTAGTCTTTCCCAGCGCTGCCAGGTAGGCGCGTTCAATTTGTGCCTTGTCCTCTTTGGAGGTGGCATAGTGGGTGAGGAGGGACACGCCATAGCGATAGGGTATGCCCGCGGCGTTGCCATTGGGCTGAACCCCTTCGGTGAGGGCCGCGATGCCGGGGTCGCCAAAGCCTATGATTTCCTTGTAGAGGCGGAGGGCCTGGGGATTGTCGGTGGCGGGCAGCAGGGCCAGTACGTCCGCTACTTTTGTTTTCATCAAACGCTGGTCCTGGGCCCAAAGCACTTGGGGAATGAGCAGGGACAGGAACAGGGCGATGCGTATGAAGGTAGTTGGTTTCATTTTTTCGATAGGTTCTTTACGTAATGACTAGATTTTCCAGGCGCCGCGCATGGGCTGATGGATCAGGCGGTTTGCCGCCTCATCGTTGATGAACTCCTGTTTCACCGGGTCGAAGTCCAGGGACCGGCCCAATTGCAGGGCGATCTTGCCCATGTTCACGATGGTGGCAGAGCGGTGGCCGTTCAATTCGTTGAGGGCGAATTTCTTGCGGGTCTTCACGGCATCCGAAAACAGGCCTACCTGGGGTTCGGGATCGGGCAAGGTGTCGATCACTTTGAGGATGTTGGGAATGTCTGACCGGAAGCCACGGTAGATCTTTCCTTTGGGGCCTTCGATGTAGGGCACGGAGGTGTCTTTGTTTTCGCCGTCGAGGATGATCTTGCAACCGTCGGCATAGGTAAACTCGATCCTTCTCCAGGTTCCCACGGCGTCGTCGTGTTGCTGGGGCGCGTCCACGTCCACGCGGATGGGGCTGGTGTTGTCTTTGCCGAGGAAGTATTGCACGGGGTCGATGTAGTGTTGTCCCATGTCGCCGAGTCCACCGCCGTCGTAGTCCCAGTAGCCTCTAAAGGTGCTGTGCACGCGGTGGGGGTTGTAGGGTTTGTATTGTGCAGGACCCAGCCACATATCGTAGTCCAGTTCCTGGGGCACGGGTGTGGGTTCGAGGTTGGTTTTACCGACCCAATAGAATTTCCAGTTGAACCCGGTCACGCCGCTGATGGTCACTTTGAGGGGCCAGCCCAGAATGCCGCTGTCCACGGCCTTTTTCAGGGGTTTCACTTCGGTGCCGAGGCCATAGAAGTTGTCTTTGAAACGGAACCACGTGTTGAGCCTGAACATGCGGCCGTATTGCTCCATGGCTTCCACCACGCGTTTTCCTTCGCCGATGGTCCGGGTCATGGGTTTCTCGCACCACACGTCCTTGCCAGCCTGGGCCGCCATCACCGACATGAGGCCGTGCCAATGGGGCGGGGTGGCAATGTGGACCACGTCGATATCGGGTTGGGCGATCAGTTCTCTGAAATCGGAATAGCCTCGCACATTTCCGCCGGCCAGGGCAATGCCCTCCTTCAAATGGATTTTATCCACATCGCACATGGCGATCACTTTTGTGCCTTCATAGGGAATGTGGCCACGTCCCATGCCGCCCACACCGATGATGCCTTTGGTGAGGGTGTCGCTGGGGGCGATAAAACCTTTGCCCAGTACATGGCGGGGCACGATGGCAAAAGCACCCAGGGCCAGGGCCGATTTCTTCAGGAAGTCTCTGCGGGAGCTTTCTTTTAAGCTGACGTTCTTCTTTTTCATTTCTTGGTATAGGTTAGGTGCCTCTGTTGAGACATTCTTGTAAGACTTGGTATGCAATAAGTATATTAATCGAGTTTTTTAAAAACATTTTTTGGGTCAATGGATGAAATTGGACCCTATTATTTTGGTGTGCGGGAGGCACACGGAAAAACCTAACGGTCAGCAGGAAAAGAGCCCTTCGCGTGGTCCGGAAAATATTCGCAAAGTGCGTAGGGGAATGCGCGATGTGGGTACGTCGCTGATGAGGCATGTGCGATAGGAGCATTTGCTGTAAGTTTGACCTAAAATGAAGATCGGTTGTGCGTGCTTCTGCTTAGATTCCAGAAATCAAACAATGTTTAATGGTGAAATTCAAATGGACTGTTATCTGCCTCGTGCTGTGTACGATAAGTTGTTCGAGCCCCCAAAGCAAGTTTGAGTTTTTAAGTCAGCAGGATTCAGTTTTGTTCTCTTTCCAGGGGCATCAGGTGGAGTCAATAAAAGACACTTCCTATTCAATAGGTCAAGGGCCTGATTCGACGGCGAGGACTAAGGCTATAGATCTTTATATCGATGAGAATATTGCGAGCGAATTGTCAAAGGTCAGGGGCGAATTTTTTGGGGGCACCTTTTTGATAACCCTTGCCGATGGCCGGAGTGTAGCGGTGAGAATACGGGATGTTTTTATGTCAGATGCATGGCTGTGCCCGTCGATTAGTGCGGAGCGGAATAGACTTTTTATGCCGGAGCCAGGGGGGCCGTTAAAGATTAGCTGGTTCGATCTGCCGGAGAGTAAATACGATTCCGAATGCCGGGAGCGAGTACAGCAAATGCGAGAGGTCTTTCAAAGTATTAAAACAGAGGTTGGAAATCGTTAGCGGTGAACCTGCAGCTATACCCAGCCTTCGCGCGGTCCGGAAAATATTCGCAACGTGCGTAGGGGAATGCGCGATGTGATATCGGCTTGTTGATGAAGTGCCGTGGCAAGAATCGGGGCGTTGGCATCGTAGTTTGGAGCCGATCGACCATTTGACAGAGCCCTCTATAAGGTATCCACCCATTGCGCGGTTCGGATAAGTTTGTTAGTTTGGTTTCTCAAAATCAATGGCTAGCCGAAAACGTTGGGCATAATTTAAAAAAACAGAAATGTTGAATTGGTTCATAATACCGAAAAAGATCCCAATCAAAAGAGAAGAGGACTATCACACACATTACATTGGAAAGACGAGTGACGGCCGGCAGTTTTTTGGTTACGAGACATTTGTTTTTCCGAAAGGAGTACCCGTTTCGGATGACTGGACAAAAGTCAGACGAGAGTATGCTGTTTTGTACATCTTTGATAAAGACGGGAATTACCTTACAACAACGCATTGGTTTGCAGGGACGACTTCTGAAACGAACGACTCCTTAATCCGGAAGAAACTTGAGGAGTTGATAAGCGAACTGGGAGATGTGACTTATACCGACATCATCGTCAGGCCTTTCAAGACGATCATTGACGGACACGTTTTTGGACACGTGCCAAACAGGCTGTTTAGAACCGTGGACTTAGAACCCAGTTCGACGATTTCCTTTCGTTGGCCATGGGACGGTGAATATGACACCTAAAAAACTGCGCTCGACATGGATTTTGATTTTTCAAAGCGATCCGAAGAAGTAATACTTCACGCACATAAAGAAGCCATAAGGGCAGAATCCGCCGAGGTCACTCCTGGGCATTTATTCCTAGGCATTGTCAAGATAGATGATCAAACGAGAAAGGCCTTGCTTAACGTTGGGATGGATATCGAGGACATGGTCAGTACCCTTACAAAGAACCACCATGAACGAGGAGGGCATAAAGAGGGCAAAACCATAAGACTTTCAAAGTCATCTGAAAAGATTATGAAAATTGCGCCTTTAGAAGCAAAGCTATTAAAACAGGAGTTGGTGGAGCCTCACCATATGCTACTTTCGATTTTAAGGGACCCTTCGAATTTAGTGTACCAGGAATTTGAAAAGCAAAACATGATAGAGGGCACAAGAAAAGAAATCGAACACCAGGTTAGTTCAGGCTTTTTAAAAGCAAAAAAAGGATTCTTTACAAAATGGTTCTGATATAAGAAACGGCCCAGCTACCCTCATAAAGCTCCCGCAAAAGTGATTGCTGCCTCCCACTGCGCCGAAATGAGGCCGATCTAATGTTTCCTTAATGTTAAGTCCCTGTTTCCGGTTTAATGATTTAGCAACACCAATTATCAATCGCCCCTCAATTTTTTTGAGACCTTTGTATCGTAGATTCTGAAAAGATGAAAGCATTCTTGTTCGCCCTGATCATCTTCGTTGCCGTAGACGCCAGTGTGCTGAACGCAGATTTTAAGCAGCGTGCCGAAGAGGATGAGATCGAATTTTCAGATGTGGCACTGGAAATGTCACACGAGGTCTCTGTCCAGATGGCGAAAAGACCTTGGGCACGGACGATGCGCATCAACACCGGCAAGGTTTGTCAACCGAAGTTAAACGACCAGCATACTGAGCTTTGGAGTTACACCACGACGCCGGCCGAGGTAGCCGTGAACTCCGATGCGTAAGATTCACATGATCTGAATTCCTGCACGTTCCTGCAGACGACTTTATAAAAGCTTATTGTTCTAGTTCAAATACGTCTTCTATGAAAACGATACTATCGATTTGTTTATTTTTATCCATTCCTTTCCTGATCCACGCCCAGGTGACCACCAGTTCGGTCAGCGGCAAGATCACCGACGCCAAGGGCGACGATCTTCCGGGAGCAACGATTCAGCTGGTGTACAAGCCCACCAACACGGTGTATGGCGTAGCCACCAACGTTGACGGACGCTATGCGCTGCGCAACCTGAACCCGGGCGGACCCTATGAAGCCACCGTTACTTTTGTAGGCTATCAGGTAGAAAAACTTTCGGACATCACCCTTAAACTTGGCGAAACCCTGAAGCTTGACTTTCAATTGAAAGAAGAGTCCACCCAGTTACAGGAAGTTCAGGTGATTGCCGGAAACATCCTGGACCTCAACAAAACCGGCGCCAGCAATAGTGTGAGCAAAGAACAGATCCAATCGCTGCCTACGCTGAGCCGCAGCTTTTCGGATTTTACACGCCTCACACCCCAGGCCAGCAACAACTCATTTGCCGGCACGAACTTCCGCTACAACAACATCACCCTCGACGGCGCCATCAACAACGACGCCATCGGCTTTAGCCCTTCATTAGGCGGCGTGAGCGGCACGGCCAACCAGCCCGGCAGCAGCACGCGTACCAATTCGTTCAGCCTCGACGCCATCCAGGAAGTGCAAGTGCAATTGGCTCCCTATGATGTTACGCTCGGTAACTTCACGGGTGGAAGCATCAACGCCGTATCGCGCAGCGGTAGCAACAACGTGACGGGCTCCGTGTACGGCTTTGGAAGAAATTCGGCCATCACCGGAAAATACAAAGGTTCCGATAAATTGGGCGACGGCTCTATCAGCAGTGCCTATCACGATTACCAGACCGGTTTCCGCGTTGGATTTCCGTTGGTGAAAGACAAATTGTTTTGGTTTACGAACGAAGAAATCACCCGCAGCCAGATTCCGTTGTTCTTCCCCGCCGGTGCACCCAACTATTTCATGACCACGGACATTGCTAACCAGATCGTCAATAAACTGAACACGCTTCCGGTTTCGACTTACAATCCTACCGGTGGCTACGATCCCGGCGCAACGCAGGACTATAACATCTATTCCAAAAGCGTAAAATTCTTCAACCGCCTCGACTGGATCATCAACAAGAACCACTCACTGGCCATCCGCAACAACTCGGTTATTTCCGAAGCCAGCAACCTGGAGCGTTCTACGACCGAATTTCAATTTGGTAACTACGACTTCGTTCAGAAGAACCACAACATCAGCACCGTGGCCGAATTGAAAAGCCGCTTTGGCAACGCCACCAGCAACAGCTTGATCCTGGGCTACACCGACATCACCGACAGCCGCAATCCAAACGGTTCACTTTTCCCTCAGATTCAAATCAACGGCATTGGCAGCGGCCACGCCCTGATTGGAACAAACCGCGAAGCCGCCGTCTTCAACATGCATCAGAAGACCTTTGAAGTGACGGACAACTTCCGTTGGTTCACCGGCAATCACTCGTTCACGTTCGGAACGCACAATGAATTTTATAAGATCGACTATACGTTCATCAACTCCTACAACGGACGGTTCGACTACGCCAGCTTAGCCGACTTCCTGGCCGACAAACCTTCGCGGATGCGCGCCATCTACAACCCCGGCGACAACAGCCTGGCAAACAACCTGGCCAACTCTCCGGCGAAATTCAATATCTCGCTGAACAGCCTTTATGTGCAAGATGAACTGGCCGTGAATTCTAAATTGGTGTTGACCTACGGACTGCGTGCCGACATGACGGTGATGCCCAGCACACCTCCGGCCGATTCGCACGCCCTTTTCCCCAATCCTCCCGCCAATTATGGAACAACCTATACCTACGACCATCCGGTGGCTTCAAACACCAATAAGTTCTTCGGACAGGTATATGTGTCACCCCGTGTAGGCTTTAACTATGATGTGAAAGGTGACAAATCGCTGGTGCTGCGTGGCGGTAGCGGATTGTTCACTGGCCGTATACCCTTCGCCTGGTTGGGTTATGCATACGTGAACGATGGCAAAACTTACGCCGCCATGGATTTGAACCCTCCGAAAGCCGGCACACCGATCCCTACAGATCCCACCCAATTCAAAAACTTTGCGGCGGCCAATGGCTCGGCAAACCGGAACGAGTTGGACCTCATCGACAAGAATTTCCAAATGCCCAGAATGTGGAGAAGCAACCTGGCGGTGGACTTTGTGTTGGGCGATGGTTATAAGCTGACCCTCGAAGGCCTCTACACCAAAACCATCAAGGATGTGCAGATCAAACAGATCAACCTGAAAGACTCTGTATATTATGCTGCGACGGATGTGGGTCAGCAACAGCCCCTGTATTTGTCGGGTGGCGCTACGGGCAACCGGGTTAGCAATGCTTTCTCCAGCGTGTACCTGATCACGAACACGAACAAAGGCTCCCGCTATTCACTGACCGCCCAACTCTCGAAACAATATGCCTTCGGCCTGGGCTTTATGGCAGCGTATACGTACGGACAGTCGAAAGACATCCTGAACGGTATCCGCAATTCGCCTGAATCGGGATGGCAGTTGAACCAGGCGTTGAATCCCAACAACCCTGCGTTGACCTATTCCAACTTTGATATCCGTCACCGGATCGTGGCTACGGTGCAATACAGAAAAGCCTGGAATGAAAAATTGACTTCCTACATCTCGTTGATCTCGACCAATCAATCCGGCTCGCCGTTCACCTGGGTGAACACGGCCAACAGCAACCTGACCCGCTCGGGTCAACAGATCGACCTGATGTTCATTCCTGCTTCCGCAGACCAGATCAACCTGGTGGACAGAAAGAACGCCGATGGTACGACCACGACGGCCGCGCAACAATATGCCGACCTTGCCGACTTTATCAACAAAGATCCTTACCTGAGCAAACACAAAGGAGAATTCACCGAACGCAACGCGGCGCGCACACCCTGGAACAACCTGTTGGATCTTCGCCTCATGCAAGACATCAACCTCAAGGTAGGAGAGAAGACACACACCCTGCAGATCACCTTTGACGTGATCAACTTCTCCAACATGCTCAACAAGAGCTGGGGAACGGTGTACTTCACGCCCAACACGCAGAACTCTTCTGTCGACATGGGACTTCGCGTGACCCGCGCCAACAACTCCACTGCGCAACCTACTTATACTTTTACACGGCCCACGTCATCGTATTCGATCGACCAGTTCAGCTCGCGCTGGCAAGGACAATTGGGCGTGCGATACAGCTTCTAGAGAGACCCACTGTTTAAAATCAAAACCCATCGTCATGTTGTTTGTGACGATGGGTTTTTGCTTTCTGCGGAAGGTGAAGGGTCATTTCTTCTTTTTCTGTGCTTCTGTTTTTTGAGACATGGCCGCCGCTCGTCTTTCCTCCTTGATCTCATCGAGAACGCCTTCTAAGATCGTTGTCGGGTTGAAACTGGGCGGGATCGAGCGTAGTGGATATTCTTTGAAGGTGGCGGCAAATTTGAAGACGTCGTCCATTACGCCGTAGATCGCCCCAACCTGGTTAATAAGCCAATCCCAATAGGTGTTCGATGTGATGTCGGCTCGCTCGTAGGGATCCTGAAAGAGGTTATAGACCTTCTGGAGACGAAGTTTTGTGAAGGGCTCTGCCCACAACCCCATGGTGCCCTGCAGGCGTTGTTCTGCGAAAACGTATTTGTAATCGCCTTCCCGCATGGCGACCAGCAGGCCATCATCATCGGCATAGAAGAAGTTATTGCGAGCGCTCTTCACGGAAGACGTGCCGACGGTGCCGCTCACGGTTTTGAGAAACGTGGATTGATCGAACCCGTCGAGGTGCACTTTGTAGGTCTTGCCGTTGGCCACATAGCCTTTCAGACATTTATTAATGATGTCCGGCTCGCCGGCGATGGCGCAGAGGGTGGGGATCCAATCGTTGTGACTCATCAGTTCGTCGGTTACCGTACCGGGTTTGACCACGCCAGGCCAGCGCACGAGGCAGGGCACGCGGAAGGCGCCTTCCCAGTTTGTATTCTTTTCACTGCGGAAAGCCGTCATGGCGCCGTCGGGCCACGTGTTCATGTGCGGGCCGTTGTCGGATGAGTAGACGACGAGCGTGTTGTTGGCGATTCCCATGTCGTCCAGTGCTTTGAGTAATGTGCCGATGGTTTCATCGTGCTCGATCATGCCGTCGACGTATTCGCTGTCGCCGTGTTTGTATCGTCCGCGGTGTTCGGCGCGTACGTGGGTGCGCATGTGCATGCGTGTGGCGTTGAACCAGCAGAAGAAGGGTTTATTAGCCGAGTGCATCCGCTTCATAAAATCGATGGCCGCCGCCGACGTTTCATCGTCGATGGTTTCCATGCGCTTCTTGGTGAGTGGGCCGCTGTCCTCGATGGTTTGTTTGCCGATCTTGCCAAAGCGTGCATCGGGGATGGCGGGATCGTCGCGGTCTGTGGCCTTGCATTTTAAGACGCCACGCGGACCATACTTGGCCAAGTAGGCGGGGTCTTTCGGATAGTCTGGCAGTTCGGGTTCCTCTTCGGCGTTGAGGTGATAGAGGTTGCCAAAGAATTCGTCAAAGCCGTTTACGGTGGGCAGGCTTTCGTTGCGATCGCCCACATGGTTCTTCCCAAATTGACCGGTAGCATAGCCGAGTTGTTTGAGAAGACCCCCGACGGAGGGATCCAACTGGCTCATGCCCATGGGGGCCCCCGGAAAACCCACCTTGGTGAGACCCGTGCGAAGGCCATGCTGCCCCGTGAGAAATGCGGCGCGGCCGGCTGTGCAGCTTTGCTCGCCATAGTAGTGCAGAAAACGAATACCCTCGTTGCCGATGCGATCGATGTTCGGCGTGGTATAGCCCATCAGGCCGTCGCTGTAGGCACTGATGTTGCTGATGCCGATGTCATCACCCCACAGGATGAGGATGTTCGGCTTTTGCTGCGCCTGTGAAACAGACGCCGTGAGGCTCACGACGATGGTGAGCAGTGAAAATAGTTTTGTGCTGTACGATACTTTCATGATGATAGGGGTTACGTTGTACAGTGGTTTTGAAATCCGGTAGCGTGACGCCTAAAGGCCTCTCATCACCGTTGGCTAGTTACACTTCGGTTGTCTTAAATGATAGTTAAACACCGTTAAACACCGTGAAGGGCTAACGATGTACGGAGTGCTCATTTTTTTCTCAGCGGCACGTCGCCGGTCAGCGTAATGCGCCACGTGTGATTGATGCGTTGCCGGCCGGGCTCGTTCTCGGGCGCATTCCACATGACAGAAACATGTAGCCGGTCTCTATGCGCCACAGCCGGTCTTTGTCGAGGGCATAGATGAGCCCGGCATAGATCCGGTTTTGGTCAAAGATCTTTTCGTCGCGTTCTTCCGAGTAGACCCGCAGGTGCACCTCTTCATAAACGGCCAACCCAACCCTTGGCCTGATATACCACTGGCTGCGCAACATGTAGCGGAACGTGGTTTCAAACTTGTAGGAGTCATAGCCGTCCTCGGCAGGGTCATTTTTTCTGGCCAACCAGCGCTCTTCCAACCGGAACCGGTGAACCCACAAATGTTCTTTGTTCTTTAATGATGCACGACGGATCATATACTGTTGCCAGATTCGCGAATCGGGCCAGGAGTAGGGCAGGGCTACCGCGTCATAGGGATAGTTGTATTGCCAGGCGACGCCCCCCGTAATGCGGTTGCCATTTTTCAAATAGTAGGTTCCCCCGAGACGCAAGAAGAGACTTTGTGGATCCTTTAGAAAATTGACGCGCTTCACATATCCTTCTGCAAACAATCCCCAGCGACTGTCTTCCCGGAAGGGCATGAATACCTCGAACCCAGGCCAGACGCAAAAATTTTGAGGCACATCCTCCTGGGCCACGGCCTGGAAGGTCGCCGTGATGCTGGTGGCTATGACGATCATGCGAAGCATATGCGTTTGCGTACATCTTTTCTTGTTGCTCATCCCTCGTTCACGGATAGCGTCTGGTCTGCCGGTTTTCCAATCTTGCTCATGACCGGTATGAGATCGCTAGGGTTTTGGAAAAACTTCTTTCCAGTCATTTTTGATGCTGATGATGCGCCAGTGATTTTTGTTAGCCGCTTTGAGCGAGGCGGAGTCCGGCTCGCTATATTCAAATTCACGGGCGCCATCGTCGTGGTTCACCAGCAATTGAAGTGAAGGATATTTGCCGGCCTGGCTAAACGCCAACATGGCAATGTCGCCCTTACCACCTTCGTTGCCACAGGCCAATACCGGATGTTTCCCGATGGCCAGCTGGATGCCTACCGGCTTCCCTTCTTTGTCGTTGAAATGATTCAGTGCGGGTTCGCGGTAGATCTTGCGTGAACTGTCGGCGTAAACATATTTGAACGAAGTGCCGATGATCTGTTCCGGTGGGATGCCATAGAAATCCCGCGCCATGCTCCGCACCAGTTCGACCGTGCCGCCGGTGCAGATATAAATTTTGAATCCGTGTACGCGCAGGAAATCCAACAGCTCCAACTGTGGCAGATAGCGGATCTGTTTTAAAGGCACATTTTTCCCGGGGTAGGTGGCCGACGCGAAAAATGTTTTGGAACTGGCCTCGAATTCATCTTCGCTCATTCCGGTATGGGTGGCACCGACGGCTGCGATGAGCGCCTTGTCGCCACCCTTGGCAAAAAAGGCTTTGTCGCCTTCCACCATGGCCTTGAAGGGTTGCTTCTTTGCCAGCGCAGGTTGTTTGGCCACCATTTGTTTGGCTTGATAGAAAGCAAAAAGCTCCTGCACATAGGGTCGCTCCGCCCACAAGGTGCCGTCGTTGTCGAAGGTGGCGATCCGATCCTCGGCGGGGATGTAATCGACGGAAGAGTCTTTCGTCACCCGGTTCACATAGTCGATAATGGCGCGCTTCACTTCCCCGTCGTTCCAGGAGGGAAGCGGATCGGTATCCACTATGGCGGCCACATCCGTCTTTTCACCATCGGCCTTACGACAGGATGTTGCGACCGAGAGCAGGAGGATGACGACGAGTAGATTTCTTTTCATACGCTTTGCGTTTTAGAAATTAGAGTCCACCAAATTCGAAAGGCTGCCATCGTCAGAATTGTCACCCACTTTGCTCTGTGACGGCGGACCTGCTTATTTCACCTCTTCCAGGTCCCCCGGTTTCCATTGCCCATCGAAGGCGGATTGTTCGGGACCGTATATGCGGAAGTATATAAACCATCCCTTGCCGGGAATGGTCTTGATCCATTGGCCTTCTTTGCCGGCGGGAGCGCTGGGTCCGAAGAACAGGTCGACCGATGTTGCGCCCTCTATAATGTCTTTGAGTTCAAACATGGAACGAAGGGCGGCCTTTCCCTGATCGGTTTGCACCTGGCTCCGCGTTTCGGCGTCGTATACGGTTACAGACCAGAATAATTTTCCGGGTACGGGGTTGGGCACGGTGAGCCTATACGTTTTTGCACCGTCTACATAGGCACCGGTGTTGTCGCGCAGTCCGAGCCAGTACAACGAGCCAGCGCCGGCGTTGCGCCGGAACATGGCGGGCGAAGCGCCGATGGCCTGGAAGAACCATTTGTCGCGTGCATAGGTGTCGGCATAGTTGGCGGCGTTGAAGTCGCCGTCTTCAAAACGCAACGCTGCCCATTCCCACTGGCGATCGGTCCACACGATGCGGTCGGGCCGGCGGTCGGCCATGGATTCCACTCGCATTTGCGCGTTGGCGATCTTCGCTGCCTTCTCCAGGATTCCTTTCATGCGCGCATCCGGAGCGAAAGGCTTGCCTTTCTCGATGCCTAGCGCAGCGAGATCGCCGTAGTGGTCGGCATAACCTAAGTAGGCCGGTTCCTTCTCAACCACCTCGGCAAGCGCTTGCCAGTATTGAAAATTTCCTTCCCAGGCCAGCGGCGTTGTGTCTTGCGGACCGGGGGTCAGGTCTGCCCATGTTGGCGCTGTCCACCCTGCGGTCGCGTACAGCGGATGCACCTTCACGGTTTTGAGGCGTTCTATTGCAGCGGCCACGTCTCCGTTCACAGGCAGCGACCGGGCACCGACAAGCATGCGGTAGGAAGTAGCATGCCAGACGTGATAGCCCGTTGGAATTTTGTCTTTGTATCCCGGTGGCAGCAACAAGTGTTTACCTCCCTTCCCTGCGTCCGGTCCTGGAATTCCCATGTCAGCAACCCATCGCTGGTTCAGGTCCATCGCCACGCAGATCAATGGGCCTGCCGGCATCTCTACAACCATTGGGCCGTTGCTGAGGTCGAGCAACAGCGGCGCATACGGTGTGTCGGAGTTGAGGGTATAGCCGATGTGTTTCGGTTGTGTATCGAGCGTACCAAACGCCTTGTTGGGAAGCACACCGATCTTCGCATTGCCCTTGAACATCGCGGCACCTGAAACCGTCGGATAAAAGATCCGGTAGGCGGATATGGCGCGGTTCAGATCGATGGCGTCATAGGCCTTTTCTATCGTTTGAGCTGTGGGATAGCCTCCTTTAAATTCATAATCGGTTGCATCCGCTGCTGAAGGCGTCTTGGTCGAGTCTGCGTTGCCAGTTTCGCCGGAAGGCGATTTAGTACAAGCCGTCAACATGACGAGCGATGCGACCATCAGAAACTTATTTTTCATAGTATAGGGATTCCTTTTGTTTCATTTTCTTGTGGGCTGGCCCGTAACCCTCCGCTGTTTTTCATTTCAACTCAACCGTCACCTTCTCCACCGTTCCGGTGAACGCGAAGGGAAGCTTGTAGCTGAAATCCACAGCCGAGCCCACATCCATTCCGACATCCAACCCTTCGCCGATCGAGAACTGAACAGGCACTGTTTTTTCCAGCCGCCCTTCGCCGATTTTTTTGCCGTTGGCCGTCAGCGTGATCTTTCCCCCTTTGCCTTGTCCGCCACCGTCATACGCAAAGTCCACCACCAGTTTTACTTTGCCTTTGGGCAATACTTCTTTCGATGTGAACGGGTAGCGTTGGATAGCCAGGTAGTTATAGACAAAAGTTACTTTGCCGTTGACGAGGTACAGACCATAGCCCCCTTCCAACCCGCCGTGTGTCACCACCATGCCGCTGGCATTTTTTTCGGGCACGACAATATCAGCGGTGATGGTCCACGATTTGTTGATCATGTTGGGGGAGGCTGCGTCGGGTAGGCCGATCGTGCCCGCGTAATAGGTCATCATCTTTCGGTGGCCCATCAGACTGGGGCGTCCCATCAGCTCGGCGTTGAACCGGGGGTTTGCTCCACGCCAATCCAGCGGCAACACGTTGTAGCGAGCGGCCTCGACCCACCAGAGGTCTTGCAGCTGGCGGAGCTTTTCAGGATTTTGCGCAGCCAGGTCGTTCGCCTGGGTGAAATCTTCGTCGATATGGTAGAGTTCCCATTTCTGTTTGTCGGGATCGAACTTGTCGCGCACGGGCTGCCACGGCGGAAAGGAGATCGCGGAGGCCATCCAGCCGTCGGCATACAAGCCACGGTTCACACCCAGTTCAAAATATTGCGTCTTGCGATGGCCTTCGGCTTTGGCATCGGTGAATGTGTCGAGGAAGCTGGTGCCTTCTATCGGCTTTTGCGGGATGCCATTCAACACCGTGGGTTGTGTAATACCGCAGGCTTCGTAGATGGTGGGCGTAATGTCGATAGTGTGAATGAACTGGCTTCGCAGACCGCCGTGTTCTTTGATCTTGGCGGGCCACGAGATGATCAGGGGATTGCGTGTACCACCGAAGTGGCTGGCCACTTGTTTGGTCCATTGGAACGGCGTGTTCATAGCGTGTGCCCATGCGCTGGGAAAGTGATTGAAATGTTTTGGGCCACCCAGTTCGTCAATTACTTTCAGGTTGTCCTGCCATTTTTCCGGGAAGCCGTTAAAGAAAATATTTTCATTGAGCGAACCTTCCAGGCCGCCTTCCGCACTGGCGCCGTTGTCGCCGGCAATGTAGATGATGAGCGTGTTGTCGGCGTCGGGCAATTGCTTCACGGCATCCACGATGCGTCCCATCTCATAATCGCAGTGCGCGCCAAAGGCGGCGAACACTTCCATCATGTGGGCATACAATCGCTTTTGATCCGCATTCAGCGACTCCCACGCGGGCAGACCTTCGGAGCGCACGGTGAGCTTTGCGTCTTGCGGCACCACGCCGAGTTTCTTCTGCCGCGCAAAGGTTTCTTCGCGATACACATCCCAGCCACCATCAAATTTGCCCTTGAATTTATCGATCCACGCTTTCGGCGCATGGTGGGGTGCGTGCGTGGCGCCAGGGGCCACATAGAGGAAGAACGGTTTGTCAGGCGCAATGCTCTTCATCTCGTGCATCCAGCGGATGGCGTGATCGGCCAGGTCGGTCGTCAGGTGATATTGTGGGTCTTTCGACGCGGGAACCAGGTTGTGATTTTCAAACAGCACGGGATTCCAGTGGTTCATGTCGCCGGCGTTGAAGCCATAGAAGTAGTCGAATCCCAGGCCGCTGGGCCATCGGTCGAAGGGGCCGGCGGCGCTGGTTTCCCACGTGGGCGTGTTGTGGTTCTTGCCGATCCACGCCGTCATGTAGCCGTTCTGACGGAGTACTTCGGCCACCGTGCCGGCATTCTTTGGCATGATGCACGTGTAGCCGTCATAGCCCGAAGCCGCCTCCGTAATGCCGGCAAACGAAACGGAGTGGTGGTTGCGACCGGTGATGAGCGCAGCGCGTGTGGGCGAGCAAAGCGCGGTGGTGTGAAAGCGATTGTAGCGCAAACCATCGGCGGCTAGTTTATCCATAGTAGGCGAAGGCACGCCGCCGCCGAACGTGCTGAACTGTCCGAAGCCCGTGTCGTCGATGAGGATCAGCAACACGTTGGGCGCTCCCTTTGGTGCTGCCACGGGTTGGGGAAACTGCGGGGGATCGGATTCCAGGTAGGTGCGGCCAATGCTGCCGGGAAAATGAAAATCAGGCCGCGGCAGAATGGCCGGCGTGCTGTTTTTTTCCTGCGCCATCGTGGCAAGTCCGAGGCTTCCGCCAAAGAAAATCACAAGGGTCAATGCGATGCTTTTGGTTTTCATAGTTCAGTGAAATAAGAGGGCGTATTGGCTTCAGATTTGGGTCGTCGTGAAGCGTGGGGATATAATAATGCTGAAGGTTGAGCGCCTTGATGTTGGCCAGTGGATGGTTGGCCTTTTTTTGCATCCTCTTCAGAGGGGTAAATTTTCATATTGCTTGGATTGGGTCGTCGCAAAAGCGCAAAGCGGCCGTTATTCGGCATGCCCTTTTGCGCTTTGGGTGAAATCATCTCTGCTCAGGGATCGGGTGTTTTTTTGCAATTGGCTGTTTTTATTTTTTGATCAACGTGCCATCGACGTTATACATCAGTTTTTTTCCGTTGGTCAGGTATACCTCATAATAATTTTTCTTCTTACCGTGATCCGTGATCTTGTAGTGCTTGTCTTTTTTGAGCGGGATGCCTCTGTAGGGCCCGTTTTCATAGGCGGTCATGATCGCCTTGGGCAACGCCACGTTCTTTTCTTCCTTGCGCGACATCAGTAGTTTTCCATTCGCATCGTAGAGCGCATGATAGTAGGAATCCTTTCCGCGCATTTCTACGCTGTAGTGATTTATTTTCTCGCCCTTCGAGAAGTTCTGTTCTTCCGTTATTTGCCAGTCTTTAGACAGCATGGTGTCGCCCACGGCATAATACTGGAAGGGACTGGCACCGGGGAAATCTATTTCTGCCTGCTTCACGACCGGGCCAGGCGCGTCCGTCTTCGAAATTTTCACGGCGTCCATTTCTTTCAAAACTTTTTCCTGCGCATACGAACCCAGGATGCATAGCGCAGCCAAACATGTTACGATGAGCTTTTTCATAGGATTGTTTTTAGAGGATAAAAATGTATAGGGTTATGTGTCATGGTTATTTTCTTTTGGTCACTACCGGAACCACGAGCTGCCAAACACGATGTAATACGCCCACTGCTCCGGCCCGCGCGCGAGGTCCATACCACAGCGCAATTTGAATTTTCGGGCGATGAGATAACGAAATCCGGCGCCGCCGCTCGTCTCCCAATCGGCTTCGCCAAAGGCGCTCCAGGTGTCGTAGGCCTTGCCGGTGCCAACAAATCCCACAACGCTCCAGCGCCGCACGAAATCCCATCGCCATTCGGTCTCCACCAGCGAAAAGATGTTGCCCTGGTAGCGGGCCATGGGTATGCCCCGCAAGTCGATGAAGGGCAGCAAGTAGAAGGGCGGCTCGTTAAAAACTTCCTGCATCTCCCAACGGAACCCGCCGATCAGGTTTTTCAGTACCGGGTAGTAGTAGTTTACATAACTGGTGAGCTTCACATAGTCGTAGTCGCTGCCAAAAGCATGGTCAGACCATCCCACGCTGGTGCGCCAGCGCAGACCTTTGTTGGGTGTCAGAATATTGTCGCGGTTGTCGTATTCGATCACCGCGCTGGGCATGCTCACGATGCTGGTCACTTCTTTGTCGGTCACAAACGCAGGAAGTGATTCGGAGTCGGTCTTCAGTTTGGTGTGAAGCAGCATATACTGCAGCCCGGCGCTCCAGTTGGTTCCCCGGATGCCCTTGAGCAGGTAGCCCATAAAGGGGAAGCTCTTCAGGTTGAAACGGAATTGTTGTTCGGTGTTGTTGAGGGTGCGATAGAACGAAAGGTTCACGTTGGCAAAACCGCCGGCGATGCGGTATTTACTTCGCGCCTTCAACCAGGTGCCAGACTGGAAGGCAAGCAGACCCCAGGTCTTGTTCAGGGTGTAAAATGCCGCGCCACCGGTCATGTCGGGCGCCGTCGGTGTTATTTTGATGCGCGTAGCCAGCGTGTCCACCAGGGGTGGGCGCTTTTTCAAAAACACCGGTGCAACGCCCAGCCCAAACCCACCTAGTGCCGGCTCGGTGACGATGATGGGCACGGGCACAAAGCCGCGCATTTTGATGAGAAACTCGCTAAAGTCCAACGCCCCGTCTAAAGAGTCGCGAAATACGTTCATGTCGAATTTCTTTGACTGTGATTGGCCACGCACGGCAATAAAGAAGCAGCAGATCAACATGACAAACGTATAAGGCGATTTCATTTCGAGGGGATCGTTTGAAAAAAAAGAAAGGTCGGAGCGGAGAGCGGTAACTCCAGGTCCCGCTTCCGCCCCTCCCTACCTTAACTACTATGAAAAAAAAGAGAGGGTCCTTTATTTCATGAGAAGTCAAAGGCCAACCCGATGTTCAATGACAGATAGGATTGTGTACGTGCGCAACGCATGGGGTATGCCCGACACAACGCCATGGTGTTCTGGAGACATAGTTACCATGACAGGGTCAGAAAAGATAGTTAAACACGGTGTTACACCGTTAAACTAAGGAATGGGTTGACCGTTAACGGCGGGGGTGAGGTTCGGAAAAGGGGAGACCAAGAGGAGTCAACAAAAAATAAAAGGCACGAGCAACATGAGTGTCATACCGAAAACACCCGTCGCCTGATGTTGGATCAGCTTCTTTAATCCTTCGCGTACCTGGAGTGCGAAGGTGTGAGGGGTGAAGAGGGAATTTAGCCGGTCAAGATCCAGCAGTTGTTCGGTAAGCAATTCCTGGCGCTCCAGCGACAACACGTCGAAGGCCATGCTGTAGTTTTCCAGGTAGGCATAGGATGCAGCTCTCAGGAGGGAGATCTTTTCACTGGTGACCTCGATCCGTTCGATCCAGAAAATGGCGTCCTGGTAGTGTTCACGGTTAAACGCGTAGTAGCCGAACGCCAGCACCTGCCACCAGGGTAAATACGGATCACGCGCGAAGGCTTCGTCCAGCACCTCTTTGCCCCGATCGTAAAAGCCACAGTAGATCAGGGTTGCCCCCATGTAGGCCTTGTAGTCGTTGGACTTCGGGTTGATGCGGATGCCCTGCTCCAAGAGCTGCGCGGCGTCTTTAAAGTGGTTCCGCATCAATTGGTTAATGGCCAAGGCCTTGTAGGCTTCCTGGCATAGCGGGTCGCGCTTGAGCGACAGTTGTCCATAGGCAAGGCCATCGTCCAGCCCTCTTTCAAAGCCCATGTTGACCAGGGCCTTCTCGCCGGAACACACCTGGCTGAGGTAGGCGTAGGCCAAGGCGTTGTTGGGGTCATTCCTGACAATGTCGCCATAGGCTTGCTTGGCCCGTTGAAGCGTGGGGAGATCAAAGTTTTTTATGAGGTGGAAGTGCCAGTAATGCAGGGGATATGCCGTCCGTTCTTCGGGCCGCGCATTGTCGATCTTATTCACATAGAAATTGGAGATGACCCCGTACAGTCCCATGATCTCGGCCAGCACCTGGTTCACGATCTCTTCCTGGAACTCCCAATAGCTTTCGAATGAAATATGCCGCTCGAAGGTCTGCGCCCACACCTGCTCCTGCGTGGCGAAATGGGTCAGGTGTACCCAGGCGCGGATGCGTCCGGTCACCCACTGAACACTTCCCGTAAGGACGAAGTCGCGCGTGTTGGAAGGTTGCTCACGGTCGGGCGTGATCACTCTTACATTTCTGAAATGGGTGAGCTCCGCGCTCATGTATTCGGTCAGTCCCCGGGCAAAGAACTGGACTTCTTTTTGAGAGGTGATGTTTTTGAAAGGGAGCACCTCGATGGTGGGCTTTTCCAGGAGGGTGATCACGGGTGTTGCCGGTGGCGATGCGATCTCTGTGTCGAGGGCATTGCCGGTGAACTCTTCCTGGCTTTGATCCGTCAGGACCATCATGTCCTTGTCGGACTTGAACGTGAAGAGGGGGGTATAACTTCCCTTGGGTATGTCGATGATGATGGGGTCGTTCTGGCCGAGCTCATAGTAATACTCCTTGAGGGCGCGCCTCAGCCGGCCAGCATGGATGCGGACGATCGAGTCGATCTGCGGGTTGAAGTCAGCATCCTTCTTCAGCGCCTGGACACCGATGGTGTATTCCTTCAGGCTGTCACTCCGGCCGGCGAGTGTTTCCGACACCACGAAATTCAAGAACTGCGTGAGAACGCTCGAGTTCATGATGGGTGCGGAATTGAGTATTCTTCGAAGTTGAATGGATACTTCTTCTCTTAACATCGGGGGTCATGTTTTACAGTAAAATACGGTTATTCACTTATAGTTCACATCGGAAGCGTCTACATTCGTCCTCGCACTTCGAATATATCAGCTCAGTGAATGTACATATTTCTTGTTAAAAAGATTATGAACGAAGAGATTATTTACATGCTCGATCGCTTTCCCAAGCATCGAAAAATAATTTTGAAGACCTATAATACGAACGACGACTTCAAGAGCTTGTGTCAGGATTTCTACTTCAGCGCAAGGACACTCGAGCACTATAAGAATGATATGATCAAAAATCTGAAAGGAGAATTAGAGTATCAACGCGTTTTCGCTGACTTGGAGAAAGAGATCGTTGGATACTTGAATTCGGACGATAATAAGAGAACAAGGCTTGAAGGGTAATCCAATGATACTATAGTGGTGGTTCATCGATACTATAGGGTAATCCATCGGTACTACAATGGTAATCCATCGATACTACAATGGTAATTCATCAATACTACAATGGTTATGAAAGCCATCCGAATGTCCAAGTCGAAATCGGTAACGCAAAGCGAGTCGCCCATAGCGATCATCAGGGCGTGACTACCGTTTTTCAGGGAGGGGTGCGTCTCGATCAAAACGCCATATACCAGAGATTTTCTTGACCCGTATGAGCAGTTCATCAAGGCGAACTGAGCTTTATCAAGAGGAACAAGCAACAACGAGGATCTAACACAAGGTGCGTATGAAAGCAACAAAAATCGTGGCCATCTCCATCGGAGTGGTGGCGTTGGCGGCAACGGTGGCCTTTATGAAACCACGCCCGGTGAAAGATACCCGTGTTGTCACACCGGATCAAAGCGGCATGGTGCTGATCCCGGGTGGCGTGTTCATGATGGGCACCGATGATGCCGAGAGTTACGACCACGAGCGTCCTGCACACATGGTTCAGGTCGATAGGTTTTGGATGGACAAGACGGAAGTGACCAACCGTCAATTCAAGAAGTTTGTAGACGCCACCGTCTACATCACGCTGGCCGAGCGCCACCCCTCGTGGGAGGAACTCCGCAAGCAACTCCCTCCCGGCACCCCCGCACCGCCCGACAGCGTGCTCGTCCCCGGATCGCTGGTGTTCCATGCTCCAACCCAACCCGTCATGCTGAACGACTACACCCAATGGTGGCAATGGAGGGAAGGCGTGAGCTGGCAACACCCCGAAGGTCCCGGCAGCAACCTGGAAGGCCGGTGGGACCATCCGGTCGTTCATATTGCTTATCCCGATGCACTGGCCTATGCCCAATACTATGGCAAGCGCCTCCCCACAGAAGCCGAATGGGAGTTTGCCTCGCGCGGGGGAAAGAACGATCGCTACAGTTGGGGCGAAGAAGTATCGCCACAAGGGAAATTTATGGCGAACACCTTTCAAGGCAGCTTCCCCGTGCGCAACCTCAAAGAGGATGGCTTCGAAACCACATCGCCCGTGGGTTCTTTTCCTCCCAACGGCTATGGACTGTTCGACATGATCGGCAACGTGTGGGAATGGACCGGCGACTGGTATGATGCCACGTATTTCCAAACACTGGCCAAGAGCCGTCTCACCCTAAACCCCCACGGTCCGGCTAAGCCTTTCGACCCGCAAGATCCGTATGGGCTGAAGCGCGTCACCAAAGGAGGATCGTTCTTGTGTGCATCAAACTATTGCGTCAACTACCGCCCGAGCGCACGGCAAGCTACCGCCTTTGACAGCGGGCAATCGCATATTGGTTTTCGTTGTGTGAAAGATGTGGAGTGACAGAATCCCTTATAGTACAGCAAAAAGATTTCTGTCGAAAATTGGATTCTTAAACGTCATAACGTAATATTGCGTTATAACGATATGGGGATCACGAAATCAGAACTATTCAAGAAGCGTCAGAACAGGCTTGCCGTTCTGGCCAAGGCGTTTGACCATCCCGCCCGCGTAGCCATACTGGAACATTTGTTGAGCAATCAAACCTGTATTTGCAACGACCTGGTCGATGTTCTGCCGCTTTCACAATCCACCATCAATCAACATCTCAAAGAATTGAAACAGATCGGGATCATCAAAGGCGAGATCGAAGGCCCCAAGGTGAACTACTGCATCGACGAAAACGTGTGGGAGGAAGCCCGGGACATCTTCATAAACATGTTCTCCAAATTTGTGAAGAAGAACGATTGTTGTTGATTTTTTTTGACTAGCGCTACCGTAATATTACAATAATACAATAACTATGTCAGCGATTCGAACCGCCACACTACTTTCTCCCTTGCAAGGAACTATCCAACAACTCACACGGGAATTCGAACAGATCCCGGCAGAGCGAAAAAAGATCCTTGACCAACTTACAGCTTTTGTTCAAGACAAGATTGACGCAGGCGAGAAGGCGTATCTCAACTTTATTTGTACACACAATTCACGGAGAAGTCACCTGTCTCAAATATGGGCGCAGACCGCTGCACATGCCTATGGTGTGCCGAATGTGATTTGTTTTTCGGGCGGTACGGAGGCAACGGCCTTTAATCCCAGGGCGGTAAAGGCCATGCAGGACGCCGGATTTTCGATCAGCAAATTTGCCAATGGCGAGAACCCGGTGTATGATGTGAAATTCGCTCCCGACGCGCCCGGCATCCGGGCTTTCTCAAAAAAATACGATGACCCTTTCAATCAAAGCAACGATTTCGCGGCCGTGATGGCGTGCTCACATGCCGATGAAAATTGTCCCCTCGTGCAGGGCGCCACAACAAGAATCGCGCTTACCTATGACGATCCGAAAAACTTTGATGGAACACCTCAGGAAGCAGCCAAATATGCCGAAAGGGTCCACGAAATCGGGCGCGAGATATTATATGCGTTTTCGCGAATAAAAGTATAGCCAAGACGCCATGAGCAACAAAAAGCAACTCGGATTCCTGGACCGCTATCTGACGTCCTGGATTTTTCTGGCGATGGCCGTAGGTGTCGCCCTGGGCAACTTGCTTCCGGTAGAGCAACTCATGGCGCACTTCCAGGTGGGCACAACGAACGTACTCATTGCTGGGGGACTTATCGTGATGATGTACCCGCCACTGGCCAAGGTTCGCTATGAACATCTGGGCAAGGTGTTCAGTAACGTCAGGGTGATCAGCCTTTCGCTGGTGTTGAACTGGATCGTAGGTCCCTTACTGATGTTCACGCTCGCCGTCATTTTTCTGCGCGACAAACCGGAGTATATGGTAGGCCTCATCCTCATCGGCCTCGCCCGTTGCATCGCCATGGTGTTGGTTTGGAATGACCTGGCCAAAGGTGATAAAGAGTATGCCGCAGGGCTGGTAGCACTCAACAGCATTTTTCAGGTGTTATTCTATAGCGCATTTGCCTGGTTGTTCATCACCGTGCTGCCACCTTATTTTGGTGTGGATGGTTCGGTGGTGAACGTGAGCATGCGCGACGTCGCGGAGAGTGTGTTTCTCTACCTGGGTGTGCCGTTCATCGCGGGTTTTCTTACGCGCTACGCTTTTAAAAAGAAAAAAGGGGAGGCCTGGTATGTGGAACATGTAGTGCCCAAGATCAGTCCACTGACCTTGATAGCCCTGCTCTTCACCATCGTCATCATGTTCAGCTTCAAAGGCAAGATGATCGTCAGTATCCCGTTAGACGTGGTCCGGATCGCGATACCGCTGATGATTTATTTTATCATCATCTTCGTGCTAAGTTTTATTTTGTCGAAGCGATTGGGCGCCAACTACGAGGAGAACGCGTCAGTGTCGTTCACGGCCACCGGCAATAATTTTGAACTGGCCATCGCCGTAGCAGTTGGCGTCTTTGGGATCAATTCAGGACAAGCATTTGCCGGGGTCATCGGTCCCCTCATTGAAGTGCCGGCGTTGATCTTGCTGGTGAACCTGGCCTTCTGGTTTAGAAGAAGATTGTATAAAACAGCCGTGTAAAAATGGACAATGCTGTTATAAAAACAAATCCTATGGAAGCACCGGCAACAATACTCTGGACGGAGACCCAAACGGCGTTAAAAGCCTTCATCTACCGCAGGGTGAGAGATAAAGCTGTAGCCGAGGACATCCTTCAAGATGTTTTCTTAAAAATGTACACCCGCATGGATCAGCTAAACGATGCCGAGAAAATTACAGCGTGGCTGTATCAGATCACGCGGAACACCATCACCGACTATTTTCGAAGTCAAAACAAATCCGTCACCTTGCTCGACCTGGATTGGGAAAGCGACCGCACCAATCTGAACGATTGCGTCTATTCGTGTTTGAAAGAGATGCTGTCGACGCTTCCTGCCAAATACCGCCAGGCCATCGAGCTCACCGAACACGACAATCTCTCACAACTGCAATTGGCCGAAAGGCTTAATATTTCTTATTCCGGCGCCAAATCACGCGTTCAACGCGCGCGACAAATGTTAAAGCGCAAAATGGACGAGCAATATACCATCAAGCTCGATGCTTATGGAAACGTAACGGTTTGCGAGAATCGTGGTCCGTGCCATTGTTGATGGGCGTAAGATGACAAAGGAGGCTGTCCCAAAGGGCAGCCTCTTTTGGTTTAGCAGCATCCGCTGTTCAGGCCGCCGCAGCAGTCATCGCCACAGCAAGCGCCGGGATCAAGTTGATTTTCCATACGTTTATTTGTTTTAGTTTGATAAGATGAGTGAACTCACTCGCCTTTATTGACGCGTACCGTCCGGAAAAGACGCAAGATTTTTTTTTGCGTCTTTTTGAAGGCCTCGCCGTCTCTATATCAAAAACGCAAACATGAAAACAGTCTATTCATTTCTCTTACTCGTTCTGCTGCCCGCGGTAGTCACCGCACAAAAAGGTATTCACCGGGAGTTGACGCCCATTCGGGGCCATTACAAACAGTTGCTGCAGTTTAGCCCCAAAGCCCGGTCGTTGCAAGAACCCATGGACAAGGAAAAATTCATAACCGACCAGGAAACCGTAAAACAGAGGATGAACCTCACGCCGCAATACCTGACCGGTGTCAAGGTTGATGATTTCAAATTACCGGATGCACCGGTCAACAGCTCCGAACAAACGCGGGCGGAGATCAACTATCTGCTGGCCCTTCAAAAGTACAGGACCAAAGAAGACATACGGGCGAGTCTCTACATGGCCGATGTCTATTATAGCCACCGCGTTCAACCAGGCGATTCGTCCTATGCCCGCTATCGCCGGAACCTCTTTCACATTGGCCGCTCCATCGGTTCATGGTTCAATCCGGAAAGCCTGCCCGTCACGGCCGATTTCATGGCGAAAGTATGGCGCGATGCGAGCTACTTCATCTGGTCGCTCAAATTCAAATACGCCCGCATTCGCCCTTATGTTATCGATCACGATTTGAAAAATCTGCAGGACACGGACTGGGCGGCCTATCCCAGCGGCCACGCGGCAAACTCCTACATCAATGCTTATATCTATCAGGAACTAGCGCCTGAGTTCACCGACGTATTTGTGAAGGATGCCTACGACATGGCTCACTCCCGCGAGATCTTGGGCGTTCATTACCCAAGCGATTCGGAAGCATCGAGGATCTTCGCCCGGCAGTTTGTCAATATGCTGTTTCAGAACAAAGCTTTTCTGCAGGACTTTGAAAAAGTAAAACAGGAATGGGCTGCAAAGGCAAAGGAAGATTTTAGGAAATGATTGTGGCGGTCCTGAGGGCAGCCTTCGAACACCATTCGAACAGGACCATAACAACGATACGGAAGAAGAGCAGGGAATGACTGAACGTGGAGGAAATCGACGTATCCTGTCTGGAACGTTTGGTCCGATTGGGAGTTAATGATACAAAAAAAATACAATGACGATCTAAACGTGGTGTCCTTGGGTTGTCTGTTATTAGACACTGGTAACCATTTTGAAATTTCAAGCTTATTTGTATATTCGATATTGCTTTAATTCTTTTATCTAATCGTTTGGCTTGTTATGATGAAAACACACCCTGCCCGACCGTTGTCACGGATCGTGCCTTTCCCTTTCTTTATCAATTCAGATTCGCGATTTTGTCTATTGCTGATCACCATTTTCGCGATGGTAGTGGTCACCCGCGATGTATATGGCCAATCAAATCCCATTCAGTTTGCCATGGAAAAAAATTACCTGGACAACATGGAAGGTGTGACCGATGAAACGCACATCGCCGTTTGGGGAAAGGAGGATACGGAGATCACAAGATTTGTCCTGGTGAACCGGGCTACGCAGCATGTGACCAAGTATCGCGTTTCGAGCGTGCGCTTTCGGTTTGCGGGGATGATCTCCACACCGGAGGATATTAAGTTTTACATCGAAACCAAATTGCCTCAGGGAGAGCCTCGCATCGAACTACTCCAGTTTGTAAAGAAAGGGGAGTACTTTCAGCAAAAGGTCCTCGACCGCGAAAACTATATTGCCAGTTTCGCACAAGATGGAAAATTTTACCGGGTGGCTGTGGACAAGAAAAAGGATGCGCTAAGAGTCGTAGCCACCAATGGCACGGATGCCGACAAGGTGATGATGTTTCCCATCAGCAACGATAAGCTGGAGAAAATACTGCGAAAAGAAGATTTTGAATTTGTCCCCAGGGGGCAGGCAGTTTCTTTTGAAAACGGCCGGAGCGGCAACAAGATCTATGTCCGGGGAGACATCATTTACCTGATCTCTGATGGCCCCGAGGACAACAGCTCCGGAGCTCTGGCGGTCATGTCACTCGACACGAATACGGGCAAGGCGGACCTGCGAACCATTCCGTGGTTGAACGGCGATAAACGGGAGATAAAATCAGGCTCGGCGTTCACCCCGCCTCCGCAGCATGCAGGTCCCATCACGGTCATGGTGAATGCCGCCAAGATGAAGCACAATAGCTTTTTGCTGGATGACCAATTATTCGTTTTTTGTTTCGACAACGAGGCCATCGCACTCTCTATTCACGACATTAAAACAGGAGAACAAACAAAATTGCTTCACTATCCTAAAGGAACGCCGGTTGCTTTTAAGAGTTCCGACCTGATGCAAGGCAATGAAAGTTTGGAAACGGAATGGTCGAATGCCCGCAATGAAGCAGATCGTGCAACGAAGGTCTTGAGGGCCTTGAACAATAATGGGCAGCCTTTCATCCTGGTGGAACCTTCGGACACCTATTATCGATTGATCGTGGGGAGCAAGGTGTTCTCTCGCTATGGCGGTGGCTCGATCATGTCGCCAGGGTCAACCATGTCCACACCCGGAGGTACAATTTCTACCCCTGGGCATATGATGCCCGGTGGGAGTGGCTACACAGTAGATTACAACTATTTTTACGGGTACCTGACGAGTTCTGATTTAAGTGCGGCACCACAATTCTTAGATAACCACGGACCAGTAGATGCGTTGAATAGGAGATTTGCCAAAGTAAGCAAAGAAATCAAGGCGGGGAAAAGTGGGGTTATCTATGATGGTGCCGGGGTGTTGCTAGTCTATATCGTGAAGAAGACCAAAGAAATGGTGATCGAAAAAGTATAGTCCATGAACATTGAGAAAGAGCAAAAAAGCGATGCCTTTCGTTACTATTCCCTGAAATATTTTTTCATGGTTCTTTTTGTTCTGGGTGCCGGTGGTTTTACAAAGGATGCCCTGAATAAGGGCCACTACACCCTGGAGGATTTTGTCCGGGATGGCACCGTGCTCGCGGTCTTGCTTTGGCTACACCATATCTATTCCCCGAGTGTTTGCCAGGCCGAAATTACAAAAGAGGGGATCTGGCTGACAACAAAGAAGTACATCAAATGGGAAGACGTTGATTTTGTCAACCGCCTGGGGAACATCTTTGGGATAAAAGGAAGTACCTACGTGATAAAAATCAAAAGCAAGTGGCGGTATTACCTTTTTCCCGCGAGCCTTTCATGGCCTGATGCACTTTTTAACCCGGTAGAGCATAGCCATTTTGATCAGCTGATTCGCTTAATGAAGAAGAAGCACGGAATTTAGGCCCAGTCATCACCCCAGGAACAAATAGCTTTTCACCCGGCGTATGTCAGGCAGGCGAGTTCAACTACTTCCATGGCTATCGCGACGGCCATACCTTGATGACGAAGCTGAAGTTAAAAAGATGAAAACGCATGGCCCTATAGATGCCTTCAACACACAAAGTAAGACGATCCGCCTCGAGAAGAAAACCGGTGGAGTGGGGATCATCTATGGACGCGACAATGTTTTCCTGACATACGTCGACAAGAAGACGCGAATGGGTGGTGATTGAAATATCCAGTGAAGATAGCGACGGCTACCTTCAAAACCGGTAGCGCAACGTCAATCCCCGATAAGACGCGCCCGCGTTAAAATTCAAAGTGAGCGCCCTTAGTTTCTCCGAATATTTTTTGTGGTTATGCGCCCCCACGATCCACAAGGGAATGCCCGCGCCCAGGCTGGCGGCACCGAGCACATAGACGACAAGCCCGTTCTCAAACTTTTGATCATCACCCAAAAGATTATCCGCCATGGTCACCAACCCGGCAACAAACATCCCGCTTCCGGCGATGGTCAACAGCGTGCCGACGGTGCGCATGTCGTGATACTTTTGGATTTTTATGACGTAGGTCGTGCTGTCGTTTCTATACTGGGCCTGGGACGCAACCGTGACGAGCACCATCAGGAAGAGGGCGATGAAAAGTTTCATGGCGTTGGGGGTTTATAAGGATGAATATCCCGATTTCCAGTGTCATTCATCATTACAAACCATTCAAAAAATAACACGATTTGTGCAGGATGATGAATTAGAATATGTATCTGCTCTAGCACGAGGATACTCATATATATAACTGAACCAAGCACCATTAAAAGTTTTTGTCGATTGAAATTTTGGTCAGTCCAGTAGCAGGGGATACTGATAAGCCTGGAGGGGCCTCCTGATTCCAAAAGAGGAGAACAAGGGTGAAGCCGTTCGTTTTGACGCTTCGCCAGCGGCTATGGATAGCCTGGGGTGTGATGGAATTTATTACTATGCGATTTTCTCAAAGCCTTTTCGGACTGTGATTGATCGCGACTACAACGATGGTCAGTATGCGAAGTATTACATGGTGATCGTGCTCGAGGGGAAAATATATCCATTGGCAACAAAGAGTGCAAAATATAGAAGACTATTTCTCAAGAGAAAGAAGTCTCTTTTGACAGAGAAGTTGGGAGAACACCGGGTGGCAAAGCTAACGCCATCCATTTTGAGTGGTTATAGGCGAATGGAGTAAGCCGGTCAGATTTACCACCGTGTGAGCAGGCAAATTATAAGGAGAGACGACCTGTCGCTCTCCTTATAATTTCTAATCAATTGAATATCGGTATATATCCATTGCGCTGCTCCGGAATGAATTTTGATTTTAAGAAATGGATATGACGTGTTGCAATCCTCTACGGTAGGTGGGAGTGAACCCCGGAATACGGGATGAGTCAAAATATTTTATGATTGGTCATCGTTGTGTGTTCGAGTATGTTTGAATGTCCTTCTATCCGCGCTTTCTTCCGAAATGATATCCCACTTGAAAAAAATACCGGTAACCAAACGACCACTTACTTGACTTGCCGCTGGCTGACACAGTGTTGTCTTCGAGCAGGTCTTTGAGGAATGGGAATTTGTCGGCCAGGGCTTGCAGGATCTCCTGGTGGTGCTCGCTGAGATCGTCGGCGCTGAAGTTGCCACCGAGGTTAAGATCGGCGGAGTAGTAGGAGGTGGAAGGACCGATAAAAGCGAAGTCTATCGACCAGCGATCGTTGATGATGAACTGGTAGCCCAGTTGAACGCCGATGTTGAGAACGTTGAACTTGGTGTCGAGAATGGCTTGTGAGATGGAGCCGTCGGCGTTGGTCACCTCAACGTTCCGGTTGTTGGCGAATCGATGGTAGGTCACATAGGGGCCGAGGTAGACACCGTGGGGTGCCGCATATTTATTTTCCTTGGCCAGGTAGAACCTGTATTCACCGCCCAGTACAAATCCGCTGCGTTTGTTGTCGTCGGTCACGTGGACGTTGGCGCCCAGGTCCACCAGGGTGGGGAAGGTGTGGTAGCCGGCGGTGAAGGCCATGCTTTGATGGGTTTTGAGTACGCGCTCGTAGGAGAACACCAGGGACTTTGAATAGAGCAGTTGCGAGGTGAGGTCCAGTTTCACGGTGTTGCTGCGCGACGCGGGGTAGGTTTGGCCATAGGATAAGGTGCTTGCCAGCACCAGCCCTATGAAAGCTGTGGATCGGAAGAACATAACAGAAGGGTCTTAATGTGCGAGGAATATAAAAAATCGATCGAAAATGTTTTAGACGCCTCCGTCCGCAGGCGCACAAGATTGCCCGCCAACGGCCTCGGGGGCTTCCAAAAGCGGCTATATGGCGACACCAAACCAGTTTTTAAAATTGGCTTGAATTTAGCCTCAGCCCCAGCGACTATGATTAGAAATTACCTCACCATTGCCCTGCGCACGCTCCAGCGAAACGGCGCTTACTCGTTCATCAACATCGCCGGCCTGGCGGTGGGCATCGCGGCGTCCATCCTGATCCTGCTGTGGGTGCAGGATGAGCTCACGTTCAATCACTACTTTTCCAACTACCGGGATATCTATCAGATCAAACAAAACGCGACGACCGACAACGGTGTGATGACCAAGCCATACACGCCGCTGCCCTTGCGCGAAGCGTTGGCCCAGGATACGCGCATCAAACGCTCGGTGCTCACGGTGGGGCAAAGTGCGTTGCTGACCGTGGGTGAAAAGAAGCTCAACAAACGAGGCCTCGATGCCGGTGAGAGCTTCCTGGAAATGTTTCGTTTCCAATTGCTGCAAGGCGATGCCGCCACCGCGCTTCGCGAGCCGCACTCCATCGTGTTGACTCAATCGACGGCCACCGCTCTGTTCGGTGACGAAGACGCGCTTGGCAAGATCGTGCTGGTCAAGATTGCCAACAACGAGCCCATGAAAGTGACGGCCATCCTGGCCGACCCACCCGAAAACATTTCCTTCTCTTTCGATTACCTGCTGCCCTTCGTGTATTTCGAAGCCACGGCCGACTGGATCAAATATGCCCGTGACAATTGGAACAACAACGCCTTCGAGACCTATGTGGAGCTGCAGCCGGGAGCCGACCGGGCGGGCGTGGACCGCTTCCTGCACGATGTGGTAGGCAAGCACAACACCGAGTCGCGCGAGGTTTCACTGTTCCTTCACCCGATGAGTCACTGGCGCCTCTATAACAACTTTGAAAATGGAAAAGAAAACGGCGGCCTCATCGATTATGTGCTGTTGTTTTCGGGCATCGCCGCTTTTATCCTGGTGATCGCCTGTATCAATTTCATGAACCTGGCCACGGCCCGCTCCGAACACCGGGCGCGGGAGGTGGGCATCCGCAAAAGCGTTGGCTCCAGCCGAAACCAACTCGTGATGCAATTCATTGGGGAGTCGCTGCTCATCTCGGCGCTGGCATTCTTCTTTTCCATCGTGTTGGTGGAACTGGCGCGACCGTTTTACAATGTCCTGATCGATAAGCACCTGGTCATCGATTATACCTCACCCCAGATCTGGCTGTTTGGCCTCTCACTCATCCTCTTCACCGGGTTGTTGGCCGGAAGCTATCCGGCGTTCTACTTGTCGTCGTTCCGCCCCGCGCAGATCCTGAAAGGGAAAGTGCGAACCGGCAGGGCCGGCCGCATGCCGCGCAAAGTGATGGTGACGCTGCAATTTGCCTTCTCTATTTTGCTGACGGTGGGCACCGTGGTGATCTATAAACAAGTCGAATATCTGAAGCATCGCGAAGTGGGCTATGACCGTGAGAACCTGATGCTGATCTGGTCGACAACCGACATTGAAAAGAATTTCTCTTCGCTGAAACAAGAGCTCGTCAACACCGGCGCCGCGGTGTCGGTGACCAAGTCAAACAGCCCGATCACAAACATCTTTGCGTCCAGCCCCATCGAAAAATGGACGGGAATGCGGGCGGGCCAGCGCGTGGAAGCCACGAACATTGCCACCCAATATGACTACACCAAAACAATGGGCATCCGCATGCTCGAGGGCCGCGACTTCTCCGAGGATTTCAAAAGCGACACCACGGCCATCATCCTCAACAAGGCCGCCGTGCGTGCCATGGATTTGAAAGATCCCGTCGGCGACCGGATTCAAATGTGGGGACAAACCTGGACCATCATCGGTGTGATGGACGACGTGCTGATGGGCTCCGGCTCGCGCAACATCGACCCGCTGGTGATGACGATGGACCCGACCTGGTCCAGCACGATCACCGTGCGTGTACCCAAAAGCGACGACTTAGAAGCTTCCATCATCCGCATCAGCAACGTCTTCAAAAAATACAGTCCCGACTATCCCTTCGAGTATCGCTTTGCCGATGACGAGTTCCAACGGAAATTCTCCAGCATCAACATGATCGGGCGGCTCACCAGCGCGTTTGCCCTGCTGGCAATGTTCATCACGGGATTGGGTCTGTTCGGCATGGCCGCTTTCACCGCGGAACAACGCACCAAAGAGATCGGCATCCGCAAAGTGTTGGGCGCCAGCGTCACGGGACTAGTGCTGCTGTTGACAAAAGATTTTTCGCGCATGGTGATCGTCGCCTTTATTTTTTCGGCGCCCCTGGCCGGCTGGGCGGCGCAGCAATTTTTGGAGCAATACCAGGTAAGAATAGACATGCCGTTGTGGGTATTCCCCGTGTCGGGATTGATGTTGCTGGGGGTAACGGCCCTGATCGTGAGCACCCAGGCCATCCGCGCGTCGCTGCGCAACCCGGTGAAGGCGCTGAGAAGCGAATAGTTTCCATGGAGCCGGGCCGCTGAAAAAATCGCGGTCTTTGCATGGAGATGCGTTGACTTTGCCTGATCTTTCCGGCCGGTTTAATTTCATGGTCATGGCATTTCTATCATCCCGGTCAACCTGGGCTTCCCTTTTCCTGACGTTCATTATTTTTCATTGCTGCGGCCAAACCCGCACCGTTCCCTTTCGCGATGCCAACATCGCCTACGAGGGACGGATAGCCTATAAGGACCAGGCCGCCGAGCTCATCTGGTCCGGCACATCGGCCACCCTCTGGTTCAAGGGCACCATGCTGTCGGCCATTCTGAAAGATGTGGACACCGCCAACTACTACAACGCCATCATCGACGACACCACGATTGTGAAAATAAACCCGGACACGACAAAGCGGAGCCATGTGCTGGCCTCGGGTCTGAGCAAAGGAAACCACAAGGTTCAGCTTTTTAAGCGCACGGAATGGGACAAAGGCAAGACCTTGTTCTTCGGCTTTGAGGTGGAAGACAGCGCGACGGTGCTGCCACCTCAACCTAAACCAAAACGAAAGATCGAGTTCTACGGCAACTCCATCACCTGTGGCTATGGCGTGGAAGACACGCGGGGCAAAGATTCGCGCGACGGTTATTTCGAGAACAACTACATCACCTATGCCGCGCTCACGGCGCGCCACTTCAACGCGCAATATTCCTGCATCGGCAAAAGCGGCATCGGGATCATGGTCAGCTGGTTTCCGCTCATCATGCCCGAAATGTACGACCGCCTCGATCCAACCGACTCGTTGTCCAAATGGGACTTCGCTCAATACACGCCCGATGTCGTGGTCATCGATTTATTCCAAAATGATTCCTGGATCATTAATCTGCCGGACAACGCACAATTCCGTGCCCGCTTTGGAACGAAGGCCCCCGATGAGAAATTTATTGTGGCTGCCTATAAGGACTTCGTGTCCTCCATCCGCAAAAAATATCCACGCGCCCAAATCATCTGCTCCCTCGGCAACATGGACGCCACGCGGGAAGGATCTCCCTGGCCCGGCTATGTTCAAAAGGCGATCGCCGGATTGAAAGATAAAAAGATCCGCACCTGCTTTTTCCCATACAAAAACACGGGTGGTCATCCGCGGGAGTCCGAACAAAAAGCAGTGGCCGAGAGCCTTATCGCTTTCATCGAACAACATATCAAGTGGTGAAAATGATCTCTACACCGGCATCATCTTCGTAAACCAGGGATAACATAAGTGATCCGGAGCGATCCCGTCGCGCAAAAGTCCTATCCCATTCCAACCTAATCCTCAAAAACGGTGTCTCTATAAAAGCCGCAGTTGTGGGTGAGCAGGGGAGGTGAGCGGCGATTGGTCTTCACATCCTAATCCTTATGGCGATGAAAACAGCAACACGCGTGTTAATGGCTGCCCTGATCTTCGCGTCAGGTTGCTACCCGGAGCCACCCTTTGCACCGGACTTTCCCGTGGGAGAAGTCGAGGGGTACAAACCCATCTATGGCACAGACGACCAGGTGAATCTGGCATTTGTCGGAGCACGGCCGTTGGTTCACCCCGGAAAAATCTATGTGGTGTCAACGTATCTGCTCATCAACGAAAAGTACCAGGGCATCCACGTCTTCGACAATAGCGACCCGTCGCATCCCAGGGCCTTGGGATTTCTGCAACTCGCGGGCAATACCGAGATGGCCGTACGAAACAATGTGCTCTACGCCGACCATCTGACCGACCTGGTGGCACTCGATGTATCGGACTGGAATAACATCCATGAGCTCAGTCGCCTCAAGCAAGAGCACTGGGCGCAACAAGTCCCTCCGCGCGAGGGAAGGTACTTTGAATGTCCCGACAGCAACCAGGGGATCGTGATCGGGTGGGAGATGACCACGTTGAACAATCCTAAATGTTTCCGCTGATGAAAACGCGCATCCTGTTCATCGTTGCTATGGCTGTCGTGTGCCTCGCCGCCTTTTCCTGCCAGGATTCGGATGGAACAACGACCGATGGTCTTACTGGCAAAGGCGGATCGTTGGCGCGCTTCGCTGTTACGGCAACGCATCTTTATGCTGTGGAAGACGACGCACTGAAAGTGTATCAACTCATGGGCAATGGCGCCCTGGAAAAAATAAATGAAGTCCAACTCAGTCCCGGCGTGGAAACCATTTTCGTCCGCGAGCATTGGCTCTACCTGGGGACCGTGGATGCGATGATCACCTACGACATAGCCACTCCGGCCAGCCCGTTGTTTGTATCGTCCTATTCACACTTTGTCTCTTGCGACCCCGTGGTGGTTCAGGATACCCTGGCGTTTGTGACCCTGCGCACCTACAGTTGCCGTCCTGCAAGTGTCAATCACCTGGAGATCATCAACATCAAAGACCCACAACAACCGATTATGTTGACGAGCTATAGCCTCAACTCACCCTACGGTTTAGCTGTGGACGGTGACTTGTTATTTGTCTGCGAAGGCGAGTCGGGTCTCACCGTGCTGAATGTAAAAGATCCGATGAACGTTAAACTGGTCAAACGCTATGCAGAAGACAATGCCTATGATGTGATCCCCAACGATGGTACGCTGATCCTGACGGGGAAAGACGGCGTCGCACAGTATGATTACACCGACCCCGATGCTATTAAAAAGTTAAGCCTCATCCCGGTAGCGCCATGAAAAAACGGAACGGGATCGTTTCCCTGGTGGGTATGCTATTGTGCCTGAACCTGGTTGGTGTGGCGCAGCAAAGCTACCGCATAGAGCAACCTAAACTGGCGATAAAATGGAGCCCGCTCCACCTGATCTATTTTTACCCATCGTTCCAGGTGGCACTGGAACACAAACTCACGCAGCACATCAACCTGCAATATGATCTGGGTTGGATCTTGAATTACCCATCGTCCGGCACGGAGGAATTCAGCAACAAGGGCGGCTACCGCGGCATTGCCGAGCTGCGCTACTACCTGCCATCGCCGGCGAAGATCCCATTTTATATCGCAGGTGAATATTACTATAGCCGCGTAACGTTCGACCGCTCGGAAGTGATCGGCTTCGACTGTGTCTCGGGCAACTGTGATTATTTTCAATACACGACCTACAAAGTCGTGCACCACAACCAGGGGGTGGGCCTAAAATATGGGTTGCTGCTTTTTCCGGGATGGAACAAAAACCGTTCATTCTTTTTCGACATCAACGTCGGGGCGGCCTATCGCAGCATTCTTTACACCGATGTTGGCAAACCCAATGCCCCGAATAGTCAAGCGTTCAGCAACAATTCCGACGACATCTTTGCGCCGACGGAGGCAGACCATGGAGAATTCCGGTTGATCGTCGGTGTCCGCCTGGGCTACAGGATCTTTTGATCGGTTTGACTTGGGTGGGGGTATCGCTCATCCTAAACCGAGGGTGCAACATCCAAAAAAATTAACATACATTTTAAAATCCCAGGTTGCCGTTATTTTTCGCGCTGAAATTAAAAAGTATCTTTGGTTTGTAACGCTTGACTATGGATGCTTTATCGCTGCAGGCTTCGGCCCGTTCGGAATCAAAGGCTGTTCCGCCTTATCTCTATGTAACCGTACTATCGTCGCTCAGCATAATGGTGGGCCTGATCTGGGACATCTCCTGGCATCTCAGCATTGGGAGGGATGGTTTGTTTTCGGCGCCGCACCTGGCCATCTATCTCGGAGGCGTAACGGCCGGCCTGTTCTCGGGCTACCGGGTATTACGACTGACATTTGCGGGCAGTGCCCTGGAACGGGCAGGCAGCGTAAAATTCTGGGGCATTTTTTATGGCTCGCTCGGCAACCTGTTTTGCATCTGGGGTGCACTGGCCATGCTGACCTCCGCGCCCTTTGACGACTGGTGGCACAACACCTACGGCCTGGACGTCACCATCCTTTCGCCGCCCCATACCGTTTTGCTTTTGGGAATGATCACCATACAGCTAGGCGCCATCGTCAGCGTGGTGGCTTACCAAAACCTCGGCGGGGCTACCATGACGACGGACACACAAAACCGCTTCACGTGGCTCTTTGGTTTTTCCTCCGGATTTATGGTCGCCATGTTATACACCATGGCCTCCGAATACCTGAGCCGTCACGATATGCACGGCGTGCTTTTTTATGAAGTCGCGTCACTCATTTTCCCGCTATTCCTCGTGGCCTTTTCAGTGGCTTCACATTCAAGGTGGGGCGCCACACAGGCGGCAACCGTCTATTCCGTATTGATGCTGGTGATGCTGTGGATCCTACCCTTGTTCCCCGCAACCCCGCGACTCGGACCCGTGTTGAATCCCATCACGACGTTCCAGCCGTTTGATTTCCCCTTGTTGCTGGTGATTCCGGCGCTGGCCATCGATTTCATTATCCATCGGCCATCCCTGTCCAACGCCTGGTTAAGGTCGGTCGTTTGCAGCCTGGCGTTCGTGGTTTTGCTGCTGGCCGTGCAGTGGCCTTTCGCCAACGTGCTCATGGCCTCGAAGGGACATTGGTTCTTCGGCACCTCGAAATGGTATTTTGGCTCTGACGCCAACTGGGAATACCGCTATGCCTTTGGCCCCTGGATGATCTCCTCGGGGCTCGACCTGGTGAAAGGACTGGCTATCGCTTTCGTGCTGGGCGTGCTTACGTCGCGCGTGGGACTGGCGTGGGGCTCATGGCTAAAACGCATTGTGCGATGATGGCGCGCGGTGGACGGAAATTATTCCGCGTACTTATCGCAGCCTGTCTGGGGCTTTGCATTCCCTTGGCAGGGTGGTCGCACGTCGGTAGCCCGGGCGTTAGCTTTGAAGGCAGCGCAGGAACGTATTCGCTGATGGCCCTCATCAATCCTCCGGAAGTGATTCCCGGCACGGCCACCGTAGACATCTTTACACATGCCACCGGCGTCACGTCCGTATGGGCCAAGCCCGTGTACTGGTTTGCCGGCGCAAAGGGCACACCCCAGGCCGACGAAATGAAACCCGTACCTGGAGAGCCCGGCCATTACCGCGGCATCATCTGGCTCATGGATGTGGGCACGTCCGGTATAGAAGTGGAAGTGCGGGGCACAGCCGAAACGGGCCGGGTGATCATCCCGGTGATGGCTGTATCGACGACGCAAAAAGTGATGGACGCTAAATTGGGGTGGTCGCTGCTGGCCCTTGCCATCCTTTTGGTGGTGCTCATGGTCACCATCATCAGCGCGAGCGTGAGCGACGGGTTGGTGAAACCCGGACTTGATCAGGCCAAGGCCATCCAGCGAAAGCGCATCATCGGCGCTGTGTCGGCTTCCGTGTTGATGGTGCTTTTGCTTTGGGGAGGAAGGTCGTGGTGGAACGGTTGGGCCGAATCCTATCAACGCTTCATGTTCAAACCTTTCCGGGCCACCACGTCGATCGTCCCGGAAGGAAATGGAAGGCAACTGGTTTTTGCCGTCGACACGACTAAACTGACCAACCTGACCTTCACGCGCAACATCAGCTACATCATCCCCGATCACGGCAAGTTGATGCACCTCTTCCTCGTCCGCGCCAACACGCTGGATGCATTTGCACACCTGCACCCCATACGAAAAGACTCCGTCACCTTTGTGACCCCCATGCCGCCGCTGCCCGCGGGAAAATACTTTGTCTTCGCGGACGTGACGCGCCTCAGCGGCTTTTCCGAAACCATCCCCGACACGCTCACCATTCCCGGGCAATATGCCACCAACGTCGCGATGTCACCCGACACCAGCCGGCGGGATCACGACGACACCTATTTTTTCACAAACCCCATCGCCGCAACAAAAGCAACGACACAGCTACCGGCCGATGTGATCATTTGCGGAACGCCCGGCGTACGCACGCCCTTGCCCGACGGGGCCACGGTGACCTGGGAACACAATCCATCCGAACCCCTGGTAGCTCAAAATTTGTATTCGCTCAAATTCAATGTGCAGGACGAAACCGGGAAGCCCGCAGTGCTCCAACCTTACCTGGGCATGATGGGTCACGCCGTCGTGATGAAGGATGACGGCAGTGTGTACATCCACCTGCATCCCGTGGGCAGCTATTCCATGGCCTCCCAGCAAACCATGCTGAATCGCTTTGCCACCAACGAGGGCCCTGTGGATGTTAAGAAACTGCCGCGGTCGCGGGTCTTTATGGATAGCGTAAACCGTGAACTGACACGCCTTGAAAATATGACGGAGGCCGAACGCAACCAGTATTATGGAGCAAACATGGACCACACGATGCGCGATCCGGAACACACCATGGTCTCGTTTCCCTATGCCTTTCCGTCGCCCGGTCGTTATCGCATTTGGATACAACTGAAACGGAACGACCGGATCGTGAATGCTGCATTTGATGCAGAGGTGGAGTAGGAGGTAGAATTTTTTGAAAGGATCCTGTCGACATTTCTCCACACTCCGGACCATGGTGATGGTTTCAAACTGAGGAAATTTTTCCCACCATCTGTGAAATAAAAAAACATCCTTCCCGGGGATGGAATCGAACGAGAGCTACGACGCTTTCCGGGCGCTTTGCATTTTTGTGATGGAAGACAACATCTCCGGCACAATATTTTCCTTCTGAAGAATGCAAAATGAAATGCATGGGATCATTCGAGGAAATACTTTCGAGAGAAGGCAAGAATACGGTACAGACCTATCTCATTGCCGCCGGGATCATTGTTTTAGGCTTGCTGCTCATTCGCATCTTCAAGCGGGTCATCATGACCAAGGTGGAGCAGATGGTGGCGAAGAGCCCATCCAAGACCGACGACCAGGTGGTGGCCGGCATTGAAAAATTTGTGTTGCCGATCCTCAGCTTCCTGGTCATTTACTGGGGCATCAACAGCCTGGAGTTGTCCGTAAAAGCGAGCCGCGTAGTAGAGGTCGCCACGGGTGTGGTCATCATGGTTTTTGTGCTGCGGTTTATCTCCACCACCATCAGGATCATTCTTATCAACCATATCCGAAAACAGGAAAACGGGGAGACGAAAGTGTTGCAGGTAGGAGGGTTGATGATCATCATCAACCTGGTGGTGTGGATCCTGGGTGGGGTGTTCCTCATCCAAAACCTGGGCTATGACGTTTCCACCATTCTCACCGGTGTGGGCATTGGCGGCATTGCCGTGGCCCTGGCCGCGCAAAACATCATTGGCGACCTGTTCAACTATTTTGTGATCTTTTTCGACAAGCCCTTCGAAGTAGGCGACGCCATCAACGTGGACGACAAGAACGGCACCATCGAATACATCGGTGTGAAGACCACGCGTCTTCGCAGCCTTACCGGCGAACAGATCATCATCTCTAACAGTGACCTCACCAAGTCGCGCGTGCACAACTACAAACGCCAGGAAAACCGCCGCGTGCAATTCACCGTCACAGTGGTATACGACACCACGACCAGCCAGCTCGAAAAAATCCCCACCCTCATCAAGTCCATTATCGAAAGCGCCAAGGATGTTCGTTTTGACCGTGCCCACCTGGCACGACTCACGGACTATGGCGTTGTGTTCGAAGTGATCTACTACGTCACCGTGGCCGACTACCTGCGTTACATGGACATCCAACAATACATCAACCTAAAGCTGCTCCAAACCTTCGAACGGGAAGACATCCATTTCCTCATCCGCGAAGACTGGCAGGCCGCCAAACAAAGGCACGAAACTCCCACCCCCCAAACGATCGACAACTAAGGGTATCTGAATTTTTTTGCGCCAACTTTGCGCTTGCCCGCTGAAGCTTCAGCGAAGGCGGGTCTTTGCGGTTAAGCCTTTTTCCTCGTACGTTAGCAGAAAAAAAGCAATGGTCGCCACCATCATCCACGTCCAGGTAAAACCCGAATTCCGCCAAACCTTCATCGAAGCCACGCGCCAAAACCACGAACGATCCATCCAGGAGCCCGGCAACCTACGCTTCGATATTTTACAAGACGCCCAGGATCCGAACAAATTCGTATTCTACGAAGCCTACGCCACCGAGCAAGCTGCCGCTGCCCACAAAGAGACGGCCCACTACCAGAAATGGCGCGACACTGTAGCCGATTGGATGGCCAAACCACGCGAAGGCGTGAAGCACAACTTGCTCTACCCAGTCTCCGCATAATGGAAGTCATGAAAGCATTCGGATTAGCCGCCACACCCCATGTACATTTTGGCGCCGGCATGATCTCGGTTGCCCCGGGCGTGCTGGAAACCTATGGAAAGAAGATCGTGCTGGTTACGGGCGCGCATTCCTTTCTATCGTCCACGCCAGGCCAGACCTTGCTGGATCAACTGCGACAGGAGCATTTCAACGTCGAGATCTGTAAGATCCCGGGTGAACCTTCGCCGGCGGTGATCGACAGCGCGGTGACAAAATTTTCAGACTTTAGACCACACGCGGTCCTGGCCATCGGCGGTGGCAGTGTGCTGGATGCCGGCAAAGCCATTGCGGCGATGCTGGTCTTGGATGAGCCCGTCGCTCCCTATTTGGAAGGTGTAGGAACAAAATCCCACCCCGGCACCACACTTCCCTTTGTGGCCGTTCCAACCACTGCAGGAACGGGGAGTGAAGCAACAAAGAACGCGGTGTTGTCGGAGACGGGAGCGCGGGGTTTTAAAAAGTCACTGCGGCATAACAAGTTCGTACCCAAAGTGGCGATACTCGATCCGGCGCTCACCGTTCATTGTCCTCCCGCCATCACGGCGGCCAGCGGCATGGATGCGTTCACGCAATTGCTGGAATCCTATCTCTCCACGGCAGCTAATCCTGTGACCGATGCGCTGGCCCTGGAGGGATTAAAACGCATCTCCGGTGCTTTGCCCAAGGCTTATCGTGAAGGCACAAATCTGGAAGCCCGTGCCGATATGATGTTGGCTGCCTATCTCTCGGGCATCACGCTCGCCAACGCGGGGCTCGGTCTCGTGCATGGCTTTGCTTCTGCGGTAGGCGGATACTTTAAGATCTCACACGGGGTGATTTGCAGCGCACTCATGACGGCGGCAAACCGGGTGACCGTTCGTAAACTGCGCGCGACGCAAGCCAATGAACTGGCGCTGGTAAAGTATGCTACAGTTGGTAAGTTATTCTCGGCGCTTCCCGGAAAAACGAGCGATTATTATATCGACTTTCTTCTTGATCTTATGGCCAGTTGGAGCGCTGAAATGGCCATCCCAGCCTTGTCTCAAAGCGGCGTTACGCCTCAAGACTTTCCTAAAATCCTGGCGGCTTCGGATAACAAAAACAATCCGATCGTATTGAACGCTGAGGAGATGACGGACGTCTTGCAGTTGAGTTAGGCTGTGGAGATTGATTTGTTGCAAGGTCATTGACCCGATTTTTAATGGTGTGTGGGCATAGGGAACCTCGTTGGGGTTGTCTGTGCTGTTTGATCCGTACCCCCGGTTTCACCGGGGGCTATGGTAGGGAAGCCCTTTGGGCTTTGAGAAAACTTTCCAGTCGGGGAGTCCTGGGCTTTTGATGAAAACTTTTCAGTCGGGGAGCTTTTTTGGGCTTTTGGTGAACCTTTCGGTCGGGAGCCCTTTTGGTTTTTTGGTGAAACTTTTTCTGTGGGATGGCGTATTTATGAAAGTACTTTTATAATTTTGTGAAACTACTTTCATAATAAGTATGACCGACAAGATCACACAACTCGGGTATCTCGCGTGTGCCACGCGGTTCCGGCGAATCAGTGAGAAGCTGCATATTGATGGCGACAAGATCTATAGTGACAGCGACTTGAATTTCAAGGCCAGTTGGTTTTCGGTTTACTACATCCTGGCCACATCCGAAGCGCCACGTACGGTGCTTGAGATTGCAGGGGAGATCGGTGTTTCTCATATCACCGTAAAAAACATCGTGCGCGAGTTGGAGGAGCAGGAGCTTGTCAAAGTAAAGTCGCATCCTACGGATAAACGATCCAAGCAAATCCAGCTCTCTGCGAAGGGGAAAAACTTGCTTCCCAAACTGCAAAAGATCTGGAGTTCATTTGGTGCGACGTTGAAACATCTCCTGGATGCTGGTCACCCCGATTTCCCTAACATTCTCAGCCGGATCGAAGCGGGTCTGTCGGCGAATCCCATCCATGAAAGATTAAAGCACTTGCATACGCTTCCGGATATTCGCGTGGTGGACTATAGGCCCTCTCTCAAAAAATACTTCTACGAACTGGCGGCGCCCTGGCTGCTGGAAGTGCTAAAAGGAAAACTGGAAGAAGAGGACAAGATCACTCTCCAGCATCCAGACAAAGCCTACCTGGATGCAGGCGGTTTTGTGTTCTATGCGTTGCATGACAAAAAAGTAGTGGGTGTGGTCGCGCTGAAAAGACTTGACGAAAACACGTTTGAGTTTGCGAAACTGTTTGTGGATCGCACGATCCGCAAAGCCGGCATTGCCACGCGGCTCATCGAACGCTGCATATCGCGGTGTAAGGAGAACTATGCCACGCAGCTATGGTTGCAGACGACGATGGCGATGCCGGAAGCGCATGCGTTGTATTACAAACTCGGCTTTACGGATCGCGCGGCTCCCAAGCAGATGGCTGTGCTCAAACGCACCGAGAAAATCATGGTCTTGGATCTGTAACACTTTTTCCTCGCGGGCTACAGTTCTTCCCGGGGCGCAAGCTTTCTGTCATCGAGGTCTTCTTGCATTTTTTTTGACTTTGCATCCTTCCGTCGGTCCGGATTTTCATTCTGTTTTCTATGACGGGTAGGATCCATCACTTGGGGTGGGGTGGGCGTATTCACGTTGTGCGCGGGCTTATTTTTTTGCGACGTTTTCATAATGGTAACTATTTGGTACGCCTGTCATACCCGAAAATTCATGCCGCCCGGTACGACCGAAAATAAAGCACTTTGCGAAGAGATTGGTCAATGACAGCTGAGGCATTATGCCTCAATGGGGCAGGAATTTCTACAAATAAATAAGGGCCTCTGATCGGGCAGGTTATCCGTGATCCGAAATTTGCCTTCCTTTGAGATGGGATGGTGTTTTGTGCATGCTTACTCAACAGACACCTTCTTATAGAAAACGCCTGTTGAAGTTTCAATTCGGAGCAGGATCATTCCGGGGTGCGTATGGAAGCTCACGTGGTAGTTGTCTTCCGCCTCATCGTGTGAATAAACCGCGGCGATTTTTGTTCCGGTCACCGTCCAGAGGTCGATGCTTTTTACGTCGTGAAGGTGTTCAATCGTAACAGCGTCGCGCGATGGGTTCGGATACAGGGTGAAGTCGCGATCGGTTTCACCGGGAACAGCGGTCACGTCATTCCACAACGATTTCAGTGTTTCGATCTCGTAGGGGGCGAGGGCTTTGTTGTAGATGCGTATTTCGTCGAGTGTGCCCTTTAAAAAATAGGCGGCTTCATCCACAGCTTTCCGGCCGAAGGTGATCGCTTTTGTCGTGGTCGACATCAGGCCGGATGCCGCGGAAAAAGTATCCAGGACTCCGTCGCTATACAGCTCCATGGAGTAGGGGGTATACACGACGGTGAAGTGATAAAAATGGTCCAGCTCCAATGGAAATGAGCTGTCCAGGTCTTTTGTGCCGGAAGTTGACTTCACTGTCCAGCGCAATTTTTTTGTGGGGGTGACCGAGACCTTCCATCGCTCTTCCCAACTGCCGTGTGATAGGATAAATGATTCTTCTGTTACGGCGTCGAGCTTTACCCAGAAGGAAAGTGTTATCTCGTTTTGAAAGTTGAGGCTTGTCGAATTGTCGACATAGATAATATCACTCCCAGAGGAAAATTTATAAGCCCTGTCCGGCTCGCCCCGTGCGTCTGCTGTTTGCTGGGTGCCTTCCTTGTGCGCGTCGCGATCATTGCCGCTGTAGTCTTTCACATCACCGTCCAGAGGATAATAGGCAAAGGGAGCTGTCGTGCCGTCACTCAATTTCTTGACCAGGACTTGTTGTTGCCCCGTTGCCTTCAGATGATCTTCATTGGTAACTTCACAGGTAATCGTATACAACCCTTCAGTTTGCGGAACGCTCCACCGGATCAGCGAATCGTTTTGATTTACAAGCGCACCAGCGGTAAAGGTCCAGGCATATTGCAACGGGCCTCCGTGGCTATTGCTGGCCTGGCAGATGATGGAGGACTCAGACCCGGCCGTAAACCATTTCTTGTCTGCCGTAAAACCGGCAATGATCGGTGGGCCTGGAATTCTTTCCACTACCGTGAGACTGATACTGTCTTTTGCAGAAGCCGTACCGGAATTAATTTCAAGTAAAAGCTTATACGTTCCTTCCGCCGCCGGGACGCTCCAATGAAAAACCTCCGATGAAGACGACTCGGCTAAAGCATCGTTAACGTACCACTTATACGTAACGGCTCCCGTCGCATTTTCTGCTGCGCTGTAGACATCTACTTGCTGATTGAATTCCACGAGTGCATCTTTTGTCGCAAGGGATTTGATGCGAAGCTTGCCCGTAAAATCATAACCATGGTGATAGTCCACTACGTCGTTGCCGAGGTAGAGCTTTCCATTCTTTGCCACGGTTGTTGCGTTTTGAGGAAGATAGACCAGGAGCATGGCTTCACCGGCAGGCAGGGTGATGGAGGTGTTTCCAGTGACCCCGGTTTTTAAAATGGTCTCTGAAATAGCATTGTAGAGGTCATACGTTTGAGCGCCGAGGGGAAGTGTTATCGCCTTCGGGACGGCGTACGGATTGTAGGCAAGGAAAGAAGGGAATTTGTTCTGACCAAAGAAATCTGTTTTGTTGACGTCGAGCAATAAAATGCCGTCTACATCTGTCGGGTCAACGACAGCCGCAAGATATCCTACGCTGGACGAGCTGTACAGGCTTAGGTTGGTCTCTGCCCATCCGCCATTTTTAGCATCGCCTGTGGCATATAATTTTTTGCCGTCTTTATTTTCTTTCAAGGCTTCATAGGCAATAACGGACTGCGGATCGTGCAGCGAACTCCAGGCGAAGTCATCCTGGCTGGTTTGTGGCAGGTATTGAGAATAAAACAAACGACTGGCATTTGCCAGATTGAGCGTCCACTTGGCTATGGCGCGCGCAAAACGTTTGTCGTATTTCACCAGGGGCACGAGCGCTGCTGCTTGCTGGAATCCGTTCATGACAAAGGCATAGTCATCGCCTCCGTCGTTGGCCTCCCCAATAAGCCCGGAAACATCGGCGCCATTCCAGGTGCCGACAATGGTTCCCCAGCCTCTTAGCGGACCGCGATTAAAACTCCAGTTGAGCATTTTTTCTACGTCGTAGGCTGTCCCCGTTTCGGCATTCATTTTTGCAGCCATAAAGGTTCCATAGGGCAGCTGAAGCTCATACGACGGATTGGTGGTGAGCGATGATAAAAACTCCAGCGCCATTTGGGCGCCGTCTAAATATTTTTTGTTGCCGGTCTTGCCATACGCGTGATACAGAAGCCAGGCAATGGTTCCCGCCGACTCGGGTTCGATGACACCGTTGCCGTTCGGTGTCATGGTGAGCAGATTGAATCCGCGGTAGTTCATTTGAGGAACGGTCCACGGTGTGGTGGTGCCGCCCATGGTTTTCACAGCATCGAGCCAGCGGTCGGCGATCGTGGTGAACTGTTCATTAAAGTCGGTGAGGGTGGGATATTGTGAATACAACTGGTAGAAATAAACATTCGGCATGACATCGTACCACCAATCGCTGCCGCTGGTCGTAGCGTAGCCGTTGAGGTATACATTTTGCCCGTTTGTTTTATTGAAAAAATCTTTTGCTTTGATGGCCCAGTTGATCCCATTCTGATTTGACTTGTCAATTCCTACGAGCGTCGCTCCGACAATGGAAGGAATGATGTTGATCGCTTCAGCTGGGTTGCCGGGAGAGCCTACATAGGTGTCGAGAAGGATCGGTTGCAGCGCTGGGTAATTCGTGCCGTTTGCTTTCAGGCTGATCAAGGGGAGGAAGTCACCCGTGGCGCCTGTGGAGAAAATAAATTCATCATATTTTTTCGCTACGTCTTTCCAGTCGCGCATCAGGTAGGGTGAAGGAAGGTCAGGCATCTGCTGAACACGGGCAATATCGATTTGCCCCGGCTGTGCGTAGGCGTTGATCAGTGTGATCCCCAGCAAACCTGACCAAATTATTCTTCTGACACACGCCTTTATCATTTTCAATTCTGTTAAAGTTCTTTTTGGAACTTGTATTTCTCTGTATCCTTCGTCTGATTGGAATTAAAAAAGGAACAGTAAAATTTTTACTGTTCCTTTTTTGTCAATAGTGGATTACGGTTTTTCGGAAGCGTAGATGCTGGCTACTTGTGAAGCCGTGAGCACAGATTTGTAAATTCTGATGTCATCGAGCGAGCCGTGGAAAAATCCGCCCCATGCCAGGGGGATAATGTGATCGTTGTCAAAGTTAGTATCGGTGGCGGCGTACTTATCCGTCGGGAAATCCTGACCGAATACCAGGTTATAGGGCGCGCCGGAGATTGAGCGGGCGTCGCCAGGGGTATCGTTCCATGCTAACACCAATTCTCCATCGACATAGAAGATCATATTGCCATCACCAAAGGTGGCAATGAGATGATGCCATTCGTTGATGGGCAGATCCTGTTGGGAATCGCGGTCGTAGGTGCCGCCATCGGGTTTACCAATGCTCAGGAAGGGACGGTTCGCTTCTTGCAATTCAAATTTGTAACCGATCCAGGATTGTAAACCAATAAAACGATTGCCGGGTTTAATTTCGTTGGCCTTCACCCAAATGGAAATGGAGATTTTTGTCGGATTGAGCGAGCTGTTATAAGGCACTTCAATGTTCGCTCCCTTGTCAAAAAAGAGCGCTTTGTTTGCTGTACCAAACCGATCGGTCGTCCACGTCGGAACACCAGCGCCCCAGGCAGTAGCGCCCGTTTTGAACGTGCCATCAAAATTGTTGGCTGATTCGTCGTTCGCCGTAGTTCCGGTGCCTTCGTCAAATCTCCAGCGGCCCACTAAATTGGCCAGGTCAATAGGCTGTACGATTTTAGCCTGGAAGGCTGCCAGTGCAGCTTGCAAATTGGCTAGTGCACTGTTCACTTTGGGTTGTTCAGCTTTTGTGTCGGCTACCACCGCTTTAGCGGCATCGACAGCAGCCTGGAGTGTAGCTTTGGAGCCCACCTGAAACTGGCCTTCGAGTGTTCCCTCTTCTGCATTGAGAAGGGCCTGTTCTGTGGCCGTGATGGCTGCACTCAGAGCAGTCTTGTCTCCTTCTACGGGATCGTCATTACTGGAACATGAGGCAATAAACATTGCCGAAAGCAGTGTTATCCCCAAGAGCATTAATTTTACTGGTTTCATTTTCATAGAGTTTAAGTGTTAAAATTTAAAAATCGACTTGTTTGGACTGGGCTATTGATTAATGGCAGGATTCGTATCGAGTTCAGACTGTGGTATGAGGAAGTATCTGTGCTTGTCGTATGAAAAACCGGTTCCTTCCAACGCCGCTTCGGCGGTGACTTTGCCATAGCGCATCAGGTCGAAGAAGCGATGAAACTCAAAACCGAGCTCGACCCTTCGCTCGTGGCGGATGGCCGTACGAACATTTTGCTGGCCGGTGTTGGTCACATCTGGCAGGAGGTCGGTGGGAATTGCGCCCGCGCCGGGAAGATCCATATCGTATACGTAGCTTTCCCGCGCACGCTTGCGCACGGCGTTCAGAGGCGTTAAAGCTTCATCGGTGCGATTCAATTCATTGAGCGCTTCGGCTTTGATCAAGAGGATGTCGGCATAGCGCATGTAGACGTAGTTCAGCGCACCATCGTTGTTGACCGGGCCCTTGCTCAAGGGCTGGATATGTTTTTTCTGCAGGTACCCGGTAGGGGACCACGTCGGATCGTAAGCTTCGCCGTTCACCCAAGACTGGCCCTCTCTGCCCACGGTGTAGTCAAGCCTCGGATCGACAACCGATTCGTCCGTGACTTCAAACTCATCGATGAAATTTTCCACCGGCACATTCACCACGTATCCGTTGTAGACTACCGGGCTAAAATATTGATTGAGGTAACTGCCCAGCAGCGGCGATTGTCCGGCGAGATGTTGGATCTCAAAAATAGATTCGACGTTGTTTTGTGTAGAGTCGATAAAATTGTTTTTATACACTGGCACCAGGGCGTACATGCCGATCGCATCGACCTCTGCTGTGGCGTTCAGGGCTTCGGTCCATTTTTCCTGGTAGAGATAAGCCTTCGCCAGCATGCCCCAGGCTGCACCTTTCGTGGCCCTTCCGATGTCTGCACCGGTGTAAGAATCGCTCAGTACGGCGGCGGCTTCGGTCAGGTCTTTTTCGATTTGTTCATAGACGGCGCTGACCGCTACTTTGGGTTTGTAAAGCTCGCTGTCGTTGATGGGGGGGTTAAGCTTTAAGGGTATTTCGCCATAGATATTGACGAGACTAAAATAGAAGTACGCGCGCAGGAACTTTGCCTCACCCATCAAACGATCGCGCAGCGTAACGTCCATATCGATCGCACTGCCGTAGTACAGCAGGTAGTTGGCACGGGAGATGCCTTCATAATAGCGCTTCCACATTTTGTCGAGGATGCCATTGTTGCGGGAGTAGTTAAAGTCGTCTATGTATTGGATGTCGATCAGGTCGCCCGGCTTGCCACCGCGTACAGCGTCGTCGGATGCTACATCGCCAAATACCCACAGGGCATTATCCGTTGTCGTGAAGGAAGCGACGTTGTAAACGCCCGTCAGCGCCAGGATGGCTTGTGATTCTGTTTTATAGAACGTGGCGTTCGAGTAGGTGCCCTGAAGGTCTTCTTTTAGAAAATCGGAGCAGGCGCTGGCCGCGAGAATGAGGATGGTCAGGAAGAGTATGTTGATTTTTTTCATGGCCGTCGTTTTTAGAAAGTGATACTGAGACCGAGGTTGAATGATTTCGCAGAGGGATAGGTACCCCAGTCCAACCCGGAGGCGCGGTCACCGTCAGCCAGTGCATTGTTGCTTACCGTCATCTCCGGATCGAGCCCCGGGTACTTTGTGAAGGTGAGCAGGTTTGTTCCGGAGAAGTAGATTCGTACGAACGTGAATCCATAATTCTTCAGCAGCGATGCAGGAAGCGTATAGCCGATCTGCAAATTTTTCAGACGCGTATAGGATCCACTTTCCAGGAACCGTTGGGAGTACACAATATTGTTATTACCCGATGCATCCCAGGAGGCACGGGGGAATTCGTTCGAGGTGCCCGGGCCTGTCCAGCGATTTTGGTAATATCGTTCTGTGACGTTGAAGGGGCGATAGAATCCTTCAATGTCACGATTCAGGACCGAGAATATTTTTTGGCCGTACGCTCCCTGGAAGAAGACAGAAAGATCCCAGTTCTTATATCCCAGGTTGATGGTGAGTCCGCCCGTTACTTTGGGAATGGCGCTGCCGAGGTGTTTCCGGTCGTGATCGGCATCGATGACGCCGTCCTGGTTCTGATCTTTGTACTTGACGTCTCCGGGCTTCACGCCACTCACCGGCAAAGCGTGGGTGAAGACATCGGTCGCATCCTGGAAGATGCCTTCGGTTTCATAGAGATAGAACGACCCGATGGGATGACCTTTTTCGGTGAGCGTTAGATAATCGGAACCGTATGCTCCACCTCGGAACGGAGCGCTTACTTCTAACACTTCGTTGTGCAGTGTGGCGGCATTACCACTGATGGTATACCGGAAATCTCCAGCTGTGTTTGAATAGCTGACGGCCAGTTCCACACCGCGGTTCAAGACTTTGCCATCGTTCACCCACGGCGCGCTGGCGGTTCCCGAAGACGACGGCAAGGGCCGTCTCACCAGCAAGTCGGTTGTTATTTTGTGGAAGTAATCGAGCGAGGCGGTAAACTTTCCATTGAGGATGGCGATGTCGGCACCGACGTTCAGCTGATTGCTGTTTTCCCAGTGTACACGGCTGTTGCCAAGATCAGACACCGCATAGCCCACACCTTTCGCGGCGCCGAACGGATAATTGTAACCCGTATTGATCTGGTCAGTGAAGGCATAGTTGCCGATCTCCTGGTTTCCGATTGAACCGTAGCCCGCGCGAAGTTTGAGCAGATCGATCAATTCGTTGTCGACGAGGAAGGATTCTTTGTCGAGTCGCCAGCCCACAGATCCGGCATAAAAATTCCCCCAGCGATTGTCCGGTCCAAACCGGGAAGAGCCATCTCTTCGAAGGGTGACCGAGGCCAGGTATTTATCACTGTAGTCATAATCCACTTTTCCGAAAAATGACAACAGGGCATTGCCTGTTTTGGACTCTGCTGTCTCTACAAGACCCAATCCTTTGCCGAGGTATACGAGGTTCGATTCCTGGTCCGGAAAATTCTTTTGACTGGTGTTGAGTGAATAGTTATCTGCTTTGATGGATTCCGTGCCGAGCAGGAAGGTGAAATGATGATGGTCAAAGCTTTTGGTGTAGGAAAGAAAATTGCTGAACGTGACGGTTTGGAATCGTCCGTCTGTAACGTCGAGCCGGTTTATGTTGTTGATCCGGTTGTTGGTTCCCCAGGTGCGATCGAACCGCCGCTGGTTTTGGCTGGTGAAGTCGATGCCGACATTCGACGTGAGCTTGAGCCCCTCGAGCGGTTCAATGGCAACGAAGAATTTTCCAAACAACCGGTTACTCAATAATTTGTTGTTGTTGTAGGCCAGCATGCCCACGGGATTGTAGCCATCACCAAACAGGTCATACCGCTGTGGCAGGTCTTCGAAATTGCCCTGGGCGTCGTAGACGGGAATGGCCGGTGTGCGGAAGAAAGCATAGCGAACCACACTTCCGCCGTTACCACCGGCGCCATCGCCCGAACTGCCGACGAGATCGGTGGTTGCTTTCGAGAGGTTCAAGTTCACGCCAGCCTTTAGCCATTTTTTAATTTGCGAATCGACATTCACGCGGCCTGTCACGCGGGTATAGTCACTGCTCTTGAGGATGCCCTGTTGTCCGAAATAATTGCCTGAAACAAAATATCGGGTCTTGCTGTCGCCACCGGAAACGGAAATGCTATGCGTTTGCAGAATGGCGTCTTGCCGCATGATCTCGTCGACGTAGTTTACATCGGGAAGCGTGGCGAGCATGTCGTCGGTGATCAGCTTGCGGAAAAAGAGAGGGTTGGTTTTTGTCGCGTTGTCGGCATTGGCCGCTTCGTTATAAATCTCGGCATACTGCGCCGTGTTGGCCATCTTGATCAGACGGCTTGGCCGCTGAACACCCACCTGGCTGTTGAACTGGATTTTCGGAGCGCTGGTGGTTCCGGATTTTGTCGTGACGATCACCACGCCGTTGGCTGCACGGGCACCGTAAACCGCCGTAGCACTGGCATCTTTCAGAACGCTGATGTTGTCAACATCCTGCATGGATACCGACGTAATATCAAGTGTCGGAACACCATCCACAATATAAAGCGGACTGTTACCACTGTTGATCGAACCAACACCACGTATCCGGATAGATACGCCTTCGCCCGGCGCACCCGTGTTTTGGGAGACGACCACGCCAGGAGCACGTCCCTGCAAGGCCTGGTCGATGGAAGCGACCGGTACTTTATTAAGCGTCTCTGCGCTCACCGTGTTGACGGCCCCGGTGATCTTTTGCTTTTCCTGTGCGGTGTAGCCGGTCACAACGACTTCCGTCAGCAGCTTTGAGTCTTCTGCGAGTATCACCGAAATGTTTTTCTGACCACCCACCGATATTTCCTGACTGATATATCCGATCAGTGAGAAGATCAGCGTGGGGTCGTTGAGGCCTGCCGGGATCTGGATGTTGAAAACTCCGTTGGGGTCAGTGATCGCGCCCGACGTGGTGTTCTTAATGACCACATTCACACCGGGGAGCGCTTCTTGCGATTGTCCTTTGACCGTCCCCGTCACGATCGTCTGTGCCGAAGCCGCAGCAATCGTTGCCAGGGAAAATAAAAAGAGATGTATATATTTTTTCATAGGCTTGAACTTTATCGGGCTAGTGTTGGGATGTAGGCGACGATCTTGGAGCCGATCGTATATTTTCCATCCTGGATCGTCATTTTACTTCCGGAAGGCAATACCACGATCAGGCGCGCGGTCTTGGAGGGGATCTCGAAACAGTTTTCCTCGGCGACGTCTTTGCTGACATACTCATGGGTGAGGGCATCGTAGAGGTCCACTTTTTCCTTGCCGCTATTATAAAAGCAGACCGACTTCAGCGTGTCGTACGGGTTGTAGTATAAATACGTTGGTAAAGAATTTTTCTGATAGAAGTCTGTAGCATTGCAGTTAAGCTGCAGTATTTTTTCGACGTTTGTTTTTTTAACGATCGCACCGAAGATGCCAACCTGGGCGGAACTGTACAAACTGAACATGGACGTCTCCGGCTGACCCTTCACCCATTGCGGACCATCGCCAAGGGCAACAGGACTGATTCCTTTTAACGATGCTTTTTTATAGACATAGTCCTCTTTGCGGAGGCCTTCATAGGCAATGACATTTTTGGTGATCTCCTTTTTCTCCGGGAGCCATTGGTGTTGATCGTCGATGTCGTAGGGATAAAATAACCGGGCGGCGTTACTGACATTCAGCATCCATTTGCCGATGGCTTCGGCATACCGGCTGTCGTATTTCGCCAGCGGCACCAACGGCCAGGCCATATCAAACGAGTTCATCAGGAACGCATAGCCGCCACCATCAGTGATGCTGCCTTGCAAACCATAGACATCGTAGTCGTTCCACCGTTCAGCAATGACCCCCCAGCCCGTTCTGCCATCTTTGGCCTTACAGCCCTCGAAGGTCCAGTCCAGGATCTTTTTGACGGGATAGTCTGTGCCATATTCCGCATTCAGTCGCGCGGCCACCAAGGCTCCAAACGGCATCAGCACTTCATAGAACCTGCTTTCTTTCTGGTTCACAAAAGCATTCATCGCCGACTTGGCACCACGCAGGTAACGCTCGTCGCCGAATTTTTCATAGGCACAGAGGAGCACGTAAGCATGTCCGGCGGCAACATCCTGCTGGTGGGGAATGTTGTTGGATACGCCTTTCATCTGGCGGTAGTCGAAGTAGGAGTAGTCGTAATTTCCGTTCAGCACAGAGTCGGCCTTGAAGAATTGTTCGGCAATGATGTGTTGAAGACTATCGGCTTGCGACACGTTGGGGAACAGTTCGCACACCCCGTAGTATAAAACATTCGGGAACACATCATACCACCAGTCGCGACCATATCCACCGCCCAACAAAGCCACCGCAGGATTGGTATTATTCATCATAATGTTCCAGCCGGTCGCAGAGTTGAAATAACCCTGCGTCATTTTTACATAGTTGAATCCATTCTGATTCGTCTTATCAATTCCCACCAAGCCGGCACCTAAAACGGAACCCATCGAGCATAAGGCTTCGTGAAATTCTTTGTTAGCAGCTTGCCGCGAATCGCCAATGACAGTGAACATGCCAAACGTGTTTTGCGACATGTTTCGCTTGGCACTGTCGACCCAGATGAAGGGAAGATATTCTCCCTTTAACTGGAGGTTGAATACATATTGATCAAAATGGTGCGCCTTTTCATACCAGTCGGTCATCTTATATGGGGAAGGCTGATCAGGCATTAAGGCGATGCGATCAATGACAATTTGTTTCACTTTTTCGGGCTTCGAAGCACATGAAACGATGAGGGTCAAAACGAGTAAGATGCAGGATATGCGAAGCAGGGATGGAGCCAAATATTTTTTATGCGCCGGTATTCCACGCATCTCAACCCATCGCTCAAGTATCGTCTTCGTATTTCGCGCCTTCTTAAATAAGATCATGATTTCTGTAGTTTATAAGATTCCCTAACAATATGTCTCGCCAACGGTATGGAAGCCAGCTGAACAACGGCGATCACGATCAGTGAATATTTTAGAGCAAAACTTTCGGAGATGTAGGTGGCAAAAGCGATAAAAAGCCCCAGCCCAAGGAACCTGCCGATGTAAAGCCCGAACTCGTGGTTGAAGATGTAGGTGAACTTGTTCCGTTTTTCGATTTTTGAAACAACATCGATCACCTGCATCTGGATCGGGAAGTAGGCAATGTCGTGCAACGGTTGGAACAACACTTTGCAAAGCACAAACACCATCACGCCAAACGCCGAGAACAATATGCCATTGACCAGCGTCCCCAATAAAAAGATGGCCAGCCCGGCAGAGAAAATGTAAATGCGATGTTCGGGCTTTGTGGTGCGACCCAACAGATATAACATCAAGGCAGTCACCACGCCACTAACACCCTGAACCAAACCCAGTGAGCCTTCATTGCCTACCATGCGCATGATTAGGATGGCAGGGGCGGTGACCAGGTAGCCTTGCGCCAAACCTTTCAGACCAGCCAGCCCCAGCATTTTCTTCCACAGTGAATGGAATTTGATGTACAAGAATTTTTTCTCCTCCGGATTTTTGAATTTTTCCTTGTGGATCACCACACTGGAAAGTATCGTAAGCAGGAAGACAACGATCGTAACGATCTGATAACCGCTATGCATGTTCCCGCCAAACCATCCGCGCGAATCCGCGGTAGACAGAAATGCACCGACAATCACAGGCACTAAGATGAATGTGATGGTATAGAAGAAGGTCTCCAACCCGTAATAGTAGTTCCGGTTATAATCATTGGTTGTATTCAGCGCCAGCAGATCCCGGTTAGACCAAAAGAAACCAAAGGAACATCCCATGAGTATGCCAGCGATTCCTACGCCCGCTACTGAAAGATTCTGGAGGCTCATCATGACCAGCATGGACAACCCGCTCAGCAACATCCCGAAACTATACAGGGTTGAAATTTTTATGCGGCTTAGTAAAAAGCCATTCAACAAAAATGTGATCGGAATGCCCGTATATACCGTCAGTTGGTACACGGCCACAATTTTCGGGTCATTCGAGCTTCGCATAATATAGGCCCCCACAAAGATCTCGATGACCGGAAGCACAAAGGCATAAATCATATTGGTCACCAGCAACACGCGCATCTCCCGGGGCTTGTTCAGGAAATATTGATATTCTTCCGACGGCTTTTTTAATAAGGCTGTTATGGTCATGTCTTCAGTTGGCTAAAAGCGTTTGGAGTATAGACTGGATGGACAGTTCGGCGCCGCAGATCACTTCATCACTGGCGCCGTAGTAGAGGTGGATCGTATCATCATTTACCAGGTGGCCATTAGTAAAGATCACGTTGCCAAAGAACCCCGTGAGCTCATATTCCTCCGTGGGTTCCATCAGTGGAAATTCACTTCGGGCCAATACTTTGGAAGGATCGTTCAGGTCGAGCAACAACGCGCCAAGGCAATACCGGTGGTTGGCATCCGCGCCATGATAGATCTCCAACCAGCCTTCGGATGTTTTGATAGGCGCTGCGCCCGCCCCAACGCGTGCACTGTCCCACGTATTTTTGCGCGTGGTGGCAATGCATTTATGATTTCCCCAATGGATCAGGTCGGGCGACTCCGACAGCCAGATATAGTTTCCACCTAATTGAGGGCTGCTGGGGCGATGCAGCGCGTAATACTTCTCGTTGATCTTCTCTTCAAAGATGGCGCAGTCCTTATTATGTGGTGGAAAGATCATGCCCCGGCGATCGTAGCTTTTCCAATCTTTTGTCTGGATCAGCCCAACGCCCACGCCAAGCGCCGACACCATGGTATACGTGAGATTAAAGAGGCCATCAATCTCCGTTACACGGCAATCCTCGATGCCATACGTTTCCAGCTTATCTTTCCCGAAAATGGGATGATAGTGCTCCGGTTGTTGAAATACTTTTCCATCCGCGCTGCAAACCAGCCGGAGGTGGGAGAGGGTAGTGAGGTAATCTTTTCCGCGGTAGCAGACTACCCGTGGATCCGAGCCATCCAGATCGGGATCGTCCTTTTTAAAGTGGAGAATCTCTATTTCACCGTCCTCATTATATATAGGAATGCTGATGTGACCGGCCTGCTGCACGGGACGCTCGGCCACACGAAGCAGCAACCAAGTCATGTTATTGAACCGGAACACTCCCGGATTGAGAAGGCATTCAATGACCATCCCGTCCCGGCTGGGCTTCAAATCCGCCGGTTTAAGGAGGGGATTCTGTTTGAATCTTTTGGCAATATCGGTCACCAGGGCAGGCTTCATGGTTTGGGCTGCAAACGAAAGAGCACTCGATTGCATGGCACAATGTGACCAAAATCGGCCCGTTACCTGTCCGCCCGCTTTTTTATTAAGTTCTCCCGGTTATAAACCTGGCAAAATGAGAACCGGCTGGACACAAATGCACCCGGGTGGACAAATAAATGGAGTTTGCTAGCGACGGAATCTCTAGGTTTGTAATAGGCCAAGCGGATGGCCGGGTATCATGTTTGGAGTTCTGCTCTTCACGGCACTAACGAATCTGATCCAGGGCGATAGTGCTTCGCCCTGGCCCTTTCAGCATGTCGATAAACGGGCAAAACTCTCCAACAGCGCCATCACCTCGGTCTACATGGATCAATATGACTATGTATGGCTGGGCACCTGGGATGGACTGAACCGCTACGACGGCAGCTCTATTAAAGTATACAAGCCCGATCCTTTCCTGAAAGGGACCATCAGCAACAACATTATCCGCAATTTCCTCGAAGACGGGAAAGGAAACCTATGGATCGTGACCCACCAGGGCATTAATAAGTACAACCGCACAACGGATTCATTTCAAACCTACCTCGACAGCCTGAACGATATTCCATTCCTGGAATATAATATAAGAGCCTGCATCGGTGCCGACTCCGCGGTGTGGACCAGCCTGATCGGCAGGGGCATCAGCCGTTATGCCGCGGAAAGGAACACTTTCGTTCCGGTGAATTTTGAAGGGGTCGATGCGTCGTGGCTAACGTCGGTGATCAACCTGGGCCAGCATGAAGGACTGATGTACCTGCTGGGCAACGACGGCAAACTGGTGTGCACCGTCAACAACCGTTTGGTGTTCAGCAAACAGCTTGCAAACCGGAAGCCGATCGCTTTCCATGCTTTCCTTCGTCTCGGGAAGCGTTATATGCTGGCAGTCGCCACCACGGATGGACAACTTCTCTTATATGATCTGGCCGATGCCGAAAAAGGACCGGATCATATTGAACTGGGCGCCGTCACGGTTTCTTCGCTTTCAGAGAATCTTGATCACACCGCCCTTTGGCTGGGCACCGAGGCCGGCGATATTTTCAAAATAACAGAAGCTGTTGGAGGACTCACGGTCCGGCCCATGAATTCGTATTTTCCAGCCTTTTCAAAAGCGCACATAAAGATCCTCACCATCACGGAAACCAAACAGGATATTGTTTGGGTCGGCACCGACGGCGATGGCGTTTATAAATTCCTGACGCGCGCAAAAACATTCTATGCCATCCCGAAAGGCCAGCCGGAAGTCGGTCAGCTTTCGCATAGCATCATCCGCTCGGTCTATGAGGATAATACCGGCACACTTTACATCGGTACGCGCGGCGGCGGATTGAACATCATCAATCCCGGCAATTCCAAGACAAAGATCGTTAACACCGCGAATGGTCTGAGCAACAATGCGGTGCTCGCCATCAACAAAGATCACGAAGGAAATATCTGGGTAGGGCTCGACGGCGAAGGCATCGACATGATCGAAGCAGGCACGCATAAAATATTTCACTTCCCGCAAGATTTTGAAAACGACAATGAGCTTTCGTTCAGTTCGGTCTACGCCATCTGCGTGGATGCGTTCAACGACATCTGGCTCGGCACCAGCGGGTATGGTATCATCCACCTGAAGGTGGTCAAAACACCCCGTGGCTATCGGCTGCAGGACTACGATCAGTTGTCACACCCGGACAAAGCACGGTCAACCGGGATCAAGAGTAATATCGTTTACGCGATCGTCGAAGAAAAACCAAACACCCTCTGGTTTGGTACGCGCGGGGGAGGAGTTTACCGGTACAATGCGTTGACCCGGAAAATAGAAGAGCACATTCAGGCAGACCCTCGAGACAAAAACAGACTCAGCAACAACGACGTGCTGAGCCTGTACCTGGACCAGCAAGAGCAACTATGGATCGGCACCAGTGGCGGACTGAACCGGCTGTTCCTTCAAAGCAGACCCTATCGGCTGGAACATTTTTCGCAACACGAAGGACTTCCCAACAACACGATCCACGGCATCCTCGAAGATCCGAAAGGCAACATCTGGCTTTCGACGAACCACGGCCTGGTCATGTATGATGCCATAAAAAACACGTTCAAGAATTTTGACACGAACGATGGCTTGCAGAACAACGAGTTTACCGACGGCGCTGCGTTTCGCTCCAGGACCTCTGAAAAACTTTTTTTTGGTGGCATCGAAGGATTGGATGTTGTCTATCCGACCAAGATCAATACGCAAAATTATTTTCCACGGCTGAGTGTCACAGAATTCCAGGTGCGGAATGCCATGATCACACCCGGCGACGACAGCCAGATCCTTACACAGAACATCGACCGCACGGAAAATGTAACGCTGAAGTACGATCAGAACTTTATCAGCTTTTTCTTCACGACGCTGGACTACTGGAATAAACAGAAAAGTGAGTATGCTTATTTCCTCGAGAACTTTGATAAAGACTGGAACTACATCGGGCAACAACAAGCGGTCACGCTGACCAACATTCCACCCGGCCACTACAAACTGAGCATCAATTATACAAACGAAAACGGCGATTGGGCCCCGCTCCCCAAGACCATCAACATCGTGGTAACGCCGCCGTTCTGGAAAACCTATTGGGCGTATGCATTCTATGTCTTTCTGACCATTGCCCTTCAGGTCGGTATCATCCTGTTTATTCGGCGCAGAGCCCGTGCGAAGAAGGCCCTGACCATCGAAAAATTTAAGGCCGTGCAGCTAAAAGAATTGAACGACTACAAGCTCCAGTTTTTTACCAACGTCGCCCACGAATTCCGCACACCCTTAACGTTGATCCTTGGCCCGGTGGCTTCCCTGCTCCATAAAAACAAGGATGCCGGCGAGCAGCAACAGTTGAAGACGGTTTACAGTAACTCGCTCCGGCTCCAGAAATTAATCGATGAACTGATACAGTTCCGTAAAATAGAAAGCGGCAAAGATTTGCTCACCCTCTCCACGATCGACCTGGTGCCTTTTACACAGGAGATCGTAGAGTCCTTCCAGCAGCATGCGGTCGACTATGAAGTACACCTGGAGTTTTACCCTGAACCGGAGTCATTGCCGGCGCTGGTCGACTATAAAAAGATGGAGAAGATCCTGATCAACCTGATCTCCAACGGCATCAAATACAATACGAAAGGAGGGATGATCAGTGTGTCACTGAAGGAATCGCAAGGCAAAGCGATGTTCACCATACGCGATGAAGGCGTGGGCATTGCCGAGGAGAACCGGAACAAGATCTTCGAGAGCTTCTATCACAATCCGGAGGAAGTACTCGATCAAAATGGTTTTGCGAAGAGCACCGGCATCGGGCTTTCACTGACCAAAAGCATGGTGCAAATACACCGTGGGGAAATTCAAGTGGATAGCAAGATCGGAAAGGGAAGCACCTTCACGGTATTGATCCCGGTCACCCGTGAATACTACGGCGATCTCCCCGAAGAGAATGCCATGATCCTGCCTTCCTCAAACCTGGTGGAAAAAGTGTCGCTTGAATTTGACACCAACTATTACCTGACCGGTCAATCCGAGGAGACTCTGAACACCGCTGCAGGCCCACATCCCTACTCGCTGTTGGTGGTGGATGACAATGCCAATATCATTTCGTTGCTCGAGCATATCCTTTCCGACAAATACAGGATCTATAAAGCCCGCAATGGCAAAAAGGCCCTGGAGATCCTGGAGGAAGAGCGAATCGACCTGGTGATCAGCGACGTCATCATGCCCGACATGGATGGCCTTACCTTGTGTAAAAAAATAAAGGAAGATATAGAGAGCAGTCACATCCCCGTGATCCTGCTCACGGCGAAAGGAGAGATCGAAAACAGGATCGAAGGACTCCAGGTGGGCGCGGACTCTTACATCCCCAAACCCTTTCACCCTGAACATCTTTTTATCCGGATCGAGAAGCTCATCGAACGCATGGAACTGATCCGCAAGAAATTCAAAAACCTGGACGACCTGGAGCTCACCCATCTCTCCACGGGCATTGGCGAAAAGGACGACGACTTCTTTTCCAAAATAACCGCATGCATCCAGCTCCACCTGAGCGAACCCGAATTCAACGCCGACACCATCGCCGAATACGTCAACATGAGCAAGGCTTCCCTCTACAAAAAAGTGAAGACCATCACCGGTATGACGCCGCACGGCCTGATAAAACAATTCCGCCTGAAGAAAGCGGCCGACTTGCTGCGAAACACCAGCCTGAGTGTTTCTGAAGTGATCTATGAAACCGGGTTTAATAGCCGCTCGTATTTTTACAAATCCTTCAACGAAATGTTCCATTGTCATCCGAAGGATTTTGAGAGAGCTAAGGGAGCCTAAAGGCGAGTGAATTCTGCAATGATCTTGCGGTACATTTCAAACGCCGGTTTAGGGGAATAGTCATCGCGCAGAATGCCGAATCGATAGAAAAGATCCTGTACGTTACTATCGGCATCACGAAGCGCAAAGAGTTCGTAATGTGTGATGTGAAAGATTTTTCGGTGACGATATAGAATACGAATGATTTTTTCCAATTGCTCCGCCTGGCGTTGCTCCGTGCGATCTATGCCGGTTGGCCAGCCGTTTTCAGTAATATGCAAAGGGATAGTGGCACGAATGCCGGCTTGTCCAATGTCAGCCCGGAACATCGTAACAAGTCCGGTGATGGGACCTTCCAGATCGTCCCCGGCGATGGGTCTGAACACATCCGGGAAAAAGTCCAGGCCTACATAGTCGAGAGCATCATAAAACGCGGGGGAGGCCAGCGAGGCAATCTCAAGCCAGAATGTTTTTTTGGGATTGAAGTCGGGTGTGGCATTAAAGCCGACGACCGTCCGCAAGCAGAGCGCCCTTATTTCTTCCTTGGCAACAACGATGCCTTCCACCAATGCCTTACGTGAATGTTTAAAATAGCCATCCAGCGAAGGAAGGTTGGCGTTGGCTTCTTCCGTGACCTGGAGCTTGGCCAATCGCTTGCCATACGTTCGAATGGTGTCGCGGATAAATGCTTTCCAGCCGGTCATATCTTCCTCATCGCTTTGAAAACAGAGCACCACGTCGAGCAGCCGGTTGTCATTCGCATATTGTTCGGGTTGGGATGGCGTGGAATAAACTGCTCCTTGTCTTGATTTATAGGGAATGTAAGCGCGCACAAGAAAGGAGGGAGCGTCTCCTTGAAGGATGCGTAGGGCGTGCTCGATAGCCTGGGATGAATCGGTAGGGCCGGTCGTGAGCCCGGAGTCCGTCCCGCTCATGCCCCCGGGGTAAATCCCGAACGTGAATGGATCGTGGGGAAGGGGTTTCATAATAAATTGTATTTTGGTTATAGATCACTTAAAAGTATTTCTAAAATGTAATAAATAGAACCAAAATGATATTTATTTTGTAAATTATACCCAAAATGCAGTATATGAAGCCACTGGTAGAACTCGTTTCGGAATGGTCTAGGTTTGAAGAACACCATCCCAGCCCAACCCTGGAGGCCTTTGCCGGCTATCTGGTAGCCCGGGGTAAGGCGAATGAAGGAGGCAAAAAGGGAAAAGAAAAGCAGGGTCAATTGGCACGCATCATCGGCCGGCTCGCCAGTGCCTACGCGCTCTATCATCGCGCCGCCATGGTGGACATGCACTTGCCCACGCCCGATAGTTTCTATTATCTCAACAGTTTGAACCAATTGGGAGAAGTGAAAAAGATGGTGCTGATCCAATACCACTTTGCGGAAACCACGACCGGCATGCTGGCCATCAACACCCTCATCGCCGAAGGCTTTATAAAAGAACGGGCCGACCCCGACGACGGCCGCGCCAAGCTGGTGAAGCTTACTGAAAAGGGAACCCGCAAACTTCAGGCATGCATGCGCCAGGCCGTCAAAGTAAACGACATGATCTTCAGCGGCCTGCCCGACGAGACCATCGACTTGTGTTGCCAGTTGTTGTCGCCCCAGGAGAAAAAGCATTCCCAGTTGGCGGTGCAGTTAAAAAGCGAACCGTTCGACGCCATGCATGCCGCGATCATGAAGGAGGCAAAGCCGTCGTGAAATAGAAAGAGGAGACGAACCTAAGAGGGTTCCACAGGGGGTAGAATTTCGCAAGCCCGATCCAAAAAGATCGCCTGGTGTGGATTGATCATCTCCTTGGCTTTGTCGTACGACATCCATTCGGCGCGGTCCACCTCCGGAACGTCTTTGTATTTTCCTGATCGTGGCGGCCACTCCAGGGAGAACGTGTTGGAAACAATACCGTTGGCCGGATCCCATGCGCCGGTGAACAACCAAACATGCATGGTCTTGCCACTTTTTAATTTTGTGGATTTCAAAGAGTAAAACGGCGGGGTTGGCGTGATGCCCGTCTCCTCAACAAATTCGCGTTGGGCGGCGAGGAGCAGGTCTTCCGCGTCGTCGGGCATGCCCTTGGGAATGCTCCAGGCCCCTTCGTCCTTGCGCGCAAAAAAAGGTCCTCCCGGATGGACCAGGAAAAATTCAAGCGCGCTCGACGCGTTCCGGCACATGAGCATTCCGGCAGTGACCTGAGACATGGCGGTGTTATTTATCGCAAGTTGAATAAATTTGCAGCCATAAAAAAGAGGACGGCTTTTGCAGCGCGCCCTCTTTACATGAAAACGGGACAAGAGATTATTTCAGACCGTACAGCTCAACATGGGCCTTGTCGGCCTGGCTGTTCGGCAGGGTCTTGTAGGTGAAGACCACCTTTTTGATCTCCTGGTTGGGACTCTTCAGGTCGATGACGCGTGTTTCGGAGTTGGGTTTCATCTCGTTCTTCACGTCGAAATCTTCCTTATCGCCAGACTCATAGATGACCTCTATATTGGCAATGTTGATGGGCGCGTCGGTCACTTTCAGGAGAATGGATTTGAATTTATCCTTACCCATCACAGCGATGGATTCGTTCTCCATTTTAAAGTCGGCCTTCACTTCCCCGATCTTGTGCCATCCGGGCTTGTTGCTGAACATGATGGCGGGCTCCTGTGCCAGGGCTGCCATAAAAGTGATGCAAAGCAAGCACAATAAAATTGATACCTTTTTCATAAGTTGTTTTTGAGTTAGTTCTGTCTGTCTATACCCAAAAGGCATACCATGAGCAAGGCGTGGCTGGGGCGCTGGAATCGCGGTTTCTATGGAATAAATTTGTGAATGATTTCTACAAGCTGGTATAGACGAGCATTTTTTTCCACAGCGGGATCAGGGAACTTGGTTTAACTACTTTCCCGCCGTATAAGCCATCTTCATGAACTTCTTCACTTCGGCGTTGAGATCTTCCTTGCTGGAAAGACGCAAGTGGTGGTTGAACTGTGAAGTGCCGGGGACCTGGGCAATTTTCTGAAAACACAGATTATCTTCATACGGCTTATCGAACGGAAAGACCACGTCCACAAAATCCCGCCCAAGGCGAATGACATAAGCGATCCTCGTTTTCGCCGCCAGGCCGATCATGGATTTGGTTGGATGCAGCGTGACGGGACCGATCTTTTGATATTGCTCCACAAAATGCCGGAACAACGATAGCGTGTGCTCGGACTTGTTGTGCAGGAAATCGTCCAGCACCTTGTCGCCACAAGAATGGGTTTGGTTGGTGTTCACAAAAGTTTGCTGGCAAAGGGGACACGTCCACATACGATCGCTGTTGACTTACCCCTTGAATGCGGTGATGATCAGGAACAGCCCGGCGGCGATGCCCACCAGCATGTCCAATCGACCCATGAAAAAGAAAAAGCTATAGTGTGATTTTTTTCCCGATCGGATCAGCAGCAGCGTGAACGTGCAAAAGAAAATGATCCCGAAAATCAACTTGTAGTAGACCATAGGAAAGGAGCTTGATCTCCTGAAGGTAGGAAAATCCGCCGGTTTCTCCCAGCAAAAAAAAGAACAATCCCACGGAATGGGTGGCCGAGAACGGCGCCATTTCGCGGGATCGTTTTAGCAACCGCTCAGGCTGCCTTTTGGACGGGAAAGATCCCAAAGTTGAGCAACTCCGTGTGACGGACCACAGAGATATCGACCATACTCAAAATGTCCTTTTTCGTAAGCTCCTTAAAAAGCTCCTGCAGGGAGTTCATCGGCTTGCCGTTAAACGAGGTGATGATGTCGCCCTCCTTCACCTGCGACAAAGCCGCGGGCGAGTTGGGCTCGATGCTTACCACGAACAAGCCCTTTTGATTGGGCAAATGAAAATGACGCAACACTTTCGGCGTGATGTTGACCTCTTGCAACATGAAGCCGAGATAGGCCTTGAAGACCTTGCCGTTCTTGATGATCTGACGGGCCACTTCCTTCGCCGTGTTGATGTCGACCGAGAAACTCAACCCTTGCGCGCCGGTGATGATGGCGGTGTTCACGCCCACCACTTCGCCGTCGGTGTTGATGAGCGGACCGCCGGAGTTGCCGGGATTGAGGGCGGCATCGGATTGGATCACATTGTCCACCAGCATACCCGATTGCGAGCGCAACGTTCGCCCCAAAGCACCCACTACTCCCGTGGTGACGGTGTGCTGATAGCCATAGGGATTTCCAATCGCGATCACCAACTGCCCGATCTGCAGTTGCTGGGCATCGCCAAGGGCCGCCACGGAATAGCCGTCGCTGTAAATTTTTAAAATGGCCAGGTCGGTATCGGGGTCCTGGCCGATAACAATGGCTTCGATCTCGTTCTCGTTGAGGAGCGACACCATGATCTTCTCCGCACCCTGCACGACATGGTGGTTCGTAAAGACGAACCCGTCCGACGAAAAGATAAATCCGGAACCGGAACCTGCAGGCCTTAACTTGCCTTGAACCGTTTTGAAGACATCGATCTTGACCACGGCGTTCTTGGCGATGTTCACCGCCGAGATGATCGTTTGTGAAAAAGCATCCATAGGAAGAATTTTCGGTTCTTCCCTCAAAATAAAGTCCAGCACAAACCAAAGGTAGATTTGGCTGCTTATTGAATCCCGGGAGAGCCAAAATGACAGAATACAGACGCAGGTCGTTTTTTGACTGACAAATTTCTGGACCTTGGAACAAAATGAGTGTTCCGGAGCCAGTAGTCAGTAGCCTGGCGCTTCAGACAAATTAACCGCCGACAAGTTTCCTGGCCTCCAATAAGATTTGCACTTCGGCGAACATGACCGACAGGTCATCCAATTCCTGGTCGCTGTACACCAGGAAAAGATTGCTGTGGGGACTGGAATAAATGTGATGCCGTCCATGCGGGAAGGCATGGAAATTTTCGAGGGAATGGCGGTAGGAGAGCACCCACTCGAAGAAACGAAGCATGGCATCTTCATCGAACACCAGCAATACGGTTTTGAAGGCCACATTGTATTCGAGGCAACATGGACAACGGCTCACAAAGCCATGGGCGGATTCGGCAAGGATCTCACGGTCTGATTCGCTATGCATAGGAAAAAGATTTAAAAAATAGAGAGGATCTTTTGTGCTTAATAACTATTTCGTGGTCATCTGGAAATTGCGCGTACCGTCCGGTTGATAAATAAAACGGAACGTGAAGTAGCGGGCCAACGGGCGTGTAGCCAGGTCAGCAAATTCAGCGGTAGTCGTGGAAGGATTGCCTTTGTAGTAGCTGATGATCTCCAGCTTGGCATATTTGCCATCGGCGGTCTTCACCACGATGATCTTGCCGGCGATGGGCAGAATAGCATGGTTAGGTACGCTGGTGGTGCCGGTGTAGGTATACCAACCGTTGCTGCCGGTGATCGCTTTCGCTGCTGCCGCATCGGAAACAAAACCGCCTTCAGGTGCCTCTGTGAGTTCGTCGAAGATGCCGCTCACAATTTGTCCCTGTGCCTGACCGGGGCCGCTGACGCCGCCATTGAGAATGAGGGTGGTGCCGCGGAAGCCGATATCCCATTGCGTGGAAACGCTGTCCGTGTTCGCCACGACGGCGTTGTTCTTGAAACTGAAGAGTGTGAATTTTGTGGTGCTTTCCGAGTTGAGATCTTTCACTTCGCTGGCGGTGAGTTTCACGGGTTCTTTGTCATCGTCGTCGCTGCACGCGGCGATGGCGAGAGATGCAAAGAAAAGGAATGCTACTTGGAGTTTTGTTTTGTAGTTCATTTGTGTATAGGTATTAGAGTTTAAAATTTTACTGATTTGATTTGCCCTTTGCCGAAAACGTAAAGGCGACACTGGCCCACAAAAGCCTCCCGGGCACGGAAGGAATGTATTGTGGGTCGGTATAGTTGAACAGGTTATCGCATCCCGTCTGCAAACGGAGCGATTTGCGAAAGGTCTTGGCCACGGAAACATTCACGGTGACGTAGCCTTTCACATATTCGCTGGCGTCGTCGAGGATGGTGTTGTTGTTCATATCGGCAAACCCATAGCGGCCGCGATAGATCGCCCGGAGCGTAGCGCTCCAACCGCTCGCATTGTGATTGTAAAAAGCCTTGGCGTTCACCATATGCCGCGAGCGATTGAAAAGACCGCCATACTCACTCGGCTTCACGCGGCGTGTGATGTTGGTCTCAGGATCGCGCGCATAGACATCGAGGGCCTTCAGTGCATCGACCACCGACTTGTCTTTAGCCACCAGGTATTGATACCCCAGCGAAAACGTCATGGCCTCCGTCAACGTGTGGACACCATCCAGCTCAAGCCCTTGCGTGTACACTTTGGCCAGGTTGTAATAGCTGTACACAAATTGGCCATTGGTTTTGCGCGCTACGGGCTTGGTGTCGATGATGTCTTTGATGTCATTCCGGAAAGCGTTTATGGTGACAGAAGTCTTTTTATAGGGCTGCAACTTGAACCCTAGATTATAAGCGTGCGACGACTCTGCTTTGATCTCGCCAAAAGAGGCGGGGTCAGCGAGCATCTGGTCGATCTGTCCCTGCGCCTGGAGTTGGGTAATGCCGGCAACGAGCTCCTGCGAGCCCAGCACCGTATAGCCCACCGTGGAGTTGGTAAAGTTTAGGTAAAGCTGGCGGAAGTCCGGCGCCTTAAAGCCCATCCCAAACGATCCGCGCACGCCAAGCCAACGATTCACCTCATATTGCGCCGAAAGCTTTGGGCTAAACTGCGACCCATATGCGCTGTGGTGGTCGAACCGCCCGCCGATCAACAGGTTCAGCTTTGTGAGAGGCTGCCACTCGTATTGAGCATACGCGTAGTCGGTCTGATATTTCATCCTGGCATCATACCGCGTCGCCTCGACACTTTCCCAAATGCGCCCAACCCCCAGCGTCATCACGTTTTTGGAATTGAAGAAATACTCACCCTGCACTTCCGGACGCGTAAACGTTTGGTCAAAGAACGTGTCGTCATACACCACACCGTCGGATTGGTAGTTCAGCGTTGACGTAGTGCTGTACTTTGAACTGTTGAAGCGAAGGGTGGTCTTGAACTTGTCGGACACGTTGACATAAACCACCGGATTGAAGTTCCAATCCTTGACGTCACCTTTACCATCCAGCAATACGGGTGTTCCGGCGGTGCCGATATCGGTGATGCTCGTCTGCGCCTCCGTAAAATACCGGCCCGAAAGCGACAACCGCACCCGCTTCGAAAATTCATACCCGGCGCGCAACCGATACGTGTAGTTGGTGAACGGGCTCACTGTTTTTCCCTGCGTTTCCGGCGACAGATCATAGCCGTCCGTGCTGTAGCGGTTGGCAAATCCATACAAACCCAGTTTTTTGGTTTGATAATTCAGTGACCCCGAAAAGTCGGCCGTTTGGTTACTGCCATAGCGCGCCGAGAACATCCCGTTGGTTCCGGATGGACGATCGGTGATGATGTTGATCACACCCGCCAGCGCTTCGGAGCCATACAGGCTCGAGCTGGGACCTTTCATGATCTCCACTTGGCGGATGTTGCCCACAGCAATGCGATTCAACTCCAGCGTCCCGGACGTGCGCCCGATCAACGGTTCCCCATCAATGAGGATGAGCGTGTACTCCGGCGTGAACCCTTGCATCTGTATACCGGTCCCATGGTCACTCACAATGGCAAGCCCGGTTTGTTCGGCCAGCACGTCGTTGAGCCTTAACGACCCCATGTTCTTGATCTGCTGCTGGGGAATCACCGTCACCGGCACCGGCAAGTCCGACAATGCGCGCTCGCTGCGGGTTGCTGTAACGACCACCGCGTCGAGCTCGCGTGAGGCGAGCGAGTCCTGGGCCAGCGCATCTGTTTTTCCCAGCAAAGCCATAACCACCAGGCCGTAGGCAACCTGCAGCCGCTTTTGAAAAACGGAATGCAAAAATGTTGGGGGCGTAGAGAAGATCGTCATGACATTACAAGGCCGGTAGTTCATGGACGAGCGCTCTCCACTCTGACTTTTCCGGAATACCCGGTTTGCGCAAGCCAAAGAATTGGGTGATGAGATTTTTTTCTTTATCGAAAAGCTCCACGGAGGTCACGTCGCCTTCGGTCGTAGGTTTGCGAACCACCCAAGCGGTGTGCACCAGGTCCATGCGCATGTGCATGTTGAAGTCGGGATCGAGCACGTTGAGCCATTGCTCCGCGCCGGTGTGCCCGCGGTCGAGCAGGCGTATGGTCCTTACTTTCCCTTGGTGGATTTGCAGATTGCCGCGGTTGCCGGCGAAGATCATAATCGGAAGCTTGCTGACGGAGGCGTTGTCCAGAATTTGCTTCGGCGTCACTTTGGCATTTACCTGGAACGTGAACCGCCCGCTGGCCAACTCCAACGCCCGATAGCGACTCACCTGGTGGCGGCGCAGCAAACCAAAGAAGTCGTGAGTATCTTTCAGTTCGCTCCACTCGTTCAAAAACGCGTCGGCATCGGTGGGACCGTTGTGGACATCGAGAGCATAAGGTTCTACATCGAGCTCGCGGCTTTGATCTTCTGCCCGGAATTCGTCCACTAATTTTTCATAGGCGGCCTCGTCGCTTTTTTCCTGGAGATAGATCTTTGTCACGGCCTCGCCGGATCTATCAAAGATCTGGATGCTTTTCAGCACACGATCCGATTTCTCTTCTGTCGCCGCAAAGGCAAAATGCCAGCCTGAAAAAAACACCCTCGTTTCAATGGGACCGATCACGGTCGCCATCGCGCGCGTATCTTCGCCCATCACGTTCACGTCCTGGAAGGGACCTTTGTGTTCCAGGATGCAGGCGTTGTTGCGTGTGAGCGACATCACTTTACCCAGGGTTTTAAAACGGTTCAACAGCTCGGGCCAGGGACCTTGCAGACGTGTCACACCATCGTGTAATTTTGTGGCCAGCAATTCGGCTTCGCTGACACCGAGTTCCTTTGCCGCTTCGCGAATGCGAATGCCGGGCTTTGCGCTTTGAACACCTTTCCAGGCTTCGCTCAGGGTGAATGATCTGCTTTCAATGATCGTGCTCATGTGGTTATGGAGTTAAGAGTTTGTTATAGACTTGATTTTATTTTTCGATGACCAGGGAAGGGGATGGTGCGAAGACTTCCCGCTCGGGAATGATGTAGGGACAGTTGTTGCACGGATCGCGGTATACGTTTACGCGACAGCAAAACGTTTCCTCGATGATTGATTTTGTAAAAACATCGTGTGCTGAGCCGGAAGCCACAAGCTTTCCGTCCCGGAGAAAGTAAAGATGATCGGCAAACAACACCGCCTGGTTCAGGTCGTGCACAATGGCCATGACGCCGATGTTGCGCTCGCATACTTTTTTAGCAAGGCTGAAGATGTGTTGCTGTTGTGCGATGTCGAGACTGCTGGTAGGCTCGTCCAACAACATATAGCGCGGATACAGCGTCTCCTCCCAAACCTGCACCAGCACCCGGGCCAACTGCACCCGCTGCTTTTCGCCACCCGACAACGTGAGATAGCTCCGCTCGCGAAACACATCCGTTCCCGTGAGAGCCATGACTTCATCCACGATCGCCTCATTTTCTTTTCTCGACGACCGGTAGCCATGTCGCCCCAGCGCTACGATCTGCTCCACCGTAAAAGCAAACTGCACGGTCGTACTTTGTGGCAACACCGCCCGGACGAACGAAAGCTCGCGTGGCGAATAGGCCTTGGCAGACTTGCCATTGATCACAATGTCACCGTGATAGCCCGCGTACTCCAAGGCCATCGTCTTCAACAATGTGCTCTTGCCCGCGCCATTGGGCCCCACCACGGCGGTGAATTGCCCTGGAGCAATCGCGAGGCTGACATCGTGCAAAAGAATTTTTTCGCGGACGCGATACGAAAGATGAGAAGCCTGGTACATTATAGTTCGTGTTTGCGTTTAGCGTTCATCAACAACCCGATAAAAAACGGTGCGCCGACAAGCGCCGTCACCACGCCGATGGGCAACTCGGAAGGACTCACCACGGTGCGGGCGATCACATCAGCCAAAACCAGCAATAAGGCTCCACCCAAAACGGAGGCGGGCAGCACCAGACGATTATCGGAATGGAAAGAAACACGGATCACGTGCGGCACCACCAACCCTACAAATCCGATAATGCCCGAAAGCGACACGCTGATGCCCACGGCCAGTGCTGCAAAAATGATGATGCGCCGCTTCGTGCTTTCAACATTCACGCCCGTGTGATAGGCTTCGGCTTCCCCTAATGAAAACAGGTTCAGCGAAGGCGCAAAGAACAGCAAGCCGGCACACGCCGTGACCAGGAGGGGAGCTGCGAAGGTTAACTTGTCCCAGGTGGCTCCGCCCAGATCGCCCAAGGTCCAGAAGGTGAATGTGCGCAGCTGATTTTCATCGGCATAAAAAATAGCAAGCCCGATCACCGCCCCGGCCAGCGCATTGAGCGCCACACCGGTCAGAATAAGGATCGCGATGTTTGTCTTCCCCATTTGACTGCTCAACTTCAGCACGATGAACGTAGCCAGCATGCCGCCACCAAACGCCACCAGTTGCAAAAGCGAATGATACAACCATCCATTCACCGGCAACGGCAAGGCGCTGCCAAAAACGATCACCATCACTACCGCCGAAGCCGAACCACCGGAAACCCCGATGAGGCTGGGCTCAACAAGCGGATTCCTGAACAGGGCTTGCAAAGCCGAGCCACTCACACCCAGCGATGCGCCGATCAGAACGGTCATGATGATGCGCGGAAGCCGGATAGACGACAACACAATTTCATGCATGCCCTCCACCGTCACACTTCGAAAAAGCCCCAGCTTCTGAAGCAGGATGACGGCAACATCCTTCACGGGAATTGAAACAGCACCAACCGACAAGGAGAACAACGTTGCCGTGATCAGGCAGAAGCTCAGTCCCGTCAGGATTAGGGTGGTCCGGTAGTCGCGCGTGGCGAGTATAAGATTCATCACGGCTTATTTCGAACGCAACTCAGGATGCAACAACACAACGATCTCTTTTATCGCCTCGCCTACACGCGGACCGAAATTGGTGAGCTTCAGGCTTTCAACGGCCACGATCTGCCGTTTCATCCCCGCCGTGGTCTGCGCCACACCAGGCACTTTCAGCATGCCATCAACGCCGCCGATACTTTCCAATCCCATAGACACCATGAGAAGATAGTCTGGGTTGGCCGCGATCAGCGACTCTGTATTTAAAGGTTTGTAACCGTCGATGTCCGCCACAGCGCTGGTGGCTCCTACATAAGATAGAATGTTGCCAAACGTATTTTTGCCTGCCATGCTCACCGTCGCCGTGCCGCGGTTGTAGATACAGATCACTTTCGGATGGGAAGTCGTCTTCTTTAAGAGCGCATTGGCTTCCGCCAGGTCGCTGTCGATTTTAGCGATGAGCTTTTTTCCTTCGGCTTCCCGTTTCAGCGCCGCGGCAATTTGCGTGATGAATTTTTTGGTATCGCCGATCTCGGGTTTGCGATCAATGATCAACAGCTTGATGCCACTCGCCCCCAGTTGCTCAAGGACAGCGTCTTCCACATAATCCTTCTCTGCGATAATAAGGGTAGGCTTCAGGCTAATAATTCCCTCCGCATTGATACCCCCGCGGTAACCTATGGAGGGTAGCTGCTGGATGTGAGCAGGGTAGAGGCTGGTGCGGTCGGAGGCGATGATCTTATCACAGTCGCCGAGAGCGCATACCGTCTCCGTGAGCGCGCTGCCGGCGGTAATGATCCGTTCTTGCGCGACGGCGATGAAGGAAATGAGAAGCAGGATTAGGGTGAGAACAGTATTTATAGAGCGACTAGAATGCGTTTTCATATTTTGTTTAGATTGATTCTAAACAAATGTAGATATTGACCTATCCCTGCGTCAATCGCTTGTTGGAGTCAATTTTTGAGGAACAAAATGAGTAGTTCGGCCCCCGTTGTCGTACTCCGGATAGGGTAGTCGCTCAGCCCTGACGTACCCTTATCTGGGGATTTATGGATCTTGCCAAGGTGATAGAAGCGCGCATCGTTACACATCGGAAATGAACGATGGTCTTATCCGTCCGCTGAGGCCCTTTTATCCCTTGAAACCCACTCCATTAACGCTGAGTTAACAGGGAGGAAGTAATCGCGCGGGCACTAAATTATTTTTTTGGTGTGTCCCAACGTTTTCCCCCGATCGTGCGTCTAACGTGTGGGCTGATCAACAAATAGATTGGCTGTGCTGCATTGCACTTGATGGATAAAGAGGAAAACGATAAATTTGGCTGTAATTTAAAATTATGAAAACGTTACTTGTGAATTTTCTTTGTCTGCTGATGTTGACGGCGATGTTTCTCGGTGCCTGTAATTCTAACGAAGTGGATCCTGTAACCACGGATGCCGTAACGCGGGATTCCGTTCCGGATATAGATGAATTTGTGGACGTAGACGACTCATTGAACCTCACCGTCATAGACTTTGACACGCAGCGGCCAGTGGCCGACATGCAAGTCTTTTTAACCACCGTCCATTTTGGCAATGGGACGGTTACGTTCTCAGATGTTACCCCTCTTGGAATATCCGACAAGTGTGGCCGTGTAAGCGGGCCAGCACCCCGAGCGCTGGCTTGGTCTACCGCACACGGCTACATAGACTCAACGCATTTTGTGTTGCTTTTTAGGGGAATTACGTATGGTGATTTTTATGACGCTGTGGAGATTGGGGAATCCAATAAGGAAATCATGGCCAAACGACCTTTAGTGTATAATTTCAAGACAACGGTCGATAGGTCTGTGCCGAGCGTGCGGCTTGATTGGACGACTCGCGCCACCCCATGGGGAACCTATAGCGCCAATGGTGGCGTTCAGCCCAACTATTACACGATTCCATGGGGGAAGAAAATTCACGTTTGGCGACAGACAATGAACAGTACGGCCTGGATGAAGGAAATTTTCAGTGTGGACTTCGTGGATGGCCGCAACGAAACGTTTACAGACCTTACGGCGAGCCCCGACAGCACATACCTTTATATCGTTTCTCCATATAACGATGCGGGCACCTCGCTGGGAGCGCCGGAGGTGACCATCGACATGAAGACCAGCACCGGTACCACAACGTGGTTGCCCCGTGCCAGCACCTGTAACTAATTAGCACAGTTTGATAGGTGCGGGGAGTCATCCAGGAGATTCATAAAAAAAACAGCCACGGACTCGTGGCTGTTTTTTTATGAGGTCAACCCCAATATCATCGTCTCCTATGCCTTCTTCAACAACAACTTCGCACTATAAAGATCCACAGCCGCTTGCAGGAACGCATTGAGCTTGGGCCAGTCCGCGGCAGCATAATAATTCTCTGCATAATGTTTCCGGATCTTTATCGTCACCGTCTTTCCATCGCTGGTGGCGGTTGATACAAATCCGCCAGCGGCGCTCTCTGTCTTTTTATTGAAATTCTCCAGGCCTTCAACCGTATAGCCCGCCGGTATGGTGAACGCAATGGTGTGGTCGAACGACCGGGCAAAGTCCTGGTAAATGTTGCGTGTGCGGTTCTTTTGATCATCCTTGATCTGCGTTTGCTTTTCGATGAGCCTGCCCAATTCCACAATGATATTGGGACCGGCCCGCTTGGTGAGGTTCTCCGCCGTAAACTCGTCCGTGTACTCCACCGACGGGTTCGCGTGCCACATGCCCGAACTCTTCACCGTGAGATTCTTGTAGTCCGACACTTTGATTTCCATTTCTTCTTCCAGCTCTTCCTTCATGCGGGTGTCGCGCGCGGTATAGTCCTGGGTGACACGTTGTCCGAATTTCGTTTTCTCTTCGTTATATTCTTTGATCAGGCCGTGCAAAAGGCGCGACCGCTCCACTTGGTATTTTGGCTGATCGTATTCTTTTAAATAATCGAAATCCGTCACCACGAGGTACTGGTGATACGTTTTGCTGTAGCCTTTAGCCGACACGTTTCGCTTGATCTGAAGTTTGGTGTTATCGCTTGCATCAAGAGCGGCCGTGATGTTGGTGAGCGTTGCATTCTGATCATCTTTGCTCACACGGATCGTGTTGCCCTTGGATGAATAGACAGAAAAGGCATCCGTGCCCTCAAGACTATAAGGGATCTCATCCGGCAACCGGAAGGGCGTGGGCCGGGCAATATACATGACCGGATCCGTGTCGATGCGGACCACAAAGTCGCAAGATCCCAACGATACCAGTTCCTCGAATGGTCCGTACGAACGGGCGGGGGCCAACAGCACGGTGTGTGGAATTTTATATTTCTTGCAGAAATGGTCTACCAGGAAGAAGAATTTGTCTGGCGGATTGTTCGAATTCAAAGGTTCACCTTGCTTGATTTCGAACAAGGCCTCCTTATAAATCGGATTGCGTACGAGGTAAAAGAACTCTTCGATCAATTTTTTGACGTCTTTTTCCTTTTTGAAGTTCACGTCCATGTAATCGACGATCACCCCGATGTCGGTAGGGTAGGTGCTGAAATAGTTCAGGTATTCCTTGGCGGTCTTGGTCACATCGGGTTTCATGTCTTCCTTTCTGACCCGGTAGCGAATGTGGGGTGCGCTGCGATAGGGATAATCCCACAAGATCTGGGGAGCCTTTTCACGCATTTCATCCTGAAGTGTATAGATGACGTCGTTGTCTTTTACTACTTTCTTGAATCCGGGCGCGCCATTATACGACGTGCTGTAGAGCTCCATCTGGTGTGGGACCATAAAGGTGATGGTTTGTTTTACCACGGGGTACTTGGCCTCCATCAAATCTTCGTCGCCAAAGTCGGGCATCGCCAGGCCTTCGGTTTTCAGGGCGATGAAGTAGTCTATAATGTCGCCTTCTGCCAGGTTGGGAATGGGGATCTTGAGATCGTCGCCGCTCCCGGCGTCGGCCTTCACGGCGTCCTTCAAGTCCACTTCTTTTTGGCTGCCATCGGGTTTGATCACCTTGATGCCCAGGATGCGATAGGAAGAAGCGCGGCCGAATAAGTTGGTGGTGATCGATTTGTTGTCGAACGAGATATCAGAGAAGTCGCCCACGGCGGCTTTGTCCTGCAGCTTGATGCGGAAATGGATGTTGAGCGTCTCCACATAATAGCGCTGTGCTCCAATGCCCACCTTCGTGGCAAAGTCGCATATGTACTCCCGGTGATAGGCCAGCAACACGGCCGATTCGTTTTTCCATTTTTCAGGCACCTGTGTGGCATTAAATTCAGCTGGCGCCTGACCCCAGATTTTCTGCTTCACTTTTTTCTCTACTTCAGACTGTGCCTGAGCTGCGACGATGATCAAAAACGGGACGATACATGCTAACAGAACTTTCTTCATGTCTATTTTTTTAAGATAATCTGACTATCATAAGCTTCTACCAGTTGACGGATGGCGGCATTCCACCGGTCGAACGATTTCTTTTTAATGACCCCCTCGGGCACAACCACTTCTTTGGTGTAAACCACCTTGTCGTTTGTTTTTGAATATTGGATGTTGAACGAAAATTCAGGGTCGTTGATGGTCACGTTCTTAGGTAGACTGGTCACCGCATAACCCTGGGGTACGCTCAATTCCACGACGGTCTTATTGTGGATTTTTTCACCAAAGTCGATGTCGCTTTGGCGTGTTGCCTTCACGGCCCAGTTTTTGAAACTTTTGGACGGGTCGATGTCGATGTAATACTCGTTGTTGAATGAGCTCACGGCGCCATTGTACGTGACATCACATTGCAGCGCCAGCGGACCGCTCCGTTCTTCGAGGTTGGGGAGCTTTAGATTGGTATTTTTTATGTTGTTGTTGCCCCGCGAAATGAAGTCGGTCATAAAGGCGTCACGCCGGTCCGTCTTGGTGTAATGATAGCTGTAAAGAAAATTCTTTTTGGCTTCTCCCTTCAACTCAATGGCATAGCTGCCCACCAGGTTGTCGCCATTCAACGAGGCCTTTAGCGTCCGGATGTCGGCGTCGCGATTTTTGTCGCTGGCCGTCACGTTGTCGGCGATAAATGTTGCTCCGTTCTCGATCATCACCGGGCGGCTTTGGATGCGTTCGGCATTCTCTCCGAAAGGCATGTATTTTTCGGTGGCATCGAGAAAATATTTCTTGCCGTTCAGCATCACCGTACAGATCATGTGATTGTTTACGGCGAGCGATGGAATAGAGTGGTCGTATAAAATGCGTTTCGTGCCGATCCAGGTGAGCCGCGCGTCATAGCCCGCAGTCTTCAGCATCTCCTTGGTGAGATTGGCCATGCCCTTGCAATCGCCATACCGTTTCTCGAACACACTCTGGGCCTCATCGGGCTTGAAGGCCGCCAGCCCATCTTCAAAAGCGATGTACCGGATGTTGTCCTGCACCCAATAATAGATGGCTTTGATCTTTTCTTCGTCGGTGCTCTTGTCTTTGATGAGCTGCATCACCGTAGCCTTGTACACCTCCGGTTTAGGCTGGAGCTTTTGTGCCAGGCTGGCGTACCATTGGTAAAGATCCTGTGGCGAGGTGAGCACGTTGGTCTTTTGCGAGGACGTGCCGACCGACTTCACCAATACCAGGAGGTGCGGATGATTGTACTGAAGCCCGCGGTCGAACGATTCGCTTTGCATACCGGGCATCTCTTTGGTGGTGTATTCCACGATGCGATTGCCATCGGCCACGCGTTCGGTTTTGGTGATGGGAAAATCGTCGAGATTGAATCCGCGGATCTCCACCTCCATGTCTTGCGGCAGTGTGAAGGAAATTGTCTTTTCCAACACGGGATATTTTTCCTGGAAGAAGACCGTTGTCAGGTATTTGGCATCGTTTAGTTTTTTGACACTGGTCACGTCCCAGACTTCACCCACTTCTTTGAGCTTGAGCTCTTGCATGCAGAATTTGCTGTCGTCAAAAAACAACCCTTCGCTGGTGTAGGTGCCACACACTTTGTTGGCGTCTGTCAGTCGCTGTTTGAGACTGCTTTCGGCCGTGAACGTCTCCACCTGCGAATTGCCGTCGTATACTTCCGACTCGTGGATCGCCTGGTTATAGCGCAGCGACAACAGTTTTTCCGAACGCGTCACCTTCACTTTCGCGCCCACGCGTGAATCCTTTGTCAGTACATAAGCAACATTGGCGCGGAGAACGGCCGCCGCTTCTTCAGGATATTTTGCTTGCAGCGTCTTGGCTTGTTGGGAAAAATCCTGGCCATGCAAAACGCCTGCTGTTAAAAGCAGGGCAACAAACAGGGGGTTATTCATAGGATAGGTTAAAGGGCCTTGGCAGAATAAACGTGTGACACAATCGTGTTCAAAAAATTTCAACAAAGATACAGGAAGGTGTATTTTTTCAAAAGGCCCATGGCACTGAGCGTCTCTCAAAGGGATTTGAACGCCCCGATCAGCAGGTTAACTTGGATTTTTTTTGATGTAAGCTGAATTTCTCAACCATGTCCAACATGAAAAATGAGGGGTGAAAATCGCCCCAAGGTGGCCCTGGAAAGGGGCCGACATGGGCAGGATCCATCAATTTTCAGGTTTTTGCTTCTAAAGGGTCTATCGCACTCCAACTGACCCGAAATAAAAGGCTACAGATTGGGCATAACTTACATCCGTAAGAAGTGCTATTGGTCTGATGCACAGGAAGCCAGCAGAATTAGCCCATGCTTATGCCGGAAAATCCAGTGGGTACCCTGGGCAGGGGGAAATTGCGAGGTCCTATGGAAACGTGTATTATTGCAAGCTAGAAACTAACGATGGCTATCATAAACCGTTTCGGCCCTGACCGATACTCCCTTTTTAAGATCCTTGCTTCAGTTATTGCGCTCCTTTTGTTTCAAGGCTGCTATGAGCCCAAAGGAAATTTCTTTGTGCCGGTTTCAAAGCCGCCGCCGGAGGGTATTGAAGTGAACCTGGCTGACGTGGACGACATTCTCTATGTTTACAAGCCTACTTCTTTTTCATACGCCACCAAACAAGGCGACTATACGCTCGTGAAGATCGAAGGCCTGCTCGACGGCACGTCGCTTTTTGATCCGGACAATCCAACGAAGATCGTCCTGGATCCAAAAAAATTCCAAGAAGGAAATCACGTTCTAAAGATTGAAGCCACCTTCCTCAGTTATTCTGGAACGCTGGCTTCACAAATCGGCCAGGAATATGAAACCCTCTCAAAAGAATACAACCTGGTCATCGATCTGACGGCCCCGCAGCCAGTGAAAATCAAAAAGTTCACCGTGAAAGACGGGACCTTTTACGTGACGTGGGAGGCACCGGAGAAAAAAAACTTCACGCACTACAAGGTCAGGCGCTATTCGAAATACGGAGATCAGTGGTCGGAGTATCAGAACACTTCGCTGGTGAACAACGATGTGTTGGTTTTCAAGGATTCATTGTATTTCGGATCGGACATTAAATATCAGATCGACCTGGTGGGCTACACTTTCGATGTTGCAGGAATTCCGTCAGACACCATAGTTAAGCCAACGATCATGACAATCAAACAGACCGGTGACAATACCCGTGAGCTTACCTGGACGAAATCACCTTTATATTCAAACATCGCTAATATCTTGGTCACCAAGGACTGGAGTAACATTTATACAACCTATCCCAACGAGGCCGGCGCAATCTCCCTGCAGCTTCCCTTTGGCGAGACTCCGACCTATTCCGCCTACACTACTTCTCCCTATGGCGAACAGCAGGGCAATTTTTTCTCCACGATGGTTTACGTTGGTAGACGGCTCGAATTCAAAGGACTAGGTGAAACCCTGGTGAAGACACCCGAGTGGTTTGGGAGTCAGGAAATCTTGATCAATTTCGATCGCAACACCCCTAAGGAAGTGTATTTCGTCAATTCCCAGACCCTGACCATTGAACGGAAAATTGATCTATCAGGGTATTTAACCAACAAGGGCAGCGGAGGAACCGGTTATGGCACCACCCCCGATGGGAGTAAATTCTACCTGTTCGTGAACGAAAACATCTATCAGTTCGATAAGGATTTTAATCTCATCAAAACCATCAGCATTCCTGAAATGACGCCATCGGTCTTTGCTTATCAGATAAGAGTCTCCAACCCGGGCGTCGCGGTGTTAGACACGCGGTTGCACGGGGCTGTGGTCGTCAACCTGGAAACCGGCGAGATCATTCAAAACAACATTCCTGACTACGCCTACAACATGGGTCTTTCCCCCGACGGAAAATATTATATTCAGAAAGGCGATGTCTACGCTATAACGGGCAACACGCCAAGCTATGTCGCCACCATCCCCGACGCGGCAAACGCACGTGTGCTGTCTTTCAAACCGAATGATCCCCAGGTGCTCATTGCCTATGGTGACGGAACCGTCGGACGGTATGATCTCCCATCCCAATCCCTGGTAACCCGCTTCGATCTCCCGGACTATCGCGTAACAAATTTTTCCTACGATCCCATCACAGGTTTATGCGGCGGTTACCATGGAACGTATCCCGATATCGAATACTTTGTTTTTGATGTGGACACCAAAGCCATCCAGCGCACATTTAAAGTGACAGGGGATTATTATCAACTCTATAACAACACCGTTTACGCCAGCAACGGCCTTGCCTTTCCCCTATGAAAAAATACGTTTTTCGGATATCTATTATTTTTTTTGGAATCCCCTTCGCTGCGCATGCGCAGAATTTGCAGATGGGGGGAGGGGCCACCTTCGGAACCTTTAAAATGCAAGCGCTGAAAGATTTCTTGAAACCATCATCCGGTTTCTATCTACCCGCTAAAGTGGTCGACAATTTTCCGTCAAACATCGGGTACAACATCTGGGCGAGCATGAATGTGATTCCGTCGTTTTCAACAGGACTGATTGTGGGGTTGAACTCTACCGGTGGTCGCGCCGCCTATAGTGACTACACAGGTTCATATACAAACGATATTCTGGTGCGCGGCATCTCAGTGGCCTCAACAAATCGATACCAGGTATACGAAACCCATCACGTTAAATTCTTTGCTGGACTTGATGCTGGTGTGATCTTCAATCGAATGGAAGTGAAGACCAACATCGTTGCCGAGCCCGCGTTTGTAGGCACGTTGGAGCGGAAGGCTAAGTCGACAAATGTGATGTTCAGCCCCGGCATTTCGGCCAGCCGGTCCTTTCACGGTTTTTTTGTCAATGCAAAGGTGCTCTATGAGTTCAATTCTGCGGGCGACCTTCAATGGACCAACTCCGTGGAAATTATGAACAGCACAAAGGCGGGTGAAACGGTGATGAACGTCAATGCGCCGGTCACGGTTCGGTGGGATGGCATCCGGTTGGGACTGGCTGTGGGGTATAATTTTAATCGAGATGGTGATGAAAAATAGAATGTTCCTGTTGTTTTGTGGCGCATGGCTTTTGCTGTGGTTCGCGGGATGCAGCGATGAACCGTCAGCAACAGAAGTTAACCTTGTTCGAATTACATATGTTTCGCAGGAGAGCGAATTCCTTTTTGCAGGGCGTCCGGTGAGACTCGGAGTGCAAAGTTTTTATCAAAGCTCGAGCAACATCAGCTGCGAATGGCATTTCGGCGACGGGGAATCCAGCAACGAATCCTATCCGACCCACACCTACACCTTCCCGGGTACCTACCGAATAACCGTGATCGCCGACCTGGGCAAAAAGTTCTCCCGCGACACACTCATCACCATCCTTCCCCCGCCAAAAGTTTTTGGTGCAAAGACGTCCAAAGAGACAGGGATTTTTTTGTATCAGGACAAAAGCCATTACTACCGCGTGCTCTATACCTCCGAAGGCACGGGCGCCCCACGTTTCGGACTGATGGCACTGACTCCTGAATTGGATTCGGTATATGCTAAACTACTTCCTTTTCAATGGGAACAGCGACAGTGGACTGTTCCACCGATGGTCAATACCCAGGAAAATTTGGTGGTGTTGAATAATCAGTTTTGGAGATTTGACCTCACGGCCAACCTGCTCGCGACGCAAACCATTCAAAGACATGATGTGGCACCACGGCTAACAGAAAACGCAGGTGAATACGATCTCACCAGCACCAACTACAACGCATCGCTGGTATTCATCGACCACCTTAATTCACAGGGTGAATTAACAGACCACCAGCAATACGATGTGAGCAAATCGGGCTATGACTATGCCGGTGTGACGTTTAAGGGAACGGACCAATTGTTGCTGCACTATAAAAAACCTGGGACTTTGAATACGCTATCCACTACTTTAGTCAGCAAAAGGAAATTGAATGGCGAGGTCTTGTTTGAAAAAGAGTATACACTTTCCGCCGTCTTCGATATTATTCCGCTTACGTCAGGCTATGTATACTCAGCCGAGGCGTATTTCGATTTCAACGGAAGCCCCACAGGCCCCGAAGCGTGGCACGTATCCACACGGGTAGACGAGAAAGGCGAAGTATTGTGGCAGGTCGACAATGCCGCCATGCAAGGCAGGGGTTATGGGATCGGCTATGGACCACCGCTCCAGGTATTGGAGATAGATGGGTTCACCTATATTTTTCAGGAAAACATGATCGGCACGAAGGTGGATCCCGACGGCAAAGTCGTTTGGTCGCGTTTCTTCGGATCGACGCGGTACGATATTTTCAATATGGCGATCGTGAACAATAAAAACAACCTTGTTCTGCTGGGATCACAAGACGGAGACCACTCCGACTTGATGCTCATGGAAATTGATCAGAATGGAAATCTGGTCAGCCATCCCTAGAGCGGTCGCGCTTTTTGCCCCGCACTGTAGTAAGTAACAACGTTGCTGAGGCGCGAAATCCTTGCAACTGGTCCCGGCACAAAGCGTCCCCGGCCCCACAACGTAGGAAATGCTATCAGTGGTCGCCACGGCTACAGTTTCGGCCGTTCTTTCTTCATTCTTCTGAACATGACAACGCTCGCATCCTTCTCGATTCGTCCAAGATAGGTGATAATAGAAATTTTGTGTGAAACCGTGGTGTGTCGCTTTATCTTACTTTTGATATTCTGATGACCTGTTGTAACGACTTCGTTCTCAATTCTAAAATCTGTACACCCGCAGGCAAGACAGAAAGATCCAGTATAAGCATTCCATTGGAAACCACCGGATTCTGGATGGAGTATAGCGGCTGGCCAAGTATGGAGAATACCGTTACGGAAAAAGTTCTTCCTATTTTTTGATCGGGTTTTACGGTAATACGATCTTCATAGGGTATTGGAAATACTTCCAGATTTTGATAGGCTCCTTGCTCAGCAGCCAAAACGATACAGTGTGAAACGTCCGGCACCGGCTTCGGTAAAATGACCGTTGAGGCCGGAGTGGATGAATTCAAGGTGACGGTGGCGGATGGCCAGCAGCCGGACATAAAGTACTTGGTAGGATTTAGTGAGTAATGGTAAACATGATTGCCATTCGGATCAACATCGGTATCGATAAAAGATCCTGCCTCGTCGTCGGCGGTGTAGGGTTGATCATAAATGGTGATCAATCCATGCTGGTCGCCATCAACACTCCTGTTAATGGCCAGTTGTCCTCCGGCCATAACACCAGGGTAAGGAAGATAAATAAGAGGGCTTGAATTATGCAATTTCCAGTCGAGTTTGATAAAGGACTTCGTATCGTCTGTGGATACTTTTAATTCGTAAAAAAAAGGCATGGAAACTTCATATTCCTGAACACCTGCGAAGGCCGGAACAGGTGCGGAGAATTGCCCGTAGACGCAATGATCAAAAACCAGCAGAAACGTGGAGTCCCATTTGTCGGCATGAACAGTAAAATGGGCCATTTCAAGAGGAGCGGTAGCCGTAAGGTTGCCGCAGTCGTCCGTCACGCCTAATGACAATAATGGCTCCAGTTTCGGGGGGTAGTCATTGCCAATGTGACCTGTAGTAACGGTAACCCCATAGCCCGGGATGGGAGCGCGGGTCTCTTTGTCAATGATGTGTACCCTTATGGGAACATCCGTTGCCAGACAATACAACGGGGTAGCCAACAGTAAGATCAAGGAGATGCGGATGAAAAGGCTTTGAAAGTTCATAGAATGAGGCTAAACGATAGTAAGAGGCATAAAATTAACACGATTCATTTTTGCGTGAAACCGCGGTGTGTTGCTTTATCTTACTTTTGATATTCTGACGACTTGCCGTGAAGTTTTCGTTCTCAATTCCAGGATTTGTAAGCCTGCTGGTAAAACGGAGAGATCCAATATAAGCTCCCCAGACTGGGAAAGTGTGGGATTTTGGATGGAGTATAGTTGCTGGCCCAGCACGGAGGATACAGTCAACGAAAAAGCTCGTCCAATTTTTTCATCGGGTTTTACCGTGATGCGATCTTCATAGGGGATTGGAAATACGTCCAGGTTTTGGTAGATGTCTTTTTCGGCAGCCAAGACAACGCAGTGGGAAACGTCTGGCACGGGCGTTGGCAAAATTGTTGTCGAAGCCGGGGTCGCAGAATTCAACGTCAGGCTTATGGTCTCCCAGGTGCTGCTGCATCCCGGTAAGCTTCGATAGTCTTTCGTGGGATTTATTCCGTAAACATAAACATGATTACCCACGGGATTAACATCTGTATCCACAAACGATCCGGTTTCGTCCGCAGTGTAGGTCCATGTGTAAACGAAGTCAGCAGCCGGGCTGCCGTCAACGCTCCGGGTGATGTGCAATTGTTCCCCTTTAATGAAGTCCGTGTACCCGGAAGCGACATAAACAGGTATCGTTGAATTGTGAGCTTTCCAGTCAAGTTTGATAAACGACTTGCTGTCATCCGTAGATACTTTTAATTCATAAACAAAGGGCTTGGAAACTTCATATGCCTGGACTGGCCCGAAGGCGGGAACTTCCTTGTAAAATTGTCCGTAGGCACAATGTTCAAAAAGAAGTATGAATGTGGAATCAACGGGCATGCCATGAACAGCAAAATTGGCTTTATCAAGTGGTGCGGTAGCGGTCAGGTTGCCGCAATCGTCAGTCAGGCCGAGCGTTGCAATGGGTTTGATGGCCGCGGTGGCATTGCCGAAATAAGCAGTAGTAAGGCTCACCTTATAGCCCTGAATAGGAGCGCCACTCTCTTTGTCGGTGATGTGTATCTTTATGGGAACGTCTGTTGCCTGACAATACAACGGTGTAGCCAATAGTAAAATAAGGAAGATGCGGATGAAAAGACTTTGATAGATCATAGCATGAGAGCTAAACGATAGTAGAAGTGATAAAATTAATGCGATTCATTCAATTTCCAATCCACAAAAAAAGGAGGTCACGTTGAGTTTCTGTTTGAATTGCACGCTTACCCACACAAACGTAAACAGATGCTTATCGGTTGATCCGTGTGGATCTAAAACGTCGCGAATGGAGGCAAATGGAACTTGCGTTTTTAACCTTAGTCAGAAAAACTTAATGCTAATTTAATTTCAAAGGAATCGCTGGCGGCACAAAAACAAAAAAGACAGCCCAAATTTCTTGGTAACTGTCTGATTTTCAAGTGGGCCCAGCTGGGAACGATCCAGCGACCCCCTGATTATGAGTCAGGTGCTCTAACCAGCTGAGCTATGGGCCCCTTTCCATACCGGCCGTCATTTTGGCGGTTTGAAAAAGTGCTGCAATGTTACATATTTGAAGTTGAATACACAAAACTGAAAACCGTGCAGCGCGATCCTTCCATCAAAAATCTCATCTTCGACCTCGGCGGCGTCATCCTCGATCTCTCCATCGACCACACCCTCCAAGCTTTCACCAAACTCTCGGGTATGGACAAACAAAAGGTGACCGACCTGTTCCATTCTTCAAAAGGATTTGAAGTCTATGAAATGGGCATGATGAACGATGAGGATTTCCGGTCGTTTGTCCGGACCGTCTATGGCGTCACGGCTTCCGACGAAGAGATCGACACGTGCTGGCTGGCCATGTTGCGGGGCATCCCCGTGCGAAAGCTGGAACTTTTGGAACGGTTGAAAAATTCTTACCGCGTTTTCCTGTTGAGCAATACCAACAACATCCACTTGGTGCACATCAACAAGAACATGCTCACCAACAGCACGTCGCTCGACCAATTCTTTCACCGTGCCTACTATTCGCACGTCATGAAAAAGCGCAAGCCCAACGCCGACATCTTCCAGCAAGTACTGGACGAGAATGGCCTGGTGGCCGAAGAAACCCTCTTCCTCGACGACAATCTGCCCAACCTCGAAGGCGCCCGCGCCCTGGGCATCAAAACCCTGCACGTGTCCCATCCCGATATCATCCTCGACTATTTCCATGAGCAATAGAAAGAGAGGGATCATCCAGGCGGTACTATTCATTACGACAGTCATCACCACCACGCTTGCCGGAGCCGAGAACACATTTGAGAAATCCATGTTCCTGGGCAACCTGACCTGGGAAGGTTTTCTTTCCGGTTTTCAATTCTCCATTCCTTTTTTGTTGATCCTCACGGTGCACGAATTTGGTCACTACTTCACGGCCATGTATCACAAGGTGAAAGCGACCTTGCCTTTTTATATCCCGGTGCCACCCTTGCCGTTATTCAACATCGGCACGTTGGGTGCGGTGATCCGGCAGCAACGCGCGGCTTCCACAAGACAGAGTTTTGATATTGGCATAGCCGGACCGTTGGCGGGCTTTGTCATGGCCATGATCGTCCTTTTTTATGGATTCACGCACTTGCCCGACCCGGAATATATCTTTCAGATCCATCCCGAATTCAAAGCCTATGGTTCGAATTATGCAGAAAAAGTATATCAGCCGGGCGATGATTTAGCGGCTATTTTGGTAGGCGATAATCTGATTTTCAAATTCTTCAAAACCTACGTGGCCGATCCCGCGCGAATTCCCGATCCGCACGAGTTTATGCATTACCCCGTGCTGGTTGCTGGCTACCTGGCCTTATTCTTTACCTTTCTTAATTTGTTGCCCATTGGTCAGCTCGATGGTGGGCACGTAGTCTACGGGTTGTTCGGCTACAAAAAACACAGGATCATTGCTACCGTATTTTTTATTGGCTTTACTTTTTATGCTGGCCTGGGGGTGTTCAGCCCCACCAATTTTCCGACGCAGGATTTGAGCGTTTCCGTGCCCTGGATCCTGGTGGCCATAGGGTTTGCCTACTTCACATTCCTGGGACTAGGGTTGTCCAAACGCGACACGCTTATGTATGCGCTGCTCATGATCGCCGTACTGTTTGTCCTGGGGCGGCTGAAGCCGACATGGCAGGGGTATTCTGGCTTCTTGCCATTCGCATTTTTCCTGGGACGATTTGTGGGCATACGGCATCCGCCTTCGGACATCGAGGAGCCGTTGGACGGCAAGCGCGTGTTGTTGGGATGGATCGCCTTGATCATCTTCCTCCTTTGCTTCTCGCCGGTGCCGTTCGACATCGTCACCGTAAAGAAAGTACAGGCCGTCCTCAGTTCACCAGTCGGTTCTTTCTCCACTTGCTTTGCTGGCCTTCCGATAGGTTAGCCGCCGGCGCCACAGCTTTTTCCTGCTGCTGCAGCATCACCGCCAACGCGGCTGCTAGCTGCTCTTCTTCCGCGACGGCGTCTTGCTGAAGGACCGCCGGTTTGAAATAGTTCTCTACAAAGCGCGTGTCAAAATTGCCGCTGCGAAAAGCTTCGTGTTGCATCACGAAAAGACAAAAGCCCAGCGTTGTCTCCAGACCGGTGATGTCGTATTCGCGGATGGCGCGGATCATTTTCTCGATGGCGTTTTCGCGCGTGTCCGCATAGCAGATCAGCTTGGCGATCATGGGGTCGTAGTAGAACGGAATGTCCATGCCCTGTTCAAAACCATCGTCCACGCGGATGCCGATGCCTTGGGGGCGATTGTAGGTTTGCAGACGGCCGATGTCGGGGAGGAAATTGTTGGCCGGGTCTTCGGCGTAGACGCGTATTTCTACGGCATGGCCGTTCATGGTCAAATCCTCTTGTTTGAAGGGAAGGCTTTCGCCCTCGGCTACTTTGATCTGCAACTTTACCAGGTCCAGGCCCGTGATCATTTCCGTGACGGGGTGCTCCACTTGCAGGCGCGTGTTCATTTCCAGGAAGTAGAAATTGAGATTCTCGTCGAGAATGAACTCCACGGTGCCGGCGCCATAATAGCCGCCGGCTTTGGCCACGTTGATGGCCGCTTCACCCATCAGTTTTCGTTTCTCCGGCGTAAGCACCGACGAAGGCGCCTCTTCCACCACCTTTTGATGGCGCCGTTGGATGGAGCACTCGCGTTCGAACAGGTGCACCACGTTTCCTTGCTGGTCGCCAAACACCTGGAATTCGATGTGACGGGGTTTGGTGATATATTTCTCAATGAACACCGAGCCGTCGCCAAAGGCGGACTTGGCTTCGCTGGTGGCGCGTTCCATTTGCTCGTCGAATTCGCTTTCTTTTTCCACCACGCGCATGCCTTTGCCACCGCCACCGGCGCTGGCTTTGATGAGGATGGGGTAGCCCACTTCGGCGGCGATCTTTTTCGCTTTGCCGATATCGGAGATGGGCTCCGCCGTTCCGGGCACGAGCGGTACGTTGAATTTGGCCACGGCGGCTTTTGCGGCAAGTTTGCTGCCCATCAGTTCGATGGCTTTTGCCGAAGGACCGATAAAGATGATGCCCGAGTCTTCGGCCAGTTGGGCAAAGTCTTCGTTCTCCGAAAGAAATCCGTAGCCAGGGTGGATGGCATCGGCACCGGTTTGTTTTGCGGCCGCAATGATCTTGTCCATGCGCAGATACGACTCCGAAGAGGGGGGAGGGCCGATGAACACGGACTCGTCGGCGTAGCGCACGTGCAGTGCCGCACGATCGGCTTCGCTATAGACGGCCACGGTTTTTATGCCCAGCTCGCGGGCGCTGCGCATCACGCGCAAAGCGATCTCGCCACGGTTGGCGATGAGGATCTTTTTAATTTTCGGCATGATCAAAAAGTCAAAATGAACACGGTTGTCATCGATTTCGTCGGCACATTTCCCCGACCCATCTCAAATGTATCAAATACCCGAAATCGCACGGCACGAAGTTCTTAAAATTGCCTTCACGTTTTTGTTTTTTTTTGTGCTTAACCCCGGTTGAGTTTTTATTTCGGCATGACATCACCGTAAATGTAAGTTTAATGATGTTTTTTAACCGTAGGGCATTAAGTACAAGGCTGTTATTTAGGTTTTTTCGTTATTTTTGGCGCAATTTTAATTCAATCAAGACGCAATGGTAGATTTATTTGAAAAGCTCAGAATGGAGGCCGGACCCCTGGCCAAGTATTCACACCTTCCGGATGACTATTTTTTCTTCCCCAAGTTGGAAGGCGAGATCGGTCCCCGCATGATGTTCAACGGCAGAGAAGTATTGAATTGGAGTTTGAATAACTACCTCGGGTTGGCCAACCATCCCGAAGTGAGAAAAGCCGATGCGGATTCAGCCGCGCAATACGGCATGGGCCTTCCCATGGGTGCGCGCATGATGTCGGGCAACTCGGTGCACCACCTGGAGCTCGAGCGCCAGTTGGCGGAGTTTGTGAAGAAAGAAGACGTGATGTTGCTCAACTTCGGCTATCAGGGCGTAGTGTCTATCATCGACGCGCTGGTGGATCGCAAAGACGTGATCGTTTACGACGCAGAATCACATGCTTGTATCATCGACGGCGTTCGCCTGCACATGGGCAAGCGTTTTGTCTATTCCCACAACGATATGGACAGCCTGGAGAAACAACTCCAGCGCGCCACCAAGCTGGCCGACGAAACCGGCGGCGGCATCCTGGTCATCACCGAAGGCGTTTTCGGGATGTCGGGTAAACAAGGCGACCTCAAGGGCGTAGTGGCCCTGAAGAAGAAATACAATTTCAGATTGTTTGTCGACGATGCACACGGCTTTGGCACGATGGGCAAGACCGGCGCAGGCACAGCCGAAGAACAAGGCGTACAGGATGAAGTAGATCTGTACTTCTCCACGTTCGCAAAATCGATGGCCAGCATTGGTGCCTTTGTGGCCGGCGACAAGAAGATCCTCAAGTACTTGCGCTACAGCGTACGTTCGCAGATCTACGCGAAAAGCCTTCCCATGCCACTGGTGATCGGTGCCATGAAACGCCTGGAATTGCTAAAGAAAAACCCCGAATTGAAGGATAATCTCTGGAAGATCGTAAACGCTATGCAGGACGGTCTGAAGGCCCGTGGCTTCAATATCGGCACCACGACATCGCCCGTTACTCCCGTGCTTTTCAAAGGCGGCGTAGGCGAGGCTGCCAACATGTCGATGGATCTGCGCGAAAACTTCAACATTTTCTGTTCGGTGGTGATCTATCCTGTTGTCCCTAAGGATGTTATCATGTTCCGCATCATCCCGACCGCCGTTCACACGCTGTCCGACGTAGAGATGACTTTGAGCGCCTTCTCCAAGCTCAAAGAGAAGCTCGACAACGGGTTTTACAAGGAAGAAGTGCTGGTGTCGGTGACCAAGGGAATGTAAAAAAAACCGCTTTTTGAGTGGGTTTAAAAGGTTTTTTTCTAAATTGGCAGTAAGAAACTAATTTTTAATCCTAAAACTCTAATAAAATGCAAAAGTTTGAAGAGCTCAAGAATCTCATTGCTTCGCTTGAAGGAGATGCTGACAAATTCTATAATAAAGGCAACAGCGCCGCTGGCACCCGTGTAAGAAAGGGTATGCAAGATCTGAAAAACCTTGCGCAAGCTATTCGTTCTGAGGTTCAGGATATAAAGAATAAAGCATAAGCCCCCAGCTATCCATCCGCCGGAAACAACAAAATATAAAGGGATAACTTGAAGAAAGTTATCCCTTATTTTTTGGGCGCTTTTTGATGAGAATCTATTTCTTGATGTCGGCCATCAACCGCTCGATCTTTGTTTTCAGGCCTTCGGAAGGGCCCGCCAGCGGAAGACGCACATAGGGCGCAATGATCCCCATTTTCGACAGCACGTATTTAATGCCCACCGGATTGGCTTCCTCGTACATCGGGCCATTGATTTCCAGCAATTTCGCCTGCTCCAGGGCGCCTTTCGGAAAATTTCCGGCAAAGGCATGCTCCTTGATCTTCCTGAAGATCTGCGGATAGGCGTTCGCCAAAACGGAGATAACACCTTTGCCGCCGAGGGCGTAGAGGGGCAGGGCCCACATATCATCCCCCGAAAGGAGCAGGAAATCCTTGGGCATTTCCTTCGCGATCTTCAGGAATTGCTCCATGCTGCCACAGGCGTCTTTTATGCCGATGATGTTCTTATGTGCTGCCAACCGCAAAGTGGTCTCTGCGGTCACATTAGAGCCCGTACGGCCCGGCACGTTGTAGAGGACCACCGGAATGGGGCTGGCTTCGGCCACGGCCTTGTAGTGCCTGTAAATGCCTTCCTGGGAGGGCTTGCTATAATAGGGGCTCACCGACAGGATGGCCGTCACACCGCGCAGGTCTGCGGCCTTGATCTCGTCGATGACATGGGCCGTGTTGTTGCCCCCGATGCCATAGACAATGGGAAGGCCCTTGGGATTATTATCCTTTACGAACTGGAGCACCTTGGCCTTTTCCTCGTCCGAACAGGTAACGGACTCGCCTGTGGTGCCCATCACCACATAGTAGTCGACACCCTTGGCGGTGTGCTGGAGGAGTTTTTTTAAGGCCTTGTAGTCTACTGCTAAGGTCTCCGTAAACGGCGTGACCAATGCCACGCCTGTTCCGTAAAGTTTTTTCATTTTTGGCTTATTTTATTTGGGTTGTGTACTTGTGCATGCTGTCGATCATGTCGCGAAGGCTGCTCTTGGATTCGATCATGAATTCGAAATACGGGAGGCCGTCATCCCAGGCGCATCCCACGCGGCACTTGGCCTGGCTGCGGGCCAGGATGTTGAGCACCAGCGGATTGGGCGTGATGTCGAGATAATATAAAAAGTCGAAAGGGATCTCTGCAAAGTTAATGGCGTCCGGCGAGGTGATGTCGCCCAAAAAGGAGAGGTCCTTTTCGGAGAAGAAGTTGAATTTGAATTCGTAGTTGTCCTTGTTGTTGGGCAAAAATTCCAGCACCTCCACCTGTTTGCCGTCGTGTTCAAATTTTCGGATCAGCTCTTTTACGGTTTCGTGTTTCGGTTTGTCCTCTACGCTGAAAATGATGCCGATCTTTTCCGCTTTTTTATACGATACGGTGCTCCGGACTGCCTTATTGTTCTTCAGCAACCGGTCCGTCCTCATTTTTAGAAAATTCAGCTTTATCAAGAGTTCTAGCGTTATTTATCCCTTCATCAATTTTTCAAAATCCTGTTCGGAAATAATCGTTACACCGAGTTTTTCCGCCTTTTCGCGTTTTGAAGGCCCCATATTATCACCTGCCAGCAAATAATCCAACTTTCCGGAAACAGAAGACAACACGCGACCCCCATTCTTGAGGATGATGTCCTGTAATTCTTCCCGTTCGTACTTCTCAAAAACGCCCGAGATCACGAACGACTTGTTTCCGAGCACATCGCTTTCTTTTTCCGGTTCCTTGGCCGTGCTTTCAAAATGGAGCCCAGCGGCCTGGAGGCGTGCGATCTCGCGCTGACTTGGCGGGTTGCGGAAGAAATCAAAAACCGTTTGGGCGATTTTTTCACCGATCTCCGGGGCGGCCAGCAATTCCTCTTTAGTGGCGGCGGCTACTTTTTCGATGGTCTTGAAATAGCGCGCCAGCTTCTCGGCCACGGTCTTGCCCACATAGCGGATGCCGATGGCAAACAGTACACTCTCAAACGGCACTTCGCGCGATTTGTCGATACCGGCCAATAGATTTTGCGCCGATTTTTCCTTGAAGCCCTCCAGCCGGAGCAAGTCTTCCTTCTTCAGGTCGTAGAGATCGGCTGGGCTTTTGACAAGCCCGAGCACATAGAGTTGCTCGATCGTTTTTTCACCCAGCGAATCGATGTCCATAGCTTTGCGCTGGATGAAATGTTCGATGCGTCCCCTGATCTGGGGTGGACAGCCGTCGAGGTTGGGGCAATAGAAGGCGGCTTCGCCTTCCACGCGCACGAGTTTGGTGCCACACTCGGGGCATTTATCGATATAGACCACGGGCGAACTTCCCTTGGGGCGTTTCTCAAGTTCCACGCCGGTGACCTTCGGAATGATCTCGCCACCCTTCTCAACAAAAACATAATCACCGATGCGAAGGTCCAACCGGGCGATCTCATTGGCATTGTGCAACGACGCGCGCTTCACGGTGGTGCCGGCCAGGAAAACAGGCTCGAGTTCGGCAACAGGGGTCACGGCCCCCGTACGACCCACCTGGTAGGTGATGCCGTTCAGCCGCGTGCTGATGCTCTGGGCTTTATATTTATATGCGATGGCCCACCGGGGACTTTTCGCGGTGAAGCCCAGTTGGCGTTGTTGTTCGAGGCTGTTCACTTTGATCACCACACCATCGGTCTCCAGCGGCAACTCCTGCCTTTTGTTTTCCCAATGCTGGATGTAGTCGAGGACCTCCTGGATATTCTTGCATTTCTTGTAGGTAGGCGATACGTTGAAGCGCCACGACTCGAGTTTGTGGATACTTTCTTCGTGGGTCTTCAGTCCGGTTTCGTCGCCCAGCAGATAGTAGGCAAAGCAATCCAGTTTCCGTCGCGCCACTTCGGCGGAATTTTGCATTTTTAGTGTGCCCGAAGTGGTGTTGCGGGCGTTGGCATATTTTTCTTCGCCAATGTCTTCGCGCTCCTTGTTCAATTGCTGGAAGACATGCTTAGGCATGAACACTTCGCCGCGCACTTCAAACGTGGGAGGAACGTTTTTGCCTTTTGCTTTCAAGGGAATGTTGCGGACAGTCATCACGTTGGCCGTCACATCGTCGCCACGAACACCATCGCCGCGGGTGACGCCGCGGGTGAGCATGCCGTTCTCGTAGGTGAGGCTGATGGACACGCCATCGAATTTGAGTTCACAGAAATATTCGTAGGGCTCGCCATCCAACGCTTTGGCGATGCGCCCGTCGAAGTCCTCCAGCTCTTCCTGGCTGTAGGTGTTGCCCAGTGAGAGCATGGGGTACTTGTGGTAGACCGTAGCAAACTCCTTGGTGACGGTGCCGCCCACCCGTTGCGTGGGGGAGTGGGAATCCTTGAATTGGGGAAATTCTTCCTCCAGCGCGATCAGTTTCTCCAGGAGCTTGTCGAACTCCAGGTCGCTGATCTCGGTGCGGTTCTGTTGATAGTAAAGATCGTTGTGATGGTTGATCTTTTCCGTGAGTTTTTCGATCTCTGCTTTTGCCTGTTCGGGTTTCATAGGTTGCGTAAACACTCGGCCATAAAGCTAGAAAAATTTAGTGTTTAATGTCCCATGCGGGCGTCATCAACGCGCGTGATCAGGCAATTACTTTTGTGTGGGATCTTCGTAGGCTTTCAATCCTTCCTGGATGTCGATGGTATTGTTCTTGATCTCCACATCGGCCATGCGTTGTGAGGGATCGATCTGGACAAAGGCGATGTCGTCTGCTTTGTGCGCCACCTTCACGGTATAGGTGGGATTCACCCAGGGCCACGCCTCCAGGTCGGTGCGTGGAATGGTTTTGTCTTCTACGGGTTTGTTGCCCAGCGTTTCGTTGAGGGGGACATAGAACATTTCTTTAGAGCCATCCTTGTAGGTCACCAACAGGTCTACCGGCATGGGGAACTCGCCGATCCGTTCCAAGGTCACATACGTGCTGCCCTCCTGGTCCACAACACTTTGAATGCCGTAGTCGATCTTCTTCGTGGTGAACACCCAATAGCGCAAATACCACCCCAACTGCAATCCTGAAACTTTCTCCATCACCCGGATGAAATCGTTTGGTTCGGGATGTTTGAATTTCCAGGTGTTGTAGTATTGGCGCATGCCTTTGTAGAAATTTTCTTCGCCGATGATATACTTCAACTGGTGAAGAAAGATGGTGCCCATGGAATAGGCCGCTGTGCCATAGGCGGCGTTGGTGTTGTAGTGATCGGAATGCTGGCTGATGGGCTCTTGCAGGCCGCGTTTGATGAGTGCGAAATAGCTGGTGTAGCTTCCCTGGTGTGCCTCGGCCACTGGCGTGTTGAAGAGCGCGGCCTTGGATTCGTGGCTGGCAAAATCGGTATAGCCTTCATCCATCCAGGCATAAAGCGATTCGTTGGAGGCGAGCACGCCCTGGAACCAACTGTGCGACACCTCGTGCGACATGACGCCTTCCAGCGCGGCAAAGGTTCCTTCACCCATGATCAACGTGCACATGGGATACTCCATGCCGCCGTCGCCACCCTGGATGATGGAGTAGGTTTCGTAGGGGTATTTGCCAAAGGTCTTGTTCATGAACTCGAAATGCTTCACGGCATAGGGCTCCATCTTGGCCCAGTTCTCGGTCGTTTTTTCACCTTTTTGATAAAAGAAGTGCAATTCGGGCCCGTTGGGCACCTGGGCTTTGTCGTGGGTGTAGTCGGGGTCTGCCGCGAAGGCAAAGTCGATCACGTTCTTGGCCACGAAGTTCCAGGTGAGCTCTCCTTCGGGTCGCTTCACGGCGGTGCCCGCTTTTTCATAGTTGTAGCCGATCTTGTCCGCATTCATCAGTTTGCCGGTGGCGGCCACCACAAAGGAGGGATCGAGGGTGATCTTCACATCGAAATCGCCCCACACGCCATGAAATTCGCGGGCCACATAGGGATAGGCATGCCAGCCGCGGTAGTCGTACTCGGCCATTTTAGGATACCATTGGGTCATGGAATAGGCAATGCCCTCCTTGTTGTCGTGGCCGGAGCGCCGGATTTGGATGGGCACTTGCGAGTCGAACTTCATGTCGAACACGGTCTTGGCATTGGGAAGGATCGGTTTGGCAAGGGTCACTTCCAGGATGGTGCCGTTCACGAGATAGCCCACATCTTTGCCGTCTTGCTTCAGGCTTTGGATGTGCTGGTAGCCGATCTCATTCTCTTTCAGATAAAAGATGCGGTCTTTCACGCGGGGATCGGGATCCGGATAGTTGCGCGAGCGTACATCCATCATGCTGCCCGGCTGGAACGCGTTGAAGTACAGGTGGTAATAGACTTTGTTGAGCGTGTCTTTGGAGTTGTTATAGTACACCAGCTTTTGCGTGCCGGTGACCTTGTGCGTCTTCACATCCAGCCGCACGTCCATGGTGTATTCCACGCGCTGCTGCCAGCGGTAATCCTGTGCTGAAATGGGGTGGATGATGATGAAAAAGAAGAAAATAAGAAAGACACTCGCAAATTTTAACATTCCGCACACGTTTGAATAACGTGCGCAAAATATTGAAAACCCGGTAGCTTACAAAGGGAATTTATTCTTCCTGAACCCCTTAAAAAAGTAGGTGAGGCTGCCGGAAAGAAACGAGCTTTCCGAAAGCGTGAGGGGCTCGCCGGGCAATGCCTTCGGGATGTTGTAGGTGTAGGTAAACGCAAACCCCCAATTCTTAAAACCCACCGAGAGCGGAATGCTGATGGCATAGTTCATGACGCCAAACACATTGGTGGTGGTCTGCACCAGGCTGTAGGTAGTGCCGTATTGTCTGAAATTTTGAATCGCCTCCCGCAAGGACCTGGGCGCCACATAGTCGAGCGTGGTCAGGGTTTCGTTTCCAAACAAAGCGAAAAACGAGGGCGAGATGGCAATGCGATCGATCCCCTTGAGATTTTTCTTTTCCAGGATAACGCTCACCCCCGGCATGATGCGGTGCACGTGCGCATCGCCAAAGTAGTAGGAGTAATTCACGCTGAGCAACACGGGCTTGAACTCGAGCATGGGCGTGACAGAGAGTGTGTTCTTGTAGGGAATATAGGCGTCGTCGCTGGGCGTATTGTAGAAATAGCGGTCGTATTCGCCCATCACGGAAAATCGCTTCGAGAAGCTGTGCATATAGCCGGCCGAGGCGATGGTGAGGTAATAGGAAGGCACAAAGTCCTTGCTCCAAAATCCGGACACGTCCGCGAACAATCCTGACTTGTGATAGTAGGAGACCCCCGGTGCCAACCCGAAATTTTCGATCCCCAACGTGCGGCCTGCTGAAAGCACGTTGCTGTTGTATCCCATGCGCACGGCAAATTGCGACCGGATCGGTTCGCCATAGGTGAGCAGGCTGTCGATGAGGTTGAAGATGGTGAGCGAATCTTCAAAGGTCAACGCATCGTCTACACCCGATAGTAAAAGGGAGTCTGCTTCCTGGGCAAGCAATGAAGCCCCGGATGCAGACAACAGAATAGTGAAGAGCCATCTTCTACACCAATGCATGTCCTGCGCGTGTTAGATCAGATTAGTTGTTTCGTTGCTGGAGGCGTTGTTGTTGCTGATCGCGCAGGTTTTGTCGTCTTTCCTGTTGCATTTGCCGTCGCTGGATCTGGTCGAGGATCATTTGCCGGAACCTTCGCTCGGCGTCGGGCAAGGTGCGCAGCTTTTGGGCCGAGATCACTTTGAGCAAGCGGCCGGAGTAATCTTTTTCCAGGTCCAGCTCCTGTTGTTTTATTTTGAACTGGGCATCCAGGGCGGCCTGGCTGTTTTGTTCCTGGTTTTGGTCAGGAGAAGGGTTCTGTTTGGCCTGCTTCAATTGCTGGCGCAGCGCTTTGCGGCGTTCGGCAAACTCGCGGTAGATGGGCCAGAACTTCTCGGCTTCCTGTGGCGTGAGCTGGAGTTGGTCGGTAATGTAGGCCACCCGTGCGGCTTGTATTTTATCGCGGGCCTTGGTGTCGGTTACGGGGGGGATATCCTCGTCCTGTGCCCAGGCGGGCAGCAGGATAATGGTCAATAAGATTCCTAGAATCGCCTTCATCTCGTATAACTTTAATCAATATCGTCTAAAATGGTGTCGAGGTCGTCGGCGCTGATGTTCAGGCCGTAGACGTCGTTTTCAATTTCGCTGGCGTCCGTGCCATCGAGGTGCACCTGCTCCAGCAACTCGTCGGTGGTCAGGTCTGTATCGTTCAGGTACGCCACCAGTTCTTCGGTTTGAACGGAGGCCAGCAGGCCTTCAGGGGAACGGTCGGTGGCAGGGCGGTTGAACCAAAAAATGGCCACGGCCAGGAGGATCACGGCGGGCAGGGCGTAGCGCAGCCCATAGACCCAGGCCGGGCGGCTGAACGCGCCGGGGTTGCTCACCCGCGACTGGATCATGCCGGGCAGCTTCTCGAAGTATCCCTCAGGGACGTCGAAAACCTCTTTTTTCGGAATATCTTCAAGCTTTTTCATGATCGGGGGTTTGACATCTTAATCTCTTAAAAGTTTAATCATTCTGATAAATAATCTTCAATTTTCTTCACCGCGTGGTGATAGCTCGCCTTGAGCGCGCCCACCGTGGTGTCGGTGATCTCGCTGATCTGTTCGTAGGACATGTCGTCGAAGTATTTCATGTTGAACACCAGCCGTTGTTTGTCCGGCAGTTTCAAGAGGGCTTTTTGCAATTTCAGCTGGATCTCGTCGCCGGTCAGGGTGGAGTTGCTGTCCAGCTTGGCGGTGAGCTCGCCTTCCACATCGCCAATGGGTAAAAAGAAGCGGCGTTTTTTGCGTTGGAGGAAGGTGAGGCACTCGTTGGTGGCAATGCGATAGATCCAGGTGTAGAGCTGGGCATCTTCGCGAAAGCTGTCGATGTGTTTGTGGATCTTGATGAACACCTCCTGGGTGATGTCATCCGCGTCGTCGTGGTCGATCACCATTTTGCGGACATGCCAATATACCCGTCTCTGGTATTCGCGCACGAGCAAGTTGAACCCATAGTTACGGGTTTCCGAATTTCGCAGTTTGAGTAACAGTTCTTTGTCTTCCAAGGAGGAAAGGCATCAATTGGAGCTTAGACTCAGGCGCGGTTGTAAGGTTTAAAAATAAGGGTTAATTCTTTTCAAACCCGTTTCAGGGATCGAATTTCTTTCGTTCCAGGCTTTTGATCGTTCGAAAGGATCTAAGGCTTGTAGGCTGTCAGCATATCGGCCAGGCACTCGAACGTTTCCTTGGCATGGGTGGGGAAGTTGGCAAACCGGAGTTGCGTTTTCTTCGCGGCTCCATAGCCGTCGCCGGGCTGCATGCCTTTTTCCAGGAGCATCCGCGTGATGCGCTCGGTGTGCTCGCCGGTGTCGGCCACGATCACCGTTTTCGATTGAAACGCTTTATCCTTCACCAAAGGGCCGATCGCCGTATGCTCAGACAGGGCCTGATACAACACGACCGCTTTGTATTCCGTCTCCTTGCGGATGGCGTGGATACCCCGGCGGTTCATGTCTTCCACCACTTTGCCCAGCAGGTATATGCCCAGCACGTTCGGTGTCTCGGGCGTTTGATATTTCAGGTAGTGCGTATGCAGGCTTGGGATGGTGTGATAAGAACCGATGGACACGCCTTTGGAGAGCAACTGCTCAGCCTTGGCCACACACGCGTCGTTGACCACCCAAACGCCAAGTCCGGCGGGAAGACCGAATCCTTTCTGAACGGAAAAGAAAACAGAATCCAGCAACGAAAAATCGAACTCCGGAAAAGGCAGTGACGACACAGCATCCACGGCGAGCAACGCGTGGGGATGGTTGGCTCTCACGGTGCGGATAAAATCCACGGGCAGCATCACACCGGTGCTGGTCTCGTTGTGTGTGAGCGCGATCAACTCGGTGCCCTCGGGCGCCTTGAAATGGGCATCGAAGCCCTGTCCCTGTGCGGCCTCGAGTTTGCCGGGCTTCCGGTTCAGCTGCTGCGACACTTCGAAAAAGCGTTTCGAGAACGCACCATTCACCAGGTGGAAAGATTTTTCTTCCACCAGGTTTTGGATGATCCGTTCCCAGATCTCGGTGGCCGAACCCGTGAAATACAAATGATAGCCCGACGGTATTCCCAACAAAGCCCGTAAGCCTTCCACTGTGGATTGATAAATGCTCTCAAACTTTTTTGTGCGGTGCGACAGCGACGGAATGCCTTCGCGGAAAGCGGTGCGCACGTGATCTTCTACCGTGAAGTAGAGTTGGGATGGGCCAGGGGTGAAATTTATAGTCGGGTTCATCATGCGGCAACAAAACTAAAAAAGATATTGATACGGTCTGCATCGGCAGGGCGCAATCGATGACCCCGCAGACCGGAAAAGCATACACAAAAATTCTTCCGGATCAAGGTTGGCGCAAAAGCATGTTTTTTCTAAGTTGCACCCAATCCCACTCGGGTTTGGGACACGTTTGCTGAACCTAACATTATAAACAATACCGAGTGAAGCTTTCGTCCAAAATCAGGCTTCATCCGCCAATTGGCGGACCTCGCCCAAAAAGCAGGTTAACAGAAGAAGGTTGCGGATGCCGGCAGCTCAAAACTTGTCTTTAGGGGGTTCAGAAACACCTCCCCAAACCCAGTGGGCTTTTTATTTCCCTCCTAAAAGCCAAAACGCCCAACGAAAGCCTGACGACTTTCCATTGAGCGTTTTCTGTATTTATCTTCCCTGAGCTTTAGCTAAGCCGATGCGGTTAATTGATGCGTTAATTGATGCGTTAATTAATACAGCACCCGGAACTTAATCGTGTGATCAATTTCTCTCAACTCCTTGATCACATCCTTATCGTACTGCTTATTGATATCCGTGATCACATACCCGATCGTCTCATTCGTCTTCAAATATTGTCCCACGATGTTGATGCCATGGTTGGCCAAAATGTGGTTGATCTTCGCCAGGATCCCAGGCACGTTCTCATGAATGTGAATCAACCGGTGTGCATTCTCCAACAAAGGCAACGTCAGGTTCGGGAAGGTCACGCTGTTTGACGTGCTGCCGGTGTTGATATAGTCCATGATCTTACCGGGCACGAAATTGCCGATGTTCTCCTGCGCTTCCGAGGTGCTGCCACCAATGTGTGGCGTCAGGATGGTGTTGGGGAGTCCGCGCAGTTCCGATTGAAACTCTTCATCGTTGCTCACGGGCTCATAGGGAAAAACATCGATCGCGCAGCCGGCCACTTTGCCGCTCAACACGTTCTCGCGCAACGCCTGGATGTCGACGATGTGTCCGCGGCTGAGGTTGATAAAGATGACCCCCTTCTTCATGAGGGCAAATTCCTTTGCACCGATCAGGTTGAGGTTGGACTCGCGGCCGTCGACGTGTAACGACAGGACATCCGCCTGCTCCAATACTTCCTTCATCGACTTACACTTGATGGCGTTGCCCAGCGACAGTCTCTCTTCTGTGTCATAATATAGCACCTTCATTCCCAGCGATTCGGCAATGACCGAAAGCTGCGTGCCGATATTGCCATAGCCGATAAGACCTAATTTTTTGCCACGCACTTCAAAGCTTCCCTTTGCCGATTTGTCCCACGCGCCTTTATGCATTTTCGTGGATTTGTCCACGATGTTGCGCATGAGCATGATCATCTCGGCTACGGCCAGTTCCACTACGGAGCGGGTGTTGCTGAACGGTGCGTTGAAAACGGCGATGCCTTTTTTGGTCGCGGTCTTCAGATCGATCTGGTTGGTGCCGATACAGAAGGCGCCGATCACCATCAGGCGGTTGGCGTGTTCCAGTACGCGTGCCGTTACCTGGGTCTTCGAGCGGATGCCCAATACGGAAACGTTCTTGATCTTTTCGATCAATTCGTCTTCCGTCAGCGCGGCATGGTAGGTCTCTACGTTGAAGCCTTCCGACTTCAGCAGTTCGATCGCTACCGGGTGTACATTCTCCAACAAGAGCACGTTGATACGGTTCTTGGGATAAGAAATGGCCGTGTTGAGCTTGTTGAGGTACAAGAACTCATCGAGGCTGGGGGTGATGTGGTCTGCCTGTTTCAATACGTTTTCCCTTTCTACGTTTTCCGTGAAGGCGTAAAACTTATTGGCCAGCCCGGAGTGTTTAATTTCGTAATCTGTGTATCCGTCACCAATAACGTATACATCGCCGGGCAGGTTCAATCTTTTTAATTGTTCCACTTTGCCGTTGTTGGCCGACAACGGGTTGTCTGTATCAAAGCCGATCACACGGCCTTCGCTGTCGAAGCGGAATTCGTTGGCCAGGATGTTCTCCGGCTTGATGCCAAATTCGGTCACGATGGGTTCGATGAACTCACGGAAACCGTTTGAAATGATATAAATGTTGTCGGCGTAATTCAGAAAAAATTCGCGGTTACGCTTGAACGATTCGGAGACTTTGTCTTTCAGCAGGGCGATGAGAGGACCGAGGTGGTGCTGGGAAGGGGCCAGCAGGTTCAGGCGTTTCTCCAGCGATTCGCGGAAGGAGATGGAGCCGTTCATGCCTTGGTTGGTGATGGAAACGATCTGGTCCTTGCGATGGTCGCGGTCGGGGTGGTCTTTCAGTGAAATGTCGGCCAGTACATCGAAGGCTTCTACTTTGGTAAAGGTGCTGTCGAAATCGATTACAAAGTACTTGTTCAGTTTCATGGGTTGGTTGTAAACCGCAAATGTAATTTGGATTTATGACTTACGATTTACCCGGCGCAATTATTTGTTGCCTAACGAATGCTAGTGGAAATCCTTGCTTTTCAGATACTTTGAGGGTGTTTTTCGCTAATTCAGGAAAAGTATCGCATGCCGTCTGGACGGGCTAGCACAGACATCCAAACCCTGCGTCAAAACACCACGCCAGTTCTGTGGTATGCGCGACTTCTCAAGGTGTTCAGGACTAAAGCCCTTGTTGATTTATATGCCGTCCCCCAGGGCATTAGGCAGGGGTTATCGGGCTTTAGCGGTGTCTTCTCCTGCACGTTCCATCAACCACCATCGTAGCTTCTGCATGTCAAGCAGGCTGTCAGCTTGGTCATTCCTGGCGAAACGAGGTCATCAGTTCCTTGTCCTAAGGCTGGGGTTATTCAGATTGCCATTTGCTTGGCTTCAAGGGAAATTAAGAGCAAGTAAAGTGACGGAGAAGTCATGTCAGGAATTTGACGGAGTTCGTCATCGCAGGCTTTCTCGTTGAAAACGAAAGACAAAGCTGATAGACTTTTTTAAAACGCGCTTCTTAAAACAACATAGTTGTCACAAAGCAAGATGCATCACCACGGCTGAGGTAGGGCACACGTGTGAAAATTCGGAGGAGGCATTTAATTCTTTGGGGACTTCTTCGCGCGGGATGACATTAAATCCCTTTCGTTGAAAAAAGCCGTGCGCATTTTCCGTCAACAAGAAAATGCCTTTCAGCTTTCTCTTGCGTGCCTGCTCGATGAGGTGTTCGGTGATGGTGGTACCCAACGCTTTGCCGCGAATGCCAAGCTTCACGGAAAGGGAACGCAGCAGTGCATAATCGCCATACACTTCCAGACCACCGGTGCCTACCATGGAATCGTCTTCCATGTAGCCCACCAGCATGTCGCGCTTGAAATCCAGGTCGTCGGCAGGCAGGCTGGAGGAGCGCAGCAGGTTGCGGAAAACATCAAAGCTTTCGGCATTGTCGATGATTTTCAGGTTCGGTTCCATACGCTAAAGGTAAAAGATTTCTCCACGGATTTTCCCCGGACATCGAAATTCTTGACTGAATTTTTTTGAGACGTCGTGACCCACGAAAATAAAAAATGGCCTGCATAACCTCTTCAATTTTGATGACGGTTGTGCAGGCCAAAAGGTTTTATCGCATCATCAAAATGCGCGTGGCGGCTTCCACTTCTTTTGTATAGCGTTCGATGGCTTTCGCCGTAGCTTCGATCTGTTCCTGGGCTTCCGTCCAGGCGCGTTGTTCGATGCCTTCGCGAATACCGGGCAACGTCTTCACGCCATAGCCGGTGTAAAACCCGGGGGCGTAGATCGTATGACGATACCATCCTCTTCTGGGCAATCCCGCATCGGCCATCAGTTTCTGTTCGGCGCGATACAAGGTTTCATTCAGCGTGGTGAGATTGGTGTTCGGCACCGTATTGCCTGCGCGCAAGTCGGCATACAATGTGGAGGCTTTTTCCAGCGCTGTCAACGCATTTTGAAGGCTTGAGAAATTTAAGAAAGGCACAGCATCTTTCGGCGTAGGGGGGACGTACTTGATGAGCGGATCGGCTGCCTGCACAAACACGTTGTCCTTGATCATCTGGTTCTCTACTTCAGTGGATTCGCGCAGGTTGTCCAACAGCGTCATCACTTCGGTGAGATAGCCATTCACGGTTTTCGAAAAGGCTTTGAAATCAAACGGCAGCACTTCGGCGTTGGCCAGGCGCAGGGTTGCGCGGCCGGCGGTTTTGGCGAGCGCGATGCCATAGGCAAACTTGGGGTCCTTGAAGCGGACATACATGTCGTAGGAGTCGTAGATCGAGTGATATTCACCACCATCGTCTTCGCCGCCATAGCCGAGGTTTAGCGATGGTATGCCCAAATGTTGAAAGAAGGGGCTGTAGTCAGATCCCGAGCCCAGCGCGCTTAGCGTCAGCACTTTTTTATCGAGGATGTCTTTTCTGGCTTTTGCGCCCAAGGCCATCGTGGCCCGGTAGGCGCGCGCCCTGTCACGGACGGGGATGCCGGTTTGCGGGTCGGTTACGTCGCGCGACACTTCATCCATCAGCGTCTCCAGCGTATGCGATCCACCCGCATCCAGGAATCCTCTTCCATTTCCGTCGGAGTTGATGTAGGCAACCACTTTTTGTTGCAGTTCCGTGGCGTGATGCTCCACCCATTCCGTTGATCCGATCAGCGAAGGTTCTTCACCGTCCCAGGCGCAGTACACGAGTGTGCGTTTCGGTCGGAAGCCGGTCTTCACCAACTCGCTCACCGCGCGGGCCTCTTCCATCAGGGCCACCATGCCGCTGATGGGATCGTTGGCACCATTTACCCACGCGTCGTGGTGATTGCCTCTGACCACCCATTCATCGGGAAGTTCGGTGCCCTTCAGTTTGGCAATCACGTTGTGGCAGTCTACAAGTTTCCAGTCGAATTCGAGTTTCAGGTGCACTTTTGCCGCTCCGGGTCCGACGTGATAGGTGAACGGCAATGCGCCGCGCCATTTCTCCGGTGCCACGGGTCCACCAAGTGCGGCTAACAAAGGTTGGGCGTCGGCATAAGAGATGGGCTGAACGGGGATCTTCAGAAGATTGGCAGCGTCTTTGCGATCGAGGCGCTTGGCGTCTTCCGTAGCGCCAATGCCGGGTGTCAGCGGATCGCCGGGGTAGATGGGCATATCCGAGACGGACCCGCGCTGCACACCGTGCTGTGGCCGATAGGGGCCTTTGGGGTAGACATCGCCCTGGTGATAGCCATCGCCTTCCGGGTCGGAATAGATCAGGCAACCGATGGCGCCGTGTTCCTGCGCCACCTTCGGCTTAATGCCCCTCCAAGACCCGCCATATTTGGCGATCACGATCTTGCCCTTCACGTCGATGCCCATACGTTCCAATTGGTCATAGTCGTCGGGGACGCCGTAGTTCACAAAGACCAGTTCGGCCGTCACGTCGCCGTCGGCGGACCAGGCGTTATAGGTGGGAAGCTGTTCTTTTGTTTGGCCGCTGGTGGCGTCCTCTTTCAGCGCGGGTTCGGCCAGGCGGGCGGTGAACTTGGTTGGACCAACCAATTCCAACTGCCGCACTTTGGGGGTGGGGAAGAGCACTTTGTAGGTTTCGATCTGTGCGTCGTAGCCCCAGCTTTTGAAGAGGTCGCGCATGAATTCGGCGTTTTGTTTTCCATAGGCCGATCCCAGGTGGTGCGGCCGGCCGGCGAGTCGTTTCATCCACACATCGAGGTTCGCGGGCTGCAGGTAGCTATCGAATTTCTTTTCGAGTTCCAGCTGCTGGTCGCCGGAAGTTTTCGTATAGCCCGATAGTGTTTTTTGTTGCGCGAAAGCGGCTGTGATGGAGAGCGTGAAAAATAGCAGTAGGATTTTTCTCATAGGTTAATGTTTTCAGACGAGAAATATACTGAAAGCGGTTTTGTGAACCCAGGGTTTTATACAAATGGTCGGGATAATCGCCCATAGCAAAACATTTTTCAAAAAGAATGCTCTCTAAAGCGGACTGCTGACATAGGATTGTCACCCGGCGGCATAGTTTTGATAGCAAGTTCTTTTGAACCAAAAAAACGATGAAATCGAATGCAAAACCCGGAGCACAGGCGAGTCACACAGGACTTGCTGCGGCGCTCCTCATCATTTTCAATCTATCATTCACGCCAACCCAGGCACAAAACTCCCATGCGATGACCGAATCAAAAACACTTTATGGTTTCTCCGGAAGCTTCAAGACCAAACCCGGCAAAGGACCTGAACTGATCGCCATTCTCCTCCAGGCTGCCGAAGATGTTCAGACCGCAAAGGGCTGTCACCTGTATATCATTTCACAAGACGAAAAAGACCCCGACACCGTCCACGTGTTCGAGACGTGGGACAGCCGTGAGGATCACGACAATTCCTTAAAGTTGGAAGACAGCAAAGATCTCATTGCACAAGCCATGCCGTTGCTGGACGGCAAACCACAAGGCATGAGCCTCAAAGTTTTTGGCGGCGCCGGATTGAAGTGAGTTTTCGTTGGGAAAGATTAATAATTTCTTATAACTTGAACAGCTGATTTTACCATGGTTATTGCCACCTTTATAAAATATCTTATCGTTGTGTTGGGTTGGGCGGCAACTTTCTGGTACCTGTTGCAGGGCTTGCAAAACAAAGGTCATAGATCTTATCTCAAGGCGATTCTCATTTTCATGGGAACAGGTGCAGCGTTGGTGATCTACTCCATCGTAGAATTCTATATCCTCCTTCACTCCTAAAGGTGAGGCTTGATAGACTGTCTTGATGGAGAAATAATCATTAAAGACATGCGTCCCGGCGGGTAAGGAGCCACAGCGGGGATGTTTCGATTGGCTGAATTTCGGTTCATCGGGAATGAAGCCATGATTTTATCCGGACCTATGGACCTCGCATATTCTCAAGGAACGCACACAAATATTATGAAAAGTGAGCGATAAGAGATTCCTTGCGGGGCCTTTGTAAAGTACCTCTTATGACCCTCGATCTTGTCTCCCGGCGTGTGCTGTTGTGCCTGTGTCTGTGCACAGGTATGCTGCCAGTGCTGGCGCAGAACACGATTCTGTCCAGCGGCAACTGGGATGACCCCATGATCTGGTCGGGCGCCAATATCGCCGATGTCGTGAGCGAAGACGTTGTATTTAGTGTTTCATCGGGCATCACCGCGATTGTGCCGATGGCCACCGCTTACACCGTAGGCAATGTGGACTTGCAATCGAACACCATTGAAATTCAAGGTACGCTTGATATCGGCCAAATGGGAAACCCAAAGAGTGTCACGGCCGCCGACAACGCCTCTTTGAAAATGACATCTTCCGTCCTCAGTGCGTTGACGATCTGGGGAAATGTAAATGCGGCTGCGTCATTTTCACTTTGGTCGGTTTCGCAGATCATTGTAAAAGGAGATGTCAATATGGGCGACAACGGCACCATCCTCATCACCGGGGGAAAAAGCATTATAATTGAGGGTAATCTCGTTGCCGGCACCGGTGCCTTTGCCAATATTGCCGACGGTTCGACACTGGAAGTTCTTGGAGATATTACGGTTGGAACGGGGTCATCCAGACGCTCCAGCACCGCGGTCATCAAAGCGAAGTCATGCTCCGGCCCCCCGGAATTTTGTGGTGGTGTGATCCTGCCCATTCGTCTTCTCGAGTTCAATGCCGATGTGGCGGGCGATGAAGTGCTGGTGAGATGGTCCACAGCAACCGAGATCAACGTCGACTACATCGAGGTTCAACGCTCTGAGGATGGTCATACCTTCGCCAACATCGGCAAGGTCAAGGCGTTTGGTAACAGCAACACCATCAAAAACTATTCCCTGACCGACGATGCGCCGGTGATCGGAAACTTATACTACCGGCTGCATTCCGTTGACTTCGATGGCAAGGAAGAATTTTCACGCGTCGTCGCCGTGCGTTACTTGTCCTCCAATGCTGTGCAAATATTTCCCAACCCCACGGACCATCAGTTGAACATCCAACTCAACTTTATTCCCGCCGAACAAACCACGCACGTGCTCACCGATCTCTACGGCAGAACCATCGCGCAATTCACCACGCGACTGCAACGCGAAACCCTACAGGTGCCCGACATCAAACCCGGCGTATACTTCCTGAAAACCAAAAGCGGAAAAGACATATTCTTAAACCGCGTCGTTTTCACGGAGAGACCGTGATTTTTTTGAATCAATTCAGTATCGAAGGTTTCGTTGAAATCATATATGGAGAATACTCCCGCTGATTATTACTGCATTTTTTTGTTCGCACCAAAATCCGTTGTATGTAAGAAGCCGCACCAGGACGCATTCTTTTTCTTGTGAGCCTGAAAATCACATCCCATAAACAAATTTAGACGGTATTGCCTAGCGATCTTCATCGCTAGCGCATTGGTGCCGTATGTTTTTCTTACATGAAAAAAGTACTGCAAATACGTTGCAGTGGGGTGGAATTTCTTTGCGGGGAAACTTAAATAAACTCATTATGATTCTCCGTTTCACTTTCACACGACTCCTCTTGTGCATCGGTTTCTATGCCTGCGTTTCTTCCGCTTCGGGGCAGGTACAAACCAAGATTTTGTCCACAGGCTGGTGGCATATCCCAGGCACTTGGCAAGGCGGCAATGTTGCTGACCTCATCACAGAGGATGTGACCTTCAACGCGGCTTCAGGGATCACGGCTACCACGTCTCTATTCTTTCCCTACACTATTGGGAATGTTGACTTGCAGTCGAATACCATTATTGCGCAAGACGTCTTGAACATTGGGCAAGCGGGCACGCCAAAAAATGTCACGGCTGTGGGCGGCAGCTTGAACTCCTCCCTGGGGGTCATCACGGTTTGGGGAGATGTTAACGCTACCGGCGGCTTTACCTTTGTGTCGAACAAGAAAATCGTCATAAAAGGAAATGTTAATTTGGGCGACAACGCCCGTTTCAATATCGGCAACAATGCCACCATTGTGATCGAAGGAAACCTGACCGCCGGCCAGAACACGATCGCCAATTTCGCCGCCACCGCCACGATGATCGTTACCGGCGACATCGTGGTGAGCACCGGTTCATCCAGCAATGCGCCGGCGGGTGCCATGAAATCGCGAACATGCACCGGACCAGTCGCGTTTTGCGGCAATGTGGTATTGCCGGTACAGTTGTTTCAATTCAAAGCCGCTGTTGCCGGCGATGCCGTGCTGGTGAAATGGACCACGGCCACGGAGATCAACGTCGACTATTTCACCGTCCAACGCTCGGTTGACGGGCGGATGTTCACCGACATTGGCGCGGTCAAAGCCTTTGGCAACAGCACCGTCCTGAGAAACTATTCACTGACCGACCCAAACCCATTGATTGGAAATGTCTATTACCGGTTGCATGCTGTGGACTTTGATGAACAGGAAGACTTTTCGAATGTTGTTGCCGTCCGCTACCTGTCTTCGAAGGCGATCGACGTATATCCCAATCCATCAGCAGGCGACGTGACCATACGTCTCAATTTTAATCCCGGCGAAGAAACTACGCACACCCTCGTGGATTCCTTTGGTAGAACGATAGCACACCTCACGATGCACACGTCACTGGGAACGTTCGACATACGGAACGTCAAACCGGGTGTATATTTTCTGAAGACCAAGACCGGTGATGAGGTTTTGTTAAACCGGATCGTCTTCACGGAACGCAGGTAATGAATCTCAAGGGCAAGCAGCGAGATGTGTAGCCTATTAGAACGGAAAGCCAATCCCCACGTTATAGATAACGGGCTCCCGATATCCATAGAAAGTACCATCGGCGGCCTCTTTCGCATAGGGTTTCCAGAAGCGGATTTTGTCTAATACAAAACGATCACCCTGGTCGCGGGCGGGATCGTACACTTTCATTCCGACGTCGAAACGGAGAATGAGGAACGTAAAGTCAAAACGCAAACCGAAACCAGTGCCCACGCCGATTTCCTTGTAAAACCGGTCGATGCTGAACTGCGAGCTGCGATCCTGGGTAATATTTCCCTCGGCGTCCACCACGTTCGAAGGCCGGAAGTTCCAGACGTTGCCGGCGTCGATAAAGACCGCACCATTCACAAACCCGAATAATTTTTGACGCAGCTCGATGCTGGCCTCCATCAGAATTTCCGAGGGCTTTTCAATGCTGTAGTCATAAAGTCCATCGCCCTTCGGATTGGTGCTCTCGGGAGGTTTGGCCGAACCGGGACCGAGTCTTCGCGGGCGCCAGGCCCGGAGACTGTTGCTACCTCCGGCGAAGAAGAATTTTTCATAGGGCAAACTCTCGTTATCGGAATAGGAGTAGGCAAACCCCGAATTGAGGCGATAAGCAAGAATGGTGTTTTTGTTCAGCGGGTCAGTCTTGCGAACATCGATGCTGAGCCGGATGTATTTAAAATATTCCAGCTTGAGATCGCTGATGAATTTCGGGTCGATAAAGTTCCAGATGGTACCCCCGCTTTCCAATTGTGTGCGGATGTACCACGAATCTCGCTCCTTGTTGCCGTAGTTGTTCAGGTTCCAGGTGATGCCGAAGATAATACTGTTCACAAACGACGGACGGAAAGAGTTGGTCAGCGCATTGTTTCCCAAAAGGTGCTGCTTCTGCAGGAGTTCCCGGAAACTGGGCGACAGGTTGGCGGTGTCGATCACACCAAGGTTGAGGGGGATCAGCGAATAGAGCCGCTTCCGATTCGCGCTTTGCCACGTATAGGTACCGTTGACAGAGATCACGGTGCGCCGGTATTCCGGGCGGTCCGTATAAGCATATCCTGCCGTGAATTTGGTCTTCGGGTTGTACTGGGCAAACTTATAGCGCTGGCGTTCCTTGAAAGGCCAGATAAATTGGGGAAAGGTGAGCGAGGCGTTGAGACCGGCCTCTGTGCTTTTATAAACGTTCTCGCTACTGGTCGCCGAAGCCACCCCTTCAAAACCGAAACGCCCGTTCAGGTCGAAAGTTTCCATGCCGTGGAAAACGTTGCGCTTTTTAAAGGAGATGTTATAAAACGGGCCGGGGAAACCTTGAGTCACGCTCATACCGGCTTCGTTGGTCCATTCGTAGCGCGACATTGGGCTGGCAAAGATGTTGGCAATAAACCTTCCGCCCGCGGTGTCATAGTTGATGTTCACAAACTTGAACGCTTCCACGTTGGCCAGCTGTTGCTGGGTTCGAAGCGTTTTGGTACGGCTGTAGTCTTCGCCGGGCTGCAGGAACACCCGCTGGCTGAGGATCTTCAGATTGTATTGGTTCTTGAAATACTTGTACTGAATGTCGCGATAGGAGCGGGTCTGTCGTTGCTGGTTTGGGATGCTCGTTCCAACATCGGTGGTGAAGGTCACCTCGTCGATGGTGAATTTCTTGTGATAGCCGCGCTTGGCGGGATCTTTAATGGAGATGACCACGGCGATCTTCCGCTCCGGTGTGTGGAACGTGGTGTCGATCTCGAAGTCGATGTATTGGCGGTTGAAGTCGTAGTAGCCGTAGTCCTTCATGAGCAGGTCCAGGCGTTCGCGTTCCTTAGTGAAGTTGTCCTGGTCGTAGCGCGTGTTCTTGACGATAAAACTGGCGCGGGCATTGTCGTTCACAATGTGCAGCAGGGCGGTGTCGGCCACGTCATAGAAGATAGAATCAACAAAGTAAGGTTGCCCGGGATCGACTTTGTAGTTCACCGTCACGAGTTTGCCGGTGTTGCCCACATGCTCGGTGACCTTGTTCTTAAAATAGCCCTTGCCAAAAAGATATTCCTGGAAGCGCTCGCGGGTCATGGCCGCCTTGGCACTGTCGAACACGGAGATGGGCTCGCCCCATTGCATCCAGACGTTGCCGTTCTCGATGAAGCCGTTGAGCTTGTCGACCTTCTTTAGTTTTTTGAACTGATAGTTGTTGATCTTGCGCTGCGACGTGGTGGAGGCGATCTTGTCGTCGTACTTCTTTTCAACCGCTTCTTTCTTGCGGATGTACTTCTCCTGGTTATAGCGGCGTTCGCCGAAATAGTAGATGCTCACCAGGGGCGTGACCGGGGTCCCGAGGATCTTACGGTTGGGCCGTTGGATATATAAATTCCGGAGGTTTTCCTGGTTGATGGTGCCCGGCGCCTGGATCGTTTGGCGGAACAGCAGTTTTTCGTTTTCTTTCAGGTGCTTTATGCCCAAGCATCCTGAAAGGGACGCGGAAAGCCAGAGCATCAAGACTATATATTTGAACTTCGATGTCGTCAAGGGGTGGAAAATGCTATCAAAAGCTAAAATCAAGTTTGTTAAATCTTTGCAAATAAAGAAATACCGCAAACAGGAACAATGTTTTCTGGTGGAAGGAGCAAAGAGTGTGCGCGAATTGTTGGCCTCCGATTTCGAGGTGACACTGCTGTTGGGCACGGAAGAATTTCTTTCCGGCCACCGGCCCACCGCCCGCATGGAGGTGATCGAGGTGAAGCCCTCGGAGCTGGAAGGCTTGGGCGAATTTCAAACGAATGATGCCGCCCTGGCCGTGGCCCGGCAAAAGCCCAACCAGCCCTTCTCCCTGGCTGCCAACGAATTTGCCCTGGTCCTGGACGATCTGCGCGACCCCGGCAACCTGGGCACCATCATCCGCACCGCCGATTGGTATGGCATCGCCAAGATCATCGCTTCCGAAGAAACCGCCGATGTTTATGGTCCCAAAGTGATCAGCGCCACCATGGGTTCCTTCACCCGCGTCTCGGTCTTCTACACCGATCTGGCTGCCTATTTGAACAACACGTCACACCGCGTCTTTGGTACCTTCCTGGATGGCAAGGATGTGCACACGGTCGACTTCGGAGTGGGGGGGCTCATCGTGATTGGCAACGAATCAAAAGGTATTGCCCCACCGTTGGAGCCTTTCATCACAGACAAGATCACCATTCCCCGCTATGGACTGGCGGAGTCACTAAATGCAGGGATTGCCACGGCCATAGTGTGCGACAACCTTCGCAGACCTCGCGCACTTCACTAAACCCGTGAACATTCAGGCCGGGACTTTCTTTCAGAAGACATTTTTTGTTAACACTTTCATCACATCGTTCTTATAGTTCCGACCGATGGGAATGGTGTGTTTGCCGATCTCCACGCCAACCGCCGAATAGGCGTCGATCTTATCGATGTTGATAATGAACGAGCGGTGGATGCGAAGGAACTGGTTACGGGGCAAACTTTCCTCGAGGTAGCCGATCTTTTGCTGGGTGATGATCTCCTTGTCGGCCGTTTTCACTTTGACGTAATCCTTGATGCTTTCAATATAGAGTACATCGGCCATCCGCGTCTTGATCATTTTCTTATCCACTTTGAAATAGACATGATCGTCGGTGAGGGTGTCTGTTTTGGGTATGACCGGGAGCGCGGTGGGTTGGTGCATGAATTTTGCCACGGCTTTCAGAAACCGGTCGAAGGGGATAGGCTTCAGCAGGTAATCCACCACTTCCAACTCAAACCCTTCGATGGCGTAGTCGCGATAGGCCGTGGTGAAGATCACCCGGGGTGGGTCTTTCAGGGTTCGCAGGAACTCGATCCCCGAAAGTTTCGGCATCTGGATGTCCAGGAAGATGAGGTCCACCGTGTTTTGTTGCAGGAACGCAAAGGCGGCAATGGCGTTTCGAAATGTGCCGGCCAGCTCCAATTGTTCCACTTTGGCCACATACGATTCGATGATCTCTATGGCCAGGGGCTCGTCGTCTACTATAATGCATTTCACGGGCATAGGATTCGGGTTTATTGCTGAATCGTGAGAATGACCAGGAAAGTTTCCTCGCCATTGATAATTTTCAGATCATGAAGCCCCGGATAAAGCAGGTCCAGCCTCCGGCGGACATTCTGGATGCCGATGCCGGGCTTGCGTGCCACACCGTTCAGGGACGCCTTGTTGTTCTCCACTTTGATGACGGTGACCGTCGGCTGAATGTCGACACTGATCTTCACCCACGCGTGTTGCAACTCCTCGCTTGCGCCGTGTTTAAAACTGTTCTCCACGAACGGCAACAAAATGAGCGGCGCGATCTTGCGGTCGTTCAATTCGCCGTTCACCCGCACGTCGATATCCAGTTTGTCGCCGTGCCGCATTTGTTCAATGTGGATGTAGTTGTGAATGAACTTGAGTTCTTTGCTGAGCAGCACGTGTTCGCTGGTGCACTCATACAGCATGTAGTTGATCAACTCCGAAAGTTTCAACACGGTATCGGGCGCCTTGTCCGATTTTTTCAACGTCAGTGCATAAAGATTATTGAGCGTGTTGAACAGGAAATGCGGATGGATCTGTGTCTTCAAAAATTTCAACTCCGCTTCCAGTTTCTCCTTCGTCAGAATTTGCTGTGCCTGTTGGTTGGCATACCAATATTTTAGCAGCTTGATGGCCACGGCAAAAAATGTGACCGGGTAGATCGACGCCACCATCTTCACGATCTTGGCAAAATAAAAGAACGGATCGTTGAGCGCTTCCGGGTAATAATATGGATAGTCAAAGTTGAACGCGACATACCGCTGAACGATCCCTGCGAGGAAAGAAGAGCCGACAAGCCAGATAAAGAACATCCCGTATTTTCCCGGCAGCAAATAACGCGGCAGCAGGAAGTACAATGTGAAATAGGTGAAGATGATCTTTACCGGCAGATACTCCAGTTCTTCAATAAAATTCTGTTTGTACGTATCGGCAAAGCTACCGTACAACACAGCGTAAAAGACCACATGACAAACCCAGAATAAGAGGTGTTGTAAAATGCGGTTCTGCAGCAGCCAATCGAGTCTCCGTTTTAGCAAGGCGTTTGCTTTAAAAGTATGATCAAATCACGGTCATCCGGACAGTGGATTGCGTGGGTAAAAATACGGGAAACAAAGGGGATGTACTTCCGGGGTGCCCCGAGGGCCGTCTCTCCCGGACCAACTTCGCTCATCGCCCCCTGAATGACTCAGTACCCATCGGCGGTGTCGTCGCCGCGGGGGTCCGCGCCGCCTTCGAGTTTACCATTGGGGAGTACCAGGATGGCATCTACACGGCCGATTCCGCCACGCCCCCGGAAAAAGTGGCCCATCTTTACCAAGGTAAGACTGTCGTCCGAAAGCATGGCATTGCGTTCGATCGAGATGGTGTCGGGGAGCCATTGACTGTGGAACCGCTTGGCGGCCACGGCTTCCTGCATGGTCATGCGATGGTCGAGCACGTCGACAATGATTTGAAAGACTGAGGTGATGATCGTTGTGCCACCGGGTGTGCCGACGACCATGAAAAGTTTTCCATCTTTTTCAACGATAGTGGGTGTCATGGAGCTAAGCATGCGTTTGCCAGGCTCGATCTTGTTGGCTTCGCCGCCGATGGCACCATACATGTTGGGCACGCCCGGTTTGATGCTGAAGTCGTCCATCTCATCGTTGAGCAGAAAGCCTGCACCGCCGACCACCACTTTAGAGCCATAGCTGTCGTTGAGCGTGGTCGTTACCGACACCGCATTGCCCTGTGCATCGACGATGGAAAGGTGCGTGGTCTGCTCGGATTCTACCGTAGCGATCATGCCTTCTTTTATTTTGCCGCTGGGTGTGGCATGTTCGGGATCGTAGTCGCGCATGCGCTGATCGATGTAGAGTTTGTCGGTAAGCCGGCCCACAGGCACGTTGTAGAAATCCGGGTCGCCCAGGTATACGGAGCGATCCGCATAGGCACGTCGTTCTGCTTCGGTCATCAGGTGGATCGTCTTAGCCGTGTTATGCCCCCAGTCGTTGATGGGGTAGGGCTCCACCGATTTGAGGAGTTGCAACAATGCCACCCCACCGCTGGACGGCGGTGGCATAGAGATGATCTTGTAGTCTTTATACGTCCCCGTGAGGGGCGTGCGCCAGATGGCCTTGTAGCCTTTCAGGTCGTCGTGTGTGATGAGGCCGCCACCGCGTTTCATTTCGGCCACGATGCTGTCGGCCGTGGGGCCTTCATAGAAACCGGCTGCGCCAAGGTCGCGGATGCGTTCCAGGGTGTGGCCCAGGTCCGTGAGGACCAGGCTGTCGCCAGCCTGCCAGTTGTCCTTCAGAAAAAACAAAGGAGGTCTGGAGTTGTTTTCCTTTAAGTCCTGTTGGATGGAGTTCAGACCGTGCGCTTCTTTTGGGGTGAGGACAAACCCATTCAACGCAAGAGCAATCGCAGGTTCGACCAGTTCTTTCCAGGGGAGCTTGCCGTATTTGGCATGCGCGGCGATGAGACCGGCAACCGTTCCAGGCACGCCGTGCGAGCGGTGTCCTTTCGAGCTAAGGCCATTGATGATGTTGCCACTCTCGTCCAGGTACATGGTGGTGGCTGCCGAGCCGGGCGCCATTTCGCGATAGTCGAGTGCAGCCAACGCGCCGTCGTGTTCGCGTAGCAACAAGAAGCCGCCACCGCCCAGGTTGCCGGCAGCAGGGTAGACCACGGCCAGCGCAAGTTGGGTAGCAATGGCGGCGTCAACGGCATGGCCGCCCTTGCGCAAAATAGCGGTGCCGATTTGGGCCGCCAAAGGGTGAGCACAGACCACCATAGCGGAGTCGGTGACGCGTCCGTTTATGCTTTCCTTTCGAGTTGCCGGATTACAGGCAACCAGTGTTATGGCAAGTAAAAGCGGAAATACGCGATTCATCATTGGGGCTATTGGTTTAGTCGTTATAAAAGTATTAATTCCAGAGAAACTTTATAAAAAACTTATTAAGCATAGTACATGAGCCTGCGAAAAGAAAAGGCCGCTCGATTGAAGGTGCACGTGCTTGACCACACCTTGAGATTAATAGGCAGAAAATCATTTGACGATTTGTATGTGGAAGATATTTGTGCGAAGGTGAAGATCTCAAAAGTTACCTTGTTCAAATACTTCCCTCAAAAGGAAGATATCCTCTTATACTATTTCCGCGTTTGGTGCCTCACCCGTTCAGTGGAGCTGGCCCAGAAACCCAAGGAAGGCTTGGTAGGGATCTATTACCTATTTGATAAACTGAGTGAAGGCTGCGAAGAACACCCCGGTCTTTGGCTGAGCCTGATGGGATACCTGTCGGATTTCAAACGCCCACCCAAACCCTTTCCCGTGAAGCCGGAAGAAAAGAAGCTGCTTTTCCCGGAGATCACCAATATCACTTCCGTCGAGATCATGTCGACCGACCAGATGTTTGAGAAATTTACGCTGGAGGCCATTTTCCGGAAGGAGATCACCAAATTTATTCACACCCGCGAGATCACCAATCTCATCATGTCTGTATTCATCGGGGGCATCGTAATGGCGCACCTGGGGCAGCAGAGTCCGCTAAAGCCGTTTTTTCGGAAGAATGTGGACCTTTTGATGAAGGGAATTGCGTGATTTTTAACTCCTCGCCACTTTAACGAAGCCGGCGGTTCTCCGAAGCCTTAACGGTGAGGGCTTTGCCCGCCGAAGCTTTAGCGATTAGGGGGCTTTGCCCGCCGAAGCTTTAGCGAAGGAGGGCTAACTTTTCATTCTAATGGTTTTGGTGCGCTTGGTATGGCGGTCCTTTTTACGGTCGTACCAACGGTGGTGATATTTGGGCTTTACCACGGAAGTGGTTGATCCGGACTTGGGGCTGCAGGCAGACATACAAAGGGTGAGTGTGACGAAAAAAAGTAGGAATAGTCTTCTCATGGATTCCAAATCGCCTAAAAATACCACTTTTTGCATTACGGGTGCGATAACTCTTTTGAGAAACGGTTCATTAATTTTTGCCGTATAACTACCTTTGATATAACCTACTATTGATCGTATGAAACAGATCTTGTCTAGTCTGTGTGTTTTCATATGGGCCGTCACCCTGTGCCAGGCCCAGGACTCCAAAGAATTTGATGCCGGGGTGGCCCAATTCCGCAACAAGGAATACCAGGAGGTGATCGACAAATTTTCCGCCCTGCTCGCAAAGCCTTCCCACGATAAACGCTTCGACGAGGACCTCTATTTCTATCGCGGCCAATCTTATTTCCACGTCGACAAATACAGTGAGTCGCTGAGCGACCTGGACCACTGCCTCACGCTCAACCCCTATAATAAAGGCGTAATTTACTGGTATAAAGCCCGCTGCTCCGATAAACTCGGCAAGAAAACAGAGGCCATATCCCTCTACAAAGACGCCCTCGACGCTGCCCAAAACAACAAAAAGACCACCGCCCGCATCCTGGCCGACCGAGCCCAATTCCTGGCCCGCAACGGCGACAAGGCAGGCGCCGACCAGGACCTGGCCCAGGCCAAGCTGCTGGATCCTTCCAACCCCGAAGTGGCCGGCACCACGCTGGCCAGTACCCCCGCATCATCCCGTAACGCTGGCGAGGACCGCAAAACGCAGGTGATCGTGAAGAACAATGCGCAAAACAAAAAGACAGAGACACCCGCGGTAAAAGGCCAGCAGCAAGCCGCGCAGCCTGTCTCACAGCCGGCGACCCAGCCCTATCAGCCCGCGGCCAATGCGGAAGTAGTGTCGGCCATCGCGGCCACGTATAAAGATGAAAAACGCTATGCGCTGGTGATCGGCAACAGCAACTATAACAAAGACATCGGCATCCTCAAGAACCCCGTGAACGACGCCACCGATGTGGCGACTGAATTGAGACGGTCAAATTTTGAGGTGCAACTGCTGACCAACGCCACCTACGTGCAATTGCGCGAGGCGATGCGCAAGTTTCATGAAAAGCTCACCAACGGACCGCGCGATCAAACGGTAGGCTTGTTCTACTACGCCGGCCATGGCGTGCAATACCAGGACGAGAACTACCTGGTGCCAATCGACGCCGATGTGAAATTTGAGGACGACATCGCCCGCATGTGTTTCCCTGTGCAACGCATGGTGCTGGCCAACATGGAGCGCTCCAACTCGCGCATGAACATCGTGATCCTGGATGCCTGTCGCAACAACCCGTTCCCCGCCACTTCGCGATCCATTGGCTCGGGCCTGGGCGAAATGAAGCGGGCCCGTGGCTCGTTCATAGCCTACGCCACGGCGCCAGGCTCCGTGGCCTCCGATGGCGACGGCCGCAACGGCCTCTACACGCAGGAGCTTCTGAAAGCCCTGAAGAAACCGAGCCTCACCATCGAGCAAGTGTTTAAGGACGTGCGCATGAATGTGCTCCGCCTGTCGGGCGACAAGCAGTACACGTGGGACAGTTCGAATATCATTGGAGAATTTTATTTCAAGCTGCAATAAGCCGGAGTTGTAGGAGCCCGCGGGCGTATAGCAGTGCGCGTATATAGTTTGCTTTAATCAAAACCCCCTCTGTATGAATCATGCAAGTAGATTCGTGTGCACATGCCTTTTGGCAGGATGCGCGCTTTCTCTTTCGGCCCAGGATGAAGGTGCCATTGTAAAACGTGAACGGATCGACAAAAGCAAAGGTATCTTTCTCAATTTCGGCCCCTCTTTCACCCTGGGGAAAAACATCGGTGATTACAGCACAGGGTTCAACGTCGAGCTGGGTTTTCTGAAAAGATTGAACCGCGTCCTCTCCGTCGGCCCCTCGGTTTCCTATCAAAGTTTTATGTACGATCCGGAGGTGACCACAGCAAAAAGCGGTGATGCCTACATTGGTAACGGCGACCCTAACGGATGGCGCACCAAGTACGCATTTCCTTCGCTTTCATACGACTACGGCTACGTGCTCAACCTGGAAGGCGGCGACCTCAGCCTTACGTCGCTATCGGTGAATGTGAAATTGAATTTCATCCCGGTGAAGGACAACACAAAGATCTCAGCCTATGGTTTTGTGAAACCCTTTGTCAGTATATCCTCGCGCAAAGCGGTGCATGGTTCCGATAAACGTTATACCTATGAGATCTACGAAGACAATCAAAACACCGCAAGCACGGCGGACGATATCCTGTACTACAATCTTGGCGACAACACCTGGTACCCCGATGGGTACAACAGCAAATGGGGACCGGAAAATTATGATGCTTTGAAATCGGAAACGAAAGTAACCGGTGGCGTCTTTATCGGCCCGGGGATAGAGGTGATGCCCACCAAGTCGTTTTCGTTTTTTTTGCAGGCTGCGTTTGGCTATACGTTTCCGGTGTCGTTTGTCAGTACACAATCGTATGCCAAAACGACCACAGCTTACGGGGACGAAAAATTCCCAATGGTCAACAAAGGATTTCCGTCGATCAACGTACAGCTCGGGGCCTCTTATAATTTCTGAGATCGAAGGATACGTGAAATGTGACGCGCGATGAAAACCGGGAGACTCACCATCATTTTATTTCTAACGCTGGGGCTGATGCACCCTGCTTCGGCCCAATTCAAGCTCTACGAGAAAGGCCACGACAGCTACACGTCAGGCCAATATGCCGACGCCATCAAGAATTTTTCGGAATACCTTGGCAAGTCCACCCGCGACAAGTCGATGGATGGCGAGGTGTATTACCTGCGCGCGCTTTCTTACTATAAGACCAACGATTTCAAAAACGCCATCGCCGATTTTGAGGAGGCTGTTTTGCTCGACCATCCCAATAAAGGCAACATCTATTGGTTTGTGGCCAAAAGCTGCGACAAGACCGGCGACACCAAAGAGGCCGTGGGTGCCTACACGAGTGCGCTCCGCGAGTTGGATGCCAATGCCGAAACGAAAGCGAAGTTGCTCTACGAACGCAGCCAGATGTACACCAAGCTTGGGCAAATTCCGTTGGCCATTGCCGATCTCAGGAGCGGGGCCGCCCTGCAACCCAACAACGCCGACATCCGGCGCGACCTGGAGAAACTGGACAAGCAAAGTGTTGCGGGCCGGAACACCGCGGAGGGTGGAGTAGCCGCCAATCAAACGACCAATACCGCGGGGGTGAAGAAAGACGCTGGGGTTAAAAAGGACGAGTCTGTAAAAAAAGAACCCGTGGTGGCGAAAAAGGACGAAGCCGCACTACCCCCTGTCACACCCCAGGTGACCCAGGAAAAAGTGGTGGTGCCACCCCCGGTAGTGGCAACACCCTCGATCGCCGATTTTTACAAAGATGAAAAACGGTATGCGCTCGTGATCGGCAACGGCAATTATCCCAAGAGCATCGGCGTTTTGAAAAATCCCGTGAACGACGCAACCGATTTCGCCAAGGAGCTGCAGAACTCCAACTTCGAGGTGCAATTACTCACCAATGCCACCTATGGACAAATGCGTGCCGCCATGCTCCGGTTCAAAGAGAAGGTAGACGCCGGCGACCGCGACAAAACCGTGTCGTTGTTCTACTATGCCGGTCACGGTCTGCAGCGCGACGACGAAAACTACCTGGTGCCCATCGATGCCATGATAGAGTTCGAGGACGATATCGCCCGCTATTGCTTTCCCGTCCAGCGCATGGTCCTGACCAACATGGAACGCTCCAACTCCCGGATGAACATCGTGATCCTGGATGCTTGCCGCAACAACCCATTTCCCGCCTTGAGCCGCTCGCTGGGGGAGCAGGGCCTCATGGAGATGCGGCGCGCCCGCGGGTCGTTCATCGCCTATGCCACCGCCCCGGGGTCCATCGCCTCGGACGGGCCAGGCCGCAATGGACTGTATACCCAGGAACTGCTTAAAGCCATGCGCAAACCCGGGCTAACCATCGAGCAGGTTTTCAAGGAAGTGCGTCAAAGTGTGCTCCGGCTTTCGGCCAACAAACAGAACACGTGGGATAGCTCTAACATTATCGGCGAATTCTATTTTAAATTCCCCGAGACGCGATAAGCCGTTCATGGATTTTTTGCAAAGCCACAAAAAATGGTCTTACCTTTACACTAATCCTACCGGGAGATGGCGATCCGGGTATTTTTGAACCCCCTCGGCATAAATAGCTTTAACGCATATGAAAACATTCGAAACACTTTCCCAGGCCATCAACGCCTTGAAAGGGGCGGGGTATGTCAATGATTTCAACCTTCACCCGGAGTGGATCGAATGTGCACCCCTGAATGTCAAGTTCCGGCCCGAAGAGTTTCATGTCGATGAAGTACATCGCTTCGAAGGCATGACCAACCCCGACGACAGCGCCGTGCTGTATGCGGTCTCGTCCACTTCCGGGGCAAAAGGGCTGCTGGTGGATGCCTATGGCGTATATGCGGAGTCCATTAGCGCCGATATGATAAAGAAGTTGCAGATTGATCGTGGGACCTATCAATAGGCCTAGAAAACGAAAAACGGTAGCCTTGCGACTACCGCTTTCTCTGGGCCTTAATAATTCAGAGCGAATCAGAACAACGGTTTACTTTAATGCGTTATATAGAAGGTGCAGTGAATCATCACATGCTGTACATCTAACCGCGTCGGTTGAAAAAGGTTATATTTTTTAAACAAAGTTCCCAAAAACTTTTGGTAGCGGAAAACAAACCCTTTTAGCGGTGCGTCAAAACAATTTCGAATTCAAATCATGATGGAAGACATAGTATTGGATCTAAACAAAAAATTCTCGCTAGAGGAATACGCCCAGTTGAAACGTTCGCAAACCACGGTGTATAAAAATAATCTGAAGCAAACCCTCGGCAACCTCAAAGGCCGCCACACGATCAAAGTCCTCGACGACGACTACCTTTTCTCGCTGGCTGCCTCCCGGGCAAACTACTCGATGATGCAGATGGTCAATGAATACCGGGAACTCATCTTCAAGCAAAACAACACCAAAGACGACCAGAAGCAAACCTCGTTGCTCCAACAAAAGAAGCTCGAGCTGCGTCGTAAAATGCTGGAAGCCTTGTTTGGCGCCTATGTTCTTTTCTACGGCGTCGATAAAAGCACCATCGCTTTGAATCCCGAGATCCTCAACGCCATCATCGGCGGCTAGGGTTAAGGGATTTTGGTTAGGAACGCGTCGATGTATTCCGCGATCTCTCCATGAAATTCCTCCAGGGCAAAATGCCCCGTGTTCAACAAATGGACCTCGGCGTCAGGAAGGTCGCGTAAGTAGGCCAGTGCTCCCTTTTCGGTAAAGAACTGATCATTCTTTCCCCACGCAATCAGCGCCGGTGGCCGGTGTTCCCGGAGATATTGATGCCAGGCCGGGTATTGTTTGAGATTGTTCCGGTAGTCGTATAACAAATCCAATTGGATCGCGTCATTTCCCGGACGGTCCAGGAAATACTGATCATGAAGATACGCATCCGGGCTGATCTTTGACGGATCTTCCACCCCATCAAAATATTGAAACTTCGTTCCATCCAACGTGAGGGCGCCACGCATCGCATTTTCAGTTTCCTCATTCCGGTTGGCCCAAAAACGTTTGCCATCATCGATCGCCGGCCCCAGGCCTTCTTCATAGGCATTGCCATTTTGAAGGATCAGGGCGCGGATCAGTTCCGGCCGCCGCACGGCGATGCGATAGCCCACGGGAGCACCGTAGTCCTGCATATACAGAGCAAAGCGGGTAAGCTTCAATGCATCGATAAATTTCTCCATGACTACCGACAGATTGTCGAACGTATAGGCAAAGCGTTCGCGGGCCGGCATGTCGCTGTTGCCAAAGCCGGGGTAGTCAGGGGCGATGATGTGATAGCGATCGCCCAGGTCGCGGATCAGGTCGCGATACATGTGCGAGGACGAAGGAAAGCCATGCAACAATAGAAGGGTAGGGAGGTTGGGATCTCCGGCTTCGCGGTAAAAAACGGAGATTCCGTCAATGACAATGGTTTTATAATGAAGGGTTGACATAATTTATGAGGGATAGGAAAGCGCCCTGGAACAACCCAAGGCGCTTTGGGTAGAACAAAAAATACAGGTCTTAATATGCTGCGGTGAACCGCTGGCGAACGAACCGGTTGTTCTCCAACTCGTCGACGATGGCCACGCTGAGATCTTCCACCGAAAGCCGGCTCTCGCCCTTGGCGTCGAACACAGGCTGGTTAGTGTTGGTACGGTATTTTCCCGTGCGGCCGTCTTTGATGCCAGGGTGCATCAGGATGGCCGGACTCAGGAAGGTCCAGTCCAGTTGGTCTTCTTTTTTGAGGATGTTCAGATAATCGCGGGCGGCCTGGGCGCCGGCTTTGTATTCGGCAGGAAATTCAGGAGTATCCACTAGTTGCACACCGGGCGCCACTTCGAGGCTACCCGCCCCACCAACTGTCAGCAGACGCTTCACGCCCGATTTTTTCACGCCCCGTTGAATGGCTTGTGAGCCCTCGAGGAACTCGTTGTAAATGTTCGGATTTCCCCATCCCGGATTGTAAGCCCCGACCACGGCGTCGTGACCTTTTACAAGGGCGGCTACTTCCTCGTCGCGGAGGATATCACCTTTTTTTAGGGTGAGGTGGGGATGCACCGTAGTGATTTTTTCGGGATGACGCACAATGGCCGTCACCGTGTGCCCGCGCTGCAGGGCCTCTGTCAACACGTGTGAGCCAACAAATCCGGAAGCGCCGATCAATGCAATTTTCATAAAGTTGAGTTTTAGTTGTGGATTTTTGTTTATTGTAATAATTATTGTTACAGTTTTGTTCAAAAAAAATTCAGGCAAATTTCCGGGCAAAATCGGCCAGGGTTGTCTTCCCGAGCTTTTTTACGACCACGTCCTCCGCGTCGGCATAGAGGGCGTCGAGGTGTTTGTTGATCTGTTTGCCCACCACGCACGAAGGGTTGGGCGAGTTTTTGGCCGTCCCCAGCAGTGGAGCTTGCCGCACGGCCTGGTAAACATCCGAGAGGCGGATCTGGCGGGCGGGTTTGGCCAGCGCATAACCACCGGCTTTTCCTTCCTTGCTTTCTACCAACCCATGCTTTTTCAGGTTGCTGATCTCCTTGCGCACCAGCACCGGGTTGATGTTGATGCTGCCGGCGATATAGTCCGATGTCAAAAGCTCGTCCGAAAGCATCTCCAGCAGGGTCAGGATGTGGAGGGAGATCGAAAAGCGGCCGTTGGTCATACTGTAATGTTATTTATTACAGTACAAGGTAAGGGTTTATTTGGTTCCAGAAGTTGAAATATTTTTTTTAAGCAAGTCAGGATTAGCAATCTTAGCGTGTTGGGGCGGATAGCATCCGATGCCAGGTAGTAGGGTTCAGTTGCTTCTATGAAACCAGTTTGGCTTCGTGAGGAGGTAGGCAGTATATTTAAAAAAATATACTGATAATCAGTTGGTTGATGACCTGTCACCTGCTGTTTTTTGGGGAATTGATAAATTTAGCCCATTTTTAATGCAGATAGGTAATGCCAAGTCATAGGGCTGAATCACAAATTCAGCCCTTTTTTTATGCAATTTTTTTTAGATGAAAGCGGGGACCTTGGGTGGACTTTCGCATGTTGAACGACTCAAACCTCCTTCAATTGCTCCACGATCTGTTCGCAGATCCGATGGGTGAGCAGGAAATCAGGGGGAGGTGCTTGATGCGATGTGCCGGATCTTAGGGCCTGTAAAAAATGATCAACAGCATGGTCAAAGCCGCGTTTTCGTAATGTAGGTTCCCAATCGTCGCGCACCAGCCGTGTTTCGTTCCGGTCGCGATAGAGGGTGACATCGGTTAAATTAACCACAACCCGTTTCTCCTCGGGACTAGCGACCTCCAACCGTTCTTCCACCGTGCCGCTGTCGCGGTTCATGATCCCGATCGCCGTAGTGCCATCAGCAGCAACGAACTGCACAACGACGTGATACAAAAGCTCGTCTTTCTTTTTGCCGTTGACGATCATTTTCTCAATCGAATGAGGAAACAAAAAGAGCAGCGTATCGACAACGTGGATAAAGTCATCAAAAACAAATGTACGGACCTCTCCAGGCAAAGCACTCCGGTTCTTTTGCAGGACGATGAGGTTTGGATGCTGGAGCATGCTGGCATATTGATACGCCGGCGCAAACCTCCGGTTGAACCCGACATGAAGCTGTAGCTTGTTCCTTCGCGCTAACCCGATCAGTTTTTCCGCGGAAGCGTAATGGTACGTAAGCGGTTTGTCAACATAAACATGAATGTTATGCGACAAGAGCTGCTCCACAATAGCCTCATGCGCTGATGTAGCCGTATGCACGAAGACACCCGTAACACCGGTTTGAATGAGCGATTCCACCGAACGATGCAAATGACTGAGCCGGTATTGCGCACCGATCTGCAGGAGCCGTACTTCATCCCGCGTGCAGAGGTGAACCTCAACGTCGCGGGTGCAGATCACCGGCAGATAGGCCTTTAGCGCAATGTCCCCCAGCCCGATAATTCCTATTTTTAACATGGCTACTGTGTACGCTGTTTGGATAACCGTGCATAGAGCAGTTTCGCCTTGTCGATCCGCAAGGCATTTTCCTGTTCCATTTCCGCGGGATGAAGAGATGCTTTATTCAAGGCAATGAACCGTTGATTCAGCTCCCCGGAGCGATCGATCATACTTTTTAATTTTTTCAGAACCTCCGGAAGATCGTTTTGACTGAAGGCCGCCGTGTTCACTTGCTTCTCGATGCGCTGGTAGTCCAGGTACAACACCCGGATGTCGGCCATGAGCCGGTAGTGCTCAAATTCGTCTTTGTTTTTTGATGGCTGAAGTTCGCGAAGCCAGCGGGCTGCTGTCGAGGCACTGTCCAGCACGTTTTGGATCGACAGGGTCGTTGGTGCCTGCACGTCGCCTTGTTGTATTTCGTAGGGCGCCGTTCGTAGCGCCTTCCAAAATTGAAGGGACTGCTCTTTGGTGAAACCATAGGTCTCGCTTCCGTATTTTTGAACGAACGCAGTAATATCCAGGGGAGCCGTTGATTTCAGACTTTCGGCGTACGCGGCCAGCAATATCGAGAAACCCGTGAGTGGGTAAACGTGGCGGATGGCATAGAGGTCGATGATATCGTTGCTGCTCTCAAAAACCGATGAATAGATGCCGGAAGTCGACCAGGAGGTCATCACCATTCCCGTGTATCCTAATTTCCGGGCTGCCGGAACAAAGTCGCGGATGTTCTTAAAATGTTTTTCCCATTGCGTCAAAAAGTAATTGTCGGGATGACTGCGCAGGGAAGGGGAGCCCCAGATCTCAAAACCACTCTCCATCAGCTTTTGATGGTCGCCGAAACGGTTCATGTCCCATCCGTAGTTCCAATCGATAAACAACGTCTGTGGGGGCAACGACTTTAAAGCCTCGGGATATTTCAACGCGATGTCGGCCCAAAGCACCGGGCGTTTCCCCAACCGGATCACCAACTCCGCCAGCATCTTGATGTGATCGATATAGAGCTTGGATTTTCCTTCCTTCTCGGCCTTCAAGCGGCATTGATCGCAATGCCCCAGCAAATAGGTTTCGTCGCCGCCGATATGAAAATACTTGGAGGGATGTGTGGCAACAAGTTCGGTAAACAGGTCGTTGAACAGCTCGCGGTTCAAATCCTCCTTTAGTGGGCAAACCTGCGAATAGTCTTTCTGATCTTCGCGCAGGTCTTTGTAGCGTGGGTTACGCAAAATGTACTCCACGTGACCAAAGCTTTGCTGCAGGGGGATCACGTCGATCCCGAGGCCCTGACAATAGCGTATAAAACCCGTAACTTCTTCCTTACTATAGGCATACCGGTTGGCGATCATCGGATGCTTCTCGAAAGGATACGTGCCTTCCCATTCCATGACCAATGTGTTGATGCCGCTGCGACTCAGCCGTAAGGCCAAATCACGCAACGCCTGAGGGGTCATTACCTGGATGCGCAGATCCAGGTGAAAACCCTTTACGACAAAGTCATTGCTCTTGGTCTGCTGGGCAGATCCGTGCGAGATACACACGAGGAGAAGAAAGGCGGATAAAATTTTTCTCATGATCAAAAGGTTTTTTACATACCGCGATGACGCGCGCGCACGATCAGCTTCCGGCGAATGTAATAATTTGCAAAACAAAATCAGCGAAGGATTACGTAAACGCGAGCGACTGAAACACCGGAGAATGAAAGAAGGTTGCGGTGTGTGCGTGTGCTTCTCCGGGACGGCTAGTAGGGACTTTTTTTGTCCGACTGGCTGCGGTCCACCAGATACCGGATAGCCTCTTCCTGTGTTTCGAAAGGTTGAAAGGTTCTTCCGAACAGGATGTTGTATCCCTGCAGAATGATCCGCTTGGTCGTCGATAGCCCGACGAACGCGACCTTCTCCAACAAAGGCATCACCGCGCCAGACTCTTTCTCGGCATGTCGCATAAACGTGGGGGTAACGTAGGTGCGGTCGTTGAAGATGGCCATGGCCAGCACCGGTTCGGAACGGGTCTGGATCAATTCCCTGAACTTCGTGGCGAGTTGCATCATCTGAGCCTCATTACATCCCGTATAGTCGACCACGAGAATCTCATCAGCATCCTGGCGAAGGGTGTAAATGTGGGGCATGGGAGTTAGGCGAAATCGTGCGAAAGATAACGACTATCTGTCAGCAGCAAAATGTTCGTGTTGTCTCTGTCGGGTAGCTTAACAAACGTATATTTTAAATGGGTGTGGCACCTTCATGCCGCGGCCAAATTGAGCTACCCTATTGGCAATCAGTACAATACGGCTTCTTGACTCAGGATAACCGGGTTAAACTTTTTTGATCGGTCTGTCATCTTAAAGGCTCAAGGATATCAACTAATCACACAGATATGTTTAAGAACTACTTTACGATTGGCTGGCGAAACATTATCAGAACCAAAGGATATTCATTTATTAACATCTGTGGGCTCGCCATCGGCATGACCGTTGCCATCCTGATTGGCCTATGGGTTTTTGATGAATTGAATTATAACAAGTCATTCAAAAACCATGATCGCCTGGGGCAGCTTTATCATCATGTAACGTTCGGAGAAGAGATCCTGACCATCAATGATGTTCCCGCGCCGATCGGTGAGGCATTAAAAAACAACTACGCCGAGTTTGAAGACGCCGCCATGGCCTCCTGGCCGCGAGAACATATTGTTGCCTATAATAATGAAACAAAATTGTCAAAAACAGGTCTTTTTGTTGAGCCTCAGTTTGTCAGCATGTTTTCCATTCAGATGACGGACGGCACCGCCGCGTTAACCGATATTCACTCCATCCTCCTATCCAGAACACTGGCAGCTTCTTTGTTTGATGACTCGCCCGTTGGTAAAATGATAAAGTTCGATAATCGCGATCTGCTTGTGGTCACGGGTGTATTCGAAGATTTTCCAACGAACTCTGAATTCGCAGATATAAAAATGCTGTTGCCCTTGGGATATTACTTCACGATCAGTGACACGAATCGGAAGGCCTTGAACAACTGGGAAAGCTATGCATTTCAGTGTTTCGTGCTCTTAAAAAATGAGACGCTGTTCGATCAGGTTGAACCCAAAATAAAACATGTCCTCTATGAAAAAGCTTCGAACGACGGGAAATCTATCAAACCCCAGGGAATTATATTTCCCATGAAAAAATGGCATCTCTATGGCGTATTTAAGGATGGCATTAACGTGGGTGGCCAAATCAAGTTTGTATGGATGTTTGGCATCATCGGAATTTTTGTTCTGCTATTGGCCTGCATAAATTTCACAAACCTCAGCACCGCCCGAAGCGAAAAACGCTCGAAAGAAGTTGGGGTCCGGAAAGTAATGGGCTCTGCACGCAACCAGTTGGTGGCCCAGTTCCTGAGCGAGTCGCTCTTGATGGTAACGATTAGTTTTTTATGGGCACTGGCCATGGCGGCCTTTTCACTGCCGTGGTTCAATACATTGGCGGACAAAAAAATGGCTATCCCGTGGAGGGATCCAAATTTCATTTTAATATCCCTGGCGTTCATCATGATCACCGGTTTTCTTGCAGGAAGCTACCCGGCATTGTATCTATCTTCTTTCAGCCCCGTCAAGGTTCTGAAAGGCACGTTTAAAACAAGCCGTTTTGCTGCTTTGCCGCGAAAGGTCATGGTGATATTCCAGTTCACCACGTCCATTGTGCTCATCATTAGTACGATGGTTGTGTTTCTTCAAATTCAACATGCAAAAGACCGGCCGGTTGGCTTCGACCGGAAAGGTATTCTCCATATTGCCATCCGCACCGACGAACTGGCAAAGGCAAACTACAACTCCCTGCGCAACGAATTCCTTTCGTCGGGCGCCGTTGAAAATATGGCCATGTCCGATTTCCCCATCACGGGTGGGATGGCTGCCGTTGCATCCTTAACCTGGGAAGTAAAAGACCCGGCCTTACGACCCTTGGTGGCCCTGAACAGTTGCAGTCACGACTTTCCAAAAACAAATGGTTTCCAATTCGTTGAGGGCCGTGACTTTTCACGCGAATTCAGTGCGGATTCTTCTGCGGTGATCATAAATGAAATGGCGGCAAAACTCATCTCAGCGAAAAATGTCATTGGCAAAAAGCTGTCCTTTAATGGACGCGAAAGAGAGATCATCGGTGTCATAAAAGACCAGATACGTTGGACTCCTTTTACAAAGCAATCACCACATGTATACTTTGTCAGTTATGCAAGCAGCGCCTATATAACGATCCGCTTGAATGCCCAGGTTGGGACGCATGAAGCCTTGCAAAAGATCGAGTCGGTCATAAAGAAGTTCGATGCGGGAGCTCTCTTTGAATACAAATTTCAGGATGAAGATTACGCGCGCCTGTTCAACAGCGAGGAACGCATTGGCAAGTTGGCCACCGTATTTGCTATTCTCACAATTTTTATCAGCTGCCTGGGCATTTTTGGATTAGCCACCTTTGCCGCCAGCCAACGCACCAAAGAAATAGGCATTCGTAAAGTGTTGGGGGCATCCGTATTCAACTTGTGGAGAATGCTTTCCGCCGATTTTATGCGTCTTGTTGGGGTGGCCATTTTATTGGGTGCACCGCTAGCCTACTATTTAGCCACCCAATGGCTGGAGCAATATGAATATCGTGTGGAAATATCATGGCTAATTTTTGTTGTAACGAGCATCCTTGTTGTATTAATAACGTTATTCACGGTGAGTTATCAGACGCTCAAAGCGGCGTTGGCCAATCCAATGAATAGCTTGAGAACGGAATAAGCAGGAAATAACGATTCAAGGAACGCATAAGCCATACCCCCGGATCACCATGGAAAATAAAAAAATACCGACGCCCTACGAATGGGCTGGAGGTGTCGGAGTCTTTGAAAAACTGACCGAAGTGTTTTATGTCAAAGTCTTAAAAGACGACCTGCTCGAAAAAGTTTTTAGACACATGTCGCCCGAGCACTCCAAACACGTGGCCCACTTTATCGCCGAAGTTCTCAAGGGACCGAAATTCTACAGCGAAGAAATCGGCGACGACGCCTTGAAGCACATGGTGGGCAAGCACATCGGAAAGATGCTGACGGAGCCGCAGCGCAAAAAATGGATGCAATTGCTCCTGGAAAGTGCGGATGAAATTGGATTACCCGACGATCCCGAGTTCAGGTCGACATTTGTCGCCCACCTGGAGTGGGGGACCCGCATCGCCATAAGCAATTCACAGCTCTCGGAGAACCCCGTCACGAAAGAAGATCATATTCCGGAATGGGGGTGGGGTGAGGTCAAAGGACCTTATGAAATTGTTGGATCGTTGTTTCGAAAGAAAGAGCAATAATGCCCTTTGCTGTTTGCCCGCCGAAGCTTGAGCGAAGGACGGCGGTTAAATTTGAATAGCCACCTACAATTTGATTTTGGCATATTGCCATAAAAGATGTCGCAAACCTTCCTTGAAAAGCGCAGCAAGAGCATCGATTAATCACTTATTAACTTCTTATTAATTGCACGGACATACCTTTAAGGTCACGAGTTGATTTTTATGCTATCGTAACCTTAAAATTGGAACAGATGAAACAAATCGTTAGGAAGGAAGGGGTGGTTCGATGCCAGCACCTGGTTGGATTGGCTTTGATCACCATGGTCTTTATTTCCGCTGTATCAAACTCTGTACGAAGATCCTATTACTTTGATGAAAAAGGCATCTCCAGGGAAGTCCTCGAAAATTACCTCGACAAATCCATCACCATGGCGTTTTTCCTCGTGCCCGAAAAACCCGAAGGCAAACGGGTCTATCCCTATCACGACGATGACCTGCGCATGATCCAAAACATCGGCGCCAAATTTATAGGCCGCGCCATCTACCGCTGGGGAGAAGAAAGTCTCTTGAATGATCCAAACTTCTGGAAGAAGGCGCGCACCATCATTGACACCCTGCACCACACCGATCCCGAGATCATTTTCCAAGGGTGCCTGTTCGAAATCATAACCGAAGATGTGGATCATGTGAAAATACCGTCCTGGGTTTTTAAAGATCATCAGTTGCCCGTCGTCGAGCGTAATTTTTCATATCGATCCATGCTCAACACAGCTGGAAAAGGCGTCGACCATTGGAGAAAGGGGAGTAGCGTACCCGACATCAGCCGCCCGGAAACCCAACTGTGGTTCTACTACCTGGCCGCATCCTACATCAACATCGGCTGCGAGGCTTTTCACCTGGGACAAGTGGAACTGATGGGCATGAACGACCCGGACCGGAAGGCCTGGGCCACCCTGCTGTCGGACATCCGGCGCTATGCAGCGAAACACGCCCGCCGGCATTGGGTGTTGCTCGATGCCCACGTGCCGAAAGGCGATATGATCAAGGATGGTGTCAGCCTCATCGATTTTAATTCCTTTCCGCTACGGATAAAAGCCATCCCGGAAAAACCGTACGAAGGAAAACTGGAAGCCGGTCACCTGGATGCGCTCTACAACAAAAGTAAAGGATGCCTTTCGCCGAGCGGATGGCAAACCAAAAGCCTGCCTTACCTGGTTGAATTCGACAATTTTGGAAGAAGCGACAAAACCAACGTAGCCGATACTGCCTCACACTTTATCTGGGGATGGGATGAGATCTCCTGGTTCTCTTTGCAGCCCGAAGCCGATAGAAATCAATGGCTGAAGTATGCCCATCAATGGATCAAAAAGAATGATCCCAATGGCCACCTGGAGATGCCGGGGTGCCGGATGCTTTCTTGTCCGAACGAGACATTCGGTAGCTATCGGGCGAATCAGAAAAGCAAATCATGCCCGGTGGGCTATTCACAAGAGGAAACGATCAAGGCCCTTTGGGCGTCGGATTAGGATGGAGTGATCCGCTCGTTGGGGATAAACACTCGTCCCGGAAATGAACATGAGCGACGCAACATCGAACAAGACAGCGCCCTGAATACACGGATTTTGTCGTTTCACGGGCTGGCACGATATTCAAACAAGGACCGGTAACTGATTCCATCCAAAACCTATGTTCAAAGCTATCTTCTCCACTGCCTTGCGCCACCTTGCCAAAAACAAAGTGCCGGCATTCCTCAACGTGACGGGCCTCACCATCGGCCTGGCCACCTGCCTGGTCATCGCCATCTGGGCCGAACGAGAACTGACCTTCGATAATTTCCATCCGAACGCCAACGCCAAGTTTCGCATCTGGAATCGCTTTAAGAGTGAAGCCGAAACCTTCTCCCAGGCACCCTCGGGAGTGGCCTTGGGGGCACACCTGCCCAAAGAAATTGCCGACATCGCCAGCGCCTGCCGCGTGTTCCGGGCCAACTTTAAAATCCGCTACAACACAGAAGTACACTTCGAACAACAGGGCATTTTTGCCGACTCCACCTTCTTCTCATTCTTCAATTTTCCCATCATCGGCGGCTCGACGCACCAACTCCTGCGCACACCCGACCAGGTGGTGTTTACGCGCTCGAAGGCCATTGCCTATTTCGGAAGTGTTGAAAATGCCCTCGACAAGACCGTGCTGATGGACGACGAGCCCTACACGGTGGCGGCCGTCGCCGAAGATCCCCCGGTCAACTCGCACATTCAGTTCGACTTCGTGGTTCCCTATGTGACCATGCATGCCTATGCCCTCAAGAACTGGAAAAACGATATCGACAACCAGTGGGTAGGAGGATGGCCCCACACCTACATCGAGATCCACGATCCGTCGAAGTGGAAGACCGTAGAGAGCAAGGTCAATGAAGTGGTGGCCGAACATTCAAAAAAGGACTGGGCCGACAACAAAATGTCTTACCAATATTTTCTCCAACCCATCCAGGACATCCACCTCCGTTCCCACCATCGCTACGACTCCGCCAACAACGGCGACATGATGACCGTGCGCGTCTTCATTGCCGTGGCCATCCTCGTGTTGCTGCTCGCCTGTTTCAACTATATTAACCTCACCACCGCCACGTCGGTGAACCGCGCGAAAGAGATCTCGCTGCGCAAGGTGGCCGGGGCAAGCAAAGCAAACCTGATGCGCCAGTTCTTTCTCGAAACGTTTGTCACCACGCTGCTGGCCGTCGTGCTGGGTGTCGCGTTGGCACAGGTGGTGTTGCCGTACTTTTCGTGGTGGATGGGGCAACCGTATCACTTGCCATTTGATGCCACCAACCTGTTGGCATTGGGCGCTTTTGTGCTGATCGTCACGTTGCTGTCGGGCATCTATCCGGCCATTGTGCTGTCGTCGTTCCAACCCATGGCGGCCCTGCGCGGTAAATTTTTTAGCAGCCAAGGAGGGCAAACGTTCCGCAAGGCACTGGTCATCGTGCAGTTCGTCATCTCCACCGTGCTACTCATTTCTATCCTCACCGTGAACCGCCAAATGCAATTTATCGCCAGCACGCCCCTGGGCTATGAAGGCCATGGCGTGATCACCGTCGACTTCAACGGTGACGATGCCGTGAAAAAGAAATATCAGACCCTGCGCGATGCCCTGCTCTCCGTCCCCTACATCGAGCAAACCAGCCTGCACAACGCCACCGTAGTAGGAGGACTCGGCAACGGATGGATCAACACCCGCGACAACAACGACAAAGAAGTGACCACGAGCATCTACCAAATGAGCGTAGACCCCGACTACTTCGATACCTACAAAATGAACTTCATAGCCGGCCGCGCCTTCCAACGCGCCACAGCCGACTCATCAAAAGCCGTCATCGTCAATGAAGCCGCCGTGCGAAACCTCGGCTGGGGCACACCCGAAAACGCCCTCGGCAAACCTTTTGGTGGTGGCGATAACATCCGCTACGTCATCGGCGTGGTCCGGGACTTCCACTTCGAAGACCTCCACATGTCTGTCCAACCCCTGCTCATGGGCTACGCCAAGAGCGGCAGCAGCATGTCCCTCCGCGTGAAGACAGCCAACATTCAAGACGCCATAAAACACCTCCAAACCGTGTGGACCATGCTTGTCGCGGACGTGCCGCTCCACTACGCGTTTGTTGACGATTCGCTTGAACAACAATATGCCACCGAACGCAAGATGCAAACCGTGTTCTATGTTTTTGCCAGCCTGTCGTTTTTCATTGCTTGCCTCGGGCTGTTTGGTCTCTCCACCTTCATGATCCGCCAACGCCTGCAAGAGATCAGCATCCGCAAAGTGCTGGGCGCACCGGTGGCCGGAATTGTGGTGTTGCTTACAAAGGATTTTTCAAAGCTCGTGCTGGTGTCGGTGCTGATTGCCGGGCCGGTAGGGTGGATGTTGATGAGGGAGTGGTTGGAGACGTTTACGTATCACACGGATGTGGGGTGGATTGTGCTGGGCATAGCGCTAGTGGTGCCGTTGTTGATTTCGGTGCTGACGATAAGTGCGCAGGCGATCAAGGCGGCGTTGGTGAATCCGGCGAAGATTTTGAGGGCGGAGTAAAAAATCGGGATGGGGTTGCCACTGCAGATTTCACCAAAATTATGCTGCTTGGTTACGTTCACAGGCTCGGTGAGGTCAAAGAACTTAGCTCGATTTGGATATTTCGTAGCCCCACATTAAAAGTGATTCTGTTATTTGTGACAACTCATTTCCCTCCTGGCTTGTGTACAAAGAATTTGGACATTGAGTTATAAGGCAGAAGAGAGCAAGAAATTTAGAAAATTTCAAGACTCATTCGCTCCCTCAAATGCGATCATCCTTTTGAATTTGGTGCATTGCATGAAACGCGTGAACCTCCAGCTATTTTAAAATAAATTCATAAGCGGGTGTTGTCGCCAATACTCGTTCCCCGCTTTCAAGGGATAGATAAAATTTTAAAGAAACTGCTCCGGCAGTCGTTGAGACTTCCAATTCTTCGAGCGGAATGAACAGCCTAAAGTTACTAAATCTGGATTGCGCGTACCGCGGGGTGAATTCGCTGCCGGTAACAACATTTCCTTGCTTGGAGTCAAATTTGCCATCCTGGTCATCCTTTATTGGGGAACCATCTTCGTATTGGAAATTTGCGAAGATTTTGCAGGTTGCTCCTTGCAAACGATTTATTTCGAATGTCGCATAGATCATGATTCCATTTCTCCCTTTCCATTGAAAAGCATAGTTTGGTGTACAGCCCAATATTCGTCCGCCTTCTAAACTGGCCCACAATGAAGGACTAGTAAAAGGCACATCTATTTCGCCATTTAATGGAGTTGTATCGTTGGGATCATTATATTCATTGGTTTCGGGGCGATGGGCGGGGGCTGGGGGCACTTCCAGTAATTGAGATTGATTTACTGGAACCCAAGCCGCAGAATTACATTTTTCTCCAACTTTAACAGTATGATTGCATTTACATACTTTCTTAACACCATCAGCTGTTATGACGTTGCCTATGTTTAAATAGTGCGTACTTCCGTCCTTTACAAATGGACATTGACCATATGCTATTTGTGCTAATGAGAAACAGGCAACGATTAATAAGGTTTTCATAATTTTTGTCAAGTTAAGATGTTAAGATGGCCCTATACAAAAGCCAACACTAGAACCAAAAACTGCAAATAGGACTTCGATCTGATCAGTTGGATTTTTGAAAGGCCTTTGGCGTTTGTCAGACAACGCACGAACTCCTAGTGGTCGCGTGGCATTATCTGAATTATAGGCTGAGCCTTGACCGTCTCCCGGCTAATAGGATCGGGCACATAAAACTGAGCCCCGGCGCCCGCAAAAGTCAAAATGGAATCCGGCCAGGGTGGCCCGCTTAAGATGCCGTTCTTATCTATCAAGTCGTTGTGGCGTACGCACGCATAGAAGGAGATCCCGACGGCTGAGAAAAGCCGACGCCTACGACGAAGCGCCATGGTATTATCATAGGTCCCTGTGCCCCAAGGAGGATCGATCTCAGGGTTGACGTCCCTTGAATCGCGCAGCCGGAGGTAGTCACCCTTTAGGCCTCCAAGTGCTTCTAGAAAATCCACGCCGTCGTAGACATGAATCTCACTGATATGGCAGTGGGTCGTGTCTACCAGCAAGGTGATACTTTCAAGTTGGGGTGACCTTGCGCCGAAGGTTGCGTGCGTACTGGGGATGGAGATGTGGCACCAAGTGCCAAGCTCAACGTCGGCATAAACCAGGGGCAAGTCGTCAACCTGGCGGCCGACTGGAGCCTTGAACCGCAAAACCGTTCCCCAGCCCACAACGGTAGAGCTGGCGATTGCTCCGAGCGATTCGATGTGAAGTGATGTGCCATGAGCGAAGACTGAATATTGCATAATATGTCCCTCCTTAACTGTAGCCGCGATGGACTTGGCGGAAGCTTAATGGATAGTCCGTCAGAGCCATGCATGTATTAATGACTTTCAAATAATCACATGATCGGGATTCCAGGTGGGCTATGCGATCATTCACATCCTCTGAAGAAGATTTCGCGGCGGATGGGATCAGGAGGGGCAAGGAACCTTCTTAACCAATTTAAATAATCAGTGGATCATTGTCAACAATGGAGTTGACGATCGCTCTTTAAGTTCGGTCGGTCTGTGAGGCGCATGCCTATGAAATACCTGAAAGTCTTCGGTTGACTGCGAAGCCGCGGATTTAAAGGAAAAGTGCAGGCTCGACCGGCCCTTGTGTACTGGAGTTCAAGCCACTTTCATGACCCTGATTGTGGCTTTGTCAAGCGCATTCAAAGTGACTCAAAACGGACCTTTTTGAAAAATAGTGCAATAAAAAAGGCCTCTGGGGTCTACCAGAGGCCTTTTTCAAGGTGACTTCTCACTTAAGCGGTCCGGACGGGACTCGAACCCGCGACCTCCTGCGTGACAGGCAGGCATTCTAACCAGCTGAACTACCGGACCAATTTGTTGTTTTTGTGTGGGTGTGTCCTTTAAGGGAGTGCAAAGATAGCTTTGGGTTTCTTTTCTCCAAAATTTCGACGAAAAATTTTAAAGGAAGTTGATCCAAAGATTTTGTCCCCAAGACCCCGCCCGGCAAGATCGGTCATGGTTTTACCCCGAAAAAGAGCCTCAACCCTGCCCCGTTCAAGTGCTCTCAGCAGGGTAGAAGGGAGGTCAAGTGAATGTCACAACGGTAGCGTTAGGGGCCGGAGCCAACGAACCGAAGCAGTATGAACTGGCAATCCGTGCCAACGATTTCTCTTTATTTTCCAAAAATCTTCACCCGACCTGTGTTTAGAGATCATCAATTGTATGTTATGTCTCTTCGTTGTAGGATAATATTTTGATAATACGATTTTGTTTTCGTTGTCTGAAATTCGCAGGACTTTCGCGAATGGGATGGAACAGGTCCCCCGAACGGTGGCGTGTCATGGCGCTTTCAAACCCTGTTCTGCCCGTAAATCGCTATGGATCAAGAACTCAAAACGGTAAGACGCAAGCTGAACAATGCCCTGGAACCGGTGAAGGTCATGATGATGCACCAGAAGCGGAAGATGGTGCGGGAAGAGTGGCTTTCGTTCGTGGAGCGCACGAAGACCAGCGTGGTCAATCACCCCTATGAATACATCAACAACGAGTTGGGTTCGGAGAACGACCTGGTGCCGTTGGTGACCAAGATCTTCGACGACTTTTTGTCGGAGAACCCCTAGGGCTACGGTACGAATCGGGTAGAAGCCTTCTGCCGAAAATCGCCATATTTTTTACATCCGGTTTGCCCGGTGCTGCCAAAATTGTTCCTACATTTCCGCGATACTCCAGACGCTTGAATGAACCGGATTCTCATTGTTCTTCTCCTCTTCATCACCCACTTCTCACTGGCCCAACACACGGCATCACCTTATGTCGTGCTCGTTTCCTTCGACGGGTTTCGCTACGACTACGTAAGCCGTTTTCACCCTCCGAATTTTGAGAAGTTTATCCGCGAAGGCACCGCCGCCGAGGGGATGATCCCGTCTTTCCCCAGCAAGACCTTTCCCAATCACTATACCCTGGTCACAGGCCTCTACCCGGGGCATCATGGCCTGGTAGACAACCAGTTCTACGATCCCGAGCTCAAGATCAAATACTCCATCAGCAACAAGACCGTCGTGCAAAACCCGGCCTTCTATGGCGGCACCCCGCTGTGGATCCTGGCCAAACGCCAGGGGGTGCGATCGGCGTCGTGCTTCTGGGTGGGCTCGGAGACCGACATTCAAGGCGAAAAGCCCGACTATTATCTCAACTACGACGAGAAGTTTTCCAACGACAAACGCGTTCAGCAAACCCTCGAATGGCTCAAGCTCCCCGAACAGGAGCGCCCCCATTTCATCACCCTCTATTTCTCTCTCGTCGACACGGAAGGCCACGACACCGGCCCCAATTCCGAAGCCCTGAAACGCACCGTGCTGAAAGCCGATAGCCTCCTGGGCACCCTCATGCGCGGCATCGATGAAACGAAACTCCCGGTCGACATGGTCATCGTCTCCGACCACGGCATGGTAGAGCTCAAAGAAGAGGAACCCACCTATGTCACCCTCGGCAAGTTGTTCAACATCAGCGACAAGTCCGTGGTCATCGCCAACGGTGGCACCCAGGCCCACCTGTACACCTCCAAGCCCGACTCGCTCTATGACGTGTTGAAAAAACAAGAGGAAAACTACAAGATCTATAAACGCCAGATGCTCCCGAAGTCATGGCACTATGATCATCCCCGCGCCGGCGACCTGTTGCTCGTGGTGGACCCCGGCCACTACATCCGCGTGGCGCGCGACCCCAGCCAGAAATGGAATCCTTATTTTGGAGTGCATGGGTTCGATCCGTCGGTGGTCAAGGAAATGCGGGGGATCTTTTATGCCCGCGGGCCGCATATTAAGAGGGGGAAGACCATTGCGCCGTTTGAGAACATTCATGTATATCCATTCATTGCGAAGTTGCTGGAATTGAAAGTCACGTCGCTTATTGATGGGAAGGAAGAGGTGTTGAAGGAAGTCATCAGGAAATAGACCTGTAGACGAGCCTGTCGGTACTTCGTCATGTCGCAGGCACAAGTTGTTTAAAAACCTACGCCAGTAGTTCAAGACATCCCGAATTTCGAGAGCACTGAGCCTGGATAACCTCCGCACGGGTTGAAACGAACACCGGCAAACACCGATAGCCGCTCGCCTACTTCATCACCACACAGATCCAACGTGCCATCCACGGGATTCCTTGGGCCACATGCGAAGCTCGAGGACGTGCGTGCCTGCGGAATGACGTGCTTTTCAGAACGCGCGGCAGTCCTTCGTCATGTCGCAGGCACGCGTTTTTTAAAACCTACGCCAGTAATCCAAGACATCCCGAATTTCGAGAGCACTGAAAGTGGATAACCTGCACACGAGCTAAAACGAACACTGGCAAACACCGATAGTTGCGCGCCCACTTTATCACCACACAGATCCAACGTGCCATCCACGGGATTCCTTGGGCCACATGCGAAGCTCGAGGACGTGCGTGCCTGCGGAATGACGTGCTTCTCAGAACGCGTGGCAGTCCTTCGTCATGTCGCAGGCACGCGTTTTTTAAAAACCTACGCTAGTAATCCAAGACATCCCGAATTTCGAGAGCACTGAAAGTGGATAACCTGCACACGAGCTAAAACGAACACTGGCAAACACCGATAGTTGCGCGACCACTTCATCACCACACAGATCCAACGTGCCATCCACGGGGTTCCTTGGGCCACACGCGAAGATCGAGGCAATGCGTGCCTGCGGAATGACGTGCTTGTCGGAAAGCCGGTAGTACTGCCCAATACTAAAGACTATATCAATGACAGCACTTCACCATCTTTCGGGATGGCGCATCGTTTCGTGAGGTTCTTTTCTTCCAGGATCCTTCGCAGGTCGGTGCGTTTCAAGAGACAGTGATTCACAGTATCCATATGAACGGCAATCACTTTTGCCGAGGGGAGGGCGCCGCATACGGTGGCTACATCGTCGCCACTCATCGTGATCGGGCCACCTTGGAGAAACTGTGCAGCACCGGCGTTGACAACAATGAAATCCGGGGCGTGTTTCTTCAAAGCATCGGCTACTTCATCACACCAAATGGTGTCGCCGGCGACGTAGAGGCGATGACCGTTTTGTTCGATCACAAAGCCGGATACCTTTCCCATCTTTTGGCCAATCTCCCCAGTGCCGTGTTGGCCGCCGGTGCGATGGATCTTGAGTCCTTTGAATTCGATGGTGTCTTCCACAGGCAGGAGATTGGTGAAGCCTGCGGTGGTCAGCGCGTCTTTATCGGATGGCTGGCAGATGAGGGAAATGTCTTTGGCAAGGAGTTCTTTGGCGCGAGCGTCCCAGTGATCGCGGTGAGTGTGGGTGACGATTACGGCGTCGATTTTTGCCAATTTGTCTTTTAGTGATGCTTCGTTGATCGGGAGGTCCACCATGGGGATGCGATTGGTGGTAGCGGCGTTGGCTACCGGGTCCATGGCGTCCTTGGGGCTGAGCATGGGATCGATGAGGAGCGTTACGCCATCGGCTTCCAGCAGGAAGGTGGCGTGTCGGAGGAAGTGAATTTTCATAGGAGATTTCTTGGCCCATGCCCGGGAGGGTATCGTGAGGATACCGGAAAGGGCAGAGGCACTTTGTAGAAAGGTTCGTCTGTTCATAGTGATAAAACTAGGAATTTAAACTCGCGAACGTGACGCCGGGTTTCGTTGACTGCGGCGATGTTGGATGGAATTTTTTGGTGGTCGATAGAATTCCGTAGCGATGTTGTCTACGGTGTAATGCATGAGGGAATCAGAGCGGGTGTTTGTTTTTCCGTGTAGCGATGCCGAATGGGTTGTTGGTGAAGAACACCAACAACGGCGTTGCATCAGACAGGAAGGACAGAGCGGCTGTCTTTACTGTCAACACGGTGAATGCTGAATGAAGGTTGTTGGTGGGACACCAACAACCGTGATGGGTTTTACTTTTTACGCTTCAACACCTTTTCAACGGCGGCTACGATGTTCTCGGGGCCAAGGCCGTATTTTTTGAGGAGTTGGGTGGGGGTTCCGCTTTCGCCGAAGGAGTCGTTCACGGCTACCATTTCGAGCGGCGTTGGGTTAGTGCGGGCCAGGACTTGGGCGATGGCGTCGCCGAGGCCGCCGTTCATTTGGTGCTCTTCGCACGTGACGACGCAGCGTGTTTTTTCTACAGAGGCCAGCACGGCTTCAACATCAAGGGGCTTGATGGTGTGAATATTGATCAGTTCTACGCTGATGCCTTTGGCGGCCAGTACGGCTTCGGCTTCGATGGCGTTCCACACGAGGTGGCCGCAAGCGAAGATGGTCACGTCCTTGCCTTCGATCATCTTGTCGGCTTTGCCGATGATGAAGGGGCGGTCGGTGGTGAAAATGGGCCAGCTGGGGCGGCCAAAGCGCAGGTAGGTCGGGCCTACGTGGTTGCCCAGGGCAATCGTGGCGGCCTTGGTTTGAGCATAATCGCAGGGTACGATCACGGTCATGCCGGGCAGCATTTTCATCATGCCGATGTCTTCCAGGATCTGGTGGGTGGCTCCGTCCTCACCGAGGGTCAAACCCGCGTGGGAGGCGCAAATCTTAACATTTTTACCTGAGTAAGCGATTGATTGGCGGATTTGGTCGTATACGCGGCCGGTCGAAAAGTTCGCAAACGTGCCGGTGAAGGGGATCTTTCCGCTGATGCTCATGCCGGCGGCGAGGCCCATCATGTTGGCCTCCGCGATGCCTACCTGGTAGAATCTTTCGGGGAAATCTTTCTTGAACGCATCCATCTTCAGCGAGCCGGTCAGGTCGGCGCAGAGGGCAACGACTTTGTTGTTGTTTTGTCCCAATTCATGCAGGCCCACGCCAAAGCCGGAGCGGGTATCTTTCTTTTCGGTGAAGGTGAACTTGGTCATGCGGTAGGAATGCGTTTAAAAGTAAATCAATGGGTTTAAAGCTCTCAGTTGAGCGTTGCGAAAGTCGCAAAAGTTTTGGACTCTTCCCATAGGCTTTTTCACAAATAATCACCCTAAAGCAAGGGCGTCAGCAACCGGCAAACCGACTCCGTGACGCGGCGGACGATGTGGCGGGTTCCCCAGATGTGATAGTTCAGTTCGCGCGAATACTGGAGGTCGTCCTCGAAGGCGTCGTCCAGCGCCTTGCACAACGCCTCGTCATAGGCCAGCGCTGCCAGTTCGAAGTTGATGTAGAAACTGCGGGTGTCCATGTTCACCGTTCCCACGATGGCCAGTTGGTGATCGACGGTGATGCTCTTGGCATGGATGAATCCTCTTTCGTAGAGAAACACTCTCACGCCGGCCCGCAGCAGGGGCGTCAGGTAGGAGAAGGAGGCATGCTGCACGATGTAGGAGTCCGTTTTGCCCGGCAGCATCAACTCCACTTCCACGCCGTTGCCCACGGCCATGAGCAGGGCGGTGGTGAGTTGGTCGGAAGGGATGAAGTAGGGCGTGGTGATGCGGATGATCTTGGATGCCCGGTTAATGGCGGTCAGGATGGCTTCCATGCAATACGGTCGTGGCGAGTCGGGGCCGCTCGCGATCAGCGTGGCGGGGGAGCGGCCTTTGGCGGGGCCGGTGTTCTCGAAGTAGGGCGGCTTCAAGTCGAAGTTCTTCTTCGCCGTGAAGTGCCAGCTCAACAAAAATTGGAACTGCAGCAGGTTCACCATGGGGCCTTCCACCTTGAGATGCGTATCGCGCCAGAAGAGTTTGTATTTCCCATTGTTCAGGTAACGGTCGTCCATGTTGATCCCCCCGACAAAGCCGACCTTACCATCCACCACAATGATCTTTCGGTGGTTCCGGTAGTTGGCCTGGGCGGCGAAGGGGAACGTGACGGGCATGAACCGGTACACATCGATGCCGGCGCGTTTCAGGCGGCGCACCATGCGCTTGTTGTTCTTGGAACCCATGTCGTCGATGACCAGGCGAACCTCCACACCTTGCTTGGCTTTGCGCATGAGGATGTCCACCACTTTTCGCCCGACGTCGTCGTAGGTGAAGATGTAGTATTCGATGTGGATGTGATGCTCGGCTTCTTCCAGCGCGGCATATACGCTGGGGAATTTTTGTTCGCCATTGATGAGCAGTTCGAAGTGATTGTTTTCGGTGAGCACGGTCTGGTGCAGGTTGAAGACCAATCGTGAGGCGGCAACGAGGCCTCCGAATTTTTCTTCCGCGCGTTCAAACCTTCTTTCAAATTCGTGCAGGTTGGTATTCCAGAATCGCTCCATCAACGGCATGGCACCGGCGCCTTTCAGGTTGAAGATGCGTTGCTTTCGCAGGTCCCTGCCAAAGAAATAATACACGACCAATCCCAGGCCCGGCAGGAAGACCAGCAACATGATGTAGGCCACGGACTTGATGGGGTTTCGATTGTCCAGCAGAATGGAAATGATCACGCCGATGTAGGCCAGGAGTAGGGGCAGCCAATACCAGCTCTTTAGCAGGCCGAAGGTCCACTCCCAAAGTTCAATTACAGGGCTCATCACGGGGTGAAGATAACGGCATTTCAACAAGGAATGCCAGCATCTTGTTAATGATTTGTTAAACACCGGCCTTTGCCTTCCGGGTCATCAACCCCGACCGCGCCCGTTGCGTAAAAAGGTTTAAACATTCGTTTCCATCATGGCCAAAGAAGGCGTTCAACAAGCATCTCAAACCAACCGCAAACTGTGGTGGTGGTTCATCGTCGCACTGATCATCGCCGTGTTGCCCTGGCTGGTGTTGGGCGCACTGGACTAACACGAACGCCTCACTTGAACACGTTCACGGACACCGTCTCCCCGGAACGTACACCGAATTTTTTAAATCCCGTATACTTGCTTCCCGTGGTCTGCTTCACCCGGAAAACGATCTTGTATTGCCCCGGCAACAGCGTCAGCGAAAACTGTGGCTTGAGTTCGTTGAGGTTGCATACCCACTGCTGTGTTCCGTCATCGGCCAAGGTATAGAGGCTGCCGTAGCCGGTAGCCGTAGTGTTAAAGTTCACCACGCCCGGCGCGGGCACCAGGATGTTCTCCGTCTTGTTGGGTTGAATGTCGATGGTAAAGATGCGGCGTGGCAACGTGAGGGTTTCCACTTCATATTTTCCCGTGAGGTAGCGGAAGGTCTCGTTGCTTTGTTGCGTGTTGATGATCTCGACCTTGCCCTTTTCGCGCACGATGGATTGCAGGCTGTTGTCTCTCCGGCCTTCTTGTTTGATGAGCAGGTTTCCCTGCGGCGCGGGGATGCGGATCACGTTGTGTTTGCCGGGTTCGAGCGCAATGCCCCGCTTCACCACGGCCGGGATCGTATTCACCACCAGGTCATAGTCCACGATGGGATCGATCTGCACGGTGTCGGGCCGGCCTTGCCGGTCGAGATAGTGCACAAAGTCAAACATGGGCGAGCCGGTTTGAGCGTTCACAAACGATACGTTCACGTTGGTCTCCAGCGGCTTGCCACTGGCGTCCAGCAGCTCGATGCTCACGGTGGTCTTGGCAAAGCTCGTTTCGATGGCTTCGTTCAGAACATTGCTGAATTTTCCCGGCGTGTCGGCATCGATGTAGCGACCGGCGCACTCCAGCGTTTTCTCGGAGCGCAGCCCCAACCCGATGATATACGGTCTCAGAAATACACCCCGTTTTTGCATGGCCCGCGACATCGCGCACAAGTCACCACCACACGACTCGATGCCGTCGGTGATCAGAATCACGATGTTGCGATAGCCGGGTCCTGCGGGAAAATCGTTGGCCGATTGCTCCAGCGAGTAGGTGATGGGGGTGACGCCTTTCGGCTTGATCTCTTTGAGTTTGTCGATGATGAGCGAAGCGCTCTTTGAGCTGAACGGGACTTCGAGCCACGTGTCTTTGCAATTCTTTATTTCCTGCGGCGAACGGTGGCCATACACGCGCAAGGCCAGCTCCAGTTTCGTGTTCTTCCCCAGCGAATCCACGATGTGTGTGAGGATGGATTTGGCTACACTCCAGCGGGTTTGGTTGGGGCGTTCCCATTGGTCCAGCATGCTTCCGGAGGCGTCGAGCAGGAAAAGGATGCGGGTTTTGTCGGGGAGCTTCTGCACCACCTTGGTTTGGGCGAAGGCGCCTTGCGAAAGGGCGAACAGGAGCATCAGCAGTGAAACGCGGAGCAACGATGGGGGGAACTTCAATTCCATGCGGTTAAGGTAAGGATATGCCGTGAGGGTTGGTTGGGGTGGTCGTAAAAGTATAACGCCTCTGCGCCTTGGGTTATTTTACCGCAGAGGCGCAGAGGCGCAAAGGAGACGCAACGTTTGTTTAGTAGTCGCCGAGGGTTTGTTCGAGTTGGGCGAGGGCTTTGGCGAGTTCTTCATCGTTGGGGGCTACGCCGTGCCATTTGTGGGAGCCAACCATGTAGTCTACACCGAAGCCCATTTCGGTCTTCATGAGGTTGAGGACGGGCTTGCCTTTTTTGGCTTGGGTCTTGGCATACTCCAGGGTCTTCACGATCTCTTCCATGTTGTTGCCGTTGCTGTCGATCACTTCCCAGCCAAACGCTTCCCACTTGGCCTTGAGGTCCAGCAAGTTGAGGATCTTATTCACAGGGCCGTCGATTTGCTGGCCATTGTAGTCGATGGAGGCGATGACGTTGTCCATTTTGTTGTGGGCTGCATACATGGCAGCTTCCCATACCTGGCCTTCCTGCAATTCGCCGTCGCCCATGAGGACGAAAACGAAGCGGTCGTCGTTGCTCAGTTTCTTGGCTTGGGCTGCACCCAGGGCTACAGAGAGTCCCTGTCCCAGGGAGCCTGACGCGATGCGGATGCCGGGCAAATGTTCATGGGTAGCGGGGTGGCCTTGCAACCTGGAATCCAGCTTGCGGAAGGTGGCCAGCTCTTTTATGTCGAAGTAGCCGGAGCGGGCCAGGGTGGAGTACCACACCGGCGATATGTGGCCGTTGGAGAGGAAGAAAAGGTCCTCACCGTTGCCGGCCATGTTGAATTTGGGATCGTGTTTCAGGATGTGAAAATACAAGGCCACGAAGAAATCGGTGCAGCCCAACGAACCGCCGGGGTGACCTGACTGGCAGGCGTGCACCATGCGAACAATATCTCTGCGGACCTGGGAAGCAATTTTTTTCAGTTGTGGGATGTCGGCTTGGCTCATGGGTTTTTCACATGTTTTGGCTGCGAATATACCGCACGCGATAACCCCCACCAAATGGCAGAAGAAGAATACTTTGTAAATTTTGGCCGTCTGTTTTGAGGCCATTATAATCACGCCGATGTTCGCGAACACAAGCGATGACTTGTCGCAAAACGAGGGGGATCAGTGATTTACGGATGGCAAAAGTTAAAGGGAAACGTTTCCCTTATTTCTTCTTGGCTGCTGTCTTCTTAGCCGGCGAAGCCTTCTTCGCAGCAACAACTTTCTTTGCGGGAGCAGCCTTCTTTGTCGCAGCTTTTTTGGCCGGGGCGGCGGAGGCGCCGTTGGTTTTCAGGATCTGGCTGGTGTGATTTTTTGTGTCGACCTTTTCGATGAGGTCTTCGATGACGCCGGCCTCGTTGATGATGAACGTGACGCGGGCGGTGCCCATATACTTGCGGCCATACATGGATTTCTCGACCCAGGTGCCATAAGCATCGTGCACGGTCTTCTCGGGATCGGCCAACAGACGGAAGGGGAGTTTTTCCTTGGCGATAAATTTCTGGTGCATCTTTTCGGTGTCGGTGCTCACGCCCAGCACCTCATAGCCTCGCTTCAACAACACGTTGTAGTTGTCGCGCAGGTCGCAGGCTTCCGCCGTGCAGCCGGGGGTCATGTCTTTGGGATAGAAATAGAGCACCAGTTTTTTGCCCTTGAAGTCCGAAAGTTTTACGTCTTTGCCATCCTGGTCTTTTGCCGAGAAGGCGGGGGCTTTGTCACCGATTTTTAGGGTCATAGGGTTTAGAGGATTTTGTGTCTGTAGGTAGAGGTGTTTCCGGCGTTGTCCGTTACCTGCAGCTCCAGCATCCCCTTCAACGGCACCTTGTTGTCAAGGCGTTCCGACCAGATGGTCGACGATTTGGCGTCGTAGTCCATCAACAGCCATTGACCATTGATGTAGGCTTCAAATTTATCGATCCCCGAAAGGGTGTCCTTGATCTTGAAGCGCGCGCCCTGGCCATTGACCGACACCACCCGGATGGATGGAGGCTCTATATCTTTCAAAATGGTGAATTCACCAAACTCGCGGGTGCTAAAATTCATGCGACCATTCACCCACTCGCCTCCCAGGTAAGTATAGGATTTTCCGGCGGTGCGATACACTCCGACATTTTTCTGGTCGGGGTACACGCGTTGTGTTTTTAGCGACACGTTGATGCTCTTGTTCAGAGGCACGGTGCGCGTGCCGATGGTGAACAGCTCCTGATCGCCGGGTTCTTTTGAATAGTCCGTGTTCAAATAGAGAGTGTCATACAGGGCGTTCAGCGGAAATTCGATGTCGAACAGGTCGCCATAGTATTTGTACTCCGTCGCCGAAGGAATGGTCGCGTTGATCTTTGGTGCGATCATTTTCTGACACACGCCAATGGAGTCGGGGAGGCCCTTGCGCAGGTCGAACAGGTAGACCGCGCGGTTGGCATTGAAATAGGCCGGCTCGAGTTCCTGCAGGTTGCCCTTCGTATACACGCTGGCTTTGTTGCCCGATGCAGCACAAGGCTGGGCCACCACCAGCATGGTGTTTTCCGTAATGTCGTAAGCCAACTCGGTAGAGGGGTAGCTCTCGAGCGAAATCACATTTTTGGTAAGAGGCGATGGCCTCAAGCGGAAGTTCACCTTGCTGGCGTTTCCGTCGCTGTCTTTCATGCGAATAACAATGTTGGATTCTTTTAATGAATCCACTTTGATCATGCCGCGTCCGGGCGAGGCTCCATAATACTGGAGATCGTTGCCATCATCAATATAGAGTTTGTAGAAACGCGTGCCTTTGTTGCGCATGGTCTTGAAGTCCATGAGCGTATAGATGGCCCGTGGCTCGGCCACGTTCACCTTGTCGATGGCCTGGCTGAAAACGAGCTGGCTGTCGACACTCATTTCGATATAATTCACGCCGCCAAAGAACGGGCTTTGGTTGGCCAGTTTGTCTTTGGCTACCAGTTCCACGCCGATGTTGCCATGGGCCAGGATGGGCGAGGTGATCACGTAGTTGTTGCCCACGCGCTGTGCATAAAACTCAAAACGGCCAAAGCGGTCGTTGATGCGGGAGTTGATGTCGAGGGTGCGCAGGGCGATCTTTTCAGCGGAGGGCGGAAACTTGTCCACCAGTTCGGCAAACCCGGCCACCTTCAAGGGGTCGACGGCAAAATTCTGTGGATCGCGGATGTCGAAATGCAAGTGCGGGCCGCTGGAGCCTCCGGAGTTTCCGGAGAGGGCGATGGTGTCGCCTTGTCTCACGCGGAATTGGTCCTCCGTAAAGGTGAGGTCGATCTCGCCGGTCTTTTGGGTGTACTGTTCCTTCCGAACATGCTCGGCCACGGGACCCAGGAATTTGTCCAGGTGGGCATAGAGGGTGGTGTAGCCGTCGGGGTGGGTGATATAGATCACGTTGCCATAGCCCGTCGAGGTCACGGCGATGCGCGAAATGTAGCCACTTTTCGAGGCCCGCACGGGCAGGCCGATCCGGTTGTCGGTGCGGATGTCGATGCCCGAGTGGAAGTGGGTGGTCCGCAATTCACCCATCGTGCCGGCCAGGGAGCCGGGTTGACCCGGGTAAATGGGATAGAGGTACCGCTCTCCGTCGGCCGGGAATTTTTCCACCGGCTTGCTAAATTGGGCAGAGGCAAAAAATGGGGTGGTCGCTAAAAGTATTGCAGCGACGCTACCTGACTTCAAATTCCAAAAGTTTTTCATCTTCCATGTAAGCTGATAACACATTCCCAACCTTGACAGGGCCAACACCTTTTGGCGTGCCCGTAAAAATCAAATCGCCAGTCCGCAGCGTAAAAAATCTGGATAAGTACGAAATTATATAATCAAAACTAAAAAGCATAAGACTTGTGTTCCCTTGTTGCTTTATTTCTCCGTCCACCTTCAAACTGAAGTTGATGTTCTTCAGGTCTTTGAACTCGGCGATGGGCTTGAAGCTGTTCCCCAACGGCGCGGACCCGTTAAAGCCCTTGGCGATATCCCACGGCAAGCCTTTCTCTTTTGCCTTCTGCTGCAAATCCCGTGCTGTGAAATCGATTCCGAGGCCAATGGCATCGTAGTATTTTTGGGCAAATTTCTCCTCAATGTTCTTGCCTTCTTTACTCACCCGTAGCACTAATTCCACTTCGTGGTGGATGTCCTTTGAAAAGTCGGGATAGTAAAAGGGCGCATTGTCGCGCAAGATGGCGGTGTCGGGTTTGGTAAAGATAACGGGCTCGTCGGGCCTTTCATTGTTCAATTCCTTGATGTGCTCTGCATAATTTCTGCCGATGGCGAAGATTCTCATGGGTTACGATTTTGGTTAAGGCTGGGTTGTCAATCTGGGCTTTGCGCGTTTCGTGTGATGGCATGATGTGTGTACAAACTACTCCGCTCACCGGGCGAAAATGAACTGGATTCCAGCAAATCTATGAAACAATCCTCGCCCGGATTTGTATTTTTACCCAAAAATAAGTCATATGCTAAAGAAGCTATTCATCTTTTCTATTACCGGTTTGGTTATTTATGCCTGCGCCTCCGTAGCGGTGACAGGACGCAAGCAACTTAGCCTCGTTTCCAATGCGGAAGTTATCCCGATGTCGCAGCAACAGTATGCCGAAGTGATCAAGAAAGGACCTCTCTCCACCAACCAGGAACAGACCCAAATGGTCAAAAAGGTCGGTGCTAAAATAGAAAAAGCCGTAGAAGAGTACATGGCCAGTAAAGGCCTCTCCTCCGAACTTTCGGGCTTTGCCTGGGAATTTAACCTCATCGACGACCCCAAGACCGTGAACGCCTGGTGTATGCCCGGTGGCAAGGTGGCCTTCTACACCGGCATCATGCCGGTTTGCAAAGACGAAACCGGTGTCGCCATTGTAATGGGTCACGAAGTGGCCCATGCGATTGCCAACCACGGCCGCGAACGGATGAGCCAGCAGATGGTCGCCCAATATGGCCTGGCCACGCTCGGTGAGTTGATTGGACAAAACCCCACGGCCGGCCAGAACCTGCTGATGCAGGCCGTTGGCGCCGGCACCAACCTGGGGATCTTGAAGTATAGCCGCGACCAGGAATCCGAAGCCGACCACATCGGCCTCATCTTCATGACCATGGCCGGCTACGATCCGAACCAGGCCCCTGTTTTCTGGGAACGCATGGCCTCCATGAGCGGTGGTTCCGAACCCATGGAATTCCTCTCCACTCACCCCTCGCATGCCACCCGCATCCAGGATCTGAAGGGCTGGATTCCCGAAGCACTGACCTACAAGAAGAAATAGAAACCGTTCCGTCATGACCCTTTCGTTAAGGAGATCAATGATGCCAAGGTTAGGAGTGTTAGTCCTCCTGACCCTGGCATTTTTTTATAGCGCAGCCCAAACCGACGATGACGCCGTCCGCGAGATCAACGAGCATCGTCAAAAACAAGAAAAGGAATTCCGCGACCCCGATGCCTCACCCCTGGAGAAACGCGACCGGAAACATTTCAAAGGACTGAAATATTACCCCATCGATCTCAGCTATCGCGTGAAGGCCACCTTCGTGCGAACCGAGAACCCTGTGCTCTTCAAAATGCAAACCACCACCACGCGCCAGCCCGAATACCTGAAGTATGGCGAGGTGCATTTTGTGCTGCAGGGAAAAGATTATGTTTTGGAAGTATACCAGAATCCGGTGCTGTCGCAGCGCGAGGAGTTTGCCGATTACCTGTTCATCCCCTTCACGGACGATACCAACGGAGAAGAGACCTACGACGTAGGCCGGTATATCGATTTCAAAATACCAAAAGCAGAGGAAGTGATCGTGGACTTCAATTTATGCTACAATCCTTCGTGTAGCTACAGCCCCAGGTTTTCGTGTCCCATTCCGCCGGCCGCCAATAATCTGCCGGTGGAGGTGAGAGCAGGAGAGAAGCGATTCAAAGAAACGTCACACTAAATTATTTCCGGAAGCCGCGCAGCTTGATCTCGGTGAGTTTGCGCTTGGTATCGAGTGGGAAATCGCCATTCATCATCCACTCGTAGTAGGGCGGCTCGATCTTGAACACTTCGGTGACCACCTTGTTTTTGTGCTTGCCGAAATTGAAGATCTCTTCCCCTTTTTGATTAAAGATCATGCGGCCCGCCAGGTCGACCATGCCCGTGGAGGTGATCTTATGAAGCGTCTCGATGTCGTTTTTGATTTCGCCAATCTTACGGTTGAGACCGTCGGTCACTTCCTGGCCTTCATAGCGTTCCACCTGGGCTAGCAGCACTTCCATGGTGGCCTGGGTGTCGGCCTCGGCGGTGTGGGAGTTTTCGATTTCTTTATTTACATAAAAACGGTATGCCGCGGCGAGCGTCCGTTTCTCCATGAGGTGAAAGATCTTCTGGGCGTCGATGATCTTCTTGCGGTGATAGTCGAACTCGATGTCGTTGCGCAGGAACTCCTCTACCAGCATGGGCACATCAAACTTCAGGATGTTGAAGCCTGCCAGGTCGGCGCCGTCGAAGAAGCGGGCATAGTCCTTGGCCACTTCTTTGAACGTGGGTTTGTCTTTCACATCTTCCTCGCGCAGGCCGTGAATGGCCGAAGTTTCGGCTGGAATGGGAATGCCGGGATTGAGCACGTTCGACTTGTGGATCGCTTCGCCATTGGGCATCAACTTGATGACGGCAATTTCGATGATGCGGTCCTGGGTGATGTTGATGCCGGTGGTTTCGAGGTCAAAAAAGCAAAGCGGATTCCGTAAGTTGAGTTTCATGAGGGGCGATAAAGAAGTAAAAAATGGGTCTCCGTTTTTTCAGGATACCTGGAGTTTTTCGGCCAGTGCAGGGATGTCCAGTCCGCCGAATTGGCCGGAGCTCATGAACAGCAGGTTCTTGTTCTTCCAGGATTGCTGGAGCAGGAAATTCTCCAACGCCGTCTTGTCCTGAAAAACCAAAAGGCCCGGGGCGGCAAACGCCTTGCGGATGTCATCTTCCGTGAGGACCTCCATTCCCTTGTCTTTCATTTTCGCGGGGTTGAAGTATACGATCTGCTGTTGGGCAGCCTTCATGCTGTCTTTGTATTGGGGAATGAATTTCTTGTTGAGACTGCTAAACGTATGAAGCTCAAACACAGCAACTAAATCACGCGAAGGCGCAATTTCCTTTAAGGCTTTCACCGTAGCTTTGACCTTGGAGGGTGCATGTGCAAAATCTTTGTACACCGACGTGGAGGGATACTCTTTCATCTTCTGCAATCTGCCGGCGGCGCCTTCAAAACTGGTGATCGCTTCCAGGAACTGCTCGGGAGTGATGCCGATCTTCTTCAAGATCTCCTTAGCCCCGCTGATGTTCTGGTAGTTATGACTTCCAAATATTTTGATGGGGTAACGTTCCTTGCCGTTGGTGAGGAAGAATTGCCCGTTGTTGTCGGAGGTGTGCGGATGATTTTTGTAGCTGAGCTCCAACGTGTCGGCGCGTTCTTTCTTGCCGATCATGAGTGCCATGGAATCTTGCTCACAATAGATGAGGATGCCGCCTTTGGGTGTTGCGTCGGCAAAGAGATCAAACTGTTTTACATATTCTTCCTCGTTGGGAAACACGTTGTAGTGATCCCACGCGATGCCGCTGATGAGGCCGATATGATGTTGATAGCGAATGAATTTCGGTGTGGGGTCTAACGCAGAGGATAAGTACTCGTCGCCTTCGATCACGATGATGGGTGCATCCGAAAGCTTCACGGTGTTCTCGATGCCTTTCACCTTGGCCCCCAGCACGTAATCAAATTTATGTTTAAAATAGTGGAGCACGTGGATCACAATGGCCGTGATGGTGGTCTTTCCATGGCTGCCCGCGATCACGATCCGCTGTTTGTTCTTGGAGTGCTCATAGATATACTCCGGGAAAGAGAAGATGCGAAGCCCCAGTTGCTGCGCTTTTAAGAGCTCGGGGTTGTCCACTTTGGCGTGCATACCGAGGATGACGGCATCCAAGGCGGGGGTGATTTTATCAGGGTTCCAGCCCTCTGTATCAGGCAGTAAGCCGTGTTGTGCTAATGTACTACGTGAAGGATCAACGATCTCATCATCCGAACCGCTCACTTCATGCCCGCCTTGTTTCAGCGCAATGGCAAGATTGTGCATAACGCTTCCGCCAATGGCGATGAAATGAATCTTTTGCTTCTTTTGCTGCATCGAAAAAAAATTCCGGTTAAAGTAAGCAAAAATGTTTGGGGTTTGAAAGTCCTCACTATCTGTTCGCTGCTTCACATTGGCTTCACACAACAATCTTTCCGATAAAGTGTCGTTTGGAATTTATTAACATTTACCTTGTTGGTGAATTGTGTATAAGTTGTGGGCAGACTGATTCGTAATGATTGTACGTTTGTCGCCTTTACAAAGAAAACACGTACAACAACCACTGTATGGAGCAAGGAAGATCAACGTCACTGAGGGTCGGTAACAAGTCGAACAAACTCATTCCCAGAGAGATCTCGGAAGGGTTGGGCAAGTTACCCCCTCAGGCACTTGATCTTGAAGAGACGGTGTTGGGTGCGCTCATGCTGGAGAAGAATGCGTTGAACGCCGTGGTGGAATTTTTGAAGCCCGAACATTTCTACAGCGAGACCCACAAGGAAATCTATTCCGCCATCGTCGAACTCTTCAAGTCTTCCGATCCCGTCGATATGCGTACCGTGGTGAACCAACTGCGCAAGTCCGGCAAGATCGAGCTGGTTGGGGGTGCTTACTATATTGCGGAGCTTACGTCCAAAGTGAGCTCGGCAGCCAACATCGAGTATCACGCGCGCGTCATCATGGAGATGGCCATCAAGCGCGAACTCATCCAGGTGTCGTCGCAGATCCAGCACGATGCCTATGAGGACACGACCGATGTGTTCGAGCTGCTCGACAAAACCGAACAATCCATTTTCCAGATCTCCGATTCCAACCTGCGCAAGAACTACGACAACATGCGCAACCTCATGACGCGGGCGATCCAGGAACTTCAATCCCTGAAAGAACACAAAGACGGCCTCACCGGCGTGCCCAGCGGCTTTACCGCCCTTGACCGCATGACGTCAGGCTGGCAGAAATCAGACTTGGTCATCATCGCCGCCCGCCCCGGTATGGGTAAGACCGCCTTCGTGGTGTCGGCGCTTCGCAATGCCGCGGTGGAATTCAAAGTTCCCGTGGCCATCTTCTCGTTGGAAATGGCGTCTATCCAGTTAGTTAACCGGATGATCTCGGCGGAAGCCGAACTGGAAGGCGAAAAAATAAAACGCGGTACCCTGGCCGATCACGAGTGGACGCAATTGGTCCACAAAACAAACAAGCTGGCCACCGCCCCGATCTTTATCGACGACACACCCGCACTTTCCGTGTTGGAACTTCGCGCCAAATGCCGTCGCTTGAAAGCGGAGAACAACATCCAGATCATCGTGATCGACTACCTGCAGCTGATGCGGGGCGATCAAGGTGGTAACCGCGAACAAGAGATCGCTTCCATCTCGCGGGCACTGAAAGGTATCGCCAAGGAATTGAGCGTCCCCGTGCTGGCCCTCTCGCAGTTAAGCCGGGGTGTGGAAACCCGTGGTGGCGACAAACGGCCTCAACTTTCCGACTTGCGCGAATCGGGTTCCATCGAGCAGGACGCCGATATCGTTATGTTCTTGTACCGTCCTGAATATTATAAGATCACCGTCGACGAAGAAGGCCTGCCCACACAAGGCATGGGCGAAGTGATCATTGCCAAACACCGGAACGGATCGGTGGGCAGTGTGAAGCTGAAGTTCATTGGCAAGTACACCAAGTTTGGCGACCTCGACGCACCGATGTCATCCTACGACAACCCCTTCTCGGGCATGATCACCCGCGAAAGCCGCCTCAACACCTTCAACCCCGACAGCGAACCCCCGTCGTTACCGCCTATGCGCGACGACGACGAGACGCCGTTCTAGGACCGCTGAATTTTTCGTTCAATCTACGATTCCGACAAGCAACGCCCTGTTTCGTACGGCGCTTCTCCTTACCTTTGGCTGTTGATCAATCGCATGAACATGCAAAAGTTTTGGTTTGGCTTGGCCGTGGCCTTCGGTGTGATGGCCTGCTCCAGTGATGAGGACCCGGTGGATTGTGAAAAATCCGGTCTCTTCCTAAGCCTGGGCACCGTGGTGAATGCCACCCAATGCGGCGTGGCCGATGGCAGTCTGAAAGTGTTTGGCAGTGGGGGCAAGGAACCCTACCAGTTTTCCCTCAAAAACGGTCCCACCCAGGACAACGGCCAGTTCAACAACTTACCCCCCGGCATCTACACCATCGTCCTGACCGACGCCAACCGTTGCAGCACGACCCTCGACAATGTTTATATAAAAGCAAAGGACTTTACGTTCACGGCCGAGATCACCGACGACAATTCGTGCCTGGGAAGCAACGGTGCCGTTACGCTACAAGTGTCCAGCGGAAACCCGCCTTACCTGTTTGCTATCGGGACGGGCGATTTTACAGAGAACAATACGTTTAGCAATCTGCCGGAAGGCTATCAAACCATTATGGTGAAGGACAATGAGGGGTGTGTTGTAAATTTGGGGGTGACCATTCCCCGCGGATTCAGCGGCACGAGTTGGGAGAACGACATCAAGCCCATCATCGAAACCAAATGTGCGCTGAGCGGATGCCACAACGGTTCGCGTCCCGACCTCCGCGTTTTTGCCAACGCCAAAACCTACGCCAAAAGCATGAAGTCGAAAACCCAGGACCGCAGCATGCCCGCCGAAGGATCGCTCACCGACGCCCAAATCCAACTCATCGCCTGCTGGGTAGACGACGGGGCGCTGGCCAACTGATTCTTACTCGATATCGAAAAGCAAATCCTGGTGTGCCGCGTGTAACTCGCGAAGGGCTTTCAGGTCGCTATGACGCCGGGCTTGTTCAATGCCCGCCATAAACGTTTTCAACGCCTGGTCGCGGTTTCCCAGATCCTGGTAGGCCCTTCCCAAATGATAGTAGGTTGGAATGTATTCCGGATGCTCCTTGGTGAGCCGGGTAAACAACTCAATCGCTTTTTGACCGTCGATCTTTTGCTGTTCGAGGGCGAGCGCATAAAGGTTAAAGGGATCGGTTGGATCTTCCTGGTAGAACTGCTGAAGTTGGTCGATGCGCGAGGACGACATAACGTGGGTTTTGAGGATTGCTAAAATCGAAAAACCGGTACTTTCGAAAACTGCAAAAAAGCCATAAAGCTCACATCCATCAGAAAAAAAGGAAATGACTGCATTTACCGGCCTGCGCTAAATCAACACGAAGCACCCCCTCATGGTTTCCGCGCTCGGCGAATATTTCCTCCAAAAAAAGATCCCGACAAAAGCTGACTGCAATACCCTGAGTAACATCATTTTCTCGCAAGACGAGGAGGTGGAGAGACCTGGAAATAAGCATGCCCGTCTATTGCATCCGCGGCAAAATGTTCTGTTACCTCTGCTGGACACAAAAAATATAAAATAACCGTATATCGGTATCGTTGAAGGCGCCCGCATCCACCATCCAGGATTGCTCCAGAAAAACGCGCCCGCATGAAAATCCTTCTCATCGCCAACAGAGACATCTCCATAGGCAAACTCCGCACCGCCTTCCGAGAAATGCTAGCCTTTTACAAATAGTCCCAAGCCGCAAGGCCTTTTTTGCTCACCCAAAGGGAGGGGCTTGCCCGCCGAAGCTTTAGCGAAGGAGAGCGGTTCAAAATGATTTTTTACTTCGTCACTTTCAAAGTACCCTGCATTATCATAGCATGCCCCGGATAGGTACACAGATAAGTGTACACCCCAGGCTTCGCCGGCACCGTAAAATAAATTGTCTCCGAAGTTCCGGGCTGGATTAGGTTGGTATGAAACAACACCTTCGCCGAGTTAGGGATGTAGCTCATTTGCGACCCCTTCAACCCTAAGTTGAACGCCTGATCACCCACTTCCTTCGCCGACCCCGGCTCCACAATCACCAGGTTGTGCGTCATGTCATCATTGTTGCTGAAAACGAGCTTTATTTTACTGCCCGCTTTCGCCTGCAACTCCGTAATATCAAATTTCAACCCTGGCTTGGTGCCGATGGCAATCACCTGGTCAGGTTGTTTCCAATCTGCCGGCATCTTCAACTGGCGTTTGGCCGTAGCTTTGGCCGGCGTCACAGCTTTGGTAGCGGCGGTAGCGGTGGTCTTTTCAGGCATAGCCATAGCGTGGTGGGCATGCACCATCTGGCTTTCCGTAAGCACAACTTTTTCGCCTGCTGGAATAGCATTCAAAGTATAATATGCCGTGTTGTGCAACAACGGCAAGCCGTTTTCACCCGTGAAGTCCGTCAGCTTCACCTCGTGGATGTAACCCTCGCGCAAGTTGTCGAGCACAACGCGCACTTTCTTGCCATCTTCGGAAACAATGATGCCTTTCAGCGTGCACTTTTCATTGTTGATGATCTCGCTACCGTATTGATGGTGATAGTGATACGTGAATCCATTGAATTCATAATGCGCCGCATCTTTAGCCACTGCCTTGTTCACCGGCGACGTGAATTCAAGCTCGAAGCCGTCGGGCCGTGCCTGCACCGTTTTTATTTCAAAAGGCACTTTTCCCGTCCAGACCAGGCGTTGCAAAGCGTAAAGCTCTGGACCGGTACTGCTCCAACCACGGCTGGTCATCCCCCCAAAAACAGATCCGTCCAACCCAAACCGGAGGCGGATGAGGCCCGATGCAAAACCCTCGCGGAAAGGATAGCAGGCACCTTGATATTTGCCGTTCACTTTTTCCAACGTCATGCGCATGATCTTGGAGTGCCCCTGGTCGCTCACAAAATATTGCCCCGCAAAGGGGCCGAACGCACCCTGGGTAGTGTCTTCCAGGATGTCGGCAGTAGAAATTCCCATTAAAGTATGGGGGAACCAAACGGCAGGCAACTTCAACTCTTTGATGATTTTTGCTGCTTCGAACATGGGCTGCCCATTGTCAACTTTGGCGAGCTCTTCGCGCGTGAGTTTCACGGGCGATTCGGGTTCTTTTGTCCATCGCAGACCACCCGCGTTTCCCGCAAAGTCGCCCTTCTCCAGGTGGGTCACCCGGCCGGAGCCAACCCAGTCGCCTTGATTTTCGGCATAGAAAATATCGTTGGAAGAATTGACTATGATGCCGGCAGGGGAGCGGAGGCCCGTAGCGATGGGTTCCATAGTGCCGTCTTTCTTGATCTTCAACAACCATCCATGCCATTTCGCAAGACCTTCGCCATAGCCGATCCAGGCCACGTTGAGAGTGACAAACATGTCCCCGTTTTTGTCGAAGACAGGGCCATAGGCATATTCGTGATAGTTGCCGCTGAGATCAAATTTATAGAGCGTTTCAAAGAGGTCCGCGCGACCATCGTTGTCCGTATCGGTGATGCGGGTGAGTTCTCCGCGTTGTGTGCAGTAGAAAGCGCCGTCGCGATAGTTCAATCCTAGCGTCTCGTGCATGCCCGAGGCAAAACGCGAATAGCGGGGTTCGCCTTCATAGGGATTTTCGATCATCCAGATCTCACCCCGCCGCGTGCTCACGGCCACACGGCCGTCGGGTAACACAGCCAGACCGCCAACTTCCAATTTTACATTTTCGGGGATGGAAATGGTCTTCAGAGCATAGTAGTCTTCTTCGGCCTGGGGGCGTGTGGCTTGGGCGTTGCTTCCGGATGTAAGAAAGATCAGGGAGAGAAAGAATAAGCCTGCAAATATTTTCATAGGGGAGTAGTCGTTGTGTGATGGATTGGAATGGGATTTTTCTTGAAGCATTACCATATCAGGCTATAGGTTAAAGAAGTTGACAGGGGTGCACCCCATTCCAATACCAATTCTTTTTTATTGCCATTGACGCGGATCGATGGTTTTGTTTTTCCCATCGCCGGAACGCGAACGTAATACGCTTCGTCGATCACATAAAGATTGTCGGAGACTTCCCGGATCTGACTTCCTTCTGCAAACCGCACGATGGCAGTCTGGCCTTGCGGAAACTGGCTCACGGTCAGCGTGCGCGCGAGACCCTGGCCGTTGATGTCGGGTTGAAACGAGTCTTCGAAAGTGATGCTGCCATATTGATATTTGAATTTGGGATACCGCTTTTCGTCGAGGCGGTAGCCTTTATAGATCAGGTCTTTGCGGTCGTTCAGCGTATCGGGGAGCGCGGCTTTGTTGTCGGCAACCAGGGCAAGCGGACATTTTCCACTCAACACCACGGGGGCTCCCATCGGGGAGGCTACTTGTGGCTCGCCGCGTTCATACCACATCTCGGTCACGTTCAGGAAATCGCCACGCCAGCATTGCAAGAGTGCGGCCTGGTCCAGGTTGTAGGCATAGTGAACGCCGGCCAGGTCGCCAACGGAGATGACGTGGGTTTTCTTTTTTCCTTTATAATACATGAAAGAGCGGATCAACTCCGGCTCCAATCCTGCGCTCACGCTAATAAGCGGTGTCGGCGGTATGGCGGGCAGTGAGCTTTGCAGGTGAAGAGGCTGGGGGCGTGCGTTGGTCTTTCCGATGAAGACACCCACCCCGGCAGGTCCCCAGGCAGAACCTTTCACATAGGTCAGCACAAGGGTATGTTTGCCCACGTCCAGGGTTCGGGTGGCCTTTGCATCGGCAAACCATTCTTCCTCGGCCGCAATCACTTCGCCATCGAGGGTCAACTTGGCCTTGCCTACTTTCTGCAGGATAAATTGGTATTCTGATTTCTCTTTGATGTCGAGCGTTCCGGTGAACACGAGGCCGAGTTTGTTGGGATTGTCGGCCAGCTTCGCGTCGATGGCTTCGGCCGTTCCTTTCCGTACGAGCGCGTCGGGTGTGAGGGTATAGTCCTGGAAGTTGCCTTCGTAATATTCGTACTGCACATTGCTCAACTTGATATTGAAATCATCCAGCAACGCATATTGAATGTTGCGAAACGCTACCGGTCCGTGGTCGCCCTGGATCATCAGTGGGCCTTTCGCCACCTCGTCCTGGAAAGCGGCAGCGCGCGTGGGGCCGGTGACGATGATGTTCTCGTGGATGACGATACCATTCAACACCACTTTCACAAAGCGGGCAGGAGCGATCTTCTTTTTCTTTTCATCGAAACGCGGACGATTGAATTCTATCTCGAGATGTTGCCACAGACCGGGTGCCAGGCTGGCATTGGTGCGGGCAGGGTGGCCTTCGTAGCCTTTTTTTCCTTCCGGGCGGGCTTCGTCCCAGCGTTCATAGATGCTTCCGCAATCCTGCACGTGGGGAATTTTCACACCCCAACTGTCCATGAGTTGAATTTCGTAGCGGCCCAGCAGGTAGATCCCGGAATTGGAGCCTTTGGGCATCATAAAGTCGAGCGACAGATAGATATCACCGTGTTCGAAAGCCGTGAACAGGTTGGTCTCGGGTTTGAAACGCGCTTTTTCGTCGAAGTCGTTCAGGAGTATTCCGGTGCCTTTCTGTGATTTTAGTGCCGGGCTGTCGAAGCTTCCGGAAACATCGCCCACGATCTGCCAATTTTTGGTGGGCGTTTTAAATCCCGACAGATCATTGAGGGGGAGGGGCGTAAGTTTGTAAAACTGAGTTTGTGCCGACGCCATCTCCAGCAACACGAGAAGCAGCAAGGGCGTGAGGAAAATTCTTTTCAGCATGGGAGTGTGGGTGTTTTGGTCGTAGGGTTAAATGGGAACCAAAGATATTTCAAAAAGTCATTTTGACCATAAGCGAGTGATAATTTTTAGTCCTGGTTTTTACGGTTGGCGAACACTTCGGGAAGTTACCTAACCCGCTCGGTATCAGGACGCTAATCGGTTATCGTTTTTGCGAAGGCCAGAATTGATGACCAGCGGTTTATTCTTTCCACTTTTTTGCCGTCTTTAGCACCCGTTACCTATTCCGCTATGAGGCATGTTACCTGCAGTCACTGCAACCGGACGGATGTTCCCGTCAATGAATCCCTGCATATTGATGATGTTGTTTATTGTCACAATTGCGTCAACACCACGTTCACCGAAGACCAACTGAAAGGCAGGACGGTGGTCAACGAATTTGATCCTACCGTATGTTCCAACTGTAGCAAGGATTTTGGAGATACCACGCTGGAGAAGGTGGCTCAATATCCCATGTGCCCGGAATGTACAAAAGCCATTCACGAGAAATCCTTTCCTACCTGGGTGAAGGCATTTTTTATCGGCATCCTTGTCGTGGTGGTTTTCTCTGCCGTCTACAACTGGCGGTTTGTGGAAGGCTATAAAGAAATTCAGGCCGGAGGAAAGGCTATGGGTGTGGGTGATTATAAAGCGGCGCTGGCGAGTTTCGAGGCCGCGGCACGGCACGTTCCCGAGCAAAAGGATTTTGAACCCCTGGTTCACTTCTGCCGTGGCGTCACGTTTCTACAGGACGACCATTCGGCAGAAGCGCTTCCGGAACTGGAGGCTTGTCTTGAGTTTATGCCGGCTGACTATAATGTCTCTATGCTAATCACCCAGGCACAGATCGGTGCCGCGTTCGACACAAAAGATTATGGTCTCTTCTTGCAGCATACCAAAAGCTTCCTGCAGAACGACACCACGCAGGCCATGTCGTGGGCCGGTGTTGCTTCGGCCTATGCTTGTCTTTATGCGACCTCCAAAGTCGACTCCCTGAAGGATCGGTACATCGCCTATCGAACCAAAGCGCTCGCCATCGCCGACAGTGCGAATCAAAACGAACTCGCGGTCTATATCAATCGCCTGGATCATCGCATCGAGACCGGTGACATCATCACGGCAAAACAGTTCTCAGAGAAATTCCCAAACGGTTGGGCTAAAAATTAATCGCTATGTTTTTCATTCCCGGTCAACTCATTTCCCTCGCCACGTTCCCAGGTGTTATCGTGCATGAATTTGCACACATGTTCTTTTGCAGGCTCAGAAAAGTAGCCGTGCTGGATGTCTGCTATTTCCGCGTAGGGAATCCTGCCGGGTATGTGATCCATGAGAAGACCAGCGATTTCCTCACCACCTTCCTGGTTTCGATGGGTCCGTTCTTTGTGAACACCGTTCTCTGCCTGCTCATTTGCTTGCCGGCCTATTTGCCCATCAAATACTTCAACATCGATCACCCGCTCTCGTTCGCGCTCATGTGGCTGGGAGTTTCCATTGGCATGAATGCCATTCCGTCCAACCAGGACGCGCAAAATGTTTGGGAGGAAGCCAAGGTGCACGCCAAGTCGGGTAATGTGCTGGCGATCCTTTCCTTTCCCATCGTGGTGGTGATCTACATTTTTAATGCGCTGCGCGTGGTGTGGGCCGACCTGTTCTATGGCATTGCCATCGGCGTGGGAATTCCCTCCCTCATATTAGGTTAACTTTGCAATGGTCAAGGCATTTCGCGTGCCGGAACCGGTGTTGCGCTAGGCACTGAGCGTTAATATCACTACATTCGCTAAACATCAACGGCGACATGAAATTTGCATCGTTCCTTTTTGCGCTTTTCCTTTTTGTGCAGGAAGAAGCGCCCTACAAACCCAAGGAGGAATTTGAGATCAAACTCAATTTCGAGTTCCGCACGCGCCCGTTGCCCGATCCGAACACGGTCGACATGGAACAAACCCACAAGGAACTGACCCGGGCCCAAGCCTCGGGGCCGCTGCCATATTTATTCCTGAATGTGCGTGCGCTGACCTTGAAACCGGGCGAAGTGCGCGTACGCGTGGTAAAGAATGACGAAAAGATCATGCTCACCCGTAAAGTCGACACCTCCACCGTATTAAAGCTGGAATTGGGCTATACCGACGACATCAAAGACCGGGTGAGCCCCTATGAATACACCCTTCTTTTCCAGGACGACGACAAGAAGAGTCTGAGCCGTATCGTGGTCCGCTTTGAAGAAGACGGCACCTACCTGGTGAACGGCGAAAAGCGCGGGAAGATCTGAAACGGTTCTTCGTCATATCCATCCTGTCATTCGTCGGATTTTGACCGCTCATTGTGCGGCCGGCTGAAGGTTACATAAATCCCTGCACGCCGAATCGATTTTTCTCTGTTAATTCGCATCATCCACCAACAGTCACTCGCATGAGGAGGTTTCTTTATTGCCTTTTTGTTATCCCCGCAATAACCTTTGCCCAACAACAGTCCACAAAGGATGCCGCGCACATCAAAGCCGAACTCAAAAAACTGAACGTGCTGGGCTCCGTGCTTTACGTAGCCGCCCATCCCGACGACGAAAACACACGCATCATCACCTATATGGCCAACGACCGCCAGGTGGAGACCGCCTACCTGTCCATGACCCGTGGCGATGGTGGCCAAAACCTGATCGGCCCCGAAATTCGCGACCTGCTGGGGCTCATCCGCACGCAGGAATTGCTGGCGGCCCGGCGCATCGACGGTGGTCACCAGTTCTTTACGCGCGCCAACGACTTTGGCTTCTCCAAGTCGGCCACCGAAACCTTCGCCATCTGGAATAAAGATGAAGTGCTTTCCGACGTGGTGAAAGTGTTTCGCCAATATCAACCCGATGTGATCATCACCCGCTTTCCGCCCGACGAACGTGCCGGCCATGGTCATCACACGGCCTCGGCCATCCTCGCACAGGAAGCCTTTGACGCTGCCGCCCGGACCGACATGTTTCAGGGGCAGCTCACCGAATACGGCACCTGGCAGGTGAAACGTCTCTACACCAACACCGGACGCTGGTGGAATACAAGTATTAATGAAAACACCCCGGGCATTGTCACGCTGAATGTCGGCGGCTTTAGCCCGGTGTTGGGAGAGTCCTATTCCGAGATCGCGGCAGTGAGCAGGAGCCAGCACAAGAGCCAGGGCTTCGGTTCGAAAGGCATGCGCGGCCAGCAACAGGAATTCCTCGAGTACATGAAAGGGGAGCGGGCGGAGAAAGACATTTTCGAAGGTGTGAACACCACGTGGAGCCGGCTGAAAGGCGGCGAAAAGATACAACCGCTTGTGGATGCCGTCATCAAAAATTTTGATATCGAGAAACCCTACGCCAGCATCCCGGGGTTGCTGCAGATCCGCCAGGCCATCACGGCGTTGCAGCCCGGCGTGTGGCGGCAGCGAAAGCTGGCAGAAGTAGAGCAGCTCATCGTGGATTGCGCCGGTCTGTTCATCGAGGTGACGGCCGATCAATATTGGGTGGCGCCCGGCCAGCACGTTGCGACGAGCTTTGAACTGGTGAACCGTTCACCCGTTTCCATAACCCTGTCGGCCATCAAAAGCCCCGGGCTGGGGGTCGATTCCACCCTAAACCAGCCGTTGGGAAACAATGCGTCGGTCGTGTTCAAGCGCAACAACGCAGTGGCCACCGGCACGGGGTATAGCGATCCCTATTGGTTGCAAAAGGAGCACACCGTCGGGTTGTTCACCGTGAGCAATCCCGCCCTGATCGGCAAACCGGAAAACGATCCGGCGATAAACTTTGCTTTTCACCTCACGGTCGAGGGCCAGCCGCTGATCGTAACCAAGCCGCTCCAATATAAATGGACCGATCCCGTAAAGGGAGAACTGAGCCGCCCGTTTGAAATTGTACCCCCCGTGTTTGTAAACCTCACCGACAACGTGCTCGTGTTTAGCGACGAACAGCCGCGCGACGTTCGGGTAAAGATCAAATCGGCAAGCGAGAAGCCGCTCGCTGGAAACGTAAAATTGCAACTTCCCGACGGGTGGCGTGCCGAGCCGGCCATGATCGCCTTTACACTGGCCTCGCGTGGCGAAGAGGATGAAAAAACGTTCACGGTATATCCGTCGCGCAATGAAATCACCTCTACACTGAAAGCCGTGACGGAAGTCGACGGCAAAGTCTATGACCAGGCGCTGCAGACGATAAACTATGATCATATTCCAACCCAAACCTTGTTGCCCAAGGCCCAGGCCAAGTTGGTGCGTATCAACTTGAAAAAAGAAGGCCACACCATCGCCTACATTCGCGGTGCGGGCGACGATGTGCCGGCGGGCTTGCGCACGATGGGTTACAATGTGTGGGAAATGAAGAACGAAGAGATCACGGCCGAAAACTTGAAGCGGGCAGATGCCGTGGTGCTGGGGGTTCGCATCCTGAACACCAATACACGGGCACCGTTCTTCATGCCGGCATTGCTCGACTATGTGAAACAAGGCGGCACGCTGGTGGTGCAATACAACGTGAACAACGAGTTGGAAACCGAGAAGTTCGCGCCTTACCCCATCACGCTTTCGCGCGACCGCGTGACGGAAGAAGACGCCACCGTACGCTTCCTCAAACCGGAACATCCCGTGCTGAACACGCCTAATAAAATAACAGACCGCGACTTCGAGGGCTGGGTGCAGGAGCGAGGCCTTTACTTTCCCAACAAGTGGGACGAGAAATTCGAAGCGATCTTGTCCATGAACGACAAGAACGAGACACCGAAAGACGCCAGCCTGTTGGTGGCGCCCTATGGTGAAGGATATTATGTCTACACCGGTTTGTCTTTCTTCCGCGAGCTTCCCGAAGGCGTGGCGGGTGCGTACAAACTTTTTGCCAACCTGGTGTCTATGGGCAAACCGAAAAAAGCCGAAAGCCCGAAGGTAAAGACGAAAACCCGGTCGACCACAAAAGCAAAATAAGCGGCTCACTTTTGAAGTCCTTACACTAAAAACATTTTCCACAAACCGATACACCACCATGCAGCCTGAAGAGAAGCCTCCCGTTTTCAACTCTTGGCGCCAATGGTATTGGCTGGTGATGGGTGCACTGGCTGTTCAGATGATATTGTATTATTGGTTAACCCGATTGTTCGCATGAATTATCTCGACTGGGTTGTACTGGGAGGAACGGTGGCCTTCATCGTGCTCTATGGTGTTTGGCGCACGCGCGGTGCCAAGACCATGGAGGGTTATCTGAAAGGGGATAATGCCATGAAGTGGTGGATGATCGGCGTGTCCATCATGGCCACGCAAGCCAGTGCCGTCACGTTCCTCTCCACGCCAGGTCAGGCGATCGAGGACGGCATGCGCTTCCTGCAATTTTATTTTGGATTGCCGCTGGCCATGGTCATCATTTCCGTGACCATGGTGCCCATCTATTATCGGCTGAAAGTATTCACTGCCTATGAATACCTCGAGACCCGTTTCGATTTAAAGACGCGTTGGCTGGCCGCCATATTGTTCCTTTTGTTGCGCGGGCTTTCGGCGGGGATCACCTTGTTTGCGCCGTCGCTCATCCTGTCGACCCTTATGGGATGGCCTGTTCCTATCACAACGCTGCTCATCGGCTCGCTGGTGGTGATCTATGTGGTCACGGGCGGTTCCAAAGCCGTCAGCCTCACGCAGCGTCAACAGATGACGGTGATCATGAGCGGGATGATCCTGGCCGGGATATTGGCCTTCAACTTGTTGCCCGACAATGTCTCCTTTGGCGACTCGGTGAAGATTGCCGGCAAGATGGGAAAGCTCAATCTCGTGGATCTGCGCTTCAGCCTGTCGGACCGCTACAACATCTGGTCGGGTCTTATCGCCGGCACGTTTCTCTTTCTTTCATATTTCGGGACGGATCAATCGCAGGTGGCGCGCTACCTGGGCGGAGTTTCGGTGGCCGAGAGCCGGCTGGGATTGCTCTTCAACGGGTTGTTGAAGATCCCTATGCAATTCATCATTCTCTTTATCGGGGTGATGGTGTATGTGTTTTACCTGTTCACCCAGCCCCCTGTATTTCACAACGGTGTATTGAAAGACCGGGCCATGAAAACGGAACAGGGCGCCACTTTACAATCGCTGGAAAGCGAATACAACTCGCTCTACGCCCAGAAGCGTGAAGCCGTGGATAAATTGGTGAATGCCATCCATGAAGGCGACGAAAGCGCTGTCAATGCTTCGCGCGACCAGGTGAAGGAATGGCAAGGCAAAGAGGTCGAGATTCGCGACTCGGTGAAGGCCACCATTGCCCGGGCCATCCCCCGCGCCAAAACACAGGACCGCGACTATATCTTTCTCAACTTTGTGCTCAGCAGCCTGCCACACGGTATTATCGGGTTGCTGATGGCGGTGATGTTCTCGGCGGCGATGTCGTCGATGGCAGGGGAGTTGAGTGCACTGGCGACGACCACGTGTATGGATATTTACAAGCGCTCGAACCGCGTGGAGAAAGCGCCGGAGCATTATTTGAAAGCATCGCGGTGGTTCACGGTGTTGTGGGCGGTGTTGGCGATGATCTTCGCCATGCTGGCGACCTTTGCCGAAAACCTGATCCAGTTTGTGAACATTGTAGGGTCGCTTTTTTATGGCACCATATTGGGGATCTTCCTGGCGGCGTTCTATGTGAAGCGCGTACAAGGGCACGCTGTTTTTTGGGCGGCGATCGTGGCTGAGGGAATTGTTTTATATTGCTATGCGGCGACAGACATCGCATACCTGCTCTATAATCTGATCGGTTGTGCCGTCGTCATCGGGTTGTCGATCCTGTTGCAGGTGGTGATGCCCGCGACACCGGCCTTGAAGAAATAGCACAGCGTCAGGCGTCTAAGCCCGATGATCATCAACATGTTTCAATTTTCATTTTGATTAAACATAAACAACCATGAAGAGAACATTCCTTTTTCTTATGCTCTGCGGTTGCTCGCTGGTGATGCGGGCGCAAACGGCCGACGAGAAAGCTGTGGCTGCCGCCGTGGAAACGCTGCGCAAGGCCATGGTCGACGCCGACAAAGCAGGCCTGGAGAAGATCACCGCCGACGCTTTGAGCTATGGCCATTCCAGCGGCAAGGTGGAAAACAAAGCCGCCTTCGTAGAGGCGATCGTGACGGGCAAGTCGGACTTTAAATCGATCGAGCTCGCCGATCAGACCATCACCATTTCAGAGAACCTCGCGCTGGTGCGTCATAAACTGACCGGCGAGACCAACAACGACGGTCAGCCTGGGACGGTCAACCTGGGGGTGTTACTGGTGTGGCAAAAACAGAAGGGGCAGTGGAAGCTGATCGGTCGGCAGGCCTTTAAACTGTAGGTTTAACTCGCCTTTGCTAAAGCTATGGCCCTCCTTTGCTGAGGCCAACAAAAGGCGTTTTCTGTACTTCCAGGGCGCAAAATAAAATCACACCGGCACACAAATACTAATAATATTAGTTTGTATATTTGATCCATTAACTAACGTATTTAGTTATGGAGAAGCTTCCACAAGACATCACGCGCCAGTTTCAGGAGGTCCATATGGAGCGGACCTGGAAGGTCCTGGAGCAAAAATTTTCCTTCAACCTGCGCGCGTGGAAAGCAGACTTCAACCACTATTGTCAGAGCCAGGCGCGTGGCATTTCCGAGCGACAGGCGTTCGCGGAGTTTGGCAAAAAGAAGATCGAGCCCTTGCTGAACCTCATCCTGAAACGCGAGCAGTACCATCCCACGTGGACCAACCTCATGCGCTGGATCCTCAAGAACAAATGAACCCTATGGAAGATATCAAACACACCCGCTGGACCGACGACACGATTGCCGAACTCATCCTCAAAGTACGAAACGACCTCCTGAAAGATTTTCTCGACGATCGTTTCCTGAAAACCTATGTGAACGAACAGTTCAAGATCAAAGAATTATCGCACATCTGCGTTGAATTTATCCGCAAGGACCTGAAGGAACTTCTTCAAACGCCCGTGGACATGAATCACTACCGGTCGCTCATCACCCACATCCGGGAAACCGACACGGCCTCCCTCTCGGAAGGCAACGAGCAGTTGTTCTATGCCGACGTGGAGAAAGTGTTGAAGCGGCACATCTATGAATGAACCCGATCGCCCGGCACCACATCGACAGACCGGGCGACGGCCATGCACATGAACAACCAACCTGAACCGGCTACTTTTACTTTTTGCAACTTTCCGGCTTCCTCATTTTGAGATATTCAGTTTTTCATTATTTTTGAAATGAACACTTAAATCACATAGCCATGTCTAAATCACAAGATGCTAAAAAGGAAACCAAAAAGCAGCCTACTAAGACGCTGAAAGAAAAACGTGCCGAGAAGAAGGCAAAGAAAGAAGCGCGCAGCAAGTAAGTAATGTCTTAACCTGAACCAGGTCTAGCTTCTCCAATGTGTGGGAGAAATAAAAAACCATCCTGAGCGATCAGGATGGTTTTATTTTTTTAAGGGAACGCGTTGTTATTTGAGCGACTTCATCAGCTCTTCATTCATTTTCTGGTAGTCTTTGTTGCCAGCTTTTTTAGAAGCTTCCAACGAAGCCGTAGACGTGGTCATAGCACCGGCCTTGTCGCCCAATGCTTTTTGGATGCGGGCTTTCTGGTACAGGATGTAGAAGGCAGGGTCGGCTGCTGCTGCTTTGTTCACCCACTCCAGGGCTTGCTTCAGGTCTTTACCATTTTCCAGGTAGTAGACAGCGGCGGAGAAATAGTTACCGGGATCAACCTGGGTGTTTTCTTTGATCGACTCCATCACTTTGGCGTCGAAGTCAACCGTGATGCCGAATTTCACGGAAGTGTTTTCCCAAGCCAATTGAACCTTGGCATTTTTAGAGTCGTCGCTGATGTCGCCGATGTTGATGGTGAACGTCTCCACCTTTTCGGTGAGCTTTTCGGATTTCACTTTGAAGTTAGCAGCTTCATTGGCTTTGTTATACTCGGCTGTGTTTCCTCCAAGGGAAAGGTCTTTGTATAAAGAGACCGTCCACTCGGTAGCGCCGGGCCAGCTGAAGATGAGGTATTCACCTGCAGGAACGGCAACGCCTTCTACTTTCACATCGTCGCTAAAAGAGATCCTGGTGCCGTTGTTGGCGCCGGTTCTCCAGATCTGTCCGTAGGGCAGGAGCACGCTGGGATCCGAACCGAAGATCTTTCTGCCTTTCACGCGCGGACGGGAATAGTCGACCTTCACCTTGGTGAGTCCGACGGTGGCAGACACCGATCCGGCAGGGCTGGCGGAGGGCGTAAGCACCTGGGCATAGGTAATCAGGCTAAAACATGCCAGGGCAACGATCATTAGAGTTTTTTTCATGAGCTGTTTGATTTTTGGTGGTATAAAAAGGTTAGTTGTTTAAATTTTGGCGGTCAAATTTAGCCAATCTTTTCACATCCCGATCAGTCTCCGTATGAAGCTACCAGAAAGCTTTTATCAACAGACCAACGTCGTCAAAGTCGCCCGTCAACTGCTGGGCAAAGGTTTGTATACCCGGATCGACGGCGAGGTCACGGGCGGCATCATCGTGGAAACGGAGGCCTATTCCTGGAAGGAGCGGGGCAGCCATGCCTATGGTCCCCAGGGTGCCAAAAGGACGCCACGCAATGCCATCATGTTCGACAAGGGCGGTCACACCTATGTCTACCTGATCTATGGCATGCACTACCTCTTCAACGTCGTCACCAACCGGCCCGACGTTGCCGACGCCGTGCTGATCCGGGCGATCGAACCCCTGGAAGGCGTGGAGATCATGAAGGCACGCCGGGGTAAATTGACCAACCCATTTCATCTTACCTCCGGTCCCGGCAAACTGACCAAAGCATTGGGCATTGACAGAAAGTGGAATGGAAAGTCTTTGCTGGATAACGAAGTTTGGATTGAAGACTTCGGCCGAAAGACCCCCTCGAAGAATATTGAAGCCAGCCCTCGCATCGGCATCGACTATGCCGGCGAAGACGCGAAACTTCCCTGGCGTTTTACACTGAAAGGAAACCGCTGGGTAAGCAAATAGGTTGGAATATATGGATGGTAGGGGGTGATCCAGGTGGGTCTGTATATATTTGCAGCCTTTTGTTTTGAAACATTCATGAGAGCAATCTTTGTTATCGGGTTCTATAGCATCCTCCAAACCCTTTCCGCACAGCCATTAACGCGTCAGTCGCTCCAGTTGGTGAACACACCAAAAGACGAGCTTAATCCCGTCGTCAGTCCCGACGGCAGGAGCCTTTATATTACGGTGGCCGGTCATTCTGCCAACAGCGGTGGAATAAAGGACCCGGGCGATATCTGGGTGTCGGTACTCACGGAAACCGGGCAATGGTCGGCACCCGTTCACGCCGGTCCGGTCCTGAACGACAAGGGCTACAATGCCGTCGCCGGGTTCTCTGCCGATGGAAGCCAACTCTTCCTGGTCAATCACTACGATCCCTCCGGCAATGTTTCGCGAACGCAAGGCATCGCCGTTTCGCGTAACAACGGCAACGGCTGGTCCAGACCGGAGAACATCACCATTCCTTATTTTCAGAACAAGTCTGATATCCTGGCGGGATTTATTTCGCCCGATCAATCGGTCTTTGTCTATTCCGCCGAGACCTATGGCACCCGTGGTGTGGAAGACCTGTACGTGACGTTGCGCGGCGCCGATGGCAAATGGTCGGAGCCCCGGAACCTGGGCAGCACCATCAACACCCAACTCCAGGAACTGAGCCCCTCGCTGAGCGCCGACGGCAAGACCCTCTATTTCGCCAGCAACGGCCGCAAAGGCTATGGCAGCTTTGACATCTATTCCAGTAGCCGTCTCGATGACACCTGGACGGCGTGGACCACGCCGGTGAACCTGGGCTCGCCTTTCAATACAGAAGGCCGCGAAGAGTACTTTCGCAACTACGACAAGTCAGGATTCTCCATCTACACCAGCACGCACAACAGCGACGGCTACGCCAACATAGAACTTTTCATTTCCAACGATCCCATCCACCGGGATAGTGCGGTCGTTGCCTCTGTCCGCAACACACCCGATACGGTGACCAAGATCGTGGCCCTCAACCGTTCCTTCAACGAAGATCAGCGCATCCGCATCCACGGCAAAGTGACCAGCTCCAAAACCGGGGAAAGCCTGCAGGCGAGTGTACTTTTCTCTTCGCCTGAACAATCGGAAACCGTACAGGCCACCGTGGGCAACGGCTACGCTATCCTCATTCCATCCACCCGCGAATACAGCATCACCATCGAAGCCCCCGGCTACATCAGCACCATGGAAAAGCTGAATGTGAACACCTACGAAATGAAGGAGCTGGAGATGAATTTTAAACTGCAGCCTGTGGCCATGGGCGTGACGGTGAACCTGAAAGACATTCTTTTCGAACAAGGCACCACCAACCTGCTCGCGCAATCGTACCCGGAAATGGACCTGGTCGTTTCCTTCTTGAAGACCAATCCAAAAGTAAAAATAGAACTGGCCGGCCACACGGATAACCGGGGCATCCCGGCACAAAACGTGAAACTCTCACAGGCCCGCGTCGATAAAGTGCGCGCCTATCTCATCTCGAAAGGAGTGGAAAGCAAACGCATCACAGGTAAAGGCTATGGCGGCACCAAGCCCATCGCCAGCAATGACACCGAAGAAACCCGGCAGTTCAACCGGCGGGTGGAATTCATTATCCGGAAATTTTAAGGTCTCGCTTTCGGCGACCGTGTCTTCATGCTCCCTCCGGCGCGAGCCGTGTCACGGTGGGCGGCTGGGTTGTGGGGAGCACAATGATGAACCGGGCACCCTGTCCTTCCCCGCTCTCGACGGTGATCGTTCCCTGGTGCTTTTCAACAATGGTGGCGGAAATGGCCAGGCCCAGTCCCGTGCCTTTGCCCACTTCCTTGGTCGTGAAAAATGGATCGAAGATCAGGTGTTGCAGTTCGCTGGGAATGCCCGGTCCGGTATCGGCGATTTCTACCCGCACCTTTCGCTCGCCAGGGAGTTGTTGTGTGGTCACCGTGATCGTCCCCTTTTCGCGGATGGCCTGGATGGCGTTCATGATCATGTTCATGAACACCTGGTTGATCTCGCCGATGTTGCACTCCACCAGCGGTAGTTGGGGATCATAGACGCGCACCACTTCAATGCGGCCCTTGACCTCGCTTTGGGTCATGATGAGCGTGGCGTCCAGTTGTTCGTTCAGATTCACCCGGCTAAAAGCCTTTTGTCCTTCGTGCGAAAAAGTCCGCAGGCTCTTCACGATATGGACTGTGCGTTCCACGCCCGTCCTGATCAGCGTGGTCAGGTCCTGGATATCGTCCAGCGTGTCGTCGAATCCAAGGTTCTCTTTCAGGGCCGTGATCAACGTTCTTTTTTCCGGAGGTAAGTGTGGGGCGGCGCTTTCATAGCGCTGTAAAACGGTGACGAGGATCTTCGTTTGCTGGATCAATCCTTCCACACCGTTTGAAATGAAATTTACAGGGTTGTTGATCTCGTGCGCCACGCCAGCAGTGAGTTGACCCAGTGACGCCATTTTCTCGGAGTGGATCAGCATGGCCTGTGTGTATTTCAGATCGTGCAGCGATTGCTTCAGCTGGTTGTGTTGCGATTCGATCTCTTCGTTTTGTGACATGATCTCCTCGTTCTGCGCGGCGATCTCCTGGTTCTTGCTATGGAGGACCTGGTTGTTTTTCCGGTTGATCTTGTTGGCGCGGACCAACACCAGGGCCAGCAAAAAAACAAACAGCAACACTGCGCTCACCATGATCAACGTGATGCCTCGTGTGCGCAAGTCTGCTTTTTGAAGCAGTTCGTTGTTTACCAGGATGGCGTGCTCTTTATCTTTTTCTGCGGTTTGATGTTGGATGATAACGTCGGTGATCTCGTTGGAGGTGGCTATGGAGTACAGCGAGTCTTTCCTGGCATGATAGGTCTTCAGGTAGTTCAGTGCCACATCGGGGTGTCCCATGGCCTTGTGCGCTTCGTACAGTCCTTTGAGGGCGGTCATCTCGTCATCGACATAATGTGTTGTTTTGCTGATCGCCAGCGCTTTTCCAAAAGCATTCAGGCTCTGTGTGTGATGCTTGCGCTGTCGTTGCCATTCGCCCACAGAATTGTAGTAGATCGCCTGTTCTTGCGACGACTCGAACTGGTCGAGGTGGCGTGATAATGTGTCCAGGATCACGGCAGCACTGTCGGGCATGCGTGACCACAGGTACACGCGTGCCATGTTGTTGAGGGAAGGGGTGGAGAGCGAGATGGTTTTATTTTCCAGCGGAAGTGCCAGGGCCAGACGTGCATATCTTCCAGCTTCCTCCTGGTCATTCAACCGCAGCGACGTCTGACTTAAAAGAATATAGAGTTCCGACAGCACAGCGTAGGCCTCCTTCGGATTGTTGTTTTTCGACACGTCGATGGCCTGCCGGAAATAGAAGATGGCTTGCGGATAGTTGCCCAGCTTCATATACGTTTTGCCCAGGGCTTCCCAGGTGCTCATCAGCATCGTGACGCGGTTCAGTTCCTGGAACAACTGGATGGCATTCATCTGCAGCGTGATGGCCTTGGCAAATTTTCCCTGGGCCACATACAGTTCGGCAAGGTCGATGTAGGCGTTGGCCATGCCGATCTTGTAGCCGCGCTTTTCCGTGTCGGCGATCAGACCCTCGTAGAGCCGAACAGCTTTTTCGGCGTGACCTTCCAAAACATAAACACTGGCCAGGTAGAATTGGCACGCCATATAAAAATGGCGGCTGCGGGCGATCTTGAATTGCACCATGGCTTGCTCCAACTGATCGATGGCCGGTGCCGTGTGGCGCTCCAGCTCATTCAATCTGCCCAGGCTGAGCAAACACGTGCCCAGCGAAAAAGCACCTGCATGATAATGCCGGGCATAGGCCAGGTTGTCGTTCATCAATTGCCTGGCCCTGGAAAATTCGTGGCGTTGAGAGTAGTAAATCGCCCGATCATCATTCCATTGGATCGTGTAAAAAACTTTCTCCATGGGATCGGAAATTTTTGACGCGTGCTGCAATCCCCACTGGATATAGTTGCCGGGTTCTTTCACCTTGCCCATCCGCAGGGAGGTGATGAAGAGTCCGTTCAGGCTCAGGTGAATGCCTTTGGTGAACTGCAAAGCCAGGGCCTTGGGATACTGTTCCTGAAACACTGCATTGGCTTCGGCCAGGCGCCCACGCCAGTAAAGCCCAAATCCTTTGATGACCTGTGCCAGCAACACGCCTTCGGGATAGTGGATGTTGTTTGAGACACTATCGGCCCGGTCCGCATAGCGATCGAGCTTGTCCAGGTCGGAGTGGATGTTTTCCTCGGCGATGGCGTTGAAGGCATCGGCCAACGGCCTGCCACGAAGGCGCGGCACTACAGCCTCCAGACTGTCTTCGACCGACATGAACTGCGCCGGGCTCGACAACGCCATCGCGAAAAAAAAGACAACGAGGAAAATCCTTTTCATACAGACAGAAGATATACTTATAACTTCGGATCGATGCACGACCGCGTCACTCAACTATTGATCACTATCGTCGCCCGCGGTTGCGGGAAACGTGTTCTTGCTCATTGCAACGATGCCTATGCCGCCCGTTGCGGTCTGCGTTTCGGGCAGGGTTACGATGAAACATGTGCCGTGTCCCTCTTCACTTTGCACCTGGATCTGGCCATGGTGTTTTTCCACAATCGAAGCCGAGATGGTCAGTCCCAGGCCAGTGCCTTTGCCCACTTCCTTGGTGGTGAAGAAGGGATCGAAAATGTGGTATTTCACGTCGGCGGGGATGCCCCGGCCCGTGTCGGCAATTTCCACCCGTACGTGTTTCTCCCGCGCATCCCAGCGTGTGGCGATGGCCAGCGTCCCTTTGTCTTCGATCGCCTGGATGCCGTTCAGGATGATGTTCATGAACACCTGGTTGATCTCGCCAATGTTGCACTCCACGAGCGGCAACGCCGGGTCAAAACGCTTGACCACTTCGATACGCCCGCGCATTTCACTTTGGGTCATGGCGAGCGTAGCGTCAAGCTGCTCGTTAAGGTTCGCGTGGCTGAAGGCTTTCTGCCCTTCGTGCGAAAAGACGCGCAGGCTTTTCACAATGTGCGTAGTGCGCTCCACGCCGGTGCCGATGAGCCTTTTGAGGTTCTGAATGTCGTCCAGCGTATCCTCGAAGCCCAATTCGTTTTTCAAGGCGACAATTGCCTGTTGTTCAATCTCCGGAAGGGCAGGGGCCGCGTCGTCATATTGTTTCAATAACGTGATGATGACATCGATTTGCTGCGTCAACTCATCCACGCCGCTGGAGATGAAATTCACAGGGTTGTTGATCTCGTGGGCCACGCCGGCCGTGAGTTGTCCCAACGACGCCATTTTTTCGGAGTGAATGAGCATCGCCTGTGTGTATTTGAGGTCCTGCAGCGACTGCTTCAATTTTTCGTGCTGCGCCTCGATCGCTTCGGTTTGCGAGGAGATCTCCTCGTTCTGCAAAGCTATCTCCTGGTTTTTTTCGGCCAGGGACTGGTTATGTTTCTTGTTTACAAGATTGGTGCGGATCAATCCGATCGCCAGCAGGGCCGTCAGCGCCAACACCACGCTGATCAGGACCAAGGTAATGCCCTGCGTGCGGAAATTGGCCTCCTGAACAATCTGTTCGCTTCGCAAAAGCGCATTCAGCCTTTCTTTTTCCGCGGTCTGATATTTTATGAGGATGTCTGTGATCTCGTTGGACGCGGTCATGGAATAGACCGAGTCTTTCAGCGCGTAATAGCTTTCCAGTTGGGCGAGGGCTTCCCCGGGATGTCGCGTCTCCGCCTGCACATCCGACAACCCCTTCAGGGCCAGCAGTTGCTCATCGGCATAGTGGGCTGCTTTGCTCAGCGCCAGCGCTTTGCCGAATGCCGCCAGGCTTTGCGCATAGGATTTCCGTTGTCTGTTCAACTCCCCAAGCGAATTGAAGTAGACGGTCTGTTCGCGGTTGGATTGAATGACATCAAGATGATTTGTGATCGTGACCAGCGTCCGGGCGGCGCTGTCGGGCTCTTGAAGCGATAGAAAGACCCGGGCCAGGTTGTTCAGTGCCGGGACGGCGAGCGCAAAGTCTTCGTGCGCTGTGGGTGAATACAGAGCTTTGCGGGCGTAATAGTTTGCGTCGTCGCGCTCATCCATTCGAAGCGACGCCTGGCTGAGTAGGATGTATAGATCGGAGAGAACGCGGCGCGATTCCCCCTCCGGCACATTGCTTTCCGACAACTGGATCGCTTGTTTGAAATGTGTAATGGCCTGTGGAAAGTTGCCGAGCTTCACATAGGTTTTTCCAAGTCCCTCCCTTAGGATCATCATTTCGTTCACCCGGTTCAGTTCGGTGTATAGCGCTAAGGATTCCAGTTGCAAGGCGATGGCTTTCGCAAATTTGCCTTGATTAGCATACAATTGCGCCAATTCAAAATCGAGGTCGGCGATGCCGATCCGGTAACCTCGTTGTTTGGCCCGGGTCAGGAGATCCTCAAAGATCAGCATGGCCTTCGCCGTCTCGCCGGCCTGGGCATACATCGTCGCCTGGATCATGATGCAGGATAGGTAACTATGGCGGTCGCGCACAACACGGAAATATTCACGGGCCTGCTCCAGGTGGGCGATGGATTCGCGGGTGAGATCTTCGCGCGATTCCAAATCGCCCATCGTCTTCAGGATCATCCCCATGATGCGAGGGCTTCCCGGGTGCCGCAGCGCAAAAGCCATGTTCGCGCGCAGGACCTCGTGGGCCTTTGGGAATTCGTGCAGGATGATGTAGTAGTAGGCGAGCTTGTTGTTCGCCTCGGTGATGTAAAAATTTCTTTCGACCGAATCCGGTATGGTTTTCACGAAAGTCAATAAAGACTCCACACATTGATGTGCCTTTTCGATCTCCCCGAGGCGCAGCGACGTAATGAACACACCTTCCTGTCCCATATAGATGCCGCGCGTAAATTTCAGGGCAACCGACCGGTCGAATTCGCGTTGAAAGGCCTCGCGGGCTTGGGCCAGGTGACCACGCCAATAGAGGCTGTAACCTTTTATGATGCGGGCCATGGCTTCCCCTTCGGGATAGCCAATACGTTGTGCCAGGCTGTCGGCGGCGTTGGCATAGCGGTCGAGCTTTTCAAGATCGGAGTGAATGTTCTCTTCGGCGATGGCGCTCACGGCGTCTACAAGTTCGCGGCCTTGCAGGTGGGGCAACAGCACTTCGAGACTGTCTTCCACGGAAACAAACTGTGCCCGGCAAGCCGACAGCGTGAAAACAAAAGCCAGGACCGAAAAGAAGTACTTGCCCATAGAGGGTATAAGCATAGATTGTTTATAAGATAAGGAAAAAAAGCGCGAGCGCCCAACGCCGCCGGAATCAAGAGAAGCCATTTTGAAATGACGAAGCAAAAAAAATACCTCACCCGATTGACGGGTGAGGTATCTATTTTTACCTGATCCTAGAATTTACTTTTTCTTATTCCTGCGTTCCTCTTCCGCTTTGCGCCGGGCTTCTTCACTGGACTTCATTGCTTCCTCCAGCTTGCTCATGAACTTGGATTTCTTGCCGCCCCCCGTAGCATTTTTCTTTTTATTTTCTTCCATGATCGCCCGGATCTTGCCTTCGTCGACAAACCGTTTGATGATGGCCTGCTGGGCGAACGTCACCAGGTTGGAAATGAAATAATAGAACGTGAGGCCGGCGGAGAACGAGTTCAATACAAACAGGAAGACCAGCGGCATGATGTAGGACATGGATTTCATCGGTCCCTGAACGGACGAGATCTGGTTGTTTTGCCAGGTGTAGATCAAGGTCGAAGCCGTCATCAACAGCGTGAAAAGGCTGAGGTGATTGCCCAGGAAAGGCACCACAAACGGAAGATGGATCAACGAATCGTAGGTCGAAAGATCTTCCGCCCACAGCAAAGGCTGCTGACGCAACTCGATGCTGGCCGGGAACAGATAGAACATGGCAAAGATCAACGGCATCTGCAACAACACAGGGATACAACCGCTGATGGGATTGACACCCACTTGTGAATACAGTTTCATTTGCTCCTGCTGCACCTTGGTCATGTCGTCACCCACGCGCTCCTTGATCTCGTCGAGTTCGGGCTTCAGCACTTTCATCTTGGCCATGCTGAGGTAGGACTTATACGACAGCGGGAACAATACCAGCTTGAGCAACAGCACAAGGATGATGATGATGAGCCCGTAGTTGGAGATGATGCCCGTGAGGAAATGGAACACCGGGAAGATGACAAACTTGTTGATCCAATATACCGGGGGCCAGCCCAGGTACACGTTCTTGCGGAAACCTTCCGTCACGTTGCCGATCTTCTTGTAGTCGTTGGGGCCGAAGTAAAATTTGAAATCCGCTTTGCCGGCGGTCAACTGGCTCTTGGGGATCTGAAGGTCGATGTTGGCATACTTCACCACGGAACTGTCGCCATTGTCGATGGAGGTTTCTACGTTGCCTCCGACAAAAGCCGTCTTCGCGATGATCGAGGACAAAAAGAACTTCTCCTTCACCGCCACCCACTTCAGTGGTTTGGCAATGGCTTCCGACTCCTTGTCTTTCGAGCGCGGTTTCAGTTCATTGTAGCTGTCATCGGCATAGTAGGTGATCGTCGTATTGATGCGGGTATCGGTCAGATCTTTTTCAATGGGGCGCACGGTGCTTTTCCATTGCAGCAACAGATTCTCGCCGGCGAGTTGCTCGCCCAGTCCTTCGGTGCGCAGCTTGTATCCGATCTCATAGCCTTGTGCCGGAATGCTGTAGACCTGCTCGATCTTTGCGCCGTTGGCCAGGGCAACCGTATAGACCACTTCGGTGCTGTCGGCGTTCTTGCGTTGGCTGAGGGTGTAGTATAAGCCGTAAAGATCAAGGTCCTTTCCCTGATAAATGGTCTTCAGCTTGAAGGTCGATGCGTCGGGCGTCATCAGCTTCAGGGCTTGCTGGCTGTAGGTTTTGAATTTCTTCAGCTCCACTTCGCGGATGAGACCGCCTTTGTTGCTGAAGGTTATTTTCAGGTCTTCGTTTTCCAGCAGGGTAGTGGTCTCTTCACCTTTCATGGCGGTGGAAAGATCGCCGTAGGTGGCGGCCAGCACGCTGTCGGGAAGGGCTTCAACGCGTCTTACCGTATCCGCCTTTGCTTCGGTGCGGACCGTGGGCTCCACGTTCTGGGCCACGGGTTTGGGCGTGGGAGAGAACCAATAAAAGTAAACCAGCAACAACGCTGCGATCAAAGTAATGCCAATGGCGGAATTTCTATCCATTTCTACGTTCGTGTTTCAATTTTCAAGATAACAGACCTTAGCGCCCTCTCTTTGCGTCTTGTGTCTTCGCGGGATCCAGAGATGTTCGCAAAGGCGCAAGGGAAGAGACGAGAAGGGTCAGGCTTTTATTTTCTTATGCTCAAGGGCAGCTTCTACAAACTTGACAAACAGGGGATGAGGGTTCAGCACCGTGCTTTTCAGCTCGGGGTGATATTGAACGCCCACATACCAGGGATGGTCTTTTAATTCAACCACTTCCACCAGGTTCGATTCGGGGTTCACGCCCACTGCTTTGAGGCCGGCATGTTCCATTTGGTCGAGGTATTTGTTGTTGAACTCATAGCGGTGGCGGTGGCGTTCGTGGATCAGGCTCTCGCCGTAGGCGGCATAGGCTTTTGTTCCCTTTTTGAGCTTGCAATCATACGATCCCAGGCGCATGGTGCCGCCTTTGATGGTGATCTTTTTCTGCTCCTCCATCATGTCGATCACCGGATTCTTGGTCTTGGGGTTCAGCTCCGTAGAGCTGGCTTCCAGGCCCAGCACATTGCGGGCAAACTCCACCACGGCGCATTGCATGCCCAGGCAGATCCCAAAGAACGGTACTTTGTTCTCCCGGACATAGCGGATGGTCTCGATCTTGCCCTCCAGACCGCGCTCGCCAAAACCGGGCGCGACGAGCACGCCATCCAGGTTTTTCAGGATATGGTCCACGGATTCCTTCGTCACTTCTTCGGACGAGATCCATTTCACGTTCACTTTACAATCGTTCTCTGCCCCGGCGTGTACAAACGCCTCGGCAATGGACTTATAGGCATCGGGCAAGGACACATATTTACCCACAAGCCCCACGTTTACTTCGTTAACGGGGTTTTTGAGCTTGCCCAGGAAGTTCTTCCATTGCTCCAGCACGGGCTCCTCTTTAGAGGTTGCTTTCAGTTTAGCCAAAACACGCTCGTCCAGCTTCTCTTTGCGCATCAGGATCGGCACATCATAGATGGTGTCGGCGTCCATGGCTTCGATAACGGAATTGAGGTGTACGTTACAGAAAAGGGCCATTTTCTTGCGAATGTCCATCGGCAAGGGCATTTCTGTGCGGCAAACCAGTATATCGGGTTGGATCCCAGCTTCAAGCAATTCCTTCACGGAATGCTGTGTGGGCTTGGTTTTCAGTTCTTTAGCAGCCTTCAGGTAGGGGATAAGCGTGAGGTGGATCACCATGGAGCTGTTGGGTCCAAGTTCCCATTTCACCTGGCGTACGGCTTCAATAAAAGGAAGCGATTCGATGTCGCCCACGCAGCCGCCGATCTCGGTGATAATGAAATCGTATTCACCACTTTCGCCCAACAGGAAGATGTTGCGCTTGATCTCGTCGGTGATGTGGGGGATTACCTGGACGGTTTTGCCGAGGTATTCGCCTTTGCGCTCCTTAGTAATAACGTTGTTATAGATCCGGCCCGTGGTCACGTTGTTGGCCTGGGAGGTGCGCACGTTGAGGAAACGTTCGTAGTGGCCCAGGTCAAGGTCGGTTTCGGCCCCGTCGTCGGTCACGTAGCACTCGCCGTGTTCGTAGGGGTTGAGGGTGCCGGGGTCGATGTTTAGGTAGGGGTCGAATTTCTGGATGGTGACTTTAAAACCGCGCGCCTGGAGCAATTGGGCCAGGGAGGCGGCGATAATGCCCTTTCCGAGGGAGGATGTAACGCCTCCGGTAACAAAGATATACTTGGCAGTGGTTGACATAGATCTGAAAAAGGCGTAAAAAATCGGGGGCAAAGGTAGGGGTAACGGTTCAAACTACAAGGGATTATTCCGAAGGTTTTCCCGAATCCGCGAGGGAATTCATCGCCTGTATCGGGAGCCTGCCGGATTGCCGATGGGTCCGGGCGCGGGTTTGCCAAAAGTTACTACATTTGCTTTTTGTCTGCACCGATGACGTTGGGTGGAGTATGTGAGCGGGCTTGGTGTGGACGCTTCGCAGGGTTGACGGATGAGCGCCATTTTTTTATCGTGCCATAGCGACCGGCAACGACCGGCCTGTTCGTCCAGGCCGCGATCAACAGAAGCAAATTAGAGAGGACACTTTTTAACCTGGTTGGGTTACTTTGATTTTTTAATACGGATACAGGGTTGTCTATAGTTTAGGAAAAAGGTAAGTCTTTGGCTTAATCGGCAATACCTGTTAATTCGCAGTTTTTAAACGCATTTGCGTATGCCTAAACTTCTACGTCGACCATTTTTTTGGCTTGTTTTCATTATCTCCGCACTCAATCTGTTTTCTTTTGAGGCGTTTTCGCAAGGCTGTAACGGTTTGGACCATACAGGTATCTTCACTGGCTCTATTGCTAACCGCGATAACGGTACGACATGTGCCAACAGTCCCATTACTCCCGGTCTGATTGAAATTGATATTAATAACGTCGACGATTCCGGCGGCGCATCGCTCATACAGTATGAAATAAATTGGGATGACGGATCAGCACCCCAAAGAGTAAACGCTGCAATGATCTCTACCGGTCGGTATTTCGCGTCTGCCACGCACTTTTTCCCCCCCAACGGAGGTCAGGTAAAATGCGAGTACCGCCCAGATGTTCGTCTCGTGGTCGACAATGCAGTTTGCGCCGCTAACCTGGGAACACCGCCGCGCTTTGTTCGTTGGAACACCGACGATGAGAACACGGGAAGACTTTCGCTGTTGGAAACACTTACCAATGTAAACGAGTACTTGGTTTGCGCCGGCGTTGAGACAAACGTTACCTTCACTGATCGCTCGATCCTCAACTGCGTCCCACCCGATCTCGTACTCGGTCCGAACGACAAACAGCGCTGGAGACAATTTATCTATGGCACCGGCGCTTCCAACATCACAGGTGCTGTTAAGATCGGGGGTACGCCGCGCACATTTCCCTTTAACGGGACCGTAGATGCCTCCCCAGTTTCGGTCACAAATTCTGGATTCCCGACGGCAACCACGCAGATCATTACCGTACCGGCAACGGCACAGGTGGGCGAAATCTTCGAGATCACGATGAATTACTGGAATACCTGTAATCCATATAACGTCAGACCCCCTGTCATAGAAACCGCACGGATTAGGATCGTGGACCAACCGCCGCCACCAACAGGAACAGATCAAACGGTTTGTAACGGAACTACCCCTAGCAATTTTAACGTATTAGGCGTACCTGCCGGAAACTTAGTCACCTGGTATCGCAACGTGCCAGGAAGCCCGGACGCGCCCGGTACACCAATCTCGACCGGTACGTCCACTTCGCTTCCGGTATCCTCCGTACCCGGCTATACCAATAATACAACCGCGGGCAATTATATCGTCTGGGCGACCTACAGACCCAATGTAGCCAATGCACTGAACTGCGAAAGCCCGGCTGTAAAACTGACAAAAACCATTCGTGAGGCGATCACCGTTCCGAACCCGACAACGGCACCACCCGCGCAGATTTGTAACGGCAATTCATTTAACGTGGTCATGCCCGCCCCGGCGACAACTACCTTTGGTGGCACCACGGAGTATGTATTTACCGGCGACACCGGTGTCACCCCCAGTGGGACCACGGCCACCTCAACGACCTTTAACGTAGCCGTCGCGTTTGCGCCTGGCCAACTCTATGTCGACCGCAACGTGAGGGTTAGTCGCCGCTATACTTCAAATCCGAACTGTACAACAGACCGGGATTTTACGGTTCGTGTCTTTAATCAAACCGTGCCCGGTACCCTGAGTGGTGTGCCCAATGCGTGCGAGGGGACCTCGGTGGGCCCCCTGACCTTATCAGGTTATGTGGGTACGATCGATCACTGGGAGGTCGAGATCAATGGAGGTGGATTCAACACATACACAGGCCCCGCATCGGGTAGTTCGATTACGCCGGGCGTCTTAACGGCCGGAACCTATGCCTACAGAGCAGTGGTTGACAACGGTCCTTGTGCCACGGTGAACAGCAACACACAAACGGTGGTCATAACCCCGAACCCGACACCTCCGACGGCAGGAGCAGACCAGGCATTTTGCGGATCGCTCACTTCCTTGCCACTGACGGCTACACTGACAGCGGGAACAGGTACCTGGAGTTACAAATCAAGCGTGCCGGCAGGAAGGCCGGCCCCTGGATATACAACAAACGCCAACGATCCCAATACAGCCCTTACCATCGGAAGCCCTACGCTTGCCGGGGAGTATACGATGGTGTGGACGGTCGTGACCGGGTCATGTACGTTCACCGATGAAGTTATCATTGACTTTGGTGCAAACCCGACTCCGATTGCCGCCATGCCAGCTATCAGCGCGTGCGGCGAAACGGCAACCTTGGCAGCCCCCGTACCGACGATCGGTACAGGCGTCTGGACCGTCACCGGCGGTTCCGCTGCTGCCCTCACGATCGTGGATCCCACATCACCGACCACGGATGTAACCCTCAATGGCCCTGCCTTTGCCTACGGTGCCTATGTACTCGAATGGAGAGTGACCAGCGGTAACTGTCCCGCAGCTTTTAACTCGGTGACGGTAACGTACTATCAAAAACCCCAGGTAGCGGCGCCCGATGTCAATAACGTATGTCTTTTGCCCGGTGCAGCCGTCATCACGCCCATCACCATCGCGGGAACATATGGTGGAGGCTCCAATGGAGGAACGTTTTCAGTAGTCACGGGCAATGGATCGATTGTGACCATCATCTCGGGCGGTGGCAATTTATCGGCCACCTACAATGCCAACAATGCCGATTACCTGGCAGGCACCCCGCTAAAGATGAAGGCTACAGCCATTCCGCAACCAGGAAGCACCTGTGCCGCGGCCGACCAGGACTTTACGATCAACGTCGACCGGAAGCCAGTGGCCGATGCAGGACCATCGCCGCTCAATGTTTGCGAGACCAGCGTTCAGATGAGTGCCCAAAATCCGGCGCCCTTTGGCGCTACGGGTAAGTGGACCGTTGTGTCAGGGAGCGCAACCATCTCGGACGACACGGATCCCAATGCCACCATTGGTAACCTGCCGGCCCCGGGCAACTCAGTAACGGTGCGCTGGACCCTCACCAGCGCCGGAGGCAACTTGTGTACCGATTTTGACGATGTAGTTATCAACCGCATCACCGCACCGAGCGCCTCGAACCTGACTCCACTGCTTTGTGAGGTGGCTCCTGCTGGAGCACCCGTCACCACCACGGTGCTGCTCACCGACTATGAAAGTGCCATCACCGCCGTTCCTGCTGCCAACCGCACGATACAGTGGTATGAGGATGGACCTCCGCCTTTGGGAACATTGGTGGCCGATCCTACAGTTCCTTTCATGAATGTGCCTGATGGCAAAGTGTATATTGCCCGCATTAAAGAAACCGCGACAGGATGTACCAGCGATGGAAGTGTTAGTATAAACATTCGGCCGCTGCCCAGCGCACAAGATGCTACCGTGGCCCTTTGTGAGGACACACCTGGCTCCAACACAACCAGCAACGTCGATCTGATCGGAGACCCGCGCTTCAAAAACGCAGTGACTACTCCGGGTAACGCGATAGCCTGGTTCAATACATTGCCCGATGCCCAAAACAATGTCAATCCCATTGTGGCGCCTATCGCTTCCGTGGTAGGAAGCAAGGACGTATATGCGCGTGTTACTTACATGACGTTGCCCAGTTGCCCTACCATTGTGAAACTCACCCTGCAGGTTAACTTGCTCCCTAACGACCAGGCCATCATTGGAGACCCCACGGTGTGCATGGGTGCTTCCGGGCAACCTGTGAATACTTTACCGGTTCAAACCTACCAGGTGACGAGTGTACCTGGAGCTAAATACTACTGGACGGTCCCTACGGGCCCCGGTCAATTTATTGTTTTTGCCGGTGGTACGGTCAATGACTTTTATGTGCTGCTCCAATTCCCTTACACGGCCACACCTACGGCTGCCGATATAAAAGTGAGGATTGAATTGAACGGCTGTAGCACATCGGATGTGCCGCTCACCATCCTAAGGTCGCCTCAACCCGTGGCGCCAATCATCACAGGAGACCCTGTGGTTTGCGAAAACGACAATTCCATACCATATCATGTTTCGTTGCCCAACCCGGCATCCAACTATAACTGGGAGATCCGCAGGCAATCCGACAACTCGATCGGAGGGGCCTTTGTGAGCAGCGGTCAGACCTTCCCCGACATCTTTGTCGAGTTTTCAAACGAAGACGTGGTGATTGCCGTGACGGAGGTGAACAACGTGTGCGTGAGCCCTGAGGGCACCTATAACGTTCAGGTCAACAAAAGGCCCATTATGGCCGACAATGATCAGGCCGTATGTAGCGACACACCAACGAATATCGTCTTTGCAAAATCAACCGGACCGGGCCCCGTAAGCCCTGTCGATATCGACAAATACACCATCAACGATGCTATTTACTCGGCCGGCCTCGGGTATATAACGCCCAATGCACCGGAGACTTTCCCGCAGACCAACCTGGCGGCCGATTTTATACAAAATCACGTATTCGAAAACTTGTCGGCTTCGCCGCTGCCGGTGAGCTATACCGTAACGCCCATCAGTGAAGTGACCACCGTTTTCCCCATGCCCATCGGACCGATTACGAAAGAATGCCCGGGTACGCCCCAAATCATCACGGTGACGGTTCGTCCGCAGCCTCAGTTGAGCCCTGGTCTCGACAAGATGATCTGTAGTGACGAACCTACCGGCATCACGCTGATCTCGCGGGCCAACACGTTCCCTGCAGACCGGTTTATCATCAACAGCATCATCGTGCCTCCTGGGGTAGCGCCGACGTCGGCTATACCGGTGGCCGATGGGACCACGCTATATCTTGATGACGTCATTCACGACAACACCTGGGTCAACACGACAGGCGTAAATCAGGACGTCAAATACGTGATCCTTCCGTACAGCTCTTCGCTGGGTTGTGCCGGTAGTCCGGCAACGACGGTCACCGTGACGATCTACCCCCGTTCGGATGTCGACCCTGTGGTGGTGCCCAATTTGTGTAATGGCGATCCTTTGAATGTTGCGTTCACCTCGCCCAACAACTCCGACGCAAACTTTTTGTGGCTGGTGAAGAGCTACGATCCCAACATCAACATCGGCAGCCCGGCAGCAGGCCTGGGCAACATCTCCAACATGATCCTGACGAACACCTCGTCGACCTTGGATGGTGTGGTGACCTTTGAAGTCCGCGCGAAAAATCCTTCCACAGAAGAAGGCGCTGGCGGATGTACCAATCCTCCTCAGACCTTTACCGTAACCGTACTGAAATCGCCGGTGGCCAATGGCCAGATTTTGACGGTTTGCTCCGACGTTCCGGGTGGCACAACCTATACGGCCGATCTCACGGCCCTGGAAATCAGCGTCACGCCCGATGCCGGCACACCCACGACAGCCATCACCTGGTATACTTCCGATCCACGCCTGGGCCCGGCCGCTGCGATACCAGCAGCCAACTTGCCCGCCTATGTGGTAACGAACGGCGTACCCTTGTTCGTGGAAGTGGTGTATACGCCCACCGGCTGTAAAAAAGTGGTGACGGTCACGCACACGGTGAACCCGAGCATGTCCATCAACAAGACCATCACAGATCTCAAGTGTAATGGCGACAATACCGGTGAGATCACCATAACCGTAACCAACGGTACGCCCGTCTATTCTTATCGCATCGACGGAGGTCCGTTTATCAACGCCGGTACGACCTTCTACACCTTCTCCGCGCTAGCTGCGGGTGGACATTCAGTAGAGGTGCAAGATTCAAAGGGCTGTACCTTGTCGGACGTGATCACGGTCGTTGAACCGGTGGCCCTGACGTCGGTCTTGAATATTGATCAGCAAATCACCTGCTTCCTGGGCAAGGATGGTATCATCAGTACCGCCGCAGCCGGAGGAACAGCGCCTTACTCACAATACCTGTTGTTGCAAACGAACACCACCGACCCCAATAACGACGGCATCTTTGATAACCTTGGCGTAGGTTCCTACAACGTGCGCGTGACCGATGCTCACAATTGTACGACAACGTCCAACCCCGTCACGCTGGTGCAGCCTACCCAGGTAGAGATCAACAGCATGGCTTCCGCCGTGGATGCCAACGGCTTTAACCTGAGCTGCCACGACTACCCTGATGGAGAGATCGCTACCACCTTTTCAGGCGGTAATTCTCCCCAGGACTACACGCTGACCTTAACCAAGTCCAGCGATCCGGCAAACCCCATCATCGCCAACACGACCACGAACGGTCATACCTTCCTGAACCTACTCGATGGCAACTACACCATGATCGTCAAAGACGTGAAAGGTTGCCCGTCGCTTCCGGCTTCGGCTATCATTGGCAATCCCCCTGTGTTCAACCCCGGCTTCATCGGCAGCGATCAGGCCATTTGTATTGGACAGGATCCGGTGGCGATCATCGAACAAGCGCCGCCTTCCGGTGGCGTGCTGAATTACAAGTTCAGATGGCAGATGTCGTTCACAAACAACGATGCCGATTTCTTTGACATTCTTCCGGCGGAGACGGGACCTACCTATGATCCCCCGGCCATCACGCAAACAACCTACTACAGAAGATTGGTGGAAAGCGTGTCCACGCGCACGGGTGTATCCTGCGATGTCAAAGGCAAGGACAACATCGTGAAGGTGACCGTGAACCCGCTGCCGGAAGTACTTTTCTCCGGTGCGTCTCAACTTTGCGAAGGGTTGACGCTGGTGCTGAACATCCAGCTTAATGTGGGCCGTGCACCTATTGAATATGACTACTCGGCCGGATCAGACACCTACGTCAATCTTGCCGGAACCGCCAGCACAAACATCGAGATCCCCAACTTCTCGCAGACGCAGACCTACAAGCTGCTCCGCGTGAAAGATGCCAACGGCTGCGTGGCCACAGACGTTCCTCAGACCGTGACCACGAACGTGATCAAGATCAACTCCGACTTCCAGGTACTGGCTCCCGACGCACAGTGCTCGGGTGGAACGTTCACCTTCCAGTGGTTCGTGGAACCGGATGTGACCTATACATGGGACTACACCGACGGATCGCAGGATGTATTTCTCCCCGGCTCCATTGGGTTGGGCACACAAACCGTTTCCCACGTTTTCACAGCGGGGTCGACACAGAACAACACCATCTATCCCGTGAAGCTGACCGCCAGCAATCCCGGTAGCGGATGTAGCGACAAATTCAGCACGAACCCTATTAAGGTTTTCCCCAGAGTGTCGCTCAACATCACCCCCGGCGACCCGATCCTCTGTAGCGGCGAAAGCATTCGCTTCAAAGATCAGTCGGAAGGAGTGGACATTGGTCATTGGTATTATCACGAGATCGGAAAGACCGACCGCCTGGACGAACGCACCGGTCCACTGCCCGATGTTACCTTTGTGATGACCAACAACACGACGACCAATCCTATTGTATACGAAGTGGTTTACGAAGCCAACAACAACGAGGGATGCGGCGATGTATACAAGAAAGAAGTAAAAGTATATCGCGGCGTCACCGCCGCCATCGGCAACGTTCCGGATCCCCCGTCACCTTTTGTTGGCGGAGTGTCAACGGTGCAGTTCATCAACAACTCGACGCCTGTCGATCCCACCCAGTTTGAATACACCTGGGACTTCGACGACATCAAGGCCACACCCCCCAGCGCCAACGGAGCAGGACCCTTCACCGTGGACTACTTCTCGCCTGGAGTGAAGAACGTCATCCTCAAAGCCGTCAACATCGACGCCCGCGACATCGACAACAAGCAGTGCGTGAGCGCTGTCAGCAAGCCGATCAACATCGAGCTGCCACTCTTGAAAGCGGCCTTCAAGGCCACACCGCTTGCGGCTTGTTTCCCGGTGGACATCACGGTCGAAAACCTGTCGCCCGGAGCGGATACGTTCTATTGGGAATTGTATGATCAGAATGGCCTCGTCACCACATCGAACCTGCGCGAGCCCGTCTTCCGCATCCTGAAACCCGGCAAGTATGACATCTACCTTACGGCCAGTTTCCTGGCGACGGGACAGACCGACTTTGCCAACCAGAAAGGCATAGAAGTATACGATGTGCCCTCGGCGCTCTTCCAACTGAGACCGAATCCCCTCTACGTGCCCGACACGGAAATGCAGACCTTCAACCAGTCGCTGCGCGCAAGCCAGTATGAGTGGGATTTTAACGACGGCGACAAATCGAACGAGTTCCAACCCCGTCACTTATACAAACTGGAAGGCAAATACATCGTCACCCTCACCGCCGGTTATGACAACGGCAACAAGGACGTTGACGGCGACGGCGTGCTGGACGGAAACATTGTTTGCTACGACACAGCACAACAAGAAGTGACCGCCCTCGATGGAGGCTTCATCAAGCTGCCCAACGCCTTCACGCCAAACCCCAACGGGTCCACGGGAGGCGTCCCCGGCAACGGAACGTTTAACGACGTGTTCCTGCCCATCACCCGCGGTGTACAAGAATTTGCCATGCAGATCTTCGACCGGTGGGGCAACCTCATCTTCGAAAGCAAGGATAAGAACATCGGCTGGGATGGCTACGACAAGAACGGAAGGCTCATGCCAGCGGGAGTGTATGTCTACAAACTCGTCTTACGGCTCTCCGATGGTCAGCGGACCACCAAGCTCGGCGACGTGACATTGATACGGTAAACCAGTGATACCCTGGGATGCAAAGCGATCCCAGGGTATACATTTTTTGATTTTGAAATTTTGTAACGAGGAATTTTGATTAACCGGGAATGAAAAAACTTTTACTCATCGCTTTTGTCTTTATAGGGCTCGCGGCGTCGGCACAGGATCCGCAATTTTCGCAATACTACCAGGCACCGCTTTATCTTAACCCCGGCTTCACCGGCATCACACCCCAGCAACGCATCGTGCTGAACCACCGGATCCAATGGCCCAGCCTGCCCCAGGCTTTCCAGACCTCCGCTTTCTCGTACGACATTTTTGTTAACGAACTCCGCAGCGGCTTTGGCCTGCTCGTCACCACCGACAAAATGGGTTCCGCCGGCTGGCGCACCACAACGGCTAGCCTATTGTATTCCTACAAGATCAAACTCACCGAAAAGATCGTCTTCTCACCCGGCCTCTCCTTCGGCTACGGCACCAACGGCCTCGACCGCTCCAAACTCCGCCTCGGCGACGGTCTGGAATACGACGGAATCTCCCTGGACCCCGACGTGAACAAACTGGGCCGCCAAAGTTATTTTGACTTCGGCTCCGGCTTCCTGCTCTATTCAAAGAGTCTCTGGCTCGGCGCTTCTTTCGCACACATGAACCGGCCCAACTTGTCCGTCCTCAACGACGTGAGCCGCCTCGGCATGAAAACCGCCATCCACGGCGGCATCCGTCTCGACCTCAGTGGCGGCCTGAGCAACCGTGGCCGCGCCTCTTACCTTACGCCGTCCTTCATCTACCGCATGCAGGGCAACACCTTCACCCAACTCGACCTCGGCCTGAACTACCACGTAGACCCCATCTCCGTCGGCGTCTGGTACCGCGGCAAGCCATTCCAAAAAACGGTGATCAACAGTATCACTCAAGATGCCCTCATCCTCTATCTTGGCCTGTACTTCAAGAGCCTCACCATCGGCTACAGCTACGACTTCACCATCTCCGAAATGCAAACCGCCTCTGGTGGTGCACACGAAATCTCCATTGTGTATGAGTTCAATTCGAAGCCTTCGAATAAGAGTGTGAAGAAGAAGTATAAGCTGATTCCTTGTCCGACGTTTAATAGTAAGGAAGGGTTCTGGAATTAGAAGGCTAGCTGTCTCTGAGGCTATCCGCCTGTTGTTAGCCCCCGAGTTCAGGGATTCATTGCGCGTTTGAGTAGTATCCACATACCTTACTCGCAATCGCCGAGGCATTGGCGATATAAAAATACCGACCGGATGATTTCTTAACTTTTTCCCAAACAGCGAAACGGATGAACGCGCTCAGCAATGTAAATTTCAAGCAGGGGATAGTAGACTATAATACTTTTGATATTGATTTCTCAAAACCCATGCATGAGCAAATTTGGGAGCTTAATGAGGACTTAGTCCAAGTAATTTACTTACACGGGACGGATACCCATGTTCTTGACGTTGGCTGGTATCCTGGAAGTGAGTCTGACGGAAATGCAGGATTCAAAATTTTCGTGATCAAAAATCAACGTTGGGAGACCCCCATTTTTTCAAAATCTGCCAGAAATGAATCGGATTTTTTTTCCGTTTTGAACGAAGCAATAGAAATCGCCTCCGTTTCTGCTAGCGCCTAAAGGGGAGATGGTTTCAAAATCTGGCCAAAGAAGAATAGTTTCCTTTTCATTCTTGCCTACAAATTAAATTTCAATTAAGAAAATGATCTCATTAGAAGCAGCAAAGAAAATTGTTTCAGGATATTTAGATAGTGGTCGCAATGATGACTATTCTTTGATTTTAATTGAGGATCTGATCAGAGAAGAAGAATTTGGATGGGTTTTTTTTCTATAATTCAAAAGAATTTTTAATTGACAAAGACCCAGCTTATCAATTATCAGGAAATTCACCGCTAATTGTTGATAAATATTCTGGTAAGATATTTATTACCGGTACAGCCCATAGTATAGAATACTATATTGAAAGATATAAAAGGGATAATAATTCATTAACTGAAGTGGATATTAATTAACCCTCAAGTTCCCTGCCGGCTTTAAAGGCACAGAGTTGCTAACGGCAAAGCTGGAGCGTCAAAAGGCTGCCGAAAAACAGCGGCTCGATTGGCTGTCAAAACTGACTAGCTCAGGGTAGGGAAGACCCTCAGCATACTCCTCCAAATGTGCCCAATAGTAGCCTCCCTGAATTAGACGATTCATCTCAACTATTTCCATCTGTCCATCATCCTACCACTGGATGATCAAAATCAACCCATTTCCACCCCCTCGAAATTACTGGAAATGCTTTGTAACTTTCTCCAACTCTCAAAGTACCCTCTCTATGCTGCGCAACTACCTAAAAACCGCCTTCAGAAGCCTGCTTAAGAATAAGGGCTTCTCCATCATCAACATCCTCGGCCTGGCTATTGGCATCGCCTCCTTTGTGCTGATTGCCCTCTACGTGCGTCACGAGCTGAGCTACGACAGGTTCAACCAAAAGGCTGATCGCATCTTCCGGATCGTCGAAAACCTGCGGACGGAGAATGAGATGCTATTCCAGTCCACCAGTTCGCCCCCGATGGGCCCTGCGTTGGCCAGCCAGATGCCGGAAGTGGATAAGTTTGTCCGGATGCAGGATTGGAGCTTCCTGGTGCGTAAGGGCGACGTGTCGGTCTTTGAAGAGGGTTGCCTGCTCTCGGATTCAACGGTATTTGATATTTTCTCCTTTCCGCTGCTGGAGGGCAACCCCAAAAAAGCGCTCACCGAACCTTACAGCATCGTGTTGACGACGTCCACAGCGAAGAAATATTTCGGTGACGAGCCTCCCGTGGGCAAAACATTGAACATGAACGGGGAGGAATATAAAGTCACTGGCCTGGTCGCGGATGTTCCCGAAAACTCACACATCCGGTTCAATATGTTGGTCTCTTTCCGAACCTGGAGCGACCAGGTGAATCAGCCCATAAATAATATGTGGTTCTGGAACGGCTTTCATACTTACCTGTTGCTCAAAGAAGGAGAGGGGCAGGTGGAAAAGCTCAGGGCAAAAATGCCCGACTTCATCACTCGGAACATGGAGAAAGGCGGCATGTATTACGAGGACCTTCCCTTGCAGCCGCTGACGTCGATTTATTTGGAAACGCCGCGGTCGTGGGAAAATGGAAAACGTGGAAGTCAGAATAATATTTACACGTTGTCAATCATTGCGGGCTTTATCCTGTTGATCGCCTGTTTCAACTACATCAACCTCGCCACGGCACGTGCCTCGCGGCGGTTGAAAGAAGTTGGACTTCGCAAGGTGCTTGGCGCGCAACGCCGTGCGCTGGTCTATCAGTTCCTCGGCGAATCGATCATTGTGAGCTTCCTGGCAACCGCCTTTGGCTTCGTTCTCGCCGCCCTTGTTTTACCGGTATTCAATACGTTGGTCGAAACACCTTTGGTTTTCAGTCTGTTTCCAGGCTCGTTGACCACGTGGGGTGGGTTTTGGGTGATCGCGATTGTGCTGGGGTTGCTCTCCGGTGTGTATCCGGCGTTGGTGATCTCGGGCTTTCAGCCGCTGCAGATCTTCCGTGGCGCGCCACAATCTATCTTCGGTCACAACGGACTCCGGAAGATGCTGGTGTCCGTCCAGTTTGTTATTTCCATTGTGCTGCTCGCCGGCACGCTGATCGTATTCGAGCAACTCGACCTGCTGCGGAGCCGCGACCTGGGTTTTGTAAAAGAAGCAACCTTGTTAATTCGCAACAATGGCGACCGTTCGATGGTAGACCGTTGGGAAACCGTGAAAGGAGAGTTGCTGAAAGTGCCGGGGGTGTTGTCGGCGGCGGCGTGCAGCACCGTGCCGGGCGAGCCCTCCAATAATCTCTATGCCACCATCGAGATGGAAGATGGCAAGTTATCGCCCTCCAACATCAACACCAATTTCATTGACAGCGATTTTCTTCCCGCCTACGGCATTGAGATCATCGCCGGTCGCAATTTCATAAAGGGCTCCCGTGCCGACGACACGACCGCGTTCATCATCAACGAAACGGCCGTAAAAGATTTCGGCTGGAAACCCGAACAGGCCCTCGGAAAGAAGGTCGATCAAAACGGAAAGCAAGGTACGATCATTGGCGTGGTGAAGGACTACCATTACCAGTCGCTACATCACAAGGTGGCACCGTTGATCATGCAAGAAAACAAATGGGCCTATTCCACGCTCTCGTTAAAGATCAAGTCAGACAATATGCAGGCCACCATCAAGTCGATCGGCATCAAATGGAAGGACCTCACCAACAATTTACCCTACCGCTATTCCTTCCTAGACGATGACTACGACCGCCTCTACAAAGCCGACGCCCAACTCGGACAGGTCGCCGGCATCTTCGCCGGCCTGGCCATCGCTGTAGGCTGCCTCGGCCTCCTGGGCCTGACCTCATTCTCCGTCGAGCGCAGAGTAAAAGAGATCGGCATCCGCAAAGTACTGGGCGCCACCCTGGGCAACATCATCCTCATCATCTCCAAAGAATTTGTCGGCTTGATTCTCCTGTCTTTCGTCGTCGCCATCCCCATCACCTGGTACCTGATCACGCGCTGGCTAGACAACTTCACCGACAAGGTCACCATCGGCCCCGTCAATTTCCTTGTCGCCGGCCTATCCGTCCTGACCCTCGCCTGGCTCACCATCAGCTACCTATCCTTCAAAGCCGCCAACTCAAATCCGACCAAGGCACTAAGAAACGAATAGGCACAACCACCCGTCCGCCCGCCGCGCCGCCGCCCTTGTTGGTGTTCTTCACCAACAAGGACAGCTGCAACAAGTCATTGCTATGACCATGCATTCCAGCACGCCACATCAACAATCTCCAGCCATCGACAACAACACTCTAAATCCTTACTCGAGTTACTAAGGTCCGCGACCACGCTTGTTGGTGTCCCCACCAACAAGTTTCAGCGGCCAGACTCACTACCAATACCCACCAGTCGCCGCGTTCACCACCACGATACACCATCACCACATTAATCCCAACGCTAACAGAATAGTAAAACACCGATAAAGTAAAAATCACAACCCATACCGTGTTTTTAGATTACCGCCGCCCTTGTTGGTGTTCTTCACCAACAAGGATAGCTGCCACAAGGTATTACTATGATCATCATACCCCCACGCCACATCAACAATTCCCACCCATCGACAACAACACCCTAAATCCTTACCCGAGCTACAAACGTCCGCGACCACGCTTGTTGGTGTCCCACCAACAAGTTTCAGCGGCCCGGGTCACTGCTAACGCCTGCCAGTCGCCGCGTTCACCACCACCACGATACACCATCATATTAATCCCAATCCCAACGCTAACAGAATAGTAAAACACCGATAAAGTAAAAATCACAACCCATACCGTGTTTTTAGATTACTTTTACAACAACCTACTTGTGAAGCCATGACACGGTCGTTTCTCTTCATAACACTCTATATCACCGCGCAAACCCTACTCGCGCAACCACTCCCCAAACCCGTACTCTTACCCAATGGCTGGAAACTCACCCCAGCCGGAACATCCTTTCCGCTCGGCGATTTGCCTTTGAACATGGTGGTCAGCCCATCATCAAAATATCTAGCCGTGACCAACAACGGTCAGGGCATTCAAAGCATTGAACTCATCGACCTGCAAAAACAAAAGAAGATCGATTCGGTAGTGGTATCAAGATCCTGGTATGGTCTGGCCTTCTCTGCCGACGAAAAATATCTCTTTGCTTCCGGAGGCCACGACAACCTGATCCTCCAATTCGCCTTGCAAAAAGACAAGCTCATACTAACCGACACGCTGAAACTTGGCAAACCCTGGCCCGAGAAAATCGGCCCGGCAGGCATCGAAGTGGACGATAAAAGACAACGCCTTTATGTTGTGACCCGGGAAGATCAAAAATTATATGTGATCGACCTGAAAACAAAAAAGATCCTGAACATACTCGGGCTGGGAGCAGAGGCCTACGCCTGCAAACTAAGCCGCGACAAAAAAGAACTCTACATCTCCTGCTGGGGATGCGACAAGCTCCTCACGCTGGACCTTGAAAAAAACATCTGGAAGAATCCCATCACGGTAGGCGACAACCCCAACGAACTTTTACTCACCCCGGATGGCAAGTATCTGTATGTCTGCAACGCCAACGACAACAGCGTTTCGGTGATCGACAACAAATCCAAAAAAGTGATCGAAACCCTCGACGCCGCGCTCTTCCCGGATTCTCCCAGCGGATCCACCACCAACAGCCTGGCCTATGACCCCTCCGAAAAAAAGCTCTACATCGCCAACGCCGACAACAATTGTCTTGCCGTGTTCGATGTGTCGAAGCCCGGGAGAAGTTCGGCGATGGGTTTTATTCCAACGGGATGGTATCCAACCTGTGTGAGGTTGGTCAATAAAAAATTATGGGTTTCCAATGGCAAAGGGTTCGAGTCGAAAGCCAATCCGTTTGGTCCGTCGCCCGTGCGAAAGAAAGAAGATGTGATTCACCACGGTGGCATCACGAAGGAGGGAAGCGATGTGCAGTACATCGGCTCGTTGTTAAAGGGCACGATGAGCATCATTGATATCCCTTCCGCGAAAATATTGCAAGAATACACCGGTAAAGTCTATAGCAATTCACCGTATTCGCAATACCGGCGCGACACGGTCAACCTGCCGGCGCCCATCAAAACCGGCAAAGAATCGCCCGTCAAGTATGTCTTTTATGTGATTAAGGAAAACCGGACCTACGACCAGGTGCTGGCCGATGTGAAAGGAGGGAATGGCGACACAACGCTGTTGCTATTCGGAAGAAAATACACCCCCAACCAACATGCCCTGGTAGAGTCTTTCGTGCTCCTCGACAATTTTTATGTCAACGCCGAGGTCAGTGCCGACGGACACAGCTGGAGCATGGGTGCCTATGCCACCGACTATCTCGAAAAGACGTGGCCCTCCAGCTACAGCGGGCGCGGTGGAACCTATGGCGGCGAAGGCGAGCGCGAGATCGCCAACAACAAAAACGGATTTATCTGGAACAACTGTTCGCGCTACGGGATCTCGTACCGAACCTATGGCGAGTTCATGGAACACGAACGCCCCACGATCCCCATACTGGCCGGCCACAACTGCCCAACCTATCCCAGCTATAGTCTGGAAATCCGCGACACATCACGATTCTACGTCTGGAAAAAAGATTTCTTGTCATTGCTGAACAACAACAAACTTCCACAGTTCAACACTGTGCGTTTTGGAAACGACCACACCGAAGGCGTCCGCCTGGGCCGGCCCTCGCCGTATGCCCACGTGGCCGACAACGACCTTGCCGTGGGCATGTTCATAGAGACGCTCGCACAAAGCCCCATCTGGAACGAGACGGTTGTCTTTATCGTGGAAGATGATGCACAAAACGGCGCCGATCACGTAGACGCCCACCGCAGCACGGCCTACATTGCGGGAGGCTATATCAAAAGAAACGTGGTCGATCACACGCTCTATACAACGGCATCCATGCTAAGGACAATGGAATTGCTCCTGGGCATGGAGCCCATGACCCAATACGATGCCGCCGCCACCCCGATGTGGTCTTGTTTCAATTCGAATCCTGCTCCCTCTTCTTTCCACGCTATTATGCCCAAAGTAAGTTTGGATGAGAAGAACGTAGCCATCAACCAATGGCAGAAAAAGTCCGAACAATTTTCCTTCGCCAAAGAAGACTCAAACAACGACATCGAATTCAACCAGGTACTTTGGCATGGGTTGAAAGGGGAGACCCCATTCCCGGGTCCCAAGCGGGCCGCATTTGTCATCCCGCTGGCAGACGGCGATGACGATTGACTGCGATCCTGGCGCCATCAACAAAGTTGTGCGGCCGTTACTTGAATATATAATGGGGATATAAGACATTAGTGTCTTACCAAACGTTATAGGCATTTTAGAACGACAGACCGTGGACAAAAAAGCAAAAGATATACTATTTAAAACTTACTGGACATCCGCTGGCTGGATAAGTGGCGGAAACTGGAAAACAGAAAAGGCAGACCTTGAATATGCAAAAGAGAAAGGCCTGATGTTTGACCCGTTGACAATTTCAAAATCAGAACTTGTTACAAGGCTTGAGGAAATTGTTAAAAGTATTTCATTTAAAAAAATCACGGACGCTTTTCTTTGTGGTTTGACAAATAAGCGGCTTGATTGGCGCTCCGGACTGGCTAGTTATGCCAATGCAAATAGACTATTAAAAGAGGAAAATAGTATTGACTATCACTATGGATATGGGGTGAATGAAGACCTTAATGTGCTAAACTTTGAAAGAATCAAATGGGGTGGAGTTAGACACTGGAACGGTTTGGCCATTCAGAAACGGGCGAGACGCCTAGTAAATTGCGTGACCGGTTAAAAGATGTATTTAAAGGTTCAAAGAACGAGAGACACGCAATTATGGGGATTTTGGGTTGTGCAGACATCATAAAACCTTTAAGTCATGACCGCAAAGAACCTGGGACACACGACTGGACATTTGTTCTGCATTGGCGAGGAGCAGACAAATACGACAAAGAAAACGTTAGAAAATACTTCGGCGCATATGGTATTAAATGAAAGAAAAAACGCGCAATAACTGCGGTTTGTCTATAGTTGCTTATGAAGAAAGTTAAATGTCATAAATGTGGACAATACCACGACTGGGATGCAGTTGAGGTTGTTTTCAAATATCCTAAAAAGTATTTTGATATTTCCGAAGACGAAAGATCGCATCGCGTTAAAACGAATGATGAAATTTGCATTATTGATGGCAGCGCTTACTATTTAAGAGGCCTTTTGCCTTTCGTGACAACCGTGGACCATAAAAAAAAATACTGCTGGGGAGTTTGGATAAGAGTGAATGAGGAAACTTATAAAGTAATTTATGACAATTGGGATTTAGAAGATCAAAGTCACCTGACCGGACTAAAAGGATATCTGGCAAATGAGATCGCATTTTATAAAGACACCCTGGACAAGGATGTCAAAATTGTTTTAACGGGGAATGAAACTCGACCAGAGTTCTATTTCACAATGGACAAAAGATTGATGAAGATTCAATCCAATAAACTTGATGAGAGCGACCTGATAGATATTTATCACTATCATTTTAAGAATTAGTAGTAAAACAACCCTTGAGATTTCTCCCCGGCAAAGCCACGCCGATACCCCGCCTTTGTTGGTGTTCTTCACCAACAAAGATAGCGGCCACAAGTCATTACTATGGCCACCATGCCTTTGTCAATTATAATTTTGGTCAAATTCCACAATCCATTCAATACCGTATTTGTCTCTAAAACAACCAAAATACGAGCCCCACGGACTATCACCAATAGGCCCTTCTATTTGTCCTCCTACTGAAAGCCCATTAAATAATTTGTCTGCTTCTTCTTTACTTTCTGCACTGATTACAATTTTACTTCTGTTCTCATTTTCGTTTGTTTTTCCCATACTTTCAGGAACATCATTTGCCATCAACATATTACTTTTGCCGATAGGCAAAGCAATGTGCATAATTTTATTTTCTTCTTTTTTCGCAACCCTGAATTCAGAGCTTGCGAGGTCTTTGAAACGGACGACCTTTGCAAACTCTCCACCAAATACTGATTTGTAAAAGGTAAATGCTTCTTCAGCATTTCCGTTGAAGTTAATGTGAGGATTGATAAGTGCCATAGTTTTTAATTTTTAAGTGGTTTTTTATTTCTTATTCCAATGAACATGATTACCGTTGCTTTGATAAAGTTGCCAACAGATTTTCCAAATTGAGCATTGACATTTTATATCCTTCGGTGAAGCCCATTTCAATCATCTTCTCCATACGGGCAAGAGATTCATTATAAATAGTAATACGCACGATTGTCTTTCCGTTCTGTTCGCTAAACGTGTAATCCCATTCAGAACCCGGTAATTCAGGGTTTTCATCTTTGTCTGCAAAAGCATTGAACATTTTGAAATTGGTTTTTGGGCTAATGGAAATGTATTTCTGAATGGCCCAACGCTCTTGTCCTTCGGGGCTTACCATCGCATAAAATCTTCGCCCACCCACCTTGAAGTCCATAAATTTTGTTTTTGATATCCAAGGTTTCGGTGCTACCCATTGGTCAAGGATTTCCGCTTTGGTAAAAGCATCCCATACCAGCGATAGGTCAGCATCAAATTCTCTCGTTATGAATACCGTTTTCGCGGCTTTGTCGAAGGTAAAATCAAATAGCAGGTTCATGGTTTCTTGTTTTTAATGGTGTACAATACGTCATCGAGTCGTTTGAAACTTTCTTCCATGATCTTCCGGAACTGGTCAAGCCAGGTATCGATCTCTTTCATTTTATCGATTTTCAGTTCGTAGAAGATCTCCCTGCCTTCTTGCCTTGGAACCAAGAGGTCGCATTCGGATAGGATGCGCAAGTGTTTGGATATGGATTGCCTTTTGATGTCAAAATGCTCCGCAATGGCATTGGGAGTCATGGCCTGCACGGCGACCAGGACAAGGATGGCTCGCCGGGTGGGGTCTGCAATGGCTTGAAAAATATCGCGTCTCATGAATTGTAATTATGAAGCCGTTCGGCTGCAAATATATGTGAAGCCGAACGGCTTCACAATTTTTTTAAAGAAAAAAATATAGGGAGGGGTGTGAAATTTGTCGACGCTGGTGATCAAAATGCAGCGATCCGCCTTTAATCCCGCACCGGAATAACGGTAAAGTATGAAACCCTGGCGGAGCTTGAACTCCGCAAACAATTTAAATCCAAATGATTAATGAGACGGAGCTGGAATATAAAAAGCACTCAAAATCAACCCTATAAGATTATGAGTCTGCACAGGAATCGAACCCGTATCGCGTTCCCACACCTTTCAACCAACCAGCTAAAAAGAATTCCGCACCGATCGTCCCACCACGCTGACTATTACCCACCGTTCCCTAACTTTGACCAAAACATTTCTTCGACAATGAACCTGGCCACCTCCCTTGATCACCCCGTCTTCCGCCGCATCGGCGCTGTAGCCGACCGGTTAGGTCTGGATACTTACGTGGTGGGGGGCTATGTCCGCGACCTAATCCTGAAGCGACCCAGCAAGGACATCGACTTCGTCTGCATCGGCAGCGGCATCGCCCTGGCCCAGGAAGTAGCCAAGGCGCTTGGCCCGGATGTGCACGTGGCCATCTATAAAAACTTTGGCACCGCCCAGATCCGGTTCGACAACATGGACCTGGAGTTTGTAGGTGCCCGCAAGGAATCCTACCGCGCCGAATCCCGCAAACCCATCGTGGAAGACGGCACTCTCGACGACGATCAGAAGCGCCGCGACTTCACCATGAACGCCCTGGCCGTGAGCCTGAACCAGCGCAATTTTGGCGAGCTCATCGACCCCTTCGGCGGCCAGGAAGATATGCGCAAAAAAAGCATCCGCACCCCGCTCGACCCGGAGATCACCTTCTCCGACGACCCGCTCCGCATGATGCGCGCCATCCGCTTTGCCTCCCAATTGAACTATGACATCGAGGCCGACACCTTCCAGGCCCTCACCACCCAGGCGGCCCGCCTCAAGATCGTGTCGCAGGAGCGCATCACGGACGAACTTAACAAGATCATTCTGAGCCCGATACCCTCATATGGCTTCAAGCTGCTCTTTCACAGTGGATTGCTCAACCAGTTCTTCCCCGAACTCGTAGCGCTTCACGGCGTGGAGTACGTGGGAAACCGCGCCCACAAAGACAATTTCTTTCACACCCTACAGGTGCTGGACAACGTCGCCAAAGAATCCAACGACCTCTGGCTGCGTTGGGCGGCCATCCTGCACGACATCGCCAAGCCGGCCACCAAACGCTATGACAAGGACCACGGCTGGACCTTTCACGGGCACGAAGACCGCGGCGCCCGCATGACCCCGGGCATCTTCAAACGCCTCAAGCTGCCCATGAACGAGCACATGCTGTTTGTCCAGAACCTCGTGCGTCTCCACCTGCGGCCCATCCCGCTGGCCAAGGAGGTGACCGACAGCGCCATCCGACGTCTGCTCTTCGACGCGGGTAACGACATCGACGCGCTGATGACCCTGTGCCGGGCCGACATCACCTCCAAGAACATGGAAAAGGTGGGGAGGTTCCTGAAGAACTTCGACCTCGTGGAGCAGAAGATCGCCGAGGTGGAGCAGAAAGACAACATCCGCAATTTCCAACCTCCTGTGACCGGCGACATGATCATGGCCATGTATAACCTGCCCCCCGGCCGCATCATCGGCGACATCAAGGAGCAGATCAAGGAGGCCATCCTGGAGGGCGACATCCGCAACGACAAGGAGGAAGCCCTGACCCTGCTGCACCGGATCGCCGCCGAAAAGGGGCTGGTGAGAAACGCAGATCCCTTACCCAATCCGGAATAACCACCCGTTTTCTGGCCTTCCATGCAACCATTTCTCTTTACCTTGGTCTTTAGAAAACTAAAAGACCGTCTTTTGTTTTGGACCAACCGGGAGTAAACATTCACCACGACCTGATCGAGCGTTGCAAGGCGGGCGACAGCGTGGCGCAGCATAGCCTTTATAAGCTGTATGCCAAGGCCATGTACAATGTTGGCTACCGCATCACACGAAGCGAGGAGGAGGCCGAGGACGTGCTCCAGGAGGCTTTCATCAATGCCTTCCGCAACCTCGACAGCTATCGCGGCGACGCCACGTTTGGCGCCTGGCTGAAACGCATCGTGGTGAACAAGGCCATCAACGCGCTGCACAAGAAGAAGCACGAGGCCATCCCCGACGACGAACAGTGGGATGTCGCCGAGGAGGAGTCACCCGCCGACTATGGGAACGAACTCACGGTTGACCGGGTGAAACGGAGCATTGAGCAACTGCCCGATGGCTACCGATCCGTGCTCTCGCTATATTTGTTGGAAGGCTACGACCACCAGGAGATCGCCGAGATCATGGGCATCACGGAGTCGACTTCAAAGTCGCAGCTCAACCGCGCGAAAAGTAAGTTAAGACAATTATTAACCCAGGTTCACCTGAGATAACCCCCGACATTGGGGACGGACACGAGAACGAAAACGAGCACGCATATGAAAGATCAATTGGAAGATTTTGTACACCGGAACCGCGCTGCCTTCGACGACAAGGAGCCGTCTGAACGGGTGTGGAAAAACATCCATGCCGCCACGCAGCAAGGTCCACGAACGACAGTTTGGAACTCGCTCATGCTCTGGCGCGCCGCGGCCGTGGTGTTCATGGCGCTGTCGGGCTACCTGTTATACCAGAAAACAACCGCTAAGCCCGCGGTCTCCGAAGTGGCGGCCAACGAATTCAGGGATGTCGAGCGTTTCTACTTCAACCTGATCTCTGAAAAAGTACAGCTCATCGACGAGTTTCAAAAGAATGAAGGGCTGAACGGGTTCACACAAGATTTTCAACAGCTCGAGGCGATGTATAGTGTGTTGAAGGAAGAGATGAAAGCCCACCCCAGCCAGAAGGTGAAAGACGCGCTCGTGCTCAATCTCCTCATCCGCATCGATCTCTTGAACCAGCAGTTGCACGCGCTGGAAAAGAAAGAAGACGAATCGTATAAGGATAAGAAAGAAAAGAAGGAAGAATCCGTATAGAAGGAAATATTCTGTGGTTGACTAAACTTTCGCTTTAAGGAAAATTTAAGAAGGAATTTACACAACGGTATAAATGCAAAAAAGCCCAGCGTCTCTGGGCTTTTTTGTTACCTAAACCTAAACCTATGAGAAGAATTACTCTACTCAAGAATACTAACGCTACTCATGGCTGTAGGTTTCACGGATCGGAAAAAAATTTATTCTTTTTTCAATTTGTCTTTAAACACCTTCTTAAACTTTTCAACCTTGGGTGTGATAACATACGAGCAGTAGGGAGCGTTACCATTCAGGTTGTAGTAGTTCTGGTGATAGTCTTCGGCTTTGTAGAACACACTGAAAGGCGTGATCTCTGTGACGATAGGCCGATCGTATATTTGCTCCTGGATAAGTTTTGCCTTATAAGATTCTGCCAATCGCTTTTGTTCATCGTTGTGATAGAAGATCACCGAGCGATACTGGGGTCCCTCGTCGTTGCCCTGACGGTTTAGGGTGGTCGGGTCGTGTGTCTTCCAAAAGACTTCCAGCAACTCGTCGTAGCTCACCTTTTTCGGGTCGTAGGTAAGTTGGATCACTTCGGCGTGACCGGTCAGGCCGCTGCACACTTCTTTATAGGTCGGGTTCTTCACCTTGCCCCCCGAATAACCGGATTCAACTTTTTCGACACCTTCTACGTTTTGGAAAATAGCTTCGGTACACCAGAAACAGCCTGTGCCGAAAGTGGCAAGCTCCAGGCCCTCTGTTTGGATAGGATTTGTCATTGTCTTCTTAGCGTTTTTGTTTTTTTGACCACAAGAAACCCCTGCGAACAAGGCTACAAAGGCCAGTGAAATGAAAATGGATCGCATATTTTATAGGATTTGTTTACTTAACCTAGATACGAATAAAATAGTTTACCCGGTTCTCCCGAAGTGTCGGGCAGGCTACATTTCCCTCGATTAAAAGACCGCTGCCCGTTCACGCATAACCCAAACGGGGTTGCCAAAGGGGGTAATCCCGCGTTCAAACATCCGCCCCAAGCCGCATTTCCTTATCCGCCGAAAGGCGTAGTCAAAAAAGAAGCCCGGTCGTAACGGCCGGGCTAACACATTCATATTTCGTCTCCGCTGCGATCAATAGCTTTGGTAAAAGTTCCTCACAGACGGGATCAGTTGATTGTAGATCGGTTTGGTGAACTCCAGGAACAGGTCTTGCGGGCCCGGAGGTTGGAGTTCCTTCTGCCGGCAGATGCGCAGTTGTTCGTCACTCAGGGCGCGTTCGTCGCCGTTGAAGCGTGCCCACTGGCTCACCCACACATATTCGCCGGGGAACTTGCGGTGTGTGAGCACACCGTTGGTTTTGGCGTCGACCACGATCATGCTCAGCAAGCCGTTGGAGCTAAGCTCTTTGCGATAGGTGGTGAGCTTTGCTTTCACGGTGTTGTAGACGGGAACCATTTTGCCGTTCACTTTGGTCTCGCCCACCTTCACGCTGTCGCGGCTCACGGTCTCTTCTTTTTCCTTCATCAACGTATTGCCTACTGAAAAGTCATCGAACTGGATGCGGATGATCTGGTCGGCATAAGGAAGCTGGGCAACTTTCGCTTCTTCGGGGGTATAGAATTTTATGAAGCTTTGTTGGGTGTAATTGTTGTGCAGAAATTCTTCCACTTTGTCCTGGAAGAAACCGCCGCTCAGGTTATAGCGCGCCGGCACGGGAATTTGTTCGATGATCACCTTCAGCGTGGCTTCAAACATGGCCTTGTCCAGGTATTCGACCACGTCTTTGTAGCCGGGCACAAATGCTTGTGCATCCGAAAAATTGAAGTAGGCTTTTTTGGCTTCGTTGCGTTCGCCTTTCATCAGGGCTTCGATGCCGGCATTGTAGCTTTCATCCGCGGCCTTTTCTTTTAGCGGGCCGATCTCGGCATAGTGGTTTTTGGGATTGGGCACCGCCTTCTTACAACCCGGACATTGCCGCACAGCCTCGTACAAATTGTTGACCTGGTCGTAAGACTGAATGGCATTTTTCCACTTGAAGGCCGAGTTGGAAGCAATCTGGTTGTTGGCTTCGGTCTCGAAATATTCCACCGCGAGGGGATAGGCATTCTTCAGCGTTTCCAGTGACTTCGAATGATCGGGGTTTTGCCGCAAGCGCTGCACGGCCTTCATGACCGCGCCGTAGTAGTCGCCACGCTCATAGGCCTGTTTACCGGAACTGCATGCTAGAAGGATAATGGAAAAGAGGATGAGTAGGCGTCCTGGTTTCATGGGGGTGATCGTGTGTTGTATTTGAGTGTCGAAAGTTAAACAGTATACGGCGAAAAGTAAATGACGATGGACCGTCAAACCGGGTTTAGGTAGGTGCTTCTGTTAGAAAAAGTTACATGTGTCCAACTCATCCCCATTTTAAGGATTTCAGGCCGACTGGATCACATCATCCCTGTCGTCCACGAACCGGACGCAAAAGGCGGCAATAAACAGGAATACCCCCGCCATCACAATGCTGTAGATGGCCTGTGAATGATAGACGTATTTTACCAGCGGACCGCCCGCCAGGCTGGTGACGATCTGAGGACAGGTGATGAAGAAATTGAACACGCCCATATAGATGCCCATTTTATGCGAAGGCAGCGCCCCGGCCAGGATGGCATAGGGCATCGCCAGGATGCTAGCCCACGCAATGCCCACGCCGATCATAGGAAAGATCAGCATCACGGGGTCGGACACGAAATAGATCGAGATGAGTCCAATCCCGCCGGCACACAGCGATAGCGCATAAGCGGTTTTACGGCCAAGTTTAAAAGCAACATACGGCAGCACCAACGCATACAGCGCCGACACCCCATTGTAGATCCCAAAAAGTCCGCTCACCCAATTGCCCGCATCTTGTGACGCAGGCGAGGTATTGTCGCCACCCGCCAACCCGTAGACGTGCGTAGAGACGGCCGACGTGGTGAAGACCCACATGGAAAACAGCGCCGACCACGAAAAGAACTGGACCAGGCCAAGCTGCCTCATGGTCTTTGGCATGTCTGCAAAGTCGCTGATGATCTGGCTGAGTCCCTTGTGACCGGTCTTGTTTTCGTAGTATTTAGTGTGGTCATCCGATGGATATTCCTTCGTGGTGATGACGGTCCACAAAATGGCGATCAGAAAAACGGCGGCGCCGACATAAAATGAAAGCGTAAGATTAAAGGGCACTTCGCCCGGAGCGCTGGCGGTTTTTGTCACGTGAAAGAACTCGGCAAAAACGTAGGGCAACCACGAGCCGATCACGGCACCTAAGCCAATGAGACAGGTCTGAACGGAAAAGCCCAGCGTCCGCTGATCCGAGGGCAACAGGTCGGCCACCAAGGCGCGGAACGGCTCCATAGCTACGTTAAAGGAAGCGTCCATGATCATGAGGATGCCGGCGCCCACATAGAGGGGTGGCAGCAGGCTCACGAGCCAGTTGGCGTTTGGCATAAAGATCAAAGCACAGGAGGCCAACAGGGCGCCCACCAGGAAGTATGGCCGGCGTCTTCCCAACCTTGTCCAGGTGTGATCGCTGTAGTGGCCGATGATGGGCTGAATGATCATGCCCGTGAGCGGGGCGGCCAGCCAAAACCAGGACAAGTGTTCCACCTCTGCACCAAAGATCCCCAGGATACGCGACGCATTTCCGTTTTGAAGTGCAAACCCGAACTGGATGCCAAAAAATCCGAAGCTCATGTTCCAGATTTGCGCGCGGGTGAGGCGGGGTTTTTCCGTTAGGGTAGCAGTGGCGGTTTGCACGGTTAAGGTTGCTCAGTGGCGAATGGTGATTCGTTAAAAGTGAGCAAAACGCGCGAAATTCCCAAGAGCAATCGTTAACATTACCACTGCAACACGATGGCGCCGTGGCGATAATCCAATTCCACGCGGTGCACATCCTCGTAAGGCGCCGGCTCCGGGTCGTAGATGGGATCAAATTTTTCAAGCGCGGCAAAGAACGTATTCGTCTCGTGGCGGAATGCTTTGTGCTCGCCGTTCACCTGGACATGCAACACGCTCTGGTCGAGCCCGTGAACCACCACCGCCAGGTGCTTCACCGGCGACGTAAACATGCCTTCCACTTCTTCGAAGGTGATCTGCTTTTGACGATCGTTGTAGATAATCCAGCGTTTCGAAAATTCCCCCTGCTGGTAGGCAAACGTGCCGCCGTCGTCAGTGTAGTAGCAAAAACGCGAATCGCCTCCGGTGTACACGTGCACGATCAGCGTATCCGTGGCTTCGTTGGTATGCGATCGAACCGGCTGCATCGGAATTATGGCGCCAGCCTTCACATACACGGGCAGCCTATGCGCAGGACATTCCACGATCACTTCCGTGTTGCCCGCAAACGGCTTGCCGTCATAGAGCGAATACCATTTGCCTTCGGGGAAATAGACCTTCACAAAGTCGCGCGTGCTTTCTACGGGCGCCACCAACAGGTTCGGCCCAAAGAGGTACTGGTTGTAAAACTGTCCGTCGTAGATCTTGAAGTCGTGTGTGTAGTCCAGCGCGAGCGCGCGTTGCACGGGCATGCCGGTCTCGGTGGCTTCGTGGAACAACGAATAAATATAGGGGAGGAGCTGATAGCGGAACTTGATGTAGTTGCGCGAGATCTGTTCCACCTCTTCTCCATAGGCCCACGGCTCGGAGTCGCGGCTGTTGATCATGGAATGGCCGCGGAAGAAAGGGGAGAAGGAGCCGATGGAGATCCAACGGGCATAGAGCTTGGTATTGGCATCGCCCACAAAGCCTCCCACATCATAGCCGGCGAACGCAACACCGCCCAGGCCCAGGTTGGAGACCATGCGTGCGCCCAGGATCATGTGTTCGTCATAGGCAACGTTGTCGCCGGTCCAAAGGGCGCCATAGCGTTGCACGCCGCTGAAGCCGGAGCGCGTCAGGTTGAAGGGGCGTTTGCCTTTCAGCAGCGCCTTGGTGCCTTCGTAGGTGCTGCGGGCCATCAGGAAGCCGTAGAGGTTGCGGCCACGGCGCATGGTGGCCTTGTTGCCATCAAAATCCATTTCTATGTTTTCGGGGAGCATGTGTCCCCAGGTGGCGATCTCGTTCATGTCGTTCCAGAAACCTTCCAACCCCATGGCTATGTAGGCCTGGAATTGTTCCTGCCACCATTGGCGTGTTTTGGGATTGCTGAAGTCGGGGAAATGACACCAGCCGGGCCACACCTGCCCGCTGTAGTTGGTGCCGTCGGGATAGCGAATGAACACGTCCTCTTTCACCCCTGAATCATAGGTGTCATAGCCTTCTTCCACCTTGATGCCCGGGTCGCACATCACCACCACATGAAAGCCGAGGGCCTTGAGTTGTTCCAGCATTTTCTGGGGTTCTGGGAAATCCTTTTTGCTCCAGGTAAAGATCTTGTACTGCTCCATGTAGTGAATGTCGAGCACGATCACATCTGCAGGCATGTCTTTGTCGCGGAAGGTTTGTGCCAGGGTGAGCACTTCCTTGTCGGGATAATAACTATAGCGGCACTGCTGGAAGCCGATGCTCCACAGGGGAGGCATCTCCATTCGCCCGGTCAAGTGCGTATAGTGCTTCACAATGCCGGCCACCGAAATGTCGTATATGAAATAGTAGTTCATCTCCCCGCCGTCGGCGGCAAAGCTGGAGAAGCGGTTGTTGGAGGCGCCAAAGTTGAAGAACGATTTGTGGGAGTTGTCAAAGAAGATGCCGTAGCTGAGGTGGTGGTGCACGCCGATGTAAAACGGAATGGTGGCGTACAGCGGGTCGGCGCCCGTGGAGAAGGCAAAACTGTCGGTGTTCCAGTTGGTGTAGCCCTGGCCGCGCCGGTCCAGCGGTCCGGTCTTTTCTCCGAGGCCGATGAAGCGCTCGCCTTCCTGGAGTTTTTTATAGGTCGTCACCTGCTCGCCGGTCCAGCTGGTGCCAAAGGCCGGGTCGTCTTCGTTGATCGTTTTGCCGTCGGGGGTGAGAAACCGGAAGCGAACCGGACTCTTGGTGATCTCGACCGATAGGGCAGGCGTGGTCACGAGCACAACGCCGTCTTTCTCAGTCACCCGGTGACTCTCTTTCTCCGGCGAGGCCGTAACGGCATAGGAAAAGTCTTCAAAAGCGTCTCCCACTCGGGCGACGCTCAGCCGGATGATGTTGGCATTGTACACCAGCAAGCGAAAACTGCCCTGATCCGTTTCCCCGTGTAGGCCTCCCGTGATGGAGGTCCATTTTTTCAGGGTGCCCAGGGATTGGCTGAGAGAGGATTTGAGAAGGTTTGCCATAGATGGAGTGGTCGTTACGATCTAAGTAAAGATAAAAAAGAAAAGAGCCCCGGCAGGACAAGAAACGATTCCGGTAAATAAAAAAAATACGCAGCGTGGGAGCGCTGCGTAGGGTGATGTTGCTGATGAATGCAATTTATTTCTTTGGCTTGCCTTTTTTCAGAGAGGAATCGCGTACGATAAGACGCGTTTTCAACACTTTGGTTTCGGGTGCCGGGTCTTCGTTGTCCTTGGACTTGAATTCGATCTGGCGGATGAGCAGCTTGGCCGCTTCCTGGCCCATTTCGAAACCGGGTTGATCCACGGAGGTCAACGGCGGTTCGAGCAAAGAGCTGAAGAACCAGTTGCTGAAGCCTACCACGGCGATGTCCTGGGGAATTTTGAGGCCGGCTTCCTTGATGGCCTGCATGGCGCCCATGGCGGCCGGGTCGTTGGTGGCGAAGATGGCGTCGGGGCGGTTTGGCATTTTGAGGAGTTGTTCAGCCGCGATCTTTCCTTCTTCTATCGTGCCGAGCGGGCAGGAGACGATGAGGTCCTTCTGCACGGGCATTTTGTTGTCGTTGAGGGCCTGGATATAGCCTTCGAGGCGTTGTTTGGTGATGCCCAGGTTCGGGGGGCCTTCGAGGTGGGCGATGCGGGTGCAGCCCTGGTCGATGAGGTGTTGGGTGGCCTCTTTGGCGCCGCTCAAATCGTCCACAATAACTGTACTCGAGTTCGCATTCTCATATACACGGTCAAAAAACACCATCGGAACGCCTTTGGCGAGAATGCTTTCAATGTGTTCGAAGCTGCTGGTCTCGCGCGAGACGGAGATGAGCATGCCGTCTACACGGCTATTAAAGAGGGCTTTGATGTCGGTCTTTTCGCGTTGGAGCGATTCGTTCGACTGGGTGATGATCACGTTGTAGCCGGCGCTGTAGGCGACGTCTTCGATGCCGCTGATGACTGTGGAGAAGAAGAAGTGCACCAGTTCGGGGATGATCACGCCCAGGGTATTGGTCTTGCTTTGGCGCAAGCTGAGGGCGACGATGTTGGGTTGGTAGTTTAGTTTCTCTGCCAGTTCGTTGACCGCCTTCTTGGTTTGGGGGCTGATGTCGGGGTGATCTTTCAGCGCGCGGGAAACGGTAGAGGGAGAGATGCCCAGTTCGCGGGCGATGTCTTTAATAGTTACCTGATTGTACTTCATACTGCAAGTTTAAAAATACTTGGGTACAATCACCGCAAATCGTTGCGCAATTTTTCGAGAATCTCCGCAAACGATTGTGGTCAGTTTGACTATAAGGGGATTGCAGGTGCGGTTTTGGGGATTCCGTGTGTCGTGTAAACCGCCCCTCCGTTGTACTAAAAATTGAGTATTCTATTTTTCGTAATCGATTGCGGTTTCGATTCCGATAAAAATACTATCGTTTTTTGGATCAATTCTGATGTACTTTCTACTACATTACGATGTGGTTTTATGAGGATTTGTACCCCTCAAAACCTCGAAACGTATTTCTAACCCAAACAAAAACCGTATGACAAAATTTTATCTGTGCGTAAGCAGGTATTTGGCGGTCATGCTTGTGCTGGTCACCTCGGTGGCCTGGTCGCAAAGCAAGACCGTGACAGGAAAAGTGACCTCCACGGAAGACGGCAGTTCGTTGCCTGGAGTGAACGTTGTTGAAAAAGGGACCAGTAACGGTACGATCACCAATACCGACGGCGATTTCTCTATTACCGTCGGCAGCAATGCAACTTTGGTGTTTTCGTTCGTTGGCTTCAAAGCCCAGGAGATTCCGGTAGGTGCTCAGTCTACCGTGAATGTAGCGATCGAACCTGATGTGACTGCACTTTCTGAAGTGGTGGTTATCGGTTACGGTCAGATCGAGAAGAAAGACGCGACGGGTGCTCTTGTATCCTTGAAGCCTGCTGATTTTAACGGTGGGGTTATTTCGTCTCCCGAACAATTGATCCAAGGTCGCGCGGCCGGTGTGCAGATCACATCCGCCAGTGGTGAACCCGGTTCCGGCGTGAACATTCGTATCCGCGGAAGCTCTTCGGTACGTGCCGGTAACAATCCACTCTTCGTTATCGACGGTGTGCCGCTTGCTGGCGATGATATTTCGGCCGGCGGGGGTGCTTCCAGTTCAGGCTTGGGTATGAGCGCAGCCCGTAACCCACTCAATTTTCTTAACCCCAACGACATTGCCAGCATCGACGTGTTAAAAGATGCTTCGGCCACTGCGATCTACGGTTCACGGGGTGCCAACGGCGTGGTCTTGATCACCACCAAATCAGGGTCGGGTGGAAAAGGCACGTTGGATTATTCTTATAACGTTAGCGTTGGAAAGATCACGAAGAAATATGATCTCCTGAGCCGCGATCAATACCTTTCTGCATGGTCGGCCTACAATGGTGGTGCGTCTCCGTCTGCCATCGATGGCGGTGCGAACACAGACTGGCAGAACGAAGTACTGAGAACAGCCGTGACTCATCAACATAATCTTTCCTATGGTCAAGGCGATAAAAGCAGCAACTACAGATTCTCTGTGGGCTACATGGACCAACAGGGTATTGTAAAGATCTCCGGTCTGAAGCGCTATTCCGCCCGGTTCAACGGCACGAAGAGTTTCATCAACGACAAACTGAAAATTTCAACACAATTGACTGCTGCCAACACGCAGGACAGCGGCGCGCCCATTACCGATAACTCCGGTTTTGAAGGCGACTTGCTCGGTTCCATGTTGAAATCAAATCCCACACTGCCCGTGCGCAAGCCGGATGGAAGCTATAACCAGGTTTCGACAAACGAGCCCAACCCGGCAGCTATCCTGGGAATGACTCGCGACAAGACCAACACGATGCGTATTTTGGGTAACGTTGCCGCCGAATTGGAGATCGTTAAAAATCTCAAGTTCAAGACCGTCGTAGGTTTCGACAAGTCGCTGTCGATGCGCAGACAAGCCATGTCCAAGGACCTGTTGGTATCGGGTATCTCCGGCAACGGCCGCTTGTATGTAAGCGACATCGACATCAGCAACAATCTTTGGGAAAACTATTTTACCTATGACAAGAAATTCGGTACCACGTCTTTGAATGCCGTGGTAGGTTATTCCTATCAGTCGTTCTCGAAGGCCACCAACCTCTCGCAGTATACCCATTTCAGAACAGGCGACTTGGATCAAATGATCAACAACATGGCGTCTGTGGATGAGCAATTCCCCGATCCGAACAAGATCGACGGAACGAAACCCGCCGCGTTGGCCATCAACTCCTCATTGACCAAAGATGAACTCCAGTCTTTCTACGGACGTGTAAACTTTGGTATCAAGGAGAAGTATCTCTTTACGGCTACGTTGCGCGCCGATGGTTCGACAAAATTCGGTCCATCCAACCGATACGGCTACTTCCCTTCGGCGGCCTTCAAATGGAGAGTGATCGAGGAAGGCTTCGTTCCTGAGATGTTCTCTGACCTGAGCGCCCGCGTAGGATACGGCGTAACTGGTAACCAGGAAATTCCGCACAACCTTTATCAAGGTCGTCAGCGTTATTCTGACTGGACGCTCAATACCTCGAACTCCCTTGGTGGTGGCGGCTATAACTACGTTTCATTCCCCAATCCGGACTTGAAATGGGAAACTACTTCGCAAGTGAACGTTGGTGTTGACTTTGGTTTCTTCAATAACCGGATCACCGGTTCGTTGGACTACTACAATAAAAACACCAGTGATTTGCTGATCCAGAAACCATTCGCACAACCGTTCCCTTCTGCCGATGCGTTCTTGTGGCTTAACGCTCCCGCCCACGTGATCAACCGCGGCTTGGAAATCAGCTTGACTGGAAACGTGATTGCTAATACAGACTTTACATGGACTTTGATTGTCAACGCGGCCTTCAACCACAACGAGGTGAAGGATTTCAACAGTACGATCGATACCGGTGTGATCAACGGCCAGGGGTTGTCGGGTGCGTTTGCACAACGGATCGCCCAAGGACAGCCTTTATTCGCATGGTTCGTCCGCGATTTCGCCGGCTATGACGAAAACGGTATCGCCAAATACAACGGTGGTGATGTTCAGAAATTTGTTGGAAAATCGGCTATCCCAAAAGCCAATGCCGGCTTGACCAGCAACTTCAAATACAAAAAATTTGATCTGAGCATCTTCTTCAATGGTCAATTTGGTCACTACCTCTACAACAACACCGCAAACGCCTTCTTTACTGCTGGTGCATTAGCCGCGGGTAGAAATACAACCACAGACGTTCCTGGAAATGGCGAAAGCAGAGCAAACTCTCCTGACGTTTCGACACGATTCCTGGAAAAGGGCTCGTTTGTGAGACTGCAAAATGTTACATTCGGGTATAACATCCCTGTAGCGAACACCTTCATTTCTTCGTTACGGGTGTTTGTGACCGGCCAAAACCTGTTTGTAATCACCGATTACTCAGGTCAGGATCCTGAAGTGAATACCAACAAGTCACTGAACGGAATACCTTCTTTGAACATCGATTATACATCGTATCCAAGAGCGAGAACTTTTACTTTCGGTGTTAATGCATCATTTTAATTAGCCAAGCATTATGAAGAAACATATTTTTTCAAAACCAATTTTTGCTGGAGTTTTTAGTATCACGCTTGTATTTTCAGCTTGTACCGATTTGAAAAACAACGAGCTTGACTCCACTGTCGCTGAATCGACCGGTGGTGTTCTCACGGTTAACCCGACGACCACCTTGGCCGGTATCTATAGTTCTGATATGGGTGCATTCACCGATCAGGCCAACATCTACTCGCTCTTTGAACACACGTCCGATGAGTTGATCCCGCCCACACGCGGTACCGACTGGGGAGATAATGGTGTTTGGCGCCAACTGTATCAGCACACCTGGGACCCTACGCACTCGTACATTCTGAACACCTGGAATCAAATTCACAACCGGATTTTCAAATGCACGCAGATCCTGGGATCGTCTCCTTCCGCTGACGAGGCCACGCATGCTAAATTCCTCCGCGGCTTTTTCATGTGGTATGCGATGGACCTTTTTGGTCAGGTACCTTACCGCGAAGTTACCGAAGGTGCTGACGTCAATCCGAAAGTGTTGAGCCGTTCGGAAGCCTTCGATCACATCGTGCAAGATTTGACCGAGGCCATTGCCGGATTGCCCACCACGGGACCCATTGCAACCAACAGCAAAGGCACCCGTGCTGCCGCCAACGCCATGTTGGCCCGCTTGTTCCTCAACAAAGCGGTTTACAAGGGTGAAAATGCCGCCGGACCTTACACATTCGATAAGGCCGACATGGACAAAGTAGTGCAGTACTGCGATGCGGTAACGGCCGACGGCTATTCGCTGGAGCCCGAATACTTCAAAAACTTTAGCGTTTCGGCATCGAAAGAGATCATTTTCACGAGCGCTGCCGGCACACCGGAAAACCGATATCGGATGACTTTGCACTACGATAACCACCCCGACGGGTGGAACGGTTTTGCAACCCTAGCCGATTTCTATGGAACGTTCGATCCGGCAGATAAACGCAGAGGAAGCTATCCTACACCGGATGGAACAGAATTCTCCGGTATCGCCCGCGGTTTCCTGGTGGGTCAACAGTACAATGACAAAAACGAGCAGGTTATTAATTCGCGCAATAAAAAGCCGTTGGCCTTTACGCCCGAAGTGCCGCTCCTTGGCGCAGCGACCGAACAAGGGATCCGTGTTATCAAATATCACCCGGCAGACAAAGGACAGTACATCCTGCTCCGCTATGCCGATGTGTTCCTGATGAAAGCCGAGGCCATTATGCGCGGCGGCACAGGCGACAAGACGGCGCTCGAGTTGGTGAACGAATTGAGAACCTTGCGGGGTGCACCGGCATTGGGCGCGCTCACCGAGGCGGACATGCTGGCCGAAAGAGGTAGGGAACTTTACTGGGAAGGTATCCGTCGCGTTGACCTGATCCGCTTCAGTTCATTTGGCAAAACCTGGCAGGACAAAGACAACACGGAGGACTATCGCGTGCTGTTCCCCGTTCCTCAACAGGCTGTTGACTCCAACCCGAACCTGACCCAAAACCCCGGCTACAGTGGGGCGAAATAATTGAAGTAAGCCTTTGAAAAGATCAGAAGGCAAGTATTCACTTACTTGCCTTCTTTTTTTTACTTTTCCGTTTGATAATACGCTGAAATACAAAATGCGGAAATTTTACCTATTCACGTTACTGGCATTGTGGGCTTGTGGTCCGGAGAAAAAAGAAGAGTCCCGGAATGAAAACACCCTTTTCAGACGGCTTACGGCCGAGGAAACGGGCATTCATTTTGAAAACACCCTCACGGTTCAGGAAGACCTCGACGTTTTTCGCTACCGCAACTTCTACAACGGAGGAGGTGTGGGCATCGGCGATTTCAATAACGACGGGCTACCGGACGTTTACCTCACCTCGAACATGGGAGAGAACAAATTGTACCTCAACAAAGGCAACCTCAAATTTGAAGACATTACCAAAAAGGCAGGCGTGGCCGGCACCAAGGCATGGGCGACAGGGGTGAGCATTGCGGATGTGAACGGTGATGGTTTGCTCGACATCTATGTGAGCAACTCCGGCGATGTAGCGGGTGGCAACCGCGGCAACGAGCTTTTTATTAACAACGGTGATCTTACATTCACCGACAAGGCAGAAGAGTACGGCCTGGCCGACAAAGGCTTCACCACCCACGCGGCGTTCTTTGACTACGACAAAGACGGCGATCTGGATTGCTACATTCTCAACAACTCCTTCCGCCCGGTGTCCACACTGGGGTATCGCAACCTGCGCGACCAGCGCGACGAACTGGGTGGCCATAAACTCTATCGCAACGACAACGGCAAGTTCACCGACGTGAGCGCGCAGGCCGGCATCTACGGCAGCGTGATCGGCTTTGGTTTGGGGGTGACGGTGGGAGATGTCAATCTCGACAACTGGCCCGATCTCTATATTTCCAACGATTTCTACGAGCGCGACTACCTCTACATCAACCAGCATGACGGCACCTTCTCCGAGGAGCTCGAAAAATACATGGGGCACCTCAGCATGTTTTCTATGGGGGCCGACCTGGCGGACATCAACAATGATGGTTGCCCGGACATCTTTTCTACCGACATGCTCCCTGAGGAAGATTATCGGTTGAAAACACTGGTGGCCTTCGAGACGTACGACGTCTATCAATTGCGTCTCAAGAATGGCTATTATCACCAGTTTATGCGCAACATGCTGCAGCTGAACAACAGCGACGGCACGTTTAGCGAGATCGGCCAACTGGCCGGTGTGTCGGCTACGGATTGGAGCTGGGGGGCGTTGATCTCCGACTTTAACAATGACGCGCACAAAGAGATCTTTGTCTGCAACGGCACTTACAAGGACCTGATCAACCAGGATTTTGTGGAGTTCCTGGGCAGCAGTGAGAACATGCGGTCGGCCATCGAAGGCAAAAAGGTAGACTTCAAGGAATTTGTCGATAAGATGCCCTCGCAAAAAATGAGCAACTACATGCTCGTTCCCACAAAAGAGTTTGAATTCAAAAATGAATCGAAGGCGTGGGGTCTGGACGAGCCGGGATTTTCCAACGGCGCCGCCTATGGCGACCTCGACAACGACGGCGATCTCGACCTGGTCGTGAACAACGTGAACCAGGAGCTTTTCTTTTTCCAGAACCGCGCCGACACGCTGCTGAAGAATACTTCGCTGCGGTTGGCCTTCAAAGGTTTTGAAAAAAACACGTTCGGGCTAGGGGCGAAGGTACACGCTTATGTAAAAGGCGACGTGCTTTACTATGAGAACATGCCGATTCGCGGTTTTCAATCCAGCATGGACTATACGATGGTGATCGGTACGGGCAACCGTGCGACCGTCGACAGCCTCGTGGTGGAGTGGCCGGATGACAAGATAGAGGTGTTGAAAAACGTGCCGACCAATCAAAAGCTGGAGATCGATCACGCGAAAGCGAAAGCGGTTAAGCCGCAGGCATCCAAACCTGAGCGCGCGCTGTTTTCGGAGGTAACAAATGGTGACGCCGTTTCGCACGTGGAAAATGATTTCAATGAGTTCGACCGGGATCGTTTATTGTACCACATGGTGTCGACGGAAGGCCCGGCGTTTGCCAAGGCCGATCTGAACAACGATCATTTGGATGACTTCTTCCTTGGTGGTTCTGCGGGACATGGGGGCGCGTTGTACATGCAACAGGCGTCTGGGAAATTCAGCAAGCTTCAACCCGAACTATTTCTTGCCGATTCGCTGGCCGACGATATCGATGCGGTGTTCTTCGATTTTGATGGCGACAAAGATCTGGACCTGTATGTTGTTACCGGGGGTTCGGAACGCGCATCGCTGGGCATTCCCTTGTTGGACAGAATGTATGAAAACAAAGGCCTGAAAAACGGCCGGCCCGAATTCGTAAAGACCGAAAAGAAAATGCCCGCCATCTACCAGGCCGGAAGTTGCGTCCGCCCTGCAGACATCGATCACGATGGCGACCTGGACTTGTTTGTAGGCACGCGCATGTTGCCTTCCTACTATGGTTTGCCTTGTGATCAATTTATTTTGCTAAACGATGGGAAAGGAAATTTCACCGACGCCACGGCCACCCTGGCCCCGGAGCTGAAGCACGCCGGCATGGTGACGGCTGCCGAATGGTTTGACTATGATCATGACGCATTCCCTGACCTGATGATCATCGGCGACTGGATGCCCGTCACGCTCTATAAAAACGACGGCAAAAAACTGACCCGTGTGGAAAACATCCCCGGCCTCGAGAAAACCGACGGCTGGTGGAACAGCATCACGGCATCGGATCTGGATGGCGACGGCGACACCGACTTCGTGCTGGGGAACCTCGGCCGCAATTCTAAATTCAAACCAACCGTCGATCATCCCATTTCGCTTTACGTGAACGACTTCGATCAGAACGGTTCCATCGAACCCATTTTTACATTCATGAAAGACGGCGAAGAGTATCCCACAGCCTTGCGCCAGGACATGATCAAACAGATGAGCAGCCTCAAGAAGAAGTTTGTCTATTACCGGGACTACGCACAAAAATCTATCGCCGACATTTTCGATCCGGCCTTGCTGGCGAAAGCGACAAAACTTAATTTCTATGAACCCAACACGCTGGTGCTGATAAACGAAGGCCCCAAAGGATTTGTGCGCAAGACACTGCCCGTGGAAGCCCAGTTCTCGCCCGTGTTTGCCATCGACGTGGCCGATGTGAACCACGACAACAAACCCGACCTCGTGCTGGGCGGCAACCTGTTTTCGGTGAAACCCGAAGTAGGCCGCTACGACGCGTTGCATGGGTTGGTTTTGGTTGGAGATGGAACGGGAAATTTCGCCCCGCTGAAGTCGCAGCAGTCGGGTATTAAACTGGAAGGGCAAGTACGACACATTGCACGTCTCAAAACCAAAGCGGGTGAGGTGGTGGCGTTTGTCCGGAACAACGATTCAATAAAATTCTATAAAGCAACGAAGTGATGTTGAAGATACGTTTACGTTATATTTTTTCGGTCATCGTATTGGTATTCGGCTTATCTGCATGTTCGGATAAAAAGGGGGGAACTGGAGGGGGGTTCAGATTTGTCCCGTCCTCGGAATCCGGGATCACCTTTCGCAATGTGTTGAAGGAAAGTGTTGAGTTCAATATTTTCAACTACATGTATTTCTACAATGGGGGAGGCGTAGCGGTAGGGGATGTGAATGGCGATGGATTGGTCGATATGTTTTTCACCTCTAACCAGGACCCCGACAAACTCTACCTCAACCAGGGCGACCTCAAGTTCAAGGACGTGACCGATGCAGCCGGGGTGGCCGGTTTCAACGGCTGGACTACCGGCGTGACCATGGCCGATGTGAACAATGACGGCCGCCTGGATATCTATGTGGGTTATTTGGGGGACTATCTCATTTTCAAAGGCAAGAACCAGCTCTTCATCAACGAAGGCAATGACGCGAACGGCGTGCCGAAATTTACGGACCGCGCTATGGAGTACGGCCTGGACCTCGTGGGATTTGCCACACAGGCATCCTTCTTCGACTATGATCGCGATGGTGACCTCGACATGTTCATGCTCAACCATTCCCTCCACGAAAACGGGACCTTTGGCATGTCCAAAAACCTGCGCTTTCAATCGCACCCGCTCGCCGGCGACAAGCTCATGCGCAACGATGAAGGGCATTTCATCGACGTCACAAAAGGTTCGGGCATTCTCGACAACGCCATTGGCTATGGACTTGGAGTGGTGGTGAGCGACATCAACCTCGACGGCTGGCCGGACGTTTATGTGGGCAACGATTTTCACGAGAACGACTATCTCTACATCAACCAAAAGAACGGCACGTTTGCCGAGGTGCTGGACAAGAGTATGAACCACACCAGCCGCTACACGATGGGTGTCGATTTTGCGGATTTCAATAACGACGCTTTCCCTGACCTGGCAGCGATGGACATGCTTCCGGAAGATCCCTTCATCCTCAAAGCTTCCGCCGCCGAAGATGCTTATGATCTGTTCGACTTTAAGCTGCGCTATGGCTACAACTATCAATACACCCGCAACGCGCTTCAGCTCAACAACCAGGATGGAACATTTAGCGAAATAGCGCTCTACGCCGGCGTCTCCGCTACCGACTGGAGCTGGTCAACTTTGTTTGCTGACTTTGATCTCGACGGGAAGAAAGACATCTTCATTTCCAACGGCATCCTGCGCCGTTCCAACGACCTCGATTATATAAACTTCATCACCACCGATTCCATACAAGAGGGCATCAAGTACAAGATGGACGAGAAGCATCTGAAGCTCATCGAAAAAATGCCAAAGATCAAGCTGGCCAACTACCTCTACCACAACAACGGCGATTCCACCTTCACCAACAAAGCGCCGGAATGGGGCCTTGACAAGATTTCCTATTCTCATGGAGCAGCCTATGCCGACCTGGACAACGACGGCGACCTGGACCTGGTGACCAACAACGTGGAAGATGAAGCCTTCGTGATGGAGAATCTCTTCCGCAATAAAAACCAGGAGCCTCAGACGAGCCACTTCCTGGGTGTGAAACTAAAAGGCCCATCAGGGAACCTCTATGGCCTAGGCACGAAGGTATTCCTATACAACGGTGGTAAAGTACAAGTTCAGGAATGCACGCCCGTGCGCGGCTATCAAAGCGCGGTGGACACACGCCTTATTTTTGGGACCGGCACCGACAAAACCATCGACTCCCTGGTGGTGGTCTGGCCCAACGACACCTACGAAGTGCTAAAACAAGTTGCCGTCGATCAGCAACTGGAACTGGATCAGGCAAAGAGCAGCGGAAAATTTGACTATGATCGTTTCCACCGGGCAAAGCCGATCTTCGAAGAGACCACGGCGACGCTCGGCATAAACTTTACGCACCGCGAAAACAAATTTGTGGAGTTTACACGCGAAGCCCTGCTGCCCCACATGCTCTCGGCGGAAGGTCCCCACGCAGCCGTCGGGGACGTGAACAACGACGGGTTGGATGACGTGTTTGTAGGGGGCGCAAAGTGGCAGACGTCGCGTTTATTTGTGCAAAACAAAAATGGGAAGTTCACCGATTCTTTTCAGCGGTCTTTTGAGCGGGACAGCATCCAGGAAAATGTCGACGCGGCATTTGCCGATGTGGATGGCGACGGCGATAAAGACCTGATCGTGATCACAGGGGGAAATGAATTTACCGGAAACTCCGTTCATCGCCAGCCCAAGCTGTATGCCAATGATGGCAAAGGAAATTTCACGTCCGCCAAAGGCCTCCCCGAAATGATGATCACGGGCTCGTCGGTGAGTGTGAACGATTTCGACAAGGACGGCGACCTGGATCTCTTCATCGCCGTGCGCACCATTCCCTACAAGTATGGTGAGGAACCGAAAAACTACCTATTGCAGAACGATGGCAAAGGCAATTTTACCGACGTTACAAAAAGCGCTGCGCCGGTGTTGGAGCAATTCGGATTTATCAAGCAATCCGTTTGGGCCGACATCGACAACGACAAAGACGACGACCTGATCCTGGCGGCGGAATGGAAACCCATCACCATCCTGGTGAACACCGCCGGTAAACTAACACCGCTCGCCCTGGAAGGCTCAGGCCTGGAGAAAACCAACGGCTGGTGGAGCCACATCGAACTGGCGGACTTCGACCAAGATGGCGATCTGGACCTCGTGGCCGGCAACCTGGGTCTCAACTCGACCTTGAAAGCATCGCTGGCTGAGCCGGTGAAGATGTATTACTCGGATTTCGACAACAACGGCAGCTTCGAGCAGGTGCTCACCCACTTCACTCAGGGAAAAGAATATCCTTACTACACCCGTGACGAGATGGTGAAACAAATGCCGATCCTCAAAAAGAAATTTCTCTCGGCCAATAAATTTGCTGCCGCCACATTCAAAGATGTATTTGATGAAGAGACCCTGAAAAAAGCAAAGGTCTTTCAAGCGTATGCATTTGAAAGCGCCTACATCGAAAACAAGGGCAACGGCAAATTCGAAGTGCGGCCGTTGCCGCCAGTGGCGCAATTTTCTACGGTGAACGCCATGATCATCGAAGACTTCAATCGCGACGGCCACACCGATGTGTTTGTCGCGGGTAATTTCTATCCCATCAACATCCAGATGGGCCGCTACGATGCCAGCTATGGCACGTTGCTGGTGGGGGACGGCAAAGGGCATTTCAAGGCCATGGCCAATAAGGATTCGGGTGCTTGCTTGAAGGGGGAAATCCGGGACCTGAAGCCGGTCACGCTGGCCGGGCGCGTGCATTATATGGGGTTCCGCAACAACGCTTCGGTGGTGTCTTTTGCGCTAAAGAAATGACGGAAAGGTTGTCGGCACCGGGTCTTTTTTTTATTGCCGTCATCTGATACCTTTGAAGAGAATCATACCTGTGACCCATGAAGACTTTGCTGTGGAAAGGTTTATGCCTGTCCGTTTTACTTTTTTCCTGTTCGAAGAACAACGCCGACTGGAAAACGCAAGCCCAGAACCCTGAATTTTTACACCGCTCCGTCAAGCAAGTCACCGACGTTATCGTACACGACATCTTTTCGCCGCCGGTGGCGTCGCGCATCTACACCTACATGAGCGTGGCCGCCTATGAAGCGGCCATTCACCAGGATAAAAAATACGCCAGCTTTGCAGGCCAATTACACGGCCTCACGGAGGTGCCGCAACCGCAAGCCGGCCAGGAATATTGTTTTCCCCTGGCGTCGGTGCAGGCCATGCTGAAGGTTGGTCGCGCCCTGGTTTTTTCGGAAGATAAAATGGATGTGTTCTATAACAAGATCATGCAGGAGTTCAAAGACACCGGCATGCCCGACGACGTCTATGAGCGGTCCCTTGCCTATGGTACCGAAGTGGCCGAGCACATCATCAAATGGTCTTCGAAAGACAACTACAAACAAAGCCGCTCGTTCCCCAAATACTCTATCCAGGAGGACCCCGGCACCTGGAAGCCGACACCACCGGCTTATATGGATGCGGTGGAGCCGCACTGGAGCAAGATCAGGACCTTTGCCATAGATTCCGCGTCGCAATTCAGACCCGCGTCACACACCATATTTTCGGTCGATAAGAAAAGTCAGTTCTACAAGGAAGCCATGGAAGTCCATGACATGGGCGTGAACCTCACCCCGGAGCAACGTCAGATCGCATCCTTCTGGGATTGCAATCCCTTTGTGATGAACGTGAAAGGGCACGTCATGTTTGCCACCAAAAAGATCTCCCCCGGTGGCCATTGGATGAACATCACACACGTGGCCTGCCTGGGTGCCAAAGCAGATTTTGCGCAGTCGGCCGAGGCCTATGCGCGCGTGGCCATCTCGTTGGTGGATGGATTTATTTCGTGCTGGGATGAGAAATACAGAAGCACGCTGGTACGTCCCGAGACCTATATCAACCAATACATCGACGAGGAGTGGGTGCCCCTGTTGCAAACACCGCCGTTCCCGGAACACACCAGCGGCCACAGCGTGATCTCCGGTGCATCGGCCGTGGCGCTCACCAAATTGTTTGGCGACAACTTTGCCTTTACCGACTCCACGGAAATTGAATTTGGTTTATCCGTCCGCAGCTTCAAGTCATTTGAAGCCGCCTGCAGCGAGGCCGCCATCAGCCGCATGTACGGCGGCATTCACTACCGGCCCGCCTGCGAAAATGGGCTAAAGCAAGGCCACCAGGTAGGCGAATTCATCGCCCAAAAAATCAAAACCCGCAAAGCAGACCTCGCCCAAAAGCAATAACAACACCACCGCTAGGCGCACAAAGACCTTTTGCTTCTTGCTTGCGCGCTTCGCCCGCCGTAGCATTAGCGAAGGAGGGAACCTTCAGCAAAGAGCTTCTTAACGTTTTTCTTTGCTCGCTGAAACTTCGCGAAGGTGATACCGCTTAAAGATTTCTTAACACACCCATTCCAACCTCCCCAGGGGTTCCGGTGTCAAATAAGAAAACAAAACGATACCTCCATGAAGACCACCCGCATTTTCCTTTTCGCTCTCGCCGCCCTCACGCTCGGCGCTTGCCACGATAAAGACGCTAAAGACGGCAGAGACCTGCCCACGCTCTCAGATTCCTATTTCAGTTTTGGAAGCTTCTATGGTATGTGCCAGGGTGACGATTGCGTTAGATTTTTTCTTATTCGCAATGGCAAACTCTACCTGGATAAAAAACACCAATACCCCACGAATGGCACCTTACACGAGGGAGATTATGAAGCCTTGAGCGACGAAAAATATCAATTGGTAAAAGATCTCGCCACCAAAATTCCCGAGGAACTTCTCTCGGAATCGTCGATCACCCTCGGCTGCCCGGATTGCGCCGACGGTGGGGGCACCTACATCGAAATAAATACAGCCGACGGCAAACGGTTCTGGTACATCGACAACAACAACCGCGAGACACCGGAATATCTCCACGAATTTATCGGGGAAGTCAACGAAAAGATCAACATGCTGCGCTAGCGCTAACAGGTTTTTCAATTTCAACTATTCACGTTTTTTCTTCACGCACGGAAGATCTGGTAACCTTTGGGGCATCCGGAAATCGCCACGGCTGATTTTCCGGATGACGTAACATCCTGACGGACAAATCTGTCCCTCGCTACTGGCAGTACCCCACTGCAAAAGGAAACGGCGCCCCGCATTTTGGTTTTAATATTTAGCGCGAATTCACCTTCCTCCCAATGCCCGCATGCGCCGCAACGCCCGGCAAATTAATAAAACCACTTCCTGAAAAATCCTGCCCCATTCCTTATCTTCGTCAACTTGAAAACCAATGCATTTCGCTTGTACGAACGATAATAGAAATGCTGCGTACCCATGACTGAACCAAACCCATTCTTATGAATGTCTACCTCGCTGAGTTTTTCGGCACCATGATCATCATTCTGCTCGGCGAAGGCGCTGTGGCCGGAGCTGTTTTAAAAGGCACAAAATCCGAGAACGACGGATGGCTCACCATCGTGGTGGCCTGGGGTCTGGCCGTAACGTTGGCCGTCTATGCCGTCGGCCGCATCAGCATGGCCCATCTCAATCCAGCCATCACGCTGGCGCTGTTTCTCATGGGTGACTTTCCGAAAGAGCAAGTGGCCGGCTACATCATCGCGCAGTTTGCCGGTGCTTTTGTTGGGGCCATATTGGTATGGCTGGCATTCCTGCCCCACTGGGGACGAACCGACAGCGCCGCCAAGAAACTTGCCGTGTTCTGCACCGCACCCGCCATACGCTCGACACCCGCCAATCTCCTGAGCGAGATCCTCGCCACGTTTGTGCTGGTGCTGGCTCTTCTTTTCATCGGGGCCAACGAGTTTGCCGAAGGACTTAACCCGCTCATCGTGGGTGGCCTCATCATCTCCATCGGTCTTAGTTTAGGAGGGACTACCGGGTTTGCCATCAACCCCGCCCGCGATCTTGCGCCACGGCTGGCCCATTTTATATTGCCCATCCCCGGCAAAGGTTCATCCGATTGGTCCTATAGCTGGATCCCCGTCATCGGGCCGATAATCGGGGGCATCCTCGGGGCATGGTGCTTCAAAGCATTGTTTGTTTAACACCTTCTCTCCATGAAATATATCATTGCGCTCGATCAGGGAACGACCAGTTCGCGGGCCGTGCTCTTCGACGAACGGGCCGACATCAAAGGCATTGTGCAAATGGAATTCCGCCAGATCTTCCCACAGCCCGGCTGGGTGGAGCACGATCCAGGCGAGATCCTGAACACGCAAAGGCTGGTGTTGGAGAAACTGGTCCAGAAACATGGCCTCGACCCCCGCGACATTGCGGCCATCGGCATCACCAACCAACGCGAAACCACCTTGTTGTGGGACCGCCATACAGGCGAACCGTTGTACAACGCCATCGTCTGGCAGGACAAACGCACGGCACCCATTTGCGAAGAACTAAAAAAGAAAGGTCTCGATAGCTACGTACGTCAACACACGGGGCTGGTGATCGATTCCTACTTCTCTGCCACAAAGATCAAATGGATCCTCGACACCGTGCCCGGCGCGCGGGAACGTGCCCGCAAAGGGGATGTGGCCTTTGGAACGGTAGATACCTGGTTGCTCTGGAACCTCACCAACCGCCAGGTGCACGCCACGGACTATTCCAACGCCTCGCGCACCATGCTCTTCGACATCAACACCCTGACATGGGATAAAAAGCTGTTGGCCGAACTCGACATTCCCGAAGCCATCCTTCCGGAGGTGAAACCGTCGTCATTTCATTTTGGAAACTGGACCTACCAGGGCGTAGACATTCCCCTGGCGGGTATTGCCGGCGACCAACAGGCGGCCCTGTTTGGGCAGGCGTGTTTTGAACCGGCCATGGCCAAGAACACCTACGGCACCGGTTGCTTCATGCTGATGAACACCGGCACGAGAATCCAGCTCTCCAAAAACGGGCTCATCACCACCATCGCCTGGGGGCTGGGCGGCAAAGTAGAATATGCGTTGGAGGGCAGCGTCTTTATCGCCGGGGCCGCCGTGCAGTGGCTGCGCGACAGCCTTCACCTGATAGACCAAAGCAAAGACACAGAGTATTTCGCCACGAAGGCCCTGGGATCCAACGAGGTGTATGTCGTTCCCGCCTTCGCGGGATTGGGTGCGCCCTATTGGGACATGTATGCCCGCGGTGCCATCTTTGGCCTCACCCGCGACACGGGCAAGGACCACATCATCAAGGCCACCCTGGAGTCGATGGCCTACCAGACCAAAGACATCCTGAACGCCATGGAGGAAGACGCCGGCCTGGCGCTGGCCAGTTTGAAAGTGGACGGCGGGGCCTGTGCCAACAACGTGCTCATGCAGTTCCAGGCCGATATATTGGGCACCCCTGTCGAGCGGCCGGAGATCATCGAATCTACGGCACTTGGCGCAGCTTACCTGGCGGGAATCGAGGTGGGCTTGTGGAAAAAGGAAAGCATTGTGTCCAACCGAAAGATCCAGAAACGTTTCGAGCCCGCGATGGACGAGACCACGCGCGCCAAGCTGTACAAAGGCTGGCGCAAGGCTGTGGAGCGCACAAAAGGCTGGGAAGATTAAGGCTTAAACAAAAGAAACATTCATGACCCCGTTCTCTTATCACGACCGTCCTGTCCTCGTCAAGCAACTCACCGGCGATCCGTTCGACATCCTCATCATCGGTGGGGGCATCACCGGCGCGGGCATTGCCCTGGATGCGGCCTCGCGTGGCCTGAGGGCTGCGTTGGTGGAGAAGGTGGACTTTGCCTATGGCACCAGCAGCCGCTCAACCAAACTCATCCACGGCGGGTTGCGCTACCTGAAGCAGCTCGAATTTGGATTGGTGAAGGAGGTGGGCAGCGAACGGGCGGTGGTACACAACCTGGCGCCTCACCTGGTGGTGCCGGAGAAAATGTTGTTGCCGCTGTCCGAGAAAAAAGGGCTCGGCTATTGGCTCACGTCCATCGGCCTGAAGGTGTACGACCTGCTGGCCGGGGTGAAGGCAGAAGACCGGCGCAGAATGCTCACCAAAGCCCAGACCTTGCGCTATGAGCCGCTGCTAAAGAAAGACGACATCAAAGGCGGCGCGATCTACGCCGAATACAGGACCGACGATGCGCGCCTCACCATGGAGATCATCAAAACCGCCGTCAACCATGGGGCGGTGATCTTGAACTATGTCCGGGTGACGGATTTTATCTACACGAACGAGCAAGTCTCGGGGGTGAAAGTGAAGGATGGATTGTCGGGGGAAACATTTTCCATCCAGGCCAAAGCGGTGGTCAGCGCTACGGGACCGTGGGTGGATGAGTTGCGGGAGATCAACAAATCCAAAACCGGAAAACGCCTGCACCTGACCAAGGGCGTCCACATCGTATTGCCCCATCACAAGCTGCCCGTGAAGCAGGCCATCTACTTCGACGTGGACGACGGACGGATGATCTTTGCCATTCCACGGGGGAGGATCACCTACGTGGGAACGACCGACACCAACTACGAAGGCGACAAAGACCACGTGACCGCCACGCCGGACGACGCCACCTACCTCGTCCAAGGCGTAAACACCACTTTTCCATCGGTAGGCCTATCGGTCGCCGATATTGAATCCAGTTGGGCCGGGTTGAGGCCATTGATCCATGAGGATGGGAAATCGGCTTCCGAGCTTTCGCGGAAAGACGAGATTTTCGAGTCACCGACGGGCCTCATTTCCATCGCGGGGGGTAAACTTACGGGCTACCGGAAAATGGCCGAGCGGGTGGTGAACCTGGTCATCAAAAATTACTTTGAAGAACGAAAGCTCAAACCTTGCCAGACCCAGACGCTCCGGTTGTCGGAACACAGTTTCTCGGGTGTCCGCCAGGTACGCGATTTTGTGCGCGAGCTGCAACGCAAACTTGCCCCACATCAATTGCCGCCACACACCGCCGCCTACCTGGTGGAGAACTATGGCCAGCAAGCCGAGACGATCTTCAAACGTTTTGAGACGCAGGCCGCCAGCCAGGCGGCAGACCTGGCGCTGTTGAAAGCGGAATTGTGGCATTGCCTGCATTTCGAGATGGTGTGCACCTTAAGCGATTTCCTCATCCGCCGCACGGGCCTCACGTATTTCGACCTCGGGCGCGTGCTCCAATGGAAGGAAACCATCGCCCGCGAATGCCAGGTCTACTTCAAGTGGGACGACATCCTCCTGGCTGAGCAGTTGGATCAACTCGACGAATTCATCGCATCGCTAAAAAGCTTTCGCTAACCCAAAACACGACGAAAAGTTCATCTTAAATTTAAGATCTGCCCGGCGATAGTTTTTCCGATTAGACTCTTAAATTACGGTGGAATAACGATTGTAATCGGGTTGTATGACGAAGACCAGCACGCGCATTGGAGATGAGCATAGTCTCTGGGGAATAGATATGGGGGGCACCAAGATCGAAGGTGTCATTCTGAAATCAGCAAAAGATCCGGAGGTGCTCTATCGCGACCGTCTGCCCACGGAATCCGACAAGGGCTATGACCACATGCTGGGTCAGGTCAAGAGACTGATCGACAAAATGAAGGCCGACGCCAACTTCACGCCCGCCCGCATCGGCTTTGGCACCCCGGGCACCCTCGATCCCAAACGGGGGGTGATGAAGAATTGCAACACCACGGCCATGAACGGCCGTCCCATGAAAACCGATCTCGAAAAGCTGCTGGGCCTCCCCATCGAAATGGCCAATGATGCCGATTGCTTTGCGTTGGCCGAAGCCCGCTATGGCGTGGTGAAGGAACAGTTTCCCAACGCCCGCGTGGTGTTCGGGGTGATCATGGGTACCGGCGTGGGCGGTGGCATTGTGATCGACGGCAAACCCATTATCGGTCTGCAGGGCATCGCCGGCGAATGGGGCCACAACTTCCTGGACGAGTCGGGTGGTCCGTGCTACTGCGGCAAGACCGGCTGTGTGGAGAAAGTGATCGCAGGGCCTGCCCTTGAAAAATATTATTTCGACGAAACCGGTAACAAAAAGCCCCTCAAAGACATTGTAGCCCTGGCAGAATCGAAAGTGGACCCCACGGCGCAAAAGACGATGCTGCGGCTGGTGGAGTTTTATGGAAAAGCCCTTAGCGTGATCGTGAACATACTCGACCCCGACGTGATCGTCATTGGCGGGGGAGTGGGCAACATCGATTTGCTGTATGACCGGGGGTTGGATGCACTCCGGAAATACGTTTTCAACAATGCGCTCGACACGCCGGTAGTCCGCCCGTTGCTGGGCGACAGTGCGGGGGTGATCGGAGCAGCTTTCCTGGTGAGTTAACTACTTGACAAATATGAAACGAATCGCCGTGCTTGGCCCCATACCCCGCGATCACATCGTGACGCACCAGGGCGACCTTATTCAGAAGTGGGGGTGCGTCACGCATCCCGTCATTGCCCTTTCAACCTTAGCCGGCGACAAGATCGAGATCATCCCCGTGTGCCACGTGCGCCAGGTCGACCTCGACAATGTGAAGGAGGTCTTCGGTGGCTATGAAGGCATCAACACCAAACACCTCACGACGAAGAACGACCAGGGTGACATCATCAGCCTGAGGTTCCTCGACATGAACAACCGCATCGAGCGGCAAACGGGCTTCATGGATCCCATCGTCCCGGCCGATGTGAAGAGTCTGCTCAACTGCAAGGTGTTTGTGTTCATCCCCATCAGCGACTACGAGGTTTCGCTCGATACGTTGAAATTCCTAAAAGAAAACAGCAAAGGCACCATCATCTTTGACGCCCACGGCCCCACCACGGCCTGCCTGTTCAACGGCGAACGTCAGCGCAAATTCTGGATCGACCGCGATCATTGGTTGCCCTATATCGACGTGCTAAAAATGAACCTCGAAGAAGCGCACGCCTCCTGGTTCAAGAAAGAATATGAGACCAGCGACTATTTTGTCGAAAGCGATGAAGTGGATCGCGATGAACTTGGAAAGTTTGCCGCGCATTGCCTGAACATGGGCGTGAAATGCGTGTACATCACCGTCGATTCCCGCGGCTGCCTGACCTACTACAAAGAGAAAGGAAAGATCGTGGAGCACATGGTCCCTGCCGTGCCCGTAGACAACGTGGTGGACACCACCGGCTGTGGCGACTCCTTTGCCGGCGGCGTGGGCTTCGGGTTGTTGCAAAAGCCCACCGACTATGTGGGCGCGGCCCGCTATGGCAACGCCCTCGGCGCCCTGCGCACACAGGGGAAAACCTTTGCCGTATTTAAGTCGCTGGAAGACACCAATAAACTCATCCGGGAAACGTATTTTTAGAACCTCATTTTCACACCTCATACGATCTATTTAACTGACCCTTTTGATTTTGACTAAGGCTTGCATTTTTGACCTCGATGGTGTTATCGTAGATACAGCGCACTATCATTTCCTGGCCTGGAAACGACTGGCCGATGAACTCGGTATACGGTTTACAGTAGAAGACAACGAACGGCTGAAAGGTGTCAGCCGCATGCAGTCCATGGACATCTTGCTCAGCCTGGGCAACGTATCGCTGAGTCAACACGATAAAGAAACCCTGGCCAATAAAAAGAACACCTGGTTTGTGGATTATGTCGAACGCATGATGCCCGAAGAGATCTATCCCGGCGTGAAGGCGTTGCTTGAACAACTTCGCAAGCAAGGCGTTAAGACCGGGCTGGCGTCGAGCAGTAAAAATGCGAGAACCGTTATTCAACGCCTGCACATCGAGTCCTACTTCGATGTGGTGGTGGATGGAACAATGATTGTTCATTCGAAACCCGACCCCGAAATCTTTTTGCTGGCCGCCAGCAGACTCGGTGTAGACTCAAAGGATTGCGTGGTGTTCGAAGATGCCGAGGCCGGTGTGGAAGCCGCCCTGGCCGCGGGCATGAAGTGTGTGGGCGTGGGATCGCCCGCGCAACTGGGCAAGGCCCAGCGCGTGATTGAAAAGACCGGACAGTTCAAGCCGGCAGAATTGGAACAACTCTAAGAGGAACGGAAGAGCCCTCAGTAAACATTTTATACGACATTAATACCGGTTTAGCTTATGAAGGAGTATCTCAAGCACCACGAATGGCAAATCATTGAAGAAGGTCTCGACCCGCATTACAATAAAATATCGGAAAGCGTATTCAGCATCGGCAATGGCCACATGGGCCAGCGCGCCAATTTTGAAGAAGACTACTCCGGCGAAACCCTGCGCGGAAGCTACGTGGCCGGCGTTTACTATCCGGACAAAACCCGCGTAGGCTGGTGGAAGAACGGCTATCCCGAATACTTCGCCAAAGTATTGAACGCCCCCAACTGGATCGGTATCCGCGTCACCATCGACAACCAGAAACTCGACCTGGCCAAGTGCAAGGTAGAAGACTTTAAACGCGTGCTCGACATGAAGGTGGGGTTGTTGTCGCGCAGCTTTGCCGCAACATTGCCCGATGGCAAAAAGGTGCGCGTGGAATCCAAGCGCTTTTGCAGCATGGCCCACGGCGAGATCGGCGCCATCCGCTATGCCATCACCCCGCTGAATTTCTCGGCAAAGGCCACGCTCTCGATCTATGTCGATGCCGACGTGGTGAACAAAGACTCCAACTACGATGAAAAATTCTGGGAAGAGGTCTACAAAGAAGCCGCCGAAGGAAAGGCCATCGTGACCGCCCAGACCAAGAAAACATTTTTCCACGTCACCACCGGCATGAAGTATGTCATTCTGCAGGACGGCAAGAAAGCGTCGTTCGACCGGGTGAACGTGGAGTTGCGTGAAAAATATGCCGGCAACGTGATCCAACTGGATTTGCACGAAGGCAAGGAGTTGGTCATCTATAAATACGCCGCCATTCTCTCCTCCGAGAATCATGCGAAAGACAAGATGGTAGCGGCTTGTGAGCAGGTACTCACCGAGGCCACCACCAAAGGCTTCGACGCCCTGCTGGAAGCCCACAGCAAAGTGTGGGCCCATAAATGGGACGAGTGCGACATCACTATCGAAGGCGATATCGCTGCGCAACAAGGCATCCGCTTCAATATTTTTCAATTGACCCAAACCTACACCGGCGACGACGAGCGCCTCAACATCGGCCCAAAAGGGTTTACGGGCGAGAAATATGGCGGAAGCACGTACTGGGATACCGAAGCGTACTGCCTGCCTTTTTATCTCGGCACAGCCGAACAAAACGTAGCCCGCAACCTGCTGGTCTATCGCCACAAACACCTGCAACGCGCCATCGAGAATGCCGGCAAACTCGGCTTCAACAAGGGAGCGGCTTTGTATCCCATGGTGACCATGAACGGGGAGGAATGTCACAACGAGTGGGAGATCACCTTCGAGGAGATCCACCGCAACGGCGCCATCGCGTTTGCTATTTTTGACTACATCCGCTACACGGGCGACGAAGCCTATCTGGCGGAGTTTGGCCTGGACGTGCTCATTGGCATCTCGCGTTTCTGGTCGCAGCGCATCACCTGGTCGTCGGACAAAAACAAGTTTGTGATGTTGGGTGTTACCGGGCCAAACGAATACGAGAACAACGTCAACAACAACTGGTACACCAATACCATCGCCACCTGGACCTTACAGTACACGATCGATTCTTTGGAGCAAGTGAAAAAGGCACAAGGCGAGCGCTACACGGTGATCACAAAGGCCAACAACTTTGACGAAGCCGAGACCACGCGTTGGAAAGAGATCATTTCAAAAATGCATTATCCCGCGGACGAGAAGCGCGGCGTGTTCCTGCAACAGGACGGCTTTCTCGACAAGGAGCTGCTGCGCGTGAGCGACCTGAAACCAGAAGACCGCCCCATCAACCAGAAGTGGTCGTGGGATCGCATTCTGCGTTCGTGTTTCATCAAACAAGCCGACGTGCTGCAAGGGATCTTCCTGTTCGAAGAGCGCTACGACATTGAGACCATCCGCAAGAATTTCGATTTCTACGAACCCATGACCGTGCACGAGTCATCGCTGTCGCCCTGCGTACACGTGATCCTTGCCTCGCGGTTGGGCTATAAAGAACGCGCCTACGAATTCTATCTGCGCACCTCGCGCCTCGACCTCGACGACTACAACAACGACACCGAAGATGGCTGTCACATCACTTCGATGGCGGGCACGTGGATGAGTGTGGTGAAGGGGTTTGGGGGGATGACGGTGAAAGACGGCATGCTGCATTTTAATCCGTTCACGCCAGACCAATGGAAGTCGTATTCGTTCCGGTTGGAATTCAGAGAGCGTGTCATCAAGATCAAGATCTCGAAAGATAGCGTGGAGACCATCCTGGAATCCGGGTCGCCGTTGGAGATATGTCTTCATGGCAAGCCGGTGATGCTGAAACGCTAGAGAGATAGTTTGAACTTTGCTAAAATTTCCGGCGCGGCTTTGTGCCGGAAATTTTTTTATTCAATATCGTTTATGGAAACTGCAATACCCACTCCGGCATCGTGGTCAACCGCCACTAAAATTCTCTTCCGATTTTTCTTTGTCTATCTCCTGTGCTATGTGCCGGCCTCCTGGTGGGTCGAGTTTTCGTCCTTCTCACCCTGGAACGCTATCGTGCTCTTTACGGGGCATCATGTTTTCAACATCGACATCACCGTGATGCCCAATGGCAGCGGCGACACCACCTGGAACTTTGTGCAGTTGGTTGTGATTGGATCGATTTCGCTGCTGGCCACGGTGGTGTGGACATGGATCGATCGAAAACGTGCCAACTATGACACGCTGTTGTTTTGGTTTTTGATCTTCTTGCGCTATTTCCTGGCTTACATGATGCTCGTCTACGGCCTGGCCAAGGTCTTCAAAACACAGTTCCCATTCCTGTCGCTGGAACGATTGGCGACACCCCTGGGACAATTTTCGCCGATGGGTCTTTTGTGGGCTTTCATGGGCTATTCCAAGACCTACAATTTGTTTACGGGCGGCGCCGAGATATTGGCGGGTAGCTTGCTTTTCTTTCGACGGACCACCTTGCTGGGGGCATTGATCAGTATTGCGATCATGATCAACATTCTGATGTTGAACTTCAGCTACGACGTCCCCGTGAAACTGTTCTCTGCGCACCTCCTGGTCGTCGCCGTCGTGATCGTTGCGCCTCAACTGAAAAGGTTGATCTCATTTTTTATTTTGAACCAGGCCATAGCACCTGAAAATATCCGGCCAGCGATCGCCCATCCCAAAGCCAGGGTGTTCTATGGCATCGGGAAAGCCATCATCATTCTGGTAATTGTCGAACAATTGGTTGTTTCTGGTTTGAAAAGAGAAGCGGAGGTAGCTGCATTTTTCCCGGAGCGCTTTGATACCTATGAGATCGTAGAGCACAAGACCAATGGTGTGGTCGTGCCCGAAGAAGATAAAACACGCCGCTGGCAAAAACTTTATGTTCTGACCAAAGACAAATGCAGCCTCCAGTACATGGACGGGGCCGCCATCCGGTGGAACTTCGCCGCCGACACCGTTGCGCACACCATGAGCCTCATCAGCCTCGATTCCGGAACGGCCTACCATTTTCAATATGCCATCGCCAACGACAGCCTCTACAGGTTAAAGGGAAAACTAGACGAGGATTCCATCCATATTGCTATGCGCAAGAATTCCGACGAATTTCTTTTAATAAATCGCGGATTCCATTGGATTAACGAGTATCCATTTAATCGTTGAATAAAGGAATAGAGCGATGATGATTTTTTGCATCGGGCAATTGGGGGACCGTCTGATGCGTTCATAAACGGTAAAGTTGCCCTTCTAACGACCGAAAATATTTGTAGATTGCGATAATTGTCTAGTTGGTTTATGGCTATGTTTTTGTCACTGGCGCCATTTCGTGCGTTTCTTTTGTCTATTGCCTGCCTTGTTTTGATCGAGGCTCAGGCGCAACTGGACCAATCGTTCAAGCCGCTTCCTGTATACGACGGAAAAGACCTTTGGCTCGTCAAGAGCCTGAAGCAACAGTTGAAAGAGGAATTGTATTACCTCGAACCGAAGATCGAAGGCATGTCGCGCCGTTACGAATCCAATACCGGGCACCTCATCAGAATGGTCAAGGGAGGGAGGATCATAGAAGATAAGACCCTGCAAAAATTCGTCGACGATATCTTTCATGACCTGGTCGAGCACTCGAAACTTCGTGTCACGCCAAAGCGCGTGCTCATCGCGAAATTGCCGGAGGTCAATGCCATGTGTGTCGGGGAGGGCACCTTTGTGGTGACCACTGGTCTCCTGGGGCGGATCAACAACGAAAGTCAACTGGCCTTCACGTTGGCGCACGAGATTGCCCACTACGAGCTCGGGCACGTGAGAGAACGGATCCGCAAAGAAGCCAGTGAAAAGATCTCAAAAAAGGTAAAAAAGGGTCTGGTCAACGTGCTGAAAACGGACGTGGAGAAAAGCGACTTAGACACACTCCGGAACATGATGTACCAGCTTTCGCACTTCGAACGAAAGCACGAAAGGGCCGCCGACTCGCTCGGATTGATCATCCTGCAAAGGGCGGGCTTCAACACACGCGAAAGCATCGGTCTGCTTTCGATATTGGATTCGGTCGATTACACAAAAAAGAAGCTCGGGTATGCCTTGTTCAACCCATTTCAATTTGCGAAATATCCCTTCCAGGAACATTGGCTGGACGCACGGCCCAGCATGTATACCAAGCGCCCAGCGTACGTGGCCATTTTTGCAATTGACTCCATCAAGACTCACCCTGAAATTTCCAAGCGAATCGAATGGCTAGGGGCCTCTTTGGTCGACAACCACCTAGGTCTCAATAAGCGACCCGATGAAGAGGTACAGCAGCTCATTGCGCAGTGCCAATTCGAGGACTTAGACTTGCAGGTTGAATTCCATCGGCTGGACTATGCCCTGCTGATGGCCCTGCAATTGAAAGCCGATTACCCCGCCAATCAATATCTGGTGTCGACCATCGCTAAAATATTGATCGATCTTTCCGAGGACAAAGACGTGTATCAGGATCGAAAACGAGACTTGCCGGATTTTATCGGGGGCTATGGGGATGAGTTAAAGTTCGTCAATACATTTCTGCACAACCTGAAAGAGGACGAGATGCTCGAAATTGCATTCAACTTTTTGAACAGTCAGGGCAACTTCAATGCCGATAACCCTGAGCATTACTACCTGCTTTGGCGGGTTTGTGAATTAACCAATCGGAAAACGGTGCAGTTACGCGTCGAAAAGAGCTTTGAGGAACGCTTCGGCAAAGAGGGTCATTTCGATAGAGAAGAATACAGGAAATATTACATCGATATCATGAAAACGTTTTTACGACCGGGCGGGTAAAAACACCTCGGCCATCATGCATCGCGCACTCCCCCCGCCATTGCGCTCGATCGTATCGAGACTGGAATGAAGAATAGCGTTGTATTGTTCAATCGCTTCCACCTGCTCAGAAGTCAAGGCTTTATAGGCCTGCGACGACATGATCAGGAATGTATCGCCATTCGCATTGTTCACCTGGAGCATATTGCCTGCGAAATGATTCATCTGATCCAGCGTGATGGCGATGATCGCTTTGTTTGTTTTGGCGATGCAGGCGACTGTCGCCTTTCGTTCTGCGGCATCGGCGATGGAATTGAGGCAGATGATGACGTAGCGATCGGCCACGCACATCATCACGTTGGTGTGATAGATGGGGAAGCCGTTGGCGTCGGTAGCGGTAAAGGCTTGGGCCGTATACCCCAGGCGCGCGCAAAAATCATTCAACACCTTTGCATCGGTTCGCTGCGACAAACAGGCATAGGCAATTTTGTTCTCCCGGTCCAACACCATGCTTCCCGTGCCTTCCAAAAAGACGTTGCTGTTTTCGTAAGCAGAAAGGTCAATGCGATGCTTTATGCTGAAATGTTTTTCCAGTGTCTCCAGCACATGGGGCTTCCGCTCCTGGCGGCGATTGGCGGCATACATCGGGTAGAGCACAATGCTCCCATCGTCGTGAAAGGAGATCCAGTTGTTGGGGAAAATAGAATCGGGTGTGTGCGGCGCGGCCGTATCGTTCACCACCGTCACATCCACGCCTTTTTTTCGAAGCAGGGTCACAAAGTTATCGAACTCTTTCAGGGCGAGCTCCTGCGCATTGGTGTCTTTCGTGGATTGGAACGCATTGTTCACGGCCGTCTGCGCATTAAAAGCAAACTGCACGGGGCGGATCATCAATAAGTGGGAAGTCGTTTGACGGCTCATCTTCAAAGAAGGTTAGTTGATTTCATCCCGCAGCAAGGGCAGGCTCATACAATGAAAACCTCCACGCGCCCGCGACAGTTCCGCCGAAGGCATCAGGATCACTGTATCTTTCAGATCTTCCACACGCACTTTGCCGGCCTCCAGGTCGTTCAGCAGGTCGTGTACGTGAACCACGTTAAAGCCTTGCGCCGTAAAGGCTTCGGTGGTCTTGTCGTTTCGATCATATCCCAGTACAACGCCTTCTTTCAAAACCAACACGTTGCACGAATCCGTCCATTGTTCGCGAACATCATAGGGGAATTCGCTGTTGCCGGAATAAATGAATGCCGTCTTCTCCGGGCTCTTCAGGTCCACTTCGCTGATGTTGATCAGCAAGTCTTCCAGCGTCTCGAAATAGACGGGGCGTTCCAGGTCGTGGCGGTTGAACTGCACGATCTTGATCGGGTCGTCTTTTTTCTTGCTTTCCAAAATGCGTTCAACCGGGTCGGCATCTTCTTTCTTGATGCTCTTCCGCGAGAAGTTGCCCAGCATCACCCACATGTTTCGTTTCACCTGGGTGAACACGGTGTCGATGTGCATGTAGTCGCGCTTTTTGGGAATGCGCACCACCGTCACTTTGTCCACCAGTTTGCGTTCGAACATGAGGTTCACCACCTGGTGGGCGGCCTCTACCGTGGTGCGTTCGCTCACGCCCACCAGCAAATGGTTTGTGCTCACCATCATCACGTCGCCACCCTCCAGGGTCACTTTCTTGTCATCGCTTTCTTTGGGCATCAGGAAGTGGTGCGACGTGTCTTCGATCTCGATGATCTTGTTTTCGAAGGAGGCAAACAGCGGGTGGTTGAAGAAAATATATTTGGTAAGCAACGCTTCCCGTGTCCTGGCTTTTTTTGCCGGGCGGTTCAACAGGATGTGATCGTTGACCACCACGCCGATGTCGCGCGTAAATATAAAATTGGGGATGGGGGCGAAGAGCATGCGACCGTCCAGCAGCGTGCCGCTGATAAGCACTTTGGAAAGCTCCACATGATCCAGGGCAAAGAGTTTGCTTTGCGTTTCGTAGGAGCAGAACTCAATGGCGCATACCGACGCCACCAGTTTCAATTTGATGGTGTTGTCTTTCAGGATGTCGGCCAGGAGCCATTGCAGCTCGATCACTTTTTCGGAGCGGTGAAAGCCGTCGTCGTCGGGCTTGTAGAAATTCCGGTTGTTTTCGGGGGCATCGATTTGCTTGAGCTTGCCGGCGATCTTTTCGGGGTCGAGGAAGTAGAGCAGGATGCGCGTGTAGTAGTCGTATTCTTTTTTGCGGATGGTGTCCAGGTGCACGATGTCTTCAAACAACCAGTCCTGTGCTTTGGAGGGCACCACTTTCCCCAAACTGCTATCGGGACTATGCACCAAAAGCTTTCTCAGGGTTCCAATCTCGGAGGTGACGTGCATTGATTTTTTGGCCATAAAACGAATAAAGGCCCCAAGGAACAAACGCCATTTTTAATTTACAAATCCCCCCGCCACTTTCCCCAGCAATGTGGGTTTAAACCGTTTAAACCTTGATTAATTTTCCCTGCAATAAAAAGCCAGCCGAACCTTGTATGCGGTAATGATACAATCCTGCATTCAACCGCCGGGTGTCGAGCTCAAGGCGTCCCCCTTCCGGCGCGAGGGTTTCGTTCACCGACACGGCTGCACCCTGATCATTCAACAGCTCCACCCTCAGGCTATGTTGCGATGGAGGGAGGTTATCGATGATGATGCTTTTCTCAAAAGGGTTGGGGTAGATGTTCACGCCATACTGTTCATCGGCAATGCCCGTCACCGGATCGTTGCCACTGTCGCCTTCATCGGTATCGGAATGTACGAGCGTGGCATCCTGCAAGATCAACTGCACCCAGAGCGAATACATGAGCCCCGAAGGATGCAACCCATCCGGCGCTACAAGGTCAGGGTCCACCAGCCCCCTTCGGGATATTTCCGTGATGTTAAAATAGGGCACACCCAGCTTTTGCGCGATGGACTTATTCACGGCATTGAAGGCATCGATCCCCACACTGATCGTCGCCTGCTTGTCTTTCCCAAAAGGCGTATACCCATAGTCGGGAATAGAAACCACAAACACGTGCGACTTCTTCCCACCCGCCAACCGGATGGCCGTATTCAACAATTCTTCAAACTCCGGCGCATAGCTCTCCACCGTTTTTCCCTGGTAATAATTATTCACCCCGATCAGCAACGACACCAGCGTGTAGTCGGCCGTAAGCTTCGCGGCCGCGATGGCTTCTTTCAGATTGTCGGTGCGCCACCCGGTGGTGGCAATGATCTTCGGCTCCAGACAATCCAACCCCTTCAGCGTAATGGCGTCGATCAACTGGACGGGCCAGCGTTCACTGACCGGCACACTCTCGCCAATGGTATATGAATCGCCCAGGGCGAGAAATTTTACCTTTTCCGTAATGATCAGTTTCTGAGCCATAGCCGTCGAAGAAAGCAGCAGCAATATCACAATAAGTTTACGCATACTCAATGAAGCCCTCGGTGAGGATTTAATGGAATGTACGTAAAAAAGAAAGAGGATGGTTTTTGGCCATCCTCTGAATTTCTTAGATCACTATAGCTTACGCTGTTGCAGGGGCTTGCGCTTTTTTTCGACCGCGCATGTAGATCACCAATCCGGTAAACGCAACCACCAGAACAATGGGGATTACCAGGGTGGTACGGATAACTTCCGGTCCGGCCACCAACTGCGCATTGGCAAAGGCCGTTGCCTCTGTACTTCCTGCGGCGGCAGCCTGATATGCTTTGAGATCTGCACCAGAAGGAAGATTCTTGGAAATAATGTTATCATAAACACCGCCCATAAATGCCGTGTAAACCGAAACGGCAAACATACCGGCGCCCCCCATCAGGTTCATTCCCACGGCACCTGATTTCGGGATATTTTCGGAGACAAAGCCCAGCATGGTGGGCCAAAAATAACAAACCCCAATTCCAAAAAGCAATGCTGCAACGAGCAACATGTTTCCATTTACAGTACTCATCATGTAAAGTCCTAGTGCTGCCAAGGTGGCCGATGCCAACAATACACCTGCCGGCGAAAACCGGTGAACGATTGGCTCTGCAAAACCACGGCCGATCACCATGATGCCGGTAGTAATAGTAAGGAGCAACAGGGAATTACTCGTTGCCTTCGAAAGCAGCAAGCCTACCCATTGGTTGGTGAATAATTCGGTGATGGCCGTTCCAAACATACAGATGAACATGAAGATGAAGAGAGGAGTGAGGACCGCCTTATACATGTCGCCCGTGGAAACACCCGACGCTACGCGTTCGGTAACGGGGAAATCCAGTTTCAGGAAAAGGTAGCCATACGCCAGGGTAGGGAGAAACATGGTCGCCACTTGCACTTGCCATCCTAATCCCATCTTGTCGAACAGCATAACGATAAGCGTACCGATCACGATACCGCCGGGAAACCAGAGGTGGAAGTGATTCAATTTTGTGGTCTTGTTTTCGGAGTAAATGGTAGCGACCAGCGGATTACAAGCCGCTTCAACGGTTCCGTTGGCAATACCGATCAAAAGGGTGGAGATAAACAGGGACCAGTAGCCGTTCGCAAATACCGTGAGACCAATGCCCAGAAGGTGAAACAGGAAGGCAATGACGAGCAGGCGTTTCATGCCAATGATATCGACAACGAAACCGCCAATAACAACGGCAAGCGGGAATCCCCAAAAAGCAGTTGCGGCGATCGTTCCCAGTTGCTGGGCATTAAGACTGAACTCTATCCCGAGTCTGTTTAAAATACCGGCCCGTATCCCGAAAGAAAGCGATGTCACCAACAGCGACATGCAACTTGCCCAAAACAGGCTGGTGCGGTTAATATTCTTCTGTTCCATGATGAATTAAAAGGTTTAAGGTTATAGTCTAAGTGATGCGTTAAGATGCAGTTAAAAATCCTCCCTTGCAAGAGTGCAACGGATTGCAATCTACGAGAATTGGGGAAAACTTATAGTCCTTATGACTATGGGTGGGGCAAGTTTTTTTCAGGAGCCAGAATCCAGGAAGCCAATAGGGAATGCAGGAGTGGGGGTGAGTGTGGTGTGAGGACGAACAGACATTATGACCATAATTTTTTCTCTCACAGCGAGTTATAGGTCTCATGGAATTGTTCAGGCCTGATGCCCGATCAACGACAGATGTATTTTGCACTTCTCATGGCTACTGACTACTGACTACTGATTCCAACCCAAAGCCCGATCCCCTTCAGTCGCCGCCGATGTCCCAACCATCGCCGGCTGCATTTTACATTTCTCCTGGCTCCTGGATTCTGGCTCCTGACTCCTGACTCCTGAACCCTCACAACTCAAACATAAATCCCTTCTCCTTCAGGTGATTGTAGGTTCTCTTATCAAACTTATAAAGCCCTGCCGCGCGATGCGATACATCCGTCTGCTTCTCCTTACACGGCTCCAGCAGATTCATCCGCATCAGCTTGCGCCGGAAATTGGGTTTGTCCAGTTTTTTGTCCAGAATGGCTTCGTAAAGCTCTTGCAATTGTAGTAGAGTGAATTTCTTGGGGAGAAGATTAAACCCGATGGGTTCATGTCTTACTTTATGTTTAAGGTAGGCCAACCCTTCGTTGAGGATCATCTTGTGGTCATAAGGCATTTCCGGCACTTCGCTGATCTTGAACCATTGCGCATCGGCCGCGGTGAAACCGGCATGCAAGGTGTAGTTCTCGGGCTTTACCAGCGCATAGTAGGCGATGGTGATTACGCGCTTGGTGGGGTAGCGGTGCACGTCACCAAAGGCGCGCAATTGCTCCAGGTAGATGTTGGATACGCCGGTGAGGTCGTTCAGGATGCGCGTGGCGGCGCCGTCGGTGCTTTCGTTGTATTTGATCCAGCCGCCGGGAAGCGCCCATTTCCCTTTGCTGATGCCTTCGCCGTGTTGGACGAGCAGGATGTCGAGCTCACTTTTTTTAAAGCCAAAGATCAGGCAGTCAATGGACAGGGCGTCGATAATGGTATCGGGAAAGGGTAGGGTCGTCATGCGCTGTTAAGGTATAAAAATTATTTTACGGATACTTGTAGTCAAATGTACTATAAGTTATATATTTACCGCACTTTCAAACGATTGTAATTTTACAAATTATGAAGAAATACCTTTTGGGGTATGACCTGGGCAGTTCCTCCATCAAAGCGTCGCTGATCGATGCGGCCACCGGGCAATCCGTTGCCTCGGCACAATCGCCGGCCGAAGAAATGCCCATGTTGGCCGTACATGCCGGCTGGGCGGAGCAGGATCCCGAAATGTGGTGGGAACATGCACAGAAAAGCCTCCAGGCTTGCTTAAAAAAATCCGGCGCCTCTGGGGCGGACATTGCCGCCATCGGTATTTCGTATCAAATGCACGGCCTGGTCTGCGTAGACAAAGATCAAAAGGTGCTTCGCCCTTCCATCATCTGGTGCGATAGCCGTGCCGTTGACATCGGTCGCAGCGCCTTTCAAAGCCTGGGTGCAGACTATTCCTTAAAGCATTTGTTGAACTCCCCCGGGAACTTCACCGCCTCCAAACTCAAATGGGTAAAAGATAACGAACCCGCCGTCTTCGAACGCATCCACAAAGTGATGCTCCCGGGCGACTACCTCGCCATGAAACTCACCGGCGACATCGTCACCACGGCTTCCGGTCTGTCCGAAGGCATGTTTTGGGATTATGCCGCGGGAACACCGTCGGAGAAATTGCTCTCCCTCTACGGCATCCCCGCGTCGATGCTGGCCACGCAAGTGCCCACCTTTTCCATCCACGGCAAAGTGACCAAGGTCATGGCGCAGCAGCTCAGCTTGAAGGAAGGGACTCCGGTGAGCTATCGTGCTGGTGATCAGCCAAATAATGCCTTCTCCTTAAATGTTTTAAACGCCGGCGAAACGGCTGCCACGGCCGGAACATCCGGGGTCATTTACAGCGTCACCGATAAAAACGCCTACGATCCCAAGTCGCGGGTCAACACGTTCATTCACGTAAACGACAATAAACCCGTGAAAAGCAACGGGGTATTGTTGTGCATCAACGGTACGGGTATCCTCAACAGCTGGCTGCGCAAACAAGCCCGCGGGAATGGGTCGCTCTATGAATATGATCAGATCAACAAAATAGCAGCCGAGGCACCCATCGGTGCCGACGGTCTTTCGGTTCTCCCGTTTGGCAACGGCGCCGAGCGCGTATTGGAAGACAAGAACCTCGATGCCTCGTTCCATGGCCTGAACTTCAACCGTCACGGCCAATCGCACGTGTTTCGTGCCGCACAGGAGGGCATTGTGTTTGCCCTCAAGTATGGCTTTGATGTTTTACAGGGCATGGGCTTGAACACAAAAGTGATCCGCGCCGGTCATGCCAACATGTTTTTAAGTCCGCTGTTCCGCGAAACCTTTGTCAACACCATCGGTGCACCGCTGGAGCTATACGACACCGACGGTGCGAAAGGCGCCGCGCTCGGGGCAGGAGTGGGGGCCGGCGTGTTTGGCTCTTTTGAAGAAGCCTTCCGTGGCTTGAAGATCATCCGCACGGAACAACCTTCGCCGGCTTTGATGGGCCAGTATAAAAATGCCTATCAAACCTGGCTGACCCATCTGCAAAAAGCGATCGCATAAAAATTTTTCAACTGGAATATCCCAACGCTAAATACAATTACATGAAACTTACACTCGGAGACAAAGAATACTTCAAGGGCATCGGCCCGATAAAGTATGAAGGCAAGGAATCGGACAACCCTCTGGCGTTTAAATTCTATGACGCCAAGCGCAAAGTAGGCAAGAAGACCATGGAAGAACACTTCCGTTTTGCGATCGCCTACTGGCACACCTTCTGCGGCACCGGCGGCGACCCGTTCGGCCCCGGCACCAAAAACTTCGCCTGGAACCAAAGCAGCGATGCCATGCAACGCGCCTACGATAAAATGGACGCCGCCTTCGAATTCATCACCAAGATCGGCGCTCCGTTCTATTGCTTTCATGACTATGATCTGGTAGACGAAGCCCCCACGCTGGCCGAATCCGAGGAACGCATTCAAAAGATCGTTGACTACGCCAAGAAAAAACAAAAAGCGTCGGGCGTGAAATTGCTTTGGGGAACGGCTAACCTGTTCTCACACCCGCGCTACATGAACGGCGCGTCCACCAACCCCGACTTCAATGTGGTATGTTGGGCCGGCGCACAAGTGAAGAACGCCCTCGATGCCACCATCGAATTGAGCGGATCGAACTATGTGTTCTGGGGCGGTCGCGAAGGCTACATGTCGTTGCTGAACACCGACATGAAACGCGAACAGGAACACCTGGCGCGCTTCCTCCATGCATCGAAAGACTATGCCCGCGCACAAGGCTTCAAAGGCACGTTCCTCATCGAACCCAAGCCGATGGAACCCACCAAACACCAATACGATTTTGACGCCGCCACCTGTCTCGCTTTCCTCCGCGAATTCGAGTTGATGGACGACTTCAAACTCAACATCGAAGTGAACCACGCCACGCTGGCACAACACACCTTCGATCACGAACTCCAGGTAGCGGCCAACGCCGGCGTACTCGGAAGCATCGACGCCAACCGCGGTGACAACCAAAATGGCTGGGACACCGACCAGTTCCCCAACAGCCTTTATGAGCTGACCGAAGCCATGCTCGTGATCCTGCAAGCCGGCGGCTTCAAGAACGGCGGCGTGAACTTCGACGCCAAGACCCGCAGAAACTCCACCGACAAGGCCGATGTTTTCTATGCCCACATTGGCGGCATGGACTCTTTTGCCCGCGGCCTTATCACCGCCCAGGCCATCCTCGACAACGGCGAATACACCAACCTGCGCAAAGCCCGCTATGCGTCTTTCGACGCCGGAAAAGGCAAATCGTTTGAGCAAGGCAAGGTGGGATTGGAAGAGTTGAGAAAACTTGCCCTCAAGAACGGCGAACCCGAACAGATCAGTGGCAAACAGGAATACTATGAGAACTTGTTGAACAAGTTCGTTTAGTGTTGTAACCGATAAAATACGCTAAAGGTCATTCAGCGCGCAACGCGTTTGAATGACCTTTGTTTTTGATGGCTGCGCCGCGCCAATGCATTTTGTTCTGTACCTTGCCGCAAAGTTATCGACCTATGAAAACACTTCTTTCCCTGTTCCTCACGGCTTGTTCCATCGTCCTCTTCGCACAGGGCAACACGTCATATGGCAATTTTAAATTGGCCGACCAGGAGATCCTCTATCAAAAAGTATTTGCCCAGGATTCCATCACGGCCGCCAAGCTCACCGAATTCTACAAAGCCCAACCCTTCGTAGCCAACCTCCAAACCACCGCCGACGAAGTAACCTTCGACATGAACGACATCATCGTTGACTATAAGAAATTCCAATTCACCCAAGTGGCCACCCCGCCGATCATTCAGACCGGTAAGTACAGCGGCAAAGTTACCGTGGGCGTAAAAGACGGAAAATACCGCGTCACCGTCCGCTCCATCCAACTCACCGGCGACATTGGCTACAAAAAGATCACCGCCAAAGACAACCTCACCAACTACGCCGCCAAAAACAACGGCACCATCATGAACCAGGAATGGTGCAAGCCGAACACCCTGGGTCTTCTCGACAAATCGTTCACGGACAAGTTGCAGTACGTGGAGAAAGGAAAGAAGAAAGACGGTGATGACTGGTAATGAGAATCAGGCAAAAAACTTACCTCCCTTTTTAACTCCGAAGGAGTTTCCTACCATAGCCCCCGGTGAAACCGGGGGTAGCGATTCATGGCGTTTTAACCCCGGAGGGGTTACCTGTAGCTGCGGGTCCTACTATGAATAAACCTGCGGCTCTTCATACTGTTGTCCATTTAATGATGCATCGACGGCCCCCTCGGAAACCTCGGGCCGGGCTATCCACTACAAGTCCGACCACGCACAGGCCCACGCACTCCGGGCTTTCCGTTTCTATCCCTGGCCGGGTAGCCGTCAAACATTCTCCTAACCATCATTGCCTTCGCAAGGGAACATTCCTGACTCTGAAGAAGTCGCATTTCATTTAATTTCTGAAAATGAAATGCGTCGTGATGTTATGAGACAGCCATTAATTTCAGAAAGGGAAAGAGTACGTTTCACATTTTGAATACATATCGAATTGATATTACGGCCCCGAAGGGTAACCCCTCCGGGGTTGAATGCTGCCGTTTTCGTTACCCCGGGTTTCACCCGGGTCTATGATCGGAAATCCCTACGGGATTTAAATCCATTGAGGCGGGCTGAATGTTATTGGGAATCGGTGGTGGATGGCGTCGGCCATCAAAACTTGAATCAATCCGCGAACATCGATTTCACGATCGTCTATTGCGGCTCGCCTGAATATTACGGCATGTGCAGTTTATGAGGATCCCGGCTTTAGCCTACGTCAAGAAAGGAAAGACGTGCGACGTGTCACAGGAAAATTCAGATGAATCTTCGCACTAACGGTCACGAGCCTCGCCTTTGAATCAGATGTGACGCTGCGTGATGCGGCGTGTTAACTCGTGGGGAATGCATTGGCCGCGGCCTGACTACGTGATCCAATGCAACGTCTTCGGCTCCACCGGGTTCACGAAAGGGGTTTTGTTCTGCTGCGACAGATCCCATTGGCGTTTCAGTTCGTGATACCAGCGCGCTTGCAAGTCGGGTTCGCCGAGGAGCATTAGGGTGGGCTTTGATTTCAGGCCTTCGCTGAGTTTTCCGAAAACGCCCAGGTCCTGGTGAATGAACTGCTTGCCCAATTGGCGCAGCGGCCACCAGACATATTTCACAAAGCCGATGGTCGTGTAAAAGATGTGATTGAGTTCGGTCTCGTTCTCGTTGATGGGGGTGAGGCAGGTGATCGAAACGATCTCGTCCTTGCCCACCTGGATATGCTCTGTACGAATGCCGGGTAATTGAAAGTTGATCTCCGTTGATCGGCTCCCCCCCAGGATCGAGTATCCTTTTGAATTCGACGACGGCGTGTGCCGCGTCATCTTGAAACCCAGGTCGACGGGCTCGAATTTCTTTTCCTTCAGCTTCAACTTCTTGGATGAACGCCAGTACCAGGATTGGTGCACAAACGTCACGTGCGCGGGGTCGATGAGTCCGATCACGGAGTGGTCGATGTCGGCGGGCATGGTCACTTTCTCCACGAAGAGAAAATCCTTTCCCTGGGGCACAAGCAAGTCGGGGATCCTTTCTTCGGCGCCGCCCAGTTGTGTTTTGTTCTGGGGCATGTAGATCCAGACGGTGCCGTTGATCTCGCGGCAGGGATATTTGAAGACCTTGATCTTGCTGGTGTCGAATTTATCGTCGGCCAGGGCGGGGATGCCGGTGCAGGTGCCGGTGTTGTCGAACTTCCAGCCGTGGTAGCAGCATTGGAGGGTTTTGCCATCGTACCATCCCTTGGAGAGTGGCACACCGCGGTGGGGACAATTGTCGCGTAGGGCGAAGGGGATGTTGTTCTCGTCTCTTCCAAAGACCACGCGTTCTCCGAGGATTTCCTTTGCCACGAGTTTGCCTTGCTTCAGAAATGAACCATGCATGGCGAAATACCAGAGATTTTTGAGAAAGAGCGATTCAGTCATGAAAAAAAGTTAGGCAATGGTGTCAAAGAAAGGATTTAACAACTAGTTTGCCAAACCCAACCTATGAATAAATCATTAGAAAATATATGGGCCGTCAACCCAACCCGCAATCGATTTCTGTAAATTTTATGCTTTATTTTTAGACATTTAATCCCTTACTTGAACCAAAACATTCTAACCTAATGAAAAGAAAATTACGCATGGGCATGGTAGGTGGCGGACTTACCTCTTTTATTGGCCCCGTTCATCGTAAAGCCGCCGGTATCGATGGAGAAATTGAATTGGTATGCGGTGCTTTCAGCGTGGTCCCCGGCGAGTCGAAACAGACCGGCGAAGCGCTTTATCTCAACCCGAAACGGGTCTATGAAACCTACCAGGAGATGTTCGAGATCGAGAAGAACATGCCTCCCGACCAACGCATCGACTTTGTGTCGGTTGTAACTCCCAACCACGTGCACTTCGGCCCCTCGAAGATGGCCCTGGAAAGCGGCTTCCACGTGATCGTTGAAAAACCCATCGCTTTCTCCCTCGAAGAAGCAAAGACCTTACAAAAAGTAGTTGCAAAAACAGGCCTCATCCTCGGCCTCACCCATACCTACACCGGCTATCCCCTGGTGAAAGAAGCCCGCAACATGGTTTCTTCTGGCAAGCTGGGCAAGATCAGAAAAGTATTTGTTGAATATCCCCAAGGTTGGCTCTCCACCTTGTTGGAAGGCACCGGCAACATGCAGGCGTCGTGGAGAACCGACCCCAAGCAATCGGGCATGGGCGGTGCGATCGGCGACATCGGCACGCACGCTGCGAACCTGGCCGAATACATCACCGGCTCCAACATCACCGAAGTATGCGCCATGTTGAATGCCGTCGTGAAAGGCCGCAAGCTGGACGACGACGCTTCCATGTTGATAAAATTTGATAACGGTGCCACCGGTGTGCTCATGGCCACCCAGGTTGCCGCAGGCGAAGAAAACAACCTCAACATCCGCGTTTACGGTGAAAAGGGCGGCCTGGAATGGAAACAGGAAGACCCCAACACCATGATCGTGAAATGGCTGGACCGCCCCAAGGAGATCATCCGTGCCGGCCAGAAATATCTGTCCGACGATGCAAAGGCCTTCACCCGCACGCCGGCAGGTCACCCCGAAGGCTACCTCGAAGCTTTCGCCAACATCTACCGCGCCTTTGGCCGTGCCGTGCGCGACTATAAGCCAGGCAAGAAGATCAACGCAGCCAAATACGACTTCCCCGATGTGGAAGACGGCGTACGCGGCATGAACTTCGTGCAAACGGCTGTGAAGTCCGGCAACTCCACCCGCAAGTGGACCAAGCTGAAATAACGGTAATGATGTTTAACCCAATGTCTCCAGCGATTTAATGAAAACGATAAAAGGACCGGCCATTTTTCTGGCGCAGTTCATGGGCGATCAGGCTCCATTCGACAATCTGAAAACGATTTGCAAGTGGGTAGCTTCCCTCGGTTATAAAGGCGTGCAGATCCCCACCTGGGACAGCCGCTGCATCGACCTCCAGAAAGCTGCCGAGAGCAAGGACTATTGCGATGAGATCAAAGGCATCGTAGAATCCTGTGGCCTGCAGATCACCGAACTTTCCACACACTTGCAGGGCCAATTGGTGGCCGTACACCCTGCCTACAACGACATGTTCGACGGCTTTGCGCCGAAGGCGTTGCACGGCAAACCCGCCGAGCGCACCGCCTGGGCCGTAGAGCAGTTGAAGTATGCCGCCAAGGCCAGCAAAAACCTCGGCCTCAATGCGCACGCCTCTTTTTCGGGCGCCCTCATGTGGCACACGGTTTATCCCTGGCCCCAGCGTCCCGCAGGACTTGTAGACGACGGCTTCAAGGAACTGGCCAAACGTTGGCTTCCCATTCTGAACGCCTTCGATAAGGCTGGTGTGGATGTTTGCTATGAACTCCACCCGGGCGAAGACCTGCACGATGGCATCACCTTCGAACGCTTCTACGAGGCTACCGGAAAGCATGCGCGTTGCAACATCTTGTATGACCCCAGCCATTTTGTGCTGCAGCAATTGGATTACTTGCAATTCATTGATTTCTACCACACCTTCATCAAGATGTTCCACGTGAAGGATGCCGAGTTCAACCCCACGGGAAAGAGCGGTGTCTATGGAGGCTACCAGGACTGGGTGAACCGCCCGGGACGTTTCCGCTCGCTGGGCGATGGACAGGTGGATTTCAAAACGATATTCTCCAAGCTCACGCAATACGACTACGCCGGCTGGGCTGTGCTGGAGTGGGAGTGTGCCATCAAGCACCCCGAACAGGGCGCTGCCGAAGGTGCACCGTTCATCCAGAACCACATCATCCGTGTCACGGAAAGAGCATTCGACGACTTTGCTGCGACCGGCAAAGACGCCAAATTCAATAAGAAAGTGTTGGGTATTTAGACCCGGGAAGATTTACTGACAGACTATTTAAATTTTTTAATTCGAACAACACATGAAAAAAGCATTTTTAGTACTCGCGCTGGTAGGTGTAGCAACATGGTCCCTGACATCGTGCGGCGGATCCAAGAAAGAAGCGGCCACGGAAGAAACCGAAGAAGGCTACGACGACAAGGATGTGGCTGCAGAAGCTGCCGAGCCCAAAGCCGAATCGGCCGATGATCTGATCAAACAAGGTCAGGCCCTGGTAGACGCCAGCGACTGCAAAACCTGCCATCACCCCACCAACAAGATCGTAGGACCTTCCCACACCGACGTGGCTAAGAAATACGAATTCACCAAAGCCAACGTCGGCATGCTGGCCGACAAGATCCGCAACGGCGGCAGCGGCAACTGGGGAGAAATACCCATGTCGCCTCACCCTGATTTGTCGAAGGGCGACGCCGAGAAGATGGCCATGTACGTCCTCTCGCTCGATGGCGAAAAACCGAAAGATTAACACATTCATAAAACCGTCAGTGCCCACAGGGACTGACGGTTTTCATTTCTTTGAAAAACGTTCTACAACCACAACCACTATCATGAAAAAAATCTACTCGACGTCGCTGCTCTGGTGTGCCCTGATTTGTTTAGTCTCTACCGTGAACGCGCAAAACAACACCTTGACGGCACAGGAAAAGAAAGACGGATGGAAACTCCTTTTCGATGGAAAGACCACAGCCGGCTGGCATAACTACAACAAGAAAGGCATCGGCGCAGGCTGGAAAGTAGCCGATGGCGCGCTGTACCTCGACGCCTCCACCAAGGAAGGCCGCGGCGACATCGTGACCGACAAAACCTACCAGGACTATGAACTTGTCCTGGAGTGGAAGATCGACTCCTGCGGCAACAGCGGCCTCATGTTCAACGTGGTGGAAGACCCCGCCTCGAGCGCACCCTACCACAGCGGCCCCGAAATGCAAATCCTCGACAACGACTGTCACCCCGACGGCAAAATACACAAACACCGCACCGGCGACCTGTACGACCTCATCGCATCGTCGTCGGAACCGGTAAAACACGGCGACTGGAACCAGTTCCGCATTGTTTCAAAAAATGCACACATGGAATTCTATGTCAATGGCGTGAAGGTGGTGGAGTTCACCATGCACACCCCGGAGTGGGACCAATTGGTGGCCGGCAGCAAGTTCAAGGCCTGGCCCGTGTTTGGTAAATCGGTGAAAGGCAGCATTGCCCTGCAGGACCATGGCAACAAAGTTTGGTTCCGCAACCTCAAGATCCGCGAACTGAAGTAACATCTCAAACAACATATTAAGGCCAGCGACAACCGGAGAGACCCACGTTCTGTCTATGCGCCGAAACCTATACCCTTTTATGACAATGCATAAACTGAATTCATTTCTATCGATCGTGGTACTGTTTTGCCTCATCCTCTCCTGTGGCGAAAAGACGGTACCGGGCGTGCTGGTCTTTTCGAAAACAAAAGGCTACCGTCACGAATCGATCGATACCGCTAAACTGGTGTTGATGGCGCTGGGCAAGACCAATGGTTTTGCGGTTGACACCACCGAAGATGCATCCCTTTTTAATGAAGAAAACCTCAAACGTTACCGGGCCGTCATCTTCCTCAGCACAACACAAGATGTGCTCGATCCCGTGCAACAGGCCGACTTCAAACGCTTCATCGAAGCGGGTGGGGGCTATGTGGGGATCCACGCTGCCGCGGACACCGAATACGAGTGGCCCTGGTATGGCAAACTGGTGGGTGCCTATTTCAAAAGCCACCCTAAACAACAGGAGGCCATGTTCCGCAAGGTCACACCGTTTGGCCCTCACCCCAACACGCTCCCCAACGAATGGAAGCGCTGGGACGAACTCTACAACTACAAACATTTCTCGCCCGACATCAACGTGATCTACACGCTGGACGAAAGCACCTATGAAGGGGGCGAGAATGGCGATAACCATCCCATCGCCTGGTATCACGACTTTGAAGGCGGCCGCTCGTTCTACACCGGCATGGGCCACACCAAACAGAGCTATGCTGACTCCCTGTTCCAGGATCACCTGCTCACGGGCATACACTATGCGATAGGCGATAAGCCCCTGGACTACTCCAAGGCAAAAACCATCCGCGCCGTGGAAGAAAACCGCTTCAAGAAAACCGTCCTGGATTTCAACCTCGACGAGCCCACGGAAATGACCGTGCTGCCCGATGGCAAGATCATCTTCATCGAACGCAAAGGTGAAGTGATGCTGTACACCCCGGCCGACGGAAAGATCAAAGAGGTGAACAAGTTCAACGTCTGGACCAAATCGGAAGACGGCATGATCGGCCTGGCCGCCGACCCCAACTTTGCCAAAAATCATTGGATCTACATTTTCTACTCGCATCCCGACAAATCCGTGAACGTGCTTTCGCGTTTTGTTTTCCAGGATGACAAAGTGGACATGGCCTCCGAAAAACAATTGCTGGAAGTAGGCACGCAACGCGAAACCTGCTGTCACACCGGCGGCTCACTGATGTTCGATCCCCACGGAAACCTCTTCATTTCTACGGGCGACAACAGCAGCCCCTTCGAATCGGACGGCTTCAGTCCTTCCGACGAGCGTGCTGGACGTGCTCCGTTTGATGCGCAGAAATCTTCGGCCAACACCAACGACCTCCGCGGCAAGATCCTTCGCATCCACCCGGAAGACGATGGCACCTACACCATTCCCGAAGGAAACCTCTTTGCAAAAGGCGTGGAAAAAACCCGTCCCGAGATCTATGTGATGGGATGCCGCAACCCATATCGCATTTCCATGGATAGCAAAACCGGTTTCCTCTATTGGGGAGAAGTAGGCCCCGATGCCGGCAAGGACGATTCGCTCCGTGGACCGCGGGGTTATGATGAATTGAACCAGGCAAAAAAGGCCGGCTTCTTTGGATGGCCTTATTTTGTGGGCAACAATTTCCCCTATGCGAAGTATGACTTCGCAGCAAAGAAAGTAGGAGTGAAGTGGAATCCGGAGTCACCTATAAACGAGTCGCCCAACAACACGGGTAAGCGCGAGCTGCCGGCCGTGAGCCCTCCCTTTATCTGGTATCCTTATGTGAAGTCCGACGACTTTCCCATGTTGAAGGAAGGTGGCCGCAACGCGATGGCGGGACCGGTTTACTACAGCGAAAACTACAAAGGCGTGCCCACAGCATTTCCCAACTACTTCGACGGCAAGCTGCTCATGTACGACTGGATCCGCAACTGGATGTTCCTCGTGTCGATGAACGACCAGGGTGCCATCATGGACATGGAGCCGTTCATGCCCAACACCAAATTCAACAACATCATCGACATGTCCTACGGCCCCGACGGCAAACTGTACATGATCGAATATGGCACCGCCTGGTTCAAACAAAACCTGGATGCCCGCCTGGTGCGCATCGACTATAACGGTGGCAACCGGCCGCCGGTGGCCATGCTGAGCGCCGACAAGCTCTCGACCGGTTTCCCCGCGACCGTGAAGCTTTCTGCTGAAGGCACAAACGATCCGGATGGCGACAAGATCACCTACCAATTGGAAGCCGAAGGGAAGACCTTGACCTCTGCCGATGGCAAGTTCACCGTCGACTTCAAGAACCCCGGCGTTCAAAACGTAAAGCTCACCGTGAAGGACGACAAAGGCGGCGAGGCCGATGCCCAATTGAAGCTGACGATCGGCAACGAACCACCCGTGGTGACCGCTGAGATCGTCTCCGGAAACAAATCGTTCTACTTCCCGGGCACACCGGTCAAATACACCGTGAGCGTAAGCGACAAGGAAGACGGCTCCACCACCGACGGCAAGATCAAACCCGAAGACGTGACCGTGACCTTCGACTACCTGAAAGGATTTGACATGACGGCCATCGCGCAAGGCCACCAAATGCCAACCGCCGAGTTGCCGGGCAAAGTCCTCATCGAGAAGAGTGACTGCAAGTCGTGTCACATCATCGACCAGAAATCGGCCGGCCCCAGCTACAAGATGGTGGCGGAGAAATACAAGGGCGATGAAAAAGCAGTAGGCCTTTTGGCAGCCAAAGTGATCAAAGGCGGTGCCGGCGTATGGGGCACCACCGAGATGGCCGCCCACCCGCAAGTGAGCGTGGACGATGCCAAGAAAATGGTGGAATACGTCCTGTCGCTCAGCGAATCGAAAGTGGTGAAGAAACTCCCGCTTTCCGGCTCGGCCACCCCGGGCAAAGAGGAAGACGGCGCTTACATTTTGACGGCAACCTACTTTGACAAGGGGGCGGATAAAGTGCCGGCCCTGGCAGGTACCACCGCCATTGCGTTGCGCAGCCCCGTGTTGGGCGCTGAGCAGATGGACGACCTGAACATCGTGAGCAAGGTGAAAAGCGATAGGGGCACAGCCCTGCAGAATGTGCTGAACAACGCGCACGGAGCCTTCAAAAACGTGGACCTCACCGGCGTGAAGAAAGCCACATTGCTCACCTTCATCATGGCCGGGCAGAACACCGGTGGCGACATCGAGATCCACCTCGACAAGCCCGATGGTCAACTGTTGGGCAAAGCCACGGTGACGGCCCCCGCATTGGTGAAAACCCCGGTGAAGCTGGCGCCGGTGAGCGGCAACCACGATCTTTACATCGTGTTCAAACGTCCGAAGGGAGACAAACCCATGTTCTATTTTGGAGGTGTCGCGCTGGACAACAAGTGAAACCTAGACTAACCTAACTATACCTACAACCATGAAAAGAAGAGAATTTGTGCAAACTGCATCGTTCGCTGCGGTCGGTTTGCTTTCCCTGCCTTCGTTCCTGGCGGCCGGCAAGGCCACCAAGAACATCGGTCTGCAACTCTATACCTTGCGTGATGTCATCGGACAAGATCCGAAAGGCGTGTTGACGAAAGTGGCTGCCTATGGCTACAAGGACCTGGAAGCCTACAGCTACAAAGACGGCAAGATCTTCGGCATGGACTATGCCGAGTTCAACAAATTCGTGAACGGCCTGGGCATGCGCGTAACCAGTGGTCACTATGGCCTCGACCAGATCAAGGGCGACACCTGGCAGAAAGCCGTGGACGACGCTAAGAAGAACGGCCAGGAGTTCATGGTCATGCCCTATATCAAGGAACCCGATCGCCAAACGATCGACGCCTACAAAACCATCTGCGCAGACCTGAACAAGGCTGGCGAGGTGTGTACCAATGCCGGCTTGCGCTTCCAGTATCACAACCACGCTTTCGAATTCCAGCCCATCGAAGGACAGGTGCCCTACGATGTGATGCTCAAAGAACTCGATCCCAAAAAAGTGGGCATGGAGCTCGATCTGTTCTGGACGATCAATGCAGGTCAGGATCCGCTGGCGCTTTTTGCCAAACATCCCGGGCTCTTCGAACAATGGCATGTGAAAGACATGACCAAAACCGATCGCAATAAAAACGCCAACGTCGGCACCGGCTCCATCGACTTCAAGCTCATCTTCGCCCAGGCCAAACAGGCCGGTCTGAAACGGTGGTATGTCGAGCACGATACCTTCCCGGGCACATCCTCGCTCGAAAGCGCCGAGGCCGATGCGAAATATCTGAAGACCATTATTTGATTTTTGTTTTTTGTTTTGTTTTGTTTACAGGTGAATACAAGGTGTCGGGCACATGTCCGACACCTTGCTTTTACAGGTACCGTAAAATTTTTCATCCATGCGCATTTTGAATTTTTTGTTGGCCATCATGTTTGTGGTCTTTGCTTTTCTGCAACTCAACGATCCCGACCCCGTGATCTGGATCCTCATCTACGGCGCCATGGCCGTGTTGAGTGTCATGGCTATTTTTGAATTCTATCCCGTCAAATTTATCATCGGCCTCGGCATCGTGTACATCGCCTATTCCGTAGTCTATATCCCGGGCGTGATGGAGTGGCTGCGACAAGACGACCGGTCGGCGCTGTTTGACGACGTGGCAAAAATGGAGCACCTCTACATCGAGGAATCGCGCGAGTTCCTGGGGCTCATGATCTGTGTGGCCGTGTTGATCTTTTACTGGATGCGCGCCAAAAAATTCTCCAAACGATAAATACCTTCACCGGAAGCGGGAACAAACGATTTCCGGTAAGACAGCATACAAAGCTGTCTTTTCTTTTTTATATTCAAACCTATGAGACGACTCCTTTTTTGCCTGTTCGCATCGTCAATTTTTATGGGCTGTTCATCGCCCCCCAAAGAAAAAATCCCACCGCTTGTCACTATGGAAAGATCATCGGGTAAGATTGTCATCTATCAAATGATGACGAGGCTGTTTGGAAACAAGAAGACCGTAAACAAGCCCTATGGCACGCGCGACGAGAATGGCGTGGGCAAGTTCAACGACATCAACGAAGCCGCCCTGAAATCGCTCCGGGAAATGGGGATCACCCACGTCTGGTACACCGGTGTGCTGGAACATGCCGTGCTCACCGACTACACGCCGTTTAATATCCCGCTGGACGATGCCGATGTGGTGAAAGGCCGCGCCGGTTCGCCCTATGCCATCAAAGATTACTACGACGTGGACCCCGACCTCGCCATGAGCGTGCCCAACCGTCGCGAGGAGTTTGACCGACTGCTGGAGCGCACCCACAAAGCCGGTCTCAAAGCTATCATCGATTTTGTGCCCAACCACGTGGCACGCCAATATCACAGCGACGCAAAACCTGCTGGCGTAAAAGACCTGGGCGAGACCGACAACAAGAACGTGACGTTCGACGCAAACAATAATTTCTATTACCTCCCGGGACAATCGTTCCAGGTGCCAAAAGAATATCATGCGCTGGGACCCGACAACGTCTTCCCCACCAAGGATGGCAAGTTCGAAGAAACACCCGCCAAAGCCACGGGCAACGACGTGTTCTCCGCCACGCCAAACATCCACGACTGGTTCGAGACCGTGAAGCTCAACTATGGCGTTGACCTGCAGGCAAAGCAAACCCATTTCGATCCCATTCCCGACACCTGGATCAAAATGAAAGACATCCTGGTGTTCTGGGCCCAGAAAAATGTGGACGGCTTTCGCTGCGACATGGCCGAGATGGTGCCGGTGGAATTCTGGGGATGGGTCATTCCCCAGGTGAGGGTGGTCAACCCCGACATCGTGTTCATTGCCGAGATCTATAATCCACAGCAGTATCACAACTACATCGAGAACGGAAAATTCAATTACCTCTACGACAAGGTGCAACTCTACGACACCCTGCGCCTCATCGTGCAGGGCAAGGCGGCCACGTCGGCGATCCATCCCATACAACAACACTTGTCGTCCGTCAGCGACAACATGTTGCATTTCGTGGAGAACCACGACGAGCAGCGTGTGGCATCGCCGTTCTTTGCCGGCGATCCCTGGCGTGCCGTACCGGCCATGGTGGTGAGCGCCACCATCGATCGCGGACCGGTCATGATCTACTTTGGCCAGGAAGTGGGAGAGCCCGGCGCCGGTTCGGCAGGGTTTCAGGCCAACGACGGACGGACGACGATCTTCGACTATTGGGGCGTGCCCGAACATCAGAAGTGGATGAATGAAGGCAAGTTCAACGGCGACTCGCTCAGCATGGAACAAAAACAACTCCGCCAGTTTTATGCCGACGTATTGTCGCTCGCGGGAAAAAACATCGCCCTCACACAAGGAGAATATCTGGACATCACAGCCCATAACCTCCAGGCTGGAAATTTCCCGGCCAACACCAGTGCCTATCTGCGCTATTCCGGAGAAGAACGACTGTTGATTGTCACCACGTTCAATGCTGCCGATCAGCTGATCAAAGTTCAACTTCCCCCGGCGGCCGTGAGCGCCCTGGGACTGGACCCCGCCGGCAGCTACATTGCCCGCGATTTGCTGTGGCGCGAAGCAGAGGTAGGTTTTAACAAAGATTTCACCTTCGAATTGAAATGTAAACCTTATAGTTCCTATATTTTTAAGATCAAATAAAACTGCATGCCCACACGCCTCACATGCACGGTCGCATCCCTGCTGGTTTCGATTGCATTTCTCTCTTGCCAGCAACAAGTCAGGAATGCGGCGGTGTGGCCCTATGGCGTAAAGTATGAAGTGTTTGTGCTCTCCTTTGCCGATGGCAACGGCGATGGGAAAGGCGACATCAAAGGACTGGCGTCCAAATTGGGCTACCTGCAGGAGTTAGGCGTGAACGGCATCTGGCTGATGCCCATCATGAATTCGCCATCGTATCACAAGTACGATGTAACGGACTACAAAAGCATCCATCCCGACTACGGCACCGTGGAGGAATTTAAAACGTTTGTGGCCGAAGCGCATCGCCGCAACATCCGCGTGGTGATCGACCTCATCCTAAACCATACCGGGGCGGAGCACCCGTGGTTTAAAAGCGCGGCGGCAGACCAGAACAGTCCCTATCGCGACTACTATGTGTGGGCCAAGCGTGACTCCATCCGAAATCAAATCGCCAAGAAAGCCACGTCGTTCGATTCGGACAACCTCACACAATGGCACGCCGTGAACGGCGACACCTTGTCGGAACAATATTACGGCTATTTCTGGGGCGGCATGCCCGACCTCAATTTCGACAATCCCAAAGTAAAGGAGGAGTTCAACGCCATCGGCAAATTCTGGCTCAGCGACATGAACGTGGACGGCTTTCGCCTGGATGCGGCACGTCATATTTTTCCGGCCGATAGGGCAGCCGATAATCACGCCTTCTGGGAGGAGTTCCGCGCCAACATGATGAAAATTAAACCGGATGTCTACCTGGTGGGAGAGGTGTGGTCCACCGCGCCCGAAGTGGCGCCCTATCTGAAAGGGCTGCCGTCGCTCTTCAATTTTGACATGGGCTATAAAATTACCGATGTCGTGAATGCCGGCAGAGACACCATCGGACTGATCAAAAAATACAAAGACATCCTCGATTACTATCACCAAGTAAATCCGGAATATATCGACGCTACGTTCCTGAAAAATCATGACCAAAACCGCATCCTGAGTGACCTGAGTGGAAGCAAGAACAAAATGCGTGTAGCCGCCGGGATATTGCTCACCCTGCCCGGCACGCCCTATTTGTATTATGGCGAAGAGATCGGCATGCTGGGCAGGAAACCCGATGCCAACATTCGCGAACCGTTCCTTTGGGACATCACCAACACCGGCGGCCCACAAACGTCATGGGAAAAACCGGTATATTCCACGGTGGAAACCGTCATCCCAGCCCGCCAACAACAAAGTGACCCGGGTTCGATGCTGGCTTTTTACAAAAGTCTGATCTACTTCAGAAATGCTAGCCCGGTCATGACGTATGGTGCGCTGGAAGAATCGGGCATAAACGTGAACGAGGTGGTAGGATATAAAAGAACGTATAAAGATGAATCGCTGCTGGTACTGAACAACATCTCGGATGTGGAAGTGACCCTGAACCTCACCGAACAAAACAATGCCTTTAAGGCGCTGGCGTTTGACAGCAGCAAGAAAGCAAAACTACAAGCCGGTGAACTTACCTTGCCGGCATACTCAACCGTGATATTGAAACCCTGAACGAAGCATGATCCCAATAGAAGGAAAATCGCGAGTCATCATTGAAAATGTGCAACCCCAGGTTGACGGCGGATTGTATCCCGCCAAGCGAACGATCGGGGAACGCGTAGACGTCACCGCCGACATCTTCGGCGATGGCCACGACCACCTCCGCGCCCACCTGCTCTACCGAAAAGAGGGCGCCCCGCAATGGAGCCACGTGGAGATGACGCCCTCCTACAACGACAACTGGTATGGGGCGTTTACGGTGACGGAAAAAGGCACCTACGAATTCACGCTCATGGCGTGGGTCGATCACTTCGACACCTGGTATGACGGCTTCAAAAAGAAAGCCGCCGCCAAAGTGGATGTGCACCTCGAATTGCGCGAAGGCGTTCAGTACATCAAAACCGTCGGCGGCGACAAGCAAGAACGTCTGAAAGAAGCCATCCGCATCCTGGAAGGTGATTATAACGCGGCGTTGCACTATGTGCAGAGCCCAGCGTTTGGTGAACTGGTGCACAGCCACCCCCTCATCACGCATGCAACCACCTATGCAAAAGCGTTGAGCGTGGTGGTGGAACACAAGAAAGCAAATTTCTCGTCGTGGTACGAGTTGTTCCCGCGTTCTGCATCGCTTCAGGGCAAGCATGGCACCTTTTTGGACGTGATCAAATTGCTACCACGCATTTCTGCGATGGGCTTTGATGTGCTGTATTTGCCCCCCATCCATCCCATCGGCAAAATGAACCGGAAAGGGAAGAACAACAACGTGCGGGCGGAAGCTGGCGAGCCCGGATCACCCTGGGCCATCGGCAGCGACGAAGGCGGACACAAAGCCATCCACCCCGAGTTGGGCACGCTGGCGGATTACAAGAAGCTGATTGCCGAAGCCCGCAAATTAAACATCGATATCGCCCTCGACCTTGCCTTTCAATGCGCCCCGGATCACCCTTATGTGAAGGAACACCCCGAGTGGTTCAAACAGCGGCCCGACGGCTCGATCCAATACGCCGAGAATCCACCCAAAAAATACCAGGACATTTATCCCTTCAACTTCGAAACCGATGACTGGCAGGGGTTGTGGTTCGAATTGAAATCCGTCATCACATTTTGGATCGACCAGGGCGTGAAGATCTTCCGGGTGGATAACCCGCACACAAAGCCCATCCCATTCTGGCAATGGGCCATTGCCGAAGTGAACAAGGAATACGAGGACGTCATCTTCCTGGCGGAAGCCTTCACGAAACCCAAGGTGATGGCGTCGCTGGGAAAGATCGGCTATACGCAATCGTACACGTACTTCACGTGGAGGGTGTATAAGTCGGAGATCGTGGAATATATGAACGAGCTGGTCTTCGGTCCCTCGCGAAATTACTTCCGCCCCAATTTCTGGCCCAACACACCGGACATCCTGCCATTCCACCTGCAACATCAAGGCGAAAACATCTTCATCATCCGTCTTGCTTTAGCCGCGACGTTGTCGTCGAACTATGGCATTTACGGGCCGGCTTACGAATTCTACGACAATGTTCCCATGCAGGGAAAAGAAGAGTACTATAACTCGGAAAAATACGAGGTGAAACGACACGATTGGAAACGCGCCAATCGCATGATCGACATCATTGCCATGATCAACAAAGCAAGACACGAGCACGCCGCGTTGCAGTCGACGTGGAATATGCAATTTTGTGCCATCGAGAACAGCAATCTGCTGGCCTACATCAAGGCAACAGACGATCTGACGAGCGTCATTTTGATGATCGTAAACCTCGATCCCGGTGGACGCCAATCGGGTTTTGTGCAATTGCCCAAAGACCGGTTGAAATTGGGAGACCACATCAATGTGAAAGTGCACGACCTCATCACCGACGAACAATACACCTGGACACAAGAATGGAATTACGTGGAGCTGGACCCCTACAAGATGCCATTCCATTTATTTAAAGTCGAGATACACGAATCATACTTGTAAGGCCATGAGCACACCTCTCAAACAAAACGATCCCCTCTGGTTCAAAGATGCCATCATCTACGAGCTCTCCGTGCGGGCGTTCTTCGACAGCAACGCCGACGGCATTGGCGACTTTCAGGGCATCATCCAACGGCTCGACTACCTGGAGGACCTGGGCATCAACACCATCTGGCTGCTGCCTTTCTATCCTTCGCCGCTCAAGGACGATGGCTTCGATGTGATCGACCATTGCGACGTCCATCCGGACTATGGCACGTTGTCGGACTTCAAACAGTTTTTGAAAGAAGCCCATCGCCGGGGGATCCGCGTGATCACGGAATTGATCCTGAATCACACCTCCGACCAGCATCCCTGGTTCAAACGTTCACGCAAGGCCAAAGCGAATTCGCGCTACCGCGATCTGTATGTGTGGAACGATACGCCGGATAAATACAAAGAAGCCCGCGTCATGTTCAGCTCCGAAGAATCCACCAACTGGACGTGGGATCCCGAGGCGAGAGCGTACTACTGGCACCGTTTCTACCGACACCAACCCGAGCTGAATTTCGAAAATCCCGAAGTGCAGTTGGAGATGATCAAGATCGTCGACTTCTGGATGAAGATCGGCGTGGATGGCTTCCGGTTGCCCTCCGTGCCCTTCCTTTTTGAAGAGGACGGCACCAGCTGCGAGAACCTGCCGCAAACACACGTATTCCTGAAACGCCTGCGGGCGCACATCGATAAGCATTACAAGAACCGCATACTCGTTGCCGAGGCCAACCTGTGGCCCGAAGATGCCGCCACCTATTTTGGCGACAACGACGAGTGCCACATGAACTTCCACTACCCGCTGATGCCGCGCATGTTCCTGGCCCTGCGCACGGAAGACAGCTATCCCATCGTCGACATCATCGAACAAACCCCGGCGACGCCCACCGCCAGTCAGTGGGCATTGTTCCTGCGGAATCACGATGAGATGGGCCTCGAAATGGTGACGGAAGAAGAAAAAGATTACCTCTTCAAAGCCTACGCCAACGACGCCAACACAAAATTCAACGCCGGCATTCGCCGGAGATTGGCTCCCTTGCTGAACAATGACCGCCGCAAATCCGAACTGCTTCATGCCATTTTGTTCTCGCTCCCTGGCACACCGGTGCTGTATTACGGCGATGAGATCGGCATGGGCGACAACGTTTACCTCGGCGACCGCTTTGGCGTGCGCACGCCCATGCAGTGGAACATGAACCTCAACGCGGGTTTCTCCACGGCAAACCCGCAGCGGCTTTATCTTCCCATCATTACCGACCCGGCCTATCGCCACGAGTCGGTGAATGTGGAGGCGCAGGAAGAGAACCCGTCGTCGTTCCTGTGGTGGATGAAGAACATCATGGCCATGCGCAAGCGCTTGCATATTTTCGGAAGAGGGGAGATGAAATTTATCGAGAGTTCCAATGCAAAAGTGCTTTCCTTTGTGAGAACCCTCGACAAACACCGCATCATCGTGGTGGCCAACCTGTCGCAATTCTCGCAAGCGGCCACCCTAAACCTGGGTGAATACAAAGGCTGCGACATCACGGAGGTGTTCAGCCAGAACCGGTTCATGAGTGTGGACGAAGGCAATTATCCTATCACCATCGGCCCGTACGGATATTTCTGGTTCCAGGTGGACACCGCGGAGAAAAAAGAAAAATCGGAAGCCAGCGGCGAATTGCCCTTGTTGAAAACTGATGTGTCGTGGGAGAAGCTTTTCGACAACTACGACGAAGTGCGCGTGCTGGAGCGAAACATCCTGCCACCGTTCATGAAGAAATGCCGTTGGTTTGGAGGCAAGGCCAAAGTGGTGAGCAAGGTGAGCATCAACAAGACCATTGCGCTGAAGGTGGAAGGCGACGCCCACTTCCTCGTGGTGGTAGAGGTGCATTATGTGCAACGCCTGCCCGAATTCTATTTCCTCCCCCTGACATTCCTGCCTTCCGACAGCATCCTGGAACGCGTGGAATACACCGTGCAGAGCGTGGTATGCCGCGCCGAAATCCAAGGCAAAGCCGGCTTCATCATGGACAGCAGCTACGACAAAGTGTTCCGCGACTTCCTGTTCACCAGCATGGCAAAAGAAACCCGCGTCCGCGACGACGAAGGGGGAACCTTGGAATTCAATTCCAGTGTGTTTGCCAAGATCGACGTCAACAAAGAAGTTGACTCGAAAGTCTTGAAATCCGATCAGAGCAATACGGCCGTCATTTATAACGAACAGTACTTCTTCAAATTCTACCGCAAGTTGGAGAAGGAGATAAACCCCGAGTTGGAGATCGTGAGATTCCTTTCTGAACACACCACCTTCCAAAACTCCCCGCGCTACGCCGGTAGCATCGAATATCACGACAGCGACGACAACGTCATCGTGTTTGGATTGCTGCAGGAAAAAGTAGAGAACCAGGGCGAAGCCTGGACGATGTCGGTAGACTCCGTAGGAAGATTCTACGAACGCGTGCTGGCCGGGGCAAAATCCATCAAGCTGCCCAAGCTGGTGAACCGCTCATCCATAAAATTTGAAGAGGCGCCGGAAGTGATCCAGGAATTTATCGGGCGTGGCTTCTACGAACGCATGGTGCGGCTCGGGCAACGCACGGCTGAAATGCACCTGGCGCTGGCATCCGACAATTCCAACCCGGCCTTTATTCCCGAGACCTTCACACCCAACTATCAACGCTCGCTATATTCTTCGCTGCGAAAACTAGTGCGCGACCGGTTCAACCTCCTGGAGAGCAGCCTTTCGAAACTGAACCCCGAAGTGCAGGAGTTTGCCAAGCGGGTGCTGGTGCTGGAAGACAAGATCCTGGAATGTTTCAGCGAAGTCTATCAAACCAAGATCAAGGCCATCAAGACCCGCATTCATGGCGATTTCCACATGGGGCAAGTGCTCTTTACCGGAAAGGACTTTGTGATCATCGATTTTGAAGGCGAGCCCGGTTTTTCATTCAGCGAAAGACGGCTGAAGAAAAATCCGCTCAAGGATGTGGCCGGCATGATGCGTTCGATACACTACGCCGCCTTTGGCAAGATCCTGCTAAACGAAAACTATCGCGACCGCGACCTGGAATTCCTGGAATCATGGGCCGAACAGTGGCAACACTACGTGGGCCGGTTCTACCTGGGGGCCTACATGGAGCGCATGGGCATGGGAACCGCGTTGACGCAGGAAGATGACATACTTATTCGTACCTTCCTGTTGGAGAAGGCCATTTACGAGCTCGGCTATGAACTGAACGGCCGGCCCGACTGGACCATCATCCCGCTCCGTGGCATTTATTATCACATGAAGCGCTACCAGGAAGAGAAAGACGAACGAAAGAAAAAGTGATCACGAAACGCTTACTATCCACGACACCATCATGGCAAAAAAAACGGTAACACCCTCTACCACAACTCTACCGGCAAGCTTTTCACTGCTCACCGACTTCGACGTGCACCTGTTTAAAACCGGAAAGCACTACAAGCTATATGAAAAGCTTGGCTCCCACTTTGTGAACAACGAAGGGCAGGAGGGAACCTACTTTGCCGTGTGGGCGCCCAACGCATCGGCCATTTCCATTATTGGCAATTTTAACCAGTGGAACAAAGGCAAGCATATTCTGCATTCGCGCTGGGATGAGTCGGGCATTTGGGAAGGCTTTTTTGCCGACGTCAAACACGGCGAAGCCTACAAATATGCTATTCATTCAAACACCGGCGAATACCTCGAAAAGTCCGATCCGTTTGCCACCTTCTGCGAGATGCCGCCCAAAACGGCCAGCATCGTGTGGACGCCAAAGTTTGAGTGGAAGGATGAAGCTTGGATGAACGAACGCAAAAGCCAGGCAGGCAAACCAAAAGCATATTCGGTGTATGAAGTCCACTATGGCTCGTGGCGCCGCAAGCTTGAAGAAGGCACACCTTCCTTAACATACCCGGAAATGGCGCATGTGTTGGTCGACTATGTGAAGGAAATGAACTTCACCCACGTGGAATTCCTGCCCTTGATGGAGCACCCCTTCTATGGATCGTGGGGCTACCAGCTCACCGGATATTTTGCTCCCACCAGCCGCTATGGCAGCCCCGAAGATTTCATGTACCTCATCGATAGTTTCCATCGCGCCGGCATTGGCGTGATCCTCGACTGGGTGCCCTCACATTTTCCCGGCGACGCCCACGGTCTTTTCAAATTCGATGGCACGTTCCTCTATGAGCACGCCGATCCACGCAAAGGATTTCACCCCGATTGGAAAAGCTACATCTTCAACTACGGCCGCAATGAAGTGCGTTCATTCCTCATCAGCAACGCCGTGTATTGGCTCGATAAATTCCACATCGACGGTCTGCGTGTAGATGCCGTTGCATCGATGTTGTATTTGGATTACTCGCGGAAAGCAGGAGAGTGGATCCCCAACGTGTATGGCGGCAACGAGAATATTGAAGCCATCACGTTCCTGAAAGAAATGAATGAAGTCGTGTATGGCACGTTCCCGGATGCGATCACGATTGCAGAAGAATCCACGTCGTGGACCGGCGTATCGCGACCGACCTATCTCGGCGGTTTGGGCTTTGGACAGAAATGGATGATGGGCTGGATGCACGATACGCTTCAGTATTTCAAACAGGATTCCATCCATCGAAAATATCATCAGAACGAGATCACGTTCAGCGTCATGTATGCCTTCACGGAAAACTTTATGTTGCCGTTGTCGCACGACGAAGTGGTGCATGGAAAGGGCTCACTGCTGGGAAGAATGCCTGGCGATGAGTGGCGTAAGTTTGCCAACCTCCGGCTCATGTTCACGTACATGTTCATGCACCCCGGTTCCAAATTGCTGTTTATGGGAGGAGAATTCGGACAATCGGCCGAGTGGAACCACGAGAAGAGTCTCGATTGGCACCTGCTGGACTACGACGTGCACAAAGGCGTTCAGCGACTGGTCCGCGACCTCAATCGATTTTATAAGACAGAACCGGCCTTATATCAATATCAATTCGAACAAAAAGGATTCTCCTGGATCGATTACGACGACCGCGAAAACAGCGTGATCGCTTTCCAGCGCCAGGGCGACGGCAAGGAAAACCTGCTGATTGTCGTCTGTAATTTCACGCCCGAGACGAGACGTCACTATCGCATCGGTGTACCTTTTAGGGGCAGTTGGAAAGAAATTTTCAACTCCGATGCCCACCAGTATGCCGGCAGTGGTGTTTTGAACGAAGGGCTGCTGCTCACCTCACCTGTAAAATATCATGGTAGGGATTACTCGATTTCATTAACTTTACCCCCGCTGGGGATTTCTGTCTTACGCTTGGAAAAGGAGATCAGCGAATTTGACCTGAGTGACATGGGAACCTGACGGCACGAGTCATACCTAATTTGAATTTGTTTGGAAAAGTATATATGCATTCACGGGCATTTCTATCAGCCACCCCGCGAAAATGCCTGGCTTGAGGTGATTGAGGTACAAGACTCCGCTCACCCGTATCACGACTGGAACGAACGGATCACGGCCGAATGCTATGCGCCCAACACCGCCTCGCGCATTCTCAACGAGAAGGCCGTCATCAAAAACATCATCAACAATTACTCACGCATCAGTTTCAACTATGGCCCCACGCTGTTGTCGTGGATGGAGACCAGCGACCCGGAAACGTATGCGGCCATCATCGATGCCGATCGCGAAAGCGCTAAGCACTTCGGCGGCCACGGTTCCGCCATGGCACAGGTCTACAATCACATGATCCTGCCGCTGGCCAACAGACGCGATAAAGAAACACAGATCATCTGGGGCATCCGCGATTTTGAATACCGATTCAAGCGCAAACCCGAAGGCATGTGGCTCGCCGAAACCGCCGTCGACGTCGAGTCCCTGGAGTTGCTGGCGAAACACGATATCAAATTTACCGTGCTGGCACCACGCCAGGCCAAAGCCATTCGCAAAATAAAAGACACCGAATGGAGCTCCGTTGACACCAGCACGCTCGACACGCGCAGACCATACACTTGCAACCTGCCCTCCGGCAGAAGCATCGTCTTGTATTTCTACGACGGCGACATCGCCCAAGGCGTGGCCTTTAACGGACTGCTCAACGACGGCAAGAAATTCGCACACCGGCTGCTGGACGGCTTCGACAAAGAGGCCACCGAACCCCAGCTGGTACACATCGCCACCGACGGCGAAACCTATGGCCACCACCACAAACACGGCGACATGGCCCTGGCGTATTGCCTGGATTACATCGAACGGCACAAGCAATCCAACCTCACCAACTACGCGGAGTTCCTCGCCAAATTTCCGCCCACCTACGAGGCCGAAATACACGAGAACAGCTCCTGGAGTTGCGTCCACGGCATCGAACGCTGGCGCAACAACTGCGGATGCAACTCGGGGACACCCGACTGGCACCAACGCTGGCGCAAGCCCCTCCGCGAAACATTGGATTGGCTCCGCGACGAGCTCGCCAAAGTATATGAAGACGAGGCTTCCAAAATCCTGAAAGATCCCTGGAAGGCCCGCGAAGACTACGTCGACGTCATCCTGAACCGGACCGACGAGACGATCGAGAAATTCTTAAAAGAACATGCCATCCGCGAGGTAGAACACAACCGCGTGTTCCGCATGATGGAAGTGCAACGCAACGCCATGCTCATGTACACCAGCTGTGGCTGGTTCTTCGACGAGATCTCGGGCATCGAGACCACGCAGATCATGCAATACGCCTGCCGCGCTATGCAGCTCGTGAGCCAGATCGTTGAGGTGAACCTGGAGATCGAGTTTCTCAACCGCATGCAACTGGCACCGAGCAACCTCACCGCCCTGGAGCACGGGGCCGAGGTCTATCGCAAGTATGTGCTGCCCTCCAAGACCAACCTGCAGCGCGTGGGCATGCACTATGCCGTGGCATCGATCTTTGAAGAAGACCCGGAATCTTTCCCGGTATTCAACTATACCACCCAAAACGACGTCTTCATCCGCAAGGAAGCCGGCGAGCAAAAACTGGTGTTGGGCATCACGAAAGTGCGCTCGAATGTGACGCGGTCGGAAAAGAAATTTGCTTTCGCCGTAATTTACATGGGCCAGCACAACATCATCGGCAACATCTCCATCGACATGGAAGAAGAGAAGTTTGCCAGCATGCAGGTCCGCATGGTGGACGCGTTTGAAGAAGCGCGACTGGGCGACATCATCGGGTTGATGCAAACCTATTTCGGCCCGGAGAAATACACCATCTGGCAACTGTTCCAGGACGAGAAACGCAAGGTGTTCAACCTGATCACCTACCAAAGCATGCGCGATCTCGAGAACTCCCTGCGACGCATCTACAACCGCGACTATCCTTTGGTGATGGCGCTGGCCAACAACGATGCCCCGATCCCCAATGCCTATCGCACCACATTCGAATACATCCTGAATGCCGACTTGATCCGAAGCTTCGAATCCGAACGCATCAATATTCGCCAGGTGGAACGCATCATGAACGAACTGGTGCTGTGGAAGCTCAACGTTGAGGATACCGGAAAACTCGAGCGCCTGGTAGGGGAAAGCGTATTCAAAGAAGTGAAACGCATCAGCGCCGAAGCCGACAACCACAAGCGCGTGGAAAAGCTTAACCGCTTGTTCCCGTTACTGCGCAAGTTCAATATCAATCCGAACCTCTATAAAAGCCAGAACCTCTATTTCGAGATCTCGGTCAGAAACCGCGCACACGACGGGCACTCGGCAGAGTGGATCAAACAATTCAATCTATTGGGTGAAAACCTCAGCGTGAAACTGGAATAACCAGGCGCGACGCAGCCTCCGCTAGACAATAAAAAAACCTGTTCGTCTTTTTGAAGATGAACAGGCTATAGGTTGGTGGAAGTTTTGTTGGTGAAGAACACCAACAAAGGCAGTGGCCTTGCTAGGCGATAGCCTCTTCCGTCAGGTGTGTGTTGTGAGCATTGTCCAGGTAGTTCCACACCAGGCTGCTGGCGCCGATGATAGGAGCGGCCTGATTTTGAAGACCTGAAGGCAACACTTTTACTTTTCCTCTGAACAATGGCATCAGGTTGGCCTCCATGTGCTTGATGGTAGGCTTGAAGATGAGGTCGCCGGCCAGGGACAAACCGCCAAACAGGAAGATCGCTTCAGGATCAGTGTGAACGACAGTCTCGGCCAGTTTCATGCCAAGGATACGGCCGGTGTATTCATAAGCCGCCAAGGCAACCACGTCACCGCGCACAGCGGCCTCCGTGATCATCTTCGTGGTCAGGTTATCAAAGCTGATGCCGCGCAATTCGCTGGGCTCCAGGTGATCGGCAAGAAGTTTATAAACGGTGCGCTTGATACCGGTAGCCGATACGTAGGTTTCCAAACATCCGCGTTTACCGCAGTTGCAGAAACGGCCGGCGGGATTCACCGATGTGTGACCCACTTCGCCGGCAATGCCATGCTTTCCGTTCAACAGTTGGCCATTGGCTACAAAGCCGCTACCCAAACCGGTTCCCAAAGTGATCACGACGAAGTCGCGCATGCCTTTGGCTGCACCATACACCATTTCGCCCACAGCCGCAGCGTTGGCGTCGTTGGTGATGATGGCGGGAAGATCGAACTCTTCACGAAACATGTCGGCCAGGGGAATAATACCTTTCCACGGCAGGTTGGTGGCGCGTTCGATGGTGCCCTTGTAGTAATTACCATTTGCTGCACCCACGCCAACACCCAATACTTTATGCTCGCCAGGGATCGCGGCGATCTCTTTGCGGAGCGCTTCGGAAAGTCCCTTGAAATAGTCTTTGAATTCTTGGTATCCCGTAGTGGAGATACTGCCATGGGAAATCACATTTCCTGATCTGTCCACAATGCCATACTTCGTGTTGGTTCCCCCGATATCGATGCCGATGGTTAGCTCTCTCATAATGCCGGTTTTAAACGTGATGAATTATATAGAAAGAATTTTAGCAATGCGAAGCGACTCAGCGTCGATCTCGTGGATCTTCGACATGATATCGTCAAATTTGTTGTAAACGATCTTCCGGTCGCGTACGCCCACCATCACATCGCTCTTGCCTTGGAGCAGGCCTTCTACTGCGCCCACGCCCATGTGAGACGCCAGCACGCGGTCGAAGTAAGTAGGTGCACCGCCGCGCTGAAGGTGTCCCAGCACAGTGACCTTTATATCAAAATACGACGAACGTTCTTTTACCAGTTTTGCCAAAGCATGGGCGTCTCCGATTTTCGAGCCCTCTGCTACAACAACCAGATTTGATTTTTTATTCGTTTTACCACCCTCTTCCAGAAGTTCCCAAAGGTCGTCAAACGAAGTTTCTTCTTCGGGGATGATCACCGCCGCTGCACCCCCGGCAATACCGCTGTTGATGGCGATGTAGCCGGAGTGACGACCCATCACTTCGATAAAGAACAATCGGTTGTGGGAGAGGGCCGTATCGCGGATCCGGTCGATGGCCTCTACCGCCGTGTTGGTAGCCGTGTCATAGCCGATGGTATAGTCGGTGCCGGCAAGGTCGTTATCGATCGTGCCCGGGATACAGATCGAGGGCACCCCGAATTCTTCGTAGAACTTGTGAAGCCCCGTAAACGTACCGTCACCACCAATGGCGATCAACGCGTCTATACCTTGCTTTTTGATATTGTCGTATGCTTTCTTTCTGCCTTCCGGAGTTCTGAACTCCTTGCTGCGGGCCGATTTCAGGACCGTGCCCCCGCGTTGAAGAATATTACCCACCGAGCGGGCATCCAATTTGATCACATCACCCTCGATCATCCCCTCATAGCCCCGCATGATGCCGAGACTGGTCTTGTCATAATACGTGCATGCCCTAACGACGGCACGGATGGCTGCATTCATCCCAGGAGCATCGCCACCTGATGTGAACACTCCAATTTTCGAAATTTTATTCTCCATTCAGATTCAAAATCCAACAAAAATAATGGACATAGTTTAGTTTGCAATCAAGAATTTACTCAAACAGACTTCAATCGTTTGAATTCGTTAATTAGGCCATTCGTAGAAGAGTCGTGCGAAGTGATTTCTTCTTTCGAGGTGAGTTCAGGGAGGATCTTCTTGGCCAGCACCTTACCCAGCTCCACGCCCCACTGATCGAAGCTGAACACATTCCAGATCACACCCTGGGTAAAGATCTTGTGCTCGTACATGGCGATCAGGCTTCCCAGCGTCCGTGGCGTAAGCTCCCGGAACAGGATGGAATTGGTTGGACGATTACCTTCAAACACGCGGAATGGTGCGTGCAGAGCGATTTCGTCCTTACTCATGCCATTGGCGGCCAATTCGGCCTGCACCTCTTCGAGGGTCTTTCCTTTCATGAGCGCCTCGGTCTGCGCAAAGAAGTTCGACAACAGTTTGTCGTGGTGATCGCCAATCGGGTTGTGGCTGATGGCCGGAGCAATAAAGTCACAGGGAATGACCTTCGTACCTTGGTGAATAAGCTGGTAGAAAGCGTGTTGCCCGTTTGTCCCAGGCTCGCCCCAAATGATGGGACCGGTCTGATAGGTAACCGGCTTGCCTTCGCGGTCGGTTGACTTGCCGTTGCTCTCCATATTGCCTTGTTGAAAATAAGCGGCAAACCGGTGCAGGTATTGATCGTAGGGGAGGATGGCTTCCGATGCCGCCCCAAAGAAATTGTTGTGCCAGATGCCCAACAGCGCCAGGATCACAGGAATATTCTTGTCGAAAGGTTCGTCCTTAAAGTGATTGTCCATGGCGTGCGCGCCATCCAAAAGCTGCTCGAAGTTCTCAAAACCGATCGTACAGATAATAGACAACCCGATCGACGACCACAAAGAATAGCGGCCACCAACCCAATCCCAGAACACGAACATGTTCTCGGGTGCAATACCAAACTTGGTCACCTCTTTTTCATTGGTGGACACGGCCACAAAATGCTTGGCCACCTCGCCTTTACCTCCGGTCTTTTCAAGGAACCAACCGCGCGCCGATTCGGCATTGGTCATGGTTTCCTGGGTGGTAAAGGTTTTGGAAGCGATGATGAAAAGGGTGGTTTCTGGATTTAATTTTTTTACCGTTTCCGCGATGTGTGTACCGTCTACGTTGGATACGAAATGCGGCGTGATATTTTTCCAATACGGACGCAACGCTTCCGTCACCATATACGGGCCCAGATCCGATCCGCCGATGCCGATGTTCACAATGTCCGTGATGGCTTTTCCGGAATAGCCTTTCCAGGAACCGTCCAGGACTTTGCCGGAGAACGTCTTCATTTGCTTCAACACGCGGTTCACTTCCGGCATCACATCTTCGCCATCCACCACGATCGGGCTATTGGAACGGTTGCGCAGCGCGGTGTGTAAAACCGAGCGGCCTTCGGTCTGATTGATCTTTTCGCCGCGAAACATGGCGTTGATGGCGTCTTTCAGCTCCACTTCATCGGCCAGGGCGATGAGATCTTTCAGGGTCTCGTCGATGACGAGGTTCTTCGAATAATCCACCAGGATGTCCTCAAAGCGGGCGTGAAGGGTCTCGAACCGGTGTGGGTCTTCTGCAAACAGTTCGCGCATGTGCGACGCTTGCAGGGTCATGAACTGGATCTCCAGTTTTTGCCAGGCTTCGGTGGTGGTCGGGTTATGTTTGGGTAGCATAGGCTAGGGTTTTCTTAAAAGTATGCGAAGTTAAAAGGATTTTTGAGCTTACTTCTTGAACTTGCTCACCAGCATGGCCAGCTTTTCTTCCATGCTCAACTCTTTCTCCTTTTCTTTTGGACGGGATCCGCCGTTGCCGCCGCGGTCGGGGCCAGGACCCGATTTCTTTCCTTTCGGCGCATTGCCTTTCGGCGACGCGGCCTTGGGAGTCGGTTCAGGTTGGCCGAACGGATCGCTCTTCATGGACAACCCGACACGCTTGCGGGGCACATCCACTTCCACTACCGTCACCATCACCTTTTGCTGTACCGTGACCACCTCTTTGGGGTCTTTCACAAACTTGTCGGCCAGGTGGCTGATGTGAACCAGGCCGTCCTGGTGAACGCCCACGTCGACAAAGGCGCCAAAGGCGGTCACGTTCGTGACAATGCCCGGCAGGCGCATGCCCAGTTTCAGGTCGCCAATGGAGTTGACGCCGTCGGTAAAGCTGAATACCTCAAATTCCTTCCGCGGGTCGCGTCCGGGCTTTTCAAGCTCTTTTATAATGTCGTTCAGGGTGGGGAGCCCCACTTTTTCCGACACGTACTTCTGGAGGTCCAGTTGTTTGCGCAGGGCGGCGCTGGTCATGAGGTCTTTCACACCACAGCCCAGGTCGGTGGCCATTTGCTGCACCAGGGCATAGCGTTCGGGGTGTACAGAGCTGGCGTCGAGGGGGTTTTCGGCTTGCTGGATGCGTAAGAAACCAGCCGCTTGTTCATAGGCCTTCTCGCCCAAGCGAGCCACTTTCATCAACGACTCGCGGTCTTTGAACGGCCCGTTCTGGTTGCGATATTCCACGATGTTCTTAGCCAATGCAGGGCTCAAACCCGACACGTAGGAGAGGAGCTCCTTGCTGGCGGTGTTCACTTCCACGCCGACCGAGTTCACGCAACTCATCACCGTGTCGTCCAGGCCGTGTTTCAGTTTGGTCTGATCCACGTCGTGCTGGTATTGGCCTACGCCGATCGATTTGGCGTCGATCTTTACCAATTCCGCCAACGGGTCCATTAGACGCCGTCCGATAGATACTGCGCCGCGAACGGTCACATCTTTGTCGGGGAATTCTTCGCGGGCCACATCCGAAGCCGAATACACGGAGGCTCCGCTTTCGTTGACCATCACAATGACAATCTTGTTGTTAAGCCCGATGGCTTTCACAAACGCTTCCGTTTCCCGTCCGGCCGTACCGTTGCCGATAGACACGGCTTCGATCTCATATTTGTCGCAGAGCGATTTGATGAGGGCTGCGCTTCTTGCCGTTTCGCGTTGAGGTTCGTGCGGGTAGATCACATCGTGATGCAAAAGTTTTCCTTGCCGGTCCAGGCACACGACTTTACAGCCTGTGCGGAAACCCGGGTCGAGGGCCAGCACGTTTTTCTGACCCAGTGGGGCGGCCAGCAAAAGCTCTTTCAGGTTGTCGGCAAAAACTTTGATGGCTTCTTCGTCGGCTTTCATCTTTGATTCCATGCGGATCTCTGTTTCCAGCGACGGGCGAAGCAGGCGTTTATAGCTGTCCTTAATGGCCAGTTTCATTTGTTCGCCGGCAGCATTGTCGCTCTTCACAAATTGACGCTCGATGGAGCCGATAGCCATTTCTTCGGGAGGAAAAATGTCGAGGGCGAGGATGCCTTCTTTCTCGCCGCGGCGCATGGCCAGTAGCCGGTGCGATGGCGTTTGCGCGATGGGTTCTTTCCACTCAAAGTAATCCTTGTATTTCTGGCCTTCTCCTTCTTTGCCTTTCAGCACTTTAGCATCCAGTGTGCCTTCGCTCCAGAACAATTCGCGTACACGTTTGCGCGTGTCGGGATTTTCACTGACCCATTCGGCAATGATGTCGCGGGCGCCTTCTAAAGCTTCCTGTAAATTGGCGACACCCTTTTCGCTATCAATGAACGACTTGGCAAATTCTTCCGGATCGAACTTTTCTTGTTCCAGTATTTTTTGTGCCAACGGTTCCAGGCCTTTTTCCTTGGCCACACTGGCACGCGTCTTTCGTTTTGGTTTGAACGGCAAATAAATGTCTTCGAGCTCGGCCAATGTCTCGGCCGCTACAATGGACTGCATCAACTCAACGGTGAGTTTACCTTGTTTCTCGATCGAGCTGATGATCGCTTCACGGCGTTTGTCGAGTTCATCGAGTTGCTCCAGGCGGTCGCGGATGTTGGCGATCATCACTTCATCCATACTATCGGTCATTTCCTTCCGGTAGCGGGCAATGAATGGGATGGTCGATCCTTCCTGCAGCAGCGTGGCAACGGCTTTCACAGTTTTGATTTGCAGGGAGAACTCCTTGGCAATTTGTTCTACCCAACGGGCGATATTTTCTTGGTCCATAATTTTAATGACAGGGTGGCAAAAATAGAATAAGGTTTAGAACCTGCAATACCGTATTTTTAGAATGAAGTTTAAAATAGATATGAGTACGAAAACCGTCGCCCTGATCGCGCACGATAACCGGAAGCGGGAACTCGTGGAATGGGCGCAATTGAACAAAGCAAGCATGCAAAAGTGCAAGGTGTTTGCCACAGGCACAACTGGAAAATTACTAAAATCAGACGTTGGCCTGGAGGTCACTTCCCTCCAAAGCGGGCCGCTCGGTGGCGACCAACAGATCGGCGCGCTCATCGCCGAAGGCCGCATCGACATGTTAATCTTTTTTTGGGATCCCCTCGAGCCATTGCCTCACGATCAGGACATTAAAGCCCTGCTCAGACTCGCCGTGGTCTGGAACATCCCCGTCGCCTGCAACCGCTCCACCGCCGACTTCCTCTTCGCCTCACCCTTGCTTTTTGGCGACTACGAGCGCACCCGCCCCGATTTCACCGACTACCAAAACCGGAAGCTCTAGCCACAGAATTTCGCATCTTAGTTGGGAAAATTGAATACAACTTGTAAGTTTGCGCTCCCAAATTTTGGGAATAAAGAAAATATGGCGCGGTAGCTCAGTTGGTTAGAGCACAGGATTCATAACCCTGAGGTCGGGGGTTCAAATCTCCCCCGCGCTACGACAGAAAGCTCGCACGAAACGGCGGGCTTTTTTTATGATATTATCTAGGTAGAGCACAGGATTCATATCCGCCTAGGCGGACGGGGGTTCAAATCTCCACCGCGCTACAATAGAAGCTCGCAAGACGGCGGGCTTTTTTTATGATATTATCTAGGTAGAGCACAGGATTTCATATCCGCCTAGGCGGACGGGGGTTCAAATCTCACCCGCGCTACGATAGAAAGCTCGCACGAAACGGCGGGCTTTTTTTATGATATTATCTAGGTGAGCACAGGATTCATATCCGCCCAGGCGCACGGGGTTCAAATCTCACCCGCGCTGCAAAAGCAGAAGATCTCCCTGAAAGCGTAAAAAGGGCGAAATTTCAAGCAATTTCAGTCTTTTTGTTCCAGAACGTCCCGTGATGCTTTAATTATCCTGGAATTCCTTTGAATCCTCCATTTCAAACTCCAGAATCGCACATAACCTTATGCAAACTCAAACCGTGTCCACTAGCGAATGTGGCCTTAAATGTGTTTGAGTTTAAAACGTAACCCCATAACCCCACCCGCCGAATCGGTCGCTCCCCAATTTCTTATCTTGCTAAAATCAGGCTGAATCTCTATATTCATTCATGAAATGAGAGAGCCCATCTGCTCATCATGCTCACTTAATAAAAGTGAGATGGTGAAATCGATGGGCTTTTTCCATATGTCTAAACCAACTTCAGAGACTTATGGAAAGTTATTGCAAAATATTCTTACAGAACCCTTTAGCAGGCTTGATCTTCCGGATCACCAGAGCCATCAACAGAACTTTGCAAAGCGTGCCGCCCCCAGGCGCCCATGTATATCGACGAAATCTGCCCACTATATTCAAGTGTACCAAAAGAGTGTATCCCTTGCGGGGTACGATGCTTACAGTTCTAAAAATATAGGGGCAGTCTTCGCTCGAGATTTTTCCGAATGTGTTAACAAAATTTAAAAAACATGACCCCTCTCATCTCCACCTGCTGTCGTCGGTTGCTCTGCAGCCTGCTCCTGTTGATCCCGCTGTCGGGATATGCTCAACTCAAGCCAAAACCAACGTTGGACTACTATCTTCGATGGTGCTATCCGGTTGTTGAATTAATACCCGTCGAGATTCCGCCGATCAAAATACCGGTGGGATGCGAAGTGGTGGATTGCTGTCCGGGTTGCCCGGGACCTCCCATCGACTGGCGGATAAATGTATTGGGTGAACTTCCGGTAAATGTTCTGCTGAACGCCGCCAATGTGCCGGGCGACATCATGGAGAAGTTGGAAATGAAGGGCGTGGAAAAAAAAGAGAACATGCTGCGTCTATCGAAGGGCGAATCCATGATCCGGGGCTTTCCAAAGGATACTGGCAAACGGCCCGCTGTGCTGTCGCTGCAACTGGAGCTTGACAAAGGCGCGCTCGAAAAGATGTCGGCCATGCAGGGCGATAAAGCTGACGGCAAGACAGGCGATGCACCCGAAGTGTCTATCGAAATACAAGTCGATCAATATAGCGGCGACTATCGCGTGAACCAATTCCGGGCGCTTTACACCATTACCTGGCGGTGCCGTTGGTACCCTCCATTGGGAACGAACGACAAGATTGACATTGACGCCAACGTTTCAAACGACAATGCCATCGTGCTGGTGGACGCCCGCGACGCCAGCTCCACGTGTCTTGACGATGCCGTGTTTCGCGGCAGCGACATCGTGGGCGTCGGAAACCTCCTTACGAACGCGCCTTGCCAAAGCGAGGTGTCGATCTTTTCGGACGACAATGCAATGGAGTTCCACGAAAATGTAACGACCTGGACCAATGCCGCGGGTGATGTACATCATGCCCCGCTGCAGCCCATCATTGTCGCACCCGTGTCCGTTTGGATCGCCCAACCCGGTGGCCTGACGCGCGCGCAAAACGACATCAACCGGGCAAACCAGTTGTACAACGTGATGAACTCGGGCGTAATTTTTAACCCCACCTTCACAGACGTATCGGCCAACACCCAGGCAACCGCCCTGATCACGACCGGATTCGGCTGTTCCGGCACGGAGATCACAAACCTGACAGGCAGCACATTTTTCACCGCGAACCGCCTCAATGTGTACTACGCCAACGGCATACTAGCCGGCAGCAACCGCGGCTTCAACTGCAACGCCAATCAGAACATCAGCTTTATTGGCACCTCGGCCGACAACGAATCGACGGCGCATGAGATCGGGCATGCCTTCTCACTGGGACATTCCAACAGCGTTTCGGGTATCCCCACCACCAACCTCATGATCACGGGAGGCACAGGACGAAACAGCATCACGATCGGCCAGGCCTTCCGGATAAACCTCAACCCGGGTTCGCGCCTGAACGCCAATGGCACGCGAACCGGCGGCACACGAACCTGCGCCGATGGCACAACATCTATCACATGCCCTGCGCTTAGTTTTGACGTTACACCTCGTTAATCCCCGTACGTATGAAATCAACACTTTATTTTCTCATGTTTATGCTTCTGACCGGGCTAACGTTTTGCACGACCGAAAAGGCCACCGTCAAACTGTCGCCCCAGCAAGCCGACAACATCCGCGTAGCCATTATGAATTGGATGGAATGCGAAGAGTGCAACGCCGGTGAACTCGATACGCTGGTGCGTCATGGCAACCAGGTCGTGGGAAGCCTGGATGCTATTCTCGCCGACGGACCTTCGTCCGCGCGCCGCGAAACATACGAGTCGCACCTTCGCGATGTGTATCGCGAAATGGTTGAATATCAAAAGTCTCATCCCCAAGACAAAACCGCTGGCTCCGAAGATGACTACGTGAACACCTATATGCAAAACTATCTGGCCCTCTATCAGACGCGTGCGGCCACCGCCCTTTCGGCAATTGGTGGTAAAGATGCACGTGCAGCGTTGGAGAAAGCCGAAAAGCGGGAGCTTCGCCCCGATGTGAAAGCGGTTGTTCAAGAGTCGCTCAAGAAGATCAAAAATTAAGGAAAGGCAAGGCGCCAAACCAAGTCGCTCGTCTTCTTTACGCATTCAGGTCCCGTTGCTCACGGGTTGGGTTCATATCCGTCACGAACTGCCGGCGGTTCAACGGCCCCAGGGAAGACGGCTCTCGAAACAGGGAGCCGTTTTTTTTAATACCCATTTCGCCCCTCACGACAGGCCTTTTGCGTCAATAGCCCCTTATACACCCCAAAATTGCGTTTGCCATACTAAATAAATTGGCCTAAATTCAATCGCACGAAAGAATTACAATGGCGACCCTCAGCATGTCCAATAAAAAGTTGTTCACGGCGGATTACGAAATCCACGCCTCGATCAAGATGCTGTATCCCTACATTCAAACGGCAAGCGGTTTGTCGGAATGGTTTGCCGACGATGTCACCATCAACAACGAAGACAAGTCCTTTACTTTCTTCTGGGACAACGAAGCGCACAAAGCCAAGCTCGCTGCCTTTCGCACCAACCACTTCGCCCGCTTCGAATTTCTCCCCGAGAACAAAGACGACGAAAAAGATCCTTCCTACTTCGAGTTGCGCCTCGAATTCAACGACCTCACCCAATCCGTTTACATCAAGATCTTCGACTACTCCGACTTCGACGACCAGAAAGAGCTGAACGACCTCTGGCATGGGTTGGTGGAAACCCTCCGGAAAACCGTGGGCGGTTGAAGGAGGGGTGTAATTTTTTTTATTTTATAATGATGGGTTAAAAGGTTGGCCTTATTTTTGACCCTTGTTTCGCGCACAAGCCGTACCCATGAAAAAGATAGACAAACTCGTGTTAGATGCCTTCCTGGGACCGTTCCTCATTACCTTCCTCGTTGTCGTTTTTATTCTGCTGAACATCAACATGCTGAAATATTTCGACGACATCATTGGCAAGGGCCTCGACGGCCTGGTGCTGGGACAGTTGTTTTTCTACTTCGCCGTGTTCACCGTCCCCACCGCCATGCCGTTGGCCGTGCTGCTGTCGTCGCTCATCGCGTTTGGAAACCTGGGGGAACATTTTGAATTGTCGGCCATCAAGAGCGCCGGGATTTCCCTGGTGCGGGCGTTGCGACCGATCTTTTTCTTTGTGCTGTTGCTCACGGTCCTGGCTTTCTATATCAATAACAACCTCGTGCCCAAGGCAGCCTTGGAAGCCTACAGCCTGCTCTATGATATCAAACAAAAGAAGCCGGCACTCGAGTTGCGCGAGGGTGTGTTCTATCATGGCATCGACAACATCAGCATCAAGGTAAACCACAAGTTTCCCAAAGACGACAAGGCGCTCAAGGAAGTGATTGTCTATGATCACCGGAAGAACGACGGCAACAAAGAGGTGATGATCGCCGACAGCGGCCGCATGTACACCATCCTGGGCGAACGCTACTTGAAGTTCGAGTTGTTCAACGGCTACCGCTATACGGAAGGCACCAGCAACGAGCGCGAAATGACAGGCCAACGCAATGCCAACCCACAAGCCCTGAGCCGCAGCAAGTTCGCTAAATCACAAGTAGTGTTCGACCTTTCATCGTTCGCCCTCCAGTCCACCGACAAAAAGTGGTTCCAGGGCAACCGCATCATGCGCAACATGTCGGAGCTGTCGTCGGACATCGACTCCATCAATGTTGAAGTGCTGAACCAGCAGCTGAATTACTACCAAAACAAACAGGCCTTTTTCACCTTCTACCAACGGCACGATTCCCTGACGATGCCCCCGGAAATACAGGCCTATAAAATCTACCGCGATTCCATCAACCGCATCCCGTACATGAACAAGATCAGCCCGGTGGCCACAACACCCGGCGACACCGTGAAGAAAAAGACCGGCAGCGATTCATTGAATGCCGAAAAAGAGCGGGCGGAGCGCATGAAGATCAAGAATGAGAAACGAAGACTGCTGCTTTCGGCGCGCAAGAAAAAATTAGGCGAGAAGACCCCGCCCCACGGACCGGTACGGACCGCGAGGAAGGTCGCCGTTAATTTTGATTCGGCTTCACTGGCCCGCATCGACAGCGTGTTCAACATGCCCATCGGCCGTGACGTGATCCAGGGAGCCACCAACATGGCGCGCCAGGTAAAGAGCCAGATCATGAACGCCAATGCCAGCGTAGAGAACTATGAAAAAGACCTGAAAGAATTTGATATACAGTGGAATAAGATCCCCTCGAGCTCGTTTGCCTGCATTGCCATGTTCCTCATTGGGGCACCTCTGGGGGCCATCATCAAGCGTGGGGGGCTGGGGGTGCCGTTCCTGGTGTCGATCTTCTTCTTCATCGTTTTCTATGTGCTGAGCATGCAAGGCGAGAAGCTGGCCAAGCAGGGGACGGTGAGCGTCGCCGTGGGGGTTTGGCTGTCGGATTTCGTGCTGCTGGTGGTGGGAGCCCTGTTTCTGCGGCAAGCCCGGGCGGATGCCCGGTTGTTTGAGGCTGATTTCTATCTAGTTGCTATCGACAAGCTGAAGCGATGGTTTGCCCGAAAGCGGCAACTGCGTGCGCAGCAGGCGTAGGGGAGAAGTCGAATATTTCAACAAAATGTTGCAAAATTGGGCCGTTTTGGCTTACCTTTGCCCCCTGAAATAAAGGAAAAAAAACATTTTTTGAAATGTATCTGACTACAGCAATTAAACAAGACCTGTTCGCGAAACACGGCTTTGCGAAGAAAAAAGAAGAAACTGGTTCTGCCGAATCACAGATTGCCCTCTTTACGCATAGAATCAACCACCTCACGGCCCACTTAAAGGAAAACAAGAAAGACTTTTCCACCCAGCAAGGCCTCATGAAACTGGTAGGTAAGCGCAAGAAGCTCCTGAATTACCTCCAAAATACGAACATCGAGAGATACCGCGCAGTGCTGGCAGATCTTGATCTGAGAAAGTAATTACAAGACATTCCCCAAAGGGAACCCAACCAAAGGTTCCCTTTTTGCATTTAAAATAAGTTAAGTCCGTCTCCGGACCACATTGACGCATCCTGAAATAGCCGTGCGAACCTGACAACAAGGCCGGTCGCAAGGCTGTTTCAGGTGTTGTCGCTGTCAGACGTAAAAAAAACAACACATGAAACCTACTGCAATCACCAAAACATGCAAGCTGCCCGATGGACGCGAAATAACAATTGAAACCGGTAAACTTGCACGCCAGGCCGACGGTTCGGTCGTGCTCAAAATGGGCAACACCATGTTGCTCGCCACCGTGGTATCCGCCCAGGAAGCCAAAGAAGGCACCGATTTTCTTCCCCTTTCGGTTGATTACCAAGAGAAGTTCGCCTCTACCGGTAAAATCCCCGGCGGCTTCCTGAAACGCGAAAGCAAACTTTCCGACTACGAAGTACTCATCAGCCGCCTGGTTGACCGTTGCATCCGCCCGCTGTTCCCCAGCGACTACCATGCCGACACCCAGGTGATGCTGTATCTCCTTTCCGGCGATGAAAATGCTTTGCCTGATGCTCTTGCTGCCTTTGCCGCTTCGGCTGCTCTGTCGGTTTCCGATATCCCTTTCCAGGGCCCCATCTCCGAAGTACGGGTAGCCCGCGTGGAAGGCAAATTCGTTGTTAACCCCACCATGGAACAAAAGAAGATCGCCGACATCGACCTGATGGTGGGTGCATCGATCGAGAACATCCTGATGGTAGAAGGCGAAATGAAAGAAGTAAGCGAAGACGATATGCTCGAAGCGCTGAAGGTGGCACACGAAGCCATCAAGGATCAGTGCCGTCTGCAGATCGAACTGACCGAAGCCGTAGGCAAGACCGTGAAGCGTACCTATAGCCACGAAGACAGCGACGAGAACCTGCGCCAGGAATTGTGGAAACTCATGTACGACAAGGCTTACGCCGCAGCCCGCAAACTTATCGCCAACAAGAGTGAGCGCTCCGAAGCCTTCTCCAGCATCCTGGACGAATACCTGGACGCCCTTCCCGAAGACACGACCGTCAACAAATTGCTGGTAAAGCAATATTATAAAGAGATCCAAAAGAAAGCCGCCCGCGACCTCGTTCTTAACGAAGGAGTTCGTTTGGATGGCCGTAAGACCAAGGAAATCAGAGAGATATGGAGCGAAGTGGACTACTTGCCCTCACCGCACGGCTCGGCTGTTTTCACCCGTGGTGAGACCCAGTCGCTGACCACCGTAACGCTCGGTACCAAACTGGACGAGCAGATGATCGACGGCGCCATGATCGAAGGCTCCAGCAAGTTCATTCTGCACTACAACTTCCCCGGCTTCTCTACCGGCGAAGTGAAACCCAACCGCGGCCCCGGACGTCGCGAAGTGGGCCACGGCAACCTGGCGTTCCGTGCCCTGAAGCAAGTGCTTCCCCCCGAAGAAAAGAACCCCTATACCATCCGTATCGTTTCCGATATCCTCGAGTCCAACGGCTCGTCTTCGATGGCCACCGTATGCGCAGGCTCACTGGCCCTTATGGACGCCGGTGTTCCCGTGAGGAGCTCCGTATCCGGCATTGCCATGGGTATGATCTCCGACGCCGCTACGGGCAAATACGCCATCCTTTCCGACATCCTCGGTGACGAAGATCACCTGGGCGACATGGACTTTAAAGTGACCGGAACGGAGAAAGGCATCACCGCCTGCCAGATGGACTTGAAAGTGGACGGCCTGACCTACGAGACCATGCGTGAAGCATTGCTCCAGGCAAAAGAAGGCAGACTTCACATCCTCAACGAGATGAAGAAGACCATCAGCCAACCCAGACCGGATCTGAAGCCTCAAACACCACGTGCCGAAACCGTGATCATCGAGAAAGACATGATCGGCGCGGTAATCGGCCCAGGCGGAAAAGTGGTACAAGACATCCAGAACACCACCGGCGCAACCGTGGTGATCGAAGAAGTTGGCAACAAAGGCGTGGTGAACGTGTTTGCCAGCAATAAAGACGTGATGGAAGCGGCCCTGCGACGCATCAAAGGCATCGTGGCCATCCCCGAAGTAGGCGAAGTATACGATGGTAAAGTGAAGTCCATCATGCCTTTCGGCGCATTCGTTGAGTTTATGCCCGGCAAAGACGGCCTGCTCCACATCTCCGAAATCAAGTGGGAACGCCTCGAAAACATGGAAGGCGTCCTGGAAGTAGGGGAAGAAGTGAAAGTAAAGCTGATCGAAGTAGACAAAAAAACCGGCAAATACCGTCTCTCTAGAAAAGTCCTGTTGCCCAGACCTCCGCGTCCGGAAACCACTCCGGCCTAAATCCGTTAAGAACTGGATTGACAGGAACTATATTTTGACAGTATATTGTTAAACAAACGAATTGTATATTTAGAGAATGAGACAGCTAAAGATCAGTAAACAAATTACCAACCGCGAAAGCCAGTCACTGGATAAATACCTCCAGGAAATTGGCAAGGTTGACCTGCTTACGCCGGACGAGGAAGTAGAGTTAGCAAAGCGTATCAAAGAAGGTGATCAAATAGCATTAGAGAAACTTACGAAGGCCAACCTCCGCTTTGTGGTGTCGGTGGCAAAGCAATATCAAAACCAGGGACTTTCCTTGGGCGATTTGATCAACGAAGGAAACTTAGGTTTGATCAAAGCCGCACAACGTTTCGACGAGACCCGCGGTTTTAAATTCATCTCTTATGCCGTATGGTGGATCCGTCAATCCATCCTTCAAGCGTTGGCTGAACAATCGCGTATTGTTCGCCTGCCGCTGAACCGTGTAGGCTCGCTGAACAAGATCTCCAAAACGTTTTCGGAATTGGAACAAAAGTATGAACGCGAGCCTTCCCCGGAAGAGCTTGCCGAAGTGCTGGATGTGACAACGGCCGAGGTAGTGGATACGATGAAGATCTCCGGACGCCACGTGTCCATGGACGCACCGTTCGTGCAAGGAGAAGAAAACAGCCTGCTCGATGTGTTGGAAAACGACAGCGAAGAAACACCGGACTCCGGTCTGATGAACGACTCGCTGCGCCGCGAAGTGCAACGGGCCCTGTCGACCCTCACCCAACGCGAAGCCGATGTGATCACTTTATACTTTGGACTGAATGGCGAGCACTCCATGACCTTGGAAGAGATCGGGGAGAAGTTCAACTTGACCCGCGAACGCGTTCGTCAGATCAAAGAAAAGGCTATCAGACGGTTACGCCACACCAGCAGAAGTAAAGCTTTAAAGCCTTACCTCGGTTAAGAAAGTACGTTTTTAGAATATTGAAGGGTCTCGCATTCCGAGACCTTTTATTTTACCCGGAAATTATAAGACGCTAAACAAACATGGCAAAAGAAGAAGTAAAAGTCCTCATCATCGGTTCAGGTCCCGCCGGATACACCGCCGCCATCTACGCGGCCCGCGCCGGTCTGAAACCCGTATTGTACACCGGTGCCCAACCGGGAGGACAGTTGACGATCACCAACGACGTAGAGAATTTCCCCGGCTATCCGGATGGCATCAATGGCCCCCAGATGATGGTGGACCTTCAGAAACAAGCCGAACGCTTTGGCACCAAGGTGCACTATGGTGTGGTGACTTCGGTGGATTTCTCCGGCTATCCGCACAAGGTGGTCGTAGATGAAAAAGACGAGATCATTGCCCACAGCGTGATCATCTCCACTGGCGCAACCGCGAAGTATTTGGGAATTCCTTCGGAAGCAAAATTCAATAACAACGGAGTGTCTGCCTGCGCCGTGTGCGACGGTTATTTTTACAGGGGCAAGGAAGTGGCCGTAGTCGGTGCAGGTGATTCTGCTGCCGAGGAAGCGACCTATCTGGCCAACCTCGTCACCAAGGTGCACCTCATTGTGCGCCGCGACGAAATGCGCGCCTCCAAGATCATGCAACAACGCGTGAAGAACACCCCCAACATCGAGATCCACTGGAACTCCGAAACCGATGAGATCCTGGGCAATGAAACAGGGGTTACCGGCGTGCGCCTGGTAGACAATAAAACTGGCGCGAAGAAAGAGCTGGACATCCAGGGATTCTTCCTGGCCATCGGCCACAAACCCAATACAGACATCTTCAAGGGTTGGATCGACATGGACGAAACCGGCTACATCCACGTGCAGCCCGGCTCCACCCGGACCAACATCGAGGGCGTGTTTGCCGTGGGCGACGCCGCCGACAAAGTATACCGCCAAGCCATCACGGCCGCCGGCACCGGTTGTATGGGTGCCCTGGATGCCGAGAAGTTCCTGGTGGCCAAGGAAATGGAAGCCGTGCACTAAGCCGGCTCCCGCAAAACAGTATCCACCAAATACCGCATCCGAATTTTGAAACTCGATATTCTCGTTCTTTCCGCCCATCCCGACGACGCCGAAATCAGTTGCGGGGGCACCATTGCCAAGCACGTGTCGCTGGGATATAAAGTGGGCATTGTTGACTTCACAAAAGGGGAGCTCGGAACGAGGGGTACACCCCAGACCCGCAAGGAAGAAGCTGCCGAGGCGGCCCGCATTCAAGGCATTGCTGTGCGTGAGAATTTAGGGCTGAAAGACGGCTTTTTTCAGAACGACCCCGACCACCAGATGGCGGTGGTCCGGACCATCCGCAAGTTCCAGCCCCGCATCATCCTGGCGAACGCCGTCTACGACCGGCATATCGACCACGGCAAGGGCGCTTCCCTGGCCTATGACGCCTCTTTCCTGTCGGGACTGATCAAAATCACCACCCAGGACGATCATGGCCATGCGCAGGCTCCCTGGCGGCCGGAAGCGTTCTACCACTCCATCCAGAGCCTGTTCATTGAACCTGACTTTATCGTGGACATCTCGGGCTTCTGGGAAACAAAAATGGCCGCCCTCCGTGCCTTTAAGACGCAGTTCTACGATCCGAACAGCAACGAGCCGGAAACCTACATTTCAAATCCTACATTTTTGAAGATGATCGAGGCCCGGGCCATCGAATTTGGCCATGCCATTGGGACCACCCATGGGGAAGGGTATACCGTGCGTCGCTATCCCGGCGTAAATTCGCTGTTCGACCTCCGTTAAGGGGCCAGGCGATGCGCTTTCCAGGCGCCGTCGACCTTGGTGTATTCGATGCGGTCGTGGAGGCGGCTGGGGCGTCCTTGCCAGAATTCGATGAGCAGCGGCTCGATTTGAAAGCCACCCCATTGGTGGGGTTTGGGTAGCACTTGTTTTCCTTCGAACTTTTGTTCCATTTGCCGCACGCGTTCCTCCAGGATCTCGCGGTTCTCCAATACCGAACTTTGGGGCGACGACCATGCCCCGATCTGCGATCCGCGCGGCCGGGTCTGGAAGTAGGCTTCAGCCGTTTTATCGCTCACACGCGTTGCTGTTCCTTCAATGCGCACCTGGCGTTCCAGCTCGGGCCAGAAGAATGTTGCCGCACAAGCAGGGTTATTTTCAAGTTCTTTTCCCTTATCGCTCTGAAAATTGGTGTAGAAAAGAAAGGCTCCGTTCTCGATGCCTTTCAGCAGCACAATGCGTGCTGACGGACGATTGTCTGCATTGACGGTGGCCAGGCACATCGCATTCGGCTCGGCCACTTGCGAATGCATCGCTTCCTGAAACCAACGCTCGAATTGTTGGATTGGGTTGGTCGACATGGTGAGGATGTCCAGGGAGGCTTTGGAATATTCTTTTCGTATATCGGCGAGTGGTTGCATAGGACGAATTTGATGCTACAAGTTTAGGAAGAAATAAAATTTGCACAGGTGCGTACGAAGTATTTTATTCAGGTATTGAAAGACGGACAAATGGGGCCAGAATTCAACAACCTTAACGTGTGGTATGGAGTTTTTTAAATATCGAAACAAGCTGAAGCCGGAAAAAGGAAGGTTGCTGATTTCGGAACCTTTTCTGCCCGACCCGAATTTTGAGCGGACCGTGGTCTTGTTATGTGAACACAACGAAGAAGGTTCGTTTGGGTTTGTCATCAACAAGCCTTCCATCCTCAAGATCGCCGAAGTGATGGAAGAAGCCAGCCACCTCGATGACATCGTTTTCGTAGGAGGTCCCGTGCAACAGGATACACTTCATTTCCTGCACCGAAACACATCGATCACGAATGCTGTTAAGATACAGGATGACATCTATTGGGGTGGCGATTTCCAAAGTTTGATGACACAGTTGAATACTTCCGTCATAAAATCGGCCGACATTCGTTTCTATCTCGGCTACAGCGGATGGGGGCAGGGACAACTCGAATCGGAACTGCAAGAAGACTCCTGGATCGTTTGCGACTTCGTGGATGATGCATTGCTGTTCGACACCGATCCAACCGTTATCTGGAAAAAAGCGTTAGACAATATGGGCGGACGTTTCTCGGTATATTCCAACTATCCGGTAGATCCGCGATTGAATTGAGCAATTTTAGTAAATTTACGTAAAGCGTAGTAGCACACTGAACCGACTATGGAAATGGAAAGAGAAAAAACCGAAGAGCAAGAGCAGGGGCATCCCACGGAAGTGGTGACAAACCATGGTCACACCTTACAGTCTGAAATTGATCTTTCCGACCGCGACGAGCATCATGAAGAACACCACGAAGATGAAGTCCACGAACACGTAGACTATAGTCACCATACCAAGGCGCAATTTGCCGACCTCATTAAAGACCTGGCCAAGGACGCCAACTTTAAAAAGGTAGACAATATCCTGCGCGAGATCAAGCCACTCTATGACGACATCCGCGACAAGGAGAGAGCCGAAGCCCTGCTGAAATTTACCGCAGGTGGTGGGACAGAAGAAGACTTTGACTACAAAGGCGACGACAACGACAATGTGTTCGACGCCAACTTCAAACTGATCCGCGACCGCCGCGCCCAATACTTCAAACAACAGGAAGAGCAAAAGATCGACAACCTCCAAAAGAAACAGGAGATCCTCGAAAAACTCCGCGTGCTTTCCGACTCACAGGATACTTCCGACCAGTTCGACAGCTTCAAGACGTTGCAACGGGAATGGAAGGCCATCGGCGCCGTGCCCGGACCACAAGCCAAAACGCTTTGGGCCAACTATCACGCGTTGCTGGACCGTTTCTATGACAACCAAAGCATTTACTTTGAACTGAAGGAACTCGACCGCCGCAAAAATCTCGAAGCCAAAATCGAATTGTGCGTGCGCGCCGAAAAGCTGGCCGACGTCGAGATCATCAAGGACGCCATCCGCGAGCTCAACGAACTGCACCACGAGTTTAAACACCTGGGACCTGTGCCCAAGGAAGACAAGGAAGCCGTGTGGCAACGCTTCAAAGCCGCGTCGGATGCCGTATACGCCAAACGGGATGCCTACCTGCAGAACCTCCAGCAAGAGCTTCAGGTGAACCTGGGCGGCAAAGCTTCCCTCAGTGATGAAGTTCAACAATTCATCGACTTTAATTCCGATCGCATCAAGGAGTGGAATCAAAAGACGAAAGAGATCCTGGAGCTGCAAAAGCGCTGGGAGGTCATTGGTGGATTGCCTCGTGCCAAGGCCAAGGAAGTGAACAAGAAATTCTGGTCGGCCTTCAAGACCTTTTTCAATAACAAGAATGCGTTCTTCAAAAAACTGGACGAAGAGCGCGAGCAAAACCTGCAGTTGAAGAACGACCTGGTGAAGAAAGCCCTGGAGCTGAAAGAAAGCAACGACTGGGAACGCACCTCGAACGAGTTGAAGAACCTTCAGCAAAAATGGAAAGACGTGGGCCCCGTGCCCGAGAAATTCCGCGAGAAGGTGTTCAAGGAATTCAAAGATGCCTGCGACCACTTCTTCGAACAACGCCGAACCCAACACGGCAAAGTGGAAAGTGAACAGGCCGAAAATCTGCGTCTCAAAGAAGATGTGTGCTCCGACCTGGAGGCCCATGCTTCAGCTCACACCGGCACCGAAGACATCTTGCTGGAACTGCAGGCCAAATTCAATTCCATCGGTTTTGTGCCCAAGAAAGACATCAACGCCATTCGCACGCGCTATCATGAAGCGGTGGAGCGGTTCATCAATTCCATCCCCGGCATCACCGAAGATGAGAAAGGAAAGATCACCCTCGAAAATCAACTGAACGAGCTGCGCAGCGATCCCATGGCCGAACGCAAGATCTTCCAAAAGGAGCAGGTCATCCGCAAGAAGATCAGCAAAGTGGAAAACGATATCGCCCTCTGGAAAAACAACCTTGAATTCTTCGGACGTTCTAAAAACGCCGACAAATTCAAAGATGAATTCAACGATAAGATCCGCGAGGCCTCTGACCATCTGAAGCAGCTGAAAGAGCAATTGAAGCTGCTCAAAACGGTCTAATCGCATTTGCTCCCCGACTCCGATCGGGGTTCAAAAAAAGGCCTGTTTTTTACAGGCCTTTTTTTTGTTGGGGGTCAGCGTGTTGGCGGCTGGACGGCCAGCATTGTTGAGAGTTGATACTTGTCCAGGAATGTGGCGATCGAGTCGTTGTACCTAAAGTCATTCTTTGACAAGAAGGTATAGTAATCGGTGATGATTTTCCGGGACAGAGAATCTTTGCCGTCCTTCATGATATTTTCATAGAGGGATTTGATTTCCGGGTTCAGTTTCTCTTGTTTAAAATCAAAAATTCGCGAATTATCCATGCCCGTGATCAGCGTTGAAAGGTACATCTCATACAGACCCATGGCATCGTTTCTCAGTGAATGATCCGGGTGATCGGCCATGAATTTTCCCCAAGCCTCTACGCGATCATAAACTTCCGGAAAGGAGATGATCAGGCCTGCATCCTCAGAAAATCCTTCCGTTAGTTCTTTCTTCCGGATCACCAGGTAGTTGAGCAGCGGCGGCGATGCTTTGTCTTTGAAAATACCGTAAAACAGATCGGGGTCGGCGTCGGCATAATAGATCCCTTCCGTCATATACACCTTGAGAGAAAACAGCTCGAGGTAACTTAAAAAGTTTCTGATATCAGGGTCTTCACCGTGTTCGTATAGTTTATCCAGCAATCCTGTATAGGTGTTTGAATTCAAGGTATCTGTTAAATGACCCGCAGTTTGGGAATACAGGTTTGCGAATTGCCTGTAAAGTGTGTCATACACCAGCGATCCGGTAGCGGCAGGGTATTTCTTTAAACAAAGAATGGCGTAGGGGATTGAGGCCGGATCGTTTGGGCTTAGTTGGTTGAGGTACGTATTGAATCTTCCGGGATCGGACCCCAGCGCCTGGACCTGACGCTGTGCCTCGGCATCGATTACTTTCTTTAGAGAATCTACAGCAACAATACCATAGCCACCCGATGATGAAGATGCTTCCTGATCGCTTGCCGCCTTTGCCCGGGTGCACCACAGCCTGTCAAGGTGATCGTTAACAGAAGGAAAAATCGATTCATGAAAAAATATCCGGGTTAATGCTCTGACTCCGTAATGATCCTCAGATCTTCAAAGGATTCGCCTTCAACATCAATGGAGTCTAGCCGATTGTAGGTTGCGGGATCGTAGATCATGATCTTCGTTTCATAAGGCTCGAACATATCGGTCCTGAACTGGTACAGTTTGTCGCCGCTGATGATGGGAGCGGAGAGATCGGGAAAGAAGTAACCCTGAGGTTTGCTCCATAGTGAATCCCCATGGGTGCTGTTTATAGCGGTCATTAAAAACGAATTGCCACCCTTCACCAATTGAAAAATCACCTGCTCCTTGTACAGGTATAAATTTTTTAACTGGTTGGCCGGCCAGGCGATTTCACGCTGCCAACGTTTTGCGCCTGTATGAACATCTATCGCCGCGATGCCCCGGTCGCCCCACAAAGCATAGATGACGTCGCCATCGGTTATATACTCAAAATAGCCGTGGTCATTTAGCTCCCATTGCAAGGTTCCGGTGTTGATGTTGATCCCTTTGAGCTGAGCGCCTCCGTTGATCAGCGATAGTGTGGTGCCGGTGATCCTCAATCCTCTTGGAGGATTATAGCCAATGGCGACAGCCCATTTTTCGACTCCCGTTTTTATATCAATGGCTTTTACAGAATAATAGGCGAGTGGGGTTGAAGCCACTACATAGGCAATACCGTCTTTGATGAGGGGTGGATAGGGCACCAGGTCACCTACCAATACGGACGGATTTTTTAGTCGCGTCCCACTGGTGGGATCAATCTCAAGCAGTTCGTAGGTGTCGGTGCAGGAGTAAAGGACGGCATTTTCTACGGTGGGTCGAGACGCTGTCATGAAAGAATCAAAACCTTTCCAGAGAAGGGCGCCGGTCTTAATATCGTAGGCATAAATTCCCAATCCGTAGCTATGGAAGAGTATCCCACGGTGATAAGAAATCTGGCCAATCAGTCCATTGTTCGGACCCACCTTCTTTTCCCATCGGAGAGAACCATCGGGGTTGAACACGCTAAGCATCCTGGCCGTGTTGTCGCGGGTGGATACAGCGATCCCGGCTACAGGGTCAACTACAACGGGTGGATTGTCGATTGGCTGATCATCCGTTTCATGACAACGGGTTAAAAGCAAAACGCTGGCGCCAGCGACAAGGGCGAGGAGTATTTTTTTCATATAACGATATGCAGAGGACGTCACAAAATAGAAAAAAAGCTGCACACACGACAAGATCGGTGACGGCTCTGGTCAAACTCTGGCAATTGAAAGCACGGAAAGCTCCTCCGAAACCGTCTCATGGTTCAAAAAGGCCAGAAAGCCCTTAAAAAACTCGAAAAATGTTGAAGTAATTTGGAGCAAGTGTTTGCGAAAGCGCAGACTTAATCTATTTTTGCACCTCTATTTTGCCTCCTTAGCTCAGCAGGTAGAGCAACTGACTTGTAATCAGTAGGTCGTTGGTTCGATTCCGACAGGGGGCTCTTTAAAAGCCAGTTTTCTCACAGAAAACTGGCTTTCTCTTTTTGCAACTATCGGAATTTGGCATATTTAGGGGCGTACGTTGAACCTAAGTTCTTTGATAACTCAACTGGCCTTGTTGAGAGGTGCTAATAATCGAAGCCGATAGCGAAAAAATTCAATTGAGAGGATATGGTAAAGACCTAATGGGTGCACCATTTGCTGACTATGGTTTGACAATCTACGATAATGGCGGTTGACAAAAATACACTTTACATAGGTATGACCGGAAAGTTGATATTGAATATTATAGAATGAATTGGAACAGCAAGAAAATTGGAGTATGAAACATAGATTCTTGATTATTGCACTGCTGACAACTTTGGTTTCATGCGGGAGCATGCTGACTGAAAATGAAAATAAAGCAATTGACGAGGTCTTAGAATTCTTTGGTGGGTACTGTAAATATTCGGTTGGAGTTTCTGCGTCAACGGAAGAGGGCGAGAAGAAATATTTTGAATTGGAATTGAGTCAAAGTAATTCGTTGACAAAGTTTAAAGACAATAAGGAAATAGTTACATCCAAACTGTCCTATATATTCTTTTGCAAACTGAGCGAGAAAGAAAAAGAGAACTATACCCATATCCGTGGAACGTTGCTTTACGACAACGGAGAAAAATTCTCTAAAGACTATTCAATAGAGGAATTGGAAACAGTAAAGAACAAATTACTGATCGTTGACAAAGTAGTGTCACTTATTAAGAACAAGAACTTCATTGAATTAAAAGACCTCCTGAATGACCAAGAGTCGTTCAGATATGATAAAAATGAACTGGTTACAAATATCGAGAAGGTGGAGCCGGAATTCGGAAACATTAAAGAGTATAGACTTTTTGGTTTTAAATTCTCCTATGCGGGTGACAATGAAATATTGAAGATTTATGGTGTAGTGTTGCGAGACAAGAACAATCATGAGTTAAGTATATACCTTGACCCAAATTCCAAAAAAGAGGAGATTCTAAAATTAGACTACGAACTGTAACGGATGGTTGCAAACAGCAACAAAAACCCAAAGCCTACTCCAGTTCTTGAGCTGAATGCTCACAGGCTTCGCATTCTTCAACTTTTGTCTTTAGGACGACCCGATACATAAGCCTCGACCCACCGTGATGCCTGGGACGGATACAAAATGCAGGAGTGAAGATTCTGTCGACGTGGCTACCCCTTTTTGTCGTTTACTGACCCCTGATTTCGCGAGAAAGTGGCCATTTTCACACTAATTATCGGTTTTCTTCATTTATTTAGAATTTTTCTAATTAATCTTGATATCAAGCAAATCCAGATGTATTTTTGTGCATCAAAATTCGACCAGTTGGAGCTCCTTACACAAGTTCTTCCTCTTTCCCTTACCCATTCCGGGAATTCTTTCACCCTTGTGATTGGCGATCAGGTCATTCAGCAATCAACCTGCGAATTTCTGTTGACGTATTCGTCCATGGTCGGAACCGACATCGAAGCTTACCTCAAGGACCTTTCCAATGATTGTGACGAGGTGAATGTGCCGCTTTCCGGCAAGGGTGGTGCTGTTGTCCTTGGCCTTCGTGACTTTGCCCGGCTGAGAACTTTATACGGTCAGATGATGTATGAATTGAAGCTGCAGGACCTGCTTATCCGGAACTCCATCTTTCCGCAGTCCACGCTCGCGTTGTCTGAATTGAACTAGACTCCCTCTAAATTACGAACATTGATCCTGGTTTGATTGGAAGGTTGTGTGCCTGCCAACTATCTTTGATAAGGAAAGTCGTACTTTCTATCGTATCAAACCCTCGGAAAAATGAACACAACCTCTATACTTCGTCAGAAAACATCCCTTCAGGAAAGCGTCCTGGAGATGCTCAATCAACAGATGGCCGTCGAAGCACATTCCTCTGCCCTGTATCTTTCGATGTCGGCCTGGTGCTACTCGCAAACCCTCCGCGGTTGTGGCGAGTTCTTCAGAAAGCAGGCCGATGAAGAGCGCGAGCACATGATGAAGATCTTTCATTACATCACACACGCCGGCGCGCTGGCCATTTCGCCGGAAGTGGGCAAACTCGAACGGAACTTTGCCGACCTGCGGTCGATCCTGGTGATGGCGCTGGACCAGGAGATCCAGATCACCGAGAACTTCAACAAAATAACCGAGCATTGCCAGAAAGCGCGCGACTATCAGACGGCGCGGTTCGTGCAGTGGTATCTCGACGAACAATATGAAGAGGAGAGACAAGCACGCCGCTGCCTCGAGATCTTCGATCAGATGAATGCGAAGGATGCCATCTTCGACATCGACCGCGAGATCCATGATCTCAAGAAAAAGGAATGATCTCCATAATCAGAATATCAAGCAAAGGCTGTCATGTGACAGCCTTTTTTATTTGGGTTCGGTCGATGGTCCTTGAACTCCAACCCTCATCTTCCGGGTCGAAGTAAGCTTAAATCGTTACCTTGCGTTCTTTAAAACAAGAAACGATGAAACATTTCTCCCGCTCACCGGAATGCGTGTTTTATGTTTGCTGTGGAAGCAAATGTAAAAAGCTGGGCGGAAAGCATTTGTATAAGCAGATGAAGGGCGAAGTGAAGCACCGTCACCTTAAACGGCACGCCCAGGTGATCAAAACCGGGTGTACCGACCGTTGCAAAATGGGACCTATCGTGGCGGTGATGCCTAGAAATGAGTGGCTTCTGCAGGTCACGGAGGAAATGGCTGTTGGTTTGATCCATGAATATTCAAAAAAATAAGTCAGAACAAGGAGAGGGCCTGCTCGGGTGTGCGATCGCGCCTATTCTATTGGTCGTCCTCGCCTACATCGGTTACCAGCGCAGCCTGGATGCACGTTACAAAAGGCAGATTGCGGCTAGCTTTTCTGAAACACCGGGTGAAATCGTTGCTTACTGGGAAGAGTCTTCTTCTGAAAGTGGCAGCCGTTCGCCGTCTATCCAGTACAGTTATAGGGTAGAGGGCAATCGATATTCACGCACCGTGAGAACATCCATACATTTCCCTGATTGTGAGGACGTAACCTCGATAGCGTGCGCGCAAAAACGGTTTTGGGTGATCTATTCGACAGAGGACCCTCGCAAAAGCCTGATCAATCTCGAGATACAAATCCAAGACATCGAGCACCCGAAATTTCCGGAGACCCTTGATGATTTCATCTAGGGACATAGAGTGTCACTTGGCCGCTTACACTTAGGAGGGCAATGAGCTCCGTTTCGTTTTTGCAGGTCATCGCGCTCAGTTTCCGGGCTACGTCTGCCGTATTAGTTGGACAGATGTAATATTGGGGCTGAAATTGGAGCCTACGGATGGGGTCTTGAAAGTATATTTGAATCTTGTTTAGACCCCGTTTCTCAAAAAAGTGCGTTCGCCCTCTCGAAAAGTAGCCTGCATCTTTGTGCTAATGTCACTGGCCCTGTTGGCGCAGGCGCAAGACAACATCCTTTCTGGCTACGTTCACGATGCCACCACGGGGTCGCCGCTTCCCGGATGTACGCTCTTCATTCAAACCCTCAACAAAGGCGCTGCCGCCGATACGGCCGGATTTTTCCAGGTTGCCGTTCCGCCTGGGCGTTATCGGGTGGTGTTTTCTTTTGTCGGTTACAAACACGATACCATCACGGTGAGCATACCTGCATCACAAGTCCACCGCATAACACTAATCCCTGAAAGCACGACCCTCACGGAGGTGGTGGTGGCCGACAAAGCTGCCGACGCAGCCGTGACCCAGACCGAAACCGGGCTGATATCGCTGCAGCGCAAGGACATTGAAAAATTGCCCTATCTGCTGGGCGAGGTTGATCCTATCCGGATCCTGCAGTTGATGCCCGGTGTGCAGACCTCGGGTGAGGGGAGCACAGGTTTTTATGTGCGCGGCGGTGCGGTGGATCAGAACCTGATGCTGTTGGACCATTCTACGGTGTACAACCCCAGCCACTTGTTTGGATTCTTTTCGATCTTTAACGGCACCGCTGTTCAGGGACTGGATATGTACAAAGGGGGAATCCCTTCGTATTACGGCGGCCGCTTGTCGTCCATCACCCGGGTGACGACGCGAAGCGGCAACGACCAGGAGTTGAAGGGCGAGGGCAGTATCGGCCTGGTGGCGGCAACGGCCTTGGTGGAAGGGCCCCTGAAAAAGAACAAGGGGTCGTTTCTCGTCGCTGCCCGCCGAACGTATGTCGATCTTTTTGCCCGTGGTCTGCACGAACTCGGGGTGCTGAAGCGAAACATCGATTATTATTTTTACGACCTCAACGTAAACTTCGACTACCGTCTTTCGCGACGCGACCGCTTAAGCGTGCGGGCCTATTATGGCGCCGATGACTTTAACTACAACACAAGCTCTAGTTTCTCAAATGCGATTGCCTGGAAAAACAAAACAGCATCGGTCGCATGGCAGCACACCGGCGATCGCCTTTTCACGGAGTTGTCTGTGCAAGCCTCGGGCTATGATATGGGCTTTGGTGCCAACATCAGTTCATATGCCTTCGATATTGTTTCCGACATCAACGACGTCGGTTTCACCTATCAATTCGGGCTCCAAAAAAACAAACACGACCTGGCGTGGGGGCTCACCTACACACGGCATTCCCTGCGGCCCAACAACGTGAGCGCTTCGAGCGATGATGTTTCGCTTAATGTGGGTCCGCCGTTGAAACTCAAAGCTGACGAAGCGGCATTGTATTTCAATGATAAGGTCACGCTGAGCGAGCGTGCCGAACTTAGTGTGGGGGTCCGGTTGTCGGGCTACAGTCAGCTTGGCCCGTTCACGCGCTATATCGAAGACGACAACTTCCAGATCCTGGATACGATCACGTACGGCAAGCACAAACGCATCCAGAACTATGCGAACATCGAGCCGCGTGCAGCGCTGCGGTATAGCCTGACGGCTTCGTCGTCGATCAAGGTTTCCTATGACAAAACTGCGCAGTATATGCACATGGCGCCACTGTCGTCGGTGTCGTTGCCATTGGACATCTGGGTGCCCAGTTCGGCGGTGATCAAGCCCCAGACGGCGCATCAATTTTCGGCAGGCTATTTCCGCAACTTCAGCGACAACCGGATCGAAACGTCAGTGGTGCTTTATTACAAGGCCATGCAGCGGCAGATCGAATACCGCGAAGGCGTGGTGATCGGCTACAGCAAAGGCTACAACTTCGACGACAACTTTGTGTTTGGGCGCGGCACCTCGTATGGCAGTGAGTTTTCCATCAAAAAACCGAAAGGCCGCCTGAACGGCCAGGTGTCATACACCCTGTCGCATACCACACGTCAATTCGACGACCTGAACAATGGCAAACCCTTTGCGGCCAAGTATGACCGGCTCCACGATCTTTCCGTGCTGGGCAACTTTGAATACTCACCCCGGTGGACATTCTCCTGTGTGTTTGTTTATGGGACCGGCAATGCCCTGAACTTGCCCGTGGCGCGGTATGTGATCCAGGGCAATGTGATCAACGAGTATGGCGCACGGAATTCGTTTCGCATGCCTGCCTATCACCGGCTTGACCTGGCCGTGACCTATGCGGCACACAAGAGCGCGCGCTGGGAATCGTATTGGATCTTTTCCATCTACAATGTGTACAGCCGCAAGAATCCCTATTACATCTATTTCGAAACCGAAGGCAATTTGGAAAACCTCGAACTGCACACCAGCATCAAGCAGGTTTCGCTGTTCCCCATCATTCCGGCCTTCACTTATCGTGTAAAGTTCTGAGCCATGCATAGACTAGTTCTTTTGATACTGCCGGTCGTACTGCTCCTGGCCTGTGTGCCGGAACCCGAGCTGGACCAAACCACCTACGAACCCAAGTTGGTGATCGATGGCTCCATCGAAAGCGGTGGCTTTCCGCGCGTGGTGCTCAGCAACAGCGCTTCCTATTTCATGAACATCGACTCGGCCAACATCCGCGACCTGATCGTGTCCACGGCCAAGGTGACGGTGAGCGACGGCGTGAACGAGGAGATCCTGACGCTGAAACGCGACGACAATTTCTTTCCACCCTATATCTACCAGGGCACATCGCTAAAGGGAGAGACCGGAAAGACCTATTCTCTTACCGTGGAGGTGAAGGGCAAGCGCTACACGGCGTCGACCACCATTCCGCCGCCCGCTCAATTCGACAAACTCTGGTTCGAACTGGCGCCGGGCAAAGATTCGCTCGGCTATGTGTATGGCCAGATCACCGACGATGCGGCAGTGGCCAATTATTATCGTGTGTTCACGCAGCGTCTCAATGAAGACGATCGGTTTATCCCGGTTTACCTGTCGGCGGTGGGCGATCAATATTTCAATGGCCAGCAATTCACGTTTACGCTGTTGCGTGGCCCGGAGAATTTCACCAACGTCATCGACGACCTTTATTTCAAACGCGGCGACAGTGTGCGGGTGAAGCTTTGTTCCATGGACAGGGCTCATTTCGATTTCTGGCGTACGGTTGAACGGGAGCTCTATGTGGTGGGGAACCCGTTTTCGTCTTCGGGTAACAAGATCATTTCCAACATCGACGGTGATAATGCGCTGGGGGTGTGGGGTGGGTATGGGGTGTCATACTACGCGATCAATATCAAGTAAGAATGTCTGCAGCGGTGTGTTCGTTTTAATGCAGGCATCCGAGGGTGCTCTCGATCGGCTGCTGCTTTGGTGTTGTGCGTTTTTACCAAAGTTCGTTTTAGCTTGTGCGCAAGTTATCCACGTTCAGTGCTTTCGAAATTCGGGATGTCTTGAACTACTGGCGCAGGTATTTAAAAAGCTTGTGCCTGCGACATGACGAGCACTGCCCGGCCTTCCGACAGGCACGTCATTCCGCAGGCACGCACTTCCTCGAGCTTCGCAGGTGGCCCAGGGAATCCAGTGGACAGCAAATTGAATCCGTGTGGTGATGCCTTTCAGATCGGGCGCGCGCTTTTCGGTGTTTGCCAATGTTCGTTTTAGCTTGTGCGCAAGTTTATCCACTTTCAACGCTTCGAAATCCGGGATGTCTTGAACTACGGGCGCAAGTATTTAAAAAGCTTGTGCCTGCGACATGACGTGGTCTTGCGCGACCATCGTTCGAGGTGACGTTAGCCAACGTGGTCGATGTATTCTGCGCGGTAGACGCAAAAAAAAGAGGCTGCCACAAGGCAACCTCTTTCTGCTTTTTGATATTTACAGTTATCAATTAGTCATTGCTAACATCTTCGATAAACGCATCGAGCGAATCTTTGATCTCGTCGAAGCCGACATCGGTGTAGGTGGCCAGGTCAGACTTGGTTCCGTCGGCGAAAATCAGGCGTACTTCGAGTGCTTTTTTGGTCTTTGTGGTTTCTACGTAGTCATAGTTCTGCGTTCCTTCGTTCCAGATCCATTCGCCCTCCGTATATTCTTCGTCGGTGATGTAGAACTCGCTCTCGGCGATTTTCTGTTTCGAATCGTCGTAGAAGACAATCAGCTTGTAGTTGGCGTTCAACAGGGCCAGTTCTTCTTCGATGGTGGGGGCAGCATCCATGCCGTCGGCCAGGGCTTTCGCGTTCACTTCGCCCGAGAATTTGATGTTCATGATCTGGAAGTAAGCCGTAGCGGTAGTCAACACATCGCCTACATTTTGGCTTCCTTCTACAGCCGTAGAAGAGAAATTACCCGTTCCGCGGATGCCGTAGCCGAAGAGCATCTTGTCGCCGTCTTTCAGGGAGTAGTCAAATTTGGCTTCGGTAGCGCTGTTGGATACTTCGTAGGCAAGGGTATAGCTATCGATGCTCAACGAGATGGATACCGCCGAAGGGTCGCCCTTGCTGTTGTAGCTGGCCGAGAAGGCATAGCCCATGTGTTTTGCGCCGTCGATGGTCAGATCGGCCTTCAGTGCTGTCGGATAATCGCCGGTGTAATTGTCACCGCCCAGGTCGCTTGTGATGGTCACGGTCTCGAGGCCGTATACGGAATATTCGGCGTTGTTCACGGTTCCGGCTTCTGTTGAAGGGAACTTGAAAACGATTTTATCGCCTGTTTTTTCATAGGTCCAGGTGTCGTTGGCTTTGCTGTAGGTATACACACCCACAACGTCAGCATATTCAGCCTGGAACGATTCGAAGCCGTCGGTGGCTACGCGCAAACCAGACAATGTTTTGGCTGGGGTGGTTTTGCCCTGGCCAAACGAAGCCAGCATTTGAAGCAGGCGAACACCGCCGTTGTCGCCAACGCGACCGCCGATGTTGGAGGGAAGCGTGCTGCCGTCGAGGTATTTGCTGAAGGCAATCGACGTTTGGATGCCGCTGGCATTTTTCAAAGTGGTCATCGAGTTTACGAGTGACACGCCGTTGTCTTCCAGGTTTGATTTGTTCTGTTCTACTGTGAGTTCGCTGTATTGTGTGGGGAACTCAGGTTCGTTCGTTTTTTCATTATCATCATTCTTGCTACAGCCCACGAACACCGAAGCTGCCACGATCAAAGTACCAAACTTTAGAAATGTTTTGTTCATAACGATTTTTTGAATGTGTTTTTTTGTACAAGTATAAGTTTGATTTGGTTCACAGCCGAGTGGGTTAGGGTAAGCCAACCGTTGAGGGATGTAAACAATCTGCCCGGCCGTACGAAAGCGCCGGAAACCTTACGCGAATCACCCTGGAGAAGGACGCTACGTGTGCAACGGAATGTGCGAAATTGCGCTAATAATGATGGTTGGGGTCTCAATTTTTTGAAAATCGTGAAAAATCCAACGTGCGTACAACGATCGTAAAGAAATCAGAACACCCGCGAGGCTCCACGGCATTGCGGATATACCTTTTTGGCTATCTCAATTTTTGTTATAGTCGCAATGTTGATTATAGGTTTTCACAATTTGGATCAAATTTTCCTTTGTCCATGCCCGGGACTCAATCGGCTTTATCACTATTGGGCAATCGACCAGGTACTCCATCATGTCTTTGCGAAAAGAGATGCCGCGAACGAGGAACATTTCGCCATCCCTTTGAAGGTAGTATCGATCGCGTTCATACGATGTGCCCAACGCCACGGTTAGTCCAGGTCCACCCATACCGCCTGGGCTCCTCCGTACTTCGAATACGTGGTACAGCCTCAGCGGGCCGTCTATCTCCAGGTACACAAAAATGTTATTGGGCATCGTAGCCGAGAGGCCCTGGTCTCTCTGGTTCCATTCATTTGGCATGGATATCATTCTATACTGTTTTGTGCCGATGGTGAACCGGATCTCCTGCGCCTCGTCGGCATTCGTTTCATGTTTTTGATCGGCGATATCGTAGTACACAACCCGGGTTTGCAACGCGGAGAAATGTGGGGTGGAAGACATTTTGAAAAATACATCGATAACATGTCCGTCGTTATCGATAATCTGCCCTGGTACTTTCTTGGGTTTGGCCCATGTTGCGGAGGGAAATAATACACCTGTGATCAGAAAGATTCCTGTCAGCAGTAGACGCGTACTTGTGCTCATAAAATCAATTGAATGTAGCTATTGGGTTTTGTAGACGTAGCCGGGAACTTCTTACGTCTGAACCAATCAAGAGAGGGTGGGAGAGGATGGCAAGACAACGGAACGGCTTAGCGCCCGCAAATAAGGCATATTTTTTGAAAACTTCCCGGGGGCGACCGCTGTAGCCTAAAAATCTTTTCCGACCACGCACTTATTTGTCCAAAATTTTAGAGATTTAGCATAGCGCTGTGGGATAGCCTTGTGATGATCGGATCAATACGGGTTCTGAAATACCCTCGTCCGAGGATAACGCAGCTTTGACGCCGGGAAAAAACCGGTCTTTCTTACCTGAAACAAAGACTAAAAACATAAAAAATGAAAACTTCCGGACGTCAACAAAGCCTTGCCAAATACCTTTTCCTGGTGCTTCCAATAGCGCTGGCTGCGTGTGGTGAAAAAATAATCGACCTTGACAAAAAGAATCCACAGGAAATTACATACGAGGCGCTGCCCAATGAAGTTCGAACATTTATCGATGAACACATTGACAGCACGAGCTCCCCGGGCAGGGAAATGTATTTCTCGACCAATCCGTCGGTTGTGTTTACCTATGCCCGGAGTGGCGTTCTCAACACCGGCTGGATGGACGATGCCAATACCACCTACCATCATTTCTTTATCGATGGTGTTCATTTCAGAATGAAAGGGAACAAGGGTCAGCCGTTTATACTTCATGATGGCGCCATCTACTTTTGTGATCTGGACCTGCATAAGGACAGTTACAAGACGCGTCCATACTTCAAAGTAGAGGCGATCGCTCCCAAGTAGCTTCGGGAGCAGGGTTTAAGCCGTTCCCTAACAGGATGTCGCAGGTGACATTTTTTTGACTTCATCAGCTGACTTGTTCCACCTATATCCTTATGCCATTTAGGGTTGTGCAAGAGATTTGGAAAACTTTTTTGGTGGTGGAATCATCCTATCTTTGGTCGCCCCTAAATCACAGTTCCGTCGAAAAACCGTTTTCCTATGGTCCAATCGTATTTTGTCGTAGCCTGGAGAAATCTCCAGAGAAATAAAGTTTTTACTTTCATCAACGTCGTTGGTCTCGCCGTGGGGATCGCCGTGGTGTTTATGATCTACCAGTATATCCAGGCGGAGCGAAGCTATGACCTGTTCCATAAGAACGTAGCGCGGCTTTATCGCGTGCCCATCGAATATACGGGAGCGTTGGCTGCCCGGCCCTCCGCCACCAATCACCCCGCTATTGGACCGGCGTTGAAGGCTGAATTTCCGGAAGTGCAGGACTTTGCCAGGATGATGAGGGCATCCATGTTTTTTCCCGCGAACACGTTTACTTTCGAAGGTGACCCGAACCGACCCGTGACTTTTAATGAAGAGGCGGTGTTTATCGCGGACAAACCTTTTTTGTCTATGTTTTCCTTTCCCTTCGTGGAAGGAGACACGAGCGCACTTCGCGAGCCGAATTCACTGGTGCTCACCCGGAAGGTAGCAAAAAAGTACTTTGGCGATAAGCCGGCAGCAGGCAACACGTTATTGTTTAACAGGATGCCCTGCAAGGTTACGGCAGTCGTCGATGTCCCTGAAAACTCTCACCTGCAGTTCGATGTACTGGTGTCCTTCAGTTCACTGGGACCGGAATGGGGATATACCGAGTGGGCGTGGCCGGAATTTTACAACTATGTGCTGCTGGCAGAAGGCGCGAGCCCACAGCGTTTAGAAGCAAAGTTTCCGGCGTTTATGGAGAAACATTCGGCAAAGATCTGGGAACAATATAAATTCAAATCTCATATTTGGCTTCAACCTGTTGCGGACATTCACCTCCAATCTGATTATTCGCTGGAGCAAAGCGCGAATGGAAGCGAACGCACGGTCTACTTCCTGACGTTGCTGGGGATCTTTATCCTGGTCATCGCCTGGATCAACTATATCAACCTGTCAACGGCAAAGGCCCTTGAGCGATCCAAGGAAGTCGGCCTGCGAAAAGTTTCGGGTGCGTCGCGGGTACAATTGATATCACAATTCTTTTTCGATGCCTTTCTCGTGAACGTGTTGTCCATCGCGCTCGCCATTATTATTGTCCTCTTGGTCACGCCGTATTTTGAATCCCTGACGGGCAAACATTTTTCACAGATATTAATGTCGATGGGCGCCTACTCAACGCCTTACTTCTGGCTATCCGTAGTGGTGGCGTTGTTGATCGGTATCCTGCTCGTGGGAATATATCCCGCATTAGTATTGTCCTCCTTTAATCCCGCTACCGTTTTGAAGGGCAAATTTATTAAGTCCGGAAGGGGCGCTTTATTGCGAAAAGGCATGGTGGTCTTTCAATATGTCCTGTCGATGATACTGGTTGCCGGGACATTAACGATGAGCACGCAAATGCAATTCATGCAGCGGCAGGACCTTGGATACGACAAAGACCAAATGCTGGTCGTGCGGGCCACCGCCATCGGTGACTCCACGTATCACATGCACGTGACCCAATTTGAAAACAGCGTAAAACAATTGTCTCAGGTTCAACACCTGGCGAAGTCCAGCGAAGTGCCCGGTCACGTTATTGCTGAGCGGAATAACGTACGTCGGATTACACAGGATGAAAATGGCAATGTGGGAACGTTTTTTATCATGACGGATGAGAATTTTTTTCAGACGTATGGCATGCAGGTTCTTGCGGGCAGAAACTTGACTGAACAGGAGAGGTTTATCTATGTACCAAGAGACGTTGACCCCAAAAGCGAGAAGATCATTACCGACGATGGTTACCTGGTCTCTGGTGCTCCAAACCGTATCATGATCAACGAAGCACTGGCCCAGCTTCTGGGATACACGAGCGCTGAGGCTGCGATCAACGAAAAGGTTGTGTTTGAGCAGGGACGAAAATTTGTGGGGGTTATAACCGGTGTGATCAAGAATCACAATCAATTATCACTTCGTGAAAAGTATCAACCCGTTATATATTATTATCCCAGCTACGACTATTGGTCCTATTTTTCTATCAAGATAAATTTGAATGCTTCGGGGGCATCCGAAACGATTGCCCAAGTGAGCAAGTTGTACACGGATGCATTTCCCACAAGCGCATTCGAGTACTTTTTTCTGGACGATCATTTTAATAATCAGTACAAGAATGATTTACAATTCACCCAGCTCTTCGGCGTTTTCACGATCCTGGCAATCATCATTTCTTCATTAGGGTTATTGGGGCTAGGTATTTTCAACGTAACACAACGCATTCGGGAGATCGCCATCAGGAGAGTTCTGGGTTCGTCGGTCGGGGGAATATTGCTTCTATTCTCAAAGGAAACGATCTGGCTGCTGGTCATGGCGTATGGCATATCGCTTCCCATCATCATCCTGGGTATCAAAAGCTGGCTTGACAATTTTGCTTTCCGGGTAGGCCTGGAGTGGCAGATGGTTATTCTGCCACCGATGTTGCTGTTGTTTATTTCGCTGGTGACCATTGTGTTTGTTACGCTGCGGTCGGCGGCCACCAGCCCGGCCGTTTCGTTAAAGACAGAGTGAACTGGTGTGATGGCGCCAACCGGCGTGATGCTCCTGGACGTGAGGGCACTTTTTGTCTAGGGCACGCGTATAAATTTCGAATAACCCGCTTTGCCGGATTTGTTTACCACTCTGAGCGTGTAGAACCCGGGAGGGATCTGGGTTACGTCAAGGGTTGTGGCGTCGTTGCCCGACGGGGCGGCATAGTTTTTCTCCAGCATTTTCAAGCCGGATGAATTGTAGACTTCCGCACTGAAACCTGTTCTAGCGTCGTCGAACCTGACATTCAAAATACCGGTGGTGGGCTGCGGATAAATTTCCAATTCGAGCGATTCATGTTTGGGTTCCACTCCGGTGACGGTATTCGGCTCTTCGGGCTCTTGCGTAATTTTGATTTTCAATATGGAAAGATGCTTGTCGCTTTCCGCCGGTTGAAACGATCCCAGGGCGATAATATAACTGTCGTCCGATTTGGCCCTGCCGTTGCTGGTGCCTTCTTCCGAAGAACTCGCGACGATACCCGAAATGCCTTCCACCGTCACCGGAATCGTCCATGCATCGACGGTTCCATCCAGGTTGATCACGTAAATGGAATAGTCGCCCCGGATGTATACTTTCGATCCTATTTGTTCGACCTGTGGGTCAAAAAATCCATAGGGTCCGGAAGCGTTTGATTGATTGGCATTAAAGGCCTGATCGATTTTGCCGTCGCGCGATAGTTTCACCAATCCATGGGCTACGGGTAAGCCATCAAATGTATCAAAGTAGCCACCGATTAAAATCTCCTTGTTCTCCAATACTTTCACCATCGTAACGGACGTCCAGTTGGTTACGTCTGCCACCCCAGGCCCCGTCTTCACGTGGAAGGTGGTGTCCACGACAGCGTTTGGCGTGATGCGTTGTACCTTCGTTGTAAATTCATCGCCACCCGTCCAGACCGTAAATCCATAAATGATGCTGTCGCCCTGCATGTCGAAGCTGAAGGCTGTCGAGGAACTTGAATGTCCCATATAGAAAGATCCATCTAACGACCCGTCCGGGTTGAGCCGGGCGATGGTGTTCGGATCTCCGACGATGATCTTATCGTCGTTGAGCACCCTGAACCGGTTGACCTGGTAGAGAAATCCGCCGGTCGTCCAATTGAAATCCGGTTTTACTTTTCCCTGGCTGTCCAACTTAAAGAAATATTTGTTGGTGGAAACCAGGGCCGTCTCGTCATCGAACAATTGCATTTGCGCGACCACGCCGTAGTTTTCGTCCGCTACAAAAGAATCATCGACGGTTCCGTCGCCATTGAGTCGCGCCATGCCGAACGTGTTTACGCTGTCGATGCGTACGAAGTCACCACCCACAATGATCTTTCCGTTCTGCTCGTCGCCAAAACGGACCACTCCCGTGCGGCTTATCCGTGGAGCAAACGCCGGGTCAACAACGCCCGTTTTATCCACCCATGAAACTTGATAGGGATTCCCGGCAACGACCGCACCCGTCACTATAAAATGGTCGCCGACCGGGAGGAGGGTGGGGTAGGCCAAACTTTGTTCCATCGATAGAAACACCGGCTCAAAGTCCGGATCCATGGCGCCGGCGTCCGTTATGCGCATCAGGTACATGCCATAAACATCCTTCCATTCGAGATAGCTAAAGAAATAAATGCCTTCCGGGGTCACGAGGGGCTCGCTCATCATGCCGTTCAACGAGACTACGCCGAACGTGTCGTCTACCGATCCGTCGGCATTTAACCGAACCGTTCCCCTGCGTTGTTGGCCATTAAAACTGTTGATGTAGGTCATGCCGGGCAAGATTTTGCCATCCGGCGCAACGGTCACCGCACCGACAAAATCGGATGTGCCGCTACCGGTGTCGAAGGAGTTGTCCAGCGTGCCATCGAGGTTGAGTTTCACGATGTTGTTTTTGGTGACGCCGTTCACCTTGTGGATGATCCCGGCCAGGAATAGTTTATCGCCGGCTACTTTGATGTCGGTCACCCATCCGTCGACGGAGAGGGTGGTGTTGAAGGCATTGTCCGGTGAGAGATCTTGATTATAGCGGATGGCATAGCCTCCGGTTGCCGTTGAACCTCCCACGAGAATCTTTCCGTCGTTTTGCACGGCGATCGTCGTCGCGTCTGGTTTCGTGTCGAGTGCCACTTTTAACAGACCATCCTTATCCAAGACCAGTACCTTGGAGGAAGAAAAAATATCGCTGTTATAGCTGTTAAATGCTTTCAGGAGCACGACGATCTCGCCGTTGTCGCGAAGCGCCAGATCATGTACATAGTAGCCACTCTGCCCGGCAAACGAAAATGTTGCGTCGCGTGAACCATCGGGGTGGATGCGGATCAGATCGTGCACCGGTGTGTTATTGTAATAGTCGATGCTACCGCCCAGGAGAATATTCCCATCCGCGAGCTTCACCTGGCAACTGGTGTAGGCAGCCCGAAAGGGTATGGCCGAATGGAAGGTGTTGTCCAGTTGCTGCCCTAGTAAGACGGATGAACTGATGACGCTAGATAGAAGGACAAGTAAAAGTGATCGCATAACTGTAGGGGGTAATGACCTTGAAGCCTTAAGAATCTTTTTATAGGAGATGTTTTGCGCTTGAAAACCTGTTTTATGCCTTATGGCTAACGTGCATCCGGTCGTCCTAAATTGATATCCACATCCGCGCATACCAGATGCTCATGCCTGAACCCAAAGGTACTTGAATTGCTGCTAACCACCAATAGGGGAGACGCGAAAGGCTTGACGGGTTGTTCCGGAATATTTCATTCACCGCCCGTGGTGTCTGTCCAACAAACTGCGCCTTTTGTCTAAAGAGTTTGAAATAGTCATGGGATTGGATTTCCTTGAACATACAAACAACATAGCCAACCTTCACGGGCAAGAGCGCACGCGATCGTGATGAGAAATACTGATCGTGACAAACCACGCTTTGCTGTTCGAACTTGGCTTTTTAGCATATGAACCGAAAGACCTTCCTTCAAAAATCCACCGCTGCCGCAGGAATACTTCTGCTCCCTAAGCTGCTCGCCGACGACGTGGTCATGACCGTGACGGGCCCGATCCGCCCCGCCGACATGAAGTTTACGCTGGAACATGAACACGTGCTGGCCGACTTCATTGGCGCAAAGGGCTATAGCCGCGACCGCTACAACGCCGACGAAGTGTTTGCCCGTGCGCTGCCGTTCCTGAAGGATGTGAAGCAACGCGGCTGTGTCACGTTCATCGATTGTTCGCCGGCCTATTTGGGGCGCGATGTGCTTTTGTTCAAGCGGCTGGCAGAGGCAACGGGCCTGAACTTCATCACGAACACAGGCTACTATGGCGCCGTGGGAGAGAAGTTCCTGCCACCCCAGGTCTACACCGAAACGAGCGAGCAAATTGCTGCGCGATGGATTGCCGAATTCAGGAATGGCATTGAGGGCACCGGCATCAAACCCGGTTTCATCAAAACCAGCGTTGACAACGCACCCTTAACCGAAGCGCAACGCAAAGTGGTGGACAGCGCCGCGCTTACGCACCTGGCCACGGGGCTCACCATCGCCATCCACACGGGCAACGGGGAGGCGGCCAAGGAGGAGTTGGCGATCCTGAAAGCACGGGGTGTTTCGCCACAGGCCCGGATTTGGGTGCATGCACAAAACGAAACCGACAAAGCCTATCACGTTGAAGCCGCACAGAATAAAAGTTGGGTGGCGTTTGACGGTGTCAATCCCGAGACCGTGAACGTTAACATCGCGTATTTGCAGAACATGAAAGCCCATAAACTGTTGGATAATGTTCTTGTCTCGCAAGATTCGGGATGGTATAACGTTGGCGAACCGAATGGAGGCAACTACAAAGATTACAATTGCATTTTCACGCAATTTATACCAGCGCTTAAAGCCAACGGATTTACAGCGTCCGAAATCGATAAAATCTTTATCGCAAATCCCGCAAAGGCCTTCGCCATTCGCGTTCGCAAGTTCTGAAAACGAGATGCGCCTATGCGCAACGTTAGCATCGATAGGATTAGGTTGGGCGTTTGCTTTGTTGCTAACGATTGCATTTCTTTGCAACTCAGTTAACTGAAATTTGAATGAAACACGTTTGTTTGGCCGCTGTGACGTCGCTTACGTCAACGTTGAAACCCTTTTTCTTCATCGCGCTTACCTTGTTTATTTTTGGTTGTCAGAATGACCCGGCAGAACCGGAAAAGACACCGGTTCAAATATTCTCGCTTACAGTGGACGCCAGCTTTGATTTGAGTAAAGACTATTGGGTAATGCTCCACGATACCAACGGAAAGGCCCTTGATGCCAAACAAATTAAAAGTGCAGGGGATTTTGATTTTCAGACCACGGAGACGGTTTCGGGCGACCAGATCGGCGTTACGTTATTTCATCACGACAGCACGGCGACCGATCATTTCTACATCTTCAACAGCTACCTCGCGATCCCGGTAGGGCAGCACTGGGTGTTAAAGAAAAAGAATTCTACCACAACATACTCGAATAACTTTGGCGCGAAAACAGGCACGTTCACCGTCCGCTATGAATTGCCCCCATCGGGCGTTGTCATGGAGACGTTTGGTGGTTCCGGCAGCCTTGGCAGCTACTCTGTTTTTGGCAATATCAAGCGCAGCTCGCTGGACATTTATGAAAAATCAAATGACTTTCTATTAACGATCGCTGACGAGGATGGCAATGTGAAGTATAAATATTTTGAGGATGTGGTGGACAAGCAGAGTGTGACGTTAAACTATAGCGATCTTGATCTCTTCGATCATGTTGTCGACATCTCCTTTCCCCCGGCAACCGACCCGTATGTCTCCGTTTCGGCCGATGCCGGTAACCAACAGAACTATTTCTACACGTACTATAATGGATTCAATTTGCCTCCGTATGCACCCTCGGCTTCCCGCACGAGTTTAAAAATCGGATACCTCGACCGGTTCAAGAAATACAATACCTATATTCAATTGAACTTTAAAGATTTCGGCTTTACCTATTCCAACACGGCGTCCATACCAGCCTCCTTTGAGGTGCCCGATCAATGTCCTTACCGGGTCACCAACAAAACATGGGATGGTTTTTCATACCAGGCCGATAAGCCTTTTAACATGCGTTCTACCCGGTTTGGCATTCCTTCCAACTCGGCGTATGTTGCCATGTCGTGGAATTTTCTAGCGCCAGATGGTGTCTATAAGGTTTTGGAGTTGCCGGAGGCCTTTGAGAAAAAATATCCTCAGCTGGCCATTCATAATTTTGAATATGCGACATCCTCTTTCATAGTCTCAAACGAGTCCTACACAGACGTCATCAAATCCGCGTTTATGGGGGCAGCTTTACCCGAGGAACGCGAGGACTTTTCATTCAACATTTGGTAGCCGCCTCGACGGCTTGAGCAACGGCAAGGGCGCGTGGTTTATGCACCGGGATGATGACGTCGAGATCTTTGGGGGATGCCGTTCACGCCACGGAACATCTGGCGGAAAATCACGCATGTTTTCAGGTGACCTTTTTACCAAATACAACGGTAAAAATTTAAGGTCTTTTTAAGGATAGACGCACCGTGAGTGATTGCGCCGCCGTTGTATTTCAACCGATTGTTTTAATCGAAAAACAGGTAATTTGCGCCAATGTAAGATAGGGGTCAGGTTACGGTCGAAATAAAAATCATGTAACCCACATTTCCCATCGTTTTATTCCATTATTTCGCACCGCATTAGTTGAATAAATTTTTATCTATGCGGCTTGTTTACTTTCTTTCCTTCCTGGGCGTTTTGGCAACACTATCGCTACAGGCTCAAAATGATGAATCCGGTGAAAAAAAGAAGAAGCTGAAAGGCGAATTTTTCTTTGAATGGGGCTACCACCGCGATACCTACTCCAACAGCACAATCCACTTCGAAGATCACAAAACCGGCGACTACGACTTCACCTTGCACAACGCCAAGGCAAGCGACAAACCCGACTGGGACCACTTCTTCCACACCCCACTAACGGTACCTCAGTATGTGCTGAGCGGAGGTTATTTCTTCAACGACAAACACGACCTGGGTATTGAAGTATGTTGGAATCACCTCAAGTATGTGGTGGACGACAACCAGTTGCTGCATGTCACCGGTCAAGTGAACGAACATCATCTGGATACGATGATGGTGGTAACTCCCGATTTCGTTCACTTCGAGCATACAAACGGCAACAACTACCTCATGATAAGCCTGCTGAAACGCGTGCAAATCGTGCACTCGCGAAACGAGCAGCACGTGCTGAGCGCGAACTTCCGCCTGGGTGGCGGCGGTCTTGTTCCCAAGACCGACTCCTACATTATGGGCAAACACAACGATGGGCCCTTCCGCTTGTCGGGCTATGTGATCGGCGTGGGGGGTGCCCTTCGATACGATGTGTTCCGCTATCTCTTCCTTCAGTTTGGCATAAAAGGTTCTTGGGCGAACTATACCGATGCCAAACTCTACGAACAGGGGAGGGCCCAGCACAGTTTCTTTTCTGCACAGTACATCCTGTCGGCCGGGTTCAACATCCCGACCAAAGGCTATAAGCTCAGACCTACTATCTAGGAAGCTGATTTCATAAAAGATCAACAGAGCCGTCTCCACCAGGAGGCGGCTTTTTTTATGCCGTGGACAAATCAACGCCGCGGTGCGCCAACCTTTTTTCCGTGCGCGCGTTAAATATAGTACTTTCAGTAATTATTGAAAGTTACATAACAATGAAAACCCTGGTCCTTTTCCTTCATCTGCTGATTGCCGGGTATATCACAGTATATGTCGGCAAGGTCTTGTTCCGGAACGGACGGCCCTTTCTGCTGGCAATGCTGGGGGAGGCGGCCATCACGGACTCGGTCAATAGGCTACTATTAACAGGCTATTACCTCATCAACCTCGGCTATGTCTTTGTGGTGCTCACGCTGCGATCGCCCGTCGAAACGGCAAGTGACCTGATCGGGTCCCTTTCAATTTCCGTGGGACGAATCATGATCGTGCTCAGTGTCATGCATTACTTCAACATCACGGCCGTCGTACTCTGGAACAAATTACATCATCCACATAAATCCTAGTCTTATGAACACGTCATATGTCCTCACCGCCTACCTGATCTATCTGCCCGTAACGTTGTTGTTAACGTGGTATGTTGCCCACACGCTTTTCAAAAACAGCCGTGTTTTCATGCTGGATATTTTTCGCGGAAAAACGGAAATCGCGATGGCCACCAACAAACTTTTTGAAGTGGGCTTCTATCTTTTGAATGTCGGATTTGCTTTGTGGATCCTGGAGATCTACGCGGCCGTGGCATCCAGTCAGCAGATTGTTGAGATCCTGAGCAAGAAAATCGGAGGGTTCTCTATTTATTTGGGATTGATGTTATTTTTCAATCTCTATCTTTTCTTCCGCGGACGGAAAGCTTCCAAGGCAAATGTCGCTGTTGAAATTCGTCCTGCTGTTTAGTTGATATAACACGCGTGAAGGAAGCTGTCCCGAAAAGGACAGCTTCTTTTATTTGTAACGTATCGCCGTATTCTGTAACATTGTTGATGAACCGTTATGAATCCAAAAAACCTGTCATCAAGACCAGGCACCTCACCACGCTGTGCTTCTTGCTTCTCGTCGTCACCGGCTATGCACAACCCACGGTCAGCTTTACATTCGACGATGGTGTGACCAACAACATGCCCGGCTATACTTTTGAGCAGTGGAACGGCATGTTGCTGAAACATTTGAATGATGCCGGACTAAAGACCGTGTTCTTTGTGACGGGATTTAACAAATTGGATGCAAAGGGAAAGTACTTGCTCACGCAATGGAACGACGCCGGTCATCGCATCGGAAATCACACCTATTCACATCTGAACTACGGCAGTAAATCCGTGCCCTTCGAAAAATTCAAGCTCGAATTTCTGCGCACCGATTCTATCATCCAACACTACGGTCAGTACATTCGCATGTTTCGGTTTCCCTATCTGAAAGAAGGCGATACCGCACCCAAAGTCGAAGCCTTTCGCGATCTGTTGCGGGAGCATCAGTACCGGAATGGCCACGTCACCATCGATGCGTCGGATTGGTATATCGATAGCCGGTTGTTGAAACGGCTACGAGCAGACCCCAAAGCCAACCTCGAGGGCTTTCGTCAATTTTATCTGAAGCATCTCTATGCGCGGGCGCAGTACTATGAGCAACTCTCTTTTCAACTCACGGGGCGGCACATTCATCATACTCTGTTGCTCCACCACAACCTGGTGAATGCCTTGTTCCTGGGTGACCTGATCAAGATGTTCAAAGAAAAAGGCTGGAACATTATCGATGCCGAGAAAGCTTTTGAAGACCCCATCTTCCAGTCAAAGCTCACCAGCATTCCCGCAGGTGAAAGCCTGATCTGGGCCCTCGCCAAACAAAGCGGCAAATTCGAAAGCCAACTCCGCTATCCCGCCGAAGACGGCGACTACGAAAAAGCCGAGATGGACAACCTCGGCCTTTGAATTTTGTTTTGCATTTGCTTCGACCGCCCGCCTTCGCAAAAGCTTCGGCGGGCAAGCCCGTTAGGGCATTTATACCATCACACGCTTCTTCTGTGCCACTGACCGATATACCGCTTCGACTACCCGAATATCTCGCAACCCTTCCTCACCCGGTGCCAACAGTTTAGTGTTATTCATAATCGCCAACGCGTCATCATCCATCTGCCGGGCCTGCTCGTTCGGAATGACAGCATTTAATGTCTTCCCATCACTGGTCACGCCATTCACCCCGCTATACGCCTGGAAAGGCGACAGCTTATACCAACCCTTCGAACACGTTACCATCAGGTCGTTCATGCTTTTGCCAAAGCTGGCCTCACATTGGGCCGTGGCCCCGCCGGGGAATTCCAGCATGAAGTTCATCGTCTCTTCCACTTCCTTGTAGATCTCCGGCCGCGTGGTGGAGGCCTGCGCTGTGACGGCGATCGGCTCCAAGCCCGTGCTGTAGCGCGCGGCGTTCAGCGGATACACGCCCATGTCGCCCATGACGCCACCGCCCATGTTTTTCTTTTGTTTCCAATGATCGGTCCGCGGATCGAAGTAGCCTGCTTTTGCTTCCACCTTCGTCACCTTGCCATAGGCCTGCTCCTTGGCGAATTTCATGATCTGCTGGGTGTTGGGCTCGTGGTGCAGTCGGTAGCCGATGGCGAGCTTCACTTTGTTTTTGTTACAGGCATCGATCATGCTCTGACATTCGGCCACCGAAACGGCCATCGGTTTTTCACACCACACGTGTTTGCCTGCCTTGGCGGCACGGATGCTGTATTCGGCATGCATGGAAGGCGGCAGCACCACATAGATCACGTCGATGTCGGGGTTGTTGGCCACGGTGTCGAAGTTGTCGTAGGAGTAGATGTTCTTGTCGGGCAGGTTGTGTTGCTTTTTCCATTGCTCGGCCTTGGCCGGCGTGCCCGTGACGATGCCAGCCAGGTAGCAGTGCTGGGTCAGTTGCAGGGCCGGAGCCAGGAGATCGGTACTATAGTATCCCAGACCCACCAGGGCCACGCCAAGGCGTTCTTTTTTCTGAGGCACCAGAATGTTGGAGAAGGCGCTTTCGGCAAACGACAGGCCTGCCATGCCGGCGGCTGCGCGTTGCATAAACGATCGTCGGGAGATCATGGTATTCGGTTTTTTGGTTAGGGCTTTTTCGCATTCGCGAACGGCCGAACCGAATATACGATTCCCCTTTGCAGCGTGCAACGACAAAGAAAACAACGGCGATCTACTTCTTCAGATAGACGGTTTTGCCCTGCTGCGCCGATTCCTTTGCCGCCTGCAGGATCTCTACCACGATCAGGTTGTTCTGCAACGACGACAGGTCGGAAGGTCCCACCGTGATCTCACCCCGCACCACCGCGGCGAGATAGACGAAGGGGTCGTTATAAGGCTTTTTCAACTCGGGGCTTTTCACGTATTCTTCGGGCTTGTCCTGGGCGGAACGGATGCGGGAGCCTTGTTTGTCGGCCAGCACATAGCCGGTTTCGCCATAGATCTCCATGTCCTTGCGGCCGAAGGGCCAGTTCCACGATGCCTGGATGATGGCCTGGCCGTCGGGGTAGGTGAGCACGATGGTGGCCTCGTCGTCTACTTTAGGATAGAGGTTGGGTTTGAGTTGTTGCGTCACCGCCACCACGGCCAGCGGGCGCACACCTTGGTGTAGCCAGGTGAGCAGGTTGGCGCCATAGCAACCAAAGTCCATCAGGGCGCCACCACCATTTTTGACCGGGTCGGTCAGCCACGCCAAAAATTCGGGACCACAATGGATCTCTTTCGGTCCCTGGTGGCCGTCGTGTACCACGGCTTTGCGAATCTTGCCAAAAGGGTGGTCGGTGATGAACCGGCTGCTGACGTCGGTGTTGCTGCCATACCACGTAGTCTCGTAGTTGACGAGCACATGGATCTTATGTTGCTCGGCCAGCGCCGCGATTTGGCGGGCATGGTCGTTGTTCACGGCCAGCGGCTTTTCTACCATCACGTGAATCTTTCGCGGGGCGCAGGCCTTCACCACTTCCAGGTGATCGAACGTGCTGTTGAAGCCCGTGACGGCTTCTGGCTTGGCTTTGTCGAGCATCTCGGCGAGCGTAGGGTACCAGAGGGTGAGGGGGAGGTTGAATTTTTTCAGGTATTGTTCGGCCAGGATGCGGTCGGGTTCGGCGATGCCGACAATTTCTATGTCGCCGTCGTGGGCGCGGCTCAGGATCACACCGGCGTGACCGTGGTTGAGACCAGCCACCCCGATGCGAAAGGGTTTGCTGTTGGTTTGGGCGGCGGCGCTCGCGGCGAATACGATCAGGAGGAGAAAAGAAACGAGACGAAACATAATGGCTTGGGTTGTGTGGTGTGTGACAAGTTTAGCAGTTCTCACACAGAAGTGCAACAACATTCCTGTCGCGGTGATGGAGTCGTGCACATCTTTCTCTCAACAGGCGAAACCACCTCGCGGGTGCCCGCCGCTAGCATGTCGCAATTGACGTACGCACATCAAGAATAAACCATGCAAAAGAAACTGCTGCAAAAGTTTATACTTTATTGTAAATAGCAATAGACGTCCAACTTCCGACCTATGAAAAAATTCTATCTCCTTTGTGTGTGCAGTGTGTTTATGGCAATGAGCCTGTCGCCGGCGATGGCGCAAAAGAAAAAATCACCCAAATTTAAAGTTGTCGTGCTGGCCGAAATGGGCGACCGTCACCGGCCCTATGTGGACGCCGCCCGGTTGTGGCTGGAGGAAGAAGCCAAGACCAAGGGATTCGCAATCGACTATATCGAGAATGCCGAAAAAGTGAACGACGCATTTTTAGCGCAGTACCAGCTTTTTATCCAATTGAACTATCCGCCCTACATGTGGAGCGACTCCGCGAAAGCATCTTTCGAACGCTACATCAACGAGGGCAAAGGCGGCTGGATCGGGTTCCATCACGCCACGTTGTTGGGCGAGTTCGATGGCTATGCCATGTGGCCCTGGTTTCATGAATTTATGGGAAGCATCCGCTTCAAAAATTATATTGCCACGTTCGTCTCGGCCACGGTAAACGTAGAAGACAAGGCACATCCCGTGATGAAAAAAATTCCGGGCAAGTTCTTTATCGAAAAAGAGGAGTTCTATACTTACGATGCCAGCCCACGAGCCAATGTACATGTGCTGGCGAGTGTGGATGAAGGGACCTACTCGCCGAATAGCGATATCAAGATGGGGGATCACCCGGTGGTGTGGACGAATCCGAAATACAAAGCGCGGAACGTTTATATTTTTATGGGACATGATCCGAGTTTGTTTAAGAGCGCGGACTACAAGAAAATGTTCAGTAATGCTATTGAGTGGGCTTCGAAGAAGTGAGGAATCCGTGGTGAGACCGCGATTTGTTGTTGGTGACATGATGGTGGAGCTTTTATTTAGAGACTAATTTTATTTTTCATGGATACCTTTTTGAGACGTGTTTTGTTGACGTGCTTTGCCGTGTTGGTGGCATGGGGCGTGGCGCAGGGCAAGCCGGGGTTTCGGGTGTTGGCGTTGTTGTCGGGGCATCCGGATCATAACCAGATGATGACTGCGGCCAAACCCTTTCTCGAGTCGCTGGCCGCTAAAAACAATTTTGTCATCGACATCACGGCCGACACCAGCAAACTCAACGACGCCAATCTCGCGCAATACCAGGTGATCGTGCAGGTGCAGCTGGCGCCCTTCGATATGACGCGCGGGCAACAAGACGCCATGGAGAAATTCATCCGCCAGGGCAAGGGCTGGGTTGGGTTGCATGCTGCGGGATTGACGGGCAAGGATTTTCTAAAACCGGGTGCGCGCTACTGGCAATGGTTCGAGAGTCTTATGGGCGACGTGATCTACTCGCCACATCCCGCGTTTCAAAAAGGTAGCGTGGTGGTGGAGGACCGTCAGCATCCCGTGATGCGAAACCTGCCGGAGCGTTTTGAGGTGGCGGATGAATGGTATGAATTTAACAAAAGTCCCCGCTCAAATGTGCATGTGCTCGCGACGGCGGATGAGTCTACCTACAAGCAGAACAAGCCTATGGGCGATCATCCCATCATTTGGACCAATGAGCATTATCATCGCGTGGTGTATATTGGGATTGGGCACGATGCTTCGTTGTGTACGGATCCGAATTATGTGATGCTGGTGAGAAATGCGATTTTGTGGGCGGCGGAGTGATGGACCGTGATGATGTGGGACTGTCGAAGGCAATGGTGTTGTTGGTGGGTGGATGGTTTGGTTTTCTTTTCTTTGAATTCGATCGCAGCAACCAATGTATAAAAAAGCCGGCGTGAACCGGCTTTTCTGATTTATTCAAATGTCTCTCAAATCAAGGGCTCATCAATACAGATACTCCGGCGGAGTAACACCCTGTGCGCGCAGATAGGTGACAGCCTGTCCACGATGATGGGTGATGTGGTCCAGCGTAGCATAAAAACCCTTTACCTGGTCGGGTGTAAGCGCATGACCGAGCGTTTTTTTCAGGTCGTCGTAGGCCTTGTTTAAATAGGCCGCAACCTCTTTCTTCCCGGTGTTCGCCGCCGGAGGATTCCAATCCACCTTGTTGCCTTTTATATAGTTATCCTCCCACCATTGAATGCCATAGGCAATGTGGTGCAGCAGTTCGCCAAAGTTCCAGACGCCTTCTGCGGGCTTGGAGGTATAGCCTTTGTCGGGCATGGCCTGCGCCACGCTGAGGGTGTAGGTCTTTGAATTTTCCAATGTCTTTAACAGATCTTTCATGGTATAAAAATTTATGATTTAACATTCGCTACAGGGCATGCGCAAACGAAACGTCCGGCCGAACGATTTTTTGATACCCCTTTAGCAATAGCAAAATTAGTCGTGGGTAGGGAAGGGGACTTTAGGAATCTTGCTCTTTTTGGGGAGCGTACTAGGCGGGGACGCCTTTCCGGTAGGTGGCCGGTGGGCAGTGATAGCGCTGGCGAAACGCCGCAGTGAAATATTCGATGCTGTTAAATCCCGACGAGAACGCTGCGTCGGCTACGGGCAGACTGGTATTCTTTAAGAGTAACTCCGCATTTTTCAGACGCACCGACAGCAGGAACCGGTGGGGTGGCTCGCCGGTAAATGTTTTGAAGATGCGGCTGAAATGGAAGGGGCTCACGCAACAATGCCGGGCGATCTCCAGGAGTGAGATGTCGTTGACGAAATTTTCGGCGATGTAGGCCTTGGCGGTTTCGATGGTGATGAGGTGGTTCTTTTTCAGTCTCGGGTTGATGCGATGGTCGGGCGTGTAGTCGCCGATGCGTGCCAGCGTTTTTTCGATCACCTCGAGCACAAGGTTGTCGATCTCCAGTTTGCTGCCGGCCTGGGTTAGGATGAGGCGCAGGATGTGATGGTGCAGAAACTCCATTTCAGGCGTGGTGCGGATCAGGGTGGAGTGGAGGTCAGGGTTCCGGAAGAAAGGGAGGTTGCCGTACTGCTCGATCAGGGCTGCATGAAAGTCGTTTCTGAAATCGAAGATGGTGCACTCGTCGGGCACTTCGTGGGTGTGCGTCACCGTGCGTTCGTAGCCGGGCTTGGTCACCAGCACGCAGCCGCTGTAAGAGTCCAGCGCGTAGCGAAAGACGTTGAAGAGAAAATTGCCTTTGCGCACATAACTGATGCTGAACGATTCGCTATATTCTGGTTTGGACGTGCGGCAGTCGGTGCACCGGCATTTGAAGTCGATGACGCGGTAGAATCCGGAGGTGTAGAGGGTGTGGATGTCGGCTTCCATGGTATATGTTAATAAACTTCGTTCGAGGCAATGTTGTTTCACTTGCTCGTGAGAATGTTGCGTCCCCGGGAGGGTTGCGATTTGTATGCCTCTTTGTTAGCTTGCACGCTGCTATTACGTTCCCTGAAATCTGCATATCCCCGGCGTTACACTCCCTATGAAATTCTGCCTTTTTTTGACGATCGCCTTGCTGGCCGCAACGCGTGTGACAGCCCAATCTGCCGAACAAATCGCCGGATATTTTAACCAAGACTGGGAAGCGGTCACCGATCCGAAAACAGCTGCATTTTACAAAACGGTTGAGCAAAAGGACAGCATTTACCTGGTTCGTAACTATTACATTTCTGGAAAAAAACAGCGATACGCAGAGTACTTAGATGAGGCTCTCGAAACAGCTCACGGAAAAATGCTGCGATACTACGAAAGCGGCGCTCTGAAAGAGGAAGAAAGATGGGACCATGGAAAGCGTGTCGGGACGCAAAAGACCTACTACGAGAACGGGTCGCTGCAAAAGGAAAGCAGGACCGCCGCACTGGGTGCTGAGGAGGTTTTCATTCATTACTTTTCAAAAGATGGCCACGAGCTGTTGCCGAATGGAAAAGGCGTGATCAACGTCGAAATCAATGAACCGGGTTTTGATGTGTATGAAGAAGTGAAGGATTCAGTGACGGTATTCGCCTACAAGGTATCTCAAATCACCGGCGACACGACCTCCGTTGCGTTGGAGAAACCAGCAGAATACAAAGGCGGGATCAAGGCGATGAGCCGTCACATTCAAGGTCGTTTGACGTATCCCAAGGAGGCTCGACGAAAGCGGGTGTCTGGTTCGGTATTCGTTTCATTTGTCATCGACAAAAAAGGTAACGTGACCGACGTCAAAGTTGTGAAGGGAGTTCACCCTGCATTGGATGCGGTGGCGGTTGCTGCGATTGCTTCCATGAAACCGTGGATTCCCGGCGAGAGGTTGGGCCAGGTGACGAAGTCGAGGTTTGTTTTGCCGATATATTTCAGGCTTCCATAGTAACCCAATAGATACGTCAAAACGTTATGAATCGATTCTTTATCCCCCTGGTTGCCTTGATCCTTTACACATCCGCGAAAGCGCAAGACAGCGAACTCCCGAAACAATATTTTGACAAAGACTGGACGCCGCTGACCGGGTCAGAAGGAGCAACCTATTACAGAACGCTGGAGAAAAAAGAATCGCTCACGGTCGTGCGCGATTATTACATCTCCGGCAAGATTGAAACCGTTTCGGAACAGAAGTTCAATGGAAAAAAAATGGTCCGGGATGGCAAGACCGTCTAGTACTACGAAAACGGAGCAGTGGAACACGAGGGAGACTATCGCGACGGTGATGAGCAGGGTACGCATCGCTACTATTATCCCGACGCGAAACCGCGCATGGAGACCACGACCGATGCTAAATATAACACGGTTTATAAACACTTCTGGTCACCGGAAGGTGTAGAAATGCTTCCTGGTGGCAAGGGAACCATTCTGGTGAGAACCAACAGCGAGCGGCACTTCTTTCACGTGATTGTCAACTCGGTAACCGAGGCCACCTTCGCCGTGCAGTTGAGCAACCAAGACACCGTTTTTGCCATGACAACCAACCCCGGCGAGTATAAGGGCGGCATGAATGCCCTGGCCAAAGATATAGGACGTACGTTGCATTATCCGGCATCAGCGCGCAGAGGCGGTAAAGAGGGAACTGTTTTCGTTTCGATGGTCATTCGAAAGGATGGCAAATTAGCCGACACCAGTGTTCTAAAAGGCTTCGACCCTGAATGCGACGCCGAAGCGCTTCGCACCATCAATGCATTGGACAACTGGAAGCCAGGCCTCTTTGAGGGAAAGCCCGTCAACAGCCAGTTCGTTATGCCCATAAAATTCAAACTGTCGGGAAGCAGGCGATAGTTTTTTCTAACACTTTTCAGAGCACACCCCTCCAGGTATTTTTGATCTATACATTTTTTTGTATGTTTCGAATTCATCCTTTGACAACTAAGGGTGGTTTACCTAAACCCCGTTGCACCATGAAACACGGATTTGTTTTCTTCCTTGTTCTGATCTCCATTTCCGCGAAAGCCCAATCGCAAGAAACCATCACCAAATATCTTGACAGCGCCTGGAACAAGTTGCCGGATGCGAAAAATGCTGCGTATTACCGCACGCTCGAAGTCACCAACCAGTTGAGCCTGGTGCGCACCTATTACATTTCAGGAAAATTAAAAGATGTAACAGAATGCGATCGCGACAACCCCGTGATCAGGAACGGGAAGAGCCTGAGCTACTACGAAGACGGCACACTGGAGTCGGAGGAGCATTCCGTGGATGGCAAAGAAACAGGCGTGTATAAAACCTACTACAAAAGCGGAAAACCGGAAAAGGAAATGATCCGGCACCCCCTCCCGGGTGTTGCCGATGATGTGTTCGTGCACTACTACACAGAGGACGGGAAAGACCAGATATCGTCCGGCAACGGCATCGTAAAAGTTCCCATAGAAGGCGATTTCGATCAATACGAAGAGATTCGCGATTCCCTCACGGTCTCTTTATACAACGTACACAAAACCACCCAAGACACGGTCTACCTGACCATCGAAAAAATAGCCGAATACCGCGGCGGACTAAGTGCATTGGCACGCGACGTATCGGCCAGCCTGCGATATCCGAAGTCTGCCCGCCGGAGCGGCTTGCAGGGAACCGTCTTTGTCAGCTTTGTGATCGACAAGCAGGGCATGATCACCGACGTCGAAGTGCTCAAGGGCTTTGACGCCGCCTGCGACGACGAAGCGATGGCCGTGGTCAAATCGCTGAAGCCGTGGATCCCGGGAGAATCGCGTGGAAAAATCGTCAAGTGCCGATTTGTGTTGCCGATCAAATTCAAATTGAGGCCATGAGCATGGCTGTTGAAAATTCTGCCGCTTTCTAATTCTTAATGTCCATAAACATATTCTCATAATTCTTATACGATGGACGAGTACATCCCATTATAAATTAATCGAACTTTTCCGTCTGGGTTACATGCGACCCTTTCAAAAAATAATTGAAGATTTAAACAACTTCGAGCCTGAGGACGGAAATTGGCTTAAGGCTGATGATTTGCTGAGCGAGTTGTGGGCTTCGGGAAATCCAAATCAGGGAATCGGCGCGATGTTCAATCTCTTTGAAAGATTTCCGGAGGATAATGGGGCAGGTGTTTTTTGGTCGGCCATGCACGGAATTGAAACCCTCCCTGATTATGAAACGGAATTACTCCGCTCTTTGAATAGACAGCCGTCGGAAATGGGTCTTAACATGCTCATCAGGATAGTCAACCTTGGAATACGAGAAATTAATGGCGTGTCGTTGAGTAATATTGTTGTTGACCTGAGGCAACATCCAAGATTGTCCCGATCAAACCAATCCAGCGTGGAAATCCTGATTGAAAAGCTTCAGGGAATTGCATAAGAAAATGCTACATTTTCGACTTCAGCACAAGGCTGGTTAAATTCGTTTGCCCTAACTAAAGGATCTTGTTGGCAACAAAAAAAGCAGGACCGTCTGCACGATCCTGCTCTTCATTTCAAAGTCTTGTATCCGCTAATATTTAATCGCCACCTTTCCACCCGTTTTCACGGCCTGAAAGATCGCGTCGACAATCTTCATATCCTTCAAACCTTCCTCACCATCCACCGGGATTTCCGGCTGCTTGCCCTTCAAAATAATATCCGACATCTCATCCATCTGCACCGTCTGGTGCGTGACGTGCGGGTAAGTGACTTCCCCTTTGTTGGTGCGGCCCTTGATCGGACCATAGCCGGTGCTGGGACCCATTTCGGCATAGCCCTTGTCGCCATCGAGGAAGAAGCGATCTAGGTTGTTCAGGCTATAGGTCGACAAACAGGAGGCTACTGCGCCGCCGGGAAAACCGAGCTGGAACGTGATGGTTTCGTCGACACCTTCCTTGAATTTTTCGGGATTCGTTTTCACCTCCTGGGCCGTTACCCAAATGGGATCTTCGCCGATCATGTAGCGCGATCCGTTGATGGAGTAGATGCCGATGTCCATCATGGCACCGCCGCCCGCGAGCTTTTTGTTGAGACGCCACTGCGTTGGATCGCCGATGATGAAACCGGAAAGACCCTGGAAGAACAACACCTTGCCAAAGTCACCGGCCTTGCGTTTGTGCACGATGTCGAGCGTGATGGGTTCGAAGTGCATGCGATAGCCGATGAGTAATTTTACCTTGGCGGCTTTGCAGGCGTCTACCATTTGTTGTGCTTCTTTGGCGTCGTTGGCCATGGGCTTTTCGCAGATCACATGTTTGCCGGCTTTGGCCACGCGCACACTGAAATCTTTGTGAAGGCCGTTGGGTGTGATGACGTAGACCGCGTCGATGTCGGGGTTGTTTTTGATCTGGTCGAGGGTCTCGTAGTTATAACAATTCTTTTCGGCAATGCCGTATTTAGCTTGCCACGTTTTCAATTTGGCGGGTGTGCCGCTAACCAGGCCCACCAGCTTGGCGCGCTGACAATCCTTCATGGCCTCGGCCACGCGTTCGCCATAGCTGCCCAGGCCCAGGATCGCCACGCGTAGCACGGGACCCTGATAGGGCGGCTGTGGCTTAGCGGCATGCGCTTTGGTGGTGATGGACGATAGCACGGGAAGGGCCAGTGCAGAGCCGGCCATTTTTTGGAGGAAGTTCCTGCGAGAGTTCATGGGTTTAGTCTTTTGGTGTCTTAACAATGATACAGAAATTAGGCGGGTTCTGTAAACAGGATCACACAATAGGAGACACCGATTTGTTTGGTGGGAGATTAGGTTTGATAGGTGGTGAGTTTTTTTACCGCGGAGACGCAAAAGCGCAATGTTAACGCAAAGATGGATCAGGCCGCTTTCACTGCGAACTGCGCTTCATGACGGCCAGGAAAACGCCGATCATCAGCAGGATGGCCGCCGCGGCCAGGAGGGAGGCCATGTGGAAAGAATCGACAAAAGCCTGGCGCGCATGGTTTGCCAGTGCCAGGCCGGCGTCGATGGGAAGTTGTTTAGACGCTTCCAGCGCGCCACCCAACGTGCCGTGCGCTTCTTCCGACAACGTTGTGTCCGCGAACGCAGACATCTTGGAACGATACACGGCCGTGCCCACGCTGCCCAGCAAAGCCACACCAAACGCTTGTCCGAACGTGGTGCTGCTCTCCGAAATGCCCGACGCGGCCCCGGCTTGCTCATGGGGCGCAACCGACACCACCATGTCGATGCCCATCGTCACCACAATGCCACAGCCCAGGTTGAAACCGGCGAAACCGGCGATGAGCAAGAATAGGTCGGTCGCTGTGGAAAGTTGTGCCAGCAACACGATAGACCCCAGCATGAGCACGTTGCCCAACAGGATCGTGACCGACCGGCTCACCCAACGCAACGTCTGGGGCGCCAGGATGCACCCGGCCACCGTGATGGCCACCGGCAACAGCGTGAGCAAACCGGCCTTGAGCGGATCGTAGCCCAGCACCAGTTGCATGTATTGCGTGAGAAACAAGTAAAGTCCCGCCCAACAGAACAGCCCCAGGAAAAGTGTTGACAACGTTACGCTAAACGCCGGGATCCGGAATAAGCTCAGGTTCAACAGGGGATTTCGGACGATGGTCTGCGAATACACAAAGATCCCCGAGATCACCAGCCCACCTAAAACCGTCGTCAACGAGATCCAATCCATTCCTCCCGACTCGGCGATTCGCTTCACACCAAAGATGACCGACAGCGTGCCGGTGAGCAGGAGCAGGGCATTCATCAGGCTGAATTGTTTGGCCTCCGGATCGCGATACTCAGGCAGCAGCGGCGAAGCAAAAAGGAAGAGGAGCATGAGGGGCACGCTGATGAGGAACACCGATCCCCACCAGAAATGCGTGAGCAACACACCGCCGATCAATGGACCCAGCATGGTGCCGCCCGAATAGCTCGCGGTATAGAGGCCAAAAGCCGCGGTGCGCTGGCGATCGTCGTGGAAGAGGCTGCGGATCAGCGAAAGCGTGCACGGCAAGATGATGGCGCCCGTCATTCCCAACAACGCGCGGGCGGCGATGAGCCACGCCGGGCTACCGGCAAAGGCGGCCATGACACTGGCGGCTGCAAACAAGATGAAGCCAATCATCAGCAGGCGCTTGCGGCCCACGCGGTCGCCCAGGGCGCCCATGATGATGAGAAAACCTCCTTCCAGGAAAGTATAGATGTCGGTGATCCACAGGAGTTGTGAACCCGTTGGTTTCAGCTCGGCGCTGATGGCTGGAAGGGCCAGATAGGTAACGGTGGAATCCATCGATACCAGTAGCGTAGGGAAGATCAAAACGGCCAGCCCAATCCATTCGCGGCGGCCGGCGCGGGTTGAGGATGCCATCGTAAGGTGTGGTTCCATAAGCAGAAATGATCATTTCAAAACTACAAACCTTGACGGGGGATGTGGGGAGGTGATTGCGACAAAATGGAGGCGTAAACCGGCACGAAGCTCCCATGGCGAGTGAAACTTTTTTTGTCATGATCCGTAACCTCATCGTTTTTCCGAGGTTCTCCTCCGGAACAGAACCCTAACGACCATGCTAAAAAACTTCTTTACACTCGCTGTGCGGAACCTCTTCAAGCGGAAGTTGTTCTCGTTCATCAACATTTTTGGTCTGGCCCTGGGGGTTTCGGCTTGCATGGTCATTCTGAAATACATCGATTTTGAGACGAGCTATGACAACTTCCACGTCAACGAAAAAAATCTGTATCGCATCACGCGGACCGTGTATCAAAACCACGAGAAACGCATCGCCACCATCACGTCCACGTACGGACTCGGCCCGGCATTAGCGACGGAGCTCCCGGAGGTGAAGCGTTACATTCGGACACACCCGATGTATGGTGGCGCCGTCATGATCTATCAGCCACCCAGCGGTGAGGCCCTTGCGTTTCACGAATACACCATCAACATCGTGGACTCCACATTTCTCCGGGCGTTCACCTTCAAGGCCGTCGAAGGCAACCCTGCCACGGCATTGGACGACCCCCACGCGATGGTGATCACAAAGTCCATGGCCGAAAAATATTTTGGCAAAGAATCAGCCATCGGCAAAACGATCCGGCTCACCGGAACAGGATGGAGCAATGGCGACTACACCGTGACAGCGGTGCTGGAAGATGTGCCACCCAACTCGCACTTCTGGTTTACCGTGCTCGTGCCTTCTCACGACCTCTTGCAAAATCAACAATACAAAGAAGACGACGGGTGGAAGTGGAACAACTTCGTCACCTATATTGAACTGAACGACCACGCCACCGCCGCGACCGCGAACACGAAACTCACCGGATTCGCCCGGCATCAATTCGACGAGCGGCAGTCAGAGTCCAATACAAACACCCTACTCGGACTTCAACCGATCCGCGACATCCACCTCAGCCCCGGTCTCCTGCACGACAGCGACGCCACAAGCCATGGTATGATCTATTTTTTTGGTTTGATCGCCGCCTTCATTCTTTTCATCGCCTGGATCAACTACATCAACCTTTCCACCGCCCGGGCCATGGAGCGTGCACGGGAGGTGGGCATCAAGAAGGTTGTCGGTGCACAGCGCCGTCAACTGGTGTCGCAGTTCTTTTTTGAATCGTTGCTCATCAACTTGCTAGGCATTGGGTTGGCCGTTGGCCTGGCTGTTTTATTACTTCCTTTGCTGGGCGAGATCATTGGCAAATCGCTGGAATTTGATTTCGCCGACCCGCGGCTTTGGTTCGCGTTGTTGGGTTTATTTGTAACCGGTTCGTTGGCTTCGGGTGCTTATCCATCGCTGGCGTTGTCCGCGTTCCGCATCACCGATGTGTTGAAAGGCCGCTCCGAAAGCAAAGGATTTTCCCTGCGAAAAGCCCTGGTGGTTTTTCAATTCTCCGCGTCCCTGATCCTGATCATGGGCACCTTTGTAGTCTATCGCCAGATCACGTTCATGCGCCATCAGGATAAAGGGTTGCAAACCGAACAAATGCTGATCGTGAATGGTCCCAGCACGTTGTCGTTCAAAGCCTCGCAACAAAAGCTGGCGATCTTCAAAGAAGAACTTAAAAAACTCCCCGGCATCACGCGCGTAGCCACCTCGGCAGCCATCCCCGGCGGGGGCCACAACTGGGGCGCCGACGTACGCAAAAGCGGCTCACCACGCAGCGACTCCCGCGATGGAAGTGTGGTGTGGATCGATCCCGATTTCATCGACACCTACGACATCAAATTTGCTGCCGGCAGGAACTTCAACCCCGCCATCCGCTCCGACATGGAATCCGTCATCATCAACGAGACCGCGCTCCAGGCGTATGGCCTTGGCACCGCCGAACAGGCCTTAAAAGAACAATTGATCCTGGGCGATGACACCGTCGCCATCCTCGGCGTGTTGAAGAACTACAATTGGAATTCGTTGAAAACCGACTACGTTCCCTTTCTTTTCAAAGCAGACACCATTTCCACGACAGCCGTATCCATTCTTCTCGCCAAAGGGCCCGTCAATTCTACCGTAGAGGCTATTGGCAAACTCTACAAAGAATTAATTCCCGGAGATCCCTACAATTATTATTTCCTCGACGAGTCATTCAACGGGCAATACAGAAGCGATCAGCAATTCGGCAAGATCTTCGGGCTCTTTGCCCTGCTGGCGGTGGCCATCTCGTGCCTGGGTTTGTGGGGTTTGGCCGCGTTCACCACCGCTCAAAAATTGAAAGAGATCGGTGTGCGAAAAGTGCTGGGGGCAACCACCACCAGCATTGTCTACCTGCTGTCGAAACAATTTCTCCGGCTCGTCCTGGTTGCCTCGGCCATCGCCTTGCCGATGGCCTGGTTTGGGATCGACTCTTGGTTGCAAGGCTTCGCGTTCCGCATTGGTTTAGGATGGGATCTGTTTGTTGTCCCGGTGTTGATCCTGGCGATCGTAGCGTTGTCCACCGTGAGCTTGCAGGTGATCCGGGGAGCGGCGATCAATCCGGCAAAAGTGTTGCGATCGGAGTGATGCCTTTGCTCTAACCGGGTGCGACTGTAGGGGTTTGCCGGTGTTCGTTTTAGGTCGTGTGTGGGTTATCCTGTTTCAGTGCTTTCCGAATTCGGGGTGCCTTGGATCTCGGGCGTAGGTTTTCAAAAAAAAATTGTACCTGCAACACGACGAAGTACTGCAGGGCTTTCCGACAGGCACGTCATTCCGCAGGCACGCCTTTCCTCGAGCTTCGCGTGTAACCCAAGGAATCCAGTGGATAGCGCATTGAATCTGTGTGGTGATGCATTTCAAATCGGGCGCGCGACTTTCGGTGTTTGCCAGTGTTCGTTTTAGCTCGTGCGCAGGATATCCACTTTCAGTGCTTTCGAAATTCGGGATGTCTTGAACTACTGGCGTAGGTATTTAAAGAACTTGTGCCTGCGACATGACGAAGTACTGCCGGGCTTCCCGGTAGGCTCGTCATGTCGCAGGCACGCCTTTCCTCAAGCTTCGCATGTGGCCCAGGGAATCCCGTGGAAAGCGCACTGAATCTGCGGTGATGTATTTCAATCGGGGAACCGGACGCCAGTAATTTCTTCCGCTTTCTCCCAAAGTTTTCTGGCGGTGGCTTCGTCCGTTGCCACAGGCGCCATCACGGCCTCGGCAGGATAACCTCTGTACCCATTATCGCCATCCGGTCCATATAAGCGGCCACCATGCGCATCGGGAGAAACGGAAGGATAGAGAATAGATAACGCGCCTTGTGCCATGGGCATGAGCGCACCGATCCGCTGTTTAGCACTTTGATAAGCTTCCTCGCTCATGGATCGCGCCAGATTAGTTTCATTAGCACCGGGCTGAGCAGCAATCGACGTCACACTGTCGCCATGGGCGGTGATTCTCCGTTGAAGCTCCAGGGCAAACAGCAGGTTACCCAATTTGCTTTGCGCATATTCGCGGAAGTCGTCATAGTCTTTTTCGGAACGAAGGTTTTCAAAGTCGATCGCGCCGCGAAGATAGGCCATGCTGCTCACGGTCACGATTCTGGATTGGGGTGTCTTTTTGAGCAGAGGATACAAATAACCGGTCAACGCAAAGTGTTCTAAAAAATTCACACCGAATTGAAGTTCATATCCCTGGCGGGTTTTGGATGCCGGCGGTACCATCACGCCCGCGTTGTTCACCAACACGTCGAGCTTTGAATGGGTCTTCAGAAAGATGTCTGCAAAATCCCTTACCGAATCCAAGTCCGAAAGATCGAGCACACCCGGCTCAAGCTTGCCTTTGCCTCCCTGCTTCTTCATTCCCGAAATCGCCTCGTCTGCTTTTTCTTTACTCCGGCACGCCACGATCACCGTCGCGCCGGCTTCATACAACCCCAAGGCCGTCTCATACCCAATGCCTGAATTAGCGCCCGTCACCAGGAAGGTCTTTCCCGACTGGTCGCTCATGTTTGCTTTTGTCCACATACTTTGTTGTTTTAAAATGATGGACAAAGGTCCTGCGAAATCACAGGCAGGAGATAATAGTTTACCAAGGGAAAATTATACTTTTCAAAGAATCCTCATTTCCGGAAGGAGAGGGGCGTCAGGCCGGTTTGTTTTTTGAAAAACCGGTTGAAGTAGGATGGATACTCAAAGCCCAGGCTATAAGCAATGTCGGCCACCGGCCAATCGGTTTGCATCAACAGCATTTTTGCTTCGCCGGTCAATTTCTGCTGAATGTGCCACGTGGTGTTTTTGCCGGAGATGGTGTGAATGGATTGATTGAGGTGGTTGATGTGCACGTTCAACGCATCGGCATAGTGCGACGGATTTTTGAGCTGAATAACCTCCTCCGGCGATCGCACCGGAAACTGTTTCCACAGCAAATCGAAAAACTGGCGCGTAATTCTCTCGGCGGCATTGTTTTGCAACATGGGCTTGGGAACCTTTTGCAACCGAAGGCCTTCGTGTACGATCAATTGAATGTAGTGCGCCAACAACTCATTCTTTTGCGCATAGTCGGATTCATCGATGGCGATCATCTTCTCAAAGATGAAAACCAGGTCTTTGACTGCAGCCTTGTCGAGCGTATACACCGGAATGAGGTCTGGTGAAAAAAGTGGCGGTCTGCGGAGCGGGCCGGGTAAAAAGTCAGCGGTGAACAACACGGTGTAGCCTGAATGCGTTTTCGAGGTGGGCTCCCACGAATAGGCCAGCAGCGGGTTGAAGAATGTGAGCGTGGCTTTTTCCACCCACACGGGCGTCCCCGAAAAATACATCATGCCCGTGCCCGCCGTGAGCAGGGAGATCTTAAAATAGTCGCGCCGTTTATACGACACGGACTCATGCTTTTTAGAATTTATTTTATAGATCCTGAACGTATCCTGACCGAGGGTGAAGGTGCTCATCGCGCTAAAAGATTGCTAAGGTTTGCAAAGGTATCGCCGGCAAACAGCAATCACAAAATCACAAATCGCACAAATTTGTTCCATTTCGATTAGAAATTGATGCTTTGCTGCTCTTGGATGAGGATAGTTTAGTTATTTCAGGATATGAATACGCTTTTGATTAACATGAAAAGAATACGTCCATATGCGATCGCGGTGTTGCTGCTCGCCTCTTGTCAGGCGCCAAAACCGTCTACCTCGGAAAATGCCGGTGATGAACCCCATGTAATCATCCACGAATTGAATGAAAACGATATTCCAAAAGGAAACCAGGTCATTGCTTTCGTGGGCGCCACGCTGATCGATGGTCGGGGAGGGGAACCCATTCAAAATTCATGCGTCATCGTGAGAGACAACCAGATCGAAGCCGTAGGGAAGCAAGGCGACGTGAAAGTCCCCGATGGCGCGCAGATCGAAAACGTAGAAGGCCTCACCATCCTTCCCGGCATGTTCGACGCACACTATCATAATGAAAACAGCGCCACATTGCCCGCTGTCTATCTTCGTCATGGCATCACCTCGGTGAGGGATCCCGGCGAGTGGAATGAAAGTTATGCCGGCGTACGCTCATCCGGCATGCCACTGCCCAGACTATTCCTCACCGGCCCGCACCTCAACACCTATCCACCGGCCTATCCGGAAGACGCCATGATCGTTCAGGATGCCGAGGAAGGCCGGCTCGCGGTAGAGAAATTGTATCACGACGGTGCCACCGCCATCAAAGTATACTATGGTCTTCCCGTCGGCACCATTAAGGCCATCTGCACGGCCGCCCATGCGCACGGTCTTCCTGTGATGGCCCACCTGGAGATCAGCAACGCCGTCGATGCCATCAACGCAGGGTTGGACGGCATTGAACATGTTACCTCTTTTGGAACGGTTCTTCTTCCGCCTTACGACGCCGAACAATACAAACAACGCGTGCTGGCCGACAACGACGCACGGAAGCGGGGGAGGTATGACGTTTGGAATTCGTTCAAATTCGAGAATAATCCCGTAGCCGATTCGCTCATCCAATTCCTGGCCCGCAAAAAAATATTCCTGAGCCCCACGCTGGCCGCATTCGAAAAACAACCCGACCACGGCGACAGCATCGAAGTGCACGCATTTAAAAACATGCTGACGTTTGTCGGCCTCGCCAAAAAAGGCGGCGTGCCCATCGTGTTGGGTTCTCATACGTTTGTGACCTACGCAGAATTTGGTTATGCTTTTTATCGCGAGATGGAATTGCTGCACGATGCCGGCCTGAGCAACATGGAAATCATCGTCGCCGCCACCCTGGAGAATGCCCGCTACTTTCGTGTTGACGAAAGGCTGGGAAGCATCGAGAAAGGAAAGCTGGCCGACCTCGTATTTGTGGAAGGCGATCCGTTGAAAGATCTTCACGTGCTGCGCGATGCGAAGAAAGTTATGCTAAACGGTGCGTGGGTTCCCGCCGCAGGGAAACCTTAAAGATCCACCCAAACGTAATGTCATAAAAAAAGCGCCCCGAATGTCAGGACGCTTTTTTTCTTTATCAGCAGTTGAGGATCGCGCTTCGTCTTCTATTTATTTCCCGAAACCTTATCCAGCTCTTCCCACGTCCACGGCTTTGTCCTTCCTTTGGATTCTTCCCGCAGCTTCTTCACCTCTTCCGGTTTCACCAGGATCCGGTTTGCAAAATCTTCGCTCACACTGCCTGGGAAGCGTCGTTCGGAGAGTCCGATATCATAGCGCAAATAGCTGAGCACCGAGGCAATCCACTCGTCGTTATTAGCACCCATGGAAACCATGTTCTCGGAATAGGTCTTGCCATCCACCGGTCCCGTCAAACCATTCAGGAGAATTCTCACCATCGCGTCTTTGTTCCGGAAGTAGCGTTGGGAATTGCCGGCCAGCGGCGGCGCTATTTTTGTGGGCACACCTTTACCTTCCTGACCATGACAGGTGGCGCATAACGAATTGAATATGGCCGCGCCGTCCACAACCAGTTTCCGGTTTCCGGGATTCAGCGACCCCATCTTTGTTCCAAATTTTTTAATATCCTCTGTTTTATTCAGTGCCTTCTGCGCACCGGCGATCATTTGATTGCCCTGATTGCTGGACAGGATACCCTCTGCGATCGTTTTAGCCTTGGACGATTTGCTTCGGGAGAGCGAAAGGAAAAGTTGGATGCGCACATCATAATCCGCATCGTCTTTCAACGCTTCCAGTTTCCCGATCACATCCTCGTCACCATTCTTCAAAAACGGTTCGCTGACCCACACGGCGGTCTTTCTCACCTGGGCGTCATCATCCTCCAACGCCTCCGACAACACATCCTTGTCTATCGCATCCAAGCCCGACAAGGTCCACAAGGCATGGATGCGCGCTACGGCCGAAGGCGTTTCGGCCAGCGGTCCTTTTTTACCAACGGCGATCTTCTTCAGGTCTTCCACCACCGATTTATCGCCGCGCAGCACAAGTTCCTTTTGTGCGTTGTCGCGCCACCAGCCATTGGGATGATCCAGGTAGGCCACCAGTTGGGCGGGTGTTTCGTCGAGCATGTGGGGCTTGGGGCCGCGGGTCATGCCGTCGTGCACCAGCCTCCAGATCCTTCCGTGCTGAATATTTTTCTGTAGACCAAGCCGGAGAATTTGTTTGCGCAGGTAACTGCCTTCGCCGGTCCACGTTCCTTCCTGGATGATCCCGCGGTTCATATCGACGATATACAAACAGCCATCGGGACCGGTATAGGTGTTGACAGGTCTGAAATTCATATCCAACGAAGAAATGAACTCCTCTTTGTCGTAGGCATTCTGAAGGGTTCGCTTTCCATCGGTGTTGATGATCTTCGCTCTTCGTATGATGCGGGCCACGGGCTCGCCGATCAAATAGTCACCCACTAAAGTTTTGGGAAGACGGTCGCCGCGAAAGATCGATTGGCCGTTGGCAGCGGTGAAGTGATTGAGCGTGGTGTCTTCACGGATCCGTTTCAGGCCGCCTTGAATGTCGGGTGTCTTGATGATGGGCCACACCGCGCCAAACGTTGTGTCGTTGTAGGCATCTGCAAAATCCAACGCGCCATACGAGGGGTTGATATGAAATCCGGAGCCCGCATTTTCCGCGCCGGCGCGACTAAAGTAAAGCCTGCCGTAGTTGTCGTGGGTCAATCCCCACTGTCCGTTCGAGCCGCTGATGAGTGAATCGGCGTGGATCATGCCGCCCTTATATTGGAAGCGCACAGGGTCTACGGTGATGTAGATCCAGTTGTCGAGGTTCCAATCCAAACCGCTGCGCTGGTGCTCCAGGTTTCCATAGGCTTTTTTATCGGTGTGATAGACTTGTCTTTTCTCATCGGCCACGCCATCGTTGTTGGTGTCTTTGTAGGCATACATGTCGTATGTATCCGTCTCGTTCACCAACAACTCATTGCCCACCGCCAGGATCATCCGCGGCAACATCAGCTTGTCGATAAAGACGGAGCGCTTGTCCATCTTGCCATCGTCGTCGGTGTCTTCCAGGAGCAGCACGCGGCTGCCCTTTTGATGTTCCCCCGTGGTGTCAACGGTTTGCATATAGGTCTCCATTTGCGTCACAAACATCCGGCCATTGGCGTCCCACGAGATGGCCACGGGTTCGCTCAACATGGACTCGTCGGCAACAAGCTCCATATGGTATCCTTTTGGCAACCGGAAGGCTTTCTGACTTTCTTCGGGCGTCATGTAGCCTGGTTTGGGATCGCTGTTTACGATGCGGGGTGAATCGAAGCCCGGTTCTTCGGCAACGGCTTCGGCTTCTTTTTTGGATTGACTACACGTGGCGAGAAGCACTCCGGTAGCCACAAGGGCAACGGCCAGCAATATTTCTTTTTTCATAGTTGAGGAGAATATCAAAACATGATGAATAGCACGACGGCTTCTTTACTATCACACAAGCCGATCAAAACAAATATAACCGAATGTTGCACTGAAAAAATTACAGGAAGTGCCGAACGGTCGAGTATTCGGACCTTTTTATCTAAAATGTGACGAGCGGTCTTTCGGAATGGAATATTATGGACAACTTTATATACGGTGTGCTTGTACAAAACAAGCTGGCGCGTTGCGATGCTGCAACACGTTGATTGATCCCATCCTTTAATCAAAATTCAATTCGTATGAAAACCAACAGCCCCGACCAAAAGTCATCGATCACCCGCAAGGACTTTATCGTAAAATCTGCACTGGCCGTCACCGGTGTCGTCGTCGGAAGCCAGCGTGTTTTCGGCGCGCCGGCTATATTGAAAAACCTGGGCAAACCCAACTCCAAATTCAACGGCGTCCAACTGGGCGTCATCACCTACTCGTTCCGAAGCTTACCCACCAGCGCCGAGCAAGTTCTGAAATACTGTGTCGACGCCAATGTGAGCGCCATCGAATTGATGGGCACCACCGCCGAAGCGTTTGCCGGTGCTCCCAACGCCTCGACGGAACCGATGCAACCATTCCCTCCCGGACCACGCCCCGAACCCACAGCCGAACAAAAAGCCGAACGCGCCGCCAAAGCAGCAGAGCTTGCCAAATGGAGGGGAGGGGCTTCCCTCGACAAATTCAAACAACTCCGGAAAATGTACAACGACGCCGGCGTCTCTATCTACGCCTGGAAACCCAGCGCCCTGGACGTAAAGAACTCCGACGCCGAGATCGACTACGCCTTTCGCGTCGCCAAAGAATTGGGCGCCAGTCACATGACCGTTGAACTCCCTACCGATCCGGAACAAAGCAAACGCCTTGGAACTTTTGCACAGAAATATAAGATCGGCATCGGCTACCACGGCCACCTCCAGCAAACCTTCACCGCCTGGGATGTAGCCCTTTCACAATCGCCCTACAACGGTCTCAACTGCGACATTGGTCACTATGTCGCCGCCGGTCTCGATCCCATCCCGCTGCTCGAAGCCAAACACGATCGCATCTACAGCACCCACCTGAAAGATCGCAAATCAAAAGCCAACGGCGGCGCCAACATGCCCTGGGGCCAAGGCGATACCCCGCTGGTAGCCGCGCTTCAATTGATGCGAAATAACCACTACACATTTCCCGGCACGATTGAAATGGAATATGATGTTCCTGCAGGTTCTGATGCTGTGAAAGAGGTGGCGAAGTGTGTAGAATATGCAAAGAATGCGTTGGAGAAGAAGAGCTAGCCCACGCCAAACATCCATTCCGACATCGCAAAGACTTCATGCGAAGCCTGGCTGACCACGTCATGTCGCAGGCACAAGCTTTTTAAAAACCTACACCAGTAATCCAAGACATCCCGAATTTCGAAAGCACTGAATCTGGATAACCTGCATACGAACTAAAACGAAAACCGCCAAACACCGATAAGTCACCCGCCACTTCATCTCCATGTGCTGCCAGATGGGAGAGGGAGGGCCTTTTTCAGTGGCGTCCCATTTTTTATAAGATTTTTTCAAAGAAACGAGTCCAATAACCGAAACTTTATTTACCTTTGCCGAGTGATTACTCAATCAGAACTTCCGGACAAACCCCTCGCCATCCTGAATGCAGCCCTGAAACTATTTGCCGAATATGGCTTTCACGGCACGCCCACCAGCAAAATCGCCAGCGAAGCCGGTATTGCTCATGGTACCCTATTCCACTACTACAAAACCAAGGATGAACTGGTGGCGGCACTGTACGAACACATTAAAAGTGATCTGCGAAGGTATTTAGCCGACCATATAAAGGAGTCCGACAGCATCAAGGAACGGTTTCGCGACCTCTTTTACTACTCCGTACAATGGTCGCTCGAACACCGGGAGGAATTCTATTTTACTCAGCAATTCAAGTACTCGCCACACCTGAAAAATTCGGGCACGGAAGACCTGGCCCAGCAACAGAGCCTGCACCGGAAACTCTACAAGGAAGCACTGCAAACCAAAACCTTCAAACCCCTCTCCATCGATTTGATCTCTTCCATGGCCATGAGCCAGATGGTGGGTACGTACAACTACCTGGCCGACGCCAATCTGCCCGCCAAGAAACAAAGCACCATTATTACGGACACCTTCGAAATGCTATGGAGCATGTTTGAAAATCCGGACCAGGGATAGACGTCCCTGATCGTTCACTCAATATGCTTTTGTCCACATATTGAGTGAGTACTCAATCAAAAACTAAATTTAATGAATTGATATGGATTTAAACCTGAAAAACAAAAGAGCCCTCATCACCGGATCCACTTCCGGTTTGGGCGAAGCGATTGCTCATCTGTTGGCTGCCGAAGGCGCAACGGTTATCATTCACGGCCGGAATAAAAACCGGGCTCAGCGGGTAATGGAAGCCATCAGAGAAAAAGGAGGACGCGCAGCCATGGCGATTGGCGACCTCTCCGCCGACGATGGCGCCGACGCAGTAGCTTCCTCCGCATTGGCCGATGGCCCGGTAGATATCCTCGTCAACAACGCGGGCGCATATCATCATCACAACTGGATGCAGGCCACACCGGCAAAATGGATCGAAACGTATGAATCGAATGTATTGTCTGGTGTTCGGATGATCCAGCGATTGGTTCCTCAGATGCGCGAGCGAAAGTGGGGACGGATCATTACTATCGGTGGCGGCCTCGGCATCCAACCCATTCCACAGCATCCGGACTACAATGCCTCACTGGCGGCGCGGCATAACCTGGCCTTGTCGTTGGCACGGGAACTGAAAGATTCGGGTGTGACATCGAACATCGTGTCGCCGGGGGCTATTCGCGTGGCATCGGTTGAGGAGTACTTATATGCCGTTGCTCCTAAACTGGGATGGAGCAATGATTGGGCAGAAATTGAGAGAAACACCATCCGCGATTTTGTCCCGAATGATGTGGGGCGGCTGGGCAGGCCAGAAGAGATAGCCGGCGCGGTGGCATATCTGGCGAGCCCTTTTGCAGATTATATCAGTGGAACTGCCCTTCGGGTGGATGGTGGCACGGTGCGTTCCCTTTAAACGAAAAACACGGATGCTGGAAGACGGGGAAAACTCCGTCTTCCCATTTTGAATACTCTATCCGGCATCTGGATATTTTTTTGCGCACGAACATCATCAGCTCTGCATTCCTGGCACTACTTCTTGCTGATCTTACAAGCCATGCCACCACCTGCTGCAAGGTTCAACACCAACTCATCCGAAGCTGTGATCCCAAATTGCTTTTTCGTAAGATGATCCGCATCCACCATCACATTCGCCGCATCCGAATAGAGCGTCGCCTCATAACTCCCTGAAGAAAGAAACCTCGCCGAAACCGTTATCGTCCTCGCTTCATGATTCGTAATCCCCCCAACAAACCAATCATTTCCTTTCCTACGCGCCACAACAATATATTCCCCAACCTTAGCATCCAACACTTTCGTCTCATCCCACGTTGTCGGGACTTCCCTTATAAAATCAAAACCCGGCTGTCCCTCATAGGCCGAAGGATAATCACACACCATACCGAGGTAGTTTTCAAATACCACATACAATCCCAACATATGACAGCGTGTTCCCAGCATCATGGGGCGGGTATATTGACGGATGTATTTTCCGGGAGCGGCAGCGCGAAAGCCGCCCATGTGATAATCTGTGCTTCCTGCCAGCATCCGGGTGAAGGGGATCATGATGTCGTGGTCCGGCGGCAGGCCTTCTTCATTCCATTTGTTGGTTTCATAATTCAGGGTTCCCTCGCGGGTGAATTCATTCGGGTACGTTCTGCTCATGCCTGTGGGTTTGTAGGCACCATGAAACTGTACATGCAGATGATGTGCCGCGGCCTTCTGAAGCATTTCCTGTTGCATGTTCACCATCAGTTGGTCGTCGCGATCCATAAAGTCGATCATCATGCCTTCCAATCCCCACTTTTCAAAAATGGCAAAGGCCGAATCCATCTTGGGATAGAGCGCCGCCCAATGCACCCAAACCCGGACACCAACACCTTTCGACTTTGCATAATCGCAGACCTCCTTCATGTCGAGCCCGGGAACAGGCTTGGTCACATCCGAATGCGGCCCCGGCGCGAAGCCGACACCGTCGTCGGTGTACCATTGATGAAGACCATACTCCACCACCGAATGGTATTCCAGGCCGTTGCGTGCACAGAAGTCGATATAGTATTTTTGGGTGATGAAATTGTTGCCGGGGGCATTCAGCGTGTCCGGCACCACATTGCCATTCCACCAGGGGAAAGTTGTCTTCCCGGGTTTTATCCAGCGGGTGTCTTTCAAGGCAAGGGGTTCATTGAGATCGGTGATCAGGTTCGACTCGATGAAGGCTCCAACCCGGTCGCTGACCAGGATCACTCTCCAGGGACTTTTGTGTGGCAACCCAGCCTTTACTTTTATTTCCTGCTGACCGGGCAGGGGAGAAAGAACGGCGCGGATCACACCGTTTTCTTTTATCAGGTAAGCTCCTGCATAATCCACCAGCGCCGCTTCCGTGATGGCCACATAACCAACCCCGGGAAGTTCAAACAGCGTGGGCATATCCATCAATTCATTTTCCTTCAATCCCGACACGGGCTTTGTGGTGTAGAAGTTTTCGTGCGAACTGGTGTAGTTTGGCAACAGCAACGTCCGCGCTATAGGATCACCGTTGAAGCGAAACGTTGTTTTTTCATCGGTGAGCACCAGGGAATCCTGACCTTTCACGGATACGAATTCATAGCGAAGCCCAACGCCGTCGTTAAAAGCCCTGACCACCAGGTTCACTTTGGCGTCTTTCGTTTCCGATTCCAGGGGGATGATCACTTCGCGATAGAGGTCATGCACTTTCCGGGTCTTGCCAACGACCAGCTCATAATCTTCTACACCGTCACGAAATTTTGCAGGGAGTATGGTCACGTTGTTGCCAAACGTCCGCCCATTAAACGAAAGACTTACCGGGCTTTTTTCAATCAACGATTTTCCTTTATAGGTGATGCTGTAAACGAGCTCCTTCCGGATCGACGTGAATTGGAAAACGATCTTGCCATCCGGCGAGGAGAGCGCAATGTTCCGTTGTGCCATCGAGGGCACGACAATGGAAAAGAGCAAGAGGAGTGTTGCGAATCGTCTCATGGCGCAAGATGCTTTAAAAACAGCAAAACACGGATTGAGATTCTTTTCAATAAACTCCTGTTAATTACCCAGTATTAGCTTTCGATCAGGCTACTCTGCTGAAGTTCATATACCAATTCCATTCCCAGGTCTTGCCCTTGTCGGCAGAGAAGGCCTGGCTCCAAACGGGTTTGTCCGGATCGGTCTTGTCCCATTGAAAGGCCACCAGGATGTCCTGCCCGTTGAAGACATCCGTATTGTAAAAATAGCCAATCGAACGATCGAAAGACCCCACAACCGGTTTGTCAAGAACACCCTTGATGGAATCTGCCCAATACAAACTCCACAGTTTTGTTTGAGGATTGAACAACCGGACCGTCATACCTTCAAAAGGCTTTCCATCAAAAGCGGCAACAAAGTCATCGATGTTCCCCAGGCCAAGCAATATTTTATACATCGTTCCCGTGGCCGTGAATTCCTCCCATGCATTGCTGTTGCTTAGCCTGGATTTTAGTTTCCGGTTTTGGATGGTCCATGAGCCTTGCAGAAAGTCGAAGTCATTGGCTGAGGATGAAGGAGCAGGGGAAACGATCAGTTCTCCTGTGGATGTGAAGGAAGGTTGATTCATAGGGTTGTCTTATTTGTCAAATTTAATGAAGCATGGTAATATCAGTACTTTACCGCAAAAAGGAGAACATGCTATGCTATTAGATTAAGTAATAATATTTAATTATCTGATTTTTAATGCTTTATAATCATATGCAAATTCAATGGCCCTGATAGTAAAACTAAAAATAATAGTTTTATAAAACTAATTAAATTAGTTGTCTATCTTTGAACCCTGGGGCCAAAAGTATGACGTCTATAAAGAAAGCTGATATCATGGCGGCCTTGCAAACGGACATTCTTCGTCTGCAAGGGTTCAAACCCGTTAACAGTCTGGCGGTAGACATGGGGCTTGGCCACATCAAAGATGCCTTCCCCAATGCCACATTTCCTTTAGGTGCTGTCCACGAATTTGTATCCACCAAAACAGAAGATGCCGCGGCTACAGGCGGCTTCATGGCGGGCTTGCTGTCCTCGCTCCTGGGAACCAGTGGAGCGGCACTCTGGATCAGTGCTTCGCGAACACTTTTTCCGCCGGCACTAAAAAGCTTTGGCATACACCCCGACCGTTTCATCTTCGTCGATCTCCAAAAAGAAAAGGACGTCATCTGGGCGATGGACGAAGCCTTAAAGTGTGGTGCGTTGGCTGCTGTGGTGGGAGAGATGCAGGAGATCAGTTTCACCGCTTCCCGACGCCTGCAATTGGCCGTCGAACAAAGCCAGGTGACCGGTTTCATCCTGCGCAACCACTATCGTCAGCTCAACACCACGGCATGCGTCTCGCGCTGGAAGATCACCTCGCTGCCCAGCGAACCGGTGGACGACCTGCCGGGCATCGGTTTCCCGACTTGGCGCGTAGAACTGCTGAGGATCCGGAATGGAAGATCCGGTGTGTGGGATATGCAATGGAGAGATGGAAAACTCCTGCCGGTGTACAAGTCACTTTCTCAAGTGCCCGAGCAACAACAGAAAACCGGATGAAATGGCCAGCCGCTTTGTCTCCATCTGGTTCCGTCACCTCACCACGGACTGGTTCGCCATCCGCCAACAAGCCCTTGCGAAACACTCCGGCGAGACAAAACCGTTATTAAAAGACCTTCCCTTCGTCTTGCGGGCACCCTCACATGGCCGGATGGTGATCACCGCCGCCAATGCCTTTGCCGAAAGAAAAGGCATCACTCCCGGCATGGTCCTCGCCGACGCGAGAGCGCTCTTTCCCGACCTGGAAGTGCTGGACGACAAACCTGATCTTTCCGAAAAATTACTCAAGCGCCTCGCGCTGTGGTGCATCCGCTTCACACCCATCGTCGCCGTCGATCCACCCGACGGCCTGCTGCTCGATGTCACGGGTTGCACACACCTTTGGGGCGGCGATGAGCGCTACCTGGAGGAGATCGTCAAAAAATTAAATGCCCGTGGCTACGACGTGCGGGCGGCCATGGCCGATACCCTGGGCGTTGCGTGGGCGATGGCCAGGTTTGGAAACGAACCGCTGGTGGTGGCCCCTGGCCGGCACATCGAAGCCTTGCTTCCCTTGCCACCGGAAGCCCTTCGCCTGGAAGCCGATGCGGCGACGCGCTTGCACAAGCTTGGTCTACACCAGATCCGTCAATTCATCCAGATGCCACGCGCGTCTTTGAGAAGACGCTTTGGCCCGCATTTTATCATGCGACTGGACATGGCCCTGGGCCAGGAAATGGAAGGGATCGAGCCCGTCGAACCCGTTGAACCTTACCAGGAGCGATTGCCTTGTCTCGAACCGATTGTGACGGCAACCGGCATTGAGATCGCGTTGCAGCAATTGCTGGAAACATTGTGTCTCCGCCTGCGACACGAACAAAAGGGACTGCGCTCGGCTGTATTCAAAGGCTATCGCGTCGATGGAAAAATCGAGCGGATCGACATTGGAACAAACCGGCCGTCGCATCACGTCTCCCATCTTTTCAAACTCTTTGAGATCAAGCTGCCCACGATCGAGCCGGCACTGGGCATCGAGCTCTTTGTCCTGGAGGCGCCAAAAGTAGAAGATCATTTCGCACAACAGGAACAGATGTGGGAGGGAACCGGTGGCCTGGACGATGAACGATTATCCGAACTGATCGATCGCCTGGCCGTCAAGGTCGGAGCACAATCCATCCGCCGCTATGTGCCCGACGAACATTACTGGCCGGAGCGTTCATTCAAACCCGCAGCATCACTCCAGGAAAAACTAACGACCAACTGGCGGACCGATAAACTACGTCCCCTGAATCTCTTAGCAACGCCCGAACGCATCGATGTCACGGCACCCATCCCGGACTATCCTCCCATGTTGTTCCGTCACAATGGGAAACTTCACAAGATCGTGAAGGCCGATGGGCCGGAACGCATCGAACAGGAGTGGTGGCTCCAACAAGGACAGCACCGCGACTACTACCGTGTCGAGGATGAAGAGGGCTATCGCTATTGGCTCTTCCGGTTAGGGCATTATCATGAAAAAACCTATCAGTGGTTTATCCACGGATTTTTTGCTTAAGCATCATGGCATACACCGAGCTACAGGTCACAACAAACTTCAGTTTTCTCCGCGGTGCATCACACCCGGAGGAGATGGTGGAGCAAGCATCGGCCTTCGGTCATAGCCGCATCGCCATCACCGACCGGAACACCTTCGCGGGCATTGTCCGCGCCCACGTGGCCGCAAAAAAATTGGGCATGCGCATCATCCCGGCGTGTCGTCTGGACCTCATGGATGGACCCAGTCTCCTGGCGTTTCCCACGGATGTCCAGGCTTATGCACAAATCTCATCGTTGCTCACCGTGGGCAACCTTCGCACGGAAAAGGGCCAATGCCAGTTATATAAAGCCGACGTCTATGATCATGCCAAAGGATCGAAGTTCGTCGTGTTGCCGCCATCCGCATTGAATGAAGTGTATGAATTTGATCCTGCCTTCAAAAAAGCGTTGCGCGAATACCGGGAGGCTTTTGGAGAGCACCTCTACATTGCGGCAGCCCGCACCTATGGTGGCGATGATTCCAAACAATTGCATCGCATCGCCCAACTGGCCACCCAACTGCACATGCCAATGGTGGCGACCAACGACGTGCACTATCACCACCCCAAGCGGCGGGAATTGCAAGACGTGGTCACTTGCGTGCGTGAAAAATGCACCATCCACACCGCCGGCTTTCGCTTGCATCCAAATGCAGAAAGATTTCTGAAGCCCATCGACGAAATGCTCCGGCTGTTCCGTCAATATCCCGACGCCGTCCGCCAAACCCAGGCCATCGCCGAAGCCTGCCAGTTTTCGCTCGACGAATTGAAATACCAATACCCCAAAGAGATCACCACCGACGGCCGCACCCCGCAGGAAGAGCTCGCCTTCCTGACAGAAGCGGGTGCTCACGACCTTTTCGGAGAACACATCCCCGAAAAGATCAAAGCCGCCATTGCTTATGAGCTGTCCTTTATGGAACAGATGAACTATGCCGAGTACTTTCTCACCGTCTACGACATCGTGCGCTATGCGCGGAAGCAGGGAATCCTTTGTCAAGGGAGAGGGTCGGCAGCAAACTCCACCGTGTGCTACTGCCTGGGCATCACGTCGGTGGATCCCTCGAAATTTGATCTGCTGTTTGAACGGTTCATTTCCTCGGCACGCAACGAGCCACCCGATATCGATGTGGACTTCGAACACGAAAGGCGTGAAGAGGTCATGCAGTATATCTTTGGAAAGTACGGCCGCAACCGGGCGGCCATTGTCGCCACCGTTACACAACAACACCACAAAGGTGCCATTCGCGATGTGGGTAAAGCCATGGGATTGTCGGTCGACACCGTCAATCGCCTCTCGGGTTTGATCTGGGATTTTGCCGACGAAGGGTTTGACCGCAATCGCATCGCCAGCCAAGGCCTGAACCCCGACGATCCCACGCTTCAAAAAGTATTGCAGCTCACCGCACAGTTCATGGGCTTTCCCCGTCAACTGGGGCAGCACACCGGTGGCTTTGTCATCACACAAGGCGAACTGTCTCATCTCTGCCCCATCCTGAATGCGCGCATGGAAGACCGCACCTGCATTGAATGGAACAAAGACGACATCGATGCCCTGGGTTTTCTGAAAATAGACGTGCTCGCCCTGGGCATGCTCACCTGCATCCGGAAAGCGTTCGATCTTGTCAAGACCCATTACGGCCGTCAACTCACGCTGGCCAACATCCCGCAAGACGACCCCGCCGTCTACGACATGGTGGGCCATGCCGACACCATTGGCGTGTTCCAGATCGAAAGTCGTGCACAACAATCCATGCTCCCGCGGCTCAAGCCAAAATGTTTCTACGACCTGGTCATCGAAGTAGCCATCGTGCGCCCCGGCCCCATACAGGGCGACATGGTGCATCCCTACCTGCGCCGCCGCAACGGGGAAGAGCCCATCGACTATCCCTCAAAAGAACTGGAAGAAATCTTAGGCCGGACACTAGGCATCCCGTTGTTCCAGGAGCAAGCCATGAAGATCGCCATCGTTGCAGCCGGCTTCACCCCAGCCGAAGCCGACGAGTTGCGCAGGAGCATGGCCACCTTCAAGGCAAAGGGCGTGATTGCGAACTTTGAAAGGAAATTGATCGCCGGCATGACGCACAATGGCTATAGCGAAGAATATGCACGCCGCGTGTTCAAACAACTGGAAGGGTTTGGCAGCTATGGCTTTCCGGAGAGCCACGCGGTTAGCTTCGCCCTGTTGGTCTATGTTTCCTCCTGGCTCAAATGCTATTACCCCGACGTGTTTGCCTGCGCCTTGCTCAACAGCATGCCCATGGGTTTCTATCAGCCCGCGCAGATCATCATCGATGCCCAAAAACACGGTGTGGATGTACGCGCGGTAGACATCAATCATTCTCACTGGGACAATCTCCTGGAAGAAAAATCAGGTAAACACTGCGCCCTGCGCCTCGGCTTTCGCCAGGTGAAAGGCTTGCGCGAGGAAGACATGCAGCTGCTGATCGAAAAACGGAAAACCGGCTACACTTCCATTCACGAACTTCGCGAAACCGGCCTCTCCGAAGCCGCCCTCGAAAAACTAGCCGACGCCGATGCCTTCCGTTCCATCGACCACGACCGTCGGAAGGCACTGTGGGAAGTATCGACAAAGGACCAGCCGATGGCACTTTTCTCCGGCCAGTCTCCCAACGATGTTGCCGAGGAAAAAATAAAACTTCCCACCATGGCCTTGTCGGAACATGTGGTGCATGATTATGCGGCGATGTCGTTGTCGTTAAAGGCACATCCGGTGAGCTTTATCCGTGAGCAACTCGACAAATTTAATGTCCGTCCTGTTTCCTCACTCGAAGCGGCAAAGAATGGAGACCTGGTGAAAGTAGCCGGTCTCATCCTGGTCAGGCAAAGACCTGGAACGGCGAGTGGCATTTGTTTCATCACCATCGAAGACGAGACCGGAACGTCGAACCTCGTGGTCTTTCAAAAGCTGTTTGATCAGTATCGAAAAGAAATTATCCAATCCCGTCTACTCATGGTCGAAGGCCAACTGCAACGGGAAGGGGAGGTGATCCACGTGATCGTGAGGCGTTGCTATAATTTTTCGGGGCTCTTGAAAAGGCTCACCTCATGGAAAGATGAAGACCTGGTGTTGACGCCCATGTCGCGTTCGGATGAGAAGACATCGCCTTTTTTGGTGAAGAAGAAAACGGAGGAGCAGGAAGTGGTGCAGGGGAAGATCTTTCCGGAGGGGAGGAATTTTAGATAAGCCGATGGCGCCAGGAATTTTGATATCCAAGAAGTATAGGGTATGGTCTTTTCAATTAATTTTACTCATCCATGGAACTAAAAATCGTCATAGAACTAGTTTTACTAGTTTTGATTGCCTTAGCTGGTGGTTCTTATTCTATCTTTGTTGCTTATCCATTTCACAAGAAGAGATTGGAGGCAGCCACTGATGATGAGGAAAGGAGATACATTAGGAGCACAATCATTATTCTTGTTGGCAGGACAATAATTCTGATAGTAGCCACTATTATTTTCATGTGGATATTTTTATGGAACTTAAAATCATCATAGGACTAGTTTTGCTTACCGTAGCAGTTGGTTCGCATTTTATCTTCGTTGCTTATCCATTTCATAAGAAAAGATTGGAGGCCGCCTCTGATGAAGAGGAAAGAAGATACATTAGGAGTACAATCAATATCCTTGTTGTCAGGGTAGTAATTATGATAGCAACCACTATTATTTTCATTTTCATGTGGATGTTCATGAAACCAAATCGTTAAGGAACCCGAACGGGCTTTCAAGAGGTTGCAAATGACAAAGGATGGCGTTTCAAAAGGTCAATTCACCAGCAATCATACGCGATGACCTCGGTGGTGACGTCGCTTTTTGCGTCGGTTTGTATGCGCGCCGATATGGGGTAGCCTTCCGGGTTGTATTGGAAAGAGCATGTACGGAGTATGACACGGTCCGATGAAACATAGACGTCTTTGGTACTGTTGTGTTGACTTAGTGTTGGAAGCTGTAACATGGTGATAAAGTTTCCTTCGATCCAATCGAGCAGCACGCCGACCTGGTCGAAATTTGCTTCCACGCGAGGATTCTTTTTGTCGTCAAAGGTCAGGTATTGCCGCGTCAACTTCTCTGGCTGTCCCCTTTGCTTGGTGTATCGTTTGATAACGTTGCCTGCCGCATCGTACTCAAACCGCTCGTATTGACCGATATGGTCGGTGGTAGAATCCAGCCTTCCCTGATCGTCATAATGATAGTAGTACTGCCAATACTGCTCGAAGGATGCATCAGGGCTTTTCCTGGTGAATACGGTGCTCGTTACCGGTTTTCCTGACTGATAAGAGTATTCAACGTAAGCGTTCCCCTGTATCAATTTAACAACACGGTGATCGGCGTCGTATTGAATGGAACAGGTGATGGCCGGCTTATTTCCATTGGAATAACGGATCGTTATCGGCCAATGCTTGTCGTCGCGGTCGAAGGTGATGGACGTTCCGTTGGACGTGCCGCTTTTCAAAACACATGTTTTTAAACTCGGGTTGGAGGGTTGTTGCACTGCGGGATCGTCTTTAGAACAGGTAACAAAAACAATGAACAGCAGACAGGGGAACAGTTTTAGCAACCTTTGAATAGACTTCATCATAACTGGATACAATATCAAACCTTTCTGGCAACGGTTATTTCACGTGGAGAGCTCCAGAGAGAACCGGCAAGATATGAAAATGTGTGGAATGTTGCTTCGGTGTGCTTGACTGCTATTTAGATTTCCGCTTTACAAAATCGCCAAGTCCCTTCCCAGCAATGGCATAAGCGGATTGTATTCTCGTAGTCATCTCGAAATCACCAGGATATTGAATTTTACCGGTGAATTTATAAAACGCGATCCGGGCCACGACTTTGCTTTGATCGGCTGACTCGACGATCCTCAATTCGCCATCGATTTGCCCGGGGTGTGCCAGTACGCCGCCGAACCAGCCGCCTTCGGTGTGTTTTGTTTTCACGATCAGCGTGTAGGCCGCCTGGGGGTCGGGGAGTTCTACTTTGGCGTATTGTTTAAAGTTCTGAATGAACGACGGTTCATAGAGCAGCTTCCGATCTTCAAACCACTCCTGGATAAAGTCGGAACCTCTGCCCGGCTCGCGCTCTTCCCATCGCTTCTTGACTTCCAACAGGAACACCTTTTCCGGTTTGGGATCGGCCATGCCCACCAGCATGCTGTCGTAGCGGAAGATGATGTTGTAGGATTTCTGTCCCTTCAAACTCTCTAAACTGCCATCGAGTAGCTTCACGCTTTGGGCTAGGAGAGACTGGGAGGTGAAGAACAACAGGAGCAAGACATTTCTCATATCGATTGGGGGAACAGGCACGCTCAAAATAGTAAAAACCGCGCGCGTCACAAACCGGCCCGAAACCTGGCGCCACGAGTGAGCCGGTCAAAGCAAGTAAATTATTAGGAATCAGCAGTTTAGATCTTGTCCGAAAAGTATTTAAGATGGCCACCTTCAATCCGTATCATTTGGCCCAAGATGTGTACATTTAACACATTAGAATAACCCAAATAAACACTCCAATATGGTAACCAGACGATCATTTTTGAAAACCACCGCGGTGGCCTCAGCCGGACTATTAGTCGGTCCATCCTTATTTGCAAAATCGAAATCGGATTACATCGGCGTACAACTTTATACCGTTCGCGAGTTGATGGCCAAAGATCCGGTGGCCACCCTGGCGCAGGTAGCAAAGATCGGATTCAATTCGGTGGAAGGCGCCACCTATACCGGCACGCAAACATTCTATGGCATGGCCCCCGCCGCTTTCAAAAAAGTGTTAAGCGACAACGGGCTGGTGATGTTCAGTGGACATTACCTGCTTGGCGAATCGATGCCGGATACAAAAGGCACGATCTCGAACGAATGGCAAAAAGCGGTTGACGACGCCGCGGCCGTGGGCATGAAATATATGGTGTGCGCCTTTCTCTTTGAGCCCGAACGCGGCACCCTCGACCACTACAAACAAACCGCCGACAAACTGAACCAGGCCGGTGAAATCGCAAAGAAAGCCGGGCTTCAACTTTGCTATCACAACCACGCCTTCGAATTCGACGCCCAGGACGGCAAGCTCCCCTACGACGTGTTGTTGACCAACACCGACGCCGCCCTCGTGAAAATGGAATTGGATCTGTACTGGACCTATAAAGCCAAACAAAACCCCATGGCCTTGTTCAGCAAAAACCCAGGCCGCTTCCCGCTCTGGCACGTAAAAGACATGGACAACACACCAAAACAGGATTTCACAGAAGTAGGCAACGGCGTGATCCCCTTCAAAGAAATATTCGCACACGCCAAAGAAGCCGGCCTGAAATATTTCTTCAACGAACAAGACCAAACCCCCGGCGATCCACTGGTAAGCATGCAAAAAAGCTATTCGTACATTAAAAAGAACCTGGTTTAAACGGGTTTATTAGTCCACCTATAAAAAAGCGAGGATGTGTCTCACCCCCGACACGCCTCGCTTTTTCATTGAAGCTGACTCAACCCAATCTATCTGCGTTGCTGCTCTTAACTCTAGCTAGCTACTTACTACTTACTACTAGCTACTGACTACTGGATTACTCATTCCGAACGAAGACTATTCACCGGATTTGCAACTGCCGTCTTTATAGCCTGATAGCTTATGGTCATCAAAGCAATCCCCAGGGCCAAAGTACCTGCTGCAGCAAACACCCACCATTCCACATCAATATGATACGCATATTCCTGCAGCCACCGGTTTGTTGCCCACCAGGCGATCGGAAAGGCAATGCCATTCGCGATCAACACCAACTTCAGAAAATCGCGCGACAGTAGGGAAACAAGCCCCACGACCGTCGCTCCCAAAACTTTTCTGATGCCGATTTCCTTCACGCGCTGTTCCGTGGAGTAGGTGGCGAGTCCGAAAAGCCCGAGGCACGCAATGAAGATGGTGGCCAATGCGGCCCAACCCAGAAGTGTCTGCCGTCGTGCGTCTTCAACATAAAATAACGCCAGCTGATCGTCCAGAAAATGATATTCGAAAGGATCGTCGGCATCGTTGGCCACCATGATGGCCTTGAGTTTGTTGAGGGTGCCGGGTATATCCACGGGTGCTATGCGTACCGAGTAATAATCGATCACATGAATGGGGTTATTGTTGTACGCCAGGATGAGCGGCTGAATTTTATCGCGCAAGGATTGAAAATGAAAATCTTTTACGATGCCGATCACGCGGGGCTTAAACGGAACCTCCAGCGTTTCAAAGTACCCGTCGCGCGACGCCGCCGGGATCTCTACCATTTGCTCCGAAACCCCGGTGATGTTCAACATCCTGGCCGCGGTTTCGTTGATGATGATACTGGACGAATCATAGGCTTCGCGGAAGTTTCTTCCCTGGAGCAAGGTCACCTCGAATGTTTGCATGAACTCCTTGTCGGCACCGAACAGGTAGGATGTGCCCGGCGCGTCGGTGCTCCCTTCCACGCTCACCTTGACCGTGCGGAGTGTCTTCCATTCACCCGGCACACGCGAGGTCACCGACACGCTTTTCACGGAGGCGATCTTGCTCATTTGATCTTTTATCGTTTCGAAGTTCGACCGCGCCTTTCTTGTATTCACATCGATGACCACCATGAGGTCTTTATTGAAACCCAGGTCGGTATGGTTGAGGTAACGCACCTGCAACAGCAACACCAGGGTGCCAATGATCATCACAATAGAGATCGTGAACTGAAAAATGACCAACCCCGTCCTCACCGACAGGTCGCCGGTGGTTTGAAGTTTCAATCCCTTCAACAGCGACACGGGTTTCAAACGGGAAAGCAATAAAGCCGAATAGCTGCCCGACAAAAATCCGATGACAACGATCGCCGTCATCGCATAGATCCAGAAATGATAGTCCACGGAGAAAAGCGAAAGCTCCTTGTTCGCAAAATGATTAAAAGGCGGAAGCACCAACTTCACAACACCGATGGCTAAAATAAAGGCAATCCCCGTCGTTAGCCACGACTCAAACAGGAACTGTCCGATCAGATTGCTGCGCATGGCGCCGATGGCCTTGCGGACACCGATCTCTTTTACGCGGCCCGATGCTCGCGCGGTGGTGAGGTTCGTATAATTGATCGCGGCGATCAGAAGGACAAACAAGGCCGTGAATGAAAATATCGTGACATAGAGCGGGTTCCCTTGGGGGATACCTTCCACGTTGGTGTTTCGGGCGCCGTCGAATATGCCGGCCGATTTCAGGTGCAGTTCTTTCAGGGGTTGAAGACTATAGGAAAGTTTTGTCCCTTCATCAGGCTTGAAGTTGGTGAGCACGAGCCGGGTCATTTTTTTTGATACGGAATCGGGTCTCGAATCCGGTCTCAGCAAAGCGTAAACCGAAAAACTGTTCGATGCCCAATCGCTGGCCATGGTTTCTTTAAAATAATCCGCGGCATAATAACTCGACTCAGACATCACACAATTAAAGTTGAAGCTGGAATTGCGGGGATGGTTCTTTAAGATGCCGGTGATCTTTAGCGGGAAAGGGAGGTGACTGAATTGCAGGTTCTTACCCATCACGTCCGTCCGGTTAAAAATGCGCAGGGCCAGGTCTTCGTCGATGATGATGGAGGCGGGCTCTTTTAAAGCGGTACGCCGATCGCCTTCCACCAGGGGGAAGTCAAATATTTCCAGGAAATGATCGTCGGCGATCGTCACCGTTTCCTGGAAGGGGACAGGATTCTCCGGATCCACCAGGTTAGCTCTTCCAGTCCGCATGATGCGCGTGATGTTTTCAACTTCGGGTATGGAATGCTTTGATTCTTCGGCAAGCTTATAGCCCGCTGCCGCGATGGTGGTCGCCTCGCCACGCACATTCTTATGTTCTATCACACGATAGATCCGTTCGGCGTTGACATGTTGTTGATCGAACGTGAGTTCGTCGAAAACATAAAGCCCAATCAACAAAAAGCACACGATGCCAAACGTGAGGCCCACGATATTGAGGCCGCTGTGGAGCTTACTCCTCAGGAGATTCCTCCAACCGGTTTTGAAATAGCTGTTGATCATATGGGAACGCTTTAAAGTGTTATACTTCGCTTTTGATCGGATGATACCCGGCCGGAAGAGAAGCAGCACGTCGACGATGAACTTCGCGTCCGCTTTTCGCTTGCCGTATTTCTTTAGCCGCGCGTGATAGGCCTCCATCAGGTCTCCTTCAATGTAGTCCAGCATTTTTGGATCGCAGTACCAGCGGAAGAACTTCAGGAAGAGCAGGGGAGGATGGGCAACCGGTTTGTTCATAGGGCTCAACTCAGCAAGTTGGTTTGCAAGACGGTTTTTGGGATCGCTTTCCACAGCTCGTCGCGCGTCTCTTTGGCATACAGCATGGCCTTCTTGCCCATGGCGGTGATCTCGAAATACTGCCTGGGTCGGCCCGCTCTTTCTTCAGTCGATTCGCCTGCGTATGACCGGAGATAACCCTTTTCTTCCAACCGCTTCAGTGCGGTGTGGAGCGCACCAAAGCTGACGGTGCGCGAAAGCCTGGATTCGATCTCATCTTTTATCGAAACGCTATAGGCTTGGTTGTTCAAAATTCCGATGGTGAGGATCACCACTTCTTCAAATTCGCCGAGCTGGTACTTTTTCATGAACGAATATACTCTAAATGTAGGTATAATAGCAATAGCGCCAGACTTAAAAGTGACGTCTGCGCTACCGGGGGGAGGGGTTACTCGTTTCTCAACGTCCTCGCCGGGTCTGCACTGGCTGCCTTTAAAGATTCATAACTTACCGTCAGCAAAGCGATCGCGATGGCGCCGAGACCGGCGAACGTGAAGATGGATACATCCAGGGGCACTTTATATTCAAAGGCCTGCAGCCATTGGTTCATGGCATACCAGGCCAGGGGAGCGGCGATCACAAAGGCCAGCAGCACCAGCTTGACAAACTCCCGCGACATCATTCCCATGATCTGCATCACACTGGCTCCCATCACTTTTCGCACGCCGATTTCTTTGAGTCGTCGTTCGGCCATGAAAGAGGACAGTCCATACAGTCCGAGGCTGCAGATGATGATGGCGATGGCCGTGAAGTAGGTGATGATCTTAGAGACGCGCTGGTCTTCCAGGTATTGCTTCTGAATATTGTCATCGAGGAAGGTATATTCAAAGGGCGCATCGGCTACCTGGCTTTTCCATACTTCTTCGATGCTGGAAACCGCCTCCGACAGACCGGAGGAGTTGACGCTGGCAATCAAATAGCCGTACTCATTCGCATTCTCGGGGATTTGAAAAACGATCGGGATGATGGGATCCTTTAATGAAGTTTGGTTATAGTCCTCGGCAACGCCGACCACCTGGAAGGGATAGTTCTTTCCCTGCCAGTCGAAATAGAGCTTTTGCCCGATCATTTTTTCCGGCTCGATACCGAATTTCTTTGCCGACGTCCGGTTGATAATGAGATTGCCTTTGGAATCCGCCGCACGGTTGGTGGTGAAGGGCCGGCCGGCGATGAGCTTGATGCCCAGCATCTCCATGTAGCCTGCGTCGATGCTGTTCAAGCGGTTAAGAATAGCGTTGTCCATGCTGCCGCCTTCCATGTAGAAAGCCATGTCGTTAAAGATATTATTTCCAGGAGGATAGCTGGTGGCCGAAACCGCCTGGATGAAGTTCATTTTTTCGAGCTCTGTTCTCAAGGATTCATATTTCTTTTTTCGCATCCGCCGTGCGAAGCGGGATGATGATCTTTGCTTCGGGATTAAAACCAAGATCCTTGTGCTTCATGAACGAGAGCTGGCGCGAGATCACCAGCATGCCGCAGCCCAGCACGATGGCCACCATAAATTGAAGCACCACCAGGCCCTGACGCAGGCGTCCCGAGGTTTTGTTCATGGTGAATTTTCCTTTCAATACGGTTGCCGGCTGGAACGAAGAGATGTAGAACGCCGGGTAGCTTCCTGCGATCAACCCGGTGAGGACCATCAGCACCAGCAGGGCCGTCCCAAAAAACAAGACGTTCTCCTGGTTGAAGGCGATGGCTTTGCCCGAAAGTTCATTGAATAACGGCAAGGCTACCAGCACCAGGATCACGCTGATGAGCATGGAGATCGCCACCACCACCATGGCTTCGCCGAGGATCTGCCGGATCAGGCTGCCGCGGAACGCTCCCATAACTTTCCTGATGCCGATTTCCGATGCTCGTTTGGTGGCCTTGGCGGTGGAGAGGTTCATAAAATTAATACAGGCCAGAACCAGGATGAACGACGCGATGGAAACGATCGTATAGATATAGGTGATCCGCCGGCTCTTGTCCACGTGCGATCTCAGGTAGATATCTTTTACAGGTTCCAGGAACAAGGTCTTGGTGATCCCCAGGGCTTTCATATCTTCCGAACCGTATTTGATCAAAACCTCGTTGATCCTTTTCTCCACTTCCTTCGGCGAATGCCCCGGCGCCAGCTTGATGTAACCCCCAACAAAATTTTGCCCGGCCCATTCGTTGGCTGCGTTTTCATTTTTCCGGATGTATTCACCCGACCCGCCTTCGCTCATGACGGAGGTAAAGAAATTTGCATCCAGGAAGGTTTTCTTGGGCTTATAAACGCCGGTGATCTTATAGTTGACCGGAGTGCCCCCTTGGGTGATCAGGATACTTTTATCCAGTGCCGGTTCATCGCCAAAAAGCTTGCGTGCAATGGATTCGGCAATCACCACAGTGTTGGCATCGGCCAGCGCTTTCTTGGGAGTGCCTTCAATAAAGTCAAATGTAAGCACATCGAAGAGCGTAGAATCGGCCACGAAGGCGTTCGACTCGTAGAATTTTTTGTCTTCGTACTGGATCAGGTTTGCACTGCCAAAGGTGGGCACGATGCGGGCGGCGGCTTCAATTTCCGGAAGCTCATCCTTTAGGGTCATCGGGATCGGGGGAGAGACGCTGCCCAGTTTGTCAAAGCCTACCACGTTGGCTTCAAATTGCGTATCGATCCGGTACAGATCGCTTAATCGCTCGTGGTGGCGGTCATATTGAAATTCGTCCTCAACATACAGGGCCAGGAGCAGGCAGCAGGCCACGCCCAGGGAAAGCCCACAGATGTTGATGAGGGAGTAGGCCTTCGAACGCATGAGGTTGCGAAAAGCGATCTTGAGGTAGTTCCGGAACATAAGCATAGGGGTTTGGGGGTCTCTTGCCAAATTGGTGCCATGCCCGATAACGGCCCGGATATGACACATTCCAAGACCGGCCGGTCACACTAGTGAACACAACTGACCGGAAATGGGACTGTGGAGGTTCGTTTAAAATCCGGTAAACCAGATCGTTTCTGCTCCATATTCTTTTCAGCATTTCGCCCGCTCCGGCGTTGATTCAATTAATAATTTGAATCACAGAGATTTATATGGATCGGGCAGATTCGTGCAGGTTTTGGTCGGAATCTTTAATATTCAATCCATTGATTATTTAAATATATTGCCCGGAAAACGTTTTTCGAATGATAAAAAAATCTACGGTAGACGACATCCTTTTTGGTAAGGTAGCTACCCTGATCGAGCAAAAGCTTAGCGAAGTTGGTTTCAAATATCAAAAGTCAAAGAAACAGTTCCTGCGTCAGCATAACGGCTTCGACCAGGTGATCAAGATCGGGGCAGGGAGCAGTGCCCTCTATTACGACGAGGCTGCCGAAGATATCTACCTTACATTTTATCTCTTGCCAGGCTTGTCTTACCCGGCGTATGAAAAGTGGTTCGCCCAACATTCCGGTAAATTTTCAACGGCCTCGCTATATGAGCATCCCTCCGTCAGTTTAAAAGCACGTCTCGACTTTGAGGATTTCAACCCGGACAGCTTCTATACGCCCACGGCCTCACAGCAATTCAAGGCCAATGTGGTGCGGGCACTGAGCGGTCCGCTTGATGCGGATAAGTTTATTCCGCTTCCAGAATTTTTAAATGGTCAACTCGCTACACTGGTTGCCGATCTCACGGAGCATTCGGATGTCCAAAAGATCTTTGACACCAGAAAGTATCCACTGGCGCACACGTTCCTGTTGGTTTTCGCGGGCAAGACAGACTTGGCCAACCAACAGCTCGACCTTACCTATGAGGCCTACATAAACGGGATAACAGAAAAATTGAAGGTATCGAACCAGGAAGCAGCGCGCGACCTGGAATCGTTCGACGGATTTATCGATCGCGCGCAGAAGCTGGCGCAAAAAACGTTCTCGAATCCGTTCGTTCGCGGGGCAAAGCGGCTGGCAAACCAGAACGAGCATCTGAAGTTATCGGAAAAGACCACGTTCGTTGAAGCGTTGAGACTGGATCTCTCCGAATTCCAGGTGCGCTCTTACCTGGTGAACAAGAAAGGAGAGTCGATCGTGCTGACGGATGATTACCGGCTTATGAAGTTTGCGCTCGGTGGTGAGGTGCTTCTCGATGTAAAGCTCGAATCCCAGGAGGGCTTTGGAGATTTCTTCAACCTGACGGCGCGCGATCTTGAAGAAACCGACGAGTTCTTCATTAATAATTTCATCATCACCAACGACAACCAGGTGCTTACCCTAACGCTCCCTGCGGAAAAGAAGAAAGGAAAGCACCTTCCCTCGCCACACATTGAAGATCTGGCCTATTTCGCCAGGGAAAACAAATACCTGGTGATCTTCAGCGGAAGCCTGTTGACGTATTCACGCGAGGGTGTTTTGGAAAAAAAAGAGCCCACTTCGACTAAAAGGATCATAGCCGCTAAGGAATGGCTGATCGCTGCGGATGAGAAAAAGGGGAATGTCATCAGCGACTTTCAGGGACAACCGGTGGGAGAATTTGAATATGCACATGGAAACCGGGAATGTACCTTCTCCGGAGACTTTCAATACATGACTTGCTACGGCTACTCGATAAAGTCACAGTTCTACGATCTGAAGAACGACAAGAAGTCCACGCTTTGGGCACATACTACGTTTGTAAAAGACTACAGGGAAGTGTTGTATAACGACGTTGGCCATAACTTTGGGATGGAGATCGCGCGTTTTTCACCCGACAACAAATACCTGGCCGGCGCGGCCTACCATGGAAAATACGTGGCCTGGACCTTGCCGAAGCTCGACCGAATCGAACTCATTCCACCACCGGAAACTTTCGAACTTATGGCCCGGCGCGACACGATCTATTCTCCCGACGGCAACCAGGAGCGCGTGAAGTTACCCCATGTCGTGGAACTGGACGGCCATGTGTTTTTTAAAAATTGGGAAAATATACCCGTCTCGATTTTCTTTATTGACAACGGCGATGCCTTCTGCATGAGCATTCCCGAAAGCAAGCTGCTGTTGATCTGGGACCGGAACTTTAAGAACACAGGCTATTTAAAAACAGACGGCTCCGTGCAACTCCACGGCGATCACTTCATTTCCAGGTTCAACAAGAAAGGCAAAGAAGGGAGTGAGCTGATTGTTTATCGCAAGTCGTCATAGGATTATTTCTTCCATCGCTAACCGTGGCGGTCGTATTGAAATTTGTCCTCAACAAGGATTGAGCCTTTCGTGATCAAGCCTTACTCTCGAATTCCTGCTTCATGACCTGCCGGATCTTGCGGCGATGCATGCTGCCCCATTCGCTCAACACGGTCAGCACGGGGCGAACCGTCAGCGCGTAGTCGGTAAGCTCGTACTCGATCACGATGGGGGTTTGGGTATAGACTCGCCGCCTTACAAAACCATTGAGTTCAAGCTCTTTCAATTCCGACGCGAGCACTTTCGACGAGATGCCGGCGATCGTGCGCTGCAATTCGTTGAACCGGCTTTTACCGTGCATCAGCGCGATGATAATGCGGAGCTTCCATTTTCCGCCGATGACATAGAGCGCATCGCCGATGGCATTCAACTGCCCCTTGCACTCCGCGTCATCCTCCAGTACGGTCTTTTTTTTGCGATCTTCCATGGTATCCATTTGGCGCTTACCAAAAGGTAACTGCTTACCTCTGGTAAAGTGGTTACTTTTGGTAAGCAAAAATACGAACTTTGGTGTTGTAGAGGAAACAAGGAGCAACGAATATGAACTACACAGAAAGAAAATTAACGACGGTATACACCCCGGAGGCGCATCCCGGCTTTTTGGGCAAAGGACATACGGCAAAACCCGTCATCGACATCGAGTTCTCTAAAAGCGACCCGTTCATTATGCTGATGGACGACATCCTCGACAAAACCGACCACATCCCCGTTGGCGGGCCGCATCCCCACGCCGGGTTCGAGACCGTGACCCTGGTGCTTCAGGGCGAGATCGGGGAGGGCCCACACGCCCTGAAGACCGGCGACTTTGAAATGATGACGGCCGGCAGCGGCGTGGTACACACCGAGATCCTGGCCAAGCCCATGAAAATGCGCATCCTGCAACTGTGGCTGAACTTGCCAAAACAAGACCGGAAAGCATTGCCACGGGTACAGCGGTTAGCCGCCGATCACGTGCCCGTGGTGTCATCGAATGGTGTGAACATAAAAGTATATAGCGGCACGTTTGCGGGTGTTTCTTCGCCCGTCAAAAACCATACGCCATTTGTCCTGGCCGAAATTAGAATGGAACCGGGCGCATCGGCAACACAACGGCTTCCGGCCGACTTCCATGGATTCTTCTACGCGCTCGATGGCACCGTGCGCGTTGGTGCAAACCAGCAGGCCTTAGCGGTCGACTATGTGGGGTGGCTCGATAGCAGGGACGAGCCCGGAGACAGCCAGGTAACACTCACGGCCGGCGACGCGGGTGCCCATTTCGTTTTGTATGCCGCCCAGCCTCAGCATCACCAGATCGTCTCGCACGGTCCGTTCATTGCCGATAGCCTGGATGACATCAAGCAGTTGTATGCCGATTACCGGGCAGGGAAGATGGGGCACATCACGGAAGTGGCTGCTGAGCAACAGCTTTCTTATTAAACGGTCCTTGTTCAGCTAAGCGATGGATTGGGCTGGACAAATCATTGAATTGATCAACCTGAATTTCCAGAATTCAATCACGAGCCCATCATGCCGGCGTCATAGCCTGCGTGGTGGGCTTTTTTATTTCAGCACTCAGGGCGCATTTAACCGGTCACAACGGGTAAAAGACATTTCACCAAAATCCACTTGATAACGAGAACCTAATGGGTTATTTTGGGTTATACGCTAATCCCGTGCGCCATGGACCTCATCATCAACAAAAAAAAATATTCCGTCAATAGTACTCCGGAAGAGTCATTGCTGAATGTCCTGCGAAACGACTTGGATCTGACCGGTACAAAATACGGCTGCGGTGAAGGTTCTTGTGGAGCATGCACCGTTCTGATCAACGATGTGGCCGTTCGTTCATGCATCACAAAAGCAGCTAGCGTCGAAGGAAAAGCGATCACTACCATTGAAGGACTGGCGACTAACGACAAGCTGCATCCTGTTCAGCAAGCTTTTCTCAACGTCGATGTGTTTCAATGTTCGTATTGTGCTTCGGGCATGGTGATGTCAACCGTGTCGCTGCTGAAGAAAAAACCGGAACCCACGGATGAGGAAATCATCAACGGGATGCAAGGCAATGTGTGCCGGTGCGGAACGTATCCGAGAATCATGAAAGGAATCCATGAAGCCATAAAAATCCAAAAGAGCTGAAGATGGCAAAGAAATCAAACGAATCCGTTTTTGCTCCCGAGCAATACGAACTTGCCGAAAGGCCATCCCATTATTTTACCATGAACAGACGGGATTTCTTTGGGATCCTCGGAAGCGGCATTGCCATAACCTTCGCCGCGGTCAATACCGGTTATGGGCTATCAATTGAGGGACTGCCGGAAAATCAGATCGGCGCCTGGCTGCACATCGCCGAAGATGGCGCGGTGACGATCTATAGCGGCAAAGCGGAAGTGGGGCAAAATATCAGGACATCGCTGGCACAGGTGGTGGCAGAAGAACTTGGTGTTGAAATGAAAAAGATCACCATGATCCTTGGCGATACCGCGCTGACACCTTATGACCGCGGCACTTTTGGAAGCCGGTCAACCCCTTACATGGGGCCACAGCTGAGAAAAGCTGCCGCTTCGGCACGCGAACTGATCCTGGACCTCGCCGCAGCCGAATGGAAGGTTGATCGTTCCCTGTTGTCTATCAACGATGGCAACGTCACGAATAAAAACACAAACGAGACGGTCAATATTGGCAAGATCGTCAAGGGAAAACAACTCGTCCAGGCTGTCGATGACAAAGTGGCCTTGAAAAAGATCGATGATTGGAAGATCGCGGGCACTTCTGTTAAGAAGGTGAATGGCGAATCGTTTGTTACGGGCCGGCACAAATATGTGTCCGACATGAAACTGCCCGGCATGTTGTATGGGAAAATTCTGCGCGCCCCAGCCTATGGTGCAACCCTGATTTCTGCGGACCTTTCCGAAGCAAAAAAAATAACCGGTGTTGTTGCCGTTCATGATGGAGACTTCGTTGGCGTGGCGGCCGTTGATCTTTCGACTGCGAACAAAGCTTTACAGTCGATAAAAGCGGAATGGAAGTTCGAACCACAGCCCTCCCGAAAAGAAATATTTGATCACCTCAGAAAAACGAGCAAGGCTGACGATCGCGCTGAAAAATCAGGAGACGTGTCATCCGCATTTTCGAAAGCAGAGGTCAAGATCGGACAAACCTTTAACGTAGATTACATTGCGCACGTGCCGCTTGAGCCACGCGCCGGTGTCGCACAGTGGGAGGGGAGTAAGCTCACCGTGTGGGCCGGTACGCAGCGCCCGTTTGGTGTGCAGGAGGATCTGGCCGATGTGTTTCAGATTCCTAAGCAGAACATCCGCGTGATCCAACCCGATACCGGATCGGGCTACGGAGGCAAACACACCGGTGAAGCCGGTATGGAAGCGGCGAGACTCGCGAAAGAAGCAGGGAAGCCGGTGAAAGTAGTTTGGACGCGTGAGGAAGAGTTTACGTGGGCCTATTTTCGTCCGGCGGGTGTAATTGATGTAAAGGCTGGCGCCGATAAAATCGGAATGCTCACCTCATGGGAATTTCATAATTACAATTCGGGCGGCTCGGGTATCGACACGCCTTACCAAGTTAAAAACAAGTTGATCCAATTTCACCCTTCCGACTCACCGTTGCGACAAGGTTCATACCGCGGACTGGCGGCCACAGCAAACAACTTTGCCCGTGAATCCATTATGGATGACCTGGCCACTGATCTCAAAATTGATCCCCTTGAATTCCGACTTAAGAATTTGTCGGAGAAGAGAATGATCGATGTTCTGGAAGCTGCGGCAAAAGCTTTTGGATGGGGCACGAAGCCGGAAAAAGATCACGGCTTTGGGATTGCGTGCGGGGAGGAGAAGGGAAGCTACGTTGCGGCATGTGCGGAAATCGTCTTCGACCGAAACGAAAACGATGTTAAGGTGTTGCGCGCTGCCGTTGCGTTTGAGTGTGGCGGCATCATCAATCCGAATCACCTGGAGAACCAGATCATGGGTTCGATCATTCAGGGGCTCGGGGGTGCATTGTTTGAACGGATCGATTTCAAGGATGGAAAGATCCTGAATCCAAAACTCTCGGCCTATCGCGTTCCCCGGTTTGGCGATGTGCCGAAGCTGGATATCGTTATGTTGAACCGAAAGGATCTTGCCCCGGCGGGAGCGGGAGAAACACCGATCATCGGCATTGCGCCGGCAGTGCGAAATGCTATCGCCAACGCTACCGGAAAAAGGTTATACGCACTTCCTCTTGTGCCACAGGGTCTGGAGGTATAACCGTGGAGCGGGCATGAACCGAAATCGCGATAGCTTTGCATTCTATTTTAGAACTTTTTATCTTGGGTAAAGATTCCTTGCCCCACCTGATCCAATCCGATCGCCAGCCCACTGGGAATCCAATCTGGTCTATTTTTATCGCTAAGCGCTTTCGATGGAAATAGCTTAACGCTCCCGACGAGGGACGCAAGTTCGCCTGCACTTTGCCAACTCAGTTGCCCGGCTAGTTTAGCAGCCGCGGACTCACCAAGTCCGTTATTTTCTGGGAAAGAATGCGGTCAAATAAACATTTGCCACGAAATTAAAAGTATGTTTAAAGGATACAAATTAGGAGCTATATCGTTTCGCTGGAATTATAAAGATCTGATAGCTCTTGGGTCTGAACAGTTTGATTCATATGGAAAGAAGGTCAAAAGCTCGCTTGATAGCTTTCTGTTGGTGGATGGTTCTCTAGATGCATCTAAAATAATAGACACATGGTTTCCAGGCATTGATGCTCATGTTTTCATTTCACACTCACATCAGGACAATGATGACGTACTCGCACTCGCTGGATGGCTGAAGAAACATTTCGGCATCAATTCGTTTATTGATTCCTGCATTTGGGGATACGGGAAAGATCTAATTAAACAGCTTGACGACAAATACAACGAAATAGAGCCAAATTTATACTCCTACCCGGAAGTAATTAACTCGGCTACCCACGTTAGCATGATGCTAAGCTCCGCACTCAATGTCATGATTGACAAAACGGAATGCTTAATTTTCTACCGGACTCCGAATTCCATTCAGCCTTTTGGAAGCAATAACACGACCCATTCTCCCTGGATTTATTCTGAAATAGCTTTCTCGAGCACCGTACGGCTCAATAAGCCGCCTCGCGTTCAACTCCTTGAGGAAAAAACTAAAATGCTGCACGAACAAAAAGATCATTTAGAGAAGGCTCAGGTTTTAAGATATACTGTCAATGACAAACACCTCAAAAAACTTGATGTAGAGACGCTTCAAAATTGGAGGCTGTCACACGTCAAAACTTCGGGTCCTTTGAAGGCATTGGATACATTATACGAATTAACGTTTCCTTTGAAAGATGACCGACCGCGTATTTTAGGCTAGTGACTAACGAACACGCTATTTGTAGTATTGACTACCTGACTTCAAAACGCTATGAAAACAACCTTTGACGACGCCACAAATGAGTTTATCAACAATTTTGCCAAGCAAATGCGAGATGGCAACGCTGCGGTCTTCGCCGGGGCTGGTCTTTCGGTCGCAAGCGGCTACTTTGATTGGAAGAAACTGCTCGAACCCATTGCCAAAAAACTTAAGCTAAACATTCAGGATGAGCACGACCTCACCGCATTGGCGCAATTTTTCGTAGACGATCGGGAAAGCAGAAATGATTTGACTCAAATTCTCGCGGAGGAGTTTACCCGAACTAACATTGTGCTCTCCGAAAACCACGATATCTTGGCTCGTCTGCCGATTGCCATATACTGGACCACGAACTATGACAATCTCATTGAACAAGCCTTGCGACAAGCGGGAAAATTAGCAGATGTAAAAAGATACCAGGCCGACCTGGCCATCAACATTCCCAAAAGGGATGCCATCGTTTATAAAATGCACGGCGACATTTCAGACCTTGCCAATACCGTATTGACGAAGCACGAATATGAAGATTATAATCTTACGAGAGAATTGTTCAGCAATGCTTTTAAAGCTGACTTTGTATCGAGGAGCATGCTTTTTATCGGGTTTAGTTTCACTGATCCCAATCTGGACTACCTGATCAGCCGTATTCGCACGATCCAACAAAAGCATTCAAAAACACACTACTATTTCGTTCGAAAAGACAAGGACGAGAAGGCCCATAATCGTCAAAAAATAAGAGCCCATTCACTGAAACAATATGGCCTCAGAGCGATATGGGTCAATGAATATGACGATGTTCCTGATATCCTAAAAGAAATAGAAAGCCGTTATCTGCGGACTTCCATTTTTTTCTCTGGCGCCGCCGAAGAATACGGACCTTTTCCAAACCCCGTTGACTTTATACAACAGCTTTCCATGCATTTGGCAAAAGCGGGATACAAGATCTTTACCGGCTTTGGCAAAAATGTTGGTACGCATGTTTTAAACGGCGTGCTTTATGCCATGATCGCGGAGAACAGCAAGCGGTTAGACAAGTACATCACCTTGAGGCCATTTCCTATGATCGGGCAAAACGATCGCATCGCGAAAGAAACAAAGGCTACATTTCGGGAGTCGATCATTAAAGAAGCCGGTATTGCGCTCTTCATTTTTGGCAATAAGCTTATTGACGGCAAACTTCTACTATCGCCAGGCATGAAGGATGAATTTGAGATGGCCTTGAACGCCGGACTTAAAGTCATTCCCATACCCACGACGGGTTACCAATCAAAAGAACTATACGACCTGGTCATGAATAACTTCTCCGACTATTATGAAGATTTTCCACAATTGAAAGAAGTTTTCGCGTCTCTGGAACAAAAAGTCTCTTCTTCAGAGATCATCGAAACCGTAAAAACGATTATCAAAACCTTAAATGAATACTAGACTGCCCCATAGATGTTCATTATTTCCATGCCTCAGATTTTTCTCGCGTTGTCCACCGAGGTCTTCCACTGAATGAGTTCAGGATATTTTTCATTCATCTCCACCGGATATTTTTTCATCATCTCAAGCGCTGCCGCTTCGAAGCATTCGCCGACAGCGCCCGATGGCCCTTTGGCGATAGAGGCTCCGAGTACGCTCTGAACTAGTAAAGGCGTTGAAGGGGGAGGCGGCGCGGGCTGTGGACTTGGATTGGTGAGGGCCACAGAAATGCTGCCTATGCCAGCCGCCTTTCGCTTTTCAACGGTATCGGAATAGGGTTTTCCCGGGGTGAATTTTTCTGCCATCAATTGAAGTACGGAGGTGTGATCCAGCAGTGTGCTGCATACCGATCCGCTTTGCACCAGCGGCGATGCGATGATGGCGGGTATTCTTGGACCTAAACTTTCAAACCGGAACGAATTGTCGGGAAGGTTGTAGTCAATCCGCGGTGGTGAAACATGGTCATAGAATCCACCGTGCTCATCATAGTAGACGATCATCACCGTGTTTGCCCAACGCGCAGGATTGGCCGCGAGCGCTTCATAGGTCCTTCTCAAAAAGTCCTCGCCCCATCCAATGGCCAGTGGCGCATGGTTGTCGTTTGGGCGATCGGGCCCCACGTGCGGAGCGTCTTGATAGGAGGGTTCTATAATGATCACCTCGGGCGCCGATCCTTCCGCTTCATTTTTCACATCGCTCGCCAGGAATTCATAATCCCTGAAATTGGAGCTGAGCACCAGGGGCCACAAGGAAGGGTAAAGCGCAAAGAAAGATAATCCATCATGGTAGACACGCCAGCGGACGTTATTGCGGTTCATCCAGCTAAAGAGGTTGGTATTGTCATCGATCGGGACTGCGGGGAGGTTGATGTTCTTGTGTTTGAACGTTTCGCCCGAAAAGGCAAATGTACGGTTGGGTTGGGTGCCGGTGGGCAACGAGCAAAACCAATTGTCGCACGCGCAGAACGTGCGCGCCAGAAAACTGGTGACCGGCACAAGCGCAGATTTAAAATATCCCATGGGCTCTGTCCGGGCATTGGGGCCGATGCCCGTAGAGGCTGCGTAGGCTTTCACAAAGCCACCCATCGTAAATTTCCTTTGCGCCTCGGACCAGGCGAGTTGTGCGGCCACTTCATCATACTCATGGGGCAGGTCGAACGGCAACCTGACATCGTTTCGGAAATTGTAAACCGGATAGGGATCACCCTGAAACGAATTTGAAAAACCTTGCAGGGGCTTTTTCAATCCATTCACCGGCAAAAGGTTTTCTAAACTCAGGTGCCCCAGTATGTGATCGAACGACCTGTTCTCAAACATGAGGAGCACGATCGTTTTAACATTGTCTAACATGACGTTATTTGTTTTTATGATAGATGATCGCTTGGATCCTCACTTCAACGGGAGCTTTCCCCGGGTCTGACTTTTCCTCGGGCGTGAGCAGGGATCGAAACTCCCAGGGACCGGCAAGGTTGAGGCCCTGCAAACCGGAAGACGGGATACTGTCACGCGTAAGTTCGATTTTCTTTCCTTCATGATATACCGTCCAGGGTCTGCCCATGGTGGATTTTACGGTCTTGATCAAAAAGAAATTTCCCCACCGGGAAGGGCTTTTGATCCCTTTGAAGATGATGCTGTCTTTTGTGAAAATCGCCTCATCAAAAACAATGGTGTTGCTGCTTTCCGGTGGCAAGACCTGCACGATGATCAGCCGCCGGGCCGGTTCTTTCTTTCCCTTTTTTACGAGGAGAGTGAGCTCTATGAATTTCTCAGGCTCCAACCCGCTTGAATCGATCACCTCATGAAAAAGCAGCATCGGCTTGCCCCGTACTTTCCAGTAAATTTCGAGCGAGTCATCCGAGGTGATGGTCTTGGTCTCTATGCCGGCAGACTTCGTGACAAAGGAGTCTATTTTAGGTTTGCAGGAAAAAGCAAAGATCGACAGGATGAACACCAGCGCGACAAAAGTTCTCCTATACCTTGAATCTGTCGCCTTAAAAAAATGACGCCGCAGGTTCGTGCGCATAACGGATGATTTATTTTTTAAGAAGAGCTCCATTTCCGGGGTTACATTTTTGGTTTACGCAAGGCCTGCTGTTTTTAAATCCCGGTGATTAAAAATGTCCATCAGGTTGGCATCGCCATTGAATAATGTTTGCCGGCTTTTTTTCCACGTCTCGATCCGGGCAGTGCCATACATCTGCTGAAGCCTGGTGGGGTCGACAAGCGAATTCTTTGACCAATGAAGGCTATAGCGAATTCCCGCGCCCCTCAGCTTCGTTAAAAGCAGTTCTTCAAATTTCGGATAATCGGAATCGCGAAGCATCCCGAATTCAACCACGACCGACTTCGGGGAGTGGCAAGTGAACCCAAATACGGCATCGCCCGGATGAACTGCGCGGACCTGCACAACAAGGGGTAGCTTCATCTCCCGGATCCCTTGCTTCAATAGCCGCAGCGTTGCGATCGCATCATTTATGGAGACCGCCAATGCCGTTTCAATAAATCCCTCCAGGTATGTGATCGTTGCCGTGAAGAGCTGCCCTGACGTGCCGCGCACATCACTCAACACAGCATTCTTTAAATATTCCTTGAATTGAATTTTGGATTTTTGTGCTGCGGAAACAAAGGGCAATTTGAGCAGCAGTCGTCCAACGCGGTCTCCTGGTGCATAACCCGAGGCGTTAGAAACGACCCACAATGGCTTAGGGATGGGATGACCTTCTTCGTAGTTCACCTTCGTTCCCTCGATCAGAAAATAGGTTTCTTCGTGAGGGTTGAATACAAATTCCAGGTGATAGAGCCCGGCATAATAGCCCGGATCACCCAGGAGGGAGGCAAGCTTTGGTTCATCCACTTCTTTGATCGGGGGAAAGGCGATCTCGTACAACGGCAAAGTTTCAACGGCAAAAGCCGTGATGATCCCAAAGGCCCCAAAACTCACCAAAGCCGAATTGAAAATATCATTGTCACGAACCGGCTTGGATTGGATCCGGTCAAAAAAAACATCATTCATCACGGGGCGATCGCTTCGTTCAATCCAAAGTGGCTTGTCCGTTCCGTTACACAATTGAATGGCCGCAACAAAATCAGGCAATGCACCAAAATTTATAGCAGCACCGTGTGTGTTTCCAGAGACAGCGCCAACGACCGTCTGACCGGCGCCGATGCCCGTAGTCTTCATGGCGCGGGCGGGCCTGCCTGCTTCACGGGGCAATTCCAGGTAGACATTTAATTCAGCGATGGAGATGCCACATTGTGCGATGACCAGGAGCGGGCGCTTGTCCGGGGGATAGTCCGCGTGAAAGCAGTCGGCATCGACCTCGAAACACTTGTTCAACAATTTCGTGTTGACCAGCCAATGCTCGGTGGATTGGATGGGGGAGAGCGCCCACGCAGAACCGATCGCACGAAGTTTCTTTTTCTTTGCCTTCGCCTCCTGGATCAGCGCATTCAAATCGCCACTGGCTTGATTCAGGAATTCGTATGTAGTTTGCAAACGGCGCTGCGCATTGGAGTTGTCGACATCAATCAGATCCTCGAGGGATTGTGTATTGGTGACATGGATGTTTTTCCACGTCCTCGGTCCATTTCTTTTGATCATAGCCGTTCAGTTAACAGGTTTAGCACACCTCCAACTGATCTTCGCCGGCTGCCAGATCCCTAGGGTGAGCAGCGCAGCCAACTGACAGCCCAGGTTCTTTTCAATCTTTATCTCTTCGATATTCAAGCGTGTGCCATCGCCAAGTTTACAACTCTCGATCCTCACATCATCGCGAATAGCGCCCCAAAGAAACACGTTGCTGCGATCGCTTTCCCACTCGGTGCCAGGCTGATTACCCATTTCCCTGCCACCCGGACCGCCGGCCTGGTAGACGTGCGTGACACTGCAACTGACATGGGTCATTGAAATCAACAAAAAAATAAGAAGGATGGGTTTGTGGAGTTGCGGTTTCATTTTTTTAGAGGGTTTTAAAATGAATTAGGAGCCGTTTATTTCATCATAATCGATTCAGGTCTAACGTGCAAAGTGGCGTGTTCCGAATAAGCATTGGAACAACGCAATAGCTTGCTGATATTTCTGCTCCCAACAAACATGCATATCCGAAACATTGGAGCGATGACCGCAGACGACAGAGGTGTGCCTGCTATATCCTGAAGATAAGATTTTAGCGGCAGTCAAACTAGGATGTTATACAAATTTCAGCTTTGTGATACCGCGGGGCGTGTGCTGCCATTTCGATCCGTGGTACCCTAAAACAGGGACACAGATTCAGTGCAACCTATTCTCCGGATAGGCTGCACCGTCTGTTGTTCTCAGGTTTGATACGTATGCCGAACGTCGACACACGACCATGATCAATGCACCATCGCGTTGACCTCGAACGTAAGCACGTCCATCAGGTCCAGGAATGGCCGCTGCTCGCAGGTCGTACACAAAAGGCCTTTCAGTTTGTTTGCGCGAAATGCCAGGTCGTTGAAGTGATGCGTGATCGACGGCTGCACGGGGTCCGGCGCATCGATGCCGGTCAGAAAACCGGAAAGGGGGCGGAATTCTTGGCCAACGTGCAGAAAGCCAGGGTTGTTTGTTTCCTGCCGGTGACAGCCCGTACAGGTGTTCAACGAAAAATGATGACGGGTCTCCGGTGCCACACCCGGGGCATTCCACCTTCCATTTTCAACGTTGGCCTTGGCGCCCAGGAACGGCACCGGGGCATGGGTCACCTGGTCTTCCACCGCCAGGGGCACGCTGTGGTGGTCGGCGAGCACTTCGGCCTCATGGGCGTTGATCCAGGCCACGAGGTTGTTCACATCGGGCGGCGTGTCGATGGCCGAGGCTTCGTTGAACTTTTCAGCCGGCTCTTGTGCCGTGGTCGACAACACAAATTGATGCGAGGCAGGATCCAATTTGAATTCGCGCATCTCCCAATTGCCTCGGTCGCCCAGCCAAAATTCGTTCGTACGCATCACTTTCAGCGCGCTGCCATTCGCGCGCGTAGGGTCTGCATTGCGTGCCGTGAATACGTCGGTGATGGCTTTCAGCGCGGTGTTATATGCCGGCGAGCCAACGGGATAATTTTTCAGGTCGTACCATTGTTGGGCATACGCTCTCAAACCGGCACAGGTATGGATCGGAATGCTGTATTCCAAAATAAAGTTTCCGACGAAGTCGCCGTTGGGTGCGATCATCGCGAACACGAAGCGGCCTTCACCACCGTTGATCTGTCCATAGCCCATGTTGCCCCGCAAGTCGAGCCGGTTCACAATGGCCATGAGCTGCATATTGAGTAGGTAAGGATCGATCGGCATCTCCTGCCAGTTGGACATATCCCAGCTATTTGGGTCAGGATGGCTGCTCCTTTCAATAAGGTCGATGAGCACTTGAATGCCGTGGTCCCTCGCAGGCGCCAGGTCGGAATTGACAACCGTGTCGTTTAGAAAGATCTGCAGGATGTTTTTCAGCAGTGTCGACGCGCTCACGCCAGTAACGCCTTCGTTGGCAATGTTGTTCAACAAGGTGCCAAACGTCCAGCCCCGTATACCGGACGTTTCCGTGCTGAACGTCACGGAAGTGCTATTCACCATCAGGGAATGCTCCGCCGATACATCGAGCAGCGACCTGCACAAGCCGTCGGGTGGGGGAGGGATCCTCCCACCTTTCCTGAAATCTGCGAGACGGATGTCTTTCAGGAAGGAAACATCGCGCTGCACCATCTCGCGGCTTTTGAACCCGACCGCCATTTCTTTTTCGATCTGTCCAAGATTTTTTTCCACGGCTTCAATGTCTTTTTCCAGCGCCTCCAGATCGTCGTGCATGGCGATGGAGAATTTGCCGTCGTCGGCTATTTCATCCACGCCTTTGCCATCGTCGCGCAGCATGACCTTGCCCGATGTGAGTTGGATCGCGTGATACCGCGATTTGATCGTGCCTTTGCCAAAGTCGGCAATCACCAGCAGGTTGTTCACTTTGTCGTCGAGCTTCTGAATGCTGACATTTTTGGCGATGGGCGGATTCATTTCAAAGGCAGGATTCACCGGCAGGTTCTGCGGCCCATCGATTTTCACGTCACGGTCCGGTGGCACGTCGACCTTGCAGGCGATAGGCATAACGGTGAGCAGCAATAGGGCTAAGCTCACCAAACTGAGTTTTCGGGAGAGGGGCTTTTTCATGGGAGAGGGTTGAGTTTTTTTTGTAACGTTTAAACACAAGCGCTCACCTTCTGTTGGGTGCAGAAAGATGAGCATACTCGAAGATAGCGCGAAATGATATGCGATGCACTCCCTGAAACAATGGAGTTACGCCAGCCCTCAGTCTATCGTGTTCCACGGTTGGGCGATGGTTGCTGTACATGGCGGCCATCGGCCTCATCGGAAACGACTTCAGCAAGGCAATCAAAAAGGATAAATTCTTGAGCGACTAGCTTTTCGAGTCGACTAACCCATTAGGGAAGATGAAAGTCGCGAAGGAAAAAATAAGCAGGAAGTTAAACTCAATGCCTTCGCTTCCACCACCCACCACATACCAGCCATGTTTCCAGTGGATCAAGATGATGCCCATGATAAAGATAATGATGTTGAGCATGGCCAGTGGTTTCAGATATTTGTTGAGCAACAAAGCCGGGATCGTTAGCACATGAATCGACTTGACCAGGATTGCCGTAGGAATGCCCATGACTCCGAAGCCGAACACATCCGCAAGCGCTTCTCCAAAATCGATCACGCTCATTTCAACAAAGGATATTACGCCATGCATGATCATGATAACCATAAGGGCAAAGCGAAGTAGAAAGGTGCGATCGAGATTGTTTTTTATCCATTCCATGGTATCGGGCAGTTAGATTTGCTGCAAAATATCCATCGGTGGCTTATCGGAATGTGCCGAAATTCTCAAAAGCAAAGCAGTGGGGCATCGGTGGGGGTGACTTAGTCAGGTGGTCTTGCGGAAGGGATGATGCGTACGGGGCAGGATTTAAAGCTATAAGGTCTTGATGTTCTGTCTTTTACTTATTTAACATAATATAAATTATATAACTTTTAATCCGCTGCTCCGCTGTGACAAATTCCGGGTATTGAGCCGACGATTAATTCTTTTCTACTGCCGGAAAGTACAGATATAAATCATTGTACATCGTGTTGCCATAATACCCTAACCCAGCATAACCAATATAGCCGTTCGATCCGGACATCATTATAAACCGGCGCTGACCAACAAAATCATCCACCTGTGTCCACGCTGAATTCTCGGGATCAAATTTCCAAAAATCACGGCCGGGTGTATTGTTATCAATAGAACCCAATCCAAAATAGGCGATTCCGTTTATGCCGAACGCAACGCCTTCCAGTCTTGCTTCGCCCGGAAAATCGGGTTGCTGTGCCCAGCCGGTGGCAGCGTTGTAGATAAAATGTTGTTTGGTTCGCACATCATTGTCAACTACCCCTGCCAACAAGTGACTGGTGTTGTTGATCGTCAAACTCGTAAAGCCGTAGGTTGAATCACCTGGAAAATCTACAATGCCCGACCACTTATTTTGAATTCTGTCGTATGCGTAAAAATCCAACAATGAGATATAACCATTCCGTATTCCCGACCCGACGTGTATTTTATCATCCAGAACAAACGCTGTCGCACTGGAACGGCCATCCCCCGGAAAATCAGCTAGCCTCTCCCAGCTATCGTCAACTGGATTATACTCCCAGAGCTCGATCAAATTTGAATTATCTTCAGCATATCCGAGGCAGACATATCCCTTGTCATTCGCGCTGAACCCGAGGGTGGCAAATCTTTTTGCTCCCGGAAAATTCCGAAGCTGTGTCCAGGTATTCGTGGCAATAGAATAAGACCACCAATCTTGAAATCGCTCATTCAAAAAATTAGCACCCAGTCCAACGTAAATCGTGCTGTCAATAATAAAAGATGTCGATCCGTAACGCGGACTAAATGGAGCATCTGCCACGCGAACCCATTGCTCGAATGGCTCAGCATGGGTTGGCACCGGAATGTCTATTGTTTGGGCGCTGGTGATTACAAAGAAGTCAGACGTACCACTAAAGAGATGGTCGGTAATCTGGAGGACCTCTGATCGCTTAGATCGAATCGAAACTTTGTATTCACCCGGTTCCAGAGCATAACTTTTATCGGAATCGGCGGTTGTAACCCCGGTAAAGGTATACAACACTTGGTTCTTTGCATTCAGAATGGTAACATCAAACGGAGTCGTTCCTATTTGAGCGGTGCTGGAAACCAGCACAACTTTGATAGCGCCTTTCCCGGTAACAATTTCCTTCTCTCCTTCATCCTGACAAGCCGTAAAACCAAAAAGAAATCCAAATAAAACAACGAGAAAACTAAGTTGACGGGTAAATTTTAACATCTGAAAAATTAGAAAGCTAAAAATATAATGGTTTTTGCTGGGGACCAAAGCCTGCTAATAAATATCCTGAAAACAAGGAAATGTTTATCTGTTCCTTTTCGTATCGAAGGCGCGGTGCAAAAGGCTCGAAACCATCTTATCCACCTTCCTGCAGCAACACACGCAGGTCACACGTCCCTCCCACCTCCTGCCTAAAGAGTGTTGCTGCCCGGCCAGGTTTTAAAGGAGACAGCTAGGTGTTCAAAAAACGCGGTCTATTAGGATCAGTTAACGTAGGGTTCAGCTTGAGCAGTTCCTTTGCATAGGCAAAATCATTTTTCGCGCTGTAGATCTGGCGATTGCATTGTGTTGTCATTAAGAAGTTATAACGTTTTACTTCTTCCGGATCACTAAGTTCGTATACAGTCCTATTCTCAGCCCGTTGTCGTAGGGCGTCCCAAAATAAAATACTCACGCCATACCTGGGAGTAATAGGAAAGAAAATTTCCTCGTGCTTCTGATCTTTGTGCCCATAGCGGACGACTGGATGGTCCGATGTGTAAAAATTTAAGGGGGTATTATTCCTCCAAAAAATCCAATATCGATCACACCAGTCTTCTACAACCTTCAAGACATCCTCATGAAGCAGCAGGTATGCTTGTTGAAATTGAATGTCGTTTTCTAATTCTTGACCAGCACTCTTTGCAATTTCCCCTATCTGTCTCTGTGCTTGAGGTGTTCTTCTCTCTTGCGTGGTAATGAAATCTGCCAATTCTCTATAGTCATCCCTTGTTAGAGAACTTAGGTTATTGGTGTCCAGAGTTGAAATAAGTTTTCTGAAAAACTCAGCTGCTTCTCCCTCTGTGTTTGCGAATGCATGCTCAATGGCCTGCTCCACTCCAATGAATTCTTCGAGCGGTTTATAGTCATAAAACGACCTATCATGGGCTATGTTGACCGTAGTGGTAACAAATTGTTTTTGCTTGACAATATCGAATGCATGGATATTACTCTGTGCATCGACAAAGTGTTTGAGGTAAAACTGCGGGACAAAATGCTGTTTCTTTATTCTGCTCATAACTTACTATTATCAATTAGGAACTAGTTCCTTGTTCTTTGTTGCTATTCCATTTTCATACTTAAACATCACACGAAGTTACGCGCTTGCGGGATAGAAAGCTGCAAGGGTTCGCTGTGCCAGGTCGAAAAAAATCTCCACACCTTCCCTCCCTACAGCGCACCTTTTCTATCTGATCTCGTGTGGGTCGCATTGTGTTTAAACATATAATAATGGCCCAGCCAACGCGCGGGTGCCTTTTGATAAATTTGTCCTTCATAGTTGTAGGCCGTCACTCCGGAACGATTGAAGGCAATCGAAGCACCTCGTAGATCAAGGCCATTCTCTTTCTCCCAAACGAGCGTTTTAAGATTACTTTTACTCCGATACATTCCATTTTTTAAACGCAAATAGAGATCTGACTCTCCTGCAAAAAAAACTTCGGGTTGTTCATTTTCAGGCAAACCCTGGCTGATGTCTTGCCAGGTCTGTCCCCCATCTTTTGATTGGAAAATGATGTTGGTTGCCGCCGGTTCAACATCATTTATTGCGGTCGGCTGGGCAGTGATGGATTTTAAAATCTTTGTCGCCGGATCAGACGAAAAGGCGCTCAACATAAAATACAACAAAGTCAGATGCAGGAAACGCATAATAAATTTGATTTTAATGAAACAACACTCATCAAGAGTTTTTACCCTCCGGTATCCAAACGTACGCTACCGCGTTGCCGCCCAGTGTAAATGAATTGTAAAAAGAAATGTAAATGCGTGTAATTTCTCCATTTTACTGGCTTTCTCACTCACGGCGCAGCAACACACATTGCGCAGGCCATCCGGGCAGTTCGTCCGTTGACTATCCCAAAAATTACCGCTCATACCTCGCCCCCGCATTTATAACCAAAACTAAACCAACCGCGATTTCCTTTTCTGTAGTTTGACGCGTTGGTTTTACTTTTTAAGATGATCTACAAAGGAGTTTTATTCGCCGCCCTCATTATCGCTTGCTTTATTCCTGACATGAACGAATCACCGGGTGTTGTCACCAACACGCAAAACCCGGGGGCGCTGCCATGCCAGGAAAAGGACGTCGTTCACTATACCGCCCACCAGACCACGGCAACACTCGCCATCGATGGCAAACTGGATGAAGCCGCCTGGGAAGCCGCTACCCGGTCGCCACGCTTCGTCGACCTGATCAAGGGGACACCGACGTATCTGGACACGAAGGCCGCCGTGCTGTGGGATGAAAAATACCTGTACATCGGCTATTGGATCGAGGAGCCCAGTGTTAAGGCTACACTGACGGAGCGCGACGCGCCGATTTACCGCGACAACGACGTAGAGCTGTTCATCGCCGGGCCGGATGGATACTATGAGTTTGAGATCAACGCCCATGGCACGATCTACGAAGTGTTGTTCTTTTGGGAGGATACATTTGAGAAAAACGGCTACAGCAATCTTCCCGAATTCGACCGTACACACAAAGGCGTCAAACCTTTCAACGGCGTGGGATATAAAACACATCCCCGTGGCCGGCGCATCGGGTTTTGGAACTGGGATTACCCGGGTCTCCTGAAAGCCGTGCATGTGGACGGCACGATCAACAACGACAAAGACCGCGACCGCGGGTGGACCGTAGAGCTTGCGTTGCCGTGGGCAGGTTTCGCTACATGGAGTGGCGGCCGGTCGTTACCACCCCACGACGGCGACGTGTGGCGGATGGATTTTTCGAGATTCAATACGCACAAAGAGCCGGCGCCCGCACATGATTCCGGCGGCTGGGCCATGAGCCCGCACGGCGTTTGGGATTCGCACGTGCCCGAGTGTTTTACCGCGGTGGTGTTCTCGAAAGAACCTGCAGGGAAGACGACGAAATAGCCAGCGCGCAGGCCACTTCCCTCCTGCTGGTCCTCTAAGATATCGCAGCAAATCCACCTTCGATAGGCTAACAACCTTCTGCCCACTTCAAATTCTTTGCACGCCCCTGTTCCTTAATCGCTTTCATCATGGATGCATCTAACATTTTATCTTTGCTGCTTTGCGGAGTATTTTTAAAGATATATTCCTGTCGTTTTTTATTCAGGGATTGTATCTCAGCCTGAATCTTTGTACGCTCTTCCGATTTTTGCTTGATGTATACCTTGCGCTGCGCTATGCTCATGGTGCGCATTTCTTCGGGAAGGTCGTCTGCCTTGGCTTCCATAATTACTTTTTCATTGTCTTTTGCGGCATCCACCAGATCCCAACTGGAGTTCTTATAGGCATGTGAACTCTTGCAAAAGCTGCGCTCTGCGATATTGGCCGATCCATAACTCGCCGCATTTTTGTCTTGTGAAATTTGTTGTTCCTTCCTATACTCACCGGATGCCCCGTAGTAAACATAGGTCGCGTTAAGTTTATCGTTCAATGCAGCAATCTGATCATCGTATGGCGTTGACACGTAGACAGTCTTGGTGTTTTGTTCGATGCTCATAAAGGCTCCGCCTGTTAATTCCGCACCACGCTTCCAGCCCAAAGTGATGCCGTCAGCAAAATCACCGCAGTAAATGGCATTCACCATAACTCCCTTTTCTTTTGCCGTACTACACGCTAGCTCGTACGATACATTTCCCTGCGTAAAGGGCTCGTTGCCGGCAATAAAAATCATCTTCAAGTCAGTATTGGAAGCAGACCACGCCAATTGATTCAAGGAAGTTTCGATCACATATCCGCAAAATTCATTCCCACCATTGGTGCTTAGTGAAAACAGCTTCTCCGAAAGAACATCAAGGTCTTCGGTTAAAGGACTCACCTGGCGGATATAGCCTTCAAAAGACGAAAGCCCGTCATTGCCATATTCATACAGCGCAATCTTAATATTGGGCTGCTTGCCATCTCCACTTTTGGCAGCGGCCACTTCGTTTACAATTTTCCACAACTGCGATTTTGCCTGATCGATTAGACCATCCATACTATTGCTCGTATCAAGCAAAAGCGCGATCATGATCGTTTGATCTTTTGCAGGAGCAACAACATTGACTTTGTCTGTTGTGAAGCTCATGAACAGGAAGGCCACCAGCAATACAAGGGGTCTTGAAAGGATGCGGTAATGACGAAGTAGTTTCATAATCGTATGTTTTATTTTTGGGAAAGTTTCAGGCGCCCGCCGTGTCTCACATTTGGATTTTGTGGTCACATGCACGGTGACAACTGTAACCAAACGTACGTACGAATAGCAGGGCAGTAGTAAACGGCTTGTAAAATGAATGTAAATGCATGTAAATTTTTCTCGTACAGCGTTCGGAAGCCCGGCGATTAAACTTTTAGTGGCCATCGTGATCGTCTTTGCGCCGTTTTTTTTGACTGCTTTCGTTACGGACGGGTCTGAAAGTGAACTGCTTTTTGCCCCTGGTAAGCGATGCACAACATGTCGCGAGCAAAAAGATGATGGTAGGCGATTTCTTGAAAGTTTCACAAGCAAATTTGTTTTAACTTCACATATCCAAGCGTACACTACCGCGTTGCCACTCATTGTAAATGAAATTGTAAAAAGGGATATAAAATGCGTCTAAATTCTCCTTTTGCCGGCTTTTTTGCCCACGGATTGGTGGTGAGGTCTGGCATTGCCATCGTGATGCTTACCATTTTCTTTATCGCCTCGTCTTTCACAAAACCTTCCGACCGCGACTTACGGGCGAAGCAAGTGAACCTCCTTCTCCGTGAGATTGGTCATCGGTTGCTGCTGCAGGCGGGGGACTCAACCTCGGTTGTATTGCCGGTTACCGAGATCAACGAAGGCACGTTTCTGCTCAGGTTCGAAAATACATTCGTTTTTAGCCACGATTCACTCTTGGCGCTGTCACGGGGCTTGCTTCCCGAAACGCAATTCCCTTCCGGCTACACCGTTACGGTACTGGATTGCATGAAAGCCTCGATCGTCTATGGTTTCCAGCTCAGTAATACCGCACCGGACCTCCTGCCTTGCCGGGGCAGACGGCAGCCCGCAGGTTGTTACACAATCGAATTTACCTTTCCGGATTTTTATGAGAATGTACAGCAGGAGAACGCTGACATTGACCCACTGCCAGAAGAACCCAAATCCGTTAAAGTTAATCCTCGGAAAGCCAGTCCAAAACTTGAAGAAGTCAAGATAACACCCTCCGATTCTCCGCTGCCTGAACAACCCAAATCCGTTAAAGTTGACGCTCAGGAAGGCCATCCAAAAGTTGAAGAAGTCAAAACGAAAACCTTTGATTATCCATTAATCAACTTGGTTTATGTCGGCATGGTGGTGTTATTGGGTGTTGCCTTGTTGATTGGACGCTTTGGAAAAAATTTAACCCCAACACCCGTACGGGATCAAGACCAAACTATAATAAATGAGTCCGTTCCTGAATGGGCTGCTTTGGGGAAATTTTCATTTGATGTGACGGGCCGGCGTTTGCTGTTGGGGAGTGAGGTGATCAGTCTCACCGACAAAGAATGCAAGATTCTCGAATTGTTCAACCAAAGTTTCGGCGAACTCATTCCCCGCGAAACACTGATGGAGAAAATCTGGATCAGCGAAGGCGTCATCACTGGTCGCAGCCTGGACATGTTTGTGTCGAAACTTCGAAAGAAATTAAGCAGTGATCCTGAGCTGAGAATAACAAATGTTCATGGGAAGGGGTATAAGCTCGAGATAGCTGCAGTATAACAAAAGGAAAGTTCGCTGCTCCCGCCCCAAAGAAAATCTCCTCCCCCCCCCTCGCCTGCCGAAGCGCTTCGCGTAGGCATGGTCGCCTGCCGAAGCGCTTCGCGTAGGCATGGTCGCCTGCCGAAGCGCTTCGCGTAGGCAAGGCCTCCTTCCAGCACACAACAACAACAACAGAGTACAGAAGACCGTTGTTTAAACTCTCATACTCGTTTACTCCTGCAAAAACTTGGAAGTCATCAAGCCATCTCCTAACTTCAGAGTGTCATCAAGAAAGTTTACCCGTTTGTTCATTCCCAAAAAACAACAATCAAGTTATCATTGACGTTGCTGCCGAGTTGAAATTGCGTGGCTAAACATCCGTACACCTTGAATTGATTCTCATCAAGAAGGATTTCAATGAAGTGAGTTCTTATATAGAGCCGTCTTTAAAAATTGTTAGCGTTTGAATGATCCGTTGCAGTCACTCTTAAAATTCATACCCAACTTGAATTGTCTTTAGAGCTCAAATCATTTTGCTGAACGCAGAATGAAACGAATAAGCATTGACCTATCCCTTACCTTAACCATCACGCTTATGAAAAACAGAACACGGTGTCTTCTTTTCTGTCTGTCGATGGGTATTACATCGGCAATTGCCCAAGCTCCTGTGGTTGCTTCATTCTCGCCGGCGAGCGGGCCTGCAGGCACAGCGGTGAGCATCACCGGGGAAAATTTCAGTTCAACGCCGGCCGACAACATCGTTTACTTTGGCGCCACCCGCGCTACCGTGGTAGCCGCATCGGCAACACAACTTGACGTGACCGCGCCATGGGGTGCAACCTTCAAACCGATAACCGTTACGGTGAACGGACTGACGGCCTATTCGAGCAAGCCATTCGTGGTCACTTTTTCAAGCAGCGGCACGTTCTCCAACCGGACTGATTTCTATGGGGGAATGCAAACCCGATGGGGAATCGTGGGCGATGTAGACGGTGATGGAAAAACGGATTTGCTGGCAGTAGACGAAGCCGGGAATACGGTTTCTGTTCTAAGAAACACGAGCACCACGGGAACGCTGTCTTGGGAATCTTTTGCTCCCATGATAACCTTCCCTACCGGACTGAACCCCTACTCCCTTGCACTTGGGGATTTGGATGGAGACGGAATGCAGGATTTGGTGGTGACCAATGCAAATGGCAGCTCCATTTCAGTTTATCGGAACACAAGTTCACCGGGTGCTATAGCCTTTGAGTCTGCTGTAGATTTTGAATCGGAACAAGGCCCGTTCTTTGTCTCCATTCGCGACCTGGATGGCGATGGGAGATTAGACATAGTCACGGCCGTTGCCAATAATTTCGGAGTAGGCTTGGTCTCGATCTATCGAAACACGGCCGTGATGGGATCGATCACTCCAGGTTCGTTCGCTCCGCGGGTGAGTATTCCAGCCGGCAACGGCGGCGTTTGGTGTGTGATGCTGGAGGACGTGGATAGCGACACCAAACCCGACATCATAGTGAGCAGCGGAGGCGATGGACAATTTTCAATCCTGAAAAATGTCAGCACACCGGGCACGCTCGATGCGGGTTCCTTTGCCGAGAAAGTAAATTTTCACACGGGTGGCTATCCGGCGATCATGGCCGTTACCGATTTTGACGGAGACGATAAGAAAGACATCGCTATATCGGCGAGTGATTCGCTTTTCTTATTCAGGAATACAAGTTCGCCAGGCGTAATTAACACAGCATCGTTCGTGCAACAGGATGTGCTCGCGCCTTCCGGCAACTGGAATCCGACAGCCGGCGACGTGGATGGAGACGGAAAACAAGATCTCCTGATCCGTGGCCCCGGAGGCATCCTCATTTATAAAAACAACAGCACGCCCGGCGGGTTCTCTTTTTCAATGCCCTCAGTTCTTCCAATGGGCGATGGATCGCTTGGAATTTCCGTCGCCGACCTGGATGGTGATGGAAAATCGGATCTGATGTTATCGCACGAAATCTTCAACACGTTGATCGTTTTTCAGAACATCGAACTCACTCCGCCCACGGCGTTGCCCGCAGACTTTGTCGGCAACACAGGCTTTGAGGCGAAGTGGATGGGATTAGAAAATACTTATGAATATCACCTGGATCTATCGACCACAGCAGACTTTTCATCGTTTGTGCCGGGTTATGAGAACAAAATAATTTCGCTTTGGAATCTGGGCGTCATTCGATCGACCGTGTCGGGTCTCGCTCCCAACACGGATTATTTCTATCGCGTGAGGGCCATTACAAACAACCTGACAACACCGAATTCAAGCACCATTGTCGTACACACGACGCCTCATCCCGCCATGGCGTCTCCAAACCTCTGGGCAAACCAGTATGGCGATTGGGGTGAAGAAGAAGTTCAAACCATGACCAGCGACGACCATGGCAATATTTATGTTGCCGGACATTTCAACGGAACACTGTCGTTCGGGTCGACCACGCTTACCAGCCAGGGTGACCTTGATATTTTCTTTGCCCGCCTCGATGCCAACGGCAATGCGGTTTGGGCACGTTCCATTGGCGGTCCGTATTATGACAATGAAGTGTCGATCGCCGTAGATGATCGTGGACTTTATTTAACAGCCCAATTCGGGGGCGATACCGATGTTGATCCGGGACCCGCCAGCACTATGTTTAGCAATGAAGGACAGCCCTATGTCAACGATGGTTTCTTCGCCAAATACAATTTGAACGACGGCTCATTGGCCTGGGCCCGAAAGCTGACGGACGCCGCCTCGTGGAGCAGTTCCTCGATTGGTGTTGACAACTCCGGCGTTTACTTAACGGGGCACTACAGTGGCGCGGTAGATTTTAACCCAGGAGCCGGAGTCGCCACCCTCACCTCGCAAGGACAAGATGATGTGTTTCTCTCCAAATATACAACCCGCGGAAATTATGTTTGGGCGCGTTCCATGGGCGGCGCCGGCAACGACACTTCATGGGGCCTGTTGGTGGATGACAGCGGGGTATACATTCATGGCCATTATGGCGACAGTGGTGATTTTGATCCCCGATCGGGTGAATATATTCTGTACGGTTCTGGAGGTTTCTTCGGCCGTTACGATTTGGGCACGGGCAATTTCAGGTACGCCAAAAGCGTTGGCACCGGCAGTATCTATAGTATGTGTCGTTTCGGCAACAGCCTGTATCTCGTGGGTGATTTCTATGGTGTGATCGATGCAGACCCGGATGCAGGAACCAGTATGATCGGTTCGTACGAGTTCAACAACGTCCTTATCGGAAAGTATGGTTTATCTGACGGCAAATATCGTTGGGCACAGAGTCTGCCAACCACCGGCTTCGCCTTAGCTCGAAAAGTTCTTGCCGATCCCTCCGGAATTTATGTTAGCGGACTGTTTGGCGGCAGCGTTGATTTCGATCCCGGTGTAAATGAAGCCGGTCGCTCGAATGCGCGGACTGAGGCATTTTCGGCGCACTATTCCTTCTATGATGGAAGTCTCGACTGGGCCAAGGCACTGGGACAACCCTCGGGATACAGCGTATCCATAGCTGCCACGATGACCCGCACGGGTTATTACCTGGCAGGACTTTTTGGCGACACCGTAAATTTTGATCCCTACACGGGAAACACACTTCGAACGGGTGTTGCCAATAATGATGTCTTCATCGCCAAGTATCAACGTTCTTGCATGGATATCGATAAGCCACTCATCACGTCCTTGTCGCATTCGGAAAATCTTTTATTGCGATCGAGCAGCGCAACGGACAATCAATGGTTCAAGAACAATGAAGCCATTAAGGGGGCAACAGACCAGATCCTTAAAGTACGGTCATCGGGAAGTTATACGGTGCAGGTCAATCATCACGGATGTTCCAGTCCGATGTCAGATGCCTTCGTGGTCACAAAGAAACCCGGCCACTGGAATTTTAGTGACGAAACGAATGCGGGGTCGAATATTCGGTTGTACCCCAACCCGGCTTACGACATACTCAATATCGACTGGCAGGATCTGGATGGCGATGTCCCCACGTCGGTCACGATTACCGACGCCTTTGGAAGAAAAGTATTCAACAGAACAATGTCTATCGAGGAAAGTGTGTTGGATATAAGTAATCTGTCTGCCGGCCTTTATATTTTTCAGGTCAGGCAAGGAGACCGAGTTTATGATCAGCGTTTCATCAAGAAGTGAAGTCATGAGTACGTGGCATGTAGTAGCGGGGCTCCTTTCGAGTCCCGCTACTCTTTGTTCGGCGCCAGAAAAATTATCCAGCACCACGATTGATTTTCTCCAAAGCGTTGATTACATTCCTTAGCTGTTAGAGAGACCGTTTGTGCTGTTATCCCCGAATACCATGAGCAACTACATTATTTGTGCCCGCAATCAGAAAGGCGAGAGTTTTGGCTCAGAGCCTGGCAAAGTTAACTACCTCATACTCGGAGACGCGGAGAGCGATCCCAAGTCCGATCACATCGTTTCAGAGAAGGACTTCCTAAGTTCATTGACGTCACCGGCTGAGTTACGGGACGTTGTAATCTTTGTGCACGGCACGGACTATACCATCGGCGAAGTCCTGGATCGTCATAAACAAATCAAATCGAATCTTCAACAACAAGGCTATGTCGGTGAGCTGATTAGTTTTGATTGGCCGAGTAACGGAATGCCGTTGTTGTATCTGGATGATCGTCACGATGCGAAGATGACAGCCATGGCCCTGGTAAAGTCGGGGATTACATTGCTTGCCAAACAACAGGGTCGCGGATGTATCCTGAACATCCATGCCATGGCACACTCCTCCGGCGCATACATAATCCAGGAGTCGTTCAACGATTCGGAGACCACCCGGTCCACAGCCGAAGTGAACTGGACGTTAAGTCAGCTGATCCTATTCGGGGGTGATGTTTCGAGCGACTCCATGAGTGCCCCACGCGGAGAATCTGTGTACCGCCACTGTAACCGTCTCACCAACTATTACAATCCTCACGACGCCGTGCTGGCAATTTCCAATGCAAAGCGCGCCGGATTCAAAAACCGCGTGGGCCGTATCGGATTGCCATCGGACGTACCCCAAAAAGCGGTCGATGTCCATTGTGGCGATTACTATAAAGCCCACGGTGTGAATCTTGAGATCCGAAAAGGCAAACCCTCTCATGCCTGGTATTTTTATTCCGATGTGTGGTGGAAAGATGTCTATGAGACCTTGATGGGGGACGACGACCGGAATGTTATTGCGGGTCGTGTGTTGCGCGATGGAAAATTATTTATCCAGGAAGTTTAATTCATCCTTCTTGTTCTCTCCCTTGCGCTGGAGAAAAGCAGGGACTTATTTTGTGGGCTCATAATAAAGTATCGTCGCACCGGAAGACTTGAAAGCCTTTGATTTTACACCCTTGAGAACAATTCTTTCACGGATGTCTTTAAATAGTGGCAACCCGGTCCCTACGATCACGGGATGAACACAGAGTTGATATTCATCAAATAAATTAAGTTTTGTCAACGCTCCTATTAGCCCCGGGCTACCCACGAAAACATCCTTACCCGTTTGCTGTTTGAGTTCCAAGACTTCCTCCCGAAGGTCTCGCGTGGCCAATCTTGTATTTTCCCATTCAACATGCTTCAGCGTGCGGGAAAAAACAATTTTAGGAACGTCCTGTATGGCCACCGCAAAGTCGTCCATGGCTTTATTGCCGGTGGGATTTTTCACGACCCCCGGCCAATAGTTCTCCATGAGTTGGTAGGTTATTCTCCCATATAAAATGGCGCCTGCGCTTTTTAATAATTCGGTGTAATGCTGATGTATTTCAGCGTCCGGAACCCCTGCCGTGTGGTCGCAAAATCCGTCGATCGTCGTATTGATGGCGGCAATTAGTTTTCTCATTTTCTCTCCTGGTTTAAAGCTAATTTTTTATGTCGAGGTCGTGACCATACGAAGATAGCAAGGCTGGCGGGAATTTTCCGGCGCTGTCCTGTTCACAACCGATACTTTCCGCATTCAGCCCTAAATTTGTCGCATTCACACCCGGTGACGATCCCCCATTTTTTCGGCGCAGCAAGGTTGTCTGAAATACAAGATTTTGGACGGCGTAACCCGGCGCGGCTTTTCCTTGCGCCCACGTATCAAAATACACAGGAAATGAAACGATCCTTTTAGTCCTGCCCAAAAAAAACCAACGACCTTCATACACTACGTTAACCCCCAAATACAGTTATATGAAAAAAAATCGACCCTCGCTTTGCTCCCCCTGGAGTCTTCTCCTGTTTGCCCTTTGTATCACCGGCCGTGTTAGCGGCCAGTTTAGCCCCGTAACGCTGCCTGCAGGCTTGCAGCCCACGGAATCCGAAATGGTGGTGTATCAAAACAACCTGATGCTCGTGCTCCAGAATGCGGAGCACAACAAGTTTTCGCTGCACAAATACAACGGCGCCGTGACAGCCGCCGTTCCCTTGCCAAAGGGTTACAACCTTTACCAGGACACGCAGTTCGAGCAGCTTCGGGACATGCTTTACTTCATGCCCGATCGCACCACGTCCACCGGCCGGGCCGAGCTGTTGCGCTATGATGGGGCCGCCGTTACGCCCATCGACATTCCCGACGACGTCCTTCCCCCGGCAACGGTGAGGCTGATCGGGCACACCCCCTTCTCCTACCGCGACGTCCTTTACATCGAAGCCATTTCATTGGACTCGACCCGGGGCGACGCCACGTCGATAACCCATTGGATAAAATACGATGGCGCCAGTTTCTCGCGGATGTCGTTGTCCTTCATGTACACTTGCGTCAGGGAAGGATACCCGGAGATTGTCAGCGACAAGAAGCTGTTCCAGGGAAAGATGTATATGCGCTACTACCATTACCTCACCGAACGCCAGATCATCAGCTTCGATGGTGCCGATATCGAAGTCTACGTCGATCACCCCGACCACATCGGTGAGCCGGGCGGATGTGAAATGGAGATCTTCAACGATCGTCTTTATATACCCACCTATGAACACAGACCTGTCGCTCCACCCCACCTGGCACAGGGTGGCATCCTGAACCGGTTCGACGGCACAACGCAAACCAAGGTAACCATACCCTCGGGGTTGCAATACGCCAAAACAACGCTGGAACCATACGCCGGTAAAATGTGGGGCGTGGTGAACGATGGCTCGTTCTTCCCGCAGTGGTATGCCTATGATGGCGCCACGTTTACGGCGACCACGATGCCCCCGGGAACGCGGATACATCCTGCAAGCGACCAGCGCGTCTACCAATGCCAGTTGTACATCGTCTTGTCTACCGGCCCGGTCATCGGCACTCCGGTCTATGCCTTGTATGCCTATCGCGATCCCCTCGAATGTGCGGTGTTGCCAACGGTAGTCGAGCGGGTAGACATCCATGCCTACGCCCCCGAACGCGAGTGGTGCTGGACGGGCATAGACGTTGACTGGACCCTCCCCACGCCGTGCACAATACCCTGTATCGATCCACTGATGCGTGTCGCCCTGCTCGACAAACCCGGCCAGGAAGTGTGGAGTAAGACGTACGACAAACCCTTCCAGGTCACCTATCCGGTAGACGACAAACAGTCCTTCATCGCCACCGCAGCGATCGAAACCAATAAAGTGTCCCAGGACTTTGTTGTGCTCGACAAGGAACTCGTTCCCGCAGGCATCGAAGACGTAAAACTGCGGATAACGTCGCGCGAGCAGAATTTCCAACTCGACGTGGCCACCGAGAAAAATGTGAAAGTACCCTTTATCATCGCCCTCCAGGATGCTGACGGCAAAACGTTATGGCAACAAAAGTTCACCGCTCCCCTGGCCACCGTCGTCGAGGTCGCAACGCCGCAGCGTGGCACAACGCTGCGCTTCATGCTGGATGGTAGTGTGACACAAGTCACCAGCCTGTCGGTGTTTCCCAACCCCGCATCGGGCAACCCCACCATCGACGTCGGCACCAACGGCGCCAAACTGTCGACCCAAATCACGATCACCGACTTTTTTGGCAAAACGATTTACAAAAAAGATGTGACGGCGCCCGTTACCATCCAACCCGATCTGTCGCAGGCACCCAAGGGCCTATACATCATTAGCGTGGCGGGCCCCGACGGACGTGCACACCGGCAGACGCTGGTTTTGAAGTGAGATAGATTTGGATTGTCGTTGCCGCATAGGAGCCATGTTAAAAAATCATCCGTTCGCTTTTTGAACGGATGATTTTTTTATGGTAAACCCCACGCCCACCTTTTGACTCCGAGCTGACGCAAAACCGGTCGAGCCGGCAAAAGCCATCTACTAGTCTTGCCTCAGCGAATGCACAGGGTTCTCCCCTGCCGCCTTCACCACCTGCAAGCTAACCGCTAACCCACAGATCAACACCACCACGCCCGTAGCGGACAGATATAACCAGGGCTTGATCTCGATTTGATCGACAAAATTTTGAAGCCAGTATTGGGCGCCCAGGTAAGCTAGCGGCCACGCCACAAGAGCAGCAATCACGATCAGTTTCACCACCTCAGCGGAGAGCAGATTGACCAGGCTCCCCATTCCCGCTCCCAGAATTTTTCGCACACCAATTTCTTTTTTCCGGATAGCGACCGTATAGGCAAGAAGTGCCACAAGCCCCAGGCATGCGATGAAGATGGAGAGCGATGCAAACACGAGCAATACTTTCCCCGTGGCAATTTCAGATTGGTAAAGTTTTTCGTAGTCGTTGTCAAAAAAGAAAGCCTCAAAAAGCTTCCCGTTGGAATGTTGTGCCCACGTGCTTTCGATAAACTGAACGGTCTCACGGACGTTTTCATCACGGCTCATCCTGACGGTGATGAAGCCGCCCTGATTTGAATTTTCGGGCATGAGTTCGAATGCGATGGGTTCTATTTTGCTATGAAGGGACTCAAAATTAAAATCCTTCACCACACCAACGATGGTCACCAGGTCACCTCCGTGCCAGGGTGAAGTCAACTGTTGGCCGATGGGATTTTCAACTCCAAAGGCTTTTGCGGCGGCTTCGTTGATCACCACTGCGCTGGTATCCATACGGTGTTCTTTCGAAAAGAATCGCCCTGCCACCAACTCCAACCCCATCACTTCCCGGAACGTATGGCTCACGTGATTGAACTTGAACACAAAGCTTTCGTCATTGCCTTTCAGCCGGTATGACCTTTGGGGATAGAGTTTTCCAGGAAGGGTGTTCGAATGCGCCACCGCGCTGATGTTGGGATTGGCGAGCAGAGCATTTTTGAAGGCCTCCTGCCCTTCCTTCAAAACATCAGGTCGTTGAATCACGAGAATGTTGTCCTTGTTGAACCCCAGATTCCGGGTGAGCATGAAATCCAGTTGTTGATACACCACCATCGTCGCGATGATGATGACCATTGATGCGGTGAACTGCACCACGATCAGAAAGTTCCGTACCCATCCGGTTCTTGTGCCTTTGTGGAGTGTGCCCTTTAGCACGTCGATCGGCAGAATGGAGGAAAGTACGAACGCGGGATATGCGCCCGCCAGAAGCCCGACAATGATAGCCAGTGCTACGAGTGACAACAGTCCTGCGTAATGCGAGGCGATACCAAACGCGAGCTGTTTGCCCACCAAGCCGGTGAACAAGGGACTGAGCCACGTCACTAAAATGCCCGCCACAACGGCCGCGAGCATCGAAACAATGACCGACTCCAGGATGAACTGAAAGATCAGTCCGCCCCGCGTAGACCCTACCACCTTTCTTACGCCGACCTCTTTTGCTCTAAGGGCCGACTGTGCTGTGGCCATGTTCACGAAATTGAAGATGGCAATGAATAAGATGATGAGGGCAATGAGCGCGTAAATGAAGAGGTAGGAAATTCTGCCGCCGGGCTCGAGTTCCTCGGTGCTGGTGGAGTAAAGATGAATATTTTTTAAAGGGATCAGGTAATACCCTGTATAGCCTCCCGCCTTCTCCCATTGCGCCATCGTGAGGCCCGAATAATGCGCTATTTCCGGACCCAGATATTTGTACACCATGTCCTGCATTTTCTTCTCCAATGCTTTTGCATCGGCATCGGGTCGGAGCATCACGTAGGTATGCATAGCCGAACTGGCAATCCAACTGTCGTTATTCCAAAGCGCGCTGGTGCTCAGAGAAATCAGCATGTCGAATTGGATGTGCGAATTGGCCGGGACATCCGCCACCACCCCGGTCACCACATAAAAAAAACGATCATCGTCTTCGACCGTGATCTGCTTTCCGATGGGGTCCTGATCGCCAAAGTATTTTTTTGCATACGTTTCTGTCAGTACCAAAGAAGCCGGCTTCACCAGCGCAGTCTTCGGATTTCCTTTCAGCAGCTTAAAATCAAAGACGTCGAAAAAAGTCGAGTCCGTGTAAAGAATTCCGTCCTCGCTATAATGCTCCCGCCCCGAATCCGGCGTCCCAATGCGCAACGTGCCGATACGCAAAACGCGGGTGGCACTCTCCACTTCGGGATAAGTGTTCAGCATGGTTCTGGCCAGCGGCGAATGACACACGGCCCGATCGCCGGAACCGTTTGGATTGGTGAACTTTGTGTTGACCCGGTAGATCTTGTTCGCCTTGGAATGAAACCTGTCATAGCTCAACTCATTGGCTACATACAAGGCGATCATGATAAAACAGGCCATCCCCATGGTGAGCCCGGAGATGTTGATCAAAAAGTAATTTCGATGTCTGATGAAATGCCGGATGGCGGTGAAATAATAGTTCTTTACCATCGCTGCGTGGATGACGGATCGCAACGTCGTTTTTCGTTTCACATTCAGGAAGTCTTCGTCTGCCATTCGGTTGATGTCGCCAAATTCTGCCACGGCAAGTTCAAAAGCCGCTTGCTCGCTGTGGCCGCTCGCCATCAGATCTTCGATGTGATCGCGCAGGTGCAGCTCCATTTCCCACAAAGCTCCATGATCGAACGCCCGGTGCTTGCTAAAAGACTTGAGCCATTGTGTTATTTCCTTCTCGAGGTCAAACATAAACGTGTCATTTGGTCGGTTTCAATTGCCAGATCGCTTCCAACACGGAGTTCACGTGTACCCAGTGTTCTCTTTCTGCGACAAGTTCTTTCTTACCATTTTCAGTGATGGCATAATACTTCCTCGGTCGCGCATCGTCCTGCATCACCCACTCGGATTGGATGAGCCCCTCCTTTTCCAGGTTGTGCAGCACGGGATAGAGCATTCCGTCAGAATACTTCATTTTACCACCTGATAATTCCTTGATTTTTTTGATGATCAGGTAGCCATAGCTATTGCCTTGCCGGAGAATACCCAGAATGATGAGTTTGGTGGACGCAGCGGTTAGATTTTTTGGTATCATATTGATATTCAAGATAATAACTATACTCTGATTTCTATATACATAGAATACCAAAGTATACGAAAGAGAACGCCTTAAGGTTGCGACATCCCCCTGTTTAGGTGTCTGGAAGAGAGGTCACTGCATGTTGTTTATGCCTTGTTGACCTGACCGTTAGTTTATTCCTGATCGGAGGAAACTGAACACTACATTTTAATACAATCTTCATCGTGCTGGTGCAAGAACTTTCCTAACTTCCATGCATAAACCCTTAGCACTATGAAAAAACTAACCACCACTGCAGCCACCCTTGCAGCCCTAGTCATTTCGATGCACGCCTTTTGCCAGGGACAATTCCAAAAGGAATCTGCTGGATCCATCACGTTTGTCTCCGGACATGTCATGCAACTGGCGCAGGCCATTCCGGCCGACAAGTACGCCTGGTCTCCCGGTACCGGCGTGCGCAACGTATCACAAGTTCTTGCGCACATTATCTCGGCAAACTATTTCTTCGCTTCCAAGTTGGGCGCAAAGATCCCGGATGGCGTGAACATGGAAACCCTGGAAAAAGATTTGAAAACAAAAGAAGCTATTGCTGCCGAACTGAAACGCTCGTATGAAGTGGCTACTGCGGCCATCAAGAACACCCAGGACGCAGCGCTTGGCAATAAGGTTGTGTTCCCTTTCCCCGGCGAGTACACCAACATGACGGCCATCCTGATCATGCTGGGCCATTCCAACGAACACCTGGGACAGTTGATTGCTTATGCCCGAACGAATGGCATTAAGCCGCCCTGGAGCGAGTAAACCTATTTGAATTTGCGTGGGCGATGACCATCCCAATCCAGGTGTTTTATCGCCCACGCTTACCTATCCTTCCTCCCACCATCAAAGCCTTCCTTCGGGAGCCGGCGAACTAACTTTCAACTATTTACAGATTCTTGATTTCCGTTGCGCGCCGCATTCGCACCGCTGTTTTGCCGCAACCTGCCCCCTAATCACTGCCTTCCGCCATCAACTTTCCCAGTGACCGGATCGTTTTGAGTGAAAGCATATAAAACAAAACAACGATGAAAATAACAGTTTACCTGGCAGCCTCTGCCAATGGAAAGATCTCCAATCAAAGAAATGTGCCCGACTGGTTGTCGAAAGAGTATGGTCAGGGATTTATGGCTATCAGTCAGCAAACGAAAGCGGTGATCATGGGAAAGACCACCTACAACATCCTCGCTCCCGATTATCTCCCGCTCAAAAATGAGGGTGCCTTGATTGTCCTTACGCATGATACATCGGCAAAGCCCGCCCAGTCGAATGTGATTTTCACCAGCGAAAAACCTCAGGCCATTGCCGCGATGCTCGAGCACCAGGGCTATTCAGAAGCGGTTATCATTGGAGGCACGGCTACTGTAAGCGAGTTCATGAAGGCCCGGTTGGTGAATGAACTTATCCTCGTGGTCGAACCTGTATTGTTCGGTGCAGGCTTGCCCCTGCTGAAAGAGGTTGATCATGAAATCAAAATGGCTTTGGTTGATGTGAAGAAACTGAATGATCACACCGTTCAACTGCATTACCGGCTGACAACCTAGACGTCGAAGTCCTTGGTTACCAGCCGGCTCAATCCATCACGGGTTTGCAGCTACCAAATTTTTATCCGCACGCTGTCGCTCTTGTAGTTCTTCTCTCCCGGCTGCACATTAAATGCCTTATAAAAAGGAGTAAAGTTCATCAGCGGGCCATTGACACGCCACATGGCCGGTGAATGGGGATTCGTATTGATATACGTGCGCAAAAACTCGTCACGGGTCTTTACACGCCAGATCCGGGCGACCGATAAAAAGAAACGTTGATCCGGCGTGAACCCATCGATCTTGGTGGTGTCTTGTCCCTGTTTGGTCAGCTTGAACGCGTCGTAGGCAATGGCAACGCCGCCGTTGTCGGCCGTGTTTTCTCCCACCGTGAGTCCACCTTTAACATGAACGCTGTCCAGCACGGTAAAGGTGCTGTACAAGTCAATCACTTGCTGTGTTTTTGCTTTGAACTTTTCGTAGTCCGCCGGCGTCCACCAGTTCTTCACATTGCCATCCTTGTCAAATTGTGCCCCCTGGTCGTCAAAAGCATGGGTCAGTTCATGGCCGATCACCATGCCGATGCCACCGTAATTGATGGCGTCGTCAGCGTACAAATCAAAGTAAGGATATTGCAAGATCCCCGCTGGGAAAACAATCTCATTGAAGGAAGGATTGTAATAGGCCGTGACGGTGGGCGGCGTTGTTTCCCAGTCCTGTTTGTAAGGAGGTTTATTGAGCTTCCCGGTTTGATATTGATATTCATCCTGTCGGAGCGCCACGACATTTTCAAAAAATTTATTCCTGTCTATTTTGACTTTATATTCCCGCCACACATCGGGATAGCCGATCTTTTTTGTGATGGCATTCAATTTCTCCTTGGCTTTCAGCTTGGTGCTGTCGCTCATCCAGTCCAGTTGATTGATCCTGTTTTCAAATGCCTTTGTCAGGTTGTTCACCAACTCCAGGGCTCTCTTCTTTGCGTCCTCGTTGAAATATTTTTTAACATACAATTGCGACAAGGCAAAGCCCAACTGCCGGTCCACCGCATCGGCAATGACTTGTGCGCGTGGCTTTTCTGTGGATTGCCCGGACAACGCTTTGTTATATTCAAACGATGCCTTTTCAAAAGGCTTGCTCAAAATTTCATCATACGACGTCATGGAGCTTGCCTTCAGATAGACCTTCCAATGATCGACAGGCACCGAGGTGAGCATGGCATTCAGCTTGTCGAAATAAGCGGGTTGCGCGATGTCCACGGTGTCGGTATCCAATCCCAGGTTCTTGAGCAAGGCAACCCACCCGATGTTGGGCTGCTTTTTATTGATCCCCGCCACGGGCAGGTTGTGGTAATTGGCCTTTACGTCCCGGCGTTCGATCCTTGTTTTGTGGGATGAAGCCAATTGTTTTTCGATGTCATAAACAATGTCGGCGTTCTTGGATGCTTCGCTATCGCCCGTCAATTGGAACAAGGTGGCGATATATTTTTTATAAGCACTTTGAATGGCGAGCGATGACGAATCGGTTTTAAAATAATAATCCCGGTCCGGCAACCCGATGCCTGCCTGGCTGAAATGGGCAATGTTGATGCTGCTGTTTTCATTATCGGGGGAGATCTCGAAACTGATGATGGAGTAGTCGCCCACCTTCAGTTCATCGGCTACAAAATTCATGAGCATGGTCCGATCTTGAATAGCATCTATTCGGGCCAGCATGGATTTGATGGGTTCGAATCCTCGCTGGTTAATACCAACGGTGTCCATTCCCGAGGCATAAAAGTCTCCTACTTTTTGTTCGATGCTTCCCTCTGCGCCAGTGGCTTTTGAGGCCTCCTCTAAGATGCTTTGGAGGAGCAGTTTCTGGGGAATGTTTAGAAAGCTGTAGGAGCCAACGCCCACCTGGTCGGCGGCAATTTTCGCGGTGTCATACCAAGTTCCGTTGACGTAGCGGAAGAAGTTGTTGCCTGGTTTTATAGAGGTATCGATCTGGGCGACTTCTACATACTTCTTTTGTTGAGGGGCATCTTGTTGTTTGCAGGATACAACGGCCAAGGCTACCAAGGAGAAGTGAAAGATTCTTTTCATAGGGTAAGATAGGGAAATTTCATATTGGTGCAAGTGCATTCAGCATTTCTGATTACTTAAGGATTTTAGGGTTAACCATTCTAGGCTCTCCTTTAAATGCAACATCATCCATGAGTTCCCTTAGTTTTTCTGGAATCATTTTTTCTAACAGGGAGTCTTGGTGGATTATATAGTAGAATTTGCTATCTTCAAATTCATCCGAGTTATCAACGACCTCTATTTTGAAATTCTCATTTGTGCAATATGTTAAGTGGACAAGCACAGACTCTGACTCATCACTAGTAAATGTTATAATTGATTTGACCTCATGCGCCCCATCGGACACTCCAATATCTATTTCATCTAAATCTAGAATCGTTGAAATAAATATCGACAAAAGAGACTCCGCATACTGGCGATGCCTACCTGGTATGTGTGAGAGCTCAGTTATTTGCGTAAAAAATGTACCCATCAGCCTAATTTTTTTATAGAGATAAAGATAAAATTGTCGTCAACTGAACTTCAGCGGGTGTACGTACCAAAAAACCTTCGCCCCGTAGTGTAAGTTTATCAGTCAAATTAAGATTTATAATCGGCAATTTTAAAAAACTGATTTTTTAGGAAAAAAAAGTCGATACGCCTCCACTATCCGCTTTGTCTCATGCCCATCGATGATACAATAATATATTTTCTTTCCCTCCATTATTGATTTCAGTTTCGCGAATGTCTGGACTTGATCGATAACAGACTGGTCAATTTGATCCCAGTACTGAATTATAAAAAGTTCCGCAGGACTATTAAATAAGCGCTGAATTTGATCGCCATTTTTACCCATTCTTGCTGGCGTTAGCTTTCCTTTTTTTCCCGGCCCCTTAAATGCAAATGCTGTTCTTATCCGTCTATCTTTATAAAGAACTTTAGTAGTCAATAAATCGTTAACCTCGCCACCCCAATCCTTAAATACGCCCGGCTCTCCTATTATTTTTTTTATACCATTTTTAAAGTCAGTTTCCGAAAGCTTCTCAATATTAATTTTTGTCGTTTTGAACTTGCTGATTTTTTTGAAGAAATTGAGATCATCAATAGTTAATTCTATTGCATTTATCATTTTTTTTGCAATAGATAAGTGCTCAATTTTGACAGCAGCGCCTTTACCATTGTATATTGGGTTTACCTTTGTTGGGACCTTTTCTAATTTGTCTTTGTTCCTAGCGAGCCGAACAATTGTGTTCCTGTGAATATTATAGAAGTCAATTTTTTTATATGAAATTCCTTGACCCCTTATTTTAATTTGTAAAATAATATCTTCGGAAGCAAGGCCCTTTGCTAACTGGAGCACTCTCACCTGAGTATAACCTGTCAATCTCATCAATTCAGAGACTGATTTAACCTTTTTGCCACTGTATACTTTCTGGAACAATTCTATTCTCTGCGATGATCTACCCAGGACTTTCGCAGCGTTCACTATCTTGTCATTTCTATTCCCACTAACATCAGAGACTGTCGTTGACATATTTACTTCTTTCTCTTCTTACTATACAAATATTGCGCGACATCAGTAGCAGACCCCTTTCCAAGGATTGTTGCTATTTCCGTTGGAGATAGCCCAGCGGATTTTAAAAGCCGAGACGCAACACCATCATTCATAACGGCTTTTTCTTCACGATTCAAATCTATGAGTAAGCGAATGAGAGCATCCAATCTTTTAGATATTGGATCCCTGGTGTCCTCTTTCTTAGTTTTCACGTTTGCCATATCTTTTTAGAAAAAAAATATTAAGAATTGTGTTCAATTTGGCTTAAGTAACGGGAATTTTTATTTATCGAGTCTCTTCCTCCTCATCTTGGTCTTAATTGTTCCATCCGGCAACCCGGTTACATCTGAAATCTGCTTGATGGTGAAACCCAAAGATCTAAGAATCTCTATTTGCTTATCCGGTTCCTTACCCTGTGAGGCCAGCAATCCGATAATTGTATCGAGTTTGCCTAAAATAAGCTCATCCTTTTTATCCATAAGATTATTTTTTCTTGTTCTTTGAGCTCTTTGCTCTGATGACATCTACTGTCCCTTTGGGAATCCCTATTAACCTAGAAATATCAGCGTTACTATATCCTTGATTCGCCAAGTATATGATTTGATCCTCTTTATTCTTGTTCAAAATTCCATTTATCGCAATGAGATCGCTTAACTTGTTGCTTATCTCTTGGAGAAGCTCGTTGTCCGATTTAGATTGTTTTATTTTCACGATGTTTAAGTTTCAATCTTTTTAATAAGTTCAATCATATCCTCAAGCCGGAGCTCGTCAAATTCCGTAGCATTCAAAACTAGATGATACCAGGAGTGGGTCTTATCGTTAGCTTCCTCTTTGTATTTTTTTGCTAATTGATACAATCTTTCTATTGCCTTACTCTTGGACGGTTCAAAGTCATCTTTTTTATCAAGTAGGTTCTTAAGAATAATGCTAAAGTCTTTGAAACGCCTCTGGCTAATGTCCCAGTAAAGAGCCTTATTCTCTAAGCTTTCACTTGAAGGATAATGCTTTTGAAGGATATCAATAATTAGATTCTCGATGATCTTCCTAGAGAGAATATAAGCTCCAGTATAGCATTTGTAAGTATAAGCGCGGTTTAACTCCTTAATGTGTCCTTTGATAAAATAATCTTCGCTGTCATAATTTATTAAAACGCGGATCTTCTCCCCCTGGTTTTGTTTCGGTTTAACAACAACTTTAATTTTTTCCTTAGACTGTTCAATGTGAGGCAACGTAATCTTATCGGCTTGCGATAGTTGCTGCATTACTGTTAAGCCATTTGCCATAGCATAAATTTGAGCTACAGCGTTGAGCGTGCATCTGGCGTTCTTCTGCTTCAACTTCGAGATAGCTTGACGAACAGTACTTTTCTCCAAATTCAGTTTTCTGGAAAGTTTTTCTAAAATCTTTGGATTTAGTTGCGTTGATGCCATTGTTCGATTACTTCTTCTTAGCCTTCTTCTTGACGCCTGAGCGCCGAGGAATACAAACGCGCCGACGCCAGCAACGCCTTCAATTCTTTCATTACATTCAACGACAAGTGCCGAAAGGATATACAAATTGAACTCCGCGCGGACGGCACGGGAACCTGGTGGTATGGACAAACCACAAAGAATTGTCCCAAGAAGGAGGAACAGGTCTTCAAATGGAAGCTGGAGCAAGTCGCGGATGATGGCCGAAGAGCCATGATGTTAACCCTGACGGCCGACGTGGAAACCAATCAATATATCATCGATGAACTTACGGATAAGAAACTCACGTTGCGTGGGGAATTCAACATAGATGAAGAAAAGGATACGACATCCGAGGCCTATTTATCTCTTTCCAAAAAGAAGAAGAAATAGCGAAATCATCTTAGGCCGCAGAGACGCAAAGGTAATCTTTTCGTTTTCTTTGCGTTCTCTGCGTCTTTGCGGTTTAAAATGATTTTTCTAAGATAAACATCCCCAGTCGGTCCCTCACAAAGCCTTATCAATCCGAAACTCCTTCCCCCCAAACGCCTTCCGGCTCGTCCAATCCTCCTCTTCCGCTTTCCAAAACCCATCCTCAGGTCCAAGCCCCAGCGGCAGGAACGCCGTGGTGCACAAATAAAGACTCCCCGTAGAAATATAACTCTCCCCCACTCCCGGCTGATGTCCCGCCAAACCGATCGTCAACCAACCCTTGTCATCAAAAGTGTGAGGGCCCAGCATGGTTCGTTTGATAACCGCCGTTAAAGCACTCCGCACCTGCGCGGGTTTCAGACTTTCAGGTAGCTGCTTTTGCAACGCCATCTGGGCCAACAGTTGAAAGGCGCCGCAGCGATAAGGGATGGATCTGCCCACCGGTGGGAATGTTCCCTCCGGCGAGATCAATCGCTCCTGGATTTCGGCATAGCGCTTGGCGCGCTTTATAAACAACGCGGACAGGTCCGTCATCTTTCCGGTTTCTTCTGCCACGGTCTTGCTAACGTCCAGCAACATGGGATGAATGACATAGCTGTTATAATAATCAAAATGCAAATCCGGCCCATCGCCGTACACGCCATCGCCCTTGTACCACAACTGGTGTTGTTCTATGCCGTACTCGATTTTACTCATCTCACATTCTCCCGAAAATTTAAGCAACGCCGCTTCCACGATGGCGGCAAACAATAACCAGTTGCTGTTATAGGGTTTGATCACCCGGGTAGAGCGAAGCGCGGCAACAACATGATCACGCGTTGCAGCATCCAGGTTGCCCCACAGCGCTTTGGGAGCGCGAAGTAAGCCATGCGCCAGGAAAGCCGCATCGACAAGGGGCTGCGCACCTTCCGTAAAATTCATGTAGTCCGCGGAGCCTGGCGTTACGGCATTTTTGATCGAAGCAATAGAAAGTGCGACATACTTTTTCCGCAAGTCCATTTCGGAACTGCTTCCCTCCGAAAGCTCCAACCAGGGCGCGATACCCGCAAGCGTCCGCCCCAGGGCTTCAAGATAAGTCACCTTCTTCCTGTCGGCCACCGCACTGGGCTGTGCTTCCACCGGCATGCGTTGTTTCAATTGGTTCTCGCTAAGCGCGGTCAGAACAGGCGCGGCAACACGCAACAACGTCTCCAACCAGAGGTCTCTGTCATTTTTATTTTTCGCAACGGATGTTATCCCCTTCAAGTCGGCAAGTCCCGCACTCGTCAAAAATGAAACTTGCCTCAAAAAATTTCTTCTGATCATCGCTTTATAAATTAGTTTAACCCAAATCAAAGATGTCCCATAGCACCATTCCCAAAATAACTAATTTAATATAGCAAACCCTTCACCCCGTGAACAACAGACAGAAGAAATTAAAATTGTCAATGACTACTGGCTACTAAATACCGATCCCAACACCTGGCTCCTGGATTCTGGCTCCTATTTCTCGCAGAGTCATACAACTTTCAGCTTCACAGCCTCCAAATTTCAAACTCACCCCCTAAAAAATTCCTCCAGCACCGGCGCCAAAACCTTCACGTCCACATTATGCGTCTGGCCCGCCAGCATGCGACGCTGTGTGTTTGGCATCGTCTTGGAAACTGCGTCCACCGCGCGGTGAAGGAGTGCCGGGCTTTTCCCTCCGCCACTCACCAGCGTGGGCGTTGTTATCGTGGAAAGAAGGTCGGCCGGGAATCCGAAGTCTCCCATCACGGCAGAGTCATAGGGAAGCGAGGGTGCGATTGCTTTCATTTTTGACCACATGGGTAACAAGCGCATCACGTAATAAAATATTGAAGGCATGCCGATGACGCGCACCAGGTAGTATTTCGCAGCCTGGCTTCTTTGACCTGATGCGATCAGTTGCGTGAGTTGCGCGGTGTGATCTGCCGGCGGCTGATGACCGGTCGTTCTATCCACCATAAAGGGTGGTTCGTAGAGGGCCAGCTTTTTGATGTTGAGCCCAGCAGCAGCGGCACGAAGCGAGAGCACAGCCCCAGACGACATGCCCATCACGAACGCCGATCCGCCAACTTCTTTGATCAACGCCTCCAGGTCTTCGATCTCGCGCGCAACAGCATAAGGTTTTGTATCGGTGCTATCGCCACGCCCTCTCCTGTCGTAGGCAATCACGGTGAAATGAGCTGCCAGCAGCGGGGCGAGTTTTGGCATGGGGCCGAAGGTCCGGCTGCAGAAGGCGCCGTCCACCAGGATCAGGGGCGGTCCCGATCCGGTTTGATCATAGGCGATGGCCGTGCCGTCCTTTGAGATAACTGTCTTCATGGCGTGGTTCTTTTTTACAAACCTAGGTTAGCGCCTTCAAATTAATAGGGTGCGAACGCGGCAATAAAAGGGGCTGATTGCGATAGCCGTTAGAAAAATCCCGCTCATCAAAAACCGGGTTGTCGTGTGGTGTTAGTATATAACTTTAATATCATGAATTCAAGATCTAGAATCATCCTTATTGCCCTGCTCGGAATTGTCGTCGTGACGGCATCCTGGGCGCCGGTGACGCAGCGAGACACTGCGCCGCCTGTCGCCAAGATAAATCAATACCTCTACGTGGCCGTCCCCGGCATCCGTGACTACCTCGAATATGGTGGACATGGCATCCTGGTCTATGACAAAGCGGATAATTACCGCCTGGTGAAACGCATTCCCACGGGCGGACTCAAAGCGGATGGCACACCGTCCAATGTGAAAGGTGTTGCCGTGAGCCTCGCCACGAACAGCATCTACGTCACCACCCTCGAGGCGCTCCAACGCATTGACCTGGCCACCGAAAAAGTGGTGTGGGAGAAACAATATGACGGCGGCTGCGACCGTCTCGCCATCTCCCCCGACGGGAAGATCATTTATCTCCCCACCCTGGAAAAGGAACATTGGAATGTGGTGGACGCCGAAACCGGAGAGGTCATCAAACAGATCACCACCAACTCCGGCGCGCACAACACGCTCTACGGCCCCGACGGCACCAAGGTCTACCTCGCAGGCCTTCGCACGCCGACCCTCGGTGTGGCGGACGCCCGCACACACGCCATGATCAAACAAGTGGGCCCTTTTGCCAACAGCGTCCGCCCGTTCACGATCAACGGCGCGCAAACACGGTGCTATGTAAACGTCAACGAATTGCTCGGCTTTGAGATCGGCGACATGACGACGGGGAATAAACTCTATCACGTCGAAGTACAAGGTTTTCAAAAGGGCCCGGTAAAACGCCACGGCTGCCCCAGTCACGGCATTGGACTAACGCCCGATGAAAAAGAGATCTGGCTCTGCGACGCCTTCAACCAACGGCTACACATTTTTGACAATGCGGTGATGCCCCCCAAACAGGTGGCCAGCCTAGAAGTGAGAGATCAGCCGGGATGGATCACGTTCAGCCTGGATGGGAAACACGCCTACCCTTCCACCGGGGAGATCATCGACGTGAAAACGCGAAAGACCTTAACGACCTTGAAGGATGAAAAAGGCAATCCCGTCATGAGCGAAAAAGTGGTGGAGATACACTTTGACGGCAAGAAAGCCGTGGCGACCGGCAACCAGTTTGGGATCGGGAGAGTTCTAAAATGAGGCGCTAAATTGTTGCAGAGGCAATTTTTCAGTATCTTCAAGTAACCAAATCATTCGGACTATGCTGTGGCTGACGTTACTGATTACCGTAGTACTGACCACATTGATCGTGTGGGGTCGCTCCTGGATTCTCAAAAAACCGCGAGACGCATCCGGAGCTCTTTAAGCATCGGGGTGCCATCGGTATGGTACTATACATCATCTTCAACCTCGGCGACCTTTTTTAGGCCAACAAAGCCAGCACAATCCCCGAACTTCCTTTGGCAGCGCCGCCGTAGAGGCCTGTCCAACGTTCCTTAGAATTCTATTTTTTTGAATTTCCACAAGGCAAATGCACCGGCAATCACGAAGCACATGAGTCCGACTGCAACCCATGCCATTGTCCATTGCGAGTCTCCTTGTTCGAAAAAGGAAGTCTCACCTTTGTCAATAAATTGAATGTATCGATTGATTTTTTCTTCTTGAGTATATTCGGTCTCATAGTAAAAAACAGAGACAACATCCCCAGGCCGTAGATTGTCGATCTGGTCGTATTTCGGACTGAAATCACCGGGGTCCTTGCCGACAAATATTTCAAAAGGAAAAGGATACCCCTGCAACATCAGATATCTGTATTTGCCGATATCCCGAAACGGAAGTTCCCCAAGGTGTTTATTCAGGTACACTATTTCTCCCGTCGTCTTCGCATAATCCTTCTTTTCTCTTGAATTATATTTGATGTAAAAGATCATCGTAACGACCAGCACGACAGATATGGCCGTGATGCCTCTAAAAGTTAACGGAACGGGTATCATTCTATCGGTATCTGAAGTAGTCGGGCCATCTGGCCTTGCCTGAGCGAAAGATAAAGGGCTTCCCCTGGATCCACAAGAAAATCTCGTTTCTTACCGTGCCAAAGGAGGCGTTGGACGACCTTTGACCCGCCGACAGATTCGCATCACTTCCCTTTCATCAGCCCTCCCGTTGTCAACCACCTTCCGAACTGGTCAACCCATCCAAAGGTCGTATTGGCGGCATTGCCCACCCCAAACCCGTGGCCTCCTTTGCCAAAGAGATGCATTTCGACCGGACGCTTGGCGGCGTACCATTTATTGTACAGGCTTATGGCGTGTGGCGCAAATCCAAAGTCATCGTCGGTTGCACACACCAGGAATATCGGCGGCGCATCCGGCTGCAACGGGGCTTGTCTTGATTCGGGCATGTCGGCGTAAACGGGGGCGACAAAATCAGGACGGTTGTCGGCGGTGTACTTGAAGGCCGTGGATGCCGCCACCATCCCTCCCGCAGAAAATCCCATGATGCCAATGCGGTCGGGCGCCAGCTTGTATTCGGCAGCGTGTCTTCTAACATACGCGATCGCTTCCCGCCCGTCGGCAATGGCCAATGGAATGATGGGCTCGGCCTCATCGTCCCACGCCTTGTGATCCTCGGCTTGGAGCATATCGTCAAAGGGGTTGTCGCTGAGAACATGAACCAGTCTGTACTTCAAAATAAAAACCGTAATGCCCATTTTGGTCAGCAATTTCGCCACGTTGTTTCCTTCATGATTGATGGCCAAAAAATGAAAGCCCCCACCCGGGCAAACAATCACCGACGTGCCATTGGCCACCGCCGGATCCGGCAAAAGAACCATCAGCGTGGGATGGACGACATTGTATACAGTCATGACCTTCACGCTGTTCTTGTCGTTCATACCCTCCTTCCACGTCCAGTTTTCAGACCCCGGAGCGGGCCCCTTGTACAACTGAATTTCCTTTTGCTGGGCATTTGCTATTCCCGATAGTAACATAAAGCAAAGTATATATTTATTCATCTTCGGTTTGCCTATGGTGTCAAAGGTAAAAAGTCCGTCCTCTATTTTAAGAACTGTAAACCTACACACTTTGAAATTTAACCCCAGGGCTGGCTGCGTCAATAGTCAGGCGGTTTGCGACACTCCGGTAATACTTGTAAAATTAGATGTCGTGGAGCACCTCGACTTATAGAGAGAAGGCAACCTTGTCTTTTGGGATTCTTGCCGTTTAACATTTCATCCCACCGACTGACTCCCTCAACGAATCCCCTAATCGCACAATTCTGTCCCCTACCGGACGATCACCCTCGGAAGTTGCTAACCATTGTGCGCCGGAGGGCCTTAAAATCGAAGCAATCTATCTGGCAGAGTATTTGTTCAGCAAAAATAGAAATAATAACCCATTGACATGAAGCGACATTATCTGGGAGAATTCGAAGAATTGGTTCTATTATTTCCGCAGGTTTGTTTGCAATAGGAATTGCATTGATCACCGTGAGCACGCAAGCCATTAAAGCTGCGTTGGCCAATCCAGCAAAATCCCTGAAAAGCGAATAGCCGTGTACGCTTCACTACTCCATGCCCAAATACTTCCTGAAGTATCCACACTCTTTAATTACTTCTTTATAATAACTCGTGCTCGCATACTCCCCTTTTAGTTTCTTAAATCCATCCCAAGCTTTAAAATCCACATCGGTGTCACCATAGAAATCCGGTTTCGCGTGGTAGCGGTTCGTGTAAAAATCATTGCGATCACACTTGGCCAACATATACTGACATTTGGCCTTTTGTTCAGGCGTTGTGGCAGCATCGAATGCTTTTTGATAGTATTGACGCGCCGGCGCACAGCTGAGGAGCTGCGACTGATAAGCCGGGGCGATGTAGTTGCCGTATTGATCCATAATGGCACCATAGTAGAACACGCGGGCATTGCCAAAGTACGTCATGTTGTAGTAGGCATTGGCTACCAATAAGCTGTTGTTATAAACATCCTGTTTTATCTCAATAAAGGTCAGCATCTCCTTCAGCTTCTTTAAAAAGGTAAGCTTTGTGTATTTCACCTTCTGGGTGGCTTCATGGTCGCAATCATGACAATCTTTGATCTTGCCGTTAAACGGATTGCCCAACAATTCTGTATCCTTCCCGTTTGGCGATTGCTCCATAAACGCGATGGCGGCATCCATCTTTCCCGCATAGGCGCTCGTCACAGCCTGGTATTCAAAAACGTCGGATAGTGTGATCGGATATAATCCCATGGCAAGCTGTTCCCAGGAAGACTTGCCGGGCTTCTGCAGGAAAGCTTTCATGGTTTCCAGGTTTGCCGGCGTCTGATAAAATTTATCCTGGCGGTTGAAGAGCTCGGCCATTACCGGGTTCTGCTGGTTTTGGTAGAGCGAGGAGATGTAACGCCTGCTCCACTCCGCGGCGTGGTGATAGCGGAATGCGCTTTGCTGCCCTTTCGGGAGCATGTTGTAGAGCCAGATCAGGTCGGGGAATATCGCCGTTTCCGTGTTGGCATCCAGGCGGTCGATGCCACTCAGTGTGTTGATCAATTTCAGCAACTGCAGTTGTTGCCTGGCGAGATCGGTCTTAGGACTGGCCTTGTCGGCTTTGTCAAAAAAAATAGTGGCAACGGCATGGTTATCGGCTAGCACGTTGAGATATCCCGCAGCGAGCTGCCACAAGTAGGGCTTTGCGGTCTTCCCCTCGTTTGCCACGGTGGTCACCAGTTGCAAGGCATCTTTGTCCGATCGCTCCTTCAGCATGCGGCGGTAATCCGCGGCCGACGTGAAGGCGGTCTCGTTCAACTTCACCTCTGCTTTATTCACCAGACGCGTAAGGAGAAAATCCAGGTGAGGGCTGGCGGGATTCAGTTTATAGATCTCTTTGATGGCAGTTTTCTCGTCGGCATAGTAGCCCAGCAATGCCCAGAGCGCAGCCTTCTCGCCGGGTGTCTTGGCCAGCGCCAGTGAGGCGTCGAAATCTTTTTGTTCTTGTGGATGGAAGTTATAGGCCGTCACCGTGCGCAGCGCCGGGCATTGATCGAACACCACGCTGTATAAGTAGTTGGAGGTCGCATAGTCCTTGCGACTGTAATACGCTCCCGCCACATAGCTCAACCCTCTGTAGTAAAGCGTGTTCCGGGGCACGGATGCCTTTGTCTTATCAAAGAACGCCACGACTTTCTGTTTGTCGAGACCGTAGAAATATCCTTTCATGGCCTGGAACCAGTAGCGGTTTTTTAGAAACGGATCGGTGGTCTGGGTGAAAAGCTTCTCCATCTGCGCGGTGGTGACGGCATTGGCGGGATTGGATTTGTGCTCCTCATAATTCCAGGAATCAATGGAGGTGGTGCTGGCAGCCTCGATCACTTTGGCGTGATAGAGAAATTCAACAAAGCTCTTCGCCTTTTCATGGGAGCCCGCTGCGGCAAGGCTAGCCGGTAAAGTTTGCTTTTTTTGGAGCGCATTGTAAGCATCGTTGATGCCGGTGGTCTTTGCGTCATTCAGTAGCAATGTGCTGATCTGAACATCGGTTAATGGGCTGCCTTTCAGATACGTGACCCAATCGGCCACCAGCGCGTCGTTAAAGCGCGTGGTGTATTTGTCTTCAAAGACGATGTCATAGAACACATCCCGGGGCGCAAAGAAAAGTGGCGCGTACGACGCGTCCACATACACTTCGGGGGTAAAGCTCGAATCGTAGTCATAGCCCCAATCCATATCGGCGCAGGCGATCACCATGCCATAAAATCCCAGGATAGCCAGGCTAAAAAGCGCTGCTAATTTTTTCGTAGAAGTCGTCTTCATGACGGTAGTGTTTCAGATTAAAGTTGTCCAGGTCGTAAAAAATGATCTCGCCCGGTGTTGCTGGCAACTCGCCCGACAGGTCGCTGGCCATTTCGCTGAGGTCGGTCGTTGTCACCGTCTCAATTTTGATGCGGTCGCCCTGTTCAAAATAATGGTCAAGTTTAAGCACATTGTGAGTCACTTCAAAAAATGGTGCCGCTTTCATTTTAAAGTTCGGGTCGCGAAGAAAGACATTGTCGTCCACTTTCGTTAAAAGTCCGATCACTTTGCTGCCGCGAATGTGCAACCCCCAGGAGAACATGGGCAACGCCACGTCAAGCTTTAAAGGGTAGTCATGGAGATTTTGTGTATAGCGCGCGGCCGTCGCGCGCTCGTAAATGGAGTTCGACGAATCGGCGGCGATATGTCCCATATTATAGAACATCAACACACCCCGGTCGACCGGTGGCATGCCGGTTGTCTTTACATACTTCACCTGGTGCAGGCGTATGGTAGCCGAAATGGTCTTGACGCCGGCTGCTTTCAAGGCCTCAATAAATTTGAAATACGTCTCCTTGCTTTCGAGCGACCAGTCACAATCCACCTGGATCTCGGCAGCAGCAGCAAGGCCTTCGTGGGTATTGATCGAACCCACAAGCGTCATCACTTTTTTTGCCAAGTCAGCTATATCCAACGTCTTGGATAGCATCACTTCATTCTTTACATAAATTACCGGCACTACTTCCCAGCCCTCGGGTTTGCCCGCAAAGCTCACCGGCGATCTCGGCATGGCCTTTCCCTCCGACAACTCCACATCGAAATAGCGCACATACAACCGCTTCACATGATTTGCCTTTAACACTGCGCGCTCCTCCGGCGAAAGGTCAAACACGGTCTTCCAATAATAGAAGGAAACAGAAGGTTTCGATTGCTGGCAAGAAGCCAATTGAAACACAATGATCCACCCGAGCACGCCGTGCAACAGGAAAGATCTACCTAACGATCGAAGTTGCATAGGAATACGCATGGGGGTTTGGCGTAAATACAACAAATATAATTTCCCAGAAAACAAGCCACCGGTGAGTTGAAAACTTCATCTCAACAATGTCCTCAAAGACCACCCCAAGCCCTTTTGTTGGTGTCCCACCAACAAAAGTCAGCATCGAGCCACACCCTTCAGCTCACGCCATACCGTGGTCAAGCCAACATCTCAAACCAAACCTCCACCACATACCCATCCGGATCCTTAAAAAATATATACGGCGACCCCGGCACAAATTCGCCCTCGTCCTCTATCACACCTCCAGCCTTCAGAATCTTGTCGCGCACCACACCCATCTCACTCGCCTCCCGCAATCGAAAACCGAAATGCGCGATGCCTCCCACCACACCCGCCATCTTTGCCGGGCCGGGTTCAAAGACCAAGATGTCATGACACCCCGGCGTGGCGAGCTGAAGGAATCCAGGATCATCATACATCACTTCCATGTCAAAGACTGCGCAATAAAAATCCCTCGTGCGGGCGAGGTCAACAACCGTCACAGCCAGGTGAGTCAGACCATAGGTCAGCGTTTTATGCATGGAGGAAGAAAGTTGCTGACGAAGATAGCCTCGTTCGATGGAAATATCCAGTGGCTGAACACCGCTTTCGGCGTCGCAGGGTAATCGAAAAACGGTGCCCGGGCCTGACGCGAAACCACCGCCGCCGCTACCTTGCGTCTCCGGAGTGCTCGCGGCATGGCATCCGACCCGCCAAGTTTTGTCGGCAAGAGATGAACAAACTTAGCACCCTCATAACCAGACCCCTATACACATACACCGCAATTCACCTCGCACCAAAACCCCCATTTTATCCCCGGAAAACCGCCTGATTTGTGCACCGATTGTGGATAACCTGTTCCACGACGTTCCACGATCGCTTGAGTTTTCGCATATATTTGCAGCCCGGCCTTTCCCTCAGACCGGATTTTTTATTTTTTAAACCGTCAACAAAAGTAAATGGGAAAAATCATTGCGATAGCAAATCAAAAAGGGGGAGTCGGTAAAACCACTTCAGCTATCAATCTCGCGGCAAGTCTGGCAGTACTGGAATGTAAAACATTGCTGGTGGACGCCGACCCGCAGGCCAATTCAACTTCAGGTCTCGGCCTGAATCCGAAGGACATCAGCCAGGGCATCTATGAGTGTATGGTCGATGGCGTAAATCCAAAAGACGCCATCGTGAAGAACGACCTCAAGTTCCTGGACGTGCTTCCCTCCCACATCGACCTGGTCGGTGCCGAGGTGGAAATGGTCAGCATCGAACGCCGCGAAGAAAAGATGCGCGACGCATTGGGCAAGGTGAAAGATGAGTACGACTTCATCATCATCGACTGCTCGCCGTCCCTGGGTCTCATCACCATCAACGCGTTGACGGCTGCCGACTCCGTTATCATTCCCGTGCAGTGCGAGTACTTCGCCCTCGAAGGATTGGGCAAGTTGCTGAACACCATCAAGATCATCCAGACGCGCCTGAACCCGCGGCTTGAAATAGAAGGCATCTTATTAACGTTATATGATTCGCGTACCAGCCTGGGCAACCAAGTGGTGGAAGAGGTGAGAACACATTTTTCCAAAATGACGTTTAAAACCATCATCCCCCGCAACGTGAAACTCAGCGAGTCGCCCAGCTTTGGGTTGCCCGTCATCGTTCACGATGCCGAAAGCAAAGGAGCCATTAGCTACCTCAATCTGGCACACGAGGTGCTGGATAAAAACGGAATGTCGAAATGAGCAAAAAGAAAGCATTAGGAAGGGGCTTAAGCGCTTTGCTGAGCGACAGCCCCACAGACGAACGGCTGGAGGTCGATAGCATACCCGTGAACCTGGAAGCGCCCGAAACAGCGCACGCCCAGGCAGCACCGGCCATCCCCACCAGCGGCATGACGGAAATACCGGTGGCGGAGATTGAAGTGAACCCCTTCCAACCCCGCACGCATTTCGACCAGGAAGCCTTGCTGGAGCTGGCCGAATCCATCACCGTGCACGGCATCATCCAGCCTATCACGGTGCGGCGGCTGTCGGACCACCAATACCAGTTGATCTCGGGCGAGCGTCGTTTTCAGGCCTCCAAACTGGCGGGTCTCGAGACCATCCCGGCCTATATCCGCTCGGCCAACGACCAGCAAATGCTGGAGATGGCCCTCATCGAAAACATCCAGCGCGAAAACCTCAACGCCATAGAAATTGCCCTCAGCTATCAGCGGCTGATGACCGAGTGTAGCCTCAAACAGGAGGAACTCGGCGAACGCGTTGGTAAGAACCGCACTACTGTAACCAACTACCTGCGCCTGCTCAAGTTGCCCCCCGACATCCAGATCGCCGTACGCGACAACAGGTTGTCGATGGGTCACGCCCGCGCCATTATCAACGTCGAGAACGCCGACCAACAGCTCTACATCTTCAAGCAGGCCGTCAACGAAGACTTGTCCGTGCGCAAAGTGGAAGAGCTGGTGCGTGACCTCTCACAACGGTCGTCCTCCAAATCCACGCCAACCGACACCGCCGCTTCCGCCCCGGCCTCCCGCGAAATAGCACAGCTCCAGACCCGCCTGTCGTCACACTTTGGCACTCGAGTTGTTGTGAAGAGCGATGGCAAGAAAGGCGATATCCGCATTCCCTTCCTCTCGGTCGAGGATCTGAACCGGATATTGGACATCCTCAAGATGTATTCCTAACTTGCGCATCCAAAGCGTGAAATGAAGAAATACCTCGTCCTGCTGGTCCTGGCATGCCTGGCCCTCACAAAAACTACGGCTCAAGATTCCCTGGCGGTCGACCACGAGAGCGATAGCCTGATCGTCGAAAGCCAGGATACCGTACTCCTAAAGACCTATGCCTCCCGTTACAACCCGCGCAAAGCCCTGCTCTATGCCGCGGTAGTCCCCGGTCTGGGGCAGATCTACAATAAGAAATACTGGAAACTTCCCCTGGTCTATGGCGGCTTCTACGCCCTGGGCTACGCCATCAACTTCTACCAAACCGGCTACATCAAATACAAGAACGAACTGTTCACCAACCTCAACATGGGCTATGAGGGCGACAGTGAAATCCGCCCCGGCGATACCCACACCACCTCCACCTATCGCAATGCGGTGGACCAATATCGCCGCCAACGCGACTTCATGATCGTCATCGCCGGCGGGGTCTATATCCTTCAAATGATCGACGCCCTGGTCGATGCGCACTTAAAGGAATTCGACCTCAATCCCTCCTTGAAAGTCACCTGGCAACCCTCTGTGGAGCAAAACGCACTTATTGGGCGAACGTCGGGGGTGACGTTTCTGGTAAAATTCTAAGCAGGAGCCAGAGTCCTTTCTCGGCATCCAGGAGCCAGAATCTTTCTCTCGGTTTTCAGACCTGGAGCCATGAGTTAAAATTTCAATTGCTAGTAATACAAGTTGGCCGCACGCTCTGAATGCTTGACACCATATGTTTCCAGCCGACGCCCCTTTGTTGGTGTCCCACCAACAAGTTTTTTGACCCCGCACACGAACAAAACCAGCACCCCACGCGCCCCCTTAATTGCCCAATCCAATAAAAAATGCATTTTTGCCTGAATCTATTTTTTAACGTATGAAAATCATCCTGCTGGGCTATGGGAAAATGGGTAAGATCATCGAGCGCATTGCCCTGGAACGTGGCCACGAGATCGCCGCAAAGATCGACGTAGACAACCGCCACGAATTTGACAGCACCAAAGCCGACGTCGCTATCGAGTTCTCGCATCCCGATGCGGCTTTCGACAACATTCGCAAATGTTTGTCTCGCCAGCTTCCGGTCGTGTGCGGCACCACCGGGTGGCTTGAACGCCGGGCCGAAGTAGAGAGTCTCTGCAAACAGCAGGATGGCACCTTCTTTTATGCCTCCAACTACAGTCTGGGAGTGAACATTTTCTTTAAAGTAAATGAGTTCCTGGCCCGCATCATGAACGGCTTTCCGCAATACGACGTCCGCATGGACGAGGTGCATCATACCGAGAAGAGAGACGCCCCCAGTGGCACGGCCATCACGCTGGCCGAGGGTGTGCTGAAGAATGTGGAGCGCAAGAAAAAATGGGTGAACCGCGAAAGCACCAACAAAGGCGACCTCTACATCGAATCGTTCCGCATCGACCAGGTGCCGGGAACGCACGTGGTGAAATACGAGTCGGCCATCGACGATATTGAGATCAAGCATATCGCACACTCCCGCGAGGGTTTTGCCCTGGGCGCCGTGATGGTGGCCGAATGGGCAAAAGACAAAAAAGGGGTGCTGACCATGGACGATTTCCTGAAATTCTGATTTTTTCAAAATAAGCCCGTCTGGCACCTGAAATTATGGCGCCGGCCCGGCGACCTATTTATAGGTCAATTATTTTCATTTTATTTGCAGGCTTTAAATTCAAACTGATGCAAGATTCTCGAGGTTTAGCGTTACTCATTGGCACCCTCCTCTTTTTAATTCCCACTTTTATCGGCCTTTACAAGATGTTCGAAAAAGCAGGCGAGGCCGGCTGGAAGGGGCTTGTACCCGTCTATAACCTGGTCGTCATCCTGAAGCTTGCCGGCCGGCCGTGGTCCTGGATCTTCTACCTTTTCATCCCCGTCATTGGCCAGGTCATTATGATCGGCCTGCTCATAGATTTTGTGAAGTGCTATGGCAAGAATAGCCTCATCGACTACATCGCGGCCGCCATCTTCCCCTTCCTCTACTTCCCCTACCTGGGCTTCAAGAAAGACGTCGTTTACACGGCCCCGAAGAAGGAAGAAGGCAAAAAATCGGTTCGCCAGGAATGGACCGAAGCCATCGGCTTTGCCGTGATCGCCGCCACCCTCATCCGCTGGCTCATCATGGAGGCCTACACGATTCCCACGCCTTCGATGGAGAACTCCTTGCTGGTTGGCGACTTCCTTTTTGTAAGCAAATTCCACTACGGCACACGAACTACCACCACACCGCTACAGGTTCCGCTGACACACCAAAAAATATGGTTCACGAACATTCCCTCGTATGTGGAATGGATCAAGCTGCCGCAATACAGATTGCCCGGCCTCTCCCATGTGAAGCGCGGCGATGTCGTGGTCTTCAACGTCCCACCCCGCGGCCTTAATGATGATGTCGACTACCCGGTCGATCTCAAAACGAACTACATCAAACGCTGCGTGGCCGTGCCCGGCGATACGTTGTTCATCCAGGATAAGCAAGTATATACCAATGGCGAACCCTTGCCCAATCCTCCCGAAATGCAGTATAGCTATGTGGTGACCTCCGATAACCCCATCAATGAGCGCAACCTGCGCGCGCTCGGCCTCGGCCCCGAAGACGCCCAGGGCGGTGGCCAGCAGAATGGCAAATTCTACTACCTCATGTTCCTCACCAAGGAAAGAGCCGACGCGCTGAAGAAACTGTCCTACATCAAATCGGTGGTCTTAGAGAACAAAAATGAAGTAGAAGGACAGATCCCCTACTCCCGCTATTACGAGGTGCCCAGCACATCGGAAAAAAGATACTCCCATTGGGTAACCGACAACTTCGGCCCGCTCTGGGTTCCCAAAAAAGGCGGCACCATTCCCATCAATGACTCGACGCTCACCTTCTACGGTCCCACCATCAAAATGTACGACCACAACAAGGACGTCAAGATCGAAAACGGCCGCCTATACATCGACGGCAAGGAAGTGACCGAATACACCTTCAAACAAGACTACTACTTCATGATGGGCGACAACCGCCACAACTCCCTCGACTCACGCTTCTGGGGCTTTGTACCCGAGGACCACATCGTCGGAAAAGCATTCTTCATCTGGCTCTCGATCGACCGGAACGCCGACTTCTTTCACAAAATACGGTGGAGCAGGTTCTTTAATCTTATTCGATAAATATCAGGAGCCAGAATTCAGGAGCCAGGAGCCATAATCTTTTTCTCGTCATGAGCTAGAATTTCAATTGCTAGTCGTACAAGTTTGGCCACCCTCACTGAATGCTTGACACAATATCTTTCCAGCCCGATACCCCTTTGTTGGTGTCCCACCAACAAAGGTTTTTGACCCAACACACAAACAAGCCAACACCCCTCATGCGCCCATCCCCATGGCTGCCATCACATTCCATTTTCGCCATCTTATAGTGTGAATCCCACACCATCCTCCCCCGAATCGTAGCTCACCCCCCTCACCACTCAATCTCCTTAATCCCCTTCCGCTTTAAATACTCATTCGCCTTACTAAAATGCTTATTCCCAAAGAACCCCCTATCCGCGGAGAATGGCGACGGATGGGCCGACATTAAAACGAGATGTTTGTTACGATCAATGATCTCCCCTTTCTTTTGGGCATAAGCGCCCCAAAGGAGGAACACGACGTTTTCTTTCTCGTCGGATATTTTTTTGATGACGGCATCGGTAAAGATCTCCCACCCCTTGTTTTGATGCGATCCCGGTGAGGCTGCACGCACCGTCAGGGTGGCATTGAGGAGCAGTACGCCTTGCACCGCCCAACGCTCCAGGTCGCCCGAGGCGGGAATGGGTTTGCCCAGGTCTTGCTTGATCTCTTTGAAGATGTTGACCAACGAGGGGGGCATACGCACACCGTCGCGCACGGAAAAGCAGAGCCCGTTGGCCTGACCTGGACCGTGATAAGGATCTTGGCCGATGATGACCACGCGTACATTCTCGAAGTCGCTACAGTCGAAGGAGCGGAAGATCTCCTTGCCCGGCGGATAGACTGTCTGTGTTTTGTATTCCTGTTTTACAAATTCAATGAGTTGCTGGAAATACGGCTTCTCAAATTCGGGAACAAGCTTGCTTTTCCAGCTTGGTGCAATTTTAACATCCATAGATTCAAAACTAATGGCATTCGCCAAAAGCACAAAAAGCCGCCCGGGGAAGGGAAAATAATCGTGGAAAATTGATATTTAATCGACTGATTTCCAGTATTTTGATAGGAAATAAAAACCTTCGTGACGGGAATTGTAAAAAATTAATATTTTTGAACCGTATGGTAACGGAAATCACTCAAGGGATCAAGGTAAGTGTAGAGACGGAATACCAGCCGGCATATTCCAGCCCGAGCCAATACCACTACGTGTTTACCTACCGCATTACCATCGAAAACCACAGCGAATACACCATCCAACTCCTCCGCAGACACTGGCATATCTTTGACGCCGGCTTCACCCAACGCGAAGTGGAAGGCGAAGGTGTGGTAGGCCAGCAACCCGTGCTCGAGCCCGGCCAGGCACACCAATACGTTTCCGGCTGCAACCTCAAATCGGGCATTGGCAAAATGGTAGGCACCTACCTGATGGAACGCGTGGTGGACGGCACCACCATGCAGGTCAACATTCCTGAGTTCACCATGGTTGCCCCACTCCGACTCAACTGAGTGGCAAACACTTTCTTTCAAGTTCAATCGTATTTCACCTATTGGCTGGATGCCGTCGGCGAACATTCCTTACACTCTCCTTTCTTTTACGATTTTTACACGCAGGTCATCCGCCCCAGGCAAAAGGATGCTGATTTTGACAAGGCCGAAAAGGTCCGGCAAACCCTCCTGTCCGATCGCCGCGCCATCGCTGCCGCAGACTTAGGCGCCTCCTCGTCGGTGCTCTCTGGCAATCAAAGATCGATTCGCGACATTGCCCGCACCAGCACCAGTCCGGTCCGCTACTCAAAATTGTATGCGCGCATCATCAAGGCTTTCCGCTGCCACAACGTGGTCGAACTGGGCACTTCCTTCGGGATCAACACGATTTATCTGGCCCGGTATAATCAGGGAACCATCTATACATTCGAGGGTGTGAACGCCATTGCCGACATCGCCCAGGCCAGCTTCGACGCCGCGGGTGCCACGGGCATCCAGTTGGTGCGGGGCAATATCGACCAAACCCTGTCGCGCTTCCTGGAAGACATAAAGTCGATCGACTTCGCACTCCTGGACGCCAATCACCGGCTCATCCCAACCCAGCAATACTTCGAGGCGCTCGCCATGAAAGTGCACCCGCGCACCGTCATGGTCATCGACGACATCCACCACTCGGCCGAGATGGCCAGCGCCTGGAAAGCCATCCAACAGCACCCGCTGGTCTATGCCACGGCCGATCTGTTCCGGTGCGGACTGGTGTTCTTTGACCCATCGCTGAACAAACAACACGTTGTTTTACAGTATTAGCCATTGAATTGCATGGCGAGAAGTCCTATTTTTGCCATCATTCCATATATCCACAGCTATGAGCGAATTCAATCCAGAGCCTGTCGAGGCTCCGAAGAAAAGTAATAAGAACGCCATCATCATCGCCCTCCTTTCCCTGGTGATCGTCGTGCAAGGCGTAAAGATCTACCTCGACTCCCAGGAAAAGCAAGAGATCAAAACCGACCTCACGTCGACAGAACAGGAGCTGGCCACCACCATGCAACGCATGAGCGAGATCAAAGCCGAGCTGGATACCAAGATCGCCGAGGTGCAAAAGCTGGGAGGCGACGTGTCGGACCTGCTCAAAGCCAAAGGCGAGGTCGAGGCCGAACTGAAACGCTCCAAGCGCGCCACGGGCAAAGAGATCAAAGCCCTCAAAGACAAAGTGGAAGGCTATGAAACATTGTTGAAGATCAAGGACGAGGAGATCACCAAGCTGAAGTCTGTCAATAAAGAACTGCTCACCGAGAACACCTCGCTCAAAACCCAGAAGAACCAACTGGGCGATTCGATAAACCGCCTCAGCCAAACCAAAGATGAACTGGCCGATAAAGTTGCCATCGCATCCCAATTGAAAGTGGAAAATGTGCACATCGTCGCCCTGTCCGATCGCGGCAAGGAGCGCGAGTCACCTTTCAAGAGCCGCCAGGTTGGAAAGCTGAAAGTGGAGTTCAACATCGCCGAAAACAAAGTGGCTCCCATCGAAGGCAAGAAGATCATGATCCGCATTGTGGACGAGAACGGCCAGGTGCTTTTTGATGTAGCCCGCGGCTCGGGAACCTTCCTGTTCAACGGCAAGGAAGAGTTCTACACGGAGTCACAAGACGTGCTCTTCGACAACACGAAACAAAAGCTGTCGTTCCTCTATGACAAAGGATCGGAATATGCTTCCGGTACCTACAAGCTCGAAGTATATACCGACGACTACCTGATGGGCAGCGGGCAATTCACCGTAAAGTAGGAAGAATAAATTTTTAATTCTGGAAGACCGGGTGTTAGTCCTTCACCCGGTTTAGCGCCAGCATGCCCAACATCCAATCCGGCAATGGCTTGCCCGGATCGCGGTGGCGGATGTTGAGATACCATCCAATCTTTTCGACGATAGGAATTTTGTGGGTCTCCACAAATTCGATGAGCGTGCCGTCGGGATCCTCACAGTATGAGAAATGGCCTGCTGCTTTGCCCATATCGAACGAGTCGCGGCTGTCGACCGTGAAGCTGAAGTTGGCTTGTTGGCAACGGTCGGCGAGTTGCTCCATGCCATTGATGTCAAAGCAGATGTGGATGTAGCCCAGGTCACCCCAATAACGGTCGTGAAATATCTTTTGGGGGGCGCGGTTCTTCACCTCCACCAATTCCAATTCGGTCTCACCCAGAAGCCTGCAGAAAGCACCCATCCGGTTCTTATTCGAGCGAAGGATCACCCGTCTGAATTCGTTCTCACCTCCGGGAACACCTTCAAAGTCTTCGAATTTCTTTTGGCCGTCATAAAGCACCTCGGTGTAGCCAAGAACGTCGCGATAAAGCTTCAGGGCTTTGTCGATATCCGTCACCCCGATCACACAGCCGGCCACGCCGCCCGTAATGGCCTTGGCCTTCTTGAACCAGCTTTTGCTTTCCGTGATCTCGAACAGGTTGTTGAAGGGATCTTTCACATAGAAGTGCATCCGGCCGTCGGGTGACTGCTGGACGCTATTGAGGATGTGCACGCCACTGGCTTTCAAGGTGCGATAGGCCGTAGCGATATCCTGTGTTTTAAGTTTTACGGCAAAGACGCCCGTGTCGCCAAGAAAATGCTCCACCTCGGGCTCGCGCGGGGTGCGGCTGGTAAATTGCCAGATCTCGAAACCGCCGCCGCCTTGCATGTTCATGGCGAGAATGGCATAGCGGTCCTCCGCCCGGTCACCTGTGTAACGCGTCATCAACGACGCCGTGGCACTGTCTTTAAAAACCGGGACATCCATCCCAAAATGTTTCCTGTACCATGCCCAGGCCGCATCGGCGTCCTGAACACCGATCCCGACCTGTTGAATCCCACTAATGATATAGCCCATAATTGAACGGTAATTAAACTAAAATTTATAAATCTATCCCTATCGGGGTAAGCTAAATTGTCACCCGATTTGAAGATGGGTTTAGGGAGCGATAAGTTGCATGCTCGTTCAAACTAGCCAGGAGCCAGAATCCAGGATTCCTAACTCTTTCGCTTGTAAACCACCGAATCCGAAGACAGTACCGGCAATTGATAGCTCCCTGTATCCAATGTAACGTTTTTTGTTTTTTGGGAAAATTGTCCGATCGCTGCGGGTGTAACCGCAGTCTTGTAGATAAAAAGTTTCTTAAGATTTTTTAGGGACGCGAGATGGTTCAGGCCTTCATCGTGAAGGTTTGTACCTACCAGATTAAGCAAGCGCAATTGCTCAAGCGACGACAGGGCTTTCACTCCTGCATCATCGATCGCTGTATATTCCAGGTGGAGTTGGCGCAGGCTCGTGAGTTGGGCCACCGTCTTCAGGCCTTCGTTTGTGATTTTTGTTCGGCCTAGGTTCAGCCAAACAATCTGTTTTGTCAGGGGAAGTAAATCGCGAAGATCGGCATCACTGACTTTGCGATCGTTGACGTAGCTCACCGAGAGGTAGTGGTTCTCTTCGCTTACCGGTACCACCAGGATGCCCTTCGTGGTCAACGCTCGCACCGCGCTTTCGTCGGGAGGCGAAACTTCTTCCGTAGGTATATCATCGTTGGTATGCGAAGGCGCGATCAGCGACGAAATAAATCCTTTGATTCGCGCCACCTGGCGAAAAGCCATGACGCGTTTGTCAAAACTGGATCCCTCTTCGATCCAGGCTTGCACCAGGGCAATCTCGGAGGAAGTGAGTTGTGATTTCTCATTGGGGGGCATATGCTTTTCATCCTCCAGTGGAAGCATGAGCCGGCGATAAAGCAGGCTGGAGTCGGCCACTCCGGTCTTCACTACCACACCGTGTTTGCCGCCCTTGCGGATGAACTCTTCCGAATCCAGGCGCAGTTGCCCCTTCTGCTTGGCGGCGCTATGACAACTGTAGCACTTGGCTTCCAGGATAGGCTCGATGACATCGCCATACAGCACAGCGCTGTCTGCTGCTTCGATGGACTTGATTTTTACCGCGGGTGTGGCATCGTCGCCGGTTGCTGCGGGGGGAGGCAAAAGAAAATCCTCGCCATGCGTCAGCGAGCCACCCAAATGCCCGGTAACAGTGACCAGTACGATCAAGGGCATGAAAAGGAGGATGCGGATACGTTTTCTTTTTTTCTTTTCGGGGAAACGTGTGATGATACTTTGCCGTGCAAAACAAAGCACCGTGGCAAACACCGCGGTAGCAATGCCGAAGTTCTGATGCAGCATGACAAGCCGGTCGTCGTAGCCGCCTTCGCGGGAAAGAAAATAGCCACTTAGCGCCGAAAAAATGGCCGACACCGTACCCAACACGATCGTGGGCTGCACGGCTCTCCGCAGGCCTTTAAAGCCTGGGTAAAACCCGAGGCACTCGAACAGAAAACCCAGAAACAAAATGCCGATGGGCAGGTGGACAAGGATGGGATGAAGCCTTCCAAAAATTTGTGTCAACCAAAGCATCAGGCGTAGCGGGCGCGAAGTGTTTTCAACATGTGTACATTGATCTCCCATTGATTGGCCAGTGCCTGGCGCGTATAGGGCAAGGCCGGCATATAGTCGATGGGACCGAATTCCGTGAGCATCGTCAGTCGTTTGCCCTCTTTGCGCTTTGCTTCCACGACCTTATCCCACCAGGCAAAGTGTGCGCTCACGGCATCGTTCCACTCGGGCGCACGCGGGTCGTTCACCTGCGGCCCTTCCGCATGGCCTACGCGGGCATGGATATGGCCGGTACGACTCAACGCCAGGGCTACCGTTTCTGCCTGGTCGGTAAGCAACGACTCATGCACATTGCACCAGTGCGAAATGTCAAGCGTGATCCGCAGCGGGGCGATCTTCTCCATGTATTGGCGCGCGACGGGCGCGGCATACAAAATGCGCGAACGATGTGTCTCGTGATAAATGGGCACTTTCGTGCGCTCGCTCACCTCGGTGGTGAGGTCGATGAACGCTTTATTCTGTTCAAACGAAAAGTGATCCCGTCCCGAATGACAGTTGATGTACACAGGGTTTGCCAGGGCGGCAGGCTCCAGGGAGGTTTTGAATTGCTGAAAATGTTTTTGGTAGTCAGCTTCTTGCCCGCCCACGAGAAAGCCATATTTCAGGTTGTGTTTTTGAAATGCGTCAAGAAAGCTTTTGCGTTCGACGGCATCCAGCGGATACCAGGCTTCGGCACCGTCGTACCCTTCCTTTTTTATGGCGGCACAAAACTCATCCCAACTTCCGGTGTAACCCCAGTTGGTGGCGAAGATCAACAATTCAAAACCGGCCGCGGCCGTGTGGTGAGCAAAAGGTTTAGACAAGGTTTCTAATGGATTCATAGCAAGCGTTGTTCCGGATAAAGCGCTGAGCGCTAGAAAATTACGACGTGTTAAGGACATTCTATAATGGGCTAATACAAAGTTGATTTCAAGCAATGATTTCTGAGATGACTTTACCCGCCACATCGGTGAGCCGGAAGGGTCTTCCCTGGAAGTGATACGTCAGCTTTTCATGATCCATGCCCAGTTGATTGAGGATGGTGGCCTGAACATCGTGCACAGAGACCTTGCCGTTGATGGGATAATATCCGATCTCGTCCGTTTCTCCCCACGTCATGCCTTGCTTGATGCCACCACCGGCCATCCACATGGTGAAGGCTTCCACATGATGGTCGCGACCCAGGAAAGGATTGTTCTTGTTCTCGCGATTCTCCTGCATCGGTGTTCTTCCAAATTCGCCACCCCAAACCACCAGCGTTTCTTCCAGGAGGCCGCGTTGCTTCAAGTCGAGCAGTAACGCCGTCATGGCGCGATCGATCTCCCGGCATTTATTGCGGAAGCCGATGTCGATGGCCAGGTTCTCGTCCGTGCCGTGGCTGTCCCACCCCCAGTCGAACAGTTGCACAAACCGCACATCCTGCTCCACCAGCTTGCGGGCTAGCAGGCAGTTGTTGGCAAAAGACGCCTTTCCTGGGGTGGTTCCGTACAGTTGATGGATATACTCAGGTTCAGAATTGATGTTCATGACCTCAGGAACCGACACCTGCATGCGGAAGGCCATTTCATACTGCGCTATCCGCGTAAGCGTTTCGGGGTCGTTATACTCCTGAAAGTGCTGCCGGTTCACTTCGTTAATGGCATCGATGGTCTTCTTCTTCAGGGCGCGGTCCACCCCTTCCGGGTCGCTGAGGAACAGCACTGGGTCGCCTTCCGAGCGGCATTGCACGCCCTGATAGACCGACGGCAGGAAGCCGCTCCCCCATACGCTCTTGCCGGCATCTGGAGTCTTACCTCCAGAGGTGAGCACGACAAAGCCGGGCAGGTTATTGTTCTCGGATCCCAATCCATACGTCACCCACGAGCCGATGCTGGGTCGGCCCAAACGTGGTGAGCCGGTGTGCACGAATAATTGCGCGGGAGCGTGATTGAACTGATCGGTATACACGCCTTTCAAAAACGATACCTCATCCGCCATCTTCGCGAAGTGCGGTAAATGCTCTGAGATGAACGCACCCGACTGGCCACGCTGCTTGAAGTCGGCCTGAGGGCCCAGCATCTTAGGTGTACCGCGAATAAATGCGAATCGTTTTCCCTCGAGCAGCGACGGCGGGCAGAGCTGATTGTGGAGTTTTTGTAATTCGGGTTTGAAGTCGAACAACTCCAGCTGTGACGGCGCTCCTGCCATGTGGAGATAGATGACCCGCTTCGCCTTGCCGGGAAAATGAGAGGGCTTGGGCAACATGGGGTCAGTGGCCGTCGCCAGATTTTTGGGTGCTGCATTCCGGGCGTCACACCCTGCGAGGAAAGTGCCCAAGGCTGCAGCTCCTAAACCGGCGGCACTCTCCCAGAGGAAGTGTCTCCTGGAAATATTTTTCAGTTGCTCGATATCAAAAGGAACGTTAGCCATGGTTTTCCGTTTTCATTCTTTCGTTAGTACTTCATCGAGGTTTAGCATGGCGTTGGCCACCACCGTCATGGCGGCAAGCTGTGGTGAGTCGTTGGCCGTGGCCGCCAATTTACGGGCCGCGTCTTTGTTCTTGAGGTACTCCTTTAGCGCCTCATCATAAAGCCTGTTCATCACCGTGAGCTTTTGCACGGGCATATCCTTCACCAGGATCATGCTATACCCGGCTTTGATCTGGTCTTTTGGGTCGGTTCGATCCTTCATCATACGCAAAGCCAGTCCACGCGCAGCGACTACATAGGAGGAATCGTTCAGCGTAACCAAAGCCTGCAACGGCGTGTTGGTGCGGATCCGGCGGATCACGCACACCTCGCGGCTGGAACCGTCAAACATCATCATCGACGGATAGGGACTGGTGCGTTTGATGTAGGTGTATACCGAACGGCGATACTGATCCTCGCCCTCGCTTTCCTTCCAATATTCCCCGCTCCACACCGAACTCCAGATCCCATCGGGTTGATAGGGCATCACGCTTTTGCCGAACATCTTCTTGCTCAGCATACCGCCAGCAAACAACGCCTGGTCGCGCACTTGCTCCGACGACAATCTAACGCGTGGGCCACGCGCCAGCCAGCGGTTGCCGGGGTCCTTCTCCAGCAATTCGGGCGTGAGTCGCGAGTCTTGCCGGTAAGTTGCCGACATCACCATGGTTTTTATGAGTTTCTTCATGCTCCACTGGTCTTCGTTCATGAACCGGAGGGCCATCCAGTCCAACAGTTCCTGGTGGGTTGGCGCAGCGCTTTGGGTGCCGAAATCTTCCAGGGTTTCCACGATGCCCGCACCAAAGATCTGCTCCCAGAAGCGGTTCACCATGGTGCGCGCCGTGAGCGGGTTTTGCTTGTCCAACAACCAATGCGCAAAGCCAAGGCGGTTGTAAGGTTGATCTTTCGGGAAGGGATTCAATGCCGTCGGCACATCCGGTTTCACCTCTTTGCCTTTCACCAGCCAATTACCCCGCTCGAACACCCGTGTCTGCCGGTGTTGCTCGGCATTGTTCTCGATCATGATCGGCGTGTTTTCAACGGGAGCATTGAGCAAATGCATAAAGGTGTTCTGCATTTCAGCAGATGAGCCGGGGAGTTCATCGCGGAAAGCAAACCACTCGATAGCACACACGGACTGCATGGGTTTTATCTTCGGGTTGTGAAAAACAAAATACAAGTCATGTTTACCGGGCGCCGCATGAAGCGGCAACACAACCGCCTGACGAACTCCCGATGCTGTTTTCTTTAGTGTATACGATGCGATCACAGGGCCGTCGAGTTTGTCCTGGTGGATCGCGAATGATCCGCCTTCGGCATCTGCCCAATAGTTAAAGATGAGGTTTTTCTTTCCATCCATCGGGATCTGTTTCAGCCGTGCGCTGCCGCCAGGGCGGATGCCAAGCCATTTGGTGTCGATGAGTTCGCCATCGATAAACTGATCGAAATCGTGAGGATGGTATTTGGGTTCCAGCGTTTTGAGGAAGCGTGTGATCTCCGTTTCCTTTTCAGCACCCGCATGACTCTTTACCCAGGTGCGGATGGTTTCCAGCTTTTGTTGATCCTCCGGCGTGTAGGTCCTCAGGTTGGGATGCTCACCTTCGGTGTCTTCGTCGCGGGAATTGTTGAAGAACGCCATCGACTTGTAGTATTCGTCGTGCAGAAAGGGATCGTAAGGATGGGTATGACATTGAACGCAGGCCATGGTCGTGCTTTGCCACACCTGCCAGGTCGTGCTCACCCGGTCGATCAGGGCGGCTACCCTGAACTCCTCATCTTCGGTTCCTCCTTCGTCGTTGTTCATCGTGTTGCGATGGAAGGCGGTGGCGATCAGTTGATCGTCGGTGGGATGAGGAAGCAGGTCGCCAGCCAATTGCTCGACGGTGAACTGGTCGAAGGGCATGTCTTTGTTGAAGGCATTGATGACCCAATCGCGATAGCGCCAGATGGTACGGCCCACGTCGCGCTCATATCCTTTGGTGTCGGAATAACGGGCCATATCCAGCCACCACGATGCCCACTTCTCACCAAATTGTGGCGAGGCCAGCAGTTCGTCCACCACCGTCTCGTAGGCTTTGGGGCTTGGGTCTTTTATGAATCGCGAGGCCTGCTCCGGTGTTGGAGGCAAACCGATGAGATCGAGGTAAACTCTACGGATCAACGTGGCCTTATCAGCTTCCGGGGAGGGCGATAGTTTTTCTTTTTCAAGTTTATCCAGCACGAAGTGATCCACTTCATTTTTTGCCCACGTCCCGACGTCGACGCTAAATCCGGATTGTGCTTCTTTCAGGTTGGGTACTTCCGTGGCCTTCGGCGCAATGTAGGCCCAATGATCGCCCCACTCCGCTCCTTCCTTGATCCATTGCCGCAGCGTCTCGATATCTTCCTTGCTCAGCGGGTGCTCTTTGTAGGGCATGCGCACTTCGGGGTCGTTCGAGGTGATGCGGCGGACAAATTCGCTTTGTTCGGGGTGACCCGGTATGATGGGTGTCTTGCCTGACTCGGCGGTATCCAGGGCCTCACTTCGGAACAACAGGCTAAAGTTGGCGTTTCGCTTCACGCCTCCATGACAGCTGATGCAGTGCTTGTTTAGAATGGGCTTCACCTGCGTGCTGAAGTCCACCTTTTTTTCGCGGCACGCGGTGACACAAAGAATGGCCAAAAAAAGCGGCCCGGAGAAAAATATTTTGCTACGCCATCTCATCCCAGAACAAAAATAAACTCAATCGTTTGAATGGCGAAATATACGCGTAATGATTATAGATGGCGTCCTGGCCAGTAATGATTATCCGTGAGATTTTACAAAAGGTGGGAGACTTGAAGAAAACGGTAAAATGACCGTGAGGCCGGGCTCTTTCAGGAATGCTTCACAAGCAGGGATGCCCCTTTGCGGGCGGGCTGGCGGCCCTTATCGGCCTTCTTCTGGGCGATGCTTTCATCTACGGCCTTTTCCATGCGCACGGTATGGACGAGGAAGGCAACCAAGAGGCCAATGATGGCCAAGAGGATCAGGCCCACGGCAACCGTAAAAATGTTGGTCAGAAGTTCACTCTGGATTTCCATTATTTATTATTTTTTGAGTGGCACGAAATTGTCTATAACCAATTACTATACAGACTGTTGCAACCAAAATGCCCGCGGCGGTAAAGAGGACGTCTTCCCTGTGTGGATACCCTTCAGTATAAACGAAATCACTCCGCCAACTGTTCCGAAAAGTAACACAACAAGCAATTTGATCATCTCGGTGTTGAACCGAATTTGTTCCTTTTGCTGATCGCTTAAACGCAAGACTCAGGTGTTAAAAGTCTTAAACTGCGAGGGACACACGAATCTAAGACTTTCTCCCAAATCTTCAAATATTCCCAAAACATCCCTATTTCGGCAGCTTCGAGGCTGTTTATGAGGTGATTTCTTCATCAATTTTAGGCGGAAGGTTTTAAAATCAGGTTGTTTTTCCTACTTTTGCAACCTCAAAAACTAAAACAGTAAACATGAACAATTACGAGACGGTATTCATTTTAAATCCCGTTTTGTCTGATGAACAGGCAAAGGATACTGTCGAAAAATTCGTGAAAGTGTTGAAGAAAGCTAACGCCGAAATCCTCAATAATGAGCAATGGGGCCTTCGCAAGTTAGCGTATCCTATCAACAAGAAGTCAACCGGCTTTTACAACCTCATCGAATTCTCGGCACCTTCCACCGCTATCAACTCTCTGGAAACAGAGTACAGACGGGACGAATCGGTAATGCGCTTTTTAACGACGGTGCTGGACAAGCATGCCGTGGTGTACAACGAACGCCGCCGCAAGGGCGAATTCAAGAACAAGGAGAACAAGAAACCCGTAAAAAAAGCTGAGGAGACTACGCGATGACATTGATGAACGAACCGATCAAGCGAGCAGAGATCAAACCGAAATACTGCCGCTTCAAAAAGAATGGGATCAAGTACATTGACTACAAAGATCCTGACTTCCTCCTGAAGTTTATCAACGAACAAGGCAAGATCCTTCCCCGGAGACTGACCGGCACCAGCCTGAAGTTCCAGAAGAAAGTGGCACAAGCCGTAAAACGCGCCCGTCACCTGTCTCTCCTGCCGTATGTTGGTGATTCATTGAAATAATCGTTGAACCCTTAAAGAAAAACGACATGGAAGTAATTTTGAAACAAGACGTAACTGGACTTGGCTATAAGAACGACACCGTGAAGGTGAAACCCGGATATGGTAACAACTACCTGATCCCCAACGGTTTTGCCCTTATTGCCAACGACTCCAATAAGAGACTGATCAACGAGAACGTGCGCCAGGCTGCCCATAAGGCTGCCAAGATCAAACAAGATGCGGAAGCATTGGCTGCTAAAGTTGGCGACCTCACCATCGAGGTGGGTACGAAAGCCGGCGAAAGCGGAAAGATCTTCGGTGCCGTAACGGCCCTCCAGATTGCCGACGTATTGAAAGCCAAAGGCTTCGATATCGACCGCAAGAAAGTTCACCTGAAAGAGATTCCCAAGCAACTTGGCACGTATACTGCCACGCTTGATCTTCACAAAGAAGTGAAGCACGACATCCAGGTGAAAGTGGTAGCGGAGTAATCGATCACTGCTATTCTTCAGGAAGCCGCCTCAGAAATGAGGCGGCTTTTTTATTGGCTTGCATTTTTTCATGAAGGAAGGGTGTTTTTTAACCCTGTTTTTAAATATTTCTCCTGAATCATTCGTTTGCGTAAATATTTATAATCCCTTTCCTCCAAAATTGCAGTTCCGGTTGGTACTTTAGTTCAAACCTAACCTAAGACCACGCATGACCGCGACCGACCTCTTTCATAAGTACCCACTGATTGGCAATACCTGGGATGAAATGTACGATGAGGAACGGGTCCGCGCCCACTATCAGAATGTCTTCAACTCCCTCTCCAGCATCCCCGCCGATGAGCTTAGCAAAAAGGAGGAACTGGCCCGCGGGCTGTTCATGAGCCAGGGCATCACCTTCACGGTCTACTCCAGCGGCGAGGGCATCGAGAAGATCTTTCCCTTCGACATCATTCCCCGCATCATTACGGCTTCTGAGTGGGACCTTATTGAGCGGGGTATCAAACAGCGGTTGCGAGCGCTCAACCTCTTTCTAAAGGACGTATACCACGAACAATTCAGCCTTAAAGACGGCATCGTACCGATCGACCTGATTTACTCGTGTCCGCACTATCTCCGCGAGATGCAAGGTGTGAACGTTCCTCACGACATCTACGTCCACATCGCCGGCATCGACCTGATCCGCGACTATGACGGCACGTTCTATGTGTTGGAGGACAACTTGCGAACACCCTCCGGGGTTTCCTACATGATCGAGAACCGGGAGATCACCAAGCGCATCTTTCCGGACCTTATCCCGCAAAACTTCGTGCGGCCGGTTACGCAGTATCCCAACATCCTTTACAACAACCTCATGGCCCTGAGCCACGGCCAGGTCTCCTCTCCCAACGTGGTGCTGCTCACGCCGGGAATTTATAACTCCGCTTATTTCGAACACACCACACTCGCCCGCCTCATGGGTATTGAACTGGTGGAGGGACGCGACCTGGTGGTGGAAAATCACAAGGTGTACATGAAGACCACGGCAGGTCTGCGCCAGGTAGACGTGATCTACCGCCGGGTGGACGACGAATACCTCGATCCTCTCGTATTCAATCCCACCAGCGTGCTGGGGGTGTCTGGAATTCTGTCGGCCTATCGCAAAGGAAATGTGGCCATCGTCAATGCCGTGGGCAACGGGGTGGCTGATGACAAGGCCGTCTATGTGTACGTGCCCGAAATGATCCGCTACTATCTCAACGAAGAACCCATCCTGAAGAACATTCCCACCTATCAATTGGGCAAGCCCGACGAGCGCGAGCATGTGTTGAAGAACATTCACAAAATGGTGGTGAAGAAAACCAATGAGTCCGGGGGCTATGGGATGTTGATGGGACATGCTGCTTCGGAAGCGGAGATCGAAGACTACAAGAAAGAGATCCTGAAAGCCCCGCGTCAGTTCATTGCGCAGCCCGTCATTAGTTTATCGAATGCACCCTGCTACATCAACGGCAAGGCCCAGCCCCGTCGCATCGATCTGCGCCCGTTTGCGTTGTGCGGCCCCAATGGCATCGAGATCGTGCCGGGAGGACTAACCCGCGTGGCCTTGAAAGAGGGATCGCTCGTGGTGAACTCCTCGCAGGGCGGTGGCAGCAAGGACACCTGGGTGCTGGCCAAATAATCCGTGACAATGACTAACTTAAGAACGATCGAACGACCATGCTGAGCCGAGTAGCTGATTCACTATATTGGATGTCGCGTTATATGGAACGCACGGATAGCATTCTCCGGATGCTAAAAATAAACTATGCCTCTTCGCAAGACAGTCCCGAAGACTTTAGCTGGGAACCTGTGTTGAGGATCTTTGGAAACCTCGACGATGAAGGGGCCGCGGCCATCGACAACAACAGCCGCAAGATTCTGCAATACATCGTGCTGGACCGCGAGAATCCCAACTCGGTTTTCAACATGGTGACCATTGCCCGCGAAAATGCGCGCGGTGTGCAAGACAACATCACCACGGAATTGTGGAAATGCCTCAACGAGTTCTATCACGTGGTGCGGGAAGAACGGCTGAGGTATGCCCTTCAATACGAAGACCCGGTGACGGTGCTCGACTCACTGATCAAGGAGTGCATGATCTATTTCGGCGTGACCGACATCACCATGTTCCGCGGCGAAGGACTTTGTTTTATGAACGTAGGCAAGTACATGGAGCGGGCCATACAATCGGCCGACATTCTCGATGTGAAGCTGAGCAATTTTTCGAACGAAGTCGACAAACCAACCGACACGGCCTATTGGAAATATTTATTGATGTCGATCTCCGGTTATTCGCTATATCTGAAACGCTACCAATCCGGCTTTGAAGCGCGCAACATCATTGACCAGGTGTTGTTCAACGTAGACTTCCCGCGATCGGTGCTGTATTCGCTGAACCAATTGAACCGATATTTCGAACGGTTGAAAAGTGAGCAGAACACCGAAGGTTATGCCAAAGTGCAGTTCATGATCGGAAAGCTGCGCAGCAAGGTGCAGTACTCCAGCGTGGAAAGCGTTTCACTGATCGGTCTTCACGATTATTTAACCGAGATCACCACCGAAATTGACGATATTGGCAGCACCCTCAACAAGTATTATTTCGCCTACAGTTGATCTAACACCCAAGACCATGTCCAAATTCAAAATACGTCATATCACCAAATACACCTACGAAGGCCTCGTGCGCGACAGCGCCAACCAGGTCATGCTCTACCCTATCCAGGACGACTACCAGGATGTAATCGAGCAGACCCTCCTTATCACGGGTAATCCCGTGGTCGACGTGTACCGGGATTATTACGGCAATAGTGTGGGTACGTTTACACATGCCCGTCCGCACCCGGAACTGGTCATCGATTCACGCATCGTAGTAGCGCTGTCGGCACGCCCGTTGCCCGACGACAACATTCCACAAGACCTCCAATGGGAAGAGTTGGCCAAGCTGAAATACCGCCCCGAGTTGATCGACTTTTTGAAACAAGAGCGTTTTGATGCGCTGCCGGACGTGAACCTGATCATCGAAGAAGAGCGTTGCAAGAATTGCTCACCCCTGGCATCGGCCAAGCATTTTTGCGAGTACGTGTACAGCACGTTCGAATACAAAAAAGGCATCACGACCGTAGAGACCACGCTGGACGAAGTATGGAAACTGCGCTCGGGCGTTTGCCAGGACTTTGCCCATTTCCTCTTAGTGATGTTGCGCCTGATCGACATCCCCGCCCGCTATGTGAGCGGCTATATTTGTCCCAAGAAAAACGGCATGCGCGGCGAAGGCGCCACCCACGCCTGGGTAGAAGCCTACATCCCCTTCTACGGATGGCTTGGGCTGGACCCCACCAACAATTTGGTAGTAACCGATACGCACGTGAAACTCGCCGTGGGAAAAAATTTCTCCGACTGCTCCCCCGTCAAGGGAACCTATCGAGGCTCATCGAACCACACGCTGGAAGTGGCGGTGACGGTGGCGTATGAAGATGGACAAACGGCGGATGGCGAGATTGAGATCAATCAGAAGGAGCCACTGACTTCGGTGTCGAGGAATTCGTTCCGGAGACATCAGGAGATGCAGATGCAACAGTGACGCGGCGTTCAGGAGCCAGAATCCAGGAGCCAGTAGCCAGGAGTAGAAATTCAGGAGCCAGAATTTTAGAATTCAGTAGTTAGAATTCAGTGGTGCGGTTAGGGAGTGTTTTGATTTTTTTATGAATAAAAAAGAAGCCGGGGATAGATATCCCCGGCTTCTCTATTTATCGGTTGCAAGTCTGGCTACCAGATTCTCATCCGGATCAGGACTCCAGAAAAATTCTGACTCCTGGCTCCTGGATTCTGGCTCCTGATGACCGCCTCCTAGAATTTGTATCTCACAAACGCTTCCATCGCTTCATACTCCGCGAGTCCCAAGTCATTATACGCATTCGCGGTCGCGTGATTTCGATCTTCCGCGCGCATCCAGAATTCGCGTTTGTCGCTGCCGGGGAACATGGCGCTGTCTTTTTGTGATTGGTGTTTGAAGACGGCGCGGCGTTTGCGCATGAGTTCGTCGGGGCTGAGGGGTACGGCCATTTCGATTTGGTCGATGTCCCACTCTTGCCATGCGCCGCGGTATAGCCATACCCAGCAATCTTTTGCCCACGGCTTTTTCTTCAGGCGTCTCAGGGCTTCGAAGATGGCGGCGAGACACACGCGGTGTGTTCCGTGCGGGTCTGACAAGTCGCCGGCGGCGTAGACCTGGTGGGGTTTCACGCGCTCCAGGATCTCCATCACCACTTTGATATCTTCTTCACCGAGGGGTTTCTTTTTCACGGCGCCGGTTTCGTAGAACGGCATGTCGAGGAAGTGCATTTGTTCGTCGGGGATGCCCACATAGCGACCACCTGCTTTGGCTTCTCCCCTTCTGATCAAGCCTTTGATCTTCAACACTTCGGGGCTGTCCAGTTGACCGGGGCCTTTCTTCTGGAGGGATTGTACCACTTTCTTGTAGAAGCGTGCACCGTCGGCTTTGCTCAGGCCGAACTGGTCATTGAAATCGCGCACGAAGTCGGCGAAGCGGATGGCGTCGTCGTCGAATACGGCGATGTTGCCGGAAGTTTGGTAGGCTACGTGCACTTCGTGTCCTTGGTCTACCAGGCGGATGAAGGTTCCTCCCATCGAGATCACGTCATCGTCGGGGTGTGGCGAGAAGAGGACCACGCGTTTGGGGAAAGGCTTGGCGCGTTCGGGACGGTTGGTGTCGTCGGCATTGGGTTTTCCGCCGGGCCATCCGGTGATGGTATGTTGGAGGAAGTTGAATACTTTGATGTTCACTTTATAGGCCGAGCCGAATTCGGTGATGATGTCGCTCATGCCGTGTTCCATGTAGTCGTGGTTGGTGAGCTTCAAAACGGGTTTGCTCACTTTCTGGCAGAGCCATACCACGGCCTTGCGGATAAGTTTTTCGTTCCAGCTAACGCTATCCAGGATCCAGGGCGTTTTGATGCGGGTGAGCGCCGACGATGCGGCGTCGTCCAGCACCACGGTGCAATCGCGGTGACGTTGCAGGAATGAGGAAGGGATTTGATCGGTGATCGGGCCTTCAACAGCCTTCTTGATCACGGACGATTTGCCTTCGCCCCAGGCCATCATGTATACCTTGTTGGCTTTCATGATCGAGCCCACACCCATGGTGATGGCTTTGCGCGGAACGTTTTCCTCGCCAAAGAAATCGCTGGCCGCATCGATGCGGGTAACCTGGTCGAGGGTCACCAGGCGGGTCAGGGATTTTTCGGAAGAGCCGGGTTCGTTAAAACCGATGTGGCCCGTACGGCCGATACCTAATATCTGAATATCGAGGCCGCCAAGACGGTCGATCTTTTCTTCATAGCTTTTGCAGAAATCCTGGACATCATCTTTGGCCAGTGTGCCGTCGGGGATGTGGATGTTCTTTTTGGGGATGTCGATGTGGTCGAACAAATGCTCGCGCATGAACCGCACGTAGCTTTGCAGGGCATCGGGGGGCATGGGATAGTATTCGTCCAGGTTGAACGTGTAAACATTTTTAAAGCTCAGGCCTTCTTTCTGATGCATCTTTATCAACTCGGCATAGAGGCGGGTTGGCGTTGAGCCGGTGGCAAGCCCCAGCACGCAAGGCTTGTTCTCCTTTTGACGCGACTTGATGAGGGCAGCAATTTCGCGGGCTACGTGGACGGAGCCTTCTTCGGAAGTGCTAAAGATTTTTACAGGAATTTTTTCAAAGGCCGTAAGGTCGTTATTCATAATTTTGACTTGGTTTGATCAATTGCTTATCAAAGGCTAAAGTATTACAAAAAGCTCGAAATTTTCAAGTGTTTGCGGAAACATAATTTTATGGACCACTTTCGAACAATCGTTAGCATGACGTCAAAGACCCCTCAAATGGGCCTTTACGACAAGATTTTGACGTTGGGCTCCTGTTTCGCACACAGCATGGGCCAACGTATGCTGGCCTCCAAAATGGCGGTCATGGCCAATCCCTTTGGGGTTCTCTACAACCCTCACGCTATCCACAAAGCTTTGCGCTACGCTATTTTCAACGAAATGCCGCCGCCGCAAACCTTTCTACAACACCACGACGTCTTCCTAAATTATGACTTTCATTCAGAAATCTCTGCACTCGAGCCAGAGAAACTTCGGCAAACGCTAAAGCAGGTCATCGGATCGGCCCATTACTTCCTCAGAGACACGCCGTGGTTGATTCTCACGTATGGAACCGCCTGGAGTTATATCCGAAAGGACACGGGCGAGCATGTTGCGAACTGTCATAAGATGCCCGGCCAGGATTTTGACAAAGTATTGGTACCCGAACGGGAGATCGTGGATTCGTTCGATGCCTTGTATCGTGAGTTGATGACTTTCAATCCCAATCTGAAGATCATTCTTACCGTGAGCCCCGTCAGACATGTAAAAGATACCCTGGAGCTGAATAGCGTGAGCAAAGCTGTGCTGCGAACCGCGTGTCACACGCTTTCGACGACGCATGAGAATGTCGATTACTTTCCAGCCTATGAGTTGATGATCGACGACCTGCGCGACTATCGCTATTATAAGGCCGACCTCATCCATCCCACGGAGGTGGCCGAAGACTATATCTGGCAGCACTTTGGTCAACGCTATTTTTCAGACGCCCTAAAGAAATTTACGGATCAATGGAACAACATCCGGGCTGCATTAGAACATCGGCCCTTTCACACCGCGTCCAAGGCACACCAGCGATTTCTTCATGAGACGTTAAAAAAACTGGAAGCTTTGCAGGCCACGGTGCCGCTTGAAAAAGAGATCGCTTTTGTAAAATCACAACTCCTACCCTAATCCATAAAAGACATGCCCACCTCAACCAATCGCCTGATCCATTCCACATCGCCTTACCTGCTGCAGCATGCGCACAATCCGGTGGATTGGTATGAATGGGGAGCCGAGGCCTTGGAAAAAGCACAACGCGAAGGAAAGCCTATCCTGGTAAGCATTGGCTATTCGTCTTGTCATTGGTGCCATGTGATGGAACGTGAGTCGTTCGAGCACGACAATATTGCGGCAGTGATGAACGATGCCTTTGTCTGTATCAAAGTCGATCGCGAAGAACGGCCAGACATCGATCAACTATATATGGAGGCCGTTCAGGCGCTGGGGGTCAACGGTGGATGGCCGCTGAATGTGTTTCTGACGCCTGAGCAAAAACCTTTTTTTGGCGGCACGTATTTCTCACCGTCGTCCTGGGTGCAGGTGTTGCAGAATATTCACAAGGCCTTCCAGGTAAATCGCGCGCAAATCGAAGACACTGCCGAAGAGCTGCGGTTGCATTTGCTGCGCTCGGATGTACAGCGCTTCAAGCAACCTTACCAGGGAGAAGGGCTGACCGCCGACCTTGCCGATGCCTTCAAAAAACTACAGTCACATTTCGACACGCAGTGGGGCGGCATGGACCGTGCACCAAAATTCATCATGCCTTCCGTTTGGCTCTTTTTGCTGCGCTATCATCACCTCACGAGAGATGAGGCGGCGCTTCAGCAGGTAGTCATCACGTTGCAACGCACGGCTGCCGGTGGAATTTATGATACGCTCGCCGGCGGATTTGCCCGCTATTCGGTGGATCCTTATTGGTTCGCGCCCCATTTTGAAAAAATGCTTTATGACAACGCGCAGCTCCTAAGCCTCTACTCCGAGGCCTACGCCGTGACCCGGATCGAACGGTTCAAGGAAACCGTTTATGAAACCTTCGACTGGCTGCAACAGGAAATGACGCACACCCTGGGAGGCTTCTACTCCGCCCTGGATGCCGACAGCGAAGGTGTGGAAGGACAATATTATATATGGACGAAAGCCGAATTGCAGGAGCTGTTGGGTAAGGATGAGCCGCTGCTGGCGGAATACTATGACATAAAACCGGAAGGCAATTGGGAGCATGGCAACAACATCCTGACGCGCCACAAACCCGAAGCGGAGTTTTTACAGAAACATCACCTGGACTCCGACACCTGGAAGATCATCCTGGATCGGGCCAAAAAAACCTTGCACGCCGCGCGCGCCAAAAGGGTCAGGCCTGGGTTGGACGACAAGGTGATCACCGCCTGGAACGCTATGACGGTGTGCGGCCTGGTGGATGCTTACCGCGTATTTGCGGACGACCGATTTTTAAATGCCGCCGAAAAGAACATGACCTTTTTGACAGCCTCGCTTCAAAACGGCGACATCCTATACCGCTCCTGGAAAGGCAAACACAGCGTCACCACCGGCTTCCTCGACGACTATGCGTATATGATCCAGGCGCAACTCAAACTATACCAGGCCACATTCCGGGAAGAATGGCTTCATCGCGCCACCGCACTGATTGGCTACACGCTGGCCCAATTCTATGACGCCACGGACGGTTATTTTTATTATTCATCGCTGACCGCAGAGCCCTTACTTTCGCGAAAAAAGGAAATCTTCGACAATGTTATCCCGTCTTCCAACGCGATCATGGCTCAGAACCTTTTTCATGCCGGTACACTTTTGGATAACGATCACTGGAAGCAGATGGCCGTGGCCATGACCGAGAGTCTCTCCCATTTGGTGAAATCGGAACCAAACTATATGTCGCAGTGGGCGATCGCACACACCGAGGTCCGGAAAGGTATGGCCGAGATCGTTATGACAGGCAAGGGCTTACGTGTTCTCCGCCGGGAATGGGGTCAGCATTATTTACCCTTCACCTTGGTGCAGGGTACAGAAGATAAAAGTGATCTTCCATTATTGCAGGACAAACCCGTCTTGGGGGATCGGCCTACCTTATACGTGTGTTATAACAAGACCTGCCGCCTGCCGGTGCACACCGTTGAAGAGGCGTTGTCACAAATTCAATAAATACGCGGGAAGGATGTGTCGTGTAGAACGCATTTCTGTATATTCACAGCAAAAGTTTTTTCTATGCGATCCGTCGGGATAATTCTGTTCGTGCTCTGTTTAATTTCGTGTGCTCCCAAAAAAGAAGTGGCACCTCCCCAACCCTTTGGCCCCGTGCCGTCGGCCTCACAGCGGGCCTGGCACGCGATGGAAACGAATGCGTTCCTGCATTTTACCACCAACACCTTCACGGGCAAAGAGTGGGGCTATGGGGATGAAAGTCCTTCCATTTTCAATCCATCCCAGTTCAACGCCGATCAGTGGATCACCACGCTGAAAGATGCCGGGTTCAAAACCGCCATCCTCACCTGCAAACACCACGATGGGTTTTGTCTGTGGCCGAGCCAATACACCGAGCACTCGGTGAAGCACAGTCCATTTGAAGGCGGTCATGGCGATGTGGTGAAGGCCGTGTCGGAGGCCTGTAAAAAGCACGGCTTGAAATTTGGCATCTATCTATCACCGTGGGATCGCAACCGGGCCGACTATGGCACGCCCGCCTATGTTGATTACTACCGCAACCAGCTGAAGGAACTTTTCACCGCGTATGGCCCGGTCGTGGAAATGTGGTTCGACGGTGCCAACGGTGGCGATGGCTACTATGGTGGCAAACGTGAGATGCGCAAGATCAAAGGCTCGACCTATTATGACTGGCCCACCACGTTGGATATGGTCCGGAAAATGGAACCGAACATTCTCTTCTTTAGCGATGCCGGACCCGGCGTGCGCTGGGTAGGAAATGAAAAAGGATTGGCCGGCGAAACCAACTGGAACACCATCAGCACCGACACCTTGTTTGCGGGCAAACCCGGCATCGAAAAATTGCTGAATGAAGGCGACCCCGAAGGCGATCATTGGGTGCCCGCGGAGGTGGATGTGTCGATCCGGCCAGGTTGGTTCTATCACGCCGAAGAAGATTCGCTTGTGAAAACACCGGAGCAGCTGTTCGAAATTTACCTGACCTCGGTAGGACGCGGCTCCACCCTGCTCCTGAACGTGCCCCCCGACCGCCGAGGACTGTTCCATGAAAACGACATCAAAGCCCTCCAGGGATGGCGCGCACTCCTGGACTCGACCTTCAAGACCAACCTCATCCTGCACGCCCCCGCCGAAGCCGAGGACTATCGCGGTCATTCCGATCAATACGCCGCCGCGAACACAACCGACGGAAACCCGGAAACTTACTGGGCCACTGACGACGACAAAACTACTGGCACGTTCGAAGTCACGCTGGACAAGACGAAGGAGATCAAGTTTATACTTCTTCAGGAATACATCAAGCTGGGTCAGCGCGTAAAATCGTTTACCGTGGAAAGTTTTCACGATGGCGCGTGGCATCCGCTGGCCGGAGGAACGACGATCGGTTACAAGCGCATTTTGAAGATAGATCCCGCGCAGGCGGAAAAAATCCGGGTGAACATAACCGCTGCCCGGGCCTGCCCGTTGATCTCGAATATAGCACTTTACTAACTACACTCTTGTGATCTCGCCGCTCGCATATTTATGGATGTTGCTGCTCTGGGCACCCCATGTGCAGGAGCACAATGAGGGCGTGTACATGCTTTCGCCGTCCACTAAAAAAGTGCATTGCGAAAACGAAGTGCCGATGCTCATCGGGGGCGCTAAAGTATGTATTTCAAAGAAGCCCATCCTAAACCTCGACCAGGTCGACTACATTACGGACATCATGTACGACCCTGTTGCCAAAAAAAATTACATTGACATCGGCTTCTCTTCTGCCGCCATTCAGACCTTCAACCGTGGCTTTTCCTCTCTCCCCAACAATCGCTATGCCCTGGTCGTTCACAATGACGTGATGTGCATCATCAAGATAGAAGCAGAGATCACCAATCGCTATATCCGCATGGGTTACGATTTAACCCTCAAAGACCTCACGGCCGTTCACGACATGCTAAAGACCGTGAAACCTTAAGTTCAAATCAGGACTGCTGCGGAATAATATTCTTTCTCCAATCCATCCTTCACACCCTCGCGAAGCTGCGTGGAGGCCTTTGTGCACGGGACGAGGGGGCTTTTTAATTTTTACTCCTTCCTGCTTTTCGTTAAGTTTGACTAGCAACCTCCAGAGATCTTAACGACATGAAAAACAATTTTATAAAACGCCGCAGTTTCCTGAAGCAATCTGGCCTGCTCTCTGCCGGAATGCTGGCCGCGCCCCATGCCGCGTTCGGCGATAGTTCATCTCCCGAAAAGAAAGAGAACCCGGGCGCGCAACTGGAAAAAAAACTGGACGCGAAATGGATCAGGTCGCTCTATGATCGTGGCACGGCGACCACGTATTTGAAAAGCCGGAACGAACTTACTTACATCGGCATGCCCGTGGGTGGCATCCAGACCGGCATGGTTTATCTGGGTGGTGATGGCCGGCTTTGGCTATGGGATGTATTCAACAAAAATCAAACGGGCGTCGTCTATAAGAATGTCCCGTGGCACGAAAAGATCCAGTTCAACTTTGACTATGTGCGCCCTTTTGATGGCGCCAACTATGTGGAGCCAGTGAAAGACGTGCGACCGTTGGAACAGGGCTTTGCCATTCGCCTGGAGTATGAAGGAAAAAAGGTGATCAAACGCCTGCAACAGGAAGATTGGGAAGAAATTGCTTTCGAGGCCACTTACCCGATGGCCACGATCCGTTATACCGATCCTGCCCTGCCGGTGACCGTGCTATTAAAAGCCTATTCACCCTTCATTCCCTTGGACGAAGATGATTCAGGTTTGCCCGGCACGATACTCAGTTTTTCGATTGAAAATAAAAGTAATACCCCGGTAAAAGCCAGCATAACGGGGTGGCTGGAGAACAAATCGTGTTTATACACAGCCATCGATCAGCAATATTTCCGCGTCAACAAAGCTTTGGTAAAAGACGGGCTTTCGGCCGTCCTGGAATATACCGACAGCTACAATTGGGCGGATGAACCTTTCAAGAGCGCTCATGACTATGGCAATTTCTGCCTGGCATCTCTGAATGAAAATACAAGGGTCAATACCGCGGCCCAGTTGGAGTTTGCAGATGCCTTGTTCACGGAAGATCATCGCGAACAAACCAAGACCGAGAACGGAAAACCTTCCATCGCCAGTGTAGGAAATGACCTTACCCTGAATTCCGGCGAAACAAAAACGCTGCACTATGTGATCGCCTGGTATTATCCGAATCTCACCTTCGAGAGTTTGAAGAAAGAAGGCGGTCGATATTATGCCAACCGCTTCAAATCGTCGGTGGAGGTGGCCGGGTATATTCACCAGCATTTTGAAAAGCTCTCCGCCCAAACCAACCTTTGGTGCGACACGTGGTATCGCGAAAGCACCTTGCCGTACTGGTTCCTGGAACGCACCTTCCTCAACATCTCTACGCTGGCCACCACCACCTGTCACCGTTTTCAATCCGGGCGGTTCTATGCCTGGGAGGGAGTGGGAAGCTGCCCGGGTACATGCAATCACGTGTGGCAGTATGCGCACGCCATGGCCCGCATCTTCCCTGCGTTGGAACGCGACACCCGTGAGCGCGTGGACCTCGGCATTGCCTTTCACGACGATGGCCACATTGGCTTCCGCGGTGAGTATGACGAACAGCCTTCCATCGATGGCCAGGCTGGAAGGATCCTGGGCATCTATCGCGAGCACCAGATGAGCACCGACGATGCGTTCCTGAAACGCAACTGGACCCATACAAAACAAGCCATTCAATTTGTGCTGAAGCAAGACACCAATGGCGACGGCATGATCGACACGCAACTCGAGAACACGCTCGACGCAAAATGGCCCGGAGAAATCGCCTGGATTGTCGGGCTTGGGCTGGCGTGTGTCAAAGCCGGCCAACGCATGGCCGGGGAGATGAACGACCCCGCTTTCGCCAGTCAATGCAAAACTTTTGTGGACACCGGCAAAGCCAACCTGGAGAAACTGTTGTTCAATGGCGAATATTTCATTCACCGGCCCGATGCCACCAAAGGCAAGACTGTGATCGGCTCCTACGATACGTGTCACATCGACCAGGTGTACGGCCAAAGTTGGGCGCACCAGGTAGGTTTAGGTCGGGTGATCGACCAGCAGAAGACCCTCTCGGCATTGCGCGCGTTGTGGAAATACAACTTTACCACGGACGTCGGTCCCTATTTGAAAGAACATCACGGCGGCCGGCCGTATGCCTTGCCGGGCGAGGGGGGCATGATCATGAACACCAATCCCAAACGCGATCCCCTGCCCTATGGCGTGAAGGATGCGTGGCAGGTCACCTATTTCCACGAATGCATGAGCGGCTTCGAGCACCAGGTGGCCGCCCACATGATGGCCGAAGGGATGACGGAAGAAGCGCTCATCCTAACCCGGACCATCCACGACCGCTATCATGCCGCCAAACGCAATCCCTTCAACGAAGTGGAATGCAGCGACCACTATGCCCGTGCGATGGCCAGCTATGGTACGTTCATTACAGCTTGCGGGTTTGAGTATCATGGGCCACAGCGCTATATCAAATTTGCGCCGCGTCTGAACAAGGAAAACTTCAAAGCTCCATTTACAGCGGCAGCAGGATGGGGTACCTATGCTCAGCAGAAATCCGGAAAACAACAGGAGCACCGTCTGGATGTGAAGTACGGCACGTTGACGTTACAGAAGATCGGAATTGAGAAAATGGATGGCGCTAAAGTGAAATTTGTTACGGTGCGTCACGGCGCGGATACGTTGAAAGCCACTGTTGCTCAACAAGGGGCTGAGCTCAGCATTGTTTTGGAGAAGCCGGTTACGCTTTCGGCGGGCGAGAGTCTGCTCATTACGACTTGAAATACAATTCACCGCCTCACCTTCGCTAAAGGTTCGGCGAGCAGGGAAAGACGCCAAGACGCAAAAAAAAGGCGCAAAGAGAATGCCGAGCATGAGAGCTTGGCTTTTTCTTTGCGCCTCTGCTATTAAAAATGATTCTACTTCGCGGGTGTAATCACAATGTTACGGAAGTCGATAGGCCCATGATCGCCTTGGAACAAAATGGGGCCGGGCTCGCCTTCCTTGCTATCGATGGCGCCACCGGTGGGGCCCGCGATAGCCTGGTTTGAAATGATGGTCTTGCCATTGGCAACCACGGTCACATGGCGGCCCACCAGGGTGATGTCGTAGGTCTGCCATTCGCCGGCATCCTTGGCCACCATTTCGCTGGGAGTGATAAGTCCATAGACACCGCCGAGAAAACCATACCAAGGCTCTTTGCCCTTGCTGTCTTCGATCTGTACTTCATAGCGGCCGCGCAGATACACGCCGCTGTTGCTGCCTTTTTGGTAGCGGAATTCCAGGTGAAGTTTGAAATCATTATAGGTTTGATCGCTCAACAGGTTAGATCCTGATTTAGGGCTGCGAAGCACGCCATTCTCTACCACCCATTGGTTGGTGGCGCCTTGTGGGTGCCATCCTTTGAGGTCTTTACCATTGAACAAGGTCACAGGAGCACCCCAAACCGGCTCACTTTGTCTTTTGAGCGATGGCGCGCGCACCCCGGTCCAGTTGTAGGTTTTGCCATCGGTATACACCATGGTGCCCGTGAGCTTGTCACCGGAAACGGTTCCTTCGAACGACATGTCGCTCGTGCCAGGTTCCCATTGCGGGGGGATGGCGAAGCTGAATTTGCCGTCGGCGTAAGTTACTTTAGAGATGGGACGGGCGCTGCCGAAAGCATAGCAAAAACGGCCTACCAAGGTATGGTGTCCCGAATGTTCAACTTCCAGCCACGAGGGAAGGGATTTGCCGTCCTGTTCTACGGTGATGTCCCATCGTCCCTCGATCGGGCGCGTAGGATCGACTTCCTGGGCGTAGGCACTGAGTGCAGACAGGAAGATCATCATGCCGCAGAGGGCGGCATGCCAAATGTGTGACGAGGCATTGCGTGTTTTCGTGTGTACTATCTTTTTCATAATTCGTTTTTTAAAGACCGGTTGTAGACGGTTCATGCAGAATCAAATATGCATTAATTTCAATTATTTTCACAACTCTTTCGGGATGGGTGGATAAACGATTTGCAGGCCTGCTGTCGTGATTTGGCTTCTTCGCGGAGTATACCCAAGGTATTTTTAAAATGCGTATAGATAGTCCGTTGTATCCATCAGAAATTCAGCAACTCCTCCAGGGCGGCCCTGACTTTTTCCGCGTTGGGCAGCATGGCTTTTTCCAGGCCAACGTTGAGCGGAACGGCGGGGAGGTTTGCCGCACCCAAGGTCCATACCGGGGCATCGAGCGAGCGAAAACATTCCCTTTGAATACGACCCGCCAGCGATTCGGCGAAGGAGTTGAGCAAGGGCTCTTCCGTGAGCACAAACGCCCGGCCATGTTTGTTTACGGCCAGCGTGATCGCTTCCCAATCGATGGGATTTAACGTGCGCAAGTCTATGATCTCCACCCGTCCTTCGAATGAACGGGAAGCCTCCTTTGCCCAATAGATACCCATGCCATACGTAATGATGACGGCGCTCGATCCCTCCGACACTTTTTCTTCGGCGGCCCATTGGACAATATTTGCTTTGCCGAGAGGGACGACGTAATCCGCGTCCGGTTCAATGGTTTTAGCCTCTTCGGTGCCCGGCACTTTCGACCAATACAATCCTTTGTGCTCCAACAGCACCACCGGATTGGGATCATAGAACGATGCCTTCAACAATCCTTTCATGTCGGCCGCATTCGACGGATACACCACTTTTATGCCGCGTATCGTCAGCAACGTCGACTCTATGCTCCCGGAATGATAGGGCCCGCCACCACCATAGGCACCAATGGGAACGCGAATGAGCGACTGCACGGGAAATTTTCCGTGCGACAGGTAGCAGCTCTTCGAAAGCTCTTCCACCAATTGGTTCATCCCAGGCCAGATGTAATCCGCAAACTGGATCTCCACGATGGCCTTCGCTCCCACGGCCGACATGCCGGCCGTTGACCCGACAATATAGGCCTCCTGGATCGGCGTGTTGAAGACGCGTTCGTCGCCATATTTCTGCGCCAGCGTTGCCGCCTCGCGAAATACACCACCGAGACGGCGGCCCACATCCTGGCCGTAGAACAAAGCTTCCGGGTGATTTTTTAAAAGGTCGTCCACAGCGTGCAAGGCGGCATCGACCATGAGTACTTTTTCTCCGCCTTCGGGTTGCCGTTCGCCTTGTTCGGTGACGATGGCAGGTGGCGCAAATTCATGCGTATCAAAATCAGACTGCGACGGATCGGGTGAATCCTTTGCCTGCTCGTAGGCTTCAGAAATTTTTGCCGCGGCTTCGGTTTGAATGGCCCACAGTGTTTCCTCGGTTTCACCGCGCTGCAACAAGTATTCGCGCAAGCGATCGATGGGGTCGTTCTGCCGGGCTTCTTCCAGCGAGTCGCCGCGGTACCATTCCTTTCTTACACCCGAGGTGTGGTGGCCCAATAGCGGGCACGTGGCGTGCACGAGCATGGGGCTCCTTTTTTTGCGCACGGTCTCGAGGGCTTTTCGCATGCCCAGGTAAGAATCGATAAAGTCTGCGCCATCAACGGCCATGCGATCCATGCCTTTGAAACCTCCGGCATATTCATAGGCGTCCATGGTGCGCATCTCCTTGCCGGTGGCGCTTATACCCCAACCGTTATCCTGCACCAGGTATAGGATGGGTAGTTTCTTCAGGACCGCCATTTGGAATGCTTCGGCCACTTCGCCTTCCGTTACAGAACCATCGCCCAACGAGCATACTACCAGCGCTCCATTGGCTTCTTTTAGTCCTTGCGATTCCAGGTAGGCAATGCCTTGCGCCATGCCGGTGGCCGGGATGGCCTGCATGCCGGTAGCTGAGCTTTGGTGTGGGATGACCGGCAGGCCCTCGCGGCGCAGCGCGGGATGTCCATAGTAGGACCGGCCACTCGTGAACGGGTCGTCGCGCTTGGCCATCAGTTGCAGCATGAGTTCGTAGGGGGACAATCCGATTCCCAACAAAATGGATTCGTCGCGATAGTAGGGAGACAGGTAGTCGATCGCCGTCAGTTGAAGGCCGGTGGCCAGTTGGATGGCTTCGTGACCGCGCGACGTGCTGTGGACGTACTTACCGCAGACGTCTCTCTTCTCATCGTAGGTCTCGGCCATGCGGCGGGCCTGGCACATCAGCGCGAAGGCCTTCATCAGAATTTCGCGGTCTACTTCGGGCTTCAGCTTCCGACGCGCCGGTGAAGGGGTTGTCAGGGACATGTTGAACTGGGTTGGTCTCGTGTTAAAGATACATATTTCACTTTATTTCAAACGATTGATACACCCCTGAAGTATGTGATGAACGGCGAATGCACGGTGTGGAATTTTAGAGACAATCCTTCTTATTCGTACCTGCCTTTCATACCTTTGCACGGAATGTCCACGATGCCCACAAAAGAAGAAATACGCGACTGGCTCACCTCACTCCAGCAAGACATCTGCGAACAGTTAGAAGTCACCGACGGCAAGGCAAAATTCATCAGCGACCCCTGGGAAAGACCCGGTGGTGGCGGAGGTGTGAGCCGGGTGCTCACGGTGGGCAACATCATCGAAAAAGGGGGCGTCAATTTTTCGGCCGTGTGGGGAAAGACTCCTGAACCGGTGCTGAAGACCATGGCCATCGAGCCGGGTGCTGAGCCGGATTTCTTTGCGACGGGGGTGTCCATTGTTTTGCATCCCTACAATCCCATGGTGCCGATCATTCACATGAATGTACGGTATTTTGAAATGAGCAACGGCACCTGGTGGTTCGGCGGCGGCATCGATCTCACACCACACTATGTTATCAAAGAAGATGCGCATTATTTTCATGCGCAGTTAAAGTCCGTTTGCGACCGTCACGATCCTGCCTACTACAAAGACTTTAAGAAATGGGCCGACGACTATTTCTTTATCAAACATCGCCAGGAGACCCGCGGTGTCGGCGGCATATTTTTCGATTACCTGAAAGGTGATCCTCCCTTCGACAAAGCATCGCGTTTTGAGTTTGTTAAAAGTGTCGGGTCGGCTTTTGCCCCGATCTATACACAACTGATGAAAAAGAATCATGGGTTGCCGTACACCGAGCAGGAGAAACAATGGCAATATCTTCGACGCGGGCGTTATGTGGAGTTTAACCTGGTGTGGGACCGCGGCACCAAGTTCGGGCTGGATACCGATGGACGCACAGAATCCATCCTCATGAGCCTGCCCCCTCAAGCGCAATGGGAATATAATCATGTGCCTGCACCGGGTTCACCCGAGGCGGCCACACAGGCTTTGTTGATAAAAGGTATTGATTGGAGTCCAGCCTAAACCTACTTTGCGAACCAAAAAATTGACCTCGTTACATTGAAAAGTTTTATCCAGAGAATTTTATACGCGGGCATTCACCGTGCCTTGTCGCGCTCGCTCATGCGCACCATTGTGCTCACCAATGCGTTGGCGCTGATCACGATCGCCCTGGCCAGCACGACATTTCTTCATTCGCTGATACGCAACCACGGACGCCTCAGCGTTTCGTCGTCGATCAACCTCGGTGTGATGGTGTTGTTGTGTGGCATCCTGGTGTTGAATGATGCCCGACGGTTTAACCTGAGTCGCTTCATCCTCAGCGTGCTGGTGCCCGTGGCGTGTTGTGCCATTCTCTTCCTGCCGCGGTGGAAAAATCCGGACCTGTTTCATTATTTGCCCCGCAGCCCTCAATTGTTTTGCGTCATCCTGGCGACCAGCATTATCCCGCTCATGGTCTTCAGCGTTCGCGAACGGAGGCTACTCATTCCCGCGGTGGGCATCAATATCCTGATCCTGATCACCATCGATCCCACGCTCTTTTATTTCAGCGCCGACCGACACGGGGAATATGGCTTTTATCGCTACTTCGGAAACAACCTCACCATTTTGGCAGCGGGTTTGTTCCTGATGGGCGCCATCGTATTCCTCAAAAACCTTTTTGAAGATTTCGAGCTGCTCAATGAAAGGCTCATCGACAACCTCAACGACAAAAATGCTCAACTGGAAAAGAACAACCGCGATCTCTACCGGTTGAACCAGGATATTGAAACGCAGAATGAAGAGATCCAGGCGCAGAGTGAAGAGCTGATGCAAAGTCAGGAGAGCCTGATGATGGCCAATCACAAGATCGAAGAGCAGAAGGTGGAACTCGAAAATCAGAACGAATTGCTGGAACACCTGCTGGCCGAGAAGAAGCAAGACCTGGTGCAGACGAATCAACAGTTGGTGTCGCGCAACTCGGAGTTGGAGCAATTTTCATACACCGTCTCCCACAACCTGCGCGGCCCTGTGGCCAGTTTGCTGGGGCTGATCAATATCATAAACCTCACCGAAAACGAGGATGACAAGAAACACATCCTCAAGCTGATCGAGCAATCGGCCCTGTCGCTGGAAACGGTCATCAAGGACCTCAACAAGATCATCGATATCCGTCATGATAAATTCAACATCAATGAGCGCGTCGAACTGGAAGAGGTATTGTCCGTGATCACGGAATCATTGAAAACGTTTATCGTGGAGAACAACATCGCGATCACGCACGACTTCAAGCATGGCGAAGCCTTTGTTTCCATACGGGCCTACCTCAGCAGCATTTTATACAACCTGATTAGCAACGCCATCCAATACCGTTCACCGGAAAGGAAGCCCACGATCCATATCACCTCGGTGTTGAAAGACCGCATGCTGATCCTGGAAGTGGCCGACAACGGTTTGGGCATCGACCTGACTCGTTACCAGCAAGACTTGTACAAACTCTACAAGCGCTTCCACGACCACATCCCCGGCAAAGGACTCGGGCTCTACCTGGTGAAGCAGCAGGTCGAAAAATTGAACGGCTCCATCGAGGTAGAGAGCGTTCCTCACCAGGGAACGACGTTCAGGATCCTGTTGCCCGTCTGACGACCTTACTTCTTAAAGACTTTTACATAGGCTGCTTCGTCGAAGCCTAGCGCTATGACCTTACCGTTCTGCTCGATGAGGGGTCGCTTGATCACGCTAGTCTTTTCCATCATCAAATCGATGGCTGCTTTTTCGCTGGTGACTTTGGCTTGCTCCGATTCGTCGAGCTGACGCCAAGTGGTGCCGCGCTTGTTCACGAGGCTCTCCCATCCTACTTGCTTGCTCCACTCCTTTAGCTTAGCGGCCGTGATGCCCTTGGTTTTGTAGTCGTGAAAGTCGACGGTGACGTTGTGCTGCTTCAGCCAGTCCATCGCGGTTTTCACGGTGTTGCAATTTTTTATGCCGTAGACGGTCATAGCGATATAGGGGATTTGAGTCTGTTAAAAATTTTCGCGCAGTTCGTATACCTTCCGCAACTTGCGGATCAGTCGTTCTGATTCCTTGAAGTCGAGCGTTTGTTGTCCATCCGACGCCGCTTCCTCCGGTTTTTGATGGGTTTCGTAGATCACGCCATCGGCACCAGCCATGACGGCAGCCAACGCTACGGGTTCAACATATTCGCGTATGCCGATGCCGTGGGAAGGGTCGGCGATCACAGGCAAATGGGTCTTTTCTTTCAGGATTGGGATGGCGTTTATATCCAAGGTGTTGCGGCTGGCACGTTCATACGTGCGGATGCCCCGCTCGCACAGCAGGAGTTTTTCGTTGCCCGCGGCAAAGACGTATTCAGCGGAGTACAGCAACTCTTCGATCGTCCCCGAAATACCGCGCTTGATCATCACGGCTTTATCTACCCGCCCCAATTCATCGAGCAGGTTAAAGTTCTGCGTGTTGCGCGCGCCCACCTGGAAGACATCTACATAGTCATGCATCTCCGCGATCTGGCTCACCTGCATCACCTCGCTGATGATCTTCATGCCCGCCTTGCGCGCCAGCGTGTGCCACATCTTCAGGCCCTCCACCCCAAGCCCGCGAAAAGCGTAGGGTGAACTGCGCGGTTTGAAAACACCACCCCGCATGATGCGCACACCCTGTGACACCAGGTGATCGATCGTTTGTTGCACCTGCGATTCGTTCTCGATGGAACACGGTCCGGCCATGATGGACAACGTGCCGTCGCCAATGATCACGCCATCGCCGAGGTCGAGGTGTGTCCGGTCTACTTTCCATTTGCGCGACACCAGCTTGTAGTCGTCCGAAACGCGGTGGATGTCGGCGATCCCGGGCATATGTCCCAGCAGGCGGATGTCGAATTCTTTTTTGCCGATTCCGACAAGGTAAACATGCTCTTGCGTTTTTACTTCGGTGGTCTTATAACCGAGGGACTTGCTCTTGCTGATGATCGCCTCTTTGTCGGCAGTCGCGATCGACGGTTGCAGTTGAATGATCATGACTTGGAGTTGTTTTTGAGTGATACGGCAAAGGCCTCGCTGTCGGAGGCGACGTTCGCAGACTTCTTCAGCACATTGATAAAGGCGCTGCCCACGATCGCTCCTGCTCCATAGGACGATGCCTTGGCAAACGTGGCGTGATCTGAAATGCCGAAACCAATGAGGAAAGGATTTTTTAACTTCATCGTCTTCAGCCGGTCGAAATATTGCAACTGCGTATCAGCGAACTCGCCCTTGGCGCCCGTGATGCTGGAAGCAGAAACCGCATAGATGAAGCCGTCTGTTTCGTTGTCGATCTTGCGGATACGGTCCTCTGACGTGGTGGGCGAGATCAGGAACGTGTTGCTGAGGTTTGCGGCCTCGAAAGTGGTTTTGTATTCCGCCAGGAAGGCGTCCATGGGCAGGTCTGGCAAAATAACGCCGTCTACGCCTGCCGCGGCGGCGTCTTTAGCGAAGCGTTCGATGCCGTATTGCATGACGGGATTTACATAGCCCATCAGGATGATCGGAATTTTAACCGTCTTGCGGATGAGCTTCACCTGTTCCAGGATTTTTGGCAAGGTGACGCCATTCTCCAGGGCGATCTTGTTGCTCTCTTGTATCGTTGGTCCGTCAGCTACGGGATCGGAATAGGGAATGCCGATCTCGATAATATCCGCGCCACCTTTTTCCAGGGCGGTGGCAATGGCGGCCGTGCTGTCAAATGTTGGGAAGCCGGCGGTATAGTACACTGACAATATATTTCCTTTCCCACTTGCGAAAAGGTCTTTGATCCTGTTTTTCATTTTCTTCTTATTAAGGTTGATGTGTGCTCGGAGTGCTCGACCGGTATTACTAATATTTTCCCCAACGGATATACGTTTCCAAATCCTTGTCGCCACGGCCCGATAAATTGACCACTACCACGTCGTCCTTTTCAAATGTAAATTGACTTAATGCTGCCAACGCGTGCGCTGATTCGATAGCGGGGATGATGCCTTCCATCCGGCTCAACTCCAGGCCCGCGTTCATGGCCTCGTCGTCAGTGGCGCTTACAAACTTTACTCTTCCCACATCAAACAGGTGGGCATGGATGGGCCCGATGCCGGGATAGTCCAACCCGGCCGAGATGGAGTAGGGCTCCACCACCTGACCGTCTTCCGTCTGCATCAGGATCGTTTTGCTTCCATGGAGCACGCCGGGTTTCCCGAGTGCCGTTGTGGCTGCAGACTCGCCACTGTCGACTCCTTTGCCAGCAGCTTCGGATGCTACCAATGTGACGTGTTCATCGTCCAGGAAATGATAGAACGCTCCAGCGGCATTGCTCCCTCCACCGACACAGGCAAACACATAGTCAGGATAAGGATTGCCGATCTCCTCCTGCAATTGCTTTTTCATTTCTTCGCTGATCACCGATTGAAAGCGAGCGACCATATCGGGATAAGGATGGGGTCCTACCACCGATCCAATGATGTAATGTGTATCCGTGGGGTTGTTGATCCAATGCCGCATGGCTTCGTTGGTGGCGTCTTTCAGGGTCATGCTGCCGCTCAGTGCGGGAACCACTGTGGTCCCCAGGATGCGCATGCGTTCCACGTTGGGGCGTTGCCGCTCCATGTCAATTTTACCCATGTAAACAATACATTCCATTCCCATCAGCGCACATACCGTTGCCGTAGCTACGCCGTGTTGGCCTGCGCCGGTTTCAGCAATGATCTTTTGCTTGCCCAGGCGTTTGGCCAGGAGGATCTGACCAATGGTGTTGTTTACTTTGTGCGCGCCAGTGTGGCACAGGTCTTCGCGCTTCAAATAAATCGTGGCGCCATATTTTTCGGAAAGGCGTTTCGCCAGGTACAGCGGCGTGGGGCGTCCCACATAGTCGCGGAGCAGTTTATGAAACTCCTTTTGAAAGCCTTCTTCGTAAATGATGTCCAGGTAGCGCGTGCGCAGCTCTTCCACGTTGGGGTAAAGCATCTCGGGAATGTAGGCGCCTCCAAATTTGCCATAGTATCCCTTTTCGTTTACAGTGTATTTCATGCTTTCAGGTTTAGATCACTCAATGATTTTAATTTCTCAAGGACAAATTCGATTTTTGATATGTTCTTCACGCCGGGGCTATCTTCCACCCCGCTGTTCACGTCCAGTGCGTAAAGGTTCATGTCTTTTAGCCCCGTGATGTTTCCAATATTTTCTGGCGACAATCCCCCACTCAGGAAGAAGGGAATTTCCTGGTCGTACTGTTGAAGCAGCGACCAGTCGAAAGCTTGGGCATTGCCACCGTAGTATTTTCCTTTGGTATCGAAAAGAAAAAAGTCGGCCACGGGTTTGTAAGGTTGCACGACACTCCAATCAAAGTCCTCTCCCATCGAAAACACTTTGATAACCCCCAGTCCTTTAGCTTTCAGTTCACGGCATTGTTCCGGCGTTTCGTTCCCGTGCAGTTGAATTAGGGTGAGGTCATACCGCGAGGCCAGGTTCAGGATGGTCTCCGTGGTTTCATTTACAAAGACACCCACTTTTTTTATGCTTGCCGGAATGGCCGGCATCACAAAATCATCGCCGACAAACCGGGGTGACTTACGATAAAAGATAAAGCCCATATACTGTGGCGACAACGCCGCTACCTCCCGGATGTTTTCACCATCCCGCATACCACAGATCTTCAGCTTTATGTCCGTGTACGGCGCCATCAGTGCGTTGCTTTTTTCAACTCGTCGATAAATTCCTTTGCGGCGATTTCGGGACGGGCGTGTTGCATAAAGTTTTGCCCCATCAAAAATCCTTCGTAGCCATATTTTTTTAATTCAAGAATGGTGGCCACCGATTCGATGCCGCTCTCCGAAACTTTCACCACCGTGTCGGGGATCCGTTTGGCCAGCTGTTTAGATATTTCCACGCTGAGTTCAAAAGTTTTCAGGTTTCGGTTGTTCACGCCGATCAGGTCGGCTTGGGCGTCGAGGTTGGCGTTCAGTTCTTCTTCGTTGTGTACCTCCAATAAAACCTCCAGTCCAAAGGAATGCGCAAATGCGGCCAGTTCTTTTACGCGTGCCGGCGGCAAGGCGGCGGCGATGAGCAAGATGGCATCGGCGCCGATCGACTTGGCTTCCACGATCTGGTATTCGTCGATGGTAAAATCTTTCCGGAGGATGGGGCAAAAATTAAATTTTCGCGCCGTCATCAAATCGTCATTGCTACCCCCGAAGAAATTCGTGTCCGTCAGCACCGACAAGGCGGAAGCGCCGGCCTGCATATAGCCAATGGAGGTGCGCTCCACCGACACATGCGGGTTGATCACTCCTTTCGAAGGCGACTTGCGTTTTATCTCGGCAATGATCCCCGAAAGGTCGTCGCGCTGGATGTATTTTTTCAATGACACGGGTGGCGTGGCAAAGTAGTGGCTTTGCTCCAGCAGCTTCACGGGATAGAGTTCCTTGCGATCGGCAACTTCTTTCTTTTTATAGGCGATGATCTCGTCCAATATGTTCATGTCGATCTTGTTTTATTTTCCCATCAGATTTTTGAAAGACTGTAACGCCTTCCCGGATTTGAGCGCATCGGTGGCGCGTTCCACCGCGCGGGGCAAGCCTTCTTTTTGATGGCCGGTATACAAAGCCATCGCCGCGTTGGCGATCACGGCCGATACTTGCGCGGGCGTGCCCTTCCCTTCCAAAACATTCATAAACACCTTGGCCGATTCCTCCACGGTATTGCCACCGCGAATGTCGTCATGCACCAATCGGGGTTGGCCCAGGTCGGCCGGCTCCAGCATTTTTTCTCCTCCATTGAAGAAGAACTTGAACGGGCCCGTCAGCGACACTTCATCGTATCCGTCGATGGAGTGGAGAATGACAAAATCCTTTTCAGTATTCTGATATAGGTACCCGTATTGTCGCGCCAGCTCCAGGCTGAACACGCCTACCAACTGTCGCGTAGGAAAAGCGGGGTTTACCATGGGACCCAGCATGTTGAAAAATGTCTTCACCCCCAACTCCTTGCGTATAGGTGCCACGTTTTTCATGGCCGGGTGAAAGAGCGGGGCGTGCATAAAGCAAATGTTCGCCCGGTCAAGACTGCGCTTCAATTCGTCGAGGTCGTTTGTGAACTTGTAACCGAAATATTCCAACAAGTTCGACGATCCGCAGGCCGACGACACGCCATAGTTGCCGTGCTTGGCAACGGGTTGTCCCGCGGCCGCCACCACAAAAGAGGATAATGTCGACATGTTGAAGGTGTTCTTGCCATCGCCGCCCGTTCCACAGACGTCCATCACCGGCTGATCAAATTTCGCCGGCACGCAAAGCTCCAGCATGGCGTCGCGAAAGCCTTGGAGTTCGTCTACGGTTATGCTGCGCATCATGTACACGGTCATGAAGGCCGTGGTCAGGCTGGGATTATATTTTCCGGACGCCAGATCGACCAACACTTTCTTCGCCGACTCCTTGGTGAGCGAGCGGTGGTCGATGAGTTCGTTGAGAATTTCTTTCATGTTGTTTTGTATTGAATGCTTTTGTATGAGGTCTGAATGCGGGGTGATCAATGTTTCAGCCAGTTCTCCACCATCTTGGGGCCTTCGGGTGTCATGATGGATTCGGGGTGGAATTGCAGGCCTTTCACATCGTAGCGCACGTGGGTCAATCCCATGATGAGCCCGTCGTCGTTGGTGGCGGTGGCGCGCAGGTCGTCGGTGAGCGTTTCGGGTTTTATGGCCCAGGAATGGTAATGAGTAGCCTGGAATGTGTCGGGCACATTCTTAAAAAGATATTCGTTGCGATCGGTCACCGTGGCCACCGACGTGACACCGTGAAGCACTTTCGGGATGTTGAACAAGGATGCTCCATACACCTCGCCTATTCCCTGATGACCCAGGCAAATGCCCAGGATACTTTTGGTCGGACCATATTCGCGCACCACCTGCTTCATGATGCCGGCTTCGTCGGGAATGCCCGGGCCTGGCGACAGCAGGATCTTATCGTAAGCCTTCACAGCCTCCAGCGCGATCTTATCGTTCCTGAAAACGTCAAGCGAATAGTTCAACGCCCGCAGGATGTGGACGAGATTATAAGTAAAAGAATCGTAATTATCGAGAACAAGAATTTTCATGTGTGTATACTGATTTGCTTTTGCGTGTGATGATTTCTTTTCGGTTGATGTTTTAAATTTTCTCTGCCATTAAAACTGCCTTGCGCAACGCTGTCAGTTTATTGTTCACCTCTTGCAGCTCGCTTTCGGAATTGGACTTGGACACTACGCCGGCGCCCGCCTGGTAGATCAATTTGTTCTCACGACTCAGGAACGTCCGGATCATGATGGCATGGTTGAAGGAACCGTCATATCCCATAAAGCCGATCGCGCCACCGTAGAAACTGCGGTTGATGTTTTCATATTTATCGATCAACGTCATGGCCATATGCTTTGGCGCTCCCGAAAGCGTTCCCGCGGGAAACGTATCGGCCGCGATGTTCACGACGGAAGTGTCTTTTTTCAACGTACCCGTCACTTTCGAAACCAGGTGGATCACGTGCGAATAGAATTGGATCTCCTTAAATACCTCCACCGTCACATGCTCGGCATTGCGGCTCATGTCGTTGCGCGCCAGGTCGACCAGCATGACGTGTTCGGCATTCTCTTTTTCATCGGCAGCCAGTTTCTCGGCGATGGCGGCATCTTCCTGGTCGTTGCCCGAACGTCTGAACGTGCCGGCAATTGGGTAGATATGGGCCTTGCCGTGGCTCACCTGCAACTGCGCTTCCGGCGACGAGCCAAAAAGCTTGAAGCTTCCATAATCAAAATAGAACAGATAAGGCGACGGGTTTATGGAACGCAGCGCGCGATACACATTAAACTCATCGCCCTTGAAACCGGTGGTGAACCGGCGCGACAACACGATCTGGAACACATCGCCGCGGTAGCAATGCTCCTTCCCTTTCTCCACGATCTTCACAAACTCTTCGTCGTCCACGTTGGAGGTCTCGCCGTCGGTGAGGGAGAATTTATAGGTCGAGAACTTGTTGCTGAAAATGATCTGCTCCACGCGGTCCAACGTGCTGTGGCATTCGCCCTTGCCGGCATAGCAATGCTCATACAAGCTCAACTCGTTGGAGAAATGGTTGACGATGATCACATAGCGGTACAACTTGTACAACACATCGGGGATGCTTTGCTCCTTCTGATCGATCTTCACATCCTCAAAGAAACGGATGGCATCATAGGCGATGTAGCCGAACAAGCCGCAGTTGGCATACGCCGAGGGAATGTTATCGGGCTCGATGGCATTCTTGAAATTCTCCAACATGGTGGTGACCTGGCCCACGCGGGTGATGGTCTCTTTCTCCGTTTTGCCGTCGGGATAACGGTATTCGGCGGCGTTGCCTTTCACTTCGAACGAAGCGAGTGGATCGCAGCAGATATAAGAAAGACTGTTTTCATGACCGTGATAATCGGAGCTTTCCAGCAAAATGCTACCGGCATACACATCGCGCAACTTGAGGTAGATGTTCACGGGCGTGAGCGTGTCGGCCAGCAGTTTTTTGGAGTAGGTTTTCAATTTGTACTTCATCGGCGTATAGCTATGGATTGAGTTTGGACAAAAAAAGAAGGCCTGCTGTGAACAGCAGGCCTTCGGCTTATTTTAAAAGTCATAACAAGGCTGTTCACATATCGGATCCCGATCTGTGCCACCACCATGCAATGTTTGTAAACTTTATCATTTGATCTTCGACAGCTTATTTCTTAGTCGTAGTTCTTTTCGGTTTTGCTGCTGCTTCACCAGCGGCTTCAGTTGTTACAGGTTTCTTGGAAGCTGTTCTTTTCAGTTTTGCTTTCAGGGCCTTTTTGTTACGGGAAACTCCGTAAGAGTCTCTCCAGATTTTTCCTTTTTTCGACTTTTTATCTCCTTTTCCCATGTTATGGTTGCTCTTTGCGAGGGCAATAATAGTAAGTAATCGTTTTATAACAAACTTAGCGTAGAAAAATTTTAAAGCGCCTCACCTTCGCTAAAGCTTCGGCGAGCGCAGAGCGGCGCCCTCCTTCGCTAAAAGCTTCGGCAGGCAGGCAAAGAAAAAAGCGCAAAGGTCTTTCCGTCAACCTTTGCGCCTTTACCTCTAACCGCGCTCGCCGAAGCTTTAGCGAAGGTGAGGCGGTTCAAAATGAATTTCTGTTACCAGATTTTTACTCGCGCGCTATCCGGTCTGAACATCTTATCGCCTTCTTTCACATCATATGCTTTATAGAAGGGTTCGAAGTTTGAAAGCGGTCCGTTGGCGCGGTACATGCCCGGTGAGTGAGGATCGGTGAGCACTTGGGTGCGGAGGGCTTCGTCGCGATACTTGGTGCGCCAGATGGTGCCCCACGACATGAAGAAGCGCTGTTCCGGTGTCAACCCATCGATGAGACCCGGTTTTTTGTGGTCTTTATAGAATCGCTGCAGGCCTTCATAGGCAACCGCGATGCCGCCGAGGTCACCGATGTTTTCACCCAGCGTGAACTGGCCTTGCACAAACACGCCCGGCAGGGGTTCATATTTATCGAACTGTTTTGCGTAGGCTTTGCCTTTGCCCTGGAACTTGGTCAGGTCAACGCCTTGCCACCAGTTTTTCAGGTTGCCGTCGGCATCGAACTGGCTGCCTTGGTCGTCAAAGCCGTGGGAGATCTCGTGGCCGATCACCGAACCGATGCCACCATAGTTTACGGCCTCATCGGCACGATAGTCATAGAAAGGCGGTTGCAAAATGCCGGCAGGGAACACGATCTCGTTGAAGAGCGGGTTGTAGTAGGCATTCACGGTCTGGGGAGTCATCTGCCACTCGGTCTTGTCGACCGGCTTGCCCAGTTTCTCGATCTGTTCGATTACCTGGAAGCGCGATGCGGCCAGGGCGTTGCCAAAATAAGAGGCTTTTTCGGGCGCTTTCTCGATGGCCAACTTCGAATAGTCATGCCACTTGTCGGGATAGCCGATCTTCACGGTGAAGGTGCTCAGCTTGTGCAAAGCACTTTTCTTGGTTGAATCCGACATCCAGTCGAGGCTGTTGATGCGGTCGGCAAAGGCCAATTTGATGTTTTCCACCATTTCCAGGGCCTTTTTCTTGGCTTCGGGCGGGAAGGCTTCGTCGACATAGAGTTTGCCTATGGCTTCGCCGAGATAGCTGTCGGTCACATCCAGTATGCGCTTCCAGCGGGGGCGCATCTTGTCGGTGCCGCGGAGGTATTTGGTGTTGAATTCGAACGATGCATCCACAAAATCATGGTTCAGGAACGGGGCGGAGCCCCGCAGCAGAGCCGCTTTCAAATACGTTTTCACGTCGTCGATCTTGTAGGTGTTCACAATCTTTTCGTACGCCTTCATGAACTCGGGCTCGGTCACGATGATCGTGTCTTCGTGTACGTTCAACCCGTCAAAATAGGCTTTCCAGTTTATGGAGGGTGTTAGCTTGGCCAATTCTGCCAGCGTTCTGGGGTTGTATTGCTTCACGGGGTCGCGGCTGTCTTCTTTGCTGAGCGTGGCCTTTGCCAGGTCCGTTTCCAGGCGCAGCACCAGGGCGGCGTCGGCATTGGCTTTGGCTTCAGGCACCTGGGCCAACGTGAAAAGCTTGGTCAGGTATTCCTTGTATTTTTCGCGCGTCTCCTTTGACTTCGGGTCGTCTTTCAGATAATAATCGCGCTCGGGTAATCCGATACCCCCCGAACCAAGGTACGCCCCCATTTTCTTGCTGTTTTTCAGATCCGGCAAAATGCCCAGGCCGAAAAAAGCCCCGCCGCCGGTCAGCACGTCTTCCACGAGGTAGGACTGAATGTCGTTTTTGGATTTGATGGCGTCGATCTGGGCCATGATGGGTTTGATGGGCGTGATGCCCACGCGCTCGGCGAGGGTAGAGTCCATGCCGATCGAATAGAAATCGGAAGCTTTGCGCTGATCCGTGCCTTCGGGATAGAGCTGCGTATTTTCAGCCGCTTTCTTCAGCACTTTCAAGACCACATCGTTATTGTATTCGCGAAGCTCATTGAAAGAGCCCCAGCGACCCTGGTCGGCAGGAATGTTGGTCTTGGCAATCCAACCGCCGTTCACATACTTGAAGAAGTCATCCTGCGGACGCACGGTCGTGTCTACATAGGAAAGATTAAGCCCCACACCGTCGGGCAGCTTTTCTTCTTCCACTTTCCTTGTAGAACAGGACACCGCAGTGAGGGCAACTCCTGCGAGGACAACATGCACTAGTTTTTTCATAGGTTAAGAGTTTCGCGAATATAATCATAAGCCGTAAAAAGGCTAACGGTTGGATGGGTGAATGGTCGGCGGCAGGTTTGCCCACCGGCAAACAGCATTCCGTCCATCCCCCACGTTGCGTCTCCCCGGATTTAAGAGAAGGGCATTATAACCTTACGCCGGATGTAAATGTTAAAAAATTAACGGTATTCGGGTGATGAAAAATAGGACCCCAATCGTCTAAAAATCATATATTTGCCTGCTAAAATGTAGGATTAGTTGATGCGTACCGTTCTAAAACTCTCTCTTTCAGTAGCTTTTGTAGTGGCTGGTTTCTCTTCCAACGCCCAGATTGGCGACCTTTTAGCCCCCTTCGATTGCCGCAAACACGCCGAATGGTTCCACGAGGAACCTGTTGAGGATAATGTAGTTATACCCTACCGCAGAGGCTTTTCCGCCTCCATTGCCGACGTCATTGAGGCCATCGATACCGCGGAAGCCTGGAAAACCTGGAGCAGCGTTCAGAATTATACGTTCGGCAAGGACCGTGGCGCCATGGCCATGATCACCGATCTCGACGCCCTGCATCCCTATTTCCGTGATAAAATAAAACAACTCGTCATCGACTGCCGCGCCAAAGGCATCGAGCTGGCCATTGTGGAATCCTACCGCACCCATGCCAAGCAAAACGAATACAAGACCATGGGTAAGAAATACACCAACTCCGGCGCCGGCCGCTCCAAGCACCAATATGGTCTGGCGATCGACGTTGTGCCGATCGTGGACTCCGTTGCCGTGTGGGACAATGTGGCCCTCTGGCGCAAAGTGGGCGTGACCGGTGAAAAACTAGGTCTGCGTTGGGGTGGACGCTGGCGCAAGCCTTATGACCCCGGCCATTTCGAATGGACCGGCGGCCTGACCTCCAAGCACCTTACCGCGGGCATCCTGCCTTCTGTTCCCCAAACCGACTACCCCTGCCTCGAAGAGGATCTCCAGATGCTCCGGAAGTATTGGAAAGAATGGGAAGTCACCCAAAGCGCCATGACCCGCCGGTGATGAAGATCCAATTCCCGGACGCCTTCTTCTTCGGCACCAGCACCGCCGCCCCCCAGATTGAAACCGCTTTTGAACACGATTGGCAAGGCGTGAAAGCCCGCCACGGATTTGTCTTCGACCGCACTACCGACCACGAGAAACGCTTCCAGGAAGACGCCGGCATCATCGCCTCGCTGGCGCCAAACTACCGCATGAGCCTGCAGTGGAGCAAGCTGCAACGCGAGCCCTATGGAACATTCCACCGCGAGACCGCACAGGAATACCATGCCTTTATCCAGGATCTGAAAGCAAAGGGTGTCGACATCATGATGGTGCTCCACCATTTCACCAACCCGCTCTGGTTTTCCCGGTTGGGTGGATGGGAAAAAGAAGAGAACATCCCGTATTGGGTGGACTTTGCCCGCAAAGTGGTGGATGAGTTTGGCGAATATGTGTCGTTCTGGAATACCTTCAACGAACCCAACGTGTACGCCAGCTACGGCTGGATCACGGCCTTCTTCCCTCCTTTCAAGATCAATCCGCTCCTGGCCGGTAAAGTGGTGAAGAACATGGGACTGGCCCACGACCAGGTATACGATTACATCAAAGAAAAATTCCCCACACAGCCCGTCGGCATCTCGCACAACGCCACCGTTTTTTCGGCCGAAAATCTGTTGGGTTGGTTTCCCGCGCGCCTCTCCGACTGGTGGTTCATGGAATACGTGCCCAGCCATTTCGAGAAGGCGGATTTCTTTGGCATGAGCTATTATGGAAGGATCCCCCACGACCCGTTGCCCATCACTTTCCTGGAAACACCCGAAAAGATGAAAGCCCTCGGCCGCCGCCACGACGACATCTGGGAATATCACCCCGAAGGATTGCGCACCTGCATCGACCGGTATTGGAACAAATACAAGAAGCCCATCATCATCACCGAGAACGGCGTCTGCGACGAAAGCGACTTCCTGCGTTTGCAAGCGATCCAGGATTATGCGCTCATCCTCCACGAGGCGCTGCAAGACGGCATCGACATCAAGGGTTATTATTTCTGGAGCACGTGGGACAACTTTGAATGGCACCTCGGCCCTTCTATGCGCTTCGGTCTGTATGAATGCGACCCCGTGACCATGCACCGGCGCCGGCGCCCCAGTGGCGACCTGTTTGCTTCCTTGGCCTACACCAAAAAGATCAGGGTTGCCGTTCAAAAAAAGGTGGCCAGCTAACGCCTCGATTCTCCGTATCTTTCCACGCTACAAAACACCGTGTGCCGCGCTTCTGCTTGGCGGTTGTGAAAAGTTAGTTTAGTTTTGAAACGCTACTCCCCAAACTGATGAAAAGACTGATACCCGCACTCCTTTCGCTCTTGGTTTTCTTTACGGTCAGTGCCCAGCAGAAGAAAGAGATCATGTACGTGGGCACCTACTCCGTTCGTGGCAGCCAGGGCATCTACGCCTTTACATTCGACCGCGTCAAACGCACGTTCAAACCCTTGCAGACCGTGCCGGGTTTAGAGAGCCCCAACTTCCTGGCCATCCATCCCAATCATAAATTCTTATATTCTGTCAATAGCGGAAAAGCCGATGTGAACGATAGCGAGAAGGGCTCTGTGAGCGCCTATGGCATCGATCCCAAGACCGGGAGACTGAGCGGCCTCAACAACCGGTCGTCCTATGGCGACGGCCCCTGCCACATCACGGTAGACAAAACCGGCCAGTTTGCCTTCATCTCCAACTATAGCCAAGGCAACCTCATTGTGCTGCCCCTGTTTGACGACGGCCTGCTGGGCACTCCTTCCGATGCCAAACGCTACACGGGCAACAGTGTGAACCCCAAGCGGCAGGAAGGCCCGCACGTGCACTCCACGATGATCTCGCCCGACAACAAATTTCTTTATGTAGCCGACCTCGGCACCGACAAGATCTATGTCTATAACTTCGATGAAACAAATGGCACCCTACAGCCGGCCAATACCCCGGAGGTTAACATCACGCCCGGAGCCGGTCCCCGGCACATGACCTGGCATCCGAATGGCAAATTTGCTTACGTGGCAGAAGAATTGACATCGACGGTAGGTGTCTATGCCGTAGACAAAACCAGTGGCGCCTGGACAGTGGTGGAAGACACGGTCCGTTCCCTCCCCGTCACCTTCAAGGAGCAAAACACCAGCGCCGATATCCACATCGATCCGAAGGGTAAATTCCTGTACATGTCCAATCGCGGGCTCAATGCACTCAGCATCTTCAGCATTTCACCTACGACGGGAAAATTGACGTTCGTCGGCACGCAGGATGTTGGCGGAAAAACGCCGAGAAATTTCATGATGGATCCCAAGGGTGAATTCATCTTCGTAGCCAACATGGATTCCGACAACATTGTTACCTACCGCATCAATCCAAAGACCGGTAAGCTCACCGTGGTGGGGAAACCCCTAAAGGTGCCTTCGCCGGTTTGTTTAAAGATGCTGACACTGTAGTGCCAAAAAAAACGAGTGGATCGTTCTTATGAAGAAGACATTCGCTCGCTGAATAGGCCATCGCTGAATTTTTGCTACCCTTGACCTACAATCCGTTAAAATAGGATCGCCGGCATGAGCCTTGCTTCACACAAAAGAAACAATTTCGATTTTTTGCGTTTCCTTGCGGCATCCGCAGTCATCTACAGTCACACCTACGATCTTTTCGGTTTCCCAACCGTTGAACCTTTTTTTTCCTTTAGCCATCAACAGTTAAAGTTAAGCGAGGTGGGTGTCATGATCTTCTTTTCGATCAGCGGATACCTTGTCTTCGGCAGCGCACAACGGAGCACCAACCTATGGAACTTTGCCTGGAAACGGATGCTCAGGATCTATCCGGGGTTGATCTTTGTCGTTGTGGTGAGTATCGTCCTTCTTGCATTGCTGAGCACGCAAGAACTGGCGACTTACTTTTCGTCGCCAACCACCTACACCTATTTGAAAAATGCCGGCGGTCTTTGGATCCAATATGATTTACCGGGCGTTTTCGAAAATCATAAACACTCTATCGTCAATGGTTCTCTTTGGACCATACCGTATGAGCTTACCATGTATGCTGTATTGGGGGTGCTGTTCTTTACGATCCGGCGCAGGATCGTTACCATTCTCTGGTGCTGTTTTCTAATGCTTCTTCTGCTGCAGCAGGTCTTCCAGGTGGCCGACAATTTTAGTTTTCCTTTTATCTACCTTTCGGTGCATTACTTCATTCTCTTTGGGTATTGCTTTTTTTGTGGCGCTGCCATGAACGGATGGAAGCACCGGTTGTCGTCCTTCCCGCAGATGGGCCTGATCGCGCTGATCGTATTTGGCCTCTCCATTTTCCTATGCACCTATCATATTGTATTCCTGATCCTGCTGCTTCCGGCGGCAACGGTAATTATCGGTGACAGTGATTCTCCTGCGTTTACGGCAAGGTTTGGACGGTACGGCGATTTTTCATACGGCCTTTATCTTTTCGGTTTTCCTGTTCAACAGATTGTCTATGCCGCTATAGGGAATAGATTTTCCATACCGGTCACTTTTTTCATTTGCCTTCTCTGCACATTGCCCATAGCGGTGCTATCCTGGTTCCTGGTTGAGAAACGGTTTTTAAAGCTTAAGCGGGGCTAAGTTTAATTGCTTCTACGTATACGCTTGCACGTGTTGCTGCGTGATCGGGAAAGGCAGATCGTCAGTCTTTCAGAATGCGCATTTCGACTCTCCGGTTCAGGGCGCGGGCTTCCTGGGTCATTTCGTTGGAGAGGGGCTGACTGCCACCAAACGCTTTTGTCTTCACACGGTCTTTGGCGATGCCTTTGTTCACCAGATATTTCTTCACGGCTTCTACGCGTTCTTCCGACAGCGCAAGATTGGCCTTGCTGCTGCCCTGGTTGTCGGTGTGGCCTTCCAATTGGATGACGATCTTGGTGTTTTCCTTCATCATCTGAGCAACCTCATCCAACTCGCCAAACGATTTCGGGTCGATGGTGGATTTGCCTTGCGCGAAGATCAGGTGTGTCAAGCGCATGGTTTGGCCGGTGGGTGTCAGCGAGATGTCGCGAAGCACTTTGCGGTTGGCGTCGATGTCTTTGGGATCGACGATGACGGTGCGGGGATTGTAGCCGGTGGCTTCTGCGGTGATCTGGTATTTGGCGGTGCCAAATATGGGGAACGAGAACGTGCTGTCGTTAAAACGCCCGAAGATGCTTCCGGTGGGGATGCTGCTGTATTTGACATTGGCTTTGATGCCCTTGTTGGTCCGCGAGTCGGTGACCTTGCCTTCGGCGAGGATCTCCGGCTCTTGCGCCATGACGAGGGTGACAACCATAGACAAGCCAAAGGAAATAATGAGAGTCTTCATGCGAGCAAAGGTAGATAACTTTTATAAAGTGAAACGAAACACTCCGGTGAATACCGGAATGCTTCGTTATAAATCAAGATCAATCGTTTCACCTACACCAAAAGCCTTGCCACCTTCACGGTTGCTGCCCTGTTCACCTCTTTCTCTCAGCGTTTTTTCTTCGCTGCTTTCGCCGGTTTCGCCGCTTTCTTCGGTGTCGCTTTTTTGGCTGTCACCTTCTTGGCCGGGGCCTTTTTGGCGGGAGCTTTCTTCGCTGGCGCTTTCTTGGCTGCGGCTTTGGGCTTGGCCGAAGAGGTCTTGCTGCTCGACTTTGACTTTTGGCCGCTGGCTTTCGCCTTGCTGGTTTGCGGGGACTTGGTGTTTCGGCTTTTCGGGCTCGGCGAAGAGGCTGGCTTGCTCCCCTTCTTCGATCCACTGGTTGTGGTCAGGTTCTTCTTTTTTTTTTGGCCGCTTTCCGCTGCCTCCACGAGGTTGTTCTCCTCATCTCCTTCTTCAAAACCTGTTTCTTCCGGTTCGGCCACCAACGTCACATTCGTGACCTTGTTTTGACTGAGGCGGTTGCCCAGCGCCTTCCAGCCTTTTATCTCCACGATCTCCTCCAGGTTCACCGTGTCGGTCACCTTCTCTTTGTCTTTGCCTTTCACTTCGGTCACTTCAACCTCCGGTGTCTCGGACGTGGTGACCACCACCAGGCGCGAGCCGATGCCTTCGGAGATGAAACCGAATTCCTTGTCGGCGGTGCTGGTCTCGATGAGGAAACGCTTCACCATGAATTGCTTGCTCTCGCCGTCGACATATACTGCCGAGATGGGTTTCTCGGGATTGAAGCGCTCGACGAGCAACGTCTTCTCGGGTTCGTAGCGATTGGTGATCTCGTAGCCGGTAATCTTATAAGTGCCATTGCGACCAAAAGCGATGAGTTGGTCGTCGCCTTCGAATTTGCCGAGGTACTTGCCGCGCTTTTCCTTATTGATGCGACCGGCATCGGCATCGTACCAGAGGTCGAGCTTGCTCAGCGTGGAGCCTCCGGCCTTGAGGAAGTCTACTTTCCGCAGGGGGTATTTGGTGAGGATGTTACCCCTCGCCCCGCGGCCTTTCACTTCCAATTCCGCAAAATCAAATTTGAATATCTTCTTCCGGGCGCTGCTGGACTGCGACAACTTCACCTCCACTTGCTCGGCCTCGCCATTGGGGTTGCCTGATACATAGTAGAGCTTCGAGTTCGGGTTGCCCTGTGTGAGGTCATACTCCTTGTCGCGGATCATCCCCGGCAGATTGAAACGTTTCACAAAACCCTGACCGCTCTTTCCATCGGAATAGATCACGTTATAGACCATGCGCTCGTCGCCCTTTTTCCAAATGCCCACGAACAGGATGTCCTTGCCCATGAAGGCTTTCTCCTGGATGCGCGACACGAGCATCTTGCCGTCTTTGCGGATAGCAATGATGTCGTCGAGCTCGGAGCAATCGGCGATGTATTCGTCGCGTTTCAAGCCGTAACCGACAAAGCCATCGGCACGGTTCACGTATAATTTCTGGTTGTTGGCAATTACCTCCACGGCGGTCACCGACTGGAAGCTCTTGATCTCGGTCTTGCGTTCGCGTCCTTTGCCGTATTTGGTTAGCAGGTTTTGGTAGTAAGCGATGGCATAGTCCGTGAGGTTTTTCAGGTTATGCTCGGTCTCCTTCAACTCTTTCTGCAGGTCGCGCAGCATCTCGTCGGCTTTGAACGAGTCGAATTTTGAGATGCGTTTGATGCGGATCTCCGTGAGGCGGATGATGTCGTCGCGGGTGATCTCGCGGTAGAATTTCTTTTTGTGGGGCTTCAGGCCTTTGTCGATCGTCTCGATCACTTCCTCCCAGCTTTCGGCCTCTTCGATGTTGCGGTAGATCCGGTTTTCGATAAAGATCTTCTCGAGCGACGAGAAGAGGATCTTCTCCATCAATTCGCCTTTCCGGATCTCGAGTTCCCTTTTCAGCAACTCGACCGTCTGACGGGTGTTGTATTTGAGGATGTCGCCTACGGTGAGGAAGGTGGGCTTATCTTCGATGATCACGCAGGCGTTGGGCGAGATGCTGATCTCACAATCGGTGAATGCATAGAGGGCATCCATGGCGATCTCGGGTGACTGCCCGGGTTGCAACAGGATCTGGATCTCCACGTCCTTGGCCGTGTTATCGATCACTTGCTTCACCTTGATCTGTCCCTTCTCGCTGGCCTTCACGATGGATTCCATTAAAGAAGTGGTTGTCGTAGAGAATGGTATCTCTTTGATTATCAACGTCTTTTTGTCCATTATTTCGATCTTGGCGCGCACTTTGATCTTGCCGCCGCGAAGCCCTTGGTTATAGTCGGTAAAATCGCCCGTACCGCCTGTGGGGAAGTCGGGGTAGACCTTCGGGTTCTTGCCTTTGAGCACGTCGATCGAGGCCTTGATGAGCTCATTAAAGTTGTGGGGCAGGATCTTGGTGGATAACCCCACGGCTATCCCTTCCACACCTTGTGCGAGCAACAACGGGAACTTCACCGGCAGCGTTACCGGCTCTCTCTTGCGGCCGTCGTACGAGAGTTGCCACTCGGTGGTTTGCGGGTTGTAGACCACATCGAGGGCGAATTTGGAAAGCCGGGCTTCAATGTAACGCGGGGCCGCCGCGCCGTCGCCGGTGCGTACATCGCCCCAGTTGCCCTGGGTTTCTATGAGGATATCTTTCTGGCCGATGTTGACGATGGCCTCCCCGATGGCCGCATCACCGTGGGGGTGATACTGCATCGTGTTACCGATCACGTTGGCGACCTTGTTGAACCGGCCGTCGTCCATTTCCTTCAACGAGTGCATGATGCGGCGCTGCACGGGTTTGAAACCGTCTTCGATCTTGGGGACAGCCCGTTCCAGGATTACGTATGAGGCGTAGTCCAGGAACCAGCTTTCGTATAAACCGTCGATGGCGACCGAGTGCACCTCACCGCCGCCTTCTCCATCCTGTGGCGGCACGGGGGGTCTATAGGGGGGCGCGGCTTTGGGTTTTTCTTTTTTGCTCATGATCTATGGCTTCTTCTCACGTTAATGTCTTTTTTCAATATTCCACTTAAGCTTCTTCTTCCGCAACAACAACCTCTTCCTTGGCCTCCACCTTATCCAATTCGATGCGCAGGTTGTCGATGATGAATCCCTGGCGATCGGGGGTGTTCTTGCCCATATAGAATTCGAGGATCCGGTTGAGGTGTCCTTCCTTGCCCATCAACACGGGTTGCAGGCGGATGTCTTCGCCGATGAAGTTTCCAAACTCATCCGGCGAGATCTCGCCCAAACCTTTGAAGCGGGTGATCTCGGGTTTTGATCCCAACTTCGCTACTGCGGCTTGTTTTTCTTCTTCGCTATAGCAGTAGATGGTTTCCTTCTTGTTGCGTACGCGGAAGAGCGGCGTTTCCAAAATGAACACGTGTCCTGCCTTTACCAACTCGGGGAAGAATTGGAGGAAGAACGTCATCAGCAGCAAGCGGATGTGCATGCCGTCCACGTCGGCATCGGTGGCGACGATCACTTTGTTGTAGCGAAGACCTTCGAGGCCGTCCTCGATGTTGAGGGCGTGTTGGAGGAGGTTGAACTCTTCGTTTTCGTATACTACTTTTTTGGTCAGCGCATAGCAGTTCAAAGGCTTACCCCGCAAACTGAAAACGGCTTGTGTTTCCACGCTGCGCGACTTGGTGATCGATCCGCTGGCCGAGTCGCCCTCGGTGATGAAGATCATGGAGTCTACGCCCTTTTCGTTCTTTTCGTCGAAGTGGTAACGGCAGTCACGGAGCTTCCGGTTGTGGAGGTTGGCTTTCTTGGCGCGGTCGTTGGCCAGCTTCTTAATGCCGGCGATCTCTTTCCGTTCGCGTTCCGATTGCAGGATGCGTTTCGACATCGCATCGGCAGCGATCGGGTTCTTGTGCAAATAGATCTCGAGCTCTTTCGCCACAAAGTCGCCCACGAAGCTTCTAACGGTCGCTCCATCCGGCGCCATGTTGGTCGAGCCCAGCTTGGTCTTGGTCTGCGATTCGAACACCGGCTCCTGCACGCGCACGGCGATGGCCGCCACGATGCTGGCACGGATGTCGGCCGCGTCATAGTCTTTCTTGTAGAAGTCGCGCACGCCTTTTACGATGCCTTCGCGGAAGGCGGCAAGGTGCGTTCCCCCTTGGGTGGTGTTCTGACCGTTCACAAAGGAATAGTATTCTTCACCGTATTGATTGCCATGCGACAAGGCTACTTCGATGTCGTTGCCCTTCAAATGGACGATGGGATAACGAAGATCTTCCGCGTCGGTCTTTTGCTTCAGCAGATCGAGCAGACCGTCTTTCGAGAAATACTTATTGCCGTTATAGAGGACGGTGAGACCGGCATTGAGGAAGGCGTAGTTCCACATGAGGTCGTCCAGGTATTCGGGAATGAAGTGGTAGTTCTTGAACATGCTGTTGTCGGGCTCGAACTCCACCAGGGTGCCGTTCTTCTCGTCGGTCTTGGTGACGCGCGCGTCGTTGGTGAGCACGCCTTTTTTGAATTCGGCCAACTTGGCCTGCCCTTCGCGGAAAGCCTGTACTTTGAAGTAGTTGGAGAGGGCGTTCACCGCCTTGGTACCCACACCGTTCAACCCTACCGACTTCTGGAAGGCGCCGCTGTCGTACTTCGCGCCCGTGTTGATCTTGGACACGACGTCAACGACCTTACCCAGCGGAATACCGCGTCCGTAGTCGCGTACGGTCACTTTTTGGTCGGTTATCTTCACCTCGATGGTCTTGCCATGGCCCATCATGTGCTCGTCGATGGAGTTGTCCATCACTTCTTTTACGAGCACATAGATGCCGTCGTCCTTGGAAGAACCGTCGCCCAGTTTACCGATATACATCCCCGGGCGGAGACGGATGTGCTCGCGCCAGTCGAGCGACTTGATACTCGATTCATTATATTCTAGCATAGCCGAAGGTTTTTCTGCTTTTCCCATAACACGTTTCCGGAATAAGTTAAAGAATGATACAAGCTCAAAAAATCAATTCTTGCGTTTTAAAAAGTCGCGGAAATCATCTTTCCGGGGGCATTCCTGAACGTATTGATCAATTCGCGACGAATAAAACAATTTTTAAAATCAGTTCCAGCGTTTTTCATGTTTCTAATTTTCAAAAATACATTAACTGTATCACTATAAATTAGTGATATTCAAATACTTGAATACCTTGTCTTAATCTAAGATTTAGCCGTAAATTTCCTGTACAAGCTATACACCGGCCACGCCAGGGCCCAGACCACGATCAGGATCACACTTCCATAGATCGCGAAATCGATCCGGCTGTAGTCGAATTTCTCGTTGCTGTTATACAGGGAAATAAAGCTCAATGACATCACAAAAAAGAAGTTCAGCACCACCATAAAGCCATAAAACCAGGTCCGGAAGTCGGGCCGGTGGGCAAATACTTTGCCGATGAGGAAGACCAGGGCGTTGGTGAGGATGATGAAGGAGATGGCGCCGTAGAAGAACGGGTCGCGGCCAATGGCGGTCATGCCGGTCGCTTCCTCCTGAATGACAACGTGTTCCGGAAGGCTTGCATAAACATACAGGACATCTATCACCACTACGATCACCGAAAGAAACCAAATGCCCTTTAAAATCTTTAACCCCATGTTTGTTAAATTTGGGTGCAAATTAAACGATAAATAGCCTTGAACGTAAACCCCATTGTTCTATCCATCCCTATTTTTTTCATCCTGATCGGGATTGAACTGGTGGTGGAAAGATTCACCCATAAGGATCTTTACCGCTTGCCCGATGCTATTGCCAACCTGAGCTGCGGCATCACCTCGCAATTGTCGGGGTTGTTTTTGAAGATCTTCGCCATCGGCATTTACCAGGTCCTGTTCGAGAATTTTGCTTTTTTTTCGTGGAACCTGCAAACGATGCCGGCCAGTGGGAAGGTGTTGTATTGGCTCGTTTTATTCCTTTTGGTGGACCTGGCCTACTATTGGGCCCATCGCATGAGCCACGAGATCAACCTGTTTTGGGGCGGACATGTGGTGCATCATCAAAGCGAAGAATACAATCTGTCGGTAGCGCTGCGGCAAAGCTCGCTACAGGTGGTGTGGACCTTTGCGTTTAGTCTTCCGATTGCTTTTTTGGGGTTCGACACGCTCCATTTCGCCCTTGTAGGCGCCTTAAACACGCTTTACCAGTTTTGGATCCACACCGAGACCATTGGCAAAATGGGTTGGTTTGAGTACGTTTTCAACACGCCCTCCCACCACCGCGTGCACCATGGACGCGACCCGAAATACATCGACAAGAACCACGCAGGCTCGCTCATCATCTGGGACAAGATGTTTGGCACCTTTCAACCCGAAGAAGAGAAACCGACCTATGGCATCACCAAACCCATCAACAGTTGGAACCCGGTCTTTGCCAACGTGAGCCACTATGTAGAGATGGCCCACGACCTGAAGCGCATCCCCAAGTGGTATGACAAATTCCGCTACCTCTTCAAAAAGCCAGGCTGGCTTCCCGACTACCTGGGGGGCTACCGGCCGGCGCCCGCGGTCGATAAGTCGACCTATAAGAAATACGATACCCCCGCTCCTGCCCTGCTCAACTATTATGTGGTCTTCCAGTATGTGCTTTGCCTGGTAGGCACGGCGTTGTTTCTTTTCAATGCTGGGAAGTTTTCGTTGGGCGAAAAGGGCTTTATCAGCCTGTTGGTCTGCGTGGTAGTGGTCAATGCCGGGGTGCTGTTCGAGAACCGGGCCTGGGCCAAGTACCTGGAGTGGGTGCGTATTTTTGTTTTCCCCGGGCTGTTGGCAGTGCTTTGTTTTATGAATGGCTGGGCTTCCTGGTTATATTTGCTGGCCGCTGCCTACTTTTTGATCTCAGCGAGCTGGTTTTACTTTATTCAAAAGCGATATGCGCAGATGGCTTTGGCTTAGTGTGGTGGTTGTGGGAAGTTTGTTGACGTCGTGTGGCAAAGCCCTTCCCACCCTGGACGGTGTTGATCTTGCGGCCTGGAAAGACGATAAGAATGCCTGTGGCGACAAGCGAATGGCCATGGCCGCGTTGATCGAACAACAGAAGGATAAGCTGCTGGCCCTTAGTGAGGACGATATTGTGGCCGTGCTGGGCAAGCCCGATCAGAACGAGCTGTATAAGCGCAACCAGAAATTCTTTTACTATTTTGTTCAGCCCGCACCTGCCTGTGCATCGGCCAACCCGGGGACCAAACGGCTGGCCATCCGGTTCAATGCCATGGGCCTGGCCAAGGAGCTTGCAATCGAGGATTGATTTTTTCCGTTAGCGGCATTTGCCCATATTGCCTCCGTAATCAGGCACCCTAAATCCTTTTTGCATGAAGAACATTGCTGTTATCGGTTCGGGCACCATGGGAAATGGTATCGCCCACGTTTTTGCTCAATATGGCTATAAAGTATCCCTGATCGATGTCTCGGAAGACGCCCTGAAAAAAGCGGTGGCCACCATCGACAAGAACCTGTCGCGCCAGGTGGAAAAGGGCACGTTGACGGCGGAGAACAAGCAACAGGCATTGTCGCTGATCACCACGTTCACCGATCTGAAGGCGGGCATTGCCCAGGCAGAACTGGTGGTGGAAGCCGCCACGGAGAATGTGGATCTGAAATTGAATATCTTCCGGGAGCTTGATGCGCACGCCGCGCCCGATGCTATACTGGCGTCTAATACATCGTCTATCTCTATCACGAAGATCGCGTCCGTTACGAAGCGGCCGGGCAAAGTGATCGGTATGCATTTTATGAATCCTGTTCCGGTCATGAAGCTAGTGGAGGTGATCCGGGGCTACACGACAACCGACGTAGTGACGCAGACGGTGATGGAGCTTTCGCGTGCGTTGGGTAAGGTGCCGGTGGAGGTGAATGATTATCCTGGTTTTGTGGCCAATCGCATACTCATGCCTATGATCAATGAGGCTATCTGCACGTTGCATGAAGGTGTGGCCGGTGTGGAAGAGATCGATACGGTGATGAAGCTGGGTATGGCTCACCCGATGGGGCCGTTGCAATTGGCTGATTTTATTGGACTGGATGTTTGTCTGGCCATTTTGCAAGTGTTGTTCCAGGGTTTTGGCAATCCTAAATATGCGCCTTGTCCTTTGCTTGTGAACATGGTGCAGGCGGGGCATCGTGGGGTGAAATCCGGTGCAGGGTTCTATGCCTACGCCGCGGGTAGCAAGGAATTGGTGGTCGCGCCCCAGTTCAAAAAGGCCTAACCTCGTCGTGGCCATTGCTGCGGTGCATAAGAAAACCAACGGTTGGTCCGTCGTTTTTTTCGTATGAGCGGAGTGCCGTTGGGCTAGTTTGAGTCCGTCGACGCAAATTTTGAAAAAGAGGAATCAAGATTGAAAGGTGATTTTCCAACGCCCTTAAATACGCGATGAAAAAATGTTGTTAGATTATTGGCCTCTCTTCAAGAAAACGAATGGATAGACGTCAGTTGTCAAGGATGATTCAGCGCCTCAAGGCAGGCAGCGCGTCTGACGAAGAAAAACGGAAGCTGGAACAATTTTGGCAAGATGCTTTACAGGCTCCATCGGCTTTGGATGGTTTGTCCGAAGACGAGCGCGCAACGCTGAAGCGCACAATCTACGCCAACATCCAGGCCAGGATCAATCGCACAAACGAACGCAGTAATTCGGCTAAATGGTCGCCCTGGATGTGGGGAGCGGCAGCCGCGTTTTTGATGCTCGCTGTAACGGCTGGCCTGCTTTACTGGAATTTCAATAGGCCAACGGAGATCCGAACCGAATACGGGAAGCGCGAAAAGGTCATACTCCCCGACAATTCCGAAGTGACCCTCAACGGCAATTCAACTATCCGATATCAACACCGATGGAACGATGCGTCTACACGTGAAGTCTGGATAGAAGGTGAGGCTTTTTTCAAGGTGAGACACACCGCGAATAACAGGAAATTCATCGTCCACGTCTCTGATAGTTTTAACGTGGAAGTGCTGGGCACCGAATTCAATGTCAAAAACCGCGCGCATGAGATACAGGTCATGCTGGTAGAAGGCCGGGTGAAATTGAATATTCGAGGCGAAGAGGAGCAAAAAAACCATTTTCTGGCTCCAGGCGAGCTCGCCACGGCAATGGACAAACAACCTCTAGTCCGAAATTTCGTGGAGCACCGGCAATATACTTCGTGGCAAACTGATACATTGGTTTTCAATCATACCGCATTGCGAGAGGTGGCCGTCATGCTTAAAAACGTCTATGGTTTGGAGACAAGCTTCAAAAACGCTGCTCTGCAAGACAGGCAACTAACTGGGGAGCTATATTCTTTCAACGTTGATGAGATTTTATTGGCATTGGCTGAGACGTTCGATTTGGACATTGAGCGTAATGGGAATGAGGTTCGGATTTCAGATAAACTGAAGTGAAGCTTAGCTGGCGTCGTGGGCATGGGCGACCGACTGTGAACATCTATTCCCAAAACCGCGCGACGGGGGTTAAGTTTTTGCATAAATTCCTGCTCTGATTGCCGCTTTTTTTGTCTGGCATGATTTGGGCAAAGTTTTGATTTCAAGACCCATATCCTATGTTACGCTCCTACTTTCTCGTGTCGTGGAGGAATCTCCTTCGGAACAAGACTTTCTCCATCATCAATATTGCTGGGCTCGCCATCGGGATGATGGTGGTGCTGCATATTTATCGCTTTGTGACGGCGGAGCAAAGCTATGACGCGTTTCACAAAGATGTGGAGCGGATCTTCCGCGTTCCGCTCGCCTATACTGAAAATGGAGATATTGTCAGGAGTTCGGCGGCCAATTGTCCTGCCGTGGGCCCGATGCTGAAAGAAGATTTTCCGGAAGTTGAATATTTTACGCGACTCGCAAAATCGGAAATCGCCAGTCCTTCGCTGACGGTTTCATACACCAACCCTGCCGGGCAGTCGGTTGCTTTCAATGAGTTCAATTTCTTTTATGCTGATGAAGGATTCTTTTCGGTATTTAGTTTTCCTTTTGTCGAAGGAGATCCGCTGACCAGTCTGCAAAAGGCCGGATCGATCGTGCTGACGGAGCGAGTGAAGAAAAAATATTTCGCTGATGAGAGCGCGCTGGGGAAGACGATGCGACTGAACCAGTCGGCCTATATCGTTACCGGCGTGATGAAGGACGTGCCGGAGAATTCGCATCTTCAGTTTGATGCGATCTCTTCATTTTCCACCGTTGGAGAAAGGTTTCGTTATGATGACTGGGGATGGCCGGCTTTTTACACGTATGTCAAGCTAGCGCCCGGCGTAGATAAAGCCAACCTTGAAAAGAAATTTCCCGCGTTTGTGAGAAAATATGTGGGCAACCAGGAGAACGACGAAAACAGATATGCGTTCGATCTCCAGCCGGTGACAGAGATCCACCTGCAGTCCAATCTCGCCATTGAACAAAGCGTGAACGGCAGCGCCAGGACGATCCGGTTCATTTCGTTGCTTGGCATTTTTATCCTGGCCATTGCGTGGATCAATTATATCAATCTCTCTACGGCGAAGGCGATTGAACGTGCCAAGGAAGTCGGTCTGCGGAAAGTATCCGGAGCCAGTCGGAAGCAGCTGGTGATACAGTTTATTTTTGATGCCTGTCTTATTAATGCGATGGCGCTCGTGCTGGCCATCGTTTTCCTGACGGCCACTACTCCAGCGTTTGAACAGCTCACCGGAAAACACATTGCCACTATTCTTTTCACTTCAGGTGACTTATATACATTCTCCTTTTGGTTTTGGATCATCGCGACGGTGCTGACGGGAATTCTCGTTGTCGGCTTGTATCCTGCGCTTCTTCTTTCGTCATTCAATCCCGCGCTTGTTTTGAAAGGAAAATTCACAAAATCGAAATCAGGCACTGCGCTTCGCAAAAGCCTCGTGGGTTTTCAATATGTTATTTCCATCTTCCTCATCGCCGGTACGGTGGCCGTATCGCGCCAAATCAATTTTATGCAAAGTCAGGATCTGGGCTACAACAAAGACCAGGTGCTGGTGATGCGCGGGCCGTCTGTTTATGATTCTACCTTTTCTGCCCAAGTGAATTTCTTCAGGAACCAACTCAAAACGATCCCGGCTGTTGAGAACTTTTCTGCGAACAGTGCGCTACCCGGTCACCTGTTGCCCTACCCAAACACCATCCGTCGTGCTGACCAACCAGTGGATAAAAACACGAGCTATTACCCGGTTGGCATAGACGATAACTTTTTTACGACCTATGAGATGCCGCTTGTGGCGGGAAGAAATTTCGCGCCCAACGAGCGTTTTTATTACAGCAGTCTTCCTCGGATGACCTTGATGAATTTTTATCAGGCACCATCGGTCGGTGCGCATGAGGGCTCTGATAAGATCATTATCAACGAGAAGCTTTGCCAGCGACTGGGTTTTAAAACACCGCAAGATGCCATTCATGAGCGTGTGAAATTTCGCACGTGGGAGGAGTTTGAAGGCGAGATCATCGGCGTGGTGAAGAATTACCACCAGGTTTCGCTAAAAGACGGTTATAGTGCGATCGGATATTTTTATCCCAGTTACGATCAATGGAGTTTTTTTTCAGCGCGCATCAATGGTCATGATCTTCCCGGGACGATCGAGCAATTAAGAAAAAGTTATGCATCAGCCTTTCCGGGAAATGCTTTTGAATACTTTTTCCTGGACGATTACTTCAATAACCAGTACAAGGATGATCAGCAGTTCAAGCAGATCTTTACGGTATTGACAGCACTGGCGATCGTGATTGCGTGTCTGGGTTTATTGGGACTTGCGTTATTTTCAGTAAGTCAGCGGTTAAAGGAGATCGGGATCCGTAAAGTGCTTGGCGCTTCGGTGTCGTCCGTTCTTATTTTATTTTCAAAGGACTCGGTCCGGCTGCTGGTCATTTCCTATGCTGTGACGTTGCCGTTCATCTGGTTCGCCGTGGACTCATGGCTGAACAATTTTGCCTTTCATATCGGCATGGAGTGGATCATTTTTTGGGTGCCGCCGGTTTGCCTGTTGGTGGTTTCGCTGAGCACGGTTGTCGTGATCACGTTGAAAACAGCGTTGATGAGTCCGGTGATTTCGTTGAGGAGTGAATGATGTTGTGTCGGCGCCAAGATATGGTGGGGTTGCTGAATGTGAGTTGTTGGTGGGACACCAACAACTGGGCTTGTGGTCTTTTGAATAGAGGCGGTGAAGGATGGACGGACTTGGAATGGATAGCCCGCCCGAACGTACCGTGGGTATATTTCAATAGAGCGCTAGTCACACGTTCGGTACGGGCGGGCTCCGAGGGGGCCGCCAAATAAGGCAGGTTCCATTCTTGCAAAATGCCTGCCTTTTAAACAGGGGAACACCGTCCCCAATATAATTAATTGACCCTCCATCACGTCTTTCCTTATCTTAATCGTTATCCGGCTTGTGGAATGATGAGAAACTGGCCTTGACCCTCTCTAGAAAGAAGAGAAGGGATCACCTAATACTGCAACGATGAGCACTATTGAACGGAGGGAATTTATCAAAATGGCCGTGATGGCGGGAGCGGGAAGTATGGTTTTGAACGACGCCACGGCGCGGGCCTTGGATGGAGCCGGAAAAACTGAGAAACAGCCGATCGATCATGCTGGCGGTGCAAAGAAGAAGGTCATCATTGGCGGAGGTGGAATCAGTGGTCTTTGCTGTGCCTATGAATTGATGAAGGCGGGTCACGAAGTGGTGGTGCTGGAGGCCTCGGGTCGGTTTGGGGGATCGGTGCTTACGGTGCATGACGGACTGGCGGATGGACTTTATGCAGATTTTGGGGCAGAGAACTTCACGAAGCCGGGCTATAAAAACTACTGGAAATACGTAGACGAATTCAAGCTTACGGCCCTTCCCTATCTGCACCGGAAAGACCGGTTGACGAGAATAGACGGGAAATGGTATACGGAAGAACAACAGCTGGAAGCGCTCCTTGTGAAAGCGAAGGAGCTTGGAGGGTTTAGCAAGCGGGAAGTAAAATATCTGTCGTCGACTTCACCGTCCCACATCGAATCAAAATTGCAGTCACTATACCTGCAGCCCTACTTTGAGAAGTTCAAGGACGAATATCAGCCGTTTGGTATAGGTCTCGATCCGCTGGAAAAGATATCGATCCAGGACATCTATAAAAAGGAAGGTGCTTCGGCGGCGGCGCTTAGTCTGCTGGGGGACGGTGACTCGTCGGCGCTGTATGCGATATGGCAGGCTTACATTATGCGGAAGCGTGAGTATGATCTGGATTATGAGCTTTATCGCCTGAAGGGCGGTAATCAGGTGTTGACCAATGAATTTGGTAAACGCCTGGGAACCCGCGTGAAGCTCGATTGCCAGATTCAGGAAATTGAACACGGAGAGAGTGGCGTGACGATAAAGTACCGGGAGTTTGGTGAAGAGAAAACCATTTCCGGCGATTATTTCGCGAGCTGTCTGCGTCCGACGGCATTGCGAAATATTCCATTCAAACCGGAGCTGCCGCCGGAGAAACGTTTTGTTTTTGACAACATCGCGTTTGAGAAAACCACCCGCATTGTCTTCCAGGCCCGATCTGCCTTCTGGCGCAATGATGGTCCGGGTATTAACCTGACCTTTAATCATCCTTCGTTGCGAACCATCTGGCAGGTTGCCGATGAAGTTGAAACAGACCGGGTGTCGCTCATGGCCAAGGCTCCGGGTGGCACCAATCCGATGCGAACATTGGAGGCCTTTAAAGAATTGTATCCGGGAAACAAATCCAGTATTACAATCGAACAAACGCTGGTGAAGGATTGGTCCGCCGGCCCCTTTAGCGCCGGCTGTGAACGCGTGGGCTATTCAGCGCTTGGGAGTCTGTCGCAGTTCTGGCCCCATGTGATCACTCCCCATGGGAGAATCCATTTTGCCGGAGGCCATGCCGATAACCGCTCGTGGGGAATGGAAGCCGCCACCAATTCGGCGAATCGTGTGGCCCAGGAAATCAATAACGCCTGATCAAAATAGAAGATACCTGATTGTATTCCGTATGAAATTCACTTCTGTTTTCATCTTCTTTGCCGTGGTGCAATTCCTTTGTTTCATCGAGCCCTGGGCGAATGCTGGTAGCCCGTCCGTGGCAGCTGACACTGTTGCACCGGAAATGCCAGAGGAAACAATAATCAAGTCCGTCGAGGTGCATCAACCTTCTGAACCCAGGGTAGAAATTCTGACGCCCCATGAAAATGAATCCTTCACCTGGGGAAGTCAGGTCCGCTACGCGATCGCTGTTGCCGATGCCGTGGATGGCGCGTCAAAGTACGGCGAAATAACCGCTACTGAATGTCTGCTGGAAATAGAATACCTCCCGGCAACTATCGCGACAGACGTAAAAGCGATCGTGGCGAAAGCCGCATCAAGACCAGAGCCCCCGGGGCTCTCGCGGATGAAGATGTCCACTTGTTTTGGGTGTCATGCCGACAAGATCACACTGGCAGGACCGTCGTTTGCGGAAATTGCCCAACGCTATGGAAATCAAACCGGAAGCAGCAGGCTTCTTGGAAAACGTATTATCGAAGGATCCTCTGGTGTGTGGGGCGCGTCGGAGATGCCATCGCACCCCGATATCACAACGGAAGCGGCAGAGCAGATTGCAACCTACATCCTGGAACAAGGCGCTAAAAAAAACAGCTGGATTTATCCGGGATTTGAAGGTACGTTTCGCATCATCGACAAACCTGCAACGGATGCCAAAGGTGTCTATCGCCTAACGGCAAGCTATACGTCGAAAGCGCAGCGACGTGGTCAGCATTCCGTGGTGTTTAAAGTCGAATAGTGGGCACTTATCGGTGAGGATCTTTTAAGGCAAATCATTTCTTATTGTAAATTTTATCGTGACGATATACTCCCGGTCCCCGGTGTGTACACTTTTTTACGTCATTTGGTTAGACTACTCTTTCCATTTCCAATGCACTAAACTTGCCTGGCGCCCGCCGGAACGCACCGTGGGTATATTTCAATCGAGAGCTATTCATACGTTCGGTACGGGCGGGCCCGGCCAGGGATAGCAGTGGAAAGCCCACAGCGACGGGTGGGCCGGTGCGCGGGGCGAGGACTTGGAACGGATAGCCCGGCCCCGAGGCCTCCGAGGGGGGCCGCCCGGTAATACACCAGGACGGGGAATCCGCGTTCATCACGAACGATCCTCGAGGAGGTGTTTAAGGTTCCTAGGCTTTCGTCTTCAATAAATCCCGGATTTCAGTGAGCAGTATCACGTCTGCGGGGGGTGCGGGAGGAGGTGCGGGAGTTGTGGTCGCGTCTTTCCGCTTGATGGCGTTCATGCCCTTCACCATCAGGAAAATAATGAAGGCCAGGATCATGAAGTTGATCGCTACGGTGAGGAAGTTGCCCCAGGCGAAAACAGGCCCAAGCTCTTTTGCCTTGGCCAGCGACAGCTGGGGCTCGGCGGCTTTGGCGGCGATCACTTTTTCGCTAAGCGCGATGTAGAGGTTGCTGAAGTCAGCCTTGAAGACAATGCCCACCAGGGGCATGATGAGATCGTTTACAACGGAATTGACGATGGTTCCGAACGCTGCGCCGATGATGACACCAACGGCCAGGTCCATGACATTTCCGCGAAGGGCAAATTCTTTGAATTCTTTCAGCATGTGTGGCGAGGGTTAGGTTAAAGTGAAATTAAGCCTTAATGGCCTAACAACAAAATGATCGTTTCGTTACCACCTTTTTTGGGCCTCCGAATTTTGGTATCTTTTAGGCCGCGAAAGCAAACTATATGTCGAAGAAAAAGGGCGCTCGAAAAAAAGGCGGACAAGGTTCCGCTCTCCCCGGCAAGGCGCTGAAGAAAAAGAAGACGGCCCCTTCGCTGAAAAATACGGATAAAGCCCTGAGAAAGAGCCAGCAGCAATTGAGCCTGGCGCTGAAGGCCGCGAAGATGGGCCTCTGGGAATGGGACCTGCGCAAGGAAAAGATCCACTGGTCCCAGGACGTGCACCGGATCTTCTCTGTTTCCCAAAAAGCCTTCGACGGCTCCTTTGAAGGCTATCTCAAACTGATCCACCCCGACGACAAGGCGTTCCTGCTGGCCACGATAAAAGAAACCTTGTCGGAGCGCAAGAACTACTACGTCCGCCATCGCATTGTGCACAAAGACGGCACCGTGCGCTGGGTGGAAGCCCAAGGCGATGTGGTGCTGAACAAGAAAGGCAAGCCCGTGAAGCTTACTGGAACAGTACAAGACATCACCGACAAAAAGACGGACGAACTGGAAAAGGAGGACTGGAAAACGCGCTACGAACTGGTGGCGGCTTCTACCGGCCAGGTGATCTATGACTACGATACGGCTACGGGCCGGATTGCCTGGAGCAACAATATGCGGGCGGTGTTTGGCTATACGGGAAAAGAACTGAAGGACATAAAAAAGTGGGAGAGCCTCATCCATCCCCACGACCGCGAGCATGCCTCCCGCGAACTGGACCGGGCGGAAGCTTCGCTAAAACCTTTTGACATCCAATACCGCTTCAAAGTGAAAAGCGGCGAGTATAGGTTTGTTCACGACCGCGGTTTTTTCATCACCCTCCCCACGGGCAAAGTGCACCGGATGTTGGGCGCTATGGAGGACATTACGGACGATGTGAAAACAGAGGAGAGCCTTGTGCAGAGCAATCGCTTTAAGGAAAGCCTCGAAAGCGCCTTGCCCGGCATGCTCTATGTTTACGACCTGCAGGCCCAGAAAAATGTCTATCTCAACCGGAACGTATTCTCCCTTTTAGGCTACACGCCTGAGGAGATCCAGCGCATGGGTTCAAGCTTCGTGTCGCGCCTGATGCATCCCGACGACCTGTCGGCAGCACCCGTGTGGACGAATGAGCCTTTTGGTGTGGTGAAGGAAATCGAGTATCGTTTGCTCTCCAAGAAGGGAGAATGGAAATGGTTCATGGGGCGCGACACGCCCTTTCAACACGACAAGAACGGGAGGGTGACGCAGATCATTGGCATTGCCCAGGACATCACGGCCAAGAAGGAGAATGAGAACCTCATCCACGAAAGTGAAAAAAGCTACCGCGAGCTCTTCAACCTCCTGGGCCAGGAGATCTATGTGCTCACGGCCGAAGGCACATTCATCGATGTGAACGAGGGGGCGTGCCGTGAGTCCGGATACGAGAAAGACGAACTCATCGGCCAGACACCTGCCTTTCTGGGTGTGGACGACAAGAATAACAGCGCCTTTGCCGACGAAGTGTTGCGGCTGGCCAACGTGGGCATCCCGCAGGTGACCGATTGGTCGGGCAAGAAAAAGAATGGAGAAGCCTTTTTGAAAGAGGTGAGGATCGTGAAAGGGTCTTATTTTGGAAAAGAAGTGCTCATTGCGGCCGCATGGGACATCACCGAGCGGAAGCGCACCGAAGACGCCCTGCGCTACAGCGAGCACCGGTTCCGGAACCTGATCCGAAACCTGAACGTGGGCGTGTTGCTGCGCGGGCCCGAAGCCGAGGTGCTGATCGGCAACAAGTCGGCCTTGCAACTGCTGGGCATTTCGGAAGACCAGCTGATCGGCAAGACCTCCTTTGACCCCGAGTGGAACGTGATCCTCGAAGATGGGACCGACTTTCCCAATGCAGAGCATCCGATCCATGCCGTGATCCGAAACCACAAACCGGTGTTGGGCGTGGTGATGGGCGTGTATCATCCGAAAAAGAAATCCCGGGTGTGGCTCTATGTTAACGCAGAGCCTATCCTAAATGTGGATGGAGAGTTAAAGGAGGTGGTCTGCACCTTCACGGACATCACGGAGCGCAAAAAAATCGAAGAAGAGCTCATCGAAAGCGAGCAACGGTTCCGCACCATGCAACAGGCATCGTTTGGCGGTATCGGCCTGCACAACAAGGGGATGATCATCGACTGCAACCAGGGGTTGTGCGACATCACCGGCTATACACGCGAGGAGTTGGTGGGGATGAACGGCTTATTGCTCGTCGCGGCCGAATACCGGCAGGAGGTGATGGAAAAGATCGTGTCGGGTTTTGAGAAGTCCTATGACGTGGAGGGTGTGCACAAAGACGGCACGCGCTATGCGTTGGAAATACAGGCCAAGAACATTCCCTACCATGGCGAGATGATCCGCGTGACCGAGTTTCGCGACATCACTGACCGCAAGCTGGCCGCCGAAAAGATCCTGGAGCAAAACGCCCGGCTGGTCAACATCACCGAGGACATGAAACGGAAAAACGAGCAACTGGAAGAGTTCACCCAGATCGTGTCACACAACCTTCGTTCGCCGGTGGGCAACATCCTCACGCTGCTGAGTTTTTTCGAATCGTCGGCGAAGGAAGAAGAGCGCGAGGAGTACCTGGGACTGCTTAAAGAGTCGGGGGCCACCACCCTGCGGACGCTGCATGAGTTGAACGAGGTGCTCAAGATCAAACAAAACAAAAGCCTGGAGCGGCAGAAAGTGTCGTTCGAGGATGTGCTGCAGAACAGCAAGAGCATGCTCAGCGCCAAGATCGCCGAGGTGGGCGCCTTGATCCACAGCGACTTCGCCGGGGCGCCGATGATCTCCTACCCCAACATCTACCTGGAGAGCATTTTCCTGAACCTGCTCAGCAACTCGTTGAAATATATACGGCCCAACCTAAAACCGGAGGTGTGGTTGAAAACCTATTATAAAGACGGGAACATCGTGCTGGAGGTGAGCGACAACGGTTTGGGCATAAACCTGGAGCGCTATGGCCATCAGGTTTTTAAACTGCACAAAACATTTCACCGCCACCCGGAGAGCCGGGGTATAGGATTATTCATGATAAAAAATCAAATTGAGGCCATGGGTGGCGAGATCGCCGTTCAGAGCCAGGTAAACCAAGGCACAACTTTTATTGTTAACTTCGATAAGTACAATTTCAATGACAACTAATACTCCGATCATCGCGCTGGTAGACGACGACAAGGTTTTTCAACTCACCTCGTCGCGCACGCTGCGTGCCGCCAACCTCGCGAACAACATCCTGCAGTTCGAGAACGGAGAAGAAGCCCTGCAATTCCTGAAGGAACACGCCTCGGAAAGCGATGCCCTCCCCGACTATATTTTCCTGGATATCAACATGCCCTATGTGGATGGCTGGATGTTCCTGGAGGACTATGCCACGCTGAAACTCAATCTCAAAAAAGAGATCTCCATCTACATGGTGAGCTCCTCCATCGATCCACGCGATGTGAACCGCGCCAAGCAAGACAAAAATGTGCGGGAGTATATCATCAAGCCCGTGAGTCGCGAGAAATTTATCGAGCTATTGAACCGGGCGGCTGCCTGATCCTTTTTTATCCGACCGAAATTTTCAGATCAATCCTCCGGCACCAGGTTGAGGGGACTCTTCAACCCTGAATAGCCCGTGAGTTCCACTCCGGCGCTGCCGATGAACATGTTGGCATTGATCTTGACCGGGATACGATTCTTGTCGTCGGAGAACCACGCGGTTACGGAATTCTCTCCATCGAAAACTTTGTTGGCGGGCATCACGGGTTTGAAGACCAGCGCGCGCACCTTGCCGATTTTGACCTTGATGGTTTCCTTGCCGCCGTAGATGATCTTGAAATTGTAGAACTCGTCTTCAAAAAAACCCTTCACCGAGACGGTGTCCCCGATCTTGATCTTCGACAGGTCCATGTTGCGCAGAATCAGAAAGCCGGCCGCCATGTCGCGGACCTGGGGTGGGGCGTCGTAGTATTTAGGTTCTTTGAATTTTCCGGTCTCGTTGTCGAGCGTTTTTACTTCGATCTTTTTGTTGACCTGGTCGAAGTTGGTCCATTCGTCTTTTTTGTAGCGTCCTTCGCGAATGCGCCGGTAGAATTGGTGTGGTATGAGGGCCACGGTGTCGATGTAGGCACCCCACCGGTCGTCAACATCCGCGACCCAGTCGACCATGCCCACGGTTTTGCCGTAGACGTCGATCTTGAAGCAGTCGCGGTTGTTGATCCGGAAGTATTTGGGATGGATGTTGACGCTGCCTTTGCCGACGGTGAAGATGCCATAGGTCATCTTAAATTCGATGACCTCGCCACGCTTAAAGCTCTGGTTTTTTATTGGGGGGTATGTATCATTCTGCTCCGCGACAAAGCCGGACAGAAGGGCGACAATAAAAAAACTAAATGCTCCTCTCTTCATCGTTTATCAAACCAAATTTACACAATTACATCGTACGGTGATGTAAACGATTTATGAAATCCAAAGCGTGTGCCAACTCCTCTTCAGAGACGGCTAGACCGACACATTATTTTCGCGGAGCGCATCGTTCAGGGACGTTTTTTTGTCGGTGCTTTCTTTGCGCTTGCCGATGATGAGCGCGCAAGGCACCTGGAACTCGCCCGCGGGAAAGGTCTTGGCATAGGTGCCGGGAATGACCACGGATCGGTCGGGAACGAATCCCTTGTATTCAATTGGTTTTGAGCCAGTTACATCAATCACTTTCGAGCTTGCCGTCAACACCACATTGGCGCCCAGCACGGCCTCCTTCCCTACCCTTACACCCTCTACGACGATGCACCGCGAGCCGAGGAATGCGCCATCTTCGATGATAACGGGCGCAGCTTGTACAGGTTCCAACACGCCGCCGATGCCAACACCTCCGCTGAGGTGAACATTTTTCCCAATCTGTGCGCAGCTCCCCACGGTGGCCCAGGTGTCGACCATGGTGCCCTCATCGACGTAGGCGCCGATGTTGACGTAGGAGGGCATGAGGATCACCCCCTTGCTGATATAGGAACCATGACGGGCCACGGCGTGCGGCACCACGCGGACGCCGAGTTCCTTGTAGTTGCGTTTCAGTTTTATCTTATCATGAAATTCAAAAGGACCGACCTCGATCGTCTCCATTTGTTGGATGGGGAAATAGAGGATGACCGCTTTTTTCACCCATTCGTTCACCTGCCAGCCGGTGGCTACGGGCTCGGCCACGCGCAGCTCGCCCTTGTCCAGTTTCTCTACTACGGAGCGAATGAGCTCCTGGCTTTCAGCCTGTTGAAGCAACGTGCGGTCGTCCCAGATCTTTTCAATGCGTTCTTTCAATTCCATTGTGTTAGCTTTAAATGCTTTAAATCGACATGCAAGAAATAAAAAAAAGGAGAATAGTCCTCGCCTCCCTGTTGAAACCCGTGAACGACACGCGCATGTTTGAGAAGTTGGGGGTAAGCCTCGCCCGGGAATATGATGTGCATGTTATCGGGTACGAAGGGCAGGTGCCTGGCGGGGTGAGTTCGATCTCCCTGCATTCCCTGAAACCATTCCGAAGAATCGGGATCGCCCGCGTGCTTCGCGTCTTCACCGTGCTGGGCATCGTGTTGCGTTTGCGGCCGCACGTATTGATCATTTGTACGCATGAACTGTTGTGGATCTCGCTCGTGGCAAAAGGGCTCACGGGCTGTCGGGTGATCTATGATGTGCAGGAGAATTACGCGTTGAATATTTTGCATAGTCCAACGTTCCCCCCCCTGTTGCGTGCCTTTGTCGCGGGCCTTGTCCGCACAAAAGAACGATTGTCGAAGGGGTGGGTCTCCCTTTATTTCCTGGCTGAAGCGGGATATGAAAAAGAGCTTCATTTCCCGGGGAAACGCAAAATGGTGTTGGAGAACAAAGTACGCTCACCACAGACCAGCACACGTCGCCCGGCGCCGAACCGGGAAAGCGATACGATCCAGCTGTTATTCAGCGGCACCCTGGCAGAGACCACCGGCGTTTTCGTTGCGTTGGATATAGCGTCCAGGCTTCACGCGGTGGACAACCGGATCAGGCTGCTCATTATTGGGTATTGCTCGCACGCCGGTACATTCCAGAAATTACAGGGCTTGCTGAAGGACAAGCCCTTCGTGACGTTGCAAGGCGGCGACCGGCTGGTGCCCCACACGGCCATCCTGGACGCCATTCAAACGGCAGACTTCGGCATCGTGTCCTACCCTCCCAATCCCTCTACCGCGCACAGCACGCCAACCAAACTCTACGAATACCTCGCCTACCGATTGCCCATGTTGCTCATTGACCACCCGGACTGGGTAGCACGTTGTGCTCCGTATCGTGCGGCCGTGGCTTTCAACCCTGAAGACTTCAATGCCGGGAGCATCCTGCAGGCGTTGAAAACCGGTCCTTTCTATACCGTTCCACCCCATAACGTCTACTGGGAGGACGAAGAAAACAAGCTTTTCAAGGCCATTGTCCACGTTTTGATCTGACAGCCCATGCTTCCCGGCCCGCTCAAAACAATTTTGCCTGAATTATTTTTTAGACCAGTCTAAATTTTTACTTTTGTAAATCGATACCTTATGTCATGCCCAGCTTCACGGAAGAAAACTATCTGAAAGCCATCTATCACCTCTCCGGCAGCGGATCACAGGCCGTGCTTACCAATGAAATTGCTGAGGTGATGCACACCAAAGCAGCCTCGGTGACCGACATGATCAAGAAGCTGTCGGCCAAGAATTTCATTTCCTACGAAAAGTACTATGGTGTGAAGATCACCAAACAGGGCAAGAGCGAAGCGCTGATGGTGATCCGCAAGCACCGGCTGTGGGAGACCTTCCTGGTGGAGAAGCTTCGCTTCAACTGGGACGAGGTGCACGAGATCGCTGAGCAACTGGAGCACATCCAGTCGGCCGTGCTCATCCAGAAGCTGGACGAATTCCTGGGCTTCCCCACCACCGATCCGCATGGCGAGCCCATTCCCGACAAACACGGCAAGATCGCCGTGCCCTTACGCCAGCCGCTGCATGGCCTGGCCGCGGGCTACACCGGAACCATCGAGGCGGTGCACGATTCGGATTCGAATTTATTGAAGTACCTCAACCGCATTGGTGCGGTGCCTGGCAAAACGATCAAACTCATCGGCAAGGAAGAATACGACGAAAGCCTGGAAGTGGAAGTGGATGGCAAGCGCCTGACCATCAGCAAGACCGTGGCCGAGAACATTTTAGTAACTGCGTAACAAAAGAAAATGGAAACCGATACTTTACAACAGCGTAAATCACTTAGCGAGGTCCACGCCACCGTGGACACCCAACGGAAAGGCTGGCGTAAGATGCTGGCCTTTATGGGGCCGGCCTACCTGGTGAGTGTGGGCTATATGGATCCGGGCAACTGGGCCACCGACATCGCGGGCGGGAGCAAGTTTGGCTACTCGCTGCTCTGGGTGTTGCTGATGTCGAACATGATGGCGTTGCTGCTTCAAAGCCTGAGCGCCCGCCTGGGCATCGTGCGCCAATTGGACCTGGCGCAGGCATCGCGTACGGCGTATAGCCGTCCCGTAAATTTTTCTTTGTGGATACTGGCTGAAATCGCCATCGCCGCCTGCGATCTCGCGGAAGTGCTGGGAATGGCCATCGGCCTTCAGCTTCTCTTCGGGTTGCCGCTGATCTGGGGGGTGAGTTTGACCGTGCTGGACACGCTGCTCTTGCTCGTCCTGCAAAGCTATGGCATGCGCCGCATCGAGACTTTTATTATTGCGCTGGTCGCCATTATCGGCGGCGCCTTCCTGGTGGAGATGATCCTGGCCAAACCGCCCGTGACGGACCTGGTTCGCGGCTTTGTACCCTCCCTGCCAAACGAACAAGCCCTTTATATCGCCATCGGCATTATCGGCGCCACGGTGATGCCGCACAACCTATACCTGCATTCATCGCTCGTGCAAACCCGGCGCTACAACACCAGCGAGAAAGGGATTTGGTCGGCCATTAAATATAACTTTATCGACTCGGCCGTGGCCTTGAATGCGGCGTTCTTTGTGAACGCTGCCATTCTCGTTTTGGCGGCCGCCACATTCTTTAAAGCCGGATTAAATGACGTCGAGCAAATACAAGACGCTTATAAATTCCTCGCTCCCCTGCTGGGCACGAAGTGGGCTTCTCTCCTCTTCGGCATCGCCCTGGTGGCCGCAGGACAAAGCTCGACAATCACGGGCACGCTGGCCGGCCAGATCGTGATGGAAGGCTATCTCAACCTGCGCATCGCTCCCTGGCTGCGCCGGCTCATCACGCGGTTGATCGCCATCGTACCCGCCCTGCTCGTTATCATCATTTATGGAGAACAGGAAACCGGTGCGTTGCTCATTTTCAGCCAGGTGATCCTGAGTTTGCAACTGGGTTTTGCTGTGATCCCGCTCATCCATTTCAACAGCGACAAAAGCAAGATGGGCATCTTCGTGATCAAACCCTGGCTGAAAGTGACCGCCTGGGTCATTGCCGCCGTCATTGTGGGATTGAATGTGAAGCTCGTCATCCAGGAAATTACGGGTTGGCTGGCGGTGGCCGGCGATTCGGCATGGATCATTTGGATCACGGCCGTACCGGTTTGCGTGGCCGCCGCCGGTTTGCTGCTTTACATCACCCTGAAACCCCTCATCGAACGGCGCGCCGCCGAACGGGATGCCCGCGGACCGCATGGCCAAGCCGTTACGCTGGACGTGAACCACGACCTGGTCTACAACCGCATTGCCATCACGCTCGACTTCAGTGACATCGACAGCCTGACCATCCGCAGTGCCCTGGCCCAGGGCGGCAAAAACGCCCGCTATGTTTTGCTGCACGTGGTGGAAACGGCCGGAGCCATGGTCTATGGCGCCGACATTGCCGACCATGAGTCGCACACGGATGCCGCGTCGCTGGAAAATTATCGCGCACAACTGCTGGAGCGAGGCTACAGCGTCGAGATCAAAGTGGGCTATGGCAACCCGCGCCGTTGCATTCCCGAGATGGTGGGTGAATTCCAGGCGGATCTGCTGGTGATGGGGGCTCACGGTCACAAGTTCTTCAAGGACCTGGTGTTTGGCACCACGGTGGATACGGTGCGGCACCGGGTGCATATTCCCGTGCTGATCGTCCGGGCTTGAGGAACGGAAAGCCTTGCGTCGTCGTTGACAAGCCGTAACTTGCGCCCATGTCCGTGCACACCGAAGATACCATTGTAGCGTTGGCCACCGCCCCCGGCATTGCCGCCATTTCCGTGATCCGCTTGTCGGGGAAGGAAGCCATTGGCATTACCCAGAAATGTTTTAAGGGGAAAGACCTGCTATCACAGGCCACCCATACCCTGCACTTTGGGACGTTGCACGATAACGGCAGGACCATTGACGAGGTGCTGGTGGCTTTGTTCCGCGAGCCGAATTCGTTTACGAAGGAGAATTCGGTGGAGATCTCGTGTCATGGATCCCCTTTCATTGTTAAAGAGATCATCAAGACGTTGTTGAAAAATGGCGCACGTCTCGCCGAACCCGGTGAGTTTACGAAACGTGCATTCTTTCATGGTCGCTTTGATCTGGCGCAAGCTGAAGCGGTTGCCGATCTGATCCATGCCGAAACCGATAATGCACGCCAGGCGGCGCTCAACCAAATGCGCGGGGGGTTTTCGAAAGAGATCGACCGGTTGCGGGAGGAGCTGATTCATTTTGCCTCACTGATAGAACTTGAGTTGGATTTTGGAGAGGAAGATGTGGAGTTTGCACAGCGCGATGATTTGAGGAATTTGATTACGCGTATCCGATCCGTTTTGCGGGCCTTGATCGATTCCTTTGACCAGGGGAATGTGATCAAAAATGGTGTGCCCACCGTGATCGCTGGAAAGCCGAATGCCGGTAAGTCCACGTTGCTGAATACATTGTTGAATGAAGAGCGAGCCATTGTGTCGGACATTCCCGGCACTACGCGCGACGCCATTGAAGACGAGATCGTTTTGGGCGGTATCAACTTTCGTTTTATCGACACCGCCGGATTGCGCGAAACCAACGATGTGATCGAGGCTATTGGTGTGGAACGTACCCGCGACCGGATGAAGAAGGCTTCGTTGATCATTTATCTCTTTGATCTGGCCAACACCACGCTGGAGGAAATTGAGACGCAACGCCAGGAGCTGGCTGCGCTCGGCATTCCGCACATTAACGTGGGCAACAAGTTGGATAAGGCTGATCCCCTATTGCTGGAAAAATTGAAGACAGAAGATTTTACATTCATATCGGCTGCCGCGCATACGAACGTGGGCGTGCTCAAGGAAAAGTTGTTGGCGAAAGTACAAGTGCGGGAAGTGAAGACTGGGGATGTGATGGTGACCAACCTGCGGCACTATCAAAACCTTTTGCAGACATATGATTCCCTGGGGCGCGTGCTGGATGGGATGAGTCAGGGCGTTACCGGGGATTTTTTGGCGATGGATATCCGGCAATCGTTGCACTATCTCGGCGAGATCACTGGGGCGATTACCACGGATGATTTGTTGGATAATATTTTTAGTAAGTTTTGTATCGGGAAGTGACCACATATGTTGTATTATATGTTTGCAACTCCGTTTTGTCTGTGCGTTACAGAAATTACAAAAGACAAACAGCCAGCGCAAAGCAAAAGCCAACACAACGACAACAGAAAACAAAAATATTAAAAAGACAAAAATGAAAACAACACTAATCGCACTTTCGACATTACTTTTTTCTTTCACCACTATTTCCGACAACCCCGTTGACAGGCTTGGTGTGAAAGGACCTTTGGAGTTCAATAAAATAAATTTCAAGTTGGCATGGACAGACAAGCCCAACGACAATTATTATATCCAAGAATATTTACCCGATGGTGAAAAGCCAGAAAGTTTTAACCAAATGTTGACTATCCACCTTTTTGATACTGACATTAAAACCGAGAATGCCGTAGGACAAAAAGTAAAGGAATTGACTGCAAGGAAAAAAACGGATGCTGTTTGTAATTATCAAGTTACCGAAAGCCCTGACGGCAAAGAGTTTATTGTTGACTTTTTACTCGGAGAAAGTAAGGGCGACAAAATGACTATCGTCGAATTCAATTTTTATCGCTACAAACAAATAGAGGTTTCGAAAAAGAAGAAGGCACTTGTTGTATATGCATATTCAAGGCGAAGCTATGGTGACGACATTACAACCTTTTTCAAAACCCTCAAAGACGACAGGACAAACTATTTAAATCAGATGATTTCGGCAGACATTCCTACAGTGACAATTGAAAGCAAATAATTCATAACGGGATAAAACGCCCTATAACAGCACCTCGCCAAAATCGGGGCTGGAGTGCGAATATTAACAGTAAAGCAGTTGACAAACATTGGTGCTCCGAAAGCCCCGCCTTCGGCAAGGTGAAAAACGTTATCATACTGTTTTCCAAGTTTCATTCAGTTCGCCACAGCCTTCAATGTGCTTCGTTTCTCAATTGAAAGAACTTGCATGTATCCACTGCTCTTCGATCATCAGGCTTCAAATCCCTCTCAAGTTAACGAATCAAATTTGAGACATCATGCCACACATACCGGCAGGCAACGGCACTAGAACCGTCTTCAAGCTTCTTTTCAATATTTTCTACATGAATACCACCTAGTCGTTCATAAAAAGATTTCGCCTTTTCATTTTTCTCAAATACCCAGAGATACAATTTCGATGTGTTGCTGCTCAATAGTTGACGGGCGCATGTTTCGATCAAGGATCTACCAATACCTAAACCATGATGCGAAGCGACGACGTGCAGGTTGTCGAGCAAAGATCCAAAAACCGGATCGTCGTTTAAAAATAAACAAGCAAAACCTACCAGCGCATTGTCGTGTATAGCGACTGTAACGCGTTGATTTTCAAGCGGAACGCTCATCCGTCGATGCCATAGTACCCATCGATTCCGCTCGACTTGGTTATTCAAAAAATATTTCGAAAAAATTCCACGATAATGCTGCTGCCAACTGATGGTATGAAGGTTAGCAATAGCAGGATAATCATCGAAGATAGCCGGTCTCATTTCGAGCATCTCTCAAGCAGTTATTTTCATCTTTGGACAATTTATTTTGAGTGCGGTGAATTCTATAACGGTGATCGATCAACGACTGAATTATCCTTTAGAATTCTTCGCGCGGGCGCCGATTTCAAAAATCGCATTGGAGATCATTTACTTACATCGCCGTTGCAAATGAAATAACCTTTAAAACCGATTTTTTCGACTTCTTTGTTTTCCCATGTGCTCGTTATGGATTCGACATTGCAATTTTTACATTTCGTTAACATTCTTTTACAAGCCTTTAACTCATGGACGCGTAGGAAGCTCTAGCTTTGGGTACTTCACGAATAAAAATAACGCACGATATCGCGTGATGGGCGTGCGCTGTAGTGAAGGCAAATATTTTTACGTTAATATTTCACCAATCCAGTTAAAGTCATGAAAACATACAGCCTTGTTTTTTTCGCATTCTCTCTATTTCTCGTGGTATTCAATCAGGCATCCGAACTTATGCCATCCGATTCAGTCATTCGTGTCAAACAGAATTCTACTCGCATGAAGTCGGTGACTGCAAAAATCGTTTTCAAATCGGTTGATGGCGGACGGACATGGCAGGACATTACCGAAGGACTTCCCGACGATTCGGGTCAAGAAGGTTTCATGATCGGTGGAGGCTTTGCTACTAACCATGGCTTCTATTTACGCGCTGGAGATGGGTTGTTCTTCAACAAACAAAATTCCGCAGTTCCTCATTGGAGCAAAGAGATTTTATCCGACAATCGAGTCGGTATGTTCCCTAGCAAGACAGGGATATTGGCATTCAATTATAATGACGGGCAAATTTTGCAGACGATAGACGGAAAAGATTGGTTGCCGATATATCGGAATTTTCAGCCTAAAGACGTACTTACGTTTTTTGAAACTGACAACAGCACAATTTTCATCGGAACAAACACAGGCTTGTTTAAATTAGTTGACGCTGGGAAAGCTTGGAAGCAGGTCTTTTCCACATCCAAGGGGGTCAGGAAATTGGCAGAATCAGGGGGTGTACTCATGGGGGTAACTCAGAAAGGCATAATACGGTCTACAGATAATGGCGACCACTGGAATTTGGTAACAAGTGAAGGTGACCGCGGTGTGGATGCACAACGAATCAATGGCGGGTTTGCCGCTATAATTGAGTCTACGGAAAGAAGATATCGGGTACGAACATCGCATGACGGCGGAAACACCTGGCAATCTATTGATGCCGGACTTCCTGTTCAAGTTTTTAGTATTGTTGAGGTTGGTGAAAATTTATTTTGCAGCCACCAGAACGGCATCTCAGGTTCATCAGACCATGGAAAGACATGGAAGCTCTTGCTTCCTTCCGTTGACCATGACATTTTCAACTTATCGGTTTCTGGCAATGTGATTTATGCGACGCGTAATGTAGGTGGGTGCTAAGGTTAATGTCGTTAAGCTTGAAGACGTTTGTAGTCAATCGTCTAGTACGAATCATTAGCAGGGGGGAAATTATTTCCCCCCTTCCTTCGTCCAGGTGTCCCTCAACGTCACTGTACGGTTAAAGATCAATTTATCCGAAGTAGCATCAGCATCGAGGCAGAAATATCCCATGCGCAAAAACTGGAAATGCTCGCCTATTTTCGATTTGGCAAGTTCGGGTTCAGCATAAACCGTTTTCAGAATCTGCAAGGAATTAGGATTAAGGTGATTTTTAAAATCATCCTCGATGGCATTCATATCTTCCGTTACAAAGAGGCGATCATACAAGCGAATTTCCGCGGGTATTGCATGTTGCGCACTCACCCAATGAATGACGCCCTTCACATGAATTCCTGATGTATCGGAACCGCTACGACTTTCGGGCACGTAAGTACAACGCAGCTCTGTTACCGTTCCAGTCGCGTCTTTGATGAACTCTTCGCACTTGACAATGAACGCGCTCTTCAAACGCACCATTTGGCCTGGCGCAAGGCGGAAATATTTCTTCGCCGGAACCTCCATAAAGTCATCGCGTTCAATCCAGAGTTCTCGCCCAAAGGGAAGCTCGCGGGTCGAATCTCCTTCAGGCAGATTCTCGCTTCTGAGCAATTCAGATTTGCCGTCGGGGTAATTGGTGATTACCACTTTCAATGGATCGAACACCACCATTCGTCGCTCAGCGATCTTGTTCAGGTGTTCTCGCAAACAGAACTCAAGCAGACCGATATCAATCAGATTGTCGCGTTTGGCCACTCCAATTCGATCGCAAAACTCGCGAATAGCCTCGGGCGTGTAGCCTCTCCTGCGTGCAGCACTTAACGTCGGCATGCGAGGATCATCCCAACCCGTTACATGCTTCTCATTCACCAATTGCAAAAGCTTGCGCTTACTCATCATGGTATAGGTCATGTTGAGTCTGGCGAACTCATACTGATGCGAAGGGTATATGTCGAGTTTCTCTATAAGCCAGTCATACAATTCGCGGTGCGGAACAAACTCAAGCGTGCAAATGCTGTGCGTAATCTGCTCGATAGAATCACTTTGGCCGTGGGCAAAATCGTACATGGGATAAATGCACCACTTGTCGCCTGTTCGGTGATGATGGGCGTGTTTGACGCGGTAGATCACCGGGTCGCGCATGAGCATGTTGGTGTGAGACATGTCTATTTTGGCGCGAAGGACTTTTGACCCATCCGGGTACTTACCATCCTTCATCTCTGTGAAAAGCCTCTTGTTTTCCTCAATCGATCGACTACGATAAGGGCTATCTGTTCCTGGCTGAGTAGGCGTTCCTTTTTTAGCTGCCATCTCTTCGCTTGTGCTGTCATCTACGTAGGCCAGTCCCTTATCTATTAAAATGTGAGCATAGGTATACAGCTGGTCGAAGTAATCGGAAGCGTAGAGTTCTTCGGACCAATGAAATCCCAACCACTTCACGTCCCCTTTAATACTCTCCACATACTCGGTTTCTTCCGTCACCGGGTTAGTATCATCAAAACGCAGGTTTGTTTTGCCTCCATATTTCAAGGCTAGCCCAAAGTTCAGGCAAATGCTCTTGGCATGGCCCAAATGCAGGTAGCCATTGGGCTCCGGCGGAAATCGCGTAGCGATGTTCTTGTATTTTCCATTCTTCAAGTCGGACTCTATGATCTCTTCCAGGAAGTTCAAACTCTTTTCTTCGGCCATATTGAATTCTAAAAGGTCGCTAAGATAGAATATTGTACCTTAATTAAACAGACTGGGGGCCACGGAACTTGGTTTTTTTCCGTCTTTTTCGGGTTTGTTTATGTCCTTCCAACGATGCCTAGGCAATTTTTGGTGGTCGTTTGTTGCGCGACCTACCTAACGTGTTGACGTTCTGTATTGAGCAGATTTTGTATTGGGATGTAACGAACCGCGACATCTAACCAACGAGTATGTCAATGACAGTCGTGACGCGCACATCATAAGGGAACGTATCTAATTTCCAGATGGGATCTAAAACTTGTACTTGCTTTCTAAGGCGTAGCGAAGCAATTCCCCGGCGCCTTTAAGATTGAGAATTCGGATCATATTTTTCCGGTGCGTCTCCACCGTGGTCTTTCCAATGAATAACTGATCGCCGATTTCCTGATTTGTTTTGCCGAGGGCGATCAATTTCAGAATCTCAATCTGCCGCTTTGTGAGAAGGGCCTTTTCTTTTTTTTCGCCCCCTGAAACCGTAATGCCGGCGTCGTAGTAGTAATTGTTCATGTACACCGTCCGGATGGCAAACAACAGCTCACTTAAATTTGAATTCTTCAAAATGTATCCTCTCGCTCCGGCCTCCAACATTTGCTGAACGGCGTCGTCCTGATCAAACATCGTAAAAGCAATCACTTTTGTATTGGGATCGGTCTTCAGAATAAGTCGGGTCGCTGTGATGCCGTCCATAATGGGCATGCGGATATCGGTAATGACAACGTCCGGCTTTTTAAGCTTTACCAGATCGCACAATTCGCGACCGTTGTTCGCATACCCCACAAATTGAATATCCTGCTCGTGCTCCAAAAGGAGTTTGACCCCATCGATAAGGGCATTGTGATCTTCGGCAATGACGAGTCGGATCATGTGGTTAGCGGGACATCAATGATGACGGCAGTTCCTTTTTCGGCGATGGAATCGATCGTTACCTGCCCTCCCAAATTTTCGATTCTTCTTTGGATGGAGTACAAGCCCATACTTTCTCCAGGCTTTATCAAGCCGATGTCAAAACCGATTCCATTGTCTTCCACCATGATATTGATCAGGTCTTCGTGTTGCGTTAAATGAATAATGGCCTCGGTCGCCTGCGCATGCTTGATGATGTTGGTGACCAATTCCTGTATGATTCTGAACATGGTGATCTCCAGTGAGCTCTCCAGTCGTCCTTCCATTCCATGTTCTTCGACCTCGATGACTAATTCATTGCTAATAGAAATCTTTGCGGCAAAGGTCTTCACCGCCGGCAGCAGTCCTTCCTGGGCATTGACTCCCACGTTCTTGCTGTGGGCCATGGCGCGCACTTTTTGATAGGCCTCATCAATGAGTTCGTTCGTTTTCTGCAGCAGGTGATCCTGGTCGGGTTCCAAACGGTCTTTCTTCGTTTTCAGGCTCTGAAAATGAAGCTTCACCGTAGCCAGAAGGCTTCCCAGATTGTCGTGTAAGTCGTTGGCTATGCGTTGTCTTTCCTTTTCCTGACCTTCAATCATGGCATCGATGCCAAACAATTCCTGATCTTTCAGCACCTTCGCGAGTTTCATCGCTTGCACTTCTTTTTCTTTTCGTTGTACCTTGTTTTTAGATTTTTGATTTGTGTAGGCCAAATAACTCATCAAACAAAGAATAACCGCTCCACCCAGAGCGAAAATTAGCGTCGTCCTGCTTTCGCGTAATTTCAGGTTGGCATTTTCCTTTTCCTGGGTCTCCAACTCCACCGTCAGCCTGTTTATGTCGAGTGTGTTCCTTCTGAAATCGAGTTGAAAATCCTGTTCATACGCTTTCTTCAACAATCGATAGGCACTGTCATTCTTGCTTTCAGCATGCAATAACAGAGATCCATTGATGTTCATATAATAATTGGACCTCAGCGTATCGGCTTGGTTTACCTCGAGGCTTGCCTGGTTTAGATAATTCCTTGCATCCTGCAGATTCCCTTGTTTAATGGCAATCTGCATCAACTTCATCAACGACAGAAATCGTTCAGTGTTCAGAAAGGGATGCTGTGCCGACTGTGTAACCGTTTTCTGATAATAGCTTTTCGCGTTGTCGAGGTCATTGCTTAAATAGAATTTAAGCGCCTTTTCATAAAATAGGCAAGCTAAAAGTGGGCTATCTTTGTCGACACTGCTTTCGTACTGATCCAAATTCAAGGTGAAGTACGCTCTGTCCAAACCATTTATTGACTTGGAGTAGAAAATCATCCTATAGAGGGTGAGCCAAAGATCATCAATGCGGTCACTTCGGAGACGCTCCAAAGATTTCACGTATACCAGACAAGAATTGCTATTCTGAGCGATCTCAAATCCATAGTACTTTAAGAACGCGTAGACACTTGCCTTGACCAATGCTGAATCATCCAGTTTCTGCGCCTGATGATTTGCCTCGTAAAAACTCTTGTAGGCATTTCCCTTGAGCTGATCGTAAAACAAGCTGTAGTATCCCCGATTCAGGTTCCTAAAAATCAATATCCGCTCCTTGTTCACACCTGATGGGGCGCTCTCCGATGGCACAAAATATTTCTTGTCTCTCTGCCCCGCATAAAAGAGCAAGTCTGCAAGCTGAATCATCTCTATCCGCAGCGCGCTATCCTCTTCCAGCAGCGCGACGTGTTTTGCCTCGTTGAATTTCAGTTGTTTGAGAGCGGAGAAATAGGGCTCGAGATCATTACCACGGGCGATCGTCAGACCCGAGAACACCAGGAGCGCTATCCATCCCGCTCGGCGATCCATCAGATGTATAGCTTCACAACACTTTGGCTACAACGCGGCGAACCGAGTCGATTATTTTTATCTCTTAGATTCTCCAAGGTCACTTTTTCATAACCAGCCATGCCCGGCCGCAATGGATTCAGAAAATAATCCACGCCGCTTCTTCCATGAAACTCAGGGTCAAAAAACATTCCATCTGGAGTGGTCACATTAGACGGCTTCCTGTATATTTCTCCATCATTTGTGTTGCCAGGTGGCGGCGCGTTAAACCCTGGAAGGGCATAAAGTATACGGCAGAATGTAATTGTACAACGCGTTCCTTTCACAACGGGCAAGTATGGTTCGATGGGCGCACGTGCCTCGCGCAGACTACTCATTGCCGTGACACCAAAATAAATTCTAGCCTCCTCGCCCGATTCTTTATTGATCGTCGAATAGACGGGCTCTTCCCCCGTAAATCCGATGTTTATAACACCCTGGTAATTCAGAAGTTTAAGATTTACTGCCTTGAGCAAATAGTTGTCTCCATCCTTAGTGGTTTCAAATCGCCCATAGATTGCGAAAAGGACGCTGCCGTACAATTGAGAAGCGTATACAAATTGATACACTGGATGCTGTTCTGTTCCCGGATTGTTAAGATCGAAACCTGTTACAAGCTCAGGAATAACGTCGGTGGTGGTGTAGGTGTTCATTTTGAAATAATTTGGTTTGTTAAATGATATACATCAAAATTATCGATATCGCCCAGCGTAAACCATACCCATGGGAGGGTATTTATCCAGAATGAAATTCTCTTATCAATTTATAAAGAAGAACGCTAAGTTCAAACTAATCATGAACAGGATTCACGAATTGGGATGACGTGTGAGTAACCCTCTCCCTGAAGAAAGCACAGCCATCGCGTGAAAATCCCCACGCATGGGTATTCCCGTGTCCATCCATGGGCAATACATTTGACCCAGGTAAACGCAGCGACAGACCTTTTAAGTTTTCTAAAATCAGTAGTGCTCCATGTTCAGACTATTCCAGTCTGATTGAGCTGCCATCGTTTACCTCTCGACGGTCTTATTTTACTATCGACTAACACTAACCTTTATGACAGGATCAGTTGCATTAGATATCGTGATCAGCTTGGTTTTCATCTACCTGCTGTATAGCCTGCTGGCAACCATATTACAAGAAATCTTGGCTGCCCAAATTATCCGCCTCCGGGCTGGCATGCTTAAAAAGGCTTTGACGCGGATGCTCGACGACGACACCGGCACCGCGCTGTTGAGCAAGCAATTCTTTAAGGCGCCCTTAATAAAATACCTGCAGGAACAAGCGGACAAATTCCCTTCTTACCTGAGTTCAAAAAATTTCAGCGAAGTGGTCATCGACATCCTTCGGGGTGAATCTCCGAAACCAGGCGAGGATTTCAGATCCAAAATCAATTCAACATTAAACGGCGACATCGCACTTAAAGGAGAGAGCCTGGATGACACGAAGAAGTTGTCGGACGGAGAAACGTTCCAATATTTAAGATCCCTTTGGGCGACTTCACAAGGAGACATTGAAAAATTCAAGCTCGGTCTTGAACAATGGTTTGACGATACCATGGAGCGCCTGTCCGGATGGTATAAAAAGAAAACACAGATACTGTTAATGGCGGTCGGCCTTTTGCTGGCGGTTATTTTCAATGTCGACACCATCGTCATTGTCAGCAAGCTCTCCAGCAATCCAACGCTCACGGCACAAGTGGTTCAGCAGGCAGCCAATTTCCTGAAAGCTCATCCCGATCTTAAACGTGAACTCGAAGAGCAGCAAAACGAAATCGACAAGCTGATAAAGACAGATTCAACAAAATTAAAGGAAAAGGCTTCGCTGGAGAAAGCCGCTACAGACGCCAACAAAGCTCTTAAAGAGCAGCAGGAACTACTCATAGCGGAAGCCAACGAGCTGAATTCGCTGCTCGGCATGGGGATTCAGAATTACGAATGGAGAGGCGACGACTTCCTTTGTAGGGTGGGTTATTTCCTTCTGTCAGTGCTGGGTTGGTGTATCACGGCTCTTGCCATTTCCCTTGGCGCACCTTTTTGGTTCGACCTACTGAATAAGCTCATGAAATTGCGCACCTCCATTGCGCCTGCACCCGCGGAAGACACCGGCGCCAAAAAGAAGGCAGATGACAAAAAACAGATTAACCCCAAAGGCTGATGAAGGTAACCGTAAAAGACTATTTGAATGTCAGGGTAGGTAAGCCCAGCGTAAATGCACCGACTTATCAATATCTGGCACCGGGGAGCGAACTGGAGGTTGAAGAGCAACTACACCAGGGCGACAAATTTGAGGGCGTCACTACCTGGCTCAAGGATGCTGCCGGCAACTACTATTGGAGCGGAGCTACCAGCAGATCCGAAACCACCGGCAATCAATGGTGGATTGGAGACTATGGTATAGACCTGGTCTGGCCACATTCCAAGGGCGAAGGGGTTACCGTGATACTGTTGGATTCTGGAATCAGGGAAGATTCACCGGATCTTTTTGGCAAGACTATGACCAAGCGCTCCGTCATTGGAGACGATGGCACCGATACTTTTGGACACGGAACGTTGATGAGTTCCATCATTCTTGGCAGCGGACGGTCAATTCACGGCGTCGCCCCAGGGGTCGAATTGATTTCCATAAAAATAACAAATGATGGAGGTATTCGAGGCCAGGATTTTTTAGAAGGTCTGAACGAAACGGAAAAAATCTTAGACGCGGACAACAACAAACAATTTGTTATCAATTGCAGTCTTGTTTCGTTTGGCTTGGGCCAGCAGTTTGAATTGGACGCCGTTGCCTCCATTAAACGGATTTTATCACACGAAAATGTCGTGCTCTGTGCTGCCGCAGGAAACAATTCCTTCAGAAATCCTCACTTCGAAATTATACCCGCTACCGTCGCCGGAGTTATTGCAGCGGATGGACTGATAAAAGTTAACGGAAATTACGAACGTCTCTTGTCATCCAATTACTGGCCGGCTGTGAATGTAACTGCGCCGGGCGAATATCCTATCGAGGCTCTTAAAGATCTTTTTCCCCATGTCGACCCTCAAGGCACCTCCCACGCATGCGCTTACACCACAGGACTTGTAGCCTTATTTGCATCGATGGCCACGGCTAAAGGAAAGAAATATAATCATCTCGACGCAGCCTCACTTTTAGCTCGAATTACATTCAGGGATACCGGCTTTCCCCCTTCAACCCAATTAATCCGGGAAAAGATTATAAATACCTCAAGTGATTCCTAGTTTCCTTATTCACAGCAAAAGAAATCCTCCAAAACACAAATCCATATGAAAACAATCGCATTACAGCTATCACTCCTTTTATTGATCTGCCTTTCCTCGAAAGCACAAATAGTTTTCGACCTAAGCGATAAAACGGTTACCACAGAAACGATCGACCTTAAGACAAGTCCTTTTTTACTCGTAAAGAGTATGCTCACGCCCGACAAGCAAGATTACAAGATCGAAATCATGCTGGAGGAAGAAGAAATTCCGAAGCTTTCATTTAGTGGCCTTCAGGGTCAACCTTGTTCTCAGGATGACGAAACCAAGCCCCTAATAGAGGCGGTAACCGGCCTGATCGCTCTAACCGACGAGACCAACGTGCCGAAAACAATAAAAGCCATCGAAAACGCGCGCGATAAACTCGATAAAAAGAAATATGCAGCCTGTATCGCCTGGGCAAACACGAACATTGCATCAACAACTTTTACAAAACAGCTTCTGTTCAGCCTCCGGCCCAACCAGACGATCACTGTTCGTATTACGAGGGGAACTAACAAATGGGAGAAGACTTTCAAAACCATTGAAAAGTCCCCCTGGCTGGTTCATTTCGGCCTCACCTACCAACCGAATGTGATCAGCAAGTATGACCAATACTATTCACAACAAATCGGCAAGTCGGATTCATTCTATGTGGCCAAGAAACACACAGACCAATCCAAGTTCTGGGACAACCTGAGCCCCACTGCCATGTTTAATTATCCGTTCACGAAGCCAGGACCCGTCCAACTCGCGTTCACCGCAATTGCCTCAACCAATTTCACCACATTCTCCGGTGGTGTTGGACTTTCTGCAATCTTTGGAACGAACATAGCTGTCGGCACGGGAGTTAATTTTAGCCAAAAATATGTGCTACGCGGCGAGTACAAAACAGACGGCACTCAAGTGGTGAAGTCTAACTTGGGATATGAACAGTTGCACGAGAAAAAGTGGGGACCGGAGCTCTTCATCACCATCGGGTTCAGACTTGACAAGAATCCTACAAACGGCGACGCCAATAAAGACGCCAAATCAAAATAATCACCAAAATCAGCGTCTGTAAACTGACGACATCAAGGCCGCCAATGTGCACAGGGTTTTCCTGCCTCTTTCTCAAAATCGTCGTCAACGAAATTAGAGCCGACGTAAGATCGTCTGTCCAACGACATTGCGTCGGCTCTTAGTTTCTAAACACCGAATTTGAGAGCCTTTGCACGCTTAAATAACGAGATTACTACTACGCGACAAAAAGAAATGCTCTGTGAAGAAATCGCGTGCGACGTCTTCTGTATTGAGCACATTTTGTTGGGCAAGTTTCCACCAGCGTTCAGTTAAACCAAACGGCATAGCCCTGTCTCCTCAGGTCCCAGGCAAGTTTTTCTTCCATTGCCAACGCCTCTGCCCTTGTCATCGGCTTTATGTTTATATGCTCGTACAAGCTCGGCCGTAGATACCTCCCGTATTTCAGTACAATGTTGGCGGATAGCTTGTGCCCTTTTTTGTTGACGTATCCGGTTCGATGCTGCATGAATCGCTCCGCTGGAGTCTTACTCGTCATGCCGACATAAAGACATTCCAGTACACCGTTGAATTGTGGATTGGCAGCCCGGAACTTTGCGTTTTCAGTAAAAACTTTTCGCGAGAGCTCAATTACGTAAACCCTATACCTCATAGGCACTAGCTTTTGCGATGCAACACGTTAGGTGCCTCATTCGAAACGTCATCAAATTGTCGTGTGATCGTATTTATAATGTCCGCTATCGGCTGTACACGCTTTACGTGTTCAATGGCAGGGCCAGCGCACCACACCGTTTTATAGGTAGCTCCGAACGCAGCTTTTTCAACCGCTTTCATCCCACGGAAAGCAATGAGCATTTTAGCATACTTCTTTAAGGTCTTGTTGTTATTGAGAATCAACTCCAGAAGATTAGCTTTTGTACCGAGCTGTTGAACGTAGGGTGTGTTAATGACCGTGAGCGGTGAGCCCGAGAGCTTCGTTGTCATGACAATGTCTTTTTCGCCATAATCGATCATCGCCTGTTTGTATTCCGGTGTGATATCCGATTCTTCGCAAGCGATAAAAATAGTTCCGATCGATGCTCCCGCTGCCCCCCAATCGAGCACTTGTTTAAGATCTTTCCCTGTCGCGACACCACCGGCGGAAATTATTGGAATGCTGCAGTTATTCTTTAACAGTGTTACCAGATCATAAGGTGAAATTGCTCCTGCATGTCCTCCTGCCCTGTTGTTTACCGCAATCAAGGCGTCTGCACCCAGCGCCTCAACTTTTTTCGCGTATTTCAAGTCAACGACATCACAAAAGACCTTTATTCCTAACGGCTTGCATTGCTCAATTACTTCCTGGGGGCTACCCAGGGAAGTTATAATGAAATCAATTTTTAACTCCAGCAACGTTTTGAGTTGTGATTTGTACTTAGGGTTGGAGCGGTTTACAATGAGATTCACACCAAACGGTTTATCTGATGCGTGCCTTATCTCACGAATGGCAGCTCTAAGCTCCTCATCCGTTCTATAATTAAGCGCCGGAAATGCCGCCGTGACACCACTCCGCAATGCAGCGATAATCATTCGACTGTTAGAGATGAGGAACATCGGTGCTAAAATGATGGGATACCGGATTCCCAGCAGCTTGTCAAGGGTTGTCATTTGTCAAATATAGCAAAGCCACGCTATGTTAGCGATCTCAATGGGTCTACGATCATGAATTCTTTGTCAGGGCCAGTACAACCAGCCTCATCGGACCAGATGCACCCAGCCTTTCGATTCTTTTTCGCTATCGCATCCTTCATAGAGCAGACGCCAGTAGTACACTCCCGAAGGAGCGTCGCCTCCATCCCATTGCCCGCTGGAAGTCAGGAATATTTGGTCGCCGTAGCGATTGTAGATGACGAGTGAGTTTATGGTTGCTGTTGTCTCTACCCTGAACACTGGATTTTTATCGTCTCCATTAGGTGTAAAAATATTCGGGACGAATAAGGTGTCCTGTGCGAACTGTATGAGGGCCGGAGATGAATCGAACGAGCAAAAGCCGTATTCACCCTTCACTTTATAATAGCCGTCTTCGCTAACGGTTAGTCGGTCTGATGTTTGTCCGTCGAGCACCTGATAGCCATTTCCATCAATCGCCTGGTGTTGCCATGTGTACGTTGTTCCTTCTCTCGCCGACACAACGATGGTGAATTCTTTGGCGTTGCAGATGGGTTTCAATGCATCTGAAAGCTCGTATGACAGATTGGTGCCGAACCCGACTTCAATAATATTGCTTGTCGTTGAACATTCACCGTTGGTAGCCACGGTTTGATAGTATCCCTGGACGTACACCGGGACATCACCGGCCAGCATACTATTAACTGAAGTGAATGTTCCACTCTGCGTTTCTTTATAATACCAGGTGTAGCCCAACGCGCTGTTGGAGGGTGACGACCGGAGCAGCACCGAACCCGTTTCACAAAAATCATTCTCCTGCTGCGTGACCGTGACCGGAGCTACGACGCTTATCTTTATGCTGTCTTTTAATGCCACGCGGCATCCCAACGACGTGGTGATGCGGTACGTCAGCGCATGAAATCCATTGGCGAGCCCCGACGGGTTGAATTGATTGTTACTGACACCGGCTCCCTCCCATACGCCGGTTTTGTTCGAAACCACAAGTGAAACTGCATTCGCGGGGGAGCAGATGATTGGCTGTGGTCCCACGGTGACGGGGAAATTCTCAATGCTGATCCTAAACAAGGGAGATTCCGCCGAGCATTCGGACGACACGACGGCTTTGTACTCACCGGGATTGGTTACCGACAGTTTTTCCGTTCCAGATGTCAGCAACACAAACGTAGTCGCTCCCTCCGGCCTGTAATACCAAGTGAAAATTGCTCCCGGTACCTTTTTAAGCTCAAGTTCAACACTTCCTTCCGAACACATCGTCACATCCGCGGGCGAAAGTTGTTGAATGATAACAGGTGGCTTTACTTCGATTTGGACAGTACCCTGCTTATTGCAGTTGAGTGTTGTGTAGGTCAACGTGAAGACACCAATACCAACGGTCGCAGGATCAAACTTTCCCGACTCGTCGACGCCCTGACCGGACCACTTTCCCCCGAATGGATATCCCTGCAACGAGATTGGACCGGATTGCGCACACACCGGCGGTTGAAGAAAAATAACGGGTGGCGTAGGAACATAGTACACGGCACCGGAGAATTTCCCGGTATCGGTGTTCTCGCTTCTTGCGCCGATATAAAAATATTCCTGATCGAGGGCAACATACGACCCAAAATGATCCCGCTCATTGCTGGCGTAGCGATCGCCCTGAAGATTGAGGTACTGGACAGTATTCACCCAGAAGTAATCACTGGTCTGGATGACATACGTATTACCCGGAATTGTACGCACCTTACTGTCGAAGGTGAGAAACATTCCTGGCGCTCCCACGACAAGTGTATTTCCGATGGCATCGAGTGATGATCCGAAGAATGCTCCTTCAATCGGTATGTCAGGAGCAATCACTGCTGACGGCTGCATGTCAGACCTCCACGATTCTCCCGGGAGCTTTGTATATACCAGCACTTCGCCGGACCGGTAAACGTTATTGTGATCTTTTCCAGGTGCACCAATAAAGAGATGATCACCGAGAAGTTTTATTCCGCCACCCATACCCGAGAAAACGTCGCCGGAAAACGATGCCGTAGCTGCCCACTGCGCTGTTCCAACATTCCGGTTGAAAATCGAAACGCCGCCGCCGAGTGTAAAAAATTCTCCCACGGCAAGTTGTTCGTTCTCCAGACTGAGATTCACGGAAGGCCATGATTTGTCAAGCGGCTTTCCCAAGGTTATCAACTGTTTATACGTCCATTTGCCACCCACCTTCTCAAACACCGCCACAGCGTTGGTATGTGCACCACCAAGATTGTTGTACGCCGATGCGAACAGCAGATGGTCGTTCATAGCGACCGTTGCGCCGACGTGGTTCAGGTCAAGATCGACGGGTACAATCAAGGAGTCGTAGAGCGTTGCCGTTTTCCAGCTCGACGATGTTCGTCTATATAAAAAGATCTTTCCATAATGCCCGGGCGCGTAGAGAAAAGAAGGTGCTCCGACAGCGATCTCGTCGCCGTGTACGGCGATGCTATACCCGAAGGCCGCATCGGACCCTCCGCCTGATCTTCGCGTCCGCCGCGACGGATAAATTGTATGCATCTTTACATAGTCTTCGCCGCTACGCTCATAAATATACACTGCCCCGGCACCAAACCCTGCAGTTCCGTCGTACGGAGCTCCCGCGAACATCACCTCCGGTGTTTTTACAATACTCGTCCCGAAATACATATTGCTGCTCGAATTACGCGGCAGCGAAACATGTTGAAGGCTTCCCCAAAGTCCCCCGCTCTTCGTCATGCTGAGTATGGAATTACGGTTTCCGAACACGGCACTCTTCTCTACTGCCGCCATCATAAGGTCCGAACCATTCCACACCAGATCATTGCTAAACTCTGAAGGAGTCCAGAGCCCTTTTTCTTCGAACAGTGTGGTTACGGAAAGATCCTGCCATGATCCGTCGGTCGTTGTCGCTTCCACCACTTTGCCCGTATAATATTCGCCCTCCTTGATCAGCATCGCTGCCGCGATGGTCTTCGGAGAGGTAAGTGCAATCGAATATGGAAACTTATCCGACCACAGCCCAGAGAGCTGGAACTGTGCGGTCTCATTCATATCCGTCCATTCTCCCGACTTCCGAAAAACGAAGAATCGCTGCGTGATCGAGCCGGAGACGAAGGCAAGTCCGGTGGCGACAATGGTGTTACCCAGCAGGGTAATATGCTCTCCAAAATGACCGAGCTCGGAGGCCGGAAGCGATGTTGCCAATTGTGCGATCTTTGAATAATCGCCACCCATTTTTTTATATACAAAAATGGAAGGATTCCCCTCATTGCTGGTGGTCGCATAAATGTAATCGTCCTGAATCGTCACGTCGGACCCCAGCCAGATACCCTGTTGTCCCTGGCGTTGTTCCAAAGCGTGAGGCTGTTGCGAACTTGACCAGCCCGTGACGGGCTTCTCGAGCACAAACAGCATAGCATGGTTTGTCATGGGATTAGAAACCGCGATGGTTGCGCCATCGTCGCTGATGTCAAGCGCCGAATTAAATTCGAGATATTCCGGAAACTTGATGTTCGCAGTTTCGTGCATAGTTTCCCATCCCGAAGCCGGCATTTCAAAGATGTATGCGCCACCTTTGTTGTAGTTCCGGTTGATGACCACGATGGTATTTCCGGTTGCATCAATGGCTACCCGGTTTCCAAAGAAATCATATTCATCGGGGTCCGACGCCGTCAACATGGCACGGTATGACCAACCCGCAACCGTCTTTTCAAAAACGAAAACTGCGCCTGCGTAAAGTATGCCAAGGGTATCGCTGCTCTCGGCAGCGACGACCATATATTGTCCGTTAGCGGCGAGTGCACTTCCGAGTCTGTCGTCGTTATTGACCGAAGCTTCCGGAAGGAGTTTATTTAGCGTGGTGTTGCATTGCCCGCGGACGTTGAAGTTAGCGGTTAATAAAATCAGCAGGATGCAAGGGATAGATATCCTTAGGATGGAGGAAAGGATAACGGAGGTTTCGGGATGCGGGCGCACTTGGTCAGACAACTTTGATAACAGCTGTGGTCAGCTTCAAAGATATGAATTTCAAGATTTCAAAATCGCAAAATTTTCAAACTAGAAAGATTTTCAAAATCAATCTTATCTGAGGCAAAATATCATTTAGTACTCGAATCAGTAGACACTCTGCCTGTCAAGGAAGGGCACATTTTTGCATTGGGAAATAAGATCCCTGAATCCTAAGAAATCAACTTAACCTATTAGAAATCAGTACATTACTCAAATAAAATCGGACTTGCTCAGCAGGGCAGCATTAGCAATATCTGGACATCGATACATCTAGTCAACCGAAGCTATTTCAATGGCAGTATCTCCAGGCATGGCAGGATATAAAACATAAGCACCTGCTTGATCTGTTTGTGGCTTACGCGTTAAAGATTGATTACCCTGCGTTATTTTCACCTCTTTCCAATCGCTCTTGACATAGGTCTTCAAGGTGAGCGGAACGTTATACAGACTTTTGTCCAGTGAATGAGACAACGTTACCCTAATCTTTTCGTCCTGATTTTCCGCTTTCAAGGAAGCGCTCATACGTTCACGCATATATTTTGTTACATCCTTAAAAGTAGCAATCCAAAGTTTAGTTTCGTGCAGTTTCATGTAGGCAAAATATTCTCTATGCTCCTGGTGAGGTTTTGCCTCCCAACCTATACCATCGACCCCGTGAAATGTAAGTACCAGCCAAACGTTATTATGTGTAAGCAATGTATCCACCCACGATTTCATTTCAGGCACCCCGTGTTTTTTCAATGGACCACGTTGCCATTGAACATATTCTTTTCCATGGTCTATTCCCGGAAGCTCCGTACTTGAGCGATTCAGTTCAACGAGAAAAGGTTCGGGCATACGGTTTCGCAATGCCGGGTGAATTTTATGGGCATACTCCATAACGCGTTCATTTTCAGTTCCGAATGGACACTCTGCCGAGAATGTATGCTCCGGGCCAAGTTGATTGAATATCTCTTCCTTCCCTTTTTCCAACTCATACAACAAGTTGGCTTCAGTCAAAACGGCCAGGCGAGGATGCGAGAGGGTATGATTTCCAAACTCGTGTCCGTTCTTCGCAAAATTCCTGATCTCGTCCCAGGTGATCATTTCCCCGGTTAGTAATACCGGCCGCACTTCACGACCCGAATTTTTCCTTCTCGCTTTCGCGAAAGCCTCGTCAACCACCTTAAAAGCTTCATCTGTTTTTCCTTGTTCAAAGAGCGCGCCGGCACTGTTATGGGCTTCAATTGCATTTTCGATATCGAGAAAACGCAATGCCGAAGCACGTTCAAAAAGGTTATCCAGCGTTGTTGGGGTTTTCGCGCTTTCTTTGATGATATCGATAAGCGGTCTTCCAAAATATTTGGGTGCAAATTGTGAGCCTGGGATATCTGTGGTGTTTATATAGAACGTGGCCTTGAGTCCCAACGAATCCATGATCGGAAGTACTTTTCGAAATTGGTTGATGGTGGCATCATCGTAGGTGATGGAGATGGCTGCGGTTTTATCGTCTTGCCATTTGGTTATCTGCGTTTCTCCGAAAGATCGATCGGTATCTCTTGAGCAAGATGCCAGAGCTAACATTACACCAAGAGAAAAAATAGCAGTGCGGCTCATGGGGGAGTTGATTTTATTATTTGTTAAGGTAATTTAGAACAAGGCATTTTTCAGGCAAGTATATGACCTGCGAAGAAATCAAAAATAATGTTTGTTTCTCTGTGATGCGACGACTTTGGATCGAAAAATTACCGCTTATAAAGAATCTACCCGCCTTCTCTCTTGTACGCGCCCAAATTTCTTTTAAAGATTCACCATTGCTGAATAATGATACACACCTGGTTATCCCTCAATGCAAACTCTTTTGCTCCCCAGGGACGAAGCGTGACTTTACTGAGATTTGGATGCAGAAAATCGGGATGTGATGAACTTATTTTTTTGTATACTTCATCGATATTATTCGTTACGAGTCTGAATTCAGGATTGTGTTCCTTTGCTAGTTCCTTATTTTCGAAAAGATACATTTGCAAGTTGTTCTTTTCGAGCACGCAAAAAGGATTTTTTGATTTCAATTCATCATGTCCGATAGTAAATTCAAGACAGTCAACAAATAGCTTTAATCCGTCTTTAATATCTAAATAATAGACGTTAGGAACTAACTTGGCAAAGTTCATAGTTGATTTCATTTCGACCGATTTTCGTAACAAATCTTTTCACAAAGATGTCTTTTCTTTTTATTTGTCGCACTTGATTACAATCAAGAAATCACTTCATTCGAGCCCTCACTCTACTTAATGTCTCAGGTGTCATTCCCAGGTATGAAGCAATTAGCATTTGCGGAAAGCGATTCACCCATTGGGGGTGCTTCAATAAAAGTTCCTTGTATCTTTCGTCTGGGTTCTTTGAGCTGATGGTTGCTATATACGATGTCGGAATTGTTAAGTCGGACAATAACCCGTTTAGCATCCGAAAACAAGGATGACTGTCCATAAGCATATGAATGTCCCTTAATGTAATAGAAGCAATTTCTGAATCCTCGATGGCTTCTATGTAATTTTTGGAAGGTTGTTGTGTCAACAGGCTTTCAAGGTCTGCCATCCAATTGTTCTCAACAAAAAACTTTATTGTCAATTCCTTATTGTTCGATTTTTTAAACACCCGAAAGCTACCCGTCAGAATAAAAGCGATACCGTCTGACACCTGGTTTTCTTTTATAAGCAGGTCCTTCTTCTTAAGACTATTAAAAATCACTCTGTCAGTAAAGAGACTTAGCTGTTCCTCTGAAAACTGGTGAACACTTAAAAGCGATCTTTTTATCTCGGAAACACCTGTCATATTACTCTGAGTTGCCTATTCATTTTGCAATGGCGACTAACGTTTCACAATTTATTAATATTCAAATAATACTCCAACTCATCTTCGCGAAGAACTGAAGAAATATCATGCTGAAAGAGTGTGCTGCCTATTTCTTCGCGTTGGGTGTTTCATCTTATACTCCGTTTGCCACACCCAACGAATCTGACATTGCAAGCTTCCATGTGTCAAGTGCTCTTGTAAGAGGCAGTCTCCTCTACTTGTATATCCAACAGTCTGGCCGTGGCAGAAAAAAAAGACTCAGGCTCATTACTTGCCATAGGACAAGTGGAGCCAGCTTTATTCCCCCTTCCTTTGCACCGTAGGACCAAATAATATAATATGGAAAACGGCGGAAAAAATAAAGAAGCGGACAAAAGTCCCTTATCATTTAAAGGCACCAACACTGTAGTAATTCTCCACGGAGCGTGGTCGTCTGCAGAGGATTGGAACCATGTGGTCGGACATCTTACCTCCGCCGGAAGTAACGTAATCACCGTAAATCTTCCTGGTCATGGCAGCGATAAAACGCCGGTTTCATCCATTAGTTTACAACTATATGTATTTGAGGTTTTAAAAGCTATTGGCGATAAAACTGACATTACACTGGTCAGCCACAGTTTTGGCGGCATAGTCGCCAGTGAAGTGGCCGAATTGATTGCTCCTCAAATCAAAAAAATAATTTACGTTGCAGCCTTTGTCCCGAAGAACGGGGACAGTTTATTATCTCTGGCAAAAACTGATTCAGAAAGCCTTGTTGGTAAAAATCTTATCGTAGATGAGAAGGCCGGAGTTGCCAGTATAGTAAAAGAAGGCATTGCAGAGACCTTTATGGCTGATGCTCCAACACCAGTTGTCGAACATGTGACCAATAACCTGAGGCCAGAGCCTTTGGCCCCCCTTGCTACGCCGGTTACTTTAACGACCGCTAACTTCGGGCAAATCGCAAAGGTATATGTCCATAGTCAACATGACTGTACCGTAAGCTATTCATTCCAACAACGGATGGTTGCAGATGCGGGTATCACTAGAACGTATTCACTGCCTTCAAGCCATACTCCATTTATAGTCTTTTCCCAGGTATTATCGGCCATCCTATCCTTGGAAGCAAGCAAAAATTAAAATGTAACTAAACCTATCATGAAACATATTAGATTACTCCAGCTTCTTGTTGTTGCCTGTGTCTTTATCTTAACATCCTGTTCAGACGACGACGCGGCGCCACCATCCAAAAATTATGTACTGGTTCATGGCGCATGGCAGGCTCCGTATGTTTGGAATGCGGTAAAAGCTAATCTTGAAAAACAAGGCCAGAAAGTTACCGTTATCGAATTGCCAGGACATGGAAACGATCAGACAGCCCCTGACGAAATAACGTTGGATCGCTATAAAGAAAAGGTAATTGAGGCCCTTTCGACAATCGACGGCAAAGTTATTTTAGTAGGTCACAGCCTTGGGGGCATGATCATTTCCTCCGTAGCGGAAGCGGTACCTGAAAAAACCGAGAAACTGGTTTATGTTGCCGCCTATTTACCCGCCACTGGCCAGACATTGAATGAATTGGCACATACCGATCCCGACTCCCAACTTGGTGGCGATGGTATCCTGATCTTCAACAATGACGGCGTCACGGTAGATGTAAAGCAAGATCAAATTGTCAATCTTTTTATCCAGGATGGCACTTCGGAGGTTCAAGACCTTGTATTGAAAAACTACCGTTCGGAACCCTTAATTCCATTTATAAATCCTGTGTTGCTCACTGCCGAGAATTTCGGATCGGTCGAAAAAGTCTTCATCAAGACGCTAAAAGACCATGTGGTGTCTCCGTCCTTACAAGATCGGATGATTACGTCCGGTGGTGTTAAATCCATATACAAGATCAATACAGGCCATAGCCCCTTCCTTTCCCAGCCTGATTCACTGACAGCACTTTTAATCAAAATATCCCATAACTAATTATCAATTTTTAATCTATAGAATAATGAAGAATCTAGTTTTATCAATAGCAGTGCTATTGACAACAACGTTTACTGCTTTTTCACAGGTTAATAAAGCCCAGAGCACAAGTACCATTGCCATTATTCACGGTGCCTGGTCATCGGCGAGTGACTGGAAACAGGTTACCGAAGATTTAATGGCCGCTGGCCACCAGGTGATTTCCATTAATCTTCCCGGACACGGAAGCGACAATACCGCTATTACCGGGATCAGCTTAAAACTTTATGTTGACGAAGTTAAAAAAGCCATTGGCGTCAAACAAAATGTTGTATTGGTAGTCCATAGTTTCGGAGGTATTGTAGGAAGCCAGGTAGCGGAACAAATTGCACCACAGATAAAGAAGATCATCTATATCGCAGCTTACGTCCCCAAGAATGGAGAGAGCCTGCTATCCCTTGCGCAAACGGACGCAGAGAGTCACATTGGAAAAAGTCTTATCGTGGATGAAAAGGCAGGGATTGCCACCGTACGTAAAGAAGGCGTTGCAGATGTTTTCATGGCCGACGCTCCCGCACAGGTGGCCGACTATGTCAGCAATACTATAAAACCTGAACCGCTGGCTCCACTGGCAACGCCAGTCACGCTGACCGACGGGAAGTTCGGAAAAATCAATAAAGTTTTTGTTCACAGTCTAAATGATCATACCATCGGATACTCCCTACAACAGAAAATGGTCAAAGATGCCGGTATACAGAGATTGTATTCCCTTCCTTCAAGTCATACGCCTTTTATTATGTTTCCACATGTACTGGCGCAAATCATAGCCGTGGAAGCCAAATAAAGATCATTAACCAGAAAGTTTAACAACCAATATCACTAATTTTGATTGATCGCCAAGGGTGGCGATCAATCAAAATTTAAAGCGTTTTTGCCGCAGAGTAGTCTTTACCAGCGGGTGAACAGTATACATTAACACGATATAATACAGATGGATAAACAGGGGCTAAAAAATTATATCCTACGAAATTTAACATTCCCGGACCGCACGTTAGACCATGTGGTCGAGTACTTCGAAGAGATGACCATTACCAAAAATGACTTCTTTCTCAGGGAAGGAACGGTGAATGACCGCTATTTCTTTTTACAGAGCGGTTTCATGCGCGCCTTTACCTTTGACAGTAAAGGCAACGAGATAACCACTAATTTTTACCAACGAGATAGTGTGGTCTTGGAAGTTTCATCGTTTTATTTAAAAACAAAATCCACAGAAAGCATACAGGCCGTAACCGATTGTACAGGCTATTCAATTACCTATGACCAATTAAACATGCTGCTGCATGCTATCCCTGAATTTAGGGCTTATGGTGTAGCGATGTTGGCCAAAGAATATGTTTTATTTAAAAAGAGGTCATTGGACCTAATCAACCTTAGCGGTGAAGCGCGGTATGAAAACTTTATCTCTTCCAATAAAGAGATCTTTCAGCATGCCCAATTGAAACAAATTGCATCTTATCTAAATGTTACCGATACTTCATTGAGCAGGATCAGGCGTGAGTTTTCAAAAAAAAATAGTAATAAATAAGCAATGCCCCTTCAATGGCATGCAGGAGTATAAACACCGGAGTAAAAAATATCCGATGCTCTATCAAGCAGTTCATAAAACAGTGTCTGAAATTCTTCCGTCTTTACACTGAATTTACTAAGCGACTCAACCCAAACACCCCTACTATACACCTGACCCTCTCCAAGAACCCGTAGAAATTTCGGCATCAACAAGCACCGTTCACCTACAACTTCTGCGTCGCCTTTGCTTTCTGGAATTTCTCGTAGTGGGTGAAGAAGTCTTCCAGCTTCTCGGCGGGTATCTTCTTGCCGATGATCTTCTTTTTGTCATCGAGAATATACAGGCTGGGCGTGGTGTTTGCATCATAGTGATCCTGGTAGGGACCCACGTAGGTGCGCGGCCCGTTTACTGTAATCCACGGCATCTTCATCTCCTTGATGTAGTTGCGCATTTTAGCCATGCTGGTATCCGCATTTACGGCATAGACCTCTACGTTGAATTTGCTCCTGAGCTTGTTGTAGAAGTCTACCAGCTTGGGTGTTTCCTTTTTGCAGTGCCCGCAATCCGGGTCAAAGATGTAGAGTATGGTGTATTTGTTCTTGATGTCATACATCGAGCGGGGCTTGAAGTTGGAGTCCTGCATGATGAGGTTATCGCCTTTTTTGCCCACCAGGCTTTTGCGCAGGCGGTCGGCCTGCTCCTTTAGGGTTTTCTTGAAGGTGGCGTTTACCCAGTAATCCATCTGGCCGGACGCCACGTATGTGTCATAGATCTTGACGAACACCTCGTCCAGACCCATGATCTCTGGCGCCCAGTATTTTTGAATGAGGATACGAACTATGTACTGATAGGTGACGGAGTTCTTGCTGGCCGTGCCCACGATCTTCTCTATGGCCTGAAATACCGTGTCGGGCTGAGGGGCATAGAGCTTGTCGAGGTACTCGTTCACCTTCCGGCTATACTCTGGTTGAGGCAGGCGCGTGAGCATGTCATTCGCCAGGTCGAAATTATCGAAGAAGTGGGCGCGGTACCACCGGAGCTGGAAGGTGGAGTCTATACCGCCGTCGGACTTTCTGGGCGCGTCGGGCACCTTTACTGGCTTACTCGATTTCAGAATAATGGCAGTAACTGTCTCGGGATTGCCAGCGATGAGCTTTTCCTGGTACGCGATCACCTTTTCAGTTATTTTACTGTAGGAATCGCGGGCAGATTTCTTCTGCTCCTCGTTAAGCGTAGAGTCTTGCAGTACCTTGATGTAAGGCTCGGCTTCTTTTTGGCGCTCCATTCTGAGCATCAAATTGTCGAAAAACAGCTTGTTGTCGACATCGTTTTTCACGACCATGTTTTTGATATAGTCAGCCGTGGAAGTCTTCAGGCCAAAGTGCTGGTTCTTGCCCACAACGAACTCCATGACGCGGGTCTTGTTCACGACGAGTAGGTAGATGCCTTGTTGGATGGGTTCCTTGCCGGTAAAGGCAAACTCGCCTTTGGAATTTACCCGGGCCGTGTCCTTGATGTAGGTGCTCTCACCAAGGTAGTAGGCGAGGTAAGCCGTAGTATCTTTAAGACCCGTAACTTGAAAATGAATATCGTGCCCCAATTGAGCAAAACAAGATTCACTAACCAAAAAGGCAACAGCAATAAGGATAAAACGCATGATATAGCTCATTTTAAGACCGAAGCAAAGTTCTGAATTTCAAGATACATTTTTCAATGTCAATTAATAACCCCTATAGGCATAGGGTGACCCCTCTCCACTCCTCTTCCAGCACGCAAAATAGCTCCTGTATCGAGAAGTAAGAATCTTAACATGGCGAAATGGATTTCAAAGGTGATCCCGTAAACCAGGGATCATATTATTTCACCACCCCACCAAAAAACTATTTAACTTCCATATACATTCAAACCCTTCCATTTAATATGTAGAAAGATGAAAACGACCATCAAAAACCCTCTCCTCTCAGGCAGTCTGATGATGTGCCTTGCGTTATGTTCCATTATTTTCTCCGGGTGCGAGGACCACATGCCCTGCCAGAGATGCGATGCCGCGTTCGCGCGCCAGCGAAAGGTCAAGCAGATCGTTCACACCGACCCATCGCTTGTTATAAAGGAACGGTTCAGATTCTTTTACCAGAGCAATCTGATCGACAGCATTGTCAAAGTGAGCTATTCCGGCGCGGCGGCGCGCGGCGATAGTACGGTTACCCGCCTCAAGGTTTACTATGGCGGCGACTGCTTGCCGTCGTCATACGTGGCAAAGACCTATGCCACGGGTGCCCCGGTGTCGGTGGAGAAAGCCTTCTTCACCTACGGCGCATCGGGCATCATCAACAAGCACCTGGCGTTCTATCCCGATGAGAATTTCCTGGTGGTGGACAAGACTGCCGACATCGACTATACGAACAACCCTTCGGGGCAAGTGCTGACCCGTAAAGGCAACGACTATGGCGTTCTCGTATATCCGAATCCGTACGGGAACGAAAACTCGTATACGTATACCGGCAGCAACATTACCAAAGTGGTGACCTGGAAGGAACAGGCCGGGTATAATCTTACCAACGTTTTTGACACGCGCAACAACCCGTTCAATATCCAGGGGGGTATCCTGTATTACCTGTCGCTTACCTCCTATCCGGACGAAGAGTTTTACGAGACGATCTGCAGAGATCAGAACAACCCCACGTCCATGGTGTTTAAAGGCACGGATACGGCTAACAGCTTTGTGACGATCACGTCTACCTTTACGTACACCTATGATGGGCTGAGCTATCCTACCAAGGTAGGTATCGTTCAGGCCACGGTTGACGAGGTGCATGGCAACAGTAACCTGAACCTGGGGACGTATCAGTTTTCTTATTATTAACCGGGTTGGCGCCCTGATCACCATCGGGCGAAGCCACAGCGAACCCGACACTTCCAGTAAAAGGGCCTATAGGGCCCTTTTACGGTTTTCTTTAAACTGAATTGTTGAATCACAGCGTAAACTTCATACTCGTTAACGAGTTGCTCTCCTTCCACTAACTCATCCTTGCATGGCTAATCTTGATGATCTCCCTGGGGATATGGGTTTGTTTTAGGTGTGCATCAACTTGACATGGTGATCGTCGGCTTTAAACTCAATTACGGCAGGCAAAAACTTTGTGCCATATTGTTGAACCCACCAATCCTTAAATTGCATTTCATCCAGGGCAAGGGTGTCTTTAGCGGATAAGATCAATTTAATTTTCTTGAAACCTTGTTCGTTGGTAAAAGCCCGGACCTCGGCGTGTTGAACTCCATCGTTCCGATACGCCATTTGTAGCAGCTCGTTGGGATATACATTAACGCCATTGATCACGATCAGATGATCGGCCCTTCCGTGCAAAGCATACCAGCCTCTCTCATCTACTGCTGCGATATCTCCAGTCCTTAAATATCCGCTGTGCATGGCAAAACTGGATTTTACATAGAGCACGGGATTTCCGTCTTCATTCCGCAGTTCGAGTTTACAACCCTTGATTGGGCGGCCTACGGTTTCGGGTTTCACCGCCAGCATGTCGGGTGTTGCAACGGTAGCAAGCCCTGTCTCGGATGTGCCATAAAAATTGAAAATGATATCGCCGAATCTGTTTTTTGCAGCCTGAAAAACCGTTACCGGAAGAACGTCGGAACAGCTAACGATGCAACGAACCGTGCTCAAATTATAATTCAAAAGCCTGTAGATCATTTGCGGGATGAGGATGGCTACTTCGACTTTATAGCGTTCAATCTCTTTTGAAACCTCCGCTGCATCAAATTTATTGACGAAGACCAGCGTTTTATTCAACATCAATCCCAGGAACAACGACGACAATCCGTAACTGTGATATATGGGAACCGGTAGCATGACCGTAGTGTAGCGTTGCAACCCCACCGTCTTTACAACGTCCGAAATGGCATTCAGATACTGCCAAAGGGTGTTGCTTCTTTTAGTTCTTTTTGCAATCCCCGTGGAACCGCTGGTGAAAATGGATATGGTCGTGCGCATCCTGACAAAAGGTTTATACGCGCGGTGACCTATCGCTTCCGACCAGGTCGTAGTTATCGAGCGAACCGGCATCGTCTCGTAATACCTGTACCTTTCCGCAAGGCCGGAAAAAACAAAATCGTAGCTTGAAAGATCCACGGTAGCTCGAAACTGATGTTCGTCTTTCATGGGAGCCATAATATGAATGTTACAGCCAAGTGCCGATAATGCCAACAGCAAAACAACGGAAGGTAAAGCGTTATCTACGATGAGCAATACGGCGCTTCCCTGCTTAACGTCAAAGGTTTCATATAAATATCCGCTTACCGAAGCCGTTTGATTAAATAATTCTCTATACGTAACCTGACTGTTCCCTTGCCTGATGGCAATCGAGTCCATGTTCGCACTCATGTGCATTACGTTGCCCAGTTGAACCCCGTATCGAAGTACATGTTTCACTAAACGCACTATACGTCCCGGCGTAAATATCCCCGATGTGCATAAATCCGAAACTAACATAAAGTTCGGTTTTCTTGACCGATCCGTCTCTTCCAAACAACATTCCAAAAAGGGCTCGCCAAAAACAAGATGATTTGAAAGGGAACATGCCACCAGGGTTTAAAGTGATATTTCCGGTTTAAAAGTCCCTTTACAATGATGCCAACCGCTGTATTCATCGACATGGCAGGGGTGTCTTTGTAATTCTCGTTGGCATCCTTCATTCTGCTCTCCACCAACGGCAAATAGATGTTGCTCACCGTGATGTTCATCATTGCCATTTCCGGCACGTTGCTTTCAATCCAGCTGTGCATTGCTTTCTTGGACGCAACGTAGGCACTCCATTTCGGCGCGGCTTTCATTAATACGTTGTAGGTGCCGACGTTGACGATGTGAGTTTGAGCAGCGCCAAAGCTTTCCGTCAATGCAGATATCAACTGTACGGGGGCGAGATAATTTACCGCGATCGTCCTTTTATAATCATGGAACCGGCCTGCGGATGCCTCGAACGACCGCATGATGCTCTTGCCCGCATTTGATACAAAATAGTCGATAGGAATGGACTTCACCTGGTTGCATAACGCAGTCACACTTTCCTCGCTATAGAAGTCACAACTTATCGTGGTCACTTTGGCCGCAAACTCTCGCGATTCATTTTCGAGTTCGGACAATTTCTCTTTTGTACGGGCGACAAGGATCAATTGCACATTATACTGGAACAAATGCCTCACCAAGGCTTCGCCTATGCCAAAAGTTGCACCTGTGATAAGAATGGTTTTCCCATCCAATTTATTTGAAGCTTTGCTCCTGTTGAGTGTAATCGAAGGAAAAAGAAACCGGGATAGCACAGGAATAGTCATGATCAAAGAAATCAACAGTTGGCATAAGTTAACGATATTTCGTTACTTGGCGTTGCCGGGGCTTATGCCTTCTCACGCAATGACTAAATTAAATACTCTTCCAACAGTAGCATTCAAAACAGCCAAGGCATTTGAAACCTGGCTTACAAAGAATCACGATACCTCAAATGGGCTTTGGCTCAAAATATTCAAGAAAGACTCGGGAAAAAAGACCGTCAGCTATGCAGAAGCACTTGATGTAGCGCTTTGCTTCGGTTGGATTGATGGTCAAAAACAAGCCCATGACGAACACGCCTGGCTGCAAAAGTTTTGTCCCCGAGGCGCAAAAAGTATTTGGTCCAAAATAAATACAGGACATGTCGAACGGCTAATCAGTGAAGGTAGAATGCGACCTGCAGGATTAGAAGCTGTGGAAAAAGCCAAAGCAGAGGGTAGTTGGGGAAAGGCATACGATTCCCCAAGCAAAATGACTATACCTGAAGACTTTCTAAAAGAACTTAGCAAAAACAAAAAGGCAGAAGCGATTTTTAGGGGTCTCAATAAGACCAATCTTTTCTCTATTGGGTTTCGCCTTCAGACCGCGAAAAAACAAGAGACAAGAGAAAAGCGCATGAAAGAAATTATTGAAATGCTGGCAAAAGGTGAGAAATTCCATTAAATAATTCTCCAGCGTTTCAATCGGTTTATTTCGAAGCAATAATGAGGGATCTCAATGGGAAGAGCAAAGCAAAAAAAAGTCCCTGCCTCCGGAAGAAAACGGGACTTGAACGAAACTTATACTTTTGAAACAATTATTTAATGCGCAGTTGGTGAAACCACCGTCAACCCATAATTCTGTATTAAAAATATTCATAATAACAAATTGATTATCAGGTATTTACATGCCATCGTATCTTGAATATTCTGAAATACCAAAAAAGCGTTGCCGGCTTATTTAGGCACCTTTCGACTGTCATTCTTAGGTGCATTTGCTACTCCTGTTACTCCGTTATTCATAACGCAGCGAAATTTCTAAGCGAGCATCAGCGAATCAAACACCAAAACGGTGGAAGGTTTAGTGTTGAGTCTTTTTAGGAGGAGAAGAATAAGTTTGAGGACGCTAAGGAGGCAGGTGGTTGGCATCGTGACACAAAATTTGGATTAAACGATAAAAAATGCTTCTGAAGCTTCCTATATTGGATTAGTAAGTAGCTCATTTCTCCTTTTGCAAAGGCAAATGGGTTTCGCTATTATCGATAAGCCCATCTGCTTGAAGACCTCCTACCGTGCCGGTCGTGCGCAAATGGCGTTAAAATGGTTCTACTGTCAGGTCCAAATTTCTAGGGCTAGGTCTAAAGGATATGAACGAGTCAACTGCTGCCGAATTTGCTTTATACGCTCTTAATTGCGGATTAAAGTCTTCATTGACAAGTTCTACCATAACGTTTAAAAACGGAAGGAGACTAGATGGATATCCAAATGTACTGGAGCTCGGAAGTGGTTATCCTCAAGTTTTTTTGATCAATCGGCATAGTCAAACAGCATTAGATTTCGAGGAGATCCTCTCAATCAGTGTAGTGACAAGAGACGGAAAAGTTGCAGTCTTTAGATCATCCGATAATGATGATCAGGGAATCAACGGAGGGAATACCGAGGCCGACTCTTGCTCATACTATGAATATCGTGGTGCTCAGCTTTTGGTTGCAAATCGAAAACAAGAAGCATTGGAGAATTTTCTCGAGGCCGTTCGCCTAAACGAAAAAGCATGGAACTCGTGGTCTAACCTGGGAATGCTGTATTATGAGCAAGGGGAACGAGAAAAAAGCCTGTACGCTTTCGAAAAATTCATTGAATTTTCACCCGACAATGATGCTACCCTAGCGTTGAAAAATTTCGCCAAAGACGAGTTAAAGAAAAATAACCGATCAATACCGGCAACAAGAACGGTGTCACCAAAGTCAACACGGCAGATAACGTTGAGTATTTCCAAGGACGGAAAAAAAAGCTTGATCTTCCTGGAAAACGACACTGATAAGGATGCCACTCAAATCCAGGAAATGATCTTTGAATTTATCGAAAAGAATTCCTGGATTGATGCATTTCTGTACCTCAGAGATAACCCGGATCTGTTAAGTATTGTTGTCTCGACATGGCTTGAGGTCCTATACAACTCGGAGAGCGATGAAGAGAGGAGAAATGTATATCATGAAAACCTAACCTTATTACGAAAATGCTCCGAATCTTCACCGGTCGCAGTATTTTCAGAAGCTATGTCGATACCTCCAATGGAACTTGAGCTGGTTGCCTACGGCATTAGGCATATTCAACCTAAGTTAATGGAGCTCTTCTCCGTTACTACACTAGAAGAGAAAAAAGAAGTAATCAGAAAATTCCCCGAATTGCTGCGTGATCATGCCACGCTTCCTCTCCTTGCTTACACGAAAGCCATCCAGCAGGATGAGGGAGCTATTCAAGAATTTGATTGGCACATTTGGTTAATTCGTCAGCTACAAGAGCATGGGCTCGATGCCATTGTTTCCGACGACGATTCCGGGAGAACTTTGAAGGACGCCAACACGCTGCTTACTAACGCTTTAGAATTACTTGATTACGGTGTTCAAACAGACGATGTCAATACAATCAACAAATCCATTCAGACTTTTGAAAGCTTGCGCAACCGTCCGGGCCATGACCAAAAATTTCACGAAAACGTCGACATTCACATCGCTATCGGCCTGATATCCAAATATAAAATACGGCACATTGGCGAGGATTGGGACAAGGGCATCCAACTGCTCCTTCAATCGCTCCGGAATGTTGTCAATGGATCGTGGGACCACGTACTTACGATAGTCAACATTTCTACTGCGTGCATATACCACTTCGAAGTGACATCGGATATAGCCGACCTGAACAATGCAATTAACATCCTAGAAGATGCATTGCGAAAGCTTCCTGTCGACGTACCTCATTATCCAAAAATACTGAACAACCTGGGAAGCTTGCTTTTCAGGCGCGGTGAGTTCCTGAAAAGGATCAGCGACGTCGATCGTGCTATTGCTATATACAAACAGGCCTTAAATCAGAAGTCTGAAGATTCCCTTAGCTTTGCTCAGACGCTAAACAATCTCGCCATTTCTTACCTGGAACGATTCGAAGTACAACGACGTGTAAGTGATTTAAATTCAGCGCAGGAATGCTTCACAAGTATGAAGAAGAACGACGGTCTCTCTAAGAATGATTTAACTAATATTGCTATCGGGCTTGGCAGGACATTCCGGCACCAGGCCTCGTTATTAAGCGATCCCTCCATCCTTGACAAATCGATCGCACAATACTGTGAAGCACTAGCGTATACCGATAGCAGCTCAAGCTCATACTTTCTCACACATAACAATTTAAACAATGCATACCGGGATGCATTCCAGTTGACGGGAAATATTGAGAACCTGAATCAGGCAGTTCTATCAGGAAGAGAAGCTACAACATACGTGAATAGCCGAACACACTATTTCGCGATGTACCAGGAAAATTTGGCCAAGTCGCTGACCCTTCGCTACGATGCCACCGATTCGGAAGCTGACTTAAACGAAGCCATATCCCTATACCAATCTATCCTCAACAAAGCCAATTTGTCAAGAGTAAACACCTGCACTTGCTGGGCGAATCTGGCGATAGCCTATCAATGCAAATATATGCGATCGAGAGCCGTCATCGATCTGGAGAAATCCATCAAAGCTTCCCACCAAGCGATGATGGAGGTCAATCCTCTCGAGCAGTCGCACGACGCTATTCAAATCTGTTACAATCTTGGCAATACGTTCTTTTTGCTTAACGAGTGGGAAGCATGTGTCAACGTACTGGATAAAGCGCTTTACGCACTTGACACGATATATGCCATGCAGGTTACGATGAACGACCAGGAATCTGCTCTACAGCAAAGCTATCGTATTCACAAAATGGCTGCATACGCGATGTGCATGATCGGTCGGGAAAACGATGCTGTTGTTATCGCTGAAAAATGGAAAGCGAGAATTCTTAAGCAATCCCTGGACTTGCATTATTCAAATGTGTATACATTACTTGAAAAAGGCCATGTTTCTCTTGCCGAAAAGTATCGCCTAGCTTCCGAAAGCCTAACACAGTTGATTGGTTTAGGCAATCGGGAAACGGGCAACAGCCACATAACTGCACGAATTGAGGCGGCACGGCGAAATCTTCATCAAATTATCGATACCATTCGATCGCAACCGGGCCTGGAAAGCTTCTTTTCAGACTTGACAATACACGATATTTATGGTATAGCTCATGATACTCCGTTGCTTTATACAATTATCAGCGAACATGGGGGGTTCGCCCTGATTGTTCCACAGGATCAGCATCTGCTCATAACAAAAATATTTCTGCCTGATCTAAAATCACACGTGATTGATGCAAAAGTGAACGACTATCTTAATGCCTACCAGGCATGGCAAAAAAATACCGGTAAGCAGTTTTTTCGGACATGGCTCCAACAGCTGGAGGAATTAACCCGCTGGGTCTGGGAAAGTCTTATCGGAGCGATATTACCATTGGTAAAAAATTATCAAAAGCTAGTTGTAATACCCAGCGATCTGCTGGCTTACATCCCACTTCATGCAGGTTGGTCTGAAGCGGAAAAAGGCAGGACATATGCGACGGATTTGCTGGACTGGCGATTTGCGCCGAGTGCAAAATCATTGAAAGTCTCGCTCGCGCGAAAATTCGTTTCAAAAGAAGACTCCTTAATGATCGTTGAAAATCCAGAGCCGAGTAGTGCACCTTTCCTTCCATATGCATCGCTTGAAACTTTCGTGGCCAAGAGTGTTTATACGAAGCCAGAACATTTAAAGGGTCAGGGAGCTCAGGTGGAGGACGTTGCTGAGTGTATTCAAAACAACGCTGTACTCCATTTTTGCTGCCACGCGTTCACTAATATTTCGGAACCGTCGGAAAGTGGTTTAGTTCTGGCAAACGATCGCGTACTAACACTTTCCAAGCTCTCAGCTTTAAATCTGTGGAAGGTGCGATTAGTGGTCGTTTCGGCTTGCGAGACCGGCGTGGTCGGCTTCAAGCTTCCCGACGAAGCATTTAGCTTGGCCACCGGCTTTATCAGTATCGGTGCGGCTGGAGTTGTCGCCTCTCTTTGGAGTGTTTCCGATTTGAGCACTTCCATTATCTTCATCAAGTTCTACTCCTTATGGAAGACAGAAAATCATGAACCTTCAAAAGCTCTTCAATTATCGCAGCTATGGCTGCGTGATGCAACCAACGAAGTGCTGGCAGAATTCTTTGATGAGTTAAAGGATAAAGTGCCTGCTACGGAAGAAGCTGCAGGGTTACTCGACCAAAAACGAAAGGAATACATCCTCAAGGAAGATCAAATGGAGCGACCGTTCTCACATCCATTTTACTGGGCAGGCTTTATCTTTTTAGGATCGTAAAATAGGAGCTTACTGATTTCACAAATAACTATGAAAGAAACACCCCTCTATCCCTCCATCGGAACAAATTCCGCCCCTTATTTTATTGCTTCATCCTCCGAACCTGAAATTACGCATACCGATCAGGGTTACCTTTCGGTTCAGGTCTACAGTGCGCAAGCTGCGTTTAGTGGCCCGTGGTGGATTGGAGCGCGAACATTATCCATTGTCTCGCAAGTAAATTTACACCTGGATGCTTCAAATGACCTATCAAACCAGGATGTTCGTTCAATTATTCAGACACGGGAAATCGAAAAAGACAATGCGGTTCAGCTTGGTTTTAGTCCCATGCTTGTTGATTTCATTCCCGCCAAAATGAAAAAATTGTCTGTTTCGATAGAATACCTGGTCAACGCTCGAAACTATCTTCGTGATCTGGCCGGCTTGATTGCCGACAAATCATTGCTTTCTACAATTTCATTTGCTCCTGGTAGCGCAATGGTGGCGAAGACCTTGAGCGGTTTGAGTGAAAAGATCTTAGCTTCGTTTTTACCGGCTGAGGAGCGAAAACCAATCTTACAATTCAGCGGTGACTTTAACCTGGCGCTTGACGGTATAAAATCTGGGTACTATGTTATCCTTGGCTCGCATTCGTCAAAAAATCCAATACCCACCGATGGATTAAAATTGGAAATTGGCGACGGAGGTATATTAAAGAACAATGGAGAGGTGGTCACTCAGCTGTCGTATGTAATCCTTAAAGTGGGCTGTGTGAAAGCCATACGGGACCGCATATCCGGTCAAAGTGAGTGGCGAAGGAAACTACGCGAAGTGAAGCAGCTTGTGCAGGATTATTCGGAGGATCCCTTCGTAGAAAAAGAGAAAAATCCCCGAAAAGAGTTTTGGGAAAAGAGTTGTCTGCCGAAGCTGAGGGACATTAGCGCATTGCTCAAAGCAGATCCCAATTTCCTAGATGAAGAAATCGACCTTATCTATCGCCAGGCATACAGAGAATGTTTGGAAATCATCAATAAAGAGAGCCCAACCGTTCGAAGCGGGCTTAAACCAATGGTTACGACAACCTGGCAAATCGACACGCAAAATGATCTACAATTTTTGGGTATTCCTGTGGATGAAGATATGGAACCCAAGTTAACAATGTATGCCGACCGTTTAGGCAAAGCCAAAAGAGTGTTTAGGGAGTTCGGCCCAAATAATGAAATTTCATAAATTGCGATACGCTTGATAACATGATGAAATTAGTAAAAATCGAAGGTGCAGGGAGCTCGCTAAATATGTCGAACCTTGCTAGCACATTCTTCAGAAATGGCGCCGTTCCGTCCCTGTGACCTGTATACTTGAAATCAAAAGCTCGGGAGGATACCTACCATCGTCCAGATCATTGACAATTGTCGCCAACCTAATCCCAGCGCAGCATGCTTTAAAGCCTAGAGTTTCCGTAAGTAGCGTTCAAATCAGATTATAGTATCCAAAAGCGCCCCAACTTCCAATTTTGTTTGGGCGCGATCCTCCTCCCATATCTCCTTAACGGAATAACTATGAAAACGCTCTTAATTACGCGAGAAGGTTAGAGACGTTAAAGCAGAGCTGCACTTTTCTAACTTTCTTATATATAATAAATATTTATTGTTTATCAATAAATATTTATTATGTTTGCAGTAGAATTTTAAATCACAAAATCAGTTATGAAAAGAATTCCAACCCTGTTTCTGCAGGCCGTCATCGTGCTTATCGGCCTTGTGGTGCTTGCCGCTTTGATTGGGCTTCCCTTAACCGAAGGAAGAGCCACGAACTTAGACTTGTTCAGCATTTACGCTGACCCGTTCATCTTGTATGGATACACAACATCCATCGCTTTCTTCGTTGCGCTGTATAAGGCGTTCAAACTACTGGGATACATCGGACAAAATAAAGTATTCTCTCCGGACTCTGTCGGGGCTTTGAAGAGTATAAAGTATTGTGCCATTGTATTCAGTATTTTAATCGTGATGGCAGGCCTATACATAAGGATAGCCCATCATAAGGACGATGATCCTGCGGGTTTTCTGGCGATTTGTATGGTGACGACCTTTGCTTCTATCGTAGTGGCCACCGCTGCAGCCATATTTGAAAAAATCCTACAGAATGCGATCGATATGAAATCTGAAAATGACTTAACCATTTAAGCTATGCCAATCATTGTAAACTTAGACGTGATGATGGCAAAGCGAAAGATCTCTCTGAATGAACTTTCCGAACGGGTTGATCTGACATTATCTAACCTCTCTATCCTAAAGACAGGTAAGGCGAAAGCCATTCGTTTTAGCACCTTAGAGGCAATTTGTAAAGCATTAGACTGCCAGCCCGGTGACATTTTGGAATACCTAAATGACAAAAAAAGAACAACGAATCGCTAGCAAAAGCCATACGTCGTTCTTGGTCCATCCTTATTCAAAATAGTCGCAAACAGCCTGCTTTTAGCCGCAAATGACCTTGGCATGAAAGGCCGACGGCTTTACTTTTGCTCAACACTTAACAAAGAGAACAACTATGAGCAAAATCAACGACACCCTCGCTAAACTTGAATTCGCACAGATAGGTTGGGTAGTACCGGATATTAATGCCACGGTAAAATTCCTGGAGAAATCTTTAGGTGTGAGCTTCCCCGAGCCCTACCGTTATAGCGCTGAGGATCTAAACATAAAATATTATGGTAAAGTTGTGCCCAGTGACGGATTAACGACTCAAACTTACAATGGTGGTTCTTTCATCGAACTCATTCAGCCGCTTTCCGGCCAAAGTGTGTTCCATGACTACCTGGCTAAAAATCCCGCCGGCGGCGTACAGCATCTCGCGTTTCAATTGCCCGTGAGTGGATTCGAACAAGTTGTTGACGATCTCATCCAACAAGGCTATTCACTGATTGGCGAAGTAGACCACCCCATTGCGCGGATGAAATTCTTTGACACCTACAAAACCATGGGTGTTGCCACCGAGATCATGGGCATTACGCCAGAGGGAAGAGCGGCCATCGACAAAATGAAACAGGACACCGTGAGAAAAATTTAAAAATGCAAAGCGAGGAGTGATTACTTCGCGTTGTGCTCAACCTAAACAAGTCTTTGGTATTGGAACGTTACGCTCTCCTTTCGACAAACGGCAAGGAAGCCTTGTCAAACTGCACACGCTATCGTTTTGAAAATAGAGATCTTGTGATGACATTTGGATTCTGACATTTTCGAGCTGAGCTGCCAGACGATTTAAATTCAACCCTAAAAAAATCAAACATGAAATTAAGCCTCATCGCATCAACTTTACTTGTGATCACCTGTTTTGCGTCATTTGGTCAAGACAAACAATCTGCAAAAGCTAAAAAACCTTCGACTGCCGTGGAAAAAGGATTGGTTAAAGTTTCTGTCATGTACCCATTTGCTGAAGGCAATACCTTTAACATGGAGTATTATGAAACGAAGCACATGCCCATGGTCGCGGCCTTTCTGGGTTCAAACCTGGTAAAGTATACCATTGAAAAAGGGCTTGCCAGCGGCATTCCCAACCAGCCCTTGCCGTATATGGCTATCGGAACTTTCTATGTAAAAAGCCTTAGTGACTATCAGGCGGCCATTGCTCCGAACAGAGACGCCATCAGAGCTGACTTTGTGAACTACACGAATGCAGCTCCCCTAATTTTGGTGAGTGAAGTGGTGAAGTAAAAAAACAGTGTGAGTGTGAGTGTGAGAGCGGGAGCGAACAGACTCATTCTGTTTTTTTTCTTCGCTCTCGCTCTCGCTCTCACACTCACCCCTACTCCCCGGCGAAGCAGATGCCGGAAAGTATTCTCAGAGGTATCATCCCAAACTACCGCCAGCCCAATCCGGGTGCGACATGTTTTAAAATAGAAGACAACACGTGAACATTGTAATCCACCCCCAACGTATTGGGTATCGTCAAAAGGAGCGTGTCTGCTTCCCTGATCGCTTCGTCCCCAGCCAATTCCTTGATGAGCTGATCCGGTTCCGCAGCATAGCTTCTTCCAAAAATAGCACGTTTGTCACTTTCAATATAGCCGATTTGATCTGCGCTTTTGGTGTCCTGTCCAAAGAAATACCGGTCTTGATCCGTGACCAATGCAAAAATGGATCTGCTTACCGAAACTCTTGGCTCGCGTGTGTGCCCCGCCTTTTTCCAGGCTTCTTTGTACAATCGGATCTGCTCCGCTTGCTGCACATGGAAAGGCTTTCCGCTTTCATCAAATTTCAGAGTAGAACTTTGCAGGTGCATTGCGTTTTCGGCTGCCCAGACTGCTGTAGCATTCGAAGCAGCACCCCACCAGATCCGGTCACGCAATCCCGCCGAATGAGGTTCTAAGCGCAACAAACCTGGCGGATTCGGAAACATCGGGTATGGATTGGGTTGGGCAAATCCAACACCCTTTAACTTATCCAAAAATTCCAATGCTTTACGCCGGCCCATGTCCGCATCGGTTTCTCCTGCCTTGGGTTCATAACCAAAATAGCGCCATCCATCGATCACTTGTTCCGGCGAACCTCTGCTGATCCCCAACTGCAACCTGCCCCCGGAAATAAGATCAGCCGACCCGGCATCTTCTATCATATAGAGCGGATTCTCATAACGCATATCGATCACGCCTGTTCCAATCTCTATCTTATTTGTTTTGGCACCGATAGCGGACAATAAAGGAAATGGAGACCCCAACTGGGCCGCGAAATGATGCACCCGGAAATATGCGCCATCCAAGCCCAGCTCTTCAGCAGCAACCGCCAGATCAATAGACTGAAGCAAAGTGTCGCTCGCGGTACGGGCTTGATAGCCTTGGCGATTGGCCCAATGTCCGAACGATAAAAATCCTATTTTCTTCATAAGTTTTACGGGTTGAAATAGCCCTGCAAAGATAAAAATTACGGTCACTTTTGGCGCTGGAGTTTGTTGTGAAGACCAGCAACTTGCAGGGGAGATTCAACGCGTACGGTATACTAAAGTATAGTGAGCAGCAAGCCTTTGGCGGTCGCTCTATTTTCTCGGTCCGTACTGTGGCGCGGCCACTCCCGATTCGAGCGCGCCGAGATCCGGTGCTTTGCCGGTGAATCCATCGGTGATCGTGGGCAGCAGGCATCCGGCATCGATCGCCTTGGAACCGGGCTTTAGCCTGAAGTCGTAGCCTGCCACCGGGTACACATGTCCCTTTCGTCGCGGATCGGGAAGCGGAACATTCTCGAAGATGGCTTTTTCGAGTTCTACTCCGTGTACTTCATATCCGGTCTTCTTCGTGAATTCGCGGAGCGTTTTAAATTCTACCCACCCAAGCTCTTTTTCATCGGCGTGGTTCAGTGAATCGTGTTGCGGATACCGCCAGCGGTAGTTGGTCTGGTTTTCGGGCTTCTTGCGATAGCCATCATAATCCAGTGTAGTGTAGTTGGTGAACGTGGTGCCGCTCAGCGAAGGCCTTGTATCATCCGGGCCGATAAACAAGTTGTTCCGGAAATGTCCATTGGAGAAGGCGCTGATCGCGGCGTCCGCAACAAACGTGTTTTGATAGGTATAGATCCCGGAGGGCCGGACCATATATTTTAATGCGTTGCCCGGTATGTTATAGCAGATGTTACGGATGAAATAGACCGGCCCGCCGAAAACGGGTTGTGCGCTTAATGCTGAATGATAGGCATTGAACCCGCGGTTCTCGAATACGCGGATGTTATGCGAGCCTCCATCGGCCTCGATGAAGTCGTCGGCGACGTTGAAGATATCGTTGCGATAAAAATCGATGGAAACACATTTCTTCGCGCCCTCGGGCAAGCCATGGGTATCGACGCAGATGCCATCGTGAAAGTAAGCAATGGAGTTGTGGCAGACCACGTGCCCCTGTCCGTATACCTTGATGGCATAATACGAAGTTAAGGGCGCCGGCTTTTCGAGTCCATACCAACCGATGAGCGTATCCGGCTCATGCCGGCCGACCATGATGTTATCGGCGATATAGAAGTCCCTGGAGTCGGCACTATAGGTCATTACGGCAATGCCGATGTCTTCCATTTTGCAATGCTTGACGGTCAACCCGCTACAGCCCATCACTCTTTTCAATCCCCCGTAGAATGCGACGTCTGTATTCCGGATGGTGAGCCCTTCGAAGTAATGGTAGTCGGCGGCCATCACGTCGAAGAGCCGGTAGGAGCCATCGCCGTCGAAAATAACTTCTCCGTCACCGGCCGCTTTTATGACAATCGGTTTTTCGGCGGTGCCTTTTTGGGTGAGCACATAGGCGCCGTGGAAATCGAGCGCCAGGGAGTCGGCATACCTGAGCCGGTGTGCTTTATAAAGACCGGCATGAACCAGGATCACATCGCCGGGCTGTACGCGAGGCTCAGGAACATTCCACCAGTCGCCGGTATTGCCGGTGCCGTAATAGGCTTCGTTCAACCCTGTAAACGCAGGACTTTGTTTTGCTCCCTTATAACCCGGGGGATAGACGTGATAGACTTGCCCCAGCGCATAGGGCTTGGGTTCTGTTTTGGTCTGAACGAATACGGTTTGCATGGATGGCCCTTCGATGCCATCCAGATCGGACAACTGGAAACGGCATTCGTATACCGTTCCCGGTTCAAGATTGAAAAGACTTCCTGCAAACAAGTTGGGTGTGGTATAGACCCACGGCTGATCATGGCCATAGATCTTTTCTCCACCCACACGCAACAAGGGTAGTCCGGTCCGCCACTCTCCCCTATCTTTTTTGCGATAGGAAACCGACACGGTGGCGTTCCGGTTCTCATCGCCGGAGATGACCCACTCAAAACCTGCACACAACAGGGTTGGCGGCTCGACGATGAACTCCGCGGTCTTGGTTTGATTCCTGACGAGCGACTTTTCGAGCCCTTGTGCCGTGACAACGCCCGTGATACTCGCGGCAAGAATCGATACGATAATTATGGTTTGTTTCATCACATTCAGATTACATCCCCGTCGTGTTGAAACAAGGGCATGAGCTCGCGCATAACGTAAGATAACAGAAAGCGGGAGACAGGCCAATAGAAATTACTCGGATAACGGCAATCGCTCCGGTGACCCCGTCAGGTCAGGATAGCCACGGTCCACACCAAGAGAAACCACACAAATCCCAGGCTGCTAACCCTGTGGATCTTTCTGGCGGTGGTCCAGTCGTACAGGAAAAGGGAAATGAAGAAGAGCGTCCAGATACAAAAAAGCGTTACATCCCAAGTGATCGGGGCCGTTACTGGGATCAGTGTGTCCAGGATCGAGTGGCCCATGGCCCTGCCTAAGATCGGAGCCAACATGTACAGTGATGCAACATACATTAGCCGTTTGTGTGTCTCGGCGGTCTTTCTATTGCGGTAGCCCAGCCAAACCAGTAAGGCAAAGCTCGGCAAAAGGAACCTGTTGCACCTGGCGGTGTATTCCATCTTGTGCCAACCGTCATAAATAACAATGAAAATGTAAATCGTTGTGACGAACACGCCGATGGCCGCCACCATACCGGCAACTCCCAGGTTGATGTGGGCACGATAGCTCCCTTTCGTGATGTAGGTGGTTTGAATGACCAGGACAATAAACCAGGCAAAACAGAATAATCCGTGTATGATGAACTTGGGATCGCTATTACTTTTCTGCCCCACATCGGTTACCAGGTTGTCGGAAAAGCCCCAGAGCGAGAGAAAGAGAAGCACGATGCTGGCGAGTAGAAAATAGTATCTCTTCATACTTAATTTAACCTCTCTTTAAAGAATGACTAAAGTTGTTCATTCATAGTGAATCGGTCATTGTAAAAAATCGTCAATTATGGGATGCCGACTCCAGGAAAAAGGGGGTCAGTACTTCTTCGCTTTGATAATAGAAAGACGGCGAGTGCCCTGTGAAATGTTGAAATTCTTTGATAAAGTGGGCCTGGTCTGTATAACCGCAGGCCTCTATGATCCCCATAACATCGGTGAGCTTCCCCGCGGCACCCAATTGCCGGAAGGCATGCTTGAAGCGAATGATCCTTGAAAAGTATTTTGGAGTAAGACCGATTTTCTCGGAGAAATGGCGCTCCAATGTTTTCACGCTCATGCTGGCCTGGTCGCACAATTTTTTGAGGTCTACATCGCCAAAATGGAGATCGATAAAGGCCGCCACTTTGTCGAGATTGCGCGTAGAGTGGCCGCTAGCCTTCAGCTTGTTGGTCAGGAAGGTTTCGAGCACGCTCACGATCCTTGCTGGATCATGATGTTGGAACATGCGTTCGCGACATTGGCGCAGATCGTTATACCACATCACCGAGGTGGCATCCGTTGAATAACCGCCGGCAACAATGTTCATGGGGACGCCGCTGAGGCGAAACAGGCCCGTCACCCGGAACAGGGCCACCACACTCCGGGACGGCCGGTGGAAAACTGTTTCGCCTTTCTGCGTCATCTGCCCAACGATAGCGATATCAGGCGCTGCCAGAAACGTATCGGCTGTCGCCGTCTTGTTCGAATAGCACCGAGATTGGTCGGAAAAGCACAAGGTTGTGATGCCCATCGGCAGTGCTTCGTGCACCACGGAAAAGTCGTTGTTGTCAACTACGTCCGACACCAGGTAGCAGTACAGATGGTTCCGCAATGCCGGCGAAGGGAGGAACGTTTGGAAATTGAGCATGGCGGAAGGGTTGGCCAAGCTAATTTAATCCATTCGCATCATGCCTGCAATGCGGCAGGAGTGAAAATACAACCAGTTTTCAGTGACGTGCCGTTCAAGAGGCCGAATTCATGTAGCACCGTCACCCGCCAACAAATGTTATTTCTGGTACTCAATTTTGGTAATACGCCAGACAAATTCGCCCGCCCCGGTTTTCACGACGGCTTCGTCACCCACTTCTTTTTTCATCAGTGAAATGGCCATGGGTGAGTCTATGGAGATGTAATCTTTGGTGTCAAAAATTTCGTCATACCCGACGATACGGAAACGTTTTTGTTCGCCTTTGTCATTTGCAATTTCCACCCAGGCACCAAACATGACTTTGCCCTCCTGGAAGGGTGAATAATTCACAACCTTCAGATCATCGATACATTTGCGCAGATAGAGCACTCGCCGGTCAATTTCGCGCAGGCGCTTTTTGTTGTAGTGATAATCTGCATTTTCAGAACGATCACCCAGGCTTGCCGCCCAGGAAACCTTTTGCGTGGTGTCGGGCCGTTCAACGCGCCACAAATGATCCAACTCCGCTTTCAACTTTTCTAAACCTTCCGGTGTAATTAAAGGCGTTTTCATGGTTATTTACTGATTACGGAGCAATGCATGCATCCGACTTCTACGTTTATAAAGTTGTTTGTTGGCTTCTCTTAATACTTTCAAAAAAAGTTCTCTCAAATTCACTTAAGTGAAATTTCCCCATTCTTTTTCTTTAAAAATTTGCAAGAAAACTAAGCTATGGGACTATCAAATTTAGGCATTTTTCACACCATCATTGGTGTAATGGCCATTGGAGCAGCGCTAACATCGTTTGTGAAATTTGGCAAGATCAATCTGGCTGAGCTATCCGGAAAAATCTATTTCTACGGAACACTCATCACTTCGCTGACCGCTTTGGGGATTTCCAAGCATGGTGGCTTCAATCCGGGACATGTATTTTCGCTGTTCATCGTGATACTGGTGGTGATTGCTTCTTATCTTTTTTACAAGAGGAAAGGGAATAACAAAGCAAGGTACTTTGAGAACTTTCTCCTGTCTTTCAGTCTTTTCTTGTCGCTCCTTCCCACGGTCAACGAAACACTAACCCGGGTGCCCATTGGACAACCCCTGGCTAAAGATGTGGCTGACCCTGTGATTGTCAAAACGTTACTGACGCTTTTTGTACTGTTTGTCGGAGGCTCCATTTATCAATTTATCATGCAGCGAAAAATCAACAACAACCCGCCTGCCATTTAGGTACAGGTCACGCCATAGTGGTCGACAACTTCGGTGGTTTTGGCTTTTTCTATTGGTTCGGCCTCTGCTTTGGCTGGCAAAATAAGCCATAAACGAATCAAAATATCCTTTCATGAAAGAATTTAACGGGCGGACCACACCCACTCACTTTTGTGGTAGACTTTTAAATTCGTGCGCAACGACTTAACTTTCTAACCAAGTCCGGCCCTGAAATGATGCGGATACCCACCCAATCCGGCCTTGCCGGTTGCTTGAAAAACAATGAATATGAGAGATAATTTTGAAGTGTTAGAGGCGCATCTCTCCAATTTTGCTGCACTGACCCGTAAAGATATCGATGCTGCAGGCCGTTCTGGAAACCACGGAAGATCGCCAAGGGTGACTTCTTCAATATGCAGTACGTGGTTTGTAACGATCTGGGCTTGGTCGTTAAGGGTATTTTCCGGATTTATTACGCAGACCCTGAAACAGGCACGGAGAAGAACCTCTTCTTCTTTTCGGAACATCAATTTCTGGTGTCCTTCCGCAGCTTCATTAGTCAAAAAATCTGCCATTATTTCATACAAGCCATGGAAGATTCGGAGATCATGTATATCTCTTACAACGACCTAAGCCATCTTTACGATACACATCCTCAGTGGGCAAAATTCGGGAGACTGCTTGCCGAGTTATTTTTTACGTATTCACAGACCCGCGCTGAAGAATTGCTTTTCATCACGCACGAAGAACGGTACATCCGTTTGCTTGAAGAGCACCCAAACATTATCCATCGCATTCCAGCATATCATATATCGTCGTATTTGGGTATCACCAATCCTTCACTGAGCCGGATCCGCAAAAGGATAAATCGATAGCCCGTTGATGCTGTTGTGGACCGGATGGAGAAAGTAACGGTCCTTTTCTATTTCCCCTGAAAATCCTTAAGTTTGGTTTTACCAAACCCCTTCCTGCCTTGGAAATACTGGAAACATTACGGGACGAGATCGTCGGCTTCTTCTCCATCAACGGACTCGTTGAGATCATTCGCTCCGGCGACTACCATTCGCTGCGCACCTGGAGCGGAATTCAGACCGTTCTTTCGCCGCTCATTCCGTTTATCGTGATCATCGAGATCCTGCTGGCATTTGCCCATAAGAATTTCAACCGGGCGGAGTATAAGATCCCGTTCTTTATTTACATATTCAATCGCATTATCGGAAAGTTTATCTCGTTTGGCGTCATCGCGTTTTGTATCGGTTTGTTGTCGCCCTACGCACTGCTGCCGGTTTCCCTTACCTGGTACTGGTTCATCTATGGTTACATTGTCTGGGAGTTTGCACACTTCATCTATCACTTTCTTGCCCATAAGGTGAGGTTGTTCTGGTGTCTGCATTCGTCACACCACGCTCCCGAACAGATGAACCTGTCGGTTACGTATGCTCACTTTTTCCTGGAGGGGCCCTACGCCGATTTTATCCGGACCTCCATTTGTATCCTGGCGGGCGTCCCTCCCGTCATGCTGTTTGCCATCATGTTCATTGACGGCACCTGGGGTGGATTTATTCATGTGGGTGAGAACTTCATGAAAAATGCGCGCTTTGGTTTCCTGGGAAAATTCATCCTCACCCCCTCCCACCACCGCGTACACCATGCACGCAACCCGCTCTACATGGACACCAACTTCTGCAACCTGCTGAACATCTGGGACCGGGTGTTCAAGACCTATCAGCCCGAACAGAACGACATCACGATCCAGTATGGCATTACGCGGAGTATCAATGCCGGAAATTTTTTCGATGTATACTTTGGCGAATTTTACTACCTGGCGAAAGATGTCGCCCGGGCTCCCGGGATAAAGAATAAATTCCTCTACCTGATCATGCCACCGGGTTGGAGTCACACGGGCAATCATATGCTCGCGAAAGACATCCGGCGGCAATATATGAACACACATGCCGGAAAGTCTTTGATGGATTCACCGCCCGGCGGCGACCAGCGCAAAAGCGCATAGGTTGGTGTATACACTGTGCTTCATCATAGGAGCATCGTCTACCCTTTTCCATTCTTGATCCTGAGTGACATTCCATCCACTGGTTAACAAACTGGGATAAGTTTGTATCGAGAAATGGCCCGTATCAATTCAAACTTCTGTACGCGTTCGCCCATTTGACAGCATTAATGACGAACTTAGCAGAGTAAACCCAGCAATCCTATGCAAATAATAAGAAGTGGATCACAACCCTCCGGAAAAGGTCCGTCGGAATATTTCACGGGCACGGTGCGAATCGATCCCTTGATCAATCCCCCGGAGCCTTCTCGTGTTGCCATGGCATTGGTCACATTTGAGCCCGGTGCGCGCACGGCGTGGCATACCCATCCCTTTGGACAGACCTTGATCATCACGGCTGGAGCCGGCTGGGTGCAACGTGAAGGCGACTCTAAAAAAGAAGTCCACCAAGGAGATGTTGTTTATTTTTCGCCCGGTGAAAAACACTGGCATGGGGCGACCATCACCACAGCGATGAGCCATATCGCCATACAAGAAAAACTGAACGGATCACCGGTTGATTGGATGGAACAGGTGTCTGAAGAAGCGTATCGCGAATGACAAGTAAAAAAATACCTGAATCAATAATTCGTATAACCCGAAACGTATTGGGCGAACACGCAAAGACCAGACTAGCAAAAAAAATCAAATCATCATGAACCTGAGAATATTCACCACTCTCCTATTCGCAATTATGGCTTACAGCAATCTCTCCGCGCAGGAAAAAAGCAAACAAATGGTACGTCTCGCCCGAATCGTTATCGATGCCGATCAGTTGGAGCAATACAAAGCGATTTTGAAAGAAGAAGCGGAAGCCTCCGTGCGAATAGAACCAGGGGTGCTCACCTTGTTTGCCGTTCAGGAAAAGGATAACCCAACCCACTTCACGATCCTCGAAATCTACGCTGACTCGGCCGCGTACAAATCGCATTTACAAACGCCACATTTTATCCGATATAAGACGGGCACAAAGGATATGGTGAAGTCGCTCGAACTTGTCGAAACCACGCCATTGATCCCTGATATGCAAATCAAAAAACCGTCAAAGAAATGAGCCATAAAAAAAATGGTCAGCGGATCTGAAACAGAAGCCGGGAACTACCCATGCGCTAAGTTTATGATGGAAGTAGTACGTAGGTGTTAAAGGAGTTGTTTATCCCCCTAAATTTTAGTCTCTTTACACCCGATTCCTTTCACCAGGGAACGTGGGTATGGATTTTTCATCAGTAAGACTTGTCGCCTCCGATATGGATGGCACCCTTCTCAACACCAAACACGAATTAAGTCCCGATTTCTTCACGGTATTCAATCGAATGCGGTCGAAGGATATTTTATTCTCTGCCGCCAGCGGAAGGCAATACCAGAATCTATACAACCGTTTTCCCGGCATCCAGGACGAGATCATTTTCATCGCCGAGAACGGCAGTTATGTGATGCACCAGGGCAAAGAACTTCACCTGCAGCAAATGGACCGGGATCTTACCCGGGACATCCTGAAGCGCATAAAAACACTTCCAAACGTACTGACGATCCTTTGCGGCAAGAAAAGCGCCTACATCGAGAACGACGATCCCATCTTTGTTCAACGTCTCTCCATGTTTTATGACGAATTCGCCATCGTAGACAGCCTCGTAAACGTCGATGACGATGAATTTCTCAAGATCGCCGTCTGCGACTTATCCGGCGCCGAACAAAACAGCTACCCGCTCTTTTCGGAATACCAGGACGATCTACAGATAAAAGTCTCTGGCAATGTATGGCTCGATCTCTCCCACAAGCTAGCGCACAAAGGAAAGGCGCTGGATGTCGTGCAGAAAAAATTCGGGGTCGCCCGAGAGCACACCATGGTATTTGGCGACTACCTCAACGATGTTGAAATGATGGGCGAAGCACACTTTAGCTTTGCCATGGAAAATGCCCACCCCGAAGTGAAGCTTGCCGCGAAGTTCATGACCCGCAGCAACGACGATCGTGGGGTATTGCATGTGCTGGAGCAGCTGTAACCCCCCCCGGCCCCCCTTCCTGATTTATCCACGCCTGAAATTTTTTTATAACAGGTACCATCTCCATGACCAGGATTTCGATAGGCCGTTAAAAGATACTTATTGAGCACAGAAAGAAGGGCATTAATAATCCCGGTAATAATGAGGCCAGTTGATCCGGGCCCATCAGATTACCGTACCTTTGCCCTATGCAAACCACCCGTAAGGCCACCCAGGCTGACTACTTGAAAAATATAGGCATCGACACCCTCAACCCGATGCAGAAAGAGACCATCGCGAAGACGGCAATTAACCCGAATTTGATGTTACTCGCGCCCACGGGGTCGGGCAAGACCCTCGCTTTCCTGTTGCCGGTCATCGAGGCCCTGAGACCCGGAAAGGATGAGGTGCAGGCGCTCATCATCGTGCCTTCGCGGGAATTGGCGCTCCAAATCGAGCAGGTGTTTCGCAGCCTCAGGACAAATTATAAGGTTTGTTGCTTCTATGGCGGCCACGCCATGAAATCGAAGAAAACAGCCTTGCCACCGCTCCGGCGGTGATCATCGGTACCCCAGGGCGCCTGGCCGATCACATTTCACGCAAGACTTTCGACACCCGGACGATTCGCTGGGTGGTGCTCGACGAATTCGACAAGTCTTTGGAAATGGGGTTCGAACCTCAGCTTGCGGTCGTTTTCAAGTCGCTCACCGGCAAACAAAATCATTTGCTCACGTCGGCCACGACGCTGGATGTACTACCGTCGTTTATTCCCTTCTCGCAGCCCGAACGCATCAGCTATCTCAACGACACCGCACCGACCCGGCTAACACTCAAGAGCGTTCACACCCTAAGCACAGAGAAAGTGGAAACGCTCATGCGCCTTGTCGCGGGTTTCCATCAGGAAGCGTGCCTCGTGTTTTGCAATCATCGTGAAGCTGTTGATCGCATCAGCGCGCTTTTCAATGATCATAACTTTGCGCATGGCATCCTGCATGGCGCCCTGGAGCAGATAGACCGTGAGAAAAACCTCATCAAGTTTCGCGCTGGGGCACACCATGTTCTCATCGCCACCGACCTCGCCAGCCGCGGCCTCGACATTCCGGAGATCAAACACATTGTCCATTATCAATTGCCCCTCCAACGTGACGCATTCGTTCATCGCAACGGCCGCACCGCACGCATGCACGCCGAAGGGCAGGCGTATTTTGTCCTCGCCGATGATGAGATGCTTCCGCCCTACATGGACGACAATATCACCGAGGTTAAAATCAACCCAAAATTCGCGCTACCTCCCCCACCGGAATTTGTCTGCCTTTACATCAGCGCCGGTAAAAAGGATAAGATCAGCAAGGGCGATATCGCAGGGCTGCTCATGAAGAAGGGCGGTCTGAATGCCGATCAGATTGGATTGATCACCACGCTCGATCACGCTTCGTTTGCAGCCATCCGGCGCACGCATCTGAAACAGGCATTGACCGGCATTAAAAATGAAAGGTTAAAAAAGATCAAAGTAAAGATCGAAGAAGCCAGCTAATCTCTTGCGGAGAAATTAGACAACCCGGTGTCACGCTTTCGCCCGCCCCTGAAAGTGGGGATATGACTTTTTAGCCTGTTCGCTGTATCAACTGATTCCCAGCAAGTTGTGATCTCCCATGTTCCAAGATCAGGTTGCTTTCTATAACTGTTGCGCTATACACTACCAACTCCACCGCTAGACAAATCGCGTTATTCGTGTTCAAACGGACTCAGTGTTCTGTGAATGGCGAGAACCCGTAAAGTATCAAAAATTGAAACTAAAAGTTACAACGTAAGGTCTATCGTGCTACTGCACTTTTTAGCCCTGAACAGGCCTCTAATTTTGAGGCAAACTTATGGTACGTTATACATGAAAAAAAACCACAAAACATTATCGTTTCTTGGCAAATGCATGCTCATCGGATCTCTTGTTTGGATCCAATCCTGTAGCAAGGATGATGAAGTTCCGCAGAACATAGATTCGCAAATCACATTTTCAAACATTACACCGACGATGCCGGTGTGGAACAATGTTCCCATTTCATTGGAGGCATCGGATGATATGGGAATTGCCTCCGTAGAGGTTCTCGTTGACGGCGTTTCGATTGGCACCCTGACACAGGCGCCTTATACCGTGACCTGGGATGGCACCAATGCCACTGACGGCGTGCATACCATTAAAGCTATTGTTACGGATAAGTCGGGAAACAAAACCGAGAAGGAAACTACCGTAACGCTTCAGAATACCTTGCTCACCGTTGATATCGCGGCCAATCAGTTGGATGGTGATGAGCGCGGCTTTGTTTTTCTTTCCGATGAAACTGGCAACCTGATCGCCTCTACGGAATACAAAAACAATAACGATGTCGTATTGAAATCCCCGACCTTTGCGGGAACAAAGTTCTTTCTCACCGAAGTACTGGTGACCGATCACAGCGGGCAAAACGAGGTAAGACTGTGGACGTATCCCGAAATTGAAAGAGGACAAGCCTGGAAAGTTCTCGATGATAGAAACACGAATGACGATGTTAATGTCGGGTTGGCAAGTCTCACGTTGACAAACGCGGTGACCAACTCCATTTATGATATCTATTCGAATGCGCGGGAGCAGACGGGTCTGGACGACTCCCGTACCACCGGATCGATCCACCTGGGGACAACGCCGAGTAAGTTATACGTTACGCGTCGCGCGAAGGACAGTGGAACGCCGCTTGCCTATGGCTTTTTCTCCAACGTAGTGGTGGGTGATAATACCCTTAACTTAAGCCAGGTGAATCAGTCCGTGTCGAAACTGACGGCTACGATGCCGGAAGAGATGTCCTACGCTTCGGTCTACGTGCGGGCCTATTCGACGTCTAATGACTACACTTATCCTTATGTGTTGGGAACCTTTACCAACGGCGGCAGCAACAGTGGTATCGAGTCCTTTGACATTTACTATCCGGGAACGGCATTCGCGACTTACTATTCTATAATCGAAATGGGCAGTGATGATCTCAGCTATTACGGCGGAAGCCATACCAGTCTTTTTGACGTCACCGAGATCACCAACACGGTTTCCTTTGGTTTTGCCAATGACAAGCTCACGTATAGCGCAACGGGCGATTTTGCTTTTATCTCGACCGTGTTTGAAACAGACAATTCGGAGTGGTTTTTGGTCCTTCCGGAAGGAAGCAATAAAGTGGTGCCGGCCTTAAAATTGCCCGATCCGTTGAAGGCTTTTGAGATCCCTGTTTTTGGCTCACCCGAGTCATATGACGCTTATAAGTTTGATGGTGTCGCCGACTACAACGCCGTAAAAACGTTTATCAGCACCTCGTCATACAGCCTGGATGAGTTGTTTGATGACGGCAAGAATTTCACGGAAATTACCTATTGGAATCTTCCTGCCAACGGCCGATCGAAGACGGCGCACAAAAAACATTCGTTGGGCACTGCGTTTAGAAAATAGCATCATGTGCTAATCAGCCCCATGCTTCGCAAGAGATGAAGCTGGGCAAGCAAGTCTGCGACGGTGAGGACCTTATGGAAGGATCTCACCGTCGCACTCGTTTTTGGGTATGCCGCTTCTTGCTAACGGCCGTGGTATACGGCGAAACCTGCAGTCATCGCCACAGCCATCGCATCAGCTTTGATTTTCCATGCACTAAACGCAATTCCCCCCTTGAATTGTCGCTTTGACACCCGGTGAGCCCCAAAAGGGCGCGGTACCTTTGTAAAAAACAAATCTCTTAGCTATGCGAAAATTGATCGTAAAAATGTCGATGTCGCTCGACGGTTTTGTAAGTGACGTCAATGGGAAAAACGATTGGATCTTTAAGACCGGCGACGAGCAGTCACGGGACTGGAGCGTGGATCAAATCCGAGAGGCAAGCCTGCTGATCATGGGCAGGACGTCGTTCGAGATCATGTCGCCCTACTGGCCGACGGCGACCGGGCCTTTTGCCGCGCCGATGAACACGATCCCCAAAGCTGTCTTTACCAAAAACGGATTTGCGGGGATCCCGCATAGTTCGGAGCAGTCACCGGCTGCAGCCTCCTGGTCCGATGCGCGGATTTTCGACGGCGATCTTGCCGAGGAGATCAGGAAACTCAAGGCCGAGCCGGGGAAGCCGATCGTCGCCCTTGGCGGAGCGAGATTTATACAGAGCCTCATCGCCACGGGTCTTATCGATGAATTCAACCTGGCTATCCACCCTGTCGCATTAGGCTCGGGGTTGCCCATCTTCGCCGGCCTTGCCAGCCCGCTTTACCTGAAGTTGGCGGATGTAGAGACTTTTCCCGGCGGAACCATTGTGCACTCTTACCGTGCAGAAGGTTGATGCGTAAATAGATAACCTCACTGCCGCGTTTTCTTCCAGCATAATTAACACCGCTCTCCAAATTCCTAACTGGCCAGTCTTTGAATAAACTGGACTTCTCAAACTCCGTAGGAGTTTCCCATCATAACCCCGGGTTTTAACCCGGGGAACGGACGAAAAAAAAGCAAAAGCGCCATAGGAAAGTCTGATCGAGCCTCGCACGGTTTGGCGCGCAAAGGCACGTTGCATCCGTGCGCAGCGCGGTGTGCGCCATGAACGTGGCATAGTTCTATTCTCGTGAGCACGTGGCGCAGGCGGATCGCGGGTTCGCATACGCCGGGTTGGCACCCGGTGTTATGATTCTTGCGGTATAACTAGCACTACTCTCCCGGTTGCTTAACTCGCCAAGTCTTTGAACAAATTGGCCCTCTCCAAACTCCGTAGGAGTTTTCCCATCATAACCCCGGGTTTTAACCCGGGGAACGGATGAAAAAAAGGCAAAAGCGCCATGGGAAAGTCTGATCGAGCCTCGCACGGTTTGGCGCGCAAAGGCACGTTGCATCCGTGCGCAGCGCGGTGTGCGCCATGAACATGGCATGCTTCTATTTTCGTGAGCACGTGGCGCAGACGGATGGTGGGTTCGCATACACCGGGTTGGCACCCGGTGTTATGATGGAGAACTCCTACGGAGTTGAAGTTTTGGGGCGGTGACTCGTTAAGAGGCAAACACTTTCGACGCAAGTTCGAGTCTTTAAGACGACTTTGTTGAGTCTAAAATCAACAACAAGCTGCATGGTTGCCTGCATCCCTACTATTCATTTCCAAGTCCGCCACCCCTTTCCTCTTTAATTCATTTTGCGAGGCGGCCTTTTAAAAAAACAACGATCACCAACAACCATTCCCCAGCCTCGCCGTACACATACATAGATTATCTATGTAATATGCTTACGAAAGGCCTCATGGCGGCGTCTACCAAGCCGCTGATCCTCACCATTCTCGCACGCGGAAAAAACTATGGCTATGACATCATTCAGCAGGTAAAATCTGCTTCCGGCGGACAGCTCGTCTGGGCAGAAGGCATGCTCTACCCTGTGCTGCACAAACTGGAAAGCGAAAAGTTGATCGTCTCGGAGTGGATCGTCAAAGACGACCGCAAGCGAAAATATTACAACCTCACCGATAAGGGCCGGAAAGAGCTCGTCTCCGAAAAACAAGCCTGGCTCGAAGTGCACAACACCCTCATGCGCCTCTGGGATCTTCCGGAAGCAAAAATCTCCATCACGTAAAAGAATAAACGCTACTTATGTTCGATCTGCAAAAACACATTGCCGCCTGGAAAAAGAAAATGCAAACCGGGGCTCGCCTGGAAGACGGCGACGCCGAAGAGCTTGCGTCACACCTGACCGACAAAATTCAGGAACTCATCCAGAAAGGCGTCGCGCCGGAAGCTGCATTTCACCAGGCAGTAGCCGAAACGGGCACGCCTGAAGAACTCGGCCAGGAACATCTTTTTGCCCGCGAACGCAAAACGTGGCAAGTGACCCGCAGTTTTCTGCCGGCATTGTTCGTCAACTACCTGAAGGTCCTCGTGCGGCAATGGGGTCGCCACCGGACGCACAACTGGGTCACGGTCGGCGGACTTTCCGTTGGGATCGCTTCGTGCATGCTGATCGCGTTCTATGTGCTTCACGAATTTTCGTACGATCAAAACTATAGCGGCAAGGCGATCTATCGCGTGGTCAATAAACAAGTGTCTTCAACGGGTATTGAAAACACCGGCGCCGGCGAACCGATTCCCCTGGGCCCGGCGTTGAAAGACGAATTTCCTGAAGTCGTCTCCTCGGTACGCTTCTGGAGCGCTTATATGCCCGTGCTGCGGGTGAACGACAAAATTTTCCAGGAAGATAAATTCCTCTTCGCCGATTCCAACGCGTTTCGCGTGTTCGACTTTGAGTTGATCCGTGGCGAACGCACGTCGGTCCTATCGTCGCCCAGCGCCATCGTGATTTCGGAAAAAGCGGCAAAGAAATATTTTGGTGACAAGGATCCTGTCGGGGAAACCATCCAGTATAGAGGGGACCCGGGAAATGACCTCTCGTTCATCGTCACCGGCGTCTTTAAGGACCTGCCCTCGAACACGCACTTCAGTTTTGATTTCCTGGCATCGTTCCAATCGATTACTGATCTGAGTCATGGATGGGGGTCCTTCAAATCGATCTGGACGTATGTTGAACTTCGTGACACAAAAGCCGCCGCGTCGCTCGAAGAGAAATTTCCGGCCTTTGTCAAGAAATACGTCCCCGATGAGTTTGCAGCAAAGCAAAATAAGAAATTCGCCTTTGCGCTTGAGCCGGTTTCAACGATTCACCTTGGTTCGAATGCGGGAAGTGCTATGAAGCCCGTTGGAAGCATGGCGCTGCTCCGGATCATGATCTTTACGGGTTTGCTCATCCTGGTCATGAGCTGCGTAAACTTCATCAACATCTCGCTCGCGAAAATGACGAGCCGGCTGAAGGAAGTCGGCATGCGAAAAGTACTCGGCGCCGTGCGCGGACAGCTGTTGGTTCAGTTCATTGCTGAAGTGGCGTTTGCCTTTTTGCTGTCGCTCGTTGGTGCCGGATTGCTGGTCGCCACCTTGTCGCCGGTGTTCAGTGAAATTACGGGCATGTCCATCACGTGGCAAAGCCTGGTGGACTGGCATTTCGGGGTGGTATTGGCGGGCATCTTTCTTTTCGTGGTGGCGGTCGCGGGCTATATTCCCGCGTGGATGTTGTCGGGGTATGGCATTCTTAATGCTTTCCGCAACAAGCGCGTGCAGGCGTCGCTGCGCAGTCCCTTTAGCTTCCGGAACGCGCTCATTTTTGCGCAGCTGGCGATCTCGGGGATCCTGATCTTCTCGGCGCTGATCGTAGCGGAACAACTATCATTTATCAGGAAGAAAGACCTTGGCGTAACCCTGAACCATGTGGTCGCGATACCGTTCTCTGAAAACCCGCAGGTATTTGAAAACCGGTTGCGCGCATTGCCGGGAGTAGAGTCGATCGGGTATTCGCAGCGGCTCCCGGTGAACACGCTCAACTTTGACCGCCGGATCGTCGAGCTGCCCGGCGTACCCGATGCGATCCAAGTGGAAAGTTCCTACATCACACAAGGATTCACCGATACCTACCGCATCCGTTTTATCAGCGGGCGAAATTTCAACAGCGAGCTCGCATCCGACTCCGCGGCCTTTGTCATCAACGAAACGGCAGCGAAAACCTTTGGGTGGACACCCACCACAGCCATCGGCAAGGAACTCAAATGGTCGACATACCTCAAAGGTGAAGTGATCGGCGTTGTGCAGGATTTCCACCTGGAGTCGGTTCATGCAACGATCCGTCCCATGGTCATGCTCGACGCTGTACACGACGACCGCTGGGCGCGTAACTTTATTTCGCTGCGTCTCCAGCAGGGCAACGAAACCGACACCCGCGCGACGATCGAAAAATTATGGCGCCAATTCAATCCCGATGGAGCCTTCATGCTGGTGCAAATGACCGACAGCTTCGACCAGCTTCACGCCGACGACAAGATCTTCTCCGAGATCATTTTCTACTTCACGCTGGTCGCGATCTTCATTTCGGCCATCGGACTTTATGCCGTGTCGTCCTACACAGCGGAACAGCGCCGGAAGGAGATTGGGATCCGGAAGGTTCTCGGCTCCAGCATCGGTCGCATTGCCTGGGGACTCACCGCGCCCTACATGGCCACCACGGCCCTTTCATTTATTCTTGTCGTCCCGACAGTTTACTATTTGATGAATCTCTGGCTGAGCACCTTTGCCTATCACACGGGCATCGGCTGGCAGGCCTTGGCGATGGCGGCGCTTGCTATTGCTTCCTTAGCGTTTTTGTCGGTCCTTAAGGAATCGTTGCGGGCGGCGTTTGTAAATCCTGTAAAGTTCTTGAGAGAGGAATAGTGTGGATATCCACTTTCCTGGATACTGGCTTGCAGGCTTTTATGTGCGCTACGGTTTCATATCATTAAGTTTGGTACTGAAAAATAACCCATTCATATTTGACCCTCAATCTCTGCCGGAGTTGGTTAATTTCAGTCAAATGCCTATCTTCATTATGAACGCGCGCCCGCGAAATCACGATTGCAAATGGCTAAGAGCTACAATTATCGAAAGAAGTGGATCGACAATTTCGCAAAATGCCCCCTCGTTGATTTGGACAATAAAACCTATCTCCATAAGACCGCACACCAGTTGTTCTACGGAAAGAGCACCGACGACTATCCCCCAGAGTATCCTTGTGACTTTAAGGCCTTCCACAACACCATCTACTCACTGGAACGAGGTGATGTATTAGATGAGACATTGAAGTTTCTTCATTTCATTGGCCTAACGCTGTCCAGGGAAGCCTTGGATGCGCACCTGCAATACTTCCCGGAACAGTATCACCAGTTCATGAAAAAGGCTTATTATATCCTTCGGACGATCGCACATCAGAATGAAGATTTTGATTACTTTAATCCGTACAAGAATAACATTAATGATCTACTGTACTTTGTTGATATTCAAACGGGGCGATCGCAACTCTTAATTTTTGAGGACTATGCTCTACCGGAATTGTATAAGCGCGACTTCAAGATCCCCGATGGCTACGAAAACGACGACGTGGTACAGGGCCTTTTCAATCGAATAGAACAATCCAACGACAGTTTTTTTATTACAGGTAAAGCAGGAACGGGTAAATCCACTTTCATCCATTATTTCTCTCAAGCGACAAAAAAGAAAATTGTGAAAGTAGCTTTTACTGGCATCGCGGCGATTAACGTAGGTGGATCCACCATACATTCCCTTTTCAGATTTCCGACAAAGCCACTAATGCCTGGCGACGAGGAAATAAAGATTTTTGACAAAGATCATCAGACCAGAAAGCTTTTTGAGGACCTGGACACCATTATCATCGACGAAGTCTCAATGCTCCGATCTGATGTACTTGAAGCCATTGATTTTTCGTTACGAAACAATGGAGGCAATCGGGCTCAGTTATTTGGAGGCAAGCAAATTCTTTTTGTCGGCGACATATTCCAATTGCCGCCGATTACTGTTAACGATGAAACGGAGCGGACTCTGTTTTCAGAGGTATTCAGAAGCCCGTATTTTTTCGACTCTGAAGCTTATCGTGAGCTATCAACCACCCTATTTGAGTTTAAGATTCCAAAACGTCAGCGCGAGGATCTCGAATTCGTCGAACTACTTGATCGCATCAGAACTTGCGATATTTCCCAGGAAGACTTAAACAAAATAAATCGAAACGTTGACCCGACGTACATTCCAAAGACGGATCAATTTGAAATCATACTAACCACAATCAACGCAATTGCAGACAGAGAAAACGAGCGCCGGCTTAACCAGCTTCGCGAACAAAAGTTTGTCTTCTATGCTGATGTGAAAGGCGACTTCAATGATGACCGGTCTCCGTCAAACCATACATTGGAGTTGAAACGCTATGCACAGGTAATGTTTGTTAAAAACGACCCCGAGCGGCGCTGGGTGAACGGAACCATCGGAAAGATCGAATTTATTGCGAATGACTTTATTGAAGTCAAACTCGCCGACGGAAACGTGCATGTTGTAACCAGGGAGAAGTGGGAACATCGCGGGTACAAATACGATAAAATCAAACGCCAAATAACATCCGAAATAAAAGGAACATTTCTGCAATATCCATTGCGACTCGCCTGGGCGATCACGATTCACAAGAGTCAGGGCCTCACCTTCGACAATGTTGTTATCGACCTTGGCTCGGGCGCTTTTGTCAACGGACAACTTTACACCGCATTGAGTCGCTGCCGCAGGCTTAGCGGGATTGTGTTAAAGCGGAACGTAAGGAAAGAAGATGTGATTCCAGACCAGCGTCTTGTGGAGTTCTGGAACTCAATTAGTAACCCGGCAAAACAGGCCTAACTTTAACTTTCTTCTATATCCTCCGTTTTCTCCTGACATACCCTTGTCAGGAGAACTTCGGAGTATTGGGTCATGAATAAAAAAACAATGAAAAACGATTTTCAGTCAAAAAAGGTAGCCGCCGTATTTGAAAGAACGCCTCCTGCGATCCGGAAAAGGCTCCTGGTGCTGCGGAAACTCATTTTCGAGGTGGCTTCGAAAACCTCCGGGGTCGGCCCTCTCGAAGAGACCCTGAAATGGGACTCCCCCAGCTACCTCACCAGCGAAACGCAAAGCGGGACGACCCTCCGGATCGATCGCGTTGGCTCCCAGGAGGGGATGTACGGCATATTTGTTCATTGCCAGAGTAACGTGGTGAACGAGTTCAAGCAAAAAGTAACGACGCCGCTGACGTTCGACAGCACGCGGGGAATTATCCTCGACGCAAAGGATGACATTCCCGAGGAAGTCAGCTATTTCATCTACCTGGCCCTCACCTATCACCTGCGCAAGAAGAAAGGGTCCGTGAAAGAGGTCTGGAACCAGGGCTGGATGTGTTAGCGGCAAAAACATCTTCACCTCCTTGAGTGACATGTAGGGGCGTAAAGAACGGTGTGCACGACCTTGACGGCTCAGCTGCTTCGTATCGCTCTGAAGATCTTCAGGAAAAGCTCGATGTATTCTTTCAATTCTTCTCCCCGCTCCTTCGACCAGACAAATCGCATTTCAACTTTTGAAGGTATATCCGTAAGCTCGAAATGTTTTATATTCAGATTCACCCCATTCACAGCCGACTTTGCAATGATGGTCACTCCTAGCCCCTCGCTTACCATTCTCAAATTCGTTGATGCATTTGGGGATTGAAAAACTACCTTGGGCGTGAATCCGTTTTTTTGAAAAATCCGGTATAACAGATCATGGTATACCTGTCCATCTTCCCGGGCGGGTAAGATCCAATCGGCATTTGCCAGGGGTTTCAGGTCGCCATTTTTCTTGAGACTTATTTTCAAATTCTTTGGCATGACCACCACAAAATTCTCTTTGTACAGCATCGCGGATTCAATTCCCCCGGGACCAACTTCGTTTGGCACGATTCCAAAATGGAGCTCGCGATCCAGGATCTTCGTAAAGATCATGTTGCAGGAAGTTTCTAAAAGTCCAATTTTCAAGTGAGGGTAAGTCGTCTTGATCGTCTTTAAAAAATAAGGCAACAGGGAGTACATGGCCGAGCTCACATGTCCAATCGCTATTTCCCCGGCTTCACCCTGGTGGATCTGGCTAGCCGTTTTTTGTGCCTGCCCTAAATGTTTAAGGATCCGCGTAACTTCATTTTTGAAGAACACGCCAGCCGCCGTAAGTTTGATCTGCTTTTTTGTCCGGTCAAATAACTCAGCACCCACCTCATCTTCCAGATTTTTTATCTGCCGGCTCAACGCGGGCTGCGCGATGTACATACTCTGGCTTGCCTTGTGGAAATTCAACACTTCGGCTACGGCAAGGAAGTTCTTCAGTTGATCCGTGGTCATTTCAATTGATTCATTATTGTTATCGATCAATGCAAATTAAGTATTTTTTATTATCATACAATTTACCTTGTTTTAGGTGTCGAAAGGAATTCAACGGGATGTTTTCGGGAGACATAACTTGGAGATTAAATAATATGGATCACAAATGATCATCAAAGCAACGCTACAACATGCGGAAGTGCTGCACGAACTGGGTGCCAAAACCTTTTACACGTCCCACAAGGACAGTGCACCCGCACATGAAATAGCTTCTTACATGGAGAAGGTATACAACCTCGCTGCGATAAAAAAGGAACTGACCGACCCTGCAAACATTTATCACGTCATCCAGCATGAGGATACCGTGGCCGGATTTTCCAAAATAGAGCTTTCTATGGAGCACCCGGCAATTGCGCTGGAGCGTGTTTCAAAAATGGATCAAATCTACCTGCTGGATTCTTTTCACGGCCTGAAGCTGGGCGCGAAGCTCATGCGTCACAATATCGATTACTCAAAATCGCGTGGACAAAACGGAATGTGGCTGGTGGTGTGGTTAAAAAATACCAAGGCCATCGCCTTTTATGAAAAATTTGGCTTTCGGATTGCCGCCACAGATCAATTTCAGTTGACTGAAACGCATCTCAACCCTTGCTATATCATGCTGTTAAATTATGCAAGCAATGAAGTCCGTTAGCACATTAGGGTACCATGAATCTTAAAAATATTATGCAATGACAACTGCTTTAGGTTTTTTAGCCCTTACCCTGAACCTGACCTCCATGACAATGAAAGACATTCTGCGTCTGAGGGTTTTATCGCTGCTGGCAAACACCCTTTACATCGTTTATGGTTTGCTTATGGGTGCTGTCCCCATTGTCATTGGGAGTTTTGTCGCCGTCGTCATTCATTCCGTGGGTATCTACAGGCTTAGGCACCCAAAGCAAATTACGTTGTAAATAAATCAGGGCTTGAGGACGAAGGGGCACCCTACGGCGTATCACAAAACAGTCTGAAATCATTCTTGTTAATTTTTTTAAACCGCAATCACAATGCTATGGCAAAACACGTATTATTCTTTCATGGGAGTGGATCGGAGGAGGGCTATGACGCAGACGCGAAACTTGCCGCCTCGCTTACGTTAAACCTGGGCTCCGGATATTCCGTTCGATATCCCCTACTGCGTAGCGATGGAACACCGGACCTCGGGAGACGCAAGCAGATCGGCCGGGAAATTTCCACCAGCGAAGACGGCATTATCCTGGCTGGCCACTCGTTCGGAGCCTCCATGCTACTGGCATGTCTTTCCGAACTGGAAATCAAAAAAAAGATTGCCGGTATTTTTCTTATGGGTACACCCTTTTGGAGTGGTGATGAAGATTGGGTTCAAGCCTTTAAGCTGCAGCCAGATTTTGCTGAGAAACTCAATAGGAAAATTCCTTTGTTCCTCTATCACTGTCTGGATGACGAAGAAGTACCGTTCGGGCACCTGGCCATTTACAAAAAGCAACTCCCCTGGGCTACCTTCCGCGAAATTCCAACCGGTGGACATCAATTTAACAACGATCTGACCCTTGTCGCTAACGATATTAAACTGATTTAAAAATGCAGCCACAGGAAAAAATAATAAAGACCTACAATGCTACAGCCGAAAACTATGCCGCCACCCGCATTGACGAACTTTCTAAAAAACATTTTGATCGCTTGATCTTGAAAGAGTTTGCACGGCTCAATGAAAATACGGGCACCTGTGCTGATCTTGGCTGCGGACCTGGGCAAACCACGAAATTTTTATTTGACGCGGGCTTACGGGATATCATTGGAATGGATATTTCGCCGGTAATGGTGAAAGTGGCCCGGAGAATATTCCCCCTTATCAAGTTCGAGACCGCTGATCTTCTTGCCTTACCCTACCGCGAAAATTACTTTGGATCGGCGGTAGCTTTTTATGCCATTGTGCATTTTGACTACCATCAGGTTGACCTGGCTTTTAAAGAAGTGAATCGCGTTTTGAAGAAGGGCGCCCATTTTTTGTTCTCGTTTCATGTGGGAGAAGAAACGATGCATTTTGATAAGGCAAACGAGATCGATGTGGATATCGATCTGCACTTCCTGCAAACAGACCGGATATTGAAATTACTCGACGACAACAAATTCAGAATCATCGACACCCTGGAGCGCCTTCCCTATCCGGATGTTGAGTGGGCCACCAAACGGGCTTATGTGTGGGCTGAGAAGGTTGATGATGCCGTTTGACAGGTGCCGCCTCTACAGATAAGATGTCCACCACGCCTTGCTTTTTGCTTTGTAATGGCCATACCAGCGGCATGGAAAATAGAGCGCGCTAACCAGCAGCAACCATACGAAATATGCCCGCAACAAACTCGGGTGATATGCCGCAGGCCAATCTTTGGCGGACGAAAAGGACAGGTTAACTCCCTTGCCGAATGAAAAGTAAGTCCATAAAAAGGATGTAAGACTGATGAGTGCAAGGTGCGCGATAAAATAGAACAACGGCACCCGCCCATAGGTGATCAGAATTTCTTTTGCCCGGGCCGGAATTCGCTCCGCTTGCGACAGGAGTATACATGCTATTCCAAGTGTTACCGACAGGAATAAAAGTGATGGCGGAGATTTTGACACCTTGAAAAATGAAAGTAAAGTAAAAATCCCACCGCGTTCCTGGATGCTCCAGGGCGATGGATCGCCGTAGCTATTTAAAAACCTCAATACAAAAAAAAGCGCCAAGGCGAAGAGGCCCGTTCTTTGCAATACTTTATCCCGCGCCGTTGGCGGATAGAAAAACCACGAGCCGATGCCATACCCCAGAAGCATCACGCCAACCCAGGGAACAATGGTATAGGCGACTAAAATGGGTGGCTCGCTTACGAAGAATGGGGAGTTATGCAAAAAGGCAACCAGCATGTTATCGGCCGACACCTTATCAAGCGTTGGAAGGGCGTTATGTCCGGCAATCATGGCCAGCGAAAGCGCGATCTGAAGCCAACGGGGGAGCCAAATCAGGGCGGCGAGTAAAATCATAGAACACCCGATCGCCCAGATCACCGAGAGCAGTGTTAGTTGATATCCTTGGGTCAGTATAAAACTAATTAACAAAACCTCTACCACGATCAGCCATAGCCCGCGGGTTAGGAGGAATAGGCTTGTTTTTCTTAGGCTATCAACTCTTTTGTAGAAGAGATAAATGCCGACGCCGGAAAGAAAAATGAAAGTCGGGGCACAAAGATGGGTGATCCAACGGGTGAAGAACAAAAATGCGGAAGCCTGCGTCACATCGTCCGGGCGATAGGTGGTGTAGCTAAAAAAGTCACGGACGTGATCCAAGGCCATGATCACCATCACCAACCCCCTCACGATGTCGATGGATTCGAGACGATTGCTATTCTGGGAGCTTTCGATTGATTTGAGCATGCGTGAAGATAGCTGTTGCCGGCCAAAAAATAGCTGCCATGGATTGGGGGATACAGCGGCAGGAGAACACGATGACAACGTTCCTTCTAAGCATTTTGCAAAATTTTGACCTCATTCAAGATACTCTACAAATTAGAAGTGCAAACCAAAAGTAAGATTCTGGCCGGTGAAATATCTGCGATGTAGAAAAGGTTTTTGCAACAAACTACGATCTAAGGGTTCGGCTGGACAATGTGAGCCGGGTATGGCCGCGATTTTTAGCGCCAGCTATCCGGCGGGTGATGCACTCCGCTGAGAGAAATCGCTGGGCGACTGCGGCGATACGTTGGACAATATGCCAGAAAGCTTGGAGCGGCAAACAAATCCCGATCAACTTCAACAGCATCATTGTCCGCTGGCTAGCGTTTAACAAAAATCTGTGAGTTCTGCTGGTTGTTCCCTTTTGTAATCAAATAATAGACGCCAGGATTAAGCGCCTTCGTATCAATTGCGATACTGCTTTCGCTTGCATCATGATTATAGACAACTCGTCCCAGGTTATCCAAAATGGAAATGTTCACCTTCGGATTGTTCGTACCGAAACTGACGGTTAATTGCGTCGAACATGGATTCGGAAAAATTTCAGCTTCTATCCTGGCTTCCTTTTCAACCCCGGTAACCGAATTGACCCGATAATATCCCGTATTTATCTTACTCTGTTCGCCCTTGTCATTCACGGCAATGGCATTGATGAGCGTGGTTTTGTCGATGGACATGGCGTTTGAGTAGAGCGAAGAACTTGTTGTGGGGAGTGTGCCATCCGTTGTATAATATACTTTGGCAGATTTATCCCGGGCGTGAATTTCCAATGAAACGGGTTCAACATACTCACCCGGAGGCGCCGTAAATTCCGGGTACGGCAAAGTCTCCAGGATATTCTCGAAGACATTACTTTTTATAAAAACTCCTCCCACGCCGGTGTTATACTTATAGTATTCTGTCCCTGCCAGTAACGACGTACCTCTCCGGGCCAGGGTGGTCACCGATGCGTCGGTGCCGATATCCATATTTGACCAGTTTGCACCGTTGTCAATGCTGTAAATTCCGCTGGAATAGTAGGTGCCCACCCAAATTGAATTTCCGAAACTATAGATGGAATACCCGAAGCAGGCGCCTGTTGCCGGGCTGGCATTCACCCAGGTCGCCCCAAAATCTGATGATTTCACTATTGGGGGACATCCTTGTGATACACCCGCGTAAATCTCGTTCCCGATAATAGCGAGGTCAAACGTTTCATAATCGTAGATCTTTTGCCAATTGTCTTCGCGAATGGAGGTGCTATACATGCCAACGCTGGTTCCCAGGTATAAAAAATCATTATAGAAAACCATGATCTTATTGGCCTTGTCGAACGCCAGATTTTTATTAAACGATTTCCAGTCATATGTGCCTTTCTCACATTTGTAGATCCCGGCACTGGTTCCGATAAAAAGCAGGTCGTTCAGAACGCAAATGGACGCCACCGAAGGATACAAACCAAAATCGGACGGTAAGTTGGCATTGAGACTCTGAAACGACTGTCCACCGTCATTTGATACATAAACACCGCTGCTGGTGCCCAGGTAAATCGCGTTATCGATATCGATGGTCATTGATAAAATGCTCAATCCATCCACGCCGTTCTGTAGAACATTCCAATCCGTCCCATTGTTGCTGGTCTTGTAAAGAGCATGATCGGCCACCGCGAAAATGGAACCATCGGTTTGATTGGCGCCCAAGGCGACAACGGTTTTACCTTGAAGTCCGATGGGGGTCCACTGACAGTACCCGGGGCGGCTCATTAAAAATAAAATGGCAGCTAAACATGTAATGCGTATCATGACTTAAAAATAGGATTTATCGGCTTATTTTTCAATAGGTCATATCTTATACGCAGAACGCCAGCGTGTAGCGTCATCGTAGCCCTTCGAATACGCAGACTTCCTCATTTCAACCTGGAGAGGGTTATCGCCCGACAGCATGATAACCCTCATTGAACCAGTCGTTCCGTGGTCTGAGTAAGTTGTTGTGTTCAAGCCCAGTGTCGCGCCTGCGCTAAAGGCGTCGGCAACAAGATTCAGGCATCCTGCTATCTTTGTCTTTAGGTACAAAGTCTATATCGTGAAAACCACCGTCCTGCTTCTCCTCATCGGCCTCCTCCCCTTGCCGGGATTTGGCCAGGGCGACCTGCTCATCTATAACGTCAATATTGTCAATGTGACCGATGGCAGCCTGCAAAAGAACCGCGCTGTGCTGATCGGCGAGGGCAAGATCAAGGGCATTGGAGACGTGAAGAAATTGTCGCGGAACGTATCGAAGGAGCAACGCATCAACGCCAACGGGAAATACATGATCCCCGGCCTGTGGGATATGCACGTGCACCTGGAAGGCACGCAACTGGTTCCCGACAACGAGGCCTTGCTCCCGGTCTTTCTTGCCTATGGTATCACCACGGTGCGCGACTGCGCAAGCGACCTGGGCCGGCAAGTGCTGGTGTGGCGCGACGAAATCAACAAAGGCCAACGCATCGGCCCCACCATTTATACGGCAGGCTTAAAGCTGGAAGGAAAAAATTCCATTTGGAAAGGCGATCTCGAGATCGAGAATGAAAAAGAACTGTACCAGATGCTCGATAAGCTCGACAGCATGAAGGTGGACTTCGTGAAGATCACGGAGAACACGTTGAAGGGCGACTTGTTTTTAGCCAGCGTGAAAGCGGCAAGGGCACGCGGATATCGCGTGTCGGGTCATGTGCCTTATGATCTGACGATCGACGAACTGGCGGCCGCAGGATTTACCAGCATCGAACATGCCACCTACCTGCTGCGTCTGGGCACCGATGAAAAAACGATCAAGGACGGGGTCATCGGCGGCACGCTGACCAAGCCTGACGCAGAATCCCGGTACACTTCGTTGTTCGATCAGCAAACGGCCACGGCCAACTATAAGGCTTTAGGTTCGAGAGGCATGTTTGTCTGTCCCACGCTGATTGGGGGACGGCAGCTCGCCTATCTCGATCAAACCGATCACCGCGGCGATGTGTTCCTGCAGTATCTTACTAAACGGTATGTTTCCAACTATCAATGGCGGATCGACCGCATGGCCAATGAAACACCGGCACAAAGCCAGCAACGCAAAGACCGCTATCAACTCCTGCTGAAACAAATGCCCCTCATCCACCAGGCCGGCATCACCATCATCGCCGGCAGTGACGCTGCCGCGCTAAACACGTATGTGTACCCTGCCGAATCCTTGCTCGATGAACTGGAAATTTTTCAGCAAGCCGGATTGACGCCGTTGCAAATCCTGCAGTCGGCCACGATCAACGGAACCCGTTACTTTGGGGTGGAGGACAAAACCGGTACGGTGACCACCGGCAAGAATGCCGATTTGGTGTTGCTGGATCAGAATCCGCTGACGGACGTCAAAGCCTTGCGCGCCATTTATGGTGTGATTGCCAAGGGCCGGTATTATGACCGGCAAATGCTCGATGCCATGTTGCATCAAGCCCACGAGAAGAAAGTGAAACTCGACGAAGAAAGACGGTAGGACTCCCCATGCCGGGTATCCCCTGTGAGATACCCAGCAACCCAACATGGCTCCTTTTTATATCTTTGTCAGAAAACGCGAAACACCATGAAAACGATGACCTGTAAACAACTGGGCGGAGCCTGCGGTCACACCTTTAGTGCAAACACCTTTGATGAGATCGCCATGATGGTGAGCAAGCACGCGCGCGAAATGGTCCAGCGAGGTGATGCAGCGCATATCGAGGCGATGAATGAAATGCGCAACAGCATGACCTCCCAGGAAGCCATGGATGCCTGGATGGAAGAAAAGAGAAACGCATTCAACAGCTCACCCGACGACAAGGGATAACCTTCCTCTAATCGCCTGGAGTCTGATGTCCTTTCCTCCAGTCCCCCATTTTCTGATCATGATTTTTTTAGAAGCTCGCTGGGAATTTTCGTTATATTATATACATTTATAAATAATATAGCCGGAAGGAACATCCGGGACGCATATGATGCCTATAAATCCAAAACAAATGATACGACGCTCTTCTTTGATCGCCCTGCTGCTGATCGCGACGAACACCTGGGCCCAAACACCCGCCAAGGAATTTGACGCCGAAAAATATGATCCTGCGTATGCCCTTGCTATTCCCCAGGGATGGGGTGTGGAACGGATGGGTATCCCGATCGAATTCGCTCCATCGATTCCTTACAAAGGCGTCGAAGACCTGCGTTTCAATCCGGGTTGGTCGGACCCTAAATCCAATGGCTATTGGACGTATGCTTTTTTATGGCATCTTGAGGGTCGCCCGGAAAGCAGCCCACAGACCATTGAAAAAAATCTGACGGCATATTATAACGGGCTGGTTGGGAGGAACATTGAGAGAAGGAAGATTCCAAAGGAAAAGCTTGTACAGATCAAGGCCAAGATAAAGCAAATCACCACCGATAAAGGAGATCTGCAAACCTATTCCGGCACCATCGATATGCTGGACTATATGGCGCAAATGCCGATCACGCTTAATTGTATCGTTCACATCAAGTTGTGTCCCCAGGAACAGAACAATACGTTCATGTTTTATGAACTATCGCCACGGCCACCCGCCGACGACATTTGGAAAGAGCTTCAGAATTTATGGACGACATTTGAGTGTAGTAAGGCAAAATAGATCTGGCGCGATGGCTCCAAGCGTTCACAGCGCCCAACGCTTCATAACGCCCTACGCGCCACGCAAAATCTTCTCCATCTTTCTACCCTTCGCCAACTCGTCCACCAATTTATCCAAATACCGGACCTGTTGCGTCAAAGGGTTCTCGATTTCTTCCACACGATAGCCGCAGATCACCCCGGTGATGAGGTTTGCGTTGGGGTTTAGCGACGCGCGCTCGAAGAACGTTTCGAATGTTGCCTTCTCCTTTATGAGTTCCTGCAGCTTCTTGTTATCAAAGCCTGTTAGCCACGCGATGACCTGGTGCAATTCTGCTTTTGTCCTGCCTTTTTTCTCTACTTTTTGGAGATACAACGGATAGACCGAGGCGAAGGTCATTTTTGCGAAGCGCTGATGGTGGGTGTCGGAAGTGTTCATACTGGCATTCTTTTGTACAGATCTTATAGATAAATATTGGCTTACTTATTTTTTGCTGTCCTTCCGGTTATACAAATTAAAGATGGGGATATCCACAGCGATGAAACCACCCGCGCGAACGTAGTAGTCTTTGTTTATGTCGGCCACTCCGTTGGGATCTACGTCCCGTAAGGCGGGCCCCATCTGCACACCGGCGCCAATCGATATGGGGCTTTTGCCAAGGCCATAGATCAGAAATATACCGGGCGCGACGATATCTTTCAGCTGTATATCCGATGAAACGGTGGTGTTGTCGTCTTTGAACCGGAACGACGCTAGTGTGCCCACGTCGATCACCGATGCGAACAGGCTGAGCGACTTCCCTCCTTTTTTTGCATCTTTCCCCTTCAAACTACCCATACTGAACGCAAATCCAACCGGGGCAAACAAACCCACCGAAAGGCTGTTCTGTTTTTCAGATGCGGGCATATGCTCGTTACCTGCGTAAAACCCCACGTAGGCGTTGAAGGAAATATTGGCATGCGACTCCCGTTTAACGCGATAGCTACCGGGCGGCAGTGCCACCACCTCGATGGCCTGTTTAACTTCCTCCGAAGTTTTGGCAGTAGCCACTGCGGCCATAAAGGTTCCATATTTGATGACACCACTGACCAACGTGGCGTCCACGTTCATGGTTTGCAGGATCAGGGAGAACTCAATTACACCCGCACTATAGCTCCGGGTTCGTACATCCGCCAGTAAATTTGCTGTATGATTAAAGAGGAACTGAGCGTTGTCGAGAGTGGCTGCGGGAAGCAAGGTTACACCTGCCGACGACAGCAGGGATGTATGAGTGACCTTGGCAATCTCCAGGATGCTATTTCCCAACATGACGTAGTTCTCGGCGATGCCACGCTCGCTCTGTCCTTTAATTTCCGAAATCAGTTGGTCCGCCTGGACGAGCAAGGGTTTTAGCGCCCCAACGAATTGTTGCCCCCGGTCAAGACCGGTAGCCAGGGTTGTAAATACGGCTGTCAGATCGGTGCGGCCAATACGAATGTTAAGCTCCTCGGCTCTTTTGTACAGCAGCCCGAGATAAAGCCGGGTAAAGGTGATATCCTGAAAGGAGGCAAAATCCGTTTCCGAGATCCAATAACGTTCCGGATCAACAGACCGGAGGGATTGCGAGAACAGGTTGGCGGTTTTCAGTATCGATCCAAAGTCGCCCCACACGGCTGTGTCGCTGAAGTCCCTTCCCGCAAATTCATTCAAGATATCGCCAGGATGCTTTCCGCTCTGGATATCCACCGCCAGCTGCAATGCCAGTCGAAGATATGGATACAATGCAGATCGCTGGATGACGGCCACGATCGTGCCGGGCGGGCTCTGGTTGATCCAGCGATTCGTGTTGGACAAGAGCGCAGCAAGGTCTTGCGCGAACGCCTCGCGCAACGACTGCAGATACATCTGGTAATTGTAAATTTCACTGCCAACAACGCTCATCACAGAATGGGTGTTTGGAAAAAGCACCTGCAGGTCGTGTCCGTAAGTGCTGTTTTCCAGAAATTCCTTGAACCTTTCAAAAAAGTACACATCCAATTCCGCCTTCGTTCGCTCTACCAGGAAACGGGCGATCCCGTCGGCGACGGTGGTGACATTCAGTCCACCCAACTTGCTGGCGGCGGAAGAAATGGTTTGGGCAACATCCGGAGTCGCCCCCGTAGCCGTAATAAGCGGTTGAATTTCCGTACCGAAGAAAGGATTGGTTACAAATTGCCTCAGCACCTGATCCTCTACCAGAAGCGGGTTGCTTCTATCCGTTGCTTGCAAATAGTTTTTCAGATGCCCTACCAAAATATGAACAGACTCGTTGTCATTATTAAATGCGAAAGTGGGAGGCGTAATCGTGACACAGCGCTCCCGAATGGCTTTGGCATCCTGGAACGCGATCTGGGCACTAGCCGAAAGAGAAATAAAAATTGTAATAACGAGAAGGGCTTTTTTCATAACACTTATAGTTTAGTAATTGCATTTCTTAAATTCAGTAGTCCGCGTCCGCTTCGAATATCCCTTCCGATCGTCGGGCCGATATCGTCGCACGTGGAGAAGATCGCTTCGATACATTTATCTTTGCTGGTCTTTCCCTTTGCAGAAGCGAGCAGCAAGGCCAGGCAGCCCGCCGTAAATGCGGTCGCAATGCTGGTGCCGCCGCCAAAACCGCGGCCGTTGTTCAGGGTGGTGGTCAACACCGATAAATCCCCGGGCGCCAATAAATCCAACTGTGGATTCCAGTTTGAAAATGGAACAATATTTCCTGCCGGGTCAAAGGCCCCAATGGCGATCACGTTATCGTAGCACGCTGGAAAAGTATTCACATCGGGCCCTTCGGGGATGCTGATATCCCTTGCGTTACCAATGGCTGCGATGACCACTTTCCCTTTCGCGTGGCATTTGCCAATAGCCGTCTTCAGATCGGCATCGTCAGGGAGAACCGTGCTGAAAGAAATAATATCCACGGCAGCTATATCCGCCGCGTAGTCCAGGGCCTTGGCAAAAAGTTTCACATCCCCACCCCGTTTGTGCTCAGAAGCTTTCAGAATTAACAACCCGGCTCCCGGTGCCACGCCGAATACTTTGCTTTTTCCACTGGCGCCAATGATCCCTGCCATGGTTGTACCATGACCATCGGTATCGTTGAAATTTCCCGCGTCACCAACAAAGCTCTTTGACAGCGGATTGATTTTTGTCGCCAGATCCTCGTGGTGCGTGTCGGCGCCGGTGTCGATCACGGCGACCGTTATGCCCTCCCCTGTGGTCTTCAGCTTGTTCCATATGAACGGAAGATTATACCGTTCGTGCCCCCAGCTCATTTTCGCCGGATCGAACTCCGTGGGCGTTACAATTTTCTCCACCGCGAAACCGCCACTCCAGTAGTAGTTGTTCGCGGCATCCTTGTACCAGGTGTTTATTTTTTCAAATTCCCCGCCTTTGTATAACCGTCCATCCACCTCCACTTCGCTTCCCGGCGCGAGGTACTGAAAGCTTGGCGCATTGACATTGGGGTCTCCTACCCGCACGTTCAGAAAATCCTTGACCACTAGTTTCATGATGGCTTACCCTTTTCGGTTTAACGGATGGGCAGGATCGGAAAGGCCTGTGTCTTTCGACGCTGTGCCGCCGGCTACCTGGGTTTGTGTCGGCTCTTTTACAGCCCCCCGGATCTGAATGAGTTTATTCAACATGTCGAACCAGAATGGCGCGCCCAGTGAAATGGCTACCGCCGTGAGCAAATAACCCCAGAACGCAGCTGAGAAAATATTACTCCACAGGTAAAAAAAATATCCGCCAAAACTATTGTCGACCGCGATTTTTGTTCCGGTCGTATTGGCGCCCGTGAACACCTCAGCACTACTCCAAACGTCTCGCTCCTCCAGACAACTCAGTACCCCTGAGGTCATCCCCTGCGGAAACTTCAGGATCTTCCTATTTACCGAATCTCCGACCAAGACATCGACGACCGCATAATCAAGGAACCCTCTGTTCTTCAACTTGCGTGCGCTATCTTCCGCTGCGGGTGTCCAGGGTACTAACGGAAGGTTGTCCGGGAGATCGACCCAACCACTCCCAAGCAAGGAGTTGGCATCGTCAAGTTGTTGCTGCACTTCACGCTGAATGGTCTTCAAGGAGTCCAGCCTCGCCTTTTCATTCGCCTCGGTCGCGGCCGTATCGCCAAGCTTTCCTGCCTTGTCGACGTTCAACTTTGTTTTGGGATCGCTCATCGCGCGCGTTGCCCGCTCTACCATTTTCTCGCGGGCATCCTTGTCTACGGACAGTTTATGGACGATGGCCAAGGTGTTGGCATTAAAGCAGATGGCGATGATGAACCCCACGATGAGCAGCACCACCTGGATCTTTTGTTTATACCATCCCGAAGCCCGGTCCATGGTGTCCTCGAACCATTGCTCGAGGTGAAGCTTGAACTTCAGGAGGTCGTTGTTGGCATCCTTCAGGAGAGAGGTCAGGTGACTTCGGGTTTCATGCCCAAATAAATTCAGCATTTCATCCACGCGATACACCGCCGCCTTTTTGTCTTTTTCGCTCTCCGCAGACCCCATTAACTTTTCAATTTCATTCAAGACGTTGCGCTGCGCCGTGTCCAAACTTGAGACCTTCTTATCGTTGCCTGCTATCTTTTCTTTCAACGCATCAAAAATCGCGTCGTAATCTTTGTCGACCGCCTTTTTGTCTTTATCGCTCTTCGCAGACGCCATTAACTTTTCAATTTTATCAAAGATGATGCGCTGCGCCTTGTTTAAACTTGAGACCTTCTCATCGTTGCCTGCTATCTTTTCTTTCAACGCATCAAAAATCGCGTTGTAATCTTTTTTGTCGTCCGCCTTCACAGACAGCATTAACTTTTTAATTTCATCAAAGATGATGCGCTGCGCCGTATCCAAACTGGAGACCTTAATATCTACGCCCTCGATTTCTTTCTTCAGCGCATTAAAAATCACGTTGTAATCTCTTTTGTCGCCTGGCTCATACGGCTTTTTAGTGTCAGAGTTGATATCGATGGCATCCTTCAAGGACTTGAGCACTTCCGTGTGCTGGATCTTCCCTTGCAGAACGTTTTGAATTTTCTCCAGATCACTCAGGTCATCGCCGCCGCCATAGCGTCGAAATATTTCAAGGACCGCTTTTGAGAAATTCTGTTTCGTGATGTAAGCCGGCTTACTATGGAAGGTATTCCGTGCGAAGTATTTGATAATGGGGAGATGATAAAACACACAGGCCGCCGGGCCCATGGAATTCTCAAACATTTCAGAGATCGACAGGCTCACTTGTTTGCCAAATGCGACAACCTTATTTTCCGAGGTTTCCGGAAAGTCCTCCAACATTCTGCGGATCGCCTGTTTCAGGTTCCGTTCGCGAATACCCAATTGCACAGCGATGATCTCACAAATAATGGTGGCGAACAGGCTGTACAACAAATAAATAAAAACCAACCCGATAACGACATCTAATGCAATGGCTCCTGTCATAAAAAAGTGTTAACGATTTGTACTGATTGAAGTGATGTTATTTTCGATTCAAAATCTCCTGGACGATGCGTGCCGTGATGTGATAATAGCAACATCCCTCCCCGAAAAATGGGAACCCAGAACTTTGCTACTATACTAAGGATTAGGTCAAGGAACCGGAAGCGAACAAACAAAAAGCCCAACTATACACTACCAGTATCTTGGTAGTAAATAGATGGGCTCTGATGACGAAGTTAAACAACGAAGCTATATTTTACAATCAACTGAAAACAATATTTTCAGTCGGGTCAATAATCGTCACAACGCATAAGTCTGAACTCCAAAACGGAGACACGCTAACGCAACGGAGAAATCATTTTGATTGGGATTTAGTATACAGCTCGGTCTGTTTTTTTAGCAAGAAACTGTGAATGGCTTCCACGTCGGCTTCACTCAGCGAATTGCTAAAGCTGGCCATTCCATTTTGCGACAGAATACCCTTTAACAAGATATCATTGAACAAAAGGTGCTTGGCTTCCGGCAATTTGGACAAGTCGGGATGCTGCGACAAATGACGGTCGCCAAACTTGCCGTGGCAAATGTCGCAATAGAAATTGTAGAGATAAGCTCCCCGCTCGATCAGGTCTTCCCGTATTTTCATCGCGGGCGGCGCGGGTGTTTCTACGGGTTTCTTTTTTGGTGGTAGCGGTGTTTCTCCTCCTCCCAGTTTGAAGGCGATGATCCGCGCTTTGTTTTCGTATTGATAGATGACGGCATCCGGCAAATAGCCGCTCGTCTCCGCTCCTCCATAGGCTGCCATCACGGCAACATACTGTTCGCCGTCTATGCTATAGGTTGTGGGGGCTGCCATGATCCCGTTGCCCGTGAAGATCGACTTCAGCTTCTCTCCTGTTTTTGCGTTGTGCACATTGAAATACCCGGTCCGTGTTCCCTGGAATACCAGTTCGGGCGTCGACATGGTCCCACCATCGGGACCGCCGTCGGGAAATTTCCAGGCAACCTGTTGCGTGACGGGATTCCAGGCCAGCAAACTTTCTGTGCGAATGGTGTCTTCTGAATTTTTCACCTGGTCGAGAACATGCTTCCGGAATTTATACATCTCTGCATAGTCCAGGTTCGTGTTGTCTACGTCGGGCAGCCATTGGTAGGTGTCGAACGTTTTGAACACCTGGGGCACCGACCGCTCCGGCAAGTAAACCAATCCCGTGTTCGGATTGAAGGACATCGGCTGCCACACATGTCCGCCGCCCAGGTAAGGCACGACAAGTTTTGTTTTGTCCTTGTACCATTGTCCTTGTTCGGTCAACACTGGTCGCCCGGTCTTCAAATCGACATGACTGGCCCAATTGACCCGTGTATATTTTTCTGCTGAGATCAGTTCACCCGTGGCTCTATCCAACACGTAAAAGAAACCATTCTTGGGTGCCTGCATTAAGATTTTCCGGGGCTTGCCCTTTATTTCGACATCGGCCAGCACAATATTTTGCGTGGCCGTATAGTCCCAGATCTCTCCGGGCGTGGTTTGATAGTGCCAGACCAATCTTCCCGTGTCGGGGTTGATGGCGAGGATGCAAGCCAGATATAAATTGTCGCCACCGGATGGGCTTCTGAACCAGATCGGGTATGGGGCGGCATTGCCGGTGCCCACATAGAGCAAATTAAGTTCGGCATCATAAGCCGATTCGCCCCACGACGTCCCTCCTCCTCCACTTTGCCAATGCGATTTAGGGTCCCAGGTTTTGGCCGCGATCTCCATTTCGGGGCTTTCATTGCCGTTGGCCGGATCGCCGGGCACGATGAAGAAGCGCCATTTTTGTTCACCGGTTTTCAGATCATAGGCGGTAACGTAACCGCGCACGCCAAATTCAGAACCGGAATTGCCGATCATCACGATGCTGCCCGCGACCTGCGGCGGGCTGGTGATGGTGTAGGCTTTGGTCCTATCGGTAAACGTATCGGCACTCCACAGCACTTTGCCGTCCTGCGCATCGAGACAAATGAGAAATCCATCCAGCGTGCCCACATATACTTTTCCTTCCCAGACGGCGACGCCGCGGTTCACCACGTCACAGCACGACCGGCGAACATATGAGGGATCTACTTTTGGTTTGAATGACCAAAGCTCTTTCCCGGTTTTGGCATCCAGCGCAAACACGGCTCCCCAAGCGCCGGAGGTGTACATGATCCCATCCGCCACAATGGGCGTGGCCTCCAGACCGCGCGGCACATTGCCAATGTGTGAACTGGCGTCGTATTCCCAGGCAAACCCCAGGTCTTTTACATTTCCTGCATTGATCTGATCCAGCGGAGAATAGTGCTGCATGTTTTGATTGCCGCCGGTGGTCAGCCAGTCGGCAGCCTGGCGGTCTTGTAAACGAGCCTGATCAATCCAACCTTTGGGTTTCTCGTTTTGGCAGCTGAAGATGACAACGAAAAGCAACAGGAAGTACCATTTGTTTTTCACAGAATGTGGTGTGGGGTTTAGTGGAACAAAGTGAAGATAGTATAATATTTGAAGTTTATCCAAATTCACGGATGACGGCGTCACTGCTATCGATTGAGTAATGCTCTGCTCACCCTAAAAAATTTACACTCCCAATCCGCTTTCTAAATCCGCCGATCGTTTTGTACCGTTCTCTTAATTTCATTACCTTCAAAAAAAACAATTCCTTCATCATGGCAACTTACCAACTCGTCGTCAACGGCGAAAATCGTGAGGTGGAAGCCGTCCCCAATACGCCGCTGCTTTGGGTGCTCCGCGACAACCTCAGTCTTACAGGAACAAAATTCGGTTGTGGCATGGCCCAATGCGGAGCCTGCACGGTGCACCTCGATGGCACGCCCGTCCGGTCATGCTCCACGCCGGTGTCGACCATCGGAAATAAGAAAGTGACCACCATCGAAGGGATCGCATCGGCAGACAAAGTCCACCCGGTTCAGCAAGCCTGGATGGATGAGAATGTTCCGCAATGCGGGTATTGTCAAGCCGGCCAGATCATGTCGGCGGTAGCGCTGCTGGCCAAGAACCCGGCGCCAAATGACCAGGATATCGAAACCGCCATGTCGGGAAATATTTGCCGGTGCGGCACCTATGAGCGGATCAGGAAAGCCATTAAGCGGGCCCCTAACACAACAGCCAAATGAAGACAGCATTAAACGAGTCCACGATATTCAAAGTCAGCCGCCGCGACTTTCTGAAATCCACTTCCATGAGTGTGTCTGGATTGTTGCTGGGCATCAGCTTCAGTTGTTCGGATACCACAAAAAAACTCACGGGCAATCCGGATTTTGTTTTTACGCCAAGCCTGTTCATCAGTCTTAACGGCAATGGCGACGTTACGCTCATTGCCCACCGGTCTGAAATGGGAACGGGAATACGCACCAGTCTTCCTCTCGTCATGGCCGATGAAATGGAAGCCGACTGGAACCGGGTGAAGGTCGTGCAGGCCGTCGCCGATGAAAAATACGGCGATCAAAATACCGATGGTTCCTATAGCGTGAGAATGTTTTTCACCCCGCTGAGAAAGGCGGGCGCAACGGTGCGCCTACTCCTGGAGCAGGCCGCCGCCAAAGAGTGGGGCGTGGACGTCTCGGAATGCAAAGCACAAAATCATGAGGTAGTCCACAGCTCCGGAAAATCGCTTGGCTTCGGTTATCTCGCCGAAAAAGCGGCCGCATTACCCATCCCCGCAGAAAGCAGCGTGACCTTGAAATCGCCAAAAGATTTTAAGTACATCGCCAAGCAAAGTTCCATTGTCGACTTGAAAGACATTGTAACAGGCAAAGCCAAGTTCGGTCTCGACAACAATCACCTTCCCAACACAAAGATCGCCGTGATCAAACGCAATCCCGAACCCGGCGCCGGGTTGAAGTCTTTTGTTGCCGACAAGGCCATGGAAGTGCCGGGTGTGCTAAAAATTTTCACGTTGGACCCGCCCGGATTTCCCACCACCTTAAATAAGCCCCTCGGCGGAGTCGTGGTTGTTGCCGAAAATACCTGGGCCGCGTTGCAAGGCCGCAAAGCGCTCGAGGTCACCTGGAATAAAGGCATCAACGCGGACTACGACTCACACACCTACAACAGCGATATGCTGCGACGCGCCAAGACAAAAGGAAAAGTAAGAAGAGAAAATGGACAAGTCGATAGCGCCCTGAAGAATGCAAAAAAAGTAATCGAAGCCGACTATATGGTGCCGCTCCTTTCGCATACGCCGATGGAGACGCCTTGTGCCCTGGCGCATGTACACGATAATGTGTGCGAGGTCTGGGCCCCGGTGCAGGATCCCCAGGGGGCAAGGAAATCGCTGGCCGAAGCATTGAAGCTCGATATCAAAGCGGTGACCGTGAACGTGACGCTGCTGGGCGGTGCCTTTGGCCGCAAGTCAAAACCGGATTTCGTTGTCGAAGCCGCGCTCATCTCCAGGACGATGGGCACCCCCGTGAAAATATTATGGACCCGCGAAGATGATATCCAACATGACTTCTATCACTTCCCGGCTGCCCAGCATTTGAAAGTCGGCATCGACGAAAACAACAAAGTCACGTCCTGGCTCCACCGGTCTGTCTTTCCTCCCATCGATGGCACTTCGGATAGCAAGGCCAAAGAGGCCAGCGGAGCAGAGTTGAGCATGGGCATGATCGACATGCCCTTTGCCATTGAAAATGTATGCTGCGAAACTCAGGAAGCCACCGTCAAAACACGGATTGGATGGCTGAGGTCGGTGGCCAATATCCATCACGCCTACGCCGTAGGCTGCACGTTGGATGAAGTGGCCCAGGCCCGCGGTGTTGATCCGATCCAAAATGCCCTCGACTTGCTGGGAAGCGACCGCTCTATTGAATTCAATTCGCTGACAACAGAATTCTGGAATTATGGCGAAAAACTGGAGGACTTCCCGTGGAGTACGGCGCGTTTCCGGAAGGTGATTGAAACGGCAAGGGAAAAGTCAAATTGGGGAAAAAATCTCCCGAAAGGAAGTGGCCAGGGCTTCGCGGCACACCGAAGCTTCCTCACCTATGTTGCCTGCGTGGTGGAAGTCACTGTTGATGCCAATAACAAGATCCGGATCCCCAAGGTGGACTATGTGGTCGACTGCGGCACTCCCGTTAACCCGGAGCGGATCAAAGCACAGTTTGAAGGCGGCGCCGCGTTCGCCGCGAGCCTTGCTTTGAAAAGTGAGATCACGGTGACCGGGGGAGCTGTTCAGCAATCCAATTTCCACAACTACCTGGTGGGCCGCATGAGCGACTCGCCCTACGAGACCGCCGTGCACATTATGGAAAGCAACGACAAGCCTACGGGCGTTGGCGAGCCGCCTGTGCCTCCATTCATACCCGCACTGTGCAACGCCATTTTTGCAGCCACCGGAAAACGGATAAGACAGTTACCTGTACGACTAACATAAAGAAGATAAGCAGCTGATTTTTTCAAATGGTTAGGTCATGCTCTAACGGATGATCCAGCCGTGCACCCTCCATTCTTCGCAACTACCCACACACCCTTCTGCCTCCGAAGCGGTGTGAATGACGTTGCCGGGTCTACGTTGCTGTTCCTAACCGGGGTATCCGGAAATGGCCCCGGACCCGGATCCCGATTTGCCGTTCTAAATTCCACCGAACACACCCCTGCCAGGTTGCTTAAACCAGCGCGTAAGGGGCTGAAAAGCCCGCTTTTTGGATCAATTCCCTCTTAAAAAGTTACCCCGGCAACCAGAATCACGCGAGGTAATAATTATCAGGATTTTGATTTTTTAGTTGGGAAAACTCTTCCTAACCTTATGATTGGCTTTTATCTGACCCCCATGAACCAGGAACCTACCAGTCCCTTCGTTACCAAAGTTTGCTGCGACAATCGATCGGCTCTGTGCGATTGGTCATCGCGTTGTTTTCCGTTACCGCCGCCGTGACCAAACTGCTGTATGACCGCTTCCTGCCGGAGCTGACCGATCTGGATGCCGTGCGCTGGACGATCATTGGGCTGGGATCGGTAGCTTTTATCTCCACCTATTTCCGGTTCAAGCGGGCCATCACGGTCACCTACTTTTCGCTTTTTCTGTATCTGTCCACCCTCTTCTATGTCATCGCGTTTGTGGTGATCAATCGGTTCGATCCCAATGCGGTTATCATTTTGATCTTAGTGGTGGGCGCCAGTTCCGTGATCATCAACAGTCTCTTCTACTACGGGGTGCAGAGTGCCATCATCTTACTAGCATCGATGCTGGCCTATTCGAGTTCGCATTTGGGACATGAAAACCTGATGGCATTCCTGAATCTGATCATCGCCCTTGGCGTTTTCGGTATTGTGATCGCCGTTCGATTGAAACTTATTTCGAGTGTAAAAAAATCTCATTCCACGCTCGAAAAGCTGAACGTCCTTTCCATTGTCGCCAACAAGGAGGGTGACATTGTTTTTGTCAGCCCCTCTGTACAAAATCTTCTGGGATACGACCCGAAAGAGTTGGTGAAGGAGGGCTGGTGGAGCTCACAGAATTTACGGGACGGATGGATCAGTCGCGATTATATCTTGAATTATCCGAACATTCTTCCAAAAGAAATCATGTCCATGGAAACCAGTCTTATAAGCAAAGATGGAAAGAAGGTGTGGTTCAGCTGGGTGAACTCCATGTTGCCCAACGGCAACTATGTGGGCGTTGCGCTGGACGTTACGAAGTATAAGAACAATTGATCCCTGTTTCTTCGGACAACCGGACCGCTGCTCATCGCTATCCTCCAAATTTAAAATAGTGACAGATCCGTTTTAATATAACGGCATTTTCCGCTAAAATTGTCGCCTGTCCAATACATCCCATCATGTCTGATCAAACAAAATTGTTAAGGGTCCTTGTTGTCGGCTGCGGCAATATGGGGGCCTCCCATGCGCAGGCTTATCACACCATGAAAGGCGTCGAGATCTGCGGCCTGGTTTCCAGTGGAAAAAGTAAGGAAGTGCTGAATGCGAAGCTCGGTGGCGGCTACGCTTTGTTTGACAACTATGAAAAGGCATTGCAGGCGACCAAACCTGACGCGGTCTGCATCTCAACTTATCCCGACACACACGAAAGCTTTGCCATCCAGGCGCTGGAGCAGGGATGTCATGTGTTCATTGAGAAACCCCTGGCCGATACCGTGGCCGGTGCAGAGCGCGTGGCCGAAGCGGCAAGGAAGGCAAAGAAAAAATTGGTGGTCGGTTATATTCTGCGTCACCACCCCTCCTGGGAGCGATTTGTTCAGCTTGCGCACGAACTGGGCAAGCCGCTCGTCATGCGCATGAACCTCAACCAGCAGAGCCATGGCAACATGTGGACGGTGCACCGGAATCTGATGGCAAGCCTGAGCCCCATCGTGGATTGCGGCGTGCATTACATCGATGTGATGTGCCAGATGACACGCTCCAAGCCGGTGCAGGTGAGCGCTATTGGCGCCCGGCTCACGGAGGAAATCCCTGCCGGCAACTATAACTACGGCCAGTTGCAGATCCGTTTCGAAGATGGATCGGTGGGCTGGTATGAGGCGGGCTGGGGTCCTATGATGAGCGAGACGGCCTTTTTTGTAAAGGATGTGATCGGCCCCAAGGGTTGCGTGTCTATCGTGGCCCGCGAAGCAGGCGGCACGGGAAAATCCGATTCTGTGGAGTCGCACACCAAAACAGAATCACTGCGATACCACCATGCGGCACTCGACAAGAACGATGAGTTCCAAAAGGCAGACGAGTGGATCAACCTGAAAGATGAGCCCGATCACCAGGAGCTTTGCAATCGTGAGCAGCGCTATTTCCTGAAGGCGATCCACGAAAATATCGACCTCACCGACCATGTCCAGGACGCTGTGAACAGTCTTCGCATTGCCTTCGCCTGCGATGAATCGGTGCGCACGGGAAAAATTGTGGCGCTTTAAATTTCAGGACAGAAGAATTTCCCTCCGGAAACGCCCATCACGAGGAAGGAATGTGCTTAAAAAAATCGCTGCTCATGATTTGTCACTCCCTGAGCAGCAGCACATTGGCGACCGTCGTAGCACAACCTCCCGAAATAAAAAAATACTATTTAACTCATATTTTTTCTTATAATCGCACCCAAATTATTGTCGATTATTTAGAAGGCATCATGGGAAAAATCATTCGTCCAACCTATCCGGTAGAATTTAGTGTAGGGCTTTTAATACTGATCTTTGTTTTATCGTTCTTTTTGTCGTCGCAGCTCTTCCACACGCATTGGCGCGAACTGATGGAAGGCACATCAAACGCTTACTTCGGCATGTTTCTGATCAGTGCGGCGGTCATCATTATGGTGCTGGTGCTCTGGGAAGAATTTTTGTTCCCGATCAGAATAAAACCCGGCAAAGACGGTGTGACCTTCAGGAACCACAGGACCAAGCTCAAGACACAACTGCTGATCTACTGCATCATACCGGCGATCTTCGCGTTTGTCTATTTCAATTTCGACGTCCATATCGTTCGCTTTATCATTTGGGCGATCCTCTGCACGGTCATACCCGTCGCTATCAAATTAGTTTCCGGTATCAATAACTACAACGATTTCCTGAAGCTGACCGACAACGCCATCGAATACAAGAACAACCAGAAGTCGGGTGTCTTCGCGCTGAAGGAGATCCAACGCCTTACGCTCATCCGGGACGAAAGAAATGTCCTTCACAAAGTTCAGGTGTCAACCAACAAAGAAAATCTGATCATCGACCTTGACGAGATGGAATTGGATGCGTTCCTGGATTCCATTGATCAATTCATCACATCGCACTATAAAACGCTGCTGGCTTAGATTGGGCCGGGCGACTCCCTCGCTCCTCCCAGCATTGCCGGAGACATTTCACGACTGAACCTGGATACCCGCATGACGATCGCCATTAGACTGACCGTAATTTTCCTATTCGCAGGCACTTCCATTATGGCACAAGCGCCGCGCTATACCGTTAAGCATTTGAGAGAGTCGAACGATGGGACCTTCAAGAACGTGAACGACGGCGTAAAGAACGGAAAGTCGATTACATACATTAAAAGCAGCGCGGTGTTGTGGGACATTGATGACGACAACGTGACGACCATAAAAATTGCGGGACCTGTACTCTTGTGTTTTGAAGCTCCCTGGAAAAACGGCAAAAAGGAAGGACAAGTTAATGTTTACGTGATCGACAGCCTCAATAGCCAGCATCGTTACAAAATCTGGGAACAAGAATACAAGAACGACCAACTGAATGGCGAATGGCGGCAGTATACCCTTCGCGGGACGCTGGCGATGCTGCGTACCTTTAAAAACGACAGCTTACACGGCATGGCCCGTGAATACAGGATCGACGGCAAGATCATAGAGGAGCAGGAATATCTGGGGAGTTCACGGGAGTATGTAGACCACATTCTCTATCCGAATGGCACACTCGAAAAAACGCTGCCCATACGAAATGGCCTGCTCAATGGTGTGGGGCGCCACTACTATCCCAATGGAAAAATCATGGAAGAAGTGACCTTCAAAGACGATGTTTTTCACGGCTCGAGAAAATATTTTCATCCCAATGGCCAACTCTGGATCGAGCAGATCTACAAAGACGGTCTTAGCTGGGAAGTAGTCTCCAACTTCACCGAGGATGGCAAACGCCGCGACGCCGGCACACTTCGAAATGGCAATGGCACCATCATTTCTTACAACGAGCACGGCAGCGTGCGAGAGGTTTCGACTTTTCGAAATGGCGTGGAGCAATAAACACTAGGCTTCCCGTAATCGCTCACGAGTTTGATTTTCTTTCAGGCCGTCTATTGATGAATTCGCTGCGGGAATTACAATTTCTTCTTCTTTTTGGCAAACTGCTCGTCGATCAGGGCGGCTTCGAATAACAGGGCCCGGACCTGTTGCTCATCGATGTCGTCCAGCTTTTTAAAATACATCATATAGACCTGTTTCCGTCCCTCGGCCAGCAACACCCCATCTTCATTGGCCATCAAATTTCCCTGGTTAAAACCGAGCGCCACACCTTTTGCCTTTCGCTTTTCCTGATTCGCGTTTGGTTCCCAAGCCGAAGACGGCGGCCAGATAAAACAGATGAGCCGGTTCCTGGTGTAGAACGGTAGGGCCTGGTCGTAGTATCCCTTTTCCGTTGCCTGGGGAATACATTCCGTGATGAGCGCACGCAGCCGCTTTACCAACACGGCCTCATCGCGTGGAAGGGTGGCGATCATTTGATCGATATCGGCGGTCCTTGCTGATCCCGGCATAGTATGTCAAATCTAGTGAGCCCTCCGGACATTTCGATTTGATCATTGGAATACTTGTCGTTAACTTGTACGTCACTGAATTCAAGTGCCTGATTATCAACAACGATCACCCGTCGTGTCGGGAAGTAAAAATTAATGCCATGAACTACCTATGATGTCAACGATCTTTCGAATCGCCTTGCGCCATGCGCGAAAATTCAAAACGTACACCTTGATCAACATCGGTGGGCTGGCGTTGGGACTTGCTTCGTCTATCGCCATCCTTCATTTTGTGGCGGAGGAATTTTCTTACGATAAATTTCATCGCGCTTCCGACAACGTTTATCGCCTCAACACGGTAACGCAAACCCCAACCGGAACACAAGTGCAGGCGGCGGGAACGCCCTTGCTCGCCCCCACCCTCATGGCGGATCTTCCGGAAGTGGAAGCTGCCGTCCGGTTGCGTCATGCGGATGATGTGTTGATTGAGATCGGTGATAGAAAATTCTACGAGACGAAAGTATTCTATGCGGACTCCAATTTTTTTAAGGTCTTGACTTTTCCACTCGCTCATGGGAATCCGAATACAGCGCTGAAAGAACTCAATACCGCGGTCATCACAACCGCCTTTGCCAAAAAGTATTTCGGCGACCAGGATCCAATAAATAAAACGATCAAAGTAGACAACCTGCTCGTGCAGGTCAGTGGCGTAACGCTTCCCGCCGGCAAATCGCATTTTGATTTCGACATGCTCATCTCGTTCGAGACATTTACGCCACCAAAACGCACTTTCGTCAGCCTCGCCAGCTGGGAGTGGACGTCCTTTCCAACGTATGTCAGATTGCGCGAGGGGTCAAACAAAGCTGAGGTGGAAGCAAAATTCCCGGCATTTATCCGGAAATACCGATCGCGTGAAGACGCCGGGAAAGTCAACTATCAATTGCAACCGATAAAAGACGTGTACCTGCATTCACGCAACATCCTGGAGCGCGACGGCATTTCCACGAAAGGAGACTACACCTACACGATCGGGCTGGCGGCAATCGCTTTTCTCATCATGGGCATCGCGGGTTTTAATTTCGCCAACTTATCCACGGCGCTCGCCGTCTACCGGGTAAAAGAAACCGGCATCAAGCGCTCCCTGGGTTCGAGTCGCATGGAAATTTTTTCTCAATTCATTTTCGAATCCATTTTTAACGCGGCGATCAGTCTTCTACTGGGAATGGTCATGCTTCAGGTGGGGATCGGCAAATTGGAAATCCTGTTTGGTACCGGCTTGTCCCTTACGATGGCCACGCACCGGGAATGGCTTCCCCTCTATATGGCTTTAGTCCTCGTCATCGGTTGTCTTGGCGGTTTACATCCAGCCATTTTTCTATCGGGATTGAAACCCCGGCTAGCGCTGAAAGGAACGAACGCATTTCACCAGCGAAGCGGCAGGCTCTCGTTTAAAAAATCGATCATCGTGTTCCAGTTCTTCGTGACGGCGGTGTTGATTGCCGGCAGCCTGAGCATTAAAAGGCAAATCGATTTTGTCCGGTCAAAAGATCTGGGCTATAACCAAGCGGGGATCATTGTTCTCCATGTTCCCGACGAGCAACTGCGAAAGCTTTACGCAACCTTGAGAGATAAACTCTCCGGGAATGCCAACGTGCTTGGCGTTTCCGCGAGCCGTGATCTTTTTGATGGCCAGCAAGGCATCACCGACGTTGAGGAAGTGGGGCGTTCGGAAGATCCGCGCATGATCAGTATGTTTCGAATGTATCCCAATTTCGTGGAGACCATGGGAATAGAGATGGCGATGGGAAGAACGTTCACCGAGCCGCTTCACGACAGCACTTCATTTATCCTGAATGAGGCTGCTGTGAAAATGTTCGGCTGGGATAAAAAAACGGTGATCGGGAAAAAGCTCTCGTCCTATGGCCAGACCGGTGAAGTCATTGGCGTGGTGAAAGACTTTCATTTCACCAGCCTTCATGCCGCGATTGCTCCGCTGATCTTGCTGGTCCCAAAAACAAAGGTCGAATATTTATACGTCAGAGTGGCCGCCGGCGACTTGAACAACACCCTCTCCTCTCTGGCGTCGGACTGGAAGGCCATTGCGCCCCATCTTCCTTTCGATTATCTGATGTTGGACGAACACGTGGGCCAGCTGTATCGCCAAGACGAAAGACTTTCCCAACTGATCTTTGTCTTTTGTGGATTGTCGGTTTTCCTGGCTTGTCTTGGACTCTATGGCGTGATGTCATTGATGGCGGAAGCGCGAACCAAGGAAATCGGGATCAGAAAAGTTCTTGGCGCCTCGGTATCGGCAATCACAGCTTTGTTGTCGGGAGAATTTATGGTGCTGGTCTTCATCGCCTCGCTCATCGCACTGCCCACCTCCTACTACTTTTTAGAGCAATGGCTCAATGCGTTTGCGTACAGGATTAGCCTTCCGATCGACCTCCTGATCCTTTCCGTGCTGTTATCGTCGGCCCTGGCTGGCCTGGCCGTGAGCTTCAGATCGATAAAAGCAGCCCGGGCAAATCCGGTTGATTCAATAAAGAGCGAGTAAGTTTGAATGTCAGGACCCAAATCCGTGAATTTGGTAGACAATCCAGTAATTTGTATAAGTCTCCAACCCTGGAACAGCCGCACCTTTGCAGTGTTAAAAGAACAAACAGGAATACGGCTATGAAACACAGAAAATTAGGAAAAAGCGGCTTGGAAGTGTCTGCCCTTGGTCTCGGTTGCATGGGGCTTAGTTTTGGGTATGGTCCGGCGACGGATAAGCAAGAAGCGATCAAATTGATACGACGCGCCTATGCGTTGGGTGTTAATTTCTTTGATACAGCAGAAGCCTATGGGCCCTTCCTCAACGAAGAAGTGCTTGGAGAAGCGGTTGCGCCCTTTCGGGACCAAGTCATACTGGCAACCAAATTCGGTTTTAAAGGAGGCATGCCAACAGTCGGCGTTGACAGCCGGCCAGAAAATATCAGGGCGGTCGCAGAGGCTTCGCTAAAGCGATTAAAAACAGATCGCATTGATTTGTTCTATCAACATCGCGTAGACCCGAATGTGCCGATGGAAGACGTTGCAGGCACCGTGAAAGAACTCATTGCCCAGGGAAAAGTGAAACATTTCGGCATGTCGGAGGCCGGCGTGCAAAGTATTCGCCGGGCTCATGCTGTGCAGCCCGTGGCAGCCCTTCAAAGTGAATATTCGTTGTGGTGGAGAGAACCTGAACAAGAAATATTGCCGACGCTGGAAGAGTTGGGCATTGGCTTTGTCCCGTTCAGCCCGCTGGGCAAGGGGTTCCTCACTGGCGCGATCAACGCCGATACAAAATTCGACAAGACAGATTTTCGCAGCATCGTGCCGCGCTTCGAAGAAGAGAATCGAAAAGCAAACCAGATCGTGGTCGATAAGGTCGGCGAGTTTGCAAAAAGAAAAGGCGCAACACCCGCCCAGGTGGCCCTGGCGTGGGTACTGGCCCAAAAGCCGTGGATTGTTCCCATCCCGGGCACAACGAAGATCCATCGCCTGGAGGAAAATTTGAAGGCGGAAGAGCTGGTCCTGTCCAGCGACGACTTGAAGGAGATCGGAAATGTATTTTCACAAATCCAGGTTCAGGGTGCGCGTTATCCGCAACACCTTCAGGCGCGTGTTGACCGGTAGGTCAGCATGATGTTGAAGCCGGTTCGATCATAACAAATACTGACTTGGAGAAGGCGACCCAATAGCGATTTTTACCCAACTAAACATGAGAAGCGCAGCGATTACCAAAATTTATCTCACTATTGTTTTCCTGTGGGCGCCATTTCTTCTCTCTGCACAGACGAGTAAACCGGGTGACCAGCCCCTGACACCACGGCAGCAAGCGATCGTGATGACTGCTGCCTTCACCGCGAACGGCGATCTGGATAGACTCAAAAGTGCATTGCATTCAGCCTTAGACGCAAAGCTTACGATCAATGAAACAAAGGAAGTTATTGTCCACGTTTATGCCTACGCTGGTTTCCCGCGAAGCATCAGAGGACTGCAAACATTAATGGCTGTTCTCGAAGAACGAAAGGCAAGCGGTATCAAAGATGACGTTGGCAAAGAAGTGACGCCCATTCCAAAGGGAGGCGATAAGTACGAAACCGGAAAGAAGACACTCGAGAAGTTAACGGGAAGACCCCAAGGTGAGTTAACTGGGTACAATGCCTTTAGCCCGGAGATCGACCGGTTTCTCAAGGAGCATTTGTTCGCCGATATTTTTAGCAGGGATCTTCTAACCTATGCTGAACGCGAACTGGCAACGGTAGCGGCGTTGATCAGCATCGGCGGCGTTGAGCCGATGCTTTCATCGCATATGCGTGTCGCGATCCGCCAGGGGATATCCGAAAATCAGCTCATAGAAATCATCTCTCTACTCGGCGAGTCGGTGGGTAAAACGGAAATTGAAACGGCAAGAAAAGTCTTTGGCGAAATATCGACCACCAAGCTACCGCCTGCCGCTGCGGACACAAAGGACCGTGAGCTCATCTTCCCCAAAGGTCAAACCGGTGTCAATCCCAACATGACCGGCACCGTTTGGGTTTACAACCTAGTGCGACAGGATTCGGTCATGACCAATAGCGTTGGGAATGTGACCTTCGAACCGGGCGCACGCACCCATTGGCATTCACACTACGCGGGTCAGATCCTGTTGGTGACCGACGGGGTGGGTTATCATCAACTAAAAGGAAAGCCCATTGAAATCATTCAGAAGGGCGATGTGATCAAATGTCCTCCAAATGTTGTGCATTGGCACGGCGCATCACCAACCCAATCCATGACGCATGTCGCCATTACGCAGAATACAGAAACTGGTCGCGTGGTGTGGCTTGAAAAAGTGACGGATGAGGAATACAACGCCGCGAACAAAAAGCAATAAACGCAAGAGCTCCAATTTATCTGAAAATCAATAAGTTACAATAAGCATCAAAACGTGGTGCCGGAATAGGGATGCCGTTACTTATAATTTTTTAACGTACCTTGCAACGTCTATACGTTTGCGAAGTTATGCGGTTAGCCCCCCTACTGTTATTGATTGCATTTCATGCTGTCGCCCAGAATAATCATGCGTTGCGGTTTATTGAGAACAAAGGCCAATGGAACAACGGCTCTGACTTTCAGGCGTTGGTTCCGGGTGGACGCTTAGGCGTCTCCGCCAAAGGTTTTTCGGTGTTGCTCCTCGACATGGAGGAAATCGAGCACCGGCACCTTGCTAATCACGAGGCTATCAATGAATCTGACGCACAATCGGCCAATGAGCCGATCGATGGACACTACTTCCAGATAAATTTTTTAGGATCGAACCCGCAATCCAAAGCCATTGTAGAAAACCCACTGAGTGGCTACTACAATTATTTCGTCGGCAAAGATGCCAACCGTTGGGCTAGTCATGCGCGGGCCTATGCCTCGATCCTGTATCCGGAGGTTTACGAGGGCATCGATTTCCGGGTCACGTCGGTTGGGAACAATTTAAAATACGATTTCATCGTCAAGCCCGGCGCCGACCCATCGCAAATCAGAATTGAATACAGTGGTGTCGACGGCATTGACAAATTTGATGACGAACTAAAGATCCGCACCCGGGTGGGTTCGCTGAACGAATTAAAACCATTTTCCTACCAGGGCAATGACACTAACAAACAGACCGTGCCCAGCGAATACCGGCTCCGCGACAACGTAGTTTCATTTTCCTTTCCTTCCGACTACGACACGCGCCAACCGCTGATCATTGATCCGCTCCTGATCTTTTCAACCTATTCGGGTTCCACCGCCGACAACTGGGGAAGTACGGCAACCCCGGGTGAACATGGCACCCTGTATTCCGCCGGCGTAACACGTCAGAACCTGGGAGGCTCGTTCCCGGCCACCGTGGGTGCGTTCCAGACCACCAACCACGGGAATTTTGACATGGCCGTCATCAAATATGATTCGGCAGGAACGAAATTTTTATATGCCACACACCTGGGCGGCGCAAACAACGACTCTCCTGAAAGCCTGGTGGTGGATAAAGCTACGGGCGATCTGATCGTGCTGGGCATTTCCAGTTCAACCGACTACCCAACCGCGGCCAGCGCCTTTGACAAAACGTTTAATTTCGGCACAACCATCTTTAATCGCGTGCTCGACACTAACGATCAGTGGGATCTTGTGATTACCCGTTTGTCGCCCACCGGCGATCGCCTGGTGGGGTCAACCTTCCTTGGCGGATCGGGCAACGACGGGCTGAACCAACCCAAACAATCGGGCGGTCCATTGGTCGTGAACTATGGCGATGAGATGCGGGGTGATGTGATCACGGATGAGACGGGGAATGTGTACATCAGTTCCGTCACGTCGTCCGCCGACTTTCCGATCGTGAACGGCTTCGACAATACTTTTAACAGCGGCACGACCGATGGGATCGTGGTCAAACTGGCCCCTGACCTGTCGTCCATTGTTTGGTCGAGCTACCTGGGAGGCTCCGGTTTTGATGCGGCCTATTCGATAAAATTTGACAATGACAAGAACCTTGTGCTGGCCGGAGGAACCACCAGCGTAGATTTTCCGGCCACAGTTGGCGCCTATCAAACGACCTTCAATGGCATCGTCGACGGCTGGATTGCGCGGCTCGCCGCCGACGGAAGCGCCATCATGCAGGCTACGTTCACGGGCACCGGTTCATTCGACCAGGTTTACTTTGTAGACCTCAATGCCAGTGGAAATGTGTTTTGTTATGGCCAGACCGCCGGCCACATGCCAATAACTCCCGGGGTATACAACAACCCCAACAGCGGCCAGTTTCTGCAAAAATTTTCATCCGATCTCAGCGCGTTGAAATTCTCTACCGTGTTTGGCTCGGGGTCTACCAACGGACTGGTCATCCCGAATATTTCTCCCACGGCATTCCTGGTGAACGACTGCGACAACATCTACATGGCAGGTTGGGGAGGTTTTGTGAATTCAAGCACCCAAACCGGTTTCTGGCAAAGCACCACCTTCGGGATGCCCATCACCAGCGACGCCTATCAGAAGAACACCTCGGGTTCTGATTTCTATTTCATGGTCTTGAACGGCGACGCCTCCACCCTGGTGTATTCGACTTACCTGGGTGGTAATTCTTCAAAAACGCACGTCGACGGCGGAACGTCGCGCTTCGATAAGTATGGCATCGTCTATCATGCCGTTTGCTCGGGCTGCGCCTTTGGAACGCCGAACGACTTGCCTGCTTCCGATTTTCCCACTTCGCCCAATGCCAAATCGCGACGGAACCTTAGCGCGAATTGCAATAATGCGGCCTTCAAGTTCGACTTGTCTTCGCTCAAGGCCATGTTCGATACGAACAATACTGCGCTGACCATGCCCGGGTTCAACAATGTTTGTTATCCCGATTCGATCGTCTTTCAAAATTTCAGCACCGGGGGAAAGACCATTGTCTGGAATTTTGACGACGGGACCATACTCAACCAGGTCGACACCGACCCCCGGAGTGTGATCCATCAATATCAACGGGCGGGTCAGTATAAAGTCAAACTGAAGATCACCGACCTGAGCACGTGTAGCCAGACCGATTCGACCACCAAGATCATCAACTATTTTAAAGACAACATTCAGGTAGAGGCCGACGGCCTGGTGTGTGAAGGGAACAGTTTTCAGCTCTCGGCAAGTGGGGGCGTTCAATACAACTGGGTCAGCGAAGATGGGACCTTCACTTCCGCTGACCGCGCTCCCGTGGTCCGGCCAACGAAGGCGACGACTTACTTTGTCAGGGTGGTGGATGCGAATGGTTGCTCCAAAAAAGATACACTAAACGTGGGCATCATCCCCAATGTTCATGCGTTTCTGGCAAACTTTGGCTCCGACAATGTTTGCTCTCCGGATGTTGTGCGGTTTAAAAACAAAAGTGTGAACGGCATTGATTTCACCTGGGATTTTGGTGATGGTTCAACGCCGATCCAGATCAGCGACACCGTTTCATTGATTCACGAATATCAACAGCCCGGCACCTACATCGTAAAATTGAAGGCCTCCAACGTGAACACCTGTAATAAGAATGATGCCGTCACAAAAACCATTCATTATTTCAGGGAACAAATTGAAGCCGGCGATGATGGTGAGATCTGCGCCGGCACGTCCTTCCATTTGATCGCCACCGGCGGAAGTGTGTATGCATGGTCTACGAAAGATCACAGCTATACTTCATCCGATCCTTCGCCATTTGTAAAACCCGCACAGACCACGCAATATTTTCTTTCCGCAACCGATCCACATGGCTGCGTCGGAAAAGACACCATAAACGTGACCGTGATCGACAGTGTTGCTTTGAAATGGCAGCATCGTCTCATCGACAATTGTGTTGATCGCCCATCCATTTATGTTCAAAACCTAAGCCCCCCGGAGGATGACGTAGTCTTTCGCTTCGACTTTGGTGATGGAACGAGTTCCACTGAAACCGAAGTGGAGCACCTCTATGAGAAAGATGGCATGTATTCGCTGAAATTCACGGCACAAAAGAGCATCTGTTTTTCCGAAGAAACGATAAAGCTGCCGGTGTACACGCTCATGGTCCCCAACGTGTTCACCCCGGATGGCTCACCCGGCTACAACGACAATTTCATGGTAAGCTTCGGCGCCGACAAGATCCCTCCCGGCGAGGTTGGTCTGCCCGTGCAATTGACCGTGGTCGACCGGTGGGGCAAAACGGTTTTCGAGTCATCCGATTACAAAAATGATTGGAATGGAAATAACCTGGCCACGGGCGTATATTATGTTCATCTCAAGATTGGAGACCTGGCTACTTGTAAAAATTGGGTGCACATCGTTAAGTGATATTTATGCATAGACTTCTACTCGTCATTTTCATCTGCTTTTTATCGGTTGGCCAGAGCATGGCACAGAAAAGCGCACGAACCACCCCTGCTTCCCTCGGGGTGTCGAACACTGGTACAGGCACCGCGTACTATGGCGGGCGGAACGAACCACCCCGCGCCATGGTGTTTAAGACGGGAACCGTTACGGCCTCGTCGTTCCTGGCTAACATCAATCAGTATTTCAACATACCAGCCGAATTCACGTTCGTGGAAGCCGAATCCAACACCGACGATCTCGGGATGCGGCATCGCCTTTTGCAACAGTATTATAAAGGCCTTTTGGTGGAAGGCATGGGCTACCGGTTGCATGAGAAAGGTGGCTTTGTAACGTCCGTCAACGGCAAAGCCGTTCGGAACATGAATCCCGACATGAACATCAGCCTCAACGAAGCGCAGGCTTTTCAACTCGCAACGAGATATCTCCAAACCAAGGACACCACCGTTAGAAGAGGTCAGAAGTTGATCGTCTCCAAAGACTTCACGCTCGCGCCCGAAAGTTTTGCCATCGCCTTCCAGTTCGACATCGATGTATCGCTCATCGAGCGTTGGAGGATCTCCATCGATGCGCGCAACGGGCAAGTGCTCAATAAAGTAAGCCTGGTAAACGCTTGCCGCGAAGACACCCCCCCTGAGCCCCCCCTGCCCTACATCACCGGAACGGGAATGACAAACTATTATGGACTTAAACCGATCCGGATCGAAAGCACCGGAAGCGGTTCGCAGATGGTCGGGCAAACTGCTCATGGGGGCATCATCGGAACGTACGATTTTGGAAACCGTTCCCTTCTGATATTACAACTGGGTATTCCGTTCAACCCGCCGGTATTCACTTCCTCGGGCACCGTCTATAACGATTACTATTCTCAACCCGCTGTATCGGCGCAATGGGCCGCCGAGCAAGCGTATGAATACTATTATACAAAGCACAACCGAAACAGTTTCGACAACCTTGGCGGTGCCATCAAGTCCTACGTACACGTCGATGTGGGTTGGGACAATGCCATGTGGACCGGCAGTCTGCTGGTTTTGGGAGACGGCAGCAACAACAACCCGTTGGTTGAACTGGATGTTGTGAGCCATGAACTGACGCACGGCGTGACGCAGTATGAAGCCAAGCTCCAATACAAAAATGAGTCTGGAGCGCTCAATGAATCGTTCTCCGATATTTTAGGGAAGGCCGTCGAGTTCAATGTCTTAGGCGGTGCCGCCACATGGCAAATCGGCCGGCATTTCCGTGATGGCGGTATTCGCGACATGAGTAACCCCAACGTTAAAAGTCAACCGGATACTTATTTCGGCGATATGTGGCAGACGGGTGCCGATGACTATGGCGGTGTGCACACCAATTCAGGCGTACAGAATTTTTGGTTTTATCTTTTAAGCAAGGGTGGCAGCGGCGTAAATGATCGCCAGGTAAACTATTCGGTCAATGCTATTGGCATGGACGCCGCAGTCAAAATTACGTATCGAAATCTGACGGAGTACCTGGCGCCCCAATCGGACTATCTCGATAGCCGGATAGGCTCCTTACTCGCCGCGACCGATTTGTATGGCAACAACTCCACGATCTATCAGGAAGTAGCCAATGCCTGGGATGCCGTTGGTGTGATCGACGAGCCTACGGTCACCAGCCTGGGTGTCTATGATATCACGGCCACCACCGTGAAGATCAACGGGAGCATGATCCCGAGGAGCAACGTTGCCACCTACCATTTTGAATACGGCACCACACCCGCTTATGGGAGCTCAACTGCAGAGTATCCCTACACGAATAAAGTGGAAGGGGTGATCACCGGGTTACAAAGTGAAACGAAGTACTACCTGAAACTGGTAGCCACCAACGAAAACGGCGTCTCGTCCGCTACAACCGAATTCACAACCATTTCGCTGGCACCACTCGTCAAACTCCTACGGAGGGTTGACATGACCGAAACAACGGCCACATGGTATGGCCAGATAAACCCCAACAGCCTTCCGACTTCATTTCATTTTGAGTATGGGCTAACGCCTGCTTTTGGATTGGTGACCCCCCCGACGTCTCTTCCCGGTGCCACGGAGTTCCTGGATGTTTCGGCAGCCCTCACAGGTCTTCAACCGCGGCAAACCTATTATTACAGACTTGTCGCCACCAACGGCTCGGCAACGTCGAAGAGCGAGTCGGCCAGTTTTTTCACGGGTGTGAGACCCGTTATCCTTTCTTACACGCCAACAACGGCCCCCATCGGCACCGAGGTGACGATTACCGGGCAGAACTTTAATGTAACACCTGAAAAGAACGTGGTGAGCTTTGGTGCCACCCGGGGCGCTGTGCTGTCTTCCAGTTCAACCGAAATAAAAGTTAAAGTACCCGCCGGAGCATCCCTTGGGCCGATCTCCGTGTGGGATGCCGAGTCGGGTCTGTCTGCCGAATCGGTAAAGGAATTTGTTCCCACGTTTTCGGGAGAGTTCAAAAAAGGCGACCTGCAACTCAAGATCGGTAGCACCGATTACATGTACCAGACCTTGGTGCAGGACATGGATGGCGACAACAGACCCGATATCGTTGTCCGCCACTATCTGGGTTTTTCGGTCTTTCAGAATGTAAACCAGGGTGGTGATATAACCGATGCCTCCTTTGTAAGAAACACATTCAACTCCGTCGATACGCCTCAGAAATTATTCCTGATCGATTTTGACGGCAACGGTCTTAAAGACATTGTAGGGAAGTACCAGGATGGTGTGCGGGTGTATCCGAACTTGTCTGTGCCGGGTTATATCTTCTTCGGGCCTCCCGTGAGTTTGTCCGTGGGCACTTCCTGGAATTTAGCCTTCAATGACTTGGATCAGGATGGCCGCGTGGATATTGCCGTGGCCGAAAATGTGGCGGGTATTGCTACGGTTAAAATATTCCGGAATCAGAATCCAAAAGGGCTCGTGTTGTCTGAAAATTTCGTCAATCAATTTTCAAAGTCGCTCGCCTATCCGGTAAACGACTTGTATAGCGAAGACCTGAACAACGATGGCAAGCCCGAATTGTGGGCCGATGCGAGCAATAAGATCTTTATTCCGATCCTCGTCAATAGCAGTCAGCCGGGTGTTTTTGCATTTGATGAATACACCGTTCAGGATGCCATGATCACCTATCCCAAATATGTTTCCCAGGATTTGAACCTGGACGGATGGAAAGATCTCGTTGCTTATTCGCCCTACCAGGGTGTGAACCTGGCCATCCTGGAAAACAAGAAAACCGCGCCCGGCGTCACCGTTGGAACGATGACCTCTGCCCTGACCGGCTATGAAGCATCCGTTGTTCAGCCCGCAGATCTCAATGGCGATGGCGCCGTCGATTTGCTGGTCGGCCTGGAAAATGGAAAGTTTTCGTTCTTAAAAAATAAAGGCGCTGCCAATACGCCTATCTCGGATGCCTCTTTTGACAAATCCCTGGAGTTTGGCGTGCTTAACGATGCCGTTGAGTCGATCCCCAATATGACCATCAATGATTTAAATGGAGATGGCCGGCCCGAAGTCATTAACATCATTTCTTACCACCAGTTTCCCCACGAAGGCTACCTGATGGAGATTTGGCAGAACTCGCCAAATAATTGTATTGATCCGTCGCAGGTAAGCGTCAGCGTATCGAGTTATGTGGCAACGATCACACTGCCGCCCAATACCACCCTGGATCAATTCGAGATCGACTATTCTTACGAAGGCACCTATTGGGGACGGGTTTCCTCGACCAGGCTGACCAACCTGTCGTATGGTCACACCTATCAGCTCAGGGCCCGGGCCAAATGCGGTCTTGGCTTCACCGATTACTATTATATCAACTTCACAACGGAGTGTATATACACCGATGGCTTCTCCATCGCCAGCATCGGCATCGATAACGCCACGCTCGATGAATCCGCCGGTCTTTATTATTTTGAAATGGCCTATTCCTTGGCCGGCAAAAACGAGTGGATCAATCAATATGGCAGTCAGATCAAAAATCTGTTGCCCGGCACCACCTACGACCTGCGTTACAGGGGACAGTGCAATCCACCCAGCAACTATAAGTATAAGCAGTTCACAACCCAGTGTCCTAAATTGGCTACGCTCACCGTCACGCCTTCATCCTACAACAGCGCCAACGTGCGCTGGACGAGCAACTACCCGGGCAATGCCGTTCTTGAATACAGCGCGGACAAAGTCACCTGGACATCGATCGGTGCCGACCTCACCTTGCATGCACTGGTTCTCGGAAAACAATATTTTGTAAGAGGAAGCATGGCCTGCACAAACCTCACTTCTGATTTTATGAACGCATCCTTTACGATGCCGTGTGCTAAAATCTCGAGGTTATCGGTCGATGCCGTTACGCCGTTCAGCGCGAAGGTAAATTGGGTGGACGAATCGGTGGCCGACAGCTATACCGTAGCGTATTCAGTTACCGGGGGCGCGGTAACCACCGTGACGACCAGCGCAACGTCTTTCATACTGGAGGGTCTCGCTCCTGGCACGCCCTATACCGTGACCGTTACCCCAAAATGTATGGCCACGGAAAACCCTTCCTCAACATCGTTTAGCACCTTTTGCTATGTGCCTTTTGATCTGTCCGCCGATGCCATAACACACACCACCGCGGAACTCTCGTGGAGCGATAATTTCGATGGCTATCCTTATGTGATTGACTACTCCATTTCGGGCAGCAAGGTCTGGCAGACGATAGAAACTGCCTCGACAAATTTATCGTTGACGGGACTGAGACCCGGCGCCGAATATGAAGTCAGGGTTCACATCCATTGTTCAAGCGAAACACTAGCCTTTGCCTCGCTGCGTTTCAAAACCGAACTCTACGACGAAACCACCTATTTCCCCAACCCGACAGATGGTGAAGTAACGATACATCCATCGAAAAACTTAATCGGGAATCGTTTCATCATTTGCGATAATGTGGGTAAAGTCGTTGCCAATGGTGAGCTTCCCGACTATACTATCGACTTGTCAATTTTAGCGCCAGGTATTTACACGTTGAAGATCGAAGGTGAAAATCTCTTGAAGATTGTTAAACGTTAAATGCATTTAATCCTATGAAATATCAGCGATCCTTAGCTTCCATTTCAATCTTCTCCCTTCCGTAATAATACGCCTTAGCGATAAACCAAAAAATAGCTATATGGAAGAAAACTCTGACCTTGAGCCAAATCCTGAGCAAACGCCGACGCCTACGCATGATGAAAGCGTGAAAAAAGAACAAGAAAAAGAATTGAAAAATTCCTTCATCAAGTGGAATGGTGAGATAAACTTCGGAAATGCATTGACGATCGTAACAATTTCTATTGCTGCAATAGCACTCTTCTATCAGAAAAAACTTGTAGACGCAAAAGTTGATGATTTGCAGATAGTTGTGAAAAATCTCGAAGATGAAAAACAAATCCGAGAGCTTCAAGATCTAAAACTTGAGGAAAAAAACCTTAACTCGTTCTCATCAAACCTCAGTTACACAACAAACCAGTTACGCGCATCTGATAAGCTCTACACATATGAATTTATCATGGTTCTATCAGAATTAAATAAACTCCTAAGCTTATCCCTCAAGCAAAAGGGAATATCAAATCTCGAAAAAGATAAGTTAAAAAAAATGATTAATCGCAATGCACTAAAAATTGAAATCTTTTCACATGGCGAAATTTATCAGAACAAAATAATTGAATTTGAAAAAAAATATAAGCCTTCTAAAGACAAATACAAAACAATTGATGACTATATCGTAGCGGAGAAAATTTACTCCGATACATTACAAAAGCACATTGAGATTTTACAACAGATACTCGATTCACTTCTTGCCGAGCCATCAAAAAAAATAAACCAATTGGGACTCGATTATTTAGAATATTCAAAAGAAAATAACTAGCAGCCAAAATACTTGGAATAGTTAGAATCGGATTGTCGATTAAAGTCCTGATTTTTTCTCAACTTTTGATCCCCTCCCATTAGTGACTCCCATGTATTCCAGGTAACGGGGTTCAGCCGTTAGTGTTTCTATTGTTCTTCTTCCAATTCTAAATGCTCTACGGGATCGCAAAAGCAAAATACCCTCCCTTGAAATTATTTTGCTGCTCGCCATTCACCGACACCACCACATACTGCTTGTTGCCAACGGCATAGGTAGACGGGATCGAGCTGGCCATGCCGGGCAACTGGTATTCCCATAGCACTTTGCCGGTCCGCTGATCAAACGCGCGAAGCATGTTGTCGTCTGTGGCGCCGATGAAGATCAGCCCGCCGGCGGTGGCAATGCCTCCCCCACGGTTGAACGTGCCGGAATTGGGGATGCCCATCTTTTTGAATCGCAGGTCTTCGCCGAGCGGCACCTGCCACACAATGGCGCCCGTGTTCAGGTCGATGGCGGTCATCGTACCGAACGGAGGGGCGATGGCCGGGTGGCCTTCGGGATCAAGATAAAAGTTGTATCCGTTGAAGCCATACGGTTCATTGTTTTCCGGAATGCCGGCGGTCTCGAAGGATGCTTGTGCGACGGTGTCCCTCACATAGGCGGAGATGGCCTCGATCTGTTGTTCGGACAAAAATTTAAACGAGGGCATGGGCGGAGCACCTTTCCTGAGGATGCTGGCAATCTGCGCGCTCTTGTAATTTTTCGCACGCGAGGTCAGATCGGGACCGGCGCCTCCTTTTTTATCCGCTCCATGACAACTGCTGCAGTAGGTCCTGTACAAGATCTCAGGATTGAGCTGGTTGGCTTCGCGGATTTTTTTCAGGTCGGTTAATTTCAGGATCCAGGGAATGTCGATGGCGTTGACGAATATTCTGTTCGTTTCCGGGTTGACGGTCGCTCCACCCCAGTTCGACCCGCCGTGGGCTGTGGGGAGAATGATCGATCCCTCCATGGAGGGCGGCTCGTAGATGCCGGTCTTGTATTTGTTTTTTGCGATCTCCGCTTTGATCCACGCAGCCGAACGGCCAAAGAACTTTTCCTCGTAGCCCTGGCGCGCAAAAGGCGGATTCACCGGGATGGGTTGTGTCGGCCACGGCTTCTCTCCCGGCATGCGGCTGACGGTGTCGACCGGTACTTCATTTACCTCAAAGAGCGATTCGCCTGTTTCGCGATCGAACAAAAACAGGAACCCCATCTTCGTGACGAGCGCCACGGCGTCGATTGCTTTTCCATCGCGCTTGATCGTCACCAGGTTGGGAGGAGAACCGTTGTCGCGGTCCCAAAGGTCGTGGTGGGTGGTCTGAAAATGCCAGATGCGCTTGCCCGTTTTTGCATCGAGCGCCAGCAGGCAGTTGGCAAAAAGATTTTGACCCGGGCGATCTGCTCCGTAAAAATCAAATGAGGGCGACGCTGTCGGCACGAAGACGATGCCTCGCTTTTCGTCCAACGCCATGCCGGCCCAGCAGTTAGCGCCGCCGTTGCGCTGGCGGGCGTTGGCGCTCCAGGTGTCGGCACCAAACTCGCCGGGTTTGGGGATCACATGGAAGACCCATTCCAACTTGCCGGTGTTGATATTGAACGCCCGGATATCCCCCGGTGTCGACGGAAGTTCATCTGGCACCTTACATCCCACGATAAAGAGATCGTTATACACCACGCCCGGTGCGTTGCTGGACACGGGCACCTGCGCACGCATGGCGTCGGGCACTTCCAGACCTTCATAGAAATCGACGCGGCCATTGTTGCCAAAGTCCTTCATGACGGCACCGGTCTCCGCGTTGATGGAATACAGCGTGCCCCCGGAAATGAGAAAGATCCGGTCAGGACTCCCGGCATGGTAGGTCATTCCCTTCGACCAGTTCGAGATGTCCGACGAGTCTGGAGCAAATTCCCACAACCGTTTTCCGGTAGCGGCATCCATGGCCACCAGTTTGTTGGACGGCATCAGACCGATGACGCGGTTGTCCATCATCACAGGGTTGAAATAGACCCCGCCCCCTTCGGTGCTGTCTTCAAAACGCCAGGCTTCCTTCAGCTGCGCGACATTCGAGGTGTCGATCGCGGTGAGCGCAGAGAATTTGGTGTTGGAAACATCGTGACCGAATGTGGGCCATGTGGCGTCGGTGTTTTGTTTGTCGGGAGAGCAACCCCAAAGCATGGCCCATACGAGGCAGCAGAGCAGTTGTTTTATGCGGGAATTCGTCATGGATCTTATAGCCGTTCAAATTTGCCGGTGCAGAACCTTCAAGGCTGGCATCAGCAAAAATCAAAGTAACGGAGATCGGGGCAGGATGGCTACATCTAATCTTTTCAAAACCGATACTTTTCTAACATCACGTTTTTGGTTGCATCGCCGTCTTCGAGTGGCGCTCATCCCAAATCAAGGCACCACCGTAACGATCACCCGTTTATACCGCGTCAGCGCAGGAGAACCTTTATCGGAAACCTTGAGGATGAAGTGAATCGTTTCGGGCTTGCTCACCACGGGGGCGGTCACGGGGAGTCGATATAAATTGGGGGCATAAGGTCTGAAGCTCACGGTACCCCTGTACGTTCCCGCTTCCGGATAGCAGAACCAGAGATAGCTCATGGAGTCACCATCCGGATCTTTCGAGCCTTTTGCGGAAAGGTAAAATTGCGCCCCTGATTTCACGGTGACTTTATCGCCGTGTTCGAGCTTGACTATGGGCGGATGATTGCATGCACTCCCTTCTTTGAACGTCCAGCACATCCTCGCGGCAAAATCGTTTTGATATTCATCCCGCCATCGCCAGATCGTTTCGCGGTTGCCGAAATGAACTTTCTGATCGATCTGAGAAAGCACAGAGTCGGAGGCGTTTGTCCAGATGGGACGGGTTTCGGGCTCATCCTTTGGCCAGTTGGCCCGTTTGAATGGGCCCGTGTTCGAGTCGACAAATGCGGGAAGATAATACTCGTAGCGTCCCCCCCAGCCTCCGAAATCCGGGTGCTCGGGATCGCTCAAACCATTGTCGATCAGGTTGAGAAATGCAGGCGTGTCGCCCTCCATGCCATAGGCCACATCGGGGTAGGCGGCGCCCAGCGGGCCATGGCCTTGTTGAATATTTGCGGCCAGCCACTTCGGGGAGGTGACTTCCGCGTTACTTCCCGGCGAAGGAAAGGCCATCCCAAGCCAAGTGGCATGGGTGTAATTGTATCCGGGTGTGACGACATAAAAAATATCGGGGAAATTCTTCCGGATCCACGGCCCGCTGTCGTCCTGATCCGAGATGGTATAGACACGGACTTTTTTGAAGATCCGCGAGGCCTCCGGGGACTTTTTCTCCGCTTTGATTTTCCAGAGCGCCTGCGCGAGCGTGTTGGGGCCGCCCCAAACCGAGAACCAAACGGGGTCGTTGTCTGGCCGCTCAAGCACTTTTACGATCCAGTCCGATCCGGGCGAATCCTTACCTTGCCCAACGCCCGCCATACCGTACACCGGCAGCCCGCTTTTTATCTTCGCGATCAGCGCCTCGTATGGCGGAAAGCCTGCCTCATGTTTTGTGAGATTGGGCTGCACTTGTTTGTAGACCTCCAGAACGGCTCCTATGGATTCGGGAGCGACGTATGTTTTTTGGTGGATGGACGTCGTGGCGATCAAGCCTTCAACATTCCATTGATTGGAATACAGGAGAAACCGGATCAGCGACTGCGTGTCATCGGGATCGGCTTCGATGTCGGTCAACACGATGACGTTGGCTTTCTTTTGGGGTTGCTGGCACCACGCGGTGTCAACCAAAAATAGCACAGACAGGCTCAGCAGCAGCGTAGTTTGCTTTCTCATAACACAGGGGCTTGATCCCAAAATAAGCAATTTGGGGCAGACTATCCGCGCCTTCCTGTGGGGGTCTTCGCTACGCGCTCAGAAGCCTGAAGCGATTTAATTCCTTCGATCGCGGTCTCTGATCTTCAAACCTTAACCGTCTTCCATTTTCCCTTGGAAAAAAGCCACAGCGTGAAGAGTCCAACCGAAGTCTCCGAAACGAACACGCCCCAGAACACGCCCGAATGTGCCCAATGAAGTTTGACGGCCAACAGGTAGCACAATGGGATCTGGATGAGCCAGAAGAACACGATGTTGATCTTGGTGGGTGTTTTCGTATCGCCCGCGCCGTTAAAGGCCTGCACGGAAACCATCCACCAGCCATAGACAAAATAAGAATAGGAAAGAATCCGCAGCCATTCCGCCCCGATGCTGATCACCTTGGGGTCGTCGGAGAAGATCTTCACCAATGGTTCGTTGTAAAAAAAGTAAACCGCCGACACGCACACCAGGAACACCATGTTATACCCGCCGATCTTCCAAACGGAAGACTCGGCTCGGTCGGCATGGCCGGCGCCCAGGTTCTGGCCCACGAGCGTTGCTGCCGCGTTGGACAAACCCCATGCGGGCATCAGCGTAAACATCATGATGCGCAGAGCGATCGTCGAACCCGCAACGGCCTCGCTACCGACATCCGAAAGGATCCGCATCAGGAAGATCCACGAGGTCATGCTGACGATCATCTGCCCTACGCCACCCAATGAAGTTTTTACAATGCCCAGCGCTACTTTCGCATCCCAGTAGACTTGTGAAAGTTTAACCTGGATATGTTTACCGCTACGAAAGAGCGCCCATAGCTGGATGATCACGCCCGTTCCACGACCAATGCTGGTGGCGATCGCTGCTCCTTGTATGCCCAGGGCAGGGAAAGGTCCAAGCCCGTTGATCAGGACGGGGACCAGGATAATATTGATACCGTTGGCAATCCAAAGCACGCGCATGGCAATCGCCGCATCTCCGCCACCGCGAAAGATGGCGTTGATCACAAACAACAACACGATGATGGCGTTGCCTCCCAGCATCCATTGCGTGTAGCGATACCCCTCTTCAATCGCCCATGCATCGCCTCCCATGAGTTTCAACAGATCTTTGGCAAAGAAAAGGCCCGCGATCGAAAAGGGCACCGAGCACAACACCGCCAGAAAGATGGATTGAACGGCAGACTTTCCCGCTTCCTCTTTATTCTTCTCTCCTATTCTCCGCGCAACGATGGCGGTAACGGCCATGGCCAGCCCCATGGCAATGGAATACAACAAGAACAAATAGGTCTCCGTGAGTCCTACAGTGGCAACGGCCGAAGCCCCCAGCTTGCCAACAAAATAGATATCCACCACAGCGAACGTAGATTCCATGACGAGTTCCAGGATCATGGGAACCGCCAGCAAGAGGATGGCTCGTTTAAGGGGAATGGCCGTATAGTCCGCCTCCGATCCCGCGACCGCATCTTTTAGTGCTGCCCAGAAAGACTGGGCGGGCGGCGGTGGCAATTCTGCGCTGATGTCCTTTTGCATTTCCATGGTGGCTCGAAATTAAGTCTACGATCTTTTATACAAACTTAGCCTCAAAAACCGAGTCGACGATGGGACGAATGCGACATTATGTGGGGGGATTGCGTCCGGGGATCTCTGATGGCACTAATCTTCTAATCCCTTACCCTTGAGAATTTGCGGCATATACTTTTCAATCCTTGCCTCCCGGGTTTTCGCTTGCTTGGCCGACGAAAAATAAAGCAGGTATCCTCTTTGCCGGCCGGGCGTGAGGGCATTGAATGCTTTCTTCAAGGCAGGGGTCTCATCCAAAACGTTTTTAAATTCTTCCGGCATTTTAAATTCCGAAGTCTTTTTTAAGGGCGCTTTCACACCGGCTTTTTCCAATTTAATGGCTTCCTTAATATAGGATTTCAAAGTAGACTCCAGGTGCACGATCTCTTCGAGATCGGTGAACCGGATCTGGCGCGCCACCTGCACGTTTTCTGTTTGTTGGATCAGAATGCCTTTGGCATCTTTTAACAACGCGCCCTTCATAAACAGCAGGGCACAGTATTCTTTAAATCCATGGATCAAAACGATATTGTTACCCTCGAGCGTGTAACAAGGGCAACCCCATTTCAATTCTTCGGTGAGCCCGCAGTCGAGCACAATGGTTCTTAGTCTATCAAATTCTTCCTGCCACTTTTTGGCTTTGTTAAAAAACCAGTCAACTTTAGGATTCATGTTTCCTTTTGCCATAGGATCGTGTTGTTTGTAGTGAAAAATTTAAACTCTTAACGCACCACGGAACCCCCGGGCGGCATAATAAGATTCGGCGCCGTTGTGATACAGGAATACCGTGTCGTAGCGGCGATCACAAAAAACAGCACCGCCGAGTTTTCTGATATCGGCAGGTGTCTTTATCCAGCTCGATGTTTTCGTATCGAAATCGCCAAGTTTCTGCAGATCGCGATACTGCTCTTCCGTTAAGATCTCGATGCCCAACTCGGCCGCCATCTGAATCGCGCTGTTGCCCGGTTTATGTTCTTTCCTGGACTCCAGGGCTTCGTGATCGTAACAAACACTTCTACGGCCTTTGGGACTTTCCGCTGCGCAATCATAAAAAATATACTCGCCCGTCTTTTTATCCTGGCCAACAACATCCGGTTCGCCGCCGGTTGTTTCCATTTCGTTGAGTGACCAAAGTTTTTCAGCATTCCCGTCCAGTTTTGCTTCTACCTTGGCCCACTCAAGACCCTTATGACGTTTCATGTTTTTTTCAAAACGCTCTCTCAAGGCCAAGAGTAGTTCTTCGCGTTCCTCGGATGACAACTTCTTTTTAGGGCTCTTCATTGGTTTATACTTTTAATATTATTGAACACGTACGCCAAGTTTTACTGTTGCTTTTGGTTTCACTTAAATATACACCAATCTTGGAAATCACTCCAGCGTCACCAGGATTTCGGTTGCATCGCGATCCATTGGTTGCCATCCGGGTCGTTAAAAGTAAGCCACTTGACCCCTGATCCGGGACCGTACAGATCATCATTGATCCCGCCCGCCAGCGTAACGCCTTTTTCCGTGAGTTGTTTGTGGGTCGCTTGAATATCCGGAGTGGAGAGATACAGCTTCATCGTCCCGGGCTTCATGTTTTCGTGAGCCGTGGTCAGGGTGATCGTCATTCCGCCACCTAAGTCGAGCGATACCCACCAATAGTTATCATTCTGGCGGTGGTCCGAAGTGATCTTGAATCCAAGTTTATCCGCATAAAAATCCCTGGCGGCGACCATGTCCTTTACCGCTACGCTGAACATGACAAGTTTATCAAATGTATGCATACCTTATATTTTTAAATTGTTTACGAATTAACTGAGGGCAACTTTTCTATCGGCAGGTCTGAAATACCACGACACCACCGTCAGGACGATCAGGAGCATCGGTCCAAAAAACTCCTTGCCCGCGCTTCCACTGGCGATGTGCGAAAAAACAGCGCCCGACATGGCAAAAAAGAATCCCGCATAGGCCCATTCTTTCACGACGGGAAATTTAGGGATCAGCACGGCCACCACACCCAACATTTTCCAGGTGCCCAGCAGGGTGAGAAAATAGACGGGATACCCCAGCGACTGGGTGACCTTCTCTACTTCTTCTTTTGATTTTAACAATTGTACAATTCCGGTAGCTATCATTCCCAACGAGAGCCAGAGTGTAGCAACCCAATAGATGATCTTATCTCTTTTTGACATAGTGTGTTATTTTTATGTGTTGACGATTTCTTATTTGTTGACGATTTTCAATTTGTTCAGGATGTCCTGGATCCGGTTGTGGGCCATGTTGATGCCTTGCGTGAAGGGCAACTTCAGCACCTGGTCTCTTTGCGCGACCGATTCATAGATGACGTGCATCTGGAGTCTGCAGGTGTCGTCGGTGAGGGCTTGAAACTCCAGGACCTCCAGTTGGACACCAAACGGCGTGTTCTCCATCTCGAACGTCCGCGTGATCTTTTGATTGGGAACAAAAGCATGAATGGTTCCATTGAATAAGTGTTTGTTTCCCTTCGGATCGGTCGTTTCAAATTGATAGCCACCGTGCTTTTTGTTTTCCAGTTTCAGCACCTTTGTTCCCATCCATTGCTCGACGATTTCGGGTTCGACATAGGCTCTGAAAAGCAATTCAAGGGGCAGCTCAAACTCCCGGGTGATCACCAACTCCTGTTTGCCGTCTTCGGCATGGACTTTTGTCTTTGTCTCCATGGTGTTTTTATTTGTTTGGTTTATACTTCTTCATGATGGCTTCCAATTTGTTAAATCGCTCGTCCCACATTTTGCGGAAGGGTTCGATGAACTCGGCTACTTCTTTCATTTTTTTTGCATTGATGAGGTAATAAATTTCCCGGCCGCTTTGCTCCTGTTCGAGCAGTTCGCATTCGGTAAGGATCTGTATGTGTTTTGAAATGGTTTGCCGCGACGATTTGAAATTGTCGGCAATCGCTCCAGGCGTTAAGGCCTGTACCGCAAGCAGTGTGAGAATGGCCCTCCGGGTGGGGTCTGCAATGGCTTGGAATACGTCTCTTCTCGATTTCATTGTGCAGTTATTTGACTGCAAATATATGTGCAGTTACTTGACTGCACAATACTTTTGTGATTTTTTTTATTCAAGCGCCAAATATCAAGGCAAGCTTTCCTTACCCGATGGCTTGAATTCCGGTGAGTATTCCAAAACACAACCTGATTAATTTGTTGATGTTCAGCTTGTTATAATCCATTCCATCAAAAATGCAGCACACCGTCCAGACCCCCATGCAACCTGTTGACCCGCTTCAGCGTCTAATGCATAAATCACTTATGTATTGATCTCATATGCATTCACCTGAACTGTTAAAAGGCACGCTTCAAACCATCGTACTGAAAGTCCTCAAGGACCATGGCAAGATGTATGGTTATGAAATCACCCAGCGGGTGAAGGAACTCTCCGACGGGCACATCCTCCTCACCGAAGGCGCCCTCTACCCTGCCCTTCACAAACTGGAAGCGGAAGGCTTGCTCAGCACCGAGACCGTCAGCATCGGGAAGCGGATCCGAAAATATTATGCGCTGACCTCCCCCGGCAAAGTCCAGGCAAAAGAGCGCGTCGCAGAATTTGTGGACTTTATTCAAACGATGGGCAGCGTGCTGCAAGTAAAGCTGAATTGACACCCCTCACCGTATGGCTGAGTTGACAAAAGACCATATCGATTATATCATCAAGGATCTCCACTACCGGGGCATCGTGCTGGAAGGTTTTGAGGACGAGATCATCGATCACATCTGTGCCGGCGTGGAAGAGCAGATGGCTTCGGGAAAAAAGTTCGTCGAAGCCTACGAAGCCACGGTGGGGTCTTTCGGCAACACCGATGGGCTACTGGAAACACAAAAAAAAGTCATTCAAATACGAACAAAAACATCGACTATGTTCAAGAGCTACTTCCTCCTCGCCTTGCGCAATCACATCCGGAACAAGTTCTACACCACCATTAACGTGGCAGGACTTGCCGTCGGCATTGCGTCGTGTATCGTCATCATGCTTTTTGTCAAGCACGAACTTAGCTATGACAACTTTAACGAAAAGGCCGATCGCATCTATCGCGTCAATACCGCGTTGCGTTTTGGTGCGGTGCAGAAGCGGCTTGCTTTGGGAGCGGCACAGCTGAACGACCTTTTCCACCAGAACTATCCGGAGATCGAATCCACTGCCAGGCTGTGGGATTGGGGACCGCGCACCGTTCGCCGTCCGGATCGCGACGACCACGTCCAGGAAAAGATCGCGTGGGCCGACAGCACCTTGTTCACGTTCTTCACCCTTCCCCTGCTGGAAGGCGACGCCCGGACTGCGCTCAAAGAACCAAACACCGTCGCCATCAGCCGTACGATGGCGGCGAAATATTTCCCCGAGGGGAATGCGGTGGGCAAGTCCCTGCTCATCGACGACAATGTGAACCATCGCGTCACCGCGGTCTTTGAAGACCTTCCCGAAAACAGTCACTTTCACTTCGACATGTTCCGGTCTTTGGTCGAGCTGCCCGAAGCCAAGAACATGAGTCTCATCGGCGGGGGTTGGATGAATCTCTACCTCCTGCTGCGTGAGGGCGCCGATCCGCACCAGCTCGAAGCCAAGTTTCCCACCTTCATCGAGAAGTATGTAGGGCCACAGTTGGCCGATGCCCTTCAGGGAGATTTCACCATGGACAAATTCAAGTCGCAGGGAAACTCGTGGTCCTACTGGCTCACGCCCCTCCGCGACATTCACCTTCACTCCGACCTGGAAGGCGATCTGGAGGCGAACGGGAACATCACGTATGTTTATCTCTTTTCGGCCATTGCCGCCTTCATCCTCATCGTGGCCTGCATCAATTTCATGAACCTCTCCACCGCGCGTTCGGCCAACCGCGCGCGTGAAGTGGGCATCCGCAAAGTGATGGGATCGCTGCGGACGCACCTGGTGCGTCAGTTCCTTACCGAGTCGTTTGTTCTCACCTTCATTTCCTTTGTGCTGGCCCTGGCCATCGTCTGGCTGTCGCTGCCGGTGTTCAATGACCTTGCGCTCAAAAAACTTTCCGTGCCCTTTGATCAACCGTCGTTCTACCTGGCGTTGGTTGCTGCGATCGTGATCGTCGGTTTTCTGGCCGGTTTGTATCCTTCGTTCTTTCTCTCGTCGTTCAAACCAGTCAACGTGCTGAAAGGAAAACTGGCGCTCGGCACCAAAAGCGGCATCGTGCGAAGCAGCCTGGTGGTGTTTCAATTTGTCATCTCCATATTCCTCATCGTGGGCACCATTGCCATCCAAAAGCAACTGCATTACGTGCAGCATAAAAAGATCGGGTTTCAAAAAGACCAGGTCATCATCGTGCACCGTGCCAGCTTCCTGAAGAATCACATCCAGGCCTTTAAGGACGAGCTTCTTCAGAATACGTCGATCACGGCGGGCACCATCACCGGCTACTTGCCCGTGACCGGCACATGGCGCAACAACAATACCTACTGGCCCGAGGGCAAAGTTCCCACCGGCGACGACGTTGAAGATATGGTGTCGATGGAGAGTTGGAACGTAGACTACGACTATGTGACTACCTTGGGCATGAACATAAAGATCGGCAGGAATTTTTCACGCGAGTTTTTATCCGATTCAACCGAAAGCGTTGTGCTGAACGAATCGGCCGTCGAAAAATTCGAGATGGGTCCGAACCCCCTGGGCAAGAAGATCAGTTCCTTTACTGCCAACCGGCCCGATGGATCGCCGGATCCCAACTCGATCAAGTCGCGGACCGTGGTCGGCGTGGTGGAAGATTTCCACTTTGCCAACATGCGTGAAAACATCGCGCCGCTGGCCTTGTTCCTGCAACGCTCCAACGGCTATGTAGCCTTCCGTTTCAAAAGCAAAAGCACACAGGCCGTGCTGGACAAGATCGAGACGCTTTGGAAAAAACTTGCTCCTGAAAACGCGTTTGAATATTCTTTCCTGGATGAAGACTATGGAAAAATGTATGACGCCGAAAAAAGACTCGCGAGCATCTTCGCGGTGTTTGCCGGTTTGGCCATTGTCATTGCCTGCCTGGGCTTGTTCGCGCTGGCGGCTTTCACGGCCGAACAACGCACCAAGGAAATCGGGATCCGGAAAACCCTGGGCGCGTCCGTCAACAGCATCGTGTTCCTGCTCTCGCGGGAATATGGCAAGCTGGTGCTCATCGCTTTTGTGTTGAGTACGCCGGTGGCATGGTATGGGGTGCAGTGGTGGATCCAGAGTTATTCTTACCGCGCCACCATTGGCGTGAGCGTTTATGCGCTCGCGGGAGGCATTGCCCTGGCGATTGCGCTGTTGACCATTGGCTACCAATGCATCCGCGCGGCGATGATGAATCCTGCGAAGTCGTTGCGCAGTGAGTAGTTGGGCCCGAACGGCAACGATACTATCTCCTTACACCACAAGCAAGGTGAACCGCTACGAATTTAAATCCATTCTTCAGGTACACCTTTTGTGCTGTATGGTTATTGAAATCCGTATCCAGCACCACGGCGTCTTTATTACTTGAGATGGCAATCGATTTGATATAGTCCAGCAGTTGGGAAGCCAGGCCCTTCCCTCTATGCGATTCCAGTGTGCAGAGATCGTCGATGTAAATTATATTGCCGCTGTGCAACGAGGTCATGGCGCGGTAGCCGGCAAAGGCTACAAATTTGTCGTCGTCCATAATGCCTGCGATACTGTATTTTTCATTTTGCATCATTTCCAAAATCATGGAGGACCAGTTGGCCTTCTTCAGGTGCGGTCGCAACAAAAAAGCAACTTCCCAACATTGTTGAATTTCCAATTCCGTCGTGACGATTTTAATCTGATATGCCCTATTCATACTTTTTTTAAACAAAATTAAGGTAACGACAGGGCGGCGAAATATCCCAGTTTCAAAATAAAGGGTAGTCCAGTAAACTCAGCGCACGACCTTCTTCAGGATCCCGAGCGCTTCCACCATTTTGTTTTCCTCCAGTGATGCAAAGCCCATTCTCAACGCGTTGGTAACAAACGACTCGTTCTTATAAAAACTTCCATTGGCGATATAAAGGCCTTTCCGGGAGGCGTTTTCTGACATCTTGAGCAAGTCGATCTTTTTATCAAAATTCGCCCACACCGCCAGTCCTCCTTCCGGGGTTTTGAATTCTATCACCTCATTAAAATCAGATTTGAGTATCTGACAAAAAATGTTTCTGCGCTGTTTATAAATTTTTAATGACTTCCGGAAATGTCGATCCATCTCGCCATTATTAAACAGCACGGCAAATGCCTCTTCCAGTGGGGTGTCGCCTTGTTTGTCGATCAGCTGTCTTAGTGAAGCGGCAGCTTCAACAAATGCCGGGGGGCCTGTCATAAAGCCGATGCGCAACGCTGGGGCGAAAGTTTTCGAAATCGAGCCAATATAAATTACGCTTTGATGGTGATCGATACTGGCCAAAGGCAGGTAGGGCTTATTCTCGTAGTGAAAATCAAAATCATAATCGTCTTCAATAATCGCAAAATGATATTCCTTGGCGAGATTTAATAGTTTTAACCTCCGCTCCATGCTCATGGTCACCGTTGTTGGAAAGTGATGGTGCGGCACGATGTACACCGCTTTTATTTTCTTGTGTCGCAACGCCTCTTCGAGATAGTCGACATCCATTCCTTTGCCATCCACGGGAATGCGCAAAAGATTTGCACCGGCATGTCTGAACGTGTCATCCGCAAAGCCATAGTTTGAAACGCCAACGGCGACGGTATCCGAAAGGTCAAGCAGCAGTTGCGCCGCCAGGTAGATTCCCATCTGGCTGCCTTTTGTGATGACCATATTTTCGGCAGCGACCCCCAGCCCTCTGCTCGTGGAAAGGTAGTTGCCAATGGATATGCGAAGATGTTCAGAGCCCTTGGCACTGCCGTATTTCAGAAAGTTTCTCCCATAAAATTTTCTGGAGAGACTTCGATACTCGCGCATGAGCTGATCGATCGGTGCCAGCCGCACATCGGGAAACCCATCATCGATCGCGAGAGTCGTTTTCTGAAGGTTTTCACTGGGCGTCGCATTTTTAAACTTATTGGTCCATCGGAAGGCCTCCCCGGAGTTATCGCTTTTGGGTTTGCTGGTTTCCGACGGTTTGGTTTTGGAAAGTGCCGGCAGCTTGGAAATGACAAACACGCCCTTGCGCCCAAGCGATTCGGCCCAGCCCTGACTGATCAATTCTTCATAGGCCAACTTCACGGTGTTTCGGTTAATCCCAATCAAGGTTGCCAGAACACGAGAGCTCGGCAAGAGATCCGAGGGCTGTAACATACCCTTCGTGATCAATGCAATAAAGACATTGCATACCTGGATGTAGAGCGTTACAGGCGACTTTCGATCGATCTGAATCAATGATTTGTAGGGCAACATCTGGGCTGTGGTCTTTATACAAACTGGTATACAAATATAGCCCAGGCACGGGATACTTTTGTATAAACAAAATCGAAATGAAAAAAGTATTGGTCATTAACTCAAGCGCCAGAACGCGGGTTTCGCTCAGCAGAAAACTTACCGACGTATTTGTCGATCACTGGAAAAGCATCCACACCAACCCGGTGATTCGTTTCCGCGAATTGGGGAATACAGACGTGCCCCACGTCAATGAAAATTGGATTGCTGCAGCGTTCAAACCCGAAGCAGCAAGGTCTGATGATGAAATTGAAACCTTGAAAATAAGCGATGCCTATATCTCCGAACTGCGGGAAGCCGATGTCATTGTGGTGGGTTCGCCCATGTACAACTGGTCGATTCCCAGTACGCTCAAAGCCTATCTCGACCAGGTTCTCCGGGTGAATGAAACATTTAAGGTCGACCCAACCGAGGTGCAAAATCCGTATGTCGGTCTGCTGAAAAACAAAACCGTATTTCTTCTGCTTTCGAGAGGTGAACAGGGCTATGAAAAAGGAGGCTATAACGAACACCTGGACTTCCAGAGTACCTATTTAAAGACCGTGTTTGCCATTATGGGTATCCGCCACATCCACGTGATTGCCATCAGCGGAAAATCGCCCGATGCGGAGAAACTTAAACAGTCCATTGACACTGCACACCAAAGTATAAGAGATCTGGTGGAGATGGAATTGGCGGATACCCTACAGCCATGAAAAAAAATATCGTTAAAGGAAGCATTTTTGTTGCGCTGGGAGCCTCCAGTTATGGGTTGCTGGCCACCTTTGTAAAGATGGCCTACCGTGAAGGATTCACTACGGCGGAAGTAACGCTCTCGCAGTTCGGTCTTGGATTTGCCGGGCTCTGTATTTTAGTCCTGATCCGTAAACCGGAGTCGGAGCCCAGACCAAAAACAACGGGTATAAAAAGCATTGTTAAGCTCATTGCTGCGGGAACATCCCTGGGATTAACCAGCATTTTCTATTACATGGCGGTCCAATATATCCCGGTAAGTGTTGGCATTGTGTTGTTGATGCAAACGGTATGGATGGGCGTCATCCTCGAATCGATTTCGCGTAGAAAGGCACCGGGTCCCGGCAAGATCGTGTCGGTTTTCATCATCCTGGCCGGGACCATACTCGCCACCAATTTGCTTGGCCAATCCACAAGCCTCCCTTGGGCTGGATTGGGTTGGGGAATGATGGCTGCGCTCTCTTACACGGCATCTATGCACGCATCGAGCAGTCTTGAACTTCATTTTCCCCCATTGAAAAGAAGTCTTTATTTGATCCTGGGCGGTTTGATCATCATTTCCATTATTTTTCACGCATCGCTCAATCAAGCGTTTTCACATGCCATATTTCTGCGCTGGGGGCTCCTGCTCTCTGTGTTTGGGACAATCCTCCCGCCGCTGCTGCTCACGCGCGGAATTCCGCTAACGGGCGTAGGGCTCGGCGCCATGATTGCCTCTGTAGAAATTCCCGTGTCCGTATTCATGGCACGCTTGCTGTTGAACGAACCGGTGAGCTATCTTCAATGGATGGGGGTTGTTCTTATTCTTTGTGCCGTCGTAGGGATGAATATCGGAAGATCAGGACCGGCACAGCCGGCATCTAAATATTTAAATATCTAAAAAACAAAGAGGCTGTCTCAAAAGGGCAGCCTCTTTTGCTGAAGCCTTCGCCGTTAAAGATTGCCGCCAAGAACGGTGCGGCCCATTTGGGCGGGTCGAACATGCTCCGATCATATCAGACCGGGTTTGTGAAGTACATATTCCCCTTACTCGTTGAAGAACGTCTTCAGTACACGGGCCATGACTTCGGGGGCGACGACGTGTCCCTGCCCGTCGAGCGTGTGTCGTTCGGTCTGGGGGATGGCAGCGGTTATCGCTTTCGCGGCGCGGTCGAAGAAGTCGGTCGGGAGGGCTGCCATCTGGGGCTCGGTGATCGGACCCTCGATGGTCACCAGGACCGACTGAGTGATGCGGGCAAGTCGGTTCGTGGGGATCTTGTAGCCATTGAGGACCATGGCGTCCTTGACGAGCGTGTGGGCGAGCGCGACGGACGAGGCCCAGAGCGGGTGCTGTTTGCCAGCCGCGATGTCCGCGTCGGGTCCGCCGGTAAGCCTCATGAACAGTTCCAGGAGCTCCTCGTCCCGGCCGGCTTTGTATGCCTCGTGGGTGTCCGCGATGTACTGGTTGAACCTCGGCCACAGGTCGTCTCCGATCACGTACGGCACATCCCACACCGCGATCTTGTCGATAGCCGAACCTGCCGCTGCTGCCTCCAGCGCGAGGGCGCCGCCAGATGAGGCGCCGTACACGTGAGCTGAGCCGCCGGCTGTCGCAATCAGCGCGTCGAGGTCTTCCACCTCCCGCGCCACGGCGTACGGCGGTGTATTGCCGCTGGCGGCCCGGCCGCGTCGTGCGTAATTGTAGACCGTGAAATGGTTGGCAAGGAGCCGGGCCAGCGGCGCGTTCTCAGTGCCGTCGTCTAGGGTGCCGCCGACGAGGATCACCGCCGGGCCAGTGCCTTTCCGGTCGTAGGCGATCCTCGTACCGTCGGCGGACGTCACACGAAGTGTCATCTCGTTCACTGCTTTCGAGGGTGGAATGTTCTCTTTCATAGCATCAAATTTAGATCGTTTGTGAATTTAATAAGTTAATGGCAGGGCCATAAAAAAGAAGAGAACCGTAGTTCCCTTCTTGATGCAAGGCTTTATCTTGCTTTTGTGCTAACTAAAACAAAAGTAGTTTTCAAAAACTACACTCCCAACCAGGTGATGATACTTCCGCCAAGTTTGGAAGATCTCATCGACAAGAACCATCCGGTTCGTATTGTAAATCAGGTAATTGACAGGATAGACATTGATCCTTTGCTGAAAAAATTCAAGGGTGGAGGTAGCTCTAGTTACCATCCGCGAATGCTTCTGAAGGTGTTGGTGTATGGCAATCTGAATAATACTTACTCCTCTCGTAGGATGGAATCAGCTTTGAAAGAGAACATTCACTTTATGTGGTTGGCAGGCATGAACAAGCCAGATCACAATACCATTAATCGTTTTCGCAGTGAACGGCTGAAGGATGTATTAAAGACTGTATTTGGGCAAGTGGTGGAGTTACTAGTTGAAGCCGGTCATTTAAGTCTCAAAGAGATCTATACAGATGGGACCAAACTGGAAGCGCAGGCCAACCGCTATACATTTGTATGGGGCAATGCGATAAAAACCAGTAAAGCCCGCATGGAGGAGCAGCTGAAGGAGTTGTGGGCCTATGCCGAAGGTACTGCAGCCGAAGAGTTAAAAGATGAAACTCCTGAAAGCTTCGCCCCTGTGAGTGCAGAACAAGTAAAAAGCACCATTGATCGGATCGACCAAGCTTTGGAGGGCAAGGAAATATCTAAGAAAAAACGTCAGCAACTCAACTATGCGAAAAAGACCTGGCCACGTAATGTAGAACGCTATACCCAGCAGAAGAAAATCTTAGGCAAGCGCAACAGTTATTCGAAAACAGATCCGGATGCCACCTTCATGCGCATGAAAGAAGACCACATGAAGAATGGACAGTTAAAACCAGCTTACAATGTTCAATTTTCCAGCAATAATCAATACATCGTCAATTACAGCCTCCATCAAAACCCAACTGATACAACTACTTTAAAAAAGCATCTTGAAAGTTTTTATGGCTTATATAAGCAAAACCCTGTAGTATTGACAGCCGATGCCGGGTATGGATCGGAGAGAATTATTTACTGCTGGCAAAACGCAAAATTCAAGCCTATGTAAAACATAACCAGTTCGACCGGGAACAACACGGCAAACAAACCGACTGGTTTAAGAACGAAAACCTGGAATACGATAAAAAGAAAGACATTGTATATTGCCCGATTGGTGAACCGATGAAACGCATCGGTATGTCTACACGCAAAACAGCCAATGGGTTTACTCAAAAATTAACAACGTATCAGGCTTCCAAATGCAATGGATGCCCAATTAGAGATGTATGTCATAGCCAGAAAGGCAATAGAATCGTGGGCATTAACCATCGGCTAAGAAAACTCAAGGATCAGGCAAATGCCAGGTTAACCTCCGAGCTTGGCGTCCATTATCGCAAAAAGCGCCCAGCCGATATTGAACCGGTCTTCGCCAATATCAAACACAACAAAAACTTTAAACGATTTATGCTTAAAGGGCTTAATAAAGTAGAAATTGAGACTGGTTTGCTGGCTATAGCGCACAACCTGGCTAAACTGGCAGCCTGATTCTTCCCCAAGAATTTTTTCTTACCAATCTCTTTTAAAATCCCCTTATAGCCATCAAAAAACGAAAAAGCCGCCTCTTTACTTTTGAGACGGCTTCTTTTCATTTCAATCTCACCTCCACTATCACGGTTAGGCAGGCATGAGCTTGGTGGCAATGCCGATCCTGTTCCATGCGTTAATCGTGATAATGGCCAGAATCACCTGTGCCAGGTAGGTCTCGTCCAGCACCCTTGCGGCTTGCGCATAGGTCTCATCGCTTACATGGTTGCTAATTCGTGTAACTTCCTCGGTCAGGGCCAATATGGCTCGTTCTTCCTCTGAAAAGAGGGTCGTATCGCGCCAGGCATTAAGGGCATAAATGCGCTGTTCTGTTTCGCCGGCGTTGCGGGCTTCTTTGGTGTGCATGTCGATACAAAAAGCACAACCGTTTATTTGGGAAGCTCTGATTTTAATCAGGTCTTTATGCCTTCGGGTCAGCGGTGTGCCTTCAATAAATTTCTCCAGCCCCAGCACGGCCTTGTATCCCGAGGGTTCTACTTTGTCAATTTTAATTCGCGTTTTCATGTACTGATAATTTTAAGTGATTTTTTATGATCACAAAATTACAGCAGCGACAGGGGTGCTAAATATACCAATTACAAAATAAAGGGTAGTCCAGATGGGCTTGCTTGGGCCGGATGTTTTAGGGGCCAGGTTATAAGAAATCTAACGCAACAGGAGCTTATGGGTGTCGCTCGCCAGTGTCACGCCTATTCATCCTGATCCACAGGAATTGGCTTCGGCAACTCCGCCGGCACGGGCACAACGGAAGCGGGTAGTGCGATCGTGAAAACAGATCCTTCTCCATATGTCGAGGTCACTTCGAGCGTGGCGTCAATTTTCTTTGCGGCTTCGCGGGCGATATAGAGACCGAGGCCTGAACCATCGGACCGGTGACTGCCCCGAAAAAACATATCGAAGATCTTATGTTTCAGTTCAGGCCTGATTCCTTCACCGTTGTCTTCGATAGAAAACATCAATTTCTCTGCCTTCACCTGTGTGGACAACCGGATGAATGGCTTGCCCGTTTTATTTCTGAATTTGATGGCGTTGCTCAAAAGATTTTGCAGGATCATTTTCAACCGGCTGCGGTCGCTGATCACCCACTCGTGTTTTATCGCTGCATCCTCGAATGCAATCTCGTTAAAGCCGTCCGCGAACTGCAGGTTTTGAAAAACTTCCTGCGACAGGTCTTTCAGGTTCACCGGTTCGTGTGCCCCCTCCGTCCTTCGGTTCCGCGAGTAGTCCAATACCTCCGCCACAAAGGCCTCCAGCTTGTAGGCGCTTCTTTCAATCAGATCAAAATGGTGCCGGTGCTCGTTTTCCACCGTGGTCAGCCGGCTGATGGACACCAGGCCGAGGATAGATTTTAGTGGAGCGCTCAGGTCGTGCGACACGCTATAGACAAACCGGTCCAGTTCGCTGTTCATTTGATTGAGCTCATTGTTTCGCTCATTCAACCGTGCTTCGCTGAGTCTCATGTCCGACACAAGCCGGCCGGTGATGATCGTGAACACATACAAAAGCGCCGTGCCCAGTTGTGTTCTCAGCATCTGGCTCTCGGCAAAATGGGGAAGATAACCGTGGTGGATGGCCGCCGGGACCATGTAGGTGATGATGAGCATATAGGAATTCATCAGCACCGTGGCGCCAAAACCAAAACGCATCGCTACGTAGAGCGACAGTATTCCATTCAAAAACCAGTAGTCTATAAAATCCAGGAACAGGTTGATGACCGAGGCAATGATGGCAACCGTGAGAAATTCCAGCCATTGCACTTTCCGGAGTCGTGAATACTGCGACAGGTGTTCAATTTTTTCGCGATGAAGAAGTAATTCGCGCTTTGCCATCCATGGCGTAAGAAAGTGAAGCAACGGCAGCGACACGCAAAACGTAGATATAAAATCTCCGAAACCTGTCGTGATCAGCAGATTCCAATAGTTCTCCACCGGAGCGTCGCCGGCCAACATGAAAATGCTTTCCAGCATGAACTTGTAGATCACCAGAGGGATCATGATCCCGGTAATGAGGAAGTAGATCATTTGCTTGGTATCGGGCAACCAGATTTTTCCCGAAATGATCTTTACGAAAAACAACCAGGAAAGAGCGACAAAAACAGTTTCCGGCAAACCGTATACGGCCCAAAGCTCTACCCGGCTCAGACCCCACAGGCCTGCACAAGCGCTTGCATTGAGATAGAATGCCGGCAACACTCTCGGCCCCCACCAATACGCCAACGTTAAGCCAAAGGCCAGCGGGAGGTAAAGCAGCGATGTGCCGGTAGTGATTTTTGCTTCCAACGAGATCAGCGTGCCGAGGAAAAAAATCGGTAACGGTACTACCCAGGTCCACCAGGATAGTCTTCGATCGGAAGTTCCATTTGACGCCTCTGTTAATGACATACAGCGAGATCGAAAATATACTGTAAAATAAGCGATACAAGCTCCGCTTCCGAGGAATTGCGAGAAACTTTCCGGTGTCAGGTCTTCAACACCAACCCCCTAACGCAGACGGCGTTAATTGCGGCTTTTAGGCCCCTTTAACACGATTCCTTGTTCGCAAAATCACTGGATACAGGCTTGAAAAAATTCGGCCAGAGTCTTTATTTGCTATCTTTCCAACGTATGCTGATCGAAGAAAACGCACTCAAACATTGGATCGACAATTTTTATGGCTATGGGTCCTGGCAAGCCCGGTTCTGGTTTGTCGGCTATGAAGAAAGTGGCGGCGAGGTGCCCGAGGAAGTCGCCGACAAGGTCAACTATTTTAACCGTGTCCATGCGTCATCGGACGGCGCGCTCTGCGACATCCGCGAGCTCTACCGGCACGTCGCCATCCAGTGGGACGGCCCCAAAAAGAATTTGTTCACCAACCGTTATGAATACCGCTTCGATACAAACGCCATTCAACATGGCGTCTGGAAAAATCTCATCGCCTTCGAACACGGCTACCGGGGCGAGAAAGTTCCCGACGTTCTTGCCTACCAGAAAGATGCATTCGCTTCGCCAGCGACGCACAAGGAAGCATTGATCCCGCTCTATCCGTTGCCGAGTCCCCACAACCATGCGTGGTACTACAGCTGGCTCGACATGCCACAACTCGGTTTTTTAAAGAGCCGCGCGCTTTACCAGGAACATGCGTATCAACGACGCATGCAACAGATCCTCTCGAACATCAGCGCCTACAAACCCGAACTGGTATTGATGTATGGCATGGATAATATCATCACCCTGAAAAAAACCGTGCAAGCATTCTTCCCGGATGCGCAGTTCAAAATGATCAAAGCCATAAAACTACAAATCCCGCAGCACCACCGGGCCGACCTTCACGGAACGACGTTGCTGATCACCACACAAATCCCGGCGCTGCGGCATAACCGGATCGAAACGGGTTTTGATTGGGAGGCGTTTGGAAAAAGTGTGAGCCTTTGATCAAAGCCCCTGGGCACTTTGTCCAATTTAGCCCGCGACAATGTCCACTTTACACCCGCGCCCGAGGCGTAGGGTCGAATACATTTGCCTGGTAATCTTATAATCAATCACTCGCAAAACACCAGAAAGATGAAAGACCAGGACGAAACGACCCGTGTGACGGGGAATGCCACAACGCAGCTGAATGATTACAAAAAATTCCACGCTTTACACCACCAGGCAAAGCCACTGATCCTGGCAAATGCCTGGAATGCAAAAAGCGCGCAGCTCATAGAGCAAAATGGTTACGATGCCGTGGCGACATCCAGCGGCGCCATTGCCGATTCGCTCGGTTATGAGGACGGTGAAAAAATTCCGTTCGTTGAATTGCTCTATATGCTGCAGCGCATAAAATCGCGAACGACCATTCCACTGTCCGTTGATTTGGAGAGAGGATACGCCGATGATCTGAACGCCTTAACCTCAAACATTCAGAAACTCATCGACATCGGCGTTGTGGGCATAAACCTGGAAGACCGGCAAGGGGAAGAAATCTATTTGAAAAAATTAAGCAGCATTAAAAACTACCTGGAGAAAACCAGTCAGAAGCTTTTTATCAATGCCCGAACCGATGTTTTTTTAATGAAGCTTCCTTCACCACTTGAAACGACCTTGCGAAGAGCAAAACGCTATGCGGATGCCGGTGCCGATGGCCTGTTCGTTACCGCGGTTGCCGATGCGACGATCCTTAAAGAAATCACTGCTGCTACTCCCCTCCCAGTCAATGTCGTAGGCACGCCACAGCTTTCCTCGATCGAAACCTTGACGGAATGTGGCATCAAACGGATCAGCATGGCGGTGTTCTTATACCGGGCAACGTATCATCAATTGGAGAATGTCGTGAAGAATATCGGAACACAACATTCTTTTGCGCCGTTATTTTAGGTTCTTTGCCCAACCTACGCCATCCATAAACGTTGTTGTAAAATCTAAGGCGCATAAAACTTATATATGAAGTCCATACAACTAGAACAGTTTGACATCGCTCACCTGAAGCTTCGGGAGATCCCTACTCCCACCGTTGGGGAAAATGAAGTGCTGGTGAAGACCACCGCCGTATGCCTCGAGTTTCATGACCTGATCGTCGTGGAGAACAGGATCCCTTTTGGCATCCCGCTCCCCCACATTCCGGTTTCCGAAGGCGTGGGCATCGTGGAAAGCGTGGGGCACAAAGTGACCCGTTGGAAAAAAGGCGACCGGGTCATCATTCCGTTTATTTCCCGTTGGGAAGCCGGAAAAAATACGCCCTATAACGATCAGCTGCGAACCGGCTTTTCGCTTCCCGGGCTGTTGGCTGAATACAGCGTGCAACCCGAAAACACGTTGGTGAGAACCCCTGACAATCTCACCGATGAAGAAGCAGCCCCACTGTCGGTTGGCGGGCTAACGGTGTGGACATGCCTGGTTGAACAAGCCAACATTCGCGCCGGACAAACTATTTTGGTCCAGGGCAGTGGTGGCGTTTCCCTGTTCGCACTGCAGATCGCCAAGATGTTTGGATTAAAAGTGATTGCCACCACCGGGAGCAAGGAAAAGGAGCAGAAACTGAAAGACCTGGGAGCTGATGAAGTGATCAACTACAATGCATTCCCCGAATGGAGCACCGAAGTGAAACGCCTCAATGGCGGCATTGGGGTGGACGTTACCCTGGATGTGGCGGGCACCGATACCATTGAGCAGAGCATCCTCTCCGTGAAGCAACATGGCTTTGTGGGATTGATCGGCCTGATGACCGGCACGAAGCTGACGATCGATTTGGTTCCACTCATTACAAACTATGTTCGATTACAGGCGTATTCGGTTGGGAATGCACAGGAGTTGAATGATTTCGTAAAGGCTATCGAGAAGAACAATATCAAGCCTGTGGTGGATAGTGTTTTTCCTCTTGAGAACGTTCAGGATGCTTTTTACAGGTTTAAGTCGGGTAAGGCTTTTGGGAAGGTGGTGGTGGCGTTTGAGCGTTGAGTCGGTCCCCACATAGTCTCCTGCTTCGACGGCTGGACATAGTCCCCGCATAGTCTCCTGTCTCAGGGACTATGCGGATTCAAAAAAAGCTAAGCCCCCGAGGCGGGAGACTCAGCTTCGGCGGCGGGAGACTTATCTTCGGCGACTCACAGTTTCGGGTTGTCGGGCTTTATCGGTTTTTCAAAATTATTAGCCCCTTTCACTTTCAGCTTTCGCTTAAATACCTTGTCGTGGCAGGTGACATAGAGTATATCAAAATCAGGGCCTCCGAAACAGAGATTGGAGGCCTGGCCTTTTGTTTTGGGGATGGGGAGGATGGCGTTCACCCGGCCCAATTGATCCATCACCTGGATGCCGCTGAGGCTGGTGACGTAGATCCGGCCGGCCCGGTCGCATTTCAAGCCATCGCTCCAGGCATTTTCGTCTTCGTCGCGTACGTGAAGCCAGCCGTATTTTTGTTTGTGCGATAAGGTGCCGTCGGGTTGGATCTGGTAAACCCATACCCAATGGGTTGCCGATTCCGTTACATAGAGTTGCGTTTGATCGGGCGAGAGACAGAGGCCGTTGGCAAGTTTCAGCCCTTCATCAACGATGCTCTTCTCGCCGTTGGGTTTGATGAGATACAATTTACTGGGACGCTCCCGGCCGTCGGGCGACGTGACGTATAGGTTCCCGTTAAACGAAATCGAAACATCGTTGCCCGGCGTTTCCGCAGCCACCACGGTGTAGCTGCCAGGTGTCTTATACAGATGGACTTCTTTTGTGGGCGGTTCCGACCATCCGCCCGTGATGGTGATCATGTCGCCGGCCGTGGAGAACGTTGTGCCGCTGGCCTTTTTTGAATCGGCGATGTACACTTCGGGTTTGCCATTGGGACCGATCTTATACGTTTTTGCATTGGGGATGTCCTGAAAAAATACCTCGCCCTTTGCATTCACCGCGATGCCCTCGGTGAATCCGTAGTTCTCACCCACCAACTCCCAGCCTTTGTCCTCGGCCAGGATGTCTACCAGGAATTGATTTTTGCTTTGCCCCGTACGGATCGGTTTGGGATAGTCTCTCCACAGCCAGCGCATCGCTTCCGGAAAGACGGAGGTGCCCTGCTGGCCATTGTGCCCGCCGTTGCCCCAGACATGGTTAACGTCGTAGCCCGCAAAGGTCAACGCCCGTTCCATCGATTCGTTGGCTTTCCACCAATCGCCTGCGTAGATATTGAGATCGCTGGCCCCATCCTGCATAAAGATGCGTATGGGCTTGGGTTCGTGTTTTCTCACCAAGATATCATAACGGTCGGCGCCACGCAGTCCAACATATGTACCGATGGCACTGAATACTCTTGAAAACTCCTCCGGCAACGTCCACGCGGCCGTGAACGCACAAACGGCCCCGCTGCTGGACCCGCCGATCGCCCGGTCGTTGCCGTTATGCGAAAGGCGCAACGGTCTGCCATCGGTTGCTTTCTGACGCTCGACAAATGGAAAAACCTCATCCAGCAAAAACCGTCCGTACTTGTCCCCTAGCCCATCATACTCAAAGCTTCTATTGAAACGGTCAAGCGCTTCATTGCTCTTTGCCAATACTTTTCCGGGCGTTACAAAAATGCCAATGGTCACGGGCATTTCGTTCTTTGCAATGAGGTTATCAAAAACCGTAGGCGCCTTCCACTGGATGCCATCCTGGTTCACATAAACACAGGCGGGTTTATCGCCTTTGTATTGAGTCGGTATGTACACGCTGATCTCGCGCGTCGTTCCCGGAAAGATCCTGGATTCTTCAAATGTGAACTTCAGAATCTCCCCTTTTGGCACGCCGGCTTGTTCTTCGGAGGCCGGGTCGACCGGATAGGTTTCCGGAGTGGATTGTGCCAGGACGCGTCCGGCAAAAAGAAAAAGCAGGATGAATAATGTTCCTTTCATGATATAAGCTTTCAAACTTTAGAGAATACCCTTCTACAATTTACACAAAAGGAGTACAGGTTACGCCGGAGGTGAATGGTGCACGTTGATGATGCTTCTTCCGACGCTCGTTCACGAGAGGGCATCCCTGGCAGACTGGCGCGCCGGGCCAATGCATCATCCGATTCCAGCTTTCCTTGACTTTGGGTATGCGTAACCCGGGCGTTGTGTCTCTGGGTGGAGCTCGCCCCTGTTGCAGGTCAACCCTGCAACGACCGTACCCCCCAACCTATGTGAGTTTGCCGTGTACAGGCCAACAACGCTCCCGAACCCGGAGACTATGTTATGACGATTTGTTATCTTCATCACACTCAATAAAACCATCGGATCGTATGGGAACACTATTGAACCTCGGCCGCATTTTCTATGGCATCGTCATCATGGAGATGGGGTTACATGTGCTCTACTATCATGATTTCCCCTACATGCTCTTGCCTCCAAAACATTCCGGGATGCCCGGCCTGGCCGTGATCGCCGCGGTTTCCGGCATCCTGCTGGTTTTGGCTGGAGCTTGCATCGTGTTTGAAAAAAAGACCCGGCCCGCTGCGCTCCTGCTGGGAAGTGTGCTGCTGTTGATCTTCTGTTTTTACTTTATCCCCTATCAACTTATGGTCAGCCCAAACTACATGCATTTTGGAGATTGGGAGAATGCCGCAAAAGAACTGGCCTTGTGCAGTGGCGCCTATGTCATCGCCGGCGGCTACCCGCAAAAAGGTGAAAGCCCACTCTTCCGGTTCCTGGCGAAGCCCATTCCTTTCGGGTCCATGCTGTTTGCCATAACCATCATCAGTTTTAGCTTCGATCATTTTCTTTATGCCAACGAGGCAGCAGACTACGTTCCATCGTGGGTGCCCGCCCACGTGTTCTGGATCTATTTCACCGGCCTGGCACTACTCGCCTCGGGCATTGCTATTATTCTGAACATAAAACGCAAACTGGCCGCCACCCTTTTAGGCGCGATGATTTTAACATGGTTCGTGATTCTCCACATCCCCAGGATCGTCGTATCTCCCCTGCCTTACCTGGCGAGCGAGATCACCAGCGCCGGCATTGCCCTCGCCTACAGCGGCATCGCGTTCATCGTCGCAGCGAAGTCTCCCGCCTCGGGGACTTCGCTGCTTTGAAGTTTCACAATACGTAATGTGGCTTGCCTCTTAGTCCGCATGGTCCCTGAGACAGGAGACTATGCGGGGACGGACTATGCGGGGACCATAGATAGAACCTATATGCCAATAAAAACCATCGATTTGATTTATGCCCCATGGGGTGGTAATATTGTTCGGATTCTAAAAACAACCCTACATAAAGCAATGGAAAACAGAACATCGACTACATCGAAAGTATTGAATGTCAACGACAGCGAAGCCAAGTGTCCGTTTCATGGTGGAGCACTCCAGAAAACCGCTGGCGGGGGAACGAGAACCCGCGACTGGTGGCCCAACCAGTTGAAGTTGAACATTCTTCGTCAACAGTCTTCTTTGTCCAACCCCATGGACAAGGCGTTCAATTACGCGAAAGAATTCAAATCGCTCGACCTGGCTGCCGTAAAGAAAGACATCTTTGAACTGATGACCACATCGCAGGACTGGTGGCCTGCCGATTACGGTCACTATGGTCCCCTGTTCATCCGGATGGCCTGGCACAGTGCCGGTACGTATCGCGTCGGCGACGGTCGTGGGGGTGCCGGGGCGGGACAGCAACGCTTCGCGCCGCTCAACAGCTGGCCCGACAATGCCAACCTCGACAAGGCCCGTTTGCTGCTCTGGCCCATCAAACAGAAATACGGCAAGAAACTTTCGTGGGCCGACCTGATGGTGCTTGCCGGCAACTGCGCGCTCGAATCCATGGGCTTCAAGACCTTCGGTTTTGCCGGCGGCCGCGAAGATGTCTGGGAACCACAGGAAGAAGTGTATTGGGGTTCGGAGACCACCTGGCTGGGAGACAATCGTTATACGGGCGTGCGCGAGCTTGAAAATCCGCTTGGCGCCGTTCAGATGGGGCTCATCTATGTGAATCCACAAGGCCCCAATGGAAAACCCGATCCGGTAGCCGCCGCACGCGACATTCGCGAGACCTTTGGCCGGATGGCGATGAACGACGAAGAAACCGTCGCCCTTATTGCCGGTGGCCACACCTTTGGTAAAACGCACGGCGCAGCTGATGCCGAAAAATATGTTGCCGTAGAACCCGCAGGAGCAAGCATCGAAGAGCAAAGCACCGGCTGGAAAAATTCGTTCGGCACTGGAAATGGTGTTCACACCATCACCAGCGGCCTGGAAGGCGCCTGGACCACCACGCCCACCAAATGGAGTAACAACTTCTTCGAGAACCTATTTGGGTTCGAATGGGAATTGGCAAAAAGTCCCGCCGGTGCATTCCAGTGGAAACCGAAGGGCGGCGCCGGTGCAGATACCGTACCGGATGCGCACGACAAGTCGAAGCGACATGCCCCCACGATGCTCACCACGGACCTAGCCTTGCGCGTGGACCCGATCTATGGCCCGATCTCCAAACGTTTTTTCGAAAACCCCGCCGAGTTCGCCGACGCTTTCGCACGCGCGTGGTATAAGCTTACGCACCGCGACATGGGACCCCGCGCCCGCTACCTCGGACCGGAAGTGCCCGCAGAAGTGTTGATCTGGCAAGACCCGCTTCCGGCAGTCACACACAAACCGATCGATGCCAACGACATCGCTACACTAAAAACCAAAATACTGGCCTCGGGGCTGACGGTATCGCAACTGGTATCTACAGCCTGGGCGTCGGCATCGACGTTCCGTGGCTCGGATAAACGCGGCGGTGCCAATGGCGCGCGCATTCGTCTCGCGCCACAGAAGGATTGGGAAGTTAATGACCCTGCCCAATTGGCGATGGTGCTCAAAACGCTGGAAGGCATCCAAAAGGACTTCAACGGTGCGCAGTCGGGTGGCAAGAAGGTTTCTCTTGCCGACGTGATCGTGCTCGCCGGATGCGCGGGTGTTGAGAAGGCCGCGAAAAATGCCGGTCACACGGTGACGGTACCCTTCACGCCGGGGCGTGTTGATGCATTGCAAGAACAAACCGACGTAGAATCTTTTGAAGTGCTCGAGCCGGCGGCCGACGGATTCCGCAATTACCTGAAGGAAAAACACGTTGCCTCGGCCGAGGAATTGCTGGTCGACAAGTCACAATTGCTGACGCTGACCGCTCCGGAGATGACCGTCCTGGTGGGTGGCCTGCGCGTGCTGAACACAAACTACGATCATTCCCAACACGGCGTGTTCACCAAGCGCCCGGAAACCCTTACCAACGACTTCTTTGTGAACCTGCTTGATTTTGGCATCACCTGGAATGCCTCTTCGACCTCTAAAAACGTGTTTGAAGCGCGTGATCGCAAGACGGGCAAAGTGCAGTGGACCGGCACACGTGTGGATCTCATCTTTGGCTCTAACTCAGAACTGCGCGCCATCGCGGAAGTTTATGGATGTCAGGATTCGGGCGAGAAGTTCGTACAGGACTTTGTAGCGGCTTGGGCGAAGGTGATGAACCTGGATCGTTTTGATCTGGCGTGATGTCAGGATCGTATTTGAAAAAATGTTTAGAGGTGGCCTGGCAACGGGCCACCTTTTTTATGTGATGAACGGTCTGCCTACATTTCCTTCCAGCAAGGCACTCTCAATTCAAAGTGGCAAAAACAGATGACGAACATGATTATTGAATTATATTTACTGCAACGTTCTATTCGCCGTACCCAGACCAGAGATCATGATGCGAAACCCTGTTATTTTTGCCGTTTGGCTTTTGGCCGCCCTTCTCCCCTTTTCCGTCCACGCTCAGAAAGCGGAAAAAATTGAACGACTAAAATCAGAACTTAGCCGGGCCGCTTCCGATACGGCAGAAATTGGAATTCTGCTCACCCTGGCGATGACCTATGAGGGCTACCAGATGGATTCCGCCATGGCGTATGCACTGGAATCACTCGAAAAGTCGGAACGGATCAACTACACGAAAGGCCGTGCCGACGCCATGCTCCACATCGGACGGCTCAAGCGCGACCAGAACAAAGAGGTGGAGGCGCTCGGCCACATGTTCGATGCCCTCAAGCTCTATCGTGAAATCGGCGACAACGTTCAGATCGCCAATTCGCTCAACGACATCAGCATCATTTATGCGAACTCGGGCGACTTTAAAAATTCACTCGACTATTTCAAGCAAGCGCTGGAGATCTTCAAACAAACCGGTGATGAAAAAGGAGAATCGTATGCGCTCAATAACATTGGCATCATCTACCAGGAAATGAAAGATGAGGCTTCGGCCAAGGACTACTTTATCCAGTCGCTGAATATCAAGATCAAGCGCAAAGATCTCTATGGCATTTCCAGAGGCTACACCAACCTGGGCTCGATTGCCGAAACCCACCAGGCTTGGGATGAGGCGATGGGTTACTATAAAAAAGCCGACAGCATCTATCGCCTCACAAACGACAAGCAAGTCCAGGGACCGAACTACCTGGCCATGGCCCGGGTGAAACAGGGTGAGGGAAAATTCGCCGAGGCGCGAAAACTCGCATTACGGGGTTTTGAAATATCAAAAGAGATCAACGAACTGTCTACCATGTCGCGCTGCAGCAAGCTCATTGCAGAGCTCGACGAGCACGCCGGGAATTACAAATCTTCGCTTGCCTATCAAAAAATATACAACCAGCTGGCCGACAGCCTGAACAACAAGAACCATAAGGCTACATTGGAGGAGCTCAAGGGAAAATTCAACGTAGAGGAAAAGGAACGCGAAATCGTCCTGCTCAAAAAAGACAAGGAACTTCACGAGGCCAGGGCGAGAAACAACGCACTCGTCACCTACACGCTGTCGGGCAGCATTGTGTTCCTGTTGCTGATCCTGGGGCTGATCTACTATGCCTATCGCACCACCAAGACGGCCCGCGACAGTCTCGCCAACAAGAACAAAGAGATCGAACAACAGAAAGATGATCTCGACAAACTCAACAAGGACAAGGACCGGTTCTTCTCCATCCTGTCGCACGACCTGCGTTCGCCTTTAAATTCACTGAAAGGGCTTTCGTATCTCTTGTTCAACCACGCCGACAGCCTGACCGCCGATGAAACAAAAGACATCAAGAAGAAAGTGGATACGTCGCTTGACAACCTCACAGAATTGATCAACAACATCCTGGAATGGTCCATGACCACCTCCAAGAAAAGGATGTGGACCTTCGACAAGCTCAATACTTCAACGGTGATTCAAAAGAACATCTCCCTGTATAAATCTATTGCTGAGAGCAAGGGCGTAAGGCTGGTTCATCCCACAGGCGATGAGGTTTTTGGCTACGCCGATTTTCAGGCGATCGATACCGTGATCCGGAATCTGATTTCCAACAGCATTAAATTCAGTCATCCGAACAGCGACATCACCGTGAAGGCAGCGGTGAACGGAGACACCGTATTGATTTCCGTGCGAGACCAAGGCATTGGGATGCCCGCCGATATCCAGGAGAAATTGTTCACCATGAACCGATCAAAAACACAAGCCGGCACGAAAAATGAGAAGGGCACCGGCATTGGGTTGCTGTTGTGTAAAGAACTCATGAAAGAAAACAACGGCGATATCTCCGTGAAAAGCAGCCCGGGAGAAGGAAGCGAGTTCTTTGTTTCGTTCCCGGTGTTTGTCGGATAGTACTTCCGTGAATTTTGTATCAGAGGCTAATTCGTAAAACCGGCAATTCTGGAGATTGTTTATCTTAGCCTAATGGACAAAGTGAAATCGGCGTACCCTGGCGCCCGTAAAAAAACATTTTTGCTTCTGACCGCTGTTGTGCTCCTGGTGGTTGCCGTGACGGGTTACTTTTATTTGAAAAATTCAGGACGTCCAAACCGGCCACAAGAACCGACAGGTCCATTTCCCTACCGGGCCGAAGAAATTTCCTTCAACAATGCGACGGCTCATATCACGCTTTCCGGCACGCTGACTGTCCCCGATAATGCGAGTCAAAAATACCCGGCCGTGATACTCATCTCTGGCTACGGACCACAAAACAGGGACAGTGAATGGATAGGACATAAACCGTTTTTCATCTTGGCCGATCACCTGACCCGCCTCGGAATTGCTGTGCTCAGATACGATGATCGCGGTTTTGAAAAGTCAACCGGGGATTACCCATCAGGCACCTCGCTGGATTTTGCCACTGACGTGGAGAGCGCTGTTCAGTTCCTGAAATCAAGAAAAGAGATTGATGCTGAAAATATCGGATTGATAGGCCATAGTGACGGCGCCATGATTGCGCCGATGGTTGCGACAAGATCAACTGACATCCGTTTTATCGTCATGCTGGCAGGACCGGGTATCCCAGGAGGCGAACTGTTAGCGAAAAGGCAAGAATTGCTTGAACGGAAACTGGGAAAGCCCGAAAGCGAGATTCAGAAATCAAAAAAATACATGGAGACGCTAACGGGGCTAATCGTCAACTCGGAAGATGAAAAAAGCCTCAGCATCGCGTTGCAGAAATTTGCCCTGGAAACTAAAGATCAGATTCCGGCCGATCAGTTACCGGCCGGCATGACGAAAGACGAATTTATTTCACGCCAGATCACTATGTTGACAAGCCCTTGGTTCAAATATTTTTTGACCTATGATCCAAAAGCAACTTTGGAGAAAGTGAAATGCCCGGTGCTTGCCCTTACGGGCGATAAGGACGTTCAGGCACCATCCGTTGAAAATCTACAGGCGATTGAAAGCGCGCTGAGGTCGGGAGGAAATACTGACGTTAGCGTAAAAGAGTTACCGGGTCTGAATCACATGTTTCAAGAATGCCATACCGGAATGATTGACGAATACGTGAAAATAGAGCAAACATTTTCACCAAAGGCATTGGATGAAATATCCCAATGGATCATACACCATGTCAAACGATAGTCACCACTAACAATCATCCCCCAAGACTGGGGAGCAAGCACAAAGCTTTTTTTACCGCTCAGAACGAATGGGCAACAAACCTTTTCGACAAACGTAAATATTGCCGGAACGAAACCGAACCGACAACAGAGACCGCGTAGCACCAATCAAAAAAAGCAGTATGATGAGATTTGTCAGGCGCTTCAAGGATTTGGGGATGGAAGGCGCACAAGTGAATTACTACGACAAGATTTCCCGCGAATACCGGATCCGGGAAATAAAGGAGGAGGCAAAAGAGGTAGCCCGGCATATCAAAGATGGCGATGCCGTGCTGGAAGTAGCCCCGGGGACGGGCCATCTTTCCATTGAACTAGCCAAGTTGGGAAAATATAAGATCACAGGCATGGACATCAGCAAGGACTGCGTGACCATCGCCTCCGACAACGCAAAGCAAGCCGGTGTTGCCGTTGATTTCTTACAAGGCAGTGCGTCGGCGATGCCTTTCCATGACCGCACCTTCAATTTCATTATTTGCGTGCTGGCCTTTAAAAATTTCAAGGAACCGATAAAGTGTTTGAATGAATTCAACCGGGTGTTAAAACCCGGCGGCACCGCTTTGATCATGGACTTGAACCGGAATGCTTCGCGGGAAGCGATGAAAGCGTTTGTAAACAATTTTGGACTCAAGGGCATTAGCGCATCCATCGCCAGTGTGATCCAGCGGAACGGGGCTTACACCCGAAAAGAATTTGAAGCCTTTATCTTGCAAACCGATTTTAAGGAATATAGTATAAAGGATTCCAGTATGGGGTTTTCCATATACTTAAAAAAATAGAATTCACCGCAGGTCAACCGCGAGCCGTATCACTGACGTCTAACATCGGCTTCCCCTTCACAGCAAATGTGCTTCGAAAAATCGGCTCGCTCAAAGCCGTTGATCTTCCTGATTGTCATCAAGCCACTTTCGCCGCTAAGGCGTTCGCCCGGGCCAGCAAACGAGGCTCCCCTATTTTTGTCGTGAGCTCAGCGAAAGCCGCTGTGGGGCCAAGCCAACGGAGTTCATCGACATCGCTAAAGAGTGTTGCATCGGTCCTCAGCGTGGCGAGGCGTTTGAACAGCAAGGCCTGTTCGCGTTGTTCGGCCAGCACCTTTTCCGGGAAAACCTCGATGGGACCATATTGGTTCAACAGCTGCGCCGCGCCGGTCTTTCCGATGCCGGTGATGCCGGGATAGCCATCGGCACTGTCGCCGACAAGCGCGAGAAAATCGGGAATGAGTGATGGAGGCACACCAAACTTTTTGCGCACCGCGTTGGCGTCCCGGATCGCTTTGGCCCGCCGATCGATCTGCACGACCCGGTCTTCGCGTACGCATTGGGCGAGATCCTTATCGGGTGTCCAGATGCAAACTTTCAAAACGCGGGGATCGGCCGCCGCCAGGTGCGCTGCAGAGGCCAGCGCATCGTCTGCCTCCAGCTCCACCATCGGCCATACCACCACCCCCATCGATGCCAGGGCTTTCTCCAGGGGATGGAATTGCCTGACCAGCGCCGGCTCCATGCCTTCGCCGGTTTTATAGTCGGGCCAAAGATCATTGCGAAAGGATTCGATCACGTGATCGGTGGCGACACCCACGTGGGTCGCTCCCTCGTCGATCATCTGCAACACACCATTCAACACACCCGCCATGGCGCCAAAGGATTTGTCCTTGCCTTTGTTGAAGCTGCGCAGGCCGTAGAAGTGGCGGAAGAGCTCGTAGGTGCCGTCAATGAGATGAACAATCATGGCGTAATTAGGTGTATCAATTTTGAAAAAACCATTTCCCGCCCGATAATTGCGGATTACTTAATCAATTTATTGGAGCCTCACATTGTAATTTATGGCATTATATCACCAGATCTTCAAAAATAACAGCAAGTGGATCACAAATAAAAAAGCGGCTCACCCCGATTTCTTTAAAAATCTGGCGGAGGGACAAGCACCGGAAATCTTATATATCGGTTGCAGCGACAGCCGTGTGGGCGCCGAAGAACTCACGGGAACCCAGCCCGGGCAAATGTTCGTGCACCGGAACATCGCCAACCTGGTCCCGAACAATGACAATAGCTCGCTGGCCGTTGTTGAGTATGCCGTGGTGCATCTGAAGGTTAAGCACATTGTGGTGTGTGGCCATTATTTTTGTGGCGGTGTGAAGGCGGCCATGCAAAGCAAAGACCTGGGTGTGCTCAACCCCTGGCTCCGAAATATCAGGGACGTTTACCGGCTGCATAAAAATGAATTAAATCAAATTACCAACGTTGATGAGCGCTACAACCGGCTGGTCGAACTAAATGTGCAGGAACAATGCATAAATGTTATTAAAATGGCGACCTGGCAAAAATCGTACATCAAGAATAAATCTCCATTGATCCACGGCTGGGTTTTTGATGTTTCTACAGGCAAGTTGATCGACCTGAAAATCGATTTCCCGAAAATACTTTCCTCTATCCAGGAGATCTATGATCTGACCAAAGAGGTTTAGCGCACATTCTTTACTCATCTATACATTAGCCTCCCATTGAAGGATTTTCCAACGATGGGCCTAAGCTGTCCTTTTGGCGCAACATCGAAATGGTTTTGTTGCAGCCCTTGGTGGAAACTGGATTAGCCGACGCCGTGACCCTCGATTAACCCTGTCATGCTGTAGCAATTGTAGACGACATTTCAGAAATTGCAACAAGCAATGACCTTCTTAAAACACCTATACCACAAACTGCGCCACATCGTTTTGTACGGCGCGCTCATGGCCCTCCTGGTGTTTGCCCTCAAGTGGCTTCAATGGAAGTACCTGATCACGGACAATGCGTCGGATGTTTATGTTGGTCTGATCGCCATTTTTTTTACGCTCCTGGGAATCTGGGTAGCCCGGCAGCTGATCAAACCCAAAATACAAACCGTCGTTGTCGAAAAGGAGATCTACCTGAGCCAACCCGTTGATGCCAGCATTAACGAAACCGAGCTGGCGAAATTCAACCTGACCACCCGCGAATACGAAGTACTGCAACTCCTGACACAAGGCTCCACCAATGCGGAAATTGCGGACAAACTAAGCCTCTCCCTTAGCACGATCAAAACCCATGTGTCGAATCTGTTTGTAAAAATGGATGTAAAAAACAGGACGCAGGCACTTGAAAAAGCTAACCGGTTGAAAATCACGCCCCAGGCAAACTCATCCTTTGGTATGAATTCGCCAAAGACGGGAAACTTTGGTACTTAAGTATGAAGCCGCCCGGTGCCCGGGATTGTAGGTTTGTTTAAAAAACAAGATACCATGAAACGAAACGTCTTCATTTTTGGATTGATCCTCGGAACAATCATAACCGGGCACATGGTCTACATGGTCAATGTGATCTGTAACAACCCGGATTTTGAAAGCAACGATGTGATAGGCTACACGGCCATGGTCGTTGTTTTTTCACTGACCTTCTTTGGAATCCGGAACTACCGCAACCAGGAACTCTATGGTGTGATTTCCCTGGGCAGGGCGTTTAAAACGGGCGCGTTGATTGCTTTTGTGGGCTCGACCATGTATGTGGTGGTTTGGCTGTTTTACTACTACCTGTTGATCCCCGACTTTTTGGACAAGTACACCTTACATGTCATCCACCAAGCCACTAGAAACGGGGCCACGGCTTCGGAGTTGGCGGACAAGGCGAAAGAATTGGAGCAGTTCAGAGAGATGTATAAGCGTCCGGTGTTTGTCGTTTTGATTTCTTATGCTGAAGTACTGCCCATCGGGCTGGTGGTGGCGTTTGTTAGTTCACTGATTTTAAAAAGAAAACCTCCGACCGTTCCGGTCGTCGAAGCTAAATAGCACCATAGCGGGATAAAGCCATAGTCGTTATGGCGCTGGTGCAAATCTTAAAACTGACTGCAAATGAATTCAATAGGTTGACGAATGGATAGAACACAGTTCGTTCAGTTGGAAGGCTTCGTTTGGAGCAAGCGTTACGTTTTACAGGTATACTCCCTATCCCGGTTCAGGGCTAAAGCCCTGGCGCTATAGTAAGTCGTAACCTCCAGCCTAAAGGCTGGGGTTACTAAATTACAATTTCAATTTTAAAACAAAGCCTGCGACCGCGGATGGGTCTGTCCCACAGCCTGGATAACAAAAAAACGGGGACGTAAATTATCCACCGTCACCCCTACAACTTTTTTACATTTTTATACTATTTTTTTTGAGGGCTCCACTCATCCCCTATGGGCGCGTTTTATTTTTCTAGCCGATCAATGCACACGTTTGTTTACTTCTTCATAACATTGTTGACTTAATCACAACATTGCTTTAAATTCCGTAACACATTCGTTTCATTCATTTGTCGAAATTTTAGCCCGTGTCCCAAAAGCCTAAACCATCGATAGCGTTCAAGCCATCATCTTTTGGGCGGAGCCAAGCTAGAAATCCACTTCAAGCATTCCTAAGAAAACTACAAACCAACAATTTAACTATGCATAATACATTTACATTTCCCCCGCTAAAGGGTCTTGTCCTTTTAGCTGTAGCGGGGCTGTGCAGTTTTGCCACCCGGGCCGACAGCTTCGAGACAAGAACGCCCGTAGCCACAGAGACCGCTGTCGCGAACATCAGCGGTAAAGTATTGGATGAGACCGGTGCGCCCCTACCCGGCGCCACGGTGGTCGTGAAAGGCACCAACAACGGTACCGTTACCAACAGTGATGGTGCATTCACACTCGAAGCCGACATGGGCAGTGTGCTGGTAGTTTCGTTTGTGGGATATGCCAGCCAGGAGATCACGATCAACAGCGCAACGCTGGAAGTAAAAATGTTAGCCGATGCTTCAACCCTCGAGGAACTGGTGATCGTTGGTTATGGCGATCAAAAGAAATCGGATGTTACCGGGTCGGTAGCACAACTCACCTCTGAGAATTTTCGTCAGGGTATCAACACCTCGGCCGACAACCTGATCCAGGGGAAGATCGCCGGTGTACGCGTCGTGAACAGCAGCGGTGAACCCGGGGCTGGGATGGACGTTGTGATCCGGGGTGTCGGATCCATCCGCAGCGGCAGCACGCCCCTCTTCGTGGTGGACGGTGTGCCCCTCTCCAACGACAACGCGAGCCCTACCGGCGACAACATCGGCTTCGGTGCATCGGCCGCCAAAAACCCGCTCAACTTTCTGAACACGACCGACATCGAGTCGATCAACGTGTTGAAAGACGCTTCCGCTGCCGCCATCTACGGCGCCCGAGGTGCGAACGGCGTGGTGATCATTACCACCAAAAAAGGCTCGAAGGGAAAAGGCACGTTGACTGCCGACAGCTATGTGGGCTTCTCGACCGTGTCTAAGAAACTCGACCTGCTTTCGGCCGACGAATATCGCGGTGTCATCAAAGATCCCAACTTCGATCACGGAGGCAACACCGACTGGCAGGATGTGATCATGAGAAAAGCCGCGAGCAACAACCAGTCGTTGTCGTTCGCCAAGCAAACCAACTCCGGCAACTACTACGTGTCGCTGGGCCGCATGGAGCAGCAAGGCATTGTAGGGAACAGCAACTTCTCGCGCCTTTCGGCTCGTATCAACGCATCGGAGTCTTTCCTGGACGATGAACGCTTGAAGATCGCCGTGCACCTCACGGCCAGCCAGACCCGTGACCGTGCGATCCCTACCAGCGACGATGGCGGCTCCAACGGACAGATCATCACCCAAATGCTGATGGCCAATCCCACGTACCCGGTATATGCCTCCGATGGCACCTACACCAACTTCAAAGCCAACGCCTACTACAATCCCTCCTACCTGTTGAGCCTGTACGACGATGTGACCAAGACCACGCGCGTACTCGGCAACATTGAAACTTCCTTCCGCATTGTTAAAGGACTGGAATACAAATTGAACGTCGGTATCGATCGCTCCTTAGGGGAGCGGAACGCAACGCTCTATCCCAACATCATCGACATCAATCCTACCGGGCGTTATTCACAAAGCAATACCGAGTCGACCAACACCCTGCTCGAGCACTACCTGACCTATAACACTTCCTTGGGCAAACACAAGTTTGACGTGCTGGGTGGTTTTTCCTACCAGAAATTCGACCGGTCCGGTGGCACCTGGGGCTTAGCGGGCATCGCGGCACAAGGTCAGGGTGTTCCTCCCGAATATAACCCCGGCTACAAGGGCACTCCCCTGCCGCCTACCGGCTATAGCCAGGAGAATGAGCTTCAGTCCTATTTCGGTCGCGTGAATTATTCATTCGACGACAAGTACCTTTTCACCGCTTCCATGCGCGCTGACGGTTCCACGCGTTTTGGAACAAACAATAAATACGGTTACTTCCCTTCGTTCGCCGCGGGCTGGAATTTCACTCACGAGAATTTTATGTCGAACGTGACGTGGCTTTCGACCGGCAAACTTCGTGCAAGCTGGGGACAGACCGGTAACCAGGACGTGCAGAACAAGATCACGCAGGCCAGCTATTCCTTATCGGGCGCCGACGGTTACTACCTCAACAGCGACCTCGCGCTGGTCAACGGTTTGTCGATCACGCGTACACCCAACCCGAACCTGAAGTGGGAAGTGTCTACACAAACTGACTTCGGTCTTGATTTTGGTTTCCTAGACAATCGCCTCTATGGAACCATCGACTATTTCAATAAGACCACGACCGATGCGATCCTCTACATCCCCTCCCCCGTGCTCAGTCCTACACCGAACGTGTGGGTGAACATCGACGGCAAGATCGTGAACACCGGTGTTGAAATGATGCTCGGCTACCGGATCCTGAACACCAATAAGATCACGTGGTCCGTGGATGTGAACGGTGCTACGCTGCACAACGAGATCAAGGACCTTCCTGTATCGCAGATCTATTCCGGTATTGTTTCGGGTACCGGTCTGACCGACGTGTGGGCCAACATCTACAAGAGTGGCTATGCCGCCGGTTCATTCTACCTGCTGGAACACGATGGCTTTGATGAAAACGGAAAGGATAAATTCAAAGACAAGGACGGCGACGGTGTCATCACCAACAACGACCGTTCGATCTTCCACGGTGCACTGCCGACTTTCTCGTACGGCCTCAACTCGCAATTGAAATATCTCAATTTCGATTTGTCGCTCTCCTTTATCGGCCAATCGGGTGGCTCGCTCATCAACAACACCGCGGTGGGTGCGATCAACGTGAACAACCTGAATTCGGACCGGAATACAAGCCGCGACTACGCCCATTCGGGTGCTAACATCACCAACCCGCCACGCCTTTCCACTTTGTATATGGAGAGCTCCAACTTCTTCCGGTTGAACAGCGCGCGCCTGGGCTATACGTTCAGAACAGCAAAACTCAATTGGCTTGACAACGCCACCCTGTATGTGACAGGCCAAAACATCTTTACGATCACGAACTACACCGGCTTCGATCCCCTGATCAACAGCCCGAAAGCGCTCAGTGGTAACCAGTCGCTGGGTATCGACTACCCTCGCTATCCCACTGCCAGAACATTCACTGTAGGTCTATCCATAAAAATCTAACGACATGAACTTTAAAAATATATTCAGATCCAAATCCGGACAAATCATTACCGCCACGCTGCTGCTCAGCGCCTTCTCGTGTACCGACCTCAACGAAGAGGTACGCGATGAAGTGTTGGGTGGTCAAGCCCCGAGCATGGAAAGCACACTGGTTGCTGCCTATGACCGTCTCGGCGACGCAACCTTCACCGACAACACCGGCATGATCTCCATGCAGGAATACGCCTCCGACATTGCCGTCCTGGCCACACGCGGTAGCGATTGGGGTGATGGTGGCAAGTGGCGCGAAATGCACGAGTTCACCTGGACAGCCAACAGCCTCATCCCGAGCGACCAGTGGAACCGCCTCACCAACGGTATCTCCCGTTCGCTGACGGCCATCCAGACGATCACCAATTCCGACGGAGACAAGAAAGCGTTGTATCTCGCCGAAGCACAAGGGTTGTACGCCTTCTACATGTTCAACACGTTCGACCTGTATAACCAGGCGCCTTATCGCGATCCCCTGGATATCAATGCACCCGTCATCGCAAAGCAGGCACCCGAAGGCATCGACGAGCTCATCACACTGGTGGAATCGCTCATCCCCAACCTGGCTACCCTGGGCGAACAATCCACCCACACCGGACGCTTCACAAAAGAAGCGGCCTACGCCCTGCTGGCCGACATGTATTTGAACCGCGCCGTGTTCAAAGATCGCTTCAACGCTGCATCGGACTTCAAATACACCGAAGCATCGCTCACTACGGGACAGAACGATATGGACCGTGTGATCTACTACACCTCGATGCTCATCAACAACAGCAAGTTCCAATTGGCCAGTAACTATTTTTCGAACTTTGACATCACCAACTCCGGCGCACCGGAGCACATCTTTGCCATTGTTCAAAAGATCGATGCCTTCCGGGCCGGCGATAACGACCTGGGCTATGTGAACCAGGAACGCAACCAACGCCCGTCACCGGCGAACCGCGGCACCAACGCAGCGTGTATGACCACCGAATTCTTTCACAGCTGGGATGGTAACCAGGACGATCCCCGCTTCTCGCGGAAGTATCAATACGGTGATGGAACGTGGTTCATGAACGATGGCACCGACACCAGCGTGCCTGCCAGCGACGTCGTGGCCGGAACAACCCAACCCTGGTTCCATTTCAACCGCGGCATCATCTATGGCCAGCAATACGGTCCGAAGCTCAACGACAAAGGAGGATTTGTCATGGACGGCTCGCGCATCGCGGTATTTCCCCTGGTGATGGAAAAAAACACCAACACCCCGATGAACTTCACGCCCGACCTGGCGTTCGACAACCCGGCGGCGGCTGTGCTGACTTCCAACCAGCTGAACCAAGGTGCGCGGATCTTCAAATTTGAATTTGACCCCGCCGGCGTATCCGGCCCCGACAACGGCGTGAGTGGCGTAGACGTTCCGCTTTACCGCCTGGGTGGTATTTACACCATGCGCGCCGAAGCCTACTTCCGCAAAGGCCAGATCACCGAAGCCTTGGCCGACATCAACATCCTGCGCACCAGCAGAACACGCGAAGCGCTCTACGCCAATGCACCCGGCAAAGCCATTGCAACGCTCGACGCCGACATCCTGCTCCGCGAACTCGGCTTCGAGCTCTACTGGGAAATGAAGCGCCGTCCCCAGTTGATCCGCTTCGGCAAGCTCGACTCGCCCTTCACCGCCAAGCCCGCCACACCCCCTACCCGTCGTGCCTACCCGATACCCCAATCGACCATCGACGTGAACAAACAATTCCAACAAAACAGTGGCTATTAAAATTGGCTAGATCTTAAAAAAGGATGTAGCCAGACATCTGCATCCATAACCACACCCGCATATTGAACAAGCCGTCTCAAAATTCTGAGACGGCTTTTTTATTTCCCCACGCCCATTTTGTTGGTGTCCCACCAACAAAAGTTAGCCGCCAGACACATGAAACAGCCCGCCTGAATTCACCACTTCCCGCTAAAAAGCAGAGATTGCTTTTTGAACCCCGGATTTCTAAATTACCTATCCGCATCCCTTAAACAGAAATCACCATGGCCCCACGATTCCAACTGTTCCTCCTGACAACCATCGTCTTTTTCCAACTGGTTTTCACTCAAGCCATCGGCCAACAAAAACGACCCTCCCTTATTCCCTCCCTCAACGCTTACTCGTTCAGCGATCTGCTCACCGCCCGCGACAAACAACAGGTTTATACCTTGTTCAACCTGCTGGAGTGGTGCGCCTCAAAAAAAATAAAGGCACTCGATCCCACCGCCTATTTCTTTCCAACCTATCCCGAAGTTCCTTCGGATGAGTATTTAAAGAAGTTCAAGGATCACGCAGCCAAATTAGGAGTGATCATCAGTGGCACAGGCATACGAAACAATTTTGCTTCTCCGGACCCAAAGGTGCGCGCTGAAGGTGTGCAGTTGGCCAAGAACTGGATTGTGGCCGCCTCGAAAATGGGCGCGCCGATCGTACGCGTCTTTGCCGGCGAGATCCCCAGCGGCTATGAAAACAAATGGACGGAAGTGGCCGGTTGGATGATCGCTTGTTTTAAAGAGTGTGCCGCCTATGGAGAACAGTATGGCGTCAAGATCGGCATCCAAAACCACGGCGACATGTTGCAAACCGCCGAACAATGCATCTATGTCATGAAGGGTGTGAACTCCCAATGGGCAGGCCTGATCGTAGACACCGGAAGTTTCAAGACGGCCGACCCTTACAAAGACATTGCAGCGGTCGTTCCCTACGCGATCAACTGGCAAGTGAAAGAAAGTGTCTTCGGGCTCGGCAACGAAGTCCCGACAGACTATAAACGGTTGGTCCAAATCATCAAAGACGGCGGCTATAAAGGCTATCTACCCGTCGAGACCCTGGCTGTGCGCGGCAAGGCATATGATCCTTTTGCGTTGGTTTCTGAGATGATCGAGGCGTTGGATAAAGCCATTAGTGAGGTGTATCGTTAACCCGCCTTTGTTGGTGTTCTTCACCAACAAATTCAGCGGCCAGCCATCCCGTTGAACCCGGTGGTTCTCCTCTTCACCCTTCCGGGACAATCCATCCGCCGCTTCGGTCACCACAGTCCCTGAGAGACTGTGTTGAGACGTTTCGCACTCCCTTATTAGCTTACTTGTACCCGCTCCTGCCACTTCGGCAAATCGACACCTTTCACCAGCAGCCACAAGCCAAGCGACAGTTCGGCGATAAAGCAAGGCATCAGGATAAACGGGAACAACTGATTTGCCAATGGCGGGTTCAGGAGCAACGTAAATGTATTGACGATATAGCACACGCCCGCCACCTGCATCAACACACCTAGCGTCTTCGGAAAATAGCCCGACCGGAAGATCAAATATCCTTCCACCAGGCACACAAATCCGAAGAAGATGAGCCCGATGCCGAAGCCATGGTCGTGGAGTTTAATAAAAATGTACGACAGCGCGTGGAGTTGAGTCGGATCGATAGATTTTAAATAAGGGGCGTCGGCCAGTACAAACAATGCCATCAAAAGATTTAGTTTGTTCGCCACCAACACCGCCGTCTGTATTAAGTTGAACAGCAAATTAAGCAGGGCAAGATTTCTATTGACCGGCCGGAGCAACACGTAAAAGATCACCATTAAGGGAATGTCACACACCTGCATGACGAGGTCAACACAAATGCCCACGCGCCATAGCAACGGAGAAGCAACGATTTGATTGGCCGTGGCCGTGGCGTCGCCGGGCACGAACAATTTCCCTCTGACAAAAAACTCCCCAAACAAGCCGGCGATAATGATGATCAAATATAACACACCACCCATTCGCGCATACGACTGTGGTGAAGATTCGGTTCCCTTGATGGCTGTCTTCATTGCCACAAAGTTAGCCGACAAAAACTACGCCACCAGTAGCCATTCAAGTATTATCCAGCGGTTTTTTAGGGTTTTCAGGTATTGAAGAAGTAAAGCACTTTGCTTAAATTGACTTACTGCCCTCACCCAACAACAGCAACCATCGCATGCCCGATTCAAACGATAAGCTGTGGCCCTACAACAAAGGTTTGGCGTTCGCCATCATTCCCTTGGTTTGGTTGGTCTTTATGGTCATTTTCATGATCGGGCAACGCTATGCCGGGTGGCAAAACACGCAAGGCACCGTGATCCTGGTGGTCGCGAGCATAAGCTTCCTGCCGGTAGTGCTTTTACTCCTCGATTTCTTCTCAGGAAGAGGTGCCGTGCTCGACATTAAGGGCGTGAAGATCGACTTTAGTAAAATCAATCTGGATACACAGGCCGTGAAGCGGGCGTCGTTCGGCTTGCCCGACAACATTGGTGTTGACGGCGCGCTGATTACAGACTCAACGGCGATGAACATCGTCAAAGTCCTGGCGACGACATTCGATCAGGAAGTGGCGGTGTTGAATTTAAAAAGCGGCGACGCCTGGTGGGTCACCCGGTTGTTGGCATTCAGCGCAGGCGCAGCGCGGACCGGCTCGCCGGCCATACTGGTTTTTATTGGCAAGAAAGAAAATGTCGCCAATGCCTTTCTGGGAATGGCAAAGCCGAAGGATATCGTGAACGCAATTGTGGAAAACAATGACCAATACAAGCTACGTTACGACAAGGCAATCGGCATTGCTCGACAGGTGCTGCTTTTTAGCGATGACACGCTCTTGCCTCCAAATTTCATGCTTGCCCCGGACATAGCGAGATATACCACCCTACCGGAGTATGTAAATCTGCACGAAGCCGTTACCGAACAAATTATCCTGGATCAGATGGCAAACAACAGCGCCTACGCCCCCGCCGGTTCGCTGGAAGAGCCGCCGGATAAAATTACGATAAGCCGCCTCCATGAATTATTTGCCCCTTGCCTATACAAAGATGAGATCGAATTGTCGGCCAGCCACGATCAACAAATCGACAAACTACTGAGTTCAAAGGCGCCCTACATAGCCCTTATGAAAGACGGCCAGTACGACAGCGCCTTAAAGCAAAGCGATGGTGAGCGATTGGTGCTCACGGAATTGTTTCGCCAATCAAAAAACAACAAACCCCAAAACCAGACCACCTAGTCACTGAAACAGGAGACCAGGTTACGACAACCCATAGTACCAAACGGACGGCCCCACCGTTGACGCGTCCGGCGGATTCTTACAGAAACTATCGCTTTATTCCAACCGGCAAAAAGAATGGAGCCAGCAAAACAGTCCTGCGGTTGGTTTTTTGCGTACTTCCCGGCTTGTGTCGCCGCCGATTTTATTGCTAAAGTTCTCATTTTCTTACAAACACCTTACAGGAGTGGCTTGGTTAGCTGAATTTGATGGATATTTTTGCGTTCTTGTCTCCTGGTTTTAATCCATTGTTTGAATATGACGTTTCATTTCCTGGCGCATTGGCTGCGTGTAGCCCTCGGCGTCATTCCGGCCATGAGTCGCCGTTGTTCGTTTTTCGCGGCACACTCCGGTCAGTCAAAAATCAAGGCCCTTCTGGTTTTCGCGTTATTGGGTATAGCCTTCCTGCCCGCAACAGCTCAATTCCTCAAATTCAAATATGTAAACCGTGGCATGCAGGAAGGGTTTGAGTATGTCAATGCCCTATGGATATCACCCGACAACAAGTTTGCCTACACGTCAAGCGACGCGGGCCTGGGTGTGTTCGACTACAATGCCACAACGGGTGCCATGGTGGTGAACGAGATTCACTACCTGGAGATGTACGGGTTTAAGGAGCCCACCGGCATTGGAAATTTTGTTTTCAGCCAAGACGGCCGGTTTGTTTACGCGTCGGGCGAGACCTCCACCTACATGTTCATCTTCACCCGCGACGCCGTCACGGGTAAGCTCACCTATGCGGGCAATTTTTCGGCGACGACCAAAATGTACGGCGGCGCCCCCAACATGTCAATCAGTCCCGACGACAAATTTCTTTATCTACAGCAAGGCGCCTATGTCGATATTTACAAACGCAACACCGTCGATGGTACAGTCACACAAACGGCGCACGTTTATACACAGGGTGGTGGCCTGTACATTAGCAACGATGGGAACTACTTGTACCAGGCAAGCAGGTACATGCACGTATACCAACGGGATCAAAACACGGGTGGCCTCACCCTCGTACAGCAGCAGCCTGTCAGTCCAGCGCTGCTGGGTAGCGGTGGCATGGCGGTGACGCCGGATGAAAAATATATTTTTCTAGGCTCATCACCCTCCGGCATTCACAGGTTTCAGCGAAACGCGGCAAACGGATTCCTCACCTACCTGGGCACGTTTTCCTATCCCACACCGGAAAACAAGAACAACCCGACCGGCCCTTCATCTGTGATGGCCCTTGACATAAATCCTGCGGGCACGCGCTTGTATGCGAGCGCCAAAGGGAACGGCAACGTCACCTCCTATGCCATCGGCGCCGACGGCTCACTGACGTTGCTCGATAGAAAGAACTCCAATCGATATTTCAACGGCCCCTTTGGCCTCTCCCTGAGCAACGACGGCAAGTTCATTTATGAATTCGGCTCCGCCGAAGGCGACCTGACGGTAAAATATTTTACCGAAAACGTCAACAGCAAGCTTGACTCCGTTGGTTTATTCCGGCTCGGCCAGTCCCTCCACCGAGGACTCACAGCGATGTCATCGACGGCCATGAGCAAGGACGGTCAGTATGTCTATACGGCCGGGTCATCGTCGATCCCGCTGAATAGCAACGAGCGATACTTCACATCGTTCCGGTCGGGCCTGTCTTCGGGAGGCGTGATGGAGGAGATCAACCGCGTGACGTTCGACAGCTTCGGAGGCACCAACATCACTTGGGTCAATGAGATGGCGGTAAGCCCCGACAATAAATACCTGTACGCCAACGCCGGCATGTCCTTGCTGGTGTTCACCCTCGATGCCTCGGGAGCCATGCAATACCAGTCGCAAATACAGTTGGCCCAAGCGCCGCGTCGCATGTCGCTAAGTGCCGATGGCAAGTTCCTGTATGTTACCGCCGACGACAATTCGCTGCGGACCTATAGCTGCGGAGCCACCGGCGATCTTACGTTGATCAATTCCTTAACCGCCAATATCGGCGCAGGCGTGACGGATTGGTTGCCCGTAGCAATCGTTCAATCGCCCGATAGCCGGTTTCTGACGGCTGTAAATGAAATCGACGGATATATTTTCCTGGTAACCTTTCAGCGCGATGCCACCACGGGGTTGCTACAGTTTCTGAGGGTCACCAACCTGCCTACCCACTACGGCTATAATGGCAACCTTTCATTTTCGTTGAACGATAAAACAAAGATGCTCTACATCGTCAACAAAAATAACAAGGACTTGCATTCCTATGCATGGGATCCGACCACCGGAGCGATTGGCGCCAGGGTATGCAGCGTAAATGCCGTCATCGATATCCAAAACAGCAGCGTCACGCCCTCGGGATCATACCTGATCCTGAACTCCCGCTACGAATCGGAGTTCTACGAACTTCGGGCCGATGGCGGGATCGCCTACATGGGCATACAGGAAAAAGTGGGGGGCGCATCCTGGTCAAGCGGAGGCACATCGGAACTCGAAACCTTTATGTTGCCTGCCAACTCCAATATGGTCTATGCATGCCGCTCCTTCGACGGTATTTGGATCTACCAGTACGAAGACAAGTTTCCACCCGCCACGCCCCAAAAAGTGACCGCCACCGGTGGTGATAAAAAAATTACGGTGTCATGGGAACCCGCTGTCACGCCCGGTGCTACGTATCATGTCTACCGGTCGACAACCGATCCGTACACAGCGAGCCTGGCCACCGAGATCGCTCAAACCACGGCCACCACCTATGTGGACACGGGCACACCCGTCGGTGTCGTCGCCTACTATTGGGTGACGGCTACCGTGTCGGGATCGACCAGCATGTTTTCACTCTCCGCCAAAGCTGCGGCCATTGATCTGCCACCCGCCGCACCACAAAATGTGACCCTGCAAACCGGCGACAAGTTCCTGAAAGTGAGCTGGGCGACCAACGGGGAAAGCGATCTGAAAAACTATACGGTATATCGCGGTTTTATAAACGACCCTTCGTCGTCCGGTATACTGGCCACCACAACATCGACCTCGTATACCGACCTTACCGTGGATTATGATAAGGTTTACTATTACTGGATCGTGGCCAACGACAGCCAATCGGCGAGCGCCAAGAGTCTGGGGGTTTCCGGAAAGGCAGCCGACGGGCCGCCCGCCGTGCCTTCGGGCATCAATCTGGCAACCGCCGATAAGTATATCACCTTAACGTGGAATGCCAATAGCGAGACCGACTTGGCCGGATACCGTATTTATAAAAACACAATGCCGAACGCGGGCACAGCGGTATTGTATTCATCGCCAACCACCACCCTACTGCGCCGACGACCAAGTGGACTATGGAAAGGCGTATTACTTTTGGCTACAGGCTGTCGACAAAACCGGCCATCAAAGTCCCTTAAGTCAGGTCTACAGCGGTTCGCCCGTCGATTCGACCCCGGGCATACCTACGGGGCTCGATCTTACCACCGCCGATAAATACATTACCCTGACGTGGCAAGCCAATAGCGAGTCGGACATCTCTTCTTATGAAGTTTTCAGGAGCACCACGGCTTCCCTCAGCGACGCCGCGTTATACAAAACCGTGAACACAACAACGGTTGAAGATCATAGCGTGGAATATCTGCAAACCTACTACTACGAGATCCGCGCCGTGGATGCCCAGGGCAACAAAAGTTCCTTTTCAACAACGGTATCCGGAATGCCCCTCGACAACCCGCCCGCAAAGCCAACGCAGGTGACGATCAGTTCCCACAGCAAAAGCAACACGCTTCAATGGCAAGCCAACAGCGAGGCCGACATAAAGGGCTATGCGGTCTACCGCGGCACCACAAACGATCCATCGAACGCAACGTTGTTGGGAACCACCGCCACCACCACGCTTATTGACACCGATGCCTTGACGGGCGAAGGCTTCTATTGGGTGAAGGCTTACGACAACAACGACCACTATAGCGCGTTCAGCGACATGGTGAGCGTGGTGATCACGGCAACGGAAGTAGCGGAAGTGGTGCGCTTCCTGGTATACCCCAATCCCGTAAGTGATTTTCTAAAACTGGAATGGGACCACGCTGCTGCGGCCGAATATATTTTCTATGACGTGAACGGAAAGCCCGTGAAGCAAGGAACCATGGCACCGGGCGAACTTATCGACGTTCGCGATCTGGCCCCCGGGCATTATGAATGCGGGATCGTCACCAACCACAAGTCGACAATCGTAAGCATCATCAAGCAATGACATAACAACAAAAGGGTCACCACAGGCACAACCTGCGGTGACCCCTTTTCAAAATCGAAGGTATTTTTACCTGTGCCTTCGAACCTATTTTATTTCACAGCAACCGGAACTTCCACATTCTCCCATTTCAACGAAAATCCACTCTTGTCCACAACATAGGCAAGCTTCTCATTAGCAGCCGCCGATTTCTTTGGCTTTACGGTCACCGTGAGCACATCCTTTGCCCGGTCGAGGTTAGCGTCTCCCCCTTTCTTAACACCCCACTGGCCGGTCTCGGAATTGAAAATGATGGTCCATTCCTTTTCACCGGGAATAGCAAATAAACTGTACTTGCCGGCGGGTAGGTCCTTGCCTTCAACTTTTATGGCGCTACTGGTTTCAAAGATGGTTGCTTCATTGGCTCCTGCTCTCCATGCTTTACCATAGGGCACCAATTCGCCCCAGATTTTTCTTCCCTTCACGGACGGGCTACTGTAATCGATGGTAATATTTGCCGCACCGACCTTTCCAGTGGCTTTTGCGGGTGGACTGGGGCGGTTTGCTTTATCGCCCTGGGCAAAGACTGCTGCCGCAAAGAGCATGCACGAGAATGTAAGAAACAGCGTCATTTTTTTTGGAGTTTTCATAGTGTGTAAAATTTAGTTAGGGTTGTATTTAGATGTATATATCGAATTGACCGTGTTGTCCGCCTTGCGTTTCCTTTATGGACAGCACGCGCGAAGGCTCTGCATTTTTCGCAAAATCATTTTGCAGGTTGGGGTCGCCTTTGAAATAGATCTGCGAGGTCAGCTCCTTAAATCCAGCGGCCCTGACTTTAAAATGGATGTGCCGGGGTCTCGAGCCATACGACGGAGGAAAAATGGTTTTAAAGGAGTATCGGCCCTGGCTATCCGACTTCACCACGCCGCGGCATTTGAATCCGTTGTTGTCGTAGTTCCCGTGTGCATCGCAGTGCCAAATATCGATCGTCGCGTTTGCGACTGGCGTGGCGCAGTTTGATGACTGAAAGACTCTTCCGCTGATCGTCAACGCATCGCCCTCGGTTTCTATCGTGGTTTTCAGAGGAGCACCCGCCTTGTAGTAAGGACCCTCTGCATCGCGTTGCGTTCTGCATTCTCCCGAAATCAGGCCCCCCGGTGTTCCGAAGAGTTTGACGATGGGAAGCAAAGTCAAGGAAGCCACAAATGATTTTCGTTTCATGTTCTGCCCGTTTAATACTTGCCAAACATTTTCTTTTCCATGCGACAGCTTTTCGAAGTCTGCCTGGATTGAACATCATCTTGAAAGCACCTGGAGTTTTCAAAACTTGTCCCGCCGATTCAATGAACCCCGCCACAGCCCGTTTGTTTTTTTTCTTTATTTTTAAGGCGTCTTTCTCTTTGGAAAATTACAAAATTATAGATCGCCGCACTTAAAATACATGGGGCAAACTAAGCCATCCAAAACAAGAATATACCGTTCCCAACGTAGTTTCCCAAATCCCGGAACTCCTCCCCTCCAGACACCGCTGGTGAATCTTGAGAAAAATATTGACTTTTGCCCTGGCGAAACTGCCTGCTGCCAGAAGCGGTCGCGGTAGTTTGGTATCAACCCGATGTTTGAATATTCAGAAAGTCTATTCGTGCGATGATCTCAACATTGACACGCGTGATTTAAAAAATTAACAGTCGAACAAATGAAGAATTTAATGTTGCCCTTGATTCTCACGGCATTACTGTCATCGTGCACGCCTGACAGCGCAAAAGAAACCATGAACGACGAACTACAGGAAAAAATCGATGAACAACTGTTGATTGCCGAGAACATGCTCAACGATCGCGAATTCAAAAATGCAATTGCACATATAGAATTGCATAAGCTTAGAAATGGAAACTATCCAAATGCTTTGTCTGAATTAATGTTTCTAACGGCAATGGATTCATCCATATTCTATTCTGTTGAATATACGAGACTTGATTCCGTTTATGAGTTAAATATAAACTTTGAACATTCCTTCTTTGGTGATGAAGAAAAAAAAGCGGGTCAATTAAAATATCCACCAGAATTTTGGAAAGGATTGGGATGTGTAAAATCCAACGTCAAGTGAAGTAGATGATCCTCTGCCCTGTAAAGGTCAGGTGAGACTGCTTCGCTAATTCGAACGACTCTCTAACCTTCTGTTGAATACCATACTCCTGCCGAGCCACCTGAATTTCCAATAGCCCCGGACCACCACCGTGTTTAAGTTGGTCAGCTGAACTCTGGCATCGTAGGTATGACCCGAATTGGGGTCGTAGATCTTGCCGCCTCCCCACACATTATTCCCCTGATACGAGAGCTGTTCAACCAGCTTTAACCCCAGTAGCTTTCGCCCCACGAGTTTGGGATCAGGATTCTCTATGTCGACGCGGGACCGCATGATCGTTTCGGTGGCGCATTGGTAATAGGTCATCTTTCCTACATAGTGACCTCCTTCTTTGGAGATCTGTATTAAAAGATTTTTCTCTTCGGATTCCCACACGCCAACAATTCGCTCGGCCGGCGACAGCACACTAAATCCTGTCGTCCCGAAAGACAAGAATAATGCTATTGCCATGACCATTGATTTTGCAGCGCTTTGATAGTTCATTCCGTCGGTGAATAAGAGTTGCCATGCTGGCTAGCAACCTCTTTTAATTAACCGCATATCCGACCGGGATTTTCACAGAGAATGGTAAAATAAATTCAGAAGCTTTCGCAGGAAGTGTAAGATACGCAAATTTCAGGAAGGGAACGCCGAAATGGGGATATATCTTCATTTGGAGAAATGGCTTATGGCCAAGGTGGCGTTTCCAGCCGGATCATCAATGTTTATTGAGGACTCGATGCATAAACCGAACGCGCCTGGAAACGATGAGACCATAATGACGCAGATAGTTTGTACCGAAATCATATCCCCGCAAACGTTGGAACAATACATCATTAAAATAATCCGGTCGACGACAAAAAAATAAATCAAAACGAACATTATCGATTCTTTAAAACGTGACGTGCATGTTCATGGCATCAAACATTCGTGTTAACTTAAAGACGCGATTAGCGGAATGACCTTTTTAACAAACCAATAAAACCCTATTAATTATGAGCAAGATCACAGTAAAAGACGGCACAGAAATTTACTACAAAGATTGGGGAACAGGCCAGCCACTTTTCTTTCACCACGGTTGGCCTTTATCTGGCGACGACTGGGACGCACAAATGATGTTCTTCCTGAACCTGGGATTCAGAGTTATCGCCCACGACCGCCGGGGACACGGAAGATCATCACAAACCGCGGAAGGACACAACATGGACACCTACGCAGCCGATGTTGCTGAACTCACCAAAGCACTTGATCTGAAAAATGCCGTACACATCGGTCACTCCACCGGCGGCGGCGAAGTGATTCGCTACGTCGCAAAACATGGACAGGGCCGCGTGGCAAAAGCGGTGCTCATCAGTGCGGTCACCCCCATCATGGTACAATCGAAAAACAATCCCGACGGCATTCCGCTTTCCATCTTCGACGACATACGCAAAGGCACCGCGACACAACGGCCACAATATTTTCAGGACTTCACCATCCCGTTCTATGGCTACAATCGCGAAGGCGCAAAAGTATCGCAAGGCATCCGCGACAACTGGTGGCGCCAGGGAATGATGGGTGGCATAAAGGCACACTACGATTGCATCAAAGCGTTTTCAGAAACTGATTTCACAGAAGACCTCAAAAGTGTGCAAGTGCCTGTGCTGGTGCTGCATGGAGAAGATGACCAAATCGTTCCGTTTCAGCTCACCGCGGTAAAGGCTGCAAAGCTTTTAAAAAATGGTAAGCTTATCACCTACCCTGGGTTTCCTCATGGGATGCCGACGACGGAGGCGGCAAAAATAAATGAGGACCTGTTGGCATTTATCAAATCTTGATGAAATAGTCAGTATCCAGTAGTCAGTAGTAGTAAGTCATTGATATTAAACTAAAAAAGGCTGTCATCTTTTTTCTGATGACAGCTTTTTTCATTTCAGATAATCCGCGCTAAGCCAATACAGGCTCCTTATTGAACTTCGCCCGGTAATCCAAAGGTGACATGCCGGTGATCCTTTTAAAGATTTCGCGGAAGGCTTTGTCGTCGGAATAGCCAACGTCGTTCATCACTTCGAAAATACTTTTTCTTCCCTTTTCCAATGTGCTCTTTGCCACTTCCACCTTGACGCGTTGTAAATATTCCACGGGTGTGTTACCGGTGGCTTTGATAAAGCGGCGGTCGAAATTTCGGCGGCTGATGGCGAGTCGCGAAGCCAGGTCTTCAAAAGAGATTTTGTCGCTCAGGTTTTCTTCAATATAGGTTTGTGCCTTACATACCAATTCGTCGCCGTGGGTTTTCTGCGTTTGGAAAATATGAAAGGGCGACTGTGAGTTTCTTTCGATGTCGATCTGAAAAATTTTTGAGCAATAGATCGCTGTCTGCCGGTCGAAGTATTCTTCCACCAGGAAAAGCATCAGGTTCAAAAACGAATATCCCCCACCGTTGGTGTAGATCCCCTTCTCGGCGGTGATCACTTTTTCGATGTGCAGGTTGACGTTTGGAAAGAGACGCCGGAACGGGGCCTCTACGTGCCAATGCGTGGAGCAGGTCTTTCCTTCCAGCAAGCCGGTGGCCGCCAGTAAAAATACGCCCGTGCAGATGCTGGCCACTTCGGAGCCGCTTTTATATTGTTCCTTGATCCAGGTCACGAGCTCTTTGTTATCTTCCATCACGTGTTCGTCATACGAAAGCGAAGGGATGATCACCAGGTCGTTCTTTTTTAATTCCCGGATGTTCACCGGGTTGACTGAAAAGAAACCCACATCCATTTTCAGCTCCTTCACAAAGCCTGCAATGCGGACTTCAATCATCGATTTATTGCCCATCGCCCGCCAAAACTCGTTGGCGCGGGTCAGGATTTCATAGGAGCCTGTGATGCTGCTCAAGTTCACATCTCCTTTGGGGACGACTATCGTTACTTGTTTCATCGCTAAAAGGGTTAACCAAATATGGGTGATTCTTTTGTCCAAATCAACCCGACACAATGTCTATTTCACACTCCAATGTTACCAAATTCAGACGGTAGTTTTGTCGAGTTCATATGAAAAAATCATCGGCGAAGAAAAACAATGTGTACACGTTGCTTGGATCAACCATGGATAACTAAATAATAAACATGAAACAAAAGATCATATTAATAACAGGAACGAACAGTGGGTTTGGTTGGCTTGCGGCGGGCAGTTGCGCCGCCCTAGGGCACAAGGTATACGCCACCATGCGCGATACAAAAGGACGCAACGCCGATAAGGCAAAGGCTTTGGTGCAGCAGGCAAACATTGAAGTATTGGATGTGGACGTCACCCAGGGAAAGTCCGTCACCGACGCCGTGGCGACCATCATAGCGAAAGAAGGGAGAATCGATGTGGTAGTGAACAACGCAGGGATCTACGCCACGGGAATTGCCGAGACGTTTACCGAAGACGATCTCGACAAAGTGATGGATGTGGATGTGCGAGGTCCCTGGAGGATCATGCGGGCCGCTTTGCCGCACATGCGCCAACAGGGAGAAGGATTGATCATCAATATTTCCAGTGTATCGGGTCGCTTCTCTTCGCCTTTCATGACCGTCTACAACAGCGCCAAGTTTGCTGTGGAAGGTCTGACCGAAGGCTTGCACTATGAAGTAAGACCCTTGGGCGTGGATGTGGTGATGATCCAACCCGGTGCATTTCCTACAGACATTTTCGGAAAGATCCTGACCGGCTCCGACACCACCGTCATCGCCGGCTATGGCGACCTGGCAAAGGTTCCGGAGCAACTCGGCGCAGGTGTAGGACAAATGTTTGAAGCCATGAAGCCCAACCCTCAATTGGTGGCCGATGCCATTGTGAGACTCATTCAAACTCCTCAGGGCAAAAGGCCACTCCGCACGGTGGTAGATCCCGCCACCGGAAACTTCGCCGAGCTCGCCAACAAACATGTGAAAGAGCAATACGACAATTTCTTAACGGCTTTTGGCATGCAAGCCATGCTGAGCTAATGGTTAGTGTACAGGTTTTCAAAAACAAAAAAGTAAAAAAATGACGACAACAACAGATTTCACCGCTACCGTCCGGGTAGACCAGACTCCAAAAGAAGTTTTCGATGCCATCACCAACGTTCGCGGATGGTGGTCGGAAGAGGTTGCCGGCGGCACGAGCAAACTTCACGATGAATTTGACTATCGCTACGAAGACATCCACAGTTGCCGGGTAAAGATCGTGGAGATGGTCCCGAACGAAAAAGTCGTTTGGCTGGTGATGGACAACTACTTCAATTTCACGAAAGACCAGACCGAATGGAAGAATACCAATGTCTGTTTTGAGATCTCCCGGAAAGATAATAAAACAGAGATCCGTTTTACGCACCTGGGCCTGACCCCGGAATACGAGTGCTTTGACGCGTGCTCCGAAGGCTGGACACACTATATCACGAAAAGTCTGCCCGCCCTGATCACCACCGGCAAAGGCATGCCCAACGGCAAGAGCAAGCCCTCCAGGACGAAATACGAAGAAAAATACCGGTCAGCCTAGACGGCAACAGAATTTCTTGATCCGCTTGCCCCGGAGAACGGTTCGAGCTCCGGGGCAGGCTTTCTTCCGAGTAATCTCTTAAACAACGTGAAAAATGAAAACAAAAGACTATACAACAACCCTAACGGTAGACGCTACCGCACAGGAAGCCTTCCAAGCGATTAACAACGTCACCCAGTGGTGGACGGAAAACCTGGTGGGCCGTTCACAAAAGTTGGGTGACGAATTTACGGTCCGGTTTGACGACGTCCATGCCTCCACGCAAGCGCTGGTGGAAGTCATTCCCAACAAAAAAGTGGTATGGCTCGTCACGGACAGCAACCTCAATTTTATTGAAGACAAATCGGAATGGACCGGCACCAAGATCAGCTTCGAGATCTTTGAGCAGGACAAAAAAACCAAGGTCCGCTTCACTCACCTGGGTTTGGCCCCAGAGGTTGAATGCTTCGACGCTTGCTCCAGTGCGTGGGGATCCTACATACAGGAAAGCTTATTGAGTCTGATCAATACCGGCAAAGGCCACCCCACCCCGGGAGAAGTCACCGTGGCGACAAAACAATAGCCTTTCCGGCTACGGGCGAACCAAAAAGTTCATTCACAAGACAGTAAAAAAACTGTCTTTTTTTCTCAAATATTTGGGTAACTTAAAAGTTACCTGTACGTTTGAGTAACTTAAAAGTTACGTATTATGACCAAGAGCATACATCACCAATTCTTCTTTCCCCACCCTCCCGAGATGGTTTGGGAATATCTGACCAACGCCGAACTGATGGCGCAATGGCTGATGAAAAACGACTTTCAGCCCATCGTCGGGCATGAATTTCAGTTCAGGACAAATCCGATCCCCAGTCTCGATATCGACGGCATCATGTATTGCACCGTGCTGGAGATCATTCCCTTCAAAAAGCTCTCCTATTCTTGGAAGGCCGGGCCCGGCGGCGGCAAGATCACGCTGGACACCGTCGTAGTCTGGGAATTGCAATCCAAAGAAAAGGGCACGGACCTTTTGCTGGAACACAGCGGTTTTTTGGAGATCGAAAATCTGAGCCTTTACAACGGCATGACCGATGGCTGGTTGAAAAACGTGAACAAGATCGCGGAACGCCTAAACGCCAAATATGGTACAACCATCATTTGATGCCTTCCAGGCCATCGCCGACCCGAGCAGGCGGAAGATGCTGAGGCTGCTCTCGAAAGACAGCCTCACCATCAACAGCCTGGGAGAACATTTTGACATGAGTCGTCCTGCGGTCTCGAAGCATGTTAAAATATTGCACGCCGCGGGGTTCATTTCCATCCAGGACATTGGCCGCGAGCGGCATTGCACGCTGAAGCAAGACGGCTTCCACCACTTGCAGGAATGGATCGACTACTTTGATAAATTCTGGGTATCGAAATTGAAAAAATTAGAAACCTTGTTGAACAACAAATCACAGAACAAAAAATAACACGCAGTATTATGGTAACAGAAACAAAAAAAGTGCTGACCACGCAGGACGTGGCAGACCGTTTTGACGCACTCGCCCAACAAGAACGCTGGTTCGAGATCCAGGACGAGTTTTTTGCCGAGAACGTCAGAAGCATTGAGCCTCCAAACTCACCGTATCTCAAGGATCTCAAGGACGAAGAAGGCAAAGGTCCCGTCCGAAAAAAGGGTGAAGATTTTGTAGCGAAGGTCCAGGCCGTTCACAGGATGCATACCACTCATCCGGTTGTGGGTGGCGATCATTTTGCCGTAGGTCGGGAAATGGATATGACGGTGGAAGGCTATGGAAGGGTTGTCATCAACGAGCTCATGCTCTACAAAGTGAAGGACGGCCAGATCGTACTGGAACAGTTTGTTTACTAACATTCGCGACCATCGTGTCTCTTCATCCGCGACACGATGGTCGCAAAAAGATCGGTGCGTCCATTAAATTTATCGTGTTGTTCAACACACTGTCGGGCGACGTCTGCCTCCAACCCTCAACCACCAAACTATGAAAACATCAATATTTTGTCTCCTTGCTTTTATAAGCCTCCTGGTTCATCCTGCCGGGGCACAGGAGATCCGCATGAAAATTCCTGCTTCAAGCCCGGGACAACGCATCGAACAGGATTTCGGGCTCGGAACGATATCGGTAAAATACTACCGGCCCAACACGAAGGGGCGAAAGATCTTTAACGGTATGGAGCCCTACGGGATTGTCTGGCGGACGGGGGCCAACAACGCCACGGTCATTCAACTCACCGACACCATCCAGGTGGAAGGCCACATGCTGCAACCCGGCGCGTATTCACTTTTCAGTATCCCCGATGCCAAGGAGTGGACGGTCATCTTCAACAAAACCATCGATCAGTGGGGAGCTTACTCCTACGACGAAAAACAGGATGTGCTTCGCGTGAAAGTGAAACCGGCAACCCTGGCCACCAAGGTGGAAACGTTGACCATTCAGTTTGCCGATGTTCACGAGGAAGATTGCCTGCTTCAGATCCTTTGGGAGAATACGGGGATAAATCTTCATCTGACAACCGATGTGGACAACCGGATCATGGCCAATATTCAAGAGGCGATGAAGGGTGAGAAGAAACCCTATTATATGTCGGCCATTTGGTGTTATAATCATAACCGGAATCTCGACCAGGCGCTGCAGTGGATGCAGGAGGCGAATAAGAATCAGCCACAGGCATACAATGTGAAATATTGGTTGGCGAGGTTGCAATTGAAGACGGGCGATAAAAAGTCGGCCATCGTTTCGGCGAATGAGGGGTTGAAGCTAGCTTTGGAGGAGAACAATGCGGAGTATATCCGTTTGAATAAGGAGGTGTTGCATGATGCTGGGGTGAACTAGGATGGCCGACACCAGCGGGAACACTTGCGCCGGTTTCCATTTTACAATCAAATTTCTTTATTTACCGGAATATTTGATTGCACGATGAGCAGAACACACACCGTTTACCAAATCAATTCCTTTACAACAAAAAAATTCACAGGCAATCCAGCGGGTGTCGTGGTGAATGCAGAAGGGCTGACAGACCGGGAAATGCTTTTGATTGCCCGCGAACTGAAAAATTCCGAGACGGCTTTCATCTTTTCTTCGCCTGAAAAGAACAGCGGCTACGATGTGGAGGTGAGATTCTTCACGCCGACCACCGAAGTGCCAATTTGCGGTCATGCCACCATCGCCGCGCATTTCGTGAGAGCTTTGGAACGGCAGGTTCAGCCCGGGCAAACGGTATGGCAAAAAACGAAGGCTGGCACTCTCCCCATAGAAATTTTAGAATCGGGTGGCGCGGTAAAGATCAAAATGACGCAGGGGAATATTGCCTTTGAGCCCATTAGCGCGTTCAACCGGTCCAACCTGTTAAAAGCGTTGGGCCTTAACGAAAACGAGCTCAACAGCGATTGCCCTATTGAGATCGCCTCTACGGGACATTCCAAAGTTATGATTGGCATACAGTCAAGGGCAAAGCTAAATCAATTGTCGCCCGACCTGGCGGAATTAAAAAAGGTCAGCGCCGCGATAGGCTGCAACGGCTATTTTGTGTTCACCTTTGATTCGGATAGCCCGGAAGTTTTAACGCATGGAAGAATGTTCGCACCGGCCATTGGTATTGATGAAGATCCGGTGACCGGCAATGCTAATGGACCTCTGGGCGCGTACATTATAAAGAACCGGCTGACGAATTTTCAGGGCGATAGATTTTCATTTATTGCCAAGCAGGGCGAGGCTATGGGGAGACCGGGGATGATGGAGGTCTTCGTTGATGTTCAAAACAACGTTCCGGTGAAGGTAGAGATCTTGGGAGAGGCGGTGCCGGTGTTTAAGACGGTGATCGAGCTTGAATAGATACCGGGCCTCTCATACGTCGAACTGCATGTTGATCTCGTGTTGGAGGAATTCGATGAAACGGGCAAAGTATTCCGGGTAAGTTTTGTTGGCCATGATCGCGACATAGTGCTTTCGCTTTAACCCGGCTTTTCCAATCTTGACGGCTTTCAATGGACTGTGGCGGAGGTAGGGCTGTGCCGCCCACTTGGCCATGACCATGATGCCCATGTCTGCTTTTACCATTTCAATGGATGCCTCTGTGAGCGGAATGGGCGTGATCTTTTTGGGCGTGACTTTGGCCGGCGCCAGGAAGAATTGATGCACGGTGACCGTCTCTAACGGCAGGGAGTGGATGAGCAGGTGTTCGCTTGCAAAGTCCTTGGGAAGGACAAACTTTTTGTCCACCCAGGCGTGGTGGCTGGGCACGATCACCACCATCTCGTCCTGGAACAACTCGATGTATTTGAGCTTTTCGTTCTTCACCGGGTCGCTGGTGATGGCCACATCCAACACACCGGACAACAATTTTTGGAGGGGATAATGGGTAGCCTCGGTGACGATCTTTAAATCGACATTGGGGTATAATAGCTGGAATTGCTTCATGACCGACGGGAGCCAATGATAGCTGGAGAAACATTCGGTGCTTATTTTTATTTCTCCAAATTCCCCGAATACGCTTTTCTTTATCTGCTGCTCCGTCTGGGCAAGTTTGTCCAAAATTTCCTTTGCCGTTTCGAAGAGCTTCTCGCCCGCCTTGGTGAGGACCATTTTTTTATTGACGCGGGAAAACAGCTTGGTGCCGATGTGTTGCTCCGCTTCCTTCAGCTGGTAGCTGAGGGCCGACTGGGTGAGGTGAAGTTTGTCAATAGCCTTGGTCAGACTCCCCTCTTCAGCAATGGCTTTGATCAATTTTAAGTGACGTATCTCCATGATGGCAAATCTCAAAAAATGGTTCACAGGAAAGCAATACGCTATACAATTTCTACCGGCTTTGGTTCAAGAGAAAATCGCATTTTCTCCTTTGCCTTCGCTCCCATCCGATTGTAAAATTCAATAGCCCGCTCGTTAAAAACGGGCGTCTGCCATTGCAGGTTTGCGCATTGATTTTGAATAGCAACATCCATAAGGAGATCAAATATTTTCTTTCCTATGCCCAAGTTCCTGTATTCAGGATTCAGATACAAACAATCAAGATACAAAAATCGTTGCGCATCCCAGGTCGAAAAATCGAAGGTAAAGGTGCAGTAGCCCACGACGCCTTCCGCGGAGGCTACCACGTAACAATATAAAGAAGGTGATTGGGAGAAGATGGCCCTTCTGAGCGCCTCCAGTTTTCCTTCCGGCGAATAGGAGGCCTGCTCGTGGGCCGCATGCTTTTCGCATAAGCTGACCAGGGTTGGTAAGTCGCCTGGTTCACAGGACCGAATGTCATATTTCATTGAGAGAGCTTTTCAATAAACACATTTCCATACACAAAGGTATCAACCCCGCCGTAACTCCTTCTCCATTTCGTCTATGAATTTTATCCATGACATGCATGAAATCTTTTTGTTTTTCCCGGAGCTACCATTTTTATACTCTTGTGAAATAAAATTGCCTCAAATTTATGAACGCACAAATCAAACACTACGAAGACAAACTGGCCTATGAAATGGATCCCTCCGACCTTTTCGCTGCGCTGAACAACGGAGAAAAGATCATCGCCCTCGATGCCCGCAAACCTTTTGGATACGAAGCCGAGCACATCCCCGGCGCGCTGAACATTCCGCACCGTGAAATGAACGAACAAACCACAAAGCACCTCGACAGAGAGGTGGTGTACGTGACCTACTGCGATGGCATTGGCTGCAACGCATCCACCAAAGGCGCGCTGAACATGGCCAGGCTGGGCTTCAAAGTAAAGGAATTGATGGGCGGGATCGAATGGTGGAAGTTCGATGGCTATGAAACGGAGGGAACCAAAGCGGCCACAGGACTGAAAGTAGAATGCGCCTGCTGACAAGCAAAGACGAGAAGTCTATTGGATCACGTTCAAAGACTTTTCCTGTCTGAATGCAGAGGGAGTAACGCCAAAACGCTTTTTGAACGACCGGCTGAAGTGGGAAACGCTTTCAAAACCGCTCTCGAAGGTGGCCTCGCTGATGGTCTTGTGGTGATCGCGCAAAAGCCGCAGGGCGTGATTTAACCGTTGCTCCAGCAACCATTTTCCGGGAGCAGTTTTGTAGATTTTCTCAAAGTCTCTTTTGAAGGTAGACAAGCTTCGGTTGCTCAACTCGGCGTACTGTTCCATCTTCAGATTGAAACAATAGTTTTCATCCATCACGCGCTGCAGCGACACGTGCTGCGGTTCGTGAAGCAACGAAGAGAAGTAGGATAGCAATTCGGCGTTGTGCGGATTGTCTGCGAGGGTCAGGATCAGTTCCTTGAACTTCAGTTCCAGCAGGGAGCGATCGGGCTCATGCGCGTCATTAAAATAGGATGAGATCGACAGAAAAAATGCCGACAAGGCATCGCTTTTATCCAGGACCATCACCGGTTCAAATTTTCCGATCGCGTTGTGCAGGGGCGTCGATCTTGTTTTTAAGGTGTTGCAAATGAATTCATCCGGGATAAAAAATAAGACAACACAAAATCCGTTGTCGAGAAAATTCTCAAAGATCCAGGCGCCCTTTCTCACAAATACACACGTCTCCTTGCCGATGTCGTACGACTTGTGGGCCGTGTGCCAGATCTTTCTTCCCTCGATCACATAAAACAGGTAGTTATACTGGCTCCACAGATCGGCAAACCGCGTCTTCATGAGGCGGGCTTCCAGGGGGCAGTTAAAGACGGTGATGAGCGTATCGCTGCAATTGAATTGGCGATAATAATTCGGATGCTGAAGAACTCTTTCGTAAAAATTTACCATGACGTCTGCAAAATGAATTACGGGAAATCGTTCAAATAGTTTGAACGACCGGGCCAAACACATCCCGAAAATACCCATAAAATCCGACCAAATGAACCGTTCAGGCATATCTTTGAGCCTTTAAGTAAAGCCCGCCGCGGGGGAAGTAGCTAGTTTTGGTGTATCACAAAACAAGATCATGCTACCCGAAAGAACCTCCCCGGCCAGAATGAGCAAAGAAGAATTTCGAAAGGTTGGCTACTACCTGGTCGATAGCATCTCTGACTTCATGGACCGAATCGGCGATGGCCCCGTCACCACCGGCGAAACGTCCACCCAACTCCAGGCATTTCTCGGGACCACGTCGCTACCGGAAACCGGCATGACGGCCGACGTCATCATGAAACGGGCCGTAGACTTGTTGTTCAATCATTCGCTTTTTAATGGACACCCCAAGTTCCTGGGATACATCACCTCTTCGGCCGCACCCCTTGGCGCATTGGCCGATCTTTTGAGCGCGGCGGTTAATCCAAATGTGGGTGCCAATATCTTAAGCCCGATGGCCACGGAGATCGAGAAGCAAACCATCGGGTGGCTGGCCGAATTCATTGGCGTTTCTCCAACGTATGGCGGCATCCTGGTGAGCGGTGGGAACATGGCCAACTTCACCGCCTTTCTTGCCGCGAGAACTGCCAAAGCGCCGAAGAGCATCAGACAAGACGGGATAGCAGCAAACGACGCGCGGTTGGTGGTCTACTGTTCCAAGGCCACACACGCCTGGATTGAAAAGGCTGCCTTCTTCTTCGGCATCGGGGCCAACGGCATCCGCTGGATCGAACAGGACGACTTCGGCAAGATGCACATCGGCTTGCTGGAGCAGGCGATCAAGAGGGACCTCAAAAACGGCTACACCCCGATCATGGTGGTGGGCAACGCGGGCGATGTGAGCACGGGTGTAGTCGATGACCTCAAATCCATTGGCGCGCTTTGCAAAACCTACAACTTGTGGTTTCATATTGATGGCGCCTATGGGATCCCGGCCGCCGTTATACCCGAACTCAAAAATGTATTCGCAGGTGTTGAAGATGCCGATTCTATTGCGCTTGACCCGCATAAGTGGCTCTACAGTCCATTGGAAGCCGGCTGCACGCTGGTGAAAGATCCCCAGACCCTGATCGACACCTACAGCACACACCCCGTATACTACAACTTCAACAGTTCGGAATCTCAACACAACTATTATGAATACGGCTTTCAAAACTCCCGCGGATTCAGGGCGCTAAAAGTGTGGGCGGCCTTGCAACACGTAGGACGAGAGGGATATATCAACATGATCGGCAAGAATATCGAGCTCTCACAACTATTCTTCCGTCTCGCCCAACGCCATCCCGAATTGGAAGCCATCACCCAAAACCTTAGCATCACCACCTTGCGATACGTTCCTGCCGAACGGCCCGACGACGCCAAGGGAAAGGAAGCCTATTTAAATACACTCAACGAAGCGTTGTTGAACCGCCTGCAACGCAAGGGAGATGTATTCCTGTCGAATGCCGTGATCAAGGGAAAATATTGTCTCCGGGGATGCATTGTAAATTTCAGAACCACAGAAAAAGATATCGAAGAGATCATCGACATCGTCGTGCGTGAGGGGCGGAAAATTCACAAGGAGTCAGTGAACGTTCTTTAAAATCACAACACTTTAAACTTAGCTAATAAAAAAAGATGAATCCAAACAAACAACTATGGGAAAAAGGCGACTTTACCCGCATTGCTGAGAGCATGCGGGAAAGTGGTACAGAGCTGGTCTCTAAACTGGGGATCACCAAAGGTATGAAGGTTCTTGATCTCGGCTGCGGCGACGGCACCACAGCCCTACCCGCCGCGCGACTAGGCGCCAACGTACTGGGTGTCGACATCGCAGAGAACCTGGTGAGGGCTGGGAACGCGCGGGCAAAAGCCGAAGGGCTCACCCACTGCACTTTCCAGGAAGGCGACGCCACCAACCTGCAGGCCCTGAGCGATCACACGTTCGATCTCACCGTGAGCATCTTCGGCGCCATGTTCGCGCCCAAGCCCCTCGATGTAGCCAAAGAAATGGTTCGCGTGACACGTCCCGGTGGCCGCATCGTGATGGGCAACTGGATCCCTGGAGACCCAACACTCGTGGCGCAAATCCTGAAAATCAGTTCTGCCTACACTCCCCCACCCCCCGAAGGATTTGTAAGTCCGATGTTGTGGGGTGTGGAGAGCAACGTCATCGAACGTTTTGGCAACGCCGGCGTGCCGAAAGAAAAGATATCGTGCGTGAAGGATACGTATAACTTTATCGCGCCTTTCACCCCCGCACAATTTGTGAGCAAGTTCAAAATCTACTATGGACCGACCATGAATGCTTTCGATGCGGCCGAAAAGAATGGCAAGGCTGTTGAATTGCAACGTGAGTTGGAGGCATTGTTCAGCAGCCAAAATAAAAGTGGCAAAGAAAGCAGCACGTCTATACCTGCGACGTTTTTAAAGGTGACGGTTCACCTTTGAAAGGATCCTCAGCTTGCCAAAAAATATCCATTGCTTTGAATAACCCCAGGCTTTAGCCTGGGGTTTACATGCCCAATTAAAACGTGCCACAGGAACAATCGGATCTGGCTTCACACGTTCTGGCACGAAACGCACACGTCGTCATCGTCATTCGCACGGACACGCCGCTAAATCTTAATGGATGATCAGAACAGCAGATGATTAAGATCGCATAGTTGCTTGGCGAACGCCCGCTCATTTGCTTTGTCCAAACAAGGAAAGCTTCGAAAAGAAATCCTCCAGCAGCAGAGAACAATCCAATTCCGTATAGACCCGGATATTTCTCCCTGTCGTATTCACTTCATACAACCCCTGGCTGTTGATCAGCGGAGCCGGTCGAAGCACATAGCGGCTTGAAGAAGGATCGGCCTCGAAGGATGACTGAAGAGCCGTCAGCAATACCAAAGGACTGTCGCCGATGACATAGGTTTCGCCGATGTTGAAGTTATACTGTATGGCAAGTTTCATAATACGCTCCAGGTTCCCGGTCAGATAGGCCCCGATTTTTCCCTGCCCTTTCACTTTGAGCACCAGGGACGAATACGGGATCAACACTTGCCGATAGCTGCTTCTTGGAATTTGCCAGACGGGAATGCGCGACTTATTAAACACCACCTGGCCCGCCTTGATATCGATCCCCAAATTATATTCCAGGCTCGTATATCCCGGGGGTGGCGGCGCAAGCTCTACATATTCGGGGCCGCCAATCCAGATCAAAGTTAACCGGCTGGCTATTTCAGGCTTTATAAGCAACGCGCTGGCCAGGTCGGTGAGCCCGGCTCCACACACGACATACAACGGCAGCTTTGTATCGTTGCGCATCGCCTCTTGAATGATAGCATTGGCCGCGTCCGAGTGCTGGGGAACACTGTCGCTTTCCAAAGCCGCGTTCGACCCCTGGAAAACCGGGAAGGATTTGCCCAGGTTCATCAGCGCCAACACCTCGTCGACTTTCTTTTTTGCATTGGCCGCCGTCACGTTCGACGGGTCGAAAGGATCGCCCGCCTTTAAGTGCGACCCAATGATCGCCCTAATCTCCACAGAGGGCGACAACAGGTGATGCACCAATTGAAACAACCCATCCGGGTCACCGCTAAAATCATTGTCAATGATGACACGCATACGCGGCCTGATAAGCTCATCCGAAAACCATGGCGCCGGCTTCTTTCCCGCATTGTTTGTCTGACCAAAACCAACCACGCTTGCTAAAAAAAACATCAGCGTGAGCGCATACAGTCTATTCTTTTTTCTGAAGTTCATTGTAAGCTATTTTTTATGAAGCTACTAAAAATAAGACAACCCCGGTTCATTCGAAACAAAGCACACCAACAATCCGGCGAAGCATCTGCATTTCGTTGCATCAACTTTGCCTGCTCGCCGAAGCTTTAGCGGAGGCGAGGCGGTTAAATGTATTTCCTCTATCCAAACCACTAACTTGCCCAAGGCCAACCCACCAATAATTCACCCTCCAATTAACATTCCGACAGGCGAATACGTTATTTTTAGGTACAGCATAACTGCCCACCTATGGAATTTATCGACTACTACAAAATTCTGGGGATCGACAAAACCGCGTCGGCCGACGACATCAAAAAGGCCTATCGCAAACTGGCCCGCAAGCTCCACCCCGACCTGAACCCGAACGACAAAGAGGCCCACAAAAAATTCCAGGAGATCAACGAAGCCAACGAAGTGCTCAGCGACCCCGAGAAGCGCAAGAAGTATGACCAATCCGGCAAAGACTGGCAACACGCCGAACACTTCGAACAACAACGCCAAAGCCGCCCCCGCCCGGAACACCACACCACCACCGGCTACGACTTCTCCGACGAAGGCGGCGACTTCTCCAGCTTCTTCGAATCCATGTTCGGCGACGCCGCACGACACCAACAACAAGCCCGTTTCCGCGGCCAAGACTTCAACGCCGAACTCCACCAGACCCTGGAAGAAGCCATGACTACCCACCAGCAAACCCTGACGGTGAACGGCAAAAACATCCGTATCACCATCCCCGCGGGCATCGAGAACGGCCAGATCATAAAACTGAAAGGCTACGGCGCCCCCGGAGCCAACGGCGGCCCGGCCGGTGACCTCTACATCACCTTCCAGATCGCCCCACACCCCACCTTCAAACGCTCGGGCGACGACCTGTTTGCCACCGCCACCATCGATCTCTACACGGCCGTGCTGGGAGGCGAAACCACCCTCGACACGCTGAGCGGCAAAGTGAAACTGAAAGTGAACCCCGAGACCCAACCCGGCACCAAGGTGAGACTGAAAGGAAAAGGCTTCCCCGTCTACAAAAAAGAAGGCCAAACCGGCGACCTCTACGTCACCTTCGACGTGAAGCTCCCGACAAACCTCACCGACAAACAACGCGAACTCTTCACAGAACTATCACAGCTTAAATAGACCACCATGGAACTCCACGATATGATCCCCGCCCGTGATTTTTGTATTCACCACAACCTCGAGGTCTCCTTCATCCGCACCCTGGAAGAACACGGCATGATCGAAACGGTGACGATAGAAGAAACGCTGTTCGTCCCCAATGTGCAACTTGAGAGGCTTGAAAAGATCGTACGGCTACACGCCGACCTGGACATCAACCTGGAGGGGATCGATACGATCATACACCTGTTGCAACGCATCGAGGAGCAGCAGGCGGAAATCATGCTATTGAAAAATCGTCTCGAACGGTATGAGGATTGACCCCTCACCTGCTCTTCATATCCCAACCTGTGACCGCGAGTGCCTGTCAAAATATCAGAACGTTCATTCGGCTCGAAGATGAGCTCAATCACCCCAAACCAACCGGAAAACATTCGGACTGGAATTCAATATTTTTATACCTATTTTCGCGGCATTATCACGCCTCATGACGCTAGAACAAAAACTACACGAACGGAGCGGATCCGTCTGTGAATTGTGCGGCAGCACAAACGCCCTGCAAGCCCATGCCGTTACACCGGCTTCCACCGATGCCGACAAAAACGTTCTCCTCTGTCAAACCTGTCTCAACCAAATCCACGCTCCCACCCAAGGCGACGTGAACCACTGGCGATGCTTGAACACCAGCATGTGGAGCACCGTCCCTGCCGTGCAGGTCATGGCCTGGCGTTTACTGCAGGCCCTTCGCCACGAAGGCTGGCCCCAAGACCTACTCGACATGCTCTACCTGGACGACGAAACCCTGGCCTGGGCAAAAGCCGGCACTGAAGACGCGGACACAACAGCCGATGAAATGGTGATCCACAAAGACAGCAACGGAACCATCTTGCAGGCCGGCGATACCGTCGTGCTCATAAAGGATCTGGACGTAAAGGGCGGTGGCTTCACCGCCAAGCGCGGCACTGCCGTGCGGGGCATCACCCTGGTAGAAGACAATGCCGGGCAGATTGAGGGAAAAGTTAGCGGGCAACAGATCGTGATCCTTACTCAGTTTGTGAAGAAGTCGGGATGATGTCTCAACAACCTAGATCAACAATGAAAAGAGTGTTAGTTCTTAAAAAAGATCTTTCCCCAACCTGGGTCAAGATCGTCGGCGTAATGATATTTTTAGCAACCCTCTACAAAATTATTTCGCTTACGTTCTTTACCGTTGGTCTGCACGTCTATTTGATTATGAACCTTATCGCCGTGTTGATCTGGCTGGTCAAGACGGTCCTCGTGGTGGACATGGACAAGCAGGAAGTCCGTGAGGGCTTATGGATCTTTGGAAATATCTATCTTGATAAATACAAGTTCCAGGGACTGGAAAAGATTTTCATCAACCGGGTAAACAGCGTCCAGACCTTCAGACAACTGACGCGGACAATCGACATCCACAATCAGCATTACAAGGCTTTTTTAAAGACGACCGATGGCGAGAAGATTTGCATTGGTGAAGATGCGGACAAAGACAAGCTGATTGCGGAAGTGAAGGCGCATAACACGGTGTTGAAGACTGTCATTTTTGACAATTCTTTGGTCGAGCCCATCCAATTAGTTTGAGGCTTAAATCGTCTTTATTATCGACACTATAGCGTAACTATTTATTTTAACGCATCATCCGTATAAACAGGGAGCATTATCCACAGGCTGGTTCACTTTTTGCAGCACTCCGAGAGCCACTCCAAATCCACAAGCACGCAAAATAATTTGATTTGATTCCTCGCGTCAGTCGTTCTTCCAACGCCACATACGATATATTTTTTTTCTATTGACAAACCCATTGTGTTTGTGGAGATTTCGAAATGAACTCGTGTTCATAAAAACGATTGATGTTAGAAACGGTTATAAAGCGCCGTGTAGTATTGTGTAGCAGGCATTCTCTTTCTTCTCACTGAGCTCCCTTGCGCGGAGCCAAGCACGCAAGGCCGCTCGATGGTCACACCCTTCTTTCCTTTTCCGGTTGATTTATTTATTGTCCGAACGCGACTGAATTTTTCGATTTCATACTTAAACAACCCCCCTATGAAAAGATTACCTCAACGTCTGGTACGTGTCTCAGGCTGGGCATGTGCGTTGTTGCTTCTCTCCTGCCAGAAACAGGACGAAGGCGTTCCGGTTGAACAACCGGTACAATTTAGCTTCCATTATACCGCGCCTTCTGTCACGGGCGGCCGAACCGAAGACGTTCTCGCAGGAGCCGCTTTTATCTTCGTTAAAGTTAGTGATGCGGCACACCAACCGGTGAAGGCCAGGATGTTGCCCCTGATCAATTTCAACGGAAAGCTCATCAGTGAACCTATCTCCCTTTTGCCGGGCAATTATTTCATAACCGAATTCCTGGTGACAGACAAATGGGGAGGCGTGATGCTTGCCACGCCGCGTGAAGGCTCCGACTTGGCCTACCTCGTAGTCGACCCGCTCGACATTTCGATGCCCATCAGCAAAGATGAAGTTTCCGAGTTTGCTCCCGAGGTGGTGGCGATAGGCGAGCATCATGCGGAGGATTTCGGGTATGCATCGTTCACCTTCCAGTATGTCAAGACCTTCGACTTTCTGATCGCCGTGGCGGCCTACGACTCCGTGGAAAACAAACTAAACCTCACCGAAGCCAAGGTGTCGATCTCCGGACCGTCGCATACGCCCATCCTTCAACAGACGATTCCGGCCGCCACCGCGCTGCTGACCATGCCCGACGTTGATCAAACCTTTACGGTACTGGTCGAAAAAGAGGGATACTCCGCCTACAAGGAATCGTTTACTACCGCCCAACTGAAGCAATATTTTAGCAGCACCGAAAATGGCCCACTCCTGGTGACCTTGCGCATGGGCCACCTTGTATTTTGGAACGCATTGGGTAGCGACGACGAGGTGATGAACAGTCTTGTGGGACCGGGCTTGTCGTTTTACAACGGCAATGACGGTCTCAATATTCCGGCCAACCACGAATATGGACCAGCCCAGGTCGGCAACGGCATCACGATCGCGCCTGGCTATTATGGTGTGCTGCAACGGGCGCACAACGTTGTCATGACCGACCCGGGTTCGGTGATCAACCCCGAGCGGGGCGCCATTTCCTGTTACTTCCGTCAAAACATATCGCCCGTTGCCTATTCGCAAAACCCGTATCGCATCTTCGATGGAGGGTATGGATTGGACAGCGGTCTGGGAGTTGAAAGTTTAGACTTTAACGGAGATGGGCTGGCCAACGCGTTGGCATTCGTATTCACGCTCGGTGGTGCCACCCCGATCGTCGTCTACAGCATGAACTTCGATGCCTACAACGGCCAATGGATCCACGTGGCTGCCGTGTGGGACCGGGCGGGCATTAACGGTACGACCGAACGAATGCGTATCTATATCAACGGTGAAAAAACCGCCTCCGGCCAAGAACTTGGATGGGGCACCACGTTTGGTCCCCAAGTCGATATTGCCGGTGGCAACAGCGACGGCAACAACATCGCGCGTCAATTCTATGTCGATGAGTTGAAGATCTATGATTATGCGAAGACAGACTACTAGGTGTTTTGATTGACGCCTACTGTCATGTCTTGACACCAACATCCACCCTTGCGTGTCGCGGGGGTGGATGTTGCTCAAGGTTCTCACCTTCCTTTCCGGTTGACTTATTTTTTATTGTCTGAACGACTGAATTATCCGACTACATACTAAACACCCCCCTATGAAAAGATTAACTCAAACTCTGGTACGTGCCACAGGCTGGGCATGTGCGTTGTTGCTTCTCTCCTGTCAGAAACAGGACGAAGGCGTGCCTGTTGAACAACAGGTACAGTTTAGCTTCCATTATACCGCCCCTTCTGATATGGCGGGTCGAACCGAAGACGACCTGGCGGAAGCCGCTTTTGTCGTCGTTACTGTTAATGATGCTGCACACCAACCTGTCCAGACTGGAAAGAAGTTGTCGCTGATCAATGTCAATGGAAAGTTTGTCAGCGAGCCCCTATCCCTGTTGCCGGGCAACTATCTCTTGTCCGACTTCGTGGTGCTCAACCAGTGGGGAGCCGTGCTCTTTGCTTCACCTCATAAACACTCCGGCATGGCGAACCTCGTGGTCGCCCCGCTCGACTTTTCGTTGCCGGTTGGCAAAGGCAAAGTTTTCGAATTTGTGCCCGAAGTGTTGTCGGTTGGTGATCACCGGGCGGAAGATTTCGGGTATGCCTCTTTCAACTTCCCGCATGTCAAGACGTTCAATTTTCATATTGCCGTGTCGGTCTGCGACACGGTGGAAGACAAGTGTACCGAAGCCATGGTATCGATCTTCAGCAAGTCGCATGGGCTCCTCCTCCAACGGAGCATTCACGCCGAGATCACGCGCCTGACCCTGCCCGACTACGAAGATAACTTTACCATTCGCGTGGAAAAGAAGGGGTACTCTACCTACCAGGAATCGTTTAGCGCGACCGCGCTGAAGCAATATCTCAAGGGAACCGAAAAAGGGCCACTCCACGTGACCTTGTGCAAGGGCCACCTCGTCTTTTGGAATACGTTGGGTTCCGACACCGAAGTGTTAAACAGCCGCGTGGGTCCGGACTTGTCGTTCTACACCGGCGGTGATGGCCTCAATAGCCCGGCCAACCACGAATATGCACCAGCCAAAAAGGGCAACGGTATCACGATCGCGCCGGGCACTTATTTCGTGGGCCAACGGCTGCACAACGTCGTCATGACAGACCCCGGCACGGTGATCAACCCCGAGCGAGGTGCTATTGTCTGTTACTTCCGTCAAAACCAATCGCCCGTCGCTTATTCAAACAACCCCTATCGCATCTTCGATGGCCCCTATGGATTGGATAGCGGCTTGGGATTTGTGAGCTATGACTACATTGGAGATGGACTGTCCGACGCGCTGTGGTTTGAACTCACGCTGGGTGGTACCACAGCCATCATCAGCAGTACAAACTTCAACGTCTACAACGGCCAGTGGCTACACGTGGCCGCGGTGTGGGACCGGGCGGGTATTAACGGCACAAACGAAACCATGCGCATCTACATCAACGGTGAAAAAGTTGCCGCCGGTCAGGAAGCCGGATGGGGCACCCTGTTTGGTGCGCAAGCCGATATCGCTGGTGGCAACGACCAGAACATCGCCGGCAAATTTTATGTCGATGAATTGAAGATCTATGATTATGCTAAGACGGACTATTAGACAGTTCTGATAGCGTCTGGCACTTTACACCAACATCCACCTTGCGCGTTGCAGGTGGATGTTGTTTTTTAGAATTGCTCCGTGTTCTTAATGGATCAACTGAATCATCCCTTTCTGATCGGGAATACACTTGCTGCGCAGGGTATAAAAATATACGCCTGTGCTGAGGCTTGCCTGGGGCCAGTTGTTTTCGTAGCTGGAGGTGGTAAAAATGCGTTCACCCCAACGGTTGTAGACCGTTAGTGAACCGTCCTGAACATGATCAGGCAATTGAAAATAGTCGTTCTTGTTGTCGCCGTTTGGCGTGATCACGTTGGGGATCAGGAATTCTCCGGCATCTTTTATCGTGACCAGCACTTCGTCTTGTGCCGCGCCACAGTGGTTGGTGACGGTGATGCCGTAGGTTCCGGCTTGTTCGATGGTGAGGGTTGATGATGTGCTGCCATCCGACCATTGCACGGTTTCGCCGGTCTTTGCGGCATACGAGAGGCGCACTTCTTTTCCATCACACAACTTTTGATCCTCGCCCAGGTCTACGACCGGCAGAGGGCTTAGGGTCACCCCTACCTCATCCGTAACGATCGTGCATCCGTTCGAGACGGTGATCTTATACGTGCCGGGTGATGTGATCGCTAGTGCTGTTGCTGTGCTTCCATCCGACCATTGAATGGTCTCTCCGGGTCCGGCCGCATAGTTCAGGCTGGCTTCTTTTCCGACGCAGAGCTGCAGGTCGTTTCCAAGATCGACGACGGGGGGAAGTTTCACCGTTACCTTCGCGGTATCGCTCACCGTTTGGCAGATGTTGGAAACTTTGACCGAATAGGTGCCCGTCGTGCTCACGGTCTTTGTGGTGGAGGTGCTGCCGTCGCTCCATAGATAGGTGGCGCCATCAAAAACGGGAAGATTCCACGCAACGGAATTGCCGGGGCAGATCAGCTGATCGTTGCCCAGCGTGAACACGATCGGCGCCGGATTGAAGACCTCGACTTCATCGTGGACGGTGTTGCCTTGCCAGGTCACGTCTACCCAGTACGTTCCGGCTTGCGTTACTTCGATTGTGCTGTTGGTGCTGCCCGTGCTCCACAGGTATTGCGCATTGCAGCGCTGGCCGGGAGACAACTTCACCTTTTCGCCATGGCATATGGTGACATCAGACCCCAGCGAGATATCCGTGGCCGGCGGCGGCTGCGGATCGTTAACGTAAGGCGAAGGATTGTTGCCGACGGACGCGACAACCGACCAGACATCGGGATCGTCGACGATCTTTGATCCAAAGACGGAGGCGCCGGTGTTAAGTACGTTGTCGACCATCAGCCAGGCGTTGTCGCCGAAGTCCAGTTCCATGTTCCAAACAATGTCTTCTCCCGGGCCCGTAACGAACCGCGCGCATTCCACAGTAGCCAGGTCGTTGGAAAGGGTGGCGACAAAAGAATCGGCTTGAAATTCGGGTTTTGTCGAGCTGTAGGGACCGATGTCCAGGAGGTAGCTGTAGTAGTAGGCCGACACCAAAACGCGATCCTGGCTATCCACTTCCACTTACGTTCCGGAGTCGAACCCCGTATCTCCAATGGAGCGGGCACTCAGGGGAATTCCATCGGGGTCTACTTTTGTCACAAAGGCATCTGCTTCGCCGTTGTTGACAATGTCGATCGTTCCGAACTTTGTACCCGGGCCGTAAAACCGGCCGGCCACAAAGATGTTGTCCTGGCTGTCGACCGCCACACCATATCCACCCTGGTCCACGCCTCCTTCGCTCTCTCTTGCCCACAGGGTATGGCCGTCGGGTGTGAGCTTCACCAAAAAGAAGTTTTCAGAAACTGTAAAGCTATGAACGATATGACCGTCGAACGAGATCTCCGGCGAGGCGAAGTAGCCGGTAAAGATCACGTTGTCGTGCGAGTCGGTTTTGATGTCCTGGATATAATCGTATGAGTTGCCTTCACCGCCGACGCCTTTGGTCCAGGCCACGGTCCCGTTTGGGCGGATGGCTGCCACAAAAGAATCGTATCCAGCGTCGACCTGGTTGACTGCCCCGGTGATGATCGGCACGCCGCCCATGGTGATGTGGTGGTCCGGCAGTCCCGCGGTAGCACTGCTCTTCTCAACAAAGATTGCTGCCAAAATGATGTTCCCATTGTCGGATATGGTGAGGCCTGCCGGGTTTTCGTCGTCCGCTCCGGTGGAACTTGTCGCCCACAGGGGGAGGCCGTCGGGGGTGTAGTTCACGACAAAGATATCCGAGCGGCCCGTGCTGGTCAGTGCAATGCAGTCGAAGGTAATGGAGGTGTAGAAGATCCCGGCCACCACAACGTTGTCGTTGGCGTCTACTTCAATTTCGGAAGCGAAGGCGGCATCGGCCGTAACCGGGTTTGTTGCCCACACCAGCGAAAAGTTTTTGTCGTACTTGGCGATAAAGGCCCCGTGACCATTGGTAGGAATAGGGAACGTGTAGGGACCAAGGACGAAGTCGTCGATGTGATAGCTTCCGGCCACGTAGAGGTTGTCGAACCGGTCGCGCGCCACATCATCGATGGTTACGTGTTTATAATAGATCAGTTGCTCCCAATCGTTGCACTGCGCGGCAGCCGCCAGGGAAAACAATGCGCTAACAAGGGTTAGAAAACAGCGACCAAACGTTGACATCGAATACGTGGATTTAGAAAAAACAACTGAACACCCAACACCAACAGGCCAGCCTGCAAACATACTAAATCTGTTATTGGTCCAGAAAGGCGTGTAGGGTTTTCGAAGCTATTCACCTTTTTTCAGCGTGCCGTCCCTCCTCCTGTGGAACAAGCAAAAGAAACAGATCCAGCACTTCTCCACCAGTTGGTTTGGGGTGGACGGGTTGCGGCCGCCGTCTGGTCACCAAAGATTCGGAAAATGTGAACAAGGTAGTTTCCGACGCAAGCCGGCATCCCCTTCCGGCCACGGCGGTTCATCGAATAATTTTTGACAAATCCATTCGTTATCCGCACCTATGCGTGTGAAAGTCCCTCTGTCGCCATGAAAAGAATTTTGATCCTGCTGCTTTGCTTTGTTTGCCGTTCGCTGGTGAGCGGGCAGACGTTTAACCGCGAACAAATCATTGGCACCTGGACCTGCCGGGAGGTGGCCTTCACGGAACCGATCGAGCAAACGCCGGAAGAAATGGCGACCGTCGAAAAAACAAAACGCGGGCTCATCGGGTCGCAGTTTATTTTCCAACCCAATGGTTTGTTCATGATGCGGCTGCCGGTGAGTGCGCCGACGGAGTTTAAAGAGCTCGAATCCATGAACAACAAGATGTGGCACATCAAAGCTAAAGAACGGATGGTTTTTGTGGGGTCGCTCGATGATGACCTGATGATCATTAATGTAAAAAATACAAACGGATATTATTATTTTCACATACAGGATTCACCGTTGGCTTTGAGGATGGAGCGGAGCCGATAGCGGTTATGGGGCAGTCGAGTTCTTGGGTTAGGACAACATTTATTACATTAGGCTTTTGTAACCATGACCGAGGCGTACTGCCGGCCCTTCGACAAAAGCACGTCGTTCCGCAGGCACGCATTTCCTCGATCTTCGCGCGTGTTTCAAGGAACCCCGTGGATAGCGCATTGTATCTGTGCCGCATTTGAAGTGGGCGTGACACATTCGGTGTTTGCCGAGGTTCGTTTTATCGGGCGTGAAGTGTATCCGGGTTCAGTGCTCTCGAAATTCGGGATGTCTTGAATTACTGGCGTAGGTTTCTAAAAAACTTGTGCCTGCGACATGACGAAGTACTTCCGCACGTTTGCAAAAGCACGTCGTTCCGCAGGCACAACTTTCCTCGATCTTCGCACTTAATCAAGGAACCCCGCGGATGGCTCGTTGAATCTGTGTGGTGATGCATTTGAATGGGCTCGAGGCATTCAGTGTTTGCCGGGGTCCGTTTTAGTTCGTGCGCAGGTTATCCGGTTTCAGTGCTTTCGAAATTCGGGATGTCTTGGACTACTGGCGTAGGTTTTTAATTAGCTTGTGCCTGCGACATGACGTACCGCCTGCCCAAAAAATCATAACTATGAAACTTCGACATTTTATCCTCCTCACGCTTATTACAACCATCAGCCCGGCCGTAGCCCAAAAGAAGTTCAACTCTATCCCAGCGCTCCGAAAACAAGGCCAGACCACACAACTGATCGTCGAAGACAAACCCTTCCTCGTGTTGGGTGGCGAGTTGGGAAATTCGAGTGCTTCGGATTTGGGGTATATGCGGCCCGTGTGGAAGAAATTGCAGGACATGCACTGCAACACCGTGCTAACCCCGGTATATTGGGAGCTGATCGAACCAGAGAAAGGCCGCTACAACTTCACCTTACTCGACAGCCTTATCGACAACGCTCGGGAACATGATTTGAAGCTTATTCTGCTTTGGTTTGGCAGCTGGAAAAACAGCATGTCCTGCTATGTGCCCGCATGGGTCAAAAAAGATTATAAAAATTTTCCGCGCGCCCACGACAAGAATGGCAGACCCCAGGAAATTCTTACGCCGTTCAGCAACAACAATCTTCAAGCGGACATCAATGCGTTTAGCGCATTGCTCAAACATGTCAAAGAGAAGGATGAGTTGTATCAAACCGTGATCATGATCCAGGTGGAGAACGAGATCGGCATGTTGCCCAGTGCGCGGGATTACCATCCCGATGCCACAAAAGCTTTTCAACAGGAAGTGCCGCAGTCACTCGTTCAGTATTTGAAACAACACAAGAGCACGCTGTCAAAAAATGTGTTGGATGCCTGGGGGAAAGAAGGGTTTAAAACGCAGGGGACGTGGGAGCAGCTCTTCGGTAAGGGATTGGCCACCGATGAGATCTTTATCGCCTGGCATTTCGCCGTCTTCACCAACCAGGTCACCAAAGCCGGTAAGAAAATTTATCCACTGCCGATGTTTGTCAATGCCGCGTTGAACAGGCCGAACGCCATCCCCGGCGACTATCCCAGCGGTGGTCCGCTGCCACACATCATCGACATCTGGAAAGCCGGCGCCCCTGCCGTCGACTTTCTTTCGCCCGATTTTTACAATCCCGACTTTAAACTTTGGAACGATCGCTATACGCGGGAAGGCAATCCGTTGTTTATTCCCGAAATACGCTTCGAACCCTCTGTGGCTGCCAAAGCATTTTATGCCATCGGTCACTATCACGCCCTTGGCTTCTCCCCTTTCTCGATCGAATCAACCGCCACACCACAGGACGAGCCGCTGGGGAAAAGCTATCGCGTCTTGTCGCAGCTTACATCACTCATCGGTGCCCAAGCCAGCGCGAACACGATGGACGGTGCTCTGCTGGACAAGAGTTCCCCTGCCGACACGATCGTGTTTGGCGCGTACACCTTCACCATCAAACATGATTACACCCTGGGATGGTCACCCAAAGCAAAAGAGGACGTGTGGCCTCAAACTGCTTGCCTGGTCATCGAAACGGCTCCCGGTGAATTCATAGTCGCCGGAACGGGCGTCGTCATCACGTTTTCATCCACCCACCCCGACCAAGGCGAGACCGGAATCCTAACCATAGAAGAAGGAAACTTCGACCACGACCAATGGACACCGGCGCGGATCCTGAACGGCGACCAAAGTCACCAGGGAAGACACCTCCGGATCGAAACCGGCAATTTTGGAATTCAAAAACTGAAACTCTACCAATACAAATAACCGGCTCAGTCGTAGTTGGCGAACGGACTTGTATTTCCTCTACGTCGCCATTGCCTGCACGCCGAAGCTTCAGCGAAGGGCGGGCGGTGAAACGTTTCAATACACCATCTACAACACCAACACCTTCGCCCCGCGAACGTGCTTGTGCTTCAAATCGATTAACGCCTCATTGGCCTTCTCAAACGGATACACGTCCACTTCCGGCTTTATCGGGATAGCAGCCGCTATCGACAAAAATTCCTCCACATCAGCACGCGTAATGTTGGCCACTGATTTTATCTCCTTCTCCATCCACAAATGATCCTGATAACGAAGCGTGAGCAATGCATTTTGATCGGCAGACTCCTTTCGAATGGCATTGATCACCAACCTCCCCCCAGGCTTCAGCTGCAGCAACGCTTGCGCGATCGTCGACCAAACCGGAGTCGTGTCGATGATCGCGTTGGCCTGGGATGGTGATGTGTCCGTCGAAGCACCGGCCCAGCGGGCACCAAGTCCCCGGGCGAATTCCTGCTCTTCGGTGCTCCGGGCATAAACATCGATAGCACTCTGCGGATATAAGTGGCGCGCCAGCTTTAACACCAGGTGACCCGACGCGCCAAACCCGGTGAGTCCAAGGGTGTCGCCATCCGACAGTCCGGCAAGTTTTAGCGAACGATAGCCGATGGCCCCTGCACAGAGCAGTGGAGCGGCTTCGGCATCGGAGAAAACGGTGGGGATGGGATAGGCAAATTTTTCGTTGACCGTCAAGTATTCTGCATAGCCGCCATGATGATCTCTTCCGGTGGCCCTGAAATCGGGGCAGAGGTTTTCCGTTCCTGCCAGGCAGTACTCGCACTTCCCGCACGACGAATAGATCCAGGCCACACCCACCCGGTCGCCTTTGCAAAAGCGGCTGGCGTTCGTTCCAACGTCGTGCACCACACCAATCACCTGGTGCCCGGGTATGACTGGATATTCCGGCGGCGGGGTGCGGCCCTCTATTTCATCGAGCTCGGTATGACAAACCCCGCAGCATAAAACTTTGATGAGCACTTCTTGCTCCGCGGGATGAGGCATGGGCACGTCGCTCCGATTGAGGGGTGCTGTTCTCCCGTCGAGGTTTGTGATCTTGGAAAGGAGCCACGCTTTCATGTGGTCGATGCTGTTTTAGGAAGATAGCAAGGGCACGGTAAACCGCAAAACCGATTTACATTTTAGGAAGGTGAAGGCGCCAGAATAAACGCTTGCCCGGCTTGAAACGAATGAGCTGGTATTCCCGGGGGAAATCCCGAAAATGACCGGCGAAAATATTATTGATAGAAGTCAATAGGTTTTCCCTTCTGACGGTTGGCTTTAGGCGTTAACCGTAACACAAATGTATTTCGTTTTAGCCGCGAAGGCATCAACCGGATAAATCCTTTGGCTTCCAGGTCGAGCTTCACATGAAACACTAGCCACGCCACGTTGGGATAGGCCTTCATCGTTTTTTCCGCTTCGGCAATGAGGGTGGCGAGCGTCGCGTCTTCGTCGTGTTTGATTTGACGCAGTATCAGATCTGCGGCAGCAGCATAGGCCTCCCTTTCAATTTTTACACCTTTGCTTTTGCGCGGATGTTCGGTTTCAATCAACTCATTGTTCTTTTCCATCAGCAAACTCCCCATGCTTTTGATAACAGTTTCAACCCGGTGGCTTAAGTTGAAGAAGCTTTCCGACGCAATATCAACAGGATAAAATTACCCTGAACAGGTCAGGATTGAACATTAGACGGATCGTTGAAAAATTTCGACAGACGCCGCCGGGCGGCAAAACACGTTTTGATGGCTTGACCGCCGGTCCAACTTTCTCTCCGTCCGTCCAACAAAGACGCTGCTTTCCTGTTATCTCTTTATCCTCTTTATCTCCATCGTTTCGCACACGCATCGCCTATGAAATCCTGCAGCGCCCCCTGGGTATTGCTCTCCCTACTTCTCGCGGTCCCGACGGCTGCTGCCGCACAGGAAAATGTGTTGCTGCATCCCGACAAATTCTACCGGAAGTTCTTTCCCCATCTGCGCATCAGGCGCCCGCTGCTGGATACAGCCTATATAAAAACCTATCCCAACGCATTGTCGGTGGGCGTGCATGTGCTTTCTCCCGGCGTTAGGCTCAACCTAAGCCCGCGCACGTCGGAGGTCCCGGCGGCGTCGAACTTTCGCACGAGCATGGGCGACATCCTGGGATTTTCGGCAGGCTATCGCTTCGTGGCCGCAGGCTTTGCCTTCCTGCTCAAATCGGGGCTTCAAAAAAATGATGCTTACACACCCAGCGCTTACCGCACTGCTACCATAAAATTCCTGGGCAGCGCTTATTCCTTCCAATTCAAATACATCCGCATCAAAGGATTCACCGACATTGGGTCCATCAACCGAAGCCTCGACGGTTCATATCGTCTCCGGCCCGACCTGATGAGCAAAGAATTTCAGTTCGAGGGGATTTACAATGCCAATTGGAAACGGTATTCCTACGCCGCGCCGATCACGTTCGCACAGCGACAGGTCCGGAGCCAGGTTGGTTTGTTGCTCAAGGCCGGCGCCTTCTACAACCAGTTGTCGGGCGACTCCGCCATCATCACCCGCACGCAACAGCCTTACTATGACCCCGCGTTTGCCAACATCACCACGCTGCGGAGAGTGATGGTGGAAGCCGGACCGGGTGTGGGTGGCAACCTCGTTTTTCGCAGAAGTTTCTTTGTTTCTTTCGTGGTCTTCTCTTCGGTCAATCTATACGTCTACAAATACCTGGAGACCCCTCAGCAAAAAACAAGTGCGCGTCAGGCATTTGTCTTTCGACCTGAAGGCAGGGCCAGCATCGGGTATCAATCCCAGCGCATGTATGGTGGCCTGCGCTTCGAATATGACTGGAGCCGTGCGGCGCTCCAATCCATTACACTCTCTACCGCTAATCGCTACATCGGCCTTGACTTCGGCTACAGGTTTACGGCACCCCGCGCCATGAAAAAGTTCTATCGCAAGACCATGCCCCCGGGCATGTAATTTGCCATCGCGCAGAAATTGGCAGCCGGAAACCTTAGATGGATCTTCGAAAAGCGTCGACCGATGCCCTGGGTTTATCAAATGTTGCCGCGAACGGAGTTTAAATGCCTTGATCAACGGCTCGTGTTGCGTCATGGCCATCACATCGCCAACCGCCAGCATGCCCCGGGGAAGCGTGTTGCCGCCTATGGAAAACACATCGCATGACGAAATAAATAAGATGAATTTAGATATTATTGTGTACACGTAACACATTGAATCCACCCTATGAAAAGAATCATTACCGCCATCGTACTATGGAGTGTCCTCGCTGCTTTGCATGCCAGCGGACAAAAAAGCGTCACCCTCCCGATTCAGAACGGACAAGACATTGCTGTGGCACAAACCCGCTCGGGAAAAGTGCGCGGTTATATTCACAACGGCATCTATGCTTATAAAGGAATTCCCTATGCCCAGGCCAAGCGCTTTCAGGCTCCGCAAAAGCCCACGCCCTGGGAAGGCATTCGAAGCTCGATGACGTATGGTCCTGTTTCTCCACTGCTCACTCCCACCACACAGGTGAACGACGAAAGCGAATTTCTTTTTCATCACGACTGGGGCTATACCAACGAGGACTGCCTCCGGTTGAATGTCTGGACCCCGGCCATCAACGACGGCAAGAAACGGCCCGTCATGTTCTGGATCCACGGCGGTGGTTACACCGCCGGATCATCGCAGGAGTTGCCCTCCTATGACGGTGAATCGATCAGCCGGAAAGGCGATGTGATCCTGGTGTCGATCAATCACCGCCTCAACATCCTCGGATTCCTCGATCTCTCCGAATATGGCGATCAATACAAAGGTTCTGCCAACGCCAGCTTTCTCGACCTGGTGGCCGCCCTGGAGTGGGTGAAGGACAACATTTCAAATTTTGGCGGCGATCCCAACAACGTCACCATCTTTGGACAATCGGGTGGCGGTGGAAAAGTGACCACGCTCATGAGTTCGCCCAAGGCAAAAGGACTGTTTCACAAAGCCATCGTGCAAAGCGGCGTGTGGTCCGACTTCCAGGACAATCTGATATCGAAACGGATCGGCGCCGCCGTGTTGAACGAGCTGGGCATCATCCCCTCGCGTGTTGACTCCATCGCGAAAGTGCCCTACGACAAACTGGTGGCGGCCGGAAACAAAGCGCTCCAAAAAGTGCGCGAACAACTCACAGCCGAAGGCAAGCCCGTCGGTGCTGGATTGCGCTTCGGCTGGGGCCCTACGCTCGACGGCGACTTTCTGCCCTACCAAATGAGCGATCCCAAGGCCCTTGCCCTCTCGGCAAATGTTCCGCTGGTGATCGGCTCCACAAAAAATGAGTTCATCACATCGATCCGCAACCCCGATCTCAGAAAGGCAACACCCGAGCAAGCCAAAGCTCATCTGCAAAAACAGTGGGGCGACAAAACGGAAGCGTACCTTGCCGCTGTGAAAAAGACCTATCCCAACGACACCCGCGCCAGCGACTTAGTGGATATCGACGGTTTCTTCCGCCCCGGCATGGTGGCCGAAGCCAATGCCAAATCGTCCAACGGTACGGCGCCGGTATACATGTATTTGTTCACGTGGCAGTCGCCCGTGTTCAATGGCGACTACAAAGCTTTTCATTGTATGGAGATCCCCTTTGTCATGAACAACATTGCGCGCTGCGAGGAAATGACCGGTGGCGGAAAAGAGGCCTATGCGCTGGCCGACAAAATGAGCCAGGCCTGGATAAACTTCGCCCGGACCGGCGACCCGAATCACAAAGGCCTGCCGCAGTGGCCAAAGTATAGCGAGGCCGTTGGCGCCACCATGATGTTCGACAACATGCCTGCCGTTCGCAACCAGCCCGACAAAGACATCCTGGCGGTATCCAGCGGAACACCTCCCAGATTTTGATTAACGCATACCCCTAAACTCATTTCAGCCATGAAGACCAATCGCAGGAAATTTATTCAGAACGCCGGGCTCAGCGCAGCAGCGCTTGGCTTTGCGCCACAGGCCATCGCCTCCGGCAGCCGGAACGATGCCGATAAAGACGGTCAGGTATTATTCATCGGAGACGATATTGCTGTGGCGAATACGGCCTATGGTAAAGTCAAAGGCTTCATGTTGCGTGGCATCAACACGTTCCTGGGCATCCCGTACGGGGCCGACACATCCGGTGCCAACCGGTTCATGCCCCCTCAGAAACCCAAACCGTGGACCGAGGTGCTGCCCGCCGTGTGGTGGGGCAACACAGCGCCCCAGAACATGGAAAAAAGATATGCGAACGTCTATGCCTCGTTTGTGGATCACTGGAACTACGACGACGTCAGCGAAGACTGTCTGAAACTAAACGTGTGGACGCCGGCCATCAACGACGGCAAGAAACGGCCCGTGATGGTTTGGCTGCACGGCGGCGGATATGCCAACGGGAACGCTATTGAACAGGACGGATACCACGGCGAAAATCTTTCCCGGAAGAACGACATCGTGTTTGTTTCCATCAACCACCGGCTGGGTCCTTTCGGCTATGCACACTTTGGCGCGGCCGGCGAGAAGTTTGGCGCTTCCGGAAACGTGGGCATGCTGGATTGTGTGGCCGCCCTGGAATGGGTGCGCGACAACATCACCAATTTTGGCGGCGACCCCGGCAATGTCACCATCATGGGACAGTCGGGTGGCGGAGCAAAAGTGTGCGTGCTCACGGCCATGCCCGCCGCAAAGGGATTGTTTCACAAGGCTGTGGCGTTGAGCGGATCTTCGTTGAAGGCCGTAGAGAAGGGCAATGCCGAAAAGCTGGCGTCCTACATTCTGAAGGAAGCCGGCCTCACCTACAACGATATGGATAAGCTCCAGCAAATGCCCTGGAAACAATACCTGGAATTTGCCTCGCGGGCCTTCACCAAGTACAGGGAAGATCTGAAGCTGCCCATGTTCGGCGGCGGCGGTGGCTTTGCTCCCGTTGTGGACGGAACCTATCTGCCACAACATCCCTACAACCTCGAGCCCGCTCCTACTGCGGCGGATGTACCCATGCTCATCTGTTCCACCTTCAACGAGCAATCGCCGAGCCGGACCGATTCCGCTCTTGAGAAAATAGACATCAACGGTGTCAAGGATAAACTCAAAGATCGCTTTGGCGATAAGACCGGAAGCATTGTGGATGCCTACACGAAAGCCTTCCCCGATAAACGGCCGATCGAGATCTGGTCTATGATTGCCAGCAACCGTCAGAATGCCATTGCCCTGGCCGATGCAAAATCCAAGCAATCGGCCGGCGTGTATGTGGCCTGGTTTGGCTGGCAGCCGCCGTTGTTCGACAACCGGATGCGTGCTTTCCACTGCTCTGATATTTGTTTTTGGTTCTACAACACCGACGTCATGATCACGCACACAGGCGGCGGCGCACGACCGCGCAAACTTTCAACCAAAATGTCGGACGCGTTGGTGAACTTTATGCGCACGGGTAATCCCAATGGAGGATCGCTGCCGCGCTGGCCTGCCTATACCGCAGCCAACGGCGAGACGATGATCCTCGACGATACATGTGCCGTGAAGAACGATCCCGACAGGGAAGCACGGAAGGCGCTGGCCTGAAGGCTTTCTGATAAACTTGGAGATATGTAGTCCGGGATGAACCTGAGTCCCGGAATTGAATAACCCTGGCCTTTAGGCCAGGGTTAAAAACACCTTCTTCCTCCGGGCTTTAGCCCTGACTGCATCCGACCATCTCCAAGGAACCATAAATCAGATTAAATCTGTGCGCCGGCAAGAGCCTAAGCCTGGGGTTATTCAGCGGCTTCATTATATTGCCATTGGATCATTCCCTTCCCCATGAAAAGAATAAATTCCTTTATCCACCTGGCCCTCGCGTTGGTGGTCTTCACGGCTTGTCAAAAAGAAAAGCCTGTCCAGGATGCCGCCCCCGTACAATCGACACCCAAGCCCTCTGCGCAAGCCATCGCCGAATGGCAGCATCAGAAGTATTCCATGTTCATTCACTTTGGTTTGTTCTCGCTGCCGGCAGGGGTCTGGAAAAATGAGAAGGTAACGAAAGGGTACAGCGAACAGATCCGCGCGCACGGAAAGATCACCAAGGAAGAATTCCACGCGCTGGCCAAGAGCTTCAATCCGGAGAAATGGAATCCCGACTCCGTTGCGTCCCTGGCAAAGCAGGCGGGAATGAAGTCGATCGTAATCACTTCCAAACATCACGATGGCTTTGCAATGTTCCACACTAAATTTTCGGATTTCAATATTGTCGACGCCACGCCCTACAAACACGACGTGATCAAGGAGCTGGCCGATGCGTGCCGGAAACAGGGCTTGAAGTTTGGCGTTTACTTCTCACTCATCGATTGGGATTTCCCCGGCGCCTCGCCGATCTCGGAAACCAACAGCGACTCCATTCCCCCCACACACCACCAGTTCAACCTAAACCAAGTGGAAGAGCTCGTGACCCAATACGGCCCGCTCTCGGAGATCTGGTTCGACATGGGCAAGCCCACCCTGCAACAAAGCCAGGAGTTGGCCGCCATGGTCAGAAAACATCAACCCGATTGCTTGCTGAGCGGCCGCCTGTGGAACGACCAGGGCGATTTTGCCGTGATGGGTGACAACGCCTCTCCCGATTTCCGCATGGGCACCCTGTGGCAAACACCGGCCTCCATGTTTGATGAAACCTGGGGCTACCGCTCCTGGCAAGTGCGCGGTGACGCCAAGGAAAAAGCAAAGGAAAAGCTCACGTCCCTCATCAAGGTGGTGAGCGCCGGCGGCAACTATTTGCTGAACATCGGTCCCATGGGCGATGGCGGGATCGTTCCCTTCGAGCGGGACGTGCTCTTAACAATGGGTGCTTGGTTTAAGCAGAATAGTGAAGGTATCTATAACACTACAGCTTCCCTCCTGCCCGAACAAACCTGGGGAGTACTGACCAGCAAACCGGGCAAAGAATATTTGTTCTTGTTGAACGGGCCTGCAGACGGCAAGTTGATTTTGAAAGGACTCCAGTCCAAGGTGACAAAAGCTTACCGGTTATCGGACAAATCGAAAGATCTTTCTTTCAGCCAGGAAAATGGTGAATGGAAAATCGATGTAGGTAAACAGAAATCAAAAGCGCTTGTCGATGTTGTTGCGTTGGAGTATGAGGGTGAGTTACAATACACGCCATCCAAAACGGTGGCGGCCACCCCTGCCGGGTCTTATCTATTGACACCAGACAATGCCATAAGTTATCATAGCTATAGCGGACGCGATTATAATTCGACCAAGCCTACCCTCATAAAGATGGAATGGTTCGTTGAGGACGCCCCCGAGGGTAAATACACCCTAGTGCTGCAGCAACTTCCTAAAGGCGAAGAAAAGGTATTGCGAATCAAAATTGACGGGCAAGAATCAACCACTACGTTAGAGAGCTACCAAATCCAAGGCATATCCGAACAGTCAAGGCATTTAATGGACGTCGCTCTGAAATCGAAAAAATTCATCACGGTGGAGATCAGCCTGGCGGATCAATCCAATCCCCATAAGAATATGGAAATGGAAGGACTCGTGCTTCGATTGGAGAAACCAATAAAGTGACGCATCGGATTGATCTTTCGATAAAAACTGTCGTATTCATCAAGACATGGGCAAACGGACTCCATTCGTAATGAGCGCTTCAAAATCCTGCTTTCTGTTCCTCCTCTGTGTAGCAAGCCTGGCGAAAGCGTTGGCCCAGTCAACACCGCCAGCCTTCAACCTACGGGTTCTGGAGACCCCACAGCCCACGGTGATCGATGGAAAGTCTATGGTTTATTATGAACTCCTCTTAGACAACTTATTGAACGACTCCCTGGAACTAAAAACCTTGGAGGTGATCCAGACCAGTGACCATTCCGTTGTCGCCACCTTTAACCGGGACGATCTAAGCCGGCGCTACGGCAGCCTCGATGGAACACACAAAGGAAGAAAGGGTGTGTTGAATCCAGATGGATCAGGGATTATCTATCTTGAAATAGCGTTGAAACAGGCCGATGCGGGTGTGCATCTTATTCATCGGCTTGAGGTCGACGCGTTGAATCAAGCGGCCGCAAAACGATCCTTCTCCGTAGAAGGCGGCAAAATCCAACATTCGAAAACCTCGCCCGTGGTGCTAGGCACGCCGTTGCGGGGTGGGCCTTGGGTGGCCATTTATGAGCCCTCCTGGGAGCGCGGTCACCGGCGGGTGATGTTCACCACCGACGGCGAACAACACATCCCCGGCCGCTTTGCCATCGACTTCATCATGCCCGACCAGCAAGGACAGTTTTCGAAGGGCAACAGCGACTCGACCAGAAATTGGTATGGCTACGGCGTCCCCGTGCTGGCCGCCAGCGATGGCGTGGTCGTGGCCACCCGCATCGATTTTATGGAAAGCCTCACCTTGTCTGCCCATCCCGACTACCCTGCTTCGAAAGCCACCGGAAATTATATTGCCATCGCCATCAACAACAACCGGGTCGTATTCTACGAGCATCTTCAACCCGGTAGCATCACCGTAAAGTCGGGACAACGCGTGAAGAAAGGAGATGTGATCGCAGCCATCGGTTTCACCGGTCAGACCACCGGCCCCCACCTTCACCTGCACGTGGCCGACCGGAACTCACCACTCGGCGCGGAGGGAGTTCCCTTTGCGATCGACGCATTCACCCTGTTGGGTGTCTATGCCGATCCCTCGGGGCTTGGCCGTCAGCCATGGACGCCGTTGGAAAATAAGAAGATGGTGAAGGAGCATCCCGGGCCGAATACGGTGATCATGTTTCAACCGTGAGGGATTTTCCACACCATGTTCTAACAACTTTCTATAGTTAGTTCTTGCCTCACCCCGGGTCTTTCTTGGGGATTTCAAAAAAAAGCCTTTCTTCCTGTTATGTTTTTTGATTTTCACCGTCTACCATCCGGATGCATTCAGAAGAATTCAAAAACAATGTTCTGCCCTTAAAAGGCGCCTTGTACCGGTTTGCTAAGTCGCTGCTGAACAATCCAGAAGAGGCTGAAGACTGTGTACAGGAAATATTTCTGAAGCTCTGGACAAGACGAGCATCTTTGAGCACGATCGCGAACCTGAAGGCTTACACCCTGCAAATGACGCGCAACCTATGTCTCGACAAGCTTAAAAGTACGAAGCACATGATGCTGGATGTCGAACAAATCGCGATTGCATCTGATGTGAACCTGCATCGTCAGTTAGAGGCTCGGGAAGCGGTGGCACTGCTGGAACATTTGGTCAAAAGACTACCGGAGTTGCAACGTACGGTCCTCCATTTGCGCAGTGTCGAGGGGCTGGAGATCAATGAAATTACCGAAATAACAGGAATGCGCGTGGAACATGTGCGCGTTACGCTATCACGGGCACGCATAACACTTCGGCAAGCGTATGAAAAATATACCGGTCATGGATAAAGAAAAGTTGGACGATCTGATCGCAAAATATTACCGCGGCGAAACCTCGCTGGAGGAAGAAGAGATTCTTTTGGCGCACTACAACCGTGTGCCATCTGACCTTTCAGCCGACCGTGCGCCATTCCTTTATTTCGATGCCAAAAGAAAAGAAGAACCGTCAGCGGCTTTTGCCGATCGAATAGAAGACCTGATGGGCAATATGCTCGCCACAAAAATCACCCGCCTTGGCCTGATGCTACGAATTGCTGCCGTACTTATTGTGGGGCTTGGTTTGAGTTGGTATTTTCTATCGACGAAAGGCGCCAGCGGAATTCAAATCCTGACCACAAAAGCGGGAGAGCAAACCCGTATCGTTCTGCCCGACAGCACCGTGGTTTGGCTAAATGAGACGACGGAGCTGCAATACCCTGATCCTTTCCAGGAACAGCAAAGAGATATCTGGCTTAAAGGTGAGGCTTATTTTGAAGTGCACAGCAATACAGCGCAGCCTTTTATCGTGCACACGGGGGAAGTTTCCACCACCGTCGTGGGCACCGCCTTTAACCTGAGGAGCTACGAAAACGAACAAACCCTGGCGCTCGATGTCACCCACGGGAGCGTTCGTTTCGGAGCAGAGAAAAACGTTGTCGTGGTGCAGGGTCAAGGTGCTCGTTTTGATTTGAAGCATCGCGAAATAGAGACCACGCCGTCAAATCCCAATGCCCGTGCGTGGAAGACGCGGCAACTGGCGTTTGATGGAACTGCGATGCGCGACATTCTTCTCGACCTGGAGCGCTATTTTCATGTGCCGTTCGAAGTCGAAGACCCGGCGTTACTCCGATGTACATTCACGGGAACATTTCAAAATGCCACCCTGGAGGAAGTTCTCGGTGCCATCGGCTACAGCCTTCACGTTCACTACACGCTTCAAGGGGGAAAGTATATTTTATCGGGACAAAATTGCGAAGGAAAATGAAACTACTGTTCACCACCGTTGCGCTCTTGATCTTGCTATGCACCGCCTCCCGAGGGCAGGATCTTAACCAAAGCGTTTCCATTTCATTCTATGATATGCGCTTTGAGCGGGTTCTTTCGGAATTGACTGCGCGATATGATCTGAAGTTTTCCTATAGCCCGGAAGGGGTTGAGCTGAATAAAAAAATAACGCTTTCCATCGAACGCATCCGCCTCGATGATGCGCTCGACAGAATTTTCAAACAAGCCGAAGTGGAATACACCGTCGTGGGTGAACAGATTGTGTTGAGAGATAAACACAACTTAGAGAAGGGTTTCGTTGTGCGAGGAAAAGTTATCGATGGCCCGTCTGGAACACCCCTCGCCCTGGCCTCGGTACGACTCGATGAAACGGGTATTGGCGTAGCCACCAATCATGATGGTGACTTTATTCTACACGCTCCCGCACAATACGCAGGTAGCAAAATAACGGTGTCCTATATCGGCTATCAGTCTTTCCGTTTTTCATATTCACCGGATAAAAATATAGTGACGATATCCTTGGAGCCGGCATCAACACAACTCGGCGCGGTCGTGGTTACATCGAAAACCGGCCACTCCATTCTCGAAGAAGCGATTGCTCGTATCCATGAGAACTATGACACAGGAAAAGTCATCTACACCTACTTCATACGGGACCTTGCCCTCGAGGACGGCGATCCCATCGAGGCCAGTGAGACCGTCTACCAGGCCTACCGCGAATCCGCTGCACCATCGGCTGACCGCCAGGTCAAAGTGGTGAAAGGGCGAAGGGTGAAAGATTTCCATGCCGTGCAGGGTATTCTGCAAACCTTCATTCGATGGACGGGATTCGAGATCGGTCTGAGCACAGATATCATTTTCTCAGCCGAGTTGAAGAACTCCCGGAACAACGATGAATTTCCGGGTGCTAACTTTTTAAGACAACATGATTTCGAGCTGGAGGGGACGAGCATGCTGGATGACAAAGAAGTTTATGTCGTTTCATTCGATCAAAAAGATGCCTATAAAAACAAAGCGTTATATAAAGGAAAATTCTACATCGACACCGAAAGCCTGGCGTTTGTCCGCACGGAAATGGAGCTTAGCCCCAAAGGTATTCACCAGGCAAAATTCTTTGGAACGTCAAAGGGCGCCGCCATGCTTTTTGGCTATTCGCATTGCGCCGTTCTTGGGCAAAAGTCTATCACAACCTATAAAGCCTGGAAAGGCAAGTGGTATCCGGCCAGCGTCGGCGTTTCCTGGAATGCAAGTCTTGCAAAACCGAAGACAGATTTCTTTTCCGAGATCCTTTTGACCGGCGACGTGGTGGTGACCGGCATTCAGACCGGCAATGTCGAACCCTTCCATCCCTCCGAAGTGCTCACCGCCAAAGATCAACGCAACTGGGAATATCTTTACCGGCTCGCATTCTGGAATGAGATCAACGCCATTCCTCCGGATGCCCCAATGGAAGATGCGTTTCAGACCATCGCTTTGAAAAATAAGAAAAATGGGGTCGACATGAACTTCTGGCGAAGATATCAACCCTATAAAAACGACCGCTCATTGCTGTTGCGTGATTCTATGTTATGTCAACAGGCATCCACAACCACTGGCGGCTCCCAGGTTGTAGCCTCACGCCTTGGGGGCGAGAGCATCAACAAGTTCTCTGCGCCAAAATATCCAGCACTCAATCGTACTTTGGCAACAAAACATTTCGTGCTATCCTTTCTCGCAGAGGACTCGGCCAGTGCCCAGGCGGTGGCCGTTGTTCTTGAAAATAATTACACGAGGGTGCTCGGTAGTTTTGGTATCGATGCCTTACCCGGACGGGTGCAGGTGGAGATCTATCCCGGCATCGAGAACTATCATTTTGCAATCGGACAACCCGGGGCTGCCGACAGCGATGTGGGTATGGCGGTGGATGATCAATCCTTTAAGATGGTTTCGCCCGGCTATCCCGGCCGTTATCACACGCGGGAGAGTCTTCTCAAAGCAGCGATCCACGAGTTTACCCATTGTGTGCATTATCGATTCATAACGCAATTGAGTGAGTCCGATCCTACCCGGTTCGAAACTACCGATGACGCAGCATGGCTATTTGAAGCCATGGCCAGTTATGTGGCGCAGCAATCTTATTCTCCAAAAAAATTTGAATACCTGCGCACAGGGAAATACCCAACCCTGAAAGAGCTCAACGACGTAGACGGCAATGGCAAGATCTACGACATCGGTTTTCTGCTGATTGAATTCATCGAAACGACATGGGAAGAAGAAGGCCTGTTAAACGTATTGGCCCAGAATGGTGATCTTCAAGCGGCGCTTGGCCTGGGTGACCGCGAATTTGAAAAAAGGTTTTACAGCTATCTGAGGGATAATTTTTTAAAGGAATAGCTCACAGCGTCCCCTCAGAAACCCCGTTGATGTCGTGCCACGTTGCCCGGGCACAACACCAACAAGTTTCTTTGAGATCTTATTTCATCGCCACCACCGGACTCTTCGGATTGTAGCTGAAATTTATTTGCATCAACACATATAGCATCTGGCCACCGGCTGCTTTTTCATTCTTGTATAGAAAATATACATCGTGAAAACCGGAGACAGGTTTCAGTTTCGCCATGGCGATAGTCGGTGCGGCGGGACCAGGACCAGCGTTCGCGGCGGGAACAATGGCCGACGATTCGCCGATCACCTCACCCGTGGGACTGTCGATCCGTATTTCAATCGTGCCACCGACCATGCCGTATTGCTTGGCGGCCGATGTAACAAACGTAGCCATGTCTACGCCCGACAGGTCGAAATGTTTGAATCCGATGTAGGCATTGTTCTTCTGACCGATCATCATTGTGAAGGGCACGCCGGGAAGTTTGAACTTTTGAATACCATCGTTGGTGTCGGCGCTGCCGGCATCGATGGTGGCGCTCCGGAGCATCAGCGTTTTTTCGGCGCGTGCAGGCGGCAAACCGTTGGCGCCCTTGTCGGAATACGATGCACGGATCAGGTACGTTCCACCCGCCTGGCCTTTTTCAAGTTTGGTGGTGTAGGTGCCCTTCGACGGCAAGGAGGTTTTGACAACAGGTGATCCCAGGCTCAACACATAGTTCACCATCTCTGTAGCGTCCGCGAGCGAGATCTGTGGGTGGGCTGCCATGTTCACTTCGCCCCAAACACCGCCACCGCCGGCGATCACTTTCTTGGCCAGCCTGTCGGCAGCCTTCAGATCGTCTTTGTATTTCTTGGCCACATCCATGTACATGGGGCCGATCGATTTTTTGTCGATCAAGTGACACGACTTGCAATCGCTTTTCTCCATCAATGCTTTGCCCTTGATGAATTGCGCGTTGTCGTCGGCGTTCATGTGCCCTTGTACGATCTGGGTTTTATCAAACCCTTCCGCCAGGTAGTCGATGTTGACCGAGACCTCGCCGGCAGCGATGCCGTTGTCCAGCGTGCCGTCTTCTTTGTCGCTCACCTTCACTTCGTAGTCAAACGATTGGTTGGGGAAGAAGAAAGTCTGGTTGCCCCGCGTGATGTTAAAAGTAACTTCCGGGGGTTCGTTGCCGGCTTGAATTTCCAGTTCGCGGCTGGTCTTCTCTCCGTTTCCATCGTCCACTTCAAGTGAGGCTTTGTAGGCGCCGGGTTTATCGAACGTGAAGTCCATGTCGGCCTCGTTCTTGGTAACCAATTCTTTGCCGGCGCTGTCGCTGATCTTCCAGGTGTATTTCAACGCGTCGTGATCATAATCTTTTGTTCCGGTCGAGGTCAGCTTCACCGTCATGGGCACAGCACCTTGTGGTTTGTCTACCGCCATCTGCACCATCGGCGCGCGGTTGCCTCCGTTGTATTCGATCTTCACCAGGCGGGCATCGTCGTTGCCCTGGAACCAGGCAGTGCCATATTCCAGCATGTAGAGATCGCCTTCGGGGCCGAATTCCATATCCATGGGATTGCTAAAGCGATGACTGGGCATGAAGCGCTCCATGGAAACGTAGTTGCCTTCGGTGTCCATGGTCACGGCGATCACCCATCCCCGCATCCATTCGTAGATAAAGAGTTTACCTTCATAATAGTCGGGGAAGGCTCTTTTGGCTCCCTTGAAATCGGAAGAATAAAATACAGGCCCTGCCATCGCGGTCCGTCCGCCCTTACCGACCAACGGGAATTCTTTCGACTCGTCGTAAGGATACCAGATAAACGCTTTTTGTGCGGGTGGCAGCTCCGTTAGGCCGGTGTTGTTTGGAGAGTTGTTGATGGGTTTTTCGGGATTGAATTTCTCACCCACTTTCTTTGTAGCAAAATCGCGCTCGTAGTAGGCCTGGTTGTCGCCCACAAAATAGGGCCATCCAAAAAATCCTGGCTTGCGGGCCTGGTTGATTTCGTCATAAGCTCTTGTTCCGCGACCGACAGAGTCTTGCCCTGCGTCCGGTCCCACATCGCCCCAATACAGGAAGCCCGTATGTTTGTCGACGGAGATCCGATAAGGATTTCTTCCTCCCATCATATAGATCTCGGGACGCGTTTTCTCCGTGCCTTTTGTAAAGAGGTTTCCTTCAGGGATGGTATAAGATCCGTCTGCTTCCGGATGGATGCGGATCACTTTACCGCGGAGGTCGTTGGTGTTGGCCGAACCCTTCTGGGCATCCCACGGGCTTCTTCCCGGACGTTCGTCGATGGGTGCATACGCCGTGTTGCGTGGACTCGTGTTGTCGCCGGTGGAAAGGAAAAGGTTTCCGTGGGCATCGAAGGCGATCGAGCCACCAGTGTGGCAGCATTGCTCGCGTTGTGTCTTCACTTCCAACACCACTTTTTTCGACGCTTCGTTGAGCTTGCCGTCTTTGAATTCGTAGCGCGTCAAAGTGTTTTTCGCTTCGTCGCCGGCCGGGGAATAGTAGAGATAGATCCAATGGTTCTCGCTATACTTCGGATCGATGGCCAACCCCAGCAAACCGTCTTCCGCTTCGGACTGTCCGCCATCCTTAAATTTATATTTTGTGCTGACGTCGATCTTCGTAATGAGCTTGGTCTTGTTTTCCGTGGGATCATAGAGTTTCACGTTGCCTCTTCTTTCCACAAAAAGCACCTGGCTGTTGGGAAGTACGGCGAGCTCTACAGGCTCCTCCAGTTTTTCGTCCAGCACAATCTTGGTGAACCGGTTTTCTTCGGGCACGCGTTTCGTCTTCACGAGTTTGTAGTCGAGCTCAACGGGCTTGTCGCCGCCCAGCACATATTGCAGACCGCCCCAGATGTGTCGCAGCACCAGCGGATCTTTAAAGCTTTCGTCGGTGTGGCCCATGGCGGTGTAGAATGCACGGCCGCCGTCAAATTCATGATACCAGGCCATGGGGTGGTCGCCATTGTTGGTGCCGCCTTCGTATGACTTTTCGTCGATCTTCACCAACACATGGATCTCCGGATTGATGTTCTTGAAATTGTAGAACTCATCCGTGCGCTGCCATTTGTCGGGAAGCGAATCGGACGCCGGATGTTTGTGGTCGACCGTCAGGAAATCGGCGGTTCGCACGTTCGGGTTGTTGGGGTGGCTGGTGAAATAGGCGCCAACCAGTTTGCCATACCACGGCCAATCGTATTCCGTATCGGTGGCGGCATGTATGCCCAGGTATCCACCACCCGCCTGGATGAAGCGTTCAAAATCGTTTTGTTGTTCCTGGTTGAGCACATCGCCGGTGGTGCTCAGGAAGAGCACGGCGTCGTAATGCTTCAGGTTGTCTTCATTGAAGTTCGCCGCATTTTCAGTGGTGTCTACGGCAATGTTGTGTTTTTGGGCCATCGCCTTTATGGCCTCAATTCCCGCGCCGATGGACTCGTGGCGGAATCCCGCAGTCTTGGTAAAGACCAGGATGCGGACCTCGTGTTTGGGTTTGCTGCACGACAGCGCCAGAAACATCAGGAGGATGGTAACTAAGCTTGCGTTTTTTCGGGTCATAGTGTAGGAAAGACTATTGTGTAACTTTGACACAATATATAGTTAATTCAGGAAATTGCAACGCGGATTTGGGTGAGCGGTGAATGTGGGATTTGCGGATTTCTTTTCACCGCCCTCCCATCGCTGAAGCTTCGCCGGGCAAGCTCGGAATCGCGAAAGCTAACTCAAGTTTTAAAAAGTAAACGAAAGGTATCGGGCAAAATACGCCAGGGTCGTCCTTACGCCGTCTTATATCTTCATCTCCAGCAAGGCATAGCTTAACGTCTTGCCGTGTGCATCCATGCGTAACGAGGTGGTGACACCGCCGCCGAGGGCATCGTAACAGACAAAGAGCAACGACGCTATGTTGGGAAGCTCATAGCGGATGATGTCGCCCTTTGCGATCTCCTTCAAATGTTCTTTGACCTTTTCGGCGGTCACCTTTTCGCAGAGCAAGGGGTAATCTTTTTCGTGGTAGGCGATGAGCGACAGGGTGAGCGTGTTGCCCTTGTCCCCTGCCCTGCTGTGGGCGATGTCGTAGAGTTTCATGCGGTGAACAAGGTTACGTGATGGGTCACTTTGCTTCGCGGGATCAAGGTGGAGACGATGCCCACCACATCCTGCACATATTTTCTCACACCGCCACCACCACCCGGTCCATTGGTGTACAGGGCTTCCACTTCCTCGCCAATGCGCGACGCCTGCTGAAACGAGGGCGCTTTGCCGGCAACGCGAAGGCGTACTTCATAGGGAATGTTGGCCTGGTGAAGACGGTCGTCGTGCACAGAATTTTGGCCGATGAGATCGATCCGCAATTCCGGGAACGCATCCTTCAATCGCTCCCGCACAATTTCTCCGGCCAGCGTTGCCCGCGCAACAGCGTTTGATCCTGCATAGGTGATCTCTCCCTCGCCCAGGTGGAAGGCCTGGTAGCCCACACTCACTTTGTAGGTATCGGGTTTCTGTTTTCCCTTGCCACCGGCCACCTGCACGCGGTTGCCTCCCAGGTCTGTCAATTGCACGGAAGAAAAATCGGCGATGACATCGGGTGTAAAATATTCATACGGGTTCACCACCTCGTATAACAATTGTTCCTTGGCCGTTTGCAAATTGATGATGCCACCGGTGTTGTCGACTTTGCCGATAATGCCCCGTCCTTCCGGCCATACGTCCACGAACGGGTGGCCGAGCTTGGCCATGCCGGGAACGTCTTTCTTTCCGGGGTCCGCAAAATAGCCGCCGGTGATCTGCCCCGCGCATTCCATGAGATGACCCAACACGGTGCCTTTGCCCAACCGTTCGAAGTCATCCAATGACCACCCGAACGCCACGATCATCGGCGCAATGAACAGCGATGGATCGGCCACGCGGCCAGTGATGATCAGGTCTGCCTCTTGTTGAAGCGCCTCGATGATGCCCGGGGCGCCGAGGTATGCATTGGCCGACAGCAGCGGGCCAGAAGCCGACAGGGGTCGTCCAGTTTCCATGGCTTGATCTTGCGGATCAATTTTATCCAGTACGTCATCGCCGGTAACGGCCGCTACTTTTACCTTTACGTTTTTGCGACGGGCGATCTCTATGATCTTCTGTGCAGCAGCCAGTGGGTTGGCCGCGCCCATGTTGGTGATGAGCCTCACTTTGTTTTGAAGCAGGGGAACGAGCAGCGACTCGATCCTTCTTTCCAGCAACGGGTCATAGCCCAACGACGGATCCTGCCGTTTTCTTTTTTGCGCCAGTGCAATGGTGCGTTCGGCCAGGCATTCCAACACCAGGTAGTCCAACCCGCCGCGCTCAACCAAAACCAGCGAGGGGTCGAGCCGGTCGCCGGAGAATCCTGCGCCACATCCGATCCTGATCTTTTCCTTCATAGATGTATCGATCCGGTTAACAACGCCACCAGGGTCATCACCAGCGTGGTGCCCATGGCCCATTTGAAAACAAATTTCTGGTGATCCCCCAGGTCCACTTCGCAGAGGCCCACCAGCAAAAACGTTGACGCCGTTAACGGACTCAACGGAAAGCCTACCGTCATTTGTCCCAACAATGCCGCGCGGCCGATCTCCAGGGGATTGACCTGGTAGTGTTGTGCCGCCTCGCTCAACACCGGCACGACACCGAAATAGTAGGCATCCGGTGTAAAAAGCAAGCTCGAAGGCATACTCGTGATGGCTGTCAACACTGGGAGCAACGAGGCATGTTGTTCGGGAATCAGCGACACCAGCGCCGAGGCCATGGCGTCGATCATCTTGGAGCCGGTAAGAATGCCCGAGAAAATTCCCGCCGCGAAGATCATACTCGACACCATGAAAATATTTGAACCGTGACTTTTCATCACCTTCTGTTGATCTTTTAGTTTTGGATAGTTGATGAGCAGCGCCATGCAACTGGCGATGATAAACAACACGGGTGTGGGCACCCACCCTTTCATCAAAATAACGATAAGCGAAACCGTCACTACAGCATTGACCAGGATAAGCTTCGGGCGGCGGAGCGATCGTTGTTCGTCGGTGAGGGATGTATGATGATCATAGTCCAGGTGGACTACTCCCAATCGCTTTCGTTCTCTGCGACCCAGGATATAGGCCACGGCAATCACCCAAAGCGCCCCACCGATCATGGCCGGAATGTTGGGGTTGAATAGTTCCGTCGCATTTGAATTCAGTGTCGCCATAGCGCGCGCCGAAGTGCCCGACCAGGGCACAAGGTGCATCGGGCCCACGGCCAAGGCGACAATGCCGGCCAACACCAGACGGTCCATCTTCAGTTCTTTGTAGATGGGAAGGAAAGCGGAGATCACAATCATGAAGGTGGCGGTGCCGTCGCCATCGAGGTGGACGATCATGGTGAGCAAAGCGGTGCCGATCACCACGAGCAACGGATCGCCTTTCACCTGGCGTATGATGAATACAATCACCGGGTCAAACAATCCCGCGTCGAGCATGATGGCAAAGTAGAGCACGGCAAACACCAGCAGTATCCCGGTCGGTGCCACTTGCTTGATCCCTCCCAGCATCATCTCGGCCAGGTCCTTCATCGGAACACCCGCGATCACCGCGAAGATGATCGGCACAAGCACCAGCGCCGTGATGACCGACATGCGTTTCGTGATGATCGTTACAAGGAAAAGGGCAATGGTGGCAAACCCAAAGAAAGCAAGCATGGAATTTATTTTTTAGTGGGAGAACGCAAGATGATAAAGTCGGCGACGTATTCCATTTCCCTTCGCATTCCGGGGAGCCAGCTGGAAATCGTGTAGGATCATATTGGCGGGTGAAATGGATCTACTTCGCCGTGACCTTTACCAGTCTTTACATTTCTTATGGATTTACGGATTTCAAAAATTCAAATTCCGCCGCATATTTTCCCGGCTGTGCCACAGAGACAACCCCCAGATCCTGGATATTGCCACCCGCGGCTTCGTATTTTTTCCATTCCGGCAAGCCCTTTCCATTGGGATCGCCGGTCTTCACAAAATTGATCCAATACGACGACATATACGCTTCCACCTGGCGATCCGCTTCCACCCAGGGCCGGTCCCAGTGCTTCAAGGTATGCAAAGCATAGGGAACTTCTGAAGTATGGAACGCGCCATAGTTCGGGAAGCCCGGTTTGTCGGTGGGAACGTATGTGAATTCATACACGTAGGTGTTATGCTGATTGGATAATGCCCATTCGCGATCGGGATACCCGGCAAACTGAAGCAACGCCAGCTTGCGCTGAGAAGCTTGGCTGCCGGCGTCGTCGTCTGCCGGAAAGAGCTTCAGAAATTCTCCTGCCCGGTTACCATAGCGGGTCTGGGCCGATGCCTTGAATTGGGCTGGCGACTGAATATTTCCTAACACCAATTCTGCATCACCGCTCACCCACCCGGCCACGACGGCCACATCGTTGTGTTGTTTATTTTTAAAGGTCGACCGTACATCGCCGGTCAATACATAGCCATCGACAATGGGAAAAAATGATCCAAACGGCAAGGTGTTGGCCAACGACAACAGGCTGTCGGCAGATAATTGGCGCAAAGCTTCAATGGATTCTGAATTTATTTTTTTCGACAGCGCCGTTCCGGTTTTCTCGGCCTCGCTCAACGGCGTCGATGGTCTGCCGGTCATGGCGCCACTTTCAGCAATCGCTCCGCGGAAAAGTCCCTTCGTCAACGGGCTGGCTACCAGCGCCTGGACGGCCATGGAACCGGCCGACTGGCCGGCAATGGTAACTTTGGATGGATCGCCACCAAAGGCGGCGATGTTGTTCTGTATCCATTGCAAGGCGGCCACCTGGTCCATCAAGCCATAGTTGCCAGAGCTTTCGTGTTCCGATTCGGCGGTTAGTTCAGGATGGGCCATGAATCCAAATACACCCAGACGGTAATTGATGGAGACATACACAATGCCGGCCTTTGCCAACGCCTCGCCGTCATACACCGGGCAAGCTCCCGATCCCGACAAGAACGCGCCGCCATGGATCCACACCAGCACCGGTCGCTTCTCTTCCGGCGATTTGGCCGCCGTCCAGATGTTGAGGAAAAGACAGTCTTCGCTCAAAGGTTTCGCAGGGGTGATAAACTCCTGCGTCCACATCATAAAAGGCTTTGGATCATTTTGTATCGGGCTCGCACCAAACGCCACGCAGGCCAAGGTGTCGGCCCACGGTTTCACCGGCTGTGGTTCACGCCAGCGGAGCTCATCCACTGGAGGTGCTGCAAAAGGAATGCCCTTGAAAATATGGACGCTATCTACCAGCGTTCCCGAGACCAACCCACCTTCCGTCTTCACAACAGGCCAAGTGTCCTGGCGCGCCTGCTCCTTGGGAGAGCAGGCTGCGCAGAGGACGGCCATTAGTACACTGTAAACTATTTTATGGCGCACGGTCTTATCGTTAATGTGTTCCTGAGATCAACAAGCATTCTTTGTGTCAATATTACACAAAGCTTTTTGAATTCCAAATGGAAAGGGACCGTCGTATTCAGATGTAACCCGCGTGTGGGGTCAGTCCGCCAGCTGGCGGACCGGGCGAAGAGTTACTTTTGTTAAATCACAATACATGTATGCAAAGGCTCCTCGATGGCGAAGGGATGAAAAAATTCAAGGATACGGGTGCTGACTACACTTCCAGGATCAGGACGATCGCGCCGTCGGACAGGGATTCGAAGTCGGCTTCGGTGACGGCGTTCAGGGCAAGGCCGTCGCGTTGCAGGAGGAGACGTTCTTTGAATTCGAAGGCTCCTTCCAGGACGAAGGTGAAGAAACGCGTGCTGCCTTCACTGGTTTTGAATGTGTGGTCCGTGCGGCCGGAGAATTTGCCGATGTGGGCCTTGATTTGGGGTGAGGCAAACAGGGTGTGCAGGGTGTTGATCGTGGTGAGATCAAACGGCAGCGTCACTGGCGGCTGGTCATTCCATTCGGGCAGGGTGATCCATGCGCAGATAAAATCAACCGATCCCGTCTCATACGGATTGGTAATGGTGAGCACCGAACCTCTGCGCCCGTTTATCCATGCCGTTTCGCCCGCCTCGACAAATTGATGGCCCGCTCCCATCTCGAAGTTGATACCGCCTGCGATGGGCAACAAAAGTAAAAGATAGTCATCGGTTAGCGAATAGGTGATGCTTGCACCCGGCATCAGGGCTTCGTCATTGAACACGCGCAGCGCACCGAACGGCTCGCGGTGTGCCAACTGATACGTTCCGAAATTAAAAGAATGGAAGCTGCGGTGCACTTGCGTTTGAGTGCACCCCCTCTTCTCCGCCAAATAAATCATAGCCTCCAGCTCCATCTCTTTTTTGTTTTTTTATGCGCTAACAACAATCGTGTGGGTCAGTGTAAAGCCATCGGCGACGCTTCCGGTTACCGTGGCCAGCTCGTTGGCAAGCGAATCGCTGAATACGTTGTCGCTCGCGTTGGAAGTGTCTTGGGTGCCTTTCGTATAGAAGTTGGTGGCCGTGGTGTAGACGGTATTGCAGACGTCGGTGGGGAAAGCGATTTGAGTTACCAGCAGCGATTTGCCGGTGGAATCGTAGATGTGCGCGTGAATGTGTGGCGCACGCCCGCTGTACCAGCCGGGGAAAATGGTCTTGAACGCCACCACGCCGTCGCTATTGGTTGACTGCCGGCCGCGGAGAAAGTGAACCGATTGGAAATTTACACTCTGCATACCCGATCCACCGTATTCAGAATAGTAACCGTCCCGGTCACAATGCCAGATGTCCACGATGGCGTCGGCCAGGGCGGCGCAGCTGTTGTTGCTATTCTGGATGGTGATGTTCACCACCATCTCGATGCCCGTGCGGTCGGAACGGATATCGACCATCACCAGGTCGGCCGGTGTCTTGGTGGGGAACGGGCCGGCGGTTTCGGATGGAGACACCGTGCAGGTTCCGGTTGACGTGGTGCCGCCAGTGGTGGTGGTCGTGGTCGTTCCTGTCGTGGTATCGGTGGCCGGTGTGGGGTCGTCATCCTTTCCGCAGGCCGCTACCAGCGGCACCATGAGACTACCAAAACCCAGGCGCTTAATAAATTCCTTCCTTTGCATAGCGTGTTATTTGTTAATTTGTGGTGATTGATATGGCAAAGTAACGCGACATAACCCGCGCCGAGTGCAGCCCCGGTCAACTTTGCGACGAATGCTGCGGATGTGACGAAGAACTCCACGCGAAAACGGATGCGGGAGTGATAATTTTACAGCGCGATCATTCCGTTATCAAAGCGATGCAAGGTTCTATGACAAAAAAGTACATCACTATCTTTTGGCACGTCCTGGGTTGTCTGGCGTTTCTCGTCATCCCCGTCTTCCTCTCGCCGCGTCCTCCCGGCATGCCCCTGCTATCGCCGGCCACGATGCGCGATTTCCTGGCCGACTGTCTCATGCTGGTCATCTTTTATCTGAACTTCTACCTGCTGATCCCCCAGGTCTACTTTCGCGGAAAAACATTTTGGTATGGGATGCTCATTTTGCTGGGATTTCTCACCATCACGCTGCTGCCCTCGCTCATGACCGGCTACGTGCCGTGGGATCCACCAACACAAATGCAACGGGGCATGCGCCCCCCGATAGATTCCCATGCCATTTCCGCCGTACCGGCAGCCTTGCCCCCCATGCGCAGCGATGCTTCCTTTCTCACACAAGTGAAACACAACATCTTCTTATACATCGCCGTGATCCTGTTCTCGATCCTCCTCCGGGTGAGGATGAAGCTGTTCGACACCGAGGTCCTGAAATTCAAGGCGGAGATGTCCACGTTGCGGAACCAGATCAACCCGCATTTTCTTTTTAACACGCTGAACAACATCTATGCACTCGCCATCCGCGAGAAATCGCCCACCACGGCATCGACCATCCTGAAGCTGTCGGGCATGATGCGCTATGTGGTCACGGAAACGCGCCACGAGTTTGTGCCGCTGGAGCGGGAAATCAATTACACGAATGACTATATTGACTTGCAGAAATTGCGCCTGACGAAGAACATGAACCTGTCGTATCGTGTCACAGGCGTGATCCGCGACCAGGAGATCGCGCCGCTCGTGCTGATGCCTTTCATTGAAAATGCATTCAAGCACGGCGTGAATCCCGATCAGGATTCGTTTATAAACATTCACATCGACGTGAACGAGAGCTTTGTGGAACTGAACGTAGAAAATCAAAAACTAAAGATCGACCACGAGCAACACGCCAAAAGCGGCGTGGGCATCGAGAATACCCGCGCCCGCCTGGAGTCGTTGTATGGCCGGAACTACACGCTGGCCGTCCACGAAGACCCCCTTCACTACCGCATCAAATTAACCCTCCGTCTCACATGATATCCGCCATTGCCATTGACGATGAACCCCTCGCGTTGGAGATCCTGGAAAGTTTCTGCGAACAGGTGGATTTTCTAAAACTCGAAAAAGCATTCACCCAAACCGCGGAAGCGCGCAAATACCTCGAGCGTTATCCCGTCGATCTTTTGTTTCTCGACATCAACATGCCCGCCGTTTCGGGCATCGAATTCTATAAGGGCCTGCCGCAACAAACGATGGTGATCTTCACCACGGCGCATGCGCAATATGCGGTGGAAGGCTTCGAACTGAGCGCCGTCGATTACCTGCTCAAACCGTATTCCCTGGAGCGCTTCACGACCGCGGTGACCAAGGCGCGCGACTATTTCAATTATCTGCATCAGCAGCCTTCGGTGGAGAAACATATTTTTGTGCGCTCGGAATACAACCTGGTAAAGATCGCCCTGGCCGAGATGGGTTATGTGGAAGGATTTGCAGATTATCTGAAGATCATTTTGGATAACGGGAAGACCATCCTAAGCCGGATGACCATGAAGGCCATTGCTTCGAAACTGCCGGCGAAGGAGTTTGTCAGGGTGCACCGTTCTTTTATTGTGCCGCTGTCGAAGATTGAATCGGTGCGGAATAAGATCATTTTGTTAAAGGGGGGAAAGGAAATTCCGATTGGGGTGAGTTATGAGGATGATTTTATGAAGGTGTTTGGGGCGTAGTGAGACTAGCCATATCCTGGCCTTCCGTGAAGAAATGTGTCGGGACAAGAGTGTTTAGGGGATTTGTTTGTAGTAGTGTTTTTGAAAGACGATCCACGAGGTCGTCAGGGTGACGATCACTAACGGCCAGAGTAGTTTCAGGACAATGGCGGCAAAGGAGAGAATGAAGAAGTAGAAAACCGCGTAGATAAATTTTTTGATGTCGAGGGCGGTGCGATAGAGCATGCTGCGCAACAGGAGGCCGGCACTCACATTGAAGATCAGGAGTCCCGACGCCAGCCCCGCTTCGAAGCGCGTGAAAAGCCACAAGATCTCGGGTAAGGTGAGCAAGACATACGTTAATCCCCAACTGGCGTATACGTAGATCTTACGGTAGGGAAAATTGAGCGAAAAGCGCAAGGCCGTATGTTCGAAGCGATAGGATTGATAGAGCAGCAACGCGTGCGCCATCACAAAACCCAAGGTCACCATCCCGGCAGCGCGCGTGTCTTCGCGAACATCGCTGAGAATGTGAAAACCGCCAATGATGGCCAGCGCGGACACCAACTTGGTGACGACAAACGCCACTTTCAATTTGTCCATCACAGCATACAGAAACAAACTAAAGAATGGCTTATTCCATCCCCGCACCAACCCGCTCAGCCACGACCCCTTGTTCGATTTGATCCTTCGGTTGATGACGTACACATACACGCCAGCACTGACGCCCGAAAGCACCACGATGTAAAGAACGATCAGCACAGGGACCACGTAATAGTGATACACCGCTCCCACCACGATCGAAAACAGCGCATACGTAATCATCGGCACCGAGATCAGCAATTGCACGACAAACCAACTCCCCGCCTGCCCGCGCCGGGTTATCGCGGTGCTGCTGTAGTACAGAAACTCGTTCGCTGGCGTCGCCATCTGGCCCAGCACATAGTCCCAGCTTTTCAACGTATAGAAGAACCAGGCAACGAAAACTACGATCACCATGATGGGTGAACTTAGGAGGGTCAGTACCAGGATCAGGTTGTAGAGAATACGGTCTGATGGGATGAGGTGCGTTTCGTTGAGCACGTTTATAAAGAATCCGTACGTGAGCAACGTCACAAAGAAAAACAACAACAACCCGGCATGCACGCGGTAGAAGCCTTTGACAAATATCTTTGTCAGCACAAGGGTAAGCGGCGAGACCATCAGGCGTTTGCTGTAACGGTTTGGTTTTCCACGGTCAGGGTGTCCGTCACTTGGGTCTCGAGCGGTTGATGGGATGAGAGGAAAAAGCTCACGCTCTCGTCGCGGTGCTTTTCTTCGATCCAGCGATACAGCACCTGCAAAGACACGGTGTCCATCGTGATGAGGGGCTCGTCCAGCAGGATCACATCGGGCTTGCCCAGGAAGGCCAGGGCAAGGGAAAGTTTTTTTAGCATGCCGCTGGAATAGGTTGAGAGCGGTTCGTTCACATAGGCGTTCATGTGCATGCTGTCCACGAGATAGTCCTGCTGCCGGGCCGGTGCGCGCTTGGCCGAAGCAAAGAGGTGCAGCATTTCTTTACCGGTCAGAAAGTCGGGGAACACGGGCTCGGCCTCTGCAAAGTTCACACGCCGCCGATACTCGACCGGATCTTTTTTTAAGCTGATCTTCCCTCCCAACGAAATCTCTCCATCAAAATCCAATATTCCCGCCGCCGCTTTCAACAGCGTGCTCTTACCCGTACCGTTGGCCCCTCTGACCCAAAATACGCCGGGCTTGATCGCAAGTTCATCAATGCTCAGCACGGTAAACCTGCCATAGGCTTTCCTGAAATTCCTGATCTGCAACATAGCCAGTATGTCGCCACCCCATGAATAGAATTACAAATTTTTTCGGTCTGACCTCACGAAAAAATAGTCGATCCAATAAAATCCGGATAAAAAAAGCCCCGGAAAATATCCGGAGCTTTCTATCCAATTGAAATGTCTATCTATTGAAACACCACTTTCATGATTTTCGGGCCATCGGCCACAAAAATATTGTTGTTCAGATCTACGGTAATACTGGTGGGCGTTGAGAACAACGCGCCATAGATCTGTGTAGGATTGTCGCTGTCGATAAGCCGACCCGTCAGCGTAATGACACGGCCCTCGGGCGTAATCATTCGCAGACTCTTACTGCCGGAGCTAGGCCACTCGATCACATACATATAACCGTCGCGGTTTATGGCAATGCCAACGGGGTGGTCGAAGAGCGCGGTGGCCAAGGGCCCGTCTTGTGTGCCCGCCGTACCCGTGCCGGCAAAAGTCGTTGTCACGCCGTCCTGGGTTATTTTCCGAATGACGTTGTTGCCATAATCGGCCACATACACATTACCCGTTTTGTCGAATGCTAAGCCGGATACACCGTTGAATTTCGCGGCGGTACCCGTACCGTTTTCAAATCCCTGCGAACTGCCAGCAAGGGTGGTCACTACTCCCTCAAGAGTGACCATCCTGATCTTGTCTTCATCAGACACCACCAAATCAAGGCTGGGGTGCAAAGCGATAGCGGTAGCTTGTGTAAAGCGAGCATCGGTGCCCTTGGCATCGACGTAGCCTGTCGATCCGTTTCCGGCGAGCGTGAAAACGGTGCTTTGGACCATCGTTCGCACCGAAGTACCCGAAGCGATATAGAGGTCACCGAAAAGGCTGGATGCCACGCCTCCCAAGCCATAGAACTGCGCCGTCAGGGCATCGCCATCATGGTAGCCGGGTGTACTTCCTGCTACGATCTCGCGTGTTCCGCCGGGGTAAAATCTCCGCACTACGGCATTCGATCTATCAGTCGCTATTAGCCCGTCGGAGGAAACAATGCTAAGTCCATACAGGTTGGTAAATTTTTGATCGGTGGTGCCGGTCGTGCCGTCAACATACGTCGATACATGCACCCAGGGCTTGATGGTAAAACCGGTTGTCGCCACAGTTGAATTACCAGTGTTCACGGTGATGTTACCCGAAGGTGCATTGATCGGGACAATCACCTTTATTTGCGTAGACGATGCCTCCAATATTTCGGCTTTGATACCCATGAACGTTACTTCATTGCCAGGTCCCGTCACCAATGCCGATCCGTTGATCACAACGGTAGCGCCCGCCGCCGCGCTGGCGGGTTCAAGGCTGGTGATGGTGGGAACCAAAAAGTCGGTTTGTGAATAGGCCGTCTGATCGCCCACCTTGACCGAAATTTTTCCGGTAGTGGCGCCCGGGGGTACCTGCACGGTAAGCTGCGTGGTCGAGGCGGTGCCTACGTTAGCGATTGCTCCGTTAAACCGGACTTCATTTTCCGATGCCGTGGCACTAAACGATACACCCGTTATTGTAACGTTGGCACCGTAAGGTTGTCCCTCACCCGGTGTAAACGATGAGATCACCAGCGAGGGTGCAGGTGTGTCAGATTCGTCGTTTTTGCAGGAGAACAGGAGAATGGAACATGCGAGAACATACAACAAATTCTTAGTGATAGTAGCCATAGCGTGATAAGACGATTTTGTTTACATTAACGTGATTGCGACGCAAAATAATCAAAATCAATAATGAGACGGTTGACGTGTATGATTATGGCGCATTTTGAAAATATTTGAGGCGCAGATGAACGTTACCGTAATAAATAACACCTTCCGGATTCATTAAGGATACGTTATCTTTCGAACATTAGTGATGCCAATGATAAAATTCATCGCGTGGTCATTCGCCGTCATCGTCCTGGCAGGTTGTGATCGCCCCGAACGAAAAATACAGGGCGCTCCAGCCGACGATTCATACAAACCGTTGGCCAGGCTAGACGTCGCGCTCGGCAAGCCCGCTCCCGAGGATTGGCTGGCGGTACATCCAGAACCCGGCCAAACTTTCGAGCAATACGTGGCATCAAAACCGGTCAGGGCGTCGTCAGAGCCATATGAAATTTACCTGCAACCTGTGGGAGTCTTTACGCCCGAGCAAACAGGGCTGTGTCTTCACACGAAAGATTATCTCCAAATATTCTATGGCTTGAACGTTGTCCTGCTCCCTGCAATAGACGATACAGTCGTTCCGGACAGCGCGAGAAGGTCTGAACAATTGTTGACAGGCCCCATTTTAGATCACCTGGAAAAAACGCGTCCCCGGAATGGGTTGGTCATGGCCATCACGGCGAAAGATCTTTATCCCGGTAGTAATTTTAATTTCGTCTTTGGTCAGGCACGGTTAACAAAGCGCGTAGGCGTATCATCTTTTTACCGTTACCTGGAAAGACCGATCGATTCATTGTCGTATAGGCGCTGCCTGGAGCGGCTCATTAAAACTTCTTCTCATGAGATCGGTCATATGCTTTCGTGTCAGCACTGCACGCATGCGGTATGCGTCATGAATGGCTCGAATGGACTTTGGGAATCCGATTCGAGACCCAATCGGCTTTGCTCGGTCTGCTTTAGAAAATTCCAGTGGAACACCGGCTTTGTTGCTGTATCAAGACAACAACAACTCGTCGCGTACTTCCAAAAACATGGCATGAATAGGGACTACCTGTTGGCCAAGGAGGATCTGGCGGCCATTGAAAAACCTTGAGGCAATTTTCAGCTTTTCTTCTCGCGTTTCATTCTCTTCCGTCCGTATTTCCGGTTCATTCGTCCGGTCTCGGTCTGATCATAAAAAAATCGCTACGCCCGTTTCCGCTCGTAATGCAAACACACCACTTCGGCAAAGGTCTTCGTCTCCACAAAATGAAGCGGCATCCGGTCTTTTATTTTAGCGAACAACGGGATGCCCACACCCAGCAAAACCGGGTTCACAAACAACCAATAATCGTCGATAAGATCGAATGCCATGAGGGTATGCGATGCACTCGGGCTGCCGAAGATGAGAATGTTGCCGTTGGCGTTTTGCTTTAGGTTCGTGATTTCCTCCTGCACACGGTCGCTGACAAATTTTGTGCGCTCACGTTTTTCGTTTTTCATGGAACGCGACAGCACCACCTTTGTCACCCGGTTATACCATTGTGAATGTTCGATGTCGTGCTTTGAAGCGTTGGGCTGATCGCCGGCCGCAGGCCAGTAGCTGTCCATCATTTGATAGGTCACGCGACCGTAGAGTGCTGTGTTGGCGTGGTCGGTAAGCTTGCCTACAAAGTCGAACATGTCGGCGTTGTGGCTGATCCAGTCCATTTCGCCTTTGGGGCCGGCCACAAAGCCATCGAGAGAGGTGTGCATGCAGAGGATGATCTTGCTCATGGGGATGTCTTTTTAGTCTTTCAAAAGTATTGATTTTCAAATTGAGGATGCATGCTTTTCCGGAAGAATACCCGCTTTCCGCGATTCATGTTCCCGTGTCATCTGCATTTATACTCCATCCACCCCCAAACCATACCTTCCGCCATGTTAGATTATCCGCCGAAAGAAAGAATTTGGCCCTTGAATTTTTAGTTATTTAGACCCGTTTTCCGGATGCTAAACTTCGCCCCAAGCCTAACCCCGATGTCTTTGAAACATCTACTTTTCTTTGTCCTCACCGCCGTTGCGTGCCGCCATGCCGTGGCACAATCGTCTCCTTTCACCATCGACCACACCCAGCACCTGGACCGCCTGGGCAACGCCAAAGACTCGTTGTACCAAAGCATCCTGGACCAATACAAAGATTTTATCTGGCGCAACCCCAAAGACCCAAATGCCCGGCTGGAGCGTTGCCGGTTTATTCAAACGGCCTACTATGACGACTACGAAGAGTACAACCCCAACGAAGAAGCCGCCGAAGAATGTGCCCGCGAACTGCTGAACGTTTTCCCGAAAGACCCGGACGTGCTCCTGTATGCCTCCGAATTTCTGTACGGCGACACAGCGATCGCCTATCTCAAAAAGCTGACCCTTGCGGTCGAGTATGACCCGGTGTTGTGGAAGACAAACGGCTGGAAAGTATACAACCAACTCGCCGAGCAATATGCCAATACCGACGCACATCGCGAGGCCTTGCGCTATGCCACCCGTGCTGTCGCCAGCAACGATACACTCGACCTCTCCTTGTTGCAGGCGCGAGCCTACAAGGGCATCAAGCAAATCGACAGCGCCATCGCCGTATTGGCCAGCCATCTTGATTCGACGGATGTAGGATGGGTGTTAAATCAAAAAGGCCGCATGCTCCTCGAACTCGGCGCGCCCGCCCGCGCCATCGAAGCCTTCAATCTTGCTGCGCGCGATACGGCTACCCACCAGGACCTCGCCGCCCTCGCCCAAGCCATGATCGACAACGGCCTGCACGAAGAGGCCCGCGCCTACCTGCTGAAGGATTACAAACAAAACCAGTGGAAAACCACGCAACGCGCACAGAAACTACTGGAGTACGACCTCGCCCACGGCACGGCCGACTCCGCCGCATTCTCCTACAAGCGCTTCACCGACGAAAAGTTCATGAACGATCCGCTTGGCGTTTACCGCCTTGAACTTTTCGTCCGGTCGCCGGGCGCAGGATGGTCATGGGCCGACGCAGGTCGTGTGATCTTACTGATCTGCACGATCGCACTGGCGTTCATCGTCCCCTACCTATGGGTTCTGCCGATCCACTACATCGGCGCCATCCGCAGGGCACGTGGCAAACTCATACCCGAAACATCATTCCACTGGGGTCTGAGACATTTCTGGGTGGCGTGCTCCATGTTGCTGGTGTGCGACCTGCTGTCTATCCTCCTCTTCGATTACCCGGGCTTCCTCTCCAACTTCAGCGAAGAGATCGCGGCCAGTCAAACCAACCCGATCAACAAGGCTTCCGCCGACATGATGCTGTTTTTCAGCACCACCTCCTTCGTGTACACTGTCGCACTCATCGACCCGGAAGACATCCGGATGTTCTTTTCGCATCTGCGCTACAACGCTGGCCTCATCCGTCGCCAATTTGGATTGGGCATTGCGCTGGCCTTTCTGCTGCGCATAGGTCTCGCGTTCTATCAAGCCCTCCTGGGCGCCTTCCACATCAACCTCGCAGAAGAAGTATCGACCGTGATGGCTTCCTCCGTGGTGGACAACATTGTCTCGATAAACCAGTTCTATAATCCCGTGCTGGGTTTCATGTTCGTCGTGTTGCTGGTGCCCTTCTATGAAGAAGTCCTGTTCCGCGGCATCTTCCTTTCCGCCTGCCAACGCAACATACCCTTCCTCTGGGCCAACATCGCCCAGTCGCTGACCTTTGCCCTGCTCCACCAAAAGCTGGTACTCATCCCCTTCTATTTTGCCTTCGGCATGGTGGCAGGACATTTCGCAAGGAAAACGCAAAGTCTGACAGCCGGGGTGGCGCTACATGTGACGAATAATTTTTTGGCTTTTTTGGCGATACTGTATTTGCAGAGATAGGGCTAATCGTCATGGGGTGATGGCGCATTGAGGGGGCTGGTTTGTTTGTGCGATGGGTCAAAAAAACTTGTTGGTGAGACACCAACAAGTGGGTATGGGGAAACTTATTGATGCGGAGCAGCATTTGTAGCCCGCCGCCCTGATGCTGCGCGTCATAGCACGGTGAACGCGTCACAACTTGATCTGAAAGGTCGATAGAAGAGAACAAGGAACTCGCTATGCCGATGCTCATCACCACAAATTTGGACTCCTCACTCTAAATGATGCTCCCATCATGAAGTCCCCCCACCGCCCACTTGTTGGTGTCCCACCAACAAGTTTTTTGAATTCGCCCCACAAAAGAAACGAACATCCCACCGCGCCCAAGCCAAGGATGCTCATCACATTCCAGTTTCCACGATAACAAAATGACCCCCAACACCACTCCCACCCCCAATTCCGTCTCCCAAATTATTTCTGCCCAACACTAAACGTCTGCGATCCCCCTTCCCCAAGGACCACCATCTTCTTCAAACCCGTTTCCGCGCCTTTCGTGGCTATGGTTTTCAATTTGAGCGTGCCGTGATGCACCTCGATGGCAACTTTTGCGGTGGCCCCTTCATTCGTGACGTGCGCCATGCCCCAGCTATAGCCGTTTGACCAGAAATAGTTTCCCGGCGTTGATGTGATCGTAAATTTTGCCGCCGGGGCGGAATAGTGAAATCCGCTCAATGCCACAACGGCCGACCAACTGGCCATCGCCCTCGCATAGTGGTTGCCACATTCCTCTTCATTGAAAGGATTTCGTTTAACGCCATTGAAACGGTCACGCACATCGGTGATGGTGCTCAGGGCCTCTTCCCGCATGCCTTCGTAGAGCATGCCCGTAGCCGCCGTGTACTCCAGCCCAGTCCATGCTTCCGACCAATACGACAACGGAATGGCTGGACGCTTGGAAGGGTCGGGATAGGCCGTTAACATGAGACCCGCCTCGTTGCCCAGGGCGTAGGAGCGCATGTTGTTGAAATGATCGCCAAACGTTTTCACATAATTATAGCGGCGGATACTTTGCAGTGTTTTCTTCACATGCTCGGGGTTCACCAGATAGCCGAGGTCACAAATGTGGGCCATGTTCTGCCCCACCAATTGATCTACCAGGCAGCCTTCACCAATCTGAAAATCGGGATCCTTCAAATCCTTCGAGCCCATGCCGATGAGCAGGCCCGGCGCAATGGCCTCCTTGCTGGCCACCGGCTGGATCTGGTGGATGTAGAATTCGCCGTTGAACAGGTGCGCATCGGTCCACTGACTGCCGCGAACAAAAAGCTGTTTGCAGGTGGCTTCAAATTCTTTGTCCTTCATGTAATTGGCCATCGCCGCCGCAGCCTTGAGTGCGCCAAGATACCAGAATTCGATCTCGGGGTTTGGGCCATAGTATTCGATGTCCATCGTGTTGTGTTGGCAGCCTTCCATCACACCGTCTTTGTCGGCGTCCCACCCACCTTTGATCCACGCAAACGCCAGGGCTTTCTTCACACCGGGATAGACTTTCTTCAAAAACGCATCATCACCCGAAAGCTGCCATTCGCGGTACACTTTCATGACCGTTCCCATTTGTCCATCCGCAGCGGCGGCTTTCCAGCTCTTGTTCTTTTCTAACGGTAGTGATACCCGGAAACTCATGAGCCCGGTATCGTCCCACAAGCCATAGGTGTATTCTACTTCGCGCATTTTTTTGGCGAGCTCACCAAACAAGAAGGGCGTGGCGTGTTCATAGTTCCACACGTGCGTACAATTCCCATAACACGATCCGGTGGACGCAAACGCGCCCTCCCACCCAAAGAAATTTCCGTCGCGTGTACGAAAGGCCGTCTGCGAACGGAGCGTGCTCGTGTTGAAGAGCGCGGCTTCTTTTACCACGTCGGGGTAGTCGCTTTGCAGGAACAGGGTGACAAACTCCAGGGTCTTTCGTTCCAGTTCCGGCAAGGCCGTGAGCGTTTTCTCGGCTACGTCCCAGGCGTCGGTGTAGCGGGTGGTGTAATAGTTGCCCACTGTTTGTTTGTCGTCCCAATCTTTTCGGTTTGGGAAATGCCACGTGAGCAGGAACTGTACCTCTTTCGTTTCGTTTGGCGCCAGCGATAGTTTCACGGCCAGCCCAGCGCGTGGGCTGTCTTCCGGCTCGTCGAATGTGATGTCTTTGAAAATGCCATCGTCGGCAAAGTCCATCCACATGTCGTTCATGTTTGCGTTCCATCCCTTGGGGTTGAACGCCGTGCGATAGCTTACGCGATAGTCCTTGTCCATTTCCGACGTGGTGAGCGCGATCGTGCCCCAGGTGCTGGCGTCCTTGTCCACGCTGTCGGAGGTCATGTAGATGCCCGTGAGGTGGTCCGTTTTCCGGAAGGTGTTCCGGTTATCCTTTGCGCCTTGCGGAATGATGGCCCGGTTAAAGGAATTGAACCCCACCTTAAAGCCATCCATGCCGATAAAATTGTCGAGCGAACCCGCAACCGCCACGATGAGGGGCTTGCTGGACTTGTTGGTCAGCGCATAGCGAATAACGGCCACCGGTATGCCGCTGGCGTCGGCATCGGCCGGGATAAAAGGGTTGAACACTCTGACTTTGGCCGAGACAGGCATTTCAGGATCCTCCAGGTTCACCACCGCGAACGGATAGGCCGCGTCAAACGAGGCCGTCGCGAACCGGGGAAATCCGTGATTCGGGGCCGTGCTGCCTTCTGAACCGGCATATTCGTAGGGCGGGATCGGCCCTACCAAGGCCCGCGACGCTTTTTTGCCGTCGGGATCTTCGGTGTATACCATGAAGAGCGGCGCTTGCTTAGGGGTGGTTGAGCCATAAAAACCGATGCCGGGCTTGTTCATCATTTCCACATCCTTCCACTGGCCATTGCCCCCAATGGAAATGTTCCCCGTCCCGATGCCGCCCACCGGCATGGCGATGCGGTCGGTCGCCTCTTTTTCATAATGTTTTAACACCGGCCACGATGTTTTCTGGGCCTCGGCCACCGGAGCGAGCAGTGCGCTCCACAACAAAACGGCGATGTACTTCTTCATGGTTGTAGTTTTAGGGTTGTTAGAAAAGCATTTACCACCCCACAAAACCCAGCATAGAAACCCGGCATCAAGCATTACAGCGAAGCGCTAAACGTTTAAAGCACATTCAAACAGGTGGTTAAAGGAAAGCTACTAAATCACTTCTTCAATCGCCACCGAAAAATGCAAAAACTCACCCGGAACAAACATCCGCCAGACGCGTCGCAACGCAACATCGCATTCGAAAGAACGTGCCAAATAGAAACACGACGCCACATTCCGGGTCTGTTTCTCTTCATTTTAAAAATAAATCCAGCGCATTCATTACATCCCTTCCCCAAACCCGGCATTCTAAATACCTTTGTTACCGTAGAAAGAAATTTGACCACCGGTTATTTAGAGTGGCCACACCGTTGCGCCACATTCCGGACCGAAATAGATTTGCACCGCAAAATTTTCTTTCATCATCCATAAAAGACCACCTCGTTAACAAGAATTGAAGTAGTAAGAAAATAAAAGGCCGGCATTAACTGGAGCAATATGGAAATCCTCACGATGGAAAGCAGCGACGACACACCACAAGTGATCCTGAACAAAGACAAAAACATCTTCGAGATCTCCGGCCGCTGTCTCCCGGAAGACGCCGTATCTTTTTTCAATCCCATCATGGACTGGATCAAACGCTACGCCCAATCCCCCAACCCCGCCACAGCCTTCCACATCAAACTCGACTACTTCAACACCGCCTCCTCCAAACTCCTCCTCGATCTCCTCACCGCCCTCAAACCCATCCCCGCCATCCGCGTCATCTGGCACTCCTACGCCGACGACGAAGAAGTGCAAGAAGCCGGCGCCGAATTCTCCGAACAAGTAGACATCCCCTTCGAATTCCGCGAGCGCTAGTCCACCCCAAGCCCACAATCCCCAAATCAACCGGCTCCCACGAAGCCACGCACCCCCTCACGCCCAATATTCCCCCACAACAACGCACCACCAATTAACAACACTCACCCAATCACAACGCCACCCCTAGACAAAATATTTTTTCCACCCAAAAAACTTTCCCTAACTTCCCCTCAAACCAAAACCCACACCCACCCCCTCCTGCCCTCAGGAGGGACCCGTTGATGACACGACGTGTCATCAACGAGGGAGGTCCTTCACCCCATGCCCGATATCCACAACCGCAAATACCTCGAAAAATTCCGCAAACAAAACCGGAAAAATTCCACCTCTGCCGAAGCCACCCTCTGGCACCACTTAAAAGCAAAAAAGCTCGGCTGGAAATTCCGACGACAACACAGCGTGGGAAACTACATCCTGGATTTCTATTGCGCTACGGAGCGGGTAGCGGTAGAGTTAGATGGAGAATACCATTTTACGGAAGAAGGCAGGAAGCGCGATGATGTGCGGACGAAGTATTTAAATGGGTTGAATATTAAAGTGTTGAGGTTTGAGAATAAGAGGGTGTTTGAGGATTTGGGTGGGGTTTTGGGGGAGATTAGGGGGGCGTTTGACCTCCCTGATTCCGACGGAGTCGGAATCGGTCCCTCCTGAGGGCAGGAGGGGCATTGGTGGGGGGGTGTCGGTTTTTTTGGGGGGAAAGTTTGATGTGGGTGACCTTGGTCGTGGGGGTGAAAAATGCAAGGGAAACAGGAACGCCAGGCTGTGCCTGGCGTTTCTTGTTTTTTGGAAGGGTTATTTTGGTTTGGCGAAGCCTCTCACTTCCATGAGGGCGTTGATCTTGGGGTCGCGGCCGCGGAATTGTTTGTAGCCTTCGGCGGGGTCGATGGTGTTGCCCACGGAGAGGACGTGTTGCTTGTAGCGCGCGCTTACGGTTTTGTCGTAGGGGCCGCCGGCTTCGGTGAAGGCGGTGAAGGCGTCGGCGGAGATGACGTCTGACCAGAGGTAGCTGTAGTAACCTGCGGAGTAGCCGTCGTCGGCGAAGATGTGGAGGAATTGAGGGGTGCGGTGGCGCATGACGATCTCGGCGGGCATGCCCAGGGCCGTCAACGTCTCGCGTTCGTATTGGTCGGGGTCAATTTTCTTGTCGCCTTCCAGGTGGAGCTTCATGTCAATGAGGGCGCTGGCCAGGTACTCGACCGTGGTGAACCCGGAGTTGAAGCTTTTGGTTTTCCGGATCTTGTCTACCAACTCCTTGGGTATGGGTTTGCCGGTTTGATAGTGCAGCGCAAAAGTATTCAGCACCTCCGGGGTGAGGAACCAGCGCTCGTTCAACTGCGAGGGGAACTCCACGTAGTCGCTGGCCACGTTGGGTGACTGCAGCGATGGATACGTGACGTTGGAAGAAAGTCCGTGGAGGGCGTGACCAAATTCATGGAACAACGTGTTGGCGTCGTCCAGCGAAATAAGAACGGGCTCTCCCGGTTTGCCTTTTATGAAGTTGCTGTTGTTGGATACCATGGGCAGCATGCCGCCATCGAGTTTGTGTTGGTTGCGGTAGGTGTTCATCCAGGCGCCCGAGCGTTTGCCGGGTCGTGCATAGGGGTCGAAATACCAGACACCAACGGTCTGGCCGCTGGTCTTGTCTTTTACCTCCCATACTTTGACGTCGGGATGATAGACGGGGATGCTGTCGAGCGGGGTGAACGTGAAACCGAAGACTTCGCCTGCGGCCCAGAACATGCCTTCCCGCATTTTGTCGAGCTGCATGTAGGGCTTCACTTCATTTTGGTCGAGGTCATAGCGTTGCTTTCTCACTTTCTCGGCATAGAAGCGATAGTCCCACGGGGCGATCTTGATGTTGGCTCCCTCCTTTTGGGCAATCGCCTGCATGTCGGCCACTTCCACCTTTACACGGGCGACGGCAGGCTTCCACACTTCTTCCATGAGGGCCATGGCGCGTTCCGGTGTCTTTGCCATTTTGTTGTCCAGCATCAGGTGGGCATGGGTTTTAAAGCCCAGGAGTTTGGCGCGTTCGGCGCGCAATTGCAGGATGTCGGTGATGATGGCGTTGTTGTCGTTGGCGTTGCCGTTGTCGCCACGATTGATAAACATGCGCCATACTTTTTCACGCAGCTCGCGATTGGTGGAGAACGTAAGGAACGGGTCCACCGACGAGCGGGTGTTGGAGATCAGCCAGACGTTTTCTTGCTTCTTTTCCGCAGCCGTGGCGGCCGCACCGTCGATCAGGCTTTGGGGCAGACCCGCCAGGTCTTCTTTTTTGCTGATCGTGACATACTGATCGTTCTCGTCGGCCAACACGTGCTGGCTGAATTTTGTAAAAAGGGCGGCGAGCTTCTGGTTGATGTCGGACAGGCGCTTCTTCGCCGTGGAGTCGAGTTGGGCGCCCGAATGGACAAAGTTGGTGTAATACAGCCAGGTGAGCCGTTGCTGCTCGGGCGTCAGGCTCTTGAGGGCTTCCGATTCATAGACGGTTTTGATGCGGGCAAAGAGTTTCCCGTTCTGGATGATCTGGTCGTTGAACGCCGCCAGCCTGGGGGTGAGCTCGCTTTCAATCTTTTGGAAGGAGCTGTCGTTCATGTTGTTCGCCCAGATATTGAGAAATGTCTGCAGCCGGTTGAACGCCTTGCCCGACTGTTCCAGCGCCAGGATGGTGTTGTCAAAATCCGGGGCTGCGGTTTGGGACGTGATCTTGTCGATGTCGGCGAGGTTGTCGGCGGTGGCCGCTTCAAAGGCCGGTATAAAATGTTTGTGTTCCACCTTGTCGAACGGCGGCAGGCCGCCATAGGGTCCCTCCCATGCCTTCAGGAGGGGGTTCTGGGGGTCCTCGACGGGTGCTTCTTTGTGGGGCTTACTACATGAAAAAAGCGCCGCTGCAAACAACAGCGACAAAGAAATCCGGTAATGGTGTCTCATATCATTGGTCGGGTTTAACAGGTCCGAAAGTAACACAAGTTCCCCGAAAACGCCACGATGGACTTAACATTAGCATAACAGGGCGACCGGGAGGTTAAACGGCTCCCGGCAATCTTCTCCGGCTAAAATAAATCCCGGGTTTGAAAATAAATCGGACCGGGCGTAAACTAAATTCGGTGAGGCGGTGTAGTACGAAATATACCGATTGGTATTTTTTTATAAGATCCGCTTTCGCGGAAACGAAAATCAAACAAGAAACCAACAACGCACCATCCCATGAAAACAACAAAAAACACCATCCTCATCACCGGCGGCACCGCGGGTATCGGCCTGGAGATTGCAAAACAATTCGCCGCGAAAGGCAACCAGGTGATCGTTACCGGCAGAGACGAAGCGCGATTAAAGAAAGCCCTTACACAAATCCCCGGCGCCCAAGGCATCGTGTCCGATGTATCGAATGGCAAAGACGTAGAGCAACTGGTAAAAAAACTCTACGCCGAATTCCCCTCCCTCAACATCGTCATCAACAACGCAGGACGTGCTTACCTGGCTGACCTTGCCGAAGGACAAGGCACCTTTGAAAAAGCCAGCGAAGAAATGCTGACCAATTATCTGTCGATTATTCGTTTCAACGAAGCCGTATTGCCTTTGTTGAAAGAACAAAATGAAGCCGCCATTGTAAACGTATCGTCCATTGTAGCGCTCACCCCAAATCATCGCACAGCCACTTACGGCGCCAGCAAAGCAGCACTCCACTCCTACACCCAATCGCTGCGCATCGCCTTGGCCAAAAACTCCCCCGTGAAAGTCTTTGAACTGATGCCCCCTCTCGTGAACACCGACTTCTCCCAGGAAATCGGCGGCGAACGCGGAATTCCGCCGGCAGCCGTCGCAACGGACTTAATACACGCGATAGAAAGCAATACGTACGAGGTCCACGTCGGCCAAACGGCCTATATTTATGACCTAAGCCGCAACGCTCCCGCAGAAGCTTTGCTGGCGATGAATCCTTAAGGGTTCATTGTTGAGTTTGGATGGATAGTGAATATGCAGGAGGACCTGGCGATGACAAAGTCAATCGTTAGAAAAAAATGCCAGACCCATTGTTAACTCCATACCTATATACGCCCTGAAAAAAGAAGGTCGCCCCAGAGGTGGCCTGCCCTTTTTAGAACGATCTCTTGAGAAAACGACCACATGCTCAAGTCGTCATCGACAAAGCACAACGCAAAAGGAACCTTGGAGGGATTTGCCGTTGCATCATATGTACGAGGCGATATTTGTCTTTTACAGAAACTAAAAATGTATCCAGGATAAGTTCCGTTTCTGCAAAAACCTTGAGTGATTACATTTCTTCTGCAATAAATGCCCGTAGGGCATCCCTACTATAGCCCCGGGTGAAACCCGGGGTTACGGTGAATCGAATGATCAACCCCGGAGGGGTTTCCTCTTCTGGGGGATGTGTTCGACGTTCGCCGCCTCTAGTGTTCCTTTCACCAATTGTGCGTCACGCCTAGGTAACCCTTTCAGGGTTGAAATGCCCAATTTCGCCGACCCCCAGTTTCACTGGGGGCTATGATAGAAGAGCCCTCCGGGCTCATAGCTAGTCTAGTCCTGAAATCCGTTTACAATCGCGGTAAACCGATTCAGAACTAAGCACAAGCTTGTGATTGCAACAAATAAGCATAGCCCCCGCGTGAAATTGCATTTTTCATCACCACATGCCTCAGTGCACCCATCCCCTACTCCTCAAAATGCCGCATCTTTTTTATCTGGAAACTATAATACAGGTAAAACAACGCCGGCAAAATAAACAAGCTCCCCACCAGCAATGCCCAACCCAACGCTGCCAGCGTTTTCGCCGGGGCCTCGTATTCATAAAGGGAGAGGCTTTCGCCGTTGGCCATGATGATAATATTTGGAAAATGGGCGTAGCTGATGGCCAGCAGGATCATCGTCACCTGGAACGATACCAACAGCCTGAGCAGGAGTCTTCTTTTTCTTCTGATCAGGGCCCAAAGTGCGATCAGCGATACCGTGGCGGCCGATACGGCGAGCAACCCTACCGCATCCTTGAACACCCATTTCATGAGCGGCACGTTGTCGATCTCTGCGGCCACAAACACCAGCACGCCGCAGGCGATGGCAATGAGGTTGGCGTTTCGCGCTTTGCGGATGAATTCCCTGCGGTCGCGTTCGTCTTCGGCTTCGCCGATGAGGTATACGGCGGCCAGGAATCCGCATAGCGCCACCGTGAAGAAGCCTACGGCGACGGAAAACCAATTGAACCAGCCATAGACATAGGCCGTCAGAAAATCCTTGGCGTCGGGCTGGATCTGGCCCGACACGGTGCTTCCGGCAATGATGCCCAGGAAGAGCGGCGTGACAAAACTCGACCACACAAAAACGCGGTTGTACAGTTCCTGCATCTCGTCGCGCACGGCATCGTAGTGGCGGAACACGAATGCCGTTCCGCGTGCCGTGATGCCCAGCAGCATGATCAACATTGGGATGTGCAGGTAGATGGATAGTTGGGTGTAGATCACCGGAAAACCCACAAACAAGATCACGACGGCGATGATCAGCCACATGTGGTTGGCCTCCCATATCGGCCCGATGGCGTGATAGAGCGTGCGCCGCGTGCGGCTAACCTGGTGCGACGAGGTGAACAACTCGATGATGCCTGCTCCAAAATCAGCGCCACCCAATACAAAGTAAAGGAGTATCGAGAGCCAAAGAAAGGTTATCACGACGTAGTTCATGCCGCCTTTGTTGAAGGTTGGACATCATACAGGCGCGGCACCATCTGGATCTGGCGCTTCAACAGGAAAACGATGACGAAACTGAGCGAGATGTAAACGGCCGTGAACAGGTAGAACGTCCACGCAATGCCGGGCATGGGGGTGACGGCGTCTTTGGTGCGCAGGATGCCCTGAAGTATCCAGGGTTGACGGCCCACTTCGGTTACGGTCCATCCGGCTTCAACGGCCACAAAACCCAACGGGGTGGCCAGGGCAAAGAGCGTGAGAAACCATTTTTCCTGAAACCACGCGCGCTTGCGGAACGCGATGAGCACCGTGAGCGCGAGCAGCACCAGGAACATGCCGATGCCCACCATGATCTGGAATGCATAGTGCACCACCGGCACGGGCGGTTGGTCGCTTTCGGGGATCTTGTCAAGACCGGCCACTTCGGCATCGAAGCTGCCATAGGTCATGAAGCTGAGCATGCCGGGGAGCTCGATCGCGAAATCAACTGTTTTGGTTTTGGAATTTGGGATGCCTCCGATAACGAGCGGTGCCGATCGTTGGGTGTGGTAGTGCGCCTCCATGGCCGCCAGCTTGGCGGGCTGCCGGGTGGCCACATCCTTGGCAGAAAGGTCACCACTGAGGGGCTGAAGCAATGCCGCGACGCCGCCAAACGTTGCCGCAATCTTGAAGGCGTGCAGATGGAAAGCGATGTTGCGCTGGCGCAACATCATGAGGGCGTGTACACCGGCCACAGCAAATCCGGTAGCGGCTATGGCGGCCAGCGTCATGTGCAGCGCTTGAGTGAACCACGCGTCGTTGAACATGGCCTTGATGGGATCGATGTTCAGGTATTGACCATCGACATAATCAAAACCGGCAGGACTATTCATCCAGGCATTTGCCGATACCACGAGAATGCCGGAGGCCAGCCCGCTCACGCCCACGATCACGCCCGTGAACCAATGGAACCACGTGTTGAACCGGCCCCAGCCATAGAGAAAAAATCCCAGGAAAATGGCTTCAATGAAGAAGGCCACGCCTTCCAGCGAGAAGGGCATGCCGAAAATGGGCCCGGCGTGCTCCATGAATCCAGGCCACAGCAATCCCAATTCAAACGAAAGCATGGTGCCCGACACCGCGCCGGTGGCAAAAAAAATCGCGACGCCTTTGCTCCAGGCTTTCGTGATGTTTTTGTAAATATCGTTACCGGTAGTGATCCATTTGAAATGCGCTACCGCCATGAAGAAGGGCATGACCATGCCGATGCAGGCGTAGATAATATGAAACCCCAGCGACAAGGCCATTTGTAAACGCGCTGCGAGTAGATCATCCATATTGCACTTTAGTACACGAAAATACACCCGAATGGATACAGTTTATTAATTCTTTTCCACGAAAAAAGAAAACCACCTCTACCTGGAAATCACCGTCCAAAAGAATGGCTTTGCGACGCGGCGCACAGGCTCGTTTTTGATTCGGCAAGCCAAAAAAAACAGGGGCGTTAGGCCACGCTTTAGCTCTTTTTTACGCACTCTGTGGAAAGACTTACTCATCCATCCCAGGGATTCCACAATTTCCAATGGCAAAAAGGGGGTTATAAATTAGGAACAGATATTGTTAATGGTTTACCGCCTACAACTTTCTTATGAAAAAGAATTTAAGAATCCTTGTCCTTGAAGACATGGAAGATGACCTGGAGTTGATTGAATACATTTTGACTGATGCCCATCTTGATTTTTCGACCAAACGCGTCGACAACCGGGAACAATTCATAACCGCGCTGCAAACTGAACCGATAGACGTTATCCTCTCCGACCATTCCCTGCCGCAATTCAATTCGCAAGAAGCCTTAGCCATCTACCTGGAATCAGGGTTGAAAATCCCATTCATCCTGGTGACGGGCGCCGTGTCGGAAGAATTTGCGGTGAACACCTTAAAGCAAGGCGCCGACGACTATGTATTGAAGTCCAACCTAACCCGGCTACCGTCGGCCATCATAAACGCCGTCCGGCAACGTGAAGCAGAGGCGGCGAAAATGGTCGCCAACGATGCCATGCGCCGGCAATATGAGGAGTTGATGAAGATCAACAAGGAACTGGATAGTTTTGTCTATAGCGTGTCGCACAACCTGCGCGCGCCGTTGCGCTCGGTGCTGGGGCTGATCAACCTGGCCCGCATGGAGGACGAAAAACGCGGCAATTTTTTTAACGAATATTTCGGCATGATGGAGACCAGCATGAACAAGCTGGACGACACCCTCAAAGAGATCCTCGACTATTCACGCAATGCCCGCCAGGACCTGACCATCGAAAAAATAGACATCCGCAAATTGGTGACCGACAACCTGGAACGCATGCAGTACATGCCCGGTTCGTCGCGCATTGTGAAGGAGATCGACGTAAAAGAAGACTATGCGTTGTTTTCGGATAAATACCGTCTTTCGGTGATCTTCAACAACATCATTTCCAACGCCATCAAATATTACGACGAGCAGAAAGCGCAGCCCTTTTTGCGCATTGCCATCACGGTGACCAAAGACAAGGCCCACATGGAATTCGAAGACAACGGCATCGGTATTGATCCGGCCTATCTTTCAAAGGTGTTCGATATGTTCTTCCGGGCCACGCACAACAACGACGGCGCCGGACTGGGGTTGTATATCGTGCAGGAGGCGGTCGACAAGCTGAAAGGCACCGTGGTGATCAACTCTGAGATCCGGAAAGGCACGACCTTCGTTATTGAAATGCCGAATTTCTCCTGACGGTTACCCGCAGGACACTCCCGGTATATACGATAGTATCCACCGGCTGTGGAATGGCATTGTCCATCCCGAACCCGGTTCCGGTTTCCAAAAGCCGTCCAAAGAATAATTATAAGGCCTTTTCAGCGCGCAATTTGATTCTTGTATATCTTTAGACCTGTAACTTTTTTCGGCTTGTTTACTGTCTTGTTCTCCGGATTCAACTCATTTGCTCCATGAGTCTTTATCGTACTATCCTCCTGGTCGACGACGACAAGGAAGACCAGGAAATTTTTAGGGACGCTATTGAGGAAGTAGACACTTCGGTCCATTGCCTTTGTGCAAACAATGGCGAAGAAGCGCTTGTCCTGTTGAGCAACGACATCACCGCCCAACCCGATCTTTTATTCATCGACCTGAACATGCCCCGTCTGAATGGCAAGCAGGTTTTACAAGAAATAAAAAAACAGCCCCACCTCGACGGCATTCCCGTCATCATGTATTCCACCTTCTTCGGGGAGGCCGATATTGCCGAGATCACGGCAGCCGGTGCGGTCCATCATATGATCAAGCCCACAAAATTTGCAGACCTCTGCGAATCCCTGGAAAGAATATTGGCGACACGCTGGTGATCATCCCACCTCCTCCTGCCGGATGGGAAGGGAAATGATGAACGTGGATCCTTCGTTCACTTTGCTGCGCGCGGAGATATAACCGTTGTGCAATTCTGCTATCTTTTTGCAAAGCGCCAGCCCCACGCCCGTGCCTGCATAGTCGCCGTTGTTGTGTAGCCTCCTGAACATCCCAAAGATCTCTTCGGCATACTTTTGGTCAAAGCCTATGCCGTTGTCCTCCACAAAGATGCGGCAATAGCGATTCACCAGGTTCTTGTCGCGGTCGTTCACCCCCACGCTCACTTCGGAACGAATGCGAATGGTGGCTTCCGTATCCTTCTTTCGATACTTCAAGGCATTGCTGATCAGGTTCTGGAACAAGGGCCGCATCAGGGTCGGACTCACCACCAGCGGAGGCAGCGGTTCAATGGAGATCCTGGCGTGGGTTTCGTGCACTTCTTCTTCCATTTCGGCCAGCAAGTCGGTCAGCACCACGTTCAGATCGCTGTTCACAAATGCGGACTTGTCGATGGAGATCTTTGAAAACGCCAGGATGTCGACGATGAGGGCCTGCATGCGTTCGGCTGCCTGCTGAATGCGGGTCACCATCTTGGCGTCCTCGTGGAGCACGTCGCGGTATTTGCTGAACAACCGGTCGCTGAACATCCTGATCTTGCGCAAGGGCTCTTGCAAGTCGTGAGACGCCATGAACGCAAACCGCTCCAGGTCCTTGTTGGCCGACTCCAGGTTGGCGATGTTCTCCAGCAACTTGTGGTTAAGTTGCCTTACCTTTTCCTCTGACACCTTGCGTTCATTGATCTCGCGCTCGAGGTTACGGTTGATGGTGATGAGTTTCTGCTCCTGTTCGAACAACAACCGGTTTTTCCGGTACAGTTCGATGAGCACCCCCACCTTGGCGCGCAACACGTCGGGATTGATGGGCTTGAAAATGTAGTCGATGGCCCCCGACTGATACCCCTTGAACATGTTCTCGTCGCCATAGTTGTTGGCGGTGATAAAAATGATAGGAATGTGCTTCAGCTTTTCACGCTCGTAGATGAGGGCGGCCGTTTCGAAGCCGTTCAGGTTGGGCATCTTCACGTCCATGAGGATCATGGCAAAGTCAAACTCACTCAGCAGCACCTTCAGCGCCTGCCTTCCCGAGTTTGCCTTCACAAACTGGTAGCCGCTGGGCGCCAAGATGGTTTCGATGGAGAGCAGGTTGTCTTCGCGATCGTCTACGAGCAATATCTTTGGTTGCATACCGATTTCTTATTTACAGAACCACAACCGCATCAACGAAAGCAGCTGATCAATTTTCACGGGCTTCGTGATGTAATCCGAGGCTCCGGCCTCGATGCATTTTTGACGGTCACCCTTCATGGCCTTGGCCGTCACGGCAATGATGGGGAGCGTGTTGTTTTTGTGCTCGCGCCGGATCTTTTGCGTGGTCTCGTAGCCGTCCATTTCGGGCATCATGATATCCATGAGCACCATCTCGATCTTCGGGTTCTCGGTGAGAATGTTGATGGCCTCTCTTCCGGATTCGGCGGTGATCACATTGATGTTGAAGCGCTCGAATACCGTGGTGAGCGCAAAAAGGTTGCGCACGTCATCGTCCACGACGAGGATGTTTTTCCCGGTGAGGATGTCTTCCTTGTTGCGGATGTTTTCGATGATGCGCCGCTTTTCGGGCGCCAGGCTTTTATGGTTGATGTGCAGGTGCGAGATGGTCTCTTCCAACAAGTACTCGATCGAGTTCACACCCTTCACGATGTGCGAGCTGGAATTGAGGTTCACATTGCTCATTTCCGTTTTACTAAAATCCTTGGCGGAATACACGATGACGGGCGTCAGGTCTGCTTTGGCCCTGCTCACCTCGTGCAACAGTTCAGAACCGGGCATGTCGGGCAAGGTATAGTCCAGGATGATGCAATCGAACTCCTCGGCCTGCACCAGTTCGAGCGCCTCCTTGGCCGTGCCGGCAATGGTCACGTCCACCTTGTCGTCGCGATGCATCTTGGCGATCTGTGATGAATCCAGTTCGTTGTCCTCCACGATGAGGATGCTCTTCTTTTCCTTGCGGTCGTAGGTGACGATGTCGTTGAAAAGGTTGTTGAGCAAGTCGTTGTTCAGCGGCTTCAGCAGGAAGCTGCGTGCGCCGCGTTTGAGGGCCAGCACCCGGTTCTCTTCTCCGGAGATCACGTGGATGGGAATGTGGCGATAGGTGAGATCGTTGCGCAGCAAGTCGATCACTTTCCAGCCACTGGTGTCGGGCAGCTTCACATCGAGGGTGATGGCAATGGGCGAGAAACGGTTTATGAAGTCGAACACTTCGAGGTAGTTGGTGGCCACCACGGCTTTCAATCCTTTCTCATGCGCCTTTTCGATCACGATCTTTCCAAAGCGCAAATCGTCTTCCACCACCAGCACCACTTTGTCGTTGGCCTGGATGTGGCTGCGGTCGTCGCCGGAGTCGTTGATCATTTCGTTGACGATGTCCATGTTGCGGGCTTCCACACCTTCGTTGGTGATGCGCAGATTGCCCAGCAGGTTGTTGATCTGGTTGCCGTCGTTGTCGAGTTGCAACTCCTGGATCACCTTGATGCTTTCCGACACCTGGCGAGGCGCAGCACTGGCCAGGCTGTTGAGCGGCAGGTATAATGTGAACGTACTTCCCCGTCCCGCCTCGCTATCCAACTCGATCGTTCCCCCGAGCAACTCGGCCAGACCGCGGCTGATAGACAATCCCAAGCCAGTTCCACCATACTTCCGGCTGGTCGACCCTTCTGCTTGCTGGAAGGCCTCGAAAATGATGAGTTGTTTTTCCTGCGGGATCCCGATACCCGTATCGCTGATGGAGAAGGCCACCACCGTGGACGCGTTGTCGAGCGTGGCCACACCGGGCTTCCAGGTCCGTTGTGCTTCGAAGATCTTCAGGGCCACCTCTCCTTTCTCGGTGAACTTGAAGGCATTCGACAACAGGTTCTTCAGGATCTGGTTGAGCCGCTGGATGTCGGTGTCCATGGTCGCCGGCAAGGTATAATCGGTTTCAATTTTGAATTTGAGGTTGCGCGCTTCCGAGATGGGTTTGAACGTGGTCTCCACAAACGAAGCGATCTCACCGATCCGCACCGACGAGATGTTGGCCGAAATAAATCCGGACTCGATCTTCGAAAGATCGAGGATGTCGTTGATGAGTTGGATCAAGTCATCCCCGCACGAGTGAATGGTCTTGGCGTAGCGGATCTGTTTGTCGTTCAGGTTGCCTTCGGCATTCTCGTAAAGCTGCTGGGCGAGGATGAGCAAGCTGTTGAGTGGCGTGCGCAATTCGTGCGACATGTTCGCAAGGAATTCCGATTTGTATTTGGACGTGAGGGTGAGCTGCTCCGCTTTTTCTTCCAGCGACTTCCGGGCTTCTTCCACTTCCTTGTTCTTCGCCTCCACTTCGTCTTTTTGTTTTACCAGCAGGAACGCCTTGTCTTGCAATTCGTCGTTGGTCCTGCGCAACTCTTCCTGTTGGGTTTTCAATTCGCCGGCCAGCGACTGCGACTGGGCCAGGAGTTCTTCCGTGCGGGTGTTGGTTTCGATGGTGTTCAACACGATCCCCAAACTTTCCGTGAGCTGGTCGAGGAAGTCAAGGTGGGTCTCATTGAAGACATCCAGCGAGGCCAGTTCGATCACCGCCTTCACGTTGTTCTCGAACACGATGGGCAGGATGATGAGGTTGGCGGGTTTCGCTCTACCCAACCCGGAGTTGATCTTCACATAGCCCTGGGGCACGTTGGTGAGCAATATTTTTTCTTTTTCCAATGCACACTGACCAACCAAGCCTTCGCCGATGGCAAATTCGCGCGGAATGGTTCTTTCTTCTTTATAAGCATAGGCGGCAAACAGCTTCAGCTTCACTTGCGCCATATCTTCGTCTTGCTGCAAGATGTAGAAGGCCCCGTAGTGCGTCGAAACCACCTGCGCCAATTCCGAGAGGATCCGGCGCGTCACGGTCTTGAGGTCTTTCTGGCCCTGCAACATCTGCGTGAACTTGGCCAGGTTCGATTTCAGCCAGTCCTGATCCTGGTTTCGGAGGGTCGTTTCGCGCAGGTTGGTGATCATCTGGTTGATCGTATCCTTCAAGGCCTCCAACTCGCCCTTCGCATCCACCCGGATGGTTCGCGTCAAATCCCCTTTCGTCACGGCCGACGCCACTTCCGAGATGGACCGCACCTGCGTGGTGAGGTTGGCGGCCAACTGGTTCACGTTTTCTGTCAAATCTTTCCAGGTTCCGGATGCTCCCGGAACACTGGCTTGTCCGCCGAGGCGTCCTTCCACCCCTACTTCGCGCGCTACCGTCGTTACCTGTTCGGCAAACACGGCCAGCGTGTCGATCATTTCGTTGATGGTATCCGTCAACTGTGCCAACTCGCCAAGGGCGTTGATGGACAGCTTTTGTTTCAGGTTTCCTTTCGCCACCGACGTCACTACTTTGGCAATGCCGCGCACCTGGCCGGTCAGGTTGGAGGCCATCTGGTTTACGGAGTCGGTCAAGTCTTTCCACGTTCCGGCTACACCGCGCACTTCGGCCTGGCCGCCAAGTTTTCCTTCCGTGCCCACTTCGCGGGCAACGCGCGTTACTTCAAACGCGAAGGAGTTTAGTTGTTCCACCATCGTGTTGATCGTGTTCTTCAACTCCAACATCTCCCCGCGCACGTCCACCGTGATCTTTTTGGACAAGTCGCCATTGGCCACCGCGGTGGTCACGCCGGCGATGTTCCGCACCTGGTCGGTAAGGTTACCCGCCATCTGGTTCACCGAGTCGGTCAAATCCTTCCACGTACCGGCTACACCGGGCACAAAGGCCTGGCCTCCCAGTTTACCGTCGGTACCTACTTCGCGTGCCACGCGGGTTACTTCCGAAGCAAAACCGCGGAGCTGATCCACCATCGTGTTGAGTGTATCTTTCAATTGCAGAATTTCTCCGCGCACGTCCACCGTGATCTTTTTGGACAAGTCGCCATTGGCCACCGCGATGGCCACGTTGGCAATGTTACGGATCTGGGCCGTGAGGTTACCCGCCATCTGGTTCACCGAATCGGTCAACCCTTTCCACACACCCCCCACGCCTTTTACTGTGGCTTGTCCACCGAGTTTTCCTTCGGATCCTACTTCCCGCGCCACACGCGTTACTTCCGATGCGAAGGAGTTGAGCTGATCCACCATCGTGTTGATCGTGTCTTTCAGCTCAAGCATTTCACCTTTCACATCCACCGTGATTTTCTTCGACAAGTCGCCTTTGGCCACGGCGGTGGTCACTTCGGCGATGTTCCGCACCTGGTTGGTGAGGTTGTCGGCCATTTTATTTACAGAGTCTGTTAAGTCCTTCCACGTTCCCCCCACACCCGGCACGTCGGCTTGACCGCCCAATTGGCCTTCGGAACCTACCTCGCGGGCTACGCGCGTTACTTCCGAACCGAAGGAGTTCAACTGGTCCACCATGGTGTTGATGGTATTTTTCAACTCGAGCATTTCCCCCCGCACGTCCACCGCGATTTTCTTTGACAAATCGCCTTTGGCCACGGCGGTGGTCACCTCGGCGATGTTCCGCACCTGGTTGGTGAGGTTGGACGCCATCTGGTTCACCGAGTCGGTCAAGTCTTTCCACGTTCCGCCTACACCCGGCACGTTGGCTTGCCCGCCCAACTGACCATCCGAACCCACCTCGCGCGCTACCCGCGTTACTTCCGAGGAGAAGGAGTTCAATTGGTCCACCATGGTGTTGATGGTATTTTTCAATTCCAACAATTCACCTTTGGCATCTACCGTAATTTTCTTTGATAAGTCACCTTTCGCCACGGCCGTGGTCACACCGGCTACGTTCCGCACCTGAGCCGTGAGGTTACCCGCCATTTGGTTCACCGAGTCGGTCAGGTCTTTCCAAACGCCGCCGACACCTTTCACCGTGGCCTGGCCGCCAAGTTTTCCTTCCGTACCTACCTCGAGGGCCACACGCGTTACTTCCGAACCGAATGAATTGAGCTGATCCACCATCGTGTTGATCGTGTTCTTCAACTCCAGCATTTCCCCGCGCACGTCCACCGTGATTTTCTTTGACAAGTCGCCGTTGGCCACCGCAGTGGTCACACCAGCGATGTTCCGCACCTGGCCAGTAAGGTTCGACGCCATCTGGTTTACCGAATCGGTCAGGTCTTTCCAAATACCACCGACACCTTTCACCGTGGCCTGACCACCAAGCTTTCCTTCCGTACCTACCTCGAGGGCCACACGCGTTACTTCAGAGCCAAAAGAGTTGAGCTGATCCACCATCGTGTTGATCGTGTTTTTCAACTCCAACATTTCCCCGCGCACGTCCACCGTAATTTTCTTTGACAAGTCACCGTTGGCCACCGCCGTGGTCACACCGGCAATGTTTCGCACCTGGTTGGTGAGGTTACCGGCCATTTGATTTACCGAGTCGGTCAAATCTTTCCACGTTCCCCCTACACCGGGCACATCGGCCTGACCGCCCAACTGACCTTCCGATCCCACCTCGCGGGCTACACGCGTTACTTCGGAAGAGAAAGAGTTCAATTGATCCACCATCGTGTTGATGGTATTCTTCAATTCCAATAATTCGCCTTTGGCATCTACCGTAATTTTCTTTGACAAGTCGCCCGTGGCCACGGCGGTGGTCACCCCGGCGATGTTTCGCACTTGCGCCGTAAGGTTGCCGGCCATCTGGTTTACGGAGTCGGTCAGGTCTTTCCACACACCGCCTACGCCTTTTACCGTGGCTTGTCCACCGAGTCGTCCCTCCGTTCCCACTTCGAGGGCCACACGCGTTACTTCAGAAGAGAAAGAGTTCAACTGATCCACCATCGTGTTGATGGTATTTTTCAATTCGAGCATTTCACCCTTCACGTCTACCGTGATCTTTTTGGAAAGGTTTCCGCGGGCGATGGCCGTGGTCACTTCGGCGATGTTGCGCACCTGGTTGGTGAGGTTACCGGCCATGTGGTTCACCGAATCGGTAAGGTCCTTCCACACACCCCCTACCCCCTTCACTTTCGCCTGCCCACCCAGCTTTCCTTCCGATCCCACCTCGCGGGCTACACGGGTTACTTCCATGGAGAACAGGTTAAGCTGCTTCACCATGTAATTCACTTCTTTGGCAATGCGAAGGAATTCTCCCTCCAACCGGTGATCACCAATCTCTTCCGGCATTTCCTGCGAGAGGTTGCCTTTGGCCACCGAGCTGATAACGTGTGCGATTTCAATGGTAGGGTGAACAAGGTCAGAGATCAACACGTTGAGCGAGTTCACGCCTTCGCTCCAGGCGCCCTTTGTACTGGGGATCTCGATGCGCTGCGTGAGCTTGCCCTGTTTGCCGATGGTGTTGCCGGCCCGGGTGAACTCTTGCATCATCTTTTCGTTGAGCGAAATGATCTCGTTGAGGGTGTCGTATATCTTTCCATTCAGACCCACTTCGTCGATGGGCATGCGAACAGAAAAGTTGCCATTTTTTACTTCGGTTAAGACTCTAAGAAGTTCTTTTGAACCTATCTGATCAGAAGATATCGCATGACCATCGGCGTGTAGACTGTCGGTGTCGTGACCGTTGGAACCGTTTTTCTTCACGCGCACATTGGATGCGCTCTTCTTGGCTGGAGTGCGCTTCTCTTTCAACGCGGCTTTCGTCTTCATAGCTGGAGGTTTATTTCTAAAAGTAGGAAGAAGCCCTTCAAATTCCATCGTAGGAACCTCGAATTAAATTCATCAAAAACCGGGTGTGTAAAAAATTCCACATGTTCCACACTCCTGTTTTACCCCCGACGTGAACGATATTTATCAAGAAGAAAATTCGAAATGCGATTTTACCCTTGATGCTCAAGCATCTTTCCCCTGTGTAGGTAGGATGATGCTTGAAGTCTGTATCGTCAACGCAATTTGTGGCACGCTATTTTATACACCACGTTCGAGGATCAGGCCTGGACACGACGGAGCAATTTTAGCATCTTGCACGTTCCTCAAACCCTAACCATGATGAAATACGATGCCGTAATTATCGGATCGGGTCAAGCCGGTTCTCCCCTTGCCGCGAAGCTCGCAAAGGTCGGATGGAAAACAGCCCTGATCGAAAAGCGTTGGGTGGGCGGCACGTGTGTGAACGACGGCTGCACCCCGAGCAAAACCCTCATCGCTTCCGGTCGCCGAGCCTACCTGGCACGACACTCGGCCGCACTAGGCATTCAGATGCCCGCTCCTGTCGTTGATATGGCTGCCGTGATCCAGCGCAAAGACAGGATCGTCATCGCTAAGCGCGCGCGTCTTGAAGAATGGCTCCGCAAAACAGACGGCCTCGACCTCATCATCGGCACAGCCAGTTTTACCGGCGACAAAAAATTGACCGTTCATCACCCCGATGGAACGTCCACGGAAGTAGAAGGCGAATTCATCTTTGTCAACACCGGCGCATCGCCACAGATACCCGCGATCGAAGGTGTTAACGATACCCCCTATTACACGTCGACAACGATCATGGACCTGAAAACTGTTCCCGATCACCTGGTTATTCTCGGTGCCGGTTACATCGCCATGGAATTCGGACAACTCTTCCGCCGCCTGGGTAGCCAGGTGACCCTCCTGGAACGCTCGGCCGCACTGCTGAACAAAGAGGATGACGACATTGCCGGCGAATTGAAAAATATCCTTGAAATGGAAGGCATTAAGATCCGCCTCGGCACAGCCGTCACCAAAGCCAGCCGGCTTGCTGATGGAAAGATCGAGCTGACCTTGTCCTCCAACGGCACATCCCAAACCCTCACCGGCTCCCACTGGCTGATCGCATCGGGGCGCCTGCCAAACCTCCGTGAACTAAAACCCGAACGCGCCGGTATTGTTCTCACAGAAAAAGGTTTTATAAAAACCGACGATCGATTGGAAACTTCCGTAAAAGGAATTTATGCGCTGGGAGATGTGAGAGAAGGCCCCGCCTTCACGCACATTTCCTACAACGACTACCTCGTCGTTTCACGCAATTTGCTGGATAAGGCCGGACTTTCCGTGCAGGACAGACTGGTTCCGTATTGCATGTTCACCGACCCCGAGTTGGGCCGCATCGGCCTCACCGAAAAAGCGGCACGCGAGAAAGGACGGCGCATCAAAGTGGCCAAGCTCAGCATGACGCAGGTGGCGCGCGGGATCGAGACCGGCGAAACGCGCGGCATGATGAAAGCCATCGTGGATGAGGAAACGCACGAAATACTCGGCGCTTCCATCCTGGCGCCCCATGGCGGCGAGATCATGTCGGTGCTGGAAGTAGCCATGATGGGAAAGCTGCCTTACGAAAAAATTCGCGACGGCATTTTTGCCCATCCTACTTTTTCGGAATCGCTCAACAACCTTTTTATGACCTTAGACAACGCTTGAAAAGTATTTTTTATGACCGAAGCCTTACTTTCTGAAAAAATAGTTGCCTCGTCGCCCGGGATGACTGCACTACGGGCGACCTATCTGCGCGTACGGAAACTGACGGAGGATATCTGTGCTCCTCTGCAAACCGAAGACTATGTCGTGCAACCGGTGGAAGACGTGAGCCCGCCCAAATGGCACCTGGGACACACCACGTGGTTTTTCGAAACCCTCTTGTTAAAAGCCTACCGGGAGGGCTACCAGGAATTTAATGCCAACTTCAATTTTGTTTTCAATAGTTATTATGAAAGTCTTGGCGCACGCGTGGTCCGGACCCAGCGCGGAAACCTGAGCCGGCCCACGGTAGCGGAAATTTATCAATACCGCCAGCACGTCGATGCCGCCATGATGGCCTGGATGAACGAAACCTTGCCGAAGACCGTGATCGATCTGATCACCCTGGGATGTCATCACGAACAACAACACCAGGAATTGTTGTGGACCGACATCAAATACATCCTTGGCCACAATCCCTTGTTGCCCGCGTACACCGAAAATCACACCCTGGAATTTTGCGATGTACAACCTCATGCCTCCGATCCCTTTATCGCGATCGACGAAGGCATGCACATGATTGGTCACGCCGGGGATTCGTTTTGTTATGACAATGAATTGAACCGTCATAAAGTATTTCTCCCGTCCTTCAACATCTCCCCGGCCCTCGTCACGCATGGGGCCTATCTCGAGTTTATGGAAGACGGCGGCTACACGCATTTCAGCCACTGGCATGCCGAAGGTTGGGATTGGGTGAGGGCCAACGGCATGGCTGCCCCGCTGTATTGGTACAAACAGGACGGGGCCTGGTTCCGCTACACCCTGCGGGGACTGCTTCCGCTCGACCTAAACCAACCCGTCACGCACATCAGCTATTACGAAGCCGCAGCCTTTGCCGCATGGGCCGGCAAGCGCCTGCCTACAGAATTTGAATGGGAGGCCGCGGCGACAAATTTTGCCTGGGGCGACCGTTGGGAATGGACCGAAAGTGCCTACCTCCCCTATCCCGGTTTTGCACGGGCACCCGGCGCCGTGGGAGAATACAACGGCAAGTTTATGGTGAATCAAAAGGTTTTACGCGGCGCCTCCGCCTTCACCTCGCCCGATCACAGCCGCATATCGTATCGAAATTTCTTTCATCCACACCAGCGCTGGCAGCTCACCGGCATCCGGCTGGCATATTAACCACGAACAAAAGCGTCATGACCATACCCTTTTTAACAGATCACTACACCCGGTTGAAGAACCGGCAGGCAGCACGGGAAGAATTCTACGAAGACGTCATTCACGGCCTTACGGCAGCCTCCAAGTCGCTAAGCGCCAAGTATTTTTATGATGCCGAGGGCGACAAACTCTTTCAGCACATCATGCAATGCCCGGAATATTACCTGACCGGCTGCGAGCAGGAAATATTTGAGCAGCAGACACAAGACATCGCCAACCTGATCGGCGACCATGCGACCGACTTTGACCTGGTGGAACTCGGCCCCGGCGACGTGGCAAAATCGGGCTATCTCCTGGGCGAACTCCAGGCCAGGGGTGTCGACTACACCTATTTTCCCATCGATATCTCCGAGAGCATCATCCAAACGCTGGAGAAAACCCTGCCCCTGAGATTCCCGGGCATGCGCGTGGAAGGCTTGCAGGGCGACTATCTCGATATGTTGAAAGAAGTCAAGCTTCGCTCCGACAAACGCAAAGTGGTGTTGTTCATGGGCGCCAGTATCGGCAACGTGCCTCCCGAAGAGGCGTTGGGATTTTGCAAAGCGCTGCGAAAGCAATTGTCTCCCGGCGATTTGTTGCTGGTGGGTTTTGATTTGAAGAAACATCCCCAGGTCATCCTGGATGCCTATAACGACAAGGCCGGCATCACCCGGGCGTTCAACCTAAACCTGCTGAAACGCATCAACCGCGAATTGGGTGCCGACTTTAACCTGGAGCAGTTTGCTCATTATCCTACCTACGATCCCGCGACTGGCTCGTGCAAGAGCTACCTGGTGAGCCAGCGCGAGCAACGGGTACATATCGGGCCGTACGCCATCCGTTTTGCACAGGGTGAGCCGGTGTTTATGGAGATCTCTCAGAAATATTCGCTGCCGGAAATCCAACAACTGGCTGAGCGGTCGGGGTTTAGGAGCCTGGAGCAATTCCAGGATAGCCGGAAGTGGTTTGTGGATACGATGTGGAAATGCGTCTAACCGCCTCACCTTCGCTAAAGCTTCGGCGAGCGAAGAAAGGCGCTGAGGCCCTCCTTCGCTAAAGCTTCGGCGGGCAAGCAAAGTCAACGCAAAGATTCCTAACGTAGACTTGAGTCCCGGCGTTTAAAAATTCTGAACGGCGAGCCTCTTTTTTACACGCCACCCCTTACCTTTAGTTCGCACTTCTGAAATCGTATGGACGACGCTAAACGACATGCCGGCGAATGGTCGGCGCGCTATGTACAAAACGGCATGGTGGTAGGATTAGGCACCGGTTCCACGGTGTTCTATGCCATCCAAAAAATTGGCGAACTGATAAAACAGGGACTCACCATCCGGGCCGTGGCCAGTTCGGAACGCTCCGAAAAACTCGCCCGGGAGATGAACATCCCCATCGTTCCCTTCACCTCCATCGATAGCATCGACCTCTACATCGACGGTGCCGACGAAGCCGATCGCCAGGGCCACCTCATCAAAGGCGGCGGCGGCGCCCACACCCGCGAAAAGATCCTGGCCTACAACAGCAAGAAATTTATAGTCATTGTCGATTCTTCCAAACTGGTGGAACACCTTGGCAAATTTCCGCTGCCCGTGGAGATCCTGCCCTTTGCTGCAGAGCTCACCTTAAAACATCTCAAAGCGCTCGGCTGCGAACCCCGTCTTCGCCGCAACGGCGATCAGCAATATATCAGCGAGAACGGAAACTTCACCGCCGATTGTCAATTCAAAACGATTGAAGACCCTGTGCACCTCGACGCCGCTATCCGGAGCATTCCCGGCGTGGTGGCTACCGGCCTGTTCGCCAACACGATGGTAACGATCGTGATCGCGGGCTACGCCGATGGCACCGTAAAGGAAATTAAACCGCATGAATAAACCTGTGGGCCCATCAAAAACACAAACAACGCCACGGCTGAACGCAAATCAGAATTAAGTATATTTCCAACCCATAATCATTCTTACACGTATGCAAACGAACATTGGAATCAAGCCGGAGAACCTGGCCAGCGTAGCCAAGGAATTGTCGAAACTATTAGCCGACATCTTTGTGCTCTACACAAAAACCCGTCGCGCACACTGGAACGTTGAAGGCCCCGACTTTCACAGCCAACACCTCTTCTTCGAAACCCAGTACAACCAACTGGACGAAGTCATGGACGGCGTGGCCGAACGCATCCGGTCGCTGGGCCACTACGCTCCCTCCACCCTCAAAGACTTCCTGCAACTGACCCATCTCACCGAACAAGTCCGCGAGAAAAATGACTCTCAGGGGTTCTTACGCGAGCTCCTCACCGATCACGAAACCATCATCATCACCCTCCGCGAAAATATCAACCGCTTCGCCAACGACTACGGTGACGCCGGCACGAGCGATTATATCACGGGCCTCATGGAAGAGCATGAGAAAATGGCGTGGATGCTACGGTCGCATTTGAAATAGATCCATGTATTGAACTGTTGTTGGTGCAAGTCGCCAACAACAGTTACCTACTCATTGGGTAGAAGTCATTTCCGAACATCATGAAAACCGTTAGACGATCGTTGTGGTCCTACATGACCCATGTACTGTGGGGCTTGCCCTGTTTCGGCAATTTATTTGTTTTTCACGCGCCGTGGTCATACTTCTGGGCGCTCCCCTGCTTGTGCTGGTTGGTGGTGATGAGGAGGTTGACACCGAACTATTTTGAGGTGAAAGGAACAACGCTATTCATTAACTATGATTTTTTCAACTCCGAGCATGTCGAGATCGCTGACATTGAAAAAATTGAACTGGGGGACGGGCCTCTTTCAAAATCGTACTTCCGTCTCAAAGACCATAAACCAGGATTGGGGTTCTATTACTATCTTGTCAACGACGATGATTTCAATGCGTTCAAAGACTTCTTTCAACTAAAAGCAGAAATTTGGCCAGCTCGCCAGGAGCGATGACATCAATATCTTATAGTCCCAAAAAATTATCCTTGAACTGAACAGAGTAAGTTTCTTTGACCCAAAACCTGGTTAAGACCATCTTCCTATCTCGACACATGAAGAAAAAAATATTAATGGCACTGGGAGTGATCGTCCTCGCAGGGGTTGGATACTACGGCTACTCCGTCTATCAATTCGTTCGATGGATGGACGATCTTGGTGATTGTGGTTTTGCTTCGGGGCCATGTCTTGGAGAAAAAATTGACTTTAATCTTCGGGCCGCAAAGGTCGACCAGTACCTGGATTGTCCCAATGGCCGAATTGGCTTTGTTCATACACAGGACACCCTCACTCCGATCGTCTTCAAAATCGACAAACACTCAAAATTACTCTGGGCGCTACGACTGGAATCTGATTCCTGCAGTGGGATTCCGTTGAAACAAATGAGCGGTATGGAAATTCTAGAGGACAAAGGATTGAAACGCATTCATTTCTTCAATGAAACCTATTCGGAACCGGGGATAATCTACTTGAACGACAATTATGACTTCGAGTATCTCTGCCTGAGTCCCATGTGAAATAAGTCGATTGTTTCGCACTTCCGTTAATTCACATTCACCCTTACGGCTCATTTCGCAAAGCAGCCGTCTGCGTAGTGATCGTCCGGCGGCCGGCCAGATAGCAACTCAGCAACGCGAAGAATGGCGCCGCCACAATATCCACCGTATAGTGAGCGTGCTGGAACAACATGCAAATGGCCACGAGGACTGTATCGGCCGCCAGGAAAATCCTGAGGTTGCGACCCGTAGCCGTCAGGTAAAGCAGGAACATGGCAGACACATGGCCGGAGAAAAACAGGTCTTTCGTAATGATATTCTCCTTGTAGATCAGGTAGCCTACAAACGGGTCTTCCAGCAATACCAAACCAGGGTGTGGCTCTAAGGGGATAAAATACAATGTCGCCATCCGCATCAGCGATAGCAGGATGTAGGCTTGCATCCCGGTAAGCAAAACCTCGGGTTCATTTATGATCGCCGTGCCCACGGCCAGGATCACGCCGACATAGAGCAAGGCGAAAATATACACCGACATATCATACGGCGGGATCCAATCCAGCACAGCGTCGCCGATCAGGTGGCCGGGGCGCGCCTGGATGAATTGAAAGAAGTGATCGGCGAAAGCGGCCAACAGGATGCCGAAGAGAATGGTCAGGATGAAATGGACTCTGAAAGCGGCCGATCCCCACGCATATTTCCAGTTCTTTTTCACATCTATGATATCTAATCTACCAATGGAAATTTCAAGCCCGCAAAGGTAAGGATTTCCGGAATTTATAGTTTGGATTCATACAGGTTGTTGGCGATCCGCTCCAACAGCGCGTCCGGCAAGACTTTGGAGAAGCCCACGCTGAGGGCATTCATCCACCCGGGAATGACTTCCGCCCGGCCGGCAAACATGGCCTTCACACCCGAGCGCGCCACGTCTTCGGCCTTCATCTCGAATTTCTGTGCCGTTTCCTGCATCGCCTGCATGTTGGCTTGCGCTATAAAGTTCGTAGCCATGGGCCCCGGACTTAAACAGGTGACCGATACCGGTCCTTTCCGAAGCTCATAGCGCAGCGACCGGGTAAAGGACCGTACAAAGGCTTTGCTTGCGGCGTATAGCGACATCGTTGGAACGGGCTGGTAAGCCGAGGTGCTGCAAACATTGAGGATATAGGCCTTGGGTTGCTTTTGAAGCAGGGGCAAAATGCGGTGTGTGAGCGACACCATCCCCTGCACATTGAGACCGAGCATGGACAATTGGCTGCTCAAGGGCAACGTGTGAAAATATCCCCAGCAGGCATAGCCCGCATTGTTGATGAGCACGGTGGGTTGGAAGGATGCGCCCTGGCACCAGTCGTAGAGGGTTTGGGATGCTTCGGTTTGGGCCAGGTCGAGGGCGAGTGTATGCACCTTCACGTTGAAGCGGCTGGAGATCTCGGCGGCCAGGGTCTCGAGCAACGGGGCGGACCGGGCCACTAACAAGGTTTCGTATCCGCGGGAGGCCATCTCCAGGGCCAACGCTTTTCCCAGGCCTTTGCTGGCACCCGTAATGATCGCTTGCTTCATTCCCGGCTACCTCACCATGTTTTGAAAATGCTGATAGATAAGGGTCGGGCTCTTTTCGTTCTTGATGGCATAGGCGCCGCTGATGATGGGCACGTACATGACCTGGCGGCGGCTCTGCTCCCCCATGACGGTCGATTGGGCTACGCGGTGCCAAAGACGGCCGTCGTGAACCGTGAGATCGCCGGCCCGGGTTTGCAGCCCGACTTCGTTTTTGTCGGGGCGGTGATCGAGGAAGTATGGCTTTTTGAAGAGCACGCCAAAGATGGTTTGCTTATGTGTTCCCGGCAATATACGCAATCCGCCTTGACCAGGCTTGGCGTCCGTCAGGTGAATGCCCACGTTCAGCATGGGCATGATCTTCTTGCCATAAAAGACGTCGCGCAGGCAGTCGGTATGCCAGCCCATCCGTATGAATTTGCTAAGTTCGGTGTTGATGTAGTGGTTGATGACCAGACCATCCTTTTCGTTGTGGCCTACCCGGGGATTTTCAGCGTCGTCGCCCAGCAGGGGAAACAAGGATTGGAAGCGGGGATCTTGGATAAATTCGCTCAGGAGCGGACTTTGCTGCGAACTGAAAGGGAAGCGCTGGATGATCTTGCGTCCGTCGACGTCGGTCCCGTATTTAATGGGAACGCCGTTGATCTTTTCCACCTGCCTTTCCACACATCTATCTTCGATCACACGGATTTCCGCCCGGATATCGCTCACCGTTTCGCGGGAGATGAAATTGTTAAAATGCAAAAATCCATGCTTGGCAAAAAATTCCAGGGGTTCACGCCCCAGGGGGTCTGATAATTCAAATCGCGGATAATTTTCCATAGTTCAAAGCACCGTGGTGGTAGAATAGTTTCATTTCGAACACCATCCGTCCATAAGACACTCGTCGTTGCCCGCCGGCCGGCTAGTCGTTTGGGGGGTACTTTTCCTAAAACGTATTTTTTGAATAGAAACGTAACATTAATATAACTATATTTTATTCAATCCTTCAAATACCATCGGCATGAGGTCCGTAAATTTACGGGTTTTGTCTTGCCCGTCCGTTCGCCCGGTATTTGAGGTAGTAGAACGAATTCCGGCCCTCAAAGTTTCCGCGACAGGGTTCTCCACCGATGATACTTTTCAGGCCAACAACATGGGCCACTTCTGGCAAAAAATCTGTCCGGCCCGACGGGTCTCTAAATCGTCTGGTCACCAGGAACATGCCCGTGATGTGGATAAGTTTTTCCGGTGAAGCGGAAAATATTCCTTTCGCCGTTCACGGAGAGCCGCTAAAAAAAAGGTTTTCTTCACTTCCACCGGACCTTCAAGGTGCCCACCGATCTCAACACACGATTGAACATCTTCAGGCCAACATTTTCCTTCATCGCGGGTTAGAATGAAATCGGATGGCTGCCACCGGTTATGCCTCAGCAGAAACCGAAAAGAAAAAAAAACGTGACTACTTCACGATAAATGCCGAATTTTGTGTACCCTCTCTTTACCCCCCGTGCCCCCATGAAAGTGAGTGGATTTACATTTGTTCGTAACGCGATACGATACGACTATCCGGTCGTTGAAGCCATACAGTCCATCCTGCCCCTCTGCACGGAAATGGTGGTCGCCGTAGGCAACTCCGACGACGACACGTTGCAATTGATCCGCTCTATTCCCTCCGACAAGATCCGCATCATCGAAACCGTGTGGGACGACAACGTGCGGGATAATGGCCGCGTGCTTGCCCTCGAAACCGACAAGGCCTTCCGCGCCATCGACCCTGCCGCCGACTGGGCCTTCTACATCCAGGCCGACGAAGTGATGCATGAAAAATACATCGACGCCGTGCGCGAAAACATGCAGCGCTACAAAGACGATCACGAAGTCGAAGGGTTGCTTTTTGACTATGTACATTTTTATGGTTCCTATGATTATGTGGGCACCTCCTACCGATGGTACCGTCGCGAGGTTCGTGTGATCCGCAACCGGAAAGACATCTTTTCCTATCGCGACGCCCAGGGCTTCCGCATCCTGCCCAACCGCAAGCTGAAGGTGAAGCACATCCCGGCCTCCATCTTCCATTACGGCTACGTTCGCGAGCCGAAAGCTATGCAAAACAAACAAGTGTCGTTCAACCGCTATTGGCACAGCGACGAGTGGATCGACCAGAACATCCCGCGTACCAGCGAGTTCGACTACTCGGAGATCGACCGCCTCGAAAGGTTCCAGGGCACCCACCCGGAAGTGATGCGCCGCCGCATCGCCAACCTGACCTGGGATTTCGAATTCGACGAAAGTCGCATCCACCTCAGCCTGAAAGACCGGGTCAAGGAATGGGTGGAGAAGACCACCGGCCTCCGCCTGGGGGAATACCGCAACTATGTGATCGTCTGAGGCTTTGGTTAGTCTATGAATGCCGGACAAAGCCGGCAGGATAGGGATGGCCAGTAAATGTGGCCAATTTCACAAAACTTGAACATGGGTTAATCTTTCTGATGATCGCCGCAACCGCCGTGCGAACACCACCCTCGTACTTTTTCGGGACGAAATGTTACGCCCGGCCGGTGCCGTTTGCGCTACCTTTGTAATCCCAGTAAAAACCATTATTTTCGGGGTTATGAAGTTTTCCTCTCTGCTCGTCGCCGCCCTTTGTCTTTCCTCGGGTGCTCTCGCCCAGATCAAGCCACAACCCAGTGAACCGGGTCCAGACCTGCAGCTACAGGAAGACGCTCCCAAGGCCAAAAAAGAATACCGGCTGCTTCATGCCGTGAAGGTGCCTGCCCTGCTGATCGGGTTGGGTGTCTATACCGCGAAGAACGACAACATCATTAACCGCTACGAGATCCGGGAGGAGCGCAACAACCTCATGCCCAACTTTCACAGCAAGGTAGACAACTACCTCATGCATGCGCCCGTGGCGATCGTCTATGGCCTGAACATCGCCGGTGTGAAAGGGAAAAACGATTTCCGGAACAGGACGCTGTTGCTGGTCAAATCGGAGATGATCATGGCGGCCCTCACCTTCTCGTTCAAGTCGATCACACACGAAGAACGCCCCGACGGTAAAGACGAATTTTCTTTTCCATCGGGCCACACCGCCCAGGCTTTTGCCACGGCTACGTTCATGGCAAAGGAATACGGAGATCAGAGCGTCTGGTATACCATTGGCGCCTATAGCATGGCGACCACAGTCGGCGCTATGCGCATTATGAACAACCGCCACTGGGTGTCTGACGTGTTTGCCGGGGCGGGCATCGGTATACTCTCCACGAACATTGCCTATCTGACCCACCGCTATCACTGGAAAAATAAGAACAGCAACCTCACCGTTGTGCCTACCTATGCCAAGGGACCGGGACTCTATATCGGGTACAGGTTTAATTAGCGAACTCCGTTACCCGCTGAGCTTTAGCGAAAGCTAGTAATGTCGTCGGGACGCATGACAACACGCCCTGTCACTTTTCTCGTGGCAATTTTTTTCTGGTGATTTGAACCCTGAATAGTACCTTCGCACACTTGAGGAACCTGACGTTAATGATACCTACCGTGAAATATGGGCTACTCCCCGCCATCGGTTTGCTGCTGCTCTTTTCCTGCGAACTAAAGCGGTACGACAGTCCGCCGGGCTACGATTTCTCGACACCGGAGAAGATCATTATGCGTGAATCGTTGCTCGAGATCTCGGGCATCGCCTTCCACCACGGCAACCCCGACACCGTGCTGGCCATCAACGACGAAGACGGACGGCTTTTCTTTTTCCCCATCGACAAGAAGAAAGCTTACGCCACCAAGTTCGCCAAGAACGGCGACTTCGAAGATGTGGCCGTCTACAAACACCTGATCTACACGCTGCGCAGCGATGGCACATTGTTCTCTTTCTCCGACAGCATCAAACAAAAAAAAGTGAAGGCCCGGAAGTGGGAGAACGTGTTCCCGAAAGGCGAATACGAGAGCCTCTGTGCCCTGGAGACGGATGACAAGTTATATACCCTTTGCAAAAAATGCGGGAAGGAAAAACACATCATCCAGGGCTACACCCTCGACCTGGCCGACACATCAGGTTCGAAGGTGGGATCCTTTCAAGTCGATCTTAGCGGGGTGTCTTCATTGACCGGCAAAGTGAAGCGGGCATTCCAGCCTTCGGCGCTGGCGCTTCATCCGTTGACGGGCGAATGGTACATCCTTTCCTCTGTACACAAGACGTTGCTGATCACCGATGCCACCTGGAAACCAAAAGGGGCGTATGCACTCGATCCAAAATACTTCAATCAACCGGAAGGCATCGCGTTCGACGATGTCGGTCACTTGTATATTTCAAACGAAGGCAACGAAATTCAGAACGGGAACATCATGCGGTTTGCCTTTGTGCGCTAGCGGTCTGACGGCAGCGGCATTAGGTGGTCTTCTTATAGTTCAACACCGCCCAACCATTCAACACCACGGCAAACAGGGCTACAATACCGAGGTGAACTCGCACATCGTGCAGGTCGCTTCCCTTTAACACCACCATGCGCATGACACTGATGAGGTAGCTCACGGGGTTAAACCGCGAAATGAGTTTTGCCCACTCCGGCATGCTATCGATCGGTGTGAAGAGCCCACCCATCAGGATGAAGATCATCATAAAGAAAAACATGATGAACATCGCCTGTTGCTGTGTATCGCAGAACGTTGACACCAGCAAACCAAAACCCAGCACGGCAAGGAGGTATACACCAACAAAAACATACAACACGATCAGATTTCCCACAGGCACGATCCCATAGATAGCCCAGGCCACCAGCAGGCCCAACGTGAACACCACATTGCCAAGCACCCAAAACGGGATGAGTTTACCCAGGATGAAATGGTGCTTCCGCAAAGGGGTAACGTTGATCTGTTCGATGGTACCCACCTCTTTTTCTTTGACAATGTTCAGGGCCGTGAGAAATCCACCGATCATCGTCACCAGGATGGCCAGGATGCCGGGAACCATGAACACGCGATAGTTCAACAGGGGGTTGAACCAGTTCGAAGACGAGATGTCAATGACCGGTGCGGCATTGAAACGTCCCGGCACATTCCAGTCCAACCGGATCTCTCGGTTGTAATCGCGGATGATCGAACCCAGGTAGGCTCCTCCCAGGTTAGCCTTGGTGCCGTTGATGGCATTGACGGCCACGAAAAGCTTCTGCTCATCTTCGCGCACGAGATTGCGCTCAAAGTTCTGTGGCACTTCCAGGATCAGGTCGGCCGCGTCCGATTCCATGAGAGGGAAAGCTTCGTGGAACGAGGGAGCATTTCCGGTGAGTTTGAAGTAGCCGGAGGAAATGATCTTGTTTATCAGTTTCTGGGAGGTCGTGGAATGGTCGTGGTCCACCACACACAAATTGATGTTTTTTACTTCATAGTTGGCCGCCAGGGGCAGCACCATGAGTTGCACGACCGGCATCACCGAGATCATGACCAGGATGGCCCGATTCCGGAAGATCTGCTTGAATTCTTTTTGCAGGAGGAAAAGGATCGTTCTCATGCGAGGCGTATTTTAAAATTCTTGAGACTGATGACAAACAGGAACAGCGTCATGCCGGCGAGGATCAACGTCTCCTTCCAGATCGCGCTAAAGCCCAGGCCCTTGATCATGACGGCTTTCACGATGAGGTAATACCATTTCGAGGGCACGATGTTGGAGATGATCTGCAGGGGCACGGGCATGTTCTCGATCGGAAACATAAAACCGCTGAAAAGCATGGTGGGCAACAACATGCCCATGAGCGAAATGAGCATGGCCACCTGCTGTGAACTCGTTTTGATGCTGATGAAGATGCCCAACGTGAGACACGTGATAATGAACAGCGTGCTCTCCGCGAGCAGCAGCAATAGATTTCCCGCCACAGGCAAGTCCAGCACAAAAATGCTCATCAACAAAATAGTCCCCACATTCACAAGCGAGAGGATCAGGTAAGGCACGGCTTTGGAAAGGATCACCAGCACCGGCTTGAACGGCGACACCAACAGCACCTCCATCGTGCCGGTCTCTTTCTCTCGGACGATGGACACAGCCGTCATCATCACGCATACGAGCATCAACACCAGCGCCATCACTCCCGGCACGTAGTTGTAGACGCCCTTGAGTTGGGGATTGTAGATGAAGCGCGTTTCGGGAAGAATGCGCAGGGGAACGGACAGCGTTTGGTTGAGGCTGGCCTGGTAGTCCTGGATAATGGACGACACATAATTGGTGAGCGAGGTGGCCGTATTGGGATCGGACGCGTCGGTCACGATTTGCACGTGGGCCTGATTTTGATGCAACAGGTCTTCGTTGAAGTTGGCCGGGAACACAATGGCCATTTTGATCTCGCCTTCGCGGAAGGCGGCCTCCATTTGCAGGGGGCTCATGACGGAGCGATCCACTTCGAAATATTGGCTTGCCTCAATCTTGGTCAGCAGCTGTTGTGACGCCGCATCGTTGGCGTTGTCGACAATGAGCACGCGCGAGTTCTTCACTTCGCTGGTCAGCGCAAAGCCAAAAATAAGGATCTGCACGACGGGCATGCCGAAAAGGATCAACAGCGTCTTCCGGTCGCGCAGCACGTGCGCAAATTCTTTCCGGACAAAAGTCAAAAATTGTTTCATAGGCGTCGGGTTATTCGCTTCGTTTGGCGCCACGGGCCAACTGGTAGAACACATCATCCATCGTCGTGGTGTTGTAGCGTTGCTTCAGGGCACGTGGGGTGTCGAGGGCCTCTATTTTTCCATCGACCATGATGGAAATGCGGTTGCAGTATTCGGCTTCGTCCATGTAGTGTGTCGTCACAAAAATGGTGATGCCGTCCTGGGCGGCGGCGTAGATGAGGTTCCAGAATTGCCGGCGCGTCACCGGGTCCACGCCGCCGGTCGGCTCGTCCAGGAACACGATCTTGGGTCGGTGCAACACGGCTACAGAGAACGAAAGTTTTTGCTTCCATCCCAGCGGTAACGAGCCAACCAATTTCTTCGCTTCGCTCTCCATGCCCAGTTGTGCCAGGAGGGATTCACTTTTGGTCTTGATGTCGGCGTTACTCAACCCGTAGATTCCGCCAAAGAAGCGGATGTTCTCCACCACGGTGAGGTCCTCATACAAAGAAAACTTCTGGCTCATATAGCCGATGTTGCGCTTGATCTGTTCAGTTTGTTTATACACATCAAACCCCGCCACCTGCGCACTGCCCGACGAGGGTTTGGAAAGGCCACACAACATGCGCATGGCCGTTGTCTTGCCCGCACCGTTGGCCCCCAGAAAGCCGAAGATCTCGCCTTTGTGCACCTCGAACGTGATGCCGTTGGTGGCAATGAAATCACCAAAGCGCTTGGTGAGTTTATCGGTTTTTATTACGGTTTCGGTCATATCAGTTTTTTAGTTTATTGATGAAGCAGTCTTCAATGGTGGGGGTTGTCTTTTTCATTTCCACCGCCGCGATGCCTTGCTCCCGGAGGTAGTTTTTCACTTCGTCCTCCCCTACGCCGTCCGTAAAAGACGCGTGCATATATTCCCCGAATGCATAACTATTGCGCGTATGCGGATAGTGTTCAACGGCCTGCAACAACGCAAACATCGGTTCCGAGCGCAGCGCATAGAGCGTGTCGGGATAGGAAGCCACCACATTGGCCGGCGTGTCGATGGACAGTATTTTTCCATTTTGAATGAGGGCGATGCGATCGCACAAGGTCGCTTCATCCATGTAGGGCGTCGACACCACGATGGTGATGTTTTGTTCTTTCAGCCGCCTCAACATTTCCCAAAATTCTTTGCGCGAAACCGGATCTACGCCGGTGGTCGGTTCATCCAGGAACAGCACGGAAGGCTTGTGGATCAGCGCACAACACAACGCCAGCTTTTGCTTCATGCCCCCCGACAATTTCCCGGCCCTCCGCTTTTTGAAAGGCTCGATCTGAACATAAATATCTTTGATGAGATCGTAATTTTCTTCCACCGTCGTGTTGAATACGGTGGCAAAAAAATTCAGGTTCTCTTCGATGCTGAGGTCGGGATAGAGGGAAAATTTTCCCGGCATATACCCTACCCGGTTGCGGATCTCCTTGTAGTCCTTGACAATGTCCAGGCCGTCCACGGCGGCCGACCCGCCATCGGGAAGCAAGACGGTGGTGAGCATGCGGAAGATGCTGGTCTTGCCGGCACCGTCGGGACCGATCAGTCCAAACAACTCGCCCTTGCTCACCGCGAACGACACGTTGTCCACAGCCCGTGTGGCACCCTGTCCATAGGTTTTCGAGAGGGCATTGACAACGACGGCTTCCATAGACGCTACCATTTTATTTCACCGTACATGCCGATCTTCAAAAAGCCGTCGTTCTTCACGTTGATCTTCACGGCATAGACCAGGTTGGCGCGCTCATCTTTGGTTTGGATGGTCTTGGGGGTGAACTCCGCCTTGTCACTGATCCATTCCATGGTGCCGTCGTACCCTTTGTAGTTTCCCTTGCCATCGTCGACTTGCACTTTTACGTTTTGATGGAGTTTCACTTGGGCGAACTGGTCACCCGTGATGTAGGCGCGCAGGATGATGGTGGACAAGTCGGCGATCTTATAGAGCGGTTTTGCTGTGACCGCCATTTCGTTTGCCTCGGCATACTTTGTCAGCACCGTGCCACTCACGGGGTTCACGATCTTGCACTTGGCGAGTTGATCTTCCAGTTGGGCAACCTGCACAAAAATGGGAGATGCTTCTTCGTTGAGACTCGAGGTGGTGATGCCCAGTGAAGATTGCTGTGCTTCGATCTGTTTTTTCACCACGTCCAATTGCGTGGTGGCGTCGTCCAACTGTTTTTGCGTGGCCGCATCGGCCTTCACCAGGCGCGTGAGACGCTGTTGTTCGCGCTCGGCTTGCTTGAGTTGCTCCTGCAACGCGGCAAGTTGTTTGGCCACGTTGGGCTTCCGGCTCAGCACGGCGCCGATCTGGGCCTGCATTTGTTTTTTCTTCAAATACAATTGCACGCTGTCGATCACGCCAACGATCTCTCCCGCCTTCAGGTCCTGGCCTTCCGCGACGTTGAACATCTTGAGGGTGCCGGTCGCTTCGGCGGAGACAATGGTTTCCACCGCTTCAAACGTGCCGGAGGCGTCGAAGTCGTTTTTGTGTCCCGAGCAGGCCGTGATCAAAAGGGCGGCGAGGTATGCGATTCGTTTCATATGGAAATGTTAAAAAGGTTAATTGCCAGTAGTGGTTTTCTGATTGTATTGAGCCAGGAGAAATTGGATCTCATGGAGGATCTTGTTCTGCTGCGCCTGGTCTTGGGCGTTCACTTCACGCAGGTAGTCGTTGGTGTCGATCACCCCATTTTCCAACTGCGCCGAAGCGGCATTCTTCACACTGACGCGGAGCGCGATGATCTCGTCATCCGACGCCAACAGTTGTTGATACTTGGCGGCTTCGCGATTTTGTTGTTGCAAAGTCATGTTCGTATTGAACAGAAAGGTGCGGCGTTGCACGTCGATGTTTCGTTTGTTCAGGTCGATGAGGGCCCTGTCGCCTTTGTTGGTATACAGCCCCGCGAGCGACCAATTCAGGCGAATGCCGCCGAGGTAGTAGCCTTTCAAAGTGTTGTCCAGCATGTTTAGTGCGGGGCGGCCAAAGCCGCTTTGCAAGAAGAGGCTCAACTTGGGGCGGTTGCGCGCTGCCAGCATTTTGTATTGCACTTCCGTGCTCTGATCCTGGTAAGCATACAGCTGCATTTCCGGACGGCGGATCTCTTGTTCCACTACCGGAGCCGCGGGCTTCACCAGCACGGCACTATCGCCCAGCGAACGGTTCATGAACAGCCCCAGCATATCCGTGTAGGCCACACGGGTAGCGTTCAGCTCTACAGCCCGCTGACGGGCCTTTAGCAATTCGGCCTTCAGCACGTTAAGGCTGCTTTTGAGGGCTGTGCCGTTGGCAACCGCCGCATCGGTTTTAGCGATGCCATTCTGCAGGTCTTGGATGAGCAGGTCGTTCTGCTTCAATTGTTCACCGATCATCAAGGCCCCAAAAAACAGCTGGTTCACGCGGTCCTTCAATTTATAGAGTTCCACCTCCAACTTTTGTTCGTCAATTTTTGCATTGACTTCGAGGTTGGCTTGTTGCTCGCGGATCACGCCGCCGTCATATAAAGCCTGGGTGGCCTCGCCGTAGATCTTGTATTGATCTTTGCTGATGAGGGGCGCGCGGGAACCGGGCGTGTCGAAGGGAATTCGCGTCACATCCGATTGATAGGTCGCCTGACCGTTGATGGCCAATTGTGGCAGGTAACCTTTCGAGGCATTGCTGAGGGAATACTCCTTGCTCTTCCCAATCAGTTCGCGCTGCTGGATGAGCGGGTAGTTTTGCTCGGCCATCGCATAACATTCGTCAAGGGTGAGCGACTGGGCTTGCCCGGCCAGCGATGCCAGCAGCAGCGCAGCCGTGACCAGGGATCGCAAGGTGGAGATCGTCGTCATATTATTTTTTTGTTTTAATCATTTGATTAATTCCTGTCCAAAAAAAACTACTTCACTTTCAGGATGGCCCCAATCCATTTGGGGATCAGCGTCTTCCGCTCCTCCATCAGCGCCTGGTATTCCTTCGCACTGAGCGAGCCAATGGCCTGCAGCACCGGTCGTCCGATAAACGGGAAGAGGGTCATGCCCATGATGCTCATCACGAACTGGATCGGATGCATATCGGGGCGCCGTTCCCGCAATTGTTTGATAAAGTATGAGTCGCGTAAGATCTTGCCTGCCTGGATGCGCTGACCAAATCGTTCGGGATCTGCCCGAATTTCGCTCAGCACAAAAAGCGGGAGGTCCGGATTGGCGCTCAGCAACTCAATATAGGCATGCACCACCATCTCGACCTTTCTTTCCAGCGTAGTGATCTCCTCGTCCAGGATCGGGTAGAGGTTGCCAAACAGTTGTTGCAACTTTTCCATCATCACGATCTCGAACAACGCCTGCTTGCTCCTGAAGTAATAGTTCAGCAACGCCAGGTTGAGCCCTGCTTCTTCGGCGATGTCGCGCGTTCGGGTGGCGGCAAATCCCTTTTGGGTGAACACCTTACGGGCTGCTTCCTTGATCTTTTCTTCCGTGGATACGTCGGCTTCTACTGGTTTCTTTTTGGCCATGTGCTGTTGCAATTGTACGACAAAGGTAAAGCATAGTTTCAGATTTAATCAAATATTTTAATCAAATGATTAAAAATTTCTCAAATCATTTGTAACAAACTGATTAAAAGTTATTTACGACCATCCTAATGCTTCTGTTTTTCTCCAATATGGCGTTGAGAACCAATCGTTTTGGTCCATGGTCCATCGACAGGCATGCATGACGCGACAGGTCTTTCGATAGAAATTTTTATCGTGCAAGTTGAAAATAGAGTGTGGTCCTATTGCTAACTTGTCGCGTCTTATGGCGCTGTACATTTCATCTTTAAATTCGGGAAGCAACGGCAACTGCTACTACATCGGCAACGACACCGATGCCGTGTTGGTGGATGCCGGCATTTCGTGCCGCGAAACCGAAAAGCGCATGAAACGCCTCGGCCTGAACATGCGGAAAGTGCGCGCCATCTTCGTCACGCACGAACACGCCGACCACATCCACGGTCTCACACAACTGGTCAAAAAATTTAACATCCCGGCCTACATCACGACGCCCACGCTACACGAAGGCAAGTTGAAGATGGCCGAGCACCTGATCCAGCCGTTCGCGGCCTATAGCCCAATGGCCATCGGAACCTTGTCGGTCACCGCCTTTCCCAAACTTCACGACGCCTGCGATCCGCACAGTTTTACGGTGACCGATGGCCAGGTGAAAGTGGGCGTGTTCACCGACATCGGCACACCGTGCAAGCACGTGATCCATCACTTCCAGCAATGTCACGCCGCGTTCCTGGAAGCCAACTACGACGACGAGATGTTGGACAATGGCCGCTACCCTATCCACCTGAAGAATCGCATCCGCGGCGAGCGGGGGCATCTCTCCAACGCCCAGGCGCTGCGCCTGTTCACGCATCACCGGCCGGAATACATGAGCCACTTGTTGCTCTCGCATTTGTCTAAACACAACAACCATCCGCAGATCGTGGAAGATCTGTTCCGGCGCAATGCCCGAAACACCAAGATCGTGATCGCCACCCGCTACGAAGAAACACCGGTGTTTCGCATCACTAAGCCTGTTCAATTGACAGAGAAGAAAGCACAGCCGGATGCGGCCAGCCTTCAGCTTGCGCTTTTCTGAGATCGCCTTTCATTCCAGAACTATTTTATGATTTGTGGCTTCACGCCGGCAACGGTTAACCGCACGGGCTTGATCAAACCCTTTTCGTCAAATTGCAAGACCTCGATACAGGTCTCGCGGTGATTGGCATCTTTCTCGTTGAGTGGCCGCCGGTGGTAGACGATGTACCATTCCTTTGCGCCGGGCACATGCAGGATAGAATGATGACCTGCACCGCGCGCCACCGCCGCATCTTGCTGCAGGATCTTGCCGATCCGTTTAAAAGGACCAAAGGGAGAGTCAGCCATCGCATAGGCCACGGAGTAGTCAGGGCCACCCCAATCTCCCTCCGACCACATGAAATAATACTTGTTATCTTTTATGAACATCACGGGGCCCTCCACATATCCCTGTGGGGTGATCTCTTTAAAACTCGTGCCGTCTTCAAAAGGAAGAATGGCGGTGAAATCGTCGTTCAGTTTGGCAATGTTGCAATGGCGCCAGCCTCCGTAGAGAATGTAGTAGGAACCGTCTTTATCTCTGAAAACAAATTGATCGATGGGTTGCGCTCCATTTTGAAACTTGTCGATGAGGGGCTTGCCCAGCAGATCCTGAAACGGACCTTGCGGCTGCCCGGCAACGGCCACCCCAATCCCGCCGTTTTCCGCGTCGCTTTGGATGTCGTTGGCACCGAAGAACAAATAGTATTTCCCGTCTTTCTCTACGGCTGCCGGCGCCCACATCGCACGACGCGCCCACTTCACGCGGGCGGTGTCGAGGATGTGTTCATGCTTGGTCCAGTGAACCAGATCGGGCGACGAGAAGGCGTCGAAGAAAACCTGACGATCGAACACGTCGGAGTAGGTTGGATAGATCCAATAAGTATTGCCAAAGATGACGCCTTCCGGGTCGGCATACCAGCCGGGAAACAACGGGTTGCCTGAGGTCTTCTTGGGTTGGGCAAAAAGGAATGAGCTGGTCGCTAAAAGCAGGAAAAACAAGACGTTGCTGCGCATGTGGAAAAGGGGGTTATCTCTGAACGATAAAGATAAACCACTCTTTCCCTTTTACAAACCGCGGCAGCTGCCGGTTAAAAATCCAGCGACTTGTAGAATTCGATTTTCACAAGCCGGATAAACGCCACCTGTTGCCGGAAAAGATCTTCGTGGCCATCGTCGCCGCTAAAAAAATTCAGGGTCTGGTAGGCCGTTTCGAGGTCTGGAAATTCGTATTGCCAGATCAGGGAATGCGCCGGCTCGCCACCGGAGATCGGCTGCATGCGCTTTCCCTTGGGATAGTCCGGGCGCTGCTTCTCCAACGCGTCGAATTGTTTTTCCAGGGCCATGAATTCCCGCTCGTAGGCCGGATCGAATTGCTGGATGATGCGCATGATGACTCCCATAGGCAATCAGTCGTTTAATAGGTTTTGGATGGACGTAGTGAGGGCAAAGCCGGTTTCCGTGGCAAAGGTTCTTAGCGAGACCCGGTCAATACCTTTGTGGATCGTATGCGGAGAGGTTACGCTCATTCCTGCCAGCAAGGTGGCCAGGCACTGGGCTTCCGGCAACGGCAAGTTCAACGCAAGCCCGCAAAGCAGTCCTGAAAAAAATGCATCGCCCGCTCCTGCCGTACTTTTTACGTCAACGGAAAGACACGGAGCGTGGTGCCATCGCGCACCATCCCAGCACCAGCTTCCCGCCCGACCGCCGGTGACGGAGATCAACATGCGATCATGATAACGCTGCAGCGTAGCTGTGACATGTTCCACCACTTCTTCATCACGCGTGGTCTCTTCCTTTCGTGCCAACGCACGCGCCTCATCCATGTTGATGGCCAGCAGGTCGACGTCTGCAAAAACTGAGGCGTCCATTTGCTTCAGCTCCTCGGATGTAAACGATGCCGCGCAAAATAAACCGTGTTCGCGACCGAGGGCTAGCAGCGCTTTCCTCGAGGCCAGCGGCACCTCGGGCGCCGCCATGGCTAACCCCTTTTTTCCAAGGGCTTTGATCTCCGGTAGGGCGTTGTCAATGTCTCCGACGGAAACTTGTGCACTCGCCGAATTATCGGTGGTAAGGTTGCCCCCACTGCCGTCGGGATAATAAAAACAAAATGAAAAAAGCGTAGCGGCACCGGCCTTTTTTTGAACGTGATCCATCGAAAAACCAGTGGCCTTCATTTCGTGGTAGAGCCTGTAGCCGGTATCGTCCTCTCCCACGCTGCCAATAGGGATCACGTGGAACGGATCGCCCAGCAATACTTTTACGTAGTGTAAAATGATATGTTGTTTACAATAATCCTCGATATCAAAAAAATGGCCACTGCGGCTTTCTTCCCGGCCCAGGGTGTGCTCTCCATTCAACTGGAAAAATTTACCCGAACCAATTCCTCCCGTGCCGATCAGGCCGGTGTATTTCAATTGCTGCTTGTGGAATGTCAAGGGTTTCATTTGGAAGACAGGCCCAGGTCCCAATCCGGGTTTTCGCTTATGGGATGCGTGGCGGTTTTAACTGTCGCGGTAATCAGCACATCGGGATGTTCCTGGCAAAGCGTGATGGGGTATTCCGGCGTTAAATGACCAAACAAAGCCACCCGCAGTGCCGTTTGCTTCCACTTGCCTGTATCGCTATACAACCGCACTTTTTTCGCCGAGAGACATTCCTTCACTCCCAACGTTACCGACATGGGTGGAACAAACTGATATGCCGCGCCGAACGTGCGCTGCGCCAATGCAATGATCGTGTCGATATTATTTTCCTGGACCCGGATGGTCGACTGCCTGAGATCATCCAGGGAGACCTTGCTGAACGGGTGGCGCCTCGCCTGGTTGTAGGCAATGTGCCCGTCTTGTCCCCATCCACCGTACGTGATGTCGATCGGCGCCTGTTCGATCTTTTCCTTCACGTCCAACGTATTGTTGGCATTGAGCCAATGCCGGTTTTCTGTGGGGACGGCCAGGGAAGAATGGATGGGATCATAAAAATTTCTCTCCATGAAGCCTCTGAAATTATAGGGGTGCTTCTTTGGCAGTTCGCGCCCCTGCCAGTCGAGGCATTCGTCCATGTGAAAGACCACGAAGTTCTTCAACGAAATTTTCTTTTCATTTATCAACGCGGTGAACGGCGCATACCAGCACGCGGGGCCACACGGAATGATCGCTCGCGTCGATCTGTTGCCAGCATTATTCTTTTGGATCTCGTCGGCAAGTTCGCGTGCCATGACGATTCCCATGTGTTGAGAGTCACGCACGAGCCGGAAGGGAACTTTGCGCAACGGGTGCGTTTCCAATTGATCGCACGGAATGCTGCACCATGTATAAAGTTCCTCTGCTGTTATGTCTGATGTCATGTTTGTCGGGTTGTGATCGGGTCTTCTTTGAAGAGGCGTGGCGCGGGAAATTCTCATTCAAAGAAAAAATATTTTTGCATGATGCGTCTGTGAAGATACTACCGGAGCGGCAACGGATGTTCCGGAATTTATTTCTTCAACGCAAAAGCCACATAGGCATCGCCGGAAGGCGAACCCACCTTGCCACCACCGCCTGCAGCAATGACGATGTATTGCCTGCCGTCGACACTATACGTGGCGGGGGTTGCGTAGCCGCCCGCAGGTAATTTATATTCCCATATTAGCTTACCGGTCTTCTTGTCGAACGCCCTGAATTTTTCATCCCGCGTGGCGCCGACAAATACCAGTCCACTGGCGGTAACCATGGTACCCCCCAGGTTTTGGGTGCCCGTTGGCGGGATCCCTTTTTTTATCAACTCGGGATACTCGCCTAACGGAACCTGCCAGAGGCGATCGCCGGTGTTCAGATCGATGGCATTGAGTGTACCCCAGGGCGGCTTCACGCCGGGGTAGCCTTCCTGATCGGTGAGCGCATTCCAGCCGTCGTGCACATAGCGGTACGTGGTGGGTTGGGATGGGGTGTTTGCAGGTTTTGCGGACGCCTCTTTTTTATCAAACAAATACGCGATGAGTGCGTCTTTATCCGTTGCCGAAATATTGGGGAAGGCGGGCATTTGTCCACGTCCGGTTTTCAAAAGGGTACGTACGGCGTCTTCCTTTTTTCGCTTGGCGAGATTTTGCAGCGAAGGAAAAACACCGGTGCCCGCGCGATCGGCACCGTGACACATCGTGCAATTGTTCAACGTATAGACTTTCTCGCCCGCCGAAGCCAGCAACTGTCCGTCCGACATTTCCATCGCTTTCATTTTGATGAGCAGTGGAATTTCATTGGCATTCACATACAAAACTCCCGTCTCCGGATCGAACGAAGCGCCGCCCCATTCTGCGCCACCGCGCGTGCCGGGGAACTGCACGACGCCGTCGGTGCTGGGTGGGGTATAAATGCTGCCCCTGCGTGCGCCGGTGATCTTTGCTTTTACATAGTCGTGGGACGCTTGTGAAATATTCGTGATGTCATCTTCGGTAAAGTTGTGTCGCACAAAGGGCAACGGTTTTACGGGGAACGGCTGCGTGGGCCAGGTCTCTTCCGCCATCAGGTCAGACTTGGGTACGGGTCGCTCTTCAATGGGGTACACAGGCTCGCCGCTTTCCCGTTCGAACAAAAAGACCATGCCCATCTTGGTGACCTGGGCCACGGCGTCGATTTCTTTTCCGTCCTTGTGGAGCGTCACCAGGGTTGGCGGCGCGGGAAGGTCGTAGTCCCACAGATCGTGGTGCACCAATTGGTGGTGCCATTTGCGCGTACCGGTTTTAGCGTCCAGCGCGATGAGGCAATTGCCAAAGAGGTTCTCTCCTTTCCGGTTGCCCCCATAAAAATCGAACGCGGGCGACCCTGTGGGGACAAATACAAGACCAAGCTTTTCATCCAGCGTCATCCCAGCCCAACTGTTGGTGCCGCCCACTTGCGTGTAGGCGTCTTTATCCCACGTGTCGTGACCGTATTCGCCGGGTTGGGGGATCGTGTGAAACGTCCAGGCAATCTTTCCCGTGGCAGCATCATAAGCCCGCACAAAGCCCGGGGCGGCATCGTAGCCTTCACCGAGCGCTGTGCCCTGTATGAGCAAATCGCCATAAATAATGCCGGGGGATGTGGCCCACACCGCCAGCGTGCTGGGGTCTCTACCTAAACCGTCGCGCAGATCGACGCGGCCTGCGACACCGAATGTTGGGATCAGACTGCCGTTGTCGGCGTTGAGGGCATAGAGATGGGGGCCTGCTGAAAAAAATATCCGTTTGTCTGTCCCCTTTTCCCAATACGTTACGCCGCGGTTAACGCCCGTTGCCTCGCTGTTCACAAAGGGATCGAACTTCCACAGTTCCTTTCCCGTGCCTGGTTCGAGTGCGACGAGTTTTAACTGCGGCGAAGTGACATACATCTTGCCGTTTACAATAATCGGATTGCATTGAATCGCTGAACGGTTCCCTTCCCGCGCATCCCCGGTGTGATACGTCCAGGCCACTTCCAGTTGGTTCACATTTTCCGGTGTGATCTCATCCAGTGTCGAATAGCCGGTGCTGCCGGCATCGCCGCGATAGACCGACCATGTCGTGTGCGCTTCGCGGTTCTTGGTGCACGCCAAGACGATCGCCAGGATGAAACAGGCAAAGAAGGGCGTAAAAAAAGAACGGTCTCTTGGCATGGTGAAAGAAGTTTTACGGCTCGAAAGTCGGGATCACATTAACTTATCACATCCCGTTAAAGATCTAAAATGCGTCTGTTGCGTACTGAATTTTTATCTCACCGCGCGAGCCCTGCATGTCCAACGCGCGCACCGTTGCGTGCAGATACTCGCCGTCGTGAACAAAGCGCTTCATCTCCAGTGCTTTTCCCGAGACGGCAACGTTGCCGGGCTTAGGGCACTTAATCTTCACGGTTTGTTCGCCATACATTTTTAAGTGGAGCTGCAATTCATTTCCTTGCTGGCGCATGGCATAGGGGTTGTAGGTGCCGTCATGCAAAACGTGCACGGGCATGGCTTGCGTTCCGAGGGTATACGTTAGTTCGTAGAGCTGGGGAGCGAGTTGTGGTAGATATAAAAAAGCAAATCCTTCCTCTTCATAATACGCGGGGATCATCCCCCCATTGAGGGTTGCCGATGAAACATGCTCTCCTTTTTTCAACAGGATCTTCAACACCATGTTGCCCAAGATGTCCCGGGCATAGGCTTCTTTCGGCATCTCGCTATTGTCGATCGTCACGGAGCCCTCGCGTGTCTCTGTTACTTGCGTATACCGGCGATAGAGCCATTGGGAGTGCAGCTGTTCGGTGTTCTTGGCGATGTAGCGATCTTCCAGTCTTTGAAATTTTTTGTAGTAGTTGATCCACTGCGTCGTCACATCGGCTTGTACAAAATCGTCTTGTGCCAGCCAGTTCACCCAGTGGCTTTCTACGATGTCGGTGCTTTGCATATCGATGAGCACTTTGGGCAACGATTGCAGCTCATACCAAAGGTTGCCATAGTTCATGCGATTGATCACGTGCGTGCCGTGGTCGAAGCCGCCACCGTTGGTTTCGGGTGGAGGCGACAATTCGGGGATTTGTGCAAAATCGGTGTTCGCATATTTAACGCCGGCTTCGGTCAGCAATTTTCCCAGGCTATAGTCGCCGTCGGGATTCCAGTAATAGCTATAGGCGCAGGGCACGAAGCTTTCGGGAAACGAGTGGCCGTGTTGAGGGGTGATGTCATATTGGGCCATGATCTCGATGAACCCCTGGATATGTTTCCGGAGGTCGTTCTCCGGCCAGGGCTTGCGGTCGATCAGGTTGTACCATTCCGCCCGGCGTTGAATGCCATCCCCGGCCCAGTACTCGTGGCCCGTGCCGTGGAAACCGAATTCCATAAAAGCGGCCTGTTCTTTCACATAGGCCATGATGGCAAATTCCTTATCGCTCACCCGGCCTTTGTTATTCCATTTCTCGCGCTGATAGGTGGTGGTGGGATATTTGGCCAGCACATTCTCCCGGTCCATTTCGCTCAAGATGAAAAGGCTTTGAATGCGGGCGCCTACTGCTTTGCCCACTTCCACCACGTAGGAATAGTCGTTCAAATCGAATAGACGCTTCACGCCGGCACGGTGGGGACCGGAGGGGGTTTGGCGCGAGAGGTTGCTGCCTTCATTCCATCCCAAATCATCAATGGCCACGGCAAAGCCACGGGGAAAGATGATCCTTTTCAAATTGTTCCGCTCCATCGTTCTGTACTGCTTTAAACCATCGACAGTTTTATCGTTTTAAAATTTTCATTGCATTTGTTTTGTACACCTTCTTCAGCACGGCGTCGCTCAGCCCAAACCCGCTCAGGGCCCAATGGTAGCCGGTCTGGCCGTTCGAATAAAAATGCTCATCGTTGGACTCCAGGATGCGAAATGTAAACGCATACATGTCCGGGCTCGCGCCCATGTCCGTTCCATATACAATGCGATCCTGGTATTTTTCAAAGAAGGCTTTCATATACCGCGGTATCGTGGCCGTTTCTGCGTAGCGGGCCGCGAGGTCGGCATACAAGTTCGGATATTTGTCGAATAGATTGCCGAGAATGCTGAGATCATATTCGCAGTTGGCATAGTGACAAGCAATGAATGTGGTGCCCGGATTATCACGCACGGCATTTTCCAGCGTTTTGATCAGCTGCGCATGGCTCAAGATGCCTGGCTTTGTCTGGTCCACTTTCCATTCATAGGCATTCATCAAACCATCGTTGGTAGAGTCCATGGGCTCATACATCCACATGGGTTCAGCCACGTGAACGTTGACCGGCAACTTCAATTCGCCGCATTTTTTCCAAAGGGGTTTCATGCGCGGGTCGTCGATGTGCATGCCCCATCCCTTGGTGGGCGACGAATAAAATTCACCCAGCCCTTTGTCGCCCAACTCCCCTACGCCTTTGGCTCCGAGGCGCGCGCAACGTTCCAGTTCTTTTACGGCACGCTCCGACCAACCCGGTTCAAGATAGCCCGTGTGATCAAAACCGCACCACACTTCGAAGCGGTTGCCAAAGGCCGAATATACCTGATAGATAGAGTCGAACTTGGCGCCAGTGGCATACGACAGGATGAGTGTTTTTTCAATCCCGCACTTGTCCATCGTTTTCACCCATTCCTGAATGTCGGCTTTGGTTTTGCCGTAAGGATGCGAGTGCATGTCGATGACCGGGAATTTCGCTTTCTCGATCCGGGTGATGGGAATTTTATAGATGGATTTTGGCCGATAATTTTTTAGGAGCAGTTCATCGGGTGTTTGCGCCTGGGCCGCCGCGGTGATAAAAAGCAGCCAGACGCCGAATCGTTTTACAATTGTCATGGGATATTTTAGTTAGGGGAAACCACTTCCAATTTCTCGCCGATCAGCTTCACCACCGACTGCGTGGCCTGCGGAAAGATCTTGCGCAAATCTATTTCATCATTGTCCTGCAACACTTGTTGCAGTGTTTTCATAAAAATGTTCTTCGTCTCCGTGGCCAGGTTCACCTTGGTGATGCCCCGCTTCACTGCCTCGCGGATCTGTGCTTCCGGAATGCCCGACGACCCGTGCAACACCAGCGCCGCTGGCGTGGCCGCGTGAATGGCCGACAACAATTCGAGTTGCAACTGTGGCGTTTCTTTGTAGAATCCGTGTGCCGAACCGATCGCGATCGCCAGAGCATGTGCCCCCGTTTCATCGATGAATCGCTTTGCTTCTTCCGGCTGCGTGTATTGACTCACCTTCTGCACCTGGCCCAGCTTTGCTACGTATCCTAACTCCGCTTCAACATTTGCGTTATACTTTTCCGCCAGCCTCACGACCGCGGAGGTGATCTTCACATTTTCTTCGAAAGGTTTTTCACTGGCGTCGATCATCACCGAATCGAAACCGGCATCGAGACAGCGGTGTGCCATTTCCTGCGAGCTTCCGTGATCGAGGTGAAGCCAGCCCTCTACCCCATATTCTTCCAACGCCGTTCTCGCCAACCCTGCGGCTACGCGCAATCCGAGGTATTGGATGGAGCTTTCCGACAATTGAAGGATGATCGGCTTGTGGGTTGCTTTTGCCGCCTGCAGCACGCCGGAGAGGGTTTCAAAATTATAGAAATTCGTGGCCAGCAATGCCTTGCCGTTTTGTCCGAGAGCTTTCAGTTTGTCTTGTAGGCGCATTTTAAAACGTGTAGTTAAAAGTGGATTGTGCGATGGTCTTGACCAGGCTCAGGTTCTCAAATGCGCCTGTGCCGCCGTGACGTGTCGTGTTGATGGCTCCCGTGAGGGCGCCGAACTCCAGGCATTCCTGCCAGGATCGTTGTTGCAAAAATTTATGGATGAAGCCCGCATCAAAGCTGTCGCCCGCCCCGATGCTGTCCACCACCGAAGTATTCACGAATGCGCGTTGGTGATAAAGCGATTGGCCATCCCAGAGGTAGGCTCCCTCGCTGCCGTTTTTTACCACGAATGCATTGCCGAATTCGCGCATGTAGGCCAGCGCTTCCTGGAGGTCAGCGATGCCCGTGAGGGCTTTTAGTTCTGCCGTGTTGGGCATGAAAATGTCGACGTGGGGAAGCAAGGCTTTCAGGTCGAGGTCCCACGTCTCGGAAGGGTCCCACTGCGGGTCGATCGAAGTTGTGAGGCCCAGCGCCTTGGCTTGCCGGAAGAGGGCGACAATATCTTTGCGGATACCTTGTTGAAGAAAGATGGAGCTTAAATGCAGGTGTCGCGCCTGGAGGAGCTTTTCGGTGGAGATATCCTCCAGTGTCAGGTGACTCATCGCGCCGGGGTAGGTCACCATGGCGCGGTCTTCCGAAAAATTCAATACGATGGTGGCACCCGTGTTGTGTTGCGGGGTGTGGAGGATATTACGGGTATCCACGCCCTTCGCGTGCAGGCTGGACAGGATGTGATCGCCAAAGTTGTCGAGGCCGATCTTGCCGGCATAAGTCACTTTCGTTCCCAACGTACTGAGGTTGCTGGCAAAGATGGCCGAGCTGCTGCCCAACGTGAGCGTCATTTGATGCGCCAGCACTTCTTTGCCCATCTCGGGGAATTTGTCGATGGTGTTCAGGATCAGGTCTACGTTCAATTCGCCCACCACCAATACATCGAAATGTTTCTCCATAGTTCTTTTCGGGGAATTAAAAGCCAGTATAGAAAGACCGTTGCATTTTCCAAAGGGCTTTTATGTGAGCGAATAGATGTTTACCCCTTCCACCACACGCGTGATGGCGCCCGTGGCCGATGGTGCGTCGGGCATCAGACCCGAGGCGAGCGACTTGAAGAAGCCCAGCAACTGCGCCGGTATGATGTAGCATACGGCCAGGAACTCCTCCTCTACCGATTTTCCATTTTCGGAAAGCTGAAACGCATGCTGCAGGGTGATGTCTTTGATCTCTGATTCGGAAATGCCTATTTCCAGGAGCGGAGGCGTTCCTTTCTTCATGGCCAGGATGAGATCTCTTTCGTAGTGATAGGCGTAGGCGTTGTTCGTCAACAGGTACACCACCAACGTGGTTTCGTCCACGACGGCTTTTGGACCATGACGGAAGCCCAGGTAAGAATCATTTTTACAGATCACTTTGCCGTCGGTGAATTCCTGCAATTTTAAGTGCGACTCGGTGGCGGTTCCGAAGAACGGGCCTGAGCCGAGAAACACGGCGCGTCGAAAATCTTTTTTGGCGATCTCCCGGAAATCTCCGGCATAGAGCTCGATCAATTTGCGGCCGTACTTGATAACGGTTTCCACACTGCTCTCCAACGTTTTCAGATCTTTCCGCTTCGCGATGAGCAGGCCCACCAACAACATGGTGGAATAGCTGCTGGTCATGGCCAGGCTTTGATCGTTGGACTCGGGTGGAAGATTAATGATGTAGTGGCGGGACTTGGAGGAGTAGTGTGCCAATTTTCCCTCGGCATTGCAGGTGATGATGAGGTGATAGCACGTGTGGCATATTTCGTCCGCCAAGGCAATGGCCGCCACGCTTTCGGGACTGTTGCCCGAGCGCGCAAAGGAAACGAGCAACGTTGGGATCTCTGGTGTTAAATAATCTTTCGGATGCGAAACGATGTCGGTTGTGGCGATGCAGTCCGTGGCGATGCCCGAATGGCGTTGAAAGACACCGCGCAGGGAAAGGCCGATAAAGGCACTGGTGCCGGCGCCGGCTAAAATGATCCGCTTGGTATTGCCCAATGCCTCGTCCATAAACTGGGCGATGGCAACTTCCTGATGTTTAATCTCTTCAAATGTTTTCTTCCAAAGTTCCGGCTGCTGGCAAATCTCCCTGGCCGTGTGTATCCCCCCTGATTTGACGAGATCGGATGCCTCTATCCCCAGATATTTCATATGTCCTTGTCTTTTAGTCGTGACAGAGCAAAAGTAGCAATAAAAATAAATTATACTTTCGTTTTGTTGCTTTTTTATAGTTCAAAACTTTCTTTTATTTACTATTCGATAACATTAAACCTTTTGAAGCGTGATCTATTTCATTTAAGGCTTGCTAAAGGTTATTTTCAGCTTATGAAAGAAAAACGCCAAATTTCCCCGTTCCAGGCCTATGAATTTACGGCTTTCCAAGGCACAGGAGAAGGCGCGCGTCCTCATTTCCATGGTTGGAAATTGCTTTTACCGGCATCCCAATATTTAACATTCACCCTAGCCCTGCACTTTTAACTTATGAACATTCGCATTTTCCTTTCCCTACTTTTCATTTTCCCGTTGCTGGCAACGGCGCAAAAGGCCGTGGTCACTGAAACCGAAAAAGAGTTTCTCACCTACCCTTTCGGCGAACCCAGCCCCGTGCCTATCCTGGCCGAGCGCAGCAACCGCATCTATCCGTATCACTCCTTCGATGGCTACAGCGCCACCGGTCAAAAGCAAAAATGGAAAGTGGTCAAGTTGGAGAACGACTATATTGAAGTGTACATCCTCCCGCAGGTGGGTGGCAAAGTGTGGGGTGCCATCGAAAAATCGACGGGCAAGGAATTCATCTATCGCAATGAAGTGATGAAGTTCCGCAACATTTCCATGCGTGGCCCGTGGACCAGCGGCGGCATCGAATTCAACTTCGGCTACATCGGCCACACACCCGCTACCACGAATCCCGTAGATTACAAGACGCAAGAAAATGCCGATGGCAGCGTGAGCTGTTTTGTCGGCACCATGGACCTTCCCTCGCGCACGCAATGGCGCGTGGAGATCAGGCTCCCCAAAGACAAGGCCTATTTTGAAACCCATGCTCTCTGGAACAACCCCACTCCGATCACACAATCGTATTACAACTGGATGACCGGCGCGGCTGTGGTTTCGGATGATCTCGAATTCTTTTATCCCGGCGACGAAGAACTGGGCCACGATGGCGCGAACGGTCCCTGGCCCGTGGATGCCGCCGGCCGCGATATCTCGAAATACGCCAACAGCAGATTCGGCTCCCACCGTTCCTCGCACATCGTGGGTGAATACACCGACTTCATGGGCGGCTATTACCACAAATCGAATTTCGGCTTTGGCCACTGGGCCCTCTACAACGATATGCCTGGACACAAGCTGTGGCTCTGGGCGCTGTCGCGCAACGGCGGCATTTGGGAAGATCTGCTCACCGATACGGATGGTCAATATATGGAGTTCCAGGCCGGCCGCATGTTCAACCAATTCCAGGCCTCATCCCTGCGTACACCGATCACCCAAGTTCCATTTTCTCCCGGCATGACCGACCGTTGGCAAGAGCTATGGTTCCCCGTGAAAGACATCGGCGGCCTCAGCGATGTTTCGCCTCAGGGTGTGTTGCATGTGACGCGCGATCAGGGAAAGCTCTCCATCGGCGTGAATGCATTGGCAGCCTCGCAGGCAAAGATCATCGTGACCTCGAACGGAAAGGTTATCCACGCGGAAAGCAAATCGCTCAAGCCCATGGAAGTAGTCCAAACGTCTGTGCCGCTGGACGGCAAAGCTCCTTTTGAAGTGGTGGTAGAAGGCATGGACCTGCGGTATAGTTCCGAAAATAAAAATCTCATCAAGCGACCTTTCGCTTCCTCCTTCAAAGCCGATCCTACCAGCGCGTCCTATTTGTATTATGCCGGCATGGAACAAAAGGAATCCCGAAATTATAAAGGCGCCAAAACATTTCTGTTGAATTGCCTGACCAAAGACGCCCAACACATCGGTGCCGTGACCGCGCTCTCCGAATTGTATTATCGCAGTCACCAATTCGACTCCGCGCTGTACTACAGCAACCTGGGTTTGCAATTGGATGCCTATGATCCTGGTGTGAATTATTATGCCGGGGTCAACTACCGGGCGCAGGGGGACTTACTCAATGCGCTGGAAACCTTCGGATGGGCCGCGCGTTCTGCCGAATACCGTTCGCCAGCCTATGCGCAAATGGCCGCCATCGAAATCCAACGCGGCGACCTTACACTGGGCGAACAATACGCACAGCAAGCGATTGATTTTAATCGGTATAATTTCAACGCCCTGCATACGCTCGCGATCATCTATCGAAAAACAAATCGCGCCGCCGAAGCCGACAAAACCCTGGAGAAGCTGCTCACCGCAGACGCGCTCGATCATTTTGCCGATTTTGAGAAATACCTGCTGCACAACACACCCGACAACCTCGCCCGGTTCAAGGCTACCATTCAAAATGAATTCCCTTATCAAACTTACCTGGAAGTCGCGCTGCAATACCAGTCCCTGGGACTTGCCGACGATGCCATACAAGTTCTTGACAAAGCACCGGCCCAACCGTTGGTCCACTTGTGGAAGGCCTACCTGAAGCAAGATGCCTCCGCCTTGACTGCCATCGCCGCCGAATCACCCGCGTTTGTTTTTCCGTTCCGCCTCGAGACGGTGGAGGTGCTGCAATGGGCCACACAAAAAAGCGACCATTGGAAATTCAAATACTATCTCGCCCTCAACGATTGGGGCATTCAACGCGAGAAAGATGCGCTCACCCTGTTCCAAGCCTGCGGCACCGCGCCCGATTATGCGCCCTTCTACACCTCGCGCGCCTTCCTCCAGAAAGGAAAAGACTCCCGGCAGGAACTCGCTGACCTGGAAACCGCCCAACGCCTCGACCCAAAAGACTGGAGGACCACCAGCACACTGATCGAATACTACGAACGCCAACAGGACCATCAAAAAACACTGACGCTCTCAGCCGCTGCTGTTAAGAAATTCAAAGGCAACTACACCCTGGGGCTGCAATATGCGAAAGCCCTTCTTAACACCGGCCAATACGCCGCCAGCGTGAAAACCCTGGAAGGAATGACCATCCTTCCCTTTGAAGGTTCCAGCGACGGCAAGACCGTCTACGAACAAGCCTACATGCTCTGGGCCCTCGACCTGATCGGCAAAAAGAAATACGCCGACGCCATGACCAAACTGGAGAAATCAAAAGCATGGCCCGAGAATCTCGGCGTGGGCAAACCCTATGACGCCGACACCCGGATGCAGGAATATGCGGAGGCATTCTGTTTGCAAAAAATGAACAAAGGCAAGGAAGCAGAAGCGCTTCAGACCGCGATCATCGAATACTCCAATCAACAACCGCTTGAGCCGACCCTCAACAACATTTTACCGTTTTGGGTATGGCAAAAGAAAGGAGACAAAGCCGCAATGCAAGCGTGGATTGAAAAGCTGAATACTGTGGCCTCACAACGTCCCGCCCATCGCTGGGTAGTGGCAACTGCCAGCGGCGACCAGAGCGGCAAGCAATCGGCTGAAACCGGGTTGAAAGGAAATCCTTATTTCTTGATTGTTGAAAAATTGAAGGGCTTAGGCATATAAAATTCCCCATATCAGAGTGTTGACTCCCTCGCCCGCAACTTGTTGATGGATCTCTACGAACAAGTTGCGGGCGCGAGTCGTATATCCAATGTCCATTAATCTGCTCAACAAAGATGCGGAACGTTGGCCTCCACTATACTCCTGCTATTTTACCACTGGCAATTTTCCGTATACATAATATTGGTGGCCATACAGTACTGGTATGAGGGCTAACATCAATTCTTCTGGGTAATCGTCATTTTCTAAATGAAATCTATAGTTCTTTCCATCAATTAGTTCGATTTCGATGTCTTTCACCTCAGCTTCAGATTCATTTGTCACGTAAGCGTCTTTTAGTTTAGTCAAATCAATTTGACTAAGTCCTTTACATATATCATCAAAAGTACCCGCTTTAAGCTGAATGATCTTCGTTCCAGTACTTGGATCTTTGTCGCTTAATTGCTGGAAAATAAGATTATCACCTCGTGAATAGGTTACCTTGTAGTTGTTAGCAAATAGTCCCAGACCTTGTTCGTATACGTGTGCCTTGATGGTTTTAATCGAACAATTCAAGTTAGCTTCTCTACTTCTATCTTGTACCAAAATCACTGTATCTCTGGCGGCTTTCAATGTTATTTCGTCACTGCGAGTACATTCTATTTTGAACGATTCCCACCGGCCATACGGCACGCTGTATATCTGCAATGTATCGTCTATAATCCGGTAGCTCTCGGTGTTTCCATAGTATACAAAGGGATATCGGCCCAGCCTCCAGTCGGAAGAATCCCATGGTAAAATACTGTAGGAAAAACCCGATGCAAGTTCAAGTCGATCTTTAAAAAATTCAACACGATTACCAGAATACAGATGCCCCGATCTCCGAAAGTCGCGAGACAAAGTACCTTCTTTGATCAACCATTTACCTTTCAAGTCACAATGCACGTGACAGCTACATGTAATTATAGAGATGTATAAAAGAAGCGTCAGGTTGATGAATTTCTTCGGAACTATCGTAGAACATTTCATTTGCTTCTGGCTTGAGTTAGCTGAGTTTATTGAAGCCCCCTTGCTACGCAATGAAGGTTAATAGTCGATCCTGGCCAAAGTCTTATCAACTCTCTGAATTAACTCCTCCGGTGATCCGAGGTCTTTCAAAAGGGTTCTAAATTCCTTAAAGAAATGGGCAGATTTCTGCCTTGTGCCCGTAAAGTAAGTTTCTGCTTTACCATCAATAAAGCTTGTAACTTTGAACACCCCAAATTCATCCAGGCCTCCTTCGCGAAGTAAGTCCTCGCTACTCTTAATATATTCAGACAAGGACTCAAACAAGCGCTTATCGACTTGAACAAACGATTCAGGCGCGACTACCTGCACTTTCTCCGTTGTTATGATTATTGGTGCCATCATCGCATCGCGGGGACCAGCCTGATCGATTCTAATATGATCAGACGTTATTTTACTTAGTGTTTGCGCCTCACAATATGTGTTTAAGAGCAAAAAAGAGATAATTATTGATCTTACCATTTTGTTTTATTTGTAAATGAGTCTAAATGCCAAGGACTAGGCTGCGCTACTTTCAACGGAATAACTGTGAGCTTTCCCTGATTAATGTCGAAACCGTAGGTCATCGTACGAAGTGGCACGAATACACCATTTTTTATTCCACCTATTGTTAGCTCCGCACGCCAGAAAACAGACTTAAAATTTATGCTTCTGCCTGGGTAATCCACCATTATCGTCTTAAAACCATCAGTATTGAAGGAAACAAAGGTATAATACGGCACTCCGTCACCCGGAGTGTCGTTAAATGGCGAAGACTGCGAATAGCTGTTTAGCGCATTAGTTCGAACAGTCTGGATCCATCCGTACTCCGAAAATTGTTCATTGGGGTCGTTAAAACCCAGTCTTATAAAAACACCAAGATATCTAGGATCGGAATAGTCTGCGTCATAATCTAAAACTGTAATTCCTCCTCCTACTTGCTGCGCGGCCAACCTCGCAATCCTCGCAATCCTCGCCTTCTCCACCTCACTCGCCACCCCATGCGCCACATGATTCGCCGACGCCACAATCGCCCCCACAGCAAATCCCCTCCAAAAATCATCTCCCGTGGCCTCCGACGCTAACCCAGAAACCCTGCTGCCGAACCAATCGAAGCCGTAACCTGAACCCACGGCGCCCGACTCCGCCACCGCCGAGCCGACACCGAAACTGATACACCCGACACTGCGCCAACGTTCAAGGCAAAGGTGCCCTTACCGCCTTAAATACTTGTATAAATCTTCGTTGTATTCCAAAATACCCAAGTAATAATCGGTTACACTGAACTGTATTGTATTACTCCGATCATTGTTAACTTCCTCCTTGTTTAGTTTGTCAGTCGAAAGAAAAACGAAGTACTGCGCTCCCTTCACAAGCTTCATTGCCGGTGGAAAACCTTCGCCACTACATTTGGCACTATGAAAAACAATTATCTTTTTTCTGTCGGGCGGAATCTTTTTTTGCTTGAAAATTTCAATTACGTCTCCATGAGCCGAGGAATAACACCTAAAGTTTTCCATCAAAAAAAATGAACTATCGATCGTCACCTTTATCAGCAATATCTCATCTGAGTTCGCCTTCAGGTTATCAATTGCTTCCGTACTCTGCCCATATAAAGTACCGACTACAGAAATAAAAATAATCGTAACTACCGCTTTGCTAATACTTAACATGGTCCGGTCCTATTGATCCTTTAGAGGTCGGAGTGCTCGGCCCCCTTGCAGCGCAACTACTTCACATTCAAATAAAGTGTATCAGAAACTGTTCCACTCCATCTTTCAAAACCATTTAAAATCTTTGGCAATTTCAAATGAGGCAACCTGGTTTTTACCTGTTTGTCATTAACATCCGAATAACTGTTGATTATTTTGTATGAACCCGGAGGTAGAGAGTTTATCCTAGTCATGTCCTTAGAGCTTTGGTGAGGCCTTAAGAAAGCTATTCGATCAAACTTCATCCTGACCCAGTTCATAACATCAGCGCTATCCTTCGTTGATTTGACAAACCGCTTATCACTCACGAATTCAGTGTAAAAAGCTCTTGCAAGAGAATCTGTAAATTTGCCTATTGACTGATCAAACACGGAAACTCTAGGAGCGACATCTCGCAGTTCAGCCGCGATTTCATCTCGATCTTTATTTATTACTTCAAAAGACCACCAACCTTCATTAAAGTCAACAAACTTATCTCCCTCTTGTTTCAGCACGTCAGTCGTGAAATATTGCATTCGATCAAAATACAATTTCTTGTTTGTTCGGTTTTCAATCTTTCCCAGTACTGCCGCTAATTGACCAAATTTTTTAGACTTAACGACAGATAGTTCAATAGCACAAACCACGTCATCCTTTTGAATTTCTGACGCAGTGCAGAGCAGCAGCGTAACAACTATTAATTCAATTTTCATTTGATTTCACGATTTTCACCAGCTTTTTTGTACGCTTCTACCATCCGTCTCCCATCATCCTACCAAAAATGAAGTAAATAGTTGCTGCCAAAATAAGGACTAGCGCAAGACCAATCTGTTGTCTTTTTATCAAAAGGATCAAGCTAGAGATTCCAAAAACCGGAATATTGACCATTGAAATCATGAAAGAATAATACACTAAATGAGCGGAGAAGTAGTGTGCATACACGACAGAATTTATTCGCTGCCAGTCACGAGGATACAAGAACGAAAGAAAACCATATAACGATATCATGATCATTATGCTTGCACTCAGAATCAAATAGATAAAGAATAGTTTTTTAAGTGTTTTCATTATCGCTCCGACGTTACTCCGGAAACCGCGGCAGCCGAACCAATCAACGCCGAGGCCTGATCCCTTGCGCCAATCAACTACTCCAGCCCACTCGAGTCGATATTTTCAATCTTCAACCAATTGCAACGTATAAACTGGGCGATCTGACAATTCAATCTGAAACTTGTCTTTTGTATACCTATAAAAAAGAATAAACTTATCTTTTATCTCAGCCGCAAATTCTTCTTCCTTTTTACCGACTATTTTGATTCGATTTACAACCCGGCCGTTCGAAACATCCGGATAGTCTCTTATCAATTCATAACGTGACCAAGATGAGGAGTTCTTCACTTTTCCGTCCATCGTAAAGGATAGACATTCATTAACACCAACAATGCAGAAGTGCTTGGCCATCTGTATGCGGAATACTGCCCCGTAAAAAGTACTAAATGCAAATCCTTGAAATTCGTTGACGAATTTAATCTCTGACATTCCAGTTGCGGATTCCATACTCAAGATCAAAAAAAAGCCCTGAGTGGAAAGAAAATACCGTGTTTCTGATACTTCCTTTAAATCAAAGTACATTAAATTAACAAAGCGCTCGACGTTTAATATCTCAATGCGTCCTCCATCGTACCCCAGCTGTGCAACGCTTTCTTCGCTTCCATATGCCTTTACCAAAACTCCCTGACTATTAACGGTAATTGACTGGAACGGAATAAGCATTTCTTTTGTGTCTTGTCTGACGGAAGCAGACAGAGCCATGACATATTTCAACGGAATCCAACACCCCTCTGTCAATGGTGTCGAATGCGCTACACTGCACCAAGCACAGATTAACTTTACTATTATTATCTTTCTCATCTATTATTGTCTTTATTATCGTTAACATTTCAAACCCAACTCTATGATACATCATACTTCACTAATTCTACTTTACTGGCCAGTACCAAACAGCTGCCCCGGAGGCTAAAGTAGAACCGGGGATACCATTACTAATCAGGTCAATATGTCCCATGGACTGACCTCCTTCGAATGGCACTTTATAAAAGACTCCCTGCAAATTTGCTTTTTTTGTATCGAATGCCTCCGGTGACATAACTTCTGGTTTTGCAAAAGTTTTACTCAACCATTCCGCCAATGCTTGTGAGCTTGTCACCCATCCTTCTGAAGTGATTGAATATCCCTTCGATTTCGCATAATCTCTTAGCGGCTTCAGTCAACTCCGGCCGCCTCAAGCGTCACACACATTCTTACAGCACATTGGTTTGCCGCCCAATCATCTAGACTAGGATGGCGGATAATGGGATCTCCATTGTTATCAACAGAATTGCATGGATATTTTAACCACATAGTCTCAAAAGTTGGCCAGACTTGCTGCGCGAGCACCCTCGCAATCCTCGCAAACCTCGCCTTCTCCACCTCACTCGCCACCCCATGCGCCACATGATTCGCCGACGCCACAATCGCCCCCACAGCAAACCCCTTCCAAAAATCATCTCCCGAAGCCTCCGACGCCACCCCAGAAACCGCTGCCGCTGAACCAATCGAAGCCGTAACCTGAACCCACTGCGCCGAACGAGCCGTTCCTTTCAGCACCCCTGCCCCAACCCAACTGCCTGCAAATCCAGAAAGTGCACCACTTCCATAACTTCCATTCTGAGCAACTGACAAGGTACCTTGTATGTGCGCATGAAGGGTTGCGCTCAACAATTGTTGCCCGGCCCAGGATTGAATACCCGACTCCGCCACCGCCGAGCCGACTCCGAAACTGAATGCACCCGACACTGCGCCTACCCCGACGTTCAAGGCAAAAGAGCCCCAATTCCAATTGTCGAATCCGTCTTCGCTGAAGGCAACGCTTGCCGTATACGACGCGGCTGCCACGGCTGCGCCAATGATGATGGCCGCGGCTATCGTGATGGGCTCTTCTCCGTTTTGGTCGATCGTGCTCACCGGGTTGTTGCCCATGCCCACAAACAAGCTAAAGCCGGTGAGTTTCGGGTCCATGGTGGTGAAGCGACCCAGTTGCGGATCGAACCTGCGGGCATGGAAGTCGTACCACTGCGTGTTTTCTTCCAGCTCTTTTCCCTGATAAAGGTATTTGATTTCGCTTACATTCTCACGGTGATAATCGTTAAAGGCCAGCCCAAACGGATAGTAGTCGGCTTGTGACAAGAGCGGGCTTAAAGTGTGCTCTACCGTAAAGTCGTCGAAGTACACTTCTACCGGGGTGTCGTTTTCGTTGGAAATCCAGGTATACAACAAGCCTGGGGAGCGTACTTCAATTTCCATTAGCAACTGCTCGTGGGGCCGATCGGTGCCGTCTTCGCGGGCATTTTCGGATATACGCACTCTATCCGATGCCAGGGTAACGTTGCCATCGGGCGTGAGGATCACATAATTGAGAAAGGCATCCGGGCTGGCGTCCGAACGGGCGGCACGAAGGTCATCGGCTGGCCAGGTCTGCGCCGATGAAAGAGACATTTTTCCGCCATCCACGCCTATGCCGGCTCGTGCAGCGGCCACCGTTGCGATGCCCGCCAACTTATCGACTACTGCCCTCAGGTTGGGGCGGGCCAAGTCCAGGTATTTTGCATAGACTTCCATCTTCACTTTGTCGCCTGGCATAACGCTAAGCGATTTTGCGAGGCCTTTCCGTTCGTTGGTTGTGCCGTTGAGCCTGATGGCGTTGTAGGTCTTGCCGGCAACCGGTGTGGTTTCAGGATAAGTGTGGTCGTAGAGCGGGAGGTTCACCACCACGGCCTTGTCGTAGTACAAAAACTCGCTGTGTTCTTTTGCCGCATTCACGGTTTCCATCGTGGCCGTGGCGGTAATCGTATTCACCTTCGTGGTGAACGTAGCCCGCACGTTGCCCAGGTAATCCTTTAGATCGTACTGATATTCCCAGCCCCGGCCCGCGGGCACGACACGGCCTTCGTCGTGAAGGATGAATTGGAGCACGCCGTTTTCGTAAACAAAAGGCCCGACGTAGTCGATCGTTTTAGCAGTGCCTCCTGTCGTCACTTTCTGTCGAAGCTTTTCGCCGCTGGCTGTGTAAAGATAGGTCACAAATTCGCTGGCCGACCTGGAGATCAACTCCGGTTTATCCAGGTAGTTGTATTGTATGCTGTTCAGTGCCGTCAGCCCTTTGTTTTTGTCGGTTGTCAGGTTGCCGTTGGCGTCGTAATGATAGTCATCCTCTCCGCCGGTGTTGCCGTCGACAAAACCTTCGTTGTCTATCCCGTCGTCGGTCACGTTCATCAGCTTGTTAGTTTGATAAGCATATTTCAACACGTCCTGGTCAGTGCCTGATTCGCCGCCCCGGTTCATCGACAGTATGTTACCATTCTGGTCGTACTGAAAGTTGTCCTCGTTAAACTGTTCGACGTTCTCCCACGTGCCGGCCTTCCGGCTGTGGTTGGCCGACAGCAGCCGGCTTTGTGCATCGTAGGCGAACCGGTAGCCGCGCTCGGTCGGCTCGTCGATGCCTTGCGACGCGTCTTGTATGCCCAGCCCTTGATTTACACTCCACCGGGTAGCCGATATATTACCACTGTACAGGGATGTAAACCCGGGTATCCCGATGTCGTCGTTATAACCCAGCTCCATGCCGAACAGGTCCTTGGGGTCGCCGGCCGCCTCTGCCGCAAGGTCTGCGTGGTTAATGCGTGTCATCCACCCTTGTGCATTGTATCTATAGTCGATAACCTGTTTAAAGGTGACACCCCTGTCTTCGGAGTGCAGTTTCTTTGTAACGACCTGCCCCACCTCGTTGTACTCTAGACTCGAAAGCAGCACTTCGGGGGAATTGTTCACCTGGTGCCACACGTGAAGCAGGCGGCTGGTGTGATCGTATTCGTGGCGCCGGTACAAAACGATGGCCTTCTTTTGAGGAACGTTGTGCGTGGTCTTGCTTTTCAGCACCAGACCTGTAAAATCCAGGACCATGGTGTTGCGGTCTACACCGCCAAGATGGTTGCTCGCGGAAGTTTGCACCACCCTCAGCTTCTGATCATAGTAACGCGCGCCCCATAGCCATACGTTATTTGCATCCAGCACTTTCGTCTTGGTGGCTGTTACAAGCCCCTTCACTTGCAGGAACGGTTTCGCCTGCTGGCTGTATGCCTTGCCCGCCATGGCAACCGTCCCTGCAATGTCTTTGGCCACATAATTAAAGGCGGTATTCTGCAATGAGGCTATCGCCGCATAGTCGTCGTAGTAGGTTGCCGAAAGATAGTCTTCTTCGTTGGCCGCTTGCGGAAACGATGTGTTGCTGTAATAATGCACGTTGCCTGCGGCCGGTCCGACAAAGGTTTCAAACAGCGCCGGCGCGGTTGCCGTGGAAGGATGATAAAAGTCCGATACTGCCGTTTGCATCCCTTGCCGGTCGCGGTTCGCATGATCTTTATAAATGCCCGAGAGTATGGGCCTGTCATATTGGTCGTATTTGATAAAGGTCCATTCCCTCGGGCTTTTTGCGCGCTGGTTTCCATCCTGGGTGAGCACGAGCCGGTCGTATTCGTCGTACACCATGTCTATCCAATCGGCGTCCGGCGTCTTTTTAGTCACCATGCGCTGGTGGTCGTCGAACTGGTAGCAGAAGTCGTTATCCAGTACGTTTACTTGCATGGTCCCTGTATTGGAGGGGCAATTATTTTCGTCGGTGTAACTGACACTGACGGATTGCTCCCCGCCCTTGTTCCAGTGAACGAAAATTTGGTTTGTGTTGTCGCCTTTTATAATCGTTCCCCCCGTTACGGACCACCGGTAGTCACTCATTCTGCCTGCTGTGACATAGATATTCTTCGTGTTGCATACGCTGGCAACAGACAAGCCGCCGGAAAATCCCACTGGACTCTTCGGATAGATCGTTACGGGAATGCCGTTCGAGACACGGGAGGATCCCGCGCTAACGGTGTATAGACCTGACGATGTGGCGCTATAGGTTTGGGACGTTGCCCCTGGAATGGCCGTTCCGTCCTTTTGCCATTGATAGGATTGCGTGCTGCTGAAATTACTAATGGTCAGGGGCACGTTGCCCCCTTCGCATGCCGACGTCGCGCTGCTTGTAATGGTTGGCGGAACGAACGTGTAGGTCAAATGCAAGCCGAATAATTGGGGGCGCTGCTTGGGCTCTGGAAAGTCCGGTCGCGAATATCGGTTGATCATCAATAACAGCGCATCGCCTTGCCCGGGGTTGGCAATCACGTCCCGTACTAATGGCGTGATGTTGAGCCGGTAATCTTGGTAAAAGAAAGAAGTCTGCACCTCGTTGTAGCTTACCGCAACCCCTCCGGCCATGCGCCGAATGTCTGCCTGGAAGGTGGCGCGATTGTCGTCGTTACGAGCCGTAAGATCGAGGTAAACCTGGTCGATCGCGGCGCCCGGTGGTATTTCCACCAGGTTGATCCGGATCGTGAAGCTTAGATTGTGACCGTCGAAAGAAAAGCCGGCCACGTTGTTTGGGCCAAGCGTTACACTGCTATAATTTTGTGCCCTTAATGTTGAAATTCCAAAAAAGCACAACAGGAAACTAAAGGCGTATAGGGTTTTCAAAATCGGAATGTTTTAATGGATGGTAATTTTTTTGCCACGGGTTGAACTGGGGCCATGGTCAATCGATGTTGTGGAGTTCCTTCAAATGTTTTACGGCCTCGGGCGTAAGTATTTCCACCAGTCTGCCGAGCGGGTCGTAGATGTAGTAGGTATCGGCATAGTTGGTTCGGGTCAGCGGGGGATCCACGCCGCGCGCCAGTTGCACGCGCTTCAAAATCAAGCGGCCGTTCAAGTCCTTGAATTCGATCACAACGGTGTTATCGTCGTCGTATGTTTTCGTTTTGTACAACCAGCCGACCGGCCAAAAGTAAGGTTCAAAGAAGAACGTGTTGCTAAAGGGATTATAGCCAAAGCGCAAGACTTCATGTTCCGCGTTGAGCTCCAACCTGCTCTTCACGGCATGGTCGTTCAATTGCGCATCCGGGGTGGGCTGCCATTCCGGGCCGATACCGCCCTGCTTCACAATTCGGTTGAGCGGCGACTTCTCGAACACGGTCTGGCTATAGGCATCCGGTGTGCCGGCCACCTTGTCGGGTGGCGAGGCGTAGAATACTGCGGCATGCTTTTCGGCGCGGTCGACATAATTTCCTGGTTCGTCCTGCTCCTTGGTGAAGGCCAGGTATTGTCGCGAAGACATTCCGAATTCGTCGAAGTATACGGGCGTCACCACATCTTTACCGCTGGGCGATTCCTGTTGTACCACCGTTTGTATTTCAGTACCCAGGCCGTTGTAGTAAGTCCAGGTAATGTGACGTTGCTCTTTGGTCAAAGACGAGATGAGGTCGTTCACGGCGTCGGCGTTCGGCGCATAATGCGTTGGCTTGGGCAGAATGTCCTTGGCGGTGACGGACGTTTCACGCACAAAATTCATGTCGGGCAAAAAGGTCCGGGCCGCGGCATAGACTTCCTTCGTCTGTTCGGTACCCGCGCGTGAAAATATTCTGTAAGCGTAGGCAGTGCCCTCCGTGAGGTCTGCATCCTGATAGTCGTGTGTGCCTGCTGGCACTGTGGCAAGGTCTGCAAAGGTTCCGGAGGCGTCTTGTCGCTGGATCACGTATTCGGTTTGATTGCCGGCCGGCTCGTCCCAATGGAGGTCGATGCGATTGATCGCTACGGGTTGCGCCAGGAAGCCGATGGGTGTTCCCGGACAATAGGCGTTGACCGTGACAACCACCTCATCGGTGGTGCTGCATCCATCGGTAGTGGCGGTTACGGAAAAGGTGTAGCTGCCCGCTGTCGTCGGATCGAAGGTTATTTCCTGTGTGGTTTCTCCAGTGCTCCAGGCGTAGCTATCGGCCTCTCCCGCACGCAAGGTGGCTTGGCCGGCAACGCATATGGTCTCGTCCATACCTGCAGAGGCTTTGGATTTGAATTGCGGCAGAAACGTTTTCGTGTTGCTGCAGCCATTGAGGGTAACTTCAAGGCTGTAGGAGGTCCAATCGCTGGGCGCCACCGTTACGGCGCGCGTGGTGGCGTTCATGGGTTGCCAATGGTAGGTCGCGCCGGGAACCTCCGAGGCTTCCATTACAAACGACTCACCCGGGCAAACGTCGGGCATGCTCACCAATTCAACTTCGGGCCGTTCGTGCACCACGATGGTGATCAGTTTCGAAACCGGCGAGCACCCGGCTTTGGATAACGTTACCTTAAGCGTGGTCGTGGTATCGGGTGCAAAGATGAATGGGTCTTTAATCACGCCAATGGTCTCTTTCTCTACATCGTCTGGTATTTCCCACGATGCGGTGACGTCGGGATTGTTTACCGACAGATCGACCTGGTCGCCTTTGCAAAGTGTCTTGTTGTTGGGAAAGGTGATGGCTGTACCGCAGAGGTTTACGGGTGCCGACAGTTCCTGCACTTTGACAATCCAGTAATCGTATTGCCCCCTGTACCGGGGGGGCTCTGTTTTGTCGGTGCCTTGATCCGAATTGGAGTAACCGCCCAGTACATAAGTGTCGTCTTGCGCCCCCGTCGTGGCAGTCGTTAACCAGTCGTCGTAATAAAATAAGGGACCTCCTCCAAAACGCTTATCCCATTGCTTATTTCCCGTGGCACTTATGCGCAGGCACCAATAGTCGAAGCCGCCTTTTGAATCTTCGGTGAGGTCGCTGCCGGCCGGCGAATCCGTATATCCAAACAGCACGAAATCCCCATTGTCTTTTTTAAGTATCGATGCGCAATAATCTGTTCCACTGCCACCAAAAACTTTGTCCCACACTTTGTTGCCGCCGGCGTCAATTTTAATGACCCAAAAATCGGTGCCCTGCGAGGGCTGGCTTTTATCAAGTCCGGCCTGGGAGCTCGACGCCCCGCCCAATAAGAACCCGCCGTCGTCGGTCTGGACCATTGTGGTGAGGTGATCGAATGAATCGCCTCGAAACTTCTTATCCCATTGTCTTTCTCCATGCGCGTCTATTTTAATAACCCAATAATTCGCTGCCGTATAGTCGTTGTCGCCGCTGGCAAATCCACCCAGCAAATAACCGCCATCGCTGGTTTGAACCACGGCATTGCAGACGTCCCATCCTGCCGTGCCAAAGGCTTTGTCCCATTCTTTGATGCCCCTGGAATCGATTTTTACGACCCAATAATCACCCGACCCCAAAGCAGGTGCAGTCCGATCGCCGCCTTGTCCCGCTACACTGCTTCCGACCAGCAAGTATCCATTGTCGGTGGTTTGAATCAACGTCGATAATTCATCATAGTCCGTTCCACCAAATCGCTTGTCCCATTCTTTAACGCCTTGAGCGTTGATCTTTACGATCCAATAGTCGTGGTCTCCCCGTGACGATTCGCTTTTATCCCATCCGATCTCCGCGCTGGAAGAACCACCCAGCATATAGCCACCGTCATTTGTCTGAACGAGAGACCTGAGGACGTTAGCTCGGCGAGCAGGACCTGACTCTCCGCCGCCAAATCTTTTATCCCATTGCTTGTCGCCTTGTGCGTTTGTCTTTACTATCCAAAAGTCATGCAGGCTTCTGGCATCTTCGGTGACGTCGCCAATATTTCCTCCTTGTGTAGTGCCACCCAGCAAATACCCGCCGTCGCCAGTATTGACGATGGCATGACAAGCGTCGTTATACCCGCCAAACGTCTTGTCCCAAACCTTGTCCAGGTCTGTAGCAGTACGTTGGGCATTCGCACGCAAAGGAGCCTTCGCCTTCAATGCCCTTGGAGCCAACGCTTTCACTGTATTTTGACGGCTCTTGAGATACCCTGTCATTTGTGTAATCATGGGAGCATCGTATTCATAAGGCAGCTTTAGCAGCCGGCAGGCTTGTACCCTCAGGAGGCTGTCGCCGGGGGAAATTTTCGTCTTAAAGATCTGCGCCATCGTTCGTTGACAGCCCGGCAGATTCATGACGAGCATGATCATTAGAAAGTATTTCATGTGTCTCATAGCTCAATCGGTTGGTGATTTCTTAAATCCATAGAGATAGTGCTTCACGATGTTCTTGTTATCGTCGGTGATGTAGTGTTGACGATCGAGCCTATCGTAGTAATAATAGGTCGTGATCATGGAAGGCCCGGTCTCGGCCACCTTTTGCTCTTTGCTGTTGTAGGCGATGGTGGTCATGTAAGCCCCCGGTGGATGCAGGCGTAGCTCGTCGAGGTATCCTGCAGGGGCAACTTGAATGGTGCCTGGCGTGGCCAGGTTCACAACGACCTTCCTTTGCGTCCAGCCTAATCGTTGCAACACGTCGGTTTCCGACACAACGCTCCCGCCGGAAGTGCTGGTGGTGACCGCGCCGTCCCGGTACCAGAAGTACAGTTCGTATGTTCCCACCGGCAGGGTCGCGCTCGTCGCGGGCTTTCCCTTTAGCGATTTGCTTCCTGTGAATACCCGGCTGGCAGCGGCATTGAGGGCTGCCGGATCGAAGGTCCAGCCTTTGTTCTGGCCGGGCTCAAAGCCCGTGTAGGCAACCTGGTCGTATGCGGCATGGGAAGCGTTGAGGATGGGGTTGCGTTTCAGATCGTCGTAGGCGGCCGCTTCGGGCGTGTTCTTAAAGTTGAAACTCTCCAGGATATTGCCCACGGCGTCGCGAAGCGTGACCTTGTTTGTCAGCCGCCAGTCGGGCCCCGGATCGGTGCCATCGTAGTGGGTAAAAGATTCATCGCCCGAGCCGCGCCACACGTACGAACGGGTAGGCTGTGGAACGCCGGTGGTTTGCCATAGCGTGGCCGTGCTTGAGATCGTGTTTCCGTCTACCCTGTTGACCGTGCCCACGATCTCGCTGAGGATATTTTTCGCCGTGGCGGGCGATTCGTTTGGCGGCGCCGGGTATACATCTTTGTAGTATGCATAGATCGTCTCGGACCCCATCCAAGTTGCTTCACCGTTATACTGTTTAGTGCTTGAAACCAGCCCGGTCTGTGCGTCGTAGACGGTGATGGCGGCTGTGGTGAAGGTTGAATGGTCCGGATAATAGGCGGTGCTGATCGTCTTGACGGGCCGCAGAAAGCTGCTTATGCCAATCCACACGGGTCCGCTGGCGGTGTTGCGAAAGATGTTGTTTTCATAACGCGAATAGAACGTGGTAGAGGATTGAAGCTTGGTGCCAACATCGTCGTACACTTCGGTGAGATACGGGGTACCCACGATCTGCCCGCCAAATGTTTCATCCTGGGCCTCGGGCACATTAGTGTACTTTCCGCTCTTCAGATCCTTGCGATTGTAATAATAATGTCGCGTGAATCCATGAGGGCGCTTCGCCGGGTCGAGGCTGCCATTGATCACGTCCACTTGATTGAATGTAGGATAGGCCCCGTTGGCCGACATGACGGCAGAAGCGGTGTTATAGCTAAACGATTTCTTGAAGTCGAGATACCCGTCGTTCACGGTGATGGAGGACACCACCAGCGATTCGTGGCCTCCGGTAATCTGATCGTCGCTCAGTCGGAACAGGTATAGCGCTTTCGACCTTTCCTTGGTTGGGTTGGTCCGGTCGAAGGCTACATAGATGTTGTATCCACCAAAATGTTTGTCCTTCCAGCCATCCTCCCAGATGTGCACGACGTCGTCCATGAGATAGGGAATAGTATACGCCTGGTCCCTGCCGTTTTTCAGATAGTGGATGACCGTACTGCCGGGAATGTCTGACGTCGATAGATCAAGCGGTATGGATTCGGTAAAGACATTGGGCCCAACGGTATTTACATCGCTACCCGACCTCCCTTCGGTAGGAAACTCCGCAATGTTCAACCACGATCCGTCCGGCTCGCGGTAAAGGATCGCTCCACCCAGAAGCACTGCGCTTGAAAGACCCGCGAAGACTGGAGTCTGTCCCTCGTTTTTTGTCCATGTATTGGTGTTGGGATCGAATTCTGTGTGAACAAACCATGGAAAATCTGGCAGAAAAAATTTGCCCCCGTAAACGATACCTTGCGGTGTAAAGAAGGTCTTGTTTGTGTGATGGTTTCGACCAAACGGATTCGTCACAAAATTGCTGCCGTTGAAGGCGCCGATGTAACCCACATTGCAAAGGACCCGGCCTTTGTCATTTAGGAATACGGGGTCGCTTTCTTTGTAGGTGGTGAACAGTTCGATCCGCTTGGTAATATTATAGTTATCGTCCCACTGATAGGCATACTCCGGGTTGTCGTCGGCCATGCATAGGGAAAGGGCCGGTGCATTGTACCAAAAGGACCGGTCTGTACCATCGGCGTCGCGTTTGGCTTTTCCGCTGGCAAAGCGAAAGTTGGTGGGAAATACATTTCGCACCCATTCTAAATCTTCCGTCAGATACCAAATGGTGGTAAGGTCTTTCCCGTTGGGGTTTTCGTCGTTGTTGTGGTAAATGATATAGTTGTTTTCACCGGATAGGGCATTGTCTATCGCGGTGAACGACGTTTCGTGGTCCTCCATCACCCACATCGAACCGTTCCAGGTATAGGTTGTAAATCCGCGCGAAGCCCTCGACCCAAGCGCTATGTACCGGTTGCCGCTGAAAAGAAATGTTTCAGATGCCCAATAGCCTTCGTCGCACTTCTTGTGAAAAAAATAGTAGGGCAAGTCTATGTTTTCGAATTTGAACTTTTCCCACCCGGTCTTGGACTTCCTAAAGACAAACAGGTCCTTTCGGTTGCAGTCGCCGAACGACCCGTCGCTGTTCTCCGACCGTTTTACAAAAGCAAAGAAGTCGGGCTGCAGGGTAAACAAAGCTTTGAAGCGGTTCAGGTCGTCGCTAACGTCGTAGGCGCCGATCCTTCCCATGTTATACTCCACCCACTCGCCTTCCCATTGATAGATATACAGATATCCCTGGGCATCATAGATATTACCGGCGTCGTTTAGCTCACGCCATATGACCACGACATAGTCCGACCCCACTTGCAAGTCGGCGAAGCCGATAGACTTCCCTGCCGTAGGCGCAGGAGGTTTTATCGTCAGGTCTCTTTTGCTCAAACCGTTCACCGGTTTAAGGCTGACGCCGGGGATGGTATATTTTCCGTTTGAATAGACAAAACCTCCGAGAATATTGGATTTTAATTGGTAGTTATAGGAGATGACTCCGCCGATGGAATTGTCCACGTGCGAGAGATAACCCCGGGCATCACCTTCGCGATGATAACCGAATACCGTAGCGGGAACTTGTTCTCCGTTGGCGTTTGTCTTTTGTATTTTTGTGAGCAATCGCTTATAAAACTCGCCGACGCCTTCCTTCCCATATATAAAATCATAGTCGAGTTTGATGGTATACAGCAAGGCTTTCTTCTCATCGTAGGTCGCCACGCTCGACAAGTAGCGCGACTCGTATTTTTCCTGATAGGCATCCGGTTCGGCGGCTTCAACGTGCGGGTCCTGATATTCCCGCTTCACCGCCGGGTTGCGAAAGGCATAAGGCGCCGAGCATTGCTCGCACAGCTTGTCCTGGTATTTCAGCTCAATCGAATTGCCGGTGGGTCCCACAATCTTTCTCAGTGCGGATGCCCGGGTGTGGTACTTGCCGGTGGACGCGCCGACGCGCTCTTCGATATTGGTATAATAATAGGTCAGTTTGTCGCCCCATAAATTCTCGACCGTCGACAGGTTCCACGCATAGGCTAGCGGCAATTGTCCGGCCTGCACGTTGCTGTCGCCCATCCAGTTGCCCCAACGAACCATGTACTGTACAGTGCCGTCAGCTTTGCTTCTCTTGTTGTCGCCGAATACGCTTTTGTAGCCATTGTCTTTTGTGATCACCCACTTTTCGTCGTTGTAATAATAGAGGATAATCCAGGGTTGATGCGTTTCGAGCACATAGGTCCGGTAATTCTTTTTGGGGGTGTGTTGGTCGGCATCCGTGCAGACCAGCTTATTCAAAGAACCGCTTTCCGACAGGTAAAATGTGTCGTCGTGTCGTGTACCGGTGTTTTGGTGGTCGGCAACAATGTGGGTGAAATCCAGATACCACCCCAGCCCTACTGTGCCTGTGGGTGCATCGCGATTCCAGGTGCCGACTTGCTGCTTTACACCGGCCGAGTTGTACAGGATGGTAAGCTGCGGATTCAGTCCACCGCGACCGGGCAGCGAAGCCAGGGTCATGGGGAAACCCGCCTGGCCGGTAAAAAGATTAATGCTGTTCTGCAACGACCCCACGTCGTTCGGGTTGGCTGACAGCATGGGTTGTTGATTGTCTTGTGCATGGTTGCTTGTGCAGGGAACAACATACAAGCAAACTGTGATAACGATAGCCGAGATTTTCATGAGGAGAACCTTTGAAGTTTACCAATAACTGGGTGACCTGCCCCTCATTCCAACGCGGTTTCAAATACGTCTCTGGCACTGCAAAAAATTTGCAGTCTGGAAAAAAAGTGAATTTTTTTTAAGAAACTCAAATGAGGTAGTCCTCGCTCCCAAGGATGTTCACTATTGAATGGGTGAAATCGAAAACCTCCTGGCTGCCAAACCAAAACCGCAATACCCTGCCCGTTGGGGTATCATTGAATTGTGAAGGCCGTCGAGGTGAAAGAAGTGATGTTGCCCGGGTTTACAGGCGGGTCTTTTTTTTAACCCAAAACTCTCGCCCTCGCCCTTGTTGGTGTTCTTCACCAACAAGCTTTAGGCGCGAGGCAATAAATTTTTGTCAAGCCATTTGACGTTTCATATTGTTTGCGCCTTGAACGATTTCTGCGCGATAAGGTGAACTCATGCCTCATGTTGTTGGTGAAGAACACCAACAACGGCCCAACAACGGCCGGGCACGGCGGGGTATAAAACGAAAATCCCCGCGGTGAACAAGTGCTTTTGTTCAGCCGCGGGTCTTTCCTTTTTTAACCCAAAACTATGTCTTTACTGAAATTTGTGTTCCGGTAGTTTGGTGAGTTCGCCCTGGAGGTTGTCCATGGCTTTGGAGACGAGGTTGTAGATCGATTCGGTACTGATCGCCATGAGGTTGGCGATCTCGGTGTAGCTGAGGTTGGAGTAGAATTTCAGGTATACGGCTTCCTTTTGTCGTTTCGTCAGGACTTCCAAGGCGCGGTTGATCTTGCGGCGTTGCTCTTCTTTGCGTTGCTCGGAGATGATCTGGTCTTCCTTTGAGTGAACGAATTCGAGCGTGGGCCACTGAAGGAAACTGTTCTCGCGCGTGCGGGTCCTCTTCAATTGGCGTATAACCTTTCGTTGCAGGGAACTGATCAGGTAGGCCTTCACCGAGTCGGGGGTGGACAAATTGAGTTTGTTCTTCCAGATCTCCATGAACAGGTCGTGGATGCAATCCTTGACCAGGTCCTTGTCGGTCGACACGCGAAGGCCGTGTTGGATGAGCGTTTTGAAATAGCGGTGGTATAGCATGGCGAAAGCTTTTCTGTCGCCGCTTTGGAAATTACCCCAGATCACCTCGTCACAGTCCTTTTCATATTCGGTCGTGTATACAGGTTTTGCTTTCATAGGCGCAGGGGTTTAGCTTTCTATTTCCTTCGTAACCCGAAACATTCGATTTGGTTATGGCCAAAGGCCACCATCTTATATTTCGTTTACTTACTAAACAAAAATAAAATTTTATTTTTCATTTCGAATAGAAATCGAAAACATTTTTTCAATAAAAAATAAGGAAATGAAACATTTATTAGGTGTTTCCGATAACGATCGAAATAAACGAGGTTTTTAGAAACAGGCCTGCGGAAGGATCATAAGGATATAGGGCAAATTGAGCTTATAAAATAAGTTACTGTATTTACTATCTTTACTTTCGTAAAAACCTAACCTCATGGCCAAGAAAAGAGACAGTACCGTTGGCAGGCGAAAAGAGATCCTTCATTTGCTCTCGGAAAAAGGCGAAGTGTTTGTGGAAGAGCTGAGCAAGTTGTTCAGCGTTAGCGAAGTGACCATCCGCAACGACCTGGACCAACTCGAGCAGAAGAATACCCTGATCCGCGCCCGCGGTGGCGCCCTGAAGTTCGAGACCGGCGTGGCCAACGACCAACGCCTGGCCGACAAGAGCCGCATCAACTTCCAGGAAAAAGCCCGCATCGGCAAAGTGGCCGCCCAACTCATCACCGAGTCGGACACCATCATTATCGACTCGGGGTCCACTACCTCTGAATTGGTTCGTAACCTTCCTGATTTACAGGACCTTACGGTCATCACCAACGCGTTGAACATCGCCAATCAACTGATCACCAAGCCCAACATCAACATGATCATGCCGGGGGGCTATTTGCGGAAAAATTCACTTTCCCTGGTGGGTCCGCTGGCTGAAAAAAGCCTGCGTAACTTCAATGTCGATAAAGCTTTTCTGGGTGTCGATGGTTTTGATACGCGACAAGGGGTGTTCACTCCTAACGTGGAAGAAGCCCGCCTCAATGAGATCATGATCGAGATATCGAAAGAGGTGATCCTGCTGGTCGACTCCAGCAAATTCAAAAAGCGCAGTCTCGCTTTCATCTGTTCCATCGAACAGATCGATAAAGTGATCACGGACACCAACATCACCCCCGACGACAAAAAACGCCTTCAAGACGCCGGCGTAGAGGTCATTACCGTGTAGGACAGGCAAAAAGGTGAAAAAATCCCTTATTTGTTCTGAAACATAAGCTTAAATAAATAATGTACTTTCGTATCATTGTTTTATATTTAATCTTATGGCAAAAAAAACCTGGTTGCTTTATGCGATCATCACCACCGTTTTTTGGGGCGCATGGGGCGCACTGATTGAAATTCCAGAGAAAGCAGGCTTTCCCGCCACGCTCGGCTACTCCGTGTGGGCCATCACAATGATCCCGTGTTCGTTGGTAGCACTCTATATTATCCAATGGAAACTGGAGTACGATCTCCGCTCCATTTTTCTGGGGTCGGCGATCGGCCTATTGGGTGCGGGGGGTCAGTTGATCTTGTTTCAGGCCTTGCGTGAAGGACCGGCCTATATTGTATTTCCCCTCATTTCGCTATTCCCGATTCTGACCATTTTCTTGTCGCTCTTCTTTTTAAAAGAAACCGCGACGCGCAAACACTGGATCGGGATCATCATTTCACTGGCAGCCATCTTGCTCCTCTCCTATCAGCCGGCGTCCGGCAACGGTTCGTCGGGCTATGGCTGGCTGCTGTTGTCGATCAGCGTTTTTATTCTCTGGGGGTTGCAGGCCTATGTGATGAAGTTTTCAAACAACGTCATGAAGGCCGAGAGCATCTTCTTTTATATGATGGCGACGGCCGTCCTGCTCATTCCCGTGGCGGTGATGATGACCGATTTTTCGAAGCCGGTCAACTGGGGCTTTAAAGGTCCCTATCTGGCCAGCCTGATCCATGTGCTCAACGCCATCGGGGCGCTCACGCTCGTATATGCGCTTCGCTATGGCAAGGCCATTATCGTTACACCGATGACGGGACTTTCGCCGCTGATTACCGTAGTGCTTTCGCTGATCTTGTATGGCGTGATCCCTGGCGCTGTTCTGTCGACAGGCATGGTTTTCGCGATGATCGGCATATATCTCTTATCGGATTAAATCCTTTGTCTCACACGAAGAAGCATGATGCCCGGAGCTATCCTGCCGATCAACTGAAATCGCTTTAGAATAATCACCAATATGAATGCTATGTTATACAGTAGAAGAAACTTCTTAAAACAAACCGCCGCCGCAGGTTCACTGCTTACCCTGCCCGGTGTGGGCATGTTCCAAGCACTTGCCGAAGAAAAGCGGACTACCGTCAGGATTGGGATGATCGCTGTCGGGTTGCGCGGGCAGGATCACATGCTGGAATTGCTCAAGCGCACGGACGTGGAGATTGTGGCCATGGCCGATCCCGATCCGAAGATGATGGCGATGGCCCAGGCGCTCATCAAAAAATACAACAAGAAAGCCGCTGTTGAATATGGCAAAGGTCCTTATGACTATCGCAACTTGCTGAAGCGTACGGACGTGGACGCGGTGTATGTCTGCTCGCCCTGGGAGTGGCACTTACAACACGGCGTCGACGCCATGGAAGCGGGGAAGATCACGGCCATGGAGGTGTGTGGTGCCATCAAGCTGCAAGACTGCTGGGATTTTGTGAATACCTATGAGAAGACAAAGACCCCGTTCATGATGCTGGAAAATGTCTGCTATCGCCGCGACATCATGGCCGTGTTGAACATGGTGCGTCAGGGAAGATTTGGCGAAGTGCTCCACCTGCAAGGCGGCTACGAACACGACCTTCGCGGCGTGCTTTTCACCAACGGCCAGACCGACGAACCCGGTGTTGACTTCGGAGAGAAGGGCTTTAGCGAAGCGCGGTGGCGCACGCAGCATTATGTGAACCGGAACGGCGAGCTCTATCCCACCCACGGTCTGGGGCCGGTGGCCAACATGATCGACATCAACCGGGGCAACCGCCTGGCACGGCTGTCTTCGATCGCGAGCAAAGCGCGTGGGCTTCATGATTACATTGTGAAAAATCCAAAAGGCGGGCCCAACCATCCCAATGCCAAGGTGGTGTTCAAGCAAGGCGATATTGTGAACACGCAGATCCAATGCGAGAACGGTGAGACGATCTTGCTAACCCACGACACATCGCTCCCGCGGCCTTACAACCTCGGCTTCCGTGTGCAGGGTACCAATGGCTTGTGGCAGGATTTTCATGCCGGTGAACCCGAGGCTGGATTTATTCATTTTGAAGACAAGAGCCCGCACCATAAATGGGAAGATCCCAAACCGTATTTGGAGGAATACGATCATCCGTTATGGAAGAAGTATTCGGCGCTGTCGACGGAGTCGGGGCATGGGGGGATGGATTTTTTTGTGGATAATGCTTTTATCGAGTGTATTAAACGCGATGTGGAATTTCCTTTGGATGTGTATGATTTGGCTACGTGGTATGCGATCACGCCATTGAGTGAGAAGTCGATACAGGAGAAGGGGCAGTTGCAGGAGATACCGGATTTTACGAAAGGGAAGTGGAAGACCCGGAAGCCTATATTTGGGGTTCACGGGGAGTATTGAATGCAGTTTTTAACCGCGGAGGCGCAAAGGCGCAAAGAAATGCATTTAGATTTTCTTTGCGTTGACTTTGCGCCTTTGCGTCTTTGCGGTTAAAACCTATCTTACACTACAGAACACCACCCTTATGACTACCGGAAGAAGAGAATTTCTAACCACCGTATCCCAAGCCATCGGCGCATCGGTGTTGCTGGGTGCGTCCGCCAGCGAAGCATTCGCGCAGCAGCCTGCTCCCACCGTTGGCGAAGTGATCGACCTGATCCTGAAAACCATCCCGGGTGCCCCGTTCCCCAAGACGGTAGATACGCTGAAGTCGGGGAATGCCTCGCAGAAAGTGACGGGCATCATCACCACCATGTTTGCGACCGTAGAGGTCATCCGCAAAGCCATCGCCACCAACGCGAACTTTATCATCGCCCACGAACCCACCTTCTACAACCACCTCGACGAAACGGCGTGGCTGGAGCAGGATGACGTGTACAAATACAAACGCGATCTCCTTGAGAAGCATAGCATCGCCGTTTGGCGCTTTCACGACTACATCCACAGCCACGTCCCGGATGGGGTTAGGATGGGCGTTATGACGGCGCTGGGTTATGAGAAATATTACGACGAGAAAAATCCGCGTGTCTTCACCGTACCCTTTCTGAAATTGAAAGACATCGTGGCCAACGCCAAACAGAAACTCGGCATCCCTACGGTGCGCGTCATTGGCGATATGGATCAGAGTTGTCAGCGCATTCTTCTGCTTCCCGGAGCCTCAGGAGGCCGAAGCCACATTCAGGGCATTGAAAGCGAAAAACCTGACCTGCTTATCATCGGAGAACTGAGTGAATGGGAAACTGCCGAATATGTCCGCGATGCCCGATTAAAAGGCGACAAGCTCGCTCTTATCGTGCTTGGTCACGCGGTAAGCGAAGAACCGGGATTAGAATGGATGGTTTCTTTTCTGCAGCCGAAGGTTCCCGGTATAAAGGTTACACACATTCCGTCGGGAAATCCGTTTTTGTTTGCGTAAGCGCGGGATTCACCATAAGTCATTTTTTAGTCCGTGTAGTGTCCATCGTGTCCACTTGCTCGGGTCAGCGTTTCGCCGTCCTTGAAAACCAGTTGAAGTCCGTGCTCCTCTTCCCAATCACAACCGCATGAGACACACAAATAAAATTCGCCGTGCTCGTTCCAATCGATGATGATTTCTCCCGGACTTACATGGTTCCATATCTCGGACGAAGTTTTAACGGTCAATGGCTTTGTGTACCCATGTTTTAAAGTTTCATGGTAGTACTTGTAAACTCTTTCCGAGTCCTGTATTCTGTTCACAGCGTTTAGGCTTAAAAAGGCTCGCAATGTTTTGTCGGCCTGTTCCAAGTATGGCCCATGTTTAGCCTCCACAAAACCTATCTTCATTTTAATATTGTCAAAGTAGGGAATTTCGAAGGGTTCGCTTGTGTAGAAATCCGCATCGAATTCACTAGGTTTTAGTCGTCCAACAATTTTTGACTCAATTTCCATTATTCAATTTCTTTATCCGTATTTGTTGTAAGGCGTATCTAATTCTTTAATTTCTTTTAGACGTTCAATATAAAGGCCTCTACCGCTCTCGAAGCCAAATTTGATCACTTTGTTTAGTTTTAAATAGGTTAAAATGAGATGAGCATGATCATGGCCCAGAACGCTGCGTTTAAAAAAGTCTTTAACATATATTGTCTCCGCCAGAGGAATTTGATTCAACTCAAAAACCATCTCGTTGAATCCATCTTTAATGGTATCATCAAATTTTACAGGGTATACAAAATCATACGGCACGTCAGGTTGTGCTTCACTCATTAAACCTCCAAACATATGCCTAAAGCCGTATCCAAAAAACCACTTTTCACACTCGATCAGATCTTCTCTCTTAAAAAATTCCCTTTCCTCTCCACTTTTTCTACCCCAAAAGAATTCAAAGTCCCGGAGAAATTCCGTGTCAAGTCGAATTCTTACAAAATCAAAGTCTATCGTTTCAAGCAAATACTCAAATTTCAAAACGAATTCAGACAAGGCAGTTCCCCCCTCCACGTTCTTATAGGTTGCCGCAAAACTTGCAATGGGATATTCATAAAAATACGGCGACTCAGTGGAGCCTAGATTAAACATCTCGGGCCTTATCCAGGGGTGATTTTCGTCCGCATCCATATTTTCAATAGCTGTTTCGAAAGAACGAACGTCCCGCACTAAGATGATTCCACTAACGATTGATATTTCTCCCATTGATTTTGTATTATAACGTTGATGAAACGACTAAATGCATAGCACTTCTTAAGGGAGGACGCGTCTCACTCTCTCCACGAAGTCGTTCATTATTTTAATCTGCCCTTCGTTACAACGGCAATTTAATTTCATGTTAGTCCTCAATTTGTCCAGATCTTCTTTTTCATGCCCCTCCTCTGCCGCTATTTCAATTTCCCCGGCCACCGTCTTTGCCCATTCTTCGAAGTCTTCGTCGGTCAACAACCGCTCACTATTAAAGTAGTCAACGAATTCTTTTGTCTTCGTTTCTACGAATAGTTTCCCCATCACTCCTACCGCTTCCGCGTATGCACCATCAGCGTTTTTCATTGTTCGTGTAATCGTTAAAAAATAGAAGGGTCCTGTCTCGTCATTTGTTTTTAGAACACTATCCAACAACGACAAAACATCGACCTCGTCCGATGGCTGCCGAACGCCGTTAAACAGGTCTTTACAAACCTGGGGTATTTCTTTATGCCTGATGTAAAATGAAATAGGGTGTCCTCTGAAAACTGAGTCGCTGCTCAACGCGGTCGATCTAACTTCGGTATCGACCTCCCCTTTATTGTCCTTTGAATGGCAACAGTATTGACTCAGTATTAAAAAGATTAGAATAAGATGTCTCATAGTCCTTTGACTTTCCTTTGCCCCTAACATTTGGTTATAAACAGTGGGAGTACCTATTCCCCTGGTTGTCATTTTGCTTTGCCAATATCCCGAAAAACACAGTCTCCTCAAAATTGAATGTTTCCTCCATTGCTATAACTACTCCTGGCTCCTCAAAAAAAAAGCCCTGCCCCCCGGAAGGTGACAGAGCTTTTTCCTTAAAGCCAATCGCTCAAATTATTCCCCCGTGTAACCCGGGTTCTGACTGCCTAGAATCTTTGCGTCGTACGTTGGGATGGGGTACAGGTAATCGTCGTCCGTAATGTTTGGGAGATAATCCGGGTGGTTCACCTGGTTTATCTTGACCAACAGTCGCTTGCGGATGATGTCGAACCAGCGGTCGTATTCAAAGCAAAGTTCGTGGTTGCGTTCGTCGATCACAGCGTCGTCGAAGGCTTCCTTGGAGAGACCGGCGAGGTCAACCGAAGCATCTGGAGTGGAGATCGGGAGGTTGTGGGCACGGCGGCGCACCTGGTTGATCGCTTCGTAGGCTTCGGGTGTAGGTGCACCGTTGGCCATGTTGGCGGCTTCGGCATACATGAGCAACACGTCGGCATAGCGGATGATGGGCAGGTTTGCCGTGGTCTGGCCGCTTTCGTATTCGTCTTGGGTGATGTAAGGCACCGTGAATTTCTTCACGAAGGGGCGCTGTTCATCAAAGTCGGTGTACGGAATGCCGTCGAATTCCAGGATCAGGTAGGCGTCCTGGCGGGGTTCGGTCGTTTTCAGCCATTCGTCGCTCCAGGTGGGATCGATGCTGGCGTCGCCCCATCCATCCATGACGGACGGTGTCCAGATGTGTGCGTCGGTGGCCGGGTCGTCGGAGGTGGAGTTGAAGCCCCACATCACTTCGGGGCCGTATTTGTTTTCGGGTTTGAAAACGTCCTCAACATTTTCGATGAGCGAATACGCGCCATCGTCCATCAGGTCGGCGGCCAGGTCTCTTGCCTTGGCATAGTTCTCCGTCTTATTCAGCGGAGCGGTGGCCATGGTGAGGTATACTTTGGTGAGCAATCCCTTGGCAGCGCCGGCTGTAGGCTTGCCGGGCTGTCCATCCCAACCCGTGGGCAGGTTGGCGATCGCATATTGAAAATCGCTGACGATAAGATCATAGACCGCCGTGCTGGGGGTGCGTTCCTTGATGGGGTTGGTCACGGGGTCCGGAAGATCTTCCGTGATGAGGGGCACGTCGCCGAACAAACGCACGAGGGCAAAGTAATTAAAGCCACGAAGGAACTTAGCTTGTGCTTCCAGTCCATCGATCTCACTTTGATCAATTCCTTTGAAGTTACCTTTCTTGATGGCCCGCAGCACACCGTTCACATTGTTCAGTGCCTTGTAGTGCTGATCCCACAGCCCGCTTCCAAAGTCACTCGGGATTACCATGTCGCCGTCCAGCAACTGGTCGTCATAGATAAAGTTTCCATAGCCGTAGGAATAGCCGGGTGCCCAGGCGTCCCACAAGGCGTTCATGGAGGCTGTGAGCGCGGCTTCACCTTGTTGGATGGTGGCATAATAATTATCGGGCGAGGTAAAGCCTTTCGGGTCTTCGTCGAGGCTCTGACAAGCCAACACTCCCGTGAGCAACAGCGGCGCGATGTATTTTTTTAATGATTTCATCTTGTTCATGTTCGTACGGTTAGAAAGTTAGATCAATACCCATGGTATATACTTTCGAAGTCGGGTAGTTGGCGAAGTCAACGCCAATGTTGGCATCGTTCGTGTTGAACGAACTCACTTCCGGATCGTAGCCTGTGTATTTGGTGATGGTGAACAGGTTCTGACCCGACACATAGAGTCTCAAACGGTTCATGCCCACTTTTCGCGTCAACGTCTGCGGGAAGTTGTAGGCAAACGTGATGTTCTTCAGGCGGATGTAAGAAGCATCTTCCACCCAGCGGCTCAGACGTTGGTCGCCCACGGTCACCTTATTGGTCAACCCGGCAGCTTTGCGCACGCTTTGTTTGGTGAATGCAGGAACATCGGTGTCTTGGTTGTCGGGTGTCCAACGGTTCATCAGCGCGGTGCTGGTGCCTTCACCTGGTCTTTCCAAGCGCACCCGGTTGAGGTTAAACAGGTCGTTGCCCTGCACGCCCTGGATGAGGAAAGAGAGATCGAAATTCTTAAAGGAGAAACGGTTGTTCCATCCGAAGATAAATTTGGGGAACGCATTGCCGATCACGGTCAGGTCTTTGTTGTTGATCAGGCCATCGCCGTTCACATCTTTGTAGTGGATGTCGCCGGGCAATTGTCCAAAGGCCGCGGCTTTGTCGCGGTCAGATTCGCTCCAGGTTCCCTCGGTGATCCAGCCTGTCATTTGACCGAAGGGCTGTCCCTCCTGCAAATAGAGCAGCGCCGTATTGGCGTTGGTGCTGATGCCATAGCCTGCGCCGGGTGTCGTGCGGAATGGCAACTTGTTGGCGTCGGTCAGTTTCAGCACTTTGCTCCGGTTGCCGGAAATATTGAAACTGGTATTCCACCGCAGCGGTCCCACCAGCGGGTCGCCGCCGATCGAAAGCTCGATGCCTTTGTTACGGGTAGAACCCACGTTGTCGATGATGTTGGGGAAGCCTGTATAGGTGGGCAACTGGCGGCTCAGCAACAAGTCCTCCGTGGTTTTCACATAGTAGTCGGCCGTCAAATTCAACCGGCCGTTAAACAAGCCGAGGTCGATTCCGATGTCGGTTTGTGTGGTGCTCTCCCACTTCAGGTTTGGGTTGGCCGCACGCACAATGTCCATTCCGATGTCGGTCACGCTGCCGCCGTTGTAGGGGTACCGGGTGTCAGCGGTGGCGCGGAGCTGCGAAAGCGAGGCATAGGGTGAGATGGCCTGGTTACCCGTAACCCCCCAGCTGGCGCGCAGCTTCAGGTCTGTGATAGCATCCACGTCTTGCAAAAATCCTTCTTCCGAAATTCTCCAGGCAACGGATGCCGAGGGGAAATAGCCCCATTTGTTGTTTGCCCCGAATACCGACGAACCGTCTGCGCGATAGCTGGCGGTCAGCAAATATTTATCAGCAAAGGAATAATTCACGCGGCCCAGGAATGAATTGATGACGCGTTTGGTATTGAACGACGAGGGCACCACAGAACTCGCGCCGCCCAGGTCATAGATACCGGCTTGGTCAACCAGAAAATCGTTGGCAAGGATAGACATGCCTTTGTTTTGTTCCACCTGTTGCTCGGCCACCCCTGTGATCACAAAGTGATGACGTCCCACGCTTTTATCGTAGGTAAGGATGTTGGAGTTTTGATAGCGGGTATAGATGTTGTCGTCCACATTACCCTGTCCGTTCTTCTGAAAACCGGCAAACGTGTTGTTATTGAGGTAGCGGAAGTTGTTCTGGTTGCGGGTGATGGCGCCGCCGGTGATGCGAAACGTCAGGCCCTTAGCGATCTTGAAATCGAGGAAGGCATTGATGTTGTTGCGGATAGAGTTGTTTTCCGTGTAAGCTTCCTTGGCGCTGGCGACGGGGTTCCACATGTTGGGCTCACCATAACCAGAAGGGTGCTTGCTGTAGTTGCCGTTTTCATCATACACCGGAATGGTGGCGTTCCACCGCGGAGCCACGCTCACCACCTGTCCGAGGGGATCGATGATGGCCGCGCCTTCGCCGAAGGGCGGGGTGTTGCCCGTCTCCTTTATACCGGCCCAGCTCAAGCCAAAGCTTGCCCATTTCGTGATGTCCACGTTTACATTGGCACGAAGGCTGAAGCGTTTGAAGGAGGAGTTGAGGAGAATACCTTGCTGATTCAAATAGCCACCCGAAACTAAGTATTGCACATTCTCGCCACCGCCGCTCACCGAAAGCTGGTGATTTTGCATGGCCGCCGAACGGTATACTTCCTTCTGCCAATCGGTACCAAAACCGGCCTTATCATAGCCGGCAATTTGGTCGGCGGTGAAAACCGGTGTCGGCGTGATCACAACGTTGCCGGGTTGATCCTGCGACGCTTTGAAGTCGTTGATGGTGCGTGCGAAGTCGCCGCCGCTCATCACGTCGAGCTTGTTTCTCAGTTTTTGCACGCCGAGGTTGTAGCTGTAGCTCACCACCGGGTGTCCTTTCTTTCCTTTTTTCGTGGTCACCAGGATAACGCCGTTGGCACCTTGCGATCCGTAGATGGCCGTCGCAGAAGCGTCCTTCAACACTTCCATCGACTCCACGTCGTTCGGGTTGAGCGAGTTGAGGTCGCCGCCTTGCAGACCGTCGATCACGATGAGGGGTTGGTTGCTACCGAGGATCGAGCTTGAACCCCGGATCCGGATGGTCGTGTTACCGCCGGGTGCACCGCTTTGGTTCAACACCATGACACCTGCCGCGCGGCCTTGTAACGCCTGGTCTACACGCTGCGTAGGCAACTGTGCCAGTTCGTCACCCTTCACACTGGCGATGGCGCCGGTGAGGTCGCTTTTCTTTTGGACACCATAGCCCACCACGACAATGTCGCCCAGGGTGGCCACATCCGCGATCAACGCGACGTTGAAGACCGTTTGTGTTCCAATCGAAATTTCCTGCGAGACATAGCCGATATACGAGATCACGATCGTGGTAGCGTCGTCCGGGACCGATAGTCTGAAGCTGCCTTCTGCATCGGTGGTCGCGCCAATGGCGGTTCCTTTTACTACGACGCTCGCGCCGGGAAGCGCTTCGCCGTCACCAGTCACTTTGCCGCTGATTGCTTTTTCCAGGGCCACTGTAGCCGCGGTGGCTTTGGGCGGCTCATTGGCCCGGGCCGCGATGCAAAGCATGCAAAGCCACACGAGGAGAAAGGCTTTGCCTGTGTTGTGTAGTCGTTCCATCATAGTTGTTTGGTTTTGTTGTTGGTAGAGTTGGTAGTTAAGATTTGTGTACGGGTTGCGTAAGACAGGGCAAAGTTTTTTCTTCGTCCTCATCCAGGCTTTGTTCCAGCCTGTTCCAGACTTCATGCTCGTCGGCATCGATCTCCTCTTCCACCCGGTCGCGTAGTTGCAACAGGATGGTCCGCGCTTCCTCCAGCAACTCGAAATGCTGGTGTTGCCACGATTGCCACATCGACTGACCGTCCCCATCCGGGTTGAGTACCCATTGCTGAAACGATTCATTCAGCACCAGGTCTTTTACTGAGTATTTGAATACCTCCATCGTGCGTAGGGTTGGCGTGTTACTGGAAAGAGTCCGGGCGGCTGCGGTTCTCATCGTTCCCGAATGGATATTTTTGGGCCAAAAAAGAAGGGGACTCCCCTACAGAGTCCCCACAACCTAAAACACTACTTCCTTTATTTTATTTCCGCACCAATGCGGGCACAATGTCTTCGACAGCATGCTCATCGCCTTTTGCCGGACCGTGCCACACGCCGCCGCCAAATGTGATAACATAGATCTGGGTGGAATCCTTCGGATCGATGTCGACACGCTTACCCCATTTAAAATTGTAGCCTTTTATTCGTGTCCAGGTCGATCCTTCATCCTCCGAACGATAGGCCGAGCCATTGAACCCGCAGGCGTAGTAGGTATCGATTCGCTTGTCATAGGTGATGTCATGCATATGCTGATCGCCGGACAGCACGGCCTGCCAGGTCTTGCCGTCGTCGGTGGAAGAAAAAATGCCGCCGCCTATATCGGACGCGAAAGCGCCCTTCCTGTTTCTGCCCCATGCCGCAAGCAACAGGCGATTGCTCTTTGCGGTTGTTATTAGGGACATCGGTCCGTTGGTGGCCGCTGGCAACGACACTTTTGTCCAGCTTTCAGCTCCGTTGTCCGAACGGTAGAGCGCGCCATCCAGGGCGGTCCCGATACTTTCGTCCTCACCCCTGCGGCACACAACCAGGAACAATACGCCATCCGAATCCCGGCGGGTAATCCGCCAGGCAAAAGGTTCGGCGCCCCCGATGCCCTTGTTTTTCTGTTGCCAGGTCTTGCCACCGTCGGTGGATTTATAGACGCCCTTTCCAAAGGCGCAGGCGTAGAGCGTGCGCTTTTCTTTCGGGCTTGTGGGATCGAACAGGATGTGTGTCATCGCGGCTTCGCCAATGTCTTTGCTGATGATCTGCCAGGTCTTACCATCGTCTTCCGTGACCAGCACGCCGCCTTCATAATTTTTCACGCCGCTACGCCGCCACATCTTTGGTCTGGGCAGGTCGTGTGTGCCGCTCATGACGCCCCAGGCTTTTCCTTTCACTTCCGGGTCGAACGTCAGCCAATACACGCTGTTTTGCCAGGCGCGGGGTACGCCGTTGTTCCGCGTGGCGCTTTGCCAGCTTTCACCGCCGTTGTGGGTTTCCATGAGGCCCACATCGGTGTTGGCGATGAAGGCATGGCTTCGGTTGGACGGGTCGAACATGATCCCGTAGCCCGTGGTCACTTCCAATCCGCGCGAAGTCCAGCCGCCGTCCTTTTTGGTGGTGTATACTTGTTCCCAGGTCTTACCTCCATCGGTGGTCTTCACGGTGCGACCGAAGTCGGTGCCATAACATACTTCAGGATGTGTCGGCGAAACGCCAATGGAAAAAGGATTCTCTCCCCAGGTAGGTCCGAATCTTTCGTTGATCCATTCTTCCGAAAAATTGGCCGACGGGTAGTTGTGTTCTTTTGTCAGTTTATCTTTCCAGGCCAGCGTCCACGTCACGCCAAAGTCGGTGCTGCGCGCAACGCCCATGCAAGTGGTGTCGGCGTGCACTTTCAGATCCCGATACGATACGTACACCACTTCCGGGTGCAGGGCGCTGGTGGCAACGGTCCGGTATTCGGGAAGTTCGGCGCCTTTCATGCGGTACGACAAGATCCCGGCTTCGCGGTTCGTCCAGGTGGCACCACCGTCGGGGGAATAGAAAATTCCCGAGGCTTTTCCTTCCGGGTCAAAATAGGATTTGCCGGCCATGGCATAGAGCACAAATACATTTTTTGTCTCATCATAGCCACCTGTGAACGTCGTGAGTTGTGACACGCCCTGGGGAGCGGGATTGGTTTTCCATGCGCCGTTTTCGCGGACGGTCACACCTTGCGCTCCGGCAATGTAGATCGTGCGGTTGTCGGGCGAGGATTTGGGAACGACGAACACGTTCTTTACGTGGTCTTCGATGTCGTGCTCTTTTTTCCACTGCAGGCCTCCATCAACGGAGGTATAAAATCCGGTTTGTTTGTCGATGGAAATGGCGGCGTATAATTTCTTAGAATCCGCGGGATCGATCGCCAGGGCCAGCACATTTCTCCGCGTGCTGTCTTTGGTCACCAGCACTTCGGAGGCATGATCTCCTTTCGACACCACGCCGTCGACTTCGGAGGGTCCGGGATACCACAGGCTCCAGGTTTTCCCGTGATCGACACTTTTGAACAAGCCGATGGAGTTGGCATACATCACATTGGAATCCAGCGGATCATACACAAAATAATGCACCGGTCCGCGCAGGTTAAACATACGCCAGGTCTCTCCACCATTCGCGGTGATGAACGACCCCGTCATGTCACACGCCACCAAAGCATGGTTGGTGTTGAAGGGGCTTACGGCCGGGAAGAACATCGCTCCGCCTCCCCCATAGCCCGTGAACCCCCAGGCATCGTTTCTCCCATTTGGGTTTTTATGGACCTCCTTTTCTGCAGTGGGTGTGTCTGGTGTAGGCCGGCAACCTGTTAGTGCACCAAAAATTAGCGCACTGATCATCAAAAAAAATCCAGGTGCAACGCGTATTGTCTTCAATGTCATAGTCTATTCTGTTTCGGGAGTTCCATGCAGTACGCTGGAACCGTAGGTGGTGAGATAGATTTGTCCGGGGTGGTGGGGATCCACGATGGCACGCTGCCCCCAATGAAAGTCGTAGCCTTTTATTTTTTTCCAGGTCTTGCCATAGTCGTCGCTGCGATAGGCGGCCTGGTTGAACGTGTTGCAATACAATCTTCCCGGGTGATCGGCGTCTACGGTGACGTCGTATACATATTGCGTCTTATCAAAAATCGAGGTCCAGGTTTCGCCGGCATCTTCCGACATAAATATACCGCCTGGTATTTTTATCAATTCATTCCCTCCGGTCGAACGTGCAACCGCACCTCCCACAAGATCAGCCAGGTCGAGATCTGACCAGCCGGCGAGATAGATGCGGTTGGGATGCTCGCGGTCATAGTCCATACCGTTGGGGAATAGTGGTCCGTCGTTGACCTTCAACCGCGTCCAGGTTTCTGCGCCATCGGTGGAGCGATAGACATCGCCGGAATAAAACTCCCTTCCCGTCTTTCCACCTTTGTGCATGGGCGTGGGACTGACGGTGAGATATAAATTTCCATTGCCAGCCAACGTCAATTCAAAAGCACAAGTATTCTCCCCGATGCCCTTGTTTTTCAGCGTCCACGTTTTGCCGTCGTCGATGGATTTGTAGACCCCCTTGCCGTATACGCTCACGTACAACGTGCGCTGACCGGCGGGAGTGTTGGGATCCATGACGATGCACGTGGATGGCGAATCGAAGCCCATCCCTTCGTTGGTGGGCTTCCAGGTTTTTCCGCCGTCGAGGGAAACACATACGCCGCCTTTACCGTGCGACTTCCAAGCGGGGTTGCGCGTCATCTTGCCGCGGGGAAAATCGTGCAGGCCCGACCACACCGACCACACTTTATCCTTCACCTGCGGATCAAAGACCATCCAATAGCAAGTGTTGATCCATTCGGTGGGCACACCTTCCGTCGACCGGATCCAGCTCTTCCCGCCGTTGTAGGAATGATGATAACCGATGTCGGTGTAGCTGATGGCGATGTGACTGCTATCGAACGGGTCGAAGTGGACACCATAGGCGTTGGTCACATCGAGACCGCGGCTGATGAACGTGCCGTCGGGTTGGGATGCACTATAGATCTCGTTCCAGGTTTTGCCACCGTCGGTCGTCTTCATGGTGCGATACCAGTCGGTGACCACGGCCACATTGCCGTCTTTGGGATATACGCCCACGTCCATGAGCCGGATGTATTCGCCGCCAAAGGCTTTCTCGGCCCAGGCATCTTTCAGGTTGGTCACTCCTATTCCGTCTTTCACACCGTATTGACCAGATCCCCCACCGCCCTTCCACACCCATTCCCAATGCTTGCCGGCATCGGCCGTTTTCATAGCGCCATACCAGTAGATCATTTTGTTGCCGGCTTTCTTTTCTTCGTAGCGATTGGAAACGAGATAGGTTTTTTCGGCATCATTTTCCGCGCAAGCGATCATCGAGTAGCTAGGCTTGATGCCCACGTTGTCGTTTGTCAACTCCGGGTTGGTCAGTCGCGTCCAATGTCCACCCAAATCCACTGATGTCCAGACTTCAGTATGGCCAAACTCCTCTTGTATTTCTTCTTTTGGATCGTGATGCAAGGCATAGAGAAGGGTCTCGTCGCCCTTTGTCGTCGCCCCACCGGTAAACGAAAATGCGGGAGCCATTTCTTTTGGAAGGTCCTTGTGCTCGAACGTGTGGGTCGTCGTGTTGAATGTATGAACAGCATCGGACGTGAAGACCAAAATGCTGTTCGAGTCTTTATCTGCGGGGGCATAGATAAAATCGATGCGCTGGGGCAGTTGTTCTTTTTTCAGCGTCTTGCCGCGATCATCCGAATAAAAAAAATCAGCCCCCATGCTGAAATACAACGCGTCGGGCTTGCGGGCATCCAGGCGAACAAAGCCTACATGTCCGTTTTTCCGATTGTATAAAGTGGTGTCGGTTGTCTCGATGGAATAACCACCGTGATCGCCCTGGAATATCTCTTTCGACACATCTTTCTTCAAGGGGAAGATCTGTTCCCAGGTCTTTCCCCCATCGGTAGAGCGGTGCAGCGCTGTGGCGCCGATGTAGATCGTGTTCGGATCGTTGGGGTCGTAAGCATAGGATGAGGCGCCGTTGGAAAAATTGATCTGGTCATAGGAAAAACCTCCGTTCCGGGTAAGATACGATCCCGTCATATCGCAACGCACCATAAAATGATCCGGTGTCTCATAAGCGAACGTCGGAATAAACGTAGCTCCACCACCCCCCGGTCCAAGCTTTTCCCATTTCGCTGCTTCAGCTTGCGCCTTGTTTTCAGTCGCCGGTTGCCGGCAACTGGTCAATCCAATGACAACAGCATATACAAGTATGCTTCCGATAATTTGTTTCATCCGGGATTTATGGTTTAATCGTTGGTCAATAGCTGGTGCGACATCCATTCCTCTACTTTCTTATTCATGGCCAATTCGTAGACGTACATCCAATCCGTGTTGTTTGTGCCATTGGCCAGGTGATGGTGAAAATTGGAATCGAGTTGGTAGCCTTCCGGGTTGCCGAGGATTCGGGTCTCGCCATACACGTTCTCGAATTGTGCACGAAGCTTTTCAAAATTCTCCGTGAAGGTTTTCACCTGGGCAAGGGACGTTTTTCGAGTGCCCTTGGCGGCGTTGTCATATTGCTCCAGTAAAAGCAGCTGCATCGCGGAATAGATCTGCAGTTCATTGATCTGCTCCATCACCGCCAGGGCATACTGGTTTCGGCTGGACACTTCCTGCGCCTTTTTGATCTTTCCCTTGATGGCGGTATATTTTTCAACGGCCTTCTTTGCGCCCTCGATCTTGCTCTTGTAGGCCGCACTCCACGCGCCGGGCTTTGCCGGATCGGGCAAGTCCACCAACTTGAAATCTTTGTGATAATTATCGCGATCGCCTTCCTTCAACAAGGCCGTCTCCCAAAACGGAAGCGCGTCTTCCAGTGCATTCTGAAAATCCATCGAAGCATCGGCCATGGCCGGAGAATAGAAACGCTGGCGGAACAGGGTGTGGGCCTGTGGCTCTGAGATGTCTTCGTAGTTCCAACTGAACAACCCAAAGTCATAGATGCCGCGCCAGATGGTTTCAAAGTGAACGGAGCAATCATCCCAGGCTGTGCAGAGGATACCATCCATCTTCTTCTCCGAGGTCAGGCTGCAATAGTCTTTTATGGGATTGAAGTTCGAGCGGTTGCGCGGCAGCATGGGATAGATGGGCTGGGCTGAGGTGGCCGCCATCACTTTCAGGTTGTGCGCCTTATACCAATCGATCGCCCGGCGGTTGCCGGGTATCGCGGGTGTGTCGTAGTTCCAGCGCATGTACACACAGTTCTTTGGAAAAAGTGTAACGTTCTTGTCCAGCGTGGCCTGGTTGTTTTTCCAAAGCTCTTCTACTTTGGCTGCGGGCATCTTGTCGTCGTAGGTGGTTTGATACAGGTCGGCGAGTTTGAAGACCATGTCGTCCCAGAAGATGGGAATGCGGTCATGTGCCAAGGCGAAGTCGGTCACTTTTTTGAGCCAGTACATTTGAAGCTCCAGCGGCTTCATCCCGGATTTTTTGCTGAGTTCCGATTTCCCCAACGACCCAACTTCATCACCACCGACGTGCAGATATTTACTGTAGGGCGTTGCCTTTATCGCATCCTCGTACAAAGCAAATTGCAAGTCGTAGGTCCCGGGATGAAGTGGATCAAACACCCAATCCGATGCGGGGTCGTCGCGCAGTTTTTTATATTCTTCATGCTTCAGGATAAACGAAGCATGTCCCAGCCCCTGCACCAGCGGACTGATCTCGATGTGCCGCTCTTGCGCATACCGGCTGATGGCCGCAAATTCTTCGATGGAGATCGCATTGGCCGCGCCCACGACAGGAGCCTTGCGATAGCGGAGTTTGTCTTCAAATTCGATGATGATGGCGTTGACCTTGATATTGGCCAGCCGGTCGATGATGCTGTAATAATAGTGCCCGGTCTCTAAATGATGTTTCATGTCGAGGTGGATCGCGCGATAAGCGATCTCCGGGTAGTCGGTGATGCGGCAGGCGGGGATTTCGATTTGCTGGTCGGTAGCATCTTCGATCAGTTGGATCAGCGTCTGGATCCCATAAAATAATCCTGCGGCTTGCCGGCCTTGGATGCTCACTTGTCCACCGGAAACTTCCAGCACATACCCTTCATCCGAAGGCACAGCCAGGTCTTCCCGAAGCCGGAGTGTGATGATGCCTTCTCCCCCATTTTTTCGCAACGGCAAACTCGCCAATGCTCCCGACATCACCGGCCGCTCCCCTACATTAAAAAGGTACACACCGCGCAAAGCGGAGGGCAACAGACCTTTCCCTGAAAGCAACTCTATTTTCTGCGGCTGCGGCAGGATCCTAAAGTGCCGTTGGAAGTCGGCCAGGTCCGCCGCTATTGCCGTGGTGGTGAGCACCAGGGTAAGTAGACAAAATGGGATGATCGATTTTAGATGCATATAAGTATAGGTATAACGCCGGGTTCCGGTCTCACCTTCGATGGAAGGAGGCAGGGATCTTTTATTTCTCATCAAAAAGCCGGGCCCACTTTCGCACATTCCGGAAATTTATTTCATCAGCATATTTCGAGGTTGAGTGGTAGTTCGCTCCGTGCACGAAATGAAACCTGTTAATGAATTGTGCGGCAGGCCTAGACGTGAGTCCGTTATTTTCCTAACTTCACACGCTTACCATAATTCCTATGCAAACCTCACGAAGAAACTTCATCGCCCAATCACTCCTGGCCACCGCGGGACTCTCCACCGCCTGGAACGTCGCCGAGGCTTCGAACATGGCCCAACCCAGTATGCCTCCACCCAAAGTTGACGAAGCATTTAAGATAAGCATCTTTTCAAAAAATCTACAGTGGCTCAACTACACCGAGATGGCCAAAGTAGCTGCCGACCTCGGCTTCGACGGCGTGGATCTTACGGTGCGTCCACTGGGACATGTATTACCCGAAAACGCAGAGACCGATCTGCCCAAAGCAGTGGAAGCGATAACAAAGGCAGGGCTTAAAATGTATATGATAACCACCGCCATCACTGCCGCTGATGAGCCTCACACGGAAAAGATTCTGAAGACGGCCAGCAGCCTGGGCATCCGTCATTACCGTACGGGATGGCTGACTTACGACGATAAGAAAAGTATAGAAGACAATCTCAAAGCCAAACGCGAGCAATTTCAAAAGCTGGCCGACCTCAATGCCAAGTATAGCATTTCCGGTGAATACCAAAATCACTCCGGCTTATACTTCGGCGCACCGCTCTGGGACCTTCATCGCATTCTCCAGGAAATAAACTCGCCCTGGCTGGGTTCACAATTCGATATTCTTCACGCCTACGTGGAAGGGTTCAACGCCTGGCCTATCAGTCTTAAATTGATTGCACCCTACATCCGTTCCATCTGCCTGAAAGATTTTGTCTGGGGAATAAAAGACGGTAAGTGGGCGCTGCAAACCATGCCCGCCGGAGAAGGACTCATCGATTTCAAGAAATACCTGGGCATGCTCAAACAATACAACGTCAGCGTTCCGGTATCGCTTCACTATGAATATGATCTGGGGGGAGCCGAGAACGGAGCTTTCACCATTACGATGAGCCGGGATAAGGTGCTGGCCGCTATGCGCAAGGACATTCTTACCTTCCGGAAGATGATTCAGGAAATGTGAACCGGCTTGCTGAGGAGCCGTGAATGAAGCGCGTTGGAAAACGTCTCTAATCTTTTCATTTTGCAGGGCACAAAAAAACCGGGCTCCAATGAAGCCCGGTTTTTTATTTTGATCATTTTCTGAGCGTTTACTCCACTTGTCCCATGATCCGGAACAAAGCGATCCGCGCCGAGAGATAGTCGTATACGGCTTCCAGGTAGTTGGACTGGGATTGTGTAAGCGCAAGTTCGGCGTCCGTCAGCTCCAGGCGTGATGACACGCCGCGGGAATAGCGGAACTGAATCATGTCATAACTGAGCTTGGCCGTTTCGTTCACCACCACCGCCGTTTGGATCCGCTCGATAGAGGCGTTGCAGTCGGCGACAGCCTTGTGTACGTTGGCGCGAAGTTGTTCATGCGCATCGTTCAACCGGAGGGTTGCCTGTGACTGAGCCAAGGATGCTTGTTTCACGCGGGCCGAGTTTCCAAAACCACTGAAGAGCGGCACAGAGACCTGCAGGCCCACAAAGGAGCTCGTCGGATAATGTGCCGTACCATAGTCAAGGGAATTGGTCTGTGTCTGCACCTGGTACTGTCCCACGGCCGCCACAGAAGGCTTACGCGATGCCGACGCGATTTTCATTTGTTGTTCCTGTACCTGTGTTTGCAACGCCAACACCCGGTACGATGCGTTGCCACCCACCGCAGCTTCGTATACTTCCTTTTCCGACGGAAGCGAACCTGGAGAAGGTACCACTAAAGAATCCGTGAGAAGAATCTGCTTCGTGGAATCCATACCCATCAATGCCTTGAGCTGAAGCTTGCCGGTCTCGATGGCATACGAAATTCTCAAGAGCTCGGGCTCCAGGTTTTTCACCGAAGTATAGGCCCGCAGTGTGTCCACTCGCAGTGCCTTGCCTTGCAGCAACAGCGACCGTGAATCTTTCAAAGCCCGTTGGTTTCGGTTGATGCTCTCTTGTTGCAGGCGAAAGCGCTCGTTCAGTACCAACAATTGCAAATAGGTTTCCTTCACTTGCGACACCACGTCTGTCTGCTTTCCCGAGAGAACAATGCTGCTCTCCCGTTCTTGCAGGCGCGAACGTTGAACAGAAGGAAATGCCAGGGGATTGTACAAGGGCTGGATCGCCGTCACGGCTGCCGTTCCCTGGTCATCGCCACCGAACCTTCCATAGGATATTTTTCCATCCGGCTCGGTCCCGTTAAACCCGAAAAAAGCCGGGAGTTGGAAATAATGGTTAACCGCCAGCGTGGCATTCACCGTCGGCAAAAACAAGCTGCGCGCCACGATAAATTGTTGCTGCGCCTTGTCGATGTCGAGCTTGCTCGCTTTCAGTTCCGGGTTCTCGGCCATGGCCGTTGAAACCGCGTCGTGCAAGGACAACGGTTGCTCCTGCGCCACGGCCGGGCTGGCCGCGAGCGCAAGAGCGAAAAGAGTGAGGTATTTTAAATATTTCGATTTCATAAACATGCAATAATGTAGGGTGTGTGAACTCAGGCGACGACTACTTCTTCCGTGCCGGTTTGGGATGGTCCGGGGTGCGGCTCAGCTTTCTTCGCATAGGGTCGTGAGAAATAAGAGTATACCGAAGGGATCACGTAGAGCGTGAGCAGACCGGCAAAAACCAACCCGCCGACCACCGCGATGCCCAACGACTGACGGCTACCCGACGACGTGCCCAGCGACAACGCGATGGGCAACGTGCCAAAGATCATGGCCAGCGTCGTCATCAAGATCGGACGGAAACGCGAACCGGCAGCATGCAACACAGCATCCGTAACCGACTCCCCTTCTTCCTTCCGCTGATTGGCAAACTCCACGATGAGGATACCGTTCTTGGTGATCAACCCGATGAGCATGATAATGCCGATCTCACTAAAGATGTTGATGGACTGCCCGGTGAGCCACAAGCTCAGCAACGCGCCCGTCAGCGCCATGGGCACCGTCAACAGGATGATGAACGGGTCGATGAGGCTTTCGAACTGAGCAGCCAAAACCAGGTAGATGAGCACGATCGCAAAGATGAAGGCAAAGATCAAACTCGAGCTGCTCTCCGCATAGTCGCGGCTTTGGCCGGCCAATGTCGTGCTGAAACCCGCGGGCAACACTTTTTTGGTGATCACATCCATTTCAGCGATCGCCTCACCCAAACTTACACCGGGTGCGGGCGTTGCCGATATGGTGGCACTGTACGATTGATTGTAGCGATAGATGGCCGGCGGACTCACGGTTTCATTCAACTTCACCAGGTTGTCCAGCGACACCATTTCGCCATTGCTCGCTTTGAGGAACAGTGAACGCAAATCAGCCGGCGCCGCACGCTCGCGACGATCCAACTGGCCAATCACTTCGTATTGACGGTCGTTGAAGATAAAGTATCCATAGCGTCTGCCACTCAAGGCCAATTGCAGCGTGCGACCCACTTCCTGTGTGGAGATACCCGCCTGGGCTGCACGGTCACGATCGATGGTGATGCCGATCTCCGGGCGGTTGATCTTAAAGTCAGGGTCCTGGAAGCTGAGCTTCTGGCTTTGATATACCTGACCCATCAGTTTCGGCATCACATCCATGAGGCTCTTCAGGTCGGGCGCCTGCACCACATACTGCAGGGGTTGTGAGCTCGAGAACCCGCCGATGGTAGGGATTTGGATGGGGATGATGATCACGTTCCGGAATTTTCCAGAAGCCGCCACCAGCTTTTGGTAGATCTGTTGCTGCGACAAGCCGCTCTTGCGATCCTTGGGATCTTTTAAAAAGACCCATTGGAAACCACCGTTCACGGGTTGCACCAACGTGCCAATGGAAGCGGCGATGCCGGCGTAGGTCCGGTTACCATTCAAGTCCGGTACAGAGTCGGACACATACATGTTGATCTCTTTCATGGTTTCCTCCATGCTTTCATAAGAGGTGCCTTCCGGCGCGATCACAGCCAGACCGATCATCGAGCGATCTTCCAATGGCGCGAGTTCTGATGGCAACGAGGGCAACAAGAAATAGGCGATGGCAAACGAACCGATCAACGCGATGAAGCCGAGCCAACGGAATTTAAAGAAGGCATGCAATGATCTTTCATACCCACGGTTCAAAGCTTCAAACCAAGGTTCGGTTTTCCGGTAGAACCATCCTTGCGATGCGTTGCGCTTCAACAAGTAGGCGCTCATCATCGGCGACAAGGTAAGGGCCACGAATGCCGACACGAGTACTGAACCGGCCACGACTACAGCAAACTCCTTGAACAATCGACCGGTGATACCACCGAGGAACAGGATGGGCAGGAACACGGCCGCCAGCGTAATGGTCGTGGAAATAACGGCGAAGTAAATCTCGTCCGATCCTTTACGCGCAGCCTCGATAGGACTCATACCCTGCTCGATCTTGCTATAAATATTTTCCAACACCACGATGGCGTCATCCACCACCAACCCGATCGCCAACACCAAACCCAGCAAAGTCAACACGTTGATGGAGAAATCGCCGATGTACATGATAAAGAACGCGGCGATGATGGAAACCGGAATGGCCACAAGGGGGATCAGCGTGCTGCGCCAGTCGCGAAGGAAGATGAAGATGATGAGGGCAACCAGTCCGAAGGCCAGCAGCAAGGTTTCTTCTACTTCATTCAGGGAGTTGCGCACGGGCACAGTAAAATCCTTACCTAACGAAATGATATATTCTTTGGGCGCGCTTTTAACGATTTCGTCAAAGCGTTTTGTAAACTCGTCCACGATCGCCAGGGAGTTTGCACCCCGTTGGGGTTGCACACCCGTTCCCACACCGTAGCGAGCGGTATTCCCCTCTCCTACGATCATGGCCGTGCGCTCGTTCTGCGATGACATGATGGCGGAACCGATGTCCTTGAAACGGACAATGGCACCTTCTTGCTCCCGGACGATCATGTTGTTGAAGTCATCCTCCGTGACGAGGCGGCCCGATGTGCGAAGGGTCACTTCGGTGTTCTCGCCTTCGATGCGGCCGCTGGGAAGATCCACGTTTTCGCGTTGCAGGGCATTTTGAACATCGGAGGGTGTCAACTTATAAGACGCGAGCTTCACGGGATCCATGCGAAGACGCATGGAGCGCTTGCGGCCGGCATAGCTATCTACAAGGCGTACGCCAGGAATGGATTGCAATCTTTCTTTGATGTTGATGTTAACAAAGTCCGTCACATCTTCCAGGCTCTTGGTGTCGCTCTGTACCGTGAGGAACACGAGGAAATCCGGGGGACCTGTTTTTTCTACGATGGTAGGTTCGATGTCGGAGGGCAACTGTTGACGTGACTTCGATACTTTGTCGCGCACGTCGTTGGCAGCCGCCTCGAGGTCGGCATCAAGGTTAAATTCAACGGTGATGATACTAACTTGTTCTCTGGATGTGGAAGACAGCGCGCGGATGCCGTTGGCTTCTGCGATGGCCTCTTCCAGTGGTTTGGTTACCTGCGACGCAATGATGTCGGCGCTGGCCCCGGGATAAACGGTGGTCACCGTTACAATGGGCGAATCCGTCACGGGATACTCCCGCGTTCCCAGCAAGGTGTAGCCCACGATCCCAAACAGGACGAGCAACACCGACATTACGCCAGCCAAAACCGGCCGCGATATACTGATTTGTGAAATAGCACTCATTTGTAAGTCTTGGAATTACTGTAAAAAAAGAAAGGGTAAATTATTTCAGCGATACGAAATGCACCGGCACACCGGGCACGAGGCGCAGCAAGTTGCTGGTGATGACGGTATCGCCTTGATGCAGACCCGAAAGAATTTCCACCGATGCAGCACTGCGCTGACCGATTTGCACGGGCACCAGGGTGACCATATTCTTCCGTGCTACATATAAGTTATAACCTTGCGACGAAGGCATCAGCGCCTGTGACGAAACACTGAGTGCTTCACCCGATGTGTTCAGGGCAAGGTTCAATCGGGCACTCTGACCGGCCAGCAAAATGTGACCAGGATTCGCGGCGACAGCGCGAACACGCAACGTGCGCGTAGCTTCATCCAGGCTGGATTCGCGTGCTACAACACGAGCGGTGTGTTCTTTGTCATCGGACGCGATGGTGAACGTTTGCTCGCTGCCTTCCACAATGATGCGGCTATATTTTTCAGGCACGGAGAATTCGACCTTCACAACACTGTTGTCTTCGATGCTGGTGAGCAACGTGTTCACCGACACAATGGCTCCGGTGTGGATGTTGATCATTCCCACCTGGCCGTCGAAAGGCGCCACGATGCGGGTTTTGTTGATGGTGACTTCCAATTCCTGGATTTGAGCGTCAAGCACTTTCAGGTTGGTCAAGGCTTCGTCGTAGTCTTGTTGAATGACGGCGTCGTGATCGATCAGGTCTTTCAACCGCTTTTCATTCAATTGAGCAAGTTTTTGTTGCTGACGGAAACGCTCGAGTTGCGCTTGCAGGTCGGCGTCGTCCAATTGGAACAGCAGCGTACCTTGTTTTACAAAGCTGCCCTCCTTCACGTTGACACGGATCACTTTGCGCGTAAGCTCACTCACCAGGTCCACATGCTGATTGGCCACCAGCGTACCGGTTACTTCCAGTGACTCTTTTACCACGCCGGGTTGAATGACTACGGCGTCGACCGGCGTGCCGACGGGGATGGATTTGGATGGAGCAGCGGCCTTGTTTTCGGCAGCCTGCGAATAGCATCCGGCCAAAATTGCGGATACAAAAACGAATCCCAGCAACGACCAGACACCGGCAATGCGATGACGATTGTATGTACTTTTCATGGTGACTTTAAATGATTATTTGTAATAGTTGATATCTGAGTAAAAAAATTAACAGCCTAGGGCTTCTTCCTGACAGCACGATGCGGCAGGCGTTCGGTGACTACAATACAGGTGGGGAGCGTTTTTGTGTTTCATGGCAAACTTGTTTTAGGTTGAGTAAAAATCTTTGCATTGATATATTTAAATATTTCTATAAATCGTTCTACGTAAGTTTTAGTTCCAGGGTTATAAAAATTCGAAAATTTTTCCCCGGGCACAGCGCGCAAGCGCCGCTCGACAACGATTGCACCCGCTTGTCCTTGTGTGTATGGTCCACCCTAAACCTCAGAAACTCAACTCTTTTAACGAATTGACGTATTTAAATAAATAAATATTAATTTTGAACTGAAACAGAGGCTGTATGAATCCCAAGAAGGCTGAAAAAATCGCGAAGGCGCTCGCCGATCCCAACCGGCTGCTGATCCTGCAAGAGATCAAAAAGCAAGACGACTGTCTGTATTGCGTCGACATCATGGACATCATCGACTTGAAACAGCCATCGATATGTCACCATATTAAGCAACTCACGGACAACGATCTGATCTTAGCAGAGAAAGAAGGAAGGAATTTGAAGTATCGGCTGAATGATGTGGTGTTGAATGAGTTTATCGATTTTTTGGAGGGGTTGAAGAAAGAGGAGCCAGGAGCCAGAAGCCAGGAGCCAGGAGTTAAAAATTTGAGTTCAGGAGCTAGGAGCCAGAATTTAGTAGTCAGTAGTCAGTAGCTAGTAGTCAGTAGTCAGTAGCCAGCATTCGCCATTCCGTGGTCAGAGTTTGTTAGGGATGTCATCAGGAAATCTGATCGGCATGAGGTGACTATTTTAAATCATTATAATCAATGCAAAAATCTTGAATTCACAGCGCCGCTGCTGGCTACTTAATACTTGCTACTGACTACTAAATTCTGGCTCCTGACTCCTGGATTCTGGCTCCTGAATTCCGACATCTGTCCCTCTAAATTTTAGAGTTTCAATATCTGCGAAGCATGTCCCTTCGTATCCACCTTGTCAATAACACTCGTAATCACCCCTTTCTCATCAATCAAAAACGTCGTCCGCGCTGTTCCCATGAACTTTTTGCCTTCGCGTTCTTTTTCCACCCAGACGCCGTATTTCTGGTTGATGGATTTGTCTTTGTCGGCTACGAGTGAAAACGGGAGGTTGTATTTCTTTTGGAATTCTTTGTGTGAAAGCTCATCATCGGTGCTGACGCCCAGCACGACATAGCCGGCGTCGCCAAGTTCGGCGATGTTGTCGCGGAGGTTGCAGGCTTCTTCGGTGCAGCCCGGGGTTTGATCTTTCGGGTAGAAATAGAGGACCACTTTCTTGCCTTTGTAGGAAGAGAGGGTGATGGTTTTGTTGTCCTGGTCGGTGGCGGTGAAGTCGGGGGCTTTGTCGCCGACTTTCAATTTGGTTTGGGCAAAATTGGTGAGCGTCATAAGGCTGAATAAAATGAGGGTGACAATTTTTGTTTTCATGGCAATGTTGCGTTAGGGTGAGTGAAGATACAATGTTTTCCCCGCAACACACAGCACCACAAATCCTCTTTGCGCCTCTCCTTGCGTCTTTACGCCTTTCATCGCTCGCCAAAGCTTTAGCGAAGGTGAGCGGTAAAAAATCCAGCCTACTTCAAGCTGAAGGTCTCCCCTGCCAGGTAAATGTTCATCACAATCCCCTTGGCACTCAGCTTGCCTCCCTTCTCTATTTTAGATCGCTTTGGATTTTCAAACACAATCACCTGCGAATCCCCCACCACTTCGGCGGTGTTGCCCGAGACGAGAATAGCTGTCGCCTCATCAATGCCGATGCCTTTGGCTTCCGGGAATTCGATAATGGCGCTGATCAACCGGTTATAGCGGCTTCGCTTTACAAAGTGTTGATCGATGATGGCGTTCTCGATGAAACCCAAACCGGGTTTGGTCTCGATGTTGGCGGGTTCGATGTTGCGGAACGTCGAAGCGTAGTCGGGGTGTTTCAGTTCGTTGCCGGTGATCATGATCTTGCTCATGACTGCAGCCCCTGCGCTGGTGCCCCCAACAAGGCATCCTTTGTTGTAAGCGTCATGTATGGCTTTTTCAATATCGGTACCCTGCACCACACCCATGAACCGCACCTGGTCGCCGCCGGAAATGTAAATGAGCTTTGCGTTCCTGACCGAATCCAACTTTTGGGCACTGTAGGTTTGCCCCTTGCGGAAGATGACGCCATACACTGTCCGTATACCTTGCTTGATGAATTGTTGATTGGCATAGTAGACCGCTGAGTCAGGATCCTCGCTTGACATGGGGAGGATGATGCCGTAGCCTCCTTGTTGCAGACCGGCCTCTTTGATAATGCGATCCACCATGGCGTCAGAACGTGAGCCTCCGCCGATGATAAAGAGTTTGCCACGTGCGCTCTTCGTTTGCGCATTTGCCTCCTGAAAGAATAACAATACCAAAAGAACGGCCATTATTCTCAAATGGGTAATTTTCATGTTGATGGGGTTACAATATCCTAATCGGAAAAAAAAGTGTTGCTTTTTAGGGTTTGATATTAGCACATCGCCGAAAATAAACAGATCGCGAAGGACCGGATTGACGGCGGCGAGATATAAAACAAAGAATGAGCAGCGACTGCACTGCTCATTCTTATCCTATTCTGTCGTTACTTGGTCCTGCCAAATGTCAACCCGCGAGCGCTTATGCCGGAATAGAAGGGCTCGGCAGCGCTTCCATCCAGGTTAGCACGCATGATGATGTCGTTGTTCCGGTCACCCCAATATATTTTCTTTCCGTGCTTCTCATAGGCCATACCGTAGATCCTCCTCGTAATCGAAGTAGCGACTGTAGATACTCCCGTGCCATCGAGGTTGGCCGACCGTAGTGTGGCTTCTGCGGCAACAGCGTCCCACGTTTCAAAGTAGATTCTGTCATCCACCACCACCATACCGGCGCCTCCCCCTGAGGTTACGATTTGCGTCTCCGTTCCGCCGACCAATTTCTTCATCCACACGTTGCCGGAATAGTTGTTCCAATAAAGGACCTTGTTGACGGGATCGACGGCCATGCCTTCGGGATCATTGGCTTGCCCGGTGACAACATCTTCAAAATCACCCAGGTCGGTCGTCAGATCAATACTCGTCCGGCGTATGCCGGTCGACGTATCCCAATAGAGCATCCTGGCATCGTAGTCGATCGTTACTGCGTCGGGATCCCCAATGTTTTCACGGAACACCACCATATTCTTGCCATCTGCATCGGCAACATAAATTTTTTCCGTATCAAAGTCCGCGATATAAACCTTGTCCGTGGTCGTATCGATAGCCATACCATATGAATCGCTCAGGGACGCGATCTCTGTGCTCTCCACAACCGGAGAATGATCGTTCACCAGCGTCGTAAACACCGTGCTGCCGTCCGTAAATAACAACGGCACGCCTGTAGCATTGGGATCCTTGACCACCACGGTAATGGACGTATCATTTATCTCTAGTGATGATCCCGTTACCACCACCATGTTCACCTGATACACACCCGGAGTTGTGTAATGGTGTTGCGGATTTTCCTCTGTCGACGATGTGCCATCGCCAAAGTTCCACGTATAGGCTACTGTTCCGGCTCTTTCCGGAACAATCGATTCATTTTTGAATGTTACGGTCGCCGGAGCAAAAGCATCGTTATCGATCGTGAACGTGAACTTCGGCACCGTGCTGGCTGGCGGCACGGGAAAGCTGTCGTCGGAGCAACTGTTGGTCGCCGCCAGACCGATCGCGATTAGAAATGTATAGAGTATCTTCTTCATGCGTCGTAGCTTATTTTCTTAAGAATATTCCCCGTGGACTTGCCAAGCCTGACTTCAGCGTCACCTGGTTGCCACCATCCAGATCAGCTTCCTCGATCGTACCCGAGTCTCTTCCCGACCAGTACAATTTATCTTTTTCGGAGTCGATGGCCATGCCGTAAATGCGGGTATCTTTGTCGTCTACCATTTCCACGTTGCTGCCATCGAGGTTGGCCCGTTTCAGTTGCGCGTCGTTCTGCTCATCGAAGTAGATCTTGTCATGTTCGCTGTCTACGAGAATAGCGTAGCCATACACGCCCGAAATGATCGGCGTCGCATTGCCACCATCCAGGTCGGACATATAAAGGTCTTCGTTGTTCACTTCGTAGAAATACATTTTGTTGTTTTTAAGATCGAGGGCAACGGCTCTGAATTGCGCATCGGCCATCGTCACGATATCCACTTTGTCGCTGCCATCGAGGTTAGCTCTCGAAACATGTCCGTCACCATTGGCATCCGTCTCGTCTACCCAATAGATTTTTCCGGCGGCCACGTCCAGGGCAATGGCATAAGGCTCAACAAGTCCGTCGACGATAGGAGTCAATTCCGTACCGTCCAGGTTTACGCTCCAGATCTTTCCATCGGCGGTGGCAAAGTCGCTGAAGTACACCTTGCCGTGAACGTCGTCATAAGCGAGGCCCACGCCAGACATTCCGGCGACATCAAGGAAATTGGTGACTGTACCCGAGCCATCCAAAGCAAGCTTCTTGATAAGGTCGTTGTTCAATTCCGAAAAATAAATTTCCGGAACGGCTGCTTTTATCGTGATCTGCTTTTCATATGTGGTGGATCCTTCTGCGCTGGTCGTTTTCAGGGTAACCTTATACGTTCCGGCTTTCAGATAAGTAAACGTCGGATTCTCCGCGGTAGAGGTCGAACCGGCCTCGTTGCCAAAGGACCACAAGTATGAGGTTGCCCCTTTGGATGCGTTTGTGAATTGAACCGGCGTGAGCGCGATCAAATCGTCCTCCCCTTCCACGGTGAAGGCCGATGTCGGCACCACCGTGATCGTCAGGTTGGAAATCGTCGATCCCCCTTCCCCAGTGCTCACCAGGCTCACCAGGAATGTGCCCGACGATTGATAGGACTTCTTAGGCGAAACTTCCTTAGAGGTCGTGCCATCGCCAAAGCTCCACTTGAAGGCCGTTGCATTTTGAGAGGTGTTTGTGAATTGAATACTCTCATCCACTTGCGCCGTAGACTTATCGGCCGTGAACGTGGCCGCGGCCTGGGGTACGGCATCATCGTCTTCTTTACAGGACAGCACGCAGGCAAACATCAGGAAGAGCGTGAGGTATGCGTATATCTTTGATTTCATATGCTATGTTATTTTTTTCAGGTTCAGTTTATTAATAGCCGGGGTTTTGCGACATACCGGGGTTTGTGTTGGTCAGGATCTCGGATAACGGAATGGGCCAAAGCGTTTGGTTCACGTTGTTCACGCTCAACAAAACGTCGACCGCTCTTCCGGTGCGTACCAGGTCAAACCAGCGCTGGCCTTCGAAGGCAAACTCCACTCGTCTCTCCTTTTCAATGGCGCGAAGCAAGTCGGCAAACGAAGAAGCCGGTGTGTCGGGCAGCTTGGCCCTGGTCCGGATCACGTTGATGTCATTCTGAATGTTGCCGACATTTCCTTGCAGTTCGGCTTCCGCTTCTGCGCGAATGAGATACATTTCTGCCAGCCGAAGAATGATGACGTTGTCTGCTCCAAGACTCAGGTCGTCATACTTGATGGCATAGGCCAGCGTTCCCGAGAAAGCAATGGAACCCGAGAAGCGTTCATCGCCCGCTTCATAGGACGCCAGCAGGGAGGCCGTCGGCGCCACTTCCCTTCTTCCATTCAGGGTTTTGGGGAAGTTGTATTCGGCAATGCGGTTCCGGTTGAGCTCTGTAAAGTCGATCTCGAAAATCGATTCGGCAGATTCATCCGTAAACACGTCAGCGTAGTTCAGCAAATCGTATCCTCCGTTGGTGATCACATCCGTAGCCTTGGTCTTCGCATTGGCATAGTCACCTTTGTAGAGATACACACGCGCCAGCAAGGCCGTGGCGGCATATTTTGATGCGCGTACTTTCGTACCACCGGCCGACAGGTTTTGTTCTGCAAATGTCAGGTCGGCGATGATCTGGTCATACACTTTGGCCACGGGGTCGCGCGCCACATCCAATCCCGTTGCTCCAGCGGTGGGCTGCGTCTTGATGGGAATAGCGCCAAACCAATTCACGAGACTGAAGTGGTTGAACGCCCGTATGAAATACAGCTCGCCCAAGGCCTGGTTCTTTTCTTCATCCGTCATGTCGCTCATTTCGGGCACTTTGGCGATGATGTTGTTGGCAATGTTGATGCCTTCATAACCCGCGGCCCAGATGTCGGAGATGCCGGCATTCTCCGGCAACACGACGTTGTTATCAATTTGCGTATAGCTCACTGCCGTTCCGTCAACGGGTTGTTCAAGATTGTCGGCGGCGAGATCCGAGAAGATGATATAGGACCTGCCGTAGTAACCAAGTTCCTGGAACGACGTGTAGGCTCCGAGGATCCCTTTTTCGATTCCTTTTTTATCCTTGATCGCCTTCTCTTCCGGCACCGCGCTTTGCGATTCTACGTTGAGCACATCGCATGAAGCCAGCGGCAATAATGTAATGATGAGTATGAATAGCTTTTTCATGCGTTAAAATTTAAGGTTAAGACCAAACGTGATGGCACGGGCTTGCGGGAACGTGAAGAAGTCTGTTCCCACCACCGAAACGTCGTTGCCACTGTAGTTTACCTCCGGATCGAGGCCTCCATAGTTAGTGAACGTAAAGAGGTTTTGTGCGCTGGCATACACGCGAATGCTGGAAAGCATGATCTTGTCGGAAAATTTCCTGCGCAACGTATAGCCCAGGGTAACATTCTTTACCCTCAGGTACGATCCGTCCTCGACGAAGCGCGATGATACGCGTACGTTATTGGCCGCGGCAACCGGATCGGATGTGGCCCGGGGAACATCGGTGATGTCGCCCGGTTTCTTCCAGCGTCGCAGGACGGCCGTGGTCTGGTTGTCGCCACGCTGCAGCGACTCCAGGTAGAGGCGTGATCCGTTGAACACGTCGTTCCCATACGACCATTGCAGGAAGACGCTGAGATCAAAATTTTTGTAGTTGAACGTGTTGGTGAACCCGCCAATGAATTTGGGGTTGGGGTTGCCCACCACGGTACGATCATCGGTCGTGATCTCGCCGTCGTGATTGGTGTCGGCAAAAACGATGTCGCCGGTTGAGGGATCTACACCCAGGGATTTGAAATTATAAAAAACACCGATGGGCTGTCTTTCCATAATACGGTTTCCGCCACGACCGGCATCCAGGGGCTGGCCCCCGTAAAGCTTTGTCACCTTGTTCCGGTTTCCGGAGACGTTCAACCGCGAGGTCCATTGCAGGTCGCCAAAGCGATTGTTGTAGCCCAGGCTGATTTCAATACCCTTGTTTTCGAGCTCACCCACATTTTGATATGCCGAACTGAAGCCTGACGAGGGCTCCACCGGTGCGGCCTGCAAGAGGTCTTTCGTTTGTTTGTTGTAATAGTCGAACGACACCGTGACGCGGTCTTCGAACAAACCGGCGTCGAGGCCCACATCGAACTGGGCGGTGCTCTCCCACTTCAGGTCCGGGTTGGGGATCTGTGAGGGATATATCGCCGGCGCCCCGTGATAGGACGCTGTGCCATACATGGCCTGATACGAAAACGGCGTCAGGTCCTCGTTCCCCAGCAAGCCATAGCTCGCCCTAACCTTGAATTCTGAGATCACCGAGAGATTGTCCTTTATGAAATCCTCTTCGCCGATACGCCAGGCCACGGAAGCCGCGGGGAAGAACCCGTTCTTGTGGTTCGGGCCGAAGTTGGACGAGCCGTCGATCCGTCCCGACAGCGATACCATATATCGGCCATGATAGTTGTAGTTCAAACGGCTGAAATACGAACGCAGGCCGTGATCCAGGGCGTTGGCTGTAACGTCAACTTTTGTAGCCGCTGAATTGATGTATTGCAAATTCTCGTCGGTGTAATCCTGACCGCGCATGTACGAACTGCGCGTTTCTTTTTTCTCAAAGCTATAGCCCGCCACCACGTCCAGGTTGTGTTGACCGAACGAAGTCTCGTACCGGAGCATGTTGTTGCTCACAATGTTGAGTACGTTGGTATACGTCTCGAAGCCGAGACCGTTGTACTTCTGTCCTTGCACGGTATTGAACTCGAAAGCGTGTTCACGGAGGTTGTAGAAGTCCACACCCCACTTGGAGGTGACCGTCAACCCCGGAAGGATGCGGTATTCGCCGAATACGTTACCCAAGGTGCGATAGGTAAAGTTCTCGTTGGTCGCTTCGTTGGCGATCGATACGGCATTTGAATACGGGCCGCTCTGGTTATAGGAACCGTCGGCATTGTATACCGAGATCACCGCCGGTGTAGAGATGCCGTTGGGGAGTATCCCGTGCAGGGAGGCATCACCTTCCACGCGGTTGGATTTGGAATAGGTGAGACCAATGCTGGTTCCGACGCTCAGCCGGTCGTTTATCTTGTGGTCCACATTTATCCGGCCGTTAAGACGTTTGAACGCCGTGCTCAGGATGATACCGTCCTGGTCGAAATAATTTCCGGAGATAAAAAATTTTGTTTTATCATTTCCCCCCGTGGTCGATAGTTCGTAGTTCGACATGGGCGCGGTGCGGAAGATCTGATCCTGCCAGTCGACATCCACGCCGTTGTCCGGAAGTTCTACGCCGGTAAGGTCCTTGCGATAATCTCTCCATTGCGCGGCGTTCAGCATGTCGAGGCGATTCCACACTTGTTGGAAGCCCTTGTACATATTGAAGTTCACGGACGATTGCCCCGTTTTTCCCCGCTTGGTCGTAATCAGCACGACACCGTTGGAAGCGCGCGCGCCATACACCGCAGACGCCGCAGCATCCTTGAGCACGCTCATGGACTCGATATCATTGGGGTTCAAGTCCGACAAGGCATTGATGCCCTGCCCTTCATATCCGATCTGCGCATAATCGCCGGTAATGATGGGGATACCATCGATAACATAAAGCGGTTGCCCCGATCCGCTCAGTGACGTGTTACCGCGAATGCGAACCGACATGGCGCCACCCGGTGTACCCGAATTCTGGCTCACTTGTACGCCCGTAGTTTGTCCTTGCAACACACCGTCGACCGTTGGCACCGGCAGGTCTTTGATCGCGTCTGACTTCACCACACCGACCGCTTCGGTCATCAGTCTTTTCTGCTCGGTTCCATACCCCACCACCACCACTTCCGAGAGTTCCCGGATATCAGCTGCCATGGCCACATCGATCAATTCGCGCGTGCCGACTGTAATTTCCTGCGGCAACATGCCGATGAACGTAAACACCAGGATATCGTCCGGAGCGGCGTCAATGGTGTATTGACCATTCGCGTCCGTCACGGTGCCCCTAGGGGTACCTTTGACCACCACGTTTACCCCGGGTTGGCCCGTGCCATCGTCCGCACTGGTCACCTTGCCGTGAACCGCGCGTTGCTGGGCCAGCGAGCACCAGGATAAAAATGAAAAAATTAAAAACAGTAGCGTTTTCCTCATAAGCATCGGGGGTTTTAGTGTAGCGTTATAGTAGTTATGTTATATTTTTTTAAAGCTTAAAAACGACGAAGTGATCCTTACCGTTGCTTGATCACCTTCACAGAAGAAATTTCTTTGCCGTTGTCGATCCGGAGCAGATATACACCATCCGGAAACCCGGATAGGTCGACGGCCTGCTCCAGGCTGCCGCCATGCTGTTCGAGTAACGTCCTGCCCACGATGTCCACAATGGAAAGCTCCAGATTCCGGGATGCGGGAATGTCCTGCGACAAACTAAATATACCACTTGACGATGGATTCGGAAAGACGCGAAGCGCAGAAAGCCCGAATTCACTGTCCACCCCAACCACTGGGTACTCAAATGCGTAAGGTGCGTCCGTTGACGGAATGGGGACGCCGGCGTCCAACACCGCGCTGCCGTTCAAGAGCGCATATTGCATGGAAGCAAATCCGGCATAATCGCGCGCCGGCCCACCGTTGTTCACCGGCTGTGATGCCAGGGCGGCCTCCGTGCCGCGATTGATCAATACCAAAACGGATTGATCGCCCGTGGCCTTGAAATGATTGAGCCCGTCTTGTTGATAGAATTTCACGAAGTTTTTTTTGTTGAGGTATATGCCATAGCGTGCGCTATCGGCCACTACTGCATAAGAGACCGCCGCGGTCGTATTCTCATAATAGTCCGTCGTGGCGGGATCGAATGTATTGGCCATGATGACCGACGTTGGCAAAAGGCGCAATCCTTTTTGATAGGAAAGCCTGCCGTAATACGCGGCATATCCATCGGTGCGGTGATTGGTCGTGAAGGAACGTCCGGCATAGCGACTGTCTTCTCCCGCAAAGGCGATGACCATCCCATTCCGGCGGATGTGGCCCTTGAGCAGGATGCCGGTGGGTCCCCCGGCAAGAAAATTGAACAACAAACTGTTGTCGTTTTCCACGAACAATATTTTTTTTGACCGGCGGATGATATTGCGCAGCGTCATTTGACTGATGTCGTTAGCCTCCGTCGTCGTCTCCACCAGCGTTGTGCCTCCGCCCAAATCCTTTATTTTTTGAACAAACGCCTTGCCTTTTCCGGGTGCGGTCACGACCACCACGGTGTCGTGGAGTTGTCCGTTCTCTTTCACCAGGTAGTTCAAAAGGTCATTGTTGTTGCTCACCTCGCCGCCACCACTGAGGACCACCGCATAATTCCCGGTTTCGTCATAGGGCTGGGGTGAGACTACGTCGGGTGGTCCCTCCAGAACTTCAAATGTCTTGAGGTCGATGCGATGACCGTGCAGGAGCTGGATCGCGTTGATGGAGTCGGCCACCGGTATTTCGTCTTTAAAAGCTGCGTAAGACGCGCTGTTGTAGATCGACACCGTCCCAGTTCCGAACACTTCGGCTTTTTTATCAGGGTCGATGCAAAGGACTGTGCGGTCGTCCACGCCAATGCCCGTGATCAACGCGTGTATGTCGAGATACCATCGGGCAAGAAAGGGCAACAGGCGGCCTATACGCCCGCGTTCGGTAAAATGGGAATCAAAAAGAAATCCGGGAAGGAAGGCCAGGAAATCGTCCGCAAGCGTGATGTCTTTATTATAGAGATTGGCCAGGGTCTCGTCCGGGTATGCCGATCCTTTTTCGGCGGTATACATCACCCCGGATAAAATGGCCATCCCAGCCGATGTGCCCGACATCACGCCACCCGCATAGAACTTGTCGAGGGCGGCCTGCATGGTCTTCGTGTTTTTGAACTGGGTATAGTAGATGGATTGATCGCCGCCTTTGAAAAAGAAGCCGTCATAGGCCATCAACTGGTCGTAGGTGCTTTGAAGGTCGGCAACGGTGCGGCTATCGATCTTTATATTGGTCGCCTCCGTTGCACCGAGGGAAATAAAATAGTCGGGGATGAAGTTATCTTCGTCAGCGTAGCTGATGACGGCCACCTTTTTGTTGGCGGCGTGGTCAACGATCCATCGATAGGGCGCGTCGCTCCATCCTCCCTCGCTCTCCGACCCGCCACCAATGAGGACGAGTTTGCCTTGTGCGGCGAGAGAAATGGGCAGACATAGTAATACAATGACAGTGATCCGGTAAAATCCCCGCATAGGCTCCAATTACACATGCATAATAGTTATTACTCCTGTGTGAGCAAAGTTTTAATTATATAATAGGCTTTAAATCCGGTGGCGTGGTCAACTCATTTTTGAAGTGTCCTATATCGAACATTCTGACGGAAGACGTTTCGTTCGTGAACTTTTAGACAACACATCAAGTTTTCGCTGATACAACCAGGCGACGCGCAGTGTCCTCTGCGTTGCCTTTGCATTTTTGCTTTGCCCGCGGAAGCTTGAGCGAGGGAGAGCCGTTAAAAAAAATTCATCCATGAAAGAAATCAAGATCCTCGCTTTGGTCGGAAGCCTCCGGGCAACGTCTTCCAATCACGTTGTCGTGAAGCACCTGGCACGGCTTGCGCCGGACGAGGTCGATTTTCAAGTCTATGACGGCATGGGAAAGTTGCCGCTCTTCGACGACAGCGAAACAACACCGCCCGCGGTACAAGATCTGCGCGACAAGTTGAGCGCTGCCGATGGCATCCTCATCTGTACACCGGAATATGCTTTCGGCGTGCCCGGTGCGTTGAAAAATGCATTGGACTGGACGGTATCTTCCGCGGAACTGGTGAACAAGCCTGTAGCGTTGATCACCGCCTCGACGGGTGGCGAAAAAGCGCACGCCGCATTGCTCTACATCCTCGAAGCGTTGTCGGCCCGCGTCGCCGACGATGCGCGTTTATTGATCTCCTTTATCCGCGCCAAGCTGAAAAACGGTGAGGTATCGGACGGCGACACGCTGCGCGCCCTCAACACGGTGTTGACGGCCATCATCCGGGAAGCAAGACTTTCCAAGGCCGAAGCGTCCTCACACCACTGACATTCGCCCCCGTCACGGCTTCGCCGCTCGAAGCACGACGGACCACTCCGGGCCGGAGAAGACCTTATACTTATCCGAAAAACTTCCCAGGTTAATGCCCAGCGAAAAATTGAGCAAGCTGTTGAGATATCCCAAAGGCTCCCCTTCCCTGACCCCGGAAAAGGTATTGACAAAGGGCACTTTACCTTCGTATACCAGGCGCTTATCGTTATAAACCTCCACCCCAATCCATCCGCCTTTTTTAACCCCCAGCTTTTCAAACGTCGCGCCGTCGATGTTGGTCCAGACGTTGCCGTATTGAATGTCCAGCACGGGAATGTTGCCACGGATCTCGCCGTTTGCATAGACCGGTTTCTGGTAAGCCACCCGCACCACGTCGTTGCTCAATTTGGGGCCCACCTCTTCGAAGGTGATCACTCCGGCTGCCAGCCGCGCGCCGGTGTAGGCATATACATCGCGTCCGTGGAAAGTGTACGACTGGTTGCTGTCCTTCAGCCGGTTTTTAGCTTCATCGATTTCCCGGACCTCTTCGATGCCGAGCGATTCGGCCACCAGGGTGAGTGTACCGTTGTCGGGGGTGACCACAAAGTGGCCGGTCTTGGTCTTTAGCACCACCGATTTACGGTCCGACCCGACCCCGGGATCGACGATGGAAACAAACACGGTGCCCTTGGGCCAATAGGGCGCGGCCTGGTTGAGACGATAGGCGGCTTCCCAGATGTTATAGGCGGGGATCTCGTGGGTGAGATCGAAGATCCGCAGGTCGTCGGAAACGGAAATGGCCACCCCTTTCATGGCGCCCACGGCCCCGTCTTTCAGACCGAAGTCGGATTGAAATACCAGCGGCCGGTGCTGCCCTAACGCGAGTGAGCCTGCGAAAAGAAAGCCGGCGACAAACAGAAAATTCAGTGCGCGCATGTTCCTGTAAAATTTATGTTAGGTCTATGGCAAAAATAGCAGAATTAATAAAGTATCGAAGGCGCCGGCAAGGGACCGCACGAGGCTTTTGCGTATCTTTGTAGCTTGATCATTTTAAGTCATCATGATTGCTGCTAATAACGTATCGCTCCAATTCGGAAAAAGGGTTCTCTTCGACGAAGTCAATATCAAATTCACCCCGGGCAACTGCTACGGTGTGATCGGTGCAAACGGTGCCGGTAAATCCACGTTCCTGAAAATCCTCGCCGGCGACGTAGATCCCACGCGCGGAAACATCAGCATCGAACCCGGCAAACGGATGGCCGTGTTGCGCCAGAACCACTATGAGTTCGACGAAATAGCGGTGCTCGACACGGTGATGATGGGCCACAGCAAACTGTGGAGCGTCATGAAGGAAAAAGACGCCATCTATGAAAAACCCGATTTCTCGGAAGCCGATGGCATGCGCGCGTCGGACCTCGAAGCCGAGTTTGCCGAAATGAACGGATGGAATGCACAGTCAGACGCCGCCGCCTTGTTGAGCGGCCTGGGCATTGCCGAGGAAGATCACTACCGGCTCGTGAAAGAGCTTGCCGGTAACCAGAAAGTACGCGTCCTCCTGGCGCAAGCCATCTTTGGGAACCCCGACATCCTCATCCTCGATGAGCCTACCAACGACCTGGATATTCATACCATCACCTGGCTGGAGGATTTCCTGCTCGAATTTAAGAACACGGTGATCGTCGTTTCGCACGACCGTCACTTTTTGGATACGGTCTGTACCCACATTGTCGACATCGACTTCAGCGCCATCAAGTTGTATACCGGTAACTATACGTTCTGGTACCAGTCCAGCCAGCTGGCCCTGTCGCAGCGTTCGTCGGCCAATAAGAAGGCCGAAGAAAAGAAGAAGGAGTTGCAGGAGTTCATTGCCCGCTTCAGCGCCAATGCCTCTAAATCGCGCCAGGCTACCAGCCGCCGCAAGCTGTTGGAAAAGATCAACGTGGACGACATCCAGCCGTCGACGCGCCGCTACCCGGCCATCATCTACCAGCAAAAACGGACCGCCGGCGACCAGATCCTCCACATCGAAAACCTCAGCTACTCCACGGGCGATACCGTGTTGTTCAAGAACCTCGACCTGTACGTCAACAAAGGCGACAAGATCGCCTTCCTCAGCAAAGACAGCCTGGCCATCACCTCGCTGTTCCAGATCCTGAACAACGAATTGAAGCCCACCAGCGGCGAGTTCAAATTCGGCCAGACCATCACCACCGCCTACCTGCCGGGCAACAACGAAAAGTTCTTCCAATCGGACGACAACCTGATCGATTGGCTGCGCCAGTTTGCGGAAGAGGAGAACAAGGATGAAGTGTATGTGCGGGGTTTCCTGGGTAAGATGCTTTTCTCGGGAGAAGAAGTTTTCAAAAAATGCAACGTGCTCTCCGGAGGCGAGAAAGTGCGCTGCATGATCTCCCGGATGATGCTCGCCGGCGGCAATCTGCTGATGCTGGACGAGCCCACCAACCACCTCGACCTGGAGTCCATCACGGCGTTCAACAACGCGCTGAAAGACTTCCCGGGCACGGTGCTGTTCACCTCGCATGACCACGAGTTCACACAAACCGTGGCCAACCGCATCGTGGAGATCACCCCGAACGGCTTCATCGACAAACTGATGTCGTACGACGAGTACATCACCAGCGAAAAAGTGTCGGAACAAAAAGAGCTACTGTACGCATAACGCACAGTAGCTCGCCTAACCTTTTCAGCTTTCTTTATTTTACCGAGGAAGTCTCCTCGCCTATCCGCACGTAATAGTATTGCATTTTGTCGGCGTGCTTGCCCTTCGCCGGCTTTTCATTTTTACGCTGAAGGATCATGCTGTCGTCTTGAAGCGTGATCTTGTATTCGGTGATCAATTTGGGTGAATCCTTATCTTTACCTGGGTTCACATGGCTCTCCAGGTACAGCGAGGACTGGTTTTCGTTGAGGCGATACGAGCCGCTGTCGAGCGCCGTGCCATGGTTGACATAGGTGCCGTCGGACCGGAAAGCGATCCATTGACCCGACGTGGGGTTCCTCGCCACCTCCTGGGTACCGGACATGATCTTGGCGATCTTCCACGATCCGCGGATGGCTTCAATGGTTTTGGTTGGAACGGTCTTCGCATCCTGCGCCAGCAGCGCGGTGGTAAAAAGCATTCCAAAAACCAGGGCATACATACATTTCTTAATCAGCATAAGTTTTTCGTTTAGTTTGGCTGAAGCGCCGACCGGCAAAGCCAGGTCAGCTCTTCTTTTTCTTCTTGGGGAGCGAGACTGGCAGCGTCTTTTTTCCGCAGGAAGTCAAACGAAGAGCGTGAAAAATCATGCCGCCTGTCCGCGGCTTGGAATGAAGCTTTCACCCGGTTTGGTGGGGAGAAATAATCACACTTTAGCGCGTAACTTTTCCCCAGCGGTTAATGTTCAGGTCTGGAATGATTGGAGAGCAATCCTTTTTTCTTTTCCGATCGATAAAATAAAAAGGGGATGCCACACGACATCCTTAATGTTATTCCAGACACAACGCCACCTATGCCCGAACCAAAAGTAAAATCCAAGATCACCATAGCCCATGTTTTCAAGACAATCATCTGGCCCCGAAAGAATTTGTTGTTCGTCGGTCTGCTGCTGATTGTGATCAGCCGACTGTCCAGCCTGGTCCTGCCCTATGCCAGCAAGTCGCTGGTAGACGATGTGATCACGAAGGGGGACCTGCGGATGCTAAAGCTCCTGGTCGTCGGCGTGGTCGCTTCCATTGCCCTGCAAGCCGTCACCTCCTACTTGCTCACCCAACTGTTGAGTGTTGAAGCGCAACGGCTCATTTCCGTATTGCGTGCCCAGGTGCAAAAACAATTGCTCCGGCTGCCCATCCGTTTTTTCGACAACAACAAATCGGGTGCCCTCGTATCGCGCGTCATGAACGACGTGGAAGGTGTGCGCAACCTGGTGGGCACAGGATTGGTTCAACTCGTTGGCGGCCTGTTCACGGCGGTGATTGCCCTATACTTTCTCATCAAGATCAGTCCCCTCATGACCTTGTACGTGCTGGTGCCGGTGCTCGTCTTTGGTTTTATTGCGCTGAAAGCTTTCGCCTACATCCGGCCCATCTTCCGGGAGCGCAGCAAGCTGAATGCTGAGGTCACGGGCCGGCTCACCGAGACACTGGCCGGCGTGCGGGTGATCAAGGGGTTCAATGCCGAAGCACAAGAGATCCGGACCTTTGAAGACGGGGTGACGCGACTTTTCCAAAACGTGCGAAAGAGCCTCACCTCCACCAGCCTGGTCACCAGTTCGGCCACCCTGCTGTTGGGATTGGCTAGCACCGGGATCATGGGGATCGGCGGCTGGATGATCATCAAAGGCGAGATGACGTTGGGCGACTTTCTCTCGTTCACGTTATTCCTCGGTTTTATGATCGCTCCCATCGTGCAGATGAGCAACATCGGCAGCCAGCTCACCGAGGCCTTTGCCGGCCTGGACCGCACCGAAGAACTGATGAACATGGCACCTGAGGACGATGGGACCGTGCGCACGATAGAGGCAAAACGCATCGAAGGGGATATCATTTTCAACAACGTCTCGTTCGCCTATGAAGCCGGCAAACCCGTGTTAAATGACATTAGCTTTCATGCCCCCGCAGGGAGCGTGACGGCCTTGGTGGGCACCTCCGGTTCGGGGAAGACGACCATCGCGGGGTTGGCCGCCAGCTTCATCTCCCCCGACAGCGGCACCATCACCGTGGACGGTCTGGACCTCTCGCGCGTGTCGTTGAACAGCTATCGCAGTCAGCTTGGAGTGGTCCTGCAAGACGACTTTTTGTTCGAGGGCACCATTCGTCAGAACATTCTCTTCCCCCGGCCACAGGCCTCGGAAGAGGCGCTGCAGAGCGCGGTGCGGGCAGCCTATGTACAGGAGTTTACCGATCGATTCGAGAACGGGCTCGACACCGTCATCGGCGAACGGGGCGTGAAGCTCTCCGGCGGCCAACGCCAGCGCATTGCCATCGCCCGCGCTATCCTGGCCGACCCCCGGGTGCTGATCCTGGATGAGGCCACTTCCAACCTCGACACGGAGAGCGAAACGTTCATCCAGCAAAGCCTGAGAAGCCTCATGCAGGGGCGTACCACCTTCGTGATCGCCCACCGGCTGAGCACCATCCGGCAGGCCGACCAGATCCTGGTGGTCGAGCACGGCGCCATCGCCGAGCGCGGCCGGCATGAGGAATTGATCGCCAAGAAGGGCCGCTATTTCGAATTGTATACCTACCAGGCGCGCATCTGACGGAGTGAAATTTTTCGCGCGAGACGCCCGTCTTCGCGCGCAATTATGACCATCTTCAGAGGGGAAAATGTGACGGTTACAACTCCCCCCGTACACACCGTTCGTCGGGTAGTGTCGTAAATATTTTATGCTTCATAGTGAAAAGTGAGATATAATATTTATCTTTTGGGTACTAAAACATTAATAGCTATGGCAAAAAAAGCTAAGAAATCATCAAAAAAGGTTGCAAAGAAAGCGGCGAAGAAGGCCGCTAAAAAAGTAGCCAAGAAGGCCGCCAAAAAATCGGCGCCGAAGAAAGCTGCTAAGAAGAAATCCGCCCCCAAGAAGGCTGCTAAGAAATCCGCCGCAAAGAAGGCCGCTCCCAAAAAAGCAGCAAAGAAATCGGCTAAAAAATCAGTGGTTAGCGCAGTAGCGACCAAGGCAAAATCCATCAAGAAAAAAGTGGTAAAGAAGGCCAAAGCCATCTCACAAGCCGCCACTGACAAAGCTGTTGAAGTGAAAGAAGCCGTGGTGGACACCGCAGCATCGGTAGCCGAAAACGTAGGTGAAAAATTGGCTGATGCAAAAGAAGCCATCGAAAACAAAGCGTCCGACATTCAAAAAAATCTCTTCGGCGCTTAAGCCTTTTGATAACCTAAACCCTTATTTGAAGGAAGCGGTGATTTGGTCATCGCTTTTTTTTTGGGGGAAGTGTTCAGGAGCCAGAATCCAGGAGCCGGGAGCCAGTAGCTTGTTCTCGGCATTATTAGTAGCCAGTATTCAGTAGCCAGTAGCCTGTTCTCGGCATTCTCGGGAGTCTGTATTCAGGAGTCAGAATTTACTGAATCGACATCCGGTGACCAGTAAGTCCGTCGCCTGACCAGTCTATGCACGCGCAAGTCATGATGATGATGTATAACCCACGCCCTAGCTCCTCTGCTGTACATTCGCCTACTCATTAAGCGTATTTGAATAGCCCCGGCCTTTAGACCTAGTGTATCCACACATCTTTTGAATGGAAAGGGTATAATAGATGAGTGAACAACCCTGGGTTTAGGTCTACGTTCGGAAATCTAATGTGTAGGTAATATCCCGAATAACCCCGGACTTTAGTCCGGGGTACAGACACCTATTTATGACGGGCTTTAGCCCTGACTTCCCCCTTTGCATGTATCGCCGTCTGCTCAATCATCGGCGTGGTCAGTCCGCCAGTCGGTGGACCTTGATTGGATACAACTTATGTACCCGGACTAAAGTCCGGGGTTATTCACTTCATTTCTTTAATCTTCGAAAGGTGTGTGCATAAGTTAGGCTTTTAGGCTAGGGTGACAAAAAGACGTTCTCTCGACAGGCCTTTAGCCTTGACCACTTCGATAGAGCGCTTGACTACGAATTCCACCTCACGCACCCAGCACGAATCACTCCAAAGGAATGTTCCCTATGTTCCTGGCTGCTTACTAACTGGCGATGAAGTCGTGTTGGTGGTAAAAAATTCAATCTCCGAAAACGCTTCCGCTACCCTTCATGACTTCTAAGCCCTGTCCCCGAGCACCGAACTAACTGAATATTTGTATTACTGAAGAACTGAATACTGGCCCCTGACACCTTGGCCCCGGAGTGTTACACGCGCAGATTTTATACAATAAAACTGGCTACTGAATACTGGCCACTGGAGAATGCTCAGAATAAGCTACTGGTTACTGAATACCGGCTACTGGAGAATGCCGAGACGAAGCCACTGGTTACTGAATACTGGCTACTGAGAATGCCGAGAACAAGCTACTGGCTACTGAATACTGGCTACTAATAATGCCGAGAACAAGCTACTGGCTCCTGGATTCTGGCTCCTGGCTCCTGATCAATTGACATCCAAAACCTCAAACCGCGAATAATTGCTCTTAAACTCCGGCACAATCTCCTTCATCAGCGCCACCATTTTAAGCTCATTCTTGTCGCCCATAAGGTCCTCGAGCAGACCGAGGTGCTGGCATACCTCGTCGTAGAGATATTCGCTTACCTGGGCCTTCAGGATCTTTTCGTGGTGGGTGGGGATGGTGTTCTCGTGGTCGTTGAGAAGTTCTTCGTAGAGCTTTTCGCCGTCGCGGAGACCCGTGAAGACGATCTCGATGTCTTTGCCCAGCTCCTTGCCCGAGAGCTGGATGGTTTTCTTGGCCAGGTCGAAGATCTTGACGGGTTTGCCCATGTCGAAGATAAAGATCTCGCCCCCCTGCCCCATCGAGCCGGCTTCGATCACCAGTTCGCAGGCTTCGGGAATGGTCATAAAGAAACGCGTGATCTCCGGGTGCGTCACCGTGACGGGGCCGCCCTTGAGGATCTGGTCTTTGAAGATCGGGATGACCGAGCCGTTAGAGCCCAGCACGTTGCCAAAGCGCGTGGTCACAAACGAGGTGCGCCCCATGCCGAGACGGCTGTTGTGACGGTCCAGGGACTGTACATAGATCTCGGCAATGCGCTTGGAACAGCCCATGATGTTGGTGGGGTTCACGGCCTTGTCGGTCGAGATCATGACAAACTTTTTCACTTTGTGCAGCACCGCCAGGTCGGCCAGTTGGCGGGTACCGAAAATATTGGTGGTCACGGCCTCCGACGGGTTGCTTTCCATGAGGGGCACGTGTTTGTAGGCCGCTGCGTGGAAGACGATCTCCGGCTTGAAGTCGCGGAAGATGCTGTGGATGCGTTGCTTGTTGCAGACACTGGCCACAAAAACAAAAAGGCGGGTCTGTTGGTTGCGCGCCCGCAGCTCGCGTTCAATTTCATAGAGCGGCGACTCGGCCTGGTCGATCAGGACCAGCGTCTGTGGCTTGTAGTTGAGCACCTGGCGTGCCAGCTCGGAACCGATGGAGCCTGCTGCCCCGGTGATGCAGATCACCCGGTTGGCAATTTCCTTTTCGATGGCAGGGTTGTCCAGCCGGATCACTTCCCGGCCCAGCAAATCCTCGATGTTGATGTCGCGGATCTGTTTCATGTCCCACTCGTTGCGCAGCCACTTCTCGAAGGAGGGCACGTAGCTGACCTTGAGATGATATTGCAGCGCCAGGTCCACGATCTCGTTCTTACGCTCGATCGACAGGTTCTTGGAGGAGATCACCAACTTCTTGGCCTTGTGGCGCTTCACGATCTCCGAAAGGCGGTCTGAATGATAAATGCGGGTGCCGTTAATCTCTTTGTTGTTCTTCTTCAGGTCGTCGTCCAAAAAGGCCACCAGCTTGTAGAGGCTGGACACGTCGGCCTCGATGGCTTGCTTGGTGAGAAAGCCCGCCGCGCCGGCACCGAAAATAATGACCGGGATGCGTTGGGAAAAATCGGATTTATAATATGTAAAAACATTCTTCACCAGCAGCCGGTATTGATAAAGCAACAGCGACGAGATGAAAAAGGAAATGAATACGACAGAATAGGGAATGACGTTCTTTCCAAAGTTGTAATAATACCACAGGTTGAATACCACCACGATGGTGAGGCTCAGCAATTCGGTCCCCACAATGCGAAGGCCGTCCTGGATGCCCGTATACCGCACGATGCCGGCGTAACTCTTGGTGATGAGGGTGGATAGCAATGCCGCGGCTATGCAAAGCACGGCGCCTAAAGCAGGATTAAAGTTCCTGATCTCTTCGACGTTAAAATTGAAACGCAACAGGAACGCCAGGCTCACGGAGAAAAGGATCAACACCTGGTCGATCAGGATCACCACCCCGCGTGGCAGCACCGTAAGCTTATTGAATACGTTCTGTATCAATCTGCGTTTTCGTTTTTATCCTTTTTTTTAAGTAGCCGCGAAACCCCATAAGCACCGCCGCCAATCAACAGGTATTCGAGACCTGTGATGGGCACCGGGTTACCAGGAATGGGGTTTCCTGGTTGACCGTTAACCAATAAGGTACTAAGCAACAGTAATGAAATACTAGCGAGAAGGACTTTCATTATTTTATTTTAACGATTTTTTCAGTGTATTTTTTTGAACCATCTACAATCAGGACATAGTAAACGCCAATGGCGCTCGTGCCCAAATCAAATTCCGCCTCCTTCACGCCGCCGTCGCCTTTCAGCTCTCTTTCTTCCAGGTCAACACCGGAAGCATTGATCAGCGTGGCTATCACATTCTTGTTTGTCGTTTTCACCCGCACCAACGCCTTGCGCTGGGTGGGGTTGGGATATATCGTCACGGTACCGAATCCGCTCAACCCTGCCTCACTACCTGTAATGGTCACTTCGCGCGAAGCCGAGGTCTTGCAGTCACCCGACGTCACCTCCACGGTGTAGACACCGCTTTCCACGGCCTCAATCTTGTTTGTGGTGGCGCCTTCCAAGGCCACACCATCGCGATACCATTGGTTGCCCGTCGCATAGCTCGAGATCAGCGTGGTGCCCTCACCCGACAAGGTCACAGGATCCAGGATTGTCACGTTTGCTTTCACCGCCACCCGGTCGCCTTCGCATCCTGCGGCATTCACAACCGACACAAAATAAGTCTTGGTCTTTGGAATCACCGGCGTGGTGAAGGTTGCGCCTTGCTGGCCGGCGATCGGCGTGGTGTCCGTCTCGCCTTCATACCAGTTGTACCAACCCGATTCAGGAGCGCCCGTCGCCGACAGCGTCACGCTTCCCGCGTCGCAGGTATTTCCTTCACGGGTACTTGCCACAACGCCTTTGCCCACTACCGTGATGACGGGTTTCGTCGACAAGGGCAGGGTTAAACAAGACGATGATTTGGCCAGGATCGTCACGGTGTTGTCACCGGCCGTCAACAAGGTAGTGCTGACCGGCAGGCTGATGGTGTTGCCATTGCCCACCACAAAGTCAGTGGTCTGGTCGTTGTATTGTATGGCGTATTGCACATCGGCTTGCGATTGCTCGATGGTCACGTTCGCTAATGTATTGTCGACGCAAATGCTTTCGCCCATGGTCTTCAAGTCGGTCTTCACGGCCGCTTTGCCCACCGTGACGTAAAAACGCTTCGAAAGGTTGGGTAGGTCCGTAGCCGTAACGGTAAATCCATAGCTCTGTACATCGCGGATATTGATCGATGTGTTCTGAAGCACGTCCACCAGGTACAGGTTCAAGTTGGCATTGAAGGTCTCCAGACCAGTAAAGGCCAGGGAATAGGAACCTTTCACGGCGCCTACCATGGCCAACGGGATCTTTTTATCACAGTCGAGGCTGCCCATCGAGTTGATGGAGAGGCTTTGATTGTCAGTCGTCACGGTCGAAAGGCTCAGCTTGGCATTCAGCAACTTATAAGCATCGAATTGCTTGTCGAAGCCGTCGGTGGCGGGCTTGTGCAAGCGCAGAACGGTTTCGTCGCTCAAGCCAGTACCGATCATCGAGATGCGCAATAAATTGGGGATCACCATACTGGCGCTATCCTCGCGGAAGAACTGGGCCGCCGAGAGGGTCTTGTCATCTTCCTGTAAAGTAAGGGTTGTATTGGCCGTAGCGCGTACCCAGAAAGCCTGGCCTTGCGCGATGATGCCGGCGTAGTTCTGCACGCTGGGAACGCCACCCACATAAGAAACATAGTGCAATCCGGTGCCCTGACCGCTGTTGTTGAAGTTGTCCGAAATGTAGATAGCATCGTTCAACCCGGCGGGTATGGTCACCTGGTTCCAGTCGATCGCCGACGGATAAGGGTTGCCGATCAGGTTCCAACCATCCAGACCACCTGCCGAATGGGCGGTGACGTTGATGGGCACGGCGCTCTGTCCGAGTGTACCCCGTGAGTCGAATGTCTGCGCACCCGTGCTGTTCACAGCGGCCGCATAGCCACGACCCTGGGGTGTGAGCGCGCCGGTAAGGGTGTACTGACGATAACGTGCTTCGAGCGTTGCAGCACCCGTGTTGAACGTCTCGTCATAGTAGAAGATGGAGGTAATGGGTATCTCACCGCGCCAATCGGTCACGGTAGTGCCCGTTACCGGAGCGGAAAGATACCGGAAGCTGTTGGCACCGGCGGTGTTGGGCATATAGCGCTGCACAATCACCGAACCGTTGATGAGCCCTCCCGCGGTTATGGGCGTTACACGGGCCGTGAACGAAGCATTCGACAACAGGCGAAGCAGGTTGGTACCAGCGTTCACCGTAGTGGCCGAGCTCACGTTCAGGAAATGTTGGATGTCTACATTAGTGAGAATGTTCACGGGGTTAGCCGTTCCGGTCTTATTTACCGTCATGCTATACAAGGTGATCGGCCCGGAGCCCGTGGTCCGGGTAATGGATTGGATGGTACCGATACCATTGAACTGCACTGTGCCCTGCTGGGCCAGGAAAGTACCGTCGACAATAAAATCCTCGGCAACGGTGACCAAGTGACTGTTGGTTGAAACGTCCAGTGTGGAGGTTGATCCAATATTGATATCGTTCAGCGCGCGGAGGGCGCGGCTCAACACAAAAGGACCGGTTCCTGTGAAGTACACGGAGAAGAACGATTGGCCGGCGGCCGCAATGGTCTGCGCCGTGGTTCCGTTGAAGTCTACACGGCTGACGCCCGGGGTGAATGTACCGGTTTGTGTATCCCATGAACCCGAGACGCGAATGCGGTAAAGGGCCGAGTCGGGCGTGGGTTCCAGGAACCCATCGAGATCAAGTTTTAGTGTACCGGTGACCTGGACGTTGTGGAAAGAGGCGAGCAAAAGCCTGTTGAGATTATTGGTAATGGTAGTATTTCCATTAAAGATCGTTGTGCTTGTTCCACCGTAAATTGAGCCGTTGTTGGTCACATTACTGGCAATGTTCACGGTTGTACCAGTACCCAAATTCAATGTGTGTGAGCTGTTCACGGTGAAGGCGCCCAACGATAGGGCTATCGAGCCGCTGATGACCGTTGTCCCATCGAAAATAACGGCGCTGTTTGTGAATATACCCGCAGCGTTACTTACAATATTGCCTTTGAAGGTAATGCCACTAGTGGTGGCATCGAATGTGCCGTTGGTCAATGTGAGGGTACCATTCACTGTCGTTGCTTGTGACAGTGAGATCGTTCCGGTACCCGAGTTGGTCAGGTCCGTAAGCCGGGTCGTGCTCGTTGCGTCGTAGGGCAATTCCGGCCCGGTGCTGATATTGGACGAACCGTTATAAATCACGTTATAGCTGGACACAGCGCCTGGGGCTGTAGTAATTGTACCGTCTGTGCGGGTGATCGTACCGCCTGAGCCCATGCGGAAGCTGGCGCCAGGATTGAACGCCCCGACGGTAAGATTCAGGATACTCAGGTCGAGATTTGAACCAATGGTGAAGGTTGAGCTCGGTCGGTTCATAGCCATGGCCAGCATGGGAAGACTGCCGCTGCTCTCATTTTGAAAGCTTGCACTGCCGGTGATCGTACCCGTTCCGGTGACCTGCATACGGGCAAACTCATTGACCGCGAACGCTCCCCCGGAGAGTGCGATGTTGCCGTTCATGGTAAACAAAAATCCACGAATATCGATGACGCCATTGGTCAACGTGAACGTACCATTCACTGTCAGGTCGTCAAAAACGTAAACCCGTCCACCGGTCCGGCTCATGGTGAAATTATTGATGGTCAGTGGCGCCGTGCCTGCCAGAGGCATCGTGCCGCCGGGATTGGAAGCAAAGAGCCCGTTGCCGGTGATAGCGATATTTGAACTGCTGGTAACGTTGATGGAGTTGACGCCGGGGCTAAAGTCACCCGCAAGCGTCAGGGTGCGAATTCCTACAGACAGGTTTCCGCCATTCAGGATCAGGCCGCCTGAAAACGTAACGTTAGTTGCCAGCGATACGCCGTTGGTGTTGGTGATCTCGGTGGTAATACCCGCCGAACTGGGATGGCCCGCACCTATAAACTGTGCGGCCGTGCCATTATATACTATCCTTGAACCGGAGGCAAAAGTCCGGGTACCGGTCACCCGAATGTTGCCACCGGAAGGTCCTGTCTGGATCGCGCCCAGAGCGTCGGTTGAGCCTACCTGTAAAACGCCTCCGTCGGATAAGGTGAAAGTACCTGCACCGCCAAAAAAGTTATTGCCGGCAAGCGATACGGTAGATCCCGTAGCGATGCTATAGTTGATAGTGCCACCTATGGGTAGCAACGTAGACGTGTAAACTTGCGTAGTTGTTCCTTCAAAGCTGATATTGGAAACACCTCCACTGGTAAAAATAGAGCCGCCAGTCTGCGTGTAATTCCCCTTATGATGATAGGTGGTGATGGCCGTGGTCGCCGCGAAATCAACTTGACCACCGCCAGTAAGGCTGAAATCTCCGTTTACCGTCATGTCAAGATCCTGATCGTCTGCAAACTGGATATAACCCGTTCCTGAAACAGCAACGCCACCAACGACGTTTAGGGTACCGGCAACGCCCGATGCAAAGGCAAACGTCCCCCCGCTCACTTCAAGGTCAGCGCCTACTGTAAGCACGCCTCCCGCTCCAAGCGAGTGAAAGAGCGCGTCTGATCCCGTATCGATAATGCGAAAGTCGCCGGCAATACTTACCGGGAATCCGCCCATGTCGATAAATCCGTTATCGCTTGCCTGGTTGGGGCAATTCCACACTAGGTTCCCAAAGGTTTGATTAAGATTGGTCGGTGCCGTAATGGGGCCCGCTCCCAACCCTACGATGTTGGTGGTGGAATTCGAATTCCAAGTGGCTAGCAGTACGGCCCCACCGGAGGTATACTGGTGGTTATAAACCGAACCCGACAAAAAGAAGAGCTTGAGGATGGTACTGTTGACGGTAAGATTGGCATCATTGTTAAAGGTACCGGCAACTTGGATCGTTCGGTTGGGAATGGCTCCAAAGACGATACCACCATGTACGTTGATCGTACCGTTAACGGTGATTTCATCACCCGCCCCATTCGCAAGTGTTAAGTTAATGCCCGAATTGACGGTTAGCGTTCCGCCTACATCGATAGTCGTCTGATCGATTGTGACCCCCGCCGCTACGGTTACAATGTGAGGGCTGCGGATAGTAATTGCCCCGTTAGCCGAAGTAGGCGCCGCACCGGCAGCCACCCACGACGTCCCATTAAAGGTCTGCCATGTTCCTACCGTACTCCAAGGACCCGAGCCTGCGCTCCGATAATCGCCAATAGCCTGCCCCCATAAGTCCATCGTCAAAAATCCCAGGGCAGCAATAAGTAGTAAAGTCCTTTTCATCATACCTTAATATAGACGTCTTTCAATAGTTCGTTTAAGTCTGGGTCTCCGGTTCCCCGGATGCATTCCCCAACCAAGTCCAACTGTGACCGCTTTGCCAAAAAGGAAGTAAAAAATTACGTCCCCATATGCATTGCCGGCATCACTTTGCTGCAAAAGTAATGAAATTTACGTGAAGTCCTCAACCTGCTCCGCTTCACCCGTTTCCATACTTTTAAAACCAAAATCGTAACCTTATTGTGGAAAACTTTCCCTGATTTCGCCTACCGTCCATCAGGGATGCTGTCGGAAATTCTTTCATAACACACAAATACCTTACAAGTTTGCGCTACACTAAAATTTTGAGGCGAAAACAGCTTTTTCGAAAAAGAATTCCTGACGGCACTGGGGAGATATTATCTTAAGTAAAGATATGTTGTTATCGGATACCCTACAAACTTTAAAATTCACTTCAAAACGACATATAACCCGTCTCATTGCCGTGGTCAAATCCCGAATAAATGGGTAAACACAGGGCCTGGCGGGTCAAATCCGACCCTACTAATCATCCAAAACCTGCATTCAAGATATATCCCCAACCAAACGCCATCGGTTTTCAGGGCGTGAAGTAAAAGTCGCCCATCAGCGAATTGCTTTCCCACGGCACTTGGCGGCTCCCCGACTCGTTGCTCACTTCGATCCGCACCTGCTTGAAGATGTCTTCGATCTTCAGCCCGGGCACGTTCATGTATTTCATCAGCTTGGAGGTATAAAGCCCATTCCGCTGTGTGCCGTCGGAAGCGGTCTTCCCCGGGGCCGTGGAATAGGCCACGATGGAACCGGTCGGTGCCTCCACCCGCACCATGCCTTTTTCACCCGACCGCGAGAAGGACTTGAAGGGACTGTTCCGGCAGGCATCCAGGATCATGATGTTCAACCGGTTGTTGGACGATTCCATAAACCGCAGAATGGAAGCCACACTGACACACACATCGGGCACCTCCTCTTTATATTCAAAAGAGGCGTCGATAGGCACCAGGAAGTTGTCGCCATCCACCTGGACGCCATGCCCGGAATAGTAGAACAACCCCACCCCACCCTGGGCGATCTTTTCCGTGAATTGACGCACGGCGTTGCGCATCTCCAGGCGGGTGCCGTCGATCACTTTGGTGACGTCGAAGTTTTTTTGTTTCAACAGATCGGCCAGGTCGTTGGCATCATTCACGGCGTTTGCCAGCGGCGAGATCTTGTAGCCCTTGTTGCCGATGACGAGGGCGATCTTGCGCTCATCGGTGGTAGCGGTGGCGTTATGAGCCGTGTCGGCCAGGATGTTGTAGGCTTGCTCTCCGCTTTTTGCTTTGATCAACTGCTGCGCCACCAGGGGCCACGACCCTACACTCAACAACAAGAGAACAAAAAGCTTTTTCATTGGAAGGGTCGCGTCGTTTTTGTTAAATTACAATAATATCTTCCTTTCATGAAATCCCTCTCCCTCATTTTAAAGCCGGTCCCTCCTGTTCTTTTATCCTTGTCTCCCTTTCTTCAGGTACTTGTTTTGCTGACGGCGTTTTGTTTGCCTGCCCGCGCCCAGATCATTGGCGACATCAAACACGAAGCCTTCCGGCAGAAGGTATTGCTCACCTACACCGTGAACGGCCTCGCGGCCAACCAACACCTGGAAGTGAACCTCTATTGCTCCGACGACGACTTCAAGACCGGGTTGGCCAGTCTCTCCGGGAATGGGGCGGGCGATCGCGTGCAGGGCAACGGGCAGAAGACCATCATCTGGGATGTCCTGAAAGACCGTCCTAAACTAACGGGCAAGGTATCGTTCGAAATACGCGCCCTGGTGCTCAACGATATGAACCCCTCAGCCTCTACGGCCACGGGGCCTGTGATGACGGCGGCATCGCCGGAAGAAAAAAAGTCGGCCGTCTATGCCGAGATGTCGTCGGCCCTGGGCAGCTTTATTATCGAAGCCAAAGACCTGGTGATCGCTTTCCGCAAAAGCAACGACGCGATGTTTGAAGACAACCTGATGCTGCGCCAGCTCACCGACGCGGTCATCAACTACAATACGGCCTTCAACAAACTCAACAATGACCGCATGTCCTATGAAAAGGAAGTGCTGCTCTACTGGAACAACGAAGCCCTGTATAACGACGTGCGCTACCTCTTCGACTATGCCCTGGGCGAACTGCACTCGGCAAACGTGCTGGAGCTGAACAGCGCCTTGTCCACCATCAATGACATCAACCTCGGCAAAATAGCCGGGCGCAAGAATGAGCGCGACGCGAAGGAGAAGGTGTTGATGAGCATTTATCAGAACACCGGCCAACTGGACAAGCGCATCCAGGAATTGGAACGGCGGGCTAACCGGATCTTGTACACCCTCTCCAACCGATAATGAAAACCCGCCTCACCCCTCTCCTCGTCTTCGCCTTCGCGGTGGCCGCACAATGCAGCCAGGCGCAGGAAATAGACCAGGACAAGCTTCTGCGCATGCGCGATTCGCTCGACAACCTGCTGGTGATCAATCCCACGGCGTCGGCCATCCTGGTGAAAAAGCACGAGCTGGAACTGTACTCGTTCAACACCTTCCTCACCAGCACGCAATTCAATGACAAGAACGGCAGCAACGCCAACCTGGCGGGTAAGCAGTTGCTTTTCAATTCGCTGTTCCAGGTCAACTACGGTCTCTCCCGCGACCGCCGTGTCAACCTTGGGGTGGACGTTACCTTCAGGGCTTACCGGTACGATATTGATAAGAGCAGCAAAGTGCTCTCGTTGTTCCAAGACAATCCAGGCAATAGCACAGCCGTTAGTTATGTGGGTCCGCGCATCCGTTTTCAACCGTTTCGCAGGATTCGCAATTTTACCTATCAAAGCTATGTGTGGTTGCCCGTAGGCCCGAAGGAGACCCAGGTCGCTTTGGGCAGCAGTAAGGTGAATTGGGGTAACACGTTCTTCTTCTATAAATATTTCACCGACAAGCTCGGCTTCTTTTCACAACTCAATTTCGCGCTAGCGTTCCCTTCCGCCAACAGCGAGTCCGAAGCCAAGACGGAATTTTATCTCCCCATTAGTGTTTCACTGAGTTATGTGGTGACGCGCAAGGACTTGCTCTTCGGCACCCTCTCCTACAGTTGGACCAACATCGACGTCAGTAAGATCACCGAAGGAGCCGACAGTGACTTTGCGCAATACGGCGTGGGCTATCAGCATATTTTTAGCAAGCGTTTTTTTGCCAATGCCAGCTACACGGGAACGTTGATGGCACGCAACTATGGAAAGTGGAGTGGGGCTAATGTTTGTTTGCGGTACGTATTCTGATTCAAGACTGCCGTATGTTACAGGGCGGTTAACGCCTCAAACGCTCTGAATCAAAAAATGCTTTACTTCCGGCAAAGGTTATGATGAATGCATTCTTTTCAATCACGTTTTCATCGGCCAATTGCTTTCTCTAATACGTAGGTGTATTTCTTTTCCTCATGCTTTACTACTATCGTATCTGAAAAAGCCTTTTTCAGAATCACATCTCCCGGGCTAATTGCTGAACTGAGCCTTCTAAACTCCCCTTCGTACTGTATGTTATCCGCCCAAGGTATTCTATATTTCTTCTCACCACTGAATGTAACAAATGCTGCCCCCCTTTCTTTCTCTACCCCTGCCACCACATCATTTAATGAGTCTGTTGATGACAGATCAGGATATGTTACGGACCGCGAATAGTTGACGATAACTGCAAACGCAACAACGGCAATTACACCAAACCCAATTATCACTAAGGACTTCTCTGTGTACCATTCAAACATTACGGGTATGTTTTCGTCTGATCCTAATTCAAATTTACCGGAACTCATTCTACCACTTATCTTCCGCTACATTTCTACTCGCGACTATTTACAATCGGGCGTCGAACACGGGTTGGTCCCCAGCACGAGTTGTCGCCCTGTGGTGCGGCTCGTGAGGTAGATGGTGTTGTTGTAGAACTGGCCATCATACGTGTCGCCATTGATGGTCAAGGTGACGTAGCCGCTGGCAAAGCTTCCCACCGCGTCGCTGCTAGCAATGGAGCCCGACACCTGAAAGTCCTGGTCGGTGTCCAGCCGCACGGTAGATTCCCAAAAGAAGCCGTCGGTTTCATTGGTTTCATTGAACGCTACGAACCAATCGGCATCGATGTTGGTCGTCAGGTTGACGGGCGGCGGCGGTGGAAGGAAAATGATGGGTGGCGGAATGGGGCCGGGCGGTGGTGCATTCAGCACGGTGAAGTTGAGGTCGACTTTATACGACGTGGAGATGTCGGACGTGTAGTACAACCGTAGGGTCATGGCGCCGGTCGAGCCGATGTCGTTAGGCACCACGAAGGTGATGGCGTTGGCTTGGCGAAAATTGGGTGTGATCACTTTCCCGTTCAGCGTGATCCGTGTAACGGTGCCCAGGTTGGGTCCCTCCAGCAATACGGGCCAATCCACCGGGTTGTTATTAGGCTTTAATTTGAGCTGTGCTATGGCCGGCTCGGCCAACAACAGGAAAGGGAAATTATTGGAATTGTCGGCAGCGGTCTTCACGCTCACATTCACGCTTTTGTTCACCGTGCTGTTCACCGGCACGTTAACCTTCACCACATTGTTGTTCACCCATGTTCCCGCCACAGACGTGCCGTTGACGATGACGGTGATGGGGTTTGTGAAATTCGAACCGTTGATCGTGATCAATTGTCCCACCGTTCCGCTGGCCGGCGAGATGCTGGTGATGGAAGGTTTCCCCACAATCGTAAAATCCGTGCCCGATGCCACCGCGGTCTGCACGGCATCGGTCTTCACACTGATGCGCCCCGTGGTCGCCCCCGCCGGAACCTGCACCACCAGTTGGGTGGCCGACATGGATTGGATCGTGGCGTTTATCCCGTTGAAAAATTGAACGGCAGGATTGTGTTGGAGATTACTGCCGGTGATGGTCACACTCGTTCCCGCAACACCACCCGTAGGATTGAATGAGGTGATCGAGGGCGGAGAAAGTATTTCAAAATTACTCGATGTGATCGTGGTGCCTGGGGTCGTCGTTACGCTGATGGTTCCCGTCACTGCGCCGGCAGGTACTTTCACTACCACCTGGTTGTCGGTGCCCGCCCCCACTTTCGTGGCGGTTAAATTGTTCGCAAACTTTATGGTGGCGCCCGTCAGATAAGAACCGTTGAGCGTGACTTGTGTGTCCACACCTCCCTTTGCCGGTGTAAACGAGGTGATGATCGGCTTCACATTCAAAACAAAATCCGTCAGGCTCAATGCACCGTTCACATTGATCTTACCGGTGGACGCACCGGCCGGCACCTGGCAAATGATCTGCGTCGATGATGACTTTAAGATCGTTGTGGCCTGAACATTATTCGTGAAGCGCACATAGGGCGAGCTTGGCAAATTGATGCCGGTGATGGTAACCACCGTGCCCACGATGCCGGAGCTTGGGTTGACGGCCGTGATCTGGGGTGCGCCCAACACGGTGAAAAGGTCGGTCGTTTCAAATGTGCCACCGGGAGTTTGCACGGAGATCTTTCCGGTCACCGTGCCCGCCAATACCTCCACGGTCATCTCGGTTTCGCTCTTGCTCACGATCTTCAGATCTTTCAACGCCACCTTTGCCGAGGTGACCGAAGCCAGGTTCATCCCGGTGAGGACGATCTGTGTGCCCGTCACTCCGGAAGGCGGGTCGAACTTGGAAATGAGCGGTGCACCCGGCACCACGAAGTCGGTGGCCGATTGTGCTGTTCCGGCCGGTGTGGTTACCGATATTTTGCCGCTGCTTCCTCCCACGGGCACTTTCGTTTTGATCTTGGTGCCATCGTTGGAAACGATCTGTGCCGGCGTGGTGCCGAATTTCAATTCGAATGCTCCCGAAAAATTCAAGCCGGTGATGAGCACGTCCGTGCCCGCAGCCCCCGTGGTCTTGTCCAGCGTCTGGATGGAGGGACCGGGAATGGCCGTAAACTTTTTGGGCGTCTTCCCCTTCCCGCCGGGTGTGTACACGTAGATCGTATCGGTAGGCGCGCCAGCGGGTACCCGTACCGTGATGGCTTCGGTTGCGTCGGTGATGATCTCGGCTTCCAGCGTGGGCCCGAAGGTCACTTTTTGCACATCCGAAAGATTTTCACCTTCCAGCTTGATCACTTTGCCGGCAGCCCCATTGTCGGGCGTGAAGGAAATAATTTTAGGGGCCAGCAGCACCAGGAACGCGGCAGGCTCGGACACGCCACTGGGGGATGTGACCCGGATGTCGGCCGCATCGGGCGACAATCCAGCGGGCACGGTCACCAGGATCGTGTCGCCGGAAACGGTAAAGACAGCGTCACGCTCTGTGTCCTGGTCGGGCGATTTGAAGCGAACAGCCGATACGTTGGTGAAATAGCTTCCCGCAACCTTAATGGGTGTGCCGACGCCCGAGCGGTTGGGTTTCAACGTGCGGATAATGGGCACTGGCGGCAACACGGTGAATGCCTTTGGCTCCGAGGCACCGTATTTTGTTTTTACCGTAAGGAATACCTCTTCTTGCTGGGTCCGGAAGGGAACGATGAACTGCGCTTCCGTACGCGTTGGCGTACCGGCCGTACTGATCACCCCATTGTTGACCAACACCTGCAGCGACCCATCAAAATTATTACCACTGATGGTCACGATCTTCCCGGACGGCGCCGACGTCTCGCTCACCGAAGTGATCACCGGCGGCAACAGCACCTCATCCCGGATACAACCATCAACCCATACCAATAGCAAGGCCACGATGGCCATTTGTACAGCGCGTAAAATCCGTTTCATTCGGTGAGGGTTAAGCCTTTGTTGTTGGTGTGTATTCAGGAGCCAGAAGCCAGGAGCCAGGAGCCAGAATTCCAGTAGTCAGTAGTCAGTATTCAGTATTCAGTAGATCAGAATTCAGCAGCCAGTGGGCTTCAACAGTTGGCGTTTGTTTTACATGATGTCGCACGTTGCGCCTTCACATGAATTCCATTTTCCTACTGAATGCTAAATACTGGCTACTGATTCCGAATACTGAATATCGATTCTGACTACTGAATACTGACTACTGAATACCGAGCACTGATTCTGGCTCCTGGCTCCTGGATTCTGGCTCCTGATTTACGGTTCCCGGCTTATCACCACCCGCAAGGTCTCCCCTTTCCCGCCCTCCCCTGGGATCGAAAGCAAATACAATCCGTCGCTCAGGTGTTCGGCGTTCACAAATCCGTCTGCATTGGGTTCTTTGGCCGTCAGCACTAATTTTCCCTGGGCGTTATAGAGTTCGAAGGGTAATGGTCTGGCCAGGTTTTGAATTTTGAACCGGCCGTTGTTGGGGTTGGGTACGACGCTGATGTGGGATGAGAACGCGCTTTCGGTTCCCGTGATGACGCAGGTGTTGTTCCAGATCACGGTGTCGGAGCAGGTGCCGGTGTTTTTCACGATCAGGTATTCGCCCAGGCCGTCGATGTCCATCAGGCCGAGGGGTGTGGTGCTGCCTTTTTTGTACAGGGTGTATTCGCCCTGGGTGAAGTTGTTGTCCGTAACCAACTCGGACCATATCGGTTGGAAGCCTTTACAATCTATGTCGGTGGCCAGCACCAGGTCGGGCTTGGGATCGATGTTTACGTCGATGCCATCGCTGATGGCGGTGCCTTTGCAGGTGCCGGTCACTTCGCAGGTGTATCGTCCTTCATCCAAGGGCGAGGCATGCAGGATGGTGAGTGTGGCGGTCTTTGTGCCGCTGATGGTGCCTGCGTCTGATAAGAGGGCACCGTTCTTCTTCCAACTGTAGGTCAGGCCGTTGCCGGCCGCGGTCACGGTGAGGATGAGCTTGTCGTCCTGGCACGTTTTCAGGTCTGTGGATTGTGTGACAATCTGTGTTCCCTTGTTCACCGTAACGGTGATGCCGGTCGACGTAACCGGGTTGCCGCATCCTGATTTTACTTCGCAGGTGTATACGCCCGCGTCGGCCGGCGATGCCGAAGTGATCAGTAGCTCATCCGTGGTGGCACCCGTAACGGCCATGCCATCCGTCAGCACCACGCCGTCTTTCTTCCATTGGAATTGAAAGTTGCCCGCGCCCGTGGTCACGGAAATTCTGCCCACGTCGCCTTCGCAGAGTACGGTGTTGCCGGATTGGGAAACAATTGACGGCGCGGCATCGATGTTGAGTTGCGCGGCCGAAGAGGCAATTTCACTTCCGCAAGGATTGTTGATGGTACAGGTATACGCACCCGCCTCCAATTCCGTGGCGCCGGTGATGGTGAGCGTCGCGGTGGTAGCCCCGCTATATTTGCCTCCGTTGTTGATGACGGTATTTCCTTTTCGCCAGGTGTAGGTAAGGTTCGATCCCGTGGCGGTGATGCTGAACGAAACGTTTGTGCCGGTGCAAACCGACTTGGACACCGGTTGCGCCGTGATCTGCGAAGCCGTGGCTATGCTCACCGTTGTCGACGACGACGTGGCCGGGTTACCGCACATGCCGGTGATCACACAAGAGTATTGGCCCACATCGCCTGCAGCGAGTTGCTTTAGGGTGAGCGTATTGGTTTTCGTACCGACCACGGTGGCACTCTCCACGAGATTGTTCCCCCCTTTGCGCCATTGATAGGTGATGTTGGCGCCACTGGCCTCCAGGGCGATCGAAAGGTCGTTGCCGGTACAGGCCGAGGCCGTAGCGGGCGGTGGTGTGATGACCGATGCGGGCAGGTAGACCGTTAGCGATGCGCCTTGGCTGGCGATAGGAGTAGCAAAACAATCGGACGTCACGTCGCAGGTGTACAAACCGGCATCAGCTGCGGCGATGGTTTTCAGACTTAGGTTGGCCGTTTTAGAACCCGTGATCAGGGTGTTGTCTACCAGGGCCACCCCTCCTTTTTTCCATTGGTATTTTACGTTCTGGCCCGTGGCCGTGATGGCGAAGCTGATGTTGGATCCCGCACACGCTTCCACGGCTGTGGGTTGGCCGGTAATGGCCGGGCCGTCCACAAAGGTTAGCGTGACAGCCGTCGTGGCCTTCGAGTGATTGCAGCCGTCGTAGATCGTGCAGGTGTATGAGCCTCCATCGTTCACATTGTCGGCTCCCGTGATGGTGAGCGTTGCCGTGGTGGCGCCGGAAATATGGCCACCGTTGGCCAACAGGTCGGCACCTTTTTGCCATTGATACAACAACCCTGTTCCCGTCGCAACCACCGAAAACTGAACCGTGCTACCGGCACAAACTTTCTGGCTTTGAGGTGGCGTGGTGATGTTGATGGCGAGTTTGCTGCAGAGCGTGAGGCGCTTGATGCATTGTTGTTTGGTGGGGATGATGTAGTCACCATTGACATCGAGAACGGCCCCTGTCGTAAAGGCGCTCACGATGGTTTGGTCAACTTTCGTTCCGGTCGGGGAATAGCGGACCAACGAACTCTCCTGTCCAAACCCTTGATCCGGAAGACTGTTGACGATGCCCGCCGTTCCGTCGGCCTCCACATTCAGGGAAACATAGGGGTAGCCGGGATCGGTGGCGGTAAACGTATTGATGTAGTCGGCTGCTATCGGGACTGGAAAGGTGCTCGGGTAATTCACCAGGACGTTGCTGCCTTCGAAATCCTGGCCCACAATAACAAAGTTGCTGCCGCGAAAAGCTACCTGGATCCTTCCCAGATCGAAAAGAACATCCTCCAGCACATTCCCGTTGGATGCCTGAATTTTAACAAAGCGCGACGAACTGAAATCGGCCACGGTCAGATACGGATTGCCATCGGGCCCGATCATGAGCTTGGGGATGGACAGATTGTTGACATAATTGATCTGCCACTGGAACGCACCCGCTGATGAATATTTATAGAGTGTATACGTCAGCGACCCGAAGTTCCCATTGTCCGCCAGCACATATACATCCCCTGACGGCGCGGTCACCACCGAACGGCCAAACAGATCCGCTACAGGCTTCGACCAGAGCACAGCGCCGGTAGCACCATTATATTTAGTGAATACCAAAAATTCGTTTGGATTTGCCATGGAACCATAGTCGTGTCCCGTGGCGTATACGTTCCCGTCTTTATCGACCGTGGCGTCGAGAAGGGCAAAGGTCGTAAAGGTATTTTCCCAGGCCTTGGTGCCTGCCGAAGCATATTTAATGATGCTCAGGTCGCCGTTGTGAATGGCAACAACGTTACCGCTGGCGTCGATCTCAAAATCCTGGACGTCCGTCGTCAGGTCTTTTTCCCAACTTTTGACGCCGGCACTGGTAAGTTTGTAGATTTTCCGGTTTCCGATCAGCACCATTTCACCGGCGGCATTTCGCGCGATGCTGTTGCGAAGGGTGATGCTATTGGTGCCATCGTCGGCGTAGGTGGGTACGTCGATGCACGATTGGTAGAACTGCCCGTAACCAGGCAAGCACAATAATGCCGAAACAACAAAGAAGAGGGTTCTCATGTAAGATCAAGCAAATAGACAACATCCGAAGTTAGGGAATAATCGGGGGCAAACAATATTTGGGGAAAATTATAATTGGCGTGAAATAAACTTGGTGAATATTGATTCAGAAGTTTCAGGAACGGGGAGTCCGGCGCCGGAAGTCAGGTATGCGGGTAGGTTGATGATGGACCGGGTGTTACGCACTTTCATTTGCTGACCGGACTGGCAACTGCCCGAACGTTATCTTTGTGCACGGGTTGGAACCTGCACATGTCACCGTTGCTTGAGGTCAGGCATTTCGCAGGTGATCCAGAGGGTCCTTATAGAGGTAATCCGGTTGACCCATTTAATTTACCTAAAAATGAACCAACATGGGATTGGTCTGATTGGTGGGATGACCTTGGGGGTGATTATTAAAGACTAAGCTAAATTTTCTACAACGTGAATAAACATTTGATTGCAGCAGCTATTTCAATTTCCTTTTTATTGTCTTTGGTTTCGTGTCAAAAAAAGAAACGCTAGTCAATCCCAATCCAGAAATCGACGGCTATATTTCTAACGCTGAAACAGCAATAAAAATTGCCGAAGCTGTTTGGCTGCCGATATATGGAGAGGGGATTTACAACAAGAAGCCATTTAAAGCTGAATTAAAAGATTCCATTTGGGTTGTTGAAGGAACTGTGTCACCTGACAAACTTGGTGGTGCGCCATATCTACGCATACAAAAAAAAGACGGTAAGATTCTTGAAGTGACTCACTTTCAGTAGCCTTAAAGAAGAAATTCTTCATCAGGACGATGAGGCAATCATTATAGATTCAAAGGGTTGTCCAGAAAGACTAATCGCTGCGTAAGCTTTTAGTCCTGTCGCACTCGCAGCAGGCTTGCCATTTGAGTTCGTCAATTTGAGGCCAGTAGTTCTCGGTGTTTTTTGCTTCAAAAGATGATCAAGAGAAATTTTATCCGAGTTCGGAAAAGTTCAAGACGCCGTCAGCTAGTTCTTGTACAAGAGAACATAGTCTTCACACTTCGCCTCACTCCAAAGTTGCTCTGTCCCTTAACCCAAAGGGGATGATTCAACGGACACCGGCCAGGGATAGTAGTGAAAAGCCCGAAGCGCGCTGGCCCGCGCGCGGACGGACTTGTAACGGATAGCCCGGCCCGAGGCTTCCGAGGGGGCCGCCAAGGAGTTGTTCTACAAAAGATCCCATTTTTCAAACGGTTCAGGAAATCTTACATTCCTATCGGCAAATTTCCACCACGAAAAAAACTCCCCCAACCCCCAACCAAAACCACCCGCTTACTAACTTGCGCCCATGAAAAAATCATCCATCAACTTTACTGTAGAGCTCGATCAGAATAATGTGCCGGATAGGATCCTGTGGGAAGCTACCGATAAGCCGGATCCGGGGCTGTCGGAAACCAAGTCGATCAGCGTGGCACTGTGGGACCATACGCAGAAAAATACCCTGCGCATCGATCTGTGGTCAAAGGATATGCCTGTGGAGGACATGAAGCGCTTCTATATTGACTGTATTGGCGGGCTGGCGCAGAGTGCATTGTCGGCTACCGGCGACGAGTATATGGCCGGCGAACTCAACGCGGTGTGTGAGCGCCTGGTGCAGCACCTGCGGAAAGAGAACCAGTAATTTTTGCTCTTTTTTGAGCCGGCTACGATAGTCAAACCCTCCCACAAACGTTTGCTTTTTACTATTTTTTTGTACTTTGCTAAAAAAAAGCTCGGTATGCATACCATTTTGTGCCCCAGCTATTTTTCATAAAAGTCACTAAACTCAAACGTTTATGAAGAGATTTTACAAGCATGCCTGGGCTTCGGCTGCCCTTTTTGTGCTGGCAATCACCGCCGTTTTTGCTCAAACCACCATTTCGGGTAAGGTGACCGATGGGGTGAGTGGAGAACCCCTGGCTGGGGTGAATATCGTGGTGAAAGGCCGCGTGATCGGCACGGTCACCGATGTCAATGGGGCCTACACGTTGAAAGTAAACGACGCTCCTCCCCTTACCCTCAACTTCTCCTTCATCGGTTTCCGGAGCCAGGAAATCGAGGTGAGCAATGCCACCACCGCGGGGCTCGACATCAAGATGGAAGAACAAACCATTTTAGGTCAGGAAATCGTGGTGTCGGCAAGCCGGGCGGAAGAAGCCATCATGCAATCGCCGGTGTCGATCGAAAAAATGGACATTCTCGGTGTGCAGAATACGGCCAGCGAGAACTATTACAAAGGCCTCATCAACATGAAAGGTCTGGACATGACACAGAGCAGCGTGAACTTCCAGATCATCAACGCCCGTGGTTTTAACTCCACCGGCAATACCCGCTTCGTCCAACTTACCGACGGAATGGATACCCAGGCGCCCGCGCTGAACTTTCCTATCGGTAACCTCAACGGTCCATCCGAACTCGACGTGGAAAGCGTTGAATTTATCCCGGGATCGGCGTCGGCCCTTTATGGTCCCAACGCCTTCAACGGCATCCTGCTGGTGAACAGCAAGAACCCTTTCGAATATCAAGGCCTGAGCGCTTTCGCCAAGATGGGTGTGAACCACATCGGCGACTCCGACCTCAACTCCGACGGCACCAAGATCGGCCCCGGATCGGCCAAGCCCATGTATGAAGGCGCCATCCGCTATGCCAAAGCCTTCAACAACCGGTTTGCCTTCAAAGTCGCCCTCTCGTACAGCAAAGCCACCGATTGGTATGGCACAAACCTGCAAGACAAGAATGCTGCCGTCAACCCCGGCTACTCCACAAACCCCGGCGCGGACAGGGTCCATGCTTTTGGTGATGAAGTGTCCACGAACATTGCTTTGCTCGGTTTGACGCCCGCATTTCAAAACAGTGTCAATGCCGCGGGATTAGGCAGCTACCTGGGCAGTCTTCCCAACGACATCGTGTCGCGTACACCTTATAAGGAGCAATACCTGGTCGACTACAATGCACACAACTTCAAGGCAAACGTCGGCCTGAACTATCGCATTACCGATAAAATTGAATTGCTCTACGCTTTGAATTATGGCGCCGGTACTTCCGTTTACACGGGGGCACAACGCTACTCCCTGAAAGACTTTAGCATTCAACAACACAAGGTTGAATTAAAAGGAAGCAATTTCTTCTTAAGAGCCTATGCAACCCTCGAGAATTCCGGTGACTCCTACATCGCCGACCTGACCGGTGTGTTGGTGAATCGCGCATGGAAAAGTGACAACGATTGGTTTGGACAATACGCCGCCACCTATCTTGGCGCGCTGGCCCAGCAAGGCGTTGCCCCCGGCACACCCGGTACGACGGCACAGCGCGAGGCAGCACACCAGGCAGGCCGAAACGCTGCAGACCAGGGCCGGTTTGTCGAGAACTCATCCCAGTTCAACGACGCCAAGAAAACAGCCCGCTCATCCGTGATCCCCGGCGGATCCTTGTTCGACGACAAGACCGCACTCTATCACTTTGAAGGCAAGTATGACTTCAAGAACCAGATCGACTTTATGGACCTGATGATCGGCGCCAGCTACAGGCTCTACGATCTGAATTCAAACGGGACCATTTTTGCCGACACCGCCGGTAACAACATCACCATCCAGGAAGTAGGCGCTTACATTCAGGCCGCGAAGAAAATCCTGTCCGACAAGGTGAAGGTCACGGGCTCGCTGCGCTACGACAAGAACGAAAATTTCAAAGGCCTGGTGAACCCGCGCATTTCGGCGGTATACTCTCCCACGCCGAATCATAACATCCGCGTCTCCTATCAAAGCGGTTTCCGCAACCCGACCACGCAAGGTCAGCACATCAACCTCGACGTGTTATCGTACCGGCTATTGGGCGGCTTGCCTGAATACGCCAAGGCGTATAACATTTTCGAGAACGCCTACACGGTGGCGTCTGTGAACCGCTATACCGCGATCGTCGCGGAAAAGGCGGGCAAGGGCGCTTACAGTGGCTCGAATGCTGGTTTGGCCATTGGCGACCCCGAAGCGCTTCGCCAACTCGTGGCCGTAACCGATGCCAAGCCCGTGACACCCGAAAAGGTTAAGGCTATCGAGATCGGTTACAAAGGTTTGCTGGGTGACAAGTTGCTGTTCGACCTGGTCTACTACCATAACTCCTACGACAACTTCATCACGCAAGTGATCCTCCGCCAGTCGGCCGGTCCGCTCGATCTCAATGCGAGTACGCCCACGGAACAAAACATCCGCAATGCTTCGACCCTCCTCACCCCGGGAACCGACGAGAACGGTCGCCAGAATTCTTATTCGGCCTACACCAACCTCAGTAAGCGCGTGAGCGCACAAGGCGCAGCGATTGGTCTGGAGTACAGCCTTCCCCGCGGCTACAAAGTGGGTGGTAACTACAACTGGAACAAGTTGAACGAGGAACTGGGCGATGGCTACTTATCGGAGTTCAACACGCCTGAACACAAGTTCAACCTCACCTTTGGCAACCGGAAAGTGACCGAGAAGATCGGTTTCAACCTTGCCTATCGCTGGCAGGCCGGCTTCCTGTGGGAGGCCACGTTTGCCCAGGGCAATGTGCCCGCCGTGGGCCTGATGGATGCGCAGGTGAGCTACAAAGTAAAAGCTATGAAGTCTACCTTCAAGCTGGGTGGCTCTGATATTTTCAACAAGCGCTATGTGCTGAACTATGGCGGCCCGACGCTGGGTGCCATCTATTACATATCCATCACTTTTGATCAATTGATGAATTAATCCTTAACCGGTTTAAGCTATGAGAAACAGCAAGAAATATTTCGCCCTGGCCCTCAGTATGGTGGCAAGCGCGTGCACATACGATTTTCCCGAAACCGCCGAGCCCACCGCGGGCGAGGCAGATTTTTCCAAGATGGTGTCCGTGGGCAGTGGCCTGTCCACCGGCTTCATGAACGGTGCGTTGTATACAGCCGGACAGGACGCTTCCTTTGTGAACATCCTCGCCCAGCAGATGGAAGTGGTCGGCGGGGGCACGTTCAATCAACCGGACGTGAATTCGGAGGTCGGTTGCTATAACCCTGCGGCAGGTTGCTCAGCGGGGCGGCTTTACCTGAAGATCAATCCCACCACCGGCAGCCCCGGTCCAACACCGAAGATTCCGGGTGATATGAACGCCCTGGCGCCTTTTTCCGGTGGGGCTACGCTGAATAATTTCGCGGTACCCGGCACCACGCTGCTCCTTTCGCTGATCCCTCAAACGGGTGGCCCCGCCATTCCCCAGAATCCCGCCTATAATCCTTACTACACGCGTTTTGCCTCCACACCGGGTGTTTCCACGATCATCGGTGACGCGGCAACGCAGTTTGGCAACGGCGGTACGTTCCTGACCTTCTGGCTGGGCAACGACGACGTGCTGGGCTATGCCACGGCCGGCGCATCGGCGGCCATACCGTTGACGACGAACGACGATTTTAACACCCGCTACAACAGCGCGCTCTCTACGATGCTTTCGGCATCGCCCAATGCAAAAGGTGTGGTGGCCAATATCCCGGACGTTACCAGCCTGCCGTTCTTTAGCACCGTGGCGTATAATCCCATTCCCCTGGATGCTGCCACCGCCGGGGCCCTTACATCGCAACTGGCCGTAAACTATAATGCTTTCCTCGACGGTATGGTGGGAAACCAGATCATCACCGCCGATGAAGCCGCCAAGCGGAAACTGACCTACATCGCGGGCAACAACCCCATCCTGATCAACGACGAGACCCTGACCAACCTCGAGCCCTACATGGCCGGCCCTTACGCAGGTTTGAAACCTTATGCGATCGCCAGACAAACGACCAAGAACGATCTCGTTTGCCTCACGGCCGGATCCTATATCGGCGCTAACCTGGGCGCCAACGGGGTGAACGGCGTGTCGGCCCCGCTGACCAACACCACCAATGCCAACACCCAGGCCCTGAAAGGCGACGACCTGATCCTGATCCCGACCGAGATCACCCAGATCCAAAACAGCATCTCCGCCTTCAACGGCATCATCAAAACGGCAGCCGATGGGAATGCTACACGACTTGCTTTCGTTGACGCCAACGCCATCCTGGCTTCTCTGAAAACCAAAGGCGCCGAGATCAACGGCAGCACCATCACCGCCTCCATCGCCCCTCCGTTTGGAGGCTTCGGACTTGATGGCGTCTACCCGAATGCCCGCGGCAACGGCTACCTGGCCAACGCCTTCATCGATGCCATCAACACCAAATTCAAATCCAGCATCCCCCACTGCAACCCGAACAACTTTGCCGGCAACGAGTTGCCTGTACCTTAAGCAAGAATCTATACCTAAACCTAAACCTATAGAGCAAAAAAAGTCAGCGCCTCCAAGCGCTGACTTTTTTCATTGGTGTCATTTTGTTTTGCCTGCTTTGCCCGCCGAAGCTACTTCTTCTTCACTTCCAACCCCTGCCCTACCCACGCATCATAACCTCCCTTGAGATTATGCACTTCCTGGAATCCACTCTCATTCATGAGCGTAGCAGCCTTACCACTGCGTCCACCCACTTTACAATACACGAAATAGGATTTTGATTTATCCAGTCCCGCAATCTTTTCCTTAAAATCAGGGGCATTAAAATTGATATTCACAGCTCCCGGTAGCGCACCCTCGGCCACCTCTTCAGGCGTGCGCACATCCAACAGCACAGCGGCGGGATTGGCGGCCAGTTTCTTTTTGAACTCGGCAGGCTCCAGCACATCGTTCACTGCCTTTGATTGCAGCGCGGCTGCCGTTGCTTGCGGCGCAACTGTCGCAGCCTCGGTCTCGGTTTTTGTTTCCTTCTTTTCGGGCGAGCAGCCTGCCAGTGCCAGTAAGATCAGGAGGGTCGTTCGGTTCATATTCATAGTTTGTCCTTTTGTGTTGAATGCATTTTTATGGGAAATAATTCCGCCGCAAGCCCGCTAAATGTAGCCCGCCAGCTTATAGGCCGCCATCCCAATCCACTCCTTCACCAGTTTGTTCCAGATCAGGATGGCCTCCAATTGGGGAAAGATGTTTTCGCCTCCCCACATGTTAGGGTGCCCGTAGAAGTCGGTGGAGAACGGTTCCAGCTCCACGCCGGCTTTGCGATAGCAGGCCAGCGACCGGCGCATGTGGAACGCGGAGGTGATGAGCAGACAGTCCTTTGCGTCATAGTGCAGGGAGTCCAGCATGGGCTTCACGGCAACGGCCGACTCGTAGGTGTTGCGGGTCTCATTTTCGATATAGATATCTTCCGGGGCCACGCCCATCATGATCATGGCCTTGCGGAACTTGTTGGCTTCGGGTTCTTCCTCGTGCAGCAGCATGCCGCTGCCGCCGCTGATGAGTATTTTTTTGATCAATCCCAGGGAATACAATTGCACGGTGTGGGTCACGCGGTCGGCGCCCCGTTGGAAGTAAACGCGGTCCTCGGGTTTCAGGAAGGGAAGCGTGGATCCCGTGAGCACGATGCCCAGTTGATGCGGCCGCATGTCTTTGTAGGCCACCGTGGGGATTTCCCACGCGCGCATCACGGCGTTGGAGATAAACCCGTTGGAAAAGAACAGCAGCATTCCAAACCCCGACCAAAAGCAACGCTTACGCCATGGGGTTGACTTGAGGATCACCGAAAGGGCCAGCAGCACACAGATCACGGTGAACGGCATGGCCAGGTAACTCAAGGTCTTGGAAAGAATGAAGAACATAGTCGTTTGTCAGTAGTATAAAAAATGGCTCCTGTCCACGAAAGTAAAACGTTTATTTCTTCCTGTACAATGGATTCGACAGGTTGCCGATGCCGTCAATGATCCGCCGCAGCACATCAAAATACAGGGCCAGCGCCAGCACCAGCGACATGGACCAGATCACGCCCGTGTTGAAATAGAACGTGTCGATGTTCCGGCTCAGGAAGTGTTTGGCGGGCATGTAGAACTGCGCGTTGAAGTCGATGGCGTGCTCGGGGTCCGGATCTTTGTAGATGGGATAGATCTTCTGGATCAGTTTGCCATCCATCTCCACGATGCGGTGGGTTTCCTGGAGGTTTTTTACCAGCTCCATGATCGCCTCGTTGTGATAGGATTCGCGGTAGGCGTTGAACGCCGCCTGCTTCTCGGGGGTGTTGGTGAGGTCGAACAACTTCTTCTCCTTCGACTGGTCGGCCGCGTTATAGCGGTTCACGTAATACTTTTTCAAATGCTCCAGGTAGCCGGTCACCGAGGTGTAGGTGACGGAGTCGAACTGGGATGGGGTCAGGCGGGCAAGGGCATCCAGTTTCTGCCCGGTGTCCTCCAGGGTCTCCGATACTTCGCGCTGGATGAGGCTCAGGTCGGTGGCCACGCGCGCTTTCACGTCGGCGTCGGCAGATCTGAAGTTGTTGAGGCAATACTGAAGTTTGGTTTCGATCTCGGGGATAAAGTATACCTTCTGATAATCGGCATCGGCCATCACCTTGTCGTATACATAGAACTCCCGTTCATAGCGGTTGTCTTTGAATTGTGAGACCATGGCCGCTTCAAACGCCCAGCGCGACGCCATGAGATCGCCCACCAGCGGCACCGTCGCCGAGTTGCCGATGGAAGGATTCAGCTTGTCGAACTTCACCACCACGCCGCTCAGGATGAGTTGCGGAATGAGCAACAGCGGGATCAAAATATAGATGGTCACCGCCGAGTTGAACGCCGACGAGATATTCAATCCCAGCAAGTTGGCAAAGCATGCGGCCGAAAAGAGGATGAACCAATGGTGAAAGAACATGCCCTTGATCTCCAGGATATAGTTCCCCACCGCCACAAACGCCAGGGTTTGGATGGCCGACAGGATAAAAAGTATGGAGATCTTTGACAGGATATAGCTGCTGCGGCTCAGGTGCAGGAAGGCTTCGCGTTTCAATATTTTGCGGTCGCGGATGATCTCTTCCGCGCTCACCGTTAACCCCATGAAGAGGGCTACGATCACGCTCATAAAAAGGTAGGCCGGCAGGTTCAGGTTCTTGCCAAACGAATAGCCCGTCAGCAGTTTGTCGTCCACGTTGTAGTAGCGCACGATGAAGGCCAGGATAAACGCCAGCACGGGGGCTTCCAGCAGGTTGATGATCATGTACTGCCGGTTGTGGATCTTTGCCTGGATGTCGCGCATCGAAAAGAGGTGCGCCTGCTTGAACCGCGTGGGGATGTTTAGCGTGGAGTGTGGCACTTCCTTGCTGGTCTCTACCGAGAAGGGCCGGTAATTGTTTTTGAAGATGGTGTTCCACTGTTCGGCCGAGATCTTCCGCTCGTTGGTGAAGTGGCCATACTCGTTGATCACCTTCGTTTCGATGATGTTGAAGATCTGCTCCGGGTTCACATTGCCGCATTCGTGGCATTCCCCTTCTTCACTGTTCACCAGGTTGATGCTTTTCTTGAAATAGACGATCGAATCCACGGGGTTGCCATAATAGATCTGGTAGCCTCCGGAGTCGAGGATCAAAAGTTTGTCGAACATTTTGAAAATGTCGGACGACGGCTGGTGGATCACGGCGAACACCAGCTTGCCCTTCAGGGAGAGCTCTTTGAGCAGGTCGATGATGTTTTCGGAATCGCGCGATGACAAGCCGCTGGTGGGCTCATCACAAAAAAGCACGGCGGGTTCGCGGAGCAGTTCCAGGCCGATGTTGAGGCGTTTGCGCTGGCCGCCGCTGATGGTCTTGCGCAGGGGCGATCCCACCTTCAGGTCCTTTGTTTCGGCCAGACCCAGGTCTTCCAGCACCTTCATGACCAGGGTGTCGATCTCGGCTTCCGGTTTGTCGCTGAAACACAGTTTGGCGGCAAAATACAGGTTCTGGTATACGGTAAGGTCTTCGATCAGCAGGTCGTCCTGTGGTACGAACCCGATCACGCCTTCAATTTTCTTGGGGTCTTTGTGTATGTCGATGCCGTTGATGAGCACCTGGCCTTGCGAGGGGCCGTCTGACCCGTTGAGCACGTGCAGGAGTGTGGATTTGCCGGCGCCGCTGCCGCCCATGAGGGCGATGAGGTTGCCCGATTCTTCGGCCAGGCTCACCTCGCGCAACCCGAGCTTGCCGTTCTTGAATTTGAAGCTGATGTTGCGGCCTTCAAAGGAGAGGCGTGGATAACTTCCGAATTTCTTGAACCGGTTCAATATATCACCATAGTAGACGGGCTCATCCTTTTCCCAACGCAGCATACTCCCTACCGCGAGCACCCCAATCCTACCCGATTTGACGGGCACACCGTTCAGGTATACGTCCGTGCCCCCCAGGTATTTGATAAAATACAGTTCCGCCTGGGCCACGTGGAGTACGGCCACAAAGCCGTTGAGGTGTGTGCGCATCAGGTGATGGGCTTTCTGGATCTGCCCGGCCGGCGAAGCGTCAACGATGAGGATATGGTCGTTGTCAAGGGCTTTTGCGTTTTGGCCCCGGATAAAGACCTTGATGGCTTCGATGTCGGTGGCGGGAATTTTGAAGCTTTCGCCAATAGCGTTCAGCAGGGTTTCTTCGCGGGGCGAGATGTTGCCGTCGGCCTGGATGATGTTGATCAGTTCGAGCACGATGACCACCTTTTGTTTTTGGGTGAGTTGTGCGTTCACTTCGCGGCAGAGATCCTCCACGCTGGCCAGCTCTTCCGTGAGTTCGCCGGTTCGGGGGGGCAGGCCCTGGATGTATTCGTCGAAAAGTTTCAGGTAGGACTCTACGGAGGTGCGGCTTAAGTGCTCGTCGAGGAAACGGCGAATCTGGTCACGCTCCTGCTGGGTAACGTCGTCTTCCCGGGCCACCACTGCAAACAAACGGAGAATGGCTTTGAGTAACTGTTCGCTCATAAAAATGGATGTCTGTTCCTAAAGATAATTAAAGATGCCGTATCCGGTATGGGGTGAAAAAAAATAAGGGACTGGCGTTTGAACCAGTCCCTTGCTTTTCATTTCAGTCGTTTGAAATTATTCGGTAATACCCTTACGGATTTTATCGACGATGTTGGTGATGTCGATCAGGTTCTTGTCGCTGAGTACCAGGCTTCCTTTATTGTTCTTGATCTGTTCTTCGATGTTGAGGTTTGTGTAGGCGGTTTCCAGGGACTTCAGGTCGGCCACGATGGGCGTTACCGATTCAGTTTGTTCCGTGGCGCTAAGCATTTTCAGCAATTCGGAAACCGATTTCTTTTGTTGCAGGATGACGCGCATCAGGTCGGTTAAGACAATGTTACGTTCGCTTTCCTTGAGGTCTTTGGGATACGATTTCACCAGGCCGGTGGAAATGTAGAGGCCTTCGATAAAGCTTCCGGTGATGACCAGGGCCGACAGCTTGGTGCGGTTGTCGTCCTTCAGGAAATCTTCCGTTTTCTTCATGGTCGCGTCGAGGATCTTGGTGAGGGAATCTTTGTTGGAGATATTGGCCTCAAGCTTCTTGAGCACGTCCGCATCGAAAGTACCGATCACCCCCATGTTATCGGCCAGGGTTTTGGCTGAATTGAGGTAGTCGATGGCTTCCTGGGTTTTGTCGTATGAGCTCAGGTAGCCGATATCCGCAGCATATACACCGAGGTTAAGGGCTGCCTTGTCGGTGCGGGTGGCATATTGGTCAACTTTCGTACGGGCGTTGATGAGACTTTCGTTGAATTCCGCGCCCGTATTCTGGAGTAAATAGGGAATTTCGGTGGGCGACGGGATATTATAGACAACTTCTTCGATTCGTTTCGACAAACTGTCTTCGGCTGCTTTGAAATCGGAAGAGTTCTGATCTTTTTCGCTGGAAGACTTTCCACATGAAGCCAAACCCGTGGCTATCAGGGCGCTAAAAGAGAAATAAAGGAGGTGTTTGAATTTCATGGTTAATGCTTAGGTGTTTAGAGTTTCAATTTTACTACATTTTTCAAAGCTTTAAAACCCGCGTTTTATAATTTTAAATGATTTTTTCCCCTTTTGCGTACTTTTTACTAAGTTTAATAATGCACCTTTGAAAAAGTGTTATGCCCAAGCCAACTCTTGTAGATAAAACAGTGTTGATTGACGACAGTGACATAGATCTGTTTATACAGCGTCGGTTTCTGGAAGTCTATAATTTCTCTTCTGAGCTATTCCTTTACAGATCTGCCGAGGAAGCCCTGTCGTGGCTAAAGAACATCAACGGCGAGGCCGCTCCCGACATTATTTTCCTCGATTTGAACATGCCCGAAATCGATGGATTTTCATTCCTGAAGACCTTCAAGGAGCTCCCCGAAAAAATCAAGCTCAAATCCAAGATCGTCGTCCTCACCAGCTCCAACAGCATGAAAGACCGCGACCAGGCATTCTCCTACACCAACGTGATCCAATTCATCACCAAGCCCCTCAAACAATCCGACATCGAGGAGCTCAAAAAACTCATCAACAAAAATTAACGCAGCCTGGGTGTCTCCACCCCAGCCGCCCCGCCTTTGTTGGTGTTCTTCACCAACAAAAGTCGCTTCCACCCCACACTACCGAAGCAAATCGCCTGGTGCATTGTCGTTCCAAATACAAATTATTAAATGAGTGAAGGATCATTTAGAGACACGTGCCGTCAAATCTTGTTGGTGAAGAACACCAACAAGGGCGGCTCCCCGTTGTTGATGTCCCGCCAACAACACCTCTCCAAATCCACCGCTACCGATCCAACCACTCCCTAAACTCCTGCACCCTCTCCCGCGCCACAATCACCTCCGGGTCATCCGAATTTTTTAACACCAACCTCAACCGGCTATTCGTATAATGGATCATATCCTGTATAGCATCCGCACTCACAATATACTTCCGGTTAATCCGAAAAAACCGCTCCGGATCCACCAACCCCTCCACCTGATCCAGCGTATAGTCCAGGATATTTTTACGCCCATCGCGGCTATAACAAAACGTCGCTTTCTCCAAGCTTAAAAAAAACAGGATATCCCCTACCTCCACCGACTTCAAATGTTCCCCCACCTTGATCACAAAACGGGTTTTATATTTCTTGGTCAGCATCGCGATCGCCTTCCCGATATTGTCCAGCACTGCATGCTGAGGAGCGGCTTCCCCTTTTACAAGACGCCGGAATTTTGTCAGCGCAGCCGCCAGTTCATCCTGGTCGAAAGGCTTTAGGATGTAATCGATGCTGTTCACCTTAAAGGCCTTTAATGCATACTCGTCATAGGCCGTCGTGAAGATCACCGGGGAAAGCACCTCGCATTGTTCGAAGACCTGGAAGCTGATGCCATCGGCAAGTTGGATGTCCATGAAAATGAGGTCGGGTGCCGGGTTGCTTTTGATCCAGGCTACAGCATTTTTCACGGTATCGATCTTGCGCAGCACCGTCACCCCGGGTTCGAGGTTTTTCACGAGGGTCTCCAGCCGGTTGGCCGCTTGTGGTTCGTCTTCGATGATCAGGATCTTCATGCGGCAGTGACGGGAATGATGGGAAGTTTTACGAGGAAACGATCTTCTTGCCGGATCTCCACCTTCCGGTCGCTGAGAAAGGCGTAGCGTTTCACAATGTTGTCTAACCCGATGCCCGGAGAATCCTCCAGCGTGAGCGACTTCTTTTGCAGATTGTTTTCCACTACGATGTAGCCCGCATCTTCATAGACGCGGATGGTCAGCGGGTTGTCTTCCGAGATCTCGTTGTGTTTGATGGCATTCTCCACCAGCATCTGCAACACCAATGGCGCCACCATGCTCTTCACCTGGGTGAGCCGCACGTCCAGTTTCAACTTGTCGCCAAAGCGGATCTGTTGCAGGAAGAGGTAGGCCTCGAGGAATTTGTGTTCTTCTTCCAGGTTCACAGCCTCTTTGTCGCGGGTGTCGAGCACATAGCGGTATACGTCCGAGAGTTGTTTGATGAACTTCACGGCTTTGTCCGGGTCCTCATAGACCAGGTTGCTCAGGGCATTGAACGAGTTGAAGAGGAAGTGGGGGTTCACCTGGTTCTTCAGGCTTTCATATTTCGCAATGGCGCTCTCCTTTTGAAATTTCTCGGCTTCCACAATGGTTTTCCTCCAATTGATAAGGAACGAGCGACCGGTCATAAAGAGGTTGATGATCAGGGTGATGGCGAGTGTAGTCAAAAGCGTGTCTTCGACGGAAGAAAAATTCCGGTTATAGATTGCCTCAAAAAAATAGATGAGCCCGGTGATGGCGGCAACCGTATAGACCACCGTAGCGACAATACCCCAGATGAAACGCTTCACCGGCGCCTTGGTCCACGCGATTTTCTCGGAGAGGTATTCGGAGAGATACTCGTTGCCAAACCACATGAAGAACCAGGACGTGACAATGAAGGAGGAGACCACAAGAAAGGTGTCCGGCGACACGCGGCAGTGGCGGCACTCTAAATAGGTCATCACCAGGCCCCCGACGAGCAGCCAGGGAATAACAATGAGCCGTCCTTTGAGGTAGGTGAAGAAATTCATGCGTTCGGTTTCGAAGGATGGCCTAGCGCAGCAATCCCACACCAAGAATAATAAGGGAAGCGGCCAAAACAAAAATACCGGTGTAAATTAGTTTGATCAGTCCGTTGGGCTGGGTTGCGTCTTTGTCGAGGGCACAGAAAAAAAAGCCGCCGCTAATGAGCAACGCTGCCGTGGGAACGCCGGCGCGCACCAGCCACAACAAGGCCGTGGACAGGTTGGCGTCGTCGGCCAGCACCTGGCAGACGAGCGACAGGATAACGATCACCCCGGCGTGTGCGTGGCCGGCGCGGAACATGGACTTTTGGAAACCGGTGAACGTTGCTCCTTTGAATTTTCCGGAGAGCACCGTCAACAGGAAATAGCCGCCGTACTCGATGGAGGGGATGGTGAGGAGGGTGATGCCGGACATGAGTTTTGCTTCGTGTGTCATAGTGATAAAGTATAAGTTGTTGGACTTCTGGTAGTGATCCCTGACGTGCGTCGATCAGGTTCAGTGATATCGGCGCCATGAACGATCCTGCTGATGCACGTGCGTGCCTGGCGCCTTGGGTGTGGGTGGGGCATGAACCCCGGGCTAAAGCCCGGGGTTATTTTGAGTCATGAAGGTTTCCTTTCGGGGACGCATGCAAGGCTCAAAGGTCTTTGATGGATGCCCTGTGCCTCGTAATGGTCGTGCGTTACGATAACCCTATTTACACTTTTCTTTCATGCTTTCCGCCATGCCTTTACCCCAACGCGGTGCAAGGGCGTCGGCGGGTTTGGAGGTTTCGAATTTTTCCAAGGCCTGGGTGTTGGTGGCGCAGGCTTCGGTGGCGGGGGAACCGAAAAATGCGGCTGTGCCAAATTGTATCTGGGCAAGCAGGGCCAGCGCACGGGGATTTTCAGGATTCAGGCTGATGGCCTTGCGGAAATTTTGCGTGGCGAGACCAGAATATTGTTGTCCGCGCGAGGCAGGGTCTACGTTGATGCGGATCATTTGGATAAATCCTTCCATGGCCACGATCTCAGAATCATTCGGGAGCAAGGCCTGGGCTTTTGCCAGGGCGGCAGCCGCCTGGTCCAGGTAGGCATCTTTCTTGGCGCCGTCTTTTTCCTTGTTGGCCATCATCACATAACCAAAAGAAGCATAGTAGAATGGCTCCCACTTCGACTTCTCCGCTGCCCCAACACGTTCGAGGGTATTCACAGCATTTTGCAATTCGGCAGGAGCCGTGGCGGTGTAGACGATGTTGATGTTTTTCTGCATGGTCTCGGTGTATTTGTCATCGGCAGCCAGCACAGCAGCAGGAAAAACCAAGGTAAACAATACGAGGAGGCGATAGGTGAACATGATGGGTTTCATAGTTTTGTTGTTTTGGATGAAAGATTTTTTTTAGAAGATCGATTTATAGTGTTGGCAATTGATTCGTGCTTTTATCTTTTGACAGTGTAATAAAAATGCCCAGGAACAAAAAGCGCGTCGCGGGCTGCCGTATAGCCCGGCTGTTGAAAATGCCCTGCGCATCGGGCGACGTGCTGTACTCGTAACCGAAAATGTTGTCGCGCCCCAACACATTCGTACACGACAGGTGAATGATGATATACGGCTTCGGCAGATACGACACGTTCACACTCAGGTCGGAATAATAAGGTGTCTTGCCCCCATTGAAAGTCTCCGTGTTGGGGTTGTTGTAAGGACGGCCCGACGTGTAGGAGTATGTAAGACCAAGTTGGCTCCGGATATCAGTAAAGAAATATTTGGTCACCACCGAAAAATTGTGGGCCGATGCAAAGCTGGGGGTGGCGCGGTAGGGAGAATCCAGATAGTCGCGTTGTGTGTCGAGGTATGAATAGGACACCCAATAGTCCAGGTTGCGAACGGAGCGGTTGTCTCTCCAAAAGAATTCGAGCCCTTTCGCATAGCCGTCGCCTGTGTTGGCCAATTGCAGGGGGTCGCCGTTCACGTATTTCACCAGGTCACGATAGCGCTTGTAGTAAGCCTGCAAACGCAGTGTCCGGTTGTTTTCCATCACCTGGTAGTTCAGAATAAAGTGCTCGGCTTTCTCCGCTCCCAACTGGTGATCGATCCGCACCAACTCATTCTTGGCCGTTTGGCGGAAGGCGCCATAAGCAAAATGGATCTGGCTGCTTTTGCCCGTCTTGTAGGCCAGCGACAACCGCGGGTCGACGCTGAACTTTTTATTGAGACTATTGTATTCCGAACGCAAACCACCCTGCATCACAAACGCGTTGCTGGTATAGAGGTCCATCTCGGCAAAACCGGCGGTGATCAGTTCCTGGAACGATAACGTATAATCCTGTCCGACATGCAGGTCATTGACCTGGTCATAGTTTCTTTGAATAACCTCCACGCCCGTGCGTAACTCCGCCTTGTCCGACAACGATCCCTCGAACACGGTCTTTGCATGCAAACCCTTTTGGGTTTCTACGGTATGGTCCAGCCCAGTCCAGGTGTTGTTTTCGATCGAGGTGTAGGAAAGGCCGCCACGCACGTTCCACTTCTCGTTCAGCACATTCTTATAGAAGCCGTTCAGGTAGCGATAGTTGTTGGTGAGGTCGTAGACGGTGCTGTGGTTGTAATCGTCGATGTCGTGACTGTATAGCGAGTAGTCCGCATGATTGAAGTTCCCATACACTTTCACCATCCCCTGCTTGCCGACTTTCTGCCGGAAAGCGCCGATGCCTTCGATGGACGCGGGCGCCGTTTTCCAATCGATGCGTTGGTTTATCAATCCGAAATAGGGACGGATGTTCGTGTACTGCACCTTGGCCGCCACCGAGCCCCCCTCCCAAGCCTGCGTATGCGCCACATCGGCGCCCACGGAAAGAATACCAATGTCGGTGCGCGTCATCGCCGTCTCGTCCCTCGAATCCAGGGCCAACACCGACGACAGGGCCTGACCGTATTCGGCAGAATATCCACCCGTGCTAAAGCTCACCCCCTTGAACATAAAGGGAAGGAACCTGCCCCGCGACGGGGTGTTTGGAGCCGACGGGCCATAGGCATCCAGAACTAACATGCCGTCGATAAATGTGCGCGTCTCGTTGCTATCGCCGCCGCGTACGAAAAGGCGGCCGCTCTCCCCTACTTTCTGCGTGCCGGGCAGCGTGTTGAGGGCGCCCGCAATGTCAGCCGTAGCGCCGGCCGTGGTGGCAATGTCCAGTGCTCTGAACACCGTTCGGCGCGAAGCATCGCTGGCGGTGAAGGCGCCGGCGTTTATGGTGACCGCCTCCAGTTCGTTAATGGTTTCTTCCAGGCGGGCGTCGACAACGATCGGGCTACCTTCGAGGGCAACGGCCTTCCGGTATTCTTTGTAGCCGATAAATGAAACCACCAATACGTGCGGGCCTTGTTCGGTGGTGGTGAACTGAAACCTGCCCTCTGCATCGGAGGTGCCGCCGTCGTAGGTACCCTCAAGCACTACGTTGGCGCCGGGGACGCCCTCGCCTTTGTCGTCGGTGATCTTTCCGGAAAGGGTGGTCTGCGCCAGGGCTGCCAGGGGGAAAAGAAAGCATAGGGTAAAAAGTATCTTCATACGTGGCCTGTTTTTTAGGGGCTTACACGTCAAAGATTCAGGCAAAGAAGCGGTTTTGCGAACGGGAGTTACCGAACTGTGGTGTGGGGTGGATGAAGTGTCGTCCTCGGGGCACCGGCGGGGAGGCGGACGAGGGGTTTTACTTCGCCTTAGCGATCTGGATGACACATTCGATCATGGGGCGCTTGTGCCTGCTACACGACGAAGCCCTCCCGGGCGTTCTGCAAAGCACGTCGTTCCGCAGGCACACTCTTCCCCTGGCTTCGCACGTTTTCAAGGAACCCCGTGGATAGCTCGTTAGATCTGTGCTGCCTTTGAATGGGGCGTGACGTATTCGGTGTTTGCCTGGTTTCGTTTTATGCTGTGCGAAGGCTATCCACGTTCACTGCATTCGAAATTCGGGATGTCTTGAACTACTGGCGTAGGTTTTTAGAACGGTGTGCCTGCGACATGACGATTGACTTTATAAAAACTTCACATGGGCTACACGACGGCACCTGGGGAAATCTAGCCCGATTGCATTATATTTGGTTATAACGACCTTAAAATGAATTCGGCAACCACGACCTGCAAGGCTTGTCAAACGGAAGGCACCGGGAAATTTTGCAGCAACTGCGGGCAATCCCTCGTGATCAAGAAAGTGACCCTGCCCTATCTGCTCCACGAGGTATTTCATTTTTTCACCCACCTGGACAAAGGCATCGGCTACACGCTAAAACACCTCATCACCTCGCCCGGCACCATGCAACGCGACTTCCTTGCCGGGAACCGGAACCGGCATCAAAAGCCCTTCTCCATGTACTTCGTTTCTGCCTCCCTGGCAGCCCTGGGCCTGTATTGGATCAATTATCTGATCCTGCACTTCTATCACGTGGGCGGAGGCAGCGAGATGATGTTCTTTAATAAATACCTGGTCATGATGCTGCTGATCATCATTCCGGCAAGCGCCTTGTTGACCTGGCTGTTCTTCTACAACAGTGAATTCGGATTTGCTGAGATCGGGGTAATGCAACTGTACATGCTCTCCATCTTTTTCCTGATGGTCATGCTGATCCAGTTTTTAAAATTGATCCAGCCGGCGCTGGAGACCCGCTATATTGAACTGCCGTGTTTTTTGGTGTATACCGTATTCACCTTTAAAAATTTCTTCCTGTACCAATCAAAATGGAAAGTGATCGTAAAGGCCGTCGTTTGTGGATTGATCTTTTATCTCTCCGTCATCAACCTCCAGGATTTTATTGTGGAGCGGTATATGCACTGAGACAACACTCGGATCGAACGGCGGCATGGTGCTATAGACCCACGTGCTTCCAAAAGACTCGGTTTTGACTATCCTATGAACTTCCTATTGGATAATTTAAGGGATGACATTAACTTGGGCTGGAGCAATCATTCGCCACTTTCAATTGTTTCGCAGCATTTATGATTAAGAGAAAAATAATCTTTTTTGCTCTTTTGGGACTCTTCGCTTGCCATGACGTTGAAACAAAATTTGGCAAACAATACAATTCGGTTCGATTAAAGTATGGGTCTCCCATAATCCACGATTACATGAAGTTAGAAATCTCCGATGAGGACTTTGAAAACTGGCGTATTCCCCGGGCAATTCATGACACCATTTCGACAGGATTTCATGCCGGCAAAGGTTTTTACATAAACAAAGATTCAACGCTGCAGGAAGACGACATTTTCCGGAAGAGAATCGATGACACGACCTTTGCTTTCGTAGCCATACTAACTTTCGGGAAAGTGAGTAAAAACCAATTCACAAGCATTTACTATGACTCGGTTGATGAAAAGGAATTAACCCTTAAAGCAACTGAATATCTAAATAGCGATACAAGGCATCGTGAATTTCATAAAAAAGATCTCACCATCGAAGAAGCAGACAGTATTCTTAGTTCGTGGGGTACAAGTCGTTTCAAATAGATTCTGAGCTTAAACCGTCGTTGATAAATGCAACAGATGGTTAGCTCCACGTGTAACGCTATGGTTTTCCATCTTACTTCTGGACAGGATATAATTTCACAACGCCTTATCCAGTGCTGCCAAGCTCTTATTGTTCACCAGGTGCTCAATGGCCCGCGCAAGCAAAGGGGCACAGCTGACCACTTCGATTTTTGGATGCTCGAACTTTTCGTTCACCGTATCGGAAATACATAACTTCAGAAGCTGCGAGTTTTGGATGGTCTCCAGCGCTGCACCGCTCAATACACCGTGTGTGCAATAGGCACGTACCGATGCTGCGCCGTGTTCCATCAGCACGTCCGCCGCCTTGCAAAGCGTGCCCGCCGTGTCCACCAGGTCGTCGACAATGATGATGTTCCGGTTCCTTACTTCCCCGATGATCTCCATGTGGGCCACCTGGTTGGCTTTGAGTCGCTCTTTGTTGATGACAACCATTTCGGCGTCGAGGTGTTTTTTATATTCGCGGATGCGCTTGATGCCCCCAAAATCGGGACTGCAGAGACAGAGGTGGTCGAGCCCCGAGTTTTTGATATGGTCGCAGAACAGCCGGAGCGACGACAACGGATCCAGCGGGATTTTATAAAAACCTTCGATGGCGTTGGTGTGCAGGTCGAGGGTGATGATGCGGTCGGCACCCATCAGCTGGATGATGTCGGCCACCATGCGCGAGGAAATGGAAGTGCGCTGACCGTCACGACGTTCCTGGCGGCTGTGGGGAAGATAGGGCAAAACCAATACGACCTCTTTGGCCGACGAGCGCCGGGCGGCGTCTACCGTCATGAGCATTTCGAAGAAGTGCTCGTAGGGCATGTTTACCTTGGCGACCAGGAACACCATCTGGCCGCGGACGCTTTCATTGAAGCGCACAGACAGTTCGCCGTCTGAGAATTTCTCCGTTTGAATATAGTGGAGGGGCAAACCGAGCGCAGTGGCGATCTTTCCCGCAAGTTCAACAGCAGTGGAGGTGGCGTAGAGTTTTACCGAATTTTCCATGCGCCAGTATACGAATTTTTAAACCGCAAAGGCGCAAAGACGCAAAGAAAAAGCGCAAAGCCAACTTTGTATTGACTTTGCGCTCTTTGCGCCTTTGCGGTTTAATGTATTTTATGCGTGGTGACGTTCGTCAGTCTCCTGCTCTGTCTCCGGCGTACGACTCCGCCACCAGAGCGCGAGCGAAGAACCGGTAATGTTCATAGCGGGGCCAAAAACCGCCGCAGCCAGTCCCACCGTTGCCAGCTTGCCCATCTTGAGCGCAATGCCCGAAGCCAGCCCACCATTCTGCAGCCCCACTTCCAGCGCCAGCGTGCGACAATCTTTTTCGCTCATGCGCAAGCCGCGACTGATCCAATAGCCGAGTATGTAACCGGTAATGTTATGCATCAACACGGCCACGACCAGTAATTTGCCCACCAGCAACAGATCGTTGCGACCTGCGGCCGTGATCACCACAATGATCAACGCGATGCTGATCATAGAGACCAGCGGCATCACCGCATCCAGCCATTTGAATTTTCCATGAAGGAAATGATTGAATATCAAACCGACACCAATCGGAAGCACAATGATCTGGGTGATGTGCCACACCATATCCAGGAAGTTGACCGGCACATATTGCCCGGCGAGCAGCTTCATGAACATCGGCGTTACAAGGGGTGCGATCAAGGTCGAGATGGCGGTCAGCGTAATGGACAAGGCCAGGTTGCCGCGCGCCAGGAAGGTCATCACGTTCGAGGCAAGTCCGTTCGGACAGCTTCCGATCAATATGATGCCCGCGGCGATCTCGGGCGGGAATGAAAAGATCTGCGTCACCGTCCACCCCACAAAAGGCATGACGGTGTAGTGACACAACACACCCACGATGACACCCTTGGGCATCTGAAGTACGCGGGTAAAGTCTTTCCAGCTCAATGCCGTGCCCATGCCAAACATGATCAGTTGCAGCAAGGGAACGATGAGTTTGGAAAGTTTGAAATCGCCCACGGTCACAAAATATTGCGGGTAATACATGGCCACGCTCACCGCGGCAAAGATCATGATGGTATAGGAATATCCTTTGAGCAGCTCATAGCCGCGAAAGGCCAGCGCGATCATCACAAAGAAGCCCATCAACAACAGGCCACCAAAGCGGAACGATTCGGGCTCGACAGGTGGTGTGGCGCTGCGGGGTGTGAGGGTTACTTCCTGGGGCTGTGTGTACAGCAGGACGATGTAACCAAGAATAAAGAGTGCTGCAAGAAAAAAGAAGATCTTTGAAGTGGATTTGTTCATACGTACAAGCTTGTTAAAGACTTTGCGTCCTCCCTCCTTTTCGTTGTGACACACACGCGCACACCGCAAAGAAGCAAGGACGCAAAGCAAGGTAATTTACTAAAATCAGATTAACTCCAAAGTCTGTCCCATGAACGGTCTTTGTCCCAATCTGTTGACGGTGCGAAGTAGGCTGGATATTCAGGATCCAGGTGTTTCTTCACCACCTCTTCGTTGAGCTCGATGCCCAGTCCCGGCGAATCCGGCACGAGCGCATAGCCCTTTTCTATCATCGGTTTTTTTGTTTTCACGAGGCTGTTCCAATAGTCAACATCCACGGAGTGGTGTTCGAGGGCCACAAAGTTTTGTGTGGCCGCCGCACAATGCACATTGGCCATAAACGAAATGGGTGTGCCCGCAAAGTGCATGGCCATGGCCACGCCGCGCTCTTCGGCGTAGTCGCCGATCTTTTTGGTTTCCAGTAATCCGCCGGAGGTGGCCAGGTCGGGGTGCACGAGGTCGATGGCACGAGCGTCGATTAGTTTGATGAACTCCTCTTTCAGATAAATGTCTTCGCCGGTCAAGGTTGGAGTTTCGATGGCTTCCGTGATCTGGCGCCATTGGTCGGTGAACTTCCAGGGAATGAGATCTTCCAACCAGGCGAGGCGATATTTTTCAACGGCCCTGCCCAGGCGGATGGCGTTGTTGTGATCGAAGTGTCCATAGTGATCGGAAGCCAGTGGAATTTCGTAGCCGATCTTCTCGCGCACAAACGCGATGCGTTGGGTCATCAACTCCAGTCCCTTGTCGGTGATCTGCACTTGCGTGAACGGGTGCTCTGTGCCGCCATAGGTCATCGCTTCGTTTGACCACTGCCGGCCGATGTCCCAATAGTTGCTGTTCACCGTTGTTCCCGGGATGCCTTTCAATAATTCAATACCAAAGTCCATCTTCATGAACGTGAAGCCTTGCTCCACCATCCGCACATTCACCTTTTGGGCGAAGTCGGCCTCGTTCTCGCCTTCGGGCGTGTCGGCATAGAGGCGCACTTTGTCCCTATATCGTCCACCGAGCAACTGGTAGGCGGGCACGTTATACGCTTTCCCTGCCAGGTCCCACAGCGCCATCTCCACACCACACACGCCACCACCCTGACGGCCATGAAAACCGAATTGCTTGATCCGTTTAAACAACAGCTCCACGCTGCAGGGATTCATGCCCATGATGCGGCTCTTCAGGAACATGGCATAACGCCAGCTCGCCCCATCGCGCACTTCACCATAGCCGGAGATGCCCTGGTTGGTATCGATGCGTATGATCGGACAGCGCGCATGGCCGTTCATGACCACAGCAAAACGCATGTCGGTGATCTTCAGATCGGTTGGCGACGATAGCTTGTTCACCTTCGAAGTGGCCTGTGCCAGCGTGTCTTCTATGGGGCTGAACATGAAACCGCCCAGCATCAATCCGCCTGCGCCCACTTTCTTCAAAAAGTCGCGGCGGTCGTTGCCATTGCCCTGGGGGGCACTCGTTTCGCTCATTACGGGGTCTTTCAATCCCAGTCGTTCCAGGAATTTTTGTGACGGTGTCTTCATAATAGGCTAGTCTGGTTAGGTTTTGATAAATCACTATCTATCTATTGGCGCCCTCCGCCTAGGCGGAGAGATCACCACGTTCTCTTCTTCATGAACTCGTCCAGTTCGGCGCGGGTCATGGGCAGTTTGTCGGGATTCTGATCGAGCCACTTCAGGAAGTCTTTCTTGATGTCGTCGGTCCACTGCTGGTCGATCTGGCCCGGGGTATATTTTCCTTCGCGCAGGCGTTGGTGGCCAAAGGCGTCGCGCAGGGCAATGAACTCGGCGTTGACCACGACTTCTTCCACCATGTGGGCGGGGATGAACACGATGCCACCCTTCTTGGCCAGCACCGCGTCGCCAGGCAACACCGTGACACGGCCGATGCGGATGGGTACGTTAATGCCGCCCAACATCATTTCCTGTATGTAAGACGGGTCATAGCCCTTGATCCACGCATTGAAGCCTTCAATTTTTTCGAGGCCTTCGGTGTCGCGCACGGAGCCGTAGAAGATGACGCCGTTTTTGGATTTGGAATAAATGGAGTTGCCCAGGTTGTCGCCAATGAGCGTGCCGTCGACGATCTTGCCATAGCTATCGGCCACATAGACGTCGCCCGGTTTCAACATATCGATGGGCCACGAATTGAAGCCGCCGATGCGGCCTTCGGCCTTGCCCTTGTCTTTCACGATCTTGTCGTAGTCGGGACGGCGGGGCCAGTATTGCACGGTGACGGCACGACCGGTTAACACTTGTTCGGAACGCAAAAGCATCCAATCGCCTTCAAACTGGTTGTTGTAACCGGCGTTGCGCAGGATGCCCCACGCTTCTTCCAGCGAGATGTTCCTCAATCGCGTCAGAAATTTGTCGGGAACATTGGGGCGTCCGTCCGGCAGGCGGTCGCCTTTCCATTCGGGGGTGAGGGCCACGATCTGTTCTTTGGATAACGTCACCTGGGCTTGGGTGGCGAGCGATGATACTACAAATAGACTGGCGAGGAGTAGGTGTTTGGCTTTCATTTTGTACATGGATATTTTGAAAAAATTTAGGAGATTATTCCGCGTAAACCGCCCGCTGTTACGAGAGGGGTAATAAGGCTACAGTTTCGGTCATAATTTTGCGTGTTCGTTTCAGCACACGCATCTTTCTGAAGCCTTCCTTAAATTACGCATTTATTGCTTTCCCTAAATAGTGATACCTCACCTTTGTGGTATAGACCGCAAGACCGAAAATTATCCCTTGTTCTTCCCGGAAAATTATCCGGCCCTGTGCGATCTCCACACGTTGCACACCCTTTGTAGTGAATCGTTAAAATATCCTCATTCAAAAAACGGAACGCCCTTTGTAGCATACTTGCGCATGCCCTCCTCGTTGATCTCCACTCCAATGCCCGGTTTTTCTGAAAGCGTGATGAACCCGTCTTTCACCATCGGCCCGTCGAAGGTGACGATCTCCTTGAACATGGGGTCGGTGTGGAAATAGATCTGCCATTCCAGGATCAGGAAGTTGGGCACAGACGCACACACATGACACGACGCCATCGCACCGAGATAGGAAGCCACCATGTGTGGCGCAAAAGGCACATAATAGAGATTGGCCAGGTTCGCAATGCGCTGCCCCTCTCCCAGCCCACCGGCTTTTTGCAAGTCGGGCATTACAATGTCCACGGCACCGATCTCCAGCATTCTCCGGAAACCATAGGCGAGGTAATGATTTTCACCGGCGCAAATGGGCGTTGTAGTCGACTCGGTGATGTTTTTGTAGGCTTCTACATTCTCGGCGGGTATAGGTTCTTCCAGCCAAAGCAGGTTCAGCGATTCAAAACGTTTGGCCACTTGCTGGCCCGTCACCGCATCGTACTTGCCATGCATATCCACACAGATGTCGATCTTGGGGCCAACGGCTTTTCTCACAGCCGAGATCTGGTCGAACATACGCTGCAATTCCGCGGGGCTTGCCGTCCAGTTGTAGGCGTCATATTTGTTGGGGTCCTTGGCCTCATCAATGTCGAACTTCACGGCGTTGAAGCCCATCTTCACGGCTTCCATGGCGCTCTCGGCAAATTTCTCGGGCGGCGGTGACTCAGCGCGATACAAGGCCGTGTCGCAATATACACGGATGCGATCGCGGAATTTTCCACCCAGCAATTGATACACCGGCAAACCCAACGCCTTCCCCGCAAGATCCCACAAGGCGCTCTCCACCGCCGACAGCACGGCGACATACATACCCGACTGCGCTCCTTCAAAAAATCCCGACTTGCGGATGTCTTCAAACAAACGGTTCACATTGAGCGGGCTCTTGCCCTTCAGCCGTTCGCCAAACATTTTCACGAGGTGGTACGTGCCCGGCGTGGCATCCACACCCTCGCCGCAACCCCAGACGTTTTGGTTCGTCAATATTTTTACAAAAAGACTATGACCGTTCCGGATATAGCCGCATTTGATGTCGGTGATCTTCAGGTCCGAGGGTGCAGACAACAAAGGCGTTCGCTGCAAGGCCGTCTCCAGTCCTTTTCCAAAACCTGATAGAGCAGAAAAACCCAACGCACCCGCCAGGGCACTTTTGGTGATGAACGCGCGTCGCGATGATTGATGAGTCATGTGGTTGTGCTGTTAGATGATAGATAGGTTACCATGTGCGCGTTTTCAGATACTCCTGGATCTGATCCTTGGGCACGGGAAGTTTGTCGATGTGTTGATTGAGCCACTGTGAGAAATCTTTTTCGATGGCGTCAGACCATTTGGAGTCGATCTGCCCCGGCGTGTACTTCTGTTCGCGCAAGCGCTGATGACCAAACATGTCACGCAACCGCACGATCTCGGAAGTCTTCACCACTTTTTCGGCGAGGTGCGGTGGAATAAAGATCACACCACCATTGCGACCCAACACCACATCGCCGGGGAGCACCATGGCGTGACCGATGCGAGTGGGTTTGTTAATGCCCACTAACGTGGTGTTCAGATCGCCATTGGGATCGTTGAGGTGGTGCGAGGGATGATACGTCCTGAAAAATGAAGTAAACGATCCGATCTCTTTCAGGCCCACGATGTCGCGGATGGCACCGTCGTAGACAATGCCATTACCGCTTTTGGTGTAGATGGAATTACCCAGGTTGTCACCAATCGTAGGCCCGTCTTCATGCGCACCGAATTGATCCACCACATACACATCACCCTTTGCCAGCATATCGATGGGCCACGAGTTTTGCGATTTGATGCGACCGTCCTGTTCGTGTCCCTTCTTGTCGATGACCCGCTGCACGTCCGGCCGGCCCGGCATGAAGGTGGCCGTTAACGCGCGGCCTACCAGCACGCTGTCGGGGTTGATGCATTCCCAGCCGTCTTCGTAGTTGTGTTTATAGTTCTCGCCCTTCAAGACAGCCCACGCTTCTTCCAGCGTGACCAGCTTCATGCGCTTCAGGATATTGTCGGGCACTTTCGGGCGCCCGTCTGGAAAGCGTTCGCCTTTCCATTCGGGCGTCAGAAAGAGCAGTTCCTCTTTGGAGATCTGTTGGGCTTGTGTGGCCAGCATCGGAAATACGGCACACAGAAATAAGACAAGTCGCTTCATGAGTCAAAGTCTCGGGTCAATGAAATAGTTAACATTCGGGATCAATTGGCATCCCACCATAATTTTGTGTCCAGGTTGTCGGGTCCTTGGTCGTCGATGGCCTGCTGAACGTTGGTGCTGTTCACCAGGATCTCCGAAGGCGGATACGTGAGTCGCGTGATGAAATCAACCGTTCTACCGGGATAGGGATTCACCGCCAGGACGGGAAAACCGGTGCGTCTGAAATTTGCCCAGGCCTCGGGACCATTCAGGAAGGAAGCGATCCAATATTCGTATCCGATCTGGGCCATTTCATTGCCGGTGAACGTTGCCAGCATGGCGGCTGCATACGTATCGCGATCGGCACCTGCCACGGCGGAGTTGGCATCGTACAACACCATCTGGTTCATGTGCGCATTGATGCCCGCCACGAAATAATCGGCTGCCACGCCGGTCGTTATCCATCCCCGCACACGGGCTTCAGACAACAACAAGTTGGTCTGACCGGCCGTGACCAGGAACATGGGTGAGGTTCGTTTCACCATGCGCGTCCGATCGATCTGGCTGAACGCATAGCGACTGCCACCACCTGGCAAGGCTGCGCCGGCCACGTCGGCCGTGCCGTCCGTGCTTCCCATCGGCATGCCATACTGGTTGGCCGCTGCGGTCGTTGCCACACCGGCGACTTGCGCCGGGCCCGACGACGCTCCAACATAACGAACAGCGATGGCCGACAGCCTTGGGTCGTTGTTGTTTTGAAGCGCCTTCACAAAAGGCTCCGCCAGATAGAAGTTGGCCGCTTCTGTACCATTTAACAAATTGCCGAGTGGGTTAACAAAATTGGCGTCGTGCTTGACCACCGCGTTGTCTACGTTATCCGTAATAACACCACCGGCAAACGCATGGGCCACAGCCGCAGCGGCTGCCGTTGCATCTCTTTCACTGAGACGCATCCCGGCCCGCAGCAAAAGCGAGTATCCGAATTTTTTCCACTTTGCAATGTTCCCGCCAAACAGCACGTCGGAGGTTTCAATTTTGCCACCGGCATCCAGGGCATCGGTGGCCGCCGTTAGCTCCGAAATGAGGCCAGGATAAATGACGTCCTGTTTTTGATAGTCTGGAAAGAAGACCTGGCCTGGGAAACCTTTTCCTGCATCGCTGTACGGAATGCTTCCATAGGTGTCGGTGAGGATCATGAACGCCTGGGCTTGCACGATACGGGCCATGTTCATCAGGTTGGCGCGCGTCGGATCAGCCTGGGTCTTGCCTATGGCGTCGCTGGTGTACTTCACCACGTTCTGATAGTAGTTTGTCCAATTCGCAGGCGTGTTGTTGATGTTCACCTGGTTGAAATTGGCACCCAACAGCACGCCCGTGTTCGACGAAATGGCCTGCTGCACAATACCCAATTCATAACTCGCCGTCCCGGCCGGATACGATAAAAAGATCACGGCATCGTTCAGGACCAATGCAGGGTCCAGGTTCGTGATGCCGGTCTTGCTCGTGTTGATATCGTCAAAGTCTTTTTCGCAAGAGGTGATGATGCTAAAAGCAAACACCAGCAAACTGAGGTTTAATATCTTTTTCATGCGATGTGTAGATTAAAATTTGACATTCAAGTTGAACCCGATGCTCCGTGTTGTGGGCACACTCGGCGACTCCAAGCCCACCACGTTGTCTGAACTGTAGCTGAAGCTCTCGGGGTCGATGTTGGGAACCCACTTCTTGATCATCAGCACGTTGTTGGCCACAAAGCTCAACCGGATGCCTTTGATGGGGAAGGTTGCCTTCAGGAATTTCGTGAAGTCATAGCCCACCGTGATCTGGCGAAGTTTCCAGTAGCCGGCATTGTAGATGACCGGCTCCACGATGCCCGAACCGCGCACCACCGAATAGAAGTCTTCGGCGAAGGCAGCCTTCTCATTGATGTTGCTGTTAACATCGACACCCACGCCGACCACGGCACCCTTCTGTGCACCCGTGACCGGATCTACGCCACCTTCCCTACCCACCAGGGTTTCCTTGGAAAGCCCGTGACGATAGGCATTGAAGTTTGTTCCCGACAACACCTTGCCTCCCAACTTGAAGTCGATGAGGAAGGACGCCGTGATGCCTTTGTAGTTGAAGGCGTTGGTGAACCCGCCCACCCATTTTGGCAATGCACTGCCGAAAGGAATCAATTTGGTCGTGGGCAAAGCCACGCCATTGGCCCCGTAAACGATCATGCCTTTGTGATCGGGGTTGATGGAACCGTCGTCTCTCCGGTAGCCGAAGCCAACGATCTGACCCATCTCCTGTCCGACGATCTGTTGTACATAGCCGTTGAATACGTGCGTTCCCACCGTGATATTCTCACCGGCATTGTCTGTCAGAAGGCTGATCACTTTGGTGATGTTATAGGCACCGTTGAAAGTAAAGTCCCATTGAAAATTGTCCGTCCTCACGGGAACCACGTTCACCATAAGTTCGATGCCCTTGTTTTCGCTTTTGCCATGGTTGATCAGCGTGTTGATAAACCCGGAGGCATCCGAGATCTGCGCCCGAACAATTTGATCGGTGGTGATCTTCTTATAGACGGCCACATCCATGTTGAGGCGGTTACCGAACATCTTCAACTCGAGTCCTAACTCCGTTTCGTCTACTTGCATGGGGCTTAAGGTGAGATTGGGTACGATGGTACCGGAAGTTCCCACGGGCTGTCCTTGAAACTGGTTGGCATTGACCGTATAGATCAACTGTTGTGAATACGGCGGCACGTCCGAGTCGCTGCCCACACGGGCATAAGCGGCCCTGACCTTACCGAAGTCCAGCCAATTCATATCGCCACCCAGCATCTGCGAAAAGACATAGCTGGCCGATGCCGAAGAATAGGACTTGCGCCGGTTGCCGGACGACAAGGTCGAGAACCAGTCGTCGCGCGTGGTGAGATTCAAGTAGAGGAATTGTTTGTAGTTTACTTCCGCCATGCCATAGAGGGAATTCACACTGCGTTCCACCAGGTCATAGGTCGGATCCTTTGCGCGGCCGTTTTGAACGGTATACAAATCTTTCACAGCAAAGTCCGTCACCTGCACGGTGTTGGCGTCCAACCGCCGGTGCATCCGGTTTCCACCCACGCTCACATCCAATCCAAAGTCTTTGAAATCCTTGTCAGCTGTAACAAGGAAGTCGACGTTGGTCTCGCGGAAGCGGCGCGACTCCTGCGTGTAGAGGCCGTTGTAGAACCCGGGCACGGCCGAGAGTATGGACCCCGAACTGATGGAGGCTTTTCCGGTAGGCAGGTTGATGTAGTCTGCGTCGCGAGACCAGTAATCTTGTCCGCCACGAACCTGCAGACTCAGCCACTTGGTGAAATTATATTTTGCCGAGAGGTTTCCGAAGATCCGGTCTCTGCGGATATTCTGCTTCACCTTGTCGAGCACCCAGTAGGGGTTGGTGCGGTTCGTGAACCGGGAATAGACATACTCGCCACCACCGGGATTGAAACGGTTGTCGCGCAACACATCGAGCGGCATGGTGTTGGCCATGGCATACAACGACGTGGGTATGGAATTGTCCTGGTCGGAAACTACCGGGGGATTTTTGTTATACTCGTTGGCATAGTTCACATTCCCCTTAAAACTCAACTTGGATGACAGGTCATAGCCAAAGCCCAGGTTCAACGTCTTGCGGTTGAAGCTGTTGTTGGGGGTGATGCCCTTGCTGTCCATGTTGGACACCGACAAATTCATCCCTCCCTTTTCGCCATTGGCAGACACCGAAACACTGTTGGTAAAATTCTGACCGTGGCGGTAGAACTGGTTGATGATACCCTTTTGAGCAACATAGGGAACCTGGACATTGTTGAACAGGATCTGCGTCATCCCCGGCTCGATCTTAGGTCCGAAAGACCACTGGCCTGTTGTGGGGTTGGGCAACGCTCCCGCAGAAGCGGGGCCGAGGCCGTTCTCGCCCTGTCCGTAGGTATATTGATAGTCTGTGTAATCCAGCGCTTTTTCGTCTGTATAGTTCATGTTATAGGTCACGCCCACCCCCTTGGTGAGGGAGTTCCGCGACTTGGTCGTGATCATGATCACACCGTTCTGCGCACGCGATCCATACAAGGCCGCAGCCGTTGCACCTTTCAACACCGTCATGCTTTCGACGTCGTCGGGATTGATGCTGTTGAGACCGTCGCCACCGTCGGTCGAGGCGCCACCACCTTTGTTGGCTACCGAATTATCGCCAGCGGTATTTCCCTGGTTGGTCCCAAAGTTCGTGTTGTCGATCGGCACGCCGTTGACCACGATCAGGGGTGTGTTCTGACCACCAATCGAAGACTGACCGCGGATGCGGATCTTAGAAGAACCACCGGGACCTGTGCCCAACGAGGTCACGTTCACCCCGGCGATCTTGCCTTGCAGTGTGTTCATCACGTTGGTCGAACGGTTCACGGCAAACGCATCGGAGCTCACCTTCGAAGTGGAATAGCCCAAGCTCTTTGCCGACCGCTCGATACCCAGCGCCGTGACCACCACTTCATCCAGCGACTTCAGGTCGGGCGTCATGTTCACGTCAATCACCGAGCGTCCCGCGATCGTAACTTCTTGTGTGGCATAGCCCACAAAAGAAAACACCAGCACGGCATTTTCGTTGTCCACCACAATGGAGTAGTGACCGTCGGCGTCGGTTGTGGTTCCGGTAGTGGTTCCTTTCACCACCACGTTCACACCCGGAAAGCCCGCTCCGCCTTCTTCGCGGATGGTACCCGTCACGGTCTGGGCCATCAACTCTTCGCGGCGTGCCATTTCACGCACCATGTCGCGCTCGTGGAAGGTGTTAAAATCTTCAGGCTTGTTGAGGGCGAGCGCGGGCACAAGCACCGTCGAACTCTGAGGTTGCTCAGCGGCGTGGACGGTTTTCTTGTAGATGACGTAGAAGCCATCGCCGGCCTTTTCGTAATAGAGACCCGTGTCTCTCAAGACGCTGTCCAGGGCTTGTTCCACAACTTTGAAGTTGTGGGCCGAAAAGCGTACCTGCTTGTTTTCAATCCACTCATCCTTGTAGGCGATGGAGATCGCAAAGGACCGTTCCAATTCAGTCAACGCCTGCTTCAACGAGCTGGCGTCCCCGGCGCGCTGCTGCATGGCGCGAGGACGGTTAGCCGCCGCATAGACGGGGTCGTGCTGCGACATGACCTGCAGATGCGTCAAAAGCAACATGCCGAGCAGTAGGTAGCGATTTTTCATAGGTTAGGTTTTTTTAGGTTGTAGCTGATTAGTTTTTTTTAGGATCTACATGTTTACAATTCGTTAGGTTATCTCTCTCTTTTCTATTTTATGTTTAGTGTGTTATTCATTCTATCTCATTCTTCGATGGTGATCGTAGACCCCTCGCGCGTGATCTTCAACTGAAAGGCCTTTGCCATTTGCTGCAACAGGTCTTCGGCACTCGCCAGCGGCATAGATCCCGACACCGTTTGCTCCAGCAACGTGGCATCGGCCACCTTCACTTCCAGTCCATAGTTATCGCGGAGCATGCGCACCATCTCGCCAAGACTGGTGTGGTTGAGGATGATCTTGTTTTGCGTCCAGGCCGTGTACAGCTGCGGGTCCACTTCCTCCTTCTTGTATTTCTTTCCCTTGAATTCCACCATATCGCCCGGCTTCATCAGGATCTTCTCCTGCGATTCCGCCATGGGCAGGTTCAGCCGGATCTGACCGGACTTGAGGATGACCGTGGTCTTGAGCGTCCGCTTATAAACATTGAACATCGTGCCCAGCACGTCGACGCTCACACCGTCGTCGGTGCGCACGCGAAAGGGTTGGTTGGTTTTGGTATGCACCACCGAGAAGAACGCCTCGCCTTCGAGCCAGATCTCGCGGTCGGCCTTATCGTTCCAGTCCTTGAGAATGCGCAGGGTTGAGTTGGCATTGAGGATGACCTGGGAATTGTCTGGCAACACCACGGTCCTGGTCTCGCCATAGGCCGTGTGGTATTCTTTCCAAGGCTCTTGCCGCTGGAACAGAAAAAACGCGCTCACCATAAGGATGAGTGTGACCGCCGCCGCGGCATACCAAGCGCGAGCGAGCCCCGGCTGATGGCTTTTAAGTTCACGGTCGTTGTCGATGTTGCGGATGCGGTCCCAGAGCTGGGTGAGGTCCTCGTGGCTCAGGGTATGGTTGGAGAACCGGATGCTCTCCAGGATGGCGCGGGCCTCCTCTACATCCTCTCGCTTTTCGGGGTGCTGCTGAAGCCAGCCCTCCCAAAAAACGCGCGGGCTTTCGTCGGCAGGGTGCGACACCCAATACTGAAAATAATCATCGGTAACGAAATCATTTACAGAGAAGTTAACGTACTTTTTCACGGGTCGTGGGTCTAGGATTTTGAACGAATAAGCTTTAAGAGGGGGCACCTGGTGATTTCTCACCGTTTTTTTTGAGATTTTTTTTGGGAGGCGTATTTCAGGCCCTGGGCATCGCGTTTTATTGCGGAGAAGACAGGATTTCAGAAAGGCAAGTATCTTAGGGCGGGTGAAATGCAACGGGGACCTTTAATTATAGGGAGATGACTATGTCTGAACAATACCACGAACTATCCCTCTGCACCCTCGCCCACCCCGACAAGTTTTATTTCATTCATCAACATATAGTAGACGCGCAAACCGCACAAACGGCGGATGCCAATACTAAACCCATAGCCATTGTTTATGCCTTGGCAGGACTATACCTGATGATTGAGAAAAACTACACCGGCCGCCAGGTTCAACAAGCCCATCTGCAGCTCTCCAAAAACAAAAAGAATTTACCCTCGATCAGTCTACCTGAAAAAAGAGGTGAAATAACCGCCCAGGAAATTTTGAAAGCGCCACCTGGGCCGCAACGAGACGCGGCGATCAAAGGTTGGTGTCTTTCGGTTTGGGATGCTTATGAAAACGTTAGGGACGCTATTATCACCTATTGTGACGAGAATTTAAAATAACACGGGAGCCCTACCGGATGCCCATGTCACTTTCTCAATTTCAATTGTCTGACCGTTAGAATTTTACAGAAACAGGAACACCACCTGCTAAATTTTGGCATTCGGGACTTGAAATATTCCGCTACTTTTGTCTTAAGGAAGTTAGCCGCTATTTATTGAATGCGTTGAAAAAATCCATCGATCTTGTTTTGGTAATTGATATATATAAATACCCATCCATTATTCTATAACCCTTAATCGTTAGTACCATGAAGAAAATGTTAATTCTATCCGCGGGTCTACTCGCAGCTTGTTTCGTAAATGCGCAAAATACATTTCCCGCAACAGGGAAGGTCGGCATTGGCACGTCCAATCCCACCACCAACTTGAGTATAGAAGCATTGGAGGATCAAACCGTATTGGGTGCAAACACACAGTCTGCCATTCGAATATGCAATTATTTTGTCACGTCGTTTGGCCGGCGGTCGGAACTCCAATTTGCGCTGTCCTATCTTCCGGACGAAACCCTTGCCGTTATCGCAGCCGAATATTCAGCATTTATTGGTGGAGACTTGATATTTGGAAACCGTGCAACCAATAGCGCCCAAATACAGGAACGCATGCGCATCAAGTGGAATGGCAATGTGGGTATTGGCACAAACACTCCCGCTGCTAAACTCGATATTTTTGGAAATAATGCAACCACTACAAACCTCATACTTTCAGCAGACTATAGCGACCGATATCGTTGGAGGATGAAAACCGTTGACCGGGGTAGTACCATCGACATGGATTTTACAGCTTCAGACTATAACGATGCAGAGCAAACTATTTTAACACTGACGCATCCTGGTTCAACCCGCCCCGAATTTAAGCTTATAAACAACACGATCGTGGCCAACGATGGAAACGTGGGCATCGGAACCGCCAATACCTCCGCAGCAAAACTTACCGTTGCCGGCGATATCAATTCACGGGAAGTGCGGGTGAATATAACCGCAGGTTCCGACTTCGTTTTTGAAAATAGCTATGATCTGAAAAGTCTGATCGACGTCGAGCAATTCATCAAGGCCAACAAACACCTGCCCGAAATTGCCTCGGCCGAAGAAATGAAAACCAACGGACTGCAACTCGGCGAAATGAATATCAAACTCCTCCAAAAAGTAGAGGAACTCACTTTATACATGATCGAGTTCAGGAAGGAAATGGATTTGATGAAAGCTGAGAACGAGGCTCTGAAGAGTCAAATAAACAATCTGAAAAAGTAAGTCAGTCAATATTCGCGATGAGTTAAAGGCCTTTATACAGGGCCTTTTCTTTTTTCCACATTTTGCGGCGCTCCAACCATCTAGACCGGACGAGACACCCGTTAAGATCCCTCCGCGACTTTTTCCCTTGTAACTGGACATTATTTTCCGCAAGATCTTGAGATCATCTTCCTTATTGGCCAGGTGCCCGGAAAACGCAATTTCATATTTATGCCTTTTCCCCTTCACGAGAAAATAGACCATGTAGTAATCTTGCTTGCCCACCGTCGTATGAAATTCAGCCCATTTGCAAGGGAATTTATGGATCACGGTGTCTTTTGGGTTCGACACCCAGGTCGTTTTTTCCCCTGCCTTCATTTTAACAAACAGGATCGAAAAACATAGATCCGCGGTCATGTCTTTGCTCAATTTTGCATCACTACGTTCTATGTAGCTATCACATCCGTTCGCAAATCCGATCTGCAGTGTCTCGCCGCGGGTAAAGGTTGCAAAATCAGAACCCCGCGAACGGGTTGCCTTAAAACCTTTGGGTAGCTTAAACCTTATTCCGTTTGACGCGTATTTTGTTTGCCCGAACAGGGCGATATTACTTATCCCAAAAAAAATGATCAGAATGAATTTCGTCATGAAAGAAAGTAACTAAAAAGCTTTGTCAGATCTGTAAAATCAAAAGTATAGCCATCGTTATGCAGCAAATTTGCCCGGCTCGCTAACGGCACTCATATTCCATCTCCCCAAAGGTGAATACGGGCGCCTCGTATAAAAAATTATTGGGCGTAACACATCGTATAGCCTTGACATAGCCGTCGTCATTGTAGTCAACGACATAATCGATCGCGGGCTCTGTCGGATAGGTGAACTGCGGTGTGGCATGTATCTTTAAAGAAAGAAGGTTGTTGATGCTCGGCTCATAGTCGAAAAAATATATCTCGATAGTCTTAAGATCCGGTGAACCCGCAAAGAATCTTTGGTGATTGTCGAACGAAAGCAATTCAGCGCCAACAATCTCCTCCTCATCCAGGGGGCGCAAATAATAGATCTTGGAGACATTACTGTCGGCATTATACTCATACCGGACACGATAGTATAACGTCTGCAGACTTTTAAACTCCTTCGATACCAGGCGATCTTTTTCATCGTACCCGTATACCACTTGACTCTCTACTGGGCGATTGCCTTGCTGAAACGTTCTCAAGCTTGGCTTTCCATTACTACCATAGCTAAAAATGTAGTTTTCACCGGGGGGATCGGGATTCTCCGGCCGGGGCAGGGTGTATGACAATTGTTTGACTTTCCCGTTCTCATACGTCATGCGGTATCGCTCGTAAATGAGATTTCCATGTAAATGCCGGATTTCTGTTAAATGGTGATCAGCATCATAGACATATGAATAGGATTCGACGCCCCCTAAAATGAGCGAGGTAGGTGAACAAATTTTGGTTTCATCGTCGTGGCTACACGTAATAAAAACAACAAGCATGATAACCAGCAAAACATAGACAGAAAGTCGCGAACCCATCGGCATTAGAATTTCCATAATGATACAAAAAAATATGATTTTCCTCGCCTTGTTTTAGCGCACCCGCTAATTTAGCGCAGCCAACGAAAGTTCACATCAAATGCGCGCATACCCAAAGGTAAAAGACCCAATTTAGTAGGCACCTATCCCGCGCTTGTCAAGGCAGGGGGTGGTCTGGTTTGGGATGATGTGTTGGAATACCGCGTTTGGTGCCATCCTCACGATGGGGCGCCAGATCTTGAGAATGGCAATGACTACTTCTATGCTTTCGACAACTATGAGGACGCCCTCACCTTCTCGCAACAAACCCAAGGCGCCGAACAACCCCTGGCCCTTGTCCAGCAAGACGAGTTCATAGACGAATCCGAACCCGGCAACTATGTTCATGTTAAAGAACAGCGATGGACCGAATGGCCCGTCGAGTTTCTGAACCGTCCCAGAAGGACAACCAATACCATTCCCGACTTTTTCTCTCCCGATGCTCCGCCGAATAAGCTTCAAATATTACGGGGACTGTTCTAAGATTTCGCGCATTCTTCCGTTCGAAAACCTATGAGTCGGGTCCATAGCGCCACAGACAAGCTAGCGTTTATTCTGTATCTTTAAAATCAGTTAACGCCTTGCATCAAAATCAAATATCTCAACTATTTTTTTCCCTGTGGGAATACTCTCGAACCGGCCATGGGGCATGTTTTAACTACAGCCATCTATCCTAAAACTTCTCCATTTTCCATCGCATTTTCTGCTCCACCATTTCCTTCTCAGCTTTTGTAAGCCGGATGACGAATGCATCTTGCCCAGTGCCGATGTAGACGTAAAACTTGTAGGGCGACCCATTGGCGGTCATGAACTTTTCCATGTAGTTGAAAAAGTCCTCGTCATACCAATCATCATAAGACTTTAGTTGGAAGGCGCGGAGGGTGTCGCCATCCTGAAATGAAATGTGGATGGGACCGTTATCGGTTTCCCATTCCTCCTTGATTTGTTCGGCTCGCAGATAGCCTCCTGACAGTTCGACGAATTCCTTCACGGTGCTGGCGTAGACCATGTTGCCATTCAGCACGTCGGCTTCCAGGTCGTGCCACCAAACTCTTTTGGGGTCTAGTTGGGCAATTTTAAGATTGATGTAGTCTTCTTCTTGAAGGGAATCGTAGACATCAAACTCCTCCCATAGTTGTCGCTCAGTGGCTATCGAAGATAGCCGTTGGGTGAGGGAATCGTCGCTAAGGCTTTTGTAGTCTTCAAACAAGCCTGCCTGTCTTAAGTTTATGACGCCCGTCTTGAAGCGGTCTTTTATCGAGGGACGCTCTTTTTTGGTGGACTCGTTGTGCTTCGACGTACACGCTGCAAGCAGCCATACGCAGAACATAAATAGTAAGTGTCGCTTCATGATCAAACTAGGTTAGAAACAGGTGACAGGCAAGCGGGTGATTTGCCTGTGTCGCGTCAATCGCAAAAGCATACCAAACCCATCCCTTTATTGAGGCATACCTGGAGAATATTATTCATTTTCTGGTAGGCTTTTTTATGGTATTCCGAGAACCCTCTTGAGGACAAGATGGTCTTAATATTGCCTGTCATCTCCTCGACCTGAAAATTCATTATACGAAAGTCTTTAAAGTACATGAACTCCATTGACTTTCCCTCATAAAATGCGGTTAACTCAGAAAGCAATTTAAATTCCTCAAAGTCAAAAGAATCGATATAGTCGTCCTCGTTCGGATATTCTGGGGTTCCCTGTGAATCAAGAATAGAATAGCAATCAAACATATATATTCATTACACAACAAAGTCTATCGTTTCTCCTGTAACGGTTGTCATGGTTACAAATATAAATTATTTCGCATACCCCCAAAGGGTCCCTACCGCTTAATCCGCCTTGGCGGATTTCCCATCAAAACCTGGGTGAAACCCCGGGGTAGGCTGAACAGGAAAAATCATGCGCCACGTGCGCACGAAAATCGAGCACCCGGCTATCACCGTCCGCACCATAGTCTCCCGTCTCGGGGACTATGGCGCCTCACGGGTTGCCCGCTCGATAATCTATGGAAGCTGAGAGGCGACATAGTCCCCGAGGCGGGAGACTATGTCGCGGGCGGGTCGTGGGCCGTCTCCCGTTTCGGGGACTATGGTGCCTCACGGGTTGCCCACCCGATAATCTATGGAAGCTGAGAGGCGACATAGTCCCCGAGGCGGGAGACTATATCGCGGGCGAGGGGCGGGCTGCGATGATATTGTCCCATTGAATAATGGCCTGTGAGTATTTGGAACCCCAGATCCTGGCACGGCCTTACCCATCGGTCAATGCCTTTCCGGTTAGGGGCAGTTAACAATCTTATAACATTCCTAATTCCAACCTTTGGTCTGGACAAAGCATCTATATAGACGTATCTTGCTGCACCCGATGGCGAGTTTTTTCTTAACCCTGATGCGATGAAAGCTATTGTAAAACTCCTTCTTCTCCTCGGCTGCGCCGCCTTGTTCGCGTCGTGCCACCTTTTAAATCATGGCGACTGCTGCACAGAGATCAGCGTCGATGTTGATGTGATCGTGAAAAACAAAGACGGACAGAACCTGCTGGACACCACCACTCACAACCACTACACGGCCGACAGCATCCGCCTTTACTACTTGAAAAACGGCGTGGCTAAAGAGGTGTATTTCCCCCTCCAGGACGCTCCCCGCAATTTCTTTATCGAGCAAACCAACGGAGAAGCCACCCTGCGCTTCTTTGCCGACGCGACGCCATCTGATACAGAAACCACCACCCTCATCCAATGGCGCGCCGGCGACAACAGCGATATCGACACGATCTACACCGAGATGTTCCACTTCAATTCCTCCTCAGTTACGTGCAACAAGGTGACCTATAAAAACAAAGTGTTCTACGACATCAACACCCCGTCTGATTCCACCGGGGACAGGTTTAGGGTGGTCAGGATTGTAAAATAATGTTCGCACACCTGTGACTTCCAGGGTTCTTTTTGATCCCAAAGTTGTACATTGGTCTTGAACGGCCTTTATCATGATGGCAAAAGGAAGAATAATCACGCTCCTGATTTCCCTATTGGCAACGGGCGCCTACGCGCAAACCGACATCCTGGTCGACGCGAGAGACGGAAAACAATACAAAACCGTAAAGATCGGGGACCAAATCTGGATGGCCCAAAACTTGGCCTACGCCAACGAACTCGACCACCGGCTTGATCCCCACAAAAAAGAACGGATCCTTTCCTACGGCGACTCCCTCGCCCTCGGCGACAAGTATGGCTTTTACTATACTTGCGAAGCCGCCCAAAAATCCTGCCCTGCCGACTGGCACCTGCCCACCCGCTATGAATATGAAAAACTACTGAACTCGTTCTCCTCAAAAAAAGAGGCCTACATCGAGCTACAACCCGCGGGCCACTCTGGTTTTAATGCCCTCATGGTGGGATGGTTCTATGTTTACGACAATGAAAGATTTGGCGAATTCAAATCCATGAACCATTCAACCATGTTTTGGACCGCGCCCGCCGGCAAAAGAAGTTCGCCCGCGGTAGTGTTCAATTTTCTGCACAAGGCAACGATCTTGGTGCAGAAGAATAGTCATGGGGTTTCGGTGCGGTGTGTTAAGGATTGGGCGAGGTGAACGTTTTATGGGAGCATACAATGTGTTACACACAAAAGTGACCTGCCCTAATTGCACAAGCGGCTATACCGGCAGGATCCAATTCAAAGTTGGAGAGGTTTGGCAGTATGACTATCAAATTGGCGACGTCCTAAAAGTAACCCCGGGTGATACGGCATTGCTTGGAGTGGATGTGATGGTATACGGCATTTCAGAAAACCCCGTGTGCCCGGCTTGTGACTTCTCCAATGGAGAAGAGTATGATATCCTTATTAAGGATCTAACCATCGTTGAGTGTAAACTGATGGTTGATCCTTCACTTTATTTATCTGTCAATCAGGGATGTTATTATTTCTTACCCGTTGGTCCAAAGACGCAGCCTGGCCAACTTAATGAAGCACCGGGTTCTAAATTTTAGGGCGGCATTCATTCTGCTAAAGGAATGATCCAACAGGATCTCACTTAGATCCATCCTCTCGGGGATGCTCGTTAGCCAGAATGCTGCCGGCAATTTGGAGGGCTTTTTCGAAAATGATCCCGTTTTGCTGGTCGATGGCGAGAGGGTGTTCTTCTTCGATTACTTGTATAGAGGGGATGAGGCCCACCTCATTCTCTGTGGCAACAGCCTTTATATTGATCGTGTTGCCGTAGGTGGGTACCGTTGTTTGCATCCATCCAAAATACGGCCCTTCATTCACGCGTTCTGGGTTGTTCCAAAGTTGATTTCGCTTTCGAAAGTTGTCTTCGCTGATGGATGTCCAGACGTTGAAGATCAAATTCTGGTGGTGATCAATGATAGGGATGGTGAGTCTCCCGCAGTGAAAGAAATGTTGCTCGTCTACAACGCATAGGCTTTCGGCCAGACTGATTCTTTGCGGTCTTTCATCGGGCGGAACGGAATGATAGTAGTCCGGACGGTCGCTTCCAAACGTAAGGGGTGCTTCATCGTACGTTCGGCCACAGCAAGAACATTGGTAGACTGTTCTCCCCCATGTTTTCTTTTTGATCAGTGTCAAGGTCTGTAGATTTTGATCAGTGGCTTGAAGATATCGGTTGGCCACTTGCCGTCAAAACGTCGCAAGATATTTAACAGGACGAGTAACCCCGGCCTTAAAAGGCCGGGTTACTCAAATGGCATTGATTGGGTTGCTGAATCTGATTTGATACTACATTTTAGAAACCGGCAGCAAATTTCGCCTAAGCATCCGGGATCACCGGCTCTACCAGTTTAGCCAGCTTCTCCAGCGATTCCTGCCAACCCAAATAGCACATCTCTACCGGTATTGCGGCAGGAATTCCTTCTTGTACAATTTTTATTTCCGTGCCGGCAATGGTTTTCCGGAGCGACACCGACGTCATCATTTCTCCCGGCAGGTTCGGGTCGTCAAATTTATCGGTGTACTTCAAAAACTCGCCGGGCTTTACTTCCACGTATGTGCCCCCGAAGGAGTGACTGTGACCGGTTGAAAAGTTTTCGAACGACATTCTGAAGGAACCGCCCTTCTTGGCATTCATTTCGTGGACCGTGCAAAGAAATCCGTAGGGAGGCAACCATGACGCGATGGCCGAAGCTTGTGTGAAGGCGCGGAATATTTTTTCCGGATCTGCTTTTAATATTCTATGGAGGGAAACACTGTTAGACATGAGATTTGTTTTTTTCTTTACTTCCTACTCATCAGGCTTTTCGGATGCGCCCGTTTTTTAAGTGGTGCTGCTCCACTGAACGTTGTGTTAACTTCAACAGAACAAAGGTGACAAAAGAATTGTTATCAAACGGAGGTGGAATACGACAGATTGAAAGGGCGTTCGCGACACCATGTCGTTTGATCATACACTGTCTTGACTCATGCAACGCTTCGTATGGGCTACCGGCGCTTGTCTATTTAACCATCATTTTATTGTTCGACTGAAAGTTATAATCGCCAGCGCCTCGATGACAACGATCGCGAGCATTAAAACAATCCACATTTGGTCTTGATAGGGTTGGAACGATGACCGGGTCGCTAAATTCGAAGCAAACAATTTACCACAATTGATCGAGCCCATCCGACAAACAATCCAAAGAGAAAGAAAGCCAGACCCTTTTTACCTTTTCTAATGGCAATTTTTCGAAAACAAAATGCCGGGGTAAACATGGCAGCGAAGAGAAAAAAGGAAAATAGCCATTGTATGGCAATCTGATCGTAGTGTGTTTCCATAGTTGATTTCAATATAAGTCATCACCGCGTGCCCGCCAAAGCAAAGTCTCCTTCGTCAAAGCGAAGTCTCCCGCCTCGGGGACTTCGCTTTCTCACAGCCGCCAACACCTCCTCCCAAGCACCTCCTAAATCCGAATCAATATACCTAGTCACCCGTCACCATCACCGAGGGGAACACGGGCCAGGGATCGCAGTGGAAAGCCCACAGCGACGGGCTGGGCTGGCGCGTAGGGCGAGGACTTGGAACGGAGAGCCCGGTGCCCCCGCCTCGGGGGCAGGCCTCCTATGCATTTGATTCTTAACACCTTCCAACGGATGGCACAGGGCCTGGTGCCGCTGCGTTTTAGGCTTTTTAAAAATGTATACCTTTACCCTTCCAAAAGAGGAATCTCATGAAGATCTATCACGGTATCGATGATTTTGTGCGGCTGAACTATGCGGTGGTGACCAGCGGGACGTTCGACGGGGTGCATGTGGGCCATCAAAAGATCTTGTCGCGACTGCGCGAGACGGCCGCAAAAAACGGGGGCGAAACGGTGGTGATCACCTTCTGGCCCCACCCTCGGCTGGTGCTGCACCCGGAAGATACGTCGTTGAAATTATTGAACACCTTCGAGGAAAAGGCTGCCTTGTTGAAGGCCCAGGGGATCCATCACCTGGTGCGGATCCCGTTCACGAAGGAGTTTTCGCAGCTGTCGTCGGAGGAGTTTATTACGCAGATCATTGTGAACACGATCGGCACGCGGAAGCTTGTGATCGGCCACGACCATCACTTCGGAAAGAACCGCGAGGGCAGCTTCGAGCAACTGCTGGCCGACGGCCCCAAGTACGGCTTTGCCGTGGAAGAGATCCCGCGGCAGGACATCGACCACGTGGGTGTGAGCTCGACCAAGATCCGGCAGGCGCTGGAAGAGGGCGACATCGATACGGCTACCCACTTCCTGGGCAACTTCTACAGCCTGACCGGTCGCGTGGTGATGGGCGACAAACTGGGCCGCTTGCTGGGCTACCCCACGGCCAACATCGAAGTGGACACCGCCTACAAACTCGTCCCCGCCGACGGCATCTACGCCGTGACCGTGGACCATGCCAACAAGCGTTACAAGGGCATGCTCTACATCGGCAACCGACCGACCGTGAATGGCGTGAAGCGCAACATCGAGGTGAACATTTTCGACTTTGCGCAGGATATTTATGGCGAATCGCTCACCGTCAACTTTCACAAACTGATCCGTGGCGACATCAAATTCAGCGACCTGGAAGCTTTGAAAGCACAGCTCCACTTAGATAAGATTGCCGCAATGAAGATATTAGGCTAGCATGAAGACCCCGACCCCACTCTGGACACCCTCCCAAACGGTTATTGACCAAGCCAACCTGACGGCCTTCATGCGCTGGCTGGGAAACAAGAAGCACATGCAGGTGAGCCACTACAGCCAACTGTGGGAATGGTCCACAACAGAGCCGGACCAATTCTGGGAACACGTGTGGCAATACTTCGACATCCTGCACGACGGCTCCTACAAGACCGTTACCAACGGCCAGCCTATGCCCCACACCCAATGGTTTGAAGGCACGCGGCTGAACTATGCGGAACACGTTTTTCGCAAGGCCACCACAAAGCAGCCGGCCATTGTGTTCAAGGGCGAAACGGGCGATGTGCGGGAAGTGTCGTGGGAAGAGTTGAAGGGGCAAGTGGCGGCCTTGCAGCACTACCTGGCGAGCCGCGGAGTGAAGGCCGGCGACCGGGTTGCCGCCTACCTGCCCTGCATCCCTGAAGCCTCGGCCGCCTTTCTGGCCGCGAGCGGTCTGGGCGCGACATGGTCCAGTTGCTCGCCCGACTTTGGCACGCCGGCCGTGATCGACCGCTTCGCCCAGATCGAGCCCAAAGTGCTGATTGCCGTGGACCACTATCGCTACGGTGGTAAGGTATTTGACAAGACCACGACCATACAAGAATTGCTACAGGCCTTGCCCACGGTAGAGACCGTGATCGTGCTGGCCGAAAATAACACGGCGTTCATCCATCCCAAAGTGGCGATCGTGCATTGGACGGAGGTGACGCGCAACACAGCGCTGCCGCTCGTCTTTCAGCGGGTGCCATTTGGCCACCCGTTGTGGGTGCTCTATTCATCGGGCACCACTGGGTTGCCAAAGGCCATCGTGCACTCCCAAGGTGGCATCCTGCTGGAGCAATTGAAGTACGGTGCCTTTCACAACGACTTCCTCCCCGGCGACCGTTGCTTCTGGTATACCACCACCGGCTGGATGATGTGGAACTATATTCACGGCAGCCTGCTGGCTGGCGGCGTGATGGTGCTCTATGATGGCAGCCCGGCGTTCCCGGACCTGAACGCGTTGTGGGAGTTTTCGGCGGAGGTGGGCATTCATCATTTTGGTACGAGTGCGGGCTATCTGTTGGCAAACATGAAGGCCGGCATTGCTCCTGCCCGTGATTTTGACCTCTCGCAGCTGCGGTCGATCAGCTCCACAGGAAGCACCTTGCCACCGGAAGGATTTGCGTGGGTATACAAAGAAGTGAAACCAGAGATCTGGCTGGTGTCCATGAGCGGAGGCACGGATGTGTGCAGCGCCTTTGTGGGAGGAAACCCGATCTGGCCTGTCTATGCCGGGGAGATCCAGTGCAGGGCTTTGGGCTGCGCGTTGGAAACCTTTGATGAGCATGGGGAAGCGATTAAGGACGAAGTGGGCGAAATGGTGATCACCCAGGCCATGCCTTCGATGCCGATCTATTTTTGGAATGACCCTGCCTTCAGGCGCTATACCGAAAGCTATTTCGAAACCTTCCCCGGCGTGTGGCGGCATGGTGATTGGGCGCGGATCACACCCCGTCAGGGTGTGGTGATCTATGGGCGGTCGGATGCCACGCTCAACCGCGGCGGCGTGCGCATTGGAACGAGCGAGATCTACCGGGCGGTAGACAAAGTGAAAGAAGTGAAAGACAGTTTGATCATCTGCCTGGAAAAAGAAGGGGGGCAATTTTGGATGCCACTGTTCGTGGTGATGCAAGACGGCACGGCCCTCAGCGAAGCCATTAAAACAAAGATCAACACCACCCTGCGCAACGACTACAGTCCCCGGCATGTGCCCGACGAGATCATTGCCGTACCCGATATCCCCTACACGCTCAGCGGCAAGAAAACAGAGACCCCTGTGAAGAAGATCCTGATGGGGAAAAACGTGAAGGAGGTGGTGAACGCCGGCGCGTTAAAGAACCCGGAAGCGATGGAGTTTTTCACAAGGTTTGTGAAATGATCCCGCTTTAGACTTTGATCCTTACCGATGGTTAGCGGTCGGGCGTTTTACGCATTTCTGATTCCGCGATCCTGAAAAATTCCATCAACGCATACATGTGGTTCGCCATGCTATCAAAATGAACGGGAAGATGGCCATGTTCGTGGATGATATACATGTGATACAACTCTAAAAGCGTGTTTCGGTACTCATCGGCCGTCGACGATTTTAGCAACTGATCCAATTGCTCTACAACCTCCACCGTCAGTCGCGAAGACTTTGGCGGTGTGATGGACGCGTGGGGATGTTCTGGCGCAGTGGGCATAGGGGTCAATGTGAGTGATCCTTTTTCAGTACAATTGAAGTCTTCCTGGAGTTTTTGGCGACAATCTTTTTAAAGGGCTGCCGGCTCCTGGTGCTTTTCTTCAGATAAGAAGCCTTATGAGGCGATCTTGCCGGTTCATCGGTTCTTCTGACAAAGAATTGCGTGGCATCCACCATTAAAATCCCAAGCGGCCCGTCTAGTACCATCACTACCCGGCATCCTTCTGGTAGGTAATACGGCAGCGGTTCATTCACCTTTGAAAGGATATCGTCCCCGTCAGCGCCCAGCAAGTCGCGCAACTCCATTCTAATATCGCTTCTAACTTGCGCCAATTCCGATTCCAGTTTCAGGATATCGTCTTCATTCAAAATAATAGCCTTCGACAACTCGCCCTCTCTATCACTCCCGATATATCGGAAAACACTTAAATTGAATTGATTATTCCGGATCTGCGCCTGCGACGACACATAAGAAAATTTCGCAACACTCTCCCGTTGGCGATAGGTGGAAACGATCCGCTCAATATCCTCATCGGTCCACCCCGTTGTTTTCCTGCCGATGATTTGTTCCTTACTGGCATCGATGAACACCACGCTTTTTGTTTTACGCGCTTTGTTGAAAATTATAATAGCCGCCGGAATGCCTGCACCATAGACCAGACGTGGTGGCAAAGCAATAACAGCATCGACAAGATTCTCCTCCACCAACGATCGCCGGATCACCCCTTCCCGCTGACCTCTGAACAGCACGCCCTGAGGAACCACCAGCCCCGCTCTTCCCTGTGGTCCAAGCGTTTCGACGGCATGCTGCATGTAACCAAAATCTCCCCTCCCCTTCGGCGGGCACCCTCTCAAAAAGCGCCGGTATGGATCGCGTCTTGCCTCCTCGACCGTTGGCCCTTCGGCATCCAAAGGCAGCGCCCCGACAACGATATCAAAATGCATCAACCCACCCTGCTCAAGGTGACGCGGATTACTAAAAATATCGCCTGCTTCTATATGAACATTATCCAAAGCGTGGAGAAGAACATGAAGCTTCGCCGTGATCCACGCCTCCCGGCTAATGTCCTGTCCATAAAGCGAAACGTTCCTTGAGCGCATTCCGCTCAGGCTACGCACATGTTTGGCCATTTCGATCAACGTCGATCCCGTGCCTGAAAATGGATCACAAATCCGCATACCTTCCTTGGGTTCCAATAGTCTGGCCAGCAGCATCGAAACGCTGGGTTGCGTATAGTGCTCACCCACCCCGGTCAAACCGCCAAAAAAACTTTTCAGAAGACAGGAAACGGCTTCCCCAAGGCGAACGTTGTCGCTCAGATCGAGCATCGGGTTGGCGAGGTCTGCGACCAGCGTTTTCAGTTTCCGGTTTCGCAGTCCGGAGGCGTCTGCATTGAAAGCGATCCCCTTGAGAATCTCCTCTGGTAAGCCACGGCTCCCTCCCACCAGATCAGAAAGTACACGATCAATCCTGGTCGCAAATCCGGGATGATTTCGGTTGTCGAACAAGTGCTCAAGGGTGTTCTCCCATAACAGGGGAAACCGGAGGCGCTTCATCCGTTCATCGATCGCTGCCTGATCATCACTAAATTTCTCGCGAAGCGTCTTGTGTGTCTTATTCCAAACATCGCTGGCGTGCTTTAGTAGCAGCACCGCCATGACCTGGTGGAGCTGCGTGCCGGAGTGGGAATGACCGAAAAATGATTTTCCCGCGAGGACCACCAGCCTGTTGATACGTTCCTGAACCATCTCTTCCATTGCCTTTCTTATTTTGTTTCAACAATTTTCATAAGCGCCTGGGTGACGACGCGCTGCTTCTTCTGCATAATTTTCCTCAAAAGGAGTTCCTCCTTTTTTACCAATTTATCGATGCTGACAATTTTGTGCTGAATGTCTTCCGAAGGTATGATCACCGTGACGCGCTCCAACGTTGTCTTCGCAACGTTTGGCATATGCGATCCCGAGGCATTGTTTAAAAAAAATTGCTGGACAGCAGACTGGTTGAGATACCAGGCCAGGTATCCCGGCACAATTTTTTCGGGGTCGGGTCGCAGCACAAAAAATGCGGACGAGGCGATCGCCTTCGGCAAGTTCAGCTCAAACACAATAGCAAAGTTGTGCGCACCTTTCGCAATGAAAAGGATGTCGCCCGGCTGGAGAAATGAACTGGGATTGATCTTCCGCGAAAGCACCGTGGTGAGCGTGTCGGCCTTGATGGCAGAGTAGCGATTCGAAAGATCTTTCATTTGAATGACCCGCAGTTCGCCACCCGGTTCGGGTGTCACCCTTTTCCGAAAAGAGTATCCCGAAAAAATACTGGAGACCACGGTTTTGATGTTCCTTTTCGTGACCATAACGGTGAAGCTATACTACAAAGGAAATTTATTCCGGAAGGGTTATGCAAATTTTTTTTCTGCATAATCCCTAAGATGTAGTTCAACCTTCATCTACAGATTCAATCACCACGACGTCAAGAACCTGGCTATCAAAATACTATTCAAAAACACATCGCTCAATCTTTTTTCGTTTCCGACACTTTTCTACCCCACTTTTAAACGCATCGCACAACAAAAAAGGCAGGACCGGGGTCCTGCCTTTTCAAAATGGGGAGTAGAATATTATTGTATCACGACTTTAACGCTGATGGGGCCCAGGCTTCCGCGGACCGTCAGAACATACACACCGGGTGCGAGGGTTGTGGTGTCGACCGCATAGATCAATTCGCCAGTGCTCTCTGTTTCTAACGCCTTGGACAACATAGCTTGTCCCTTGGCATCTCTCAGGTCGAGGGCGATCTGCTCGCCCGAGCCATAGCCCCGGAGATTGACATTGAGGGGCACACTTTGTGCCGGGTTGGGGAAGACGATCAACGTCTGTGTTTCCGTGCCGCCGGTATTGTTGACGGCCACCATACCCATATCGGTTACTTTACCTTCAAAATCGGTTTGACGCAGGCGGTAGTAAGATACACCCGTGTAAGGCGTTTTGTCGATCGTGGAATACACGGAAGGTAGATTAGTAGTACCCGCACCTTTCACGCGAGCCACCTCGGCGAACTTGCGGGTGTCCTTGGTTTTGTCGACGATGAAGTAGTCGTTGTCCAGTTCGGAGGCCGTGTTCCAATCCAACAGCACCTGGGTTCCATCGAGTTTGGCGGTGAAGCTGAGCAGTTCGACGGGCAAGGGGTTGTTGCCGTTTCCGGAGGCTAATGTGAAGGGGCTGAACGATGTTACGATCGCCGAACTTCTCACCGTGCCGGTGGCAGGCGATACGTTGCCGGTGGTTCCGCCGTTTCCATGATCCTTCCAGGTAGTGCCGTTCCAGCGGGCCACTTTGATGCTGGTCAAGTCATTGACCCATCCGGAAAAGTCATCCCAGCTGAGCCAAACAACGGCCTGAGGGCCTACAATTGTGGGGGCCAGGATCCAGTACTCACTGGTTTGCATACGGATCAGCGTGGCATCCTTGCTGGCAAGGCTATAGCTGGCGTCGGGGTTGCTGTGGAAATACTCTGCCTGGAATGTCGGGTTGACCGTTGTTACACCCGTGATAGCGATGGGACGATATTCGCCATCTTTACCTACCGGGAACGTAAAGTCAGTACTACCAACCTTTTGCATGGGTCCGTCCACATAGCTGTCGTTGCTTGGCGTGGCAACGGAGGAGCCAGCGCTCATGAGCAGCATGTTTGCAGCGGAGCTGATAAGATTTCCGCTTGTAAAGGTTAATATTCCTGACACCGTGAGGCCTTTTGCCAGAGTAACCCCCGTAGGGCCGCTATTGCCGAGTTGCAGATTCGTTAGCGTGGTCGCTTGCGTTCCTCCGATGTTTTGATCGGTCACGCTGGAGAAGAGCACGGTGCTTGTAGTCGCTTCGGTGAACGTCGCGCCCGTGTTGTAGGTCCAGTCACCGTCATTTATTTCGAACACAAAGGCTCCAGTTGTAGAAAGTTTCCCGCCCGCCATGGTGAATGTTCCCACCGTTACGTTGGCGCCCAGGGTTGATGTGTTTGAGCTGGGGCTGTTAAATGTAAAGGTGTTGCCCACCGTCAGATCGGCCACTACACTCATCTTGGCCGTTCCAGCCAGCGTTACACTCAGGTTGTTTACGACGTTGCCTCCTGAGGGGAAATCAAAAGTAGCCGAGCTGCTTCCGGCTAAAGAAAGGTTGTAATAATCTACGGCCAGCGCGCTGTACGTTCCCGAGCCCGCCTGGTTGAAGGTTATCGTACCACCATCAAGGTTATAGCCGCCGGTCATTTCAGGATAGGTATTGGTAGTCGTTTTGCCTATGAGGAGTTGTGACGTTCCCGTCATGTTCAAGTCTCCACCGCCACCAAGGGTGAAGGTACTGGCATCCAAAATGGCAGCATCCTGGATGGTCAGCGAGTTGTCGACAGTGGTACTTGCCGCCAGGGTCTTCGTTCCGGCGTTGGAAATGGAAAGGTTATAGTAGGTAGTGTTGGGCACTTTAACCGTTTGCGCTCCGGCTCCATTATAGTCTATGGAGTTGGGTATGGCGTCGGTATTGAGTACACCGGTTGCCAATACGGCACCGGTTACAGAATAAAGGGCGTTGGCATCGTTTACCCATATCGAGGTCGTGGCATTGGAACCCGTAAGGTTGTTCGTGTGCGTTACGGTACCCGAGTTTGTCAATGTGGTATTGGCCGCCAGGTTAATGATCGGTTGAATAGTGAGGTTTGCTCCCGGCACGATAGTTTTTGAAGTGTTCATGTTTATCGTGCCCGATCCAGTGATCGTAGCGGCGCCGGTCGAACCAAAGATCAATGCATTGGTGCCGTTAAGGTTCAAGGCATTGGCCGCCATGGCCAGCGTTCCATCAATAATAACCTGATCGCCTCCAACGGTGAGCGCCCCCCCCATGGATAGTGTAGTTCCGGCATCGATCTGAAGATCTCCCGCAACGTTAATGGCCACTGTGGTTGTCGATGCACCCGTACCCTGCAAGATCATATCCCGGCCAATCGTCCATGCAGTGCCTCCAAATGGGGTGATTTTTCCGGTTCCAGCTGTTTTCAAATCGTAGTTCGTCGTTAGCGATCCGTTTGAAGCCGTGAGTGTGCCTCCGGATTCGACAAATACGAAATCGGCTGTGGTGCCGGACGTGATTCTCATGGTGTGTGTATTCAGAATATACACCATGGAAGACGTTATCGGAGTGCAGTTGCAAACTACGAGTGGGGACCTCGTCCTGGACCAGGCCGTTGCGTCTCCCCAGGTGCTGCTTTTGAAAGAATAATAAGAGGCCACCATGGGCGTCGCACTGGCGTTTTTGGTACCCACTACGAACGTGTGATTGAAATCAGTCGCGGCCAATCCTGATCGGGCTACGACAGGAGAAGCCGGCGTGCCGGCCGAGGCCACGTGCGCACCTACGCCATACGGGGGACCATCCTGTGTCTCGAGTTTCAAGTCTGTCACTACGCCCTGACTCGAGAGGGAAGTCATGGTCACACTCATCGTGTATGTCCCCCCGACAAGTCCCGAAATAGAGATCAAGTCGTTCATGTCGGTAACTCGCTGGATGGCCGTGCCTTCATTATCATTATAGCTTACATCTGTGGCGGTCAATGCATCGTTGTGCTCAACAATTACGTATCCGCCCGTTGTGGCATTGGCTGTCGAGGTCACTTGAACCGGTCGATAGCTTACTGAGCTTCCCACGGGAAACAAACCATACAGCGATCCTGCCGTGGGGCTGATGGCCGTAGCGGAAGGAAAATATCTTTTAAAGAAGCCGCCATAGCAAATCCCTGCCGTGCGGACAAGCGCGGCACCGCTTCCATTACCCAGTTGAAGGGTTTGTCCATTCAGATTGACGTTCCCTGCGGTCATGGTGAGGGTGTTCACAACGGTGGCGGTAGTAGACGCTGCGAGCGTTAACGGCCCTGTCGTATTCAAAGTGACTCTGTAAAAACTCTGTCCTGCAGTATTGGTAATGGTCTGCGTTCCCGTGCCACCAAAAGTCGTGGTCACGTTGCCCGTCACCGTGTTGCCGGTGTTGGTCCAGTTGCCTTTAACCGTAATGTCCCCGGCAAGCGTGGTCGTACCACCACCATTGAAGGCAATGTGATAATAGGTACTGGAGCCTGAGTTGAGCGCTCTTGCCGTCTGGGCACCGGATCCGTTGAAGGTGATGGTCCCCCCCGTGATCGTGTAGGTCCCGGTGAGTTCAGGGAGGGTCACGCCCGTCTTGGCCATCCGAAGGTCCCCACCGCTCGCGGTTAGTTTGGCCGACCCGGCGGTTTGACTGAGGGTGTTGGACTGCATGTCGAAAATGCCGGAGGTCATCGTCAATGTGCGGCCGTTGGTGATGAGAATATTCCCCGTCGCGGTAACTTTACCGCTAGCGAATGTATTGTTGATGGTGAGGTCATAGAATGTTTCGGCATTGACGGTTTGGTTGTTTGCGCTGCCGCTGAAGGTCACCTTTCTGGTGCCCTCGGTAAACGCGCCATTATCGGTCCAGTTGCCGGCGATGCTTATATCAAATCCGTTAACGTCCAGGGTAGCCCCGGTACTAATGGTAAGATTGCCGTTGATCGTGGTGGCCGCCCGAAGCCTGGAAGTGGCCCCGTTGATGATCAGGTGATGAAAAATCCCTCCGCTGCTATTCACCCTCCGCGTGCCCGAAGTGGGTTTAAATTCTACGGTGTTCCCCACACCAGAAGCAACGAGGGTGGTCCCTCCAAAGTCGGCTGGCTTACTGTAGAACAAATAGGATGTGGTGGTGGCGTTTACAAAATTTCCGTTCCCTGAAAAGGCCGAAGGCGTGATAATGGAAATCTTACCGTTGTTCGTTGCCGTTTTTCCATTGATGCGAAAGGTACCGCTGTTGTCGAATTTAAGGTCGGTACCGGCAAGAATGGTTATGTTGGACTGACAGCGGATATCGCTGCTGTTATTGTTCACACTGTAATTGCCGGTCCCACTCAGCGTGGAGCCTGCCGTATTTCCCATCCTGAGGTCACCCTGGCCGGTGCCGTTCACGAGGCCGTCCAGCACCAGAGTGTTCAGATAAATATGGCGACCCGTACTGATGGTTAAAATACCGGTGGCCTCGACGGTCAGGTTGCGTATGGTGGCGTCAGCGCCGGTGGTGCTCCAGGTAACCGTGCGTCCTGCGCAGATCACAACATTGGAGGTCGATGTCGGTATAGTTGTCGCCGCGGCACCGGCGCAAGAAACGGTGGACCAAGTGGAGGCCGTTGCCCAGTTACCATTCTGACGTGCGTAATAGGTGGTTTGCGCGAAAGCCAGCGAGCCGATGAGGCAAAAAATAGCTGAAAAAATAGCGCGAGGCGTAACCCTCCCTAGTTTTGATAAAGTAACCATAAAAACTTGCTATAGACGTTATTGTTTACAAAGATAAAGATAAGGATTATAACGATGGCAGGGGGACGTCGAGGGTATGCTTTTTCATTGTCATGAGCCTAAAATTTCACACCATGGATCACCCTGTTCCTTTTAATAAGCCACACCTGCATTAAGTAACACCCCAAAACTAGCCATTTATACCGTCAAACCCGGTGTCCGACGCAAACATTACATGGCGCATGTAACATCCGGGGCGAATTTGTCAAACAAAATTCGCCGTTACACCATGGCGTCCCTTCTCCATCTTCCAGCAACGGGTATTTTCCGTGGCAAGCGGTCTGAACGACTTCTAGCGTTATCTAATCCGCTATTCAAATCGTCGGGTGCATCCTCGATAAGACGCCTCGCACGCTTCATTCTTTTTGCAAAAAGCTGCTCTGCAGCAGGTCCACCTTACCGCTAAAATCCATCGCCTGCTTTTGTACATTTCAAAAAACAACAAAGGTTGAAGCTATCATTCTCTGAAAGAATACTCGCCTCTCGTTTCCCTCCGGCATAATTTCCTTTTAAAAGCTGCTCTCTCCAGCAGCAAAGTATCCCACGGGCCATGTGTATTTTTTTGCTACTTTATCACCACTATAACCAAACCACCATGTCCTTACCAAAATCCCTGGGATGGCTCGTGCCGTTCGTCGTTCTCGTCGCCCTCTCGCTTCTGCTTAATGCCTGTCACAGCGGAAAACCTACGCCGCCCCGGGTGCTGGTGTTTTCCAAAACAAAAGGCTGGAAGCATTCGTCCATCCCCTTTGCCGATGCGGCCATCCAAAAACTCGGAAAGGAAAATGGCTTTGCCGTGGACACCACCAAGAATGCGGCATATTTTGTTGACGACAGTCTGAAACGCTATCATGCCGTGGTGTTCAACAACACCACGCGCAACGTGCTGAATGCTGAACAGCAAGCCGCCTTCGAGCGCTACATCCAGGCGGGTGGCGGCTACGTTGGCATCCACTCTGCCGCCGATACCGAGTATGAATGGCCCTGGTATGGAAAATTGATGGGCGCCTTTTTTTCGTGCCATCCCCACAATTCCAACATCCGCACGGCCACTATCAACGTGACCGACAAAACCCATATCTCCACCAAAGATCTCCCCGACCATTGGGAACGCAGGGACGAATGGTATAACTACCGCTCCTTCTATCCGGGCATAAAAGTGCTGGCCTACCTCGACGAAAACACCTACGAGGGTGGAACCAACGGCGCCAATCACCCCATTGCCTGGTATCACGAATTCGACGGCGGCCGGGCCTTCTATACCGCCAGCGGCCACGTGGACTCCAGCTACACCGAGCCGCTGTACCTGGGACACCTTTTGGGCGGCATTAAATATGCCATGGGCAAAGGCGTTTTGGATTATAGCAAAGCGTATTCGGTGGCCACACCCGAAGAAAACCGGTTTGTTAAAACCACGCTGGTCAACGACCTCAACACACCGATGGAACTGGCAGTGGCCAACGATGGCCGCATCTTCTTTACAGAGCTGCGCAGCGCCAACCTCAGCCTGTATAATTCCAAAACCGGTGAATATAAAATTATACATCGTTTCGACGTGTGCATCAAGGGTGGCACCGGCCTCATCGGGGTGACTTTAGATCCGGGTTTCCCAAAACAACCCTACATCTACCTGTATTACGCTCCTCCCACCGACAAAGAGCCGATCATTTTTAATCTTTCGCGATTCGTTTTGAAAGACGACAATACACTCGACCTGGCATCGGAAAAGATCTTATTGAAAGTACCGGTGCAGGCGAACAGCGGCTCCCATCATGGCGGCTCGCTGGCCTGGGACAAGGACGGAAATCTTTACCTGTCCACCGGCGACAGTTCAACCCCCTTCCCTGCCAATGGCTACCCTCCGCTGGACGAACGCCCGGACAAGCAATACTATTCCCAGGACGCCCAGCGCGGCCCCTCCAACACCAACGACTTGAAAGGCAAAGTGCTTCGCATTCATCCCGAGCCCGATGGCACCTACACCATCCCGGAAGGCAATCTGTTTCCCAAAGGTCAGGAAAAGACCCTCCCGGAAATCTATGTGATGGGATGTCGCAATCCCTATCGCATTGCTGTGAATCCGAAAACCTCTGTTTTGTATTGGGGCGAGATCGGACCCGATGCAGGTAAAGACAGCGTACAGGGCCCCCGTGGTTACGACGAATTTAATCAAGCCAAAAAAGCCGGCAACTTCGGCTGGCCCTACTTTGTGGGGAACAACTACGCTTATGCCGATTGGGATTTTGCCAAACAAACCGCGGGCCCGCGCTTCGATCCGGCAAAACCCATAAACAATTCCCCAAACAACACCGGTCTCCAGGAGCTGCCACCGGCGCAACCGGCCATGATCTGGTATCCCTATGCCGCCTCCCAAGAGTTTCCCGAGCTGGGTCAGGGTGGCCGCAGCGCGATGGCCGGTTCGTTTTATACCTATGACAAAGATTCTCCCTCGAAAAACAAATTTCCCGACTACTATGACGGCGCACTATTCGTCTTTGATTGGATGCGAAACTGGGTGCTCGCCCTCCGCTTCGACGAGAATGAGAACTACGTACGCAGCGAACCCTTTATGTCGGCGAACGGCGATTTCAGGAGACCCATCGACCTGGCTTTTGGCAGCGACGGGGTGATGTACATGCTGGAATACGGTTCGGTGTATGGCGCCGACAACGACGACGCGCGCCTTGTGAAGATCGAGTACAATACCGGAAACCGGCCGCCGCAAGCCAGCGCCCGCGTCACTGATTCTGTGGCGCAAGCTGAACTGAGCAAAAAAGTATTCCTCACCTCCGAGCTCCGCAACCTCCCCGTTATACGCGAGGCTGTAGGCGAGACACCCCTGCGGGTCCTCTTTAGCAGTGCCGGCACCAACGACCCGGATGACGACGACGGCATTAGCTATGAGTGGCTTTTCGATGGCAAAACCGTTGGCTCGACCGAGGCCAACCCAAAATACACCTATACGACACCCGGCGTATACACGGCCATCCTGCGCGTCAAAGACAAAGCCGGCCTGACCGACACCGACACGATCATCGTAAAGGCGGGTGACGATCGGCCGCAGGTAGCCATCACGTCGCGCAACAACCGGTCATTCTTCTGGCCCAAGAAGCCGTTCGGCTATACCGTGAAGGTGAGCGACCGCGAGGACGGCAGGATCGATCCCAAAGCGGTTCATGTTTCTTACGAATACATTCCCGAGCCTGTCAGCCTGGACGCAAATGGAAAATCGGAGGGCATCACCGCGTCTGGCAATGTGCCTATCGGCTACTCGCTGATCGCGGGAAGTGATTGCAAGGCGTGTCATACGCTGGATAAGGTTTCGGTTGGTCCCTCCTACCAAGCCGTATCACATCGCTACATCGATAAACCGGACGCCGTCGCTACGCTCACCAAGAAGATCATTGCTGGTGGTGGTGGCGTGTGGGGAACAGAGCATGTGATGGCGGCCCATCCGCAGTTGGATGAAAAAGATGTCAACGAGATGGTGAAATACATTTTGTCGCTTTCGCGGACGAAAAAGGAGAAATCCAACCTGCCGCTCCAGGGCACCGTGGCCTTGACCGACCATCGCGAGGATGAGCCCCGCGGCATCTACCGGTTGACGGCGGTGTATACCGACAACGGCGCGCATGGCATCAAGCCTGTTTCTCAAACCGATGTGGTGACGCTGCGTCAGGCAAAAATGAAAACGATCTACACCGACACCCAAGTAGGCTTCTCGCGGTTTGGTAACAATCTCACGGCCGGCGATCACAAAGCCTTTATGCTGTTGAAAAATATTGACCTGACGGGCATCCGGAAGATTTCCTTTGAATATGCTTCGGACAAAGAAGGATCCATCGAAGTGCGTATGGATTCTCAGGCTGGGCCGGTGATTGGAAAAGCAGCCGTGAAATCAACGGGCGGATTTGACAAACCTGGTACGACCACGGCAACGTTCGACAAGCCAGTGTCGGGAATGCACAATGTATTCGTTGTGGTGGTGAAGCCGGAGAAACCGAACGATGACATCGCGAAAATTAATACGATCGAATTTATGGAGTAGTTTTTTTTACCGCGGTGGCGCCCTCCTTCGCTAGAGCTTCGGCAGGCAGGCAAAGAGCGCAAAGAAATTCATTAGGTTTCTTTGCGGCCCCCGCGCCTTTGCGGTTCAATTTTTTTAGCGGGGAGTACGCTACCGGATGTCCAGCCGATAACGGTTATCAGAAGTACGATGGATCAGGTTGAGGCCGAGCTTTTGACGCAGGTTCTCGATATAGACATCGATGGAGGTGTCGAACAAATAGATCTCGGAACCCCAGATGTTCCGGAGCAGGCTTTCGTGGGAGATGGCTTTGCGCGGGTTTTGCGCGAAGAAGAATAGCAATTCAAATTCAGGGCGGCTCAACGTGATCTCTGCCTCTTTCATTTTCACGGAACTCAGCTTCCGGTTGATCACCAGGTCGCCGATCTTCAACTCGCGGATGCTTTTGCGGATCACAAAATTGCGCTTCAATACCGTATTCACCTTGTAGGTCAGCGCGCGAAGGCCAATCACTTTCTCGATGTAGTCATCACCTCCCGTATCGAGGGCTGCCTCCTGGTAGTAGCTTTCCGATTTTGCCGTGAGAAAGAAAATGTAGGTTTCTTCAAAACGTTTGAGCGCGCGCAGGGCTTTGCAAATCTCGATGCCGTTGGGGTGCGGCATCATGATGTCGAGGATGATGAGGTCGGGATGGAATTCTTTCGCGACTTCGATGGCCTGGAGGCTGTCGTCGATGGACCTTACCTTGAATCCTTCTTTTTCGAGATTGTATTCCAGCAGCTCCAGAATGTCCCTGTCGTCGTCTACCAACAATACCCGAAATGATTTCTTGTCGCTCATATCTTTTACGAACGACAAAATAGGAAACACTTATTATCCCACCTTTACAAGGCAGTTATGAAAAGTTTAATGTTTTCTATTGTTTTGTGCCCAACGACACGGCTAACGCAACGGCTTCCGCGGTGTTGTCGTCGTAATTTACCGTTACCCGGGTGTCGGTATCGAGCCATTCGATGATCTTTTCGAGGCTCTTCTTTTTGACTTTCTTCAGTACAGGCACGCCCAGTTGCTTCAGGGATGCGGCATTGTAATGTTGCTCCAATTGCGATTTCATCGGCACCACCAACAGTTTTTTTCCAAGGTAAAGTGCCTCCGCCGGTGTTTCAAAGCCGGCACCACACAACACTCCCGTGGCGGAGGTCATGCTGGCCGCGAACTCGTCCTTGCTCACCGGGTACACGGAGAGCTTGCCCACGTGATACGGTTTCTTTGCGTGCTTCGAAAAAATATGCCAGCGCACCTGCGGGATGCGCGTGAGCAGCGGCACGAGTTTCTTGTCGTCGTAGGCGGGCAAATAGACGGTATAGTGATCTTTCGTTTCGATCTTGCTTTTCCTTACCGCACTGCGGATAACCGGGGTAAACATGTTGTTGTCATACCGATCGAAATGAAATGAAACATACTTCTCCACGGGCGCGTAATTGTGAAGCACCCACTCCCCCACCGGATCGATCTTTCGCGGCGTCGGGATCTTTGACGACAGCAAGGCCGACTGATGGCTCAGACCGACGCACGGAATGTCGCGCTTGCGGCAAGCCCAGGCCGACACGGGCTCGAAGTCGTTGATCACCAGGTCGTATTTTTCTACCGGAAATTTCTTGATCTCTTTGTAAACTTCCTTCGAACTGTTTCGCTTGAAGGTTTTTACGAAGTCTATCCCTCCGTTGGTGCCAAAAATAAAACTCAAGCCTTTTGACTTGTATTTTACGGGGTAGGACAGCTTAATATCCGCTTGTGAGCCGCTCACAAACAGGTCGAGGTCGCCGTGTTGTTTCAGGGCTGGGATGATGTCTTCGGCGCGGGCGAGGTGGCCGTTGCCGGTGCCTTGGATGGCGTATAAGATCTTCACTTTTTCAGGTTTAAGAATTCGTTGACCAGTCCCTTGAAAATCTTGTCGTTGTCCAGGTTCTCGTTGAGACGCTTGGGGAGTTTCACGGCCTGTGCCTGGGCATCTTCGCTGTAGCGATAGATGCGCCATTGGCCGGCGTCGTACTCCAGGGATGTTAGATTTTCAATCCAGTCACCCGAATTTAAGTAAATAACTTCACCTTTTTCGGTAGTGATCTTTTTCATTTCGGGGTGGTGAATATGGCCGCAAACCACATAGTCGTACTGGTTCTCGATGGCAATGTCGGCGGCCGTCACCTCGAAATCGTTGATGAACTTTACGGCGGATTTCACGCTGTCTTTCACCCGTTTAGAGAGGGATATTTTTTCCCTGCCCAGTTTCACCATGATCCAGTTCACCAGGGTGTTGATGAGAATGAGCGTGTCGTAGCCAATGGCGCCCAGTTTGGCCAGCCATTTTGAGTATTGCATGGTCACGTCAAAAACGTCGCCGTGGAAGATCCAGGCGCGTTTGCCATTGAGCCGCAGCACCACTTTGTTGTCGATCTGGAAAGAGCCGATCCGGAAATTGGCAAACTTGCGCAGCATCTCGTCGTGGTTGCCGGTGAGGTAGATGATCTTGGTGTTTTTGGCGAGCAACCCGGTGATGTGCTTCACCACTTGCATGTGCGACTTGGGCCAATAGCGTTTGCTGAACTGCCACATGTCGATGATGTCGCCGTTCAGAATGAGTTTTTTGGGGCGGATGGTCTTGAGATAGCGCAGCAGGTCTTCTGCATGGCACCCGTATGTGCCAAGATGGATATCGGACAATATAACGAGCTCAACGTCTCGTTTTCTTTTCTTACCCATTTTCGCAAACAATGATTCCCTCAGACGAATCCGAAGGAATCTTCAAACCTATGATGTTGTAGTCTTACGCCACAAAAGTACAGAGGCTGTGTTACATCCCTGCGGACGGTTCGTTATCAAATTGTTACGTAATATAGGGCCGATTTCAGAAATGAAACCGCAGGTACTTTATTTTCTCGCCCAGGGCGGCAAAATGCTCCTCATAACGCGTTTTGATGTCGAAACACTCGGGGCGCAAAACAGAGTTATACATATCGTCCGTAAACTGTAGATCAGAGATGTCGGTCCGGTTTTGGGCTTCTTCCAGGCTGTATTCGTAGAGCGGAGTATTGTCGGTTTTCAAACGGATGTAGCTACCGGGTTTCACCAGTCTTTTGTAGATGTCCATGTAACGCGGACTGGTGAGCCTTCGCTTGATGTCGCGCTTGCGCGGACGCGGGTCGGGGAACGTGATCCACACTTCGTCCAACTCACCCGGCGTGAAAAAATTCTCCAGCAATAAAATGGGTGTGCGCAGAAAGGCTACGTTGGTCAGGTTTTGCTCCGTGGCCAGCGTGCTTCCCTTCCAAATGCGCTCGCCTTTTATGTCGACGCCGATGAAATTCTTTTCGGGGAAAAGTTTTGCCAGGCTCACGGTATATTCGCCCCGTCCGCAAGCCAGCTCAACGGTGATGGGGTTGTCGTTCTTGAAATAGGTGGAGCGCCAGTTGCCCTTGATGGTCTCGTAAACATCTTTGGTGCGCTCGATCACATTGTCGCGCGCTTCGATGATCCTAAACCGTTCCTGTTTTCGTTTCATAAGTCGTTTATTTCCGCCACCACAAAGGTGCTGCCCCCGATGAAGATCATGTCTTCCTTCGTGGCTTGTTTCCGTGCTTCCCCCAATGCCTCGTTCACATCGACCACCACTTTTCCGGTGAGCCCTGCGGCGAGTGCCATGTCCGATAGCGACCCCGCATCCAACGCCCGGGGGATTTTAGCCTGGCAAAAGTAATAGTTCGCGTCTTTTGGCAAAAGGGCCAGCACATCGCGGATGTCCTTGTCTTTTACCATGCCGATCACCATAAAAAGTTTCCGATAGGTTTGTGCACCGATCTGGCGCACCACCTCATGTATGCCATCCACATTGTGCCCGGTGTCGCAAACGGTTAAAGGATGTTGGGAAAGTATTTGCCACCGTCCTTTCAACCCGGTTTGCTGGACAACTTGCTCCAGTCCCTGGCGGAGTTGTTGGCTGGTGATCGTCCACCCCATACCCCGCATCAGGTTGACCGCCTTCAAGACGCCGGCGATGTTCCGGCGTTGATAAAAGCCCTGCAGCGGCAGGGTTATTTCGTTCAATAGGACTTCGCGGTCGCGCAAGACTTCAAGGGTTACATGTCCGTCTACCACACGTTGCTCGACATGATATTCCTCCGAAGCAAAGAAAAGCGTCGCTTTCTGTTTTTTTGCGCGATCCAGGAAAACCTTGTCGATGCCGGGCTGCCGTTCGCTGATCACGACCGGCACATTTGGTTTGATGATGCCCGCCTTTTCGGCTGCGATCTTCTCCAGCGTGTCACCCAAAATATCCTTGTGATCCCATCCAATGTTGGTGATGACCGACAACTCGGGCAGGATCACGTTGGTGGAATCCAACCTTCCTCCTAAGCCCACCTCCACGATGGCGATGTCGATGCCACAAAACACAAAATAGTCGAACGCCATCACCACGGTGATCTCAAAGAACGACGGTTCGATCTGTGCGATCAACGGCTTCACACGCTCCACGAAATCAACCACAAATGACTTTTCGATCTCCGCTCCGTTCACGCGAATGCGCTCGGTAAATTCTTTCAGGTGTGGAGATGTATACAGTCCGGTCTTATAACCCGCCGATTGAAAGACCGACGCCAGCATGTGCGACGTGCTGCCTTTGCCGTTGGTGCCGGCTACGTGAATGCTTTTGAATTTCTTTTGGGGATTGCCCAACGCCTCGCATAGTTTCAGGGTGTTGGTGAGGTCGTTCTTTAACGCTGCTGCACCGATGCGTTGGAACATGGGCAGGTTGGTGTAGAGATATTGGAGCGTCTCCGCGTACGTTTGGGACATGGGGCACAAAGGTAAGCGTTGCTTTTATGCAACGCCAGTATTTTCAAAGCCCGGATTCTTCCCGGGGAATATGAAACTCGTCGGCACTGGATTGAAGGATGGCGAGCACTTCCTGGTAGGCCAGCAACTTGCCTTCGATGTGAGTAAGTTCTTCGGGATCGGCAAAGCCCCGGCGTTCCTTGAGCTCGCGGATGTTTTGGTGCAGGGTGATCAGCACGTCGTGGATGAATTCGATGTAGCGGGGTTGCATACCCGTAGCCTTATTTGGACCGGAACACGAAGGTGACCTTGCCCACGGACTTGTCGGGTACGTTGGCTCCCGTCTTACTGAAGGTCAGATCTTGTACGGCATTGCGACAGATCCGTTCAGCTTCTGCACTCACGGTACTCTGGAGGCGTGTCACCTTGATCACGTTGCCATCCTGGTCCACCTCGATCTCAAACACGAGACGGCCGGTTTCGTTATTTGGCGTCTTAGGGTTGGGTTTCTCGTCCCAGGCCCACCCGGATAGCTCCAGGCCGATCCCTGTTCCTCCGCCGGTTCCGCCTCCGCTTCCTGGGGAGCCATACAAGGCTTTCGAATCCAATGTTCCCTGGGGATTTCCTTTATCACCAGTCTTGCCTGGGTCGTCGCCATTGTTACCAGGCTTGCCTTCCTTCTTGCCGGCATTGTCTCCTTCTGCCTGGCCGCTGCTATTGCTGGGCGGCGTGTATACGGCCTTTGAATCTACTTTGGGCTTAACCGGTTCGACCTTCACTTCAGGCTTGGTCTCAGGTTTAACCTCCGGCTTTTTCTCTTCCGTTTTTTCTTTGGCTTTCTCCTTGACCTCTTCTTTCTTTTCCTTTACAGCCACCGGGCTTTCTTCGTCCTTGCTCGCCAATATCTTTTCGTCCGCGGCCTTGGTGTCTGCAGGTTTTGGTTCTTCGCGAACCTCAGGTTGTTTTTCGGCTGCTATGGTCTCCTCGGGTTGAGGTTGTTTCGCATCTTCGGGCTGGTCCCCGTTATTGCCGATGGGTTCAGTGGGCTGAACATCGCCATAGCCCTGTTTGTCCATCCCGAAATTCAATTCGATGCCTCCCGGGTCGAGCACTTCCCACGGCGGGTCGGGAGCGCGCCATCCGATGATGAAAAAGGACAAAACGATCAAAAGCACCTGTATGCCCGTTGTCGTGAAAAAGGCGATAACCCGGTTTTTGCTTTCTTCTTCTCGTGCTTTCATATTCAGACCGATCGTGTCTCTGATAACGCTCTGGTGTGGCGGATACGTTCAGAGACCAGTTTAAAAAATCAATGCCGACACGTATTGGAATACCTGTCGGCAAAGGCTGCTAATATTTTACAACCCAGACTTTGTCGCCATAGTCGCCACCCTTCATGCCGTCGGCAGTGCCTTGGGCGTTGGCATAGGTGTCGGCTTCGGCTACTGCCAGGCGGTGAAATTTCGTTTTACCAAACGGCGGGATGATCTTGGAGCCGGTGCCTTTGGCGGCCAGTTTCTTGGCGAAGTCCATAATCAAATCTCCGTCGATGGAGCTGGCCACTACAACATAGTAGCGTCCTGTGCGACCGCTCAACGTTTCGATAGTTCCCGCAGCGGGAGTGGCTGCTGCCTTTTCGGCTTCTGCCCTGAGGCGTGCTGCCTCTGCTTCTACGTTTGCCAGACTGTCGGTGATGCGTTTATTTCTGGCGTCGTCTGCATCCCGTTTTTCGCGTGCAATTTTTTCTGCGGCAGCTTTCAACTTCGGTTGTTCATAGCCAAAATACCATACGCCAGCTCCTATGGCAGCCAGCAACAACAATATGCCTAGCACCTTTGGCCATGCCGCGGGGCGTTCTTCTTCGTATTCGGTGTCGCTGAATTTCTGTTGTTCAAATTCCTCAAAGCGCGGAGGTGTGTCCTGCAGGTCGCCTTGGGGAAGTGGTTCGGGTTCGGGGGTGATGGGCTCGGGTTCCGGCGTGACGGCTTCGGGTTCGGGAGGCGTGTCGCGCTTCAATGGCTCATAGTCTACCTCGGGCAAGCCAAAGGTATCGTCGGTATTATCGGTATTCTCGGGTACTTGTTCGTCAGTAGTCTTTTTTCTTCTAGCCATGTTCTGGGCGTTAAGGGTTGATGGAACAGGGTAATTATACAAAAATAAACGAAAATTTCACGGTTACAAAATATGCCCCGCTTGCCAACTACCCCCAACCCCCTCTAAAAGCTCCACGTGATCCCTGCCATGACCTGAAACCCGCGCACCGGATAGTTGAGAAACAACGGGTACTTGCTCGAGGTGATGTTGTTCAACTGCACGAAGGCCGAGAAGCTCTGTGAGAACAAGTACTCCGTCTTCAGGTTCAGGTCGAACGCTCCTTTCAGGGATACGGCTTTATTGGTTTCGGGATCCAATGCCTTCATGCCGCCTTGCGCGATGAGGTCGGCATTGAAAAGGATCTTGTCATACACGTTGATGGAAGCGTTCGCCGTAAGCTTATAGGTGGGACGATGCCATGCTTCGGCAACACTACCCGCGGCGTAGCTGTAATAATCTCCACGCACCATGAACTTAGCGGTTTCAGATTGCGCATAGCTCAGGGCCGCATAGAAGTTTGTACGCTTCGTGCCGTCGATGTCATACACGGTGGTGAACTTGGAGACATCCGTTGTCGTGTTCACAAAGTAATACCAGTTCTTCAGGTTCGTGAAGGCCAGACCGGCGTGGGCCGACACTTTGTTGCCCACTTTGGCGCGTAGGCCGGCGCCAAAGTCGAACGTCTTGTTCGTGTGGAACACCGGCACGTTCGGTGCCTGCCAGATGTTTTCGTTGCTCAGCGATTGCAGCGACACTTTTTCCATGCCGCCACTGAGGTAGGCCACAGCCTCCACGGAAGGGCTCAAGGGATAGGAAGCTTTCACGTCGGGATAGACGTGTGTGCTCTTCTTGTCGATCGAATCGTTCTCAAAAGCAGCCACGAAGCCTACGCTGAGCTTGAGGTCGTCTATGACCTTGAACTCGTATGTCGGCGTTACCTGGAACAAGTTGCGGGGTTTTGCCTCTACCTTCTCGTCCTTGCGGCTGATCATGAAATAGTCGGCTTTGATGGCGATGCGGGAGTCTTCATCGATCTTATAGGCCGATCTGAAATTGAGGTCTACCTCTGTTTCGCGGGCTTTGTACTTGTCGGCCATGTGGCTGAACGAGGCCCCCAGGGTGTAGGCAAAGTCAGCGTTTGTTGCATTCGTCAACTCGCCGCCGAGTTTGAAGAGGTTATACGATTGTTTTATCGAGGCAGCGTCCACCTCTGTGCCCGGCTTGTAACCGTAGAAGTGCGTAGTGCGATTCTCAAATCCGGCATTGCCCGACAAGGCGATAGCATTGCTAAATGACTTTCCGAAAACCGATAAGCCCGTGGAGCCACTGCCCGAATTGCGTCCGTCCACGGGTCCCCTGTCGGAGCTGTTGTGGTAGAGGTGTGCACCCACCAGCTTGTTCTTGTCGCGTCGCGTGTTGTAGTAAGCTTCCAGCAACGGCGAAACGTAATTTCCAAATCCCGCCCGCACATAGCCACCGTATACATTCGAAGGGCTTTCTACTTTCAGCTTCAGGGGCTTGATCGGTGGATTGATGGGGGGCGCCTGCACACTAAAGCTCCGGAAGTCATAGGTGATCGGCGGCTTGATGGTTTCGGCTGGACGCGGCGGGATCTTTTCAAAATTCCGGTTCGCCTTGGGCAACGTGATCTCGCGTTTGTTCACGATCTCGATCTCCACGTCTTCGATCTCCCCTTCTTTCTCCCAATCCTTTTTGGGCGTGGTGCCTTGTTGTGCGCTCACGCTATAGTGACAGAGGAGGCCGGCTACAAACAAGCCTCCCAGGCGGATGTTCCAAAGTGATTTTGTATGTCTTACGTGCATGTTGTTGCTCTTCATCGCAAAAAATGATTAACGATTGTTGTCCAGGGTATCGGCCTGGAGCTGTTTTTGTTTTTCGGCTTCTTTCTGATCCAGTTGCGTCAGCCTGCGACGCGCTTCGTCTTTCACGCTTTGCAGGGGGAATTTATCAATGAGCGACTGCAAAGTAGCCTTCGCCTGGAACAAGTCGTCCATGGCCACAAAATTGTCGGCCAGCAAAAGGAAGGACTTCCCTACCCAATCCTGGTAGGAGGAGAAGTCGTTGTTCAGGCTCACCAATGTTTCGTATGACGCCTTGTATTGTTTCTGTTGGTACAGGATGAGCGCCAGGGAGTATTTGGCTTCGGCGCCAAATTCGTCGTGCGCCGAGTTCAGGGTATTCAGGAATTCATCTTTTGCTCCCTCGAGATCACCCCGCGCCATGGCCGTTTTACCCAGGTACAGCGAAGCCTTATTTTGTGCTGCAGCGTTCACGTTACCCCGCTCCAGGATGGTCTTCGCATACACTTCGGCCGAATCGTATTGACCGAGCAGGTAGAAAGACTCCATCAGTCCCGACCAGGCATTGTATTGATCCTTCTTGCTCGCGGCTACCCGCTCCACCCGGTGAAAGGATGTTACGGCCTGATCGTATTTGCCTTGCTTGAACTCAATGTCGGCAACCCGGGCGATCGTCTTGTTGGCTTGGGTGAACGTGGGGTCATTGCTCAACTCGCGATAGATGGGCAGCGCCTTGTCCAGGTCCTTCAGACGGTAATGGGACTCGGCCATGTAGTAGCGTGCTTCCGGGATCTTCGTGCTTTGTGGATAGGCCGCCAGGTAGCTGGTAAAGCTGCTGATGGTCTTCTGATATTGCTGGTCGAAGTAGAAGTTCTTCGCCGTTTCAAACTCGATGTTCTCAAAGCCCTTGTTGTCGGGACTGGATTGTTTCACCTGGGCCAGGTACTTCTCAAACTCTGCCGAGCGGCCGGCGGTGCTCAACACTTCCTGCAGAGGTAGTAAGGCTTCCTGTGCCGCGGGGTGACCGGGGAATTTATTGATCACGGCCGTGTAGTCCGAAATGGTGCGGTCGTATTGTTTCAGGTTGAAGTAGGATGCTCCCCTGCGCATGTAGGCGTAGGGCAGGAAGCGTGAGTTGGTGCCTTCGCGGATCAGCTGCGAAAGACCATCGGCGGCCGCCTGGTAGTTGCCTTGTTCGATCTCAAATTGTGCCCGCTGGAAGACAGCTTCATCCCGGTATTGTGACTTGGGATAGTTTTTGATCAGGTCCCCAAACTGGGTGCGCGCCTCCGCATACTTGCGCTGGATGCCATTGATCATGGCCGACTGCAACAACACGTAGTCGCTATCGGTCGAGCCGAGGGTGCGCGCCTTGTTGTAGTTGGCCAGGGCGTCGTCGTATTGACGGTTCCCATAATAGCAGTCGCCGAGGCGGATCACGCCGTCGGCATAGTTGGTGGTGGTCTTGTTGCCTTTGTTTACAAATTCTTTAAAGCTAAACAGGGCTTTGTCGTAGGTCTGAAGGTTGAAGTAGGCATACCCCAATCCATAACGGGTCTTCAGCAACACGTCGGGGTCTACTGCTCCCCCCAATCCAACGACGCGCAAATAGTTTGTGGCGGCCTCCTCGTACTGCTTTCCAATGGAAAACGCCTCTCCGCTCCAAAAGCTTGCCAGCGCCACGTAGTTGGGGTCGATGGGAAACTCCAGTGATTTTTTAAAATAGGTCACCGCTTCTTCATACTCCTCCTTATTGAAGAGCTCGGAGCCTTTCAGATAGGCCGCCTTCTGGTAGGCCTGGTTGATGTATTGGTTCCGGCTGGGCAATGCATCGATGTATTCGATCGCTTTGTTGAAATTGTTGCCATTCACATAGGCTTGCGCCAGCAACTCCTTCACCTCCACGGTGTGGTTACTGGATGGGTAGGTCTTCAGGTAGCGTTCAAACTCATCGATGGCCTGATCGGGCTTGCCTGCGTCGTAGGATACTTTGGCGTATTGAAACGAGCTCTCCTCGGCGAGTTTTTCATCTTTCGGGTTCTTGCGGGCGTAGCTGAAGGCGTTCAGGGCATACGGCTTGTTGCCTTGTTTCAGATAGAGGATGCCCAGGTAATAGGATGCATAATAACTCACCGTGTCCTTGGCGGCGGCGGCCTTGTCCAGGTACTCTATACCTTTGGCGGTGTTGCCCGCGGCGTAGTTGGCATAGCCGGCGCGAAAGAGCACCCCGGTCTCCGGCTTGGCATTGTTGTCGAGGTATTTTTGATACGAATCCAGCGCCTTTTTGTAATCGCCTTTATAGTATTGCGCTTCGGCTACCAGCATGGCGATCTCGTTGGCATTGCCCAGGTCCGAGCGTCCCTTCAGGGTGTTGGCATATTCGATCACGGTGTCATAGCGCCCTTGCTTGTAATAAATGTTCGCGATCAGGTAAGGAACGATGTTGGCATAGGATGGGCTGCTCTCGGCCTTCTTCAGGTCGAAGAGGGCTTCCTCGTATTTGCCCCGGGAGTATTCGATAAAACCCGCATAGTAATTGGAGGCCGGTGTGTAGGCGTTGCTGAGGCGTTTCACAAAGTTGAATTGCTCCAGCGCTTCGTCGAGTTTCTTTTGGTTGAAATAGCTGTAGCCCCACTTAAAATGTCCCTGGCTTTGCTGGTCCAGGGTGAGCGCGGGGAAGTCCACTTTTTTGAAATAGCTCGAAGCCTTCACATAGTTGCCTTCTCCATAAAAGAAGTTGGCCAGGTCGTAATACGCAGTCGAGGCTTTGGGGCTGGAGGGGTTGTGGTCGATAAAGTCGTCGATGAGTTTTTCGCCATCGCGGTGTCCCAGGCTGAGGGCACTGAAGGCGACGTAGTATTCGGCCTCGCTCCTGCGCGAATCGGTGGGCGATGCCTGGGCGAGAAAGTCGGTGAACACCTGGCGAGCGGCTCCATAGTTGGCATGATTCACCAACTCTGTGCCGCGGCGGTAGAGCTTCTCTACTTTGTTTTGAGAAAGCTGATCCTGCGCGAAGAGTCCATAACTGCCAAAGACAAAAACAGAGAGAATCGTAAATCTGTACATTACACGTGTGTATGAGTTGTGAGTAAAACAGCGTTGCAAAAAAATTATTGCAAATAAAGAACCAAAAAAATAAGTTGAAAAAATTGTCCGCTGCCCAAATTGCATGGACTTAAAGGTAATGCGGGAAGGTGTGATTGTCCAAATTTGTGGTGCAATTATGCACTTGCCCCGTGCATGAGACGCCACACCAGCTCTCTGAAAATTTGTCCTTCGTCAGCGGACCCGGTGTTCACGCCTTTCAACTTCAGATCGGCGTCTTTCAACGACGCAATGTTGTCGATGATGCTTTGGGGTGGATATTGACGTAAAGCCAAGCTGTAATCACGCACAGCATACGGACTCACTTTCAGTTCACTAGCTAGTCCCTTCTCACTCTTATCTGGAGCTTGCGTAGCGATGAGCAGCTTGCTGAAGAACGAGTAGAGATAGGCCACCACGGGGATCATGGGGTTCTTCTTGGAGTTGCTTTCGAAGTAGTTCACGATCTTATTGGCCAGTAATGTATCGCGATGAAGGATCGCTTTTTGAAGTTCAAAAATATTGTACTCCTTGCTCACACCCACCTGATTCATCACCCGCTCACCGGAAATACTCTCCCCTGCCGGAAGGGATATGATGATCTTATCGATCTCGTTGGCCAGGCGATGGAGATCATTGCCCACAAACTCGCAAAGGCTTTGCACCGCGCGATCGTCGATCGATATCTTCTTGTCCTTGGTGTATTCCAACACAAACTCAGGCAACTGGTTCTCGTAGATCTTTTTCGTGGTAATGGTCACGGCCAGCTGATCGATCTTCTTGCCCAATTCGCGGCGTTTGTCCAGCGACTTATGTTTGTGGCAGAACACCAGCACGGTGCTGGGCACCTGCTTGGTCAGGTAGTCCAGCAGCAACTTGCCGCCGATGTCTTTGTTGAGGTCCTGGATGTCTTGCGCCTCCTTCACGATCACCACCTGCCGTTCGGCCATCATGGGAAAGCGGCGGGCGTGGGTGAGGATGGTCGCCATGGTCACGTCCTTGCCATAGACGATCACCTGGTTAAATCCTTTTTCCGCCTCCGACAACGCGTGTTGCTCGATGTAGTCGGAGAGCAGGTCGATGTAGAAGGTCTCCTCCCCTTGCAGGAAATAGACCGGTGCATATTTGCGGGCCTTGAGGTCGGTTAATACTTTCTTAACACTGGCATCCATATCAACTCACGTTCTTTTTCTTGCTAAAGGTAATGGCCGAACCGATACCCACCAACGCCCCGGCAAAATGCGACTCCCACGAGATCTCCGGGTCGGTGGGCAACACGCCATAGAAGACGCTGCCATAGAGGATCAGCACCACGATGGAGATGAACAGGGACAGGAAATCGCGCCGGAACATGCCGAAGAAGATCAGGAAGAATGCCAGGGCATAGACCAGGCCGCTGGCGCCGATGTGGTTGGCCGGCCGGGCGAAGAGCCACACCAGGATGTTGGTCCAGAAATAGCCGCGAAAGAATACCTGCGCGCCGATGCGGTTATAAAAGAAGAAAAGCACCGCGCCCAGGAACAAAAGCGGGATGGTGTTGGAGATCAGGTGGAGGATGCTGCCGTGAAGCAAGGGTCCCAGGAAAATGCCCAGCAGGCCCTGGAAGGTGCGGGGCACGATGCCGAACTGCCTCAGGGGCACCCCGAACATCACCTCCACATAAAAAGCAGCCCACATCAGAAAAACCAGCCGAAACGGAACTACCGAACTACCAATCACCGAAGTATCTGACGCCATATGCAACCGGCTTTTCGCCACAATTGCAAAGATGAAAATTGCTTCGAAATGAAAATGAAAAAAAGGCCGGGAAGACGAAAATTAATTTTTGGAAGGGTCGCTGATCATGGTCAGCTGCAGCAGCTTGGCCTCCTCGGCATTGACCTTGTTCATGCCCCACAGGCCGCCGGACGAGGACGCTATTTTTGCGGCCAGCTCCTTCAGGACCTTGTATAGCTGGACGGCAAAGGCGTTATCGATCTTCTTCCACAGGGCGCTGATCTGCCCCAATTCCTGGATGAGCAAGGGGGTGCGTTGTGTGGACTCGTAGGGATAGCTTTGGATGAGGATCTTGAGTTTGTCTTCAAAATCCTGGGAAACTTCTTTGAAATAGCTGGTCAATTCCGTGTCGCCTTTCTGGCGCGACTGGGTCAGGTTGATGGCCTCCCGGATTTCCTTGCGGTCGATATCACCGTCGGCGCCGGCGATGAGGATACATACCAATAAGGGAGCTTTGAGCATGAGCTCCATTTCCGAGTCGTTCAGACGAGAGAATCCTTTTACCATGACACCTATCATAAAAGCTAATCAAAATTTCTCAAAGCAAGCCGATTTCCAAATTTTTCTTTTCACGAATTGCCCCCGTTTATCTCCAATGACATATATTGTATGGATTTCCATTTTTTTAAGAAGCCAGGCAAGGAAATGAACCGGCTTCAGCCATGAGCGGAGAATGTACTATTTAACCTGACCGTAGATCATGTACGAAAAAGACCCTGTTAAGATCTTTGTTGTTGAAGATGACCCCGCCTACACAAAATTCCTCAAATACGTCCTGGGACTGAATCCGGATTACGAGGTGGAATACTATACAACCGGCAAGGACTGCCTGGCAAACTTGTATAAAAACCCCGCGATCATCACCCTGGACTATTCCCTGCCGGACATGCCGGGCGAAAAAGTGCTGGGCCAGATCCGCGGTCACGACCCCAACATCAACGTCATTATTGTATCGGCGCAGGAGAAGATCCACACAGCCGTAGAGTTGTTAAAGTCCGGCGCATACGATTACATCTCCAAAGATCACGAGACCAAAGAGCGCCTCCTCAACTCGATCAACAACGCCCGGAACAAGACCTCCCTGATCAAGGAGATCGACCACCTGAAGAAGGAGATCTCAGAAAAATACGAATTCGAAAAAAGCATTGTGGGCACCAGTCCGGCGATACGGCGCACGTTCGCCTTGCTGGAAAAAGCGGTCCAAACCAATATCTCCGTCAGCATTTCGGGCGAAACCGGCACCGGTAAGGAGCTGGTCGCAAAGGCCATACATTATAATTCAAAGCGAAAAAGCAAACCGTTTGTGGCCGTGAACATTGCGGCCATCCCCCGGGAACTGATTGAAAGCGAACTATTTGGCCACGAGAAGGGGGCCTTCACCGGGGCCGTTACACGCCGGATCGGCAAGTTCGAGGAGGCCGAAGGCGGCAGCATCTTTTTGGACGAGATCGGCGAAATGGATTTGAACCTCCAGGCAAAGCTGCTCCGCGTCTTACAAGAACGCGAAGTCACCCGCATCGGCGGCAACCAGGTGATCAAGCTGGACGTGCGCATCATCGCCGCCACACACAAGGACCTGGCCGAGGAAGTTAAGGGCGGACGTTTCCGGGAGGATTTATATTATCGCTTGCTGGGCTTGCCCATCGTGCTTCCTCCCCTCCGCGAACGTGGCAACGACGTGCTGCTGGTGGCCAAGCATTTCCTGGATCAGTTTGCCACAGAAAACCAGATGCGCAAGTTCAAGATCACGCCCGAGGCCCAGGAAAAATTGATGCAATATCCCTTCCCCGGGAACATCCGCGAGCTAAAATCGATTATCGAGTTGTCGGCTGTGATGGCCGAAGACCAGGAGATCCGGCCGCAAGACATCAGCTTTAACAGTACGGCCCGTATGGAATCGTTCCTCTACCAGGAAATGACCATGCAGGAATTCATGTACCGCATCATTCGCCATTTCCTCAACAAATACGACAACAACGTTTTGGAAGTCGCCAAGAAACTGGATATCGGAAAATCGTCGTTGTATCGCTATTTGAAAGAAATGGAAGAAGCAGGAATTTAGACCTATGGCATGAAGCTTCAGAACTATGTGAACAAAGGCGCCTTCTATGAGGCGGTGGTAGAAGATGGATCGGATATCATCTTCATTGTAGATTTCACGGGAAAGATCCGCTACCATAACGCCTCGGTTCACGAGACGCTGGGCTACCGGTCGAAGAGCCTCATCGGCAAAAACTTCTTCGACTACATCCTGCCGTCGACGGTCCAGGACCTGAAAGAACAATTCAAAAAAAGCCAGAAGCGCGCCTACTCCGAAAATGTGGAGTTCCAATTTCTTTGCAAGGACCTCTCCTATCGCTACCTGGAATTCAACGCCATCAACCTGAAGCACAAGGAAGGTCTCGACGGGTTCATTCTCGACTGTCGCGACATCGCCCAGCGCAAAGAAGACGAAGCCGAGCTGGTGAGACTTCAAAAGGCGAAGGAACAATTCCTGGCCAACATGAGTCACGAAATCCGGACACCCATCAACGGCATTGCCGGGATGGCCAACCTGTTGAGCCAGAATCCAAGTCCCGAGGAACGAGAAACCTACCTCAACGCTATACGCCACTCCGCCGAAAACCTGAAGGTGATCATCAACGACATCCTCGATTTGGCGGCCATCGAATCGGGCAAATTGCGGCTGGAGAAAATTGCGTTCAACCTCAACGATCTCGTGCCGTCCCTGCTGAGCACCTTCACCTACCAGGCACGCGAAAAGCGGATCACGCTGGAACATAAGATCGATGAAAAGCTCAACAAGATCCTCCTGGGCGACCCCGTGCGTCTGAACCAGGTGTTGATCAACCTTATCAGCAACGCGGTTAAATTTACGCACAACGGCTCCATACAAGTTATTTGCACCCTGGAACGCGAACAGAAAGGCATCTGCTGGGTGCGCACGGAAGTGATCGATACCGGCGTGGGCATCCCCGACGAAAAGCTGAACACTATCTTTGAAAGCTTTAGCCAGGCCGATGCCAGCGTGACCCGAAAATATGGCGGCACCGGGCTCGGGCTCACCATCGTGAAGCAGTTGGTGGAGCTTCAGAACGGCAGCATCACGGTGAAGAGCAAAGAACATGTCGGCTCGGCATTCATTGTGCTGGTGCCTTACGCCGTGGGAAAAGTGAACTCCTTTTCGGTGACCTCACCCAAAAATGAAAAAGCATTAAAAGAAGTAAATGCGTCACAGCTTTATGTGCTGCTGGTGGAAGACAATGATATCAACCGGCTGTATGCAAAAAGCATTTTGAAGAACTGGCAATGTTTTACCGACACGGCCGAGAACGGGCTGGTGGCCCTGGAGAAGATCAAGAACCAGGAATATGACGTGGTGTTGATGGACATCCAGATGCCGGTCATGGATGGCTACGAGACCACCAAAGCCATTCGCATGATGGACCCGCCCGTCAGCAACATTCCCATCCTTGCCCTCACAGCCAATGCCACGAAAGCCGATGTAGAGAAGTGCATCGCCGCCGGCATGAACGACTATCTGCCCAAGCCCTTCACCCCCGATGATCTTTACCGGAAACTCTTCAAGGAACTGAGGATCCAGCCCCTTCAAAAAACCAAGAAGAAGAACACGACCAAGCCCAAAGCCTATAACCTGGAATACCTGCGCTCGGTCTCGGGCAACAACGAAGAGTTTATCCGCGAGATGGTGCTCACCTTCACCCAAACCATCCCTCCCGTGTTGGTGGACATGAAAGCGGCCGTCGAAAGTTTGGATTGGGAGAAGCTTGCGCGGTTGGCACACCAGATCAAGCCGTCGTTTACTTTGATGGGATTGAACGCGCTGCGCACCAACATTCTGTTCATTGAAGAGAACAGCAAGCAATTGAGCAAATTGGACGAACTGCCGCGCGTGGTCGCTGACTTTATCCGGCAATGCGACCTCATTCTCCCCGAGCTGGCGCGTGAAGCGCTACCGGGATAGGTCAACGGATCATTCCCTATCCCGCGCTTCCGAACTCAATTCATGACAGCAATTTTTCTATAGATCACCGACGAGTCACCGGTTTGGATGGACATGATGTAGATGGCGTTAGGCAATCCACTCACGTCTACCTGTTGAGGTCCATCCGAGAAATTCCGTTGGAGATTACCCGAAAGGACGGTAACACCACGTTGGTCGATCATCTTCCAGGTGTAGTCCTTTTTCAGCGCAATGTCCGTGCTGATGTTCAGGCGATGTTTGGCAGGGTTGGGATAGATGTTCAACCCGTTCAACTCGGCCATCACCGGATCATCCACACCGACCACGATGATGCCTTTCTTGCGGCTCGTCTTCACGATCCTGGATTGCAGGATGCGGCGGGGCGCATTCTTCTGCTGCACCCATGCCACGATATACAAATTATCGGGGTCGACGATGGGTACGTCCAGTGTATAGTCGGGCGCGCGGAGCTCGGTATCGCCATCGTTCCACGAATGCGTGACGACGAATCCTTCCGTTTTATCCAGCAGCTTGCGCAGCACATTACCATTGCCATTCACTCCATTCTCCAGCAGGGCCGATTGCAGGATGACGGGCTCCGATAAAGGATTCTTTGCATTCGAATAGGTGTAGGTTATCCGGGGACGCATATGGGTGTCGTCGCCGGTTTCATGCACGCTGTCAATCTCGATCTTGAACAACGGATCTTCAAGCGAACGACGATCGATCTCGTCGCGCGTGATCTTGTCGTAGGCGCCATTAAAATTCGTATTAAAGTAATCGCCCTGAATACCGTCCATGAGGGTGGTGGGTGGTTCAGAAACGCCATAGAAGAGGGCGCGGGCCTGCTGGTCCACCGCGTTGTCCTTGTTCAACTGATCGACCACCGGCGTGGACAGGTGATATTGCATGAGGATGAAGTCGGACGAATCTCTTTCCGCCATCTCCGCGTCATACATATCCTGGAGCGTTTGATCGGACAGGTTGGACGGTCCGTAATTGTCGTTCGTGAAATGTTCCACCAGCACGTTGCGGTTCTTCTCCCCGATATAGATCTCGTCGAAAGCAAATCCTCCGTAGGGAGTTTTATCATTGTCATTGTCGTCGTTGCTGGCAAACGCAATACGGAATACCACCAGCGCACGCTTATCGACGGGGATCTTGTCCAGGTTGAAGCGGGCATTGCGCCACACCTTGCTTGAATCGGACCATGCAAAGTTGTCTTGCCCACCCGGCTGGCTGGACACATCGCGTTTGTTGTACCAGTTGATTCCATAGCCATCGGCGTTGCCGACGGTTTCCCAGGTGCTGCCTCCATCCACTGAATATTGCACCACGCAACCGTCGAAGCCGATCTGGGCATCCGACCAATAGTTGATGGCGATCATAGGACGTTTCAATTTTTCAAGGTTGAGACACGGTCCGATCACTTGAGAGTTTTCGTTTTTATAATACGTGCTGTAATCCGTAGTGGAGTTTTGGTTCTTGCCGGTCCACCAGGCATTGTGCCCGGGGGCTGAAGGTTTAACTACACCCGTCGGCGGTCCGAAGATCCAGCTTGTATCCGAGGCCGGCAGGGTGCTGGTCAACGCTACCCATGAACCGGGGCCGCTGGAGAAATCAGTGCTGTACCCTGCGGTCGGGCTGGGTATGTTATAGTCGAGAATAAATACTTTCTTCTTCTTCGCGGCCGTACAACCGTCGTTGGTTTGGACGGTCAGCAGCACATCATAGACCTTGAAGATATCGTAGCGGTGATTCGGATCGGTGTAGGTGCCGGAGTTCTTTCCTCCTGTGGTCACGAGAGCTCCCGTGGGGCCGCTGATCACATCGCCGTCACCAAAATCCCAATCGTAATGGACAATGGAACTGAAGCCTCCGGTTTGTGTGGCATCTTTGAATTCTGTGGTCTCCAAACCGCTGCAGAATTTTGTCGATGTAAAATCTACGACCGGCACAGGGCCGACGCGAAGATCTTGTTCGTCCGTGTTGGAGCACCCCTGATCGGTAGTCACCGTTAAGGTCACGGTCTTAAGTCCTGGCGATTGATACTGGTAAACCGGATTGCGTGTCACCCCGTCGTTTCCGTTACCACCTTCACCATAGATCCACTCATAGGAAATGATGTTGCCTCCGGACGTGTTGTTGGGGATCGTGGAATTATCAGAGAACGTGACTTGCGATTCAATACAGATGCTTGAAATCGTAATATCTGCCACGGGCGCCGAGAACACCGTGATGGACTTGGTCAATGTGGTGGTGGCGTTCAGCGTGTTGGTAAAGGTGTAGCTGATGGGATAGTTTCCTGCGGGAAGACCATCCGTGTCGAGCATAAATTCCGTTGTCGTACCCGTGGTCACCGAACTGATCCGCAATTGGATCATTGGATTGGTGCTGGAGAAAAACGTTGGACTCTTGGAGGTCGGGTCGTTCACCGACGGATAGCCGATCAATCGCGGCAAGCCCGACTCTGCACAAATCTGCGGTAATCCGTTCACATCTGTGGACTGGTTCTCGATGCTGAAATCGATGGTGGTCACCGGGTTCACAATAGTATTTCTCGAGAACGAATTCTGGCACGTGTTGGCGTCCGTGAAGGTATAGGTGATGGTGATCAGACCATAGCCGGCGTTAGCCGGGTTGAACTGGTCGGTACCGGCGATAATACCGGGTCCGGTGAAGATGCCTACACCACCTGTTTTCGGGAAGCCATCCAACAATTCAATGGGATTGTTTTCGGCGTATTGCGGTTTCAGGTTTGCAAAACTAACCTCGGGGAGCTTGTTGATCTTGATGAACACCTGGTCGGAAGAAGGACCGCAGGGACCAGAAGGTCCGGCGCCGTCAGGATCGTTGGTGGTCAACGTCAGCGTGATGCCACCGGCAGCGATGTCGGCGGGCGTCAGCGTATAGGTTGACGTGGGGCTGTTCACGTTCGAGAACTGCGCAGCGCCGCTGCCGCCACTCCAGGTCACCATCGACGTGGTGCCACTGTACGATCCGGCGAGGTTCACAATCTTATCTTCACAAACGGGGAAGTCAACACCGGCATTGACTTTTGCCGATTCATTGACATGAATACTGATATCGGCATATTCCGCCAGACAGGGTCCTGATCCATCGGGGTCATTGGTGGTGAGACGGAAGGTCAGGGTGTTGGTCACATCGGCAAGCACTACGCCATAGTTCGAGGCCACCGTGGTGCCGGTGACGCTGGTGGCCGATAGCGTTCCATTCGAGGTAACACTGCTCCAAAGACCCGATGTGGCGCTTCCGCTCAATGTTCCCGTAAGGTTGATCATCGCCGGTTCACAAACGGTATAATTCGCAGGTAAGGTCAGGCGGGCCTTGCGATGTACGCCGATCGTAACGTCATCCGATACCACGGTACAAGGACCTCCTACGCCGGGGCCGTCGGGATCGTTGGTCGTCAGTCGCAACACAACGTTGTTTCCAATATCGCCAGCAATAACCGTATAGGTAGCCGTCACGGTCGTTCCGCTCACGGCTGAAGAGGAGATCGTTCCACCGCCGCTAACGATGGTCCATGTGCCACTCGTTGCGCTTCCTCCCAAGGTTCCTGTCACGGGAATCGTGACCGGCTCACAAACGTCAAAGTCCGCTCCTGCATTGACGGTAGCCACTGGGTTGACGGTAGCCGTCACAAATTTGACGGGGCCGGCACACGTATTGGCGGTCGGCGTGATAGCATACGTAACGGTTCCTTGCGAGGCGTTGGTGGTGCTCAGCATCTGGCTGATCACCGATCCGTTGCCGTTAGCGGCGCCCGTTACATTGGCTGTTGGAGATGCCGTCCATTGAAAAGTTGTTCCCGCCACATTCTGAGGGGCAGGAGAAATATTGATCAGCGCTGTTCCGCCACTGCAGATCACCACGTTCGCTGCGGTGGCCGAGGGTAGCGGATTCACGGTTACAATAAAGTCGATCGACGTTCCCGCGCAACCATTGTTATGCGGCACGATCCTATAAATGACAGTGCCGGCGACATTACCCGTATTCTTCGGGGCATCGGTGATGTTGCCCGCGCCACTGGCCGTGACGGTCAAGGGATCGATCGGGCCGGTGATGCTGGCGGTCCAGGTGAACGTAGTCCCTGCTATGGTAGACGATGGAACAAAACTCAGAGGCTGCACGCTGCATATCGATTGCGACAAACTCGCTACCGGGTTGGTCATCACCGGTACAGGTTTCACCGTCGCCGTGACATCAAAGGGTATGCCTGGACAGCCATTGGCCATCGGCGTGATGCGATAGGTGACCGATCCGGTGTTGATGCCATCGGTGCTGGAGAGAACCTGTGAGATCAGGCTGCCCGAACCCGCGGCGGCACCGGTAACATTTGTGCTGGCGAAGACTGTCCACGTAAAGGTCGTGCCTGTCACGCCGTTGGGATTAGTGATCGCAATGGACGTAGACGATCCGGAGCAAATGGTTTGAGGCGATGCAAAAACGTCGGGTATGGGTTTCACCATCACCACGTACGACACCTTGGTGCCGCTACAACCCGCGTAGGCAGGCGTGATGTCATAGATGATGAATCCTGTGGCGTTCGAAGTATTTACCGGCGTATCCGTGATGGCGTTGTTCCCACTGGCCGACACACCGGTCAACGCGCCGACAACGGTCGACGTCCAGGTGTAGGTCGTTCCAGCAATCGTGGACGTGGGCAAAAAGTTGAGCGGCGTGCCACTGCATATTTCCTGTACCAGCGAGGTGGGCGAGTTTGTGATGACCGGTTTGGGATTCACGGTGACCGTCACGTCAACAAAGTTTCCGGAGCAACCTGCGGCGCTGGGGACGATGCGATAGGTGGCACTTCCCGGCGTAATACCATTTGTAGAAGTCAGGATCTGGCTGATCATGGAGCCATTGCCGGCAACAGCACCCGTAACGTTGGTGGTTCCCACCACAGTCCAGCTAAAGGTCGTACCCGAAACTCCGTTGGGGTTGGTGATCAGAACGCTGGTGGAAGAACCCGAGCAAATGATTTGCGGCGAAGCGGCCACCGTCGGCACCGGTTTAACCGTGACGTTCACGGCGTAGGTCGAGCCATTGCATCCTGCTCCGCTGGTGGGCAGGATCAGATACGTTACATAGCCAGGGTTCACACCATCCGTAGAGGTGAGCAACTGGCTAATCAGGTTGCCGCTTCCGGCAGAAGCACCGGTTGCATTGGTGGCGCTCTGAACGGTCCAGGTGAAAGATGTTCCAGGAACTCCGTTGGGGTTGGTGATGGCAATGCTGGTTGTCTGACCACTACAGATGGCAGCGTCAGCCGCCGAGGCGTTGGGATTAGGATTGACATTGAGAGCGGCAATCGCGCTCGTGATTGGCGGCGCACAGGTGCCACTTACGGTGACGGTGTAGTTGCCAGCGTCCGTCAGGGCGGCCGCCGGTATGGTGAATGTGGATGCGACCGCTCCTCCTATCGGGGACCCATTTTTATTCCACTGATAGGTGGGCGATGTGGTGACGCCTGCATTAACGGTGAACGTAACCGGGGTTCCTACGCAGACTGTCTTGCCAGCCGGGCCCGCAATAATTTCGGGATTCTCCTGAACGATCAGTACCGATGCCGTGCTGGTTACCGGCGGCACACAAGTGCCCGTTACCTCTACGGTGTAGGTTGCTCCGTCTGCCGTAGCAATGGCGGGTATGGTGTACGTGGCAGCGGTCTCCCCTGCTATGCTGACCCCATTCTTTTTCCATTGATAGGTGAGCGCAGTTCCGGTGGCTGTTACGGTAAAGGAAGCGGGAACACCTTCGCACAAGGACTGCGTTGCTATCGGTTGACCTGTGATTACGGGTGACGTGTTCACGATCAAGGCGGCATTGCCACTGGTGACCGGGCTTCCACAGATGCCGTTGACGGTCACGCTATAGTTGCCTGCATCAGCTGTGGTAACACTTGCAATACTGTAAGTCGGGTTGGTGGCACCGCCAATGGGCGAACCGTTTTTAAGCCATTGATAGGTGGGGTTGGTGGTCACGCCAACATTCACGCTGAAGGTTACCGTAGCACCCGCGCATACCGTTTGGCTGGCAGGACCAGCAAGGATCTCAGGTAACTCCCGCACGGTTAAAACAGAACCATTGCTCGTTACGGGAGGTGTACACGTGCCGCTGATCATGACGGTGTAGGTTCCGCCATCTGCTGTAACGATGCTGGGAATCGTGTAGGTAGACGCAGTCGCGCCTCCGATATTGACGCCGTTCTTCTTCCATTGATACGTGAGCGCAGTTCCGGTTGCCGTTACACTAAACGAGGCCGGTACTCCTTCGCACAGTGCCTGAGTGGTCACGGGCTGTGCGGTGATAACGGGTGATGTGTTTACCGTCAGGACCGCGTTGCCACTGGTGACAGGGCTGCCGCAGATACCGTTGACCGTGACACTATAATTACCGGCATCCGCCGTGACAACACTCGCGATGCTGTAGGTCGGGTTGGTTGCTCCACCGATAGGCGAGCCATTCTTAAGCCACTGATAGGTCGGATTGGTCGTCACCCCAACATTCACACTAAAGGTTACCGGCGCGCCTTCGCATACGGTTTGACTGGCGGGGTCGGCCAGTATCTCCGGCAACTCTCGCACGGTCAAAACAGAAGCAGTGCTGGTTACGGGTGGTGTACAAGTGCCGCTGATGACAACGGTGTATGTTGCTCCATCCGCAGTAACAATGCTGGGGATCGTATAAGTCGATGAGGTTGCTCCTCCAATATTAACACCATTCTTTCTCCATTGATACGTTAACGCAGTTCCCGTTGCCGTTACACTGAACGAGGCCGGAACACCTTCGCACAATGCCTGACTGGCTACAGGCTGTGCGGTGATGGCCGGAGCGGTGTTCACGGTCAAGACCGCGTTGCCGCTGGTGACTGGAGTGGCACAGATGCCGTTGACCGTCACACTGTAATTGCCTGCATCCGTTGTCGCAATAC
>NZ_FQWQ01000005.1 GCF_900129725.1 Chryseolinea serpens | reverse complement strand
TTTTCTTTCTTAAGAATCAATCACAAAAACCCCAACCTCGCGGCTGTAGTTTTCGTGGGTCCGCTATCAATTATCATCCATTCAAAGAACGTGTTACCTGCCATGGGGCAGATAAGTGGGGTTACATCTCTAATCTCTTATTGAGCACCCTGATTCACTCTGTTTCGCCCGATCCTTCTGAAAGGGGATGCAAAGGTATCTTTTCACCCCCACCTGCGCAAGGGGTGATCAAAAAAAATTACATAATTTTCTCTTTCCGGTATACGGTCTGGGTACGATCGGGACCCGTAGAAACCAGCGTAATGGGCACCTGGAGCTCGGCTTCCAGGAATTTTATGTAGGTATCGAGCTCAGCCGGCAAATTTTGTTTCGAAACTCCGTTGGAATTCAGATCGGTGCTCCAGCCCTTTAATTCTGTATAAATCGGCGTAATTTTTTCGTTGACCAGTTCGTAAGGCACCATATCGGTGATCGATCCGTCGGCCAACTGGTATTTTGTGCACGCTTTTATGGTCGAAAAAATGCTGAGCACGTCGGCTTTCATCATCAAAAGTTGTGTCACACCGTTGATCATGATGGAATATTTCAGCGAAGGGATATCAATCCATCCACAACGACGCGGTCTTCCCGTAGTAGAACCGAATTCTCTTCCCTCCTTGCGCATCAATTCACCTTCATCATCCATGAGCTCCGTGGGGAACGGTCCGCTTCCCACGCGGGTGCTATACGCCTTAAAGATGCCGTACACTTCGCCGATGTGTCGCGGAGCAATACCCAGTCCGGTACATGCTCCGGCAGTTACTGTGTTTGAGCTCGTCACAAAAGGATAGCTTCCAAAATCGATATCCAGCAATGCGCCTTGTGCGCCTTCCGCCAGAATGGTGGCGCCGGCTTTCAATTCTTTATTGAGAAAATATTCGCTTTCGATAAGGTTGAAAGTCTTTAGCGATTGGATGGCCTCTAAAAACTGTTCCTTCAATTCATTCCAGTTATACTGAATGTCGTGATCTTTCAGGATCTTGAAGTGGATGTCGGTGAGCTTGTTGAACTTCTCCTGGAATCTATCCGAAAGAATATCCCCCACGCGCAATCCCTGGCGGCCGATCTTGTCCTGGTAGGTGGGACCGATGCCTTTCAGTGTCGATCCGATCTTGTCGTCTCCCTTTGCCTTTTCGTAGGCCTGGTCCAGCAAACGGTGCGTGGGCAGGATCAACGTGGCCTTCTTCGAGATGAAGAGGTTGGCGTTTACATTCAGATTATACTTCTGAAGCTTTTCTATCTCTGTCTTAAAGACAAACGGATCCAGCACAACGCCGTTGCCGATGATGTTCTTCGTTTTTTCACGAAAGATGCCGGAAGGGATTTGATGCAATACATGTTTGATGCCGTCGAACTCCAGCGTGTGGCCGGCGTTGGGGCCTCCTTGAAATCTTGCCACTACATCGTACTGGGGCGCCAATACGTCCACGATCTTTCCCTTGCCTTCGTCGCCCCACTGAAGGCCCAATAATACATCTACCTTAGACATCTCTGAATCTTAAATTTTCTTTGGATTTACTTAATCACTTCTGCTTCCGTCTGAACGATTTGAAAAATGGCGTTCAGCTTCGTGATCACCAATAATTTCTGGACGCTTTCGGAGGGTTTCATCAAATACACTTCTCCGCCCTTGTTTCTGAACTTGGTAAGAATGGTAATGAGCACCCCAATTCCGCTGCTGTTGATGTAGCGGAGGCCGGAGATGTCGACAATGCACGTCAACGCTTTTTGCTGGATGGCATCGGTCACTACTTCGATGACCGAGGCGCCGCTGTCTTCTCCGATGAGATCACCGGACAGCCTCAGGATGAGGCTATTGTTCTTTATTTCGTGTTTGAAAGTCATACTCCGTTTAAGTTGTTGAGGGCGGCGGCTTCCCGTTTGTTCTCACAATTCACCCGGGTGCACGAGGCATATAATATGAGTGAATGGTGCATGACGTTGAAGTGCAGGATCTCCTCCACCGTGTTTTGTATGTTCTGGATCCGCGGATCGCAAAACTCCACTACTTTGTGGCATTCCGTGCAAATGAGGTGGTCGTGTTGCTTGTAGCCGTAGGACTTCTCGTATTGTGCCAGGTTCTTGCCAAACTGGTGTTTGCTCACCAGGTCACACTCCACCAGCAAGTCCAGCGTGTTGTAGACAGTGGCCCGGCTTACGCGGTAGTTTTTGTTTTTCATGCTGATATACAGCGATTCCACATCGAAGTGGCCGTCGCGGGAATAGATCTCTTCCAGGATCGCATAGCGTTCCGGGGTCTTGCGCAGCTCCTTATTTTCCAGGTAGGCTGTGAAGATTTTCTTAACCTCGTCGTATATCTTGGTGTTGAGTGCCATTTGAAATAACGGGCAAAGATAGCAGGATAAAATAATTACGGCCTATTCTTTTGAATCAAATCGGCTCACTTTTACCACGCCTTCCACGCTGCGGAGTTTCTCGATGAGCTGCTCCATATGCCGCGTATCGTTCAAATAAAGCATGATTTCGCCTTCAAAAATGCCGGAATCGGTGTGAATGGACATGGAACTCATGTTCACCTTCAGCTCCTCGGAAATGATCTTGGTGACGTCGTTGATGAGCCCTACCCGGTCGGTGCCCAGGATCTTGAGGCCGGTGAGGAAGGCCACTTCGTGCTGGGAGGTCCACTTGGCCTTTACCACGCGGTTGCCGTGGTGGGACAGCAACTCGGGGGCGTTGGTGCAGTTGGTGCGGTGTATTTTTATGCCTTCGTTGACCGTCACAAAACCAAAAACATCGTCGCCGGGGATGGGCGTGCAGCATTTGGCCAGTTTATAGTCCACCACGTCCATATCTTCGCCAATCAGCAAAATGTCTTCGTAGCGGCCTTTGGCTTGTTTGATCTCCTGTTCAATCGACTTGGCATCGGCCACCTGTGCATTGGGGCGGGCCCTTATGGGCGATGCGGGCTTGTTTTCGGCAAATTTCTTGATGTCGGCCGAAGTGATGAAGCCGCGTCCCACTCTATAGTAGAGTTCGAAATTGGCGGGGACCTTGAAATATTCGCGCATTTGCTCCAGCAACTGCTGCGTGGGCTCTTCCTTGAGCTGGCGCAGCTTTCGGGCGAGTATTTCCTTGCCTTCTTCTGCAGATTTCCGCTTGTCTTCCTTCAGCTCGTCCTTGATCCGGGCCTTTGCCTTGGAGCTCACCACAAACCGCAGCCAGTCTTCGTGGGGCTTTTGTTTTTGGGAGGTGAGGATCTCGATCTGGTCGCCGTTCTTCAACACATAGTTGATGGGCACCAGCTTGTTGTTGACCTTGGCGCCGATGCATTTGGAGCCGACCTGGGTATGGATCTCGAAGGCAAAATCCAGCGCCGTGGCCCCGTAGGGCAGCGTTTTGAGTTCGCCTTTGGGGGTAAAAACAAATACTTCCTCGCTGAAAAGATTGCCGCGAAAATCGTCCACAAAGTCCAGGGCCGAGTGGTTGTTTTGTTCCAGCAGGTCGCGGACGCGGGCGAGCCATTTTTCGAGGTTCGATTCGGCGGTGGTGTCGCGGTCTTTATATTTCCAGTGGGCGGCATAGCCCTTTTCGGCAATTTCGTCCATGCGCTTGCTGCGGATCTGGACCTCTACCCATTGGCCGTTCTTGGCCATGACGGTGGTGTGCAGCGACTCATAGCCGTTGGATTTGGGTGTACTGATCCAGTCGCGGAGCCGGTCGGGGTTGGGGGTGTAATAGTCTGTGACGATGGAATATACCTGCCAGCAAAGCGCTTTTTCATATTCCACGGTGGTGTCGAGGATGATGCGGATGGCAAACAGGTCGAACACCTCCTCAAACGGGATGTTCTGTTTCCGCATTTTGTTCCAGATGGAATAGATCGACTTGGGCCGGCCTTTGATCTCGTATTCGATCTTGAGCTTGTCCAACTCGTCCTTGATGGGCACCATAAATTGTTTGATGAACTTGGTGCGGACGGCGCGGGTGGCGTCGATGTTTTCGGCGATGCCGTTGTAGACGGGCCGGTCGGTAAATCTGAGATAGAGGTCTTCCAGCTCGGTTTTTATGGCATTGAGTCCCAGGCGGTGGGCCAGGGGCGCGTAGAGGTAGATGGTTTCGTTGGCGACCTTGAGCTGTTTGTTCCGGGGCATGCTGTCGAGCGTGCGCATGTTGTGCAGGCGGTCGGCGAGTTTGATGAGGATCACCCGGACGTCGTCCGACAAGGTGAACAGCATTTTCCGGAAGTTCTCGGCTTGCTGGGAGGTGCCGTATTCAAAGACGCCTCGGATCTTGGTGAGGCCATCGATGATGCGGGTGATCTTTTTGCCAAACATCTTTTCGATGTCGGCGAGCTCGATGTCGGTGTCTTCCACCACGTCGTGCATGAGGGCCGCGATGATGGAGGTGGTTCCCAGGCCGATCTCTTCCACGCAAATCTCGGCCACGGCCAGGGGGTGGAAAATGAACGGCTCGCCCGACTTCCGTCGCATGTCTTTGTGGGCTTCCAGTGAGATGGTGAAGGCTTTCTTTATCAGCTTGGCGTCGCCATCCTTGAGGATGGGCTTGGCTTTGCGCAGTAATCTCCTGTAACGGTTAATGATCTCTTTCTTCTCCAGTTCGGCGTCTATTACCATTATTTACGGCAGATTTGGTGTGTTTGAGCGGTTTTTGTAAGTCGTTAAGAGTAAAAATGACTTTTTTCTGATAACAAATACAAACTATTTCTTATTTGTGAATATTCCATAAATTTGCGCCCTCCTTTTGCGGATGTGGCGTAATTGGTAGCCGTGCCAGACTTAGGATCTGGTGCCGAAAGGCGTGGGGGTTCGAGTCCCTCCATCCGCACCATTGAACCCTTGATGTTCGTTTCTTTAATCAGCACGGGCGTTGAGGGTTCTTGGTTTATCTGGTAAAACAATAAACAACTTAACTTTGGAAATTACATTAGACAAAAAGAACAACACCGAAGGTTTAATTAAAATTAAATTAACCGAAGGTGATTATCAACCCAACGTTGAAGAAAAAGTAAAAGATTACGCTCGTAAAGCAAACATCAAAGGTTTCCGTCAAGGAAAGGTTCCGACCGGCGTGATCCGGAAAATGTTTGGCAAATCCATCCTCGTGGACGAGATCAATCATCTGCTTTCACACAAGCTTTCTGACTATATCAAAGAAAATAATCTCAAGATCCTGGGCGAACCCCTTCCCAACACGGAGAAGGCTCTGACCATCGATTGGGATGTTCAAAAGAATTTTGAGTTCGAATACCAGATCGGTATGGTCGATGATTTCCCTTACGAACTTTCTTCCAAAGTGAAAGTACAGTCGTACCCGATCGAAGTGGACCAAAAGACCATCGATGAAACCGTGAGCGACCTGAAGAAGCGCTTTGGCAAGGTGAACTATCCCGAAACCAGCGAGGCCGACGACAACTTGTTCGGTCCCTTGAAAGAGACCGACGGCGACTTTAGCCGCGAGCAATCTTTTATCGCTGTGGATAAAATAGAGAAGAAAGAGCAGAAGAAATTTATCGGCGTAAAGAAAGGCGATGCCATCGAATTTGACATCGACAAAGTTTTTTCGGACGAGAATTTGAAAGCTCAGGTACTGGGCGTTTCTCCCGAGGAAGCAAAAGCTAAGAAAGGAAAATACATTCTCACGGTGGAGACCATCAGCCGCACCGAACCCGCCGAATTGAACATCGAATTGTTCGACCGCGTGTTTGGCAAGGATGCTGTGACGGACGAAGCCGGATTTATTGCCAAGATCAAGGAAACGATCGGCGAGAACTACAAGCGCGAGTCGGACCACTTCCTGGAGCACCACATCGAAGATCATTTCGTGGCCAACACGTCCATCAACCTGCCCGACGATTTCCTGAAGGCCTGGTTGAAATCCAGCAGCCAGGGTCAGGTGACCGACGAAGTGCTGGGCCAGGAATTTGAAGCCTACAAGCGCGGTCTGAAGTGGGACCTGGTGAAAAACCGGATCGCCGACGACAACAAGATCACCGTAGAAGCCGACGAAGTTCGCGCCAAAGCCAAAGACCTGATCATCTCACAATTCGGTGGTCATGCATTTGCTGAGCAGCTCGGCGACAAGCTCGACGCCATTGCCGACAACTATCTGCAAAACGAGAACGGCCAGAACTTCATGAAGCTCTACAACCAACTGCGTTCGGAGAAGATCCTGAAGTACATCCGCGAGCACATCACCGTACAGGAAAAGAAGGTGACCGTGGACGAGTTCAAGAAGATCGTCGAAGAACACAAGCACTGAGAAAATGGCACCGGCTGGCCAGTGTCTGCCGGGATACAATAAAATAATAACTTTACACGACTATGGTTTTAAGGCAACTTAAAACCATTTTCTTTTTAAGGGGGTTATAGGGTTGTATTTTAGCATCAGGATGCCTATGATTGTTCTACCGGCGAGCAAGCACGCCGGCATCCTACCTCAAAAAAATCGTATCATAAACCTCAAATTATGGACTATAACAATGAATTCAGAAAGTATGCTGTTCACCACATGGGCATGAGCGGCAATACGATCGACAGTTACGCACAAAAAATCCAAAACATGACCCAGTACGTCATCGAAGAGCGTCCTGGGAATTTCCGCGCCATCGATGTGTTTACGCGGCTGATCTCTGACCGGATCATCTTCCTGGGCATGGGCATCGACGACCAGATCGCCAACCTGATCACGGCCCAATTGCTGTTTTTGGAGTCGTCGGACCCCAAGAAAGACATCATCATGTACATCAATAGCCCGGGTGGGTCAGTTTATGCCGGTTTGGGCATTTACGACACCATGCAGTATGTGAACCCCGACGTGGCCACTATCTGTACGGGTCTGGCCGCCTCTATGGGCGCCGTGTTGCTCACCGCCGGTGCGGCCAAGAAAAGATCGGGTCTGCCCCACTCCCGCATCATGATCCACCAGCCCATGAGCGGCATGCAGGGTCAGGCGTCGGACATGGAAATCAGCCTGAAACAAACGTTGGAGGTGAAAAAAGACCTGTATAACATCATCGCCAAGCACAGCAACCAGAAGTACGAAAAGATCGAAAAAGACTCGGATCGCGACTACTGGATGCGTTCAATTGAGGCTAAAGAGTACGGCCTGATCGACGAAGTGCTCGAGCGCAAAAAGATCTGATCCTTTTCGCCCGATATCCGTTTCACACCGATGTGCCAAATATTCACTACTTTTGTAGTGAGTTTGGCACATCGGTTTTATTTTAAATTCCTTTAAGTTATGGCTGAAGTTACCTGTTCATTTTGCGGCAGAAGCAAGAAAGACGTTGACCTGATGATCTCCGGCATCCACGCGCACATTTGCGACAAGTGCGTGACCCAGGCAAACCAGATCCTGGGCGAGGAAAAGAAAAGCAAGACCGAAGCCGGTTTTTCCCCCAATTTCAAGCTCATCAAGCCCATGGAAATCAAGAAGTTCCTGGATGAGTATGTGATTGGCCAGGACGAAGCCAAAAAGATCATGTCGGTGGCCGTCTACAACCACTACAAGCGGTTGATGCAACGGAAGCTCGACAGCGATGTGATGATCGAGAAATCGAACATCATCATGGCCGGCGAAACCGGTACCGGCAAAACCTACCTGGCCCGCACGCTGGCCAAACTGTTGCAAGTGCCCTTCTGTATTGCCGACGCCACCGTGTTGACGGAAGCCGGTTATGTGGGCGAAGACGTTGAAAGCATTTTGACCCGCCTGCTCCAGGCGGCTGATTATAATGTGGAAGCTGCGGAACGCGGTATTGTCTATATCGATGAGATCGACAAGATCGCCCGCAAGTCGGACAATCCTTCCATCACCCGCGACGTGAGCGGTGAAGGCGTTCAGCAGGCCCTGTTGAAATTGCTGGAAGGCACGGCGGTTAACGTTCCGCCCCAAGGCGGCCGGAAACACCCGGATCAGAAAATGATCACGGTCAATACCGAAAACATCCTGTTCATTTGCGGCGGTGCGTTTGAAGGCATCTCCCGTTTCATTGCTAACCGTCTGAATACACGGCCCCTCGGCTTTGTGGCGGGAAGCGACAACGCCCATCCCGGTTTAGACAAAGACAACCTGTTGCAGTTCATCACCGCGCAGGATTTGAAGAGCTTTGGTTTGATCCCGGAATTGATCGGACGCCTCCCCGTGGTGTCGTTCCTCAATCCCCTGGATAGCGAAGCGCTCCGGAAGATCCTCACCGAGCCGAAGAATGCTTTGATGAAGCAGTATAAGAAACTGTTTGACATGGAGAACATCGAGCTCGAGTTCAAAGATGGCGCGATTGATTTCATCGTTGAGAAAGCGATGGAGTTCAAGTTGGGTGCGCGCGGGTTGCGCAGCATCTGCGAAGCGATCATCAACGACGCGATGTTCGAGTTGCCTTCGGAGAAGAACCTCGACCGTTTGGTGATTACCCGAGCTTATGCGGAGGAGAAGTTTAGTAAGTCTCAGTATAGCAAGTTGAAGGTAGCTTAGAGAGGTTGTTGGTGGGACACCAACAACGGCGGTGGCCTTCGATCTGTGATCGGAATAAATAAAAAAGCCTGGAGTGATCCAGGCTTTTTTTATGGGCTCTTGCGTTACGTGTCGTTATGATTTGAGGCGATTTTTAAAAGATTGTTTCACGCCTTGGTGAACACCTGCATAGAAAACCAGGCTCTTGCCTTTGGTCACCTGGATGAAGGACCTTACTTTGGAGTGGAGATCTTTTCGGATGATCCACCGGTAAACAACCATTTTTATTTTAGGGAAATTTCTCTCCAGTCTTTCCTTGATCACCTTCGTTACAATCTCGAAGACGATGAACCCAAAGACGATGGATATGATCCACTCCAATTGGTGAAATGTTTCTTTGTTGACGATCGTCTTTTTTGCTGTTAGTCCCCACAGGTTTTTGATGCTCCGGGTTTCGAAGAAATGTGACACAAGGCCTGTTGCCGATACGCCGATGAGGAAGCCGGCGAAGTTGCCGGTGAGCTGCTCATACAAGTATCGTAAAACGGTTCTTAGGTTTATGTTTTTCATTGGGGAATGGGGACCGTGAATTCCCCTAAAGTAATGTCAATATCGCTGACGAATTACTTTAGATTAATTCAAATCCTTACATGCCTTTGAAAAGGGGAAACGACTGGCGACGACGCAACCGGATCCTGGAAGGAATTCCATAAAAAAAGGACGGGCACTTTGGCCCGTCCGGAAGTAAATATCATTTGGCAGCTTTCAACGGCTGCGTTGGCTTATCCCTTCACAAACTCAGCGTTGGTGCTGATTTCAACCTCATCGCTCACCACGGCTCCTGGCACGGTGGCGCCGATGGCAAAATCAGAGCGCTTTAGTTTGCCGCTCACCTTGAATCCGGCGATGGTCTTTTTTGTATAGGGATGAATGGCGGTTCCGTTGAAGGTCACATCCAGTTCGACCTTTTTTGTGATCCCGTGCATCGTGAGGTTGCCTTCCACCTTATATTTTTTGTCGCCCACTTTCTTGAAGGAAGTGCTCTTGAAGGTGAGCGTGGAGAATTTCGCTACGTCAAAAAAATCGGGGCTTTTCAGGTGGCCGTCGCGCTGGTCGTCGTCCGTATTGATGGAGTTTATGTCGGCGGTAAGTTCGATCACGGCATTGGAGAAGTCATCCTGTGCCGACGTGATCTTGGCATCGAAAGATTTGAAATTGCCCTCTACGTTGGAGACCATCAAGTGCGTTACACTGAATTCAAGTTTGGCATGGGACTTATCCAGCGACCAGGTTTGGCCAAAGGAGGCATGGAAGGAAAGCGACAGCAAAAGGAAGAAAAATACAATGTTCTTTTTCATGGATAATTTTTTCGTTTTTTAAGTGGCTTCAAAATTACCTACATTTGCTATACATAAGTAATCACTATACTAAAGTATACCGGTATACTTTAGTATATCAGCTAACAAAAAGTCGCTATGGTCAAAATATCAGAATTGGAACAGGTGAAGAAATGTTCGGGAACGTATGTGTTGGCGGTGAACGACACCCTGAACGTGATCCACGGCAAATGGAAGCTACCCATTATCGGATCGCTGCACTTTGGAAAGAAACGATTTAAAGAACTCGCGCGCGAGATCCCCAAAATAACACCTCGCATGCTGTCGAAGGAACTGAAAGATCTCGAGGTGAACGGCATCGTGACCCGAACCGTGCACGGCACGATCCCGGTAACGGTTGAATACGAATTAACTAAATCGGGGGAGTCGTTCAATGACGTGTTGGACGTGATGGTGAAATGGGGGCTTCAGCATCGGAAAAATTTCATGGGTAAACGTTAAGGTGACAGGATCATTTAAAGGTATACTCATGTTAACCTACTGCGAATAAATTCATCATTATCTTTTAAGATAATCGAATAAAATGCATCCGCTGATGTTGTGGAATTGAGCATAAAAATACCCACCGCGTAGAAAAAAATACGCATTGATCAATCATCGGATGGGCGCGTTCAGAAAGGTCGAACGCCAAAAGGTCCATCAAAATCGGAACTCATCCGTGGGGAACAGGGAGAAATAAAGTTGTTGTTGCCAGGAACTCTTGCCTTCGATTTTTTTAAGAAGTGGGTTTACGAATTTTGAGGTGAAGGGGACCACGCTCTGGATTTCTGAAAATTTCAAGACGGTGCAATTGAGCATATGCCCTGTTGCATCGAATGGGGCCAGCAAAAAGACCAATTCGCTGTCGAGGATGATCTCTTTGACGACGGTGACCAAGGTTGGGGGATCGAGCTTCTGAGAGCTTATGCCGATCATGGAATTGTTCTCCTTGCTGATGAGCAGGCTTGATAATACTTGTTTAGGCTCTTCGCAAAATCCGAGGGGTTCGGTCATTGGGTGAAATTAAAAGCGGTGATTTCAACAAGATCAATTGGGGTACCGTAAAAAATGTGCCAAGGAATCCAGGAGCCAGAATCCAGGAGCCAGAATCCAGTAGTCAGTAGTCAGTAGTCAGTCAGTAGCCGGGACTGAATCGGGAATTCAGCGGTCCTGTAGTCGTTGGGTTCAAATGGGGTTGGGATAGGGGGCGTGAGGGCGAGGTTGGGTATGGGTGGGCTAAATTTTTTGGAAAATTTTGGCTTCGGCGTCAACCAGGAGAAATTTTTTGTTGTCGATCAGGTGACTCATGGTGTCAAAAAAGCCGATGATCAGATAGCCTCCTGTATTTAGTGCATCGTAGAATTTGGCCAGCAGGCGGATCTTGGTGGTCGCGTCAAAATAGATCATTACGTTCCTGCAAAAAATAATGTCGAAATGGTTTGGGGTTGGGTCGGTGATCAGGTTTTGGTAGCGGAAAGTGACGTGGGCTATCAAATCGGGGTTCATGATGGCATTCTCGCCATCGGTGGTGAAGTAGTTTGAGAAATCGTGGTGGGTATTGAACTGTCGATAATTTGCTTTATTCTCGCTCATCTTGAATTTAGGATAGACTCCGCTTCTGGCTTCTTCCAGTGCCGCGGTATTGATATCAATCGCGAGGGCTGTAGTCTTCTTCTGCCAGCCTGATTCATTGAGAAGAATTCCTAGCGAGTAGACTTCTTCTCCTGTTGAGCAGCCGGCATGCCAGACCGAAACTGTGGTGCGCACTTTAAATTCGTTGGCTAAAATGTTTTTTAGGTTTTTCCATAGAACCGGATCGCGAAACATGGAGGTCATGCCCACGCTGATCTCGTTCATAAAAACATGAATGAATTTCGGATCGCGCAAAAATCTCACCCACAGGTCATGGATGGAAGACAAATCGAACAGGCCCATCACGCGAATGATCCGGCGCCGCAGGGACTTGGGTTCATAGCCCGTGAAATCGATGCCATAGCGCGTGAGAATGCTTTGGGTGAAGGATTGGATCTCCGCTTCGCTAACAGTTTCAAGGGGCATCTTACATGGCGGCTAAAACCGATACGCTTTCTTTGACCTCCTTCACCAGGATCACGACCACCTTTGTTACTCTGCCCTCCGGATTCCGGATAACGGAAAGTGTTACTTCGTAAGAAATTTCGCGATCCGGCGTGACCAGTGGGAGGATGATATTTGAAAATTCATCTGTTAAAACTTCGGCGGCTTTCTTCTTCCAGGCGAAATGATAATACGGTGAAATAAAGTCCAGAATCGTTTTGTTTCGAAGTTCCAGGCGAGACACGCCGAAGATCTTCATAGCCTTGTCGTTGGCGGTTTTGCAGGAAAATTGATCGTTAAATTCGATTACCGGGAGCGTCAATTTCAGGGCATGAACCATCCCATTCAAATCGCTCATCTTTTCCTTTTCCTGTGTCGTGAACTGGGCAAACATCACGATCTTCTTCGGGGCATCTCCACTCACTACAATCGGGTTGAACGTGCCTGTCAGCCAGAACGCTCTCCCGGTCTTGTCTTTCATCCTAAACTCACCCGAAAAGGATTTACCCAGTCTGAGGTTCTCCCACATCATGACCACCGTTTGATCATGCCCCATCAGAAAGTCGTAATTCTTTCCCGTGAGCTCGGCCAATTCAAATCCCATCACCTTCAGGAAAATATCGTTGGCTCCCTTCACGTTCCCAGTCAGGTCGAACTCAGCCGTGGCCAACGTAATGTCAATTGCGTTAATAATGCCGGAAAGTTCAGCTTGCTGGTGAGCCATTTCGTTCTGTGCAGTCGCCAGCTTCTCGAGATTTTGCTTTGTCTCTTCCTCTCTCGACTGCAATTCTTTCGTCAGCGCGTTCGATTCTTCCAAAAGCACCTGTGTCTGTTGGATACTCTTAATGGAAGCTATCTCAGACGCAATATCCTCACATACTCTTTTTAGAAATTGAACCTGGTGGGGTTTCATCACTTCAAAGAAGGCAAGTTCAATCGCGCCACAAAAGACGTCGTTGACCATCAATGGCGCAACCACAATATTTCTAGGCGTCGCGTAACCCAGGCCCGATGTAATTTTTATGTAATCCTTGGGCACATCCGTTAGAAAAAGGAAGTCCTTTTCGAGCATGCACTGCCCCAACAAGCCCTGGCCCTCGAAAACTTTGCCTTCCAGATACTTCCGCTTTTCATAGGCATAGCATGCCGTTAACTGCAAATATCTGGCTCCTTCTGCATTCTCGTATTCAACAAATAGCGAACCTTGATTGGCGTTGGTATACTTTACCAAATTGCCAATGATCTGATTTCCGAAATCCGCTATTTCAGTCTTACTTCGCAATACTTCGCTGAACCGGGCAAGGCCCTCGTTGATCCAGGCGCGTTTGTCCTCTTCATCTTTTATGCGCACCATTTCCGTGCGAATATTTTGCAGGGCCTTTCCAATGGCATCATTTGCAGGGCCCTCACCGGTCATCTCTTTGCTGGATAAGTTGGCAATCAAGTTGGCCGTGGTCTCAAATTTTTTATGTAACAAGGTTTGATTCTGCTGCAGGCGGATGAGGTTATTGAAAGACCACTTGGAATACTTTTTCTCCTGGCTTAATATTTTGTCGGATTCTACCAACAACTTAAGTACATATCGCATCCCTCCATTTATCATGACCATTACCGACAACAAGGTCATTATCGCAAAGCCCACTGCAAACCAACTTTCATGTCCAGAATTGCCGGACCAACACATCACCCCGGTGCCGGCCAAAGCAACGAGGAAGAGCATGCAGGCGGCGATTACTCCGGCCTTCATACTTTTTTCTTTGGGATTAATTCAAAGACTTCACTGCTTATTTTCCAAATAAACTGTGGATGAACCCTTCCGCGTTTTTCAAACTGAAACGTGGTATTCGAAAAAATAATGCTGGAGGGATCGTCTTTGCTCACTTCCGCCTCCATAAATTCCTGTAAGTTCCGGGAATGTATTTTTACCAACTGGGGAACATCTCCATATATTTCAAGCCCCAACGCATTGGACAACTCCGAGACGACCGAGGCCGACATGATGTTATCCATCTCCAACAGAAAGGCTTCGTTCAGCACCGTATCCTGGACATTCAAGCCGACTGCCTTAAATATCTCAAGGCTTTCGTCCTGATTAAAAATCAGGAAACTTTTTCCGGATATTTCGCCGATAATCTGAGTGATCAATATGTATAAGTCGCCTTCCCCCTCCGACAGGCACGAAAAATTATCGTCGTGACGGATCAGGACGGATTGAGCATTGCTGATGACAACTTGTTTATTGATCAGCCTGGAAAAAGATGTTGCCGCCCTTTCAAAACCGGTGTTCATCACGTGGATCAGGAAATTCTCACGGCTTCGATTATCCATAGTCAGCCTAGTTTAGGTTAAAATTCTTTGAAGATTTATGTTGTGCGGAGAGGCTAAAGATAAAATTCAGCAAATAGGGTACGTTCAACACCAGGCATACGTTGCCGCTCCCCAGGATCGTAAAACCACTGATAAACTTTATCCGGTCGACCGGTTTCATCAATGGCTTTTCTACAATTTCTTTTTGTTGCAAGAGCTTGTCTACCACAATGCCTACCGCGCGATTATTAAAATTCACTACGACAATTTCCAACTTCGTTTCGGGGTGGGTATCGTCAAAGGCGGCCTGGAAGAGTTTGCTATTTGCGCCTGCCTTTTCAGCTTGTTGCTCAAAAACATCCTGCAAAAAAACAATCGCGATATTCTTGCCCAGGTGGGTCGCTACCAGTCCGCCGCCCGCTTTGTGAATGTCGGTCTTGTAAAGGGAAATGACCGACTCGGTGTAGGCGAGAGGTATGGCATATACTTCACGTTTCAATTCAAACAACAACGATGATTTCACCGCCATGGAAGAGGGAAGCGTGAGTTGAATGACGGTTCCTTCTCCTTCTGTGCTGGCTAAACGGATGGTCCCTCCAATGGAATCAAGCGTTTTCTTTACCACGTCCATGCCAACGCCCCGGCCGGAGATGGCCGTTACTTCGTCCATGGTAGAAAATCCGGGTTCGAAGATGAGCATGCTCAAATCGGCATTCCCTAATTTTTCAGCATCCTCAGCAGTGATCAATCCCTTGCTGATGGCTTTGGCTTTTATTCTCTGATAGTTCAATCCCCTTCCGTCGTCGCTGATCTCAATGCGTACGGCATCCGTTTCGCTGCGGGCGCTGAGGGTGATCACCCCGTCCTTTGGCTTTTTCATGCTCACGCGCTCACCGGGTTCTTCAATGCCGTGGCCGACACAATTGCGGATCAAATGGATCAGGGAATCGCTTATCACCTGCAGCACGTTCCGATCAATTTCAGTATCGGTTCCTTCCAGCTTTAACACAACATCCTTTCCCTCGACCGACGCCGCATCCCGTACCACACGATGGAATTTGTTGAAGAGAAATCCCACCTGGACCAGGCGTACATCCATGACCGAATATTGAAGATCGGAGCTGATCCTGCTCAACCGCGCGTATTCATTCGAAGCATGCAACCCGCTGCTCGCTTGCGTGGCCAGTATCCTGTCTTTTTCAATGATCAGCTCCCCGACCAGGTTCAGGAGATTGTCAAGCTTGCGAACCGGAACCTGCACCAGATCGGAAAATGAAATTTTGTTGTCTGACTCACCGGGCCCAACCTCATCTGACCGGAAAGCATCTTCCACACCTGTTTCGGACGATTCCAGGACCAACGGCCTGTTGACGCTAGTCTCGGTGTGCTGAACATCGGTTGTGCGCTCTTTGGCGCGCTTGATCAGCACCTCTAACTTGGTTTTTATTCCTTTATATTTTACTTCGCTCTTGTCTTTAATGCTGTTGATGAGGTTACCCAGGACATCTGCCGCCTTGTACATCGAGGTGAATAGATTTTCGTCCAACGTCATTCTCCCATCGCGTACTTCTCCAAACAGGTCTTCCAGAACGTGCGCTATTTCATAGATCCCATTAAACCCCATTCCTGAAGCGTTGCCCTTCAAGGTGTGCGTGATGCGGAACAACGCATGAATTGTATTTTTGTCGTTTTTGTTTCTCTCCAAGAGCGTCAACAAGCGGTTGATCTCTTCGAAATTGTCCATCGCCTCTGCCAGAAAAATCTCTTCGTATTCGTCATCCTTATTTTTCATGTGCGTTGATTTTAAACTTGGTCTATAAACAGCTTACTATGAAACCAGGGATTTGTTTTAGGCTAACCACCTGCTTTACGGCCCCCCTTTCAGCGGCAGCTTTGGGCATGCCAAACACCACCGACGACTCCTCATCTTGTGCAATCGTATAGCCTCCCTTTTCCTTTATTTTCATTAGTCCCATGGTTCCGTCCTTTCCCATGCCGGTGAGAATTACGCCGATCGAGTGCTTGCCATAGGTATCCGCTACCGACTCAAAGAGACAATCCACGGAAGGATAGTTAAATTCATCATACTTCTTGCTCGTGAATGTAAACATGGGCGCATGGGTGAGGTGATTTTTCTCAATGCGCGTATTGACCTCGCCGGGGGCGATATAGATCATTCCACCTTTTACCATTTCACCCTTGCGGGCCAATTGAACAGGAAGGGGGCTGTTTTCATTTAAGCGCTCTGTAAATGTTTCCAAAAACCGGGTTGGCATGTGCTGAACAATAACCACGGGGATCTCCAGATTTTTTGGCAAATTATTGATGATGATTTCAACCGCTCCCGGGCCACCGGTAGACGCGCCGATCACAATAATTTCATAGTTCAGGGTTTTACCAAAACTATGAACGTGACTATTTGCCCTTGCCAGCTGTTTTGCTTTCAGCAAGGTGCAGTCGATCCTGGAGGCTTCCTTGATCAGATCCAATAGCCGATAATCTCCAACCCGCACCTGCTCCATGTCGGCAGGCTTGTCGATAAACTCAAAAGCGCCATACTTTAGCGCATCAAAGATCCGCGAGTCCGTTTTTTCCAATGAACTTAGCAAAATAATAGGCCGGGGGCTGCTCTCCATAATGGAACTTATCACATACAACCCATCATAGTCTGGCATTACCATATCCGTAATGACAACGTCTGCTTTTAATGCTACTGCCATGGCAGCCCCTTGTTGCCCATTTGTCGCTACTCCCACAAGCTCAATCGACTCGTCGCTGTTGATGATATCACTGATGACCTTTCGCATAAATGCCGAGTCATCAATAAGAACAGTGCGAATGCGATGGGCTGGCATGTGGGCGTTATGCTTTGTTGATAGCTTCTACCAATTGATCGTTTGTGAAAGGTTTCACGATATACGCTTTGGCGCCCAGCCGCAATCCCTCATTTACCACCGACTCCTGACCTACCGCGCTGATCATGACCACCTTTGATTTTAATCCCTCCTCCTGGTATACTTTTAATATATCCGTACCGATCATATCGGGAAGGATATTATCCAATGTGATGACATCCGGTTGCAGCTCAAAAGCCAAGTCAATGGCTTCCTCACCATTTGCCGCCTGACCTACCACGCTGTACCCTCCCGATTCGAGAGCGTCTTTAATGAGTGTTCTCATATACAGAGAATCATCAACGATCAATACACTCTTTGCCATGTTTCGTTTGATTATTAGTTAATAAATTCTACACTGACCATTTCCGGGTATGCGAACTTTCAGCTCTCCTGTGCTGCCACAAAATTTTGCCGTCCGGCACCAGTTGCCGCCCACATCGAGCGCAGCAATAAAAATTTTGTTTGCGATCAAGCGGCTCACCACGGATTCTGAATTTCTTAAACCGGCGCGCGTATTTACACCAATCACGTTGGCACCCCCAACCACTTTTGCCCGCAATGACGTGAGACTATTTCCGCATTTCTTAAACCGGTTGAGCATCTCTTCTAACGCTGTGGAAACGTTGTAAAACTTTGCACAGTCGTTTGGCCCCTTGTCATTTTCGGGCAGAAGAATGTGCGCGCCGCCGGAAAGGCCGGTAGTCCGATCCTGGATGAAGAGACCAATACAAGATCCCAGTCCAAAGCAGGTATAGTTTGCGGGACCTGGCGAAATGGCCACGTCACCAATTGCTAACGTGTACTCGATCATGCCGCCACTGCTGTTTTCTTTAGCGTGTTTGCCATCTCCTGGTCGATCACTTTAAAAATGTCGATGAGAATGATCAGGCGATGTCCCGCTTTGATAATGCCCTTTATATAATTTGTTTCTACACTGGCATCATTGACAATGCCCACCGACTCGTCTAAATCGGACGCATTTACCGACACCGTATTGGGAACTTCATTTACAAGCAGTCCTAATTTTACATCTTCACTTTCCACCACCAGGGTATACTTACTTCCCTGGTCTTGCGTGATGCCTGAAAGGTTAAAGCGGTCTTCCAGGTCAAAAATCGCAATCACGTTGCCACGTATATTGGCCACACCTTTCACATACGAAGGGGTTTGCGGCATTCGCGTGATCGTGGGTGTGATTACCACTTCTTTAATTTGATCGATGTGCAGTCCATACTCCTCATTGCCCAACTTAAATACCACAACCTGCAGCGCACGACTGGCACTGTTTTTTTGCTTCTCTGTACTTATGTCTTCTTTCATACTTATGTTTTTGAGGCGAAACAGGATTTTTAACACAAGCCCTACCGGATTGCCCAACCCTACATTGGACGATACCGGCAACGGGCCTGTTGTTATTTCTTAAGTTTAAATTGTTGAATGCCTGCCTGAAGTTCTGCAGCAACGGCCGACAGCTCATCGCCGGCTTTTGCGATCTCCATCATCCCACTACTCATTTGCTGGCTGGAGGTGGCAACTTGTTGTGTGCCCGCCGCCGTTTCCTCCGACACCACCACAATCTGTTCGAAATTCTTGACCACTGAACTGATCGATTCCTTCTGCGTCAGCGTAGCGGATTGAATTTCTTTAGAGGCGCCAAAGGTTTCCTCGCTCGACTTGGCAATCTCCTGGAAGATCATCTCCGCCTCAACACTCGATTTGTTTCCCTCCTTCACACTCGACTCCATGTTTTCGATGGCCTTCCCGGCGGCTTGCGTGTCGCGCTGTACATCGCTTATGATCTTTTCGATCTCAACCGCCGACTTCCGTGAATCCTCTGCCAACTTGCGGATCTCTTCCGCCACTACGGCAAAGCCTCTTCCGGCATCACCCGCGCGGGCGGCTTCAATGGCCGCATTCAACGCCAGCAAATTCGTTTGACTGGCGATGTCGGTAATGACATTCAACGTGCGACCAATTTCTTCCGTACGTTTGGTGAGCACACCAATGGACTGGGAGGTTTGCGCTGCGGATTCCTTTATACCACCCATATTGTTGACCAGTATTTTCACGGTGCGCATTCCCTGGTTCGAGCCCTCAAGACCTTTCTCGGCAGCTTTGTTGATCACGTTGGCCCGTTTTTCCATGTCATTCGCGGACGCCATCACATGATTAATAAGTTTGGAAGATTCATCCGTGCGTGAAGCCTGATCTTGTGCTCCTTTTGCCATTTGCGAAATGGCCGAGGCTACTTCGGTCGTATTGCGTTTCATGTCATCCGTCTTCTTCTGCAACAAATCGGAAGATTTAGCGACGACATCCGAGCCCTGACTGATATTGCCCAACACGTTATTGAGATTTTCCAAGGTTTTATTGACCTCCGCGGTGAGTCCGCTGTTATCCACCGATGTGTCGCAACGCAGGCTCAAGTCTCCTTTCGCCATGGCCTTAATTACGCGGATCACCTCTGTCATGTCCAACGCGTATTTCACTACCTTGATCGGCTTGCCATCCAAGTCTACGATTGGATTGTACGAAGCCTGAAGATAGATTTCCTCGCCGCGCCGGTTGATCCGGGTATACGTTCCCACAAAAAATTCTCCCCGTCTAAGCGAATCCCAAAAATTTTTGTACTCCGCGCTTTGTCCATGCTCAGGTGTTACAAACATGCGGTGATGTTTTCCTTTGATATCACTTAAGGAATAGCCAACGGTCTTTAAAAAGTTGTCATTGGCCGTAATGATCGTGCCATCCACGTTGAACTCGATCACCGCATTTGACCTGCCAATGGCTTCCAATTGTCCCTGGAAATCGATGTTCTTTAATTTCTGCCCCGTGATGTCGTTGGCTAATTTGATGACTTTAACCACGTTTCCTTTTTCGTCCTTCACCGGGGTATAATTTGCTTGGAGCCAAACGTCCGAACCGTCTTTAGCCCTTCGCTTAAATTCACCCACCTGAGCACTACCATTTCTTAAATTCGCCCAGAACTGTTCATATTCCCGGGAACTTGTATAGACAGACTCACAAAACATGCGGTGATGCTTTCCTTCAATTTCCTCGTGTGCGTATTTGACGGTCTTCAGAAACAAGTCATTCGCCTTCAACACTGTGCCGTCAACATTAAATTCAATATAGGCTGTGGACGCGTTGATGGCATTCATTTGCCCTTCAAGCTCCTGTTGCTTCACAATTTGCTCGGTAATTACATAACGCACTCCAATGTATTTGATGGGCTTACCGTTAGGACCCAATACCGGGGCGATCAACGCATCAACCCAATACGGGCTTCCATCCTTCTTGCGATTTTTAATTACGCCTCTGAAAATTTTTCCCTTGCCGATGGTTGTCCACACTTCCTTGAACACCGACTTTGGCATATCCGGGTGCCGGAACATGCTATGCGGTTGCCCGATACATTCTTCCCGGGTGTATTGAGATACTTCGCAAAGCAAATCGTTCACATACGTAATATCTCCTTTCAGATCAGATTCAGAGACTACGCAGGCCACGTTGATCTGATCCATGCGGGTTTTCAATTCGCGCTGCAGGCCTTCAATTTCCAGCGTCGAATTCTTCTGCTGCGTGATGTCTTTGATAAAGGCTGTGAATTGAGTCTCGTCGGCCACCTTCGTTTTGCTCAACGAAAGATTGATCCAGAATCTCGTTCCGTCTTTTTTCGTCGCTTCCAGGTCGCGTCCAATGCCTACTACTTTATTAACGCCGGTGTTTACGTTGTCCTCTACATATTGATCATGCACGCCCTGGTGCTCCATGGGAACGATCGTTTTCACGTTCTTGCCCATTACTTCCGCGCTGCTGAAACCAAACATCTTTTCGGCCGACGCATTATAGAAAATGATATTTCTTTGGGCATCAATTTGAATGATGGCATCCACCGCCGCGCTGAGCGCTTGCACGTTCCGATCGGCCAGCTGTTGAATTTCCTGCAATCGCTTTTGAAGATCTTCCACTAAAGAAGCACCTGCTCCGGTTGACGAACCGCCGCCTGCCCCATTTTCCTTTTCCTGGTACAAATTTTTGTTCATTTTCCTCGGTGTTTTAGATTTCGATTTATTTGCGTTTCCTTCCCTTGGCTGAGCCTCCAGTCGCGTCCTTGCGGAACTGGATTCTCTGTCTATGGTTTGTTCCGGGTCCACGGTCCTATGCTTTATTTATTGAATACTGAACCTGAACATTTAAATTTCTTTCTCGATCCATACATCATCTCGTTAGAAATCGATTTCGATTTTTTATAAAGGTATTACACCTTATGTAGACGGAATTCAGAGGAATCCTGTATTTTGAATTCAGATGTTATACGGATTCAAACCCCGTAGTTATACTTACCTAACGTCCACCTTCTCATGCTTGAGTTGATTTTTCCGGTTGATCAATTTCCCCTTCGGGCTATTGGGAATAAAAACCTTAAACACGCTGCCAAATCCGACTTCAGACTCGACAGAAATATTCCCGGTCAGTTGCTCAATTCCCTCCTTCACAATGTAAAGCCCCAGACCTGCGCCCTTCGATTGGATGGACGCTTTGTAAAACATATTGAAGATCTGATCAAAGTACTGCCGGGCGATGCCAATTCCGTTGTCATGGACTTCAATGGTAACGTGCTCAGGCACTACGTTCACAAGGACGTGAAGAAACGGCCGTACCTTGGCCGCATCCTGAAATTGGATAGCATTCCGGATCAAATTTTCCAGTATGATTTCCAGTCTATCCGGATCGCTGTAGAAAGCCCCTTCTCCCCGAACGGCCACCCCAATCTTCAAGCGATTGAAATTTTCACTGCCGCGATGCGCATTGATCACCTTCCATACCAACGTATCGAATTCAATTTTCTCGCTATGGATGTGTTTGTAGGTAGTTTTCGAAAAACGGATGATATCCTGAATAATGTTGTCGAGGCGTTGCGCGCTTGCCTCAATCTTTTCCACGTATTCCATGATGGTTCGGTCGCTGGTGTGAAGACGGGTCAGATTCACCAGGCCCATGATCGAGGTAATGGGTGAGCGGAGATCGTGTGATGCACTATAGAGGAACTTCTCCATCTGGCTGTTGATCTTCGCCAATTGCAGATTTTTTTGCTCCAGGTTTCGCTCAAATTCCACTCGCTCAGAAATATCCAGGACGGTCCAATTAAAAACGGTCTCCCCTCTCTCATTTACCAGGCTTTGGGCATTTAACCATGCAACGATTTTCTTTCCATTTAGCCTTTTAAAATCAACGGCGTGCTGCCGGACCGATTCGCCCGATAGTAATCTGAATTTTATACGGAGGTAGTCTTCGGGATTGACAAACAAATGAGAGACAGGAAAATCTTTTGCGCGGTGGTCGTTGTCAAATCCAAAACCTTCAAAAAAGAGTTTGTTGCCAAAAAGGATCTTGTCGCCGGGAGAAGACCAAAAAATAATTTCGAATGTATTGTCAAAAAACGGCTTGCCCGGATTTTCCAAAGCCAGCATTTGCTTTCCCCTCTCCCACTCCGGCTTCATTCCGATCGCTTGATCCATGGTATATCCCTTCCTATTTCATTCAAAGTTTAGAAAAGGAAATGCCTGGCTCAATACATGTTTTTATTGAATTTCGTTTCGTAGAACTACATAGCAGCGGTAAGGAAAATTACGTAGGGCGGGGTGTGGCTTTAAGTGAGAATATTCATCTGTCTCGCCTTTTTCACCAGTTCAATTGAGTTTTTCACGGCGAATTTCTTCATGAGATTGGCCCGATGGGTTTCAACGGTACGGGGGCTGATGAATAATTTATCGGCCATTTGCTGGCTGGTGAGCCCGTCGTCGATTAGTTTGACGATTTCGATTTCGCGGGCCGTCAGCCTGATGTCTTCATGCCGTTCCTTCTTTTTGACCGCAGCTCGTTTGTATTTGTTGAGGATCACTTTATGTACCGCCTGACTAAAGTATGTTTTGCCCTCCAAAATGGTATGAACCGCATATTCCAGCTCTTCCCCACTTTCATTCTTTACGACGTATCCCTTCACGCCATTTTCAATACACCGGCCGACATAATCTTCATCATCGTACATGGAAAGCATCAATATGTTCGCACTGGGATCGAAGGCCAAAATTTTTTGCGTCACTTCCATGCCGTTCATATCCGGAAGGGAGATATCCAGGATGATCAGATCGGGTTTCAATTCTTCATACAAATCGACAGCCTGACGTCCGTTCTCTGCTTCCCCGATTACGACAATGTCTTCTGATTCTCTCAGCAAGTTTTTTACGCCAGCCCGGATCATGGCGTGATCATCGGCTAACATGATTTTATGCTTTTTCATTTTGGGTTTTAATTGGGATGAACAGGTGTTTCGATCATAACAATGGTGCCTCCTTCAGGGCCGGGTTTAACGGAAAGTTTGCCTTGCAAAATTTCTGCACGGTCACGCATATTGACTAGTCCGCTGTGGTTGCGATCGTCTTTTGCCGGACGGATCCCCTTTCCATTGTCTTCAATACTGAGGTGAACGGCCTGCGGTCTTTCGCTCAAGCGCACGGTAATGGAACTCGCGTGAGCATGCTTGATGGCATTGGTAACAGCTTCCTGTGCAATTCGATATAAATTCACTTTATGGGTTTGTTCCAGCCGTGCCGGAATACCCATCGATTGAAACGAGATAGGAATGTTCACCGCTTCGTTCATTTGTCTGCACATCGAGCGCAAACACGTCGCCAGGTCAAAATCCCTTAGTTTGGAAGGCAAAAGATTCTCGGATATTCGTATGGATTCAATAATCGCTTCATCCAGCAACTTGTATAAATCCTGCGCTGTCCGTTTGTCCGTCACCAATACGTTCACGTTCATCTTTACGGCATTTAGTATCTGACCTAATCCGTCGTGCAAGTCTTTCGCTATGCGGCTTCGCTCTCTTTCCTGCCCCTCGATGAGTGCGCTGAGGCGTTGTTTTTCAAAGTCCTTCGCCATCCTTTCATTGGCTCGCTTCTCCGACAAATCCTTGAATATCATAACCAAACCGATCAGTTTGTCATGCGCATCAATAACCGGACTCAGACTTCCCTCTCCTATGGGCACCCACACGTTTTGTTTGGAACCTAACAGCAATCCCTCGGGCATTGTATTGTGGTGAGAGACAATGTCGCATTGAATTGGGTTAACAGGGAATTCACCGGTTGCTTCATTCCGAAGGTACATAATATCAGCCACATTCCTTCCAAGAGCCTCCCCCAATTTATAGCCGGTGATGGCCTCCGCCTTTGGGTTAAGGTAGGAGATTGTGTGCTGGTCGTCTATGATCACAATGGCATCGCTTATCGATTGTACCGTCGTAAAATATTTCTCCTCGCTTTGCCTGAGCCTTGATTCGATCTCATGTTTATAGAGCGCCATCTCGATCACCGTAAAAATTTCACGGTCTTCAAAGGGCTTTGTCAAATACCCATAGGGCTCGGTAATTTTCGCGCGTTGAATGGTGTCTTTATCTGTCAGCGCCGTGATGTAGATCACCGGCAAATTGTATCTCGATTTCAAGATGGAGGCGGTTTGAATGCCATCCAATTCTCCATTGAGCATAATGTCCATTAAAACTAAATCCGGCCGGTTCTGCGCGGCATACTCAATCGCCGCACTCCCGGAATCCAATTTCTCTAAAACCGTATAACCTTCTCCTTCCAAAGTAGCCTGCAAGTGATAGGCTACAATAAAAGAATCTTCAACGATCATGATGCGCGCTTTCGACATACGTATTTCCTCTGATAATATTAACGTGTTCCCTAACTCGTCAGTCCCGGGTGATTCGATCTCCAAATGATGCACCCCGTGGCAGGGTTACATGAAATGCTGTTCCTTTGCCCTTCGTGCTTTCCACGGCAATCTCTCCTGCATTCTTATCAATAAATTCCTTTACAAGACCGAGTCCCAAACCCGTTCCCTTCTCGCCTTCGGTTCCCCTCGTACTTCTGACTTTACCCATTTGAAAAAGATCTTTAAGGTCCACCGACGAAATGCCGATGCCGGAGTCCTGGATCGACAGTTTTACAGACCCATTTTCCGTACGGGCGCAAATATCAATTTCACCTCCCCTTGGCGTAAACTTAATGGCGTTGCTCAGCAGGTTACGAATGATAAAATCGACCTGGTAGCTGTCGGCGTAAACAGGCAGTACATTCGGTCCGCTATAGGAAATGGCAATTTGTTTTACCGCACTACTTTCCATGGCCAGGGAAATCATAGCATCAATGTTCCTTCTTAGATCGATGTTTTCAGGCGTTGTTCCATTTCCATTCATTCGCGACTGCGCCCAGGTGGTGAGATCGTCCATCAAGGCTTTGGTGCCCTGGAAGGCTTTGTTGATCTCATTCACCATCTTTTTGATTTCCTCTTTTGACAAGTCGTCAATACATTTCTCGATCAACAGGATGAAACTGTGGAGGGTATTGACCGGGCTTTTCAGGTCATGCGAAACAATGCTGAAAAATTTATCCTTCACAGAAATGAGTTCCTCCTTTTCCTTAAGCAATTCCTCCAAAACTATCATCGCCTTTTTTAGTTCGGTTATTTCAAACGTATAACCATACCACAGGAAACTGCCATCCTTTTGCGGCTCGATCGTGGCCTGTGTTCTCATCCATTTTGTTGTGCCACCCGGCGTATGAATACGGAACTCGCTGACCCTACCGGACAACGTTCTGGCCGCTTGCTCTATTTCCTTGCCTACCCGCTCGCGATCATCGGGATGCATGCGGTCGAACAACGGCATAGCATCCTCCGAAATTTCGCTTGGCGACAGACCGTAAATTTCTTTTACTCCTTTACTGGCAAACGGGAAATACGTGGAGCCATCCGGCCGCATGCAGAACTCATAGATAAAGCCCGGAATATTATCGGAGAGTTTTTCAAAACGGTTTAGAATTTCCTTGAGTCGCTGTTCGCTCAGGAGCAAAGCTTGCAGCGTCTCCTTCGATCGTTCGTTGGAGGCCCTTAATTTCCGAATCATAATCATCGAAAAGCTTCCCGCGCTTCCGATGATCAGGAGCGTCAAGAAGATATTCAGGACAAAGAGGTAAATATTGATCTCCCGGGCAGCAGACCCCAACACATCGCTGAATTCCCGCTCCATCGTTGTTAACTCCAGCGTCAACTTATCGACCTCTTGCATCACCATTTCCTTTTCTTGTAACGAGAAGCCGCCGGCCACCATTTTTTTTCTGACGTCTCCTCCCAACAAAACAAGCTTACCGATTTTGACATCGGCTTGTTTCCAGATCTGAATGGCCCTCCTCATAAAAGAGACGTCTTTGAAATTTTGGAACAGCCAGATCATGTTATCCAAGTCATCGATATGGTTTTCGCCCTGCAGAAAACCATCTTTTATCGTCGCTTCTTCACCATTATTCATCAGGCCGACCCGCGCAGCACTGTCTCCCAGCGGCACTCTCAATTCTCTCAAAAAATAATCCCAATATTTCGGATTCCCGGAACTGATATACATGATCAAATGCTTCGAGCCATCCTTTTGTCCTTTTGAGTAACGGGACTCGCCATTCGTGTAGGCCCGCACCGCCGATGTTGTCCGGATGGTGAAGTAGTCGACCAGGATGAGCAACGTTGATACGAATACTACCACTAACAAAGACAGGTTACGCTTATTGATCATTGCTCTTCAATTGCTTTTTTTAACACCTCAATTTGAATCATCCCTCTGGTTTACAGTTGAAAATTCAGCGGAATCGTATTTGAAAATCCGTTCCATTTCCTCTGGTGATCGAAAACTCACCACCCAACTGCTGCACGAAAATGTAAATGAGCGACATCCCGAAGCTTCCACTAGACCGTGGCGCAACGTGCGCCGGCAGGCCAATGCCATTATCACAAACACTCAATAAAAATTTCCCTTCCTCTTGCAAGAAGCGGACAACGATCTCTCCCTTGTTTTCGGAGGGAAAAGCATGCTTAATGGCGTTTGTAACCAATTCATTCACGATTAACCCACAATACGTGGCCACGTCCGACGGAAGGTAAACCGGCAAAATCTCCCGTTTTGCGTTTACCATCAGGTCCGGTCTATAAAATGAAACCTGAATGTCTTTGAGCACCCTATTTAAAAAGTCGGCTATGTTCACCGCGTCTAGCTCCTCGGTTTGAAGAAGGCGCTCATGAAGCACGGCGATGGACTTTATTTTTTGTCGCAGGCCCTCCAAAAATTCGCGAATATCATTTTGCTTAAAAGTGGACAACTTCAAATACACAATACTGGAGATCAGCTGAAGATTGTTCTTGATGCGGTGATGCACTTCTTTTATCAGCGTTTCTTTCTCCCTCAGCGATTGAAGTGTTTTCTGCTCTGCCAGCTTCTCCTGTGTTTGATCGTAGACGACGGAAACGCCGCTTAACGGCTTCCCCTGCTCATCGCGAAAAAACAAACCTTGCGATTTAATGTACCGCACTTCCTGGTCCGTCGACCTTATGATCCGGTACTCGTCGTTGTAATGGCTGCCCGTCGATTGCAGCAAGAGTTTATCCCGCTTAATTTTGGCTTCCCTTTCATCGGGGTGAATGATCGCCCAATACTTCTCACGGGTAAGCACATTTTCCCCGATACCAAATATTTCTCTCAACTTATCATCGCACTCCCAGGAGTCATTTGCAAAATCAATTTGCCAAACACCCAACCGCGCGGCCCTATTGGCAAGTTCCAATCGCTTCCCCAACTTCTTTGTTTCCGTGATATCGGTCACCACGGTCATCGATCGCGTAAAATTGCCTTGCTCGTCATACTCAGCACTCGACGACAAAAGCGTATTTAAAACTTTGCCGCTTTTGGTCACAAAGTCAAATTCCAAATTGTTCGCCACGCCTGACCTGATAAAATTCGGCAAGTTCTTAGCCGATTTCTCCTTCGATTCGGCCGTCATGAATTCTGTGCTTCGTCTTCCGAGAACCTCCTCCCGGGAATATTCCATTTTTTGTAACCAGTAGTCGCTTACGCGGCTCAATTTCCCATCAACTTCAATGGAGTGCATCATCACCGGGGTGTTGTTGTACAGGAGTCTGAACCGTCTCTCGCTTTTTCTTATCTCCTCTTCCGTTATTTTGTGGGCCGTGATGTCAAGCATGATGCCGCGAAGCAATATGGGTTTGCCATCTCTATGAATGACGGCGACCTTGTCCTGGACCCAGACTTCACGACCCTCGCGGGTGATCATGCGGTATTCGAAATCATGATCGCGCAATTCGCTTGTGGATAGCCTGCAAAAATTAACAGCCGTATCCCTATCCTCGGGGTGAATTCTATTCGCCCAGAAATCGGGCTGTGTATGCCAGTCTGAAACCGGATACCCCAATATCTTTTCCGCCTGTTTACTGACAAACTTAAATTCAAAAGTCCGGGCATCCGCTTCCCAGACAATGCCATCTATGGTTCCCACCAAAGAATGGAATTTTTCCATTTCAGTCTCCAGTGCCCTAAGATTTTCCTGCGCGATTCTTTCGATCTCTATGCGCTTGAGTTCAGCCAACTTTCGCCCCGTTACATCATGCATGAATCCGAACCAGCAATACTCACCGTTCCTTTCCTGGTATGGACTTGAGGCGCCGGCTATCCATTTGAGGGAACCGTTTGGCATGATCACCCTAAATTCCATTTCCCAGGGGAGATCATTATGAAATCCATCTTTCATGGTTTGCCGTATCACGGGTAAATCATCGGGATGAACGATGTGCGCTAATCCTTGCGCCTTTACTTTTTCTGCCGAAATTCCAAACAATGACTCACATCCATGGCTTGCATAAAGAAATTGGCCGCTGCTTTCATCCTTGAGCTGATATTTAAAAATCATCCCCGGAACGTTGTCTGCCAACCGCTCGAACAACTGGTTAGCCTCCACCAATGCCTCTTGCGCCTTTGCCGGCTCCGTCACATCGTGAAGGATCCCCAAAGCCGTGCTGCCTTTAAAAATACCCATGGCTTTAACCCAGATCCGCCTGCCGTTTGCCGTGATCATCTCAAAGGCTGTATTGACCACTTTCTTCTTATCGGCATGGCCGTTCATACCTTCGTCAATTTTCTGCAGAACTTCTGTCAGGAAATCAGGATGGATATATGTCTTTAAAAATTGCTCGACAGGTACTGTCTGAGGCTCGTTGACGGTCACATCCAGCAACTGAAACAGTTCCTTGCTAACCGTGAGCAGAAAAGTTTGCAGGTCTAGTTCAGCGCTGCCCATTTTTCCAAAAATCAAGGTCTCGCTGAGATTGGCACTCGCTTTTTCATTCCTGATCGCAACAGCACCAACACCTTCTAAAAAGTCGACAAAACAATCGGCGCCCTCAAAGTGGATGGGTTTGCGGAATACCCTTAGTAAAATCTCTTCACCTTTACTCGTGCGATGGATTACCGCGCCAAAATCGACGGCCTTTTTGGACCTGCTTTTTGGTGGGTTAATAAGCTTTTCTGACCTGATGGCCGAGATATTCAAGGCCTTGCCCGAAACTGGCAAGCCAAACACCCGCTTCGCTTCCTTATTAAATTTCAGCAAGCACCCGTTGTCCCTACGATAAATGATCACGGGCATTGGCAGGTCATCGCAGGCAAAGGAGGTATCGCTTTTTTCGCCTTTCACTCTCGTCCTCATCGCATAAAAAAAATCAAAATTACATCTTGATAATCAAGGATGTAAGGACGTTTATACGTACGTAGATGTACTTATTTAATTAAAAGACGCAACTTGGGCTATTGGGGATGCTGATCCGAAATTGTTAATCAATCGAATTAAAAAAACGAACTTCAGATGCTATTAGATATTCATAAAATGCGGCCATGGCTCTCGGCATTCATGATCATTTGGAGTGTCTACTCTTTTTATTGCGCTATCAAAAACAAGCCCGTGACCATGCAGTTTACCTATAGCGACAGCTTCATTCCAAAGAAAATCTTGGGGAAATACTTTGACAGAGTCATGAATATAATCTTTGGAATAATATTTATGTTTTTTGGAATCGGCTTATTGACCGGTGTATTCTGAGGTCTTGGTCTATGTCAAAATAAACCTTTACCTACTGCTTCACCGGCCTCCAGTTACCGGGAAGAACTTTAAAACCTGCGGTTCCTCGCAAGTTACTTCACTCACAATGCGATATTGTTTTTTCTGATCCATGGAAGACACGACTTATTGACGCTCTGCAAAACTCTCTTCTCCGGCGCAGCAAAGGAACTACCGTTTATCTTGACCCTATATAGGTTTAGGTAAATCGTCGAGGGTGTGCTTATTTCATCAATAAAATAAAATTCGCTGTCTTTCTCTACGCACCTAAAATACTGATTCGAAAAAAAAATGAATACTGTCAACCATTCGGTCATCCATGATGAGTTTGATAATATTATCTTCTCTCTCAACCGTATACAATCTTTTGCTTCAGGATAAGAAGGTTACAAACAAAACAAAATCAAAAGTGGTGTTCTCATCTCCCTTAATGTTTGCCCGTTGACCTCCATTCTCTATAAAACCGAAGTACCATTTTCAAATGGCAAGCCGTCGTGAAGCTCATCACCCAAAATGCCAACACATCATCTTCATGGTCAGTAGGATCAATCTTTAGATCGACTTTGCAGATAACCAATCATCAGATTGGCAGCATTCTCAGAAGCAGAGCCGGTGTCTAATATTCTGATGATCTCATCGTAGCCCTTCAGGACTTCATTTCGCCGGGGCGAATCTATGAGTAGTTGTTTTAGTTCGCCCGCGAGATTGTCGACGTTAGCATCGCCCTGTATCATTTCTTTTACCACTTCTTTTCCGGCGATGAGGTTGACCAGCGAAATGAAAGGAATCTTGATGAGCCATTTGACCACGCGATAATTGAGACCGCTCAGCTTATACACGACGATCTGCGGCACGCGGAAGAGGGCGGTTTCCAATGTCGCTGTGCCAGAGGTGACGATGGCCGCCCGTGCATGCGAAAGCAAATCATAGGTTTGCTCCTCTACATACTTGACGTTCGGCAAATCAGAAAAGGGCGCATATAAAGCCTTGTCAAGATTAGAAACCGCCGCGACGGCAAACGTATATTCCGGAAATTTACGGGCCACTTTGGCCATGACCGGCACGAGACGTTGCAATTCCTGCTTGCGGCTGCCGGGGAGCAAGGCGATGATCGGCTGATCTTCTCGCAGGCTCCATTTGGACAGGAACCCATCGCTTTGCCGATGTGCCTTGACGGCATCCAAAACCGGATTGCCGACATAGTCCACATCCCAATCAAATTTTTTGAAGAAGTCTTTTTCAAAAGGCAGGATCACAAACATGCGGTCGACGGTTGCCTTCAGTCCCCGGGCCCTGTATTGGCCCCAGGCCCACACCTTGGGTGGTATGTAATAGAAGATCCTTATGCCACGCTTTTTGCCGAACGATGCAATCTGCCGGTTAAAGCCGCCATAGTCGATGAGAATAACCACATCCGGTTTGAAGTCCAGGATATCGGCTGTGCACTGCTTTATGAATTTGGAGATGCTGTTCAGGTTCATCAACACCTGGGTGAATCCCATGAAGGCCATGGCGTCGTAGTGAACAGTGAGTTCCACGCCTGCCTGGCGCATGTATTCGCCGCCAAAGCCCTTGAACGTCGCCTGTGGGTCGCGTTGACGTATGGCTTTTACCAGATTGCCGCCGTGTAAATCACCGGATCGTTCGCCCGCAATAATGTAATAGCGCATATGGAATTTACGAGGTACGGAGGGCGAAGTACGGCCTTTCGGGTTTATTCTCCAAAGTAGTCCACGTAATTGCGCGGCGTTTCGAAAAGGCGCAGGCTGTGGAGTTTGCCGTTCGGGGTGATGCTCGGGAGGTGTGCGTGCAAGATGCGCCAGATCTCGATGATGAGGTTTTCGCAGCTGGCCAGTTTCCCGGTCATGAAGTCGACATCCAGGTTCAGGTTTTTGTGGTCGAGTTTATCGATCACTTCTTTCCGGATGAGGGTGCTCAGTTGCTTCAGGTCTACCACAAAACCGGTGTCGGGGTCGGGTTTGCCCTTCACGGTCACGATGAGCTCGAAGTTGTGACCATGCCAGTTATCGTTTGCGCAGGGTCCAAAGACCTCTACGTTCCGCTCCGGGGACCATTTCGGATTATAGAGCTTGTGGGCGGCGTTGAAGTGTTCTTTGCGGCTGACGTAGACCATTTTGTAACAAATTCTGGTGCAAATATAGGTGGCTGTGGATCAACACACCAAATGCTTGCAGAGACGGGCCGTTAAACAAAGAAGGGCTGCCTTGCGGCAGCCCTTGCTATTCTAATTGTTTTTTCAACTATTTGAAGACTTGCAACACATCGAACAGGCCCGGTGAAGGGCGAGGCGTAGAGGTATTGGAGTTAACTTCTACCTGAGCAATCAGGTATCGCTGTGGGATAGTCGTTCCGTTTACCGGCGTGAGACCGATAACCTGCCAGTTCTGCTTCGATGCGAACGCACCAAATCCCTTGCGATGCATATCGATAAATACATCCATAGAGCTGAGCAGCGAAATGTATCTTTCTTCTACGATCTCCCTGTATAAGGCATCGTTTTGATCGAGGCCGTCTGCATTTTCCATTCCGCCATTGGCAAAATCCGCAGCATCATAGTCCTGGTAATGGCCTGTTCCGGTAACATAATCCGGATTGAGATAGCCCCCGGCGCTGAGATAAGCTCTGTATTCGTTCAATTCATCCAGGGCCGTGCTAAAATTGTTCTGCCTCAGCAAGGCTTCTGCCAGGATCAACTGATTGTCGCGATACGTCAGGATACCGAAAGGAGCTTGGTTAGAGAACATACCGTCGGGATTGCCATCGTCGTAATCCACTCCAGAGACATTCAAATCATAACCATCTGCAAAATCACCCCAGTATATGTATGCAAAGCGATCGGATTCATCCGTTTTCGCATTGTTCCGATTAAACGTTTCCGGGCTGGTCGGATCAATCATTCTTGGCGCATAGGCATCTGTGGCGCCCATGTAGCCAGGGCGATCATAGACCAGGAAGGAGTAAAAAATATTGAAATCCTGCTGATATGTTCCCCCGTGCTGAGCAACAATTTCGTCGGCTCCGGCGGAAATACCCTTTTCTGCTGCTAATTGTGCATTGACATAATCGCCGAGTTGCAGATACAGTTTTGCTTTCACCGTATTGGCTCTGGCTTTCCAAATAGCGTCGGTTCCACCAAAAATATCTCCGTCATAGCCGGTGCCATTGGGAGCTGCATCGATGTTCTTAATAGCATCATCCAGTAGCGTCAGAAGAGAGGCATAGATATCCATCTGATTATCAAATACGGGATTGGGGTATTCCTTCAGGTTGTTGGCCTGTGAATAAGGAATATCTCCAAACAAAGCCGTCGTTGTAGCGATGGTATGTGCTTCCAGAATCTGCGCCATGGCGAGCGCGCGCTTGTTATTGACCGCGGCAGCTTTTTCTTCTGCGATGCGTATTGCTTTAAAGGTGCTGGCATAAATTGCTGACCAGGCGTTATCATAGTCGGGTGCCGTGGACGTATAGTTATTCAAGGCAACGTACTGTCTATCCGTACCGGTAAATTGACCGCTCCACATACCTCCAATGCGCGTGAGCTCACCTTCCATGTAAGAGATGTAGGCAACTTCGGCTGAGTTCACAACTAGTTTCAAGGAAGCATCAGTGGGTTTTGTGGGATCAAACTCGCTAACTCCTTCCGTAAATTTCTCACAGGAGCTTATCAAGGTCCCTATCGCTACGACCAGGGCAATCCTTTTAAATGATGTTATATATTTTTTCATACTGCGAATTCTAAAGTGATCAATAATTAATCTTGATGGTGAACAAATACGAACGGGTGGCGGGGTTGTTAAAGTACTCCAAGCCACGTCCATTTGAGCTACCCGTAAGATTGGTTTCGGGATCGGTTCCAATGTACTTCACATCCGGACCGGTAATGAACAAGTTTCTGCCGGTAATGGAGAAGTCGATGGAAGTCAACTTCGTTGCCGCTCTGAATGCGGCGGAGTTCAACGAGTAGGCCAGTGTCACTTCTCTGATGCGCGTATTGGTAGCATCCTTGATGTATTGACTCGCCACCGGGCCGAAACCACCGCCGAGATCGGTATACCAACCTTGATCCAGTGCAACTTTCTTTCCACCTCCAAAATCTCTCACACTACCTCTAAAAGTATAGGTGCCATCGGCATTCGGTGCGTAGCGCTCAGACACGACCTTACCGCGGTTTGTTCCGCCCATATTATCGGGAACAGCGCCCCATATCGGCATGGTGGCCGCTTCTGCGCCCGAGATCGTTGTGATGACGTCGGTATCTTTTGATCTTCCAAAGTTATCCATGATGCCGTGTGTTCCAGCCCAGATCTGACCGCCTTGTGTTCTCTCTACCAAAACATAGAGTGAAAATCCTTTGAAGGAGAATGTGTTTCCAATGGCCGACTTCCATTGGGGATTCGGATTGCCTATAACGGATTCGTTGGGAGCGGCTTTCGGAAATCCTCTTTCATCTAAGATAAGGTTGCCCTGTGCATCCTTATCCCAATCGATACCCCACAGCACGCCCAGGGGCTGACCCTGTACAGCGCGGGACGAAGCGCCCGCAAAGCCGTTCAAAAAGAGCGAGGATGTGCCCGCCAGATTGGTCACTTCATTGCGATACATCGACCAGTTACCGCTGATCTTCCACGAGAAGTCACCGGCTTTGATCACTTCAGCACCCAAATCGAACTCCCAACCGTGGTTGGTGATCTCCGCTGCGTTGCCCACTTGATTTGAGAAACCGGTAGACGGAGCCGTAGATACCTGGAGGATCGCGTCGACTGTTTTGTTTGTAAAGTAGGTACCGCTCAGGCTAACTCTGTCCTGGAAAAAACGCAAGTCTGTTCCAAATTCAAGTTCGCTTTTGCGTTCAGGCTTCAAAGAAGCATTACCCAGCGTTGTGCTCTGAACGTAGCCGCCACCATAAGCTGAGGAAAGAAGTTGGCTTCCCCAACCGTCGGCAACACCGCCCGGCACATAATAGGTGGCCGTGTTATAGGGTGATGGCTGCACACCTACCTGACCATAGCTGGTTCTTAATTTACCAAACGACAACACTTTGGAATCTAGCAACTGGCCAAACTGCCAGGCGAGATTTGCGGCCGGATAAAAGAACGTGCTTTGTGTTGCACGACCGAATGTAGAAGCACTTTCTGCTCTGCCTGTCAAACCGAGAAAGAGCACATTCTTAAAGGCAAAATCCAACGTCGAATACAGAGCCGCTGTGCGCTGTTGATTAAATGCATTGAAAGGAAATTGATTGCCCAACGTAGCATTCGTTAAGTCCAAAGGAATTGGGGCCTTATCAATTACAAAAGATTGCGCAGTACCCCCGATTCTTTCATATTGCCTTTGGTTGAGGTTCATCCCCACCAGCGCAATCAACGTCAGGTCTTTGTCAATCGTAAATTTGCCACGTCCGAACACGTCGGCGTTGAACTGCGTTTCCTTAATGGTTTGGAGGCTAAGATTTCCACCGGGTTGAAGCGACGCCAACGGGTCGAGGAAATCATAGCGTCGGTCGATATAACTATCAACACCACCGCGGCCAATAACATCAAGCCATTTGAGGGGCGACAATTCCAATTCGAAAGTTCCCATAAAACGATCCACGTCCGAAGTGCTGATGTTGTGATCCATCATCCACAGCGGGTTGTCGTAGGTAGACTTTGCGCTGGCTCCCAAAGGGTTTCTGTAAGCTCTTTGACGATTAAGGGATACCACGCCATCGGCATTGGTGTAGTCACCCACACTGTATTCGTTGTTGAAATCGGGTGAAGTCCGCAAGCCGCCCAAATACAAGCCCGAGGGATTTGATCCCATTTGCGTGCGATTGGATTTGGTTTTCGTATAACCAAAATTGGAGCTTATTTTTATGAATGGGTTAAACCGTTTGTTCGTGTTCACACGGAACGACGTTCTATCATAATTGCTGTTGCGCTTGATGATACCATCTTGCTTCAGATTGTCGACACTGATGTAGAAATTGCCATCCTTGTCGCCACCGTTCAATGTCACACCGAAATCATTATAGCTTCCGGTCTTAAAGAGGTTATCCCTGTAGTCGAATATATCCCGGGAGTTCTTTCCACCGTGCGGATTCGCGACGGTACCATTTGCAATGCTATAGAATTTCGTTCCATCAGGGGCTTGGAATACTCCCCCATAGCCTGGATCGGCAGGATTGGTTATGAAGGCATCTGCACCTCCTGAACGACTGGGAATGTAGTCGCCCCAGCTTCCACCACTTGACGGTGTATTTTGATACTGCATCAAAGTGCCTGAACCCCAGTTGTGGGTCAAATCATGGGCGATGTAAAGTTTGTCGATGGAGTGGGTGTATTTCAGCGAGACATTTATTTTGCCTTTCTCGCTTGCACCTTTTTTCGTGGTAATAACGATCACGCCATTGGCCGCACGTGTTCCCCAAAGGGCACCCGCACTTGCGCCTTTCAATACTTCGACCGACTGGATATCATCGGGGTTCAAGTCGTTCAAACGAGATTGCTGTGCCACACCATCGATACCACCATCCGTTTCAGACATGCCGGATTGGGAGTTGTAAATGGGCATACCATCCAAAATGATGAGCGGCTGAAGGTTTCCCGTGATCGTGCTTTGTCCACGAATTTGGATGTAAGCTCCAGCACCCGGATCACCGCTGCTCTTAACGATATTTACACCGGAAGCTTTGGCCGCCAAACCGTTAATAAGCGTGGCCTCACCTGATTTTGAAACCGCACTACCGCCGATATTAGAAGAAGCCGTTCCCAGCTCATCGCGATTTTGCTCGATGCCAAGCGCTGACACTACAACTTCTGAGAGCTGAGTCACGTCTTGTTGCATTTGAACGTCCACCGTATTGCGTTCGCCAATGACAACTTCCTGTGATTTCAGACCAATAAAGGTGATCACCAACGTACCGCCTGAAGCAGGTACAGAAAGGCTGTATTGTCCATTGACGTCCGTTACCGTGCCGTTGGTGGACCCCTTTAGCACAACGTTTACACCGGGCAGTGGCGAACCATCCTCTGGCGAGGTGATCCGGCCGGAAACCGTTCGATCCTGTGCCCACAACTCGCTACTGGCGAGCGCGAACACCGCTGTTAAGCATACAAGTAAAAATTTCCGCATGGTTATAAGTTTAGGTTAATGAGTTATGGGTTTAGACATGCGTGTCTAAACTTACTTGTTCAAACTTATAACAAAATATTACATGGCAAAAAGAGCATACCTCTATATGAGGTAGTGTAAAACAGTGTTAAATACCATAAAAAGGGGGATTCTGACTTGTGAAAACCGAATTTTACCGGTTACGGAAAAGATGAGGAAAGGTTCGGGAATTTTGGGTTTGGAGGGTATTCATAGGGTTTGCGGCGCTAAATCGGTTTCGGATTCTTTTGATTTAACCTTTGAATCACCCTACAGCAACGCCTGGGGTGGGTCAAAATCACAAAAAAAATCCCTGACCGGTGTTGGTCAGGGACTTTTCTATAGGAGTACTAGTTTTTCTATTCCGGGAACGTATAGACGTTTTTGAAGGTACCGGTATACCCCGGTCCATCCATATTCATTGTGATCGTGATCGTTTTTCCGCAGGTAGAAACGGTTCCCGTTCCATCGACATGAAATCCGTCCTCAATATCCTGGCCGGGTACGGTCACCACAAATGTTGTTGGATCGATAGTGAATGATACGTGATAGCTGCTTCCCCAGAAGTTATCCATTTCAAATTCATTTGTTCCCGTCGAGGTAAAGCCTACATCATAGCCAGGAGCGTCTGGGTCCGTGGGATACGTGCTGCCGTCGTCATAGAATTCTCTGCCGGCAGCTGTGCCTATGAAATTCGCTTCAACATAATCGCAGTCGTCATCTTCAACCGTGAAAGTATATGACTTTGCGCCCGGGAAACCGAGGCTCAGGCCATTCGAGGCATCCACCAAGGTGATGGTCAATTCCACGTTCGGCTCCTTCTTCAAGTCTGCAACCGGCACGATCTCGATCAGGCCGATGGCTTTATCACCAGTTGTGCCTGCGGGAATGGATACCGATCCCGTTGCGGAAGATCCGCCTACTACGACGTAGTCTGCACCATAAGTACCGCCTTCGATCTTATAATTTATAGTGAACGCAGTTGCATTGGACAATGTACCGCCGTACAGAACCGGAATCGTAACCGTTTCGTCGGAATCTTCCGTTACGCTCTCGGGAATATCAGACGTATCGATGGTGGCATACTCATAGGTGGTCGGCCCATAGGATTCGTCTCTACAGCTTGCAATCAAAAGGAGCAAGCTCAAGGAAAATATGCTTAATAGTTTTTTCATGCTAATGCTTTTTTAGAATCCAGGGTTTTGTTCAGCCGCAAGCGTCGGGTTAATCGATACTTCGGAAGTGGGAATAGGCCACAAATATCTGAAATCATCATAGGGAATGGCCTTAACGCCAAACGATGTGGGCAGTGTGCCGATCGTATAGGCGGCAAACGAGGTCACATCTGAAGAGATCATTTTGGCGGGGATGCCACCACCGGCTTCTTTGAAATCAGGATCCACACCATTGCGGTGGATATCCGACCAGCGCGAACCTTCTGCGAGCAATTCTATCCTTCTTTCATTAAGAATACCCTGAACAAGATCCTTTGCCGTTGCAAAATCACCCATGGTATATGATGCCATGGCACCTGCCTTTGCACGGTCGCGGATCGCATTCAACAGATCCAACGCCCGTTGTGCTTTTCCATTCTGACGAGCTTCGGCTTCCGCTGCATTCAGGAGCACTTCAGCATAGCGGATGATGGGAGCAAAATCTTTCCATTGCTCGTAGTCTCTGAATTTGTGTGTGTAATAACGAGCTCCGTTGTCTCTTACCAACAGCGTTCTTCTCAGGTCGTCTTTATGCCAGAAGTTTTGGTTCCAGATGATGGGACTGATGGCATATTCGCCGCGGGCACCCAACGTAGGACTTCCGCCCATGCGCGCCAAGGCTGCGTTTGTATTCAAATCGTCCACGGCACTCATTTCCATAGACAACATGCATTCCGAACTACGATTGTCGGCCCAAGGGCCCTCTACGGACGTGGTCAATTTATATCCACCAACAGGACTGGTGAAGGGCGCACCGGTAGACACGATTTTATTGGCTTCCGCAATAACGTTAGCCCAATCGCCCATGTGCAAGTAGACACGAGTCTTCATGGCAATAGCCGCACCTTTTTCAGCGCGTGTCACGTGGTGGGCAGCGTTATTCTCAGGCAATTTGGCTTCTGCATAAGTAAGATCATCCAAAATGAACTTGTACACTTCGGCTACTGTGCTGCGGTGCGTTTGATTTGACTCATCTGCTGTGGCCGAACTGTTGTGTCCCTTTTCGAAAATAGGAAGACCTGGTTTGTCGCCGTTGCCATCTCGGTAAGGACGAGCAAAGTGAATGATCATCGTGTGGTAGGTGATAGCCCTCAACACGCGTGCCTCGCCTTCATAGGCTTCGGCTACTTCCGTGGAGATGATCCCTTTTTCGGCCGCACCGCGAACGCCTTCCATGAACAGGTTGGCGAGGTTGATGATCCGGAACCCGTTTTCCCAATAGTTCACATTATTGGCCGTGGTTGTGCTTTGAGTAGCCTGATAGGTGAAGGAGTAGAACGTGTTGATGAGCAACATGTCCTCACCGCGCATATCGCCTTGTTGAATGTGGGCGGCACCGAAAATATAGCCGCGGTCGTTTGTTTCGTCCCGGTTATAAAAACCGGACTGTGCAGCGTCATAAACGCCAACGCATGACAACTCGATGTTCGCCGGAGTGCTATAGGCAAGATCCTCTGACATGGAGTTTACCGGCTTCAGATCGGTAACATCGCAGCTTGTCGCTACGAACACCAACATCGCCGTGATGTATAAAATAAATGGACTCTTTTTCATATTCAGAATATTTTCAAGTTCTATTAAAGACCTACGCTAAGACCAAATGTAACTGTCCGCATCAACGGGTTAGTGTTGTAGTCTACCCCTGCACGGCTATTCACCTTGGTATCGCCGTTGGTAACATAGTTTAGTTCGGGGTCTGCGCCTTTGTACTTCGTGAATACATAAGCATTTCTTACCTGGGCGTAGATGCGCACATTGGAGATAGCACCTTTTGCGAACGAGCTCAACACATTTTTAGGAAGGCTATAGCCCAGCGAAATGTTCTGCACCCGAATAAAATCGCCATTCTCCACAAAACGACTGATCGAGTTGCCGGTTTGATTAACGAAGTTACCGTTGTTGTAACTCAGGCGGGGAACATCTGTGTTGGTGTGGTTAAGCGTCCAACGATCGAGTATCTCCGTGCTGTTGTTGCGGAACACCATATCCAAATTCGACTGGCGTGTTACGTTCATGATTTTGTTGCCCGCGGAATAGGTCAACAGCAAATCAAAATCAAAATTTTTCCATTTGAGCGAGTTGCTCAGACCACCGTAAACTTTAGGAGCAGGATTCCCCAGGATTACTTTGTCGGTGTTGGCACTGAGTGCATCCGTCTTCTGCGATACTTCCGAAGGGGAGGCAGCATTGTACAAATAGTACGAGGCATCGTCAATGTTACCTTGAATGACAACGTTCTGACCACCACGCACGACGTTGTACAGGGGGTTGCCGTTGGCCGGGTTTACACCGGCATAGCTAAATCCATAGATGGCACTGATGGGCTGACCAACCCGGTTGATCGTATAGGTATCGACAATGTCCTTACCGTTTACCAAAGCATTGATCTTGTTCTTGTTTGAAGTAAGGGTCAACGTTGTGTTCCAGGTTAAGCTTCTGCCTTTCAGGTTATCGCTGCTGATGGTTACTTCGAAACCCTTATTCACCATCTCTCCTATGTTCTTTGAAATGGTGTTGTTGGGGATACCTGCCGCTGGCGATGTCGGTGCATCCAAAATCATCTTGGAAATGTCATTCTGATAGTAGTCTAAACCGACCGAAAGCCGATTGTTGAGCAATCCAATATCGGCACCCACATCGAGCTTCTCACTTTGCTCCCACTGCAAGCTGGAGTTACCGGCCTGAGAGAAAGCCAGACCCGATTGGGATCCATAAAGTTGAGGACCATAGATACCCACATACGAGAAGGGGTCAATAGAAGTATTGCCCACTTGCGCCCAGCTTCCACGCACTTTCAATTGGCTGATGCCCTCTATATTGAAAAAGCTTTCGCGCGCAACGTCCCATCCTACGGATCCTGCGAAGAAGGTTCCCTGGCGGTTAGCTTTCGGCAACGACGAAATGGCATCGTTCCGCACCGAGAAGCTTAACAAGTATTTGCTTTTGAAATCGTAGTTGAGGCGTCCGAAATAAGAACTAAATCCGGTTTCATAATAATCTCCACCCGACTCTTGTTTGTTGAACGTTCCGGTGATCAGATCATATTTAAGGAAGCTGGGGTCGGAGAAGGTTGTGCCTTGTCCATAGAAACTGCGGAAGGTAGTTTTCTGAAACTCGTTACCCACGGTAACCGCAATGTTGTGATTTTCAGCAATCGTGCGTTTAAAGTTGATGGTATTTTGCCAGTTCCAGCGCAGATTACGGTTGGAGGCGCGATACAGAATACCTTTTGAAGATCCACCACCATCGCCGTGGAAAGGGTCCCACGTAAGGAAGTCGGAGTTATCCAAAATATCTACACCCAATTGTGTTTTGATGTTCAGACCTTCCATCAAATTGGCCTGCAGGTAGCCGTTGGAAAGAACGCGATAGTTGTCAGCTTCCTGTTTGTTGTGATCCAATACATACTTCACGTTCGTGTAGCCGGAAGCAATATCCTGAAGGTTGTTGCCTCTGCCCAATTTGGTATTGTCTGGAGAAATGTTGTAACCCAATGGATTGTTGGCGTCATAAACCGGTACGTTCGGGAATGCCGCTAATGCACCGGCCACGTTGCCGGATAGCGCGCTGTTTCCAGTGTTCAAACCGTTGTTGACCTGGCGCGTAACGGCCAGCTTCATACCTGCCGACAACCATTCCACTCCGTGGTAGTCGATATTGGCACGCATGGTGTAACGATCCAGCGAGTTGTTTACGATAGCACCATCTTGCTTCATGTAACCACCAGAAAAGTAGTACGACACCTGGTCGCTACCACCGCTGATATTAAGATTGTGGTTCTGAAATGCACCATTTCTAAAAATGACGTCCTGCCAGTCTGTGTTAACATTGTTAGGACCCGGGAGGGCTTGGGGAGTGAATTGACCGGAGGTAGCAAATTTTTCGTTGCTGATAGCGATGAATTGATCGGCATCCAACATTTTAAAGCGACGGGCTGTGCTGTTCACACCGGCTTGAAAGTCATAATTGATTTTCACTTTCCCTGCTTTTCCACTTTTGGTGGTAATAAGAATAACGCCGTTCGCGCCGCGGGAACCGTAGATGGCCGTCGCCGCACCATCTTTTAACACTTGGTATGATTCAATGTCCGAAGGGTTGATGTCACCCAGCGCGTTGCTTTCTGCTACGCCACTGGGATTACCGTCGAGCATGGGAACACCGTCGATAACAACCAGTGGATCGGCACCGGAAGTGATGGAGTTAGTTCCACGGATACGGATACGGGGTGCTTGACCCAACAAGCCACTGCCCACACTAACCTGGACACCGGAAGCCTTACCATTCAAAGCCTGATCAAAGCTGGCCACGGGCATAAGGGCAATATCTTCGCCCTTTACAGACGAGATGGACGAAGTAAGCGTGCGCTTATCTTGCGTACCATAACCCACCACAACGATTTCTGTAAGCTGGGTCACGTCCTGCTCCATTTGAACATCTACCGATGAGCGTCCAGCCAGCGCAGTTTCTTGTGTTAATAATCCAATAAAAGTGAACGTGATGACCGCATCAGGGCCTGGTACGGAGAGCGAGTAGTTACCGTTGGCGTCTGTAACGGTTCCATTCGTGGTGCCTTTAATCACCACATTCACACCGGGGAGTCCGGAGCCATCCTCTTTGGATGTGACTCGTCCCGTTACGGTGCGTTCCTGTGCCTGCGATTCGCTAAACGCGAATGCAAACACCGCTGTGAAGCAGATTAGTAGAAATTTCCTCATAACTAAGGTTTAGGTTAATGAATTTGTCGCCCAACTCTCTTTTCAGGAGTTGAGCGTTCAAACTTATAACAAAATCTTAAATCGTAAAACTAACGTACCTTAGTATGGGGTACTTATTTTCACTACTTTATCCCTACAAATGGGTTGTTTTGGAATGAAACTCCAAATAAAGAATGGGTAAAGATTGCCCTAAAACCCTCAAATAAAGCGATTTTGGAAACTTTGGGGTAACATCGGGGGAACACGACCGCAGTACTCCCGTTGGGTGACCCTCCCCTAAAAAAAATTCTACTTGACAATCCTGAACTCGATCCTCCGGTTCTGCTGTCTCCCCTCATCCGTGTCGTTGGTGGCCACAGGCTTATCTGGTCCGAAACCTTTCGTAGTAAGGCGTTTTTTATCGACGCCAGATTTGATCAGATAATTATAAACCGAGAGCGCCCGCTTTTCAGAAAGTTGACGGTTATAGTCCGCAGCGCCGGAATTGTCGGTGTGGCCGCTGATCTGTACCCGGATGCCAGGGTTCTCATTCAGAAAGCGAACGATCTTTTGCAGCTCCGGGGTGGATCGGTCTTGCAGGTCATACTTGTCTACATCGAAGAAAATGTTGTTGAGAACGGCGACGGAGCCCTCCTTCACTTTCTCCAGGTCGATGTTGACAACGATGGGCTGGAAATCCCGGACCTCGGAATAGTTGAAATTATAACTCTTGAAGAGATAGCCGACTTTGTTGATATAGAGCGCATAGTTGGCCCCTTGCGTGAGCACCATCAGGTACTCCCCGTTTATCGAATCTGACTCCACCAGCGACTCGATCGCGTTGCTGCCAATGTTGATCAATTCCACGTTTGCCGCCAGGGGATGTTGATCGTCTTTGTCGCGGATGATGCCCCGCACGTAGTTGCTGCGATACTTCATTTGGTTCTCGGCGGGGATGTCGATCTCATAGATCTTGCTCCGGGAGTGGCCGTTGGGCAGGTCTTCCTCGTGTGCGTAGTATCCTTTCTTACCGTCGGCGGTGATGAATAAGGAGTACTGATCATCGTGGTCGTTCAGCGGCGCGCCGAAATTTCTCGGGGCCGACCATTGTGACGAATCCTTTTCCACGAAAAAAATATCATACCCTCCAAAGCCAGGCAAGCCGTTAGAGGCGAAGAAAAGTGTCCGGTTGTTGGCGTGGATGAAAGGGGACATCTCGTCGTACTGGGAGTTTATGGATTTGCCCGCGTTGACGGCTTTCATCCATTTGCCATCATCGCCCAGGGTAGAGATCCAGATGTCTCTGCGGCCCAGGCCAGCGCGGCGGTCGGATACAAAATATAGGGTGCGGCCGTCGGCGGAGAGGGAGGGTTGTGATTCCCATTCGGCGCTGTTCACGTTGCGACCGAGGTTGGTGGGCACCGTCCAATCCTCGCCGATCTTGCGGCTTTCATAAAGGTCGCAGCTGCCGATGCCGTCGCGGCCTGCGCACGAAGTGAAAATTAGTTTACGCCCATCGGCAGAGATGGTGCAGGTCCCTTCGTTGAGGCGGGTATTGATATTTTTGGAAATGGACACCGGCGTCGTCCAGCGACCGCGTTCATCTTTTTTACTCACCACAAGGTCTTCGGTGTCGTTGGGATCGTTGGTTGCACGGCGCGTGAAGATCAATTGTTTTTGATCGGCCGTTAGGGCCGGGAAATATTGGAGCACGAAGCAGTTAACGGTATCGCTCAGCGGCCGCTGATGGTAGGCCGACGTGTCGTTTTTGTTTTTCAAAGCAAATTCGGCGCTCCTGAACAACACGGTGGCCCGGTCGATCCGGGGCTTGCTCTGGTTTTCGTTATTCACGAAAGCGCTGAGGACCTTCATGGCTTTTTCGTAGTCGCCGGTGAGCAAGTAGAGTTCGCCGAGCTCGTACCAGAAAAGTTTTTGAAGCCGCAGGTCGTTGGTGAGGGAAAGGCCTTTCTCATAGGTCCCGATGGCCTTGGGGTTTTCCTTCATGTTCGCATAGGTGACGCCCAGACGGAAATACGCTTCCACAAATTTGTCGTCTTTGTCGAGGGCCTGTTGCAACAGGTTGATGGCCTCTTCGAATTGCCCGCGCACGCGAAAATTATCGGCCTGTACATAGAGTTCGTAGGCCTTCTTTGACTTGGTGGTGACCTGGGGTTGCGAAAACGCTACCGTGCTACACAGCAACAGCAGCACGATGGCGGCGGCATGATTCATGCCTAAAACTAGAAAACAATGTTGGATACGTCAATTTCCGGCGACTCAAATTCCAGCATCGCGTTGATGAGCTTGAAGGTTTCGAACGTCTCGATATCCTCCACGCGAATTTCTTCTTCGTGGATCACATCGCGCTCCAGCAATTTGGCGCGCTGCGTTCCTTTGAGCAGGGCCGACCAGGGCGTGTACCAGTGCTTGCCCCGGCGAAACACGATGTTGGCATACGAAGAATCGGTGACCAATCCGCGCTTGACGATCAGGATGTCGTCGCTGGCCTGGCGCAGTTCATAGAGCTTGTTTAACGTTTTGCGATCGGCATATTTGAATTCGTACGAGATGCGATCGTGCTCGATCACGCGCAGGCTGTTGACGGGCTTGGGTGTGTAGGGCATGAACTCCACTTCCTTGGATTGTTCGTCGTACACAATGCGACATTTGAACAATCCTTGTGCAGGTCGTTCGAGGTGTTTTAGAAATTCCTCCAGGTCGAAATGATCGAACTCACCGCAGAGCGTTTTCAGCGAACGGTTCATGCGCTGTTCGTGGTAGAACAGGTTCTGGTATTCGCCGTCCTGCAGCTTTATGGTTTCAAGTAAGAGGGACATATACTTTATCGATCACTTCCTGGTACTCCGATGCTGCCGTGCTTTGCGTGGTGATGCCACCGCCACTCCGGTAGAAATAGCGGTCGCCTTGCTTTTCGATGAAACGGATCATCACCCCGCTGTCAAGTCTTTCGCCGTCGAAGACCCCGAACACGCCCGTGTAGTATCCCCGCTGTTCTTGCTCCACGTCGCGGATGATCTCTAACGTCTTGGGTTTTGGCGCTCCACTCACCGACCCGGGGGGCAATAACCTTACCAAAATGTCGCCGATACGGGCGGCGTAATCCTCCTCCAGATCGCCCACCACTTCCGAACTCACTTGCAACAACGTTTTTGAGGCCGTTTGTATTTCTTCAATGTATCGAAAACGGGACACATGTACGCCGGAGGCCACCTGGCTCAGATCGTTGCGGATCAGGTCTACAATGGTGACATGTTCCGCAATTTCCTTGGGATCGGCCAGCAATCTTTCGCGCGCTTGTGGCAGGGAAGCATCCATCGTTCCCTTCATGGGAAAACTATAGATCTTTTTGTCTTTTATCTGGACAAAAATCTCCGGTGAAAACACCAGAAACCTGTTGTCAAACAGCAGTTTATAGCGGGCGCGGCTCAAGTGGAAGAGGTCGCGCAGGGAGCGGTCGGTCTTTACTTCGGTTTTTACGGTGAGGTTGGTCAGGAAAGAGTCACCGTAGGCCAGGTGGGCGTAGACCGCATCGAATTTGCGTTGATATTCCTGTTGCGGTAGCGGAATTTTCTCCAACGTAACCGAGCCGGTAGGGGTAATTAGGGGGGCCTGTGGGGTATTGGTGATCCCCTGGATCCGGTAGAGCAGTTTTGACGCGTCTACGTCCTTCAGACGCAAAAGCAACGGCTGTTGCATTTCAAAATCCACCACAAACAAAAAGGGGACCTTTTCCTGTCCCCACTGGTTCATGGTTGCCGCGAACGTTGTGATGTTCATGGAGGGCTTGTGCTAAGGAATGTTCATGTATTTATGAACTTGTAACGACACCTGCCACTGCGGGTTGGCTTTCACGTAGTCAATGATGAGGGGAAGCATCTCTTTTTCTTTCGACCACTCGGGCTGCAAATACAGCTGGCAGTCCGGGCGAACCACCGCGGCAAATTCCGCTGCCCAGGCAAAGTCGCTTTTGTTGTAGACGATCACTTTCAACTCGTCGGCTTGCACAAATACCGAGGGATGGGGTTCCTTGAATTTTTTGGGAGAGAAACATACCCAATCCCATTGTCCGGTAAGCGGATACACGCCGGAGGTTTCAATGTGCGTGCGCATGCCGTTGGCCTTTAGCGTCTGCGTTAACGCGGTGAGGTCGTGCATGGCGGGTTCGCCACCCGTGATGACCACGATCTCCGTGCCACTGGTCTTGGCGCGCTCCATCATGACGTCGACGCTCACGGAGGGGTGCGCATTCACATCCCACGATTCCTTTACGTCGCACCACACGCAACCGACATCGCACCCGCCGAGGCGGATGAAATAGGCGGCACTCCCCTGGTAGAATCCTTCACCTTGGATGGTGTAGAAGTCTTCCATGAGCGGAAGCGTTGTTACCAGATGTTTTTCTTTGATTTCCACAGCCATGATCTTCGCGTGCTTACCGGCAAGTCGTCCGCGTGTTACGGATGGCGCAGCTCGGTGGCGCGCAGGGTATTCAGCAAGAGCGATACGATGGTCATCGGACCCACACCGCCGGGAACGGGGGTGATGTACGATGCTTTGGGTGCTACGTTTTTAAAATCAACGTCTCCTTTGATAGCCCATCCTTTCGGATATTCGGGGCCTTCCACGCGGGTGGTGCCAATGTCGATGACGATGGCGCCTTCCTTCACCATGTCGGCGGTGATCAAGCCGGGTTTGCCTACGGCGGTCAACAAGATGTCTGCAGAGCGAGTATAGGCCGGCAGGTCCTTGGTGAATTTGTGGCAGATCGTTACGGTGGCGCGACCTTGTTCGGTCAGCATCATGCTGAGGGGTGCGCCGGCAATACGGCTTGCTCCCACTACCACGGCATGCTTGCCTTCGGTCTCTATGCCATAGCGGCGCAGCAGTTCCATAACACCATAGGGCGTTGCAGGCAACAGCAGCGGGCTTTTTGAAATAATGCTTCCGAAGTTATGGTTGGTGAAGCCGTCCACATCTTTATCGGAACGGATCTTCTCGGTGATGTTCTCTACGGAAATGTGTGCAGGCAAAGGCAACTGCACGATGAAGCCATCCACATCGTCGTCGTTGTTCACGTGGTCGATGTGTTTCATGAGGCGTTCTTCGCTGATGGTGTCGGCAAAGCGCATCATGGTGTAGTGGAAGCCAACGCTTTTGCAGGCTTTCACTTTGTTGTCGACATACGTTTGGCTGGCGCCGTCGTCGCCCACCAGGATGATCGCGAGGTGAGGGATCTTTTTGCCAAGCTGTTTGCGCTCAGCCACCTTCGCGGCAATTTCATCCTTGATATCGGACGACACTTTTTTGCCGTCGATGAGTGTGTAGGTGGTGGTTTGCAAGTCCTGCGTCATTTCAATCTGATATCTATTTTTTTCTACTGTGTTTACAGCCCTACCGCGCTCATTTCAAACGTTAAAGTCTCAGGCCATTCTTTTGGATCAACTGGATAAAAAGTTTCTCCCCTCTTTCCGTACGTCTGTCGCTTCTTTCAAATCGATCTAAAAAATATTTAGTCGATGCCTCCATTCGGGCTTCGGATTTCTCCATACGAGCATCGAGTTTCGCCGCCCGCGCTTCGGATTTCGCCATGCGAGCATCGAGTTTCGCCGTCCGCGCTTCGGATTTTGCCATGCGCGCTTCGAATTCGCTCCACCATTCCGCAGAACGCGCCTCGAATTCTTTCCGCCATTCCGCAGAACGGGCCTCGAATTCTTTCCGCCATTCCGCGGATCCGGCCTCGAATTCTTTCCGCCATTCCGCGGATCCGGCCTCGAATTCTTTCCGCCATTCCGCCGATCGGGCTTCGAATTCTTTCCACCATTCCGCGGACCGGGCTTCAAATTCCGCATCGTGCTTCTCAAGACGTGCCTCCGCTTTCACCATGCGCTGGATCGTCAAGTCCAACCGCCTGCCAAACTTTTTCATGTTCTCTTCGAGGCGACCCAGGTGCCTCAACATTTCTGCAATAAATTCTCCATTGTTTTTTTCCATAACGGTTTCAATTTCATAATACAACGGTTAATTTAATCAATTTTCAGAACCGCCATAAAGGCTTCCTGCGGTATTTCCACGTTGCCCACCTGGCGCATGCGTTTCTTTCCTTTCTTCTGTTTCTCCAGCAGCTTGCGCTTACGGGAGATATCGCCACCATAGCATTTTGCCAATACGTTCTTGCGGATGGCGCTGATGTTTTCGCGGGCCACAACCTTCTGGCCAATGGCCGCCTGGATAGCGATCTCGAACATCTGGCGTGGAATGAGCTCGCGCAGTTTTTCGCAAAGTTTGCGTCCCCAATCCTGCGACTTGCCGCGGTGCACGATGGCACTCAGCGCATCCACTTTCTCACCATTCAACATGATGTCGAGCTTCACCATGTCGGATTCGCGGAAGCCGATGAGGTGATAGTCGAGGGAAGCGTATCCGCGGGAGATGGATTTCAGCTTGTCGAAGAAGTCAAATACAATTTCGGACAGCGGCATTTCAAACGACATCTCCACGCGATCGGTGGTGAGATAGTTTTGATTGATGATGCTGCCGCGTTTGTCCATGCACAGGCCGATGATGGGCCCGATATATTCTGATTTCGAAATGATCTGCGCTTTGATGTAGGGTTCCTCGATGCGCGACATCCGTGTGGGGTCCGGCATTTCGGAAGGAGCATTGACATAGATCTGTGTTCCATCCGTCAGGAATGCCTGGAATTGCACCGAGGGCACCGTGGTGATCACGGTCATGTTAAACTCGCGCTCCAGACGTTCCTGGATGATCTCCATGTGGAGCATGCCGAGAAATCCGCAACGGAAGCCAAAGCCGAGCGCGGCCGACGTTTCCAATTCCCATACCAGTGACGCGTCGTTAAGCTGCAACTTTTCCATGGACGCACGCAACTCTTCAAATTCTGTCGTGTCCACGGGATAGATACCCGCAAACACCATGGGCTTCACTTTCTCGAATCCTTTGAGGGCCTCGCCTGGATTGAGCACGTTTGTGATCGTATCGCCGACATGCACCTCGCTGGCCACTTTGATACCGGAAATGAGATAGCCCACGTTGCCGGTGCTGATCTCGTTCTTGGGTTGTTTGTCCAGTTTCAAGATGCCGATCTCATCGGCACCATATTCTTTGTCGGCATTTACAAATTTGATCTTGTCACCCTTGCGGATGGTGCCGTTGAATACACGGAAGTAGATCTCGATGCCACGGAATGAGTTAAAGACCGAGTCGAAGATCATGGCTTGCAACGGCGCTTTGGGATCGCCTTTGGGGGCCTTGACGCGGTTCACGACGGCACGCAGTATTTCTTCGATGCCTTTTCCTTCCTTTGCGCTGGCGCGAATCACATCTTCGCGCTTGCAGCCCACCAACTCCACAATTTCGTCGGTCACCTCTTCGGGCATGGCATGGGGCAAGTCGATCTTGTTCAGGACCGGGATGATCTCCAGGTCGTGTTCCAGGGCGAGATAGAGGTTGGATATCGTTTGGGCTTCAATGCCCTGGCTGGCATCCACAATGAGCAGGGCGCCTTCGCAGGCGGCAATGGAGCGCGACACTTCGTAGGAAAAATCCACGTGACCCGGGGTGTCGATCAGGTTGAGCACATAGCTTTTGCCATCCATGGTGTAGTTCATTTGGATGGCGTGGGACTTGATGGTGATCCCTTTTTCTTTCTCCAGGTCCATGTTGTCCAGCACCTGGGCCTCCATCTGGCGTTCGTTCAGGGTGCCGGTAAATTCCAACAGTCTGTCGGCCAGTGTGCTTTTGCCGTGATCAATGTGTGCGATGATGCAAAAATTGCGGATGTTTTCCATGCTCTCAGTCTCCTAAATCGGGCAAAATTCCCATTTCGCGGCAGTTTCCGCATCAGGGTTTGCTCCTGTCCTTGTTTAAGACTGCAAAAGTAGGAATTACAACGATCAATGAGTAGGGAACCATGAACAATGGAAAAGAAAAGTCCATTGTTCATGGTGGGGTGGAATTTTATTGTTTTATCACGACGCCTTCCTTCATGACGAAGCTCACTTTTTCCATGGTTTTGATGTTTTTGAGCGGATTTTCGTCGGTGGCCACGATGTCGGCAAATTTGCCTGTTTCGAGGGAGCCGAATTTGTCAGACATGCCCAGGATCCCGGCGGGAACGACGGTGGCCGACTTGATCGCTTCCATGGGGGGCATGCCGGCCTCAACCATGAAGCCGAACTCCTTGGCATTGTCGCCGTGTGGATACACCCCTGCATCGGTTCCAAAGGCTATTTTAACACCGCGTTTGTAGGCCTTTCTAAAGGTTTCCTGGATTTGGGGACCGATTTCCAGTGCTTTGGGCACCACCAGGGGGTGGTAATAGCCGGGCACTTTGGCCTGCTCGGCCACAAACTTTCCGGCCGAGATGGTGGGTACGAAGAAGGTGCCTTTTTGCTTCATCAGGTCCATGATTTCCTCGGTCATTTTTGTGCCGTGTTCAATGGTGGTGATTCCCGCCATCACCGCGCGTTTCATGCCTTCCGCTCCGTGGGCGTGGGCTGCCGTGTGCATGCCATATTCTTTTGCCGTTTCGATGATCGCTTTCAATTCCTCGTCGGTGAACTGGGGACCGGAACCATCTTTGGCGATGCTGAGCACGCCGCCGGTGGCAGTTATTTTGATCATATCAGAACCTTCCTTGTAGCGTTGACGCACGGCTTTCCGGGCATCGTCGGGGCCGTTGATGACGCCTTCCTTCGGTCCGGGATCGCCCATGAGGTCTTTGCGATAGCCGTTTGTGGGATCGGCATGACCGCCCGTGGTGGCAATGGATTTTCCTGCCGAAAAGATGCGCGGTCCCACGGCAATGCCCTGGTTGATCGCATTTCTCAAGGCGGTATTTACACCCGAGCCTCCCAGGTCGCGCACGGTCGTGAACCCGGCCATCAGCGTTTTGCGGGCATAGGCTGCGGCGCGAAAGGCTACGTCGGCGTCGTTAAGGGTGAAGCGCTGGAGGGCCTGGTCTTTGCTGGTCTCGCTTTCGAGATGGACGTGCATGTCGATGAGTCCGGGCATGACCGTTTTTTTGCTGAGGTCGACGAGCACGTCGCTGGCGCCGGGTTTCGAAAATCCTTTTTCGATGGCGGTGATCTTGTTGCCTTCCACCACGATGGTCATCTCGGGCTGAACGTCGTTGGCCTTGCCGTCGATGAGGTTGCCGCAATGGATGTAGGTTTTCTGCGCATAGCTCGCGAGGGAAGCCATGCACAAAAGCAGGAGGTAAATTTTCTTCATACGGTTTTAGGTTAATGAGGGAAAGATAGGCTTCAAAAGAAAAATGACAAGTTAATGCTGGAGATATTTCTGCACCAACGTTTTCAAACGGCTCATTTCATCGGCGCCCATGACCGCGGCTTTCACGTTGAGCAGCAATTCGAACATCACCTGCTGATCGTAGCCCAGGTTGGAAGCGATCTTGGAACAAAACATGATCTCCTCCTTGTACATGCGCTCGTCGATCTTCATGAGCTGCACCAGGGAGAAAAGGTAGTCGAACTTCCGGTCGTCGGAAAGATCTTCGGGAACGATGAGGTCGTGGCGTTTGTCAAACAGCGGTTTCACCTCGTCGGGGTAAACGTTGTTGGCCCGGCCGATGTTAATGATATAGTTCCGCTCCCGGTCGGCCACGGTGCCGTCTATTTGAGCGAGGCTGATCAACAATTTCATTTGGGCAAGTGCAGACATGGTAGTTTAGGTTAAAGTTAAGGTGTATCAACGGGACAGACGAGGGTAAACTGAACATGATCACTATGAACGTCCAACCTAAGAACTTAATAACAAATAACCAATACCTTTACACGGCATGAATTTTTTGGCACACATTTATTTATCGGGGAACAATCCCTCCGTGATGGTGGGCAACTTCATCGGCGATTTTGTGAAAGGCCGGAACCTGCTTGAACAATTTGGCGACGGCATTGCCAAAGGGATCGCCTTGCACCGCGAGATCGATGCCTTCACCGACCATCACCCCGTGGTGTTGCAAAGCAAGACCCGGTTGCGGCCCAAGTACAGGCACTACGCCCCCGTGATCGTCGATGTTTTCTATGACCATTTTCTTTCCCGGTATTGGGACCAGTATCACGCCCAACCACTCCCCGACTTCGCCCGCGAGGCCTACCGCTTTTTAGAGAGTCAAAGCCCGGTGTTACCGGAAGGCGTGCGTCGTCTTCTGCCACACATGAAGCGTGGCAACTGGCTGCTGAACTATGGCAACCTGCAAGGACTGCAACAGGCCCTGAGCGGATTGGCCAGCCGAACCCGCCACGACTCGCATATGGAACAGTCCGTTCAGGATTTGGAACAATCGTATGACGCCTTCAAAACCGAATTCGAAATTTTTTTCCCGGACCTCATTGCCATGTCGCGCGCATTCCTGCACCCGTTGCCCGGACCGGTGTTTCCACTCGCCATGTCTAACGGTCAGCATTAATCGTTTACCTTTACGTCACAACTTTTTATATGCATAACGACCCCGAACTCAGTGGTAAATACCTCGGCACCATTTCACAAGACTTTGTGCGGGTAGCCGACACCTTGAAAGAAGCCTCCTACCAGATCAGGACGGCGGGCTTTGAATATCCCATTTTCCCCCTTTGCAAGGAAGAACAACCCATCGGTCAAATGCTGATGGCCCCCGCCGTGAACGGCACCGCCTGGTATTATTATGCTTCTTTTTTTGACGAATTCCTGCAGCGCGGCCTGGTCACCCCCGACAAGGTGGACGACTTTAAGGCAGCCTATAAGGATCCGGATGAATTTTGCTGTCTTTTCGTGGTCGATCAGCAGTTTACCAACTTCGTCTTCATTCCCTTCCCGGAAGATTGATCACGACCGGAAATGGTCCCATCCCTGGGCCCGCAACGGTACCACTGTGCCTCCTTTGGTGATGAGCACGTTCTGATCCTTGCGGTCGTGCACATAGCCGATGAAATGGATGTCGGGGTGATTCTTGAGCTTCTCCTGGTCGGCTTGCGAGATGGTGAACAACAGCTCATAGTCCTCGCCACCATTCAGCGCACACGTTACAGGATCGAGGTTGAATTCGACCGCCGTCTCGTAAGCCGTGTGATCGATGGGAATTTTGTCTTCATAGATCCGGACGCCCACACCCGAGTTTCTAGCAATGTGCAAAAGTTCCGATGCCAACCCGTCGGAAACATCGATCATCGAGGTGGGTTTCACGCCGGCTTCCTCGAGGTCGAAAACAATGTCGGTGCGCGCTTCGGGTTTTAGCTGCCGGCCAACAAGGTATTCGTATTTTTCAATGTTGGGTTCCATGTTGGGATCGGAAAGGAACACTTGCTTTTCGCGTTCCAGCACCTGGAGTCCCATGAAGGCGGCGCCCAGGTCACCCGTGGCACAAAGGATATCATTCACTTGCGCGCCACTGCGGTAGGCGATCTTCTCCCGTCGTGCGCGGCCGATCACCGAGATGGAGATGACCAGCCCGGATGTGGATGACGTTGTGTCGCCACCGACGAGGTCGACGCCATAATTCTGACAGGCGGTGCGAATGCCTGCGTACAGCGCATCGATCGCCTCCACCGAAAAGCGGTTGCTCAACGCCAGGCTCACCGTGATCTGTTCCGCCTTTCCATTCATGGCCGCGATGTCGGACACGTTCACCGCCACGGCCTTGTAGCCCAAATGATGGATGGGTACATATGACAGATCAAAGTGAATGCCTTCCACCAGCATGTCGGTGGAGACCAGGATACAGTCCTGGTCGTGGCCTTGAATAACGGCCGCATCGTCGCCAATGCCGGTGAGCGATGTGGGGTTGGTGAGGGTGACGTTTTTGTGGATGCGGTCGATCAATCCAAATTCGCCCAGGTTGCTTATCTCCGATCTGTTCTCGCTCATACGTTTTTGTGACAGGTTAAAAAATGATCGTCTCCGTCGTCCGAAGAAACCATTCATCCTGCAAAAGTAAGATTATCGATGAATATGACAGATTTGAGTCTTATATTCGGTGTACCTATGCACTGGTAAAACCACGACCCCATGAGAAAAATTACCGGCCTTCTGCTCGTCCTGTTTATCGTATTGGGCGCATGCGCCACGCCGAAGCCGTATTACAAAACCGCCAAGGGAAAGAAAAAGACGAAATACTACAACGACATCCAATTTGGCGGCAAAAGCGCCAGCCAGATGAAGAAACCTTGATGTCGGCCTAGAGGTCTTGGCAGAGTTCGATCAAAACGCCGCCAGTGGTTTTGGGATGGAGAAAGCAGATCATCTTGTTGTCGGCCCCTTTCTTGGGCTCCTGATTGATCACCTCGAAACCTTTATTTTTATAGTCCTCGATGCTGCTGCGGATATCGCTCACCGCAAACGCGAGATGGTGCACACCTTCCCCCTTTTTTTCGATGAATTTGGCGATGGGCGAATCGTCGCGGGTGGCTTCCAGGAACTCGATTTTCACCCCGCCGATCTCAAAAAACGAGGTCCGCACGCCTTCCGAGGCCACTTCCTCGATCTTGTAGTGCTCGCGACCCAATAGGGCTTCAAAGACAGAATGTGCATTTTTCAGGCTTTTAACGGCAATTCCGATGTGTTCAAGTTTTTCCATAATTGTTAACTTTGTACCCAAACAAGAAACTTTTAGGGGAAATCGAAAGTTTAAACTGTGAAACTTTGGCATCTATGATCGAGACACTCAGCGAAATGCACGTAGAAGCGGCCCGCATACAACAAGAAATCAAGGACTACCTGGGCTTGCGCACGTCGGACCTCGTGTTTGAGTACAGCACGGTGGATGGCCACAAAGTGAAGCTGGACCTCATCACCATCAACCCGCGCCACAACCAGGCTTTCCTGTTCCACAACGAAACCGGAGCCGACAAGGTGGATGCGTTAAAGAAAATGCTGGCCTACGTGCAGCAGTATAAAGAGAAAGAGAATTCTTACACCATACAATGGGTTGCCAAGGGCGACACGGAATTGCACACGTCCTACTTCAAGGCCAGCAACATCCTCGACGCCCTGCAAAAGCTGTATTACGGACGCGATATGAATACGCTTACCGTTTTCAGCGTAGTGCTCAACCCGATTTCGTAAACAAAGAACATTGCAGACTATGATCAGCGTAACCGATAAAGCAAAAGAACGGATCATCGCCCTCCGCACCGAAGAAGGCAAGCCCGACAACAACAACATCCGCGTGCTCGTGAAGGGCGGTGGCTGCTCGGGACTGATGTATGATCTCAACTTCGACGACGAGATCAAACCCGCCGACCAGATCTTTGAAGACAAGGGTATCAAGATCCTGGTCGACAAGAAAAGCCTCCTCTATCTGTTGGGCACCACGCTCGACTTTTCGGACGGCCTCAACGGAAAGGGTTTCCAATTCATCAATCCGAACGCCACACGCACCTGCGGTTGTGGTGAGAGCTTCGCGGTTTAATTCCCAGAGCACATCGTTGGCCTCTGGGTTGATGGGGAGGTTATTGAACTTATTATTTCATGAACGCGGCGAAATGCCCGTTCAGACAGATGGCAATCCTTGAAGGGTTGCCATCTTGTTTTTCAGAATATTTCTCATCATCATTCATTTGATCACACACATTCCGTGTACATCAATGGGGTTGTCTTGTCACCAAGAGCAGATCGCCGTCCTTCAAAAGAATATAGCCCTGATCAAAGCAATAGTAGTAGCGGCCCTCGGTTCCGGTTTCGTCGATGTTGGTGAAGTAGGTGAAATCAAATCCGCGATGGCGCAGTTTATCGCAATCGACTTTGGTCTTTCCGGTGTGGTTGAGGTCTTTCAGGATGCGGCGATTCCGGCGGAGCACGTGAATGACCGAGCGCATGTAGTGGGTTTCGGAACTGTTGATGCGATTGTTGTAGTTGGCGCGGCAGTGATCGTCACAAAATTTTTTGTCGGCCCTTCCCTTAATAAGTGCCCCGCATTCCTGGCAGAATTTGTGAACATGATTTGACATAAAAAATAACCAACAACTGATGATCGAATATAAACGAAATTAAACGTTTATCATACGACTAGCTTTAATTTCTTGCCTCACCTTGGCGAGACCATCGGGCGGGTAGCCCTGGTGTTGGGAGTCGCATTTCCCAACGCAACGTTTATTCACCACACTATACCAATCGACGTATGAAAAATTTAAAAAACAGCGTGAGGCTTATCGGCAACCTGGGCAAGGACCCCGAGGTGCGTATTTTTGAAAGCGGCAGCAAAAAGGTATCCTTTAATCTGGCGACGAATGATACCTATAAAAACGACAAGGGCGAAAAAGTGGTCGACACGCAATGGCACCACCTGGTAATGTGGGGTAAACTGGCGGACATCGCGGAAAAGTACTTGAAAAAAGGCAACGAGATCGCCGTGGAGGGCCGCCTGGTTCACCGGGAGTACGAAGACAGCACGGGAGAAAAAAAATACTTCACCGAGATCAACGTCGGCGAGCTATTGATGTTGGGAGCGAACAAATAAAAGTGAATGCCCGTTAGGAGCAAAACAAAAAGCCTGGCGATGATCGTCAGGCTTCTTATAGCTTTTGTCCGTTCAACACAACGAATATCCTATACGACAAAAGTTGCACGGTGACTGACCTGTTAAAAAGTCCGATGACGATCCACCGGACGCCGCGATCAACGTCGGTATTATTTTCTTCCGCCACCAAAATTCGCCCCGAGACGAACACCCAGGTAGTTGTTCCTGAAGCTCGCGTCGCTTCCCGACACGGTGGTCTTTGTGTTGGGAATAAAATTATAGTCGACCGAAAATGTGAAGTGCCCCAAATCAAAACCTAAACGCGGGTAGAATCCCAGCTTCGATTGCGCATCGCTGAGGTTTACCGATTCTGTATGCGTTTGCACCTGCCCTTGTCCTGTGAAATCAATTCCATCGACAACAATAACATCGGTCTTCATCGCCGACAGATTGTGGATCCCGAGACCGGCACCGAAGAAAGGACGAAAATTATTTGTACTCAGGTAGTACTGCACGTTCAGCGTGTAGGAGGATTGGGTCGACAAATCAAAATTCTCCATATCGACGGAACTACCCGAAAGTCCGCGGGCGACGATGGCCGACTCCACACGCAAGCCCAGCGAGAGGGCATCGCTGAGGCGGTAGGAAGGCTCGAGATAGACAAGGCCTCCTCCCCGAGAGCCACTTCCCGAAGGCTTGGCATAGCCAACGCCGATGCCTACTCTAAACTTCTTGAAATTTTGGGAGGATGCTGCAAGGGCGCAGGCTAGCGCGAAACAGGTGAGTAAGATTTTGGTTTTCATAGCCATTAACATTTTTTGGTTAGGGCTATAAAGAAAAAGCACCTTACTGCAATGGGATTGCAGTAGGTACTTTCCGTTTTTTTTTAATGCTACGTGTAGGGGCGATGTTGGCGGGAGATGATATTTTTTTGAAGATGATGGCCTGTTTTTAGCCAATTCGTCGTTGAAGGTTCAGGGCTAAAGCCCTTCCGGGGTGGTCTGTGTAACCCCAGCCTAAAGGCTGGGGTTATTGAAATCCAATTATTCCTGAAGGCAAGTCCGCGAGGCAGGATATTTCCAAAAACAACAATGCCCCTCTGGGATCGACCCGAAGGTTCCCTTAAGACTGGGGTTGGTGGTTGAGTCTCGGGGGTCTGATCCCGGACTTTGGTTGAATCTTGTTTGGGGGATTGCTGATGATGGGGTTAGTTCGGTCGTTTATAGGAGCGGGTGTTGGAAGCATCCTTTTTTAATTAGTTTTGTTCGCATGAGTTTTTTATACCCTTCTTTTCTGTGGGCGCTGGGCGCACTTTCCATACCCGTTATCATCCATTTATTTAATTTCAGGAGAACGATCCGGGTATATTTTTCGAATACGCGGTTCCTCCGCCAGGTGAAGGAAGTTACCACGGCCAAGCGGCGCCTGAAGCATTACCTGGTGCTGGCGGCGCGGTTGCTGTTCCTGTTTTTCCTGGTCATTACTTTTAGCCAGCCGGTGATTCCCGCCCGGGAGCAAGTGGGCACGGGACAGAACATTTTGCTGTACCTGGACAACTCGCAGAGCATGTCGGCACTCACCGACGACAAGACGCGGGGACTGGATGCCGGGGTGAGCTTTGCGCGGAGCATCGTGGAGGTATTTCCGCCCGATACGCGCTACCGGCTGATCACAAACGACTTTTCGCCTTTTTCAAACACCTACAAAACCAAGGCCGAGGTGCTGGACCTGCTCACGCAGATCCGCCTTTCGCCCGTGAGCCGCTCGCAGGTCGAAATACAAGAACGCATCCGCCAGGAAGGAGCCAAACGAGGTCGCGAGATCTTTTGGATCTCCGACTTCCAGAAGTCCACCCTGGGGCAGGTGACCGCCCCCGACACCACAGCGCGGCTGCACCTGGTGCCCATTGCCTATGGCCAATTGTCGAACGTTTTTATCGATTCGGCCTACCTCGAGAATCCGTTTTCGGCCGGGGGCGGGAAGAACGTGCTGCACGTGAAGGTGCGCAACGACGGACGCAAGGAAGTGACACAGCTCAACCTGAAACTGACCCTGAACGGCGTACAGGCCGGAACCTCGCTGCTGGACATTGCCCAAGGCGGCATGGCCGAGACCACCTTCGACCTCGCCACAGGATTGTCGGGGTTGAACGAGGCCCGGCTCACCTTCAACGACTTCCCGGTGAGCTTTGACAATGAATTTTATCTGGCCCTGAACTTCACCGACAAGATCCGCGTGCTGGAGATCAAGAATACGGCCGCGCCCACGGTGGTTGAAAAAGTTTTTGGAAACAAGGATGTATTTGATTTTGCCTCTTACCCGGTGAACAATTTCAACTACGGCCTGCTGCCCCAGGCCGACCTGGTGGTGGTGAATGGGCTCAACAGCATCGACGCCTCCTTAGGGGGAGCGTTGCGCCGCTACATCCTCGACAACGGCACGTTGCTGCTGGCTCCCGGCACAACACCGGATGTGGAGAGCTTGAAAAATTTTCTGCAATTGGCCACTTTGAAAGATACCGGGAACAAAACCACGCTGGAACTTGACCGGCCCGACTTCTCGAATCCCTTTTTCGAAAATGTTTTCGAAGAGCGGTCGGTTTCCCTGGCCATGCCCAAGGCCATACGCCGGCTGGATTGGGGAGGCGACAACTCGGCCTTGCTGAAATTCAAGGACGGCCAGCCGTTCCTTTCGCTTTTTCCTCAGCGCGGCAAGGTCTATGTGCTGGCCAGCGCGCTGGACGCTTCGCAAACCGACTTTTTTAACCACGCCATCTTTGTGCCGGTGATGTACCGCATCGCGGCCAGCGGCAAGAAGAACGACCTGAAACCCTACTACACCCTGCTGGAAGATTTCATCACCCTGCATGTAGACAGCCTGAAGGGCGAGGAGCCTTTGCGGTGGGAAGGCCCTGAGGAGGTGATCCCCGCCCAGCGCACGGTGAACGACGACGTTATTTTCGACATCCCCAAATTCTCCATCAGCCGGGGTTTCTATAAGGTGGTGATGCGCCGCGACACCATTAATCTGCTGGCATTCAACCTCGACAAGGCCGAATCGCTGATGGACCAATATTCCGGACCCGAAATGAAGCAACTGCTGGGGGGTGGCGACAACATCACTATTTTCGAGGTTGGTTCGACCGACGCTTTCAGCAAAGAAATAAAGGAGCGATATTTGGGCACCCCATTGTGGAAATACGCGCTTTTGCTGGCCCTGACCTTCCTTTTGGCGGAGATCCTGTTGATCAGGTTTATGAAGTAAAGCAACGCGCTTCTCTTGGGGAGGCAACCCCGTGAAAAATAGTAAGCATGAAGATACTGATACAACACGCTGAAATTCTCGACCCCTCGTCCTCCTTCCATCAAAAAGAAAAAAATGTATTGATCAACAACGGTCGCATCATCGAGATCGGTGATAAGAACTATACGGCCGACAAGGTGATCAAGGCGGACGGCATGAAACTTTCGGCGGGCTGGTTTGACCTGGGCACCTTTGCGGGCGATCCGGGGCTGGAACACAAAGAAGACCTGGAGTCGGTGGCGCGCACCGCGGCCGCCGGCGGATTTACGGGCATCGCCCTGCTGCCCAACACCGTACCCTGCGTACAAACCAAGAACGAGATCAGCTACCTGGTGAAGGGCAACGACAGCCAACTGGTGCAGATCCATCCCCTGGCAGCCGTCACCAAGAACAACAAAGGCGAGGAGTTGACGGAGATGATCGACCTGCACGAAGCCGGTGCAGCAGCCTTTACCGACGGCCTGAAATCCATCTGGCACACCGATATCCTGCTGAAATCGCTGCAATACACCCAGAAATTTAACGGCCTCATCATCGACCATCCCGAGGATATCTGGCTGAACCTGTTTGGCCAGATGCACGAAGGCGTTAACAGCACCATGCTGGGCCTGAAAGGCATGCCGCGCATTGCTGAAGACATTGCCGTGGGGCGCAACCTGGAATTGCTGGCTTATGCCGGCGGGCGCCTGCACATCGCCAAGATCTCGACCGGCAAATCGGCCGACATGATCCGCGCCGCCAAAAAGAAGCTGAACGTCACCTGCGACGTGGCCATCTACCAGCCGCTGCTGGACGACAGCCGCTTGTCGGATTTTGACACGAACTATAAAGTGAACCCGCCCCTTCGCGAGAAGGTGGACAACGAGGCGTTGATCAAGGCCCTGAAAGACGGCACCATCGACGTGCTCTGCTCCGGCCACATCCCGCACGAAGAGGAGAGCAAGAGCCTGGAATTTGACCTGGCTGATTTTGGTATGATCAACCTGCAGACCTTTGCCATGCACCTGGGTGCGCTGGCCGAGCCGGTGGGTTGGGATGCGCTCATCGAGAAAGTGACCGTGAACCCGCGCAAGCTGTTGGGCCTGGAGATCCCAAAAATTGAAGTGGAGGAAAAGGCCAACCTCACCCTCTTCGACCCGGAGCGCACCTGGCTCTTCGACGAAAAGGCGAATTTGTCGCGATCGAAGAACTCGCCGTGGCTCAACCAGCAGATCAAGGGAAAAGCAATCGCGGTCTTCAACAACGGACGGCATAAAATAGAGGACTGAGACGCAGATGACATCGAAATTACTCCGCATTTCCGCGCGGTGGGGCGCAGTGGCCGGTATGCTGGCGTTTATCATGCACGTAGTCATGTTTTACCTCGGCCGGCATCCGCTGCTGGTCTCCCCTTTTCTCGATTTCAGGATTTTATTGTTCGGCGTGTTTGTTTACTTTTCATTGAAGGAATTCAGGGACTACGACCAACAAGGGGTGTTGTATTTCTGGCAGGCCACGTTAGGCGGCACCATCGTGGTGCTGCTGATGACCACCATCACCTCGGCGCTGCTGTTTGCTTTTGGCAGCTGGGAGAAGGCATTTGTGACGGGCTACATCGCGGAGATGACGGCGTATTTGAAAGCATTTCCAAAAGAAGACATTGAACGCATCGGGAAAGACATATATGAACGTAATTTAAAGGGGTTGCCCACGACTAACATGTGGCAATTGACGGTGACGTATTTTACGCAGGGATTGATCATCGGCTTTTTTGTTAACATTATCGTATCGGTAATATTGAGACGACAACCTAAAAACCAATCTATATGACTCAAACTACAGAAACCACATCCCCCACCACGACGCGATCAGTAGGCATTCGATACGGCGTGATTTGCGCCGTGATAAGCATTGTCTATTTTGTCTTCCTCAATGTCGCTGGTTTTGATCAAGCCAAATTTGCGCAAGTGGTGAACTGGCTCATCGGTATTGTCATTGTTATCATGGCCCATAAATATTTTAAAGACAATGGTGACGGCTTCATAACGTATGGCCAGGGCGTCGGCATTGCCTTCTGGATTGGTCTCATTTGTGCCGCCATTGCTTCGGTATTCAGCACGATTTACATCAATTTTGTTGACCCGGAGTTTGTTAATCGTATTCGCGACAAAGCCATGGCCGATATGGAGGCAAAGGGCACGCCCGAAGCCCAGATCGACATGGCCATGAAAATAGTGAACACCATGACCTCGCCTACGGCCTTGTTTTTCTTTGGGCTCGTGTTCACCATTATCATGCTGCTCGTGATCGGCCTGATCCTTTCAATTTTCACACAGAAACCGCGGCCTGAACCCGCTATTTAATTCACGAAATGAATCTTGACATCTCAGTTGTTGTTCCCGCCAAGGACGAAGAAGAATCGATACCGGAACTGTGTCAGTGGATAAGCCGTGTGATGGAAGCACACGGCTTTTCCTATGAGGTGATCTTCATCGACGACGGCAGCACGGACAACACCTGGCAGCAGATCGCGGCCATCCACGAAGCCAACCCCAACATCAAGGGCATCCGCTTCAACCGGAACTTTGGCAAATCGGCCGCACTGCAAACGGGCTTCCGCGCCGCGCAGGGAAAAGTGGTCATCACCATGGACTCCGACCTGCAGGACAGCCCGGACGAGATCCCAGCCTTGTACAAGATGGTTACCGACGATGGCTTTCACCTCGTGTCGGGCTGGAAGAAAAAACGCCACGACCCGATCTCCAAGACGGTGCCCTCCAAATTTTTCAACTATGTGACGCGGAAGCTTTCGGGCATACCGTTGCATGACTTCAACTGCGGACTCAAGGCCTATCAATCGCGCGTGGTAAAGAACATCACCGTGTATGGCGAAATGCATCGCTACATTCCTGTGATCGCCAAGTGGGCGGGCTTCACCAAAATTACCGAGAAGGTGGTGGAACACCGCGAGCGCAAATTTGGTGTGACCAAATTCGGCTTGGAGCGTTTCATCAACGGGTTCCTCGATCTGATCTCCATCACGTTTGTGAGCCGCTTCCGGCAGAAGCCGATGCACTTCTTTGGCACCTGGGGAACGCTGTCGTTCCTGGTGGGCTTTCTGTTTACGTGTAAGCTTTTTTATGATAAGATGGATGCCATCTTCATCTCCCGAATTCCTGTGAAACGCGACATCACGGCACAGCCCATTTTCTATCTGGCGCTGGTGGCGTTGGTCATCGGCGTACAGCTTTTTGTGACGGGCTTCCTGGCGGAGATGTTTGCTATGCAGTCACTGTCCAAGCGCGACTACCTTGTTATCGATAAGGTGGGGTTGCCTGAAACGGAGCAACGGTTGAAGTTACAGGAGTAAGTCGGGCGTTTCCCCGAGAAATCATTTTTAACCGCCTCACCTTCGCTAAGGCTACGGCGAGCAAAGAAAGGCCCTCCTTTACTGAAGCTACGGCGGGCAAGCAAGCAAGCAAGCAAGCAGGCAAAGGGCTTCACCTTGGCATGTCTGTGCTTCTTCGGATAGTTCTGCTTATTTTGCCGCATGGCAGCGCCACGCTACTCGATCATCATTCCCGTTTATAATCGTCCACAGGAAGTGGACGAGTTGTTGGCCAGTCTCGTGTTGCAGACGGTGAAGGACTTTGAGGTGATTGTGGTGGAGGACGGTTCGACGTTGCGCTGTGATAGCGTCGTCGATCTTTATCGCGACAAATTTTCCATTCATTATTTCTTTAAGCCCAACTCGGGGCCTGGACCGAGCCGCAATTTTGGCTACGCGCAGGCGCGGGGTGAGTATTTTATTGTCTTCGATTCCGATTGCATCATTCCGCCGGGCTATCTGGCTTCGGTTGAGCGTTCCCTGCAGGAAAACGGGTGGGATGCCTGGGGTGGTCCTGACCGGGCGCATGAGAATTTTACGCCGGTGCAGCGCGCGATGGGCTATACGATGGCTTCGGTACTTACCACTGGAGGGATCCGCGGCGGGAAGCAACAGGCGACAAGGTTTCAGCCGAGAAGTTTCAACATGGGCATCTCGCGGAACGTGTTCACACAGACCGGGGGATTCAAGCTGGATCGTTTTGCAGAAGACATCGAGTTCAGCATTCGCATGCGCACGATGGGTTTCAAGGTGGGGCTCATCCCGGAGGCGTTTGTCTATCATAAACGGCGCACCACCTTCCGCCAGTTCTATCACCAGGTGTCCAACTTTGGCAAAGGTCGCATCCAGATCGGCCGGGTACATCCAGGGGCCGTGAAGCCCGCGCATTGGTTTCCTGCGCTTTTCCTGCTAGGCTCGGGGGCATTGCTTGTTCTCCCGTTCATTAGCCTCGCACTTTTCGGTATCGCCGTTGGCTTTTTCGTGGTTTATTTGCTAGCCATCTTCATCGACTCACTACGACAGGGTAAAGATCTCACCGTAGCCTTCTTGTCGGTGCCTGCCGCCCTGCTCCAGCTGTGGGGCTATGGGATCGGTTTTTTGAAAGAAAAGTTCAGAAATCATACACCCAGGTAAACCAATAAATGTGGCGAATAGCTTGATTAGACTAAAAAATTAGATATTTTTAGAAAATATTCGCCCAAATATACGGTAGTCCTTACATGAAGAACCTAACTAGAAGTGCCCTCGTTTTCGGGCTTTTTTGCCTATCCCTCCCGTTGTTTTCCCAGGATTCTAAAGAGCTTGCTCCCGGCTATTATGTCGTGATCAACGCCTATGCACCGTCGCGTGAGAACGTGGCGCAGAACTACGTGGAGGTCCTGAAAATGAAGGGTAAGGAGGCGCACTACGGATTCAATTCGGGCCGTGGGTTTTTCTTTGTCTATCTGAAATATTTTGAGAGCCTGAGAGAGTCGTTGCAGTACATGACGACGGCACGCAATACGCCCGAGTTCAAAGATGCCTGGGTACGTGTAGTGCCCGGCGATATCACACCACACAACGCCGCTGTGCCCAACGCACCGGCTCCTGAAATGCCTGCGCCTCCCAAGACAACGGCCGTGGCCACCGCACCCCAGGAAACGCAACCCGCTCCTGCCGTGGAGACCACCGAACCAGAGATCACCGACAATCCCGAGATTGTGCAACACAAGGTCATGACTCTGGGCAACACCGAAGTTTTCCTCAGTCTTTACAATGCGCGCAACAACCGCATCGTGAATGGCGAGGTGCAGGTAATCGATACGGACCGTTCACGGCTCATCACCAGCGTGAAAGGAAATGAATACCTGGTGTTGCCCGATCCGAAAAGCAAATCGGGACAACTCACACTGGTTTGCGAGGCGTTCGGTTACCGGAAAATTCAACAAGAGATCAACTACCCGCTGCCACTAGCCGATACGGTGAAAAACTACATCGAGCTGATGGGTACCACGCTGGTGGTCGACTTCGACCTGGTGCGCTATCACAAGGGCGACATCGCCACCTTGTATAACGTCTACTTCTACAACGATGCAGCGCTTATGCTGCCTGAGTCTAACTATGAGCTCAACAGTTTGCTGCAACTCATGCAAGAAAATCCAAAATACAAGATCCGTCTTCACGGCCACTCCAATGGCAACTACCATGGCAAGATCCTGACGGTGGGTCCCGACAAGAAATTCTTCTCACTGGAAGGCGCTCATGAAGGCATGGGGTCGGCCAAAGATCTTTCGTACAAACGTGCCGAAGTCATCAAAGACTACCTGGTCAGCAAAGGCATCGACGCGACGCGCATGGAAATAAAGGCCTGGGGCGGGAAGCGTCCTATCTATGACAAGAACAGCGTGAACGCCAAGAAGAATGTTCGCGTGGAGGTGGAAATGCTGGACGAATAAGAAACTTTTCTCGATTGGAGCCCCGCTGGAAGCCCTGTTTAGGGCTTTTGGCATTTATGGACGATTTTTATTTTGAAATGTATTTTATTTGTTCCCCCGAGCCACGGCCCTATGACGAAAGTATTGAAGAGCTTTTTCCTGATCATCAACTACAAGACGCTGATCATTACGACCCTATCGGTCATTTCCACCTCTGTGTGTTTTCATTATGGGCTCATCGCCAAATTCCCCGACATGCTGGTGGGAGTGGCTATCGTGTTCCCGGTGGTGTTCTCGATTGGGTCGGCGTATAATCGCAGGGAATTGGCGCTCCAACGCTTCTCCGATTTCAAAGGCCATGCCATCGCCCTCTACTATGCCTCGCGCGACTGGACCACCGACAAGGACAACGACCTGCCCGAACAAACCCGCGAGATCGTCACGGAGATGATCCGCCTCATGCGCACCATGTTCACGTCGTTGCACCGGCGCGAATGGGAAGAGAACGAGCAAAAGATCTTTCAGTATTTCTCGCGCCTTTCGGCCCTCACCACCTCCTATAAACACTATGGCATTCCCAGCGGCGAGTTTTCGCGGCTGAGTCAATACGTGAGCAAGATGATCATCGCCTTCGACAACCTGAAGATCATTCACGTCTACCGCACGCCCATCACGTTGCGGGCCTACAGCAAGGTGTTCATCTATGTCTTCCCGATCATCTACGGTCCCTATTTTGCCAGCACATTCAAGGACTTTTCGGCGTCGCTGGAATATGTCATGCCCGTGTTGTACAGCTTCATCCTGGTGAGCCTCGACAACATCCAGGACCACCTCGAACACCCCTTCGACGAATTGGGCGAAGACGACATCCGCATCGACGAGCGCGAAGTGATCCGTCACATGGAGTAAAAATTCTGCGTACCTTGAAGGTATGAACGACGGCACCTCTCCCGGTCCTCAACCCACCAAGGCCCGCCTGTATTTCCTGCTGGGATGTACGGGGCTTTTTTTCATGGCGCTGTTGTGGTCGGTCGACCGTTCCGTGGTGGCCATTTTGTTGGGCTTTGCTGCGATATGCTTTCTTCTGGCGTTCAACAGCCGGCCTGCGTCAACGCCGCGACGCCAGGGTCCTGTCTTTCAGAAACAAAGGGACTATACGCCCGCGACATTCCTTTCCGTGTTGTTCGGGCGATTGCTAAAAGGGCAACAGACCAATTACCCACCACCCAATCCCCGGCGCCGAAGCGCGGCGGTAGTGATCATCTTTGTTGTTTTTGTATTCACCATTATCCTGGTGGTCACCCTGTCTTCCTTGTTTTCGGACGACGGCTCCCTGGAGGCTTATGGCTATTTTCAAACGGCCGATAATCATTATTACAACCAACAATACGATTCCGCCCGCATGAACTACCGGCGGGCCTGGCAAGTGAATCCAAAATATGCGGAAGCGTATCTTGGTTACGGAAGGACGCTCTTCTTACAAAGCCAGCCCGACTCGGCCATCATCCTGTTCGACCAGGCGCTGGCCATCGACCCGGGGTTGAAAGAAGCTTCCTATGGTAAGGCCGAGGTGTTCGCCGATCAAAAAAAATATGACGAGGCCATCGCCATCCTAAAGCAACTCGCGGCGGACTATCCGGACTACGAGGATGCCCGGCAGGCGCTGGCGGATTGCTATTATAGCCAACAGAAATTTGACGCAGCGTTGCCGCTCTATGAAAGCGTGTATGCCAACGAAAGTTCGCGCAGTCATATTCTGTGTTATATCATGGCTTATATCTACGACTCAAAGGGCAACACGCAGAAGGCTATACCCCTCTACCAGGAGGCCCTTCAATACGACAGCACCGTGGTGGACATCTACGACCGTCTCGGCGAACTCATGCCCGGTGAAGCCGGCAACGTTTACCGCACAAAAGCTGTCACGTTGAAACGCTGATCATTTATCGAGCACATCCTGGTACTCGGCCACGCGATCGAACACCGACTTGGCAAAGGGGCAGAGCGGAAATATCTTCAGGTTATTTTTACGGGCATGATCGACAGCCGCTGCGACCAGTTGCTTGCCTGCATTTTTTCCGCGCAACGCATCCGAGACTTCTGTGTGATTGATGATGATGCGGGTGTCGCCTGCCTTGGTGAAGATCATTTCGGCCAGGCGCTTGCCATTTTCCTCTATATAAAAATATCCCCGTGTGCCTGATTCTTCCAGTTTTATGTCCATGTGTTTATTTTGGTTTGTATCGAATTCCCAACACGGTCATCACGATAAAAAGGGCGGCCACCACGCCCAGCGCTACGCGCAGGGTTTGCGCGTCGGCGATGAAGCCGATCACGGGTGGGCCAATGAGAAATCCGGAGTATCCCACGGTGGTGACCATGGCCAACGCCACGCTTGAAGGAAGCTCTCGCGTATTGCCGGCGATGCTGTAGGTGATGGGCACGATGGTGGAGAGGCCCAGGCCCACAAGAAAAAATCCGGCAAGCGAAACATAGGGCAGCGGGATCAGGAGGGTCAGTGAAAGCCCGGTGAAGGCCAGCGAACCACCGAGAATGATCATTTTTCGATCGCCAAATTCCGCCCGTGCACGATCACCAAAAAATCGTCCTAACGTCATCGCTGTGGCAAATGCCGAAATTGCGATGGGTCCCAGCTCCTTGGGGGCAAGAGCGATGTGCTCCATAAAGTTTGCGGTCCATTCTGACATGGCCCCCTCTCCCATCATACAACAAAAAGCGATGACGCCGATGCTGATCAGTGATCCATTGGGTAGCCGAAACAAAGGCCCTTCGGCATGTGCTCCGGGATCTGGTCGATCGTGTATTAAATTCCTGCTGGCCCACGCTACAGCCGCCAGGGAAATTCCTGTCACGATCAGGAAATGTGATTCCAGGTTAACCCTCGCCATCGAGAACAATGCGGCCGATCCTCCGCCCAGCATCATGCCCAGGCTAAACCAGGCGTGAAAGGAGGTCATGATGGGACGTTGGTATTCCCGCTCTACCATCACGGCCTGCGCATTCATGGCTACGTCGAACATTCCGGTGACAACGCCCATGCAAAAATAGAGCGCCAACAGCGCAGGAAAGTTAGGCATGAGGGGGACCAGCGGCACGATGGCCGAATAGAGGATCGCCGTGAGCAACGAGATGCTGCGACTTCCATTTTTAATGATCACCCACCCCGCAAACGGCATGGCCACAACGGCCCCGATAGACAATGAGAACAACACCAAGCCGATGTCGCCATTGTCGGCCCCGTAGAGTTCCTGGATGCGTGGCAGCCGCGACACCCAGTTGGCCAGGATAAACCCATTAACAAAGAAGGCAATCTTTACAGCGATTCGATGACGCAGCACGGGGTTGATGTTTTTTGATACTTCAGGCTACTGCTAAGGTATGATTTTCCCGCAAAGACCTGGAATGAAAAGATTTTCTCCTGGGACAAATGTTTTAGACAAGAGGCCGCAGAATCGTGCGGGAACAGGCCTGGTCGTTACCAAAAATCAGGCTTTTGAGTTACGCCGCCCACTTCGCGGCAGTCCATGCAAATGGCGCTCGTGGATATGTATCCTTCCGGTAAACCCATTCCATAAGGATATACCAGGAGCGTATAGTCCGGTAAGGCTTTAACGGCTCCGAGTTTAATCGAATCCGATGGACAAAAATAATGGGGATAAATGCGGATATCAACGGGCAACTCATCGTGACGGATGAAGATCCTCTCTTGTCGCTCTTCGCCTGCGCTAAAGAAACCGAGAATGGGTTCGTGGGCATCGGTCGTACTATGAACATTGCCCTCTACCTGCGACGGCATGGGGTCGAAGAGCCCACCCAGGCTCTCCGTTGTTTTTTGAAGTTGCGTCCAAAAGACATATGCTTCTTTGGAAATTGCACGCTGCCGCACCAGGATGCTGTACCGGATGGAAAGTTGTGGCGTACCTGCGGGGATCACGATCAACGGAAAATTGCGGATGGCATTGATGGAAAGATTTTCGGAAGACGCTATAAAAATATTGGTGGAAGGTTGTGTCGTCCAACATTGGTCCAGGCGTTCGGATAGGGCTAACGGTCTCGGTTCATGGGCCATCATGATATACCCTGCCGGAAACTGCGCGTGATGTTCGTATGTTTCGACATAATCCCAGTAGAAGTATCTGGCTTCTCCAGAGGCATCGTGTGTGTTGACATAGATGGTCAGGTTCTGGTTACCAGCCCGCCAGGCCACACTGTCGATCTCAGGCGTTTTAATCACATTTACAAAGTCTGAAAAATATTCCTTTCCGCCAGATGTCTTGATATGAAGGCGGTATTGTTTTCCAATGTCCACGCTCAATCCCGCCCTGGCATAGTTGCCATCAGGGGTGCCGTTCAACGTGACCGAAGCTCCGTTTTGCTCCTCCAGGATTACCGTAGCATCTAGCTCGGGTGGCGGAGTGCCTGCGCTGTCGAGGGCGATGGCGTGTGAAAGGCGTACGGCAATGGAAGAAGACGTGGAGCTCAGGAAACCATCGACCACCAGGATGTCGACATCGCCCTTCACATCCGGGGGTGAATACGGATCCAGGCACCCGAAAAAAACAAGCGCGGGCAACAAGCCGATTACGTTATATCTTTTTATAAAGATCATCTACAAAAGAACACTCACCCCTACATCAATGATCAAATTGCTTCACCTGGAAAGCATACACAGCCGACCCCGAAAGCCCATCCGCAGTCATGCCACGGATCACGATGTTATAATCACCGGCCACATCGGAGGTGTAAAATTCAAGATGTTGTTTGCCCTCCCGGGTCACCACCTGCGGCGCCCAGAACAACACGTTGCGTTGGTCGGGCCAGCGGCTCTCGCGTTGTTTTGGTGTGTCATAAGGAGGTGAATAAAATTCGCGTTGAAGCTGCAGTCCCTCGTAGTTGACCACCACACTGCGTGGATCCAGTGCAAAGCCGGCCAGGTCGCCCGTGTAGGTGGTGTAGCTCACGAGCCCGGTCATGGAGACGTTGCCCAGGTAATAGCGGTGCGTGAATACGTCCAGCTTTTTCACTTTCAAGGGATCGAACTCCATGATCTTGTCGATATCGAATACGGGCACGCCGTCCAGCAACACCAGCGGGTCGTCGTTGAAGACGCTCTTGTGGGCGTCGTTGAGATTCATAAAATGAAACCCATCCCGGCGCTTGCGCACCAACACGCCGGGCACGTATTCCCGCATCACTTCTTCCATAACGGTGAAGCGGGTGTAGTCGTCAAGGAGGTAGGAAGCATCGGGCTTTCCATAAAAATTGGAGCTATCCCTCACGGCATTGGCAAGGGGCGCGCGATCCTGGTAGAAAATGTCCTGCACCTGCATGCTCATGTTGCGCGAAAGCAATCGTTTTTCCAGCGCGGAAGAAAAGGTGAACGGTGCAAATTTGAGTGGTGCAAATTTATCTGAGAAAGGATTGTCGATCGTGATGCGGCCGACGCTCATGCTATCTTTTTCGGTATTGGTTTGAACGATCACTTTTTTGGGACCGATAAAATCCCTCACTTCATAATACACCTCACCCTTGTTGTTGCTCACCGATGTGTAGAGCTGAATTTTCCGGCTGGGCGACGACAAGAAGGTCGTGATGCCGCGTGCGCTGCCGCCGATCGGATCAAAGACATGGCCGGTGATGAGGTGCCCGCGATACTCCGGAACAAAGGTGAGTGCCGGCGCTGTACCCAACACGTCGCTCCAGTTGAATCGCCGCCAGCCGTGGGTGAGCATTAAATTGTCGGTGGCGAGCGCGTCGGAGCCGTCCATGTAGTATTCCGCCGATTCAATGGCTCCTTTCAGATCGGAAGAGAGCCAGAGGAAGGAATAAATATCTTGTTGAAGTGGCCCCTGCAGCGAGTCCGTTTTATAGACGGCCACGGAGAGGTTCGATGTCACGGGTTGATGTTGTGCATTTTGCGCGGTGAGGTCGACGGAGACTTTGCGCCGGATGCCAAATTGGGCTTGGCTTATTTCTGCGCCCAGCGTTAGTTTTTTATCCGGTTGCGTAAAATATAAACGTTCGCATTGTGGATGAAGATCGCTATCGATGAGCGTGATGTGCGAAATGCCGGGCTGCAGGCTCTTCTTTGGGATGGCAATGGTGACCTGCCCATGTTGTAGAAAATAAAGTGAAGCCGTGGACACGACGTTGCGGGCGTGTACAAACAAATACACCACCGGCGCGGACGATACGACGCCTTTCTGGATTATTTTTATCGACAACAGATCGTTAGTGCTGTCTTTCACCTGCAGCGCATAGCCGGCATCCAATGCAGCAGAAAGCTTGACGGTGTTCTTCCTCCCCTGATCATCGGTGATCACGGCCCGGTATTCCGTTCCTGGAAGGGGTGTGAAGGAAAAATTTCCTATGCCAAATTTATGAGGCTCAAAACGGGCGACGGTGTCGTTCTGCTGATTCAGCAACGCGCCTTTGCACACCAATCCTTTACCGGTTTTATCCGTGACACGGAATGCCACTTTGCCTGGAACACCGTTGACCAGGTTGCCGCCTTCCGGGAAAAACTGAATGTCGGGTGCGGCGGCGGTGGGTTTATCCAGATCGAGTTTCCGGAAGGTGTTGACAATGGTGATGGGGGTGTGGAAATAAAATTCGGGCGCAAAGTTTTTCATCCAATTCGTGTACACGCGCACCACATAGTTTCCCGATGTGATCGACGCCGGCAGAAACACGGAGCCATTCCCCACACCGTCTTGCAAAGCTACCTTGGTCTGCACCACGGCTTGCTTGTCTTTGTCGATCACTTCGAGGTAGGCCACTTTGCTGATATCTGAAGGCCGGTGTCGCGCGCCGTCGACGAGGTAAAGTTTGAACCACATGGTTTCGCCGGTCAGGTAGAGCGATTGATCGAGGTGGGCATACAATTTTTCCTGCAGGTGATTGATGCGATAGCGGTCGAATTTCCGTTGGAGTGAGTCGAGCCCCGCTTGCTGCGCGGATGTCGCGGTTACCAGCAACGTCATCATCACCCCGAGCGAGAGGCGTGTATGGAAAAGCGAGATGATCTTTTTTACGTTCATGAAAGTTGCTGCATTTCTTATTACCAAAAATCGGGCTTGTGTGTTACGCCCCCCTTGACCCGACAATCCATACAATCAATTGTCGTCGAAACATAGCCCAGGGTGACCGGAACGCCATAAGGATATACGAGAAAGGTGTGGTCTGGAAGCGATCTGACAATGGGCATCTCAATAGAATCCAATGGACAAAAGGGAAGCGGCATCCTCCGGATGTTGTCGGGCAGATCGCGGTTGTTGATGAAGATCCGTTGTTGCTTTTCTTCACCAGCACTGAAGAAGCCCAACACGGGTTCGGTGGCGCTGGTAGCGCTGTGAACGTTGCCCACCACTTCCGAAGGCATGGGGTCGAACAATCCTCCCAGGCTTTCCGTTGTTTTTTGCAGTTGCGTCCAAAAGGTATAGGCCTCTTTGGAGATCGTGCGTTGGGTCACCAGCAGGCTGTAGCGTCTGGAGATCTTGCTGGTGCCGGCGGGAATCACCACCAAGGGAAAATCGCGGATGAGATCGACAGAAAGACGTTCCGAAGACGTGACCAGGATGTTGGTCGACAGATTCGTTTTATAGCAGATGTCCACCCGTTCATCCACTGGCAAATACGTAGGCTCTCCATTTATTACTTCGTAACCCGCCGGATAGGGTGCGGAGTATTCGAAGGTCTCGACATAGTTCCAGAGATAGTATTTTGAGTTCCCGGTGTCGTCGTGCGTGTTCACATACAGCGTAAGATCCTTGTCGCTCGGCCGCCAGGTCACGCTATCGATGTCGGGTGTTTTGAGCACGTCGACATAGTCGGAGTAATATTCTTTCCCGCCAAGGGTCTGGATGTGGACGCGATATTTTTTGGATGCATCGATGGTCAATCCTGTGGCCGTATAGTTACCATCCGTGCCACCGGATAAGATCACCGCGCCGCCGTCGCTTTCCTCAAGCCTGACATTGGCATTTTGCTCAGCGGGAGGAACACCGCTGTCGTCCAGCGCCACGGCATGCGAGAGCCGCACGGCGACAGAGGATGACGTCACGCTCAGATAACCATCCACCACCAGCAGGTCGACATCGCCGGTCGTGGCCGGCGGTGAATAAGGGTCGAGACAACTGGAAAACAGAAAGGCCGCCAGTGCGTAAACAGAGATATGTTTTTTTGTAAACGTCATACGGCAAAGTTCAAATCGATCTGTTCAATAGTCCGCGGCAAAAATTTCTCTAGCATCATGGTTTCTTCTTGTATCATTCTTCCTTCCATCATTTCATACGGCGTTCAATTCCAGAAATCCGGTCGCTTCGTCACACCGCCCTGCACGCGACAATCCATACAGATGGGCATCGCCGTGGTGTAGCCTCCCGCCGTTCCCGGTCCGTTCGCGCCCACCGGGTAGATCAGGTACGTCTTGTCGGGGAGCGCTTTGATCAACCCGAGCAACACGGTGTCGATCTCGCAGCCTTGCGGCTTGGGGGTGACCCGCTGCAACTCCTCGGGCAATTCATCGTGTTTTATGAAGATGCGTTTCTCGCGCAACTCTCCTGCCCCAAAATATCCCAACACAGGCTCCCGGGCATCGCGTATATTATGTACGTTGCCCACCACCTGCGAGGGCATGGGGTCGAAAAGACCGCCTATATTTTCCGTGGTGTTTTTCAGCTGTTGCCAAAATGCGTAGTGCTTCTCCGACACCACCTTCAGCTTTACCAGAATGCTATAGCGGATCGACAGTTTGATGGAACGCACCGGCATGAACACAAGGGGGTAGTCGAGCATGGCATCGACGCCCAGATTTTTTGTCGAATGCAAAAGAATAGACGTCGCCGGCTTTGTGGCCCAGCAGCGATTCACATAGTCCTCCTCGCGTAACGGTACGACTTCACCTCTTTGGATTTGATAGCCGGGCGCATAGGTCGACCGGTACTCATAGGTCTCAACATAATCCCACAAGTAGTACCTGCCGTTTCCCGTGGCGTCGTGTGTGCTGGCGTATACCGTGGTACCCGCCGCCGTGCCATGCCAGGTAACGCTGTCGATGTCGGGCGTAGGGTAAACATTTTCATAGTCCGACACATATTCGCTGCCTTGTTGCGTGGTGATGTGCAGGCGATATTGTTTGTCGGGGTCGATGGTAAGGTCGCTTGCCCTGTAGGAGCCGGCGATCGTGTCGGCTGTCAGGGTGATCGTGGGGCCATCGCTTTCTTCGATAGTCACTTTGGCATTCTCTTCCGGGCTGGGCGTTTCCGTGGCGGCAAGCGCGATGGCACGGGTCAGACGCACCGATGCCGCGGAACGTCCATGGTCGAGAAATCCTTCCACGACCAAAATGTCGACGCCGGTGTCGGCGTCGGGCGGCGCATAGGGCTCCAGACATCCCGACATGATCATGGTCATGCAGGTGTAGTAGAAGAGTCCATATGGTTTGCCGGCCTGCATCTTAGAATTTGAAGTTATACGTCACCGTCGGTATCGGTTGGGCGAACACGGAAAGCTTGTAGCCCTTTACCTGGCCATTCTCCGAACGGAAGAACACCGAGTAGGCATTGGCGCGACCCGTCAGGTTATACACAGCAAACGTCCACGAGCTGTGGGCCAGCTTCTTGATCTTGTGGTTGCCTTCGATGTTGATGGAGATGTCGGTGCGGAAATAGTCGGGGATCCGGTATTGATTTCGGTCGGAGTAATAAAGCCGGTAGTTGCCGCCCAATTCATATTTGGCCAGCGGCAACGTGATGGGCCGCCCCGTGCTGTAGGTCATGTTGAGTGAGAAATTGAAGCGACGGCTGAATTTATAGTTCCCCACAAAATTCACGGCATGCGGCTTGTCATAATTGCTCGGATAATAATCACCCTTGTTGACGACCTCCGACGCATACGGGCTCACCGTTTGCAGGAACGAGCGCGAATACGTATAGCTCAACCAGCCATTCAACTTACCCGCCGCGCGTTTCAGCATAAACTCCACGCCGTAGGCCTTGCCCCGCGAATCGACGACGTCCGTTTCGATGTGCTTGTTCAGCAACAACACGGCGCCACCTTTAAAGTCGAGTGCATTCTGCGTGGTCTTGTAGTAAGCTTCCAGCGAGATCTCCAGCGAATGTTTCCGGGTATTCTTGTAGAAACCCAACGACACCTGATCGCCCACTTGCGGTTTGATATACGCGTCGCTTAATTTCCAGATATCGGTCGGCGTCATGGCCGTGGTGTTGGACAGCATCTGGATGTATTGGCGCATCCGGTTATAGCTGAATTTCACCGACGCATTTTGCGACACGCTGTAGCGGATCGAGAACCGTGGCTCCGCACCGCCGTAGGACGCGATGGATTTACCACTGCCGTAGTATAGGCTGTCGGTGATGGAACTCTCCGAACGCGGAATGCCGTTGGCGTATTGGTACACATTGCGCGGCCCCAGGTATTCATAGAACGAATAGCGAACCCCTCCATAGATGGAGAGCTTGGGCGACACTTCGAAATTGTCGCCAATATAAATCGCGTTTTCCTGACCTTGTTCGTGTTGCAGGGCCATTGTTTTCTGTGTCGACTGCTCGCCTTTGGGCGCAATGTGGCCCGGCTGCAGCGAATAGCGGACCACGCTCACACCGGCATTGATGGTGTGCTTGGCGTTGAGAAAATAGCTGAAGTCCACTTTGCCGTTGATCTGCTGGATGGAAAAATTCATATCGAATGCTTCCACCGGATTCAGATCGCTGCTCATGGTATAGCTGTATTTGCTGATCCCTCCCGTGGCCACCGCATAAAGCTTGTTATTGAAAATATGCTTCCACTTGATCGACGCATTGCGATCGCTATAGGCATAGGACGTGTCGGTGTTGAGCTTGAACTTGTCGTGGCTCATGTAGCCCGACAGGTAAAGATTGTTCCGGTCGTTGATCTTGTGGCTCACGTTGAGGTTCACGTCATAGAACGACGCCTGGCTGTTCTTTAAGCGTTCGTTGTGCAGTTGGCGCAAGATCCAGTCGGAATAGGTTGAGCGGGCGCCGATCAGGAACGAGGTCTTTTCTTTGATCAGAGGGCCCTCGAGGGTGAGCCGCCCCGTGATGGGACTGATGCCCCCGGACCCTTGAAATTTTTTCAGGTTGCCTTCCCGCGAAGAAACATCCAACACCGACGACAAACGTCCGCCATAGTCGGCGGTGATGCCGCTTTTATAGAGCTCCACATTTTTCAATACGTCGGGATTGAAGGTGGAGAAAAATCCAAAAAGGTGCGACGGGTTGTAAACCACGGCGTCGTTGAACAGGATCAGGTTTTGGTTGGCCGCGCCGCCGCGGACGTTCAGGCCCACCGTGCCCTCGCCCACGCTCTGCACGCCCGGCAAGGCCAGCACCACCTTCATGATGTCGGTCTCACCCAAGGCCAGTGGCATATTTTTCATTGTCTTGATGTCCAGCTTCTCCATCCCCATCTGCATGCCCATCACCCGAACGTCCTTGTCGGACTCCACCACCACTTCTTTCAGCGGCGTAACGTCCGGGTCCAGTTCGATCTCCAGTTTACCGTCGGCATAGAGCATGATCTGGCGTACGGTGCTCTTCATGCTGATGCTTTTGATCTTCAGTTCGTGGCGTCCCTTGGGCAGGGTGATGGCGTAGTATCCGAACTGATCGGTGATCACGCCGATCAACGGTTTCTCTATATACACGGTGGCGCCTACGAGCGGCTCGCCATTTGTCACGTCGCGCACGTGGCCGGCCATGGTGGCGTTGCCCTGCAGGTTGCTGCTCTTGGGACCGATCGCGTAGAGCTTGCTCTCCACCAACTTTTTCTCCTTTTCCCGTTTTTCGTAGGCGGTGTAGTCAAATCCTGACGCCAGCGTCTGCTGCGAGGGTGCAACACCCGTATCAAAAAAATCTACGGGCAAGTCGGTCATGATGTCGCGGCCTTCCGTCACAAAAATATTCCCTTGAGGGTCTACGGCGAAATGCAGTTGCGTGCCGGCCAGCGCATGCCCCAGCACGGCGTTCACGTTTTGATTCTGCGCCGACAGGGTGATCTTCAGGCTGTCGGTTGTCCGGGGATTATAATAGAAATGATAATCCGTTTGCGACTCGATCGCATCAACGAGCTGCTTGAATGGAGCGCCGCTTAACTCTACGTTGATGAGTCCCCGTTGTTGACCGTTGGCGGTCTGCGTCAGGGCCAGCATGGCTATCCCACAAATAATAAACGTGTAAAGTGTCTTCATGCTCAGTTTTTAGGCGCGTCATAGAATTCTGCCGCCCGCACTACGGCCTTCTCACGATCTTTCTTGAAGCGTATTTTACTTTTGTTGAGAAAAGATTTGACATCCGATTTCCGGTCTTTCAGCACATCCAGCACCGATCCTTTTTTCTTCACCGGGTAAAACACGCCATCTTTGACGATATAGAGGTGATTCTTCTCTTCGAAGCGGGCCACAATCACCTGCGACTCGATGGATTCCTGCAGGTTCTTTTCACGCTTCACATATACCTTGGTGGCGCCGTCATACAGCCGGTCATAGAATCCGGTGGTGATACCGTTGGTCTTTGTGCCATAGAGCAACACAAACGTGTGACCGGAAATCGCGAAGTGGTCTACCTTGTTGGTGACCAACTGGATCTTTGCACCATTGAGCAGGTGTTCGGTGACCACCTGGTCGACGCGGATGTCGTATTCCAGGGGAACATTCTCATACAACTCGCCGTCGTAGAGCACGTCGCCCATGATCCAATCGTCGGAAAGGTAGAAGGGAAACTCGTCGTTTCGCGAAACATATTCCGTGTATTCCACGCCATTGAAGAGACGTGCTTGTCCTTGTATATAGTGCGAATAAACATGCTTGGCGTGTAGGTCGGCCTTGGCAACAAAAGCAGTGTCAGCCTTGGGCTGTGCCGTGCAGGGTATGCTGCAGAAGAGGGACAGGCCGAAGCCTGCGAGGCATAGGAGACGGGTCATTTTCCAGTAGAGCGTAGGTAACAGGTTTCTAAAAATACTTTTAATACTGAAAAGTACCATACCGTTAAAGTAAATTATACAATCGTTTGAATACACGAGCGGGCGTTAGGGTCGCGACGAACGCCATGATTGTCGAGACGAAATCGAAAAGAATCATGAGCACGACCGGACCCCAAATGCAGGGACAGCAAGGCACTACCGTAAAAACAAAAACGTCCGGCCCCACAAGGGACCGAACGTTTCTTCAAAGCCTTTCGCAAGGCAGCACTTGAATATTACTTCGCGTAGGCTACGCTGCGCATTTCGCGGATCACCGTGACTTTCACCTGACCGGGATATTGCATGTCGCGCTCGATCTTTTGCGAGATGTCGAAGCTCAGTTGACCTGCCCGTTCGTCGGTGGCTTTCTCGGCGTCTACAATCACGCGGAGCTCACGGCCGGCTTGAATCGCATAGCACTTGTCGACACCGTCGAAGCTGAGACCCAGTTGTTCCAGTTCTTTCAGGCGTTTGATGTATTGCTCCATCACCTCGCGGCGGGCACCGGGGCGGGCGCCACTGATGGCGTCGCACGATTGCACGATGGGCGAGATGATGTTGGTCATTTCAATTTCGTCGTGGTGGGCGCCGATGGCGTTGCAAATGGCGGGGTGCTCTTTGTATTTCTGTGCCAATTCCATACCCACAATGGCGTGAGGTTTCTCCAACTCTTCGGGCCACACCTTGCCGATATCGTGCAACAGACCGGCACGCTTAGCTTGTTTCACGTTCAATCCCAGTTCGCTCGCCATGATGGCGCAAAGGTTGGCCACTTCGCGTGAGTGCTGCAGCAAATTTTGCCCATACGATGAGCGGAAGCGCATGCGACCCACCATCTTCACCAACTCGGGATGCAACCCGTGAATGCCCAGGTCGATCACGGTGCGTTCGCCGATTTCCACGATCTCGTCTTCAATATTCTTGGTGGTCTTGGCTACGATCTCTTCGATGCGCGCCGGGTGTATGCGTCCATCCTGAACCAACCGGTGCAACGACAACCGGGCGATCTCGCGACGCACGGGATCGAAGCCCGAAATGATGATGGCTTCGGGGGTGTCGTCCACGATAATTTCCACACCCGTGGCGGCTTCCAGGGCGCGGATGTTGCGTCCTTCGCGGCCGATCACCTTTCCTTTGATGTCGTCGCTTTCGATGTTAAAGATCGACACACAGTTCTCGATGGCATGCTCGGTGGCGGTGCGCTGAATGGTCTCGATCACGATCTTCTTGGCTTCCTTGGTGGCCGACAGCTTGGCTTGTTCCATGATGTCTTTCACATAGCTGGAGGCGCGGGTCTGGGCTTCGTCTTTCAGGCTGGCGATCAGTTGCTCACGGGCTTCGTCGGCGGTGAGCTTGCTGATGTTTTCCAGCACCTGGATCTTTTGCTGGTTGAACTTGTCGAGCTCTTCCTTTCGTTTTTTGGTGTGCTCCAGTTGGGCCGACAGGTCGAGGCGAATGTCGTCCAATTCGCCTTCTTTGCGTTTGAGGTTCTCGATCTCTTTGCTGAGGGTGGCCTCGCGTTGTTTGATCTTTTGCTCGTTGCTGATGATGAGACTCTTCTTCTTGTTGGCTTCCTCCTCGAATTCGGTCTTCATTTTCAGAAGCTTTTCTTTGGCTTCCAGGATGCGGTCCTTTTTCAGGTTTTCTGCAGCAATTTCGGCTTCCTTGATGATGAGCTTGGCTTTGGCGTCGGCGTTTTCCTCGTTCTTTTGAAGTTTACGTTTATAGAGGAGAGACCCGATCAACAGACTCAGCAGGATCGTTGCGATCGCGCTGACCACGATAACTATGACGGTCGTTGGCATAAAAGATAGATATGGGTTATATATACACTAACCCCGGATTGCCGCCTTGGCTCAGGAAGGAGATGGAGTGGGAAGGATCAGAGAATGGATTGGGAGACGAGGTGGTTGATTTGGCTAACTTTCTCAAACACCGTTTGGTCGATCACCTGGTAGGTTTCCTCGGCCGCCATCTTGTCTACCAGGCAGTCGAAGGCCACCATGGCCAACAGATCTTGTTTATCATCTATCCCAAATTGCTCCCGGTAAGTCTTTAATTTTTCATTGATGATCTTGCTGGCCAGTCGAACGCGCTCTTCATCCGTTAGCTTCACCTTCATTGGGTATTCGCGGTCTGCTATCTTGATTTTTATTGAGAGGTCGTCCATGAAATATGCTTACAGGGTTCCTTTTATCTGCTTAAATGGGCGATACACTTGTCGATCTCTCGAATGTATTCGTCCACTTTCTTCTTCAACTCCGAAACACTTCCGTCTTCCGGGTTTAAACTATCCACAATTTTAGTGATTTTCGCTTGATTATGAAAGCCTGCGAGTTGCTCATCGCGGGCGCGAATGGCTCCCTTCAGATCCTGGTTCTCTTTTTTCAGGCTTTTCAGCTCTTCCTTTAGGTTCTTGTGTTCGTTGACGAGCACCAAGATTTTGCGCTCCAACCCGTTGAGGTTGGTTTTTAAGAGTTCCTGATCCATGCGAATTTTTTTTGCCTCCGCCTGTGCGTCGGCCGTTAAAACCAATTTATCTGTTGCAGCCCCGATAATATCCGAGAATCCGTCTACCCTTCATTCCGTTCTGCACCCGGGGTCTCCTATCCTATCCCGCTGCCATCCTATAGTCAGTACGTTCCAACCCAAGCCAAGGGTTGCCTTATTTCCGGATTACGGCCCCCAGTCGCTCCTCGAAGGCCGTCATCAATGCCGCCATGGTCTGGTCTATCTCCTCGTCCGTCAGGGTCTTCTGCTCGTTCAGCAGGGTGAAGCCCAGGGCATACGCTTTCTTTCCTTGCGGGATGTTCTCTCCTTCATACACATCGAACGCAATAATGTTTTTAATCAACCGCTTCTCGGTAGCCATGACCAGGTTGCGTATCTCATCGAAGCTAACCTGCTTGTCGATCACCAACGACAAGTCTCTTCTTACTTCGGGAAATTTCGTCACTTCCTGAATTACTAACTTAGGGTTTGCCGATTGGAAAAGCAAGGACGTATAAAGCTCCGCATAAAATAAATCCTGCTTCATGCCAAAATCTTTCAGCAACGCGGCTTTTACTTTTCCAACCTTGCCGATTTCCACATTTCCACGCAACAACTTCACACCATATTCCAGTACCGGATCAGTAATGGATTCCTGCTTTAGGTTGGTCAGTCCCGATTTTAGCGCCACATGCTGTACGTGTTGCGCCAGGTCATAATACGTTACCGCCTGCGTCTTATGCCGCCAGTTCTCCGTCTCCACGTTGCCCGTCATATACAAAGCCAGGCGCTCCTCCTCCTTGTAGGCACCGCCTTCTTTATAGTAGATCTTACCGAACTCATACACCTTCAGGTCTTTCTGCCGGCGATTGATGTTATAGGCACAAACTTCCAACCCTGTAAACAAAAGCGTTTGCCGCAAGATGCCTTGCTCTTCGCTCAGTTTGTTCAAGATCTCAATGGCCTCACCCTTGAACTTCAGGTTGTGCTTTTGCTGATAGGCATAGTTGGTCAGCGAATTGGTCCAAATCTCATTGAAGCCATTGCCGGTCAGCAACTCGCCAAGATTCCGCTTATACTTGTCGATATCCTTTACGGGAAATTCGGCCAGGAAGTCGGTGCGCGCAATGTCCGACAATTCGATATTGTTGAAGCCGTAGATGCGCAGGATCTCCTCCACCACATCCGCTTCCTGCGTTACGTCCACACGATACGGAGGAACTGAAACCGTATACCGATCGTCCTTTACATCCATCACACGAATATCGAGCCTGGAAAGAATGCCGTGAACTTCGTTTCGTGGAATGACCTTACCGATCAACCGATTAACATTTTTGTCTTTTACTTCAATGCTCCGGTTCGGAATGGGCGCCGGATAAACATCGGCCACCGGCGACGAGATTTTTCCACCGGCAAGTTCCTTGATCAACAACGCCGCACGTTTCAACGCATACACCGTGATGTTCGGATCGGTGCCTCGCTCAAAACGGAATGATGCATCGGTCTTTAACTGATGATGTTGTGAAGTTTTGCGAACGTATACCGGTGAGAAACAGGCACTCTCCAGGAAAATATTTTTCGACTGTTCCGTGATGCCCGACTTTGCACCACCAAACACACCCGCGATGCACATCCCCTCTTCCTTGCCATTGCAGATCATCAGGTCGGTGTCCAGCAGCGTACGCTCTTTGTTGTCGAGCGTCACGAATTTGGTGCCCGCGGGCAGCGTCTTCACGATCACTTTGCCCCCCGCGATCTGGTCGGCATCAAAGGCATGCAGCGGTTGCCCCAGTTCGTGGCAAACAAAGTTGGTGATATCCACCACGTTGTTGATGGGCGTGAGCCCGATTGCCAGCAAGCGGTTCTTCAACCACTCCGGCGATTCCTTTACCGTCACACCGGAAAGCGTCACGCCCGAATAGCGTGGACACGCCGCAGTATTCTGTACCTCAATAGGAATAATAAGACTTGAATCGTCTGCAACAAAGCTCTCCACCGACGGCCAACGGATCTCGCGATCCAGCGACGCTTTGATATCGCGGGCCACACCAATGTGCGACGCGGCATCGGCGCGATTAGGGGTTAGCCCGATCTCGATGATATAGTCTGAAGAAATGTTGTAGAAAGAAGCCGCGGGCGTTCCGTTGGGAACATCCGTGTGCAGCACAATGATCCCCGCATGGCTTTCGCCCAACCCAATCTCGTCCTCCGCGCAGATCATCCCCTCCGACTGCTCGCCGCGAATTTTCGCCAGCTTGATCGTGAACGGCTCCCCCTTCGTAGGGTGCACGGTCGTTCCGGGAAGGGCCACTACCACTTTTTGGCCAGCAGCCACGTTGGGTGCACCACAAACAATGGGCAAGATCCTGCCGCCGCCAACGTCCACCGTGGTCACCGAAAGTTTGTCGGCATTGGGATGTTTGGCGCAGGTGAGCACCTGGCCAATGACGAGTCCCTGCAATCCACCCTTCACGGTTTCATGCACCTCCACACTCTCCACCTCCAGCCCCGTGTTGGTCAGCACCTTGCCAATGGCATCGGCGGTCTCAGGGATGTCGATATACTCCTTCAGCCAATTGTAAGAAATGGTCATTTGCTATACTGTAAAGGGTGTAAAAATAAGCCCTTTGAAAGGAAGTAAAAACAGTTTCCGTAAAAGAACTGAACCGAAAAGAACCAATCCACAAACAACACAACCCCTTCGCAACAACATTGCTTGTTTACCCGCCGTAGCTTCAGCGAAGGAGGGCCCGCCGTAGCTTTAGCGAAGGAGGGTCCCCCGAAGCGTCAGCAAAGGCGAGTTCAAAATAACCTTCAATGGTAGGTCTTTTCCCCCGCCCGCAAAGCAACCTTCAACAAGTTCTCCGCCGGAGGAAAGGGACATGAATATTTTTCGATATACGCGCAATACGGATTGTAAGCCTTATTAAAATCAAGGGTAATGGTATTGCTCCCCGGCGTTTTGTTCACGTCCAGGTAGCGCCCGGCGCCATAGGTCTCGGAGGCGCTGGTCTCATCCCCAAACGCCAGGAAAAGCTTTCCACGAAAGGGGCCCATGTCGGTCACCTCCAGGATCAGCAGCCGGTTATGAAAACCCTCCAGGTCGAAATCGGCGTAGGCATATTCGATATAGCGCTGCTCGTTGGCGTCGCTGGTGGTGAGCACCACCATCTTTTTACTTTGAATGGGGGTGATGTCGGCCGTGATCTTGTATTTTGGATCTACCGGGAAATATTTCAACCCCTCGAAGGTCTTTGCGTCCATGACAAACGGCGATTCGGGCGACGTGCGCATGAAGCGTTCTTTTTCTTCCCGCTCTTTTTTTATTTCATCCACATAAGCCGATTGGTCATGGCTTCCCATGAACGAGTACAACACGCTTGCCAACACCACGGCAACGACAATGAGCAACAGGATGTTTTTTGTTTTCATGGAACCAGGATTTGCTGACGGAGTTTTCGTTCTTTCTCCTCCCAGGCGCGAACCGAATCGCGTTTGGGTTGCAGCAAGTTAAAAAATAAGGGAATGCCATTATCGGCCAGGTCGCCCGGAGCGTTGGCCAGGATGCACACGGCCAGGTGGTCTTTGGGGTTCACCGCCACTTCGCTGCGGTAGCCGTTCACGTAACCGCCATGGTATAACAAGGTATCGTCGGGATAGTAGATCACCCGCCATCCTAAGCCATAGAACGAATCGCTGAGCCGGTGCATCCGGCCATAGTTACGGTTCTTCGAACGGGCCTTTACTTCCGGAGAGTACAACTGTTTCAGGGTTTCCCGGGAGATCACATCGGGGCGGTTGCCCAACAACGCGATCATCCACTGCGCCATGTCGCTGATGCTGGCGTTCACTCCGCCGGCAGGGGCCACGTTATAGTAGGTGGACGTGATCGCGGCGGGCACCCATTGGTTGCCACGACGCTTATGGGGCTTGGCCAGGTTGGTGCTTTGCTGTATGCCGGCATAATCGATAGACGCCGTCAGCATATGCAAGGGACCAAACACCCGCTGGCGCATTTCGTCTTCATAACTCTTTCCGGTGGCCGATTCGATCACCCTCCCGATCAGGCTATACGCTACGTTCTGATAGCTGTAGGTTTCTCCTACCGGCGACGATAAGGGAATTCGTTTGAGCCACGACAACATCGAATCCAATGGCTTGCCTTCTTCGACCATGTTGGTGTAGGTGTGATAGGGCAGCCCCGTGGTGTGTGACAACACGTGGCGGATGGTGAGCTTCTGGGTTTCCTCCGGCGAGTTCAAAGCAAAATGCGGCAGGCGATCCACAATGCGGTCGTTCCAGTGCAGCACACTGTCTTGCACCAAAATGCCGGTGAGGAATGAGGCAAAACATTTGGACACGGAAGCGATGCGAAACAACGTGTTCACATCCACGGGTTGTGGTGCATCGGCGCTGCGGCGTCCCATGCCTTTCAAAAAAACGATCGTAGAGTCTTGCACCACAGCAATGGCAGCGCCGGGGGTGCCCGAAGCTTCGGCCAGCACCTTAAGTTGCTCCTCATAGTCCCGAAGCACTTCGGCCAGGACGGGATTGACCGGCTTGGGCTGGACAGCCGCTTTCGGGGCAGGCTCCTGCAAAGCGGCCTTTTCCTTGGCCACCTGGGCGATCAAGAATGGTATGATGATCAGCAGGGCGCCGATAAAAATGTAGTGTTTCAATTTCATCCTGCGGCTCCGGACAAGTGGGGTCTCCTCACATCAGTCCTTCATCTGCAAAGCTAAAATATTTCCGGCCCGCCACGATAATATGATCCAGAACTTGTATGTCGAGCAGTTTACCGGCCGCTTTTAATCTTTGAGTTAGGTCGCGGTCTGCCATGCTGGGCTCGCGGTTTCCCGACGGATGGTTGTGTGCCAGGATCACGCTGCAAGCCAGCGCGTCGAGCGCTGCTTTGAAGATGATCTTCGGGTCGGCCACGGTGCCCGACACGCCGCCTTGGCTCACCATGCATTTTTTTATGACCCGGTTGGCCCGGTTCAAAAGGATGACCCAAAATTGTTCATGGCCAGCATCAGAAAGTTCGCCCTGCAGCAAGTCATAGGCTGCCTGGGAACTTGTGATGGCAGGCTTTTTATCGGGAACAAAATCGACGCGCCGGCGTCCGAGCTCCAGGGCGGCCATCAGGGTGAGGGCCTTGGCTTCGCCGATGCCGGCGATCTTGGTAAAGTCTTTTACCGTCAGCCCGCCAAAATCGTGAAGGTTATTATTGACGCTTTTGAGTAACTCCTTGGCCACATCCATGGCATTTAGTGTAGCGGTGCCGGTGCACAGCAGAATGGCGATCAATTCTGCGTCGCTCAGGGCGGGTCTTCCTTTCTTCAGGAGTTTCTCGCGGGGCTGGTCTTCGGGTGCCCAATCTTTGATGGTGATCTTTTGCTCTCTTGTCTTCATATCAGCTAACCGGAAGACCAAGATACATTCTCCCCTCGGATGAAGGTCAAAAAAAACACAAAAAAATAAGCCCCGTCCGACAGGGCTTACAAAATATTGTATAACAAAGGATTGACTCCTTTAAATTACGCGAGCTTGTTAACGAATTTGGTCAGTTTCGACTTCTGATTGGCAGCTTTCTTCCAATGAATCACGTTTTTCTTTGCCAATTTATCAATCATCGAAGAAACTTCTTTCAAAAGCGCCACAGCTTCTGTTTTCACCGTGGAGGTTCTCAATTTCTTGATGAAAGTACGGGTAGTCTTATGCTGATAGCGGTTTCTTACACGCTTGATTTCGTTGGCGCGGATTCTTTTTTCTGCTGACTTATGATTTGCCATATGCTTTCTCTAAAAATAAGGACTGCAAAGGTAAGGGATTTGTGGAATTTGCAAAAGGTTGGCTCCGTCAAATCTGTCGTAAAGATGGAAAAATGCCCTTCAATGTGGTTTTTTCACTGATTTCGACCTCCCACGTCGCGAAATATTTTTTGATCACGCCCGCATTTCGCCGGCCGCGAGTGACCGAGACCATCCAAAAAACGACGAAATCACCGTCCTGGGGCACTTCAAGGGGCGCTGTTTTTATTTTCGGGTGGCCATTGTTTAGATTGGGTGTACCAAAGGGTCCCTCGTTTTTTTCATCCAAAACCGTTGATTGTTATGAAGCGGATCGTTCTCTCCGCCGCGCTGGCGGCTTGTCTTGTTCTTTTTTCAAATTGGGGCTTTTTTGGGCACGAGCGCATCAACCGCCTGGCCGTGTTCACCCTGCCCCCCGAAATGATCGGATTCTATAAGGCCAACCTGCACTATATCGTAGAAGCGGCCGTAAACCCCGACCGGCGACGCTATTCCGTGAAAGAAGAAGCACCCCGCCATTACATCGACCTTGACCACTACGGCGACAGCGTTTTTTTTAGAATGCCACAAAGCTGGGCCGCAGCGGTTGAAAAATATTCTGAAGACACGCTGCAGGCGTATGGCATCGTGCCCTGGCACATCACGCGCATGTATCGCTCCCTCCGGGATGCCTTTCAATTGCGCGATCCCGCCCGCATCCTGAAAGTGTCGGCCGAACTGGGGCACTATGTGGCCGATGCGCATGTGCCGCTGCATACCACCGAAAACTACAACGGCCAGCTCACCGGCCAGGAGGGCATTCATGGATTCTGGGAGTCGCGTCTACCGGAATTGTTTTCCGATCGCTACGACTTCTTCGTGGGCAAGGCCGAATACATCGCCAACCCGCAACAGGCAGCCTGGAGCGCCGTGAAAGATTCGCATCGTCACCTGAAACAGGTGCTGGAGGAAGAAAAGAAGCTCTCGGAAAAGATGGCCGACAAAAAATACACGTTCGAAACCAAGGGCCGTCAAACGGTAAAGGTATACGCGCCGGCATTTGCGGCGGCCTATCACCGCGCACTGCAGGGCATGGTCGAGCAACGTATGCGCGACGCCATCAAAATGGTGGGCGACCTCTGGTTCACGGCCTGGGTGGACGCCGGTCAACCGGACCTGAAAAGTCTGATCAACTATATGCCCAGCGAAGCGGAGCTGGCCCAGCGCCGTGCGGAATTGGAGTTATGGAAAAAACAGACGGTGCGATCCCGGCCACACGAAAACTAGCGAAGCAACGCGGTGACGATTTCCCTCCACTCCTCCTTCAAACTCTTCTGGCTGGCGGGCCGGTGCGCCAGCCTGTACCAATACAACGCATTGCCCTGGTCGCCCTCTTTCCGGTGGAGATAGGCGTGCACCCACGAGCCTTCATCGGTGTGCACATCCTGGGCGATGTCGTGGGCCCTGTCCCATTGGTTGTTGGCGTCATACCAGAGAGCTTCCACTAATTTGTGAAGGCCGGCAGGGGGTGCGTTGTGGGTTAGGGTGGCGTGGAATTCGTCGAACGTCATGTCGGGGTTTATCGTGGTTTACTTTGATGGCGTAGCAGCAGGCTTCCCTTCAATGATCGTTTTGAGGGTGGAGAGCTCGTATTCAAAGGCTGCATCCACCTCCGGTTTTATCATGAAGGCGCTCATGAGGCGAATGAGGGGATTCATTCCGTTCTCGAACGAAAACTCCATGGTCACGCGCGTGCTGTCGCCGGCGGGTGCGAAGGTATACGTTCCGTAGGCCGTTCCAAAATCGGTGAAGTGGATGGCGGTTTTCAGTGACTTGCCCGGATCGCTTTCAATAATGCTCAACGATCCGTTGCCATCGTCGCTGGTCCAGGCGTAGGATGCATTCAATCCGGTGGTGGGCTCGCCGAACGTGATCTTCATCGTGGGATCATTTTTCATCCACCACGACCACGCCGGCCACTGGCGGAGGTCATTCACTTCTGCAAACACCTCCTCCGGCTGGCCCTTGATCAGTTTTTGGCGCGATAGCGTGGTGGTGTGGGGTTGCATGAAGCCCACGATGATGATCAACACCACCAAAATGCCTACTACAATGAGGATCTTCTTTACCATGATGGTTGTTTATTGGTTCACAGCTGTCGAATCTGCGGGGACGGGCTCCGGTTTGGGTTTTTCTTCCACGAGTTTTTTGAGATCCATCAATCCTTCGTCGTATTGATCTTTCATCATGCTTCCCATCAACATCCACATCGCCTTGCCGCCAAAGCCTTTGTTGGCGCCGTCGTAGGTCCATGTCACTTTGGTGTTTTCACCTTCGGGTTCCAGGATGAACGAGCTGTAGAAAACGCCGTCATAGCCGTCGAACCGAAGTGCGCATTTCACGGACTTGTTTTCTTCTATGGTTTCGATTTCCTGCGAGCCTTTGCCGGTCTTGGGGCCGTCCCACATCATTTTTGCGCCGACGGTTCCCTCCTCGCCTTCAAAAGTTTGTTTCACCTCTGGGTCCATCTTCGACCAGGGCGACCAGGCGGTAAAATTCTTGAACCGGCTCACCTCCGGAAAAACGGAAGACGCCGGTGCGTTGATCACAATGGATTTTTCAATGTGCGCTTGCGAAGGCTGCACGAGCACGGCAATCGCAAAGATGACCACGATGGCCAACACAACGATGCCGATGATTTTGAGCGCTTTCATGCGGTTATTTGGGTTTATGGGTTAGCGTTGTTAAGATACCAAATTTATAACTATCGAAAACGTTGTAAATGTCTCTAAAAATGCAAAAATTAGGCTACACCAAACGTCTGATACAACTATGAACCTGTTCACAGATCCCAATCGCATTCCCGAAAATTATGGGCTGCGCATCGCCGTCGGTTTGATTGCTTATTTTCTTTTGATGAAAGTTATCGGGTTGAGCCATCACGTAGAGCTACGGTTGGTGAACCTGGTCATTCTTTCACTGGGTGTTTATCTTGCGTTGAAGAAATTTAAGAATGAGCACGCCGATCATTTGAATTATTTTCGCGGCCTCATCATGGGCGTAGCCACGGCGGGCATCGGGTCGCTTGGATTCGGACTCTTTCTTTTTATCTACATGCAGTTGGACAGCTCCATGATGGCATCTATTGTCGCAAACGAACCCATGGGACGCTACCTCAATCCCTACATGTCGGCGTTCATCGTGGTGCTGGAAGGCTTTTTCTCGGGATTGCTGGTGACGTTCGTGTTGCTGAATTGGGTGAACACGGATCAGGTGAACGAGCCGATCGATAAGAAATCATAAAGCCGACGGGCATAGAAAGGCTCTCCTTCGCTGAAGCTTCGGCGGGCGAAGCAAAAAAAGGAGCAGAGAGTTTAGCTCTCTGCTCCTTTTTTATACACACCTATCATTAATCATTTTAATTCCAGTTCGATGATCGTGTCGATCTCGTCGAGGCTTGCTTTGGGAACTTTGAGGGTGATGCCGTAGTCGTTCTCCAGAAATTTTATTGGCGTTTTGCCGGGGAAAAGCGTAGCCGATTTTATTTTCTTGCCCCAGGAAGGGATGGTGATGGATTCGTCGAACCAGTTGAGGAGATGGACGTATACTTTGTTGCCTTTTTGAGTGGTGACGCCCCAATCGCGGGCCGTAAGCGGACCGCCGCGGGTGCCGTAGATAGTTTCGCCGTTCACGTTGAGCCATTCTCCCACACCTTTCAGCGAAGCGATGTGCTCGGGTTGGATCTTCCCATTCGGCATAGGCCCCACGTTAAGTAAAAAATTAGCGCCATAGCCTGCCGCCTTCACCAGGTATTGCACCAATTCCTTTTTCGATTTGTGATGATCGTCCTTCAGATTAAAGCCCCACGAATTGTTGATGGTCTCACAGGTTTCTTTCGGCAGCGCGCCCACCGTTTGCTCGCCCGAAAAGCCCGTGGTGTTGTGACCCGGTAGGTCTTTCTCGAACATCTGGAAATCTTCACCGTCAAAGGGCGTCACGTGGTGGTTGCTGCCCACCAGGGCTCCGGGCTGAAGTTTATGAATGAGTGAGTAGGTCTTTTGCAAACGCCAGTCGGCGTTCTTCTTGTCCCACATGCCATCGAACCAGATGCCGGCCACTTCACCATAGCCGGTGAGCAGTTCGGAAAGCTGGGCATCCATGTAGTCGAGGTATTTGTTCATGTCGCCGCTTTCGGGACGGCCGGTCCAGCTTCCACCCGTGGAGCCGCGGGGAAAATAGTCGGGGCTGTGCCAGTCGAGCTGGGAATGGTAGAAGAAAAGCTTGATGCCCTCCTTGTGACATTCGTCGGCCAGCATCTTCAGCACGTCTTTGCCATAGGGTGTGCGTTTCACGATGTTATAGTCCGACACCTTGCTGTCCCACATGGCAAAGCCATCGTGGTGCTTGCTGGTGATGGTGATGTATTTCATGCCGGCGGCCTTGGCCATTTGCACCCAGGCCTTCGGGTCGAAGTCGGTCGGGTTAAAAAAGGTGGGAATCTTCTCGTAGATCTTCACGGGGATCTGTTGCTGGTTCATCACCCACTCGCCATCGCCCAGCACGCTGTAGACACCCCAATGGATGAAGAGACCGAATTTGGCATCCTGAAACCATTCGCGGTTTTTCATGTTCTCAGGTGTAGGTTGATAGGTCTGTGCAAGGGTTGGGGTGGTCAGTAATAGTAGTCCGAGCAGCACACCTACCGGCCACGGTTTATGTCGGGCAGATTGCCGGAGCGTTGAAATTCTGGTTGTCTTCATTGAGTTTTAATTAAATTGCGTCATTGAAAAATAAGGATTCGCTATGAGATACAAAAGCATCGGCAAAGAACTGTTTGTCGCCAACCGCAAGCGGCTGCTCAAAGAACTGAAGTCACACAGTGTGGTGGTGGTGAACGCCAACGACATTAACCCCACCAACTCCGACGGCACGATGCGTTTCCGGCAAAACAGCGACCTCTTCTATCTCACCGGTGTCGACCAGGAAGAAACCATCCTGGTCCTTTGCCCGGGCTTCCCGGATAAAAAATTTCGCGAAGTGCTTTTCCTCCGCGAAACCAACGAACAGATCGCTACCTGGGAAGGCCACAAGCTCACCAAAGAGGAAGCTCGCAAAGCCACGGGTGTTGAAACCGTTCAGTGGATCTCCGAGTTTCCCCGCCTCTTTCATACCATGATGGTGATGGGCGATGTAGAACATGTCTACCTCAACACCAACGACCACTATCGCGCCGATGTCGCCATTGAAACGCGGGAGATGCGGTTTGTAAAATCCTGTCAACAAAAATATCCCCTCCACAAATACGAACGGCTGGCCCCGATCATGCACGGCCTGCGCAGCGTGAAGTCGGATGCCGAGATCGACCTGCTCCAACGGGCATGCGACATCACCGAACAAGGCTTCCGGCGTGTGCTCAAGTTTGTGAAGCCGGGAGTAAAAGAATATGAGATCGAAGCCGAGTGGGCCCATGAATTTCTGCGCAACGGATCGCGTGGGTTTGCCTACGAACCCATCATCGCATCGGGCGCCAATTCGTGTGTGCTGCATTATATTGAAAATGACAAGCCCTGCCAGGACGGCGACATCCTGTTGCTGGACGTGGGCGCCGAATATGCCAACTACAACGCCGACCTTACCCGCGCCATTCCGGTGAATGGCAAGTTCACGAAGCGTCAGAAGGAGGTCTACAAGGCCGTGCTCCGCGTGCAACGTGAGGCCATGAAGATCCTGGCGCCGGGTGTGAAATATTACGACTATCACAAGGAGGTTCAGAAGATCACGGAAAGCGAGTTGATCGGTTTAAAGTTGTTCGACAAAAAAGATGTAAAAAATCAGCCCGCCGACAGACCCTTATTTGCAAAATACTTCATGCACGGCACCAGCCATCAACTGGGGCTCGACGTACATGACGTGGGCAACATGTATCACGCCATGCAAGTTGGACAGGTGTGGACCGTGGAGCCTGGGATCTATATTCGTGAAGAAGGCTTGGGCATACGCATCGAGAACAATGTGGTGATCCAGAAACGCGGTGTGCTCGACCTGATGAAGAACATTCCCATCGAGGTGGAAGAGATTGAAGACCTGATGAACGCCTGATCGCTGCTTATGCAAAAAAAAATCACCTCTCTCTTGTTGCTGATCATTGCTGCGGGCCTCGCACAGGCCCATGAGTTTTGGCTACAGCCCGTCAACTTTTTTTTGAAACCTGGCGAGCACCTGGTGGTCAGCTTCAAAGTGGGTGAGAATTTCGCGGGAGAACCCTGGGATCTGACCACACACAAGATCGAACGCCTCGACCTGTACCACCTCAACCAATCCCGAAGTGTACGAGACAGTGTCGCTCCGGGTGCCAAGAACAATCTTTCACTCCGCATCCGGGAAGAAGGCACACACTTGCTCGCGATGCAAAGCGACAATACGTTCATCGGCATGGAAGCCGACAAATTCAACGAATATCTGAAAGAAGACGGCCTGGATGAGGCGTATGACCAACGTAAGAAAACTAACACGCTCACCGAACCGTCCAAGGAATATTTTATGCGATACACCAAGTTGTTGGTGCAGATGGGTCACAAAACGGACAACACGTTTAGCAAGATCGTCGGCTTTCCACTGGAGATCGTGTCCGAGCAAAATCCTTATGCGTTGAAGCAGGGGGATGTGATCCGATTTAAAGTATTGTATAACGGCAAGCCCTTGTTTGGCGCGAAGGTGCGCATCTGGAACCGGTTCGACAGCCGCACTACCATTCAAAACATCTACACCGAAAAGAACGGCGTCGTGGAGACGCGGGTGAGCAACCCGGGAATGTGGATGGTGAGTGTGGTGAAGATGGTGCCTAGCACACAGGAAGGTGCCGATTGGCAAAGCTATTGGGGCAGTCTCGTGTATGGTGTTCATCAATAAAAATGTATGAGTGAAATACAATCTTCACAAGCGCCCGAACCGGTTGGCGCCTATCCGCACGCACGCCGCGTGGGCAACCTGTTGTTCCTCTCGGGCGTGGGTCCGCGAAAGCGAGGTTCTTCCGAAATCCCGGGTGTGACCTTGGACGATCAGCGTCGCATCGTGCGCTACGACATCGAACAACAATGTCATGCCGTGTTTCAAAATGTGCGATTTATCTTGGAGGACGCCGGGGCGCGGTGGGAAGACCTGGTGGACGTGACGGTTTTTCTGACCAACATGAAACAGGACTTCCCCGTGTTCAATGCGATCTATGCACAATATTTCAAGACCGATCAACCTTGTCGCACAACGGTTGAGGTGAACGCGTTACCCACGCCGATCGCCATCGAACTGAAGTGCATTGCTGCGATCCGCTAAAGGCATCTTCGTTTTACATGATCTTCGGCGAATTCCACTGATCCTTGGTCCGACCAATTTGCCGGGTCAGGTTTTTTCAAAGCGTTGTTCCCTATTCAACTTCCACCCTAAACCTGCAACATTCTCCCCCGGAATGTTGTATTTTAGTAAGAGCCAAGACCTGCCGCATGATCCGCATCAATCTTATTTCGGGACCCCGCAACATTTCCACAGCACTCATGTACTCCTTCGCGCAACGGAGCGACACCACGGTGTTGGACGAACCCTTCTATGCGTTCTACCTTCATGCCAGTGGCGTGTATCATCCCGGCAAGGAAGATGTGTTAAAGACCCAGCCGCTGGACTACAAAGAAGTCTATGCCACGCTGTATCAGGAATGGGAGAAGCCTGTGCTCTTCATCAAGAACATGGCCCATCACCTGGAGTTGATGGACGAGGCGATGCTGGCCGGCCTCACCAACGTGTTTCTCATCCGAAACCCGCGGCAGATCATTGCCAGCTATGCGCAGGTGATCGAGGCCCCCACCCTGCGCGACATCGGCATCGAGTACCAGGCATCGTTGTTCAAACGCTTAAAAGACAACGGGCAGGATCCGGTGGTGTTGGATTCGGCTGGGGTGGTGGAGCATCCAACGGCCATCCTAAAGCAGCTGTGCAAGCGGGTGGGCCTACCGTTTGAGGAGGCCATGCTACAGTGGCCCGCGGGACCCAAGTCTTACGACGGGGTGTGGGCGCCACATTGGTATGCCAACGTGCACCGCTCTACCGGCTTCGAGAAACAGCCGACCAGCAGCCGGCCGTTGCCGCGCTCCCTGGAATCACTGAACGACACCGCCCAACGCTACTACGCGATGCTGTTACCATTTTCGTTACAGCCTTGACGTGGAGTGGAATTAATCTTTAACTTTATCATCGGAGCCCGTTGTTGAACCTATCCGGTTGTGAACTGTTAAGTCGTAGGAGATAAGTAGGTGTCTTGACGCATGGACGTTCTTGCACGATGCGGAACGATAGCGCGCCGGTTAAAATAAAATATGCTACAGAAATACGATGTCCGTAATGCCAACATCATGGTGCATGTTGGCGGTAAGTTATTGCCTCGCAACGAGGCCAAAGTGTCGGTGTTCGACAGTGTGGTGCAGGGTGGCGATGCCGTGTGGGAAGGACTGCGGGTATATGCCGGGGGCATCTTTTGTTTGAATCATCACCTGGACCGGATGCATGCTTCGGCGCATGCGCTGGCCTTCACCGACATTCCATCCAAGGCCGACATCCGGCGTGCGATCTTCGAGACGTTGCAGGCCAACGGCATGCGCGACGAGACCCATATCCGTCTTACGTTGACCCGGGGTGAGAAGATAACGTCGGGCATGGACCCGCGGTTGAACACAAAAGGATCATGTTTGATCGTGCTTGCGGAGTGGAAGCCCTTGGTGTATGACAACACCCGGGGTATTCGCGTTATTAGCTCCTCGCAACGCAGAAACAACCCGCAGTTCTTGGATTCTAAGATTCATCATAATAACTTGTTAAACAATATACTCGCTAAGGTTCAAGCCAATGTAGCGGGTGTAGATGCTGCCGTTATGCTGGACCCTCAAGGCTTTGTAGCAGAACTTAACGATACCAATCTTTTTATGATAAAAGATGGAGTAGTATTTACACCGTTCCCCGATGCATGCCTTCACGGTATCACGCGAGGCCTTGTGATAGACATATGCCATTCCCTTGCGCTTCCGCTACAAGAGCGCAACCTCTCCCTTACCGAATTCTACAACGCCGACGAAGTCTTTGCCACCGGCACCATGGGAGAATTGACCCCGGTTACCGAAATGGACGGCCGCGCGATCATCAATCGCGCAGGACGTAATCTGCTGCCTACCCTCCAGGAGCAGTTACATTTACTCATACCAAAACTATCTGAACCCTTACTATTTTAAACCTATGGCGAAAACAACCAAACAACCCAAATTCAAGTCCTTGGCGGGGGAAACCTGGAAGGAATTGAAACTAAAGAAAGGCACGACCACCAAGCGGTATGCCGTTTCTGACAAAGGACGCATTGTGAGCTTCAAGGAGAAGCTGGATGATGGCTATGCACTCAAACCCAGACTTACTCAAGGTTATCCCAGCATCACCATCGGCCGGGAGGAAACACGCCAGAATTACTACATCCATCGTCTGGTGGCGGAATACTTTTGCAAACAGCCCGGAACACTCTACAACTTCGTTATCCACGTCGACCACAAAAAAGAGAATAACAAATCGGGCAACCTGCGCTGGGTGAAACACGAGGATCAGATCAAACACGCACTCAAAGACCCCAACGTACTGGTGCGCATGAACCCCGACGAAGGCCCCAAACTCACGGCCGACAAAGTGAAAGTGATCAAGCAAGCCCTGTTCAAATCCAAGAAACAGCCTACACTGAAGGCCCTTGCCAAAAAGTACAGGGTTTCCGACATGCAGATCCACCGGATCAAAACCGGCGAGAACTGGGGACACGTTAAGGTTTAAGCTTAGCTGACTAAAAAGAAAAAGGCCGGTGCAAACAAAATGCACCGGCCTTTTCATTTATGCGACGAAAGATCACTCTTCGCGCGTAGGAATGTTCTTATGATAGCCTTGCGCCAGGCGGTTGAAAGGAAGCTGAATGACCAGCTCACTTCCCTCTACATGGGCATTGATGTTGGTGACGTCGATGAAATAGGGTTGCGGTTGATTGTAGACCGTGTGCGGCAATTGCACTTCTTTGTCGAACGAAACAAAATTGCGGACATAGAATACAGACACCGTGTTATCGTTTACTTCCAGTTGAATGGTCTCCGGATCGATACCGGGAACCTTGACACGCATCTCCCTGAACTGATCGTGTTTCTTTATGTTTACCACAGGCTCCGTTCTGCCTCCGTTCAAAGTGTTCATCACGTCTACCGAAGTAAGCAACTCATAATACTGTTCTTTTTTCATGTTGTGTTTCTCCTTCCTGATTCCATAAGATCAACCTCTGTACCAGATCAGGGACTTGTGCCAAAACGTCATGATTCTAAAAGCGTTGTGGCCATTTTGGCTTTTCCTTGAAGGTTTCCGGCTGTCGACCAGCCTAAACCGGCCTGATTGGGGCATTTCCCCTGGGCCGCTTGCAAACCTTTTCGGAAGACTTCCCTTTTCCTGTGGGTCGATCCTATCTGCACAAACACGATCGGCGTGTGAAACGCTCCTCGCCTGCCCAGAAAAATGTGTAAAATTTTACACACTGGCCTGGGATGGTCTCAGGGTTGGGCTGGCCATTTACTGGGTTTTATCCCGGTTCCAGATGTCTACCTCCAGGCGGTAGCTGCCGTCGGGTTGCTGGCGCCAAACATTACAATATTTGACCGAGGTGGTGAACGTGGAGTCGTTATAAAGGATCTTGAAATGGGTGCGGCCGGTTTCATAGATCACTTCCGGTGTGCCGGCGATCGAAATAGTTTCGGTTTCCATCGACAGGGTTTTACTCGTCTTCATGTCTTCTTTCCAGTATTGACGAATGTTGTCGCGACCTTTCACAAAGTCGTCGCCGTTGGGGCAGAGGGTGGCGTTTGTGCCATAGAACAACGCGAGGCTATCGGCATTGGCCGTCATAAAATAGTGGCCCAATTGGGTGTTGTTTTTCTTTACGATGCTTTCCAACTCGGCAGCGGAGATCTCCTTGCGGCTGCAGGCGGCGCAGAGGCCCGCGATGAGTACGATACAAAGGACGGCTTTCATGATCAGGTTAGGTTTAGGATGCTCAAGATAGGCGTTATCGGTTTTAAAAAATATAACCCGTTTTTCGCTACTGACATACGGCTGTCAACTGCGTGGCCCTTCTTTGTTCATCCAATAAAAAATAATCTTCATGGAAAAACTTGATCTGGCAAAGAAGTACCGGGCCTACTACACGGCCAAACCCCATCCCGAACTGGCAACGATCGAGCCGGTCACCTATCTCTCCATCTCCGGCCAGGGCGATCCGTCGTCGGAAGCATTTGGCAAAAAGATCGAGGCGTTGTATGCGGTGGCCTATGGCGTGAAATTTTTGAGCAAGGCCGATCACCGCGATTTTGTGGTGCCGAAGCTGGAAGGATTGTGGTGGTTTGATGAGGAGGCCTTTGGTGGCGTATCGATGGCGGAGGCACCTTTGAAGATCCCGCGTCACTTGTGGTATTACCGGCTATTGATCCGGATGCCCGATTTTATAACACCTGCCCGGGTGGCGGAGGCAACGGCGAAAGCCTTTCAAAAAAGGAAAGTGGTGACGATAAACGAGGTGGGGTTGCACGACATGAAACAGAGAACGGTGGTCCAGATGCTGCACACGGGGTCGTTTTCACGCGAGCCCGAGACACTGGAGAGGATGCAGATGTTTATAATGGACCACAAGCTTACCAAAGCTGGTCTGCACCAGGAAGTGTATCTTTCTGACTTCAGAAATACGGCGGAAGTGAAACTTAGAACCATCCTGCGAGAACCCGTGGAAACGACCGACCCAACCTAGCGCCAGTCATGAATTTTTCTTCTTCTTTCGCCGACGGCTCGTGCGTGCGGTTGTAATGGTCCGCGTAGCCCAGCAGTAAGGTGAAAAAAAGTATAAATGTTGTAAAGACTCCAATCATAAGCGTAGTGGTGGTGTTGTGGTTACAAATATGGTTGATCGGGCACGCGTAGACTTGGCGGTCTTGAGGCAGGGGGCACGAAGGTAAGATCGGCAGGACTTTTGTGTGTTTTCCATCCGGAAAACCGTTCGTATAACGTTTCTATAATTTAAACTTTGCCTCCTTAACTTGCCCCATGCCCATTGAAAATCAAGTCTTTATGATGAAAAACGCCACCCGCTTCCTGATTTTTCTGATCGTTTTGGTCCATGTACGAGATGTTTGGGCCACACACCCCACACCCGAAATTCAGGACACGACAACGGTGCCGAAGGATTGGTTCTTACGCGATCCCGAAACCGACCACCTGCAGGGCCTCAGTGTGGAAAAAGCCTACAACACGTTGTTGCGTGGCCGTCCATCCAAAACCATCGTGGTGGCCGTGATCGATACTGGTATCGACATCAATCATGAAGACCTTAAAGATGTGATCTGGACCAATGAAGACGAAATCCCCGGAAACGGCATCGACGATGACAAGAATGGCTACATCGACGATGTGCACGGCTGGAATTTTATCGGTGGCAAGAATGGTAATGTAGAAAAGGATACCTACGAAGTGACCCGTGAATACGCCCGCCTCAAACCCCGCTTCGAGCACGCGGATGAAAATAAGATCGCCAAAAAAGATAAGGCCGAGTATGCCCTCTATAAAAAGGTAAAGGCAAAATATGAACACGACTTCAAATTCAACAAAGATCAGTTCGATCAATACAATCAACAATACCAGGTCTATATCAATGCCTTTGGCACGTTGAGTTTCTGCGACAGCCTGCTGCGCGCGCAGGGTGATGGACAAACACTGACCAAAACGTCGCTGACTGCCATCGCGCCAAAAAATGACACCATCCGCTTCGCCAAGGAAACGTTGCTGCGCGTGTTGAAAGAAACGGACGATAGCACTTCCGTTACCGCCTTTCTGAACGAGCTGGATGGATACCTGAAGCAGTTGAAAGAAGGCGTGGACCACTATGGCACGGCCGTTGACTACGGCTACAACATGAGCTACAACCCGCGCGACATCGTGGGCGACGATCCCAACAATGTGCACGAGAAATATTATGGCAACAACGATGTGACGGGTCCCTATGCGCGGCATGGCACACACATCGCCGGCGTGATCGGTGCCAATCGCAAAAATAATATCGGCATCCGGGGCATCGCCGACAATGTGCGCATCATGTCGGTGCGGGCATTGCCCAACGGCGACGAGCGGGATAAGGACATTGCCAACGCCATTCGCTACGCTGTCGACAACGGGGCGCAGGTGGTGAACATGAGTTTCGGCAAAAAATTCTCGCCCAACAAAGACCTCGTGGATGCGGCGGTGAAATATGCCGAATCCAAAGGTGTTTTGCTGGTGCATGCCGCGGGCAATGACAACGACAACCTGGATCTGGAGCCCGACTTTCCGAACCGCACCTTTCAAAAGGGCGGACAAACAAAAACCTGGATCGAAGTGGGCGCTTCCTCGTGGGGAGCCAACGAAAACCTGGTGGCCGACTTTTCGAACTATGGCAAAAAAACGGTAGATGTATTTGCTCCCGGTGTCGAGATCTATTCCACCATTCCCGACAACGGCTATGAAGATCTGCAAGGCACCAGCATGGCGTGTCCCACCGTGGTGGGTGTTGCCGCGTTGTTGTTCTCTTATTATCCCGACCTCACGGCCAACCAGGTGAAGACCATCATCGATCAGTCGACGCGCAAGTTTGCTTCGTTGAAAGTTACTCAACCCGGCACAGCCAACGAGGTGACACTCGACAATTTGAGCATCACCGGTGGTGTCATCAATGCTTACGAGGCCGTGAAGCTTGCCGAATCGATAAAATCGACGCCTGCCAACAAGTAAAGCGTACACAAACCGTTCACTATCGACACAAGAAACATGCAAACGCCAGTCGTTTGCATTTTTTTTTGATCGTCAGCAATCAAAAATCCCGTCATTGACGTGAAGGTTTAGTTTGATATTTACCGACTTGCCTACCGCTTTCGCGTGAAACCCTTCAGCAGTTTCACCAGGGCGATGTTTCGAGGGTGATAAAATATCCGCCTTTACGCGTGTTTCCCACGAAGTAGAGGAGAGGTAGCTTTTCTATTGCAAACGCTACTTCCATGAAAGCCTTTATCAAAATTTCCTTTTTCAATTTGTTGCTTTTAGTCGCCATACTCGGCAACAAATCGACACTCGCCAACGTAGGTTTCTCGATGCCGGATTCTGTGCGCGAGGTAACTTTTCGCTATAAGACTGTTCAAGGGCTCATCCTCTTGCCCGTGATCATAAACGACACCGTGAAAGTGAATCTCATTCTCGACACCGGCTGCCGGAACCTGGTGTTGTTTGGCAAGCGCTTTCAAAAACTCTTCGACATCCAGCCGGGCAGGGAAGTAAAATTCTCGGGCCTTGGCGCCGGCCACCCGGTGGTGGGTGGTGTTTCGTTGAACAACAGAGTGTCGATCCACGCGGTGATCGGCGAGCGCATCCCGGTAGTGGTGGTTCCGCGTCAGAATATTTTTATAGAATACGACAATGTCCATGGTGTGATCGGCTACGACATTTTCATCAAGTTCGAAGTGGAGCTCAACCCCGAAGAGCACATCATTACCTTCCGGCCGGCGGCACGGGCCGAGATCCCGGCGGAGTATGAGCGCCTTCCCATCCGCGTGGTCGATTCGCGGCCGGTGATCAGCTCGCGCATCTTCTTTACGGGTCAGGAAGGTCAATCGTGCGACCTGATGATCGACACCGGCTCGTCGCTGGGGCTTTTGTTGAAAACGACCGATCTGACCAAATATCCCTCGGGCTACACGAAAGGTGTTTTGGGACGGGGGCTGAACGGCAACATCGAGGGCACCGAGGCCTATCCGGACCGGCTGCTGGTGGAGGCGTTCGAGATCATGGCGCCCAAGGCGGGCATTGTGTATTCGCAGTGGCACGATTCTGCGTCGGTGGGCATGGAGGTGATGCGGAACTACTCCATCGTGCTCAATTACTGCAAGGCCTATGTCGGTTTCAAAAAACTCCGGATGTAACAACTCATCCCAGGGCTCGTCATTGTGACCGGATTTACCGTGTTTATTTAAAAATATCGGGTTATTTTTGTCAAAGACTCAAATATCCCGGATATGGCCTTAGACGTGCAGACTCCTGTTCCCGTGGTGGACGGCTCCACCATGACCCGCGAAGAATTCTATGCCCAATATTACCGCCCTCAAAAACCGGTGGTCTTGCGTGGCCTGTGGAAACAATATCCGGCATACTCGAAGTGGACCATGGACTTTTTCAAGAAGACGATGGGCAACATCGAAGTGGGGCTTTTTGGCAACCGCCCCGAAGACATTTCCAAAACCCTGCAAGTGCCCAACGCAAAGATGCGTTTCGATGAATACCTGAACCTGATCGAACGCGAGCCCACCGATCTGCGGTTGTTCCTCTTTCCCGTTTTCAAATACAAACCCGAGTTGCTGAAAGATTTCGGATATCCTTCCATTGCCGGGGGCTATATCAAGATCCCGTTCATGTTCTTTGGTCCACCCAAATCCATCGTGCGCATGCACCAGGACATCGACATGAGCAACGTGTTTCTCACCCAGTTTCACGGCCGGAAGCGCGTGATCCTGTTTGCGCCCGATCAATCGACTTTGTTGTACCGCTTACCTTTCAATGTTCACTCTACCGTAGATGTAGACCACCCGGACTACGATGCCTACCCCGGATTGAATTATGTGAAAGGCCAATCGGCCGTGCTCGAGCATGGCGACACCTTGTTCATGCCCAGCGGCTATTGGCATCACATCGAATATCTCGAAGGAGGTTTTGGTTTGTCGGTGCGCACCATGGCCTATAGCTGGCAGATGAAATTGCGGGGCGTCTATAACCTCACCGTCCAACGGACCACCGACAATATCATGCGCAAGATGAACGATGAGAAATGGTTCATCTATAAAAAGAAGCTCGCGTATGAGCGGGCGGAGAAAGCTATCCAAAAACTGGATGGGACCTCCTCGATGCCTCGCGCCACCGTGGGATCATAGGCTTTCGGCTTTCCGTTTCACATTGTTATGAAATTCCGAGATCGCCTTGGTGTGCAAGGGCGGATAGACACGCGTGTCGCGAAAATTTGAACCGCTTTTGTAATACGTATGATGGAATACTTCCGTAAACCCTTCCGGTGTTTCCTTTAAGCTGATGTGTTGAGAGCCTTCGGAAGCGCCGCCTTTCATATAACACAACTTCAAGGAATGTTCTTCATCGTTCACCTCCATCACTTCATGCGCGACGGCCAGGTTGAACAATCCGCCGAAGAGGCGCAGGTTCAGGATGATGACCTGGCCTTTTTCCATGCCTTCGTAGGGATCGTACATATACGTTATCCTGTCTTTTGAGCGATTGTATTGCAAACCGAAGCCCACCATTTCGCCACGCCAGGCTTCCTCGGGGCTGATGGTTTTGTAGATCTCCCAGACTTCCGCCAAACGCCGGTGTATCAAAAATGTTTTGGCGTGTTGGTGGTAGGTGGCCAACCGGGACGCGTCCGTGCAAACGGGAATGAGTATGGGAAACTGAGCGGTGGTGGTGATGCCTTTATCGGTCAGGAATTTTCTGACTTTTTTTTGTTTGATCTTTTGGAGATCGATAAACGTGGCGGTCGGGGTCATGGTCGATGCAAAAAACCGGGGTGTAGCGATGCCGGCGGCGACAAATTACATCTTTTCAAAGTTGTTTTTGTGTTGTCTTATAAACTGCTTTTTTCAGAGTTTCGTCGGCTTCCTTTCCGGGTTGCCGGACACGGAACTTTTTGGTGCAGGGCACGATTTGCGCCCTAGTTTGACACTCACTATCTTCCGCCCCCGGTTGGTGGTGTAACGGACTATGGAAGAACAACTCAGGAAGCTCAGACGCAGTATTCGCTATTATTATATTCTGGGGCTACGCAAAGCCCGGCCGCTGCTGCATGTGTTGCGCGTACAATACGAGCGGGTCCGCGAATACTACAGAACCCATCCCCGCGCCCGCAAATGGACCCTGATTTTGGGTCCGCCGTTTGGCGCTGTGTTCCTGCTTTTCCTGGTCGTGTGGATCGAAACCCCCAGCAACAAAGAACTCCGTAACATCCAAAACCAACAGGCCTCCGAAGTCTATAGCGCCGACAGCGTGCTGCTGGGACGATACTATATCCAGGATCGCACGGAAGTTAAATACGCTGACATTTCTCCCATGGTATTCGACGCCCTCATCGCCACGGAAGACGTGCGCTTTTATGAACACGAAGGGGTGGACTTTATCAGCCTAGGGCGCGTGCTGGTGAAATCCATTTTGCAACAGGACGAATCTTCGGGGGGCGGCAGCACCATCACACAACAGCTCTCGAAGAATCTCTATCCGCGAAAGCGCTATTGGATCCTTTCCATGCTGATCAACAAATTGCGCGAAGCCATCACCGCCCGTCGTTTGGAGGGCATCTATTCCAAACAGGAACTGATCACCTTATATCTCAACACGATCCCATTTGCCGACAATACCTTTGGCATACAGGCAGCCGCGCAACGCTTCTACTCCACCACGGCAAAAAATCTGACCCTTGACCAGGCCGCTGTACTGGTGGGTATGTTAAAAGCCACCACCTATTACAATCCGCGCACCTACCCCGACCGTGCTTTCAACCGGCGCAACGTGGTGTTGAGCCAGATGGTGAAGTACAACTATATTACGGAGCGCAAATCCGATTCGCTGCAGGTGCTGCCTATTGAATTGAAGTACAACAAGATCTCGCACCACCAGGGGCTGGCGCCTTATTTTCGGGAGTATCTGAAAGCTGAATTGCTCACGTGGTGTAAGAACAACACCAAGGAAGACGGCTCCACCTATAATCTCTACACCGACGGCTTGAAGATCTACACCACACTCGACTCGAAGTTGCAGGACTATGCCGAGAAGGCCGTGAGTCAGCAGATGGCCGATGTGCAAAAACAATTCTTCGATCACTGGGGAAAAGAAAAACCCTGGAAAGGCAAGGAAGAGGTGGTGACCGAAGCCATCCATCGCTCGGCGCGCTACCGCCAATTGAAGTCGCGCGACCTGTCGGAAAAGGAGATCATGAAGATCCTGAAAAAGCCTATTCCCATGCGCGTGTTCACCTGGAAAGGCGAAGAGGATGCAGAGATCAGCCCGATCGACTCCATTAAGCACCATTTGCAATACCTCAACGCCGGTTTCCTGGCCATGGAACCGGAGACCGGAAAAGTGAAAGCCTGGGTCGGTGGCATTGAACACGACTTCTTTCAATACGACCACGTGAAGGCCTCCACCAAGCGGCAGGTCGGTTCTACATTCAAGCCCATTGTCTATGCCATGGCCATCGAGAAGGGTGTGCCGCCGTGCGACTTGATTTCGGCTGGTCAGCAGACCTACATCGATAAAGAAGGTGAAAAGTGGACGCCGCGCAATTCCCAAAACGACTACCAGGTGGAGTATACTATGCGGGGTGCGTTGGCTTATTCGGTCAATACCGTAGCCGTGAAGTTGATCCAACTCGCGGGAGTTGACAACACCATTGCGTTGGCGCGCAAGATGGGTGTCAACAGCGAGATGCCCGATGTGCCTTCGATCGCGCTGGGGTCGTCTTCTATTTCATTGATCGAGATGACGGGGGCGTACTCGTGTATCGCCAACGAAGGCGTGGCGAATTTTCCGTATTATATCACGGGGGTGCGCGACCTGGAAGGAAAAGTGTATACCGATTTTAAACCCGAAGGCACCGGCAAGCGGGCCTTGTCGAAAGAGACGGCACAACTGGTTACCCGCATGATGCAGACCGTGGTGCACGAGGGCACGGCTTCACGGCTTCGCTGGCGTTACGGGATCTACAACGATGTGGCTGGTAAAACCGGTACAACCCAATCCAACGCCGACGGCTGGTTCATCGCCATGACGCCGCACCTGGTGATGGGCACCTGGGTGGGTGCCGACGATCCACGCATTCGCTTCCGCTATACCGAACTGGGCCAAGGCTCCAACACGGCCCTGCCGATGGTGGGCTATTTTATGAAACACGTCAACCAGGATCCGGCATTCAAAAATCTTTCCGACGCCAAGTTCAAAACCCTTCCGCCGGTGTTGCAACGCGAGTTGGATTGCGACTTATATGAATTGAGTGATACGCTGGTCGCGCAGATCAAGCGCAAGGTCATGCAACGCGATTCGCTGATTGCCGCCGACACTTCCAAGGCGCCACCGAATGAAACCTTTCTTGAAACGTTGTATAAGCGCAAGCTCAAAATACAGCGCGCCAGTCAGCCGGACACGACCAACATAAGTCCGCTGAAGGTTCTGGGCGGATAGCGATGTGCGTTACGGATTGAGTTGAGCAGCCTTTGCTTTTTCTTCAGCTTTCTTTTGTTTACGGAAATAGCCTCGCAGCAGGAAGTTGTGTTTCAATGCTTCCATGTTCGCATCCAGCTTTACTGACGCCGACTCGGCATTTCCTAATGTGGCCCTGAGTTTATTGGCAAAGGCGGTGTCGGCCAGCAGCACGCCGATAGCGTTGTCGTTGCTGTTGATCTTGGCGATGACCGCTTTCAGATCTTCCGACATTTGCTTGGAGTTCTTTCCCACTTCGGCCACGTTGTTGAGCGCCTTTTCGAAGGTGACCGCATAGGTGGTGTCCTCGATGAGCTTCGTGACCAGGCCATCGCCATTCTTGATTTCACTCAGCATCACTTGCAGGTCGGCCGTAGCGCGGTTGGTATTTTCACCGGCATTTTTCAAAGACACGACAGCTTGACGGATGTCGTTCGAAAGCGGGCCATCTTGCAGTAAATCGCCGACGATGCCCTCGCCTTTCTTTAGTTTAGCCGTGATGACCTTCAAATCTTCGGTGAGGGAGCGTGTATTGGAACCCACATCTTTGGCGATGTTGATGAGTTCCTGGGTGTCGGTGGGTGAAAGCGAATTGATGGTGTCGTTGTCCTGGATGACCTGTTTGTCGTTGCCCGTGCGGATGACCACGATCTTGTTGCCCACCAGGCCGTCGGAGCCGATGAACGCGGTGGCGTCTTTTTTGATGAATTCGTTTTGCTTGTCGCGTAAGGAGAGGGCTACAATAACCTTTCCTTCCGAAACGATCTGCACGTGTTTCACCGTTCCGATCTTCACGCCGGAGAGCCACACTTTGTCACCTTCCTTCAGGCCCTCGATGTTTTTGAAGACCGCCGAGATGGTGAAGGTCTTGTTGAAGAAGGTGTTCTCCCTTCCGATATAGAACAGGATGATGACGAACAGGAGGAGGCCCCCGAGTACAAAGGCACCCAGCTTTATGTTTTGTTTCACTTCATTGGTTTCCATAGCAGGTGTTTTTAATAGTTAAAGAATGGTTGCAGGTCGGGAGCATTTTGCTTTTTCAGTTCATCGAAGGTCCCTCCCACTTTATTGCGACCGTCGAACAACCCCACGATGCGGTCGGACGTTTGCCGGGCACAGCTGATGTCGTGGGTGATGATGATGGAGGAGGTGTTGTACTTGTCTCTTACCCGCAGGATCAACTCGTTGATCTCGCCTGAGGTGACGGGGTCCAGTCCGGCGGTGGGTTCATCATACAGCATGATCTTTGGGTTTAGGATGAGCGTGCGGGCAATGCCAATGCGTTTTTTCATACCTCCCGAAAGTTCCGCCGGGTTCATGTCCCGGGCCGATTCGAGGCCCACGTCTTGCAACGCCGACATCACTTTTTCATTTAGCTGCTGACGATCATAAATACCCAGGTTTCGTTTGAGCGGAAACTCCAGGTTCTCGCGCACCGACATAGAATCGTACAGAGCGCTGAGTTGAAAAGAAAATCCGATCTGGAGTCGCAGTTCGTTCAATTCCTTGTTAGACAGGTTAGGGACATCGTAGCCCAATACGTTTATCGATCCGGAATCGGGCTTGAGCAAACCCACCATAATTTTGATGGCGACGGATTTTCCACTTCCTGACTTGCCGAGGATGACGAGGTTTTCCCTTTCAAAAAGTTGGAGATTGAAATCGGTGAGCACGTCGCGGTCGCCGAAGCTTTTATGAACGTGCTGCATCTCGACCACTACCTTGCCACGGGTATCGGGTTTAGAATCTATGATGGTGTCGGTTTGGGGTCTCATTGGGCGCGGAATAAGGTTAGGACTTGCAACGAGACTAAGTCGATCACAAAAATAAAGATCATGGAAACCACCACGGCCGTGTTGGCTGCCTTGCCCACACCCGTTGTTCCTTTTTCGGAATGATAGCCCGCATAGCTTCCCACAATGCCGATGGCAAAACCGAAGAACGCAGATTTGACAAGCGAAGAAAAGATATCGAGATAGGTAACAACGGCCGATACCTCGTTGATAAAAAGCGTGAAACTCGTCTTATTGATGGCATGCACCATAACAAACGAGCCCATCAGGGCCACGATGTCGGCAAAGATCACCAGTAAGGGTAGCATGAGGGTGGTCGCCAGCACACGGCTCACCACCAGGTAGGCATAGGGTCGGGTGCCGGAAACTTCCATGGCGTCGATTTGCTCCGACACCTGCATGCTGGCCAACTCGGCCCCGATGTTAGAGCCCAGCTTGCCCGCGCATATCAATCCCGTGATGAGTGGCCCCAGCGAGCGCACCACCGCCTGCGACACCAGCGACGGCAACCACGACTCGGCGCCAAACGACGCCAGCGATGGCCGCGACTGTTTGGTGAACACGATGCCCGCCAGGAAAGAAGTGAAGACAATCAGGAATAGGGACCGGTTTCCCAACAGGAAACATTGCCGCAGGGTTTCCTTCACCTCGAAGGGCGGATAAAAAGCCTCTTTGAAAAATCTTTTTATAAACCTGAAGACCTCGGCCAGGGCAATAAGGAATTTTCTGAATTTCATTCACATCTGTGTTACGTGAAGAGACTCAGAGAAATAATGTGCCAGATGATTATCCGGCCTGTCGTTCTCTTAAAACGGCTATTTCACGCATTCATCGGATGGAAACTCGCTATGACTGTGGAGATTGTTCCACACTGTCTTTGGGAGGCGATTTCCTTTTTCTCTTGGCAGTGTGGACGCGCAAAGCGTCATCGATGGAGTGCGAACCGTAAAGGTCCTTTTCCTTTTCGGCCAATACCGACAGCTGGATGTAAAATTTCTTCAGCACCTGCAGTTCGTCTTCCGTGAGATCTTCGACATCCACGAGCCGGTTGCTGGCATTTTCCTGTGAAGCAATCAGTTCGTTGAGCTTCAATTGCAAGGCCATGGTGTCGCGGTTTTGCGATTGTTGGATGACAAACACCATGAGGAAGGTGATGATGGTGGTGCCGGTGTTGATGACCAACTGCCAGGTGTCGGAATATTTAAAGATGGGCCCGGTGATACCCCAAACCACGATCACACAAAACGCAGTGATAAAGGCGGCGGGGCGACCGGCAGCGCGGGTCACATATTTTGAGATCTTGTCAAAGAGCTTCACTGATTTGGCAGGAGGCTTAGGAGCGATTTCTTGAGGTAGTTTCTTGTCGTCGCTGGAAGGCGTTGTTGAGTTCATATAAACAGTGGTTATTTCCGGTTTGTAGCCAAATTACTGAGCATTGTTGAGAAATCCTTACTGTCTTTCCCCGTACTATACTTTCCGTAGAATACGCATCAATACTTTTTCATCCGGTGTGAGATCCATCAGCCCGTCGCAGGCTTCGATGTCTTCGAGCTGGGAAAGATATTTTTGCAAGCCGTGATCTTCGTAGAGTGCGATGATCTGTGGGTGCACGTAATATTTGCGGCAGACGGTGCGGGTGTTGCCCAATTTGGCGCTCACCTCATCCAAGGCCAGCAGGACATTTCTCCGGGTTTCGGCTGGCGTCAGGGCCTCTCCTAGCGATTTGAAGGAATTCAACATCGCCAGCGTTCCTGCCCAGGTGCGAAAATCTTTAGCCGAAAAATCATTTCCGGAGGCCTCTTTGATATAGTTGTTGATCATCCCCGAATCGATGGTACAGCGAATGCCTTCATCATTCATATATTGAAACAACTCTTTCCCGGGAATGTCGCGACAGGCTTTGACGATGCGGGCCAGCCGTTTGCTTTTCAGTGTTATCGAATGAAAGATTCCTTTTTTTCCTTTGAACGAAAATTTCAGCGTGGCGCCGCTGATGTTCACATGGTCGTCTTTCAACGTCGTCAATCCATAGGATCCGTATAATTTTTCATATTCATTATTGCCAACGCGAATAAACGTTCGCTCCATAAGGCTCACCACCGTGGCCAACACTTTTTCCTTGGTGAGGCTGGAAACACAAATATCACGCTCGATGCGTTGACGCAGGGCGGGTAATCCTTTTCCAAATTCAAGGAGACGATGGAACTTGGTCTGGCTCCGGACGGTGCTCCATTGGGCGTGGTACTTGTATTGTTTCCGCCCGCGCACATCATAGCCTGTAGCTTGTATGTGTCCGTTCTCTTGCGCGCAGATCCACACCTTTGTCCATGCCGGTGGAATGGCCAGTTTGCGGATGCGCTGCAACGTGTCTTTGTCTCTCACCGGTCGGGCGTCCTGCAGGTAGCTGAAACCCGTTCCTTTCTTTTGTCTGCGGATGCCCGGCAGGGTGTCGCTCACATAGCGCAAACTGGCTACGGCAGCGGCACGCTTATAGTCGCGGTGCATTTTGATGGACTCGGTGCGTGTGATGGCGATGGGCACAACTTGCAGCATGGTCAGGCGTTTGTGCTACCGGAATGCGCGCCCGACATGAGTACGAAAAGCAAGGTGACACTCAGGATACAGGAGGCGTTCAACAGCGCGATCCAATCGTTGTGAAGAAAGGCGAACACCATCCGGTGAAAGGTTATAACCGGAGGTTCTGTGTGGCGTTGTAAACTCTTCACATCAGGGACGGGCAAATTTTGGGCAAACCGTATCATGGGCGATCGTCCTCGTCGATTATTTTCTTAAGTTTTTCTTGATATGGTTTTGCATGTCTTCGACTTCGCGAATGAAGTTCGACTGCTTGGCGTCGGCATAAGCCCCGTAGGCATCGATGAGCAAGCCTTTCACGCCGTCGTTGGTTTCGATGAAGTAGACCACAGCATTGTCGTCCGTGTTGGAATAGCCTTCGAACCGGTGAAAATTGGCGATGGATATTTCCTGTGGCGTATAGAATTTTTCTTCCTTGCCGCTGGTCAACCCCTCCGACACGACTTTAAAATTTTCGGTATATCCATCCTGGATCGCCTTGTTGGTGATTTCCAACAGCGTCGGCATCTGCAGGGTGGCGTTTTGTTCGTCCTTTTTCATGGGGAATGTTGTTTTGTTTTGCTGGTGGTGTATAAAAAATCCTGCCAGGAAAAAACAAACGATTTCAGGGGGTTCGACATGATACAGTGTGGCGGAGTTTCCCCAAAGCGCGTCAAATACTATAGGATCTACACACCGATGTCTGTTTGATTGCCTCACCGCCAGGTTAGCCATGCTGAGACACCAATAAAAAAAGAAGTCATCCTTCAGGATGACTTCTTGCCGAATGAGTAACATAATCTTTTCACTCAACCTCTTCTTCTTCCAATTCAGCGGCAAGCTGATTTATCCTTCCTGCCAGCTTGGTCAGCTTCAAATCGGCTTGCGCCTCCTCGTCTTTGGTTTCCTCCAGCAATTGGGCGCATTGGACTTTGCCCAACACGTTGGCCATCGTGCGGAGGGTGCCATAGGCTGAAATCTCATAGTGCTCGACCTTTTGCGCGGCAGCGATGAGGGCAGCATCGCGAGCGTGGCCTTCGTCATATTCTTCGATGACCTCTTCACCTTCTTCCACCAGACCCTCCATGGCTTCACACTTTTTGGCTACGGCCTTTTTTTCAAGCAATTCAAAACATTTTTCGAGCCTGGTTACCTGTATCCGCGTTTCGTCCAGGTGCGTGTTAAAGGCATTTTTCAATTCGTCATTAAATGCTGCCCGAGCCATTTTTGGCAAGGCCTTGACGAGGTGCTTCTCGGCCCAATAGATGTCTCTCAGTTGGTCTTCGAAAATATCTTCCAGGTTTTCCTTGGAGGATTTGATCGTTTTTGTTTTGGCCGGCGCGCGTTTCATGGAAACGGCCGTCTTCGATTTTGTTGTGGTTCTCATGAGCATTTCTTTTTGAAGTTTATAAAAAATGTGTTCCCCAAATAGGATACTATCTGTCTGCCCAGATTGTTTCGGGATGTTTGTTTTTTTCCGTGTACGAAGCCACGCTTTTGCTTAGTATAACTACATCGCCACGTCCTTGAAAACCTGGCGCTGCCTGTCAAACCTGCAGCTTGCCGTGCATGGCTTTGGCGTCTATCGTTTCTTCACGGCCCATGAGCCATTGGTTCTGCAACACCTTGTCCTTGTTGCTCACCCAATACTCTACCTCCAGTGGCCGCACCACCAGCAGCGCGATCGTCGGATCTTCCAGGCCTCGCGGGAACCATGCCTTGATATAGGGATTAAAAAGTTCTTTCATCTTGCCCTTGTTCGTGCTCAGGTGAGCGGCCCCCGAGATATGCAGGTACGTACTTTCGCTCTCGCACGCATAGGTGAGCTGAATGGCCGGATGCTTTTTGAGCTGTTCCATCCTTCCCGAATCGACCGACGTGAAGAACCAAACGTTCCCCGAGTCATCCACGTCGACGTGCGACATGGGGCGGAAACGCATCGGTGTTTCCTCGTCTTCCCAGCAGCCCAGCATGCCCACGCGGCACTTGGCCACCAGCGCTTTCAATTTCTCGATGTTGCTTTCCATAATGCTTGACGATTAGATATTCTATCTTCCAAACCTGAAATATTCCAAAAACCGATTCGGTCTTCCCGCCAGGGCATCGGAGATCATCTGCATGCCCATCACGCTAAACGTGATGCCATTGCCTCCAAAACCCAGCACGAAATAGCTCTGCGGAAAATCCGGGTGCCCGCCGATATAGGGTAGCGAATCTTTGGTCACCCCAAAGGTTCCTGCCCTGCTAAAATCCGGTATGAAGGACACGCCCGGCATTAAATGGCCAAACTGCTCCATCAACTCCACTTCTTTCTTTTCGATCAGCCGGTCGCGACGCTCCGGGTCCTTGAATTTTTCGTCGGCACCGCCCACCAGGATGCGGTTGTCGGCGGTGCTGCGGACGTAGAGATAGGGATCGTGCGTATTCCAAAGCACCGTGTCGTTCAAAATGGCGGGCAGGGCATCCAGCGGTTCGCTGATACAGGCATAGGTGCTGATGAGGTCCGCCACTTTATGTTTTAAGATCTCATGACTCTCGTAGCCGGTGGCATAGATCACGTACTGGGCGGTGATCTGATGATCACTATCGGTGCGCACGAAATTTTTGTGCTGATCGTACTTCACCCCCGTCACCTCGGTGTGATCGTAGATCTCCAGGTGCAGATGCTCTACGGCATAGGTCAATAGGCCGTGCGCAAGGCTGTAGCCATCCACAGAGGCAGCGTCTTCGGAAAGAATGGCGCCACCGCCATGAACGTTAAATTCTTGTTCCAATTCTTCCCCGCTCAACCACCGCACCTTTATCCGGGCTTCGGCGCGGTGCCGGCATTCTTCTGCCAGCCACTTTGCATCTTTTTTTGAATGGGCGATATAGAGGCTTCTTCGTTTTTCAAAGTCACAGTCGATGTCAAGCTTGTCCACCAATTTTCCCAGCTGCGCAATGGCCGCAATGCCTTGCCGGTAACTTTCTATCGCCACGGCGTCGCCAACTTTTTTCTTGAGGGAATACAGCGGTTCATCGATCTCATATTGCAAGAGGGAGGTCGTGGCACTGGTGCTGCCTTGAGATACGTCGCGCTTGTCGATGAGCACGGTCCGGTATCCTTCGCTGGCCACCTGGTAGGCCAGGAGGGCGCCGGTTATGCCGCCACCCATCACCAGCACATCGCAGGAAATGTCTTTTCGCAACGATGGGTAGGCATGAAGGATGCCGTTCTTCAATAGCCAGTAGGGCTCCTTCGATCGCAGTCTCATCGTTGTTATGGTTTCAATATCCGTCAACCTATAGGTGAAGCGCTATGCGTTTTGCATAGCGCTTCCCTTTTATATAATTAGCGTACTGGTGTTACTCACCCAACTGGCCGTTCTTCGCCAGCTTCTTCATCTCCTTGTTGGCATAGATGGCCACTTCCACTCTGCGGTTGGATTGTCGTCCCGCTTCCGTTTCGTTGGAACCAAGGGGTTGTTTCTCGCCGTATCCTTTCGTGGTGATGCGGGTGGCTTTCACGCCCTGTTGTTCGAGGTATCCTTCCACCGCATTCGCACGGCGTTCGGAAAGGGATTGATTGTAGGCATCCTCGCCGGTGTTGTCGGTATGTCCTTCGATGAGGATGTCCGTGTCATCATACTTATTGAGCGTTTGGGCAAGGTTGGTGAGATTTGTTTTCGTCGCCTGTTGCAGGCCAAACGAATTCGACTCAAAGAGCAATCCCGAATCGAAAGTGATGAGAATGCCTTCGCCCACGCGTTGAACGTGTGCACCTTTCAAGTCGTTTTTCAACTCTTCTGCTTGCTTGTCCATATGGTGTCCGATGAGCGCACCGGCTGTGCCACCCACGGCCGCGCCAATGATGGCGCCGACCACCGTATTATCCGATTGGTGTCCAATCACGCCGCCGATGGCCGCTCCCGCACCGGCACCAATGGCGCCGCCTTTTGTTGTGTTGGAGGCCTGGCACCCTACCAGGAGTTGCGTCAGCAACACGGCAAGGAACATCATGAGGGCGGCAAAGAAGGTTATGATCTTGTTTTTCATAGTCGTACGTTTTTACGGATCGTTAAGGCTTATCTTTTAGTGCCGCGTCGATCTTGTCGCCCCAGCGTTGAACTTCGATCTTCGCGTCATCGGCCGTATTGCGGGCACGTTGTTGAATATCGTCCCATGCGGTCTCAGAAGCTTTATCGATCTCATCCAGTGATTTTTCCACGCGGTCGCGTTGCTGCGTCAGGTTTTCCTTGGCTTCTTCCAATTGTGCCTTGGAGTCGGCTTTGGCATTTTCGAGCTTTGCCGTGATCTTGTCGAGCCGTCCGTTGATGTCGTCGCGGATCGATTGAAGATTTTTGGTAATCTCTTCTTTGTCCTTGCTAATGTCTTTTTTCACTTCTTCCTGTGCCTGGTCCACTTTCTCTTTGGAGGACGGGCTACACTGATAGAAGACTGCCGCGCTACACGCCACGGCAACCATATATACGATTCGTTTCATTGCTTTTGGGGGTTATGTTGTTGTGGGAAAACCGTTCAGGGTTTTCCCACAGGTTTTATTTAACTGCTTATAATGATTCCAATTCTTTGCGGATCTCGTCCTTGGTCTTACCCAGGCGTTTTTGAAGACGGCCTACCAATTCGTCTTCCTTACCTTCCGAGAACGTGAGGTCGTCGTCGGTGAGCTCTCCATATTTTTGTTTGAGTTTACCTTTTGCTTCGTTCCATGATCCTTTTATCGTGAGCTTGTTCATGCGTTCTGTGGTTTAGTATGTGACAATAAAAAAAATAAAATCTCCGGGCGTCAGGCTTTAACCTTTTCACTCGCCTCGTCTATATTTTGTTTGCCGGCGCGGGCCAACTGATCAATCTTCGAATTGAATTGCCGGCGAATATTATCCAGGGAGGTATCTACGGTATTCATCAGGTCGTCTTTCAGTTTTATCGAACCGTCCACAATTTTCTTTCTGGTGCGTTGACCCGAATCCGGGGCCAGTAACATTCCGGCGGCTATTCCCAGTGCTGCGCCTGCGATAAAACCTCCAATCAAGTTCTTAGGGTCTTTCATAACACGTTTCTTTTATTTATTTGATAATTTCTGTGATGATGCATTTAACATCCGCCTAACCTTTAGAAAACATTATGCCAATCGCTGAGCATAGGTATTAACCGGTTCTATGCGTATCAAACGGGTAGTGATCTCTACACTTTGACCCGGGAAATCAGCATGAGAATCGTCAGGTGTCCGCTGAAACCCGCTATGTATGACTTGGTATGACTTGCCGAAAAAGGCAAAGAACAATCACATCAAAAATCAAGCACCTCCAGACTGAATCCTGCCGTAGACCGGGGGCCGTCCTCTGCAGCAATTGGTTTCAGACTCCTCAATCTATCCCCCGCAACGGGCATATAATTCCACACTTCTATTCAACGAACACCCTAAATCAGCAAAATTTCAAGGTTTGCAGGTTTGGTATAAGAATGTATATCCCCTCACCGGAAACACTAACTCTCAACCCAACCTATTCTCACCATGATTACACCGATGGAAAATACCTTAGCACAAGAAGAGCAGGCCGTAAAGTTCTTCCGGGAGATAAAAAATGACCTGGGCGCCAACTCCACGCAGAAGATCGTAAAACTCGTGCGTGCAGTGCTTTCTCAATTGCGAAAATCATTGTCGCACGAGCAGGCGACGCTCTTTATCAAAAAGATGCCGAGTCTCTTCCAGTTGCTCTTTGTGACCAACTGGCGCTACGAGGAGAAGGCGAACACCATCGAGCATCTCGACGAGCTGGTGGAAAGTATTTATCACCACGACAAGCAATCTTCCGGAGCTTTGTTCTCGTCGGAAGTGGACGCCTTAAATTCAGTGATCGTGGTGTTGCGGAAACTCGACAAGTTTTTCGGCATCGTCGGTTTGAATGTGCTGCATTATCCCCTCACACAAGAATTGAAGCAAGCTGCCATGGAAGACGCAGCCTAATCCATCCTTCCAAATACAATAACCACTTAAAACGCTAAAACTATGTTACGCTGGACAGTCACATTTCTCATCATCGCATTGGTCGCTGCCGTCTTCGGATTCGGTGGCATCGCAGCCGGCGCTGCGGCCATTGCCAAGGTTTTGTTCTTTATCTTCCTGGTACTCTTCGTACTCTCGCTGGTCTTTGGTGCCAGCATCTTTAAGCGATGACAAAGAACAATTGAAATCCCGGCGTACGTGTGCGCCGGGATTTTCGTTTCTATACAACAACATGAAAAACGCTTCACGCATACAACATCATCCCAACCAGGAAGACAAGACCGGCCGGCCGCTCTATGCTTCGGTGACGCGCCTCAACTATAGCGTCAACGATAGCCGGGAGGAGGATAATGGACCCGGTGCGCTGGAAAGTGACCCAGGAGATCGTATATTGCACAAGCGAAAAACAAAACGCAAACCATAGCCACAACGGTATGGTTCGGCAGCGTTGCGAGTGGATAAAAATAGTTGGTTAGGGATATTGGTCACAGGTCATCCACTCCTGAAAATTGAAGCTCCAGGTTTAACATTACTTTGAATGCTCACGCAGTGGCGTCTACGAAAATATATGATCAGGACCTTGAAGATCTTTGGCTGGATCTTCCTGTCGGTGATCGCCCTTCTCCTGGTTCTCGCCCTGGTCATTCAAATCCCCTACGTTCAACATAAACTCACGGCCAAGGCCGTTGGCTTCCTCAAAGACAAGATCGGCACGGAAGTGCGGCTGGATCACATCAGCCTCTCCTTCCCAAAAAAAATCGTATTGGAAGGACTTTATGTCGAAGATCAATCCACCGACACGCTGCTCTATGCCGGGAGGCTGGCCGTGAACACCAACCTTTGGGCGCTCACCCGCCACGAGATCGACTTGAGCGGTGTGGAGCTCGATCACTTTTCTGGAAACATCAAACGCCCGGCCCAGGACAGCGCGTTCAACTTCGATTATATTATCAAAGCCTTTGCCGGCGACTCCATCCCAACCTCTCCCCCGGATACGACAAAGACTCCCTGGAAATTCACCGTTGGCACCCTCGACCTCACTCAAATCCATGTGCGCTACCAGGACGCCCTGGAAGGAAATGACGCCGATGTGACGCTGGCGACCCTGACGGTTGACATCGACGCGTTCGACCTGGAGGGTCCTGTTCTAAAAATAAATTCGATTGACCTGGAAAATGTCCAGGCCACGATTTCGCAGAGCAAGAGGCCAGATGCATCTCCTCCGTCTCGCCCATCCCCTGACGCTCAAGGAAGATTCACATTTTCCGTCGAGGACATTACTTTAAGCGACATCGCGGCCGACTACAAACAATCGGCTACCGGGCAGATGGTTCACCTAAACTTGGGTAAACTTCTGTTGGAGATCGAGAAGATGGACCTGGAAAGCCAGGACATCGCTATCGATAAATTCTCACTTTCCGATACATTCCTGGCCTATCACCAGGCGGCCACCAAAACCTCTGGTCAAACGTCATCCCAATCCGGGTCGAAAGACACCACGGTTGCCAAACCCTGGAACATCACCTTGGGAACCCTGGAACTGGCCAACGACAATGTGCAGTACCACAACTTCCGCGAGCCGTTTTTAAAAAAGGGAGTGGATTTTAATCACTTGTGGGTTACACGCCTCCATGTCCATGCGGAAGACCTGAAATATGCCGGCAACACGATCGGTGGCAATCTTCAAAATTTATCGCTCCAGGAAAAAAGCGGGTTTGGCGTGACGGCATTCAAAACCATCTTCGCCCTGACAGACCAGTCGCTACGGGTAAAAGATTTTTATTTTCAAACGCCCGAGAGCCAAATAGCCCTGAATGCCAAAGCCCAATTTGCGTCGCTGGCTTCCCTGGACAAGACCTACCCTGATGCCCGCGTCGACCTCAACCTAAACCATATGACGGTGGCCGTACAGGACGTATTGTATTTTTATCCCGCCCTCACCGACAGCTTGCCGCTGAACCTCCCTCCCAGCGCCACGGTATCGATAAGCGCCGATGCGAAAGGCCAGGTAAAAAACCTCTCCCTGGATAAGCTCAACATAAGCCTGCTTTCCCGTACATCCCTGAAAGCAAACGGAACCCTGACCGGGCTGCCCGACATGAAGCACGCCAAGGCCCTCCTGACGTTGCAGGAATTTTACACCACGGCTGCCGATGTGCGCACCGTCGTTCCAGATTCCGTGATCCCGCAATCTATCGCCCTGCCGGAATGGATAAAGTTGACCGGGAAATTCAGCGGCACGTTGCAGGCACCCCAGGCCAACGCCTGGCTCACCACGTCGCTGGGGAACATTAAGCTCGACGGCCGAATGAACCTGGAGAAATCACAAAAAGAAAATTATTCGGCGCAAGTTGTCGTGAAGGATTTTGATTTGGGGAAACTGCTCAAGCAAGATTCCATGGGCAGGCTGAATATGCGGGCCGGTGTGAAAGGCTCAGGACTTTCCATCGACGACTTGAATGCGCGGCTCGATGTGCATGTCGACGATTTTAAATATGCCGGCTACACGTATCAAGACCTCAAAGTGAACGGGTCCATGAAAAAATATTTCTTCTCCGGCACCGCCCTGCTGGCGGACGAAAACCTGGACATCAAACTGAAGGGTGACCTGGACTATAACCAGGAGGTGCCCGAATACAAATTCAATCTCGAACTAAAGAACGCCGACTTCAAAGCCCTGCACCTCTCTGAGCGACCCCTCCGTGCAAGGGGAACCATCGATGTCGACCTCGCCACTTCCGACTTCAAAGTCATCAACGGCAACCTCGACATTCGTAAAGTTGCCATCTTTAATGGCGAGTCTCTCTATAAAGTAGACTCGCTGTTGTTTGCTTCCATCGATCAACATGGTGAAAGCACGATCACCATCCGCTCTGACATTCTTTCCGGCGATTTCAAAGGCACCATCAACCTTTATAGCTTACCTGAAGTTTTGCGTCGGCACTTCGATCATTATTTTTCCCTGCAGGATGACGCCTACAAAAAACCGGCAGCACCTCAAAATTTCGCGTTCAACCTGGTCATCAAAAACACCGACCTGCTCACGGAAATTATTTTCCCCGACCTGGAACCCTTTGTACCCGGTGAGATCACGGGAGCGTTCGACAGTGAAGCCAGCAAGCTGGATCTGCGGGTGAATCTTGCCGGGGTTAAATACGCCGACTTTGGTGTCGATTCCCTCGCATTCTTAGCCACCTCCGACAAAAATTCACTCGATTATACTTTCGCTCTGAAGAATCTAAAGATCGATACCCTGCACATCTCCGCCATAAAACTCACGGGCAACGTGGCCGACGATTCCATCCGCACCCGATTCACCTTGCTGGACTCCTTGCAAAAGGAAAAATATGTTTGGGGTGGCGTATTCAATAGCCTGAAGAATGTGTTCCAGTTTCACTTTTTGAAAGACGAGGTGATCATGAACTATTCACCCTGGGAAACGCCGCCCGACAACGCGCTTCGCTTTACCCGGCAAGGTTTGGTGGCCTATCATTTTTCGTTGACGAACATCAATGAAAGGATTTCGCTCATCACCAAAAGCGAAACGGATTCCACGCTGTCGGTCGTCTTCAAGGATGTGAACCTGCCAAACCTCACCAGTGTGGTGGAGGGGGTAACGCCCGCCGAGGGGTTGATCAATGGAGACTTCAAGCTGGCCGCGCAAGGCGCTTTTCAATCGGAACTCACGATAAAAGATTTCAAACTGTTCGACCAGCCGTGGGGCAATTTGGCCCTGGCTGTGGAGCGAAAGGATAAACCCTACATCATCGACCTAAGGGTCGATGGGAAAAAAGCCAACGTCAAGGTGTCGGGGCATTTCACCCCCGATGAGACGGCACCCGAAATCGACTTAACCACCCATATCGACATCTCCGACCTGGCGATCGTCGAGCCGCTTTCGGCGGGACAATTGAAAAAATCTTCGGGCGGCATCGTGGGTGACATAAAAATAACCGGCCGGCCATCGTCGCCTGATATTCGGGGTGAGATCGAGTTTCACGATGCTTCCTTTGTTCCATCGTTTGTGAACAGCCGCTTTACGCTGAAAAATGAAACGCTGAAGTTTACCGAAGACGGCATCACCATCGACAATTTCACCGTGCTGGATGAAAACAACAACAAAGCCACCTTGAAAGGCGTCATCCAGACAAAATCCTACAAAACCTTCGATCTCAACCTGACCCTGAACGCCAACAATTTTCAGTTGCTGAACACTACCGAAGACAACAGCGACTTATTCTATGGCAAAGTGGGCATCAACCTCGAGGCAAAGATCACGGGCAACGCAGACCAACCCAACGTACGCGCCACCGCAGGATTGACCGATGACAGTAATTTCACCTACATCGTACCACAATCCGAGAAAGGTGTGCTGGAACAAAAAGGTATCGTTCGGTGGGTGGACAATGACGCCAAACAAGATCCCTTCCTGAAAAATATTCACCCGAAAGACACCATCAAATCAAGGTTTCGCGGATTGGAGCTGACGGCCAACATTGAACTGACCGATAAAGTCACCTTCAACATCATCATCGACCCGGTGACGGGTGACAAGCTTTCTGTGCGCGGAAATTCCACGCTTACCCTCGACATCGATCCCACCGGTAACATGCAACTCGCGGGGCGCTACGAAATTACGGACGGCACGTATGATCTCTCGTTCTACAAACTGGTGAAGCGCAAATTCAAGATCGAGAAGGGTGGCTCACTCACGTGGGCCGGAGATCCGCTGGATGCAACGATGTCGATCCGCGCCATTTTTAATGTGGAGACCTCGCCCGCCGAACTGCTCACTCAAGCGGGTATTGAACCGTCGACACAGGATCGAATGCAGCGCATGCCTTTCCTGGTCTATTTACAACTGAAGGGAAATTTGTTAACACCCGAAGTAAGTTTTCAGCTTGATATGCCAGAGAACTCACGCAATCCAGCGGTCTACGCCATCATCAAGGATATTAACACCCGCGAATCCGATCTCAACAAACAGGTCTTTGCTTTGTTGATCCTCAAACGATTCATCTCCGACAATCCCTTTGCCGCCCAAGGAGGCTCCGACGTCTCGGCCACGGCAAGAAGAAGTGTGGGCAGGCTTTTAACCGAACAGCTCAACCGACTCTCTGAAAATATTAAAGGCGTGCAGTTGACCTTTGATGTGAAATCCTATGATGATTACTCCACCGGCACTGCCCAGGGACAAACCCAGGTACAACTCGGTGTGTCGAAGAATCTGTTAAACAACCGGCTTGTGGTGAAAGTATCAGGCAATGTGGATGTAGAGGGCGAAGCGTCGAGCCAGGAATCGTTTGCCGATTACATCGGCGACCTTGCGCTGGAATACAAACTCACAGAAGATGGCCGCCTGCGCATCACGGGTTTCCGGAACAGCAACTACGACATGATCGATGGCGAACTGATTGAAACCGGAGCCGGCCTCATCTACATCAAGGATTATAATACGCTACGCGAACTGTTCAGGGCCAATGAGAAGGAAAAATAACATCACCCTCCTGTGGTCGTCTCTCTGTTGGCTGGGACTTTGTTCGACGCTGCTTCTTCCGGGATGCACCGGTGTGCGCTATTTAAAAGAAGGCGAAACATTCTATACGGGCGCCGACATTGATTTCGATACACACGGCAGGCGTGTCGGTCGCAGAAAAACGTTGCGCAAAGATCTCGATGCCTACATTACGCCCAAGCCGAACAACAAACTCTTCGGCATGCGTCCCGGCGTTTGGTTTTATTATGTCGCCGGCGAGCCAAAAAAGAAAAATGGTCTGCGCGGCTTTATTAAAAATAAATTGGGCCAGCCTCCCGTATTGCTAAAAGATGCCGCACCCGAGCGCACCGCCAAGATATTGGCTGGACAATTGAACAATGAGGGCTATTTCGAATCGACCGTAAGACCAGAAGTAAAAACGGGTAAGACGGCAAGCAAAGTCATCTATCATGTGAACCTGACGCGACCCTATCGTTTGCGCGAGATCAATTTTCCCGCGGGGCGCGACAGCACGTATGCCGCCATCTTCAGGACCCTGAAAGACGAATCCCTGTTGGCGCCGAAACAGCGTTATGATCTGCAGCGTCTCCAGGCCGAGCAGGAACGCATCGAGAAAGTGTTGAAAGATTTTGGGTTCTATTATTTCGATGATCGCTACCTGATCTTTGAGGCCGACAGTACGGTGGCCGAGCGGAAGGTCGATCTCCGGCTACGATTGGAACAAGGTATCCCGGCCAAGGCCCGCAAGATCTATTCCTTGAGCGAAGTAAAAGTATTTCCAAACTACGTACTCGCCGAAGATTCGTTGGAGAATGCCGCCACCGCCACACACGTCAACGGCGTCACCTACGTGGAGAAGGGGAACATGTTCCGGCCGGAGATCATCACCAACGTGATCAACCTCAAGAAGGGCGACCGCTACAGCCGCGAAGCGCAGGACCTCACCCTAAGCCATCTCATGGGTTTGGGGGTATTTAAGTTTGTGAACATCAAATTTGCGGAAACGGGGACCGACTCTTCCCTGTTGCGCAGCAATATTTTTCTGACCCCGTTGAAGAAGAAATCGGTACGCGGCGAAGTACAAGGAGTATCCAAGTCCAACAACTTTGTGGGACCGGGCGTGACGCTTACGTTCACGAACCGGAATTTTCTGCGCGGTGCGGAATTGTTTCAGCTTAAGCTTAACTCCGCTTATGAAGTGCAGATCAGCAAACAGCAGCAAAATCCGTTGAATTCGTTCGAGCTGGGGTTTGAAGCCAGCCTGACCATTCCGCGTTTCATTACCCCGATAAAGATCAATTACAACTCCCGAAAGTATTTACCAAAGACGGTCATCAAGACCGGTTTTAATTTGCAGAACCGGGTTGGCTATTATCGCCTCAGCTCGGCGAACGCGGCCTATGGCTACAACTGGAGGGAAACTGTTTCGAGAAGCCACGAATTATTTCCCATCGATCTCAACTACGTTCGAACGGACAAACGTTCTGCCACCTTCGACACGCTAGTGGCACACAATCCGGTACTGAAAAATTCTTTTGAAAATCAATTCATCCTGGGCACACGCTATTCGTATACCATCAATACGCAACTCAATGAAACACCCACGCAGAAATATGAGAAGCGTCAATATAAAACGCACAACTTCTATTTCAATGGCAACGTAGACGTGGCCGGCAACCTGCTTCACACCGTGCAAGGTGCATTCCATGGCGGAGAGACGGGTTCGCTCGAGATCTTCGGGCTGCCCTACTCGCAGTATGTGAAGGGCGATATTGATTTCCGTTATTACTGGCAATTTGACGAGCACAACAAGCTCGCTACACGACTCATTCTCGGGGCAGGCTATGCCTTTGGCAACTCTACGACCCTGCCCTATGTGAAACAATTTGCCATTGGCGGTTCCAACAGTATCCGTGCCTTCCCCGCACGTTCGGTGGGACCCGGTACGTACAATGTGCGCACTGACCCGAAGTCTGAAGAAGTGTATAAAGGAACTTTGTTTGTCGATCAGCGCGGGGATATAAAATTGGAATCCAACGTGGAATATCGCTTCGACATCATCCGGATGTTGAAAGGCGCGGTGTTCGTAGATGCGGGGAATATCTGGCTTTGGCATGAAGACCCACTGCGTACGGGCGGAAAGATCAGCAGCGACTTTCTGCAACAACTGGCCGTCGGCACAGGTTTCGGGCTTCGTTTTGACTTCAGTTTTTTTGTACTTCGATTCGATACAGCCTTCCCGTTGCGCCAAACCTCAGGCTGGGTGACGAACGACATCGATTTTGGAAGCAGCAGCTGGCGAGGGAAAAATCTTGTATTCAACATTGCCATCGGCTACCCCTTCTAGGAGAGCTGACCTGGGATGGGCTTCAAACCACCAGATCACGAGGGAAGCTTGAACGCCACAATAAAGGTGGTCCCTTCATCTTGCTTGCTGGTGACTTCCACATCGGCGTTGTGGCTATTCAGAATATTTTTTGTTGAGGTAAGACCCAACCCCATACCGCCTTGTTTGTCGGTGAAGAAGGGGTCGAACAGTTTTTCGATATCTTCCTGCGGAATGCCTTTTCCATTGTCGATGATGCAGACCGTGATGCGACTGTCGCTCATCTGGGTTTCGATGCGCAACACACCCTTTCCGGGTTTCATTGCCTCCACGGCGTTCACGATAATGTTGAGGAAAGCGATCTTGATCTTCTCTTTGTCCAGCAACACGCGCGGCAGCGACGATGCAAAACTCCGCTCCAGCCGGATCTGGTTCAGGTTCATCCGGTCGATGGCCAGACCGATCGTCTCTTCCAGTATTTCGTCCACATTCGACAACTGCAGGTTCAATTCTTTGGGCTTGGAGGAATTGAGCATTTCGCCGATGAGCTGTTCGATGCGGTTGGCGTTTCGCTCGATGATGTCGCTGTATAATTTAACCGTTTCGTTGTTGCGCGGCATTTCATCCTTGAGCTGTTCCAATGCCAGGGTTAGGTTGGTCAGTGGATTGCGTACTTCGTGCGCGATGGTGCGCGCGATCTTGCCCGTCATGGACAACCGCTCGGCCACCAGCATGTCGCGCTCTGCCTTCTTGCGCATGGTCAGGTCGTGAATGATCCCCTGGTAACAGCAAAATTCCGAGATCTGGTCGGGGATGAAAACACAGTTCAGCATCGAGATCTTTTTTTCGCGGTCTTTGTTGAGCAGCACCACTTCAAAGTCGCGGATCTGCTCGGCGGTCTTCAGCGAGGAAAAGAAATAATTGAAATCCTCGTCGTGCTCGAATATTTCACTGATGGTCAGCGAGAGGGCCTCCTCTTTTGTATACTTAAAAAATTTGAGGAATGCATCGTTCACATCCATCAGCTTCAGGTCGTTGTTGGCTAAGTAAATGGGATCGATGGAGCGTTCGAACAGGGACCTGTATTTTTTTTCCTTCTCGTCCAGTTCCCGGATCACCCCCGCCTGGCTCAGCGCATAGCGGATGCTACGCTCCAGCATAGAGGGATTCAACTCGGTTTTCACGATGTAGTCGGCCGCACCGTAGCGTGTTGCGTCCAAATCGACGTTCAGATCGCCCTGGCCGGTCAACAGGATGCAAGGTGTGATCACACCTTTGTCCTGGGCAAACTTGATGAGGTCGAGACCGTTTTCACTGCCCAGCCGATAGTCGATCAAAAAGATATCATAGTGACCGTGGACCATCTTGTCCTTTGCTTTTTCGGGCAAAGGTTCCCATTCCACATCAAAATGGTAGTATTCGCTCTCCGCCAGGTATTCCCGGGCCAACAGCACGTCGTCTTCATCGTCTTCGATCAGGAGAACTTTAACCGAGGGTGTTTTCTTCATAATTTCTATGGTCTCATGCCCGGGGCAGCGCCACCGTTCCGAACCAGTAGTTGCCGATCTCACGCGTCACTTCCACCAATTCATCAAACCGCACTGGTTTGCAGATGAAAGAATTTACCCCGAGGTCATAGGTTTTCACAATGTCTTCTTCGGCCTTGGATGTGGTGAGCACCACCACCGGGATACGTCGCAGGGACGGATCGCTTTTGATGTAGTGCAAGGCCTCGCGACCGTCCATCTTTGGCATATTCAAGTCAAGCAAAATGAGGGCCGGTTTGGGCGCTTTCTCGGTGATGAACCGTCCGCGGCGGTGCAGGTAGTCCAGCAGTTCCGTTCCATCCTCCACAAAGTGGATGGGGTTGCGCAGGTTGTTTTCTTCCAGCGCCTCTTTGACCAACATCCGGTCGTCAGGATCATCGTCGGCCATAAGAATGGAGGGCAGGCTTAGGTTGTGCTTCATGTCGCAGCGGTTTTTAGTTAACCGGCAGGTAAGATAATTATAAATTCTGATCCCACATTTTCCGTACTGTGGGCGGTAATAAACCCTTTATGGTTATTCACGATCTTCCGGCAAATCGAAAGCCCGATGCCCGTACCCTCATATTCGTTGCGGCCATGGAGGCGATGGAACAGTGTAAAGATCTTTTCGGTGTATTTCTCGTCAAAGCCGATCCCGTTGTCTTTGACGCTAACGACCACATATTCCGGGTCGGCCAGCGAAAGGCCAAAACGTGCGTTCAGTACCATGCTTTTTTCTTTGTGGCCGCGAACCTCCACCACCGGTTTCTCGTCGGGTTTGTGGAATTTTATTCCGTTGCTGATGATATTTTGAAACAATCGCTTCATCTGGGTCCTGTCGCCGAGAATGGCCGGCACGATTCCCAGACGCACGGCCGCCTCGTCGCGCCGAACCTGCGCGTCGAGGTCGTCGATGACTTCGCGCAGCAACGGCGCCATGTCCAGCACCTCCGGCACGGCCACGCCACGCGACACCCGCGAGAAGGAAAGCAGGTCTTCAATAAGGACCTGCATACGCGCAGCAGCCGACTGCATCCGTTGAATATAGTCTACCCCCTGCCCCTCCAGCTTGCTGTCATATTTCGTGGCGAGCCGGTCGCCAAAGGCTCGTATTTTCCGCAATGGCTCCTGCAAATCGTGTGAGGCCACATACGCAAATTGCTCGAGGTCTTCGTTTGATCGTTGCAGTTCCTCGGTATATTTTTCCAGGCGGGCCTCGTAGAGCTTGCGGTCGGTGATGTCGATCAGCGCCCCCAACACATCGTTGGTATCGCTCGTCGACGTAGGTTTGGCCACCAGCGACAGATAGCGAAGCGCGCCTTGTGCTTCAATCCGGTATTCAATCTCCAGCCTTGTCTTATTCTCTTTCACCTCCCGCAGAAAATCTTCCACCAACAGGCGATCATCGGCATACACATTTTCCAGGAACGCGTCCCAGGTTGGCCTATACGTGTCGCGGATCTTGCCAAGCATGGCGTAAAGGCCATCGGACCAGATGAGTTCATTCGTCTTCTCGTTCCATCTCCAACTGCCCATCTTTGCCAGGTGTTCGGCTTCATTGAGCAGGAGGCCGCGCTCTTCCAGCAACAGCCTTTGTGATTTTTGTCGCGTAATGTCCGTCATGGTAACCACAAAACCGTCTTCAAACTTCACCGCCGTGACCTGCAACCAGCTGTTTCTCGCAGCCGGTTGAAATTTTTCAAATAGCGCCGGCTGGCCGGTCTCCACCACATGGTTATAGATGTTCCAGGATTCTTCATAACGGGTTTTAGGATAAGCTACCAGCATGCGCTTTCCCACCAACGTATTTCTTTCGAGCGCCAACATTTCTTCGCTGACGGCATTCGCCAGTGTCCATTCGAAATCCACAATACTCCCATCCTTCGCGCGAATGGCGCGCAAAGCCATGATACCCGACAACGAATTGTCCAGCACGCTGCGCAATGTTTTTTGTGTGAACTCGCGGATGCCGACCTCTGTGCGCAGGGCTTGCAAATTCGTCTTCAATTGTTCTTCTGCGATGCGTCGCTTTTCCAACGCATCGAGTATACGCACAAACAACAGGCTAATGCCGGCCAGCGCCACAAGTCCATAACCCAACATCGCCATGGGCGTTGTCGCCCTGAAATCTGTCTCGCTGGCGACGCGCTGGCGATAGATGCTCTCTTCTGCCGTATTCATGCGATGCACCAGCCCGCGGATCGCATTCATATTCGTACGGCCGTCCAACAGCAACTGGCTCTCATAGCGGTCCATATAGAGCGAACTGCGTTGCACGTTGGTGAGGATTTTCTGGATGATGGCAAACTGATAGTTCACCAGTTGCCGAAGCGTGTCCACTTGTTTGGATTGCACTTTGTTGCCGGCGACAAGCTCTTCCAGGGTGCGCAACTGCACGGGCAGCAACTTCACAGAGGCATAGTACGGTTGCAGGTACAGCGTATCGTGGGTGAGCTGATAACCCCGGTGACCGGTCTCCGCATCCTTGATGGTAGACAACACGAGTTCCAGCGAACGGAACAAGTGGTTGGAGTGACGGATCAACCGCACCTCCTCCGTATAATTCTTCAAATTCCTATACGTGATCACACTGATGATGAGCAGCACCATCACGATCCCCAGGAACAAAATCTTTATATACTTATTCTTCATCTTGTGGTCGCTCGTCTACACTTGTGTACAAATGCCACCGTTTGGCCTTCAACACAAAAATCTTTTTTCCTTGAAAATAAGACGATTATGGACGTTTTCCAGTTTTGGCCTGATGTTTTGGGGGTGTTGTGCAAACAAATGAATTTTTACCATGAATACGAAATTTAAACTTTTATCCATTTTCTTAATAACCGCTTTTGCCGGCGTTATGTCGAGTCACGATGCGAACGCGCAAGTGAACAGCAACGCCCGGTACGGTATCAAAGGTGGTTTCAATGCAAGCAATCTGTACGTAGATGATGTAGATGACGAAAATGCACGCTACGGTTTCAACGCTGGGCTATACGGTCAGATTTTAGCAAGCGAAGTTTTCGCCATCCAGCCCGAATTGTTGTATAGCACGAAAGGTTCGAAAGTAGAATACAGCAACATCGTCAACCAAACCGTTAAGTACAATCTCAACTATCTCGATCTCCCGGTGCTGGCCGTTTTTAAATTGGGCAAAGCTGCCGAGATCCACGTTGGTCCGTATGCCAGCTACCTGCTCAATGCCAACATCAACTACAAGGGCGATTTTGTCAATGGCACCGACGAGATCAAAAAAGACAACCTCAAATCATACGACTTTGGTTTGGTGGGTGGCTTTGGTCTGAACTTCGGCGCCGTCCAGGTGGGAGCACGCTATAACTACGGTCTGGTGAAGATCGCCGATAGCAATGCAGCCCGGAGAATGCTGGGTGACTCGAAAAACTCCTGTGCACAACTCTACCTGGCGCTCAATCTGAATCATAACAGTCAATAAACATAAGGGGTAGGCAAATAGGTAGAGAGGCTGTCGCAAGGCAGCCTCTCTTTTTTGTGTATTACCTAAAACCATTACGGATACATTGACTGATGGTTGGGCTCCTATAGACTATGCATTGATGCTATACAATTTCAATTTGTTGTACAAGGTCTTGCGGTCGATCTTCAAAAGTTCGGCAGCCTTCGACTTGTTGTAATTCACTTTCTCGAGGATGTCGATGATGGCCTGGCGCTCGGCAGAACCGGCGATCGATTTCAACAAACCTACATTGTCCTCTATCGAAACCCCTGGAGCCGGCATGGAGTTGTTGGCCTGAATGATCTCTTGTGGAAGACTATCCATCTGCACCACATCGCCCATCGTGAGCAACACCGAACGCTTGATGACGTTGTTGAGCTCCCGCAGGTTGCCGTGCCAATAGTAGTTGGTGAGCTGCTCGATCACCTCCGGCGAGAACGACTGCACATTTTTATGAAGGGCCTGGTTTGATTTTTCCAGGAAATAATTGGCGAAAATGACAATGTCCTCCTTGCGCTCGCGCAGCGGGGAAAGCTGGATCTTGAATTCGTTGAGGCGGTGATACAGGTCTTCGCGGAAGCGTCCTTCTTTCACCGATTTGATGAGATCTTCGTTGGTCGCCGCGATGATGCGCACATCGATGGGGGTGTCGCGTGTGGCGCCGATGCGTTTTATTCTTCGTTCCTGGATCACGCGCAGCAACTTCACCTGGTTTTCGTAGGAAAGGTTTCCCACTTCATCCAGGAAGATCGTGCCCGTGTCGGCCACTTCAAAGCTTCCCTGCTTGTCGTTCACGGCGCCGGTGAAGGCACCCTTCACATGGCCGAACAATTCGCTGCCCGCCAATTCTTTTGGCAGGGCCCCGCAATCAATGGCCACGAAGGGTTTGTCGGAACGTTTGCTGAATTTATGCACCGATTGTGCCACAAATTCCTTTCCCGTGCCGGTCTCACCGTTGATGATGACCGACATATCGGAAGGGGCAATGAGTTCGATGTATTTTTGAACGGTTTGCGATTGAATGCTTTTCCCGACGATGAAGAAACTGGAGCTGGCCAGCGACTTGGGTTTGCGTGGATCTTGCGCCGTGTCGTTGCTTTCGCCGTTGACGGCCTTCTTTTCATTCTTGGCGATGGTCTCGCGTATGGTGACCAGCAACTCGTCCGGGTAGAGCGGTTTGGTCACATAATCATTGGCACCATAGCGGAAGGTTTCCACGGCCGTGCGCACATCCGAATAGCCGGTGATGATCACCACGGCGACATCCGATTGCAGCAGTTTTATTTTCCGGAGCATTTCTACGCCGGTCAGATCGGGCAAGCGATAGTCGCACAGCACCAGGTTGTAGCGCGAGGCCCGCAGTAGCTTCAGGCCTTCTTCTCCTTTGTAGGCGGCGTCTACGTCGTAGTTATTCTTCGTCAGAAATTTCGATAATACGAGACAAATGTCTTTGTCGTCGTCTATAATTAATATTCGGGGCATAGGCAAAAAATAAATACGGGTTTAGAATAGCGACCGGTTTCCAGGCCGTTAGTTTATAAATTTCAGTTGCTGCAGCGATTCTTCAATGGTCTTGACGGAAAAGGGCTTGGCCATAAAAACGCTAGCCCCTTTTTGCAAGGCTTTCTGACGTTCGCTGTCGTAGGCACTGATCACGACAATTTTTGATGCGTTGTTCGACGCCTGCAAGGCATGAATAAGATCATAGCCTGAGCCGTCGGTTAAATTCAGATCGATAAACAAAATATCATACGATGAACCGGCGATTTTTGAAATGGCCTCCGATATGGAAAGGGCAAACGCAGCTTCATACCCTAATTTCTTAAGGTATTGAGTTACCAACAGGCAAATCTCCATTTCATCGTCAACCACTAGAACTTTTCTCATTCGCCAGACTAGTGACCGTGACCGGCTAGCGTTAGTACTCCCCGGCGCTGACGTTTCGGTCTGGGCTGGGTGCTTCTTGCTGTTCTCATCTTTTGCACTTCCTCCTTGGTTTTCAAGGGGAAAAATAGTCTAAACAAAACTATGGCAAATCCCATACTGCACAAATAGGTACCTCCCATCAGTGCGACAAACTTTAGAAACTCGATCATACTCAGAGGATTTTTACGATCCAATGGGTAAAAATCATGCCATCCGCCCCCTAGCCCCGGAGCCTGCTTTATCCCCCCGGAATTGGGGAATTATTTCCCCATCTGTGCGAAAAAGCGTCATTTTCAGGCCAAAAAAGCGCCTGTGCGCGCCTCAAACTCACGCCGCGCGCTGGCACGAAAATGTACTTCTCCGGTTGAATCAAAATTTAATCCTTATGAGCAGTCTATTGTATGCCATCGCCGTGATATTGATCATCGCATGGGCCCTTGGCTTTTTTGTGTACAGCGCAGGCGGTCTTATCCACATATTATTGGTCGTCGCCATTGTCGCTATCATCTTACGCCTTATTCGCGGAGAGCGGATTTAACCTTGAGCTGTCTTGATTCCGCATGGAGTCAAGACAGCTTCTCCTTTCCATGAAGCCGTTCTTCCGTTCGCGACTGACACGTTGGGTGCTGTTGCCCGTTCTCATTCTATCGATCCTGCTCGTCGTCGCCGGTGTTGTGTTATCGCATGTGCTGAAAGCTAAGGTCATTGCCGCGCTGGAGGAAAAGAACGGCTCGCTCGAAGATCTCGACCTCAATTTGTTCCAGCGCGCCGTCACGGTTCAGGGCGCTACGTGGACGGCAGCCGACTCGATCAGAATTCCAAATCACATTGCCGTGAAACGCATACGCGTTAGCGGCATTCACGTGCTGGCTTGGCTGATCCACAAAAACATCACGGTCGATAGAATCGAACTTGTCGACGGCGAAGCCACCTACAGCGTGGTGAAGAAAGTCAAAAAAGACAGCGTCAACCGATCCGATTCCGCTTTGGCCCATTCAGACACTGCGAACGCCGCATTGCCCTTCAAAAAGATCGGCGTGCGGGAAGTAGTTTTAAAAAATATCAAAGCCACTATTCATATCGATTCCATCCAGACGTTATCCGGCGTGGTCAATGTCTCAATAAAGGAAGTCCAACTCGATTCGACGCTGGCGCAAAAAATTCTATCCGCTTTAAAAGTCAAATCATTTCAGGCAGAATTTACGTCGGTTCAACTTTCTTCAAAATTGTATACCACCAAGATTTCGTCTATACAGATCAACAGCGCAGCGGGCAAGCTGCAGCTCGATTCCATTTCGCTTACGCCAAATTATGGCCGCTACGCCTTTGCCCGGAAGGTGGGCAAGCAAACCGACCGGTTTACGCTGCGCATCCCGAAAATCGCGCTGGAGGGACTGACATTCAATCCGCTCAACGACAGTACCGTGATCTCCTCCATCCACATCGCTTCGGCCCGCCTTCATGTTTTTCGCGACAAACGATTTCCGTTTATCAAACATCAAAACGTGCCTTTGCCCGTGGCTATGATCCGCAAATTTCCCTTTGCCTTGCAGGTGGATAGCGTGAAGATCACGGATGCCAAAATTGTGTATGAGGAATTTCCGGAAAAGGGCTTTCACACCGGCCAGGTCGAGTTCGACGATCTCAACGCAACGCTTACGCATCTCAATAATCGCGACTCCTCCGCAAAAGGACAGGCAACGCTGGTTGCCTCTGCCAAACTGATGGGGAAAGGGCTCATTACGTCTACTTTCACGTTGCCTTATGGGAAACAACAATCCTATCGCGCCGAAGGTCACATTCGGAATCTACCCCTACCGGCGTTGAACCGCGCCGTGGAAAATATGGCCTTTGTGAACATTGAGTCAGGAAAGCTTAACGACTTGTCTTTCAATTTCCATTATGACGATGTTCAGTCGCGCGGCTCCATCCTGGTGGACTACGAGAACCTGAAGATCAACGGTTTTACAAAAGAAAAACATTCACACGCCAGTGAATTCAAAACGTGGCTCATCAATCTGTTTATCAAAAACGATAAGGATAAAACCATGAGTAAAGCAAAGCGATCGGGTATCATCGAGTTTGATCGCGACAGACACAAAGCCATCTTCAACTTGTGGTGGAAATCGCTTCTCTCGGGATTAAAGTCCAGCGTGCTGGATGGGTCCGCGAAGAAAGAAAAAAAACGGACCGGAAAAGATAAAGGTTAAGAGACTCTCCTAAAGAAGCCCACCTTCAGGAACATCACTTGGAAAGCGCCACCACTTTTATAACCCCAATGACGGCAAAACACAGCATGATCCTTATGATGCTTGCTGCTGAAAAAATTTAACTCCTGTATATGTTTAAAAAAATGGCCCCGTAGGGAGCCTCCCCGCGCACATGATTGACAAACAAACCACTTCATTCATGCATCGCCAGAAGGTCCCCTACGAAGCCTTATGTGTTGTTTAACGAAACCTGACGTGTTTTTAGTATCCGTCAATTGGCTTCGTCGCGATCTTTGGCCGAACCTTGCGCATTTTCCTCGAGGTGATTGACCACCTTATGTTGCTCGTCCTGGTTCAGGTGGGGCTCGTCCTGATCTATTTCTGTTTCCGTTACCGGTTCTTTCGACGGCGCCTTGGGTTCGCGCTTGCGTGGGGCGCGGACAGCAACTTGCTTTTTGCCGGGCCTGGGAGTTTGGGTCTTCTTTTCCATAACCTGTGTCGTTTCGTTTCTAATTCGGACAGAAAGAATTGTGCCACTTGCAAGAATACCTGGTCAACAAAGATACGCGCTAGTTTGTATTTTCGGCGTGTGGAATTTCGTGGCCGTCTGCCGCAAGATGGGTGGGCTCTTCGGAGTGGCGGGCCTGTGTGTTGGCCACTACAGTTTCGCCGTTTTTTTCATCCTTTTCCAATTCCACCAATTGAACTTTCACCGCGTTGTCGTAGGGGGTGATCTCGCTACCAGTCTCCTCTGCATACACGGAAGTGAGTTCGGCTCCCAGCAGGAAAATAACCGTAGAATAATACACCCACACCAGGATGACCACCAGCGAACCGGCTGCTCCATAGGCTGAGTTAAAGGAGCTGTTTCCCAAATAAAATCCAATAAGGAATTTTCCAATCGTAAACAGGATCGTCGTCACAAAAGAGCCCACCCAGACGTCGCGCCATTTTATTTTGGCATCGGGCAGCACCTTGAACATCATCCCAAAGATCAGCGTGATGAATCCCAAAGAGATAACAATGTTGATGGCGGCTAATATATATAGGGTCAATCCTTCCAGGATCCGCGACAGGAAACCCTGAAAGACCACGAGGGCTGTGTCCACCACGAGCGACACCAGCAACACAAAGCCGATGCTGATGACCATGGCCAACGACAAAAGCCGGTTTAAAATATATTTCACAATGCCCCGCAATGGCTTTGGCTTGATCCCCCATATTTTGTTGAGGCTCGATTGCAGCGAGATGAACACCGTGGTGGCACTAAAGACGAGGGTGATCCCGCCGACGGTCTTCGCGAAGAAACTTGTGGCGTCGATGGAAGCATTCAGTAATATTTTTTCGATTTCGAGGGCGCTGGTACGACCGATGAGCCGTGCGACCTGGTTGATCAGTTCGCGCTGCACCACCTCCTGTTCGTAGAACGTCGACCCGATGGCCAGGGCGATGATCAGGATGGCCGGCAAAGAAAAGATCGTGTAAAACGCAATGGACGATGCATAGCTAAACGAATCGTCTTCGATAAAATTCTTGACGGTCTTTTTTAAGATGGTCCAGCTCGACGTAAAAAATTTTTTCATATCAACCCACCCCTCGCAAGAAACATTCCCAAACGACATGGCCTGTGTCGTGCGTTGAAAGGGCCGTATTGTAGAATAACAAACTGCCGGGTGTGGAGATATTTACCCAACACCGATGCCAGCATAACCGCTCGATCTCCTGGACAGGTGTCTTTTTTATTGGCACGGAAATTACCTTACGCTTAGTGAAAAGTTACCGCATTGTATTATGGACGCAACCCCTCACGCCTCGCCCTTTTATCTGAAACTTAGCCTCACGCTCCTGGCGGTGGTGTTATTAGGTCTCCTGGTTTTCCTGGGAAAAGACATTCTTCTTCCCCTGCTGTTCTCGGTGTTGTTGTCGACGCTACTGTTGCCCTTCACAGCCTTCCTGCAGCGAAAGGGAGTCCATAAAGTCTTCTCCATACTGATCCCCGTTTTACTTTCTTTCTTCGCTATTGCCGGCGTCCTGTATGTGTTGTCGAGCCAGGTTGTGAATTTCCTGGACGACATCCCCGCGCTGAAGGAACGGATCAGCGAAGTGAGCACAGGCTTTCAAAAGTGGGTGAATGAAAACACCCACATTACTGTGCGCAAACAAAATCAATACATCGCGCAGGCGGCAGAGAACCTGAAGGAACAAGTGCCTCAGTTGGTGGGTATGACCTTTATCTCGCTGACGGGCCTGCTGAGTTATCTCATTTTTCTTCCGCTGTATACATTCCTGATTCTTTATCATAAGAACACCATCAAGACCTTCCTGATCGGCGTCTTTCGCAACGGCTCTGAACAACGGGTCCGCGAGGTGTTGACGGAGTCTACCACCATCGGGCAGCATTACGTGTTTGGTTTGCTCATTGAAACGTCCATTGTCTTTGGGCTGAACACGATTGGCTTCCTCGTGCTCGGTATAAAATACGCCATCTTCCTGGCGCTGCTGGCAGCGCTACTGAACCTGGTGCCTTATGTCGGCATGATCGTGGCAAATATGCTGTGCATGCTGGTGACTCTCGTCAGCTCCGACACGCTGGGCGATGTGGTTTGGGTTGGGGTGGTGTTGGCCGTGGTGCAGTTGTTCGATAACAACATCGGCATGCCCATGATCGTCAGCAACAAGGTGCGCATCAATGCTTTGGTGACCATTGTCGGCGTGTTGATCGGGGGCGCATTGTGCGGGGTTCCCGGCATGTTCCTGGCCATCCCCGCCATGGCGGTTTGCAAAGTGATCTTCGACAAAGTGCCCGAGCTCAATCCTTGGGGCGTTTTGTTTGGTGACGAATGCCCCGATACGGTGCCGGCACAACACACGCGCGTGGTCTTGTCGAAAATAAAAACCTTTCCGCGGCCCCATGCGAAAGCAAAACCTGTTTTGAAGTCACAGGCCTCTGTAACAGAGACGGAAGATCTAAAAATTGAAGATTGAATGGCCGCGCCCAACATTTGAAAAAGTCTAGTCCAAAATTGTAAATCATAAAAACCACAACTATGAAAACAGCGACAAAAGTAATTCTGAGTGTAGCCGCCGCCGCTGCTGCAGGTGCCATGATCGGCATGCTGCTCGCGCCGGAAAAAGGAAAAGATCTGCAAGCCAAGATCAGGGATGGTGCGAAAGATTGGTTGGCAGAGTTCACCTCTCTCCTCCACATGGGCAAGGAGATGGCCCAGGAAGCGCGGTCGCAAGGCGAAGAAGCCCTGGCAGGCCTGACGAAAGGTACAAAGGCATTGAGTGAAAAAGTGTAAGGACTTATTTTAGAGCCGACGAAATCCACCGAGAAAATTATAGAGGCCGCCGCCGACCTGGTGGAGACCTACCGCAACCTGGTTACGGTGCGCGTCGTGGAGCAAACCACGCTTGGCGCATCTATGAGCATTGTCGGGATACTGTTTTTGCTGGTGGTGGTTTTCATCCTGCTCTTTATTGGCGTTGGCCTGGCGTGGTGGGCCGGCGAAACCCTCGACAACATGAAGGCGGGCTTCTTTATCGTGGGGGGCTTCTACGTCCTCGTGCTGCTCATCCTGTTGTTGACGGCGCGCAAAGTCCTTTTGCCAAATATCCGAAACCTGTTGATCAAAAAGATCTATGACCAAGATTAGTAACTACGACGAGCTGCTGGCCGAGCGCCTCCGCCTGGAGGGCTTATTGCGCGAGCACAAAGCCACGATCGCCACCGAGGTGAGCGTGATCAAGGAAAAGCTTCATCCCATTTTTTCCCTGGTTTCGTTCCTGAGCGTCTTCCAGCGAAAGCCCGACCAAAGCCTGCTCCAGTTCGGCGCCGATGTGGGGGTGGAGTTATTGCTCCGCCAAAAGCTGTTGGCCAAGTCGAATTGGATCACGCGGCTCGTCCTTCCTTTCCTGGCGAAAGGGGCAACGGCCAAAGTGCTGGAAAAATTAAGATCAACAAAACAACTTACTCCGGAAACGGTCGGGAACGGCCGGTCACGAAATTGAAATGCTATGAAAGCCATCTGGAAAGGAGCGATTGGGTTCGGCCTGGTGAACATTCCCGTGAAGCTCTATAGTGCATCCCAATCCAGCGATCTGGACCTGGACATGCTCGACAAAAAAGACCTGGCCCACATCCGCTTTCACCGCGTGAACGAAGACACGGGAAAAGAAGTCGACTGGAAAAATATCGTAAAAGCCTATAAATACAACGGCGACTATGTCGTGCTGGACGACAAGGATTTTCAACAAGCCAGCCCCGACAAAACGAAGATCATCAACATCGATCATTTCATCGCCGAAGAAGAAGTGGAAAGCCTTTACTTCGAAACACCGTATTACCTGGAACCCGAAAAATCGGGCGAGAAAGCCTACTTGCTGCTGCACGAAGCGTTGGAGAAAAGCGGCAAGGCTGGGGTGGGCAGTTTTGTGCTGCGGAGCAAGGAACATCTTTGCATCCTGAAACCCTATGAAAAAGTGATCCTGCTCAACAAGATCCGGTTTGCCGAAGAAATTCGCGACACCAGCTCCATCAAAGTCCCCAAGACCACCAAGGTGAAACCCACCGAGTTGAAGATGGCCCTTTCCCTGATCGATCAGCTGACGACCAAGTTCAAGATCGATTCCTTCAAAGACACCTATGCCAGCGCGTTGTTGAAGCTCATCAAGGCCAAAGCCAAAGGCAAACCCGTGAAGCAAGCGCCGATGAAGGTGACACACCGCAAGACGGAGGACCTGATGAGCATGTTGAAAGCCAGCATTAAAAAAGCATCCTAAATGAGCCTGGCCGCCACTCATACAAGCGTTCACGCTGTGCGCTCGACCCGGGACAAACTCGCGCACTTCCACCAACCCATGCTGGCGCAGATTGGCGACAAGCCGTTTGATGACAACCACTGGTTGTTTGAAGTGAAGTGGGACGGCTATCGCGCCGTGGCCGAAGTAACAAAAAATGATGTACGCCTGTATTCACGAAATGGCCTTTCCTTCATCGACCTCTATGCACCCGTCGTCCGGGAATTGAAGAAAATAAAAGACGACGTCATGCTCGACGGCGAGATCGTGGTGCTGGACGAACACAGCAAACCCAGTTTTCAAAAATTGCAACACTACGACGAAAATCGCAACCGGCCACTGGTGTACTACGTCTTTGACTGTCTTCGCTATAAAAACAAAGACCTCACCGGTCTTCCACTCGAGGAGCGCAAGAAGATCCTGGAAAAGCTCCTTCCGAAAAGCAACATCATCCGCTACTCCGACCACGTTGAAAATGATGGGATAACTTTTTTCCAAAAGGTTTCTGAAATGGGGTTGGAAGGCATGATCGCCAAAAGGAAGAACAGCACTTACACGGAGGGGAAACGTTCGAACGATTGGCTGAAGATAAAAAATCAAAACACGCAGGAAGCCATCATTGCAGGCTTTACTGCGCCGCGCAACAGCCGGAGCTATTTCGGTGCGCTTGTTTTGGGTCTATATGAAAAGGGAAAATTGAAATACATCGGGCACACCGGTACCGGGTTCACGGAGAAAGTTTTGAAAGAGATCCACGGCCTCCTGAAACCGCTCATTCGCGAAACCTCGCCTTTCGAGGAGCATGTGCCGGTGAACTCGCCCGTGACCTGGGTTGAGCCCGTGAAAGTGTGTCAGGTGAAATTTACCGAAATTACCGATGACGGCATTTTGCGTCACCCGGTCTTTATGGGGTTGCGCATCGATAAGCCGGCCAAAGATGTGGATCATGTCGACGTAAAGAAACCAAATCAAAAAGCCGTGGACAAAAAAACTAACCCATCGCAAAAGCACGCCCCCGGAAAGACCGCATCAAAGAAACCAGCGGTTGCCAAAAACGATCCTGCGGCCAAAGACGGTGTCATCAAGCGTGTTGACGGTCACGAGCTTCATCTCACCCACCAAAGCAAAGTATATTGGCCCAAAAGCGGCATCACGAAAGGAGATGTCATTGCGTATTACGATGCGATCTATCCCTACATCATTCCCTATTTGAAAGACCGGCCCGAGTCTTTGAAGCGGAATCCGAACGGCATCGAGAACAAGGGGTTTTTCCACAAGGATGCCGGGCAGGCCGCGCCATCGTGGGTAAAGCACATCCCCTTGCACTCGGAGAGCACCGGGAAAGACGTCGACTACATCCTTTGCAACGATAAGGCTACGCTGCTTTACCTGAACAATCTCGGTTGCATCGAGATCAACCCCTGGAGCTCGCGCGTGAAAAACCTCGACAAGCCGGACTACCTCGTGCTGGACATCGACCCCTCGGAAAGAAACTCTTTCGACGAAGTGATCGAAGCGGCCCTGGCCATCAAAGAAGTGCTGGACCAGGCGGGGGCCAACGGATATTGCAAAACTTCGGGCGCCACGGGATTGCATATCTATGTCCCGCTGCACGCCCAGTATGATTATGATCACGCGCGCGACTTCGCAGAGATCGTTGCCCGGCTTGCCAGCGAAAAGCTGCCTCGCACCACAACGCTCGAGCGTTCGCTGTCGAAAAGAAAAAACCGTATCTACCTCGATTATCTCCAAAACAGCAGGGGCCAGACCTTGGCCTCCGCCTACAGTCTTCGCCCGGTGGAAGGCGCCACGGTCTCTACTCCCCTGACCTGGAAAGAAGTGAAGCCTGGTTTGCATCCCAGCGCGTTCACCATCACCACCATCGCCAAAAGACTTGCCAAGACCGGCGATCTCTTTACGGGCGTGCTCAAGGAAAAAACAAATCTTAACACCTGTCTGAAAAAATTGGGGGCGTGAGCACCCTGTCTAACTCTATAATATATTATGTCACGCCGGAATTCATTAGCCCTCCTGGTTACCCTCCTCTTATTTGCGTCTTGCGGGTCGCAGAAGAAAGCCCGCGAAGCTGCAGCCCATTACAAAAAGACATCTCCTTCCGATACGTTGCCCGCGCCTTATGCCACCAAGTCGAGCATGAACTTCAGCAATGTTGTAGGGTGGAAAGACGCGATGCCCAAAGCGCCGGCGGGCTTCAATGTCACGATCTATGCCGATGCGTTTCAAAACCCCCGGTGGCTCTACGTCACACCCAACGGCGACATCCTGGTGGCCGAAAGCAACAGCAACCATCCGCTGCTCGAACGCATCGGGGCGCTCTTTATCGGAGCAACCAAATCCAACAGCATGAAACACAGCGCCGACCGCATCACCCTACTGCGCGACGCCAATCACGATGGGGTTCCGGAAGTGCGCGAAACATTCTTGTCCCACCTAAACCAACCGTTTGGCATGCTGGTGCTGGGAAACTGGTTTTATGTAGCCAATACCGATGGCCTGTGGCGTTTCCCTTACACCCCAGGTCAAACCAAGATCTCCGAAAAAGGAACTAAGATCGTCGACCTGCCCGCAGGAAAACATAACCGCCACTGGACCCGAAATCTCATTGCCAATGCCGACGGTTCTAAAATATATATCGCCGTCGGTTCCGGCAGCAACGTAGCGGAACACGGCATAGCCAACGAGCTCTTACGGGCCGACATCCTGGAGATCAACCCCGACGGGACCGATCTGCGGGTGTACGCCAGCGGGTTGCGCAATCCCGTTGGCATGGGATGGGCAGTGGGTACAAAAACGCTGTGGACCGTGGTGAATGAGCGCGACGAATTAGGCGATGAACTGGTGCCCGATTACTTCACCCATGTGGAAGAAGAAGGATTTTATGGCTGGCCCTATGTTTATTATGGACAACACGAAGATCCCCGGGTCAAAGACAAACCCGTGATGGCCAAAGGCGCCCTGGTCCCCGACATCAATCTCCATCCGCACACCGCGTCGTTGGGGCTGGCGTTTTATACCCAAAAAGCGTTTCCCGAAAAATATCACAACGGTGCCTTTATTGCACAGCACGGTTCGTGGAATCGTTCCACCCTTTCGGGTTATAAAGTATTGTTTGTACCGTTCCAAAACGGCAAGCCCTCCGGAAAGCCGGAAGATTTTCTCACCGGTTTTATCGTGGATCTTGAAAAAGAAAAGGTGCACGGCCGGCCGGTGGGCGTGGTGGTGCTTCCCGATGGTTCTTTGCTGATTGCCGACGATGTGGCCAATACTATTTGGCAGGTGCGTTACGCCGCCAAATAACATTTCTGTCACCCCAAATTTTCCCAATGAAAAAGGAAGCCGGAAGCCGATGGCGCCTTTCATCGCTGCCATCATTTTTTAGAAAAAACTTCAAAGTTTTCACCCGTTTGCACGAGGGTTAAAAAGCGCTTTGAACAATATTGTTTTAAACATTTGTTTAAATTTAAACAACCGTTTAATTTTGGGCCCGTTATCAAGCATATGACAAGCGACAAAATACTTTCGGCAGCCCGCGATCTCTTTGAAGAGAAAGGTTTCGACCTTACAAGCGTTCGCGAAATTGCTGCGCGGGCAGGTGTCAATGTGGCGTTGATCAATTATCACTTTGGCTCCAAAGAAAATCTGCTCTTCACGACCATGGAGACTTCCATGGATACCACCCGGATGAAACTGAGCGACATCAATTCGTCGACACAAACACCCGAGGAAAAATTAAAACAGGTGGCCGCACTCTACGTCAGCAAGATCTTCACGAACTGTAAATTCTACCATTTTATCCACCGCGAGTTTGCCAACACCGAGCGCGTGGAGCTGGTGGAAGGATTTACAAAGATCCTGAACCGCAATACCAATGAATTGCGCAAGCTCCTGGAAGACGGCCAAAAGAAAAAAGTGTTTCGTAAAGAAGCGGACCTGGACCTGGTCATGGCCACGCTGTCCGGGATCCTGTACCAAACCACGCACACCCTGTTCAGCAAACGCTACCGCCGCCCCGATGAAGAAGACGAGGCCTACAAGGTTCGCATCGAGAAATTCATGTACGAAATACTCCTTAAATACCTAAAGAAATAGATGTTCAAATTTATGTATAGAAAAATCAGTATCGGATTGGCGAGCCTGCTGGCTGTGTTCCAGCTACAGGCGCAATCGGTTAAGACCTTAACCTTAAAGGAAGCCATTGACCTGGGATACACCAACAGCAAGCAATTGATGATCTCCAACGCCAAGGTGAAAGAAGCGCAAGCGAAATTGGCAGAAGCAAAAGACCGGGCGTTGCCGGACGTGGGTGTGAGCGGAACGTATCTGCACATCAACACCCCGAATATTTCCATGGCCAATTCAGGGTCCGGTAGCAGCAGCGGTTCCGGTTCTGATTCGCCCCTGGCATCGCTCGCCAGTCTGCACGACATCGGCCTGGCACAGGTGACGGCCTCCATGCCCGTGTTCAACGGCTTTAAGATCCGCAACACGAAGATCATGAACGACTACTTACAGCAAGCGGCACAATATGATGCACAGACCACCCGAAGCCAGGTGGCCATCAACACCATCAAAGCGGTGTATCAATATTACGAACTGCTGCAAAGCCGTCGCACGATCGAAGAAAATCTGAAGGGTGAACAGCAGCGCGTGACGGAATTTAAAAACCTGGAGAAGCAAGGTTTGCTGGCGCGCAACGACCGGTTGAAAGCCGAGTTGCAAGCCAACAACGTAGAGCTTGCCCTCACGGAAATAAACAACAGCGTGAAAGTAGCGGAGTACAACCTCCACATATTACTCGGCGTGCCCGACGACACGACCATCCAGTTCGATACAACGGCCAGTTTCGACTTGCCCAAACAGATCACCTGGGAAGAATCGCTGCAAACGGGTCTGACCAATCGCACGGAAATAAAGTCGTCGGACCTGCAAATCAAAGCGAGCGAGTCGGGGTATAAAATTGCCAAAGCCGACTTGCTGCCTACATTAGGAGTGAGCGCAGGATATGCCAACGTTTATATACCGAATGTATTTACCGTAACCAATGCGTTGAATGGCGGCTTGTCGCTGAAATACAGCATCACCGGTGCGATTCATGCCAAACATGGTATGCACGAAGCCCGGGCGCGCTACGAGCAGGCCACAGCCTATAACCAGATGGCGACCGACCAGGTGAAACTAGATGTTCGCCAGAAGTTTCTCAAATCGCAGGAGATGGTCGACAAACTGATCATCAACCAACGCGCGATCGAGCAAGCGCAGGAAAATTTCCAGATCTCGGAAAACAAATACAAGCAAGGCCTGATGATCCTCTCCGACTACCTCGACGCCGACGTGGCGTTGTTGCGGGCGAAGATCCAATACTTTACAACCCGGGCGGACAGCATGATCGCCTACTATGAACTTCAGGAATCAATGGGAACACTTCAATAAAAAAGCATCATCATTAAACGTATGGAAACGAAACCAAAAAAGAATAAAAGATTTGCCATTGTGTTAGGCGTCTTGGTTATTGCCGGAGCAACCTTCGGTATCACAAAATATATTCACGGACAACACCACGAAGAAACAGACGACGCCCAGGTGGAAGGCGATATCAGCCCCATCATTCCCAAAGTGCCGGGCTACATCGATCGCTTGCTTGTTGATGACAACGTCGTAGTAAAAAAAGGCGATACATTGGTGGTATTGGACGATCGCGACCTGGCGTTGCGCGTATTACAGGCACAAGCCGCGCTTGACAATGCACAAGCCAACCTGGCAGCCGTTAAAGCCGGTCTTACGACTTCTACCGAAAACGTCCTCACCGCGAAGTCAAACCTCGAAGCATCCGAATCCAGCATTTCCATTGCTGAAGTGCGGGCGCGTCGTGCGGAACAAGATTTTAAACGTTACCAGGAGTTGATCAAATCCAATTCGATCACCCTGCAACAATATGAGCAAGCTGAAGCCGATCGCGATGCTGCTTTAAAGCAACTGGAAGTATCGAAACGTCAACGGGAAGCTTTGTCGCGCGAGACTTCGTCGCGCAGAGCGCAAAGCACGGTGAGCGGTCGCAATATCGCCCTGGCCGAAACCGTGGTGAAAGAACGCGAAGCCGATCTTGAGTTTGCCAAACTCCAACTTTCATACGCCTACATTCTGGCACCCACCGATGGTGTCATCTCCCGCAAGAGTGTTCAACCCGGACAATTGGTTCAAGCTGGTCAATCGATTTTCGCGCTGGTGACGGCAAAACAAAAATGGGTCATCGCCAACTTCAAAGAAACCCAATTGGAAAAAATGAAGCCCGGACAAGTGGTGGAGATCGCCGTAGATGCTTTTCCGCACGAATCGTTCCAGGGCAAAGTGGAGTCGCTTTCGCCGGCCACCGGTGCACGGTTCGCCTTGCTGCCTGCCGACAATGCGTCGGGCAACTTTGTGAAAGTGGTACAACGTGTGCCCGTAAAGATCGTGCTCACCGATGCTCCTGAAAAAGCAAGCCTGCTCCGCGCCGGCATGAACGTGATCGTGGACGTACATTTAGATTAATCCATTCTATGCTTCAGCAAGAATCTTTGGTAGAATACGGTTGGAAGCGGGCGATCATCACCATCACCGCGGTGATGTGTGCCTTGCTGGAGATCATCGATACCACGATCGTGAACGTGGCGCTCAATGAAATGAAGGGAAACCTGGGCGCCACCCTCAACGACGTGAGCTGGGTCATCACGGCCTATGCCATCGCCAACGTGATCATCGTTCCGTTGACCAGTTGGTTGTCGCAACAATTCGGACGCCGTAATTATTTCGCGGCCTCCATCATCATTTTCACCGTCGCTTCTTTCCTTTGCGGCAACGCCGACAACATTTGGGAGTTGGTGTTCTTCCGCTTCATCCAGGGTTTGGGTGGTGGTGCATTGCTGGTAACTTCGCAAACGATCATTACCGAAGTTTACCCGCCCGAAAAAAGAGGTATGGCCCAGGCATTGTATGGCATGGGTGTGATCGTTGGTCCTACACTGGGTCCTCCTCTGGGCGGTTATATTGTCGACAACTATTCGTGGCCCGACATTTTCTATATCAACATACCCATCGGGGTAATTGCCACGCTGTTGACATTGTCGTATGTGAAAAGCCCCAACTATGGCGGCAAGAAATCCATGGCCGATGTGGACTGGCTGGGCATCTTGTTCCTCGTCATGGCCGTTGGCGCCCTCCAATTCGTATTGGAAAAAGGACAAGAGCACGATTGGTTTGAATACAGCTGGATCATCGTGTTGTCGGTGGTTGCGTTCCTTGGCGTGTACTTGTTCATCTGGCGTGAGCTCGTCGTGAAAGACCCTGTGGTGGATCTGCGGGTATTGAAAGACAAGAATCTCGCGATCGGCACCGTGCTGTCCTTCATCCTGGGTTTCGGTTTATACGGATCTACTTTTGTGATCCCGCTTTTTACACAGAACGTGTTGGGATGGACAGCTTTGCAATCGGGCTTAATGCTCGTGCCCAGTTCGGTGGCCACCGGTTTGATGATGCCCATTGTGGGGCGAGCCATTCAAAAAGATATTCCGCATAAGTATCTGATCGCACTGGGTTTTTCGGTGTTCTTCGGATACAGCTTGTGGGCCTACACGATCATCACACCCTTTACCGGTGAAAGCGACTTCTTTTGGCTGCTGATGACACGGGGGATTGGGTTGGGCTTCTTGTTCGTTCCCACGACGACACTGGCGCTTTCATCCCTCAAAGGAAAAGAGATTGGCCAAGGGGCAGCCTTTACGGGTATGGTCCGTCAGCTGGGGGGCTCGTTTGGCATTGCCTTGATCAGTACCTACATCAGTCGCCAAACGGTGCACCACCGTGGCGACCTGGTAACCAACATAACAACGTACAGCACAGACGTTCAACAACGCATCGCAGGATTGAAGGCAGGTTTCATGGCCACCGGAAGCGGTGCGGAGAAAGCTACCTTGCAAGCGTATCAATCCCTCGATGGCATGGTGTCGAAGCAAGCCGCTTTGCTTACCTACATGGATGTGTTCCTGGGCATCGGCCTGTTCTTCCTGATCTGCGTGCCGCTGGTGTTGTTGTTAAAGCCTGCGAAGAACAAAGTGGATATGAGCAACGTTGGGCATTAAGCCATTTCAATAGTTTACAGGAAAAAGGCGCACGAGTTATCGTGCGCCTTCTTATTTTATGAGTACATCTTTTATGAGTACATCATACTTTCGCATGAATGCCTTCCTGAAGTTCCTCCAAAAGTTTTTGGTTAAAGGCTTCTAAGTCTGCCGGAGAGCGGCTGGTAACCAAACCGTTGTCCACGACCACTTCTTTGTCTGTCCAGTTTGCGCCGGCGTTGATCAAATCGGTTTTGATGGATTTGTATGACGTCATCTCCCGGCCATCCACCACGCCTGCTTCGATGAGCGACTGTGGACCGTGACAAATAGCGGCCACGGGTTTTCCGGCTTCAAAGAAATCCTGGATGAAGCGCACCGCTTCTTTGTTGGTGCGCAGCTTGTCGGGGTTGATCACACCGCCGGGCAAGACCAGGCCATCATAGTCGTCGGCCTTGGCTTCCGAAATGTGTTTGTCCACTTTCAGGGTGATTCCCCAGTCCTTCTCATCCCAACCCCGCACTTCCTTGGGTTGGGGTGATACGATGTGCACCGTCACGCCCTTGGCTTCCATCGCCTCCTTCGGGCTGGTCAGTTCCGATTGCTCGAATCCGTTTTCCGTGAGGATCGCCACTTTCATTTTTTTCAGGTCTTCCATGATTGATATTATTTGGTGATACATGCACTAACTCCTTAGCCCGCGGACAACATTCATACCACGCTCAAAGCCTTTCCGACGTGGCCCACAAGGCCCATACCCTGGAAACGGGCTCGGGAGGGCGGCAACAGGATGGGGAAATATTTGCCGTGAAACGGGCTCGGATTTCAAATTAGGTTGGTCAATGCCTTGAAAAGGGCCCGGGAGGCACAAATTTTCGGCAAATGAAAACCTGTTGCACGACGATTCCTGCTACCTTTGGTACGTGAAGCTTCTCTATTTATTTCTCGCGCTCTACCTCACCATCCTGGTCGGCTACCCGTGTACCGATGCCGATGAGCGTGCGCATGGAGAAACGGCCCTTCACATCCAACACGCGCAACCCGGCGCTGACCAATGCTCGCCGTTTTGCATCTGCGCGTGCTGCGCCACCAGCGTGCAACTCACGACCAATGCCATTCTGCTAACCGCTGCACCCAACCACAATTCGAAATTCATTACGCCATACCTGGATAGACATCTTGTCCACAGTCAGACATCCATCTGGCAGCCACCCCGGCGTTCATAATCCATCCTTTTCTGGGCATTCCCGAACCCGTCTCTTCGTCGCGTGAGGAAGATGGCGGTGTAATCATTTTTTTCCCGGAACGGCTATGCGCACCATGGCCTTTTTATTCCATATGCTAAAATTATGTTAGATAAGATCATTCATTTCTCCATTCACAACAAGTTCATTGTTGGCCTCTTCGTCATCGCGTTGATTGCGTGGGGGAGCTATTCGCTGACTCAGCTTCCCATCGACGCCGTGCCGGACATCACCAACAATCAAGTACAGGTGTACACCGTGTCGCCTTCGAATGGTGCCGAGGACATCGAGCGTTTTGTGACGTTTCCGATCGAGCAGACCATGGCCACCATCCCGGGCAAAGAAGAAATACGGTCCATTTCCCGGTTTGGTCTTTCGGTGGTGACCATTGTTTTTCATGAGAACATCGATGTGTATTGGGCGCGTCAGCAAGTGAGCGAACGGCTCAATGAGGCTTTGACCGAGATCCCTGCCGGCATGGGCAAGCCCACCCTGGCTCCCGTAACGACAGGGCTAGGCGAGATATTTCAATACATTTTACGGCCGGAGCCGGGCTACGACTCTGCCTATTCTGCCATGGAGCTACGCACGCTTCAAGATTGGATCGTGCGCCGTCAATTGCTGGGCACGGAAGGTGTGGCCGACGTGAGCAGCTTCGGCGGATTTCTGAAACAATATGAAATTACGCTCAACCCCGAGCGCCTGCGTAGCATGAACATCAGCATGAATGATGTCTTCACCGCGCTCGAAAAAAACAATCAAAACATCGGCGGTGCGTATATCGACAAAAAACCAAATGCTTACTTTATCCGCAGCGAAGGGCTTATCAAAAGCACCGAAGACATTGATAACATCGTCGTGAAGCGAGACATCCATGGCATCCCGGTATTGATCCGCAATGTAGCCGACGTTCATTTCGGTCATGCCACACGATATGGCGCGATGACCCGCAACACGGAAGGGGAGGTAGTGGGTGGGTTGGTGCTCATGCTCAAGGGGGCAAACTCTTCGCGCGTGATCGTTAACGTGAAGGAGCGCATCGCCCAAATCCAAAAAAATCTACCCAAAGGCGTCACCATCGAGCCCTTCCTCGATCGTACTAAGCTGGTGAACAACGCCATTGGCACGGTGACGAAAAACCTGGCAGAAGGTGCACTCATTGTTATTCTCGTGCTGGTCTTGCTCTTGGGGAATTTGCGTGCCGGCCTCATCGTAGCTTCGGTTATTCCGCTGGCGATGTTGTTCACGGTCTCCATGATGAATCTTTTCGGTGTCTCCGGAAATCTCATGAGCCTGGGTGCTATTGACTTTGGGTTGATTGTGGACGGCGCCGTCATTATCGTGGAAGCCACCATGCATCACCTGGGTGTCCGGAACCTGACCCGCAGGCTTACGCAAGAAGAAATGGATCTTGAGGTATATCAGTCAGCCTCCAAGATCCGAAACAGCGCAGCGTTTGGCGAGATCATCATTCTCATCGTCTATCTCCCCATCCTGGCCTTGGTTGGAACGGAGGGAAAAATGTTCCGGCCCATGGCTGAAACGGTTTCGTTCGCCATTTTGGGTGCGTTCATTCTTTCACTTACCTACGTGCCGATGATGAGCGCGCAGTTCCTCAGCAAAAACGTCGCGCCCAAGCGAACCATCTCCGACCGGATCATGAACTTCATTCATCGCTTGTACGATCCCGCTATCCGTTTCGTCATTCACCAAAAATTAATCGTGGTGGCGAGCGGAGTAGCCCTGTTTCTGTTCAGCCTGTTCCTGTTCAATACCTTGGGCGCGGAATTTATTCCTACGTTGGAAGAGGGCGACTTCGCCGTTGAGACGCGCATATTGACAGGCAGTAGTTTATCGAAGTCCATCGAAACGGCCACACAATCATCAAAGGTGATCCTGGCAAATTTTCCGGAGGTCAAAGAAGTGGTAGCGAAGATCGGGTCATCCGAGATTCCCATCGATCCCATGCCGGCAGAATCGTTTGACCTGATTGTTATTTTGAAAGATAAATCCGAATGGACCAGCGCTGAGAATCGCGAAGCGCTAGCCGAAAAAATGCAATCCAAATTGGAACAACATGTGCCGGGTGCCACCTATGGTTTTCAGCAGCCCATTCAAATGCGATTCAATGAATTGGCCACCGGCGCCCGCCAGGACGTAGTCGTGAAAATTTACGGCGAAGACATGACCCAACTCTCTGCCTACGCTGAACGCATCGGCGCCATCGCCCAGAAAGTCGAAGGTGCGCAAGACGTTTACGTGGAGCGCATGGCCGGCTTGCCGCAGATCGTGGTGCATTTCGACCGCGCCAAACTGGCTCAGTTCGGGTTGAACGTTGAGGAAGTGAACCGCGTTATCCGCGCGGGTTTTGCCGGGGAAGTTGCCGGGCTTGTCTTTGAACAAGAGCGTCGCTTTGACCTGGTAGTGAGGCTCGATCAACAAAACCGCCAAAGCATCGACGACTTGCGAACGCTCTACATCACGGCGTCCGACGGGCGTCAGGTGCCGCTGTCACAACTGGCTTCGATCGAGATGGTGACCGGACCCAACCAAATCCAGCGCGATGATGCCAAGCGGCGTATCCTCGTTGGCTTCAATGTGCGGGGGCGTGATGTTGAGAGCATCGTTACCGAGATGCAGAAGAAAATCGATCAGCAAATAAAATTTGCACCCGGCTATTATGTGACCTACGGTGGCACATTCGAGAACCTGCAACAAGCGCGCACCCGGCTCAGCATCGCCGTGCCCATAGCGCTAGCGTTGATCTTTCTGCTTTTATATTTCACATTTCACTCCGTGGGCCAAAGCCTCCTCATCCTCAGTGCCATTCCACTGTCGGCCATCGGCGGCATTTTCGCTTTATGGATACGGGACATGCCGTTTAGTATTTCTGCGGGTATTGGCTTCATCGCCTTGTTTGGCGTATCGGTACTCAATGGCATTGTGTTGCTGGCGGAGTTCAACCACTTGAAAAGCGAAGGCCTTAGCGATCTGAAAGAAATTGTTTTAAAGGGAACCACCGTACGTTTGCGCCCGGTCATCATGACGGCCCTGGTAGCGTCGTTGGGTTTTTTGCCGATGGCCCTGTCGCAAGGCAGCGGTGCGGAAGTGCAAAAACCTTTGGCCACGGTCGTGATCGGTGGCTTGATCAGCGCCACGTTGCTCACGCTGCTGGTGCTACCCTGTTTGTATATCTATTTGGAAAAACGAATAAACATGAAACCAATCGTCACCATCCTTCTCCTCCTGGCGCTGGCGTTGCCGGGAGTGTCTGTGGCGCAAACCCCAGCCCCGCTGTCGGTGGAAAACGCCGTTGCGCTGGCGTTGCAACGAAACCCTGCTGTGAAAGCCGCCACCTACGATGTAGAAGCCAGCAAGTTCATGAAGCAAACGTCCGGCGAGATCGGGAAGACCTCGGTGTTGGCCACGATCGGACAATACAACAGTATTGCCAAGAACGACAACAACATCACCGTCACGCAGACCATTCCCTTTCCTACTGTCTTTGGTGCAAGAAGCGCTGTGGGGAAAGCCCAGGTCGAACGCCGCGAGATCGTGAAGGCCACCACCGAAAATGAGTTGGCCTATGAAGTGAAGTCAACGTGGTATCAACTGGCCTATCTGAAAAAATTGAATCGTTGGCTTCAGCAACAGGACAGCACGTTCACCTCCTTTGCAAAAGCTGCCGCCGCCAAGCAACGCGTGGGGGAAACCAACCTCCTGGAAAAAACAACAGCCGAAGCCAGTGCTCAGCAATTCCACACCACCTTGCGTCAGAATGAAGCGGACATTCTCATTTTTCAAAAACGCCTGCAGACGCTGTTGTTTGCCGACCAGCCGGTAGACATTCAGTCGGATCAACTGGCACCACGCGATTTCACTCCCGGCGACAGCGCGAGCACTGCCATGAACCCCGTCCTGCGACTGTACCGCCAGGATATCGCCGTTACGGAAAAAGAAAAATCGCTCGAAAAAAATCATCTTCTCCCCGATCTCACCTTTGGCTACTTCAACCAAACCCTGATCAGCACACCCTTGAATGTGACCAACACGGAATTGGCCACCTCGGCCAATCGCTTTCAGGGCTTTCAGGTAGGGTTGAGCATTCCCCTCTGGTTTCACCCCCAGACCAGCCGGATCAAGGCCGCGGAGATGACAAGACTTTCGGCGGAGAGCCGCTATGAGCAAACGAAAAAAAATACAGAAAGCCAGTATGCCATATTGCTACAAGAGTGGGAGAAATACCGGGCATCGCTCAACTACTATCAGCAAAGCGCACTCCCGCAAGCAGCACTCATCCTAAGCCACGCCGCCAAAGCCTACCGGAGTGGCGACATTGGCTACGTGGAGTATCTGCAGGGGCTCAACACCGCCACGGCCCTCCAGGTGGGCTACCTGGAAACTTTAAACAACTACAATCAAAGCGTGCTGCGCATCGAATTCATTCAAGGTCAATTGTAATCCTAAAGACATATGTTCAAGAGCTCAAATTTTATACGATACACTTTTCCGATGGTCATGCTGGCTGCCTTATCGGCGTGTCAAAAATCAAAACCAGAGGAGACACCAAAAGCTGAAGAAACTGCCGTGCATGCCGATGCCGTGGAATTTACGACCGACCAGTTTGCCACGGCAGGCATTCAGTGGGGAAAGATTGAACCGAGAGCGCTTAGCGGGGCGGTGACGGTAAATGGTATGTTGGACGTGCCGCCGCAAAATCTCGTGAGCATCTCCGCGCCGTTGGGAGGCTTTCTTAAATCCACGGACCTGTTGCAAGGAAAAGCCGTTCGCAAGGGTGAAGTGGTGGCGGTGATGGAAAGCACCGAATACATTCAGCTCCAGCAAGATTACCTGGAACAAAAAAGCCAATTGGATTTTCTGCAGGAAGAGTTCAAGCGCCAGGAAGAATTGGCCAAAGAGAATGTGAACGCAACAAAAACGCTGCAACAATCCAAGGCTTCCTATTTAGGGATGCTGGCGAAAGTGAACGGGTTGCGTGGAAAACTCCAACTCATCAACATCAACCCCGATCAATTGGAGAAGACGTCGGAGATCCATCAGACCATTCCGTTGTACTCGCCGATCAGCGGTTTTGTGACCGAGGTGAACGCCAACATCGGCATGTATGTCACGCCCACCCACGCCATTTTCAAGATCGTAGACACCGAGCACCTGCACGCTGAGCTCACGGTGTTTGAGAAGGATGTGCTCAAACTTAAGATTGGGCAAAAAGTAAGGTTTGTGCTGGCCAATGAAACCCGGGAGCGCACGGCCACCGTCCACCTCATCGGTCGTGAGATCAGCGAACAGCGCACCGTGCGCGTGCACTGTCATCTCGACAACGAAGACACCAACCTGCTGCCCGGTATGTACCTGACCGCCCAGGTGGAGACCGGCAACCGCGAAACCCCAACGCTGCCCGACGAAGCCATCGTGGCCTTTGAAGGAAAGAAATACATTTTCACGACTCCCGAGGGAGCAAGCGAAAGCGGCCGTATGTTTAAATTGATCGAGATAAAAACCGGCATCCACGAAAACGGGTTTACGGAAGTGATCACACCGCAGGAGTTTTCTCCAAACGCAGCCGTTGTCGTCAAGGGCGCTTATGATATCCTGGGCAAAATGAAGAACAGCGAGGAAGGCGAGGAGCATTAGGGCCCAGCCGAAAAAAGTCTATTGCGAAGTAGTGAAGTTCTGGAGGACTGTATATTTTCGTTCAACCAATAATTTAGTTGCGATCATGATGATGGAACAAACCATGCGCTGGTACGGACCCAACGATCCGGTCAGTCTCGCCGATATTCGTCAAGCCGGGTGCACCGGTGTTGTCACTGCCTTGCATCACATTCCCGTGGGCGATGTGTGGACCACCGAGGAGATCAATCTCCGCAAAGCCATGATCGAAAAAGCCGGGTTGGGGTGGACGGTTGTGGAGAGCCTACCCGTCCACGAAGACATCAAGCGTCAAACGGGCGACTACTTGCGGTACATCGAACAATACAAAGAGAGCCTTCGCAACGCGGGCCAGTGTGGATTGAAGGTGATCACTTATAATTTTATGCCCATCCTGGATTGGATGCGCACCGACATTTCGTATACCCTCCCCGATGGCAGCAAAGCGCTCTATTTCGAGCGGGCTGCCTTTATTGCCTTCGATCTCTTTTTGCTGAAGCGTCCCGGAGCGGAGAAAGACTACACCCCTGCCGAACAACAATTGGCACGCGAGCGCTTCGACAGCATGAGTGATGCAGAGCGTCAAAAATTATTTCGCAATACCATGCTCGGACTTCCCGGCAGCGATGTTCCTTTCACACCGCAGGAAATATTGGAGGCTCTGAAAAAATACGAAGGCATTGACGCAGCCAAATTAAAGGAAAATCTTTTCCATTTTCTCCAGAAAATTATCCCGGTCGCGGCGGAGGCCGGTGTGAAGATGGCTATTCATCCAGACGATCCTCCCTACCCCATCCTGGGTTTGCCCCGCGTTGTGAGCACGGAGAAAGATGCCACCGAGATCATTCAAGCTGCACCATCGCCTGCCAACGGTCTTTGTTTTTGCACGGGTTCCTATGGTGCACGTGCCGACAACGACTTGCCGGGAATGATCCAACGCCTAGGCGATCACATTCATTTCCTCCACCTGCGCAGCACCCAACGCGACGCGCAAGGAAATTTCTACGAAGCCAACCACCTGGAAGGCGACGCGAACATGCCCGCAGTGGTGCACGCGATCGTGCGCCTGATGCAACGACGCAAAACGTCCATCCCGATGCGACCCGACCACGGCCACCAAATGCTGGACGACCTGAAGAAAACGACCTACCCAGGCTATTCAGCTATCGGGCGGTTGAGAGGACTGGCGGAGTTGCGAGGACTGGAGCTCGGTATCCGTCGTTCGATCGAAGGATAAAAGCAGAGCCACCCATCAACTTTTAATTCAATCGTTTGCTTTAGTCGGATTCGGTTTTCAATTTTAGTTCGAAAACCAACTGACGCGTCCATGCAAAAAGATAGTAGTTCTGTTAATGTCAACGCCGCCGGCGTGGCAAAAAATACGTATGACGCCATCGTCATCGGTTCGGGGATCAGCGGTGGATGGGCCGCGAAAGAACTTTGCGAACAAGGATTGAAAACGCTGGTCTTGGAGCGCGGGCGAAACGTAGAGCACCAGAAAGACTATCCCACCGCCACAAAGGCACCCTGGGAACTTGAACATCGCGGACGAATGCCTCGGAAGTTCCTGGAAGAAAATCCGCTCATCAGTAAGGCCGCGGGCTTCGGCGAAGAGTCTGCACACTTCTTTATCAAAGACAAGGATCACCCCTACGTACAAGAAAAACCTTTCGATTGGATTCGTGGCTACCAGGTCGGCGGCAAGTCACTCACCTGGGGGCGCGCCACGCAACGGTGGAGCAATTTTGAATTCACGGCACCCGACCGGTTCGGCTATGGTTTGGACTGGCCCATCCGTTATAACGACGTGGCGCCATGGTATTCGCATGTTGAAAAATTTATCGGCATCTGCGGAAACAAAGACGGCATCGAAGCCATGCCCGATGGCGAATTCCTTCCTCCTTTTGAATTCAACTGCGTGGAATCCCATCTTCAGAAAAAAATCAAAGAACACTATAAGGATCGCCACCTCGTTCACGCCCGCTGGGCACACCTGACGCAGCCCACAGAACTTCATTTGAAACAAGGAAGAGGAAAGTGTCAGGCGCGCAACATGTGTATGCGAGGGTGTCCGTATGGTGGCTATTTCAGTTCAGTCTCATCCACATTGCCGTGGGCGCATAAGACCGGAAACCTCACGGTCCGTCCTTTCTCCGTCGTGCACTCTATTATATATGACGAACAAAAAGGAAAAGCCACCGGCGTGCGCGTCATCGACGCAAACACGCAGGAGTCCACCGAATATTTTGCCCGTGTCATTTTTGTAAATGGTTCGGCATTGAATAGTACGCTGGTGTTACTCAACTCCAAGAGCAATCGCTTCCCCAATGGGCTCGGCAACGACAGCGGTGTGCTTGGAAAGTATGTTGCCTTCCATCTCTATCGGGGAAGCGTATCGGCTTCGATCGAAGGTTTTCAAGATCGCTATACTTACGGGCGAAATCCAACGGAACCTATACTGGCCAACTATCGCAATCTTCATAAACAGGACACCGACTATTTTGGTGGCTTCACCACGTTCGTGGGCGCTTACCGGCCGCGGGGCGCGGAAGATGCCGGTGAAACAGAGCTGGGTGCTCCCTTCAAAAGTGCATTATCCAAACCCGGAGGCTGGCGCACCTACATGTATATGCAAGGCGAGACCATCCCGAAAGCTTCGAACCATGTGCGGCTCAGCGATACAGAAAAAGATCAGTGGGGCATTCCACTCCTCGTCACTTCCGTAGGATACGACGACAACGACGAAAAGATGATCAAAGACTTTCTTACGCAAAGCAGCGAGATGCTTGCGAAAGCGGGATGTCTTGACATCAGCCCCTACGACACGCACCAGGCACCGGGCCTGGACATCCACGAAATGGGTGGTGCCCGCATGGGGCGCGATCCAAAGACATCGATCCTCAACGGGTGGAACCAAGTGCATCAGTGCAAAAATGTTTTCGTTACCGATGGCGCGTGCATGACCAGCACCGGCAACCAAAGCCCTTCGATCTTATACATGGCCCTGACGGCGCGGGCCGCAAACCACGCCGTAGAAGAAATGAAACGCAAAAACCTCTGATCATGAACCGAAGAGAAGCCCTGGCCGCAACGGCCCGTGTATTGGGTGGTAGTATAGTAGGCGCACAGATTTTTCTGACAGCCTGCAAAACACCGGAAAAGAAACGAGAACCTTTTTCCCCCGACGACATTGCCTTCCTCGATGCTGTCGGTGAAGTGATCATTCCCACAACCACGGATTCGCCCGGGGCAAAAGCGGCACGCATCGGGGATTTCATGCGCGTGATCGTTACGGATTGTTACAGCGACGCCGAACACAAAATTTTTGTCGACGGCATGGCCACGCTAAAAGCATTGAGCCAAAAGAAATATGATAAGGACTTTATCAAACTTTCCGGAGAAGAGCAAAATACATTGCTCTCGGCCGTGAACAAGGAGGCAAAAGCCTATGCCAGCACCAAGCGGGAGGCAGATCCTGAACATTATTTCACATTGATAAAACAGCTCACCACCTGGGGATATTTCACCTCCGAGCCTGGCGCCACGAAAGCACTGAATTATCTTCCTGTGCCCGGCCGCTTCGAAGGCTGTGTGCCGTATACGGAGGGTGAAAAAGCGTGGGCGCTTTAAGCATCGAAATTATAAAAAAATAAAACCACCTTACATCGCATGCAACGTACAAAAGTAGCCATCCTTGGCGCAGGATTCATCACCGACATTCACGTAGAAAGCTACCACCGCTTCATACCCGAAGCCGAAGTGGTGGCCGTTTATGCCCGCAATAAAGACAAGGCCAAGGCCTTCGCCGAAAAATATCACATCCCCCAATGGTTCGACAATGTGGACGAGCTCCTGCAAAAATCAGGCTGCGAAGTGGTCGATATTTGTCTGCCCAACTTTCTGCATGCCGAAACAACATTGAAAGCGGCCAAGGCTGGCAAACATGTCATCATCGAAAAACCGTTGGCCGTTACGTTGGAAGAAGCCGACGCCATGATCGATGCGTGCAAGAAAGCCAACGTGAAACTGATGTATGCGGAAGAATTGTGCTTCGCTCCAAAATATGAACGCGTGCGCCACCTGGTGAAAGAAGGCGCCGTAGGCAAAGTCTATATGCTAAAGCAAGCCGAGAAACATTCCGGGCCCCATGGCGACTGGTTCTATGACATCAAGCAAGCCGGCGGCGGTGTGCTCATGGACATGGGCTGTCACGCTTTCGGCTGGTTTTTCTGGATGTTGAATAATGCCAAAGTAAAATCCGTATCCGCGAGCATGGCTACCGTGTTGCACGGAGGCCGTACGCAAGGCGAAGACAACTCGGTCGTAATCGTAGAATTTGAAAACGGTGTTACCGCCGTAGCCGAAAACAGTTGGGCAAAGCACGGCGGCATGGACGACAAAAGCGAAGTCTATGGCACCGAAGGCGTGATCTATGCCGACCTCTTCCTGGGCAACGCCGCGTTGGCCTATAGCAAGAACGGCTACGGCTATGCTATGGAAAAAGCCGACACCACAGCGGGTTGGAGCTTTCCTATTTTCGAGGAAGTGTTCAACCAAGGTTATCCGCATGAGCTGAAGCACTTCATCGAATGTGTTCAGCAAAATAAAGAACCTCTCGTCACCGGAGAATTGGGTCGCGCTGTATTGGAAGTGATCTATGCTGCCTATGCCGCCGCAGGACAAGGCAAAAAGATCAGCCTGCCCTTTCACGCCAAGGTAGACAGGCCCATCGATCTGTGGCTGAAACCCTAAGGCTGGCGAGATCAGCTTTGTCGCAGATCAAGCTCTGACGAAAGAATACCTTAACCAAAAAATACCCCCATGCGAATCTTTGCACTCCTGTTTTTATTTTCGTTATCGATCGGCGCGCAGGCGCAACAGAAGACCGTTGCCGAACGGTTAGGCTATCCAAAAAACACCAAGCTCCTCATTATCCACGCCGACGACCTCGGTGTTTCGCACAGCGAGAACGAGGCCTCGATCCAGGCGTTGGAAAAAGGCGCGGTGAATTCGGGGAGTATCATGGTGCCCTGCCCGTGGTTCCCGGAAATTGCGGCCTATGCCACTGCCCATCCCAATGCAGACCTTGGCTTGCACCTTACCCTGACCGCCGAGTGGGATCCTTATAAATGGGGACCGGTTTTGCACCAGCAAGCCAAGAGCCTGACCACGCAAAAAGGTTTTCTGCCCGCCTCCGTCGAAGAGTTAGCAAAAATGGCAAGTCTCCAGGATGTGGAACAGGAGTTGCATGCGCAGGTGGAACGGGCCAAACAATTTGGAGTAGACCCAACACACCTCGACACCCACATGGGCAGTGTGCTGGCCAGCCTGGATTTCTTAAAGATCTATATCAAGCTGGGGCACGAGTATAAAGTGCCTGTGCTCCTGAATCGCGATATCGTGAATATGTTTGGCGCTGCCAATTTCAATGGCCTGCTCACCGACAAGGATGTTATGCTCGACAAGATCGTGATGGCCACGCCTGCCGATTATGCAAAGGGCATGAAAAATTTTTACACGGGCGCGCTCACGTCCCTTCAACCGGGTTTGAACTGCATCCTCCTGCACGCCGCGTACGACAACACGGAGATGCAGGCCGTCACCATCGGGCACCCGGACTTCGGCGCTGCCTGGAGGCAAGCTGATTTTGATTTTTTTAGCAGCGCCGATTGCAAAAAGTTGTTAAAGGACAATGCCATTCAATTGGTCACGTGGAGAGAGATTCGGGATAAATTGCTCCGATAAAAAAAGCCCCGGTTCCTGCCGGGGCTTTTTGTTTGATTAAAAACGCGAATGCAAATCAATACTTGTACTTTTTGCGATAGTTCTTGGCCTCGCGGGTGATCTTGCCGAATTGTTTGTTCAATCGTTTTTTTTCCTCGGCGTCGATCTCGAAACGGCGTTGTTCTTTTTTAAGCTTCACATAGCTGTCATAGACCTCGGACGAGAGTGTCCCGTTGTGAAGCGCTTCGATCACTGCGCATCCCAATTCATCCACATGCTGGCAGTCGTTGAATCGGCACTGGGCCGCGAATCGCTGGATGACCGGGAAGAGGTCCCCGGATGTGACATCTTCGTCGCCGGTGAGACCAAACTCGCGCATACCGGGTGTGTCGATGAGCAAACTTTCCTGAGGGAGCAGAAAAAGATCGCGCGTCGTCGTGGTGTGCCTGCCTTTATGGTTGGCTTCGCTGGTAGCGTTGATGGTTTGGGTGGCGGTGTTCATCAGCGCATTGAGGAGCGAGCTTTTCCCCACGCCGCTGGAACCGATCATTACATACGTACAGCCCGGTTGCAACAGGTTTTGTCTTAGCGCATCCAACCCCATCCCGGTATAGGTGCTGCACACTTGCACAACACAAGGACGCTGCAATTTTTCAACTGCGTCAACATACGCAGGAGGGTCAGGAACAAGGTCGGCCTTATTGAGCACCACGATGGACGCAATGCCACAGGCAGCCAACTGCACGAGGTAACGCTCCAGGCGCATGATGTTGAACTCGCGGTCGAGGCCCTGCACGATCAAGGCTGCATCGATGTTCGTGGCCAGGATTTGCTTTTGGGTGGGCGCGCCAGGGTTTCTGCGAGCCAACGCGTTCTTGCGCGGAAGCACATCAATGATATAGCCCATCGTGTCGTAGGCCATGAGCGAAACCCAGTCACCTACTTTTGGAAGCTCGGTGTTCTCGGCGATGTAGAGCAACTTTCCGGAGAGCTCGGTCTCGAGTTCGCCGTTTTCGGTTTGGGCATAATATTTAAATCCTTTGATGCTGACGATGCGGCCCAGGATGAGACCGTTCATTTCTATGGGTTGTGGATGTGACGAGCGATAGGCTTGCCAGCCATACTGATCCAATGATGTCATGGTATAAAAAAGTTTAGCAGACCACCCTAAACCAAAAAGGCAAAGGCGATCCGGCAATGGAAAATGGAAATAAAAGGGATGTTTAGAATCCGGGCGACAGGCAAAAGACGATCACAAAAAAATGCGACGTGCCTGTCGTTAGGCCACCATTATTCCGGCAGTTGCGGGGCGATATGTAGAAACCATGATTTTCATAGGCTCATCAAAAATAGAAAAAATCAAAGAAATAGCCATAGTCCGGAATTGGACGCCGTTGCACATAACCGGTCGGTCGATACCTAAAAATGCGGGATTTTATGGATTGGGATGGGATTTGGGCGTTGGTACGTAAATTGGGTAACGCAAACCGCTAACCCAATGCCATGTTAAAAAATTACTTCATCACCTCCTTCCGGAGCCTGCTCAAGAATAAAAACTACAGCCTCATCAATATCGGGGGGTTGACTTTGGGCATCACCTGCGTCTTTTTGATCCTGCAATACCTCCGCACCGAACTAGCCTATGACCGGTACCACACCGGTTCCGAAAATATTTACCGCGTCGTTTGGGAAAGCGGTGATCCACAGACACGCACTCCCCACCCCATGGCGCAGGCCATGATGAGCGACTTTCCGGAAGTGGAGAGCGCGGTCAGCCTAACCCCGCTCTGGGGGCCCGGCCTAACCCGGAGGACGTTCTCTTTCCGGAACACGGAAAAAGATATTCAGTATGAGGAGCGCGAAGTGCTGGCTGTCGACAGCACGTTCTTCAAAGTATTTTCATTTTCACTGACCAAAGGTGATCCTAACAAAGCATTGAAACGGACAGACGGTGTGCTGATCTCCGAATCGGCTGCCAAAAGATATTTCGGCAACGACGATCCGATGGGCAAATTGCTCTCGGTAAATGACGAGCGTAACACCATCGCGGTGATCGGTGTGTTCAAAGATGTGCCTGCACTATCGCATTTCCACGCTGACATCCTGGTGCCGTATGTTCGCGAAAAAGCGGGTGATCCGGACAGTGAGTATTATACCTGGAAGGATTTCGGTCACTACAACTACGTCCGCCTGAAACCCGGAACAGACGCAAAAGCCCTTGAAGCCAAGCTCCTCCCCTGGGTAAAAAAATACGAGGACTGGTCGGCTGAAACTTTCCGGTATCTCGAAGAGAACCATTACAAGTTCCGGCTGCAACCTATCACTGACATTCACTTGCGTTCGAACCTGCGGTGGGAACTCGAGCCCAACGGCAACATCGAGTATGTGTACATGATGAGCGCAGCGGCCATCCTGATCCTGGTCATTGCCTGTATAAATTTTGTAAACCTCAGCACCGCACAATCGTCGGGACGAGCCAAGGAAATTGGCATCCGCAAATCGCTGGGGGCTTTTCGCGGGCAGCTGATGACTCAGTTCACAGGGGAATCTGTGTTGGTGGCGTTGGTGGCTACTGTGCTTTCGCTGGTGATCATCGAATTGATGTCGCCGTTGTTCAGTTTTGCCACGCATCAGCAAATGCATCTTACCGGATACTCCGTCGCGGCCCTTTTAACGCTTGGGCTAATGGCCGGATTGCTGGCGGGATTCTATCCTTCGGTCTTTCTTTCGGGAGTGAAGCCTGCTTCGGTTTTGAAAGGCAAATTGTTGCAAAGCCCTGGCGGCGCAAGGTTGCGAAATGGATTCACTGTGTTTCAGTTTAGCGCCTCCATGATCCTGATTTGCGTGAGCACCATCATCTATAAACAGTTGAACGCCGTGGAACACCGCTCGCTCGGTTTCAACAAAGAAGCCGTCGTCGTCATCCCGATAAAAAATCGCGGTGCCCTTCGCGGACACCAGGATGAGTTGCACACGGAGCTCAGCAAAGTGAAAGGCGTCATGGAAGTGTCGGCAGCCTCCAATATTCCGGGCCGCTCGTTCAACCAGCAAAACGTGCACACGGTTGCCGATCCGGACCACGACGTCGATATGTCGGAATTTGACGTGAGCTATGACCTGCTGAAAGTGCTCGACATTCCGCTCGCCGACGGCCGCGACTTCCTCCGCGAAAATCCCGCCGACGTCGAAGGCTTCCTGCTGAACGAGACCGCCGCCAGGAGTCTCAACCTAAATCAGCCTGTCGGGAAGGAAATCATATTGGACCGCGATGGCGATCTGCAAAAAGGAAGCATCCTCGGCATCGTAAAAGATTTTCATTTTCAATCGCTACACCAGGCCGTGCAACCCCTCATTTTCACCGTGCGCAACGCCAGCTTCAACTATGTGCTGATAAAATTGAACACCACTGATTTTGACGCCACGCTGAAGGATATCACCGCCACCTGGAAAAAGTTCGACAATCGTTTCGGGTTCGAGTTCTCGTTCTTATCCGACACCCTCAACGAACAATATGCCGAAGAACAAAAGATCGCCAATGTGCTGCTCGTATTTTCGGTGGTGGCCATTCTCATCGCTTGCCTGGGCCTGCTGGGTATTGCCGCCCTTACCTTCCAGAACCGTACAAAGGAAGTGAGTGTGCGCAAAGTATTAGGCGCAAGCTTTGCCGACCTGGTATTCATTTTATTGAAGGACTTTACCAAGCTGGTGTTGTTCGCCATCGTGTTGGCCACGCCGGTGGCCTGGTGGCTGATGAACGAATGGTTGCAGAATTTTACCTACCGGGTAGATGTGAATCCATTCATCTTTGCCGGCGCCGGGTTGGCCCTCGTTGGCCTGGCGTGGGGCACCCTCAGCGCGCTGACGTTGAAAATGGCCCGTGTCAATCCCGCGACCACGTTGAAAAACGAATAGTCCGCCCTTTCCAATTTTTGTTACGGTCTCCTGGTTTTTCCGAAAAGCCGAAAAGCTTTCGGAATTATCCATAAGTTTGTATACTAATTATTAGTGTTATGAACGACGACCAGTACAGCTCGTATTCCTTCCTGTTGGACCGCACGGCGAAGCGCGTAAAGCAATATGCCCAGCAGCGCTTCACCGAACTGGGGTTCAATGTCACCGTGGATCAATGGATCGTGTTGAAACATCTGTATGAACACGACAGCATGAAGCAAAACGAGCTGGCCGAGTTCCTATTCAAAGACAATCCCACCCTCACGCGCATCATCGATCTGCTTTGCGACAAAGGCCTCACCGTGCGCAACGTGCATCCCACGGACCGGCGCAGTTTCATGGTGAGCCTGACCAAGGAAGGCACCAAAAAAGTAGAGCAACTGAGCCCGAAAATAAAGGCCATCCGCCTCAAGGCCTGGGAGGGTCTCTCCGAGCGGGACTTCAACCAATTCAAGCGCATCCTGGACACGATCTATAAGAATTTAGGCTAAAAAAGGCCTTTTCTGAAACTTATTCGTATAGAAATAGTTGTTATACTAATAGTTATTACACTACATTTACACGCATACCAACATAAAAACGCTATGATCCAGACAGACATTTGCATTATCGGGGCCGGGCCGGTGGGCCTGTTTGCCGTTTTCGAAGCCGGGCTTTTGAAAATGCGTTGTCACCTGATCGACGCGTTGCCGCAGATCGGTGGACAGCTTTCGGAGATCTATCCAAAGAAACCGATCTATGACATCCCCGGGTTTCCCGAAGTGAACGCCCAAACCCTGGTGGACAACCTCCGTCAGCAGATCGCACCCTTCAAACCCACCTTCACCCTGGGCGAACGCGTGGATGGCCTGACCCGTTCGGAAGACGGCAGCTTCATCGTCACGACGGTCGACGGCACGCAGGTGAAAAGCAAAGTGGTGGTGATCGCCGCGGGTTTAGGGAGCTTCGAGCCGCGCAAGCCCGAGTTGCAAAACCTGGAGCGCTTTGAGGGCCGGGGTGTTACCTATATGGTGAAGGACCCCGAAACATTTCGCCAACGCAGGCTTGTGATTGCCGGTGGCGGCGACTCGGCCCTGGATTGGACCATCTATCTCTCCGCGATCGCCGAGCGTGTCACCCTGATCCATCGCAACGAATCGTTTCGTGGTGCTCCCGATTCTGCGGAGAAAGTGATGAAGCTCGCTGAAGAAGGCAAGATCGATCTGTTACTCAGCGCCAACCTGCAAGCGGTGAACGGCAACGGCGTGGTGAAGAGTGTGTCGGTGGTGGACAAGCAGAAAGTCGTGAAGGAAATTGAAACCGATTTTCTCATCCCGCTCTTCGGCCTGAGTCCTAAGCTGGGACCCATTGCCGACTGGGGACTGAACCTCGACAAGAGCGCCATTGAAGTGAACACCGTGGATTATTCCACCAACGTGGAAGGCATCTTTGCCATTGGCGACATCAACACGTATCCCGGGAAACTGAAGCTCATCCTTTGCGGCTTTCACGAAGCGGCATTGATGGCACAGCGCGCGTTCGAGTTTGTGTATCCCAGTCAGAAGCTCAGCTTTAAATACACCACCGTCAACGGCGTGAATGCTTTTTGATCCTTTGAAATAAACCTGCGGCAAGACCATGATAACGTTCTCCGTCGAAGACCACACCGGCCAGGTGCAGACCCTGGAACTCCCGGGCGACATCAATCTAAGCCTGATGGAAGTATTGAAAGCTTCCGACTATCCCATCGCTGCCACGTGCGGGGGCATGGCCTTGTGTGCCACGTGTCATCTCGAAGTGCTGTCGGGTGGCGACCGGCTGCCGGCACCGGGCGATGCCGAGCTCGACATGCTGGATACGCTACCCAATGCCACGGCGCAAAGCCGGCTGGCGTGCCAGATCCGCCTGAGCGAAAACCTCCAGGGCGCCTGCTTTGCCCTGAAGGCTCCGGCGCTGGTTTAGGATGAAAACACGCCGACGTAAAGTCCATCCCAACCCTGCGGATAGGCCGCCGGGTTGAGAGACGAACACGCACACACGGGCGCTTGACCTGAATTTATTCTTTTCTACCACAAACGTTACCGGTAAAATGCAAATGGGGCATGACGCTTTGGATTTAGAAAATTTGTATTTTCATGCGTCACCCTAAATCTGTGTATCTCTCATGGCTCTTATTCTTCCAAAGCGCAGGCTCTTGGTTAAGCTCGTTCTTCTGGTCATCGTTCCTGTTCTATTCCTCCTTTTGTTCGTCCTTGCCCTCGCGATATTTCCCACGCCCCCAGCCTCGGTTTGGGTTGGAGCTTTAGTGGCGACGTTGGGGTATGGATTGTTTGCCTTCCTTTTTCTAAGGGCATTCATCCTGCGGTTCGATAAAGTAGAGGAAGTATCAAAGCTTTTGGCGGCAGGAAAACTGGATGAGCCGTTCCACCAAAATGGTCAGGACGAGTTCATGGCGATCACGCAAGCGATCCACCACACCGGCGAAGGGCTAAAACACAAAACGGCCTTTGCCAATCACATCGGCGACGGAAACCTGCAAGCCACCTATGAACCTACCAGTGCCGATGATCAACTCGGTCACTCCCTGCTAAAAATAAAAGAGAACCTCCTCGCCGTCAAAGACGAAGACCGGAAGCGCAACTGGACCACCGACGGGCTGGCCCGCTTTGTGGAAGTGATGCGCACCGACAAAAGCCTGAGCGAACTCTGTCACGACATTCTCCGCAACCTGGTCGTGTTGCTGCGCGCCAACCAGGGCACCATTTTCATCATCAACACCACCGACACGGGCGACACCCTGCTGAACATGCAGGCCTGTTATGCCTTCGACCGCCGGAAATATCTCAGCAAAACCATCACGCCGGGCGAAGGGCTGATCGGGCAAGTCTTCCTGGAAAAGCGGACCGCCTACCTGAAGAATGTGCCCGACAATTTTATACGCATCACCTCCGGTCTCGGCGACGCCAACCCGCGTTTTGTTTTGATCGCGCCGCTAAAAATGAATGAAGACGTTGTCGGCGTCGTGGAGCTGGCTTCGTTCAAGGAATTTGAAAAACACGAGATTGCTTTCGTGGAGAAGATCGGTGAAACCATTGCCCACAACATCATCTCTTTTCGCACGGCGGAACATACGCGCAAACTTTTACAGGATTCGCAGGAACAGACCGAGCACATGCGCGCCCAGGAAGAGGAGCTGCGGCAAAACCAGGAAGAGTTGCAAGCCACGCAGGAGGAGATCAGCCGCAAATACCACGAGCTGTTCCGCCAACTGACCAGCCTGAACCATCAATCCCGTTTCGACCAGCTCAAGTCCATCACCTCCACCAAGAAGCGCAACGTGGAGTATTATTTCGACATCATCCGGAGCCAGATCATCACCTTCTCGGAAAACAAAATGGTGATCGACGCCATGAACGCCTTTACCCATGCGTTCGATGCGTTGCCCCCTGAAAATCCGGCGCAGATGAAGGAAAGCGTGAAACACTACTATACCGGTGAGTTTATGCCGCGTTTGCTGGACAACACATCGCATGTGGAAAAGGTGGAAAACTATCTGCCTCCCGCCGGCATTGCCACGGTGCTCCAATACCTTTTCATCTCCTCCAACCCCCACCCTACTGGCCAAAAGTCGCTCATGATCACGTCGCGCGAAAACAGCGACTATGGCCGGGTGCACGCCCTTTATCACCCGGTGATGCTCAGCTTCCTGGAGAAGTTTGGCTACTATGATATTTTTCTTATCGATCCCATCACGGGCAACATTGTGTACAGTGTTTTTAAAGAAGTGGACTTTGGCACCAGCCTGCTGACCGGCCGTTACCAGACCACAAACTTCGGACGCGTGGTGAAAGCGGCGATCGAGAGCACTGATAAAAATTTTGTAAAGCTGGTGGACTTCGAGCCTTACGCTCCATCCTACCACGCGCCGGCATCGTTCATTGCCTGCCCGATCTATGACAACGACAAAAAAACAGGCATCCTCGTTTTCCAGATGCCCATCAACAAGATCAACCAAATATTGACCGGCGACAATCACTGGCGCGAAGACGGTCTTGGTGAAAGCGGCGAGACCTACATGGTGGGCCCCGACCACAAGCTTCGCTCCATCTCCCGCGACCTCATTGAAAACAAACGACACTACCTGGCCACACTCAAAGCCAGCGGCTACGACGAAAAGATCCTCCACCAGGTGGACCGGATGAACACCAGCATTTTGGTGGAGCAGCTCGACCTGGATTCCATTGATCTTGCGCTGAGCGGGCAGTCGGGTACGCGAATCGAAAAGAATTCTTCCGGTGAAGAATTACTCAATGCCTATGCTCCGTTGTCGATCCCGGATGTGCAGTGGGCCATTCTTTCTTCCATGAAAGAAACGGAGGCTTCGCAGCGCATCAATGAACTCCGGAAGCAAGGCTAAAATTTCAGACCGCGCTCACCGCCGTGCCCAATGCCTGAAGCAGCGCCAGGGCCTCCTCGAATTTTTCTTTTTGTTTTAAGGGGAAGTGGATGGTCATCCGGCATTGTTCGGCAAATTCCTGTTCGCCCATTTGAACCGTGAGATCTTTGATCAGCCGCATCACTTCGGGCGTTGCTGAATAGTCATACCGCAACGTCACGGTTTCCATCACATCTTTTTGAATGATCGTGCCGTGTTGCAGAGCATCGGCGGCGGCGGCTTTGTAGGCCGTGATCAGTCCGCCCACGCCAAGCTTTATGCCACCGAAATAGCGCACCACCACGATGAGCACATCGGTCAATCCTTTGGCGCGGATCTGTCCGAGAATGGGATCGCCGGCGGAGTGGTTGGGTTCTCCATCGTCGGCGGCGCGAAAATGTTTTTGGTCCGGACCGAGCATCCAGGCATAGCAGTGGTGGCGGGCATCGAAATATTCTTTGCGGAGGCTGTCCAGTGTTTCCTTGATCTCGGCGGCGGACGTCACCGGGTAGGCGAAAGCCAGGAATTTGCTTCCTTTTTCCTTATAGCTTCCCTGCGTGGGGGCCTGGAGGGTGTGATATGAAAAGACGGGCATGTAACCGAGACCGGAAATTTGCGTCAAAGAAAGAGAATTAAAAATTCCAGGCCAACCCGTGCAACCTTGGTCTGGGATGGTCAGTCTATACCGTAAGACATCCACATCTAAGACATATGAAAAAACAACTATTCCTCATCGCGCTGGCACTCGTCATGCTGACCTCGTGGGCACAAGCGCAGACACGTGAAACCCGCAACGTGGGCACCTTCACCCGGATCGCTTTCCGCGTTCCCGGCAAGCTTTACCTGCGCCAGGGTAGTCCGCAAAAGGTCGAGATCGAAGGCAGGAAAGACGTGTTGGAAGAGATCGAAACCGACGTGGACGGCAACAAACTCGTGATCGGCAAAGAAGGCGAATGGAAGTTCTGGCGCTGGAAGGAAGGCGACGAGGTGAATGTATACATCACCGTAAAAGATATTGAAGGCATCAGCGTAGCCGGCTCCGGCGACGTGATCGCCGAAACCAAGATCATGGCCGGCGACCTCGACCTGAATGTGAGCGGCTCGGGCAACCTGCGCCTGGAAGCCGAAGCCACCGGCGACATTGAAAGCGACGTGAGCGGCAGCGGCGACATCAACCTGAAAGGCAAATGCCGCAGCTTCAACAGCGACGTGAGCGGTTCCGGAAAAGTGATCCTCGCCATCAACGTCAGCGGCACGGCCGACTTTGGTGTGACGGGCTCCGGCAAGATCGAAGCATCGGGCAGCGCCGGCAATGTGAAAACGTCGATCAGCGGCTCTGGAAAAGTGCTGGCCTCCAACCTGGAAACCAGCAAGTGCGAAGTGCGGATCTCCGGCTCGGGCGATGTTGAGATCAATGTGAAAGACGAGCTGGACAGCAGCATCTCCGGCAGTGGCAGCGTAGGCTATAAAGGAAATCCCAGTCGCGTGAACAGCCACTCCTCCGGCAGTGGGCATGTGCACAAATTGTGATCGTTCATACAGCATAAAAAATAAGCGGGCCAACACCCGCTTTTTTTATGACCGTTTACGGGTATTGTAATCTCGAGCGCTGAGTGTTATCTTCATTGACCCTAACCCTCTCTAATGTCTATGGAAACCTCACTGCCGCTCCAACAAAGGGAGCGCATCTTCATGATTGACGCCCTGCGTGGCGTTGCCCTCTGTGGCATCCTGATCCTCAACATGCCGTTCTTCGCCCGCGCCTATCAACTGGATTTTGATTGGCGCGTACTCAATGAAACCTCGATGCGCAACATCGCTTCGTGGATGGTCACCGGCTTTGTGCTGGGTGGATCTTTCCGGGCCATGTTCTCCATGTTGTTCGGCGCCGGCGCGCTGCTCATCATTTCGCGATTGGAAAAACAATCGGGCCTCGGGGCAGCCGATGTCTATTACCGGCGGCTTATCTGGCTGCTCGTCTTTGGATTGGTTAACGCCTATGTGTTGTTGTGGCCCGGCGATATCCTATACCACTATGCCATCTGCGGCTTGTTCCTGTTCCCGCTGCGGAAAAGCTCCGTCAAATTATTGTTGTGCCTCTGCCTTTTCTTTGTCTGCGTGAACATGTTCAAGTCCTACCTCAGCAACCAGGAAGCCCTGGTGAAACGCGAAAAAGGATTGGCGGCCATGGCCCTGGAAAAAGAAAAGAAAACACTTACCGAAGACCAAAAAGGCGATCTTGAAAAATGGAAAGAAACGATCGACAAACGCAAAGTGGAGAACGTGAAAAAGGAAGTGGAGAAAGAAAACAAGGCCATGCTGAAATCTTATCCCGAAGTATGGAAGCACCTGCAGTCGACCAACGCCAAATTTGAGTCCAGCGTATTCTATCAAAATACATTTTTCGACATCATGATCTGTATTTTGTTGGGCATGGCATTGTATAAAGCGGGCATTCTCACGGGAGAAAAGTCGACTGGATTTTATGCCGGCATGCTCATCCTGGGCTATGGATTGGGTATTGGCGAAGGCCTGCTGGCGGGGATAACGTGGTACAATGCGCAATTGAATTATTACAACTATATCGAGGTCTGGCCCATTCCCTTCACGCTATATGATGTTCACCGGACATTCGTAGCCATGGGACATATCGGCCTGATCACCCTGCTGTATAAGAGCGGCGTTTTCCATGGCTTCCTGAAACTTTATGCCGCTGTTGGACAGATGGCGTTCACCAACTACCTCTCGCAATCCATCATCTGCACCTTTATTTTTTCGGGGTATGGGTTGGGATACTTCGGACAATTCGAACGCTATGAATTGTTCTATTTTATTTTTGCGATCTGGGCGTTTCAAATCGCCTTCAGCAACATCTGGCTGAAATACTTTTTATTCGGACCGCTGGAATGGGTGTGGCGAAGTCTCACCTATTGGAAACGGCAGCCCATGCTCAGGACTCGCCAAGTGGAATTGGCATTGGCCTGATTTAATTTTTCAACGTCACCTTCGCTAAGGTTTTTATTACCTTGTGATCTGAAAACACGAGCGTAATGGAAATTTTGGATTCGCACTATGAAACGGCTTTGCAACTGCTGCTTTCGTTTGTGATTGGCGCGGCCATCGGCCTGGAACGGGAATACAGAAGTAAGGCGGCGGGGCTGCGCACGATGATCATCATTTGCCTGGGGTCCACGTTGTTCACCCAGATCTCGATGGCCATTGGCGGAAACTCGCAGGACCGGATCGCATCCAACATCATCACCGGCGTTGGCTTTCTGGGGGCTGGGGTGATCTTTAAAGACGGGTTAACGGTGACCGGGATCACGACGGCCACGACGATCTGGATCTCGGCGGCGTTGGGTATGGCCGTGGGTGCGGGGCAGTATTTTATCGCACTGGTAGGATCGGTCGTGGTGATGATCGTGCTCACCGTATTCGAAAAACTTCAAATCGTAGTCGATCGTATTCACCATGCGCGGTCTTACAAGATCGTGTATACCGACGAGCGCGACTTCATTGTTGGGTTGGAACTGGAGTTGAAAAAACTCCGGTTGGGATTTCAGCGAAAGCGTGACTTGAAGGATGAGAAGGGGTTCGTGTTGTTTTATGAGGTGTATGGAAGAGAGAAGCTTTTGGATGCGTTCAATACGTATTTGAAACGGGATGAGCGGGTGAAGATGTTTGAGTATTGATCCCCTGAAAGCCGGTCAGGGCTAAAACCCTTTCAGATGTAGCTGTGATACCCCAGCCTAAAGGCTGGGGTTAGTGTCAAAATAGTGAGGGCTAAAGCCCTTTTCAAGTATGGCGGCTATGTCCCAGCTTGGGGTTATTGAAAAAAAGACATTACTAATTTCAACAGACTGCTGATCATTAGTTAACAGACTGCCGGAATTCAAGCGGAGAGACGTTGGTTTTGCTTTTGAACAGTTTGTTGAAGGACTGCGGGTACTCGAAGCCCAATCGATAGGCAATTTCGCTGACGGATAGGGAGGTGGTAGAAAGTATTTCCTTTGCCTTGTCGATCACTTTGTCGTGGATGTGTTGTTGGGTGGTTTGGCCGGTGAGATTTTTTAGCAGATCGCTGAGGTAGCCGGGGGATACATTTAATTGGTCTGAAATATATTTTACCGTGGGCAGTCCCTTCTCTGCCACCTTCTCGCCTTTGAAATATTCCTCCAGGATGGCTTCCAGTTTTGACAACATGTCGTGGTTCAGATTTTTGCGGGTAATGAACTGGCGATTGTAGAACCGGTTCGCATAGACCAGCAGAAGCTCAATATGCGAGATGATCACGTCCTGGCTGAAACGGTCGATCGCATGGTGATATTCCCGCTCCACTTCTTTCATGATCCTGATGATCGACTCCTCTTCCTTTGCGGAAAGTAACAAGGCTTCGTGCAACTCATAAGAAAAGAAACCATACTCTTTGATGGTTTTCATCAGCGGGTAGCCTTGCAGAAAGTCGGGATGAAAGTAGATCAGGTATCCTGACACGGCGATCTCATCTGTATTCATGATTGACATCACCTGTTTGGGGGCGGTTAATGTCATTACGCCTTCATCAAAATCGTAGTACGTCTGGCCATACTTCATTTTCCCATTAATGCCTTTTTTGATGGCGACGCAATAAAGATTGATCACAAAATGATCCCACACATCGCTCACCGTGAAGCTTACATTTTCAAAATTTACGACGCTGATCAGCGGGTGTTCGGGTTTAGGCAGGCCGAATGCGCTGTGCAACGCCGCTACCGAATCAATTACATGCGGTGATTTATGTTTGCGTGTCATCCTGGGTGAAGTTAGTGATTGTTTCTTTTCCAAGTTAAAAAATGGATACCGGGTAGATCACCCGGCATCTCTTCATGGTTGTTTGATCTTTAATGAGGTGCGCAGGATACCGGATCCTTATTTGCCCACTACCGTCATGTTGGCCGCATCATAGCGGTCGCCGGTAACCGTGCCCAGCGGAATGATCGACTCCAGTCTGGCCAGTTCTGCTGACGACAGTCTGATCTTTGCCGCTTCGATATTTTGCTCCAGGTATTTTATCCGCTTTGTTCCGGGGATCGGCACAAAGCCTTTTGCTACAATCCAGGCGATGGCCAGCTGCGAGCTGGTGATGTTCTTTTCGCGCGCCATAGTTTTGATCGCCTCTGCCAATTCGATGTTCTTGTAAAACTGCTCCCCCTGAAATTTCGGAAGCGTCCTTCGGAAATCGTCCGCAGCAAAATCATCAGGCGACTTAAGCTCGCCCGTAAGGAAGCCTCTTCCCAACGGAGAATAGGCGACAAACCCGATCCCCAATTCCTGGAGTGTATCCAGAACACCTTCTTCTTCCACACTTCTTTCAAACAATGAATACTCGGTTTGCACCGCGGTCAGCGGATGAATGCTATGCGCTTTTCTGATGGTGCCGGAACCGACTTCCGACAAACCGATGTAGCGCACCTTGCCTTCCTTCACCAGATCGGCCATGGCACTTACGGTCTCTTCAATCGGTGTGTTCGGATCGAGACGGTGGAGATAGTAAAGGTCGATGTGATCTGTTCCGAGATTTTTCAGGGAACGCTCCGCTGCTTTTTTAACGTATTCTTTTTTTCCATTATATCCCCAGGTCAACTTTTCCTGGTCGTCAATTTCATAGCCGAACTTTGTGGCGATAATGTACTTCGCCCGGTTTCCGCGGATGGCCTTTGCGATGAGTCTTTCGTTGAGCAACGGTCCGTATAAATCGGCTGTGTCCAGAAAATTGCCTCCGAGTTCCAGCGACCGGTGGATGGTGGCGATCGATTCGGTTTCATCTGCTTTACCGTAAATATCGGCACCGGCAATAGTAGTCATCCCCATACAACCGAGGCCCAGCGCGGGAATAACCAATCCCTGGCTGCCTAACTTTACTTTCGTGATGTTTTCCATGAGCTTTGAATTTTGTTCTCTGCAAAGGACCGCAAATGATACCTTCCGGAGTTATCCAAATCCCGTGTCGTTGTGTCCAAAATCCGGGTTACAAGTAGATCATGCATCCAAATAATGTAGGGTAGGCCTGCGAAGCGGGTCAGGGCTAAAGCCCTTGCGTTTATGGCTGTTACACCCCGGCCTAAAGGCCGGGGTTACTATTCAACAGGGCTGGTATCACCTGCGAACTTGCATTCCTCGTGTCTTTCTGTGGCGACGTGCGTTAGGCATTGCAAATACCACCCGGCGCATTCGTGTATTGATACGTCCGCCGAACAGTCCGGACCTGAATAACCCTGGCCTTTAGGCCAGGGTCCACGACACTTTGCTCATCGGGCTTTAGCCCTGACCGCTCCTAGTGCAGGTAAAGATGCGGGGGTGCACACTATGCGCGCTTTTCGTGGTCTCCGAAGGGTTACTGAAGGTGAGACGGTTTAACTTTTTTCCTCGTGCCGCACTAACCCGAGCACAATCCAATACTGCGCCACCATATACGTCAACATAATCCAACTCGCACTGTTCGGAACGGGCGTCAGAAATTTATTGATCGCTAAAAGCGAATCCGACAACATGAACAGCAGCGCCCCAAAAAACACCATCCGAAAGCTCATCGCCTCTGTGCGTCCATAGCGGAACAGCGCATTGAGCACCATGACGATGAGCACCAACGCATACACCATCACCGGAATGCGCAAGGGTCCCAGTACGGGATACAAAACAATGACCAACCCCGTTCCCGCCAAAACAATGGGAAATGATGCCCGTATTTTCTGAATCCCCTGCAAGGCATCGTTGACCCCAGCCCACTGATGCTGACGATACGAAAAAATATAAAAGACGTGTGATGTCAGAAAAGCCAGCAGTCCAAAAATGAAAAACAATTCATGGCTGGTTTCGAACATCAACAACACATCGCCGGCCAGCGAAAAGAAAATAGCCAGCAGCACCACCGGCGAACGGTGCGTGGCACTGATCACGTAGTACAAGCCCAGCGTGATCATGATCAACGGCTTGCATACACGGTGAACTTCCGGCCAACCCATCCACCCCGATGCCAATTCGCCCAGGCAAACGAGCGCAAAGAATATCAATACCGCTTTTTTCATACGCTTACTTTTTTAGTGGATCGTTGAAACAAAAGAAACACAAAGGCCAACACCGACATCGCGCTGCAAAACACAAAGGCATAAACAAAATGCGTATAGTCATTTCCATATAGCCAACCCGAAACCAACGCTCCTATGCCAATGCCCAGTTCCATGGAAATATACAACGTGGCAATGCCTCGTCCCCGGTGATGCTCATCGCTCAGGTCCGTGGCCCAGGCGAGCAGCGTTGGCGAGGTGGCTCCATAGGCGAGGCCATACAAAATGATCCCCACACTGAGCTGTGTCTGATCCTTTGCAAAAGCAATCACCAACATCGCGATGGCGATCACGAACGTGACCACCAGCAACACCGGCGCGCGTCCATACCGATCCGACGCCTTGCCTCCCAGCAGGCGCACGAACAAGATAGCCACCGTGAAGTAGGTAAACAACACACCTTTATTGCGCATGCCTACATACGTCCCAAAATCCGGCAACAACGTCAGGATGGCGCCATAGGCACACACGCTCAGGAACATGACGACGCCTGGTTTGAGTACGCGAGGCTCGAACAGATCAGAGCGTTTCACCTTGAGAAGCCCTACGCCAAAAGGATGTTTTTCATGTAGCGTCTCTTTGATGCCCAACACCACCAACATGGAAATGATCGCGGCGCCCGATGAGCAATAGAACATAACCTGCAATCCAAAATGTGTCACGATGGGATCGGCGATCGCCGGCGCCACGGCCGTACCCAGCGAACCTGCTGTGGCCAGGATCCCCATGGCTTCTCCCCGGCGATTGGCGGGAATGACATCGGAAAGATATGCTGCCTGTCCGGTGGGGGTGAAGCCGGTGGAGAAACCGTGCATGAGTCTGAGCAAGAAAAATCCCATCACGGTAGTGAGCACGGGATAGATGAGGCTGCAGACAAAACACACCATCGCGCCGGCCATGATCACGGGCTTGCGTCCAATCCTGTCGGCCAACTTGCCGCTGAAAGGACGTGAGAGCAGCGCGGTCACTGTAAATAAAAAAATGATGAGTCCTTTATATTCCCCGCCACCCAGGCTGGTGAGATACGCCGGCAGTTCGGGAACAATCATGTTGAAGCTGCCAAAGAAAAGCAGCGAGCTCAGGCAGAGCAGCCAGAACGGCGTGTTGTAGATTTTTTGAGTGGTCAATTTTTCTTATGCAAAAAGGAAACGCGTTGCCCCTGGGTGGGAGCAACGCGTTTTTTTGGATCAGGCTTGCTGGGGCATTTCTTGTGCTCCCAATAAAAAAGCTTTGATAAAGTCATCGAGGTCGCCGTCGAGCACGGTTTGGGCGTCGTGGCGCTCCACGCCGGTGCGGGCGTCTTTCACGAGCTTGTAGGGATGCAGCACGTAGTTACGGATCTGCGAGCCGAAGTCGATCTTCATCTTGCCGGCTTCGATCTTGTCGCGGGCGGCGTTGCGTTTTTCCATTTCGAGCTGATACAATTTCGATTTCAGCATCTGCATGGCGCGCTCGCGGTTGGCGTGCTGCGAACGTTCCACCTGGCACACGATGACGATGCCCGTGGGCTTGTGCGTGAGCTGCACTTTCGTCTCCACCTTGTTCACGTTCTGGCCACCCGCACCACCGGAACGCGAGGTTTGTATTTCGATGTCGGCGGGATTGATCTCGATCTCGATCGAGTCGTCCACTTTCGGGTATACAAAGATGGATGCGAACGACGTGTGCCGGCGTTGGTTGGAGTCGAACGGTGAGATGCGCACCAGGCGGTGGACACCGATCTCCGCCTTCAGTTTACCATAGGCAAACGGGCCGTCTATTTCCAGCGTGGCCGACTTGATGCCGGCGACTTCGCCCGATTGATAGTCGATCTGTGTCACCTTGTAGCCGCTCTTCTCGCCCCACATGATGTACATGCGGTTGAGCATATCGGCCCAGTCGTTGCTTTCGGTGCCACCGGCACCGGGGTTTATTTCGATCACGGCACTGAGCTGGTCTTCCTCCTTGCTCAGCATTTTCTTGAACTCCAACTCCTCCACGGCCTTGGCCGTCTTCTCATAGTCGCGGTCTAATTCTTCTTCTCCTACGTCGCCGGCCTGGTAGAATTCATAGAGTACTTCCAGGTCGTCGATACCTTTGGAAAGGTTATCGAAGGCGTCGGTCCACACTTTTTTGGTGCGGATGTTTTTCAGAATGGCTTCGGCTTGTTTGGGATTGTTCCAGAAATCCGCTTGTTGGGTAATGAGCTCCTCGTCTCTTACTTCAACGATCTTACGATCGTAGTCAAAGATACCTCCTCAAGGCGCTAACGCGAACCTTCAAATCTTTCAGTTGATCTGTTGTCATGGTGAATAATAAATTTTGGGCAAAAGTAAGGAATTCCGGCAACAAATCAGGGTCTGCCTAAAACCTGTCGAGGTCGTGCTGGTAGAAAGGAGAATCATAGTCGGCCGTGAACAACCGGTAGCGGCCCCCTATCCGCTGCGATTTTTTCCGGATCAGCATCATGGGCAGCCCCACGGCCACCATCGCGATGGATACGCGGTTTACACTTTTGTCGAGGCTGGGATCGTGACCCTGCACCACCATGGTATTGAATTGGTCGATCACGAAATAGCCGGCACCTCCGATCAACAGGAATCCTCCCACGCGGTTGGCAAAACTGGAATGTTTGAAATAGATGCGGTCGATCTTGTAGAAGGGAATGATGTCCTTGTGGGCCATTACAGCGGTGTCGAAAAGGTTGTTCACATAACTTACCCGGACGGTCTTGCTGCCTTTCAGACGGAAGGTGATCTCGTCACCAAAGCCGAGGCGCAACAACACTTTTTCACCTTTCAGCAACACCAGTTGCTTCTGAGCATAGCCCGCCGTTGCCAACGCCATCAGCACCGTCAAACACCATAGCACTTTTGTCTTTTTCAACCTGTAGCGATTTCCCTCTAAAAGTAAAAAAAACGGTGAACAATCAAGTCCACCGTTTCAGGTTGAGTTATTCAGGTAAAGGAAACAAATTACATTTTTACGACCCATCCGAACGGATCCGGAGCGATTCCGCGTTTGATCTCGTCCAACACCGAATAGATATGAGCGGCAAAATTTTGCTTTGACGCCGCGGGCAACGGGTAATCTATGCCTTCGTGGCCGATCGCCTGGATGGGGGCAATCGTGGCCGCGGTGCCCACGCCAAACGCTTCTTTGACGAGGCCGCTTTTCAAACCGTCTATTAATTCTTTCACCCCTATTTTGCGTTCCTCCACCTTCATGCCTTCCCGGCGCGCGACGGCCAGCACGCTGTCGCGTGTGATGCCGGCCAGGATGGAGTCACTCAGGGCGGGCGTCACCAGCGTGTCGCCAAAAACAAACATCACGTTCATGGTGCCCGACTCTTCAATGTAGGCGTGCTCTTTGCCATCGGTCCACAACAACTGCTGATAGCCCTGGTCCATGGCAAGTTTTGTAGGGTAGATGGCGCCACCGTAGTTGCCGCCAGCTTTGGCATAGCCTGTGCCCCCGGCCACGGCGCGGGTATAGTGGGTTTCGATCTTGACCTTCACCGGCGCCGAATAATAAGCACCCACCGGCGAAGCAATGATCATGAAAGTAAAATCGAGTGAAGGACGGATACCGATAAACTCATCGGCTGAGAAAAGGAAAGGTCGTATGTACAATGCGCTTCCCGGTGTCGACGGGATCCAGGCCCGGTCGATGTCCAGCACGGCGCGCATACCCTCCATAAACAGCTCCTCCGGAACCTGCGCCATGCAGAGTCTTTCGGCAGAAAGGTTGAGGCGTTTGAAATTGGCCATCGGCCGGAAAACCAGCGCCTCACGGTCTGTGCCGCGATAGGCCTTCAAGCCTTCAAAAATAGATTGTCCGTAGTGCAGCGCCGGGGTGGCTGGACTAATGAGCATGTGGCCATAAGGCATAATGCGGGCATTACCCCATTCGCCGTTGCGAAAATCGGCCATAAACATATGGTCCGTATAGATCTTCCCGAACGGAAGGTTTGAAAAATCCACCTGGGGAAGCCGCGATTTGGCCACCCGCTCTACCTCAATTTTCATCGTCTCTACCATGGATATCTGAATTTTTAAGGACCCGAAGGTAGGACTAATTTCCAAATTCGACTAACAAATGTTAGTTTTTTTGCCCAAAATGCGTCATTAGAGCCGGCTGCGTTACTTTTACCCGCCTCCTGGATTTCATCATGGAAATCACGTTATGAGAATTTACCTCGCAGTCGCCCTCTCCTTGCTTGTTGCAGGTTGCATCAAGAAAAAACCTCAGGGACACATCACGTATGAGCCTCTTCCGGAGCCTCCTCCACAAGAAATCATCATTGTGAAGACAGACTCTTCGCGCATTGAGACCAAGTGCTTTGAGTACTTAAACTCCACCAGAGAATTTAACCGGTTGGATTCCATTGACCGAACCTATTTTCGGGATTACTATTTTGATACCAATACACTCAACCGTGTCGGCGCTTTTGAAGAAGGCGACTACGCAGGTCTCTGGAAATACTACAATAAAAAAGGGGACCTCATAAAAGAAATCAACTATGAAACCGGAGAAAAAATCATTTGCGGAAACACACCAGATCCCTATGACAATGATTTTTTGAAAATAAAAGCAACAGCAGACAGTGTTTTGGTGTGTTACTTCGGTTCAGCATTTTTTCATGATCATATCCAGTGGAACGCAAATCAATCTCACTTCATTTCCGACAACGGTTCAGGAACATGGTTTGATGTTTCGCAAGGAAGACCATTCAGCTTCATGTTGAACTATTCCATTTTGTTTGACAAGCAACATACCTACGCTACTATTCAATTTACACTTGACCGTTTCGGAAGACTTAGTGACATAACCGGATTTAAAAGTTGTGAACCGGACGAATGCAGGTTCGCCCTCAACTTTTTCCAGGCGCTCGCGCTCGGGCGGAATAATGGCCTTACGCTCAGCCGAAGCAGTAAATACTTTTTCTTTTTATCCTGGATAAAACCGTCAGAAAAAACCGAGTTCCTTGGCGACTATGAATTGATCATCGCCGAGTTAAAAGACATCGTGAAAGGGGGACCAAACGAGAGCATCGAGAACTACGACGCCGTGGTGATAAACCCCTGGACCGGCGCCCTCATCCGAACAAGCGAATTCCAAAGATTCCGGTATACGCATCGATTTTCATCTTCGCTCTCCGCGCTTTTGGAGAAAAAGCCTGTAACGAGAGCCTCTTTACTTAGCGAATTCTTCCCTACTCGTCCATTCTAGGTTTCCAGGGCGTCTCCTCGATCTTGAGTTCCTGAGCCATCTTGCGGCTCAGCATAAACAGGTAGTCCGACAGGCGGTTCAAGTATTGGATCACCAGGGCGTTCACCTCCTCGGTGGCCTGCAACGCTATGGTTAGACGCTCGGCGCGACGGCATACGGTTCGCGCCAAATGGCAAAACGACACGGCGGTATGGCCTCCCGGTAATACAAAAAAGCGCATGGGTGGCAACGCGGCGTCCATGGCATCGATCTCTTTTTCTAAATATTGAATATCGCTTTCGCGGAGGGTGGGGATGTTCACTTTGGTGTTGCCCGGCTCGGTGGCCAGCATGGAGCCGATGGTGAACAGGCGGTCTTGTATTTCGACCAGCAACTCTTTTCGGTTTTGATTCACTTCCTGGTCGCGCACCAGGCCGATCCAGGAGTTCAATTCATCCACGGTGCCGTAGGTGTCGATCCGCAGGTCGGCTTTGGAAACGCGTTTTCCTCCAAAAAGGGATGTGGTGCCGCGATCTCCGGTTTTCGTGTAGATCTTCATGCACTAAAGGTAGGCGATGCGCGGGAAGGGAGAAAATGTTAGTGCTGTGCGGCCATAGGGCTGCTGCGCGACACGTTTTCGTTCCGGCGGTCCCATTCGATCAGACCGTCGCGGAGGCGGATGATGCGGTGGGCGTAGTGGGCGATGTCGTCTTCGTGGGTCACCATGATGATGGTGTTGCCCTTGTCGTGGAGCTCCTGGAAAAGGCTCATGATGTCGTATGACGTCTTGGTATCCAGGTTACCGGTGGGCTCATCGGCCAGGATGATGGAGGGGCTGTTCACCAACGCGCGGGCGATGGCTACACGTTGGCGCTGGCCACCCGAAAGCTCGTTGGGTTTGTGGTGATAGCGGTCGGCGAGGCTCACGCTTTCCAGGGCCGCCATGGCCATTTCGTCACGGTCGGCCTTGCCATAGCCGGCATAGATCAGGGGGAGCGCCACGTTGTCGAGGGCACTGGCGCGGGGCAGCAGGTTGAAGGTCTGGAACACAAAGCCGATCTCCTTGTTGCGGACTTCGGCCAGCTCATTTTCCGTCATTTCGCTCACCTGGTTGTCGTTCAGGCTGTAGGTTCCCGTCGTGGGCGAGTCCAGGCAGCCCACGATGTTCATCAGCGTGGATTTTCCCGAGCCGGAGGGGCCCATAAAGGCCACGTATTCGCCTCTGTCGATGGAAATGGAAACTCCCTGGAGGGCGTTCACGATGTTATCGCCCATTTTGTAAACCTTCGTCAGTTCGTGCGTCTCGATGATTTTCATTGCCCAATTAGTTAATGGTGCCCGTCTTTAATTACAGCCCGGTGGCATAAAAGTTTAGCGCCCGTCCTTCCTTAAACCTGTTGCCGGAGGCGCAGGTTACCGTTTTTTTCCGGGCGGCCCATTTTATCTCAAATAAAATACAGTTTTGCTAGCCCGACGCTCCGTTTCGCACAAATGTTACACAAGCTGCGATAACGTGGTCGTCTTTTAAGATGCGGGTATGTCCCAGGCCTTTGGTGCGGATCAGCATGGCCGAAGGGTAAAGCTTCATCAGGGTGTTGGCGTGGACCATGGGCACCTCGCGGTCTTCCTCATCGTAGACCATCAACAGGTCGATGGGAGTCTTCAATTGGGTCACAAAATGCTGGGCGGTATACTCATCGAAGGGCTTTCCGGTGGTGTCGAGGATAAATTTCTTGAAATATTCGCCTGTAGGCCGGGTGCCATTGATGGTACGCAGATAGGTGTTGATGATCTCGTCGCCCACGGACGGTGACGCGATCATGACCAGCTTTTTTATGGCTACGCCGTGCATCGCCGAGAACAACGCCGCCCCGCCGCCAAACGAATGCGCGATCACGGCCACGGGCTCCCCTATTTTGGCATACACCGCCCGGATGGCGGCTTCAAATTCATCGAGACTGGTTCTTTTTCCCTCCGACTGGCCATGGGCAGGCCCGTCGAACGCCACCACTTTATAGCCTGCGTTCATGAGGGGCTTTACGAAACGCCGGAATTGCGTGGCCCGTCCAGCCCAGCCGTGGATGAGCAACACAGGCCGTCCTTCGCCCCACGAATAGCACTGGATCGTCTTGCCCGCGGCCGTCACGGTGAAGCGGGTAGCAAATGTTTCCGCCTTTTTCTCCTTTTCGGGAACGGGGTAATGCAAGGGGGTGAAGAAGATCTTTTCAAAATACCGGTGGGCCAACCCGGGCGCATAGGCCTCCAGTTTTGGAAAAAGCCACCGGGCGATTTTCAGGGGCAGGGGATATTGATCTTTCTTTTTCAACCTTTCGGGATTATCCATCCAAAGTGTAAAACGTACACGTTGTTGAGGTGCAATTAATGAATAAAATAACGCTTCTCATTATTTTATTTCCATTTATATACAAAATTTGCCGCTTAACCCTGTGATAACTGATCTCTTGCTTAAAATCTCCCCTTGTCAACGCTATAGCTAGGGCGTTTTGGAATTGGTATAGGGGTATTTCGCGGATACGAAGTTCTAATGCATTCGACGATGAATGTCTTGAGTTGGGGCTTCTGGCGCCTGCCATAGGAGCAAGTCAGGGCTAAAGCCCGGATGAACGGGGGTGTCTTTGTCCCTGGTCTAAAAGGCCAGGGATAAAGACACCCATTTATCGTGATTTAAAAGGGCGAGTTCAAGACGTTAAACTGAATAAGCCCGTAGGGCTTCCCCATCATAACGCCCGTGCAACCGGGCGAAGCGAGTCCATGTATCTCAACCCGCCTGGGCGGGTTACCCTTTAGTGCGGGGAAGCTAATTCGTAGTCGCAAATCTATATTGGTATGAATGTTCTAGGTGTGAAAATTGTGCGGGTTCCATCGAAGGTTCAGAGTGGGTATGCCGAGTACGAGTAAATGCAGGTTCTGAAGGCGTAATGGTGTGAATCGTATCTGCAAGAAAGACCCCACCCGAAAGGTAACCCGCCCAGGCGGGTTGTTATACATAGTCGCTGTTCGCCCGGTTGCACCGGGCGTTATGATGGAAAAGCCCTACGGGCTTGAGTGCAAATTTTTTTTTGTCAGTTCATGTGGAGCTTGGTCCAAGGGTAACCCTCCAATGAGGTTGTTGGTGCATGGTCACTATTATTCAGTTCAGGGCTTGCTAACGTAGATCTCGAATTCGCCTTTTCCGGAGATAAATGAGTGCATCGACTAGGCCTTTAGGCCAGGGTTAAGAAGCTACTCGTCGCCCGGGCTTTAGCCCTGACCACGCGCAAGACTATGTAGTAACAATACGCCCCCGCTAACGCTCAAACCTTAAAGCGGAAGGTCCCCGTGGTGTGCTCGAAGGTGGTTGTGTTATACACCCGTTCGCAGAACGTTACCTCATTATCATAGTTCACGAGCACCACGGTCGTGCACCGCGTGCCGTAGTTTGGTGTTTTGATGAACATGGACGACAATGCTTTTTCGCGTTCCAAAGACAAGCCGGTGTCGGGCAGTTTGTCTTCCGGCGCCAACGTCTGGTCATAGAGCACGTCCATCAATTGCTCGGGTTGAATGGTCGGTTGGTCCAGAATGCTTTTCAGTTTTTCTTTTCCGCGCTCCACTTTTGGCCACGGGGTGTCGAGCAGGTGGTTGCTCAACCCGTAGAAGCCGGGGATCAACTCTTCGATCATGTGCGTGTAGTTGGAGTAGTACCACAGTTCGTTCAGGCCACCGACGATAATGTTGAAGCCGTTGTATTCTTTTTCGCCGTCGTTGATCGCATGCAGATAATGTTCGGGGCGGTCGCGGCCCGTCAGGTAGTCCGACACGAGCAGGCCGCGTGAGGGGGCATGTGGGTCGATGTTCTTGGGGTCGCGGTAGTTGGTGAGCAGCGCGAGCTTTCCCTTGGTGTTCATGCCCATCCAGGTGCCACCGGCCACCAGATCGCGGCCGGCCAGCACGTCGGGTCTGTCTTTCCAATAATGCGCCGCTTCGGTTTGGCGTTCGTAGAATTCATCGCGGTTGGCCGCAACGATGAGCTTATACGCCGGGTGATTCTTGAATGCGAGGAAGATGAGGCACATGGTGGGGAGAATTAAAAGAATATGAGATGGTGTGCTGGAATACGAAACAGGTTTATCGATCGAAGATCAAAAACAAGAACAACGATCGGTTAAAATAATTCCAATTGATCGGGCAACAGGGTGAACGAGCGACGATGGTGTGGTGTGATGCCCAATTGACGTATGCCGTCGCGATGGGCTTCGGTGGGATAGCCCACGTTGGTATGCCAGCTGTAGCCGGGAAAATCTTCCGCCAGGCGCATCATCAGGTCGTCGCGATACGTTTTGGCCAGGATGGAGGCGGCGGCAATGGACAAATATTTTCCATCGCCTTTGATGATGCATTCGAACCGCAGTTCGCCATAGGGCTTGAAGCGGTTGCCGTCGATGAGCAGCAATTCGGGGCGCAGCGTGAGTTTGTCCAGCGCCACGTGCATGGCCTTGAACGATGCGTTCAGGATGTTGATGCGGTCTATTTCCTGGTGATCGATCTCGCCTACGGCCCAGGCCATGGCATCGCGCTGGATGTCTTCGCGCAGGAGTTCGCGTTCTTCTTTGGTGAGTTGCTTGGAGTCGTTGAGGAGTTTGTGGCGGTATTTCTTGGGAAGGATCACCGCTGCCGCCACCACCGGGCCGGCGAGGCATCCCCGCCCGGCCTCGTCACATCCGGCTTCGATCAGATCTTTCGTGAACGACGACTTGAGCATGTCACAAACTTAATGCGTAAATGATTTCCTGCAAAAAAGAATTGAATAGCTTTGAGCATCACCGCAAAACCGACGGCGAATCATGTCCCAAAACGAAATAAAAAATCCGTGGACCACGCTTTCCGGCGAAGAGAAGTACGAGAACCCGTGGATCAAGGTCACTGAATATCAGGTGTTAAACCCTTCCGGGGGAAAGGGCATCTACGGCAAGGTGCACTTCAAGAACAAAGCCATCGGCATTGTGCCCGTCGATGCCGAGGGCAACACTTGGCTGGTCGGTCAATATCGGTACACGCTCAATGCGTTTCACTGGGAGATCCCCGAAGGCGGCAGTCCTTCGCACGAGCAGGCCGAATTTTCGGCCCGCCGCGAGCTGCAGGAAGAGACGGGCCTTACCGCAAAAAAATGGACCGAGCTCACGCAGATCCACACCTCCAATTCCGTCACCGACGAGGTAGGCTACATCTTCCTGGCCGAAGACCTCTCGCAGGGCGACTCCGCCCGCGAAGCATCCGAAGCCGACATGAAGGTGTGGAAGCTGCCGCTGTCGGAAGCCGTGGCGATGGTGCTGCGCGGCGAGATCACCGACGCCATCAGCATGACCGGCCTGCTGCTGGTGGCCCGGCTGAAAGACCGTTAACGTCCATCCCAAACCTGCTTCGCCTATCTCCCCATGACCATCAAGACCCACATCAAGGAAAATTTCCACCTCGCCTACCCCGTCATGCTCAGCAACCTGGGCCACGTGCTCATGGGCTTCACCGATAACATCATGGTGGGTCACGTGGGCGCTACCGAGCTGGCCGCTGCCGGGTTGGCCACGGTGGCCTTCAATGTGTTGTTGCTGTTTGGTATCGGGGTGTCGTATGCCATCACGCCGCTGGTGGCAGAAGCCGATGGGAAGAAGGATGATCGCAGCATCGTGGAAACGTTGCGCCATGGGTTGGTCATCAACGTGATCAACGCCTTGCTGCTGGCGGGTGTGGTCTATGTGGGCAAGCGCGTGCTCTATCACATCGGCCAGCCGCAGGAGGTGATCGATAAGTCGATTCCCTTTCTGAGCATCATCACGTTCTCGCTCATTCCCGTGCTCATTTTCCAAACCTTCAAACAATTTGCCGAGGGATTATCCAATACGCGTGTGGCCATGATCATCATGGTCGGCAGCAACGTGGTGAACGTCTTGTTGAACTACATGCTCATCTACGGGCATGGCGGGTTCCCGGCCATGGGGCTTGTGGGTTCGGGATGGGCCACGTTTTCGTCGCGGGTGTTTATGGCGCTGGCCATCGCGGGCTATATTTATTTTGCTCCGGAATTCCGGCGGTTTCGCGGCGGGTTTGTGTTGGGAAATTATTCGCGTGCGCTGTTCAGCAGAATGTTGCACATCGGTGTGCCCAGCGGGGCGCAATTTATTTTTGAAGTGGCCGCGTTCGATTTTTCGTTGGTGATGATGGGATGGCTCGGCACGAAGACGCAGGCGGCACATCAGATCGCCATCAACCTGGCCACCATCAGCTACATGACCACGGCCGGTCTTGCGGCGGCGGCCACCATTCGCGTGAGTTATTTTCTCGGGAGAAATGATGTGAAAAATATGAAGCGGGCGGCCTACACGTTGCTTGGCATGGCGCTGGTGTTCATGTCGGCGTGTGCGCTGGGCTTTGTGTTTGGCCGGCATTGGCTTCCCGCATTGTATGTGGACGACGCCGAAGTGCTCCGCATCGCCGCGTCGCTCATGATCATTGCCGGGCTCTTCCAACTTTCCGACGGCACGCAGGTGGTGTGCATCTCGGCGCTGCGCGGATTGCAGGATGTGAAAACACCATCACTGTTTATTTTTATTGCGTACTGGATCATTGGCCTTCCGCTAGGGTATGGATTGGCGTTTAAAGCAGGCTTTGGATCGTCGGGGATCTGGCTGGGGCTTTCCATTGGGCTTACGCTGACGGCGCTGGCCATGTTCTTTCGATTGCGCTTGCTGATGAACCGGATCCCGGTGAAACTCCATGTCCCCGTTCCTGCTAATGAAGTTTAACTACAAACAAAAAATATTCTCGGGACCATCGCTTCGCATAGGCCTGGCGGAATTCGTCATTTGTGTTCCAACCTTTCGTTCCGTAACTTCGGTTGTCCCGGTTGACAGCTTCGCAGCAGTTTGCTAAAGTCATTTACAACATCATCGATACCTGCGACTGCCATCCCCGTTACTTCATAATCGCCAACGTTAGCCGTTATTCCCTTGTTGTAGCCAACGGTAGTAAGCACAAAAAGCGGTCATCATGTTTCAACAACTCTACGAACCTCATCCGGCCTTAAAGGGATTTGTGAACAATATCATGATCCACGAAATGAAGTTTGACGCCACGGAAACGGCGCAGCCCTTTTCTATCCCACCGCTTCCCGAACATTGCATCATGTTTTATGTCAGAGATCGTTCGGAGACAGCGTGTATCGCCACGGAAAAAAAAATGACGCTGCCGACTTCCATCGTGACGGGGCCCAACATCAACAGGCATATCATCACGCCGGGGCGTCATCATTTGTTTATCAAGGTGGGATTTCAGCCGGGAGGATTATATCGATTTTTAGGCATCCCGATGAATGAGCTCGTGTGCCAAGATGAGTTTGACGGGATGGAACTGCTGGGAAATAAAATGAGAGAAGTAAATGACCAACTGCAAGAGGCCATTTCTTTTCACAAAATGAAGACGATCGTCGAAAATTTTCTACTGAAACAGCTGGACAAATTAAAAGAAAACTTACCCATCGATCATGTGCTCCCCCTGCTGATCCAAGAACGTGGACTGATCAAAATAGATCAGCTGGCATCTCAAGCCTGCCTCAGCACACGGCAATTTGAAAGGGTATTTAAGCAACGGATCGGCATGCCACCGAAACATTTCTCCCGTTTGGTAAGATTTTCACAAGCCTGGATCCTCAAACAACAACAGCCTGACATTAGCTGGGTTGAGGTTGCCCTTCAATGCGGGTATTTTGACCAGATGCACCTCATCCGCGACTTCCAGGAATTTGCCGGGGTCAATCCTTCCCATATTGAATCGGAGTTTCTGAGATCGCAGGTTAAATTTTTTATCCGGCTGTTTAATTAAGATGTCGCCTTTGTACTATGCGCAGGCCTCGGCGCTGAGATATCTTTACCCTAAACAATCAGTTATGAAAAAAATAATCACAACCACTGCCCTCCTGTTATTCATCAATGGACTTAGCCTTGCCCAGGATCGTGTAAAAGATGAAGCCGCCATTCATAAGCAGGTCGATGCCATGATCTATAGCTGGAACCATCACAATTATGATGATTTGAAAAACTATACGACGGAAGACACCGACTGGGTAAATGCCCCCGGAATGTGGTGGAAAGGCCGGGAGGAGTCGCGATATGCGCACCAGGTCTATCATGAAACCTTGTTTAAAGAGTCGGTAATAGAGAAAAAATCGGTTGCCATCCGGTTTATTACAAAAGACGTGGCCATCGCGCACCTGTATTGGCACTTCAGCGCTTTCACCGCTCCTGATGGAGAAAAACCTGCCAGCGATTGCATTGCAACCGTTGTCTATGTAAACCAAAACGGAAAATGGTTAATGACAGCAGCACAGAATGTTGCGATCGACCAAAACGTGCAACAGTATGACCCGGTGAAACAAATGCCCAAGCACTGAGTACCGTCAGAAAATTCCGGCCACGCCGAACACCTACTCCGCCAGCAAAAAGAAACGCCACGAAGACCGTGGCGTTTTCGTTTTACCCCCTTGTCCCCTTTTTGAATTTTGTAGTACATTCAGCCCATCATTTTTTCCTATCTTTTCACAAAGTAAAATTCCCATGCCCGACGCCGCCAAACCTGTCAGCAAATCGCAGACCACTATCACCGAACTGATGATCCCTTCCTACGCCAACTTTGGAGGAAAAATTCACGGGGGCATCTTGCTGTCGCTGATGGACAAGGTGGCCTATGCTTGTTCCAGCAAGCACGCGGGCACGTATTGTGTGACAGTGTCGGTGGACCGGGTGGAGTTTTTGAAGCCCGTGGAAGTGGGTGAGCTGGTCTCGTTGCATGCGTCGGTGAACTATGTGGGGCGCTCTTCCATGATCGTGGGCATCCGCGTGGAGGCCGAACACGTGAAGAACAGCACCGTGCGCCACACCAACTCCTGCTACTTTACCATGGTGGCCAAAGACGACCACGACAAGCCCGCGGAAGTGCCCAAGCTGATCCTGGAAACGCACAACGACGTGCGCCGGTTTATTGAAGCCATGCACATGAAAGAGATCAAAAGCCGCATCAACGAGCAGCTCGACGATGTGAAGTCGACCCTGCATGTGAATGAGGCGATGGAGTTGTTAAAGAAAGAACGCTGTATCATTGCTTTTAAAGACGAAGAATAGCGCATCGTTTCAAAAACATCTTCAAAAAATCTACTGAACCACCTACTCTTCGAACCTCGTCATGAAATATTTACTACTCCTCCTTGGAACGCTCCTTCTTCCTTCCGCATTCGCACAAAACCCGCTTATCCTATCGCAACGCGAACAAGCCAAAGTGATCGACGAGATCCTGGACGACCGGCTGAGAACGGTGCTTCCCGGCCTCATGCGCAGGGAAGGTTTCGACATGTGGATCGTGATGTCGCGGGAATACAACGAAGACCCGGTCATCAAAACCCTGTTACCCGCCACGTGGATGGCCGCGCGGCGCACCACGATGCTGGTGGTGTTCGATCGCGGCGAAGGCAAGGAAATGGAATACCTCGCTGTGGCGCGCTATGACGTAGGGAAAGTTTTTAAACGCGCGTGGGATCCCGACCAGCAACCCGACCAATGGGCTCAACTGGCCAGCATCATCCAGGAACGCGATCCCAAAAAGATTGGCGTCAACAAAGCCGAACATTATGGCCACGCCGACGGCCTCACCGCCAACGACTACGAGCTGCTGCTCAAATCCCTGAACAAGAAATTACATCCCCGCATCACCTCTGCCGAGCGGCTGGCCGTGAGCTGGCTGGAGACGCGGAGTGAAAAAGAAATGGTGATCTATCCACAGATCTGCCGGATCGCACACGAGATCATCGAAGAAGGATTTTCCGATCGCGTCATTCAACCGGGTGTCACCACCACCGAAGATGTGGTGTGGTGGTATCGCGAAAAAATCAGTGCGCTAAAACTCGACACGTGGTTTCATCCGTCGGTGTCCATTCAGCGCAGCGAACCCGATGCCATTTTCACCAAACGTCTCCAACCCGTAGTGATCCAACTCGGCGACTTGCTGCATGTCGACTTCGGCATCACCTACCTGCGCCTCAACACCGACACGCAACAGCATGCCTATATTCTCAAGGCTGGAGAGACCGACGCACCTGACTATTTGAAAAAAGCGCTGCGCCAGGGCAACGCGCTGCAAGACATACTCACCGGCAACTTTGCCCTGAACAAAACGGGCAACCAGATCCTGGAAGATTCGCGCAAGCAAGCCATCAGCCAGGGACTAACACCCTCCATCTACACGCACCCGATCGGCTATCACGGTCATGCAGCCGGCACCACCATCGGGCAATGGGACATGCAGCAGGGCGTGCCGGGGTCGGGCGACTATGCCCTGCACTACAACACCGCCTACTCCATCGAGCTGAACGTGACCACGCACATCGACGAATGGAAAAAAGACATCCAGATCAAACTGGAGGAAGACGGCTTTTTTGATGGTGAGGGCAAGTTCCGGTATATCGACGGGCGTCAAAAAGAGTTGATCGTTATCCCGCGGCGCAGTACATTCAATGGCGACTAACCTTACCTTTGCAGACAAAGTGGCTGGCAAGCCTTCACGGGAAACGATATGAAAATTTTAAGAGGCATTCACACCGCCTGGGGATCATTGGTGTTTGGCATTCTCTTCCTGGTATTGCTGCCGTTGTTTCTCATCCCCATCGTGTTCCCCAGCCAGTATAAGTTGGTGGGCATTTTGAACCGGTGGTGGGCGCGGTTGCTTTTCACGTTTATCGGCGTGCCCTTCCGGACGGAATATCGCGCGAAGCTGGACCCAAAACGACAGTACATTTACTGCTCCAACCATTTTTCTTATCTCGACATCCCCGCCATGGGCCTCGCGCCCCACAATGCCATCTTTGTGGGCAAAAGCGGCATCGAGACGGTTCCGCTTTTTGGGTGGATGTATGGCAAGCTCCACATCACGGTGGACCGCAAAAAGCTGAAAAGCCGCTACACGTCTGTGAAGCGCTCGATGGAAGCCATCGACGAAGGCAAAAACCTCATCATTTTCCCGGAAGGGGGCATTGTGACGAAAAAAGACCCGGTTATGGGCCCCTTCAAAGACGGCGCATTCCGCGTGGCGGTGGAGAAACAAATTCCCATCGTGCCTGTCACCATTCCATATAATTGGATAATTTTGCCGCCGGATGAATTCCTGCTGCGCTGGCATCCGCTGAGAGTGATCTTTCACACACCGGTTGAAACGGCGGGCCTGACGGCAAAGGACATCGACACACTGAAACAGCGGGTATTTACCATCATAGACCAAGAATTGAAACAGCACCTGAAAAATGAAAATTGATCGTGCCCTGCTCGATAAGATCGCCCACCTCTCGCGTCTGGAATTCGACGAAAAGGACGCCGAGAAAATGATGAAAGACATGACCGCCATCGTGGACTGGGTAGAGCATCTCAAAGAAGTGGACACCACCGGTGTGGAGCCCCTCACCACCATGAGCCACGAGATCAACGTGCTGCGCGAAGACGAGGTGAAAGAACACCTCAGCCACGAACGCGCCCTGAAAAATGCCCCGAAAAAAGATTCCGACTATTTCCGCGTACCCAAAGTACTGGAATAAGTTGCCTTGCGTTATAGGCTCGCCCTCCTGCACCGGACGTGCGACTACCGGCCTGTTGGGTTGTCGTCGGCACAGTGGACAAGCCCGCGCCGAATGTGTATGATTGAATCGCTGATGGACCCGGCAAGTGGTGAAGCACCTTCCGGGTTTTTATTTTTTATCTTGTAAGTGCATATCGAATTAATTTAAGATGGATAGGGAACCCCTCAACTTCTGGAAAAACTGGCTGAAAGAGTACCGCGTTGTCTGGGCGCTGGCCGGCGGCATTTTTATATTCTCCCTGGCCTTCCTGTGGTACAGTTGGTATCGCGGCCCGGAGGGTGTTATCCATTGGGAGAAATTGCAGGAACAGAAAGTGGTCGAGACCACCGTGCACAGTTTCCGGCTCGGGCCTTTCGAGCTGAGCGTGCCCGGTGAGAGCTACGTCATCTTCGAATACCTCGACGGCAGCGACATTGTTCCCAACACCACAGCCTCTTATCTTTTTCTGATCATCCTGGTCGCCGCGGCGGTCATCATTGTCACCGTGATCACCACCATCGAGCGGTTCTGGTTTTTTATCGGCATGGCCTTGTTCATTGCTTTGCTTGCCGGGTTCCGGCTGGAGGTGCTGGGCCTTTTTGGAAGGTTTGATAAAATTCCTGTCGCCGTCGTGTTGTTCCTCTATGTGGCGCCGGCGTTTTTTTTCAATCGCATCAAGACGACGGTCGCGTTTGTTTACCGGCTGATCTTTTTCGCTTCGCTCACGGTCCTTCTGGCCCTGGTGATCGCTATCTTTTCAACCGTTCCCTTTCCATTCTATCAACTTACGCTCACAGGCTACACGCCCGCAATCATTGTGACGGTGTTGTTCATCATCATCGTTGCCCATGAAATTTTTGCGTCGCTGGTGTTTATCTCCAACCAGGGGACTTCAAAAAGTTTGCGCCATTTTTTGATCATCAGCGTAATCTACCTCGCCAACCTCATCATCACCTGCCTGCACGAGCTGGGTATTGTGCAGTGGAAATTCCTGTATATCAACTTGTATTTGTTGCTGACCATCTCGGCGGTGCTGGGGGTGTGGGGATTTCGCAAACGCGAATCTTTGTATGCCAACATCTTTCCCTACCATCCCTTTGGCGGCTATTTTTTCCTGGCGATGGGTGCGATGGCCTTTGCCACAACGGCCCAGCTGCTGGGCAACGCGAACGACCCGGCGCTGAAGATCATCCGAGACTTTATCATCTTCAGTCACCTGGGCTACGGGTTGATCTTCTTCATCTATGTCTTCTCGAATTTTGTGCTGATGCTGGCGCGCAACATGGCGGTGTATAAAGTGTTGTACCAGCCCACCCGCATGCCCTATTTCACGTATCGCTTTGCGGGCATGATCGCCATGTTGGCGTTTGTCTTCTACTCCAACTGGCAAGAATATGTATTTCACGGCACGGGTGGATTATATAACAGTGCGGGCGATCTGTATACGCTCATGGGCAACTCCACCTATGCGCTATCGTTCTACGACAAAGGCCGCGCCCAGGCGTTCCAAAACAACCACTCCAACTATGCCCTGGGTCGTCTCAAGGCTGCGGGCTACGATTTTGAGGGCGCTCACCTGAACTATGCCTACGCCAACGCCAAACACCCCACACCGTTTTCGCTGACCAACGCCGGCAACGCCTATGTGCGCGAAGGCAACCTGGAAGGCGCCATCCCCGAATATCAGCATGGCCTCCATGTGATGCCGGGCAACGGCGCGCTGGAAAACAACCTCGGCTACGTCTACGCCAAGCTCCACAACCTGGATTCGTCCGTGTTCTACCTGGAGCGTGCACGGCGCAACCGCCTGTCGCAGGCTTCGGCCGAAACCAACTTCTTCGCCCTGGCCGCCACCGAGCACGTGCCGGTGAACACCGATTCGGTGCTAAAGCTTTTCGATGCTACCGCACCTGCGGTGATGAGCAACGCCCTGGCGCTCTCTACTGCGCAAACGCAGGAATTCAAGACGAAGGTGGATCCTCTCGCCGCCAAACAACTCAACCTGTATTCCGCTACGTTGTTGAACAACTACATCATGAAATATGCGACGACAGTCGATACGGTTTTCATCAACGAAGCCTATCGCATGGCCAGCGATTCGTTGAACAGCGATTTTAGTGAGGCGCTCAAGTCGTCTCTGGCGTTTGCCTATTATCACCGGGGAAATGTGTCGAAAGCGTTGGAAATATTGGCCGAGCAGGTGTACCTGAGCCAACAGTACCAGGGAAAATTCAATTACATCATGGGATTGTGGGCACTGGAGCAACGAAATCCGAATTTGGCCAACAGCTATTTTACGTATGCCGACACGTATGCCTACAAGGAAGCGCGTTTCTATAGTGCCATTGCCCTGACAGAAGCCCGCCGGATCCCGGAAGCGCTGATGGCCTGGGACTCGGTGTCGCGCGACCGCGATGTGACACGCCAAGCCATCTCCGTGCAAATGAAAAAGATCCTGACGATGCCGCTGCAGGACGTGCTCCAGGGGACGGATGCAGAAAAATATCAATACTGCCGCTACCGCATTGGACTGGGCGACTCCACGGACTTCAACCGGCTCGCCAACACATTCGACAACGCCAACTATAAAGCGCAGGCGCTCCTGGATCTTAGCCGCCGCTACTTCGAGGCCGATCGCCTGGCACCCGCCATCAATCTCTTCAACCGCATTGCCGGGCTGGAACTGACCGATAAAAATCTTTACAACAACGTGCGCCATTTCGAGTTGCTCATGCTGGCCCACCGCAAAGAAGCGCGCGCGCTGGCACGGCAGATTAACAAGGACATCACGTTCGATGATTCACAAAGCCTGGAGAAATTTCTATACACGGCAGTGGTCGCAGAATCCAGTGCAGACTCGGTGACGGCGGAAAAGCAATATGCGATCCTGGCTACTTACAATCCTTACTTTGAAGAGGGCATTATTGCGGCCGCGGAATTTTATCGCGCCCAGGATCTGAACGGGTTTCGTGCCTACACCATTTTGGCGGAAGCTTTGCAGGTCAATGGCAATTCGATACGCCTGTTGAAGGCCTATGCCGCGGAGGCGGCCCGGAAAGGATTTGATCTGTACGCCGCCAGTGCTGCACAGCGGTTAGACGAGCAGGAGAGAGCGTTGCACTGATCAGTGCCCGTGCTCCATTCGCTTAGCCGTGGCGTGAGCTTTCTTCTTGCCCGCGCCTTTCTTTGATTTCAGGGGAGTGCCGTTCTTCCGTTTGGCTTCTTTCTCCTCTTGTTTCCACAACTTCACGTTTTCGCGGATCACTTTCCAGTAATCTTTTCCATAGTCCACGAAGATCTCGGAACCGGCCGGGATGTCTTTCTTGGATTCGATGTAGGCTTTCACACCGTCGACGGAATATTCGGAGTTGTTCAGCAGTCCTTTGATGCGCACCAGGCCGCGGGCGTCGTTGGCGTAGCGAGCCAGCGCACTTTTGTAGGGCAGGCCATCGATCACGTTGTTGCGGTTGATGAAAAAGATGTAGCCGTTCTTGCCGTCTTCGTCTTTCACCTCAGCCCAGGTGCTGCGGCGGCCTTTGTATTCGACGATGAGCGTGCCTTTGGGGATGAATTTCTTTGTGAACAGACCTTGGCCTGCGTTGGGGATCGTTGACTTCTTAACGTAAAGTTGCTTTTCGAGTAGTGCCATTCAATTTCAAAAGGTCCGGGTCGGTTACAAATCTATAAATGGGGCGCAAGATAAAAGAATTTATACGCCAACAAAAATCAATTGTGATGTGCGCACGCTAACGCGTCCGGTGCTTGTCTCTATCGTACACGCACGGTCACTGCATCGGAAAACGTTGAAATAGGTTCCAGGGCAAGCGGATCACCCTTCTGTAAAGGGCATGCCTGGCCCGTTGAGACACGACGTTTGACGCTTTTTCGCCGACCATGCAAACGAATGAGGCGCTGAAGGCTCAACAAAAACTTAACACAGAAATTCTTTTTTGGTTACGAACCCGTCAGGCAAGGAAGGCTTTCACGATCAAACGGACGCTGACAAGGATGACGACCACACCCACAATGATCATTATTTTTTTTACGGGCAACTTCCGGGTAAGCTGCGCGGCGATGGGTGCGGCAACGAGCCCACCGAGGATAAGTCCCACGATAATATGAAGATATCCCACGCCAATGGTCGCAAAGAACGTGATGGAACTGGCCGACGAGATAAAGAACTCCGCCAGGTTCACCGACCCGATGGTGTAGCGCGGATTCCGGCCTTTGGCGATCAGCGTCGAAGCCACGATTGGCCCCCACCCACCACCGCCGATGGAATCCATGAACCCTCCAAACGAGGCGAGCGCCGGAATATTTTTAGTTTTCGTTTTTGGCTGATGCTTTCGAATGGCCTTGCGCACGATAATGACGCCGAGCACCAGCGTATACGTTGCCACAATGGGCTTTAGGATGTAGTTATATTCCTCGAAAGAAGAAAGCAAGTAAGCTCCCGTCACCGCCCCGGCAATGCCCGGCAGCAAGAGGCTCCGGAACAACTTCTTATTCACATTCTGCAAACGCAAATGCGAAAGCCCCGACGCCCCGCTGGTAAAGATCTCCGCCGTATGCACACTCGCACTCGCCGCCGCCGGCGGCACCCCAAACGACATCAAAAACGTGGACGCACTCACCCCATATGCCATCCCCAACGACCCATCGATCATCTGCGCAATAAATCCCCCCAACACAAAAAGAAAAAACTCCGGCCCCACACCCTCAAGCCACTCACCCCCCCGATCCACAATCACATCAAAATAAAAAACCGAAGCCAACACCACCAACACCCCCGCAGCCACCATCACACCCAAAATGGCCCTCCTATTACTCGTCACATTTTTTTCAGCTACTTCCATAGTTCGCTTGTCTTTATTTTTATTTCCCCTACCTCCTCCATCGCCCCCCACCTAACGAGAAAAGATCGCCCTCCAAAAGAGCGATCCCTCACTTGTCAAGACGCCGTTGTTGGTGTTCTTCACCAACAACCTATTCCCTTTGGGACCCCCTCAACCAAAAACCCACCCACGCTTGTTGGTGTCCTACCAACAAGCTCTTTTCCCTTTGGGATCACTATTTCTTCAACAACCCATCCACCGTAATGGACAAATAATACAACGCCCCAATCGTAGGCCCTGCCGCATATTGAATATACCGGTTGTTCAAAACGTTCGTTCCACCCAGTTTCAACGTCGACTTCAACTGCGGCAGCTTATACGACACTTGCGCATCGAACGTGTGATATGCCGGGATGGTGCCGTTCGCCAGCGGGCTTTGCCACAGGAACGACTGCTGCCATCTGTACACCACGCTGAACCCAAGGTTCTTGGCCACCTCGCGATTGCCGAACGTAATGTTGGTTGCCCAATTCGGCGTGTTGAAGCCGGTGACAAACACATCCGGCTGATTATTTTGAGAGATGTTATTGTAGTTCAGGTTACCCCCTACGGTGAATTTCTTGTAGAAGTTGTAGGTCAACCCCAGGGACGAACCGTAGTTATGGTACTTCTGTTTTGCATTGGTATATACGCGATAGCGTTTCTGACGCGGGGTCCGGTTAGCAGCCAGCATCGAGATCACGGCGTCGTCGGAGCCGACTTGCACCTGCTTGTTGTCGTCGGGATATTTTCCGTCGGTGGTCAGGTAGGGCACGGCCACTTCCACCTGGCCGAGGAAACCATCGTAGGTGTTGGTGTAGGCGTCGATATCGATCACCAGGGTGTTATTGAACAACACGCTTTTGTAGCCCACTTCGAAGGAGTTGATTTTTTCCGGACGGGTAGGCGACAGGTTGGTGGCCTCCAGCAAAGCACGGTTCTTCAACGCCGCGTCGTTTGCGCTCAGCCCGCCTTTCACATCGGTGTTGACGGCCGCGTTGAAGGTGTTGATGGACGCCAGGGTATACGAATTGTCGAGGTAGTTCAAACCGTCGTTGATGTAAGACAAGCCACCCACGCGGCGAATGTTACCGTTGTTCACAAACGAAAGGGCTTCGAACAGTGAGGGGAAACGGTAGCCGTTCTGGAACGAGGCGCGGAAATTATGTTTCTCGGCCACGGTATAGACGGCGGCGATCCGGGGATTGATCTTGGGATTGAATTCCAGGTTGTGGTCCACGCGCAGCGACCCGAAGAGCTTGAGGTGTTCCTTGAAAAGGGTCTTGGTCACTTGCGCAAAGGCGCCGTATTTTTTGTAATACACATTGCTGCCATAGCTGCCGTCGGATTCTGCCTGGGTGCGTTCGGCGATGGGGCGGGAGAAGTCAACAAAGTTGTTGCCATCCGGGATGACTTCGTAAACACGGAAGTCGGCGCCCACCAGCAGATCGAAGATCCTCACCTTTTTGGAAAGATCCCACTGTGCATCGGTGTGATACATGCGGCTGCGTTGCCAGAGGGCCGCGCCACCGGTTGCTGTTCCTGTAGGCACGGAGCTGATGTGATCCCAGTTGTTGATGTTGATGATCTGATCTTTCAGTGCGGTAAATTCGGGTGTGCCCGGCTCTACTCTGCCAGCATCTGCCGCAGCACGTGCACGGCGCATGGCTTCGGCCAGGTCTGTGCCGTTGTTCAACTCCGTTTGAAGCGACCCCTTAAACTTGGTTGTCCAGTCTTTATTGGAAAGGTGCGAGAGATCCAAATTGTCCGACAAAGGCTTCAAGTTATAGGAGTCGCCCGTATTTTCAATGGAGACATACGTGCGAATGAAGTAGTTGGCGCCCTTCAATTCCAATTTGTGGTTTTGAACACGGGCGTTGTTCAATTGGATCTTGTTTCCGCGCTGGAACAAGCCGTCCATTTCACCAAAACGATAGGTGTACGAGAGTTCGGCGTTGTTGCCGATGCGGTAGTGAAGGGCCGCGTCGATCTTTTTGTTGTCCACTTTGCCGGGCACCAAATCCTTTTCCCAGTAGCCTGTTCTTCTGACGATGAAGGACTGGTTTGCTGCGCCGTTGTAGTTTATGCCACTCACGGTTACGGCATTGCTGCCGCTGTCGTCGCCGTATTTATTCCACGCATCGTAGGCCGGGTGATCGGTCACATTCAATTCGGGATAGTTGGGATTGCCAGTGCTCGGTGTGCTGTTGGGATTTTGGTCGTTTGTGGAACTGCCGCGCCAGTCGGTGGCGCGCAGGTAGCTGCCGTTTATTTTAAAGGCCAGTTTGTTGTTGAAGGCATGCGCATAACGCACAGCGGTTTCCGACAACAGGCTGGGATCATAGTCGATACCATCCACGTGGTTCACGCCTGTTTTTTGATAGACGCTCAACCCTTGATAGAGGAAAGGGCTCTTGGTGATGAGGTTAGCCATACCGTTGATGGCGTTCATACCGTACAATGCAGAGGCCGCGCCGGGTGTGATCTCCACGCTTTCGATGTCAAGTTCCGTGGGGCCGATGGCATTTCCCAGCGGCACGCCCAGGGTGGCGGATTGCATATCCACGCCGTCGACCACCTGCATGAAGCGGAAGTTGTTCGGGATGTTGAAGCCCCGTGTGTTGGGCACTTTGAAGGTGAGGCTTGACGTGGTCATTTGAACACCTTTCAAATTTTCGAGGGCATCATAGAAGCTGGGCGCGGGCGAGTCCTTGATGGCGCGCGTATCCATCTTTTCGATGGCCACGGGCGATTTCAATTGTGATTCCTCCACGCGCGAAGCCGTTACCACCACTTCGGCTCCCAGCAATGCGCTGGGCTCCAGCACCAGGTTCACAGTTTGGCCGGGTGACGTAATGGAAACTTCTTGTGTTTTGAAGCCTACGAAAGAGGCCGTCAAGGTTACGGGAAGGGATTTTGCTTTTAATGTGAACCCGCCTTTGAGGTCAGTCACGGTGCCGGTCACGGTACCTTTTATTAAAATATTCACTCCCGCCAGCTCTTCTCCGGTTTCGCCGTCGGTAATTTTTCCGGTAATGATTGCGGGGTCTTGGGCGAGGGCGCCAGTAGCTAACAGGAGAAGAAAGAGGAGTCGGTAAACATGATTCATATTAACTCTATCGTTTTGGTGGATTTCAGGCAAATTTAGTATTAAACACTATCAAGTCAATAGACGTAAGCGGATTTATAGAATTAATTCTATTTCCCGTCTTTTTTGCAGTCGCGATTCGATATGATTGGCCAGGCTGGCATAGGCATCGTGCCCCCCAGGCCGGTGGCCCACAATGAAATTGGAATGGGCGTGAATGGCGTAGAAATAGGGTTGATTATCGCGCCGGTCGATGGCAAATTCCACGCTGGCCACCTCCAACCGCGCAGCACGCGCAATTTTTTCGATCGCTTTAACGATCGTTAGGGAAGGTTGGAAGGGTTCGTTGTCGGCCGTCCAGAAGTCGATGTCGTGGGGCGTGCGATAAAGTTTTACGGCGTATTGAAAGTTGCCGTTGATCACTTCGGCGCGCACCACGTGGTTGCCCTTGGCGGGAATCCATTCCTGGAGGATCCACGGTTGTTCATCCCGCAAGGCCAGCGTTCCATCTTCCCAACCCTCTTTGAGGTCTTGGATGGACTTTACAAGCACGGTTTCCGCTCCGCGGCCGGCGTTGCCTTTCAGGATGATGGGGAATTTGAATCCGTTCGTCGCGACGGTCAACTGGTTGGCGTGCGTCACGATCCGGGTCGTCGGGAAACTCAGGCCCAGGCTGCGCAACAATAAAAGTTGTTGTGTCTTTGATCGTTGCAACGCAATGGCTACCGACCCGTTGATGACGGGCACATGGTGTTGTTCCAGGTGGCTCAGGTAGGGTTGCAGGTTTAGGTTGGCCTGTGATGGGCCATCCACATACGAGGGATAGCTCATATCATTATAGAGCAGGCTATAGGACACATCCGTTTCCGACAAATCGAACCATTGCCGGGCGGGATCGAGCTTCACATACGGCAAACCCCTTCGTTCCAATTCGCGAAACAGGGGATTGAACCATTCTTCATAACTATAAAAGATTCCAATGGGTTTTTCAACAGTGCTAAACATAGCGACGGCGGGTTTAGGTGAATTAAAAAAAAAATTAAAAGCGGCGCGGCTGCGCCATGGTGGTGGGCAGTGGATTAACAACAACAGGGCATCAGCGTCAAACCGTTGACACGAAAATTCATTTTTTGATTTGGTTTTAAAACGATTGACATTCTTTTTATCTCGATCGGTATTCTCTGTTAAAAATCATCCTAATAAAAAGTAAGCGTTGCCCGTGTCGCCGCGGGCAACGCCCTATCATCACGCTGCTTTGCGAAAAGCAGGGACCAGCTTTTTATGTTTTTTCGTGCTCACAAACGGAAGCAGATGCAGGTACAAAGGCGTCGCGCTCTTTTCCGTTTTGGGTTGATATTTTCCGACGATCATCGGGATATACATCACGCGACGGCGGCTGGCTTCACCGGTCACCGGCGAGGGTGCCACGCGGTGCCAGATCCTTCCGTCGTGGATCACGAGGTCGCCGGCTTTGGCTTCCACCAGCACTTCTTTTTCGTCGGCGTAGTTGTTCACGAAATATTTTTTGCGAAACAACAAGTCCCACAAGCCTTGTTTGTGTGTGCCGGGCAAAATGCGCAGACCACCTTTTTGGGCGGTGGAGTCATCGAGATAGAAACCGATGTTCAGCATGGGGGCCACCTTCTTGCCATAGAAGATGTCGCGGGCGCTGTCGGTGTGCCAGCCCATGTGGAAGAAGTTGCTGCCTTCGGTGTTCACGTAGTGGTTGAACACCACGCCATCTTTTTCTTCCAGCCCCAGGCGTGCGCCTTTGGGCATGAGGGCCTTCAACGCGTCCAGGTTGGGATGCGCGGCAAAGCGGCGTACGGCTTCACTATGTTGATTGGTGAAGGCAAAGCGCTGCACGATTTTTTTTCCATTCTCGTCCACGCCGTATTTGATCGGTATGCCATTCACCTTCTCCACGCCTCCGGCCACCCACTGCCTTTGCACTTCTTCCGTGGAGCGGATGATCTCCTGCACGGTGTCTTGTGAAGCGTAGTTCTCAAAATGAATAAAGCCATTATCCTGGAAGAAGGTGATCTGTTCCTGTGTGAGTGCGCCCTGGAATGTAAATTTTTTATACGTTGACATGATGATTTCGAATTTGGTGGTTAAAAAAATTTTGTTGATTAAATGTGACACTGTATTTTATGATATGATGACTATCCGAGAGAGGATCTCAAATCCGCTTAACATCGATAGGGATACACGAATCGTGCACGTTTCATGGTGACAGTGTTTTAAACTTTGATGATGATGATGACAGTGGAATTCCAGCAGGCTGATTCACCCGGCTATTCTTTCACAAAGAAAAAGAGAATTCCGAAAGATGGTTCAGCAACAACAACACGATCCCGTTGCACGGCAACACGTATGTTGATGGGAAGGCGATGCTGACGGATGAGGATGCACGTTGTGCGAAGATTGTGTTGTGTTCATGTTTTTCATTTTATATACCCATATTGTTTTCGGGCAGGATGTAGCACTTATTCTTTCCAGAAAGTTGCTAGAGGTTCGCAGAGCCTGTTCTCTCCCCTCTTCTTTATAAATGATTCGATCGGCTTGTTTTAATCTCTACCAAATCGATAGACAAACCTAATATAAAATACAAAACGATGCAAGGGTCATGAAGGTTTCTTTATCGCAAAATTATTTTTTTTCAACCCTGCCCATACACCAATCGCAGATACCATTTCTGCATGGGCCACAGCATGGCCAGACTGACAACCAAAACTCCCGCCAAAAGTTCCGGGCGCTCTATTATATAGGATGCATACGTTACCACCACCAGCAGGCGCAGGTATTCGAGGTAATAGATCCATCGGCGCTGCTCCAGCAAGGCACCGCAGTTTACCAGCGTGATCAAAATAAAAAGCGTGCCCACCACTTTTTCCAGCGGTTGAGTTTGTTGATAGAACAGTGTGATAAAGAAAAGCACCACGAGGGCCAATCCCAGCTGAATGACGAGATAAACCTTAAACCGGACCAATGCGTTGGTCTCGCGCCGGTCAGGGATGAAACGTTTTTCCAACAACGGCCGGATGTTTTGATCCAACATCTCGGGCGGACCAAAAACAATTTTCAGTTTGTTGCCGATGCCGCTGACTTGTCTTGTGGCGTATAGCAGCTCCAGAAAATAATGAAAGTGCTGCCAGATAAAACTATAGCTCTTCAAGGGATGTGTGAGCCCATATACCGGCTGCTCTTCTTCTTTTTGAAACGTGCCAAACAGCTTGTCCCAAAACACAAACAGGTCGCCATAGTTTTTATTGAGGTATTTTTCGTTGGAAGCATGGTGCACCCGGTGATGCGAGGGCGTGATCAGAATGTGTTCCAGCCACCCTAACGAACGGATCAGTTGCGTATGCGTAAAGAAAGAATATGTGCCATGCACCACCAGAATGGTCATGACCATCGCCGGATGAAATCCGACCAGTGGCAACACCGACCAAAACACATTGCGCACGATGGATTGCAAGGTGGTGATGCGCGCCGAAACGCTGTAGTTGAATTCCTCGCTATGATGGTGCACGATGTGTGCCGCCCAAAATAAATTTATTTCATGTCCCAGCCGGTGATACCAGTACCACACCAGATCCGTGACCAGGATCAACATCACCCACACTCCCCACGTATTGGGAATAGCCCACAAAGCAAAGTGCTCATATATATAGGTGAACACGCCATAAAAGCTGGCCGTCAAAAACAGGTTGAGCAAACGCTCGGCGATGCCGATGCTGATGTTGGCCACCGAGCTATCGAAGTTGAAAACGTGTGTCTTCCGTTGCCGGATGGCCGCGACATACTCCAGCCCCAAAAACAAAAAGAATGCGGGTATGGCCAACGCCGCATAGTTGATGGCATTATTGCTCCAAAAAAATTCTGACATGTCGGTTGAAAAGCTTGGGATGTTCCATCATGGGCACATGCCCACACTGGTCTAAAAAAATCACTTGCGACCGCGGCAACAGGTCGTGAAACTCGAGCGCCACTTCCGGCGGCGTGATCGTATCCTGCCGTCCCCAAATCAGCAAGGTGGGCGTGTTGATCTCGCGCAACATATCGGTGACATTGTGACGCTGCGCCGCCCGCGCCAGTCCGATGATGCTGAGTGTACGGGTGCGGCTTTGCACGGTCTCATACACTTCATCCACCAATTGCTTGGTCACCACTTCGCGTTTATAAAATGTATTCTCCACCCGTTCGCGGATGTAGTCATAGTCTTTCACTCTCGGAAACGTACCTCCAAAAGAATTCTCCGTCAGCCCCGAGCTGCCCGCCAACACCAGCTTCTTCACTTTCTCCGGATGACGCCACGCATACAGCAACGCGATGTGCCCTCCTAAAGAATTGCCCATCAGCGTAACCTGTTCCAACCCTAGTTCCTCAATAAAATTCTCCACATAGTCCACCAAATTATCCAGTCGCTCGCGCGTCAAGGGTGTGGAGTACAGTGGCAACCTTGGGATGAGCACACGATGGGTAGCCGTAAACTCAAACGCCACCTGTCCCCAATTGCTCAGGTTCCCAAACAACCCATGCAACAAAATAATCGGCTCCCCCTCTCCCACATCGAAAAGCGGCACCGTCGGCAATTCAATCGCTTTCATATCTTTTTCCATAGCCATTCCTTTTTTTCTTACCATCAACATCTTCACAGGCCAGCCAACACTTGCTGGTTTTCCCACCAACAAGCTCATTCAGAACCCGTGCCCTGTTAATGTTTCTACCCAACAAGTTCACAAGCTACCCACCCACTTGTTGGTGTCCCACCAACAAGTTTTTTTCGGAAACCCCGCCTTTGTTGGTGTTCCTCACCAACAAAATTCCGCAAACCAGCCTCTCTACCAACCAAAATCAAAACCCCACGTCTTCGTTGGAGTTCTTCATCAACGAATTCCCAAGCAGCCATTTCATCACCGCACCAAAATCGAAACCTGCTGCCTCCTCTCCGCCGCCTGGATCACAAACGACGAATCCTTCGCCGCCACCGCGACCACCGGAAAAGGCAACGCCGGAAAATCATTCACCACCGCTCCCTCTTCCGCTATCACAATAACCGCGTAAGGTTCTGCCGAAGCAATCGCCTTCAACCCTTGAAGACTCTTATCGTCTTGCCACGTATGCGCTTTCGCGATCCGCAGCAGCACTACTTTGCTGGTATATAAATCAAACTCCGGCTGATACGGGTCAACGGCCACGCCACAGGCGCGAATATTTTTTTGTTTTTGTTTGCAGAGCGAGACCGCGTCAATTGACTTTTCGCCCGCTGCTATGTAGACCTGCCGGGTGCTGGCGACGGGGTTGGCTTTACGGGCAGAGGCCGAAGGAGATGAGCCATTGGCTTCAGCGTTCTGCTTGTGTTCCTGCGCGAGTGTCAAGCCCGTTGTGAGAAGCATCCCGATAAAAAGAAATCTTTTCCATCCGCTGCGCGTCATTTCATTTCTCCTTTCGATTGGTGGCTACGGAATGCACCCTTTTAACAGACCTACCACCAATAGTTCTGTCAAGCAGGTGCATTCGCCAGCCATTTGGTTAATTCTCTTCTGTTGGGGATCTTTTGTTGGGATCCGGTGAGATGAGAAAATTCTTTTTGATTTTGTTCAGTTGACCGGGAGTGCCGGTTAGTCCTTCATGTTATGAGGGATTTTATACTGCAAACAACAACAGATGAGGCGCCGGTGAGGGCGCGTGCGGATGGTGGAGTCCTTCTGGTTTGGTGTGTGCAGTTGAGTATGTTTCATTTTCTTTCAAAAAAAAATTAAATGCCAGTCTGAAGACTGGTGTGAAAAAGTGGCCCAAGTGAAAAACACTTGAACCAGCGCCGTTTCATGGGGGTAAAGATATAAAAATTTCTCAAAACAAATAAAGTCTATAGTTTTTATAGAGTTTTATTTTAATTTTTTCTTTCAATCGCATTTTTGGTGGCCTTCAACGCCCGGCTTTCTGTTTTGACGCGTCTGGCTTTTTCTCTATCTTAATATGTACACCAGCATCGATAATAATGAAATCCTCAAAAATTTCCTTGCCGGGAGGAAGATGGAGTATTGCCGTTATTTTGATCCTGTTTTTTGTGCAAACAGGTAAGGCACAGTCGTATGACACCTTGCTTTACTCCAGCGATTCCTCAAAAACGTATAAAGCGACGGTCGTTCCTTATGGGGATCAACTGCTGATCTATAAAACGCCGCGCCCGTTTGCTTTTGTGACGGGTATTCCGAAAAGTATTGTTTTGGCAGGCAAAGAATCGTTTTCAAAGAAAGCCCTTCCCGCATGGGGATTGATCATTGGCTCTACCCTGGCTTTGCTGCCGTTGGACCATCACACGGAAGTGGGTATGCAGCATCTTTGTCAATCCCTGCACATCAGCCCGGATACGGAATATAAGACGCTGGTCGGGTTTAGGTTGGGTTCAAAAGATGTTCCGGTCTATCAGCTTCCTCAAAACGTAAACACATCGCTCTACTCGGTTGGCGAAGGCTTTACCAGTATTGCCATTTGCGGAGGTCTTTATCTTTATGGCAAAATAAATCAGGACCGGCGCGCGGTACAGACGGCTTCACAAATACTGCAAGTGCAATTGACGCTCGGTCTGATCACCCAAACCATCAAACGAATCACGGGCCGGGAGAGTCCGTTTGCAGCCACGTCGCCAACGGGTGTGTGGCGGCCGCTGCCAGGGTTCAAGGAGTTCACCAACAACACGCCGCGCTATGATGCTTTTCCCTCCGGGCACATGGCCACGATGATGGCAACGGTGACCGTGCTGGCCGAGAACTATCCCGAAAAGCGCTGGATCCGTCCAGTTGGCTACACCATCATGGTTCTGGTGGGCGCAGCCATGATGAACAACGGCGTGCACTGGGCCAGCGATTATCCGCTTGCTGTGGGAATAGGATACGTCTGTGGAAAAGCCACGGTGAAAATGAACAGACTGGTACAATACAGGCCGTCGAGAAGGCATTAGGCTCCTGGCTTGTTCAACCGAACAAGAAATACGCAACGATTAGCGTCACAATAACATTGAAAAGCTGCGCGCCCAGGAAAGCATACATGGGCTTTTGTGAATTGGAGTTAAACAGGTCGGAGAATTTTGTTTCCAGACCAATACTGGTGAAGGCCAGAACAAACCACAGGGTTTGGATGCTCTTGAGACCGTCTTTTACTGCGCCAACTTTTTCGGGGCTGAGGAAAAATGAAAAGAGCAGCGACGCGCCCACAAATCCGATAACAAATTTAGGGAACCTTTCCCAGATCACGCCGAGTGTGGGCTTTTGTTCCTGCTTGGCATCCGGCCCTTTGCTGGCATACGTCCAATACACGCTGATGGCAAACGCTGCGAGGCCCAACAACACGTTTTGAGAAAACTTGACGATGGTGCTGATCTTCAACGCTGTTTCACCCACCAAGGTGCCCGAAGCCACTACCGCTCCCGTGGTGTCGATGCTGCCGCCGAGCCAGGCGCCGGTCACTTCCTGGGAGAAGCCATAGTAGCGCGCGATGTAGGGCATCACGATCATCATGGGAATGGCTGTGATGAGCACCAGCGAGATGACATAAGAAAGTTTTTTTGTATCGCCCTTGATGGCACCCGCCGTGGCGATCGCGGCCGACACGCCACAAATCGAAACCGCGCTGCTGATCATCATGGTCAGTTCATCATCGACTTTCAATTTTTTGCAAAGCCAGAACGCGAAATACCAAACGCTGAGCACTACCACCAGCGCCTGCACCAGGCCCAACGAACCCGCCTTCAGAATATCGGAGAAGATCACCCCCGTACCCAACAACACCAACCCGATCTTCACAAACAACTCGGTGGACAGCGCCTCGCGAAACCACTGCGGCAGGTTGATGACGTTGCCCACGAGCAAGCCGATGGAGAGACTGAAGATCACCGCCTCCAGGTTCAGGTCCTTCACGCCTTTGTTGCCGGCCAGCACCAGCGCTACCACGGTCAATAAATAGACAACCGGGAAGACCAGCGCTGCCTGCTTCACCGGTTTGTTGGTGAGCCACGCACCCGCCACGGAAAATACAAATACCAGAACGAACTGTGCCCCGATCTTCGCCAGGTTCTGCGCCGTGAAAACCTTTTCCGACAACTCTTGCATGTTGCTCCAGGAAAATGCGGGCACGGGAACGGTCATTCCCGCCAGGAAAAGAATGATGATCACAAAACCGAGGACCACAACGGCCCAGTCTTCAGGAAGTATTGCTTTGGTTTGCACGGATGCCATGAGTATTGCGTTTGGTCTGGGCGATGAAAGGAGGGAATCTCCATCGTTGCCGGAAGCAATTTAGTACTTCCTTAAAAATATAAGCCGTGCACGGGAATAAATATACAGGAGGTAAATACGGATAACGCCTGCGTGTTGTGCCTGATCAACGGTGCCCTTCCGGAGCCGGGCTTGTGGCCCGGCTCCTTAAAAGGGGTTTAACCTGTTTAGGTTAATGAGTGCCTTTATATACAGTCGAAACGAAAAGGGAGAGGTGATCCAGACTGTACCAGAGTTTGAATCCCTCGTCCCTTTACCCTACCTAACTAACTACAACCAGAATTCGCATATGGGTTGTCAACCAATTTCATTTGAGATTCACCGTTCATGGCCAATAGACAAGTTTATGCCTCGGGGCATTTCTTAAATTTCCAGCTTCACTTTGGTGGGAAATGATGTCTAAAAAATTATTGCTTCTATCAGCAACGCCTAAACAAATTCACGCTTACTCTTCGATGTTGCCTTTCTTGCGCGGCAACGGGACAAAAGTAAAAAGGAAATTTTAAATGTCTATCAAATTGGTAGATTTTTATTTTTCGCTCAAAAAAATTTTATCAACGCAGCAAAATTATAAAAATGATCCAACAACAGTACACCAGGAAAAATATTTCCGCCCTATTAACAATTATATAATAGAGCACCGATGACCGAACCGCTTCGATAAAAAAATAGCGTGCAAAAAAAATCCCTGCGCACGGTCTCGACCACGCGCAGGGACATTATCTAAATCGTTTGTTCTGTTACTGCACCGCTTTCCGGATGTAGACGTTGCCGTATTTAGAGTCGAATTCATATTTCGGGCCGGTGCCGGGTTTGGCCACCACGTAGGTGTGGAAGTCGCCCTGTTTGAAACCTTCCGAGCCGAACTTGGCGTCGAAGTTGGTGTAGATCTCGCCGTAGTTTGTTGTGGCGGCCACTTCACCGGTGGCGCGCTCGGTCAGCGCCGCGTCCACTCCGCCATAGGTGGCGTCTACGATGAGTGGTCCCGTGAAGTCCTTGATCTCTACCATGCCATAGACCGACTCCACGCGTGTTTGGAAATTTCGCGGCACTTTGATCTCCACGACAATATCCATGTCGAGTCCATACGACATCCGGTCAAATCCACCGCGGCCATGCTCCTGCTCATACTTGTGCAGCTCTTCTTTGTTCTTGAAAACAATTTTGTTGGCACCGTCCACGATGGTGATGTGGTGGGGAAGGTTCTTCATGTTCTTGATCTCGTTCCGGATCGTGATCGTGTTTCCCGAAACCGATGAGAGCAGTTCGAACGCATCGTCGTTCTCTCCGTAGTTGATGCTCACCGTGCCTTGCACGCTGATCTCGTTTTTATCCCAGGTGCTCACGCGCACCATTTCGGGGTAATCGAAGTGCAGCACCACTTGCTGTCCCGGTTTTGCCTCCACCGTCTTGTTGATGGCGGTTTGCGCGAAGTTTGTCAGCGGCATCACCAGCGCGATCAAAATCCCTAGCGTGTTTCTTTTCATAGCATTAGATTTTTAGAAGCCGTACTCCCCCGCCCTGCCGCAAGGCAAGTCCATTCGGGGGAGCACAGTTCAAGTTATTTCTTCCGGAGATACACGTTGTTGTGTGTGGAAGACAGGGTGATGTCTACTCCCCCGCCATTTATTTTGGCCGTCACGGTGTCGCTGCTGTATTTGTTGAGACCACCTGCCGTGGTCGCGTCCACCTTGAACTCGGGGTCAACAAAGATTTCCCCGTACACCGTACTCATTTTCACCGAAGCCTTCACCGTGGTGGGCAGTGCGAGGTCTACGTGGCCATGCACTGACACGATGGAGATAGGATTCTTCAGGTTAGCGCTGAGCGAACCTTCAATGTTGCCATGGACGGTATTGATCGTCATGGGGCCGGTCACGTTCGTCAGGTTGATACCGTTGTGAACCGTGGAGATCTCGATCTCGCCCTCCACGTCCTTGATGTTCACTTCACTGCCGTGGGGCGAGGTGTGGGTGTAGGAAACCGTTACGCCTTTGGGCACTTTGATGGTGATGTCGGGGCCGTCCATGCGCTTCATTTGCTGTACCTCGATCACGCCATTCTTGTCGACGACCGACAGACCGAGGCCTGTGTTGTCCTCCAGGCCCAGGGCGTTGATGGCGCGCAGACCTTTGGCACGATCGTCGGCGTCGCGTTTGCCGCTTCGGGAGGTGAAGATGATCTCGTTGCCAGAGTATCCTTCAATGTCCACATTGTTCACTTCTTTGATTTCCAACCGGCCGGTACTCTTCGCGAGTTTGAATTCCTGTGCCTGGATATACCCCAATGTTGTTACTACCAGGGCGATCGTTGTCATTATCTTTCTCATTGCAGATGCTTGTTTTCGTTTTTGTTTGTTTTTGACTTGTATTTAAAGCGTTACTCGGTAATAGTGCTGGTGTGGGTGTGACTTTACGTATACGTATTTGATATTACTATTATGCTTTCACTTCTTTTCTTCTTCAAGAGAGCCTCATCAGTCCGATGTGGGCCTCGTCTTTCACCGCGGGCAACACGCCTTCTTCGGTGGTGATGCGTTGCAGTTCTTCCGTCACGCCCTTCTCTTTCATTTCCACCATGAGGCGGATCAAAGCAATCTGCACCATGGGGTCTTTTTGTGTGCTCAGCGAGGCGACCAACATCTTGCGCACATAGGGCTGGTGTTGGAACTTGCGCAACGCTTCCAGGGCGGCCATGCGTACATTCGTGTTCGGATCGTCGTTCATGGCCTTCACCAGGGCATTCACGATCTCGTCGTCGGCCTTGACAACACTTTTGTAGGCTACTGTTGCTCCCGCCACGCGCTGGCTTGCTGAATTTTGATTGTCCAGCAAACCGATTAGTAATTGCTTTGTGTGATTCATCTCTCGCTGCAATTCAGCCATCTGTTGGGCTTGCTGCTGTTGTTTGCTGATCCAGAAGCCGATGCCTCCACCCAAGACCAACAACAGCACGGCGGCGGCCACCCGGTAGAATGCGGGCCGGAAGAACACGGTCTTGCCGGTTTTCTGGTTGCCCATCTCTTCCTGCAACATCTTGTCGAAGGCCACCTTCAGGTGAGCCGACGGTTCCAGGCGCGCCGCGTTGTTCATGGCCTGGATCACTTCCTTGAGTTGTTCGTAGAGCGTAAAGGCTTCTGCGTTGCGCACCAATTCCTGCTCCACGTTCTTTCTTTCTTCTTCGGAAAGTTTTCCGTCGATGAAGTCAATGAGCAGGCTTTCCAATTTTTCCTTTTCCATATCGTCTTGGGGATCGCGGGGGATCCGTTCAATTTTTCTCCAGTTCAAAATAATGTTCGCGAAGCTTGGCCACGGCGCGATGCACTTTCACCTTGATGTTGGCCACGGTGGTGTTCATGATCTGTGCCACTTCCTCGTACTTCATGTGCTGGAAGCGGGTGAGCACCAGCAGCTCGCGTTGTTCGTCGGGCAGCATGGCCATGGAACGGTGGAGTAGCTTTTCTTTTTCCTCCCATGGTTCGTCTTCCGGTTCGGGCATGTTGTCTCTCAGTTTTTCCACGTCTACAAAATCGGAGTACTTGTTTTTATGCGCCTGGTAGTGGTCCGAAAAAACATTGCGGGCCACCTGGTAGATCCACGATTGAAACCGGGCTCCTTCTTTATAGCTGCCGCGGTATTTGATGATCCGCAAAAAAACATTCTGGGTCAGGTCTTCGGCCAGGGCGCGGTCCATCGCCAACCGGGCCAGAAAATTGAAGATGCGCTTGTTATACCGCTCAAAAAGCATCGATGCCTGCTGAAGATCACCGTTTTTTACGGCCTCCATGATCATTTCGTCTGTCATCAACTCTGTGCTTTTTGTCAATTTCGTGTTAGTTACCGGGAGGTTAATAAATGGTTACAACCAGATTTACAGATTTTCGGGCAAATAAAAAAAGCCGCAGGGGAGAGCGGCTTTTGGGGCTTTTTAGATGGCATTAGCGGCCAGCGGCATCATTTTTCATCAATTTTTGGACACCCTTAACACCAAATGCCGGCGAGCAGATTTGCGGTGCTGGTCCTTCATGGTAAGACTTATTCACCGGGTCCGATTTTCGGACCCGGTGTTTTGTTTGTGAACGGGATGTTATCATTCAACCTCTGCAACCACCTCCTCAATTTCCTGGGCGAAGAACTTGCGCCGGGCCGAACGCGCCGTCTTTCCGAAATTGTCTTTCCACCAGCCGTCACCGGTGTCGAGTGGCTTTGGTGGTTCATTCAGTTTTCGCCACTGCAGCGACTCGCGGAAGGAGTGGTGAGAAAACAATCGCATGAATTCGCCGAGGTATATGTCGGCCACGCGCGTGTTGCCCCGGACGATGATCATATTCTCGTCGTTGTCTGTTGTCGAGGCATCGCTGAAGTTGGCCGAACCGGCCACGACGATGGGGTCGTTGCTCAGGGGATCGACCAGCATGAATTTGTTGTGGACATACTTGACATTTGAATTGAGGCCTGTGAGCTTTTCCTTTACCCATCCGTCAAATTCGTTGGTCCTGATGAAGTCCCCGATGGCAAACACATTCTCGGGTTGATTGCGTAACTCCTGTATCTCTTCTTCCTCTTTTGCTTTTTCGGGGCTGCCGTTTTTTAAGGGACGTGTTTTCTTTTCCAGCAGTGCCAGCCTGAAGGGGGCCTGGCCGTTTCTGTATACCTCCTTAAAGATGTTGTTGATCCCAAAGGCAAAGGTCATGAACAAACCGCTGCTGGCGCGGGAAGCTATCGCCGCATAGAGATTCAAGGCATCGAGGCTTTGTCTTGGACTGAACACTACCGTCGTTCCGGTGGGCACAGGGAGATCGGGCAGCGGCGTGAGTTCCTCGTTGTCGTCTCGCAAGGCTTCGGTCCGCGGGTCGCTGTTTAAAAGCTCCCAATACTGAAGGAACTTGTCGGCCACTTCCGTGTCTTCTACCACGTGCGCCACGTTCGAGTGGCCGAAGATTCCGCCATCCGAAAAATTTGTGCCACCTGTCCAGACGGAAACCGCTTTTCCCTGGCCATCCACTTTTACCATAAACTTGTTGTGGGAAATGAATGACTTTCCTTGTGTTCGCGGTTTGCAAAAATCGGTGAGGTCATGCGCTTCAATTTTTTTTGTATTCCCTTCTCCCGGATCTTCCTGGCGTGCGTCATAAACGATGCGGATGTCTACACCGTTCTTAATGGTCTCCCGGATCACGGACAACACGTCATCATAGTTGAACTCGTAGGCCGCAATTCTGAGGGAAGTTCCATCGGTCGCACATGATGTGATGAAATCTTTCATGGCTTCATAAAGCCCACGCGATAGCCAGTCGAATGCCGCATGATTGGGAACATCTTCGGGCCGGTGGTTGCCAAACCGCCTGACGTACTCTTGGGAAGCTGCCGTCCCGCGGTTGAAATAGACATCGTGATTTCCGTTTTCGGGGCTTTCCGTTTGAATGGCGACGGCTGCACTCGCAAACGCCAGCAATTTTTTTGGCGTACCCTTCAGTGCCGTTACGGTATAGGTATAGCGGTGGCCCGGTTTTGCCGAGTAATCGGCCCATTGAAATCCCTGGATGGGATGATCCTTTGTAGAATACAACGAACCCGCGGGGAATCCAGGATCTGTCTCAGCGAATGCTTTCATGCCGTCGAGGAAGAAGGATTCATTTTCGGTGTGATCCTGCCGGTGAATGGAGAATCCGTGTAATCCTGGACAGGATGCCTCGGGGAGGTCAAAGGCGAGCAATACGACGTAGGTTCCGGAGATGACGTTCACCTTCAAGAGACCGTCATCAGACACTAGAGATTTGCGCATATCTATAAGGTAATTTGGTTGTTTCTCTCAATTGAAGCGAAGCGGAATGGCCGCTTGCAACATGATCGAAAAGTTTTTGTCGATGTAGTCCTCTTCACTCCTTTTGTCCAACTGGTTGAATTGCGCCGTGACCGAGAAGTTCAACACGTCTTTTGCCGGCTTGTCGCCATTCACTTTTTTATCCTTTAGATTAAAGTAAAAGCCCGTAACGCCGTTGGCGATGTAGTCGTCGCTTCCGATGCCGTAGTAGGTAAGCCTATTGCCCCAGTACACGCCGCCATACGTTTTGTTGCGTACGATGGGGATGAACAATTCGCCAAAATATGACAGGCCTTCAAAGATGACCAGCGTTCCACTGCGGCCGCTTGTGGTTTCCACCACGGTTTGATAGGCCGTTGAGTCGGCATTGTAAGTCAACTTGCCCGTTTCGAGCGTTCTGTTTTTGAGTGACGAATAATATTTGGTCTTTGCATACCCCGCGCCGATCGACCAAATGCAACTTCTCCACTTATAGCGAGTCATCTGGGAATAGAAGTACCGGTTCAGGCTTACATAAAGGCTTCCGTTCGTCTCCGTCTGTTTGATCAAGATCTCGTCATACTTCGCGGTCGTATTGAATAAATTGTAGTTCCCTTGATCGATGCTCCCGATGAAGTTGACCCACCACATCGATTCTGAAGAATGTTCCTGGGTTTCATTCCCTTTGCCGTCGAGGAAGACCCAATAATAATGTCCTGCGACGATACTAAGTCCTGCGTTAACGCCAAACTCCAAAGGCGCCGAGTTCGCCTTGTAAAGTGTGGTGGCTCCATTGGTCGCTTTGAACCAAGGTTGAACAAAGCCAGTATATTTCAAGTCCTTCGTGCTCGGTGCATCCTTGAACAGCGACGGGAATCCGAGCTTAAAGGATATTTTGCTGTCCGTAAAATTGGAGGACACGTTGCTGATGGCAGAAGGGTCCAGGTTTGATCCATTGATGGCCGAGGGGATCTCGAAATAGTAGAATCGATTCGTTTCGGCATTGCCGGCTTCTTTGTCCGCTGATTCTTTCGTTTGGGCGAGCCCGGTCGAAAGTACCGCGACCAAAATAACAGAGAGGTGAAATTTCGTCGCCATATCGTGTGAGTGTTAAATTTTTGCAATCCAACGGGTTGTTTTTCGTCAACACGCACTAAACAATTTACCAACAACCTGAACGGGGATATCCTGTAACGATCCTTTACTAAGGTAAAATCATGCTGCGTCCGAAGCAAGGGGAGATGAGTGTTTTATTAATTTGTTAATATGTGAGAACATGCATTTGACGGCAACGCGCCATGCGTTCGATCGTATTTCGCATTTCAGGTTGAATACCCTGAAAATAGGGATGCGGTATGTGTTGGTACACCTTCGTGCCGACACAAATCAGGTGCAAGTTCCAGACGACAATACTAGACTCGTTTCAGAACATCGGTCAAAGCCCCGGTTAGATCGGAGTGTTTGAACACATACCCCTCGGCCAATAATCGGGTCGGAACCACGCGGCGACTTTTGAGAATCAGCTCCGTCTCCGTACCAATAAAAACAGCACCGAGTTTCAGCAACCAGGCAGGTGAGGGCAAACCAAACGGAACTTTACAAACCTCCCGCAGCGTGCGCATGAAGTCTGCATTGAGCACCGGTGTCGGCGAAGTTACATTGAAGGTGCCTTGTTGTGCTTCATTATCATAGAGCCATTGCATGATGGCGGCTACATCGTCTTCATGGATCCAGGTGATGTATTGATGGCCACTGCCCTGTTTACCTCCCAAACCAGCGCGCACCAGGTTGAGCATACGAGGAAACGCCCCGTCGCCCATCCCCAAAACAATGCCGATGCGCAGCAATATTTTTCGTGTGGCCGTCACATTTTGTTCCCAAAAGATCTTCTCCCACGCACGACATACATCCACCGAAAAACCTTCGCCGATCTCGCCGGTGGCTTCGTCCATGGGACGATCTTCGGCGTGGCGATAGATGGTGGCCGATGCGCTCTGGATCCAAACGCGTGGCGGCACAGCGGCCTGGCGCACGGCTTCTCCCAGTACACGCGTGGAGTCTAAACGGGAATCGAGTATTTCTTTTTTGTTTTCGGGTGTGTAACGACAGTTCACACTTTTTCCCGTGAGGTTGATCAGCAAGTCGGCACCATCCAATTCACGCGCCCACGCATCGGCGAGATGTTTTGCATCCCACACTACCGTCCGGATGTTGGCCGACGCAGGTTGATTTCTCCGGCTGAGGATGACTACCTCTTTTGCGCGCGTACTAAAATGACGGGCCAACACGGAACCCAAAAATCCGCTTCCTCCTGCAAGAACTACTTTATTCATATAGTATTATAGAATGACCCAAAGTACAAGAACACGATACAAAACCCAAGTCAGGGACATAAACCACGGCATTCCCAAAAGTTTCACACGCCGGATGTGTTCGAAGAACATAATGCCCACCACGATCGTGAACCAGACGAGGTGACCTTCGGCAGAATATGTGCCCTGTGTAAACATCAAGCCCGGCAGCAGCAACAACGCCCCGATGAAAGATACCGTCATCATATTCCCCAGGTAGGCAAGCGCTTTGTTTTTGTTCGCCACGACCGCCACGACACTTTGAAACAGGATCTGTCCTCCACATATGCACAACTCCCGCGTCAAATGGCTCGCGGGAACGAGCGGACTTAATAATTGTGTGTAGGCATTCAGGATCAGGCTGGTCACCAGCCAGGTAAAGACGAGATAAGCAACGCGATACGGCACATGGAAGGTGTGCTCATCTTGCGGGATGAGATAATCCTTTAGCGTTTTCATAGCGAGTTCATTTAAAAACTGAGGTGAGGAAGAAATTTACCCTGGACCCGTTTTCCGATGACTTCACTCCAGGTGATCAGGTAATAGTAGAAGGCCAGCGTCCAGGGCACCAGGATCAACAACGCCGGATGGGGCATCTCGCCGGTGCTGCGTCCGATGATATAGAGTACGAGCAGCACGATCCAGGAAAGGAGCTGGTGCACGATCTTTAGCCGGTAGTGTCTTGTCTTTAAAAGGATCGACGTCAATGAACCCAACAATTGCCACGGACCCAAGAGGACCTGCGCATAGAGAACGACGAAATACCACTGTTCTCCGTCGTCAAAAGAAAGTATCAGCAACGCTATGGCAAAAACGAAGAGGAGGGTTTGTATGGTCACGTCGATGTATTTCATAATACTATACGTTTTGTATTTTCAGGAAATATTGAAACATTATTTTAAATTTTTATTTGTGACAGTACGAATCAGATTTCTCCACGGGGTACTTGTTGTCGAGGTCGATGTTATTGAAGCTGCTCGCACTGCTCCAACCGAAAAGTTTTTCAAAAAAAGGGAGCAGGCGGTTGTCTTTGATCTGCTCGCCAAAGTATACTTCATGCTCTTTCTCTTTTATTCCCATCTCATACAGCACGGGGTCGTGCTCGTGGATGCCGATCGCATTGAAGTACTGTTTCATTCTGAAGTATTCGCACACATTGCCACTCTCGAGCCGGCCTGCAAAATAGAAAGGCATAAACCACCCGATGACGTAGCAGCTTCCTGAAATTATTTTTCCGACCACATGAAACCGGATCTCATACCAGCGCGAAGGTTTGATGCCATACAAGCCCATGATGGCCAACACTTCCCGGCGATGATTCCACTCATCGATCTCGATCTGGTGGATGGCCGCTTTCTCGGCTTTATTTTTCACAGCGCCCGCGTGCCCCTGGTAGGCAAACGCTGCCGCTTTTTCTGCGGAGTATGCCTGGCGGAGCAGATCTGCCAGGGCCGGTTGAAGTTTCATATGGAAAAAGTTTAAATGCCTACTTCATCATTTTCAACACCGTGTTCCAGAACCAGCTTTCTTCCGACCGGATGAAAGTTTCCAGTAGCCCGTCGGATTTTTCAGCGAAGTTCTTCAGTTCCTTCACCACTTTTTTGAATTCTTTCGATTCTTCCGAGCCATCGGTCTGAACGTCGTTCACTTCTTTCAGCACTTTCAGGATGGGTTCGAGTTCGCGTTTCCTTCTTTCCTTGGCCACTTGTCGCGCGAGCGCCCAGACATTTTTTTCGGACTTGAAAAACTCTTTGCGCTCACCCGCCACCGAGATTCTCGCGATGATACCCCAATCCAGCAGCGCGCGGATGTTCATGTTGGCGTTTCCCCTGGAAATGGAGAGGTCTTGCATGATCTCTTCGGTGGAGAGGGCTTTTGGTGATACCATCAGCAAGGCATGGATTTGGGCCATGGTTTTGTTGAGTCCCCAGCTATAGCCGAGGTTGCCCCAGGCTTGGATGAGTTCTTCTTTGGCTTCTGTGTATTTCATACGGATAAAGATAAGGAAAGTTTCCGAACTTTCAATAGTTATTGAAAGTTCGTCATTTTGCTTGGATTTTAGCTCTTGCTCTGTCTTTGTGGGCCTGAGCGTCCTGTGGGATAGGTGGGTTTTGCGCGTAAATTTCTTTCCCATTTCATAGCTCCGCTCCGGGGCCGCGGGGGCCCCGCATGTTCCCACCAGGGCTTAACCCTATCCGCACATGCCACTACCAGGCCAAAGATAGGCTTAGGCCCTGATGGGAACATGCTGGAAGAGGTGCGGGAGTGGGGTTGGGGTGAGGGTTGATTGAATGATTTGGGGGGGCAACAATGTTGATTGATCTTTCGCATTGCGCCCATTTTCTGTTCGTCTAATCCCGGGCTTTGGCCGTAGTCTATGCAAATATCTTTTTGAATTAAAATCCCGAAGGGATTGCCTATCATAGCCCCGGGTGCTCCGATGCAATCGGAGTACCCGGGGTTATGAGGTAGTTTTATCAGGAGCGCCACGCTCAAGCTTTCCTTGAAATGCGCACGTGCATGGCGCGCATTTTACTGCGCCTTCTTCGAAGTGCAGGCCCATTACGAGGCGACTCATCCCTCGGCCACAGATCAATTCCAGCGGACGCGGATATACTTTTCGTTTTTCTTGAAGTGGGCGGGGATGGATTTTAGGATGGCGTCGCGGAGTTTGGAGAGGAGCATTTCTTTGACGAAGCCCTGGTGGACGGCCAGGCTTACTTCTCGGACGGGTTCGGGTGAGGTGAAATGCTTCACATGTTTGCTTTTTACGTTTACGGAGAGCTCGGGGATGAGCGTGTAGCCATAGTTGTTGTCTACCATGGCTTTGAGGGTTTCGAAGGAGCCGCTTTGGTAGTTGAGTTGGTGGTGCACTTTTTTGCCTTTGGCGGAGCACAGATTTTCGACCTGGCCGCGGAAGCAGTGGCCTTCCTCCAACATCAGGAGGTTGTCGTAGGTGAGCGACTTGAGGTTTACTTTGTCTTGCTGGTAGTATTTGAGGCCTTCGGAAGTGTAGAGCAAAATGGGTTCGTAGAAGACGGGGAGCTCGCGGATCTCTTTGTCGTCGAGGGGGGTGACAAGGATGGCGATGTCGAGGCGGTTGGTCTTGAGGAGGCGGATGATCTCCTGGGTTTGCAACTCCATGACGGTGAACGAGGTGCCGGGATTTTTTTCGAGGAACTCGTTCAGGAAGCGGGGCAACAGGTAGGGCGCCAGCGTGGGAATCACGCCCAACCTAAACTCGCCTTCGATGGAATCTTTTTCGTTGCGGATAAATTCTTTCAGGTTCTTGATGTCTTGCAGGATCTGCCGCGCCCGCGACACGATCATTTCGCCGGCCGGTGTCGGCTTCAGGGGCTGACTCTTGTCGAAGATCTTGACATCGAGTTCGTCCTCGAGTTTTTTCACCATCATGCTCAGCGTGGGTTGGGTCACGTGGCAGTGTTCGGCGGCCTTCACATGGTTGCGATGGATGTCGAGGGCGATGATATATTCGAGTTGCTGCAGGTTCATACGATTGTGGCGTGTACCGAAAACGTTGTCATAGATAAAATTAATACTGCGATAACAAATATCGATATAATTTATAACTCATCCTATCGTATCATTGCGGAAAATCAATCACTAAAAACGTTTAACTCCAAGACAAACTTATGACAAAAGGCATTTTATCCATTGGACAACCCTTTCCCGCTTTCAAGAAATCAGCCGTAGTTTCCCTCGAAAAGGGAAAAGAATTTTTCGATATCTCTTCCGACGACCTGTTGAATGAAGAAGGTCGCTGGACCGTACTTTTCTGGTGGCCCAAGGATTTTACGTTCGTATGCCCTACCGAAATTGCCGAGTTCAACAAAAACTTTGGCGAGTTCCGCGACCGCAACGCCAGCCTCATCGGCGCCTCCACCGATTCTGAATTCGTTCACCTGGCCTGGAGAAAAAATCACGACGATCTCCGCGACCTGAAATTCCCTATGCTGGCCGACACTTCGAAGTCACTGGCAGAAGACCTCGGCATCCTGGAGCCTACCGAAAAGATCGCCTACCGCGCCACGTTCATCATCGACCCTCAGGGCATCGTGCGCTGGGTGAGCGTTTACGACCTCAACGTGGGCCGCAACGTGAAAGAAGTGATCCGCGTACTGGACGCTCTCCAAACCGACGAGCTCTGCCCTTGCAACTGGGAAAAAGGAAAAGAAACGTTGAAGATGTAGTTTCCGGTTAAAGTTTCATTCCTATTCATTTCACAGTTATAACGACATCATCATGGAATCAACCGTAACAACGTATTCCGAAAGCACGCAGGAGTTCCTGGAATTCCTGAAGGTTGGCAAGGACTACGAAACCCAGGCCCTCGACCTGCTGGAAAATGGCAAGTCGCGCTACCTGGCCGATCTGAAGATCAATTTTAAAAACTCGTTCGAAAGCGAGTTCCTCACCAAGAAGGAGATCGCTGTGTTAGGGGTTGCCCTGTCAGTAAATGCGGGGAACACGATCCTGCGCACGTTCTTCGCGGCCAACGCCCAACAAGAAGGCGCTTCCGCGGAGGAAATCGCCGAAGCCGTGGGTTGTGCCTCCTTGCTGAGTGCCAACAATGTGTTCTACCGGTTCCGTCATTTCGTGAACAAGGAGAAATACAACGAGATCCCTGCACGCATCAAGATGAACATCATGGGGCGGCCCGTGGGCGGCAAGGAATTTTTTGAGCTGATGAGCCTGGCCGTCAGCGCGGTGAACGGATGCGAAATGTGCGTGAAGGCGCATGAGGCGTCGCTCATTGAGTTGGGCGCTAAGGAAGAGCGGGTTTTTGAGGCGGTGCGGCTTGCGTCTGTGATTACTAGTGTGAGTAAAATAATTTACTGAAGGTCTATTTCAAAGCAGCGAAGTCCCCGAGGCGGGAGACTTCGCTGCGGGCAAGGGCTGGTGTCTTTTTGGACATCAGCCTTTCTTTTTTAAATCAGCTTAAGAAGACGCTTCCCTCCCAATTAGAAAATAATTTCCGGTGCCACCTAAGCCCGTAGGGCTTATTGAACTTTTTTGAGTTTGTAAATTGTCGTGCGACTGATGCTATTGTTTATTTTGATGACATCGCTGTGACGGCGGCCAGGAACCAGCCGGAGTGGGGGATCCATTGTTCGCTCCAGCGCCATTCGTTGCCGTTGTCTTCCATTTTGAAGTCGATGCCGGAGCCGTCTCCTTTTCCGTCCTTGCCGGAGATGCCGTTTGAGATGCCTCCGCGGCCGGAGCCATGGCCATACATGGCGGCCATGTAGGGGACATTATTTTTGCCATAGCCGTACATCATGCAAATGTTGTAGGGGTTGCTTCCGAGCACCCATGATACGAGGTTCGATGCATAGGTGGCGAGCTCAGGTTTCACACCGAGGGGTCCTTTGTCGGGGTAGACCAGTCGTCCGCCTACCAGCATGGCGGCGGCCAGGGAGCCCAGTCGTGCGTCTTCGCCTTGCCACCACCAGCCACTTTCGTTTTCGTGGGGGATGAAGAAGCCGTTCTGCACTTTGCCTTTATACAAGAAACTTTGGCGCGGATATCCGAACGGGTTCGTCACTTCGTGTGTGATGGACAAATTGTAGTCCAGTGCTTTTTTTATTGTTGTCAAGGCTTTGTTTCGATCGGAGGTGTTGGTTTCCACATCCAGGTAGCGGGCTAGCGCGATCACGGGCAGGCCGGCATCGGCGGCGTGCCAGAAGGGGCGATTAGCGTCGTTGGCTATGAAGTATCCTTTTGGCGAAAGGCGCTTGTTCAAGTTGCCGGCGCGTTTGCGGGCTTCGGCTTGGTAGGCGGGTTTGCCGGTGGCAATCCAGAGTTCGGTGGCGGCCATCAGGGCGCAATAGTCGTCGATGACGTTGTCCTTGCCGTCGTCGGCATAGCGGGTGCTGAACTTTTGAAGATGGGCGAAGGCGCGCTCGGCAGCGTCGAGGTATTGCTGCGAGGTGAAGGCGCCGTCGCGATGCCAGCGCGAGATGCGGGCCAATGCGGCCACGGCCATGCCGCCACCCTCGCGATAGGCGCATTGATAGTCGGCGGTGGTCTTACTATCGGCCAGCAGTCCCACCACGCGTCGTGCATTGGGATCTTTGTCAAAATAGGTAAACACTGTCATATAAAAATATCCTTCCGGCGACAGCGATCGCATGATGTAGTCGGCGCCATACAGCGCTTCCGTTGTCAGTGCGTCTTTGGAGCCGGTCTGATCCAGCAGCTCGGGGATCCGGTCCACCGTGTTGATCATCGACCAATCCACCATCGGTATTTGCTGTGGAGACATAAAATTGGTGTAGGCCAGGTGCGAGAAATATTTGCTCACATCGCCGGAGGCATCGGCCCATCCCCCGGAGAGGTCGACAGTCTTGGTGCTGCCATAGAGCAGGATGTGTTTGTCGGCACCGGCCTCTTCCGGTGAGCTGGCCCGTTGATGATAAAAGAAATTGGCGATGGCGGGCAGCGCAACTTTACTCAGCGCTTTTTCGCCGATCGTGAATGCATAAGATTCGTAGGGCTTGCCCTCGGCTTCCACCTGGAGTTTATAATATCCCGGTGTGTTAAAATCCGAGAAGTCGATGCGGCTATACCAGATGCCGGGCTGCCAGTCGGCAACTTGTTCGGCTTTTTGGAGTTTGCCGGAATAAACGGTCTTTAATGTCAGGGCACCGATGAGGTTGAACGTCATGTTTTCAGGCAGCGGTTTGTGACTTCTCACGATGGCGCTTTTGGGTGCTTCGGTTGAATAGGCAACCTGGTTGGCGAGAACGGTCACGGGTTGCCCCAGGGATTCGTCCAGGTTGTGTTGTGCTTTGTTTTCGATTTCGGAGGCGGACCATTTTATGGCATCGCGCATGAGGATGGCGAAGTCGGCGTTGGCACACGTAGTGGAGTCGTGACCGATACCTATATATAATGCGCGGTCATATTCCGGGTTGGTCCAGATGAGGGGGTGATCGCCCATGGGTTTGGCGGGCTTGTAGGTGGATTCGTTCGCAGTAGCCAGCACGTGCACGTTGGGGCGCGGGCTCTTGTCGAATTCATACCATTCGTCGCGTATGGAAAAGGTTGGCGGCAGGTTGCGGGTCACCGGGTGGGTGCGGTCTTCCACCACTACCGTTCCTTGCTGCAGCGGCGGGTGCGGTGAGTAGATCACGTTGCCCATGAGTTGTTCAAACCATTGCCAATAAACTTCCCCCGGCTTCAGGAAGCGTGTGCCGGTGAGCCCGGCGGCGTGCACGGCAATATATCCTTTGCCCTTTGACGTAAATTGTTGGATGGCAAACTGCTGGGGTTCCGTGAGATCAAACGGCGCCAGGTGCAGCTGAATAAAGACCTGATAGTGCGCCAGGTTCTCCTCGGTGATCGCCGACGCGTCGCGCGTGAAGTCGACCTCGAAATTATTTTGTTCGGCCAGACCTTTAAAGAAAGGTTGTGCGGCTTTCACCATGGCGTTGTGGTATGGGTCGTTGGAGCCAACCACCAGTACTTTGATCTTTGGTTGTTCCTGAGCACTCGCCGGCGTGTGTTTTGCCAGGATGAGGAGCACAACCAGGCTTAGCCATAAGGCGCCTTGGTGTTTGATGATCGTGGATAAGCGTTGCTTCATAACCAAATTTATAGATAGGGTGTGAACTTTTCTTTTTTGATTTCCGATGATTTGCATTCAATTTCAATTATTTTGACAAGTGGCAAAAATTGTCAGGAAAAACATTCCATTTTTATTGATGCATTGTCTCGCGAAACCATCACACCTCTCGTAGCACAACGCACATCAAACACAACGCACACCGCACACACCTGAATCACCCATGGAACATACAACACGAAAATTCCTTATTGCCACCCACGGCCGCCTGGCCACGGGCATAAAGTCTTCGCTGGATATTATTATCGGCCAAACCGATCATGTGTTTTTGATCGAAGCCTATGTGGAAGAAAACAAAGGCATTGAAGGCGATCTTGAAAAGATATTGAAAGACTTACAGCCCCACGACGAACTGATCGTGTTCACCGACTTGCTCGGGGGCAGCATCACCAACCAGGTGTTGCGCTACACGCAGGGTCACCTGGTCCACGTGGTGTCGGGGTTCAACCTGGCGTTGTTGATCGAGGTGTTGATGGCCGATGCAGAGACGCCCGCAGCCGAAGTGATCGAGGCTGCCATTGTCAATGCCCGGGAACAAATCGTCTATGTCACCAAACTAATGGCCACCTCTAACGAAGAAGAAGCATCATGATCAAACTCACGAGAATAGACGACCGGTTGGTACACGGCCAGGTGGCCTTCACCTGGGTGCCCGCGCTCAGTGTGGACTGCCTGTTGGTGGCCAACGACAAAGTGGCCAAAGACGAATTTCAGAAAATGACCCTGAACCTCGCCAAACCGGCCAACACAAAACTGGTGATCAAGACCCTGGCCGACGCCATTCTTTTTTTGAATGACGACAAGAACAGCAAGGCGAATGTGCTCATCCTGATCAACAGCATAAAAGATGCTGCCACGCTGGCCGCCGGCGTGTCCGCCATCACCTCCATAAACTTTGGTGGCATCCGCGGCAAGGCAGGCTCGCGGCTGATCTCGAAAGCCATTGCCATCACCGACGACGATGTGCCGGTGCTGCAAGAACTCATTCAAAAAAATATAGAACTCGAAATACGACAAGTGCCGACGGATAGCAAGCAGAAGGTGGAGAGTCTACTCGATAAATAATTAAACAGCATACATCACTCCTTAAACATCCCGTCGTGCTAGTCTCCTTCATCCTCATCACGCTCATTGCCATGTTTGGCCATTCGGAAGATTTTCTGGGCACCACCTTGCTCAGCAGGCCGTTGGTGTTGGGGCCGTTGGTTGGCCTGGTGCTGGGGGATCTTTCGCAAGGCGTCGTGATCGGTGCCACGCTGGAGCTCATCTTTATGGGCAACATCAAAGTGGGCGCGGCCATTCCACCAGATGTGATCACGGGAGGTGTGTTGAGTACGGCTTTTGCAATCCTATCGGGTAAAGGACCTTCCATTGCCTTGGCTTTAGCCGTGCCCATTTCCATCCTGGCAGAGATGGCCATCAGCGGACTGTTTGTGTTCCGCGCCGTATTCAACAAGCGCTTTGCCACCTACGCAGAAGAGGGCGACTATAAAAAACTGCAACGACTCCATGTGCTGTCGGGCCTCTTAAAACCACTGTTGATGGGACTCATCACCTTTACGGCCCTGCTGCTGGGAGCCGACGTGATGAAAGCGTTCCTCGACAGCATCCCCGTTTGGGTGAATGATGGTTTGAAGGTCGCCGGCAACATGCTCCCCGCGCTTGGTTTTGCGTTATTGCTCAACCTGATGTTCAATAAAAAGGTGGCTCCCTATTTCTTCCTGGGATTTGTCTTGACAAGTTATTTGAAGCTGCCCGTCATCGCCATTGGCGCTTTGGGTGTGATTGTCGCCCTCATCATTACGGACATCACACACAAGTCGGCTTCCACGGAAGACGACGATGCCGATGAAGGCGAAAGCCCCGTTGAACCTGCACCCGAGCTTCCCAAGAAAACGATACGAAGTTTATTTTTCCGCTCGCTGGCGTTGGAGGCCAATTTCAATTTCGAGACCTGGCAAAACAGCGGGTTTGCTTTTGCCATGATCCCGGTGTTGAAGAAATTATACACCACCAAGCAAAGCATGTCGGCTGCGTTGACACGTCACCTGCAGTTTTTTAACACGAGTCCTTACGGTTCTACGTTGATCCTCGGTATCACGGCGGCGATGGAAGCGCGGAAAAGCAAATCGGAAGATTTTGATGAGGAGTCTATCAATTCCGTAAAGACCGGTCTCATGGGGCCGTTGGCCGGCGTGTTCGATTCATTGTTCTGGGGCACCTTTAAAGTTATTGCCGCTGGTGTGGGCGCGTCGCTGGCGATCAAGGGCAATGTGCTGGGGCCGATTTTATTTTTGCTGATCTTTAATGTGCCGCATTTAGTGTTGCGCTATCAACTCACGTTCATCGGCTACAACACGGGTACGCGCTTCCTGCAAAACCTGGCCAAGACAAACGTGATGGACAAACTCACTGTGGGCTCGTCCATCCTCGGCCTCATGGTCATCGGCGCCATGACGGCCACGTTGATGAACATCACAACGCCCATCACCTTGGGTAGCGACGACACCGCCGCTACTTTGCAATCCATATTGGATCAGATCGTTCCCAACATCATCCCACTCGGGCTTACCTTTCTGACGTTTTATTTCGTAAAGAAAAACATGAAACCCACGTGGCTGTTACTCGGTTTGTTAGTCGTTGGGTTCCTGGGCAGTATTCTTCACATCCTGGCATAATCAAACTCAATACATGAAAGGCATCGGCGCTTCACCGGGTATCGCGATAGGAAAGGCAGTGGTCGTGGAGAAAAAACGTCCGCGTCTCACGGGCGTGACCCTGCAAAGCGAAGCGGAAGTAAAAAGAGAAGTGCTGCGATTCGAACAGGCCGTGACCTCGGCAGTAGCGGAAGTGGAAGCCGTGATGGATACACTCGTCGCGCACGATGGTCCCACGGAAGTGCTGGAGATCCAGATCGAATTGTTGCAAGACGAGCAGATCATCACCGATGTTGTCGAAAAGATCACTTCGGAACACGTCACGGCGACGGACGCCGTGATGGAAGTGATTGCCGCCGCCGTGACCACGTTACACAATCTGGACGACGCCTATCTCCGCGAGCGGGCGGCCGATGTGGAAGAAGCCGGCAACCGGATCTTGATGGAACTCGATCCCACGCTGAAACCCAGCGAGCTTATCGTAAGCGAAAATACCATACTCATCGGCGAAGACATCACCCCGATGGATATCCTTTCGGTAGACATTGCCAAAGTGATCGGATTGGTCACACGGACCGGTGGCAAGACGTCGCATGCCGCCATCGTAGCAAAGGCCCGGGGCATACCGGCCGTGGTGGGATGTGGCGACGCGCTCGCGTCTGTGAGGGGCGGCGACGTCGTTATCGTCGATGGCAGCGAGGGTATGCTCGTGGTGAATCCGACGACGGAAATACTGAATGAATATACGGCAAAGAAAAAAGCATTCACTACCCAGGCGAGTGCATTAAATGCTTTGAAAGATATTGTCGCTGTGACCACCGATGGCGTGCGCGTCAAATTGATGGCAAACATTTCGAATGCGGCGGACCTGGAAGCATCGTTTGCGTTTGGCGCTGAAGGAAGCGGCTTGCTTCGCACGGAGCTGCTCTTCATGGGCCGCAACACGCTGCCAACCGAAGAAGAGCAATTTGAATTCTATAAAAATGTTGCGTTGCAGGCCGGCGGCAAACCCGTCGTCGTGCGAACGCTCGACATCGGCGGCGACAAGCCCCTGCCCTATCTTCACTTGCCTGCTGAACAAAATCCTTTTCTGGGCTACCGGGCCATTCGCATTTGCCTGGACCGGAAAGATATTTTTATTACCCAACTGCGCGCCATTTTGCGCGCCAGTGTGTTCGGCGATCTGAAGATCATGTTTCCCATGATCAGCAACGTCTCTGAAATCGAGCAAGCCAAAGCCATTTTGGAGGATGTGAAAACGGCGCTGCGATCGGCGTCCACGCCCTACAATGCGGCGATCGAGGTGGGCATTATGATCGAAATTCCCTCGGCGGCGGTGATGGCTGACCTATTGGCTCGCGAAGTTGACTTTTTTAGTATCGGCACAAACGATCTCTGTCAATATACATTGGCGGTAGACCGGATGAATGAACAGGTGAAACATTTGTACGATCCTTTCAACCCCGGCGTGTTGCGGCTGATCCAAAACGTGATCGAACAAGGAAACAAATTCCATCATCACACCGGCATGTGTGGTGAGATGGCGGGGGATGTAACGGCCACGCTGTTGCTCCTGGGAATGGGCTTGAGAGAATTCTCGATGAGCGCCGCGTCGATACCCTATGTCAAAGATCTGATCCTGAACACCAGCATCACGGCCGCCCAGGAAATATGCCGGACGGTGATGGCCATGCGCAGCACTCCTGAAATTATACAATATCTACAAGCTGTAACAAAACGATGATAACACACGATTACCTGATCACCGCGGCCGAGGGCCTCCATGCCCGCCCGGCGACCAACCTGATCCGGCTGGCCAAAAAATACAAGTCGGCCACCAGTCTGAAAAAAGGCGAGAAGACCGTGAAGCTCAACAGCATGCTGAACATCTTGTCGCTGGCGCTGAAGGGCGGCGACACGGTTACGCTGATCGTGGAGGGCGAAGACGAAACCGAGGCTGCCGCCGCGATCGAGACATTTTTTAAAGAGGAGTTGAAGAATTTATAAAAGCATTTTTTCAAAATACAGTATCATGAAGATCACGATCACGAAAGACGAACACCAATTTGACGTCACCGCCGCCTGGCGCATCATTGCCCAGATGCTGGAGAAGCCCAACGCGGTGATTGGACTGTCCACGGGACAAACCACCATCAACATGCACGCCGTAGTCTCGGCCATCCATAAACAATATCCTTTCGATGTGTCGCGCATCACGCTTTTCAATGTGGACGAGCTTACGAATCTTCCCCGCGAATATTCGGGCAGCTGCTACACCATGATCCTAAACCAACTCGCCGGTCCGCTGGGCATCCCCGACGAAAATTTTATCATGCCTCCGACGATGTCGGATGATTTTGAACGGGAAGCGCGGTTATTCGAACAGCGGCTTGCCGAACGCGGTGGCGCCGATCTTCAAATGCTGGGCATTGGCAGCAACGGGCACATTGGCATAAACCAGCCCGGCACTCCCTTTGAAAGTGAGACGTGGGTGTCGCCGATGGATCCCGACTTTGAAGCACGCGTTCGCCGCGAAACTCAAGTACCACCCGAAACCGTGTTGGGAGGATTGACCCGCGGCATAAAAAATATCATGTATACGCGCAAGCTTATCCTGATCGCCAAAGGAGCACACAAGGCCGACATCATTGAGCAAGCCATCCTCGGCCCGGTCACTACGGATATACCGGCTTCGGTGGTGCAGCTTCATCCCAACTGCGAGATCCTTTTGGATGCAGCCGCCGGAAAGAAGTTGGTCGGAAAAATTTAATTTTTCTATCGCTTCACGAGAACCGGCTGCGCCTTCTCTCCGGGCAAAGGAACGCACAGCGAAACATCCGGGGGCACCTTTGTCCCTTGAACCACCGTGGTTTTTGTTTTCGCGTGTTTGCCTCCGATGACGGGATTGCTTTCAAAAAATCCGAAAGGCGCCAACGTAAAGCCTAGCGTATGCGTGTTCATGATGGGCCATTCCTCGGGTCGCACGATGTGGGTGATGCCCAGGTTATACCAGAGCACGACATCCTTGCCCACCAGGTCTTCTTTGTCGCTGGTCCATTGCGTGATGCCGTCTTTTATGGCTCTTGAGTTGGGATACTCGCCTGCGGGGTGTGTTTCATTTTCTTTGTAGGCGGTCACCCATACCTGGCGTTCCAGGAAGTCGGCCATTTTTCGCGGGCCCGAGCCGGTTCCTGCATACGGCATGGCGTTGGAGCCCGGCATGATCACATAACTTTTCATTTGCCCCAATGCATTCACGGCCTTGGAGTCGGCGATCATCCAATGGCGGTTGCTGGCCGGGTTCAGGTTGCGCTGGCCTTCCCCTTCGTTCCGGATCAGCGACATCTGTTTGGCAAAGGCATTGCCGTAGGGATTTGTTTTCGATGGCGGCACGGCCACGGTGTTCATCTCCTCCACCAGGTTCTCGGTTCCGTCGACATCCAGATCCAAGCGGAATGAAAAGAAGTGCTGGTGGTTCACCGCCTCCACGTGAGGCGCTACGAGTGTGCCGTAATAATTTCCATTGAATGTTTCATCAGGTCCGCCAGGCAGGTCGCTGGTGCGGTTCACACCCTTGATGCCCACGATGCCCGTGAGTTCTGCTTTGAGGTCGATGGTGCCGTCTTCGTGAAAGATCCACTTCAATCCATAGTCGTAGTTCCATACGCGTGTAAAATATTTGACGACGAGATTTCGCGCCTCATGCGAGAAGCGGCCGTGGCGCGTGATGGGGCCGCCGTATTCTTCATACACGGCAATCACGCTGTCGAGCTTCATGGGCTCGCCGCGTTCGTCGTGAAAGAAGGTGGACAGGAATTTTGAATTCATCGGCACATCGGCGCCTGCCTTCAGGCCATTCATCACTTTGGGATCGCCCTGTCCCATGCGGTAGGCGCCCACGTCATAGTAGTTCCACGCGGCGTGTGTCATGTCGGTGGATCCATAGGGTACATACATTTCGGCTACGGAGGCGCGGTACAGCACCGGCCGGAGTGTGCCGTTGTCGTTGAACTTGGCGTCGCGGATGACCAACCCCTCGCGGTTGTCGATGCCGACACGGAATGTCCAGCTTTTGCTTTTTATTTCGTAGCCTTCAATGGTAAAGCTTGTTCCCTCGGGCTGACTCATCTGCAACGGTTTTGTTTTAGGTGCCACCACCGTATCCACGGCAGGATTGAAATAGCCGATGTCTTCGGGTTTGTAATATCCCTTGCCCCCATCATCCAAAACTTTGAGAACCTTTTTCGTGGTGAGGTCCACATAGGCCACAAGACCATCGATCAAAAGCTCGTGATACTTCTTGTTGATATATTGTGGTGTGCAGATCATTTCACGATGATCGGCCGGTGCCATGCCCATCTCGCCGGCAAACACATAGGAAGTCTTAATAGAGTCAGGATGGATGTTGCGTTTTTTCAATCCCTCCATCCAGGCCGGGTCGCTTTTGAGCAGTTTGTCTACCAATGTATCGCCTGCCATTCCACCGGCTGTGACGCCCGCCATGTACTCGAACGATTTTACTTTTTTTGCCGTGATGTCAATCACCGCTTCGAAGGTCTTGTTGGTGTTCCAATCATACAACACGGCAAAGGCTTGTCGTTGAAAAGCGTCGCCAGGTTTGTAGTTGAGCATGTCGGCCTTTGCCGGCTCTTTCAGATTGATGACAAAGAAGCGATACGTGCTGTCTATTTTCTTTTCCGCGAGCAAGACTTGCTTCACGGTCCTGATCTCGCTTTCGCCGAGGGGATCGAACGGGTGAGGAAGCGGTGCGGCCGCAGACTCCATGGCTTCGGCCTGGACTTTTTTACCAGCACAACGGGTGAGCAGAATAAGAATGGAAAGTAGTGGGATCAGGAAGACAATGCCGTAACGCGTTTTCATAGGTGGAAATAGGGTTTTTCAGGTTCCACATGAATTTAAAGGAATCTTGATCGAAAAACATGGGATGATATGCTGACGGGGGAATAATTTTTATTGCAACCGTTGAAGGAGGATTGGGGTGGGCGATGTGTGAAAAAACACACGGCGGGTGTTGGGAAGGTGGAGGGATATTTAAAGCAGAGGGGGATTAGAGTGATTGGTCGTTTTTTCAGGAGCCAGAATCCAGGAGCCGGGAGCCAGGAGCTTGTTCTCGGCATTCAGTAGTTAGTAGTCAGTTTTCAGGACGGGTCACAGCACTGGCTTGGTCAGATCGTCGTGCATCCAACCATTTTACATACATTTACGTAATTAATACAAATGGTGCTTATTATTTTGGATAGCGCTTTAAAAATAGGGGCGTCATGAAGCGGGGTGATATACGTCCACCGCGTTGGGCAACGCGATTGCTTCATTGGTATTGCCGGGCTGAGATCGTAGAGGATCTGGAAGGAGATCTCAATGAATATTTTCAGCGGCATGCGAGATCAAAGGGGATAGGGAGGGCCAGGCTGATTTACGTCATCGATGTTTTCAAGTTTTTCAGGTCGTATACGGTTCGTAAACCAAATTTCGTAGATCTTTTAATACAGTGGATTATGATCGGCAGCTACATCAAAACCTCGGGCCGTAGTATTGTGCGGCACAAATTATTCTCTGCTATCAACATTGCCGGGCTTGCCGTGAGCATGTCGGTGGGTTTGGTGGTGATCGTTTTCATTTCCGACCTGATGTCGTATGACAGCTTTCATGAAAAGCGGGACAGGATATACCGCGTGATCACCACCAACGGATCGATGGTTTGCGCCTCAACATCGGTGGTGGCGGGAAAAAAGATCGACGAGACGCTATCAGGCATCGAGGCGCTCACCCTTCTTCGCCGGGGATTTGGTGGTGATGTGACGGCGGGCCCGGCAACTTTGCCCATCAGCGGCTTATGGGCCGACGCATCTTTCTTTAAGGTCTTTACCTTTCCCCTGTTATACGGCGACCCCGCCACGGTCCTGAAAGAGCCCTACTCCTTGGTGTTGACAGAGCAGTCGGCAAAGAAAATATTCGGCGTGACCGATGTGCTGGGCAGATCTGTTAAAGTGGATACGCTCAATTATGTTATTACCGGTGTGATGAAAGATATTCCCAAACTGTCGCACCTGCGGTTTGAGTCGCTCGCTTCCTTTTCTACTGTGGAATTGCAAAAGCCGGATACGGATGGAGGTTTTATGAGTTGGGGCAGCCTATACATGAATTATGTTTACCTGGTTCTCCAAAAAGACAGCGACCCTTCCGTTCTACAAACCAGCCTCGATAAGATAAGCGCTGCTGAAAATAGAGGTCTGGTGGATTCAAAGATCTCCCTTTCGCTACAGCCCCTGGCTGATATTGCGATCGGAAAAAAACTGGTCAACCAGATCGGACCGGTCATGAATTCAGCAGCGATATGGATATTGGCAGGGCTCGCCGCCGTGGTGATCCTCTCCGCGTGTTTCAACTACACAAACCTGTCGGTGGCGCGCGCGTTCAGGCGTTCACGTGAAGTGGGCATTCGCAAGATCATCGGTGCCGGAAAAGGTCATGTGATGGGACAGTTCCTTATGGAATCTGTGATCATTTCGTTGATGGCCCTGGTGGTCTCGTTTCTTTTGTTCCTGTTTTTGCGCACGCAATTCATTTCACTCCATAGTTTTCTTGAAAACCTTGCCGTACTAAAGCTTACTCCCGGAATTGTTCTCAGCTTTATTGCATTCGCCATCGCCGTGGGTATCGCGGCCGGCATTATTCCTGCGCTGCTATTCTCGCGGATCAATCCCAACAAAGTATTAAAGGACGCATCGACGCTGAAACTCTTTCGCCACGTGAACCTGCGCAAGGGATTGATCGTGGTGCAATACTTTTTTTCCTTGATCTTCATCACCTCAACCCTGGTGGGTTACAAACAATACAGCAGTTTTCTGGCCTTCGATTTAGGGTTCACAACCGAGAATATCCTGAACATCAACCTTCAGGGAAACAGCGCCAACGCAGTCATAAAAGAATTGAAGGAGCTCCCTGAAGTGGAAGGGGCTTCGCAGTCGCTCATCGTAATGAGCCTGGGTCATATCTATGGGTTGCCCATGAAGTATGAAAAAACGAACGACTCTGCTGGCGTATGGCTGAATATTATCGACGAACACTATTTGCCGCTTCATCGCCACACGCTTCTGGCGGGAAAAAATTTTACACCAAAACAGGAGGGTGCCACGGAGAGTGAGACCATTGTAAATGAGCGTCTCCTGAAACGATTCAACATTGCGAACAGCGATCCGGCCAAAGCCATCGGTGAAGAAGTTACGATTGACGGAAAGAAATTGACGATCGTGGGCGTGGTAAAGGATTTTCATTATGAGACGGTGGAAGACAATATCGAGCCCATGGCCTTCCGCTATTTTGCGAATACGAACTACGGTTTCGTGAACGTAAAGATCAACAGCCACGACTTGCCGGCCACCCGTGCGCGCATCGAAGAGGCTTGGCGAAAAGTGGACAAGGTTCATCCCCTGGACGCAAAATTTTATGATGACCAGATCGAGCAGGCCTACAGCGCGTTCTCCATGATGTTGAAGGTGATCGGTTTCCTGGCGTTTCTTGCCGTTTGTATTTCGTCGATGGGCTTGTTTGGAATGGTGGTGTTCACGACCGAGACGCGTCTGAAAGAGATCAGCATACGCAAAGTGCTGGGTGCAAGCGAGGGCAAATTGATCGTCCTGCTCAGCAAAGGGTTTATCCTGCTGCTCAGCATCGCTGCCGGCATTGCTCTTCCCATTACTTATCTGTTCTTCGACAAGGTGGTGTTGGCCAACTTCGTATATCACGATCCGATCGGATGGCCGGAGATGCTGATCGGTTTTCTATCCGTCATGGCCATTGCGTTCCTGATGGTCGGTTCACAGACCTTCAAGGTGGCGCGGTCAAATCCTGCCGAGGTGTTGAAGCGGGAGTAGCTCCACTTTGCAAAAGGCAGGCATCCCGCGTCAATACGTCCCCACTTCTACCGGTGATTCATTGAACACCTCCGCCAGCCTGCTCCTCCATTGATCAAGTTCCCGCTCGCGCATGGCGGGCGATTGTCGTGCCGGTCCATAAATGATCTGTGGCCGCAAGACACTGAACCCCGTGAACCGCAGCATGCCGCGGTGGATGGGTTTGAGAATGTTCTGAATATCACCCTGAAGTCCATCCTCACGGTAAGCTTCCTCACGACCCCCGGTGGTTAGAGAAAGCAGGGCTTTTTTAGTCTTGAACACACCTTGTTCGTAGAGCCTTCCCTCCCCATAGAAACGTCCCATGGCAAAAACGCGATCAACCCAACCCTTGAGGATGCCGGGCACGCTAAACCACCACAGCGGAAATTGCCAGATCATCAGATCGCACCACTCTACTTTCTGTTGTTCACGTTCAATGTCTGCAGCAAAGCCGACGGTCTCAGTGGCATGCACTTCTTCCAACTGCTGTTTAAAGAATGCCGCATTCTGAAGTCTTGTGAAATTGCTTTGATCGGATACGGGATTAAAACGCATAGCATACAGGTCGGAAGTTTTCACTTCGTGACCGGCCGCCGTGAGCGTTTCAATCGCGGTAGTAAACATGGTGGCGTTCATACTTTGAGGCTCGGGATGTGCCAGGACGATCAATATTTTCATAAGAGACCCTGTTTTTTTAATGGGCCGAACAAAATTATCGCAGTGTGGGTTTACATGGACAGTGCACAGCGCATTGTGCGGAGCACACAAAAATGTAAGCGCAAAAAAATAAAGCCATGGGAAAACGCAAACCAACCTCCACCAATACCATCAACCGCGAAACGCTGATCGATTTCTGCGGCATGGTCTATGCCGTCGACATTTTGGGTGGCCGATGGAAGCTGCTCATTTTATACAAACTCGAAGGCAGGACGTTGCGCTTTAGCGAGCTGAAGAAACGCCTGCCAAACGTGTCCGATCGCATGCTCACTTTGCATCTGCAGGAACTGGAAAAGAGCGGTCTGGTGATCCGGACCGTCCATGCGGAAGTGCCGGCCCGGGTGGAGTACCATTTGTCGGAGAGCGCCCGGCAGCTGGCGCCGGTCTGGAAACAACTGGAGCAATGGGGGCTTGCACATAGGGATGTGATGGAAAAAGCAGGAGAGCTTTCTGTGGCCATTCAAAGCTAATCTCCCTGTCTGGCACCCTCCCCAATCAAAACCTGATGAAGGGACTTCCGGAGCAAAGCTGTTAAAAGTATAAGGAATGCCCGAAAACGTATAAATCGCTTTGTGGCTTTGTGATCAATTTTGTGATGTCATAACCAATGAACGCAAATATGAACACAACACAAAAGAAAATCGCTTTAGTCACTGGCGGAAGCCGTGGACTGGGAAAAGACATGGCCCTGAACCTGGCCAGAAAAGGCAACGACGTGATCGTTACTTATAACTCTAAAAAAGACGAAGCGCTCCAGGTCGTGGCCGAGATCGAACAACGGGGTCAGCGCGCCGCAGCGTTGCAACTGAATGCTGGAACCGTGTCCGGCTTCGACACTTTTTTTGCAGCGTTGCAAGCCACTTTGAAAAAAACATTTGGTACGGAGCGTTTTGATTTTTTGATCAACAACGCCGGGCATGGCATCTCGGTGCCGTCGCTGGCCGCTACCACAGAAGAACAATTTGATGAGCTCATGAATGTTCATCTCAAGGGCGTGTTCTTCTTAACCCAAAAAGCCCTCCCCTACCTCAATGATGGCGGCGCCATCGTCAACATATCCAGCGGGCTGACGCGTTTCAGTTACCCAGGAAGCGGAGCTTACGCCAGCATGAAGTCGGCCGTGGAAACACTGACCAAGTACATGGCCAAAGAACTGGGCTCCCGTTTCATCCGGGCCAACATCGTAGCACCCGGTGCGATTGCCACCGACTTTAACGGCGGACGATTGAGAGAGACACCACAGGTTCAGGAGTACATAAAATCCATCACAGCCCTTCCCCGCATCGGTCAGGCCGATGACATTGGCGGTGTAGTTGCCTTTTTATGTTCAGAAGATGCCAAGTGGGTGAACGGGCAACGCATCGAAGTTTCCGGCGGCATGTATTTGTGATGTTCAAAACTTCCCAAAAGAAAAATTATGAAACGGAAAATAGTGGTTATCGGTGCGAGCGGCACGATCGGAAAAGCGGTGGCGAAGGCGTTGGAGGAAGGCGGTCACGAAGTTGTTCGCGTCTCGCGCTCCTCGGGCGGCTACCGGGCAGACATTCAGCAGAAAGAAAGCCTGGATGCTTTGTTCAAATCCATCGGCACCTTCGATGCCGTGGCCAATGCCGCCGGCGATGTGGTGGCCGGGCCCTTCGAACAATTGACCGATGAGAACTTTGCTTTTGCACTCGGTCATAAATTGATGGGACAGATCAATATTGTGCGTGCTGCGCTTCCCTACATTTCCGACAAGGGCTCGTTCGCCTTGGTGTCGGGTGTGTTGACGGACGAGCCGATCGCGGGAGGCACCCTCGGCACGGTGGTGAACGGAGGTGTGGAAGGCTTTGTGAAAGCCGCGTCGCACGAGCTGCCGCGCGGCATACGCATCAATTGCATCAGCCCCACCGTGCTCACGGAGTCCCCGTCGTATCACCCTTATTTTCCAGGGTTCATCCCGGTAGATGCCTGGAAAGTAGCGAAGGCCTATGAGCGGGCTTTGCTGGGGATCATCAACGGTCGCATCCTCCGTGTGTAATCTTCGAAATTGCATCCCGGGTTGAATCTTATATTTCTGTATATTTATCCTTGACGATCATGCCCAATACCTTTGTCGATATAGCCACCATCTCGGACCTGCACAAACTCTACGGTTGCGCCAGTCCCAGGCACCCGCTGGTGTCGTTCATCGACCTGAAAGAAATCAGCCGGGAAAACTTTCGCGAAGAGGAAACGGCGTACCGGATCGGATTTTATTCGGTGTACCTCAAGCAACTGAAAGGCTCCATGAAATATGGGAAATCCTATTACGACTTCGACGAGGGCACCATGGTGTTTACCGCCCCCGGTCAGGCCATTTCCACAGCGCGTCACGTTTCGTATAACGAGGGGTGGGGTTTGTTCTTCCACGCCGATTTGTTACACCGCACAGACCTGGGAAGAAAGATCCATCAATACTCGTTCTTTCACTACGACGTGAACGAGGCGTTGCACGTATCCGACGAAGAACGGGCGACGCTGAGGGATTGTGCAGAAAAAATAAAAAAGGAATACTCTCAAAATATCGACAAACATTCGCAGGGACTCATCTTAAATAACATCGAACTCCTACTCAACTATTGCGACCGGTTCTACGACCGGCAATTCATTACCCGCGCAAAAGTGAGCAACGACATCGTACAACAATTCGAGCGCTCGCTGCTGAACTACTTCGCCCAGGACTCCCTCATGGAAGTAGGCTTACCGGATGTAAAATACTTTGCCTCCGAATTGAATCTGTCGCCAAGTTATTTATCGGATCTACTGAAAAGATATACCGGAAAAACAACACAGGAGCACATCCATCTGCAGTTGGTAGAGAGAGCCAAATCGCTGTTGTGGAGTTCGGACAAATCGATCAGTGAGATTGCCTATGAACTTGGGTTTGAGCATCCCTCCCATTTTACAAAGATCTTCAAATCAAAATCGGGGAAGTCCCCAAAGGAGTTCAGGCATTTGAACTAATTTTAATGAGCGACAACTATAATCCCCTTCCTGCGTTCAGGCAGGGGAAGCTGGTTCCAATCACACGCTCTGCAAACTTTTATCCCTAAAACATGGCCAACGAAAAAACAACAATCGAGGAGTGGAAAGTGAAAGACCTGGAAGACGGTTCGGCGATCACCATCAACGTCATTGCCTGCACCGAGATGGGTAACGAATCCAAACCCGGAATCCAGGTATGCTACATGGGCTACACGGTAAACTACGAACCCTTGCTTGTGGAGCGGCTGGCGTACAAAGCCACCAAGGCTGGTCTTCGGGAAATGTTGCTGGAGGACTACAGTTGGATGGTACACGAAGATCAGTACGTCAAAAACTATCTTGTCCTTGGCTCCCCGCTCAAGGCACGCGTGGAAGTGAAGTCGCGCAGCTCCCAGCCGGTGAGCAAAGAATATGCTCTTCCCTTTGAAGTCTAGTCTGAACCTGGCACCGATCGACGCATGAGTACTACCGACAAGCAGGTCTGCGCAGCGGTGGCCATGGTCGTTTTGATTCATGCCATCGTCCTGATCGTGGGATTGGCTTCTTCCAGCTTTGGCATCATCGTTTATCTGAATTTAGCGGTAAGTGTATCCCTGCTGTTGTACTGGACGCAAAAACAAATCCGGATCCAACAGCATATTATGGAATTTCGTGAGATGTTGGTGGTGGTCTTTGAGGCTTTGGTAGCGGGTTGCTCGGTTTATGCATTGATCGAGGCGCCCGTAGGATGGCTCTGGGTTGCACACGTTGTTATTTCAGGGATTCATTTTCTCGCGATCCTGGTGTTTTTTATCTTCATGCTCACGTTTAAGATCAAGAAGTTATTTTGATTCTCCGTTGGTAGACTAAAACGTCTCCTCCCATTGCACGACATAGTGCTCCGCCCGAAGGTCATACCGGATCATCATGGCCTTGACGACGTCGGGAACGACCGCCTCCTCGTAATGCATTCCGGCAAACTGCTGAATAGATTCCAGTTTCTCCCATCGCGTGATGATCAAAAACGCTATGCCTTCTTTTGTCTCCTGGCTAAGGATCGAGAAGCCCTTAAATCCGGGAATCGCTTTTAATCCGGGAAGCGTCTCGTTCTGGAGATGCTGAATATAATCGCCAGCCATTTCCCGGATCGCAATTCCCTTCCAGTGTCTTTCCACCATGATCGTTATGTTATGATAGGACGCCTTCGTTTTATCGACCCTAATTATATTCAATCCGCTGTCACAAGATCGTAGCGCTGTTCTTTAAGAACCTTGCCGAAAGCTGTGGACTCTTTTTCTTCCGTCAATTTAAATCCTTCCCGCTTGTAAAGGGACGCCGCGGCAGATAGTTCATGCGTCGTCCATAAGTAAGAAGCCGTGTAGCGGCATGCCCGCAGGAAATCCATATACAGCGACATCATCTTCTTGCCAAGGCCAATGCCCCGGTAATCGGCTTCCAGATAAAAGTAACGAAGCTGTGCCACCTTATTGTCGCGATGCATGAGCAGAAGAAACCCGACGATGCGTTGATCGTGTTCCGCAATCCACACTCGGTCCCTGGACGGATCATAACCTTTATAAAATTCATGCAGTCCCCCGGCTACATAGGACTCAAACGACACGCCATATCCGTATTCGTCGCCATAGAGTTTACCATGCCGGTGGATGATATAGCCCAGATCGCCGGGCCGAAGGGTTGTGCGGATCGACACTTCGTCCAGGGTAATTTTCCCTCTCATAGCGGATTTATTTTGATGTTAATATTCTTTTAATTTCAGCCATGCTGCCCAATAGCAGCGCAAGATCTTTTTCCGAAAGCTCCTTTAGGATCGACTTCACCTGGTCGTTGGAGGCTTTGTCCAGCTGTTGAAATTCCTTCTTCCCCTCGGCGGTGAGATTCAGAAAAATGACGCGCGTATCTTCAGCAGAGCGCTGTCGATTTATAAACTTCCTTTTTTCAAATTGCCGCAGCACCCTGCTGAGGTATCCTTTATCGATGGATAGTGTGTGAATGAGATCACTGGCCGTTTGGTTCTTGCCGTGATAGAGTTCATACATGATCCGGGCCTCCACCAGTGTATAATTACTGTTCAGGATATGGTTGTCGAGCAGCCCGATCACCGCCGTATAAAAACGGTTGAAGGAGCGAAATTCTTCGATGGGCTTGTTATTCATGAAACGAAGATAGATTATTTTAGTTGACTAAGTCAACTAAAATAATTTGAAATATTTCCTTTTGCGGCGGACATGTCCCAATTCTCTGGTATTGAATGCCTTGATCAGGTTCGCTACATTCGTTTGTCACTACTCGCTCCCCTGATCCGTCCACCTGGAGTTTGAGATTCATATTTTATGCGACCGTTTCCGGTTGCGCTTTGGCCCGTTGAGAGATCTGAGCGGCTCACCGCGTGGGTAGTAGACGTCTTCATCCTGTTGTTGAAATTCATAAGACTGAAGAACGCGTTGATCCAATTTTAAGACAGGTAAAGAAACCGACGTCAATCCCAAATTTCACCCTGAACCGTATGCGTTGATTTGCAGGCCCTTTGCCTCAATAGACAAAACATCCTCCAGTATTTATCATTCTAAAAACTAAAGATCATGGCAGCAAATTCAATCCCCTTCGTCAACGAGCTTATTTATGGCGACATGGGCAGCGCTGAATTGGGTGCATCAGCTCACCTTCCATCGAGTGGACTAAACCATTTGCGATGGACGCTTCAATTTATACCAAACCTGGGAACGACCACGGTCACCGGGCAGCAGTTCCTGTCGCATCACCTTGACTACATGCTTGCCAGCTATGAAGAATGGCGCAGTAAATATTTCCTGCCGCCGGTCCGTCCGTGGAATGGACTGGATATGTATCCGGGCATGGGTTTGCCGGAGGGGCCCATATTGCCTGTTACGTTGAGTGGAGGTGCATTTCCTGCCGGGTGGACATTAGACGATCTGGGAAACGCCGTGCGAAATTATTATAAAGAAACAAGGCACTACTTTGGTGGTACGGAGATGAACCAGGATGAAGTAAAGACGCCATATAGTCACCGGTATTGGGCTTTCATGAAATGGGTCAGCGACCTGAGAAAAAGATTGCTTGGAGAACCTGTGCTTCCTGTTTCCGCCGTGTATGACAAAGATGGCATTGTACTTTCTGAAAAAGATTTTACGGATATTTTTTACATGGTCCACCACGTCTGGCATCCCAGCGGGCCGATTGGAAGCGGTTGGACGACGCCTACACCTTATTTTAAAACAAGCGTTGGGCAACACATTGGAAAAAAAGAAATCAGTCGCACCCAGGTGGGGGCAGAATTTTTTGCATTCCATAGAGATCATTTGGAACTCTTCGACCGCTGGCTGGCGCGGACAAATCAAGAGGCCGTTCAATCGCACAACTGCTGTGCACACGACACCGGGGGTGGCGGTCTTCCACCCGCTGGTGTGGAAGCCGATACCTCGGGGAACCCACTGGTAGACTGGGCTGCGTCGTCAACGAATCCGCCGGTTAATTTCAGCCCCGTTCATAACACCCTCTGGAATGGCGATCTCCATGAATTCCCAAACCTCGGATTGATGGGGCAGTTATTTGCGCTGGATAATAATCAATTCACTCAAATCAATGTTCTATTAGACGATGGTATCACAGAGTGGATGGACACAGGTTACCATGCGGAAGGACATATCCTGAACGGCGACCTGATCGATGCCGTTACCAACAATCACGTTCCCCGATTTTTTGCATGGCACGGTTTCATCGATGATCTGTGGAGCAAACGCAGGCCTGATTTCAATGCCCTTGATTTTGTATTATCTACGAATGCTACTTTTCCTAGCCCGCAAGTGCTTACGATTCTTCGTGATCTGAATACAAATACAGACACGGTCGAACCGTCCAATGCTATTTCAGGAATAAATCTCGCCAATGGACAAGGAACGCTTAACCTGAAAGTAAATGTCAGGACGGATCCCTTCGGCCGTTCTTTGAATTTGAAGATCACGTGTGATGTGATCCGGGAGAATGTGAGTAACACACCGGTCATCTCTATTACGCGCAACCTTACAATCACCACCGCGCAACAGAATGTCGATCGCATAGAACAGTTTGTGTTTGACGGTTCTGCCGGCACGCTGGATATTTCGGGCGAAGGTCCCTTCATTCAGGACAACCTCTTGTTTTCGCCAACGGCGACGGGTTTTAAAAACAGCGTGATTCGGATAACGGCCCATCTTTCCTGCGATCAACAGGCAAACGGCAGTATTGCATCTGCTGCGGGTACTCTATCCAGCAGCGGTATCACGGTCACCGGAACAGGCACTTCTTTTAACCAGTTTAATCAAGGCGATCTGCTGCGGGCCAACGGACAAGTAAGAGCCATTGCCACCATAAATTCGAATACATCGATCACTCTTCTTGAAGCTTTTGTTCCGAATCTTCCTGCCGGATCGGCGTATACCCGCATTGATGGATTTGATTTTGAAAAAGTGATTGAATTACCTCTCATCCAGGAAAAACAAGCTCCTGAAATTACCACATATCTGAATCGCAGTTCTTTTAGCAAAGACCAGGTCGATGCGGTGGCCAGTGGTGGTCAAAGTGTTTTTGACGATTCCTTTTATGTTATTCTCCAGGACCGCACCAGCAGGGCCGCCACGATTGTTTGGCCGGCGGAAGTAGAACCTCAACTAAAAAATCTCATTGCCCCTCCCGTGTACGGTGCGGGCATTTACACGGACGTTGCCCATCAACCGTTGATCGAATTTCAGGACTTGATGGGCACTCCTGTTCCCGCCACAGACATCCAGGTTAGCATTACCTCAATCAACTCCGAAAGTCCCGGTTTGCATCCGGCCATCCCTCAACGCATCACGTATACGTGCCAGGTGATTTTTCCTGCGGCCACCACCTTATTTGCAGGAATGGTCGCCGGTGATTTAAAAGATCTGAAACTCGTGGTCACTGCCACCGATCGTTGCGGGAACCGCGTGGTGGACGATTCAAAGAGAGTTCGCTTGCAGATAAATGCCAACCCTTATATGCTGGACGGCCCAACGTCATGGTTAAGCGTCGATACCAGGGTATTCAAAATACAGCAGGGACAGACGAAGTTTGGAGTGGCTGCGGGATGGACCGATCCAAATGCCTTTATCCAGCAGGTGATCGCCAACCTTCGCACCGGCCACGGAACTGCGGGAGGAGAAACTTTTGATGCGCTTACGCAGGATGAGGCGGCGTCTGCACTGGAATACTCCACTACCGTGAATGGGATCACCTACTACAATTTTGCCCTTGCAAAAATGCAGTGCCAAAGCGTTACGGGCGCAACCGGCGTCCGGGCTACGTTCAGGCTTTTCCGGTGGGGAACCGCCAATGTAGAATTTGATAATACACTAGCGTATCGTACAGCCGCCAGCGGCATCGGATTGCTGGGACGCACCAGCACCAACGAATTGGCATCCATTCCATTTTTTGCTGAACCAAGAGTCTCCGTGTCGACGGATATGAATACCCAGTCCGATCCGGCCAATCTTTTCAATTTCGGCCCCTTCGGAGGAGGCGACGATGTTAGTTTCTTCGGTGCATACCTGGACATCAACCAAAGCACCAACCGTTTTCCCAATACGTATACTGGCGACGGTGGCTTTGGCGGAACGCTGTTCTCCATCCGAAACCTGCTGTTGGGTAATCACCAGTGCATGATCGTAGAGGTTGTTTACACCGGTGATCCTACCGTAAACGGTGCAACGCCGGGCACTTCTGATAATTTGTCACAAAGAAACCTGCTGATTGTGCAGACAGCGAATCCCGGTGATGAGATCACGAGAACGGTACAGCATTTGTTCAACATCGATCTTGCCCGGAAGAGAAAGTGTGAGCATGAAATTGACGACGACATGGATCACGGTACACATGATCATGAATTGGACACGTCGAAAACAAACACCTCAACCCGGAAGCAAATTGCTGCAAGGTACAGGTCATGCCCGCATCACCGGCCGAGGGAGGGATGGGCCAGGACCATATGCACCACCTGGAAACGGGGTGGATTGCGCAGTTCCCGGAACTCCTGGAGAAAAAGATGCACGCGCTTCACGAGGCGCTGGAAGCCAGGGAAAAATGGCAATTCGATGCCGTCCAGTGGAAAGCCGGAACAGGTCTTGACGAACTGGTTTTTTTCTGGAACAACCTTCCAAAAAATTCGATCGTCGATGTATATATCCCCGGTGTGCCGGTGACTGAAATTTTCAACTACCGCAATCTCCGACATGCCCCAGGAACGGTTCTGATCGTCAATGAAAACACACTCCGGCTTTTGGTTGATGAAATAACGTACCTGCCCGTGCCTCCATTTTATGGCGACAATATCGCGGGTTTGATCACCGTGCAGTTGCCCAAGGGAATAAAAAAGGGCCAGCGCTTTAAAGTAGATGTATTGCAGATGCGCACCGATGAAGCCAGGACCCTGGGCGGGTTTCAATTGAATATCCAGGTGGAAAAGGCTTTTGAAATTGCGCACCAGGAAAGAAATTGGCTCGAACTCTTTCATCGCCGGCTGAGTCTCATACCCAAAGACAACCGCTGGTTCCCCGTCTTACAGAAACAAGTTGAATTCACGAGGGCCAGGGCGAAAGGCCTGGTGGCGCTTGCCAATGAAGAACGACCATCCGATGAGCCCTTACAATGGAATGATCCCACCACACATCAGAAGGGACAACGCATAAAAATAACGCTCCAAAATATTCAGATCCTCGACGACCGGGAGCCCTTCTATAAAGGCAAAGGCGAGTTCCGATTCTATTCAAAAGTATTTACACCCGACAACGGTGGTCTCTCACAAAAACACACGTTCCCCGGAAAGGGTCATTTCAAATTGGGTGACAAACCCGGCGACAATGAAGTTGAAATCAACCAGGTCATATTCGATGCATTCGTCGAGAACACGCTCGCGGTGCAAGTGGGAGGATTGGAGTTGGATACTTTTGATCCCGATGACAGGCTTTGCACTTACAAAAGGATTTTTACGGGCAAACCCGACCAATGGATCGGTAAGTATGCTAGCCATGACGGAGAGATGAACATTGAAAATTTGGGGGGTTGGAAAGTTTGCTATAGTGTCGAATATTCTGGCTGAGCGGACAGGTGATCTGAGACGGTATGTGATTCGACATCTGCCCTGCAAGGCCTGCCGAGAATCTATCTTAGATGTCCTAATCTGACCTACTTATGTTCGGTATTGAACGGAACAATCAAAATACAATTCGAAATTTGACCTGGTTTAGGAGATTGATACTGGCATGATTGTTATCTTACCGTCTTCGCTAAACCTTCGGAACAATTTAGATTTGTTATATGCTTAAGAATTACCTAAAAACCTCGTTCCGCAATCTACTCCGCCATAAGAGCTACACGTTCATAAATGTTCTTGGCCTCACGGTCGGACTTGTCACCAGCATTTTTATTCTACTCTGGATAATAGATGAATTGTCTTTCGACCGCTTCCCTTCAGATGCTGACCGCATTTTTAAAGTAATGGTCAACAACGCGTATCCCGATGGAAAGATTGAAACGTATCCCGCCACCCCGGCTAAACTGAAGGATGTAATCGTACAAGAAATTCCTGAAGTAGAATTAGCAGCCCAGTACAGCATGGAAACAGAACTGCTGGTAAAGTTTGAAACCACCGCGTACAATGCGTTTGGTGTTTATGCTGACCCGACACTCTTCCAGATCTTCAGCTTTCCTGTTGTCAGCGGCAATGCGACCAAACCGCTGACAGACATTAAATCCATCGCTGTTTCCGAAAGACTCGCAAAAAAATTATTCAAAAACGGGGATGCCATTGGGAAATCGATAAACCTGGCTGGCTCTCATGACCTTATTGTTACCAGTGTTTTTGCAGACATTCCACAATATTCAACCCTTCAATTTGACTTTGTTGCCCCCATCGAGCTTTTCACAAAAGAAAATCCCTGGACACAACATTGGAAAAGTGGTGGCACCCAAACAACGGTATTGCTGAAATCATCATCCTTTGTTGACATGGCAAATCAGAAGTTTGTTTCTCTGATCAAGAATAACTGCCCCGATTGCACCACCACGCCATTTCTATTTCCTTATGTAAAGTCAAGGCTGTACAATGAATTTGAAAACGGAAAGAACGCAGGAGGCAGGATACAACAGATTTACCTTTTCGGTGCAGTGGCCGTACTGATCCTTGCCATGGCCTGTATTAATTTCACGAATCTTTCAACCGCCAGAGCCGCCAGTCGAAGTCGCGAAGTAGGGATCCGGAAAGCAATCGGCGCTCAGAAGAACAGTCTTGTTGTTCAATTTGTTTCTGAATCGATTCTTCTGTCTTTCATTGCGGTGTTGTTTGCCATGGTGATCGTTCAGCTGCTCCTCCCCTTCTTTAATGAGGTTACAACCAAATCTATCCGGTTAGACGTGAGCAACCCCGTGCACATGGCAGGGATTTTGGCTATTACTTTGATTTGCGGATTGCTTGCAGGAAGTTATCCTGCTTTTGTCCTATCCAGATTCAATCCTGTTAAAGTCCTGAAGGGAAATACCCAACTCGGGCTCACTGGAAATACGCTTCGCAAATCACTGGTCATCGTTCAATTCACGGCCTCTATCATACTGGTTGTTGGGAGCATAGCCGTGTACAAACAAATCGTTTTTATCAGTGAAAAAAATCTTGGGTTTGATAAAGACAACATTATAGTGGTCGACCAAAATGAAGGTATTGTTAAATCATACCCGGCTATTAAAAATGACTTGTATCAATCCGGCGCTGTTAAAAGTATTGCCTTTGGAGGGAATAACATATTTACCATCCCCATTACCACTACAGACCCGGTTTGGGCCAGCAAGCCCGACAACTCGTCCATCCTCTTCAAAATATTCCGATGTGACGCAGAGTTCATTCCGACGATAAATATTAAAATCCAAAGTGGCAGAAACTTTATTGACGGTCAAGATGCCTCCAACTATATCATTAACAGGAAGGCTGCGGAAGTTATGGGATTGTCCTTTGAAAATGCCGTAGGGAGTGAACTTGAAATGTGGAATGGAAAAGGGAAAATAATCGGCATTACGGACGACTTCCACAATGATAACTTGAAATTTGGTATTGAACCCCTGATATTCATGTATTCTGAAAATGTCGGCTCTCACTATTTCATGAAGTTAAGTGGCAAATTACCCTTCGTTGAAAATATTGAACAGATTGAAACAATATTCAAGAAGCACAATCCTGATCATCCATTTGAGTATATTTTTCTGGATGACGTCTTTAAAAAAGAATACCAGGCAGAAACCGTTATTGGAAAATTATTTTTGAGTTTTACCGTGGTTGCCGTTCTTATTTCATGCTTAGGCTTATTTGGCTTAGCTTCTTTTACGGCGGAGAGGAGAACTAAAGAGTTAGGCATCCGAAAAGTGATGGGTGCCTCCGTTGGAAACCTTGTTGTTTTGCTCTGTAGCGATTTTGCAAATCTTGTTTTAGCCGGTTTATGCATTGGCTTTCCTGTCTCTTGGTATCTTATTCGTGAATACCTGTCAAAATATGCCTTTCACGCAGAGATCAATCTGGACATATACATTTTAACATCAATTGTGATGTTGCTTATTGTGTTGCTTTCTGTAGGATACCAATCTGCTAAAGCGGCGATATCAAATCCGGTAGACTCCTTACGTAATGAGTAGTTGGAACGCATTGGTTTCACTCTGGTGCGATGGGCGAACGATGTCTAGTGGGTCCCCTGTTTTGCTTGTGCTTTTGCAGTGTGAGCGGCGACCCCGATGCCCTTACCGGCGATCCCCAGTAGCCATTGAAAATATACTTTTGGGTCTTTGATAAATTCCTGGATGCCTGAGCGCGCACCGTCGGCAAGCAGGGCGCCGTCTTTTGCGAATTGATCAGGATGTTCCAGGTTTTTAAGCAAATACGCCTGCGCATCAAGACCGGTCTGCTGGAGAATCTTCAACAGGATGTTGGGCGAGAGCACTTTGTAGGAAGGATAGGTGCCTTCGAAGATGCCGGCAATGGTGGTCGCAAAAGACGGGTCATCTTTTGCGATGGTAATGACCCGTTTCATCAACGACATCCACAATGGAGTGAGTGTTTTATTGCGACCAAACTGCACCAGCAAATTGGACATTGAAAAATCGTATGCCAGTTCCTTCTCCAGTTTAAGCCGATAGCTTTTTAGTGCGGCAAGAGAATAGTCATTTTGTGAAAGACAATCGACAATCGTCTCCGCGGCCCAGCGCGCGCTGAGCAGAGCATACTGTATGCCGTCGCCACTAAGCGGATTGATCAGTCCGGCGGCTTCGCCCGCAAGCAGCACGCGGTCACCAATAAGGGGATTCCGTGCGTCATAAAAGGTAATGGGCCAGCCTTGCATTTTTTCGGTGGCTTTGGCTGACCCGAGCCGCTCATTTAAAAAAGGATTGTTGGCAATGTGATTGGCAAAACATTGCCGAACGGCGGAGGCCTGCTGTGGAAATGTTTGAAATACCATGGCCATCCCGACGTTAGCACCTCGTTCGCCCTTCGGAAACAGCCAATAAATTCCAGGGAAGTTTTCCTCGCTAAAATAAATGTCCACGCGATTTCGTGGACCGTTTACACCTTCATAGTAGGCGCGCAATCCCAATAGCTGATAGGTGGGATCTGGAGAATTTCCGCGCAACCTTCGTCCTATTATTGATCTGCTACCGTCCGCTCCCACAACAAGTTGAGCAGTGAGTTGTCCTTCTTTGTTATCCTTTACATACGTTATCACTACCTTGTTGGCAAGCACCGTATAATCGGTCACCCGGCAGTTTTCGTAATATACGGCGTTTGCTTTCTTGGCGCTTTCATAGATCATGGCATCCAAGGTGATCCGCGGAATGATCCGTGCGTGATAAGGCAGGCCTTCAGGTTTTTCCAGCGCAACATGGGCTTGCACACCGTTCATAAACATTCCCACCTGGTCAATCTCGTTTGCCTGCATAAAACCATCGGTTTCGGTGATGCCTATGGTTTGAAGTTCGCGCAGCGCAATCGGGCTGACGCCGTCCCCGCATATTTTGTCGCGTGGAAATTGCTTCGCTTCCAACACGATGGTCCGGATGCCTGCCGTGGCTAAATGATAAGCCAGGCTACTCCCCGCCGGTCCCCCACCTACGATGAGTACGTCGCAATCATGGTGTATTTTTTGTGTTGCCCGAATCATGATGTTAATAGCGGCGATTGATCATGTAGAGAATGAGACTTTCGAGAAAGGCTTTGTCTTCCGTGTCTTCCAAAGATGAAAAATGCGTGTAGAATTCTTTCAGGGCTGCGCCGGCCAGGTATTGACTGGTTTCCTTAGCGCAGGTGATGGCTTCATAGCGATGCATCCAGTTCAGAATCTCACGAGCATTCGCTTCCGTGCGTTCCCGTATAGGAAGCGCCAGGAATTTTTGAATACGTTTGCGCTCTGTCGGGGCACATTTTGCGATCAGGTCAATGAGCATGAGCGTGCGCTTCCCTTCCATGATGTCGCCCCCAATTTCCTTCCCGTAGGCGCTTTCCTCCCCTACCAGGTTGAGTATGTCATCCTGGATCTGAAAAGCCGCACCCATAAAATAACCCAACTTGTTGAAGCGATCAGGATCTACCGTTCCTTTGCTGCCGATCAGGGCACCGATTCGCAGGGGTCGGATGCAGGTGTACCAGCAGGTTTTTTTTAAGATCATTTGCAGATAATGGGTTTCGGTAAGGTCACACCGGTTGTCTTTGCGCCAGCCAAGTTCCAGTGCTTGTCCTTCGGTTGTATCCATAACCATTTGCTGCACTTCCATAAAAATCTGTTGTGCCAGCTTTTCCCCCAGCAGCCGCCGGTTGTACCAAAGGGGCTGAAGGCTGAGTGCATTCATGGCATCCCCTACATTGATAGCGATTGCCCGGTTGTTGCTTTCGTGCAGGGTAGGTCTATTTCGACGATAATGGCTTTCATCTTCCACATCATCATGGATCAGGAAGGCGTTATGAAGCATCTCCAACGCCACCGCCGAATATTTCGCGTCTTCAAAAGAACCACCAAATGCTTTGCAACTGGCGATACACAGTCCAGGGCGAAATCCTTTTCCACCTCGCGTGGGGTAATCCGATATGAGCTCGTAGAGGTAACGTTGAGGTTCTTTTTTTGGAATAAAAGCGTAGATACCCTTCAACGTTTCAGCGCCGTATTCAGCAAGCTTATTCTTCATCAAGGTATCATTCATAAGCCAATAAGTTAAACGCAGTCGCTTGCTCCGTGCCGATAACCGTGATGCCTATTCGATGACCTCAATGGCCACCAGTATACAAAGCTCACGATTGTTTATATCCGACAGGAACGCATTGTATCTTCCCGCCTTAGCCTTGCGGGGAACTTTTACGGTAATGCTAACATCTTTTTGCTCGTTCGCTTTCAGCAACAAGGTGCCCGGCGTAATGGTAATGGCGCGCAGCCCGATCTTCTCATGGCCTGGTCCGATCAGATCCGTTTTGCGGAACACTATTGTTGCGGGCTTCTCCGTTCCATCGTCCTGCAAGCTGAGGGTCATCGAAACCATTTTCCCGGGCTTTACAGGCTGCTCGGGTTTGAGTACAAGCACGTCGGCCGCCGGTTTTGTTTTTGGTTCATCAGGCTTCTCTGGCGTGGCGGATTGACCGTTCTCTTTTTTAACGGCGTCTACCACGGCGTTCATCTGTTGTGTCATCGATGTGAAGGCATCCAAAAAGAGATCGAGCAGTTCGTGCGAGTCGCGTCGTATGCGGCCCATCAACTCGTTGGGATCGCTCCTGACCTTATTTACATCGATCAGTTTCTTTTCAATGTTTTTGGCAGCCAGGATCCCTGCTGCTATTTCTTCTTCCAAAATGTTTACCGCCGCGCCGATGATGTGCTGGGCTTTACCCACAACCCGGTCGGTGCCCGGCCATGAAAAGTCGTCGGGTTTTTTGTCCTTTTTTGTATTATGATTTTTTTGAGGACCGCTTTTGGGGTTGGGCATGGGGTGATTTTGGGGCTGAGGGTTCGACAGTAAGGATCACGCTGAAATAGGCAACATCAAATCCAACAACACGCACATCGCTCACATAAGCACCCGGCACGGTGTCTTCCTGAATTTGGAGATGGATAGTCACGGTATGAGATTCACCCGGCTTTTGAACGAACGACTGCGGGACGAATGTGGCGGAAATGTTTGCTTCACCACCCCCGGCCTGTTCGGCCACAAAGGGAGAGTTGATGAATCCGCAGGTCACGCTTTCTGTCTTGGTATTTTCTAACACAAAGGTGAGCGTCACCGTTTCGCCAGGTTTGCCATTTCCTTGGAGTACGAAAGATGGTGTGGTAACAGGAGGTGTAGGGTCGTCCTTGGCATGCAATATTTCGCTGGCCGTCGACAGCCCCAGTTCCATCATCTTGTTGTAATACTCCAGATTCATCCGGGCAAACGAATTCAGCGCACGACCATAAACACGGGGGTCAAGGTTAAACGCATTTTTCCGAATGTTTTCCGGGTTGCTGATCTGGCTCAGTACACTTATGCTTTGCGACAGATATTTTTTATTTAACGTCAGTGTCTGCCTGAACAGCTCTTCGAGAGGATTTTTGTCGTCGTTGGAAGCCATGGTGCTGGAAGATTAGGTTTTCGACCGGCCGGGTTCACAGTAATAGTGCGATTTCCAGCTTTGCCACTTTAGTTTGTATTTTTTCTCTTCCTGCGGATTCACAACGATGCCGTCGCTATCGGCTACTTCTACCGTAAGGCATATGTTCTGGTTAAACTCGTTTTCTCTCAGCACGATCTCTGCCGCATAGGTGCCGGCAGCAAAATTTGCAAGATCCAACGTGAGCAGTATGCGCTCTGATGTATAAGGAGAAAGTGTAACCGAAGGTTTGTTGAGCAAGGGTTGAGCCGTTGCCATCTTGCCATCACGGTCCATCAGGTCACGCATGCCGACACGGTACGTCTTTGTTTCACCACAGCCATTGCGTACGTTAAAGGGGATGACAATGCGTTCACCCACCATGGCCCTTCTGTGAAGGGTTGCCAGGCAGTGTGGAGGACATTCCTCCTTAGGAGGGCAGTTGTCTGAACAGGAATATAAATTCCGATACGGATCAAGAACGGCCTTGCTTAGCTGAGCCAGGTTTTTACCAAATTGCGTGTTGTTGCCCACCACATTGTTCAGCAGGTTGCCATAGAACTCCATCGACATGTCGGTAAGCGTTTGCAGGTTTTTCATGGCTTCACCGCTTAGTATATTTGACTGCAGGTTTATTTTATTGTCCATTTCGTTTTGGTTTTTTGGGTTCCACATGTGACTTGATTACAAGGGAGAGATCGATGTCCCACAACCGGATGAGCAGCTCGTAGTCATTGCCGGCATTGGACTCCGGCGGCATCGTAACATTTAAGTGCACCAACATGCTCTGGCCGGGCGAAAGTATTTGACCAGCCTCCGCTACGCTGGCGTTCGCCCAGGCCGGTAAGTTGTTTTTGATGTTTTGCGTAATATGGTCCATGGTCTGCGTGAACCCGTCGTCCTTATTTTTTCTGAAGCCCACGCCCAGTGCCCTGCACAACATGTCCATATCCAGCGGCGCCACGTGCGTGATCTGCGGAATTTGAAAGGGAAGATTACCGATGTTGGTCAACGTGATGGTCGCCGTGTGGATTGTGTCCGGCGCGGTACCTTGAAACGTGAAGGTCTTTGGTTCTGCTTCTATGGCAATGGTAGGCTGTACAACTATTTTCACCTTGGTGTTTTTTCCACCGATTGAAACATAGGTATCATACGTTCCCGGCGGCGTGTCGGGTGTAAGCGACACGGAGACATGTTCGACACGTGTTTCACCCGGAAGCAACTTTGAATTAATACGCAATGCCGCACCCAAACCGGATTCGAGGTCGGCATGGTCAGGGGCCATTAAGTTAATCGAGCGAACACGGGCAATAGACTCGTTTTTATTGTGAAGCGTTATTTTTCCCCGCAAGCTGCGCGGCGCGCCATTTAAGATGATTTCGTCTTGGACAACAGAAATGTTTTCCAGTAGTGCATCAGAGATTTTGGCTTGCATAATTTAATTTGTTTATGTAGACGAGCTACTGATGGGGCTTGCGTTCGGGAAACGGGCGCGTGTCCGGGGCACAACAGGGATCTTCTTCACATCGCTCTGCTGCGTTGGGCACATAGGGCTCCGTGATGATCTGGCTTTCGCCACTCATGCAAATGCTAAAAAGTTCGAAGCCCATAAGCTTAAATCCCACCGTTTGATAGTTGGGGATGCGTACGCGGTTTTTCATCATGTCTTTAATGTCCTGCAACGTAAATCGAGGGAGGTTCATGATCTCTAACTTGCTATCGGTACGCACAGGGTCGTTGGCGTCGCCGGTGAGTTTGAGCGTATTGGTCGTGGTGAGGCTTCCGCTCAATTTGTTTTCGACACTCCCGGAAAGCGCCGTCTCTATTTTGCCGGAGTGATTGGCGTCCATTCCACCACTTATATCGATGTCAAACGGCTTTTCAGGGAATAAGTGGTGATCATAATTTTGGGGAATTTTTGGTATGCTCATGGAAGAGGGTTTTTAAGAGCGTAATTTAAATTAGGTCAAAACTAGAGAATAAGGAAGGCGGAGTGCGGAGCAGAGATAACAAACCACCTTTTGAAGAGGACTTGATCTTCAAAAGATGGGCTCCATGGTCTATAGCCTGAAGATAGAAAATGACCGGGTCATTTTCAAGTTCCAAATCAACTATTCAAACTTGGCATTTCCGTTGTCTGGAATGATGCCCACAAAAGCGGAAGGTCTGTCTTGTGGCCGAAATCAGGTAGTCTTCATTTTCGGGTTTTAGTGATTTAGGGTTCCCGGAAGGAGGTACGCAGACAAGGGGAACCGTTTAAGACCTGGGATTGTCGGCAATTCCATAAGCAGCTATGTATAATAATAAAGAAAGATAGTGTAACCATTTCAAAGTTATCCGGTAGCATATCCGTACCAAACGGCAACGGCCATGATCCGCAATCACTTTAAAGTCGCCCTCAGAAATTTACGCAGGCACAAAATGTATAGCCTGATCAACATCGGTGGTCTCGCCGTCGGCATGGCGGTGGCCATCATGATCGGATTATGGGTGTACGACGAGGTGAGCTACAACCGCAGCTACAGCAACCACGATCATATCGCGTCGTTCAATCGTCACGTCATCGACCCTTCCGACCCGAAAAAAGCCGTTAGTTGGTTCGGCACGCCTCAGCCTGTGGCAAAGATGTTAACGGAGAAATACGGCCATCTTTTCAAACACGTCGCGATCATGTGGTGGGAAACGGACTACCCCTTGCGTGTTGGAGACCGCAACTTTTTCAAGAAGGGAGAATACATCGATAAATCAGTGATTGACTTGCTTTCTCTGCAAATGATCCGCGGAAATGTTGAAAGCATGAACGACCCGAATGCGATCATTGTCTCAAGGTCAACCGCTGAGTCAATTTTCGGTGACAAGGATCCGGTCGGCCAGGTGGTCAGGATAAGTGCATCGCGGGACGCAACGGTCACGGGCGTCTATGAAGACATTGCTGCTAACGCAATGTTTGCCGACATTCAGTTCTTCGGAAATTTTGAAGGGCTGAAGAACAGCGTTCCCACTTTAAAAGCTAATGAAACCAATTGGGGAAATAATGCCTGTCGCATTATCGTCCAAACGGTCGACAACGTCTCGATTGAACAAGCCAGTGCTGCAATCGCCGATCTCTATATTAAAGATACTCCGGAAGGAATAGCGGAATATTCTAAAAAATATGAGACGCGTGTGTGGTTGAATCCCATGAAGAACTGGTACCTGTATTCAGAATTCAAAGACGGCTATCCCGCCACCGGACGCATCACCTTCGTGTGGTTGTTTGGAATTGTTGGAGCCTTCGTGTTGCTGCTCGCCTGCATCAACTTCATGAATTTGAGTACGGCACGTAGCGAAAAGCGTGCACGCGAAGTGGGTGTGCGTAAAGCGATCGGCTCCATGAGATCACAGCTCGTCAATCAATTCCTGAGCGAATCGTTCCTGATTGTCGCGCTGGCATTCGCCGTTGCACTGCTGATCGTTTCTTTAGCATTTCCCGCTTTTAACCAGTTGGCAGACAAAAAGATCGCGCTGCCCTTTACCAATATCTATTTCTGGATGTCGAGTCTTGTCTTCATCATCATCACGGCATTCCTCGCAGGACTGTATCCTGCTTTTTATCTTTCGTCGTTCCAACCCGTCAAAGTTTTGAAGGGAACATTTCGGGTTGGCAAATTCGCTTCGCTGCCACGCAAGGTCCTTGTGGTGATCCAGGTTGGTGTTTCGGTGATACTCATCATCGGAACGGTCGTCGTGTATCAACAAATTCAATTCGCGCGGCAACGCCCGGTCGGTTATGATAGACAAAATTTGATCCGCATCCCTATTCACGACATGGAATTCGACAAGAATAAACTCGTCATGAGCGATCAACTGCTTTCGAGTGGCGCTGCGACCGACGTTGCGTTTTCGAGTAGTCCATTGACTGCTATTTGGGACAACTGGAGCGGATTTAACTGGCGGGGAAAAGATCCCGACACCGATCCGAGTTTCACGGTAACCTGGATTGATGAGGAGTACGGAAAAACGGTTCAATGGAAAATATTGAAAGGAAGAGATTTCTCGCGCGATCATTCGACAGACGTAAGCGGCGTGATCATCAATAAAGCCGCGGCAGATTATCTCGGACTCGAAAATCCCGTTGGTGAAGTGATCTCGAACGGTGACGCAGGGCGGGAAATTATCGGAGTGGTGGAAGACCTGATCATAGAAAGTCCTTATGAAGCCGCTAGCCCAGTTTTTTATTGGCTGGACAAAAATTTAACCAACAACAATCTTGGGCAAATGATCGTGAGGCTCGATCCCGGCAAAGGCACCGCTGAATCCTTGTCTGCCGTGGAAGCCATTCATAAGAAGCTGGTGACTTCATCGACTTTCGAATACAGTTTCGTAGATGAAGAATATGGAAATAAATTCAAAGCCGAGCAGCGGATCGGCAACCTGGCGTCGGTATTCGCGGTGCTCGCCATATTTATCTCTTGCCTTGGGTTGTTTGGCTTGTCGTCGTTCATCGCGGAACAAAAGACGAAAGAGATCGGTGTCAGAAAAGTTATCGGCGCGTCGCTGTTGAATATCTGGATGTTGTTAACGAAAGAATTTGTCGTCCTGGTATTGATCGCATTGCTGATGGCGATGCCGATAACCTACCACTATCTGAATCAATGGCTGTTGACTTTCCATTATCACACAGCGCTCAACGGGTGGATATTTATGATTGCCGGTGCGGCAGTCTTATTGATCACGTTACTCACCGTAAGCTTTCACGGCGTAAGGGCAGCCACGGCAAACCCGGTGAAGAGCTTGCGAAGCGAATAGGATTTCATGAGCTGGGTTGGGCTGGTGGCCGGGCGTTGCCCGACGAAGCCCAATGCACACTTCCCTACGAAGAAGAAAACCCAAACACGAAAAAGCCCGCCTTCGCTGAGGCAGCTTCGGCGGGCGAGGCCCGCTCCCTACAAGTAACTTGTAATGTGGTCGGGCCTTGCACAATATGGCTGATGTTTGTGGCGCAACTTACACGGCAAAATTCCTGATGCGACGGGGCAGACTACCGATTCTATTCCTCTCAAATTGGTTCCTGCCGATAGGAGACCTTATCCATGATCAGCCATTTTCCATCTAACTTTATCAGGTTAAACCGATCAATGAACCGAAACGTGGCGAAAGTCAATTGCACGTGGGCTGACCCGGTGTCTCCGTCCCATGTGAATGAAAGGAGTTCAGGTTGGCATTCCTGCAAGGTTGCTTGGGCAACCAGGTCCAGGTATTGCGGCAATGTCCACTGAACCAACTTTCCCTCTATAATTGTCCTGATGTATGCATCAGGGTGAAAGGCACCCCGGAGTCTTTCAATGTCTTTTACCGGACGCCCCTGAAGATAATCGTTAAGCGTAACCTGAATCAAGTGCTTTTCCTCTTCTACTCCCACTTTGCTTGCTACAGTTTCCATGATTTTTTGATATCCATTTAAGTGTCTTACCTAGCATCGATAAGCTTGATCACGGTCCGCTTACTTGAACATGACATTGGAAAAGCGAGCTTTCTCCACTACCGAAAATCGACACAGGTAACGAGACTAACGGGGTAACCTCAGTTTGGTTACAGGAACATAACCGGAACTATGCTTTTTCAATCGCTCGTCAAGAACCGACATACATCCTGTGTATAATTTTCGTCTGGGCATCGAAGCATTTGGGCAAACCATCTATCGCTAACGATTAAAATTTTTATTCAACAAGGTGCACCGATGGACGATCACATAAAATTGGCGCTACACCAACCGCCTATTCATCACAGCACGCCCCGATCCGGTTTTAAGATACTTTTCGAAATCATACGCCTTCTGTTTTTCAGAAAACACGATATAAGTGACAAGTGTTACAGGCAGCCGATTTCGAGTTGCAAGAACTTCACCCCCATGGTGTCTTTTCATCCGGTCTTCCAAATCAGAAGTGCATCCCGTGTAGAATTTCCCATCGGTGCACTTTAGAATGTATACAATCCACATGTCAGTTAACGGTTTAAAATTGAACCTAACGAAAGTAGTCGGGCCGCGCCCGACGTAGCCCGCCACTGCACATGACAAGCACTGCATAACTGCCTATAAAAAACAAAGCCCGCCTACGCATGAAACATGCTTCGGCGGGCGAAGTCGGGGCGACAGGATTCGAACCTACGACCTCCACGTCCCGAACGTGGCGCGCTACCGGGCTGCGCTACGCCCCGAGGGTCGTAAAATTAATCATTCTTCGAACATTCGCGCGAGGGGAAAACAAAAAATGCAGGAAGAATCCTGCATTTTTAGCCATTTTGGACCGGTTTCTATTTTATTTCGAACTGGGCCATCAGTTGGGCCTTCAGTTTTATTTTCCGGAAGGCAATGGCATCGTCCGTTGCGGCCACGTCTCCCGCCGACTTGTACATCACGTTGGAATACACGGGCATCGGCTGGATCGGGTCGTTGTCCCAATCGCGGACCATGAGGGGTTTGCCGGCTTCGGCGCCGATGGATTTGAGCAGGGATTGGGCCTTGGCCTGGGCGGCCTGGAGGGCTTTGATCTTTAAGTCGAGCTTGAATTTTTCCAGGTCGGTGTGGCTCACGCGGGTCAGGTCGAGTTGCTCTACTTTGACGGGCTCCAGCTTCTCCAGAAACTTTTCGAGCTCGGCGGCGCTGGTCAGTTTCAGTTCGTATGATTTCTCGCGGAACGCATCCTTGTCCTTGCGGCCAAATTTGCCCAGTTGGGAACCGGCATCAGCCAGGGTGAGATTCTTGCGGTCGACACCGGCGGCCTTCAGGGCCTGCATAAAATCCTGGTCGAGTTTTTCCAGCGAAACCTTGTTCCGGTTTTCCTCAAATTCGCGGAGCCTTATAAAAAGAAAGATCTCGTTGGGTTCAATTTCCATTTGGGCAGAGCCCGGCACTTCGATGAAATGTTCACCTTTAAAAACGTCTTGGGCAAAGGTGGTAACGGCGGTAAAAAAAAGAATTGCAAAAATTGTCGATCGCATAGTTATATAATTTTTGTGATTAGACACAAAAGCCTTGCCTAAAGTGGTAAGCGTTGGAAAAAATTAAAGGTGTGAGACGATAAGACGTTGAATGACAGCTGAAAAAAGTATTTCTCACGCAGACGTATTTCTTGTAAGTCCCGCTATAATTTCAAATGGCTTTGTCCAGAAGCGCAATTCGTCAAGTAATCGGTGCAGATGGTCAGACTTCCGGCACAGGGACCGGGTTTTGTTCGTTCCTTTAAGAAAGTCGCAACAAAAATCTTAAACACCATGAAAAAGAACATTCTCTTTTCCTGGGTAGCCGCCCTGTTTGGCGTCGCCCTATGCTCTGTCCTGTCTGGCTTTTCGGCCATGTCGGGGGCACACAGTGTACAAGTCTATCTGGACAACAAGTTGATGATTGATCAGTATATCAATCAAAAGGCGGTTGCCGCGAAGTTGGATTTGGATCGCGCTGAAAATCACGGTCAGCTGATCGTGAAATACAGTGAGTGTGGAAGGACTGTGACGGGCAGAAAAATCACGATAAAGGACAGCGACGACAAAGTGTTGAAGGAATGGAAATTCGAAGGATCGTCAAGCGGTTTTCAGGAATCCATGCCTTGCCCGGTAAAAGATATTCTGGCGCTGAAAACAACGAAGAGCAACACCCTGAAGTTGTATTATTCATCGAATGATTTCCCGGAAGGGCAGCAAATCGTCTACTTGGTTCTTAGCGGTGCCCCGTCCACAGCATCAAGATAGTGCAGCACCACTCATCAGCCCCACGCCAAGGGGCTGATGTTTTTTTTGCTAAGCCTATCGCTTGAAAAGGTAAGTGCCGATAATGCGTTGAACCACTTGTTCACGCAAGGTCCGGCCAATGGGGATCCGCGCGTTCTCCAGGATGATCTCGTCGCCCTCAATAGCCTTCACGTGGGGTAAGGAGATCAAAAAGGATTTGTGAACTCTTAAAAATTGATCCTTTGGCATTTGATCCTCCAGGCTGGTCAGGGTGATATACGTAATTAACTTTCTGTCGCCGATGTGAAGAATGACATAGTTTTGCATTCCTTCCACATAGGCTATGTCTCTAAAAAAAACTTTTTCAAACTTACGGTCGCAGCGAACAAAATAGTAATCGACTTCTGGCGCGCCATTCTGCCCGGCACGCAACTTCAACTGAAAATATTCCATGGCTTTTTGAGAAGCCTTCAGGAATCGTTCAAAAGTAATGGGCTTGACCAGGTAATCCATGACATCCAGTGAATACCCTTCCACGGCGTAGTCGGGATACGCCGTTGTGAGAATAGTAATCGGGGGATTTTTTAACATCTTCAAAAAATCTATCCCCGTCACTTTCGGCATATGAATATCCAAATACATCAGATCGATTTTTTGCTCATTCACATAGGACGCAGCTTTCAGTGCATCCTCACACGACGCAACACAATGCAAAAAATCGATCGCCTGCATATGCTCTTCTAGACCTTTGCGGGCAACGGGTTCATCGTCGACAATGAGACAGTTCAGCTTTGTCATTTGTTATTTGAATTTTTATATCTCCATCCATTAGTCAATCCGCAGCGAAAGGGTGACCTCATAACTCTCCCCACGGTTGTCGATCACCAGGTTATGGCGATCCTTGTACAGCAGGTCCAATCGCCGCCGCACATTTTTTAATCCAATCCCTGTGTGTTGCTCCTCCGCCATTTTATTTTCTTTCGTGTTAAATACGGAAAGTTTGATGTGACGATCCTGCCTATCGATCCGGATCCGGATCTCGTTTTTACCGGGTCCATGGGACACATGTTTAAATGCATTTTCCAAAAAAGGAATGAACAACAAGGGTGACAGGGTAAAGCCTTTCACCTCTTCCCCAACAAAAAAGGAAATCGCATAGTTTTCATTTTTTCGCATCCGCTGCAAGTCGACATAGTTCTTTAAATAGAGGATCTCCTTCTCGATGGGTATTTCCTTTCCGTTGCACTCATACAATTGATAGCGCAGCATGTCTGAAAACGCCGACAGCGTTTCACGGGCGGATGTATTTTGTTTGTCGATTTGAAAATAGATGGTGTTGATCGAATTGAAGACAAAATGGGGATTGATCTGAGCCTTCAGGTATTCCAATTCCGAGGTCAATTTCTCCACTTCCATTTTCCGGATGAGCTCTCGCTGAAAATACCATTCTTTACTCAATTGCAGGGCCACATGAAAAACCAGGTAGAACAGGGCAATCGAAAAGTTGTAGTACGTGTTATATAAAATAGACCGCTTACCTGGATCGCCCAGGACATAACCATACAAATAGACATCATGTATATTTTTCAATAGAACGTATCCGGCCATCGCCAGGCACAGTAGAAAACAATAGACGGCGATCTTTTTTTGCTGGGCATATTTCGGAACGAGCACGAGCCAATTGAAATAAATCAATACTGCCAGTAGTCCGTTGCGGATCACAACCTCGAATAGAAATTGGTCAAAGCCTGCCTTCGTGATCAAATAGTCCCGGGTGTACATATGAAACCCAATGGTGATCACCCAAAAAATTCCATGGTCAAGCTTATACTTCCAGAAGCGATTCATGTACTTAAATTAGGAATTTAGCCAGACTAAACCCGGCGCAGACCTTGTATTTTTCCAGGCAGTCAAAGCATCGCAGCGGCGACATTTAGGTCTATCGTCTTGACCGGTGGCCGCAGCTCATGCCGTTAAGGTTCTATGAAAAACGTATAAAATAAAATTAATATAGAGGCCATATCAAATGTGTTGCACGGCAATTTTGAATGTATTCCTTTGCGTTATGAAACAGACCTTCCTCCTGATCGCCTGCATACTTTTTAGTTTCGAGGCCTACAACCAAACGTACCGGCTGATCGCACACCGCGGTGGCGTCGTCGACAGTGTGCATGCAGAGAACAGCTTGCCTGCCCTGGAGGCCGCCGTTAAGCAAGGGTATTGGATGACCGAGATCGACCTGCGGCTGACCAAGGATGGCGTGTTCATCCTCCAGCATGACCGGTCGTTCAAAGATCATTTCGGCGTGGACAAACCGGCGACGGCGATGACCTGGGAGGAGATCCGCAAGCTGAAACATCATCAAACGGGCAGCGGCGTGATCACGCTCGAAGAAGCCCTTCGCACATGCCGCGGCAAGATGCAGGTGATGATCGATAATAAGATTGCTGGCAACGACACCGTTATGTTTAGCCAGGTAATACGCCTTCTCAAAAAATACAACTTGTTGGAGCAGGCTTTAATGATCGGCACCGACGAGTCAACGCCCTACTTCACCGGCAAGATCAAGCTCAGCTGCACGCGGCAACAGCTTGAAGACAACAAGAAAAAGGCAGGTTTCAAGCCGGGTCACTATTATCTTTTCGGCGGCACCGATAGCATGACCGCCGAAGACGTGGCGTGGGCAGCGCGGGAAGGGATTATGGTGGTGGCCGCCGTAAATCGCTTTCATTATCGCGATGTGAAAAATCCGGATGAAGCTGTTGCTGCGGATGTTGAGACGTTGAAATCGTGGGGAGTCAGGTACTTTCAGATCGACTCTGAATTTTCGCGTTACTTTCGAAAGTGAGCATTCGCGTCACAGGCAATCCAGCCGGGGTTGATCTGCCCTACATCTATCCCAAACCAGCCAAACGTTCATTGCAAATAAAGTGTCAACCCACCAACGTGGTCAAACGCATCCCATTTGTATTTGTCTTTCCTCATGCCCTGCTTTGGCAAAAGCAACTGCACTGCTGTCGGTTTGTTTGACCCAATGTAGTTTCCCAACCGTCGCTCGCGGACCACCACCTCGCTAAAAACGGAATTATGGTGAATGATCGGTTCGTTTAAATTGATGACGAAATTATCTGACTTGTTGCCAATTCTCAATTTCCGTTGAACGATCCCCGTCCATTGCAATTCGCTTTTCATTTCATTGTTTTGGTCGGCATAGGTTAAAAGAACCTTCCTCCCGATGGCAACGCCGTTCAATACTCTTTTTTCAACGATTGAATAGGCCGTATAACCTAGTCCAGCAGCAAAAATTACTAATAGTAGATCCATGGGATGCGCTGTCGGGATGCGATTGGCGGTCATACAATATATCAAAATCAAAAAAATATTAAGGTCAAAAATCCGGCAATCCGAAACTTTTTTGAGTTGATGCATAGTTCATATCCAATCGCCAGTGCAAATCCGACAAATAGCGAGAAATCGCACGACGGATCCAGACACCGGAACCACCAAATTTTGGCGCATGGTTGCGATTTTGGGTCTGAAAACAATTTAAAACAGCCGGACAGGAACAGGTCATTGTTTGAATTATACAAGCATTGGATTGATGAAAACAAGGCTGCAGAAACCCTTAGATCCTACTTTTGTTCCACAAACAACGCGAAAAACTTTATGGAACGTCCATCCAAATACCTGGGCATGTGGGTGACCGGCGATGGCTACATCCGCCAGGAACTTTTGCCCGCCGGAAGATACGACGAAGCCCGTGGCCCCAAGAAAAGCGCGTATACGGGACGCTATGAGATCACCGGTGACTATATTTACTATTGGGATGATACCGGCTTCACCGCCGACGGCACCTTCAGTGACATCGACACCTTGCATCATGGCGGGTACATATTTTATCGCGAAAAGTCAAAGTCCTGATGGAGATTTAAAACCCTACTTCCATGGCGATTGAAAAAACTGAAACACTCGAAGATTTCTATAGACAAAAATTCAACTGGATGCCGGAAAACCTGCGCAAGGACATCGGGCATTTCAATGTATTCCGGATGGAAGATTGCCTGGGTCCCAACAAGGAGCCTGTACAGTATAGCCGGCGTGATTTTTATAAGGTCGCACTGATCCGTGGCAAACACGCCTATCACTATGCCGAGAAAAGCCTGGAGGTGTCGGGTACATCGCTGATCTTTTTTAATCCTCAGGTGCCCTATACGTTCGAGCAACTTTCGGGTGACCCCACGGGTTACTTTGCCATTTTCAAGGACGGCTTTTTTATCGAACGCCTCCGCGGTGGTCTTGGGGAGTTGCCCATGTTTCAGCCTGGCAGCAAGCCGAGTTATCTCTTGAATAAAACACAGGACAAATATGTGAGCCATGTGTTTGAGAAAATGCTGGAAGAGATCAATTCGGATTATGTCTATAAGTATGACCTGCTCCACAATTATGTGATGGAGGTCATCCATTATGCGTTGAAGATCCAGCCGACCGAAACGCTATACCAACATACGAATGCCAACGCGCGGATCACGGCCGTTTTTAGTGAACTCCTCGAAAGACAGTTCCCAATCGAGTCGCCCACACAGCGCTTCACCCTTCGCTCGGCCAGGGATTTTGCAGAGCACCTGGCCGTTCACGTCAATCACCTGAATCGCGCCATACGGCTCACCACGGGCAAAACCACCAGCGACCACATTTCCAACCGGCTGGCCAGTGAAGCCAAGGTGCTGCTCAAACACACCCAATGGAATATCTCGGAGATCAGCTATTGCCTGGGTTTTGAGGACCCCGCTCATTTCAACCATTTCTTCAAGAAGCATGCGCAGGTAACGCCCTCTGCATACCGGATGTAACACGGAAACTGTCAAACATCCATGCTTACACTCCGCAGAAAAAAAGATCGCTATGCCATAGATCACATTCCCGGCAAATATGGACCACGGGTGGCCTATTCGTTTTCCCGTGACTTTCTTCCCGAAAGCGTTCTTCTCCACATGCTTTCTTTAGACGTATTCAAGGAAACGGAGGACACCATTTACCTGCTCACCGAGAAACAAGACAAAGCCATACTCAACGTTTTGAAGAAGCTCCATCGCGAGCAAAACTCCGGTTATATTTTCTCCGAGCATCTTCAGAAGACGTATCTTGTCGAGCTCATCCACCTGATCACAAAGATCCATCATAGTGGTCTGCTGGCGCGTTCATCAGCCTAAAAAGAAGGTCACAAATTCGTTGCTTGAATTATACAAGTATTGGTTTGAAGGCGGCAAGTACCCAACCCTGGATGGCATCTACCTTTGATGCATCAAAATCAATCACAAATAATTTCAAGTATGAAAAAGAAAACATGGTTTGTTACGGGTGCATCAAAAGGTTTAGGCCTCTCCCTGGTTAAAACGTTGCTCGCAGGAGGCTACCCGGTGGCCGCTACTTCAAGAACACTCGGTGATCTGCAAAATGCAGTAGGCGTAGCGTCTGCAAATTTCCTACCTCTTTCGGTCAATCTCCTGGACGAAAAAAGTGTGGCAACTGCCATTGATGCCACCATAAAACACTTCGGCTCCATCGACGTGGTGGTGAACAACGCTGGCTACGGTCTGGCGGGTGCATTGGAGGAATTGAGTGACGCAGAAACGCGCGCCAACTTTGATGTCAACGTGTTTGGCGCTTTGAATGTGATCCGTCAGGCGTTGCCCCATCTCCGCCAACAATCGTCCGGTCACATTTTTAACATCGCCTCTGTTGGCGGGTTCACGGGCGGGTTTCCCGGCTTTGGGATCTATTGTGCTACCAAGTTCGCCATGCATGGTTTCTCGGAATCGCTGGCGGAAGAAGTGAAGGCCTTTGGCATACGTGTCACCGTCGTATCACCCGGCTATTTCCGCACGAATTTTCTCGAGGCATCATCTCTCAGTGTTCCCAGCCACCCGATTGAAGACTATAAATCGGTGCGGGAGATGCAGTCGCTTCATCAAAACAACTACAACGGCAACCAGCCGGGCGATCCCGATAAGGCAAGCGCTGTGCTTATTCAAGTAGCGGAAAGCAAGGATTCGTTGCTTCACCTGTTCCTCGGGCCCGATGCCTACCAGTTCGCTGAACAAAAGATGAGCGCTGTTCACAAGGATATGGACGCCGTCCGGGCAACGGCGACTGCTACTAATTTTTAAAAACCAAAATGCACAGGCCACTCGCGCGATTGATGTTGTGCGGGTGGCTTTTGCTTTTTACAAGATGATGATTGGGGCGCGAAGGGGAATTGAGGGAGGTGTCTACATCAGTCAAATCTCTTTGTCGTTAATTTCCATAGTCCATGCCTCCTGGTCCAGATATGAAAATATTTTCTTGTACGTTCCGCTTCAATTTTTTCAGTTCCTTTGATTTCGCGGAACACCTCATACCCTGATGTGTAAACGGTATTGCTATCTATTTCGGTAATGGACTCTGCCATTCTGTGCAGACAAGTAGTTTGGAAGGCCATCCTTACTTTCGACAACTTTATTTTGCTTTCCATCTCGCGTGAAGTCCCTCGCCCAAATTTTAATTAGCGTCAGGGTGTCCCGGTTTCTCAACGCGCCACATTCTTCTGATTCTAAATCCAGGATCATATTTTCGATGGAAGACAATTGAATCTTGCTGGTTTTGAAAGAAACATTTTCCCTGCCGACGATTTGCCACCAACCGGATGAATGTGAGGCGTTCAACGACGTCGTAGTCGATGGAGTTCCAAAGACGTGGGACCTGGAATTGATGACCACTGCTGAGTCTGCTGTTTGAGCGTAGGAGTAGATGCTTAACAGAAAGGCATGTAGTAATAATTGGATTGTTTTCATTATTTAGTGAAGTTCTATTTCAATTATTCCAACGGTTTTCCCATGTCAGCTCCTGTTTTTTGTGTGCATTTCAGTATCCTGTTAGCAATAATCGTCTTGTCGGCGGTTGACTTTGCTAGGGTAAACGCATTTTGGAAATGGGATATTGCCTTTTCGTTGTCCACATCGGTATAAAGTTCTCCCAGAAGGGAATGATATAAATGATTGTCGGCCAGGTTGATCTTTTCGGCCTCGATTATGGCTTCCCTTTTCCCGTTCACTTTGGCCAGCGCATAGGTCCTGTTCAATGCTGCGATCGGCGAATACTCAATCAGCAGGAGTTGATTATAGAGTTGCAGGACATTTTCCCATTTTTCAGTTGTATCCGTCTTTACCGTGTGCCAGCAGGCAATGGCGGCCTCCAGGTGATATTTGGAGATCTTCGTGCCTTCCGAAGCGCGATTCAAAAAATATTCCCCCTTGGCAATGAGCTCGCGATTCCACAGGTCTGTGTCCTGGTCTTGATATAAAACAATTTCTCCGTTCTGATCGTGCCGTGAATCAAATCTTGACGATTGGAAACACATTAAGGAAAGCAAGGCATTGGCGGGGGATTTGTTCGTTTGTTCATTCTCCACCAGCAGGTACGTGAGCCTCATCGCCTCAAAACAAAGGTCCTTCCGCAAGGTGACGTCGTGGTTAGAGGAGTAATAGCCTTCGTTAAAAAGTAAATACAACGTCATTAAAACGACAGACAACCGGTCGTCGATGTCGGCTAAAGTAGGTTGCTCTATTTCAATTTTCTCTGTCCTGAGTTTTTCTTTAGCGCGTTGCAATCGCTTGTAGATAACTTTTTTGTTTGTCAGAAAGGCGCTGGCAATTTCGTCCACCCCAAACCCGCAAAGAAGATTCAATGCCAGCCCGATTTGCGCTTCGGCTGGATTGCAGGGATGACAAACGACAAAGATCATGGCCAACTGGCTGTCGTTGATATTTTTGACCGACAGATCGAGTTCCAGTTCTTCCGAAGTCGCGGTGCTGTATTTTATTCCCTTCGAAATGTTCTCCGCAAAAAGTGTGTTGCGTTTCAAATAGTCTTTGGTCTTATTTTTTGCAACCGTGTAGAGCCACGCCGTTGGGTTCTCGGGCAATCCCTTTAAGCCCCACAATTCGGAAGCGATGAGGAATGTGTCGCTCACAATGTCTTCGGCGATCTCGATATGCTCAATACCAAATAACCGGCAGAGAACAGAAACGATCTTTCTGTATTCGGTCCGAAACAGATGCGGTATGAGTTCTGCCTGATCCATAAAAAAATAAATGCCTTCGTAAAAAGTACAAAGGCATTTATGATTTTCCAAATGATGATCAGAGCACGCTGATCTCTCTGATCTCTACATTTCCACCGATTCTTAAAATCGGGCATCCTTTTGCCAGCTCCGTTGCTTCCTGAATGGAATCCGCTTTGACAAGACTGTAGCCTACGATGGATTCTTTTATTTCCGTGTACGGTCCATCGGCAATGACATTGTCGGGTTTCAGAACCTGGCCCGCCGGGACCAACCGGTTTCCACGGTCGACCAATTTGTTTTGCGCGGCAATGCCCCCGATCCAGTCCATCCAACGTTTCGTGGAAGCTTGCATTTCTTCGGGTGAAGCTTTCGGCATCGTGTTGTAGTCGGTCCTAAATACTAAAAGGAAATCTTTCATTGTATTAAAATTTAATGGTTAAAAACTAAGTCTACATGCCCTGGATAGGGCGCACTTCAATGTTTGCATTCGATTCTAAAATAGGACAGCCTTTTGCAATTTCAATGGCCGCATCCAGATCTTTGGCCTGCACGATCGTACAACCCCCAACAATCTCTCTCGATTTTCCAAAAGGGCCATCCATCACCGTTTTCCCCGAACCAAAAACCTGTTTGCCGGTAGTTTCCAATGGTTCGCTGGCTACGTGCGTCCCTTGCTCAGAAAGGTCGGTCAACCAATGGATCATTTTTTCTTTAAGGTTCTGCAAAGTCTCGGGCGACTGGCCGGGTTGGTAGACATCGCTACCTCTGAAAAAGAGCATAAATTTTTCCATAATGCGTTTGCTATTAATTGTTTTATAGGTTGTTGCGGACATGCCCGCCGTTAATTCCTCATGGGTCCCGAAATTTTCCGGTGCTACAAATACATGACGATCGGATCTTCCGCATTCGACAAACTTTTAAAAATATTTTTTTGGCGCCCTCTATTTGCGCCGGTCGCTGCTAAACGAATGCCGGAACATTTTCCAGCCGTCGGGGTTCTTCTTCCACAGTACCAGGGATTTGCCATTGTCGACCACCTTGTTGCCGGCATCCAATAATTGAAAGAAGCCTACTTCCGTGACATATTCCACTCCATCCCCAAATACATCGATCGTGATAAACTTGCCATCCCGGACGCCAAACTTTTGATAACCGATCTTAAAAAACTCAAGGGCTGCGTCGACCCCACAAAGCGCCGGGGTATTGGGCCGCATGATCCAGCAGTCCTTTGCATAGCGGTCGATGAACAGTGACGAGTCGCCTTTGGCAAAGGCCTGGAAATAAATCGCGTTGCTCGCGGCGATCGCCTTTTTTGCTTCTTCTAAATTGGAATTTTTTGGTTGTTGCGCCTGGCCATTAAAAACTATAAAGGACATCAGGACGATTTGAAAAACTATTTTTTTCATAGCAGATATGATTAGGTGTTAAATTGAAATTGCTGGCGCTTATTGATCGGCGCGTTGATAATGCACAATGACCACGCCCGACTGCAGGACCTTCGTCGATTTTAATTTCAAAGGCTGGGGCGCATTCAATGCGGTCTTGCTGAACAGGCGGGTGCTGCCGCCGCCGCCGATGAGCGATTGGATGCAGAAATAATAGTCGTCCACTAACTGGTTTTGGGTGAGGGCCGCTACCAATGCCAGGCTACCAAAAGTCAGCAAACCTTTTTGATCCGCCTGTTTGAATCGACGGATCGCTTTAACATCGAGGTCCCTGACGATCGTCGAATTCTTCCAGGTGGTGGTGCTTAGTGCCGATGAATACACCTGTTTGGGGATGTCGGTGAGGGCATGCGCCATTTTCATCTGCCAATAGGGCGTGGCATCACTTTCGAGTCTTACCGGCCAGAGCTGCTGGAACAACTCAAACGTGTTGCGTCCATAGGCGACGGTTTGCACCTCGGTCAGGATATCATGAACAAATTCAAAGTATTCAGCGTCCGGAGTCACATATTGACTATCCGCAAACCCATCCGGAGTCGTGTTGATAAAACTGATAATTTTTCCCATTGGTTTGAAATTTTATTGTTTACAAACCAATGACGATCGGGTTTTCAGGATTCGACAGGCCTCAGGAAATATTTTTTAACTTTTTTGAAATTGATCTCGTGAGATTTGGTCGAACGCGGCTTTGCGTGCGATACTTGTTATGGCCTATACGCTGTAAGTATTGCTTGCGCTTTTGATGCAAGTGTCTCAAATTTTCTTCATAGCAAAATCCTTCACCGCACCGGTGCCAGCAAACATAATCCGGGTGCCTACCACATGCCCGATCCCATTTTTATAGTCACCTTCAAAGGCCGGGACATCGTTTACCCGGATGGAGATTTTTTTGTCTTTCACACGGCATTGCACCGTCACCCAATCTAAAAAGTCAACGCCGAAGGCCGACAGGTCGTTGGTCTTGCCGTCGTGCGATTCATCCGTCTGTAAAAATAATTCACCCACACAGCCTTTTATGCTGAGCGGAATGAGAATGGCCCCCGTGTTTCCCATCAACACGATCTGGGTTTTCTGACACACCAAGGCGCCCTTTCCAAACGTGTTCTTTAACGTCACATCCATTTGAAAGGCCGTGTCTGAAACAACCTCATTTTTCATCACGCGAAAGAAACTTGTCCACAGCCCTTCCTTTTCGAGATCGATTTTCTGCTGGGTAAAAAAATCATCGTTCACCTGCAAAATACCGTCGTGCAAAATTTTGTCTTCACTCATGTATAGGGGAATGGGCTCCCGGTCGATGGTGGCCAGCCAGCCGTTGGATTCGATGAAGACGTCGTGCGCTGCCACGACGGTGGCATTCAAAACAAGTTTGGCGCTGTAGTAGCCTGGCAAATAATAAGTGCTGGTATATTCGGTCAGGTTCTTATCCACCCTAAACCTGCGCTGGGGATCCCAACTTTGTTGGATGAAAACCGAATCGGCGTTGGAATCTTTGGCGTTGTAGTTAAAGATCACCGTGTTGGGCACGGTGTTGGTCACGGGCTGGCTGCTGAAAACAATGTGGTCATACTTCAACGTCTTGGGCCGGCTTGAGATCCACCAAAACATGCTGGCCGCGATGCCCACGGCAATAATTATTCCGGCGGCCTTCGGGATATTCGAACGGGTGGACGTCGTCTTCTCTTTTGTGGCCACCCCGTTTTTCGTTGTCGCACCGTTTGACGGCGGGCCAAAGCCATTCACGGTAAACGCCCGCCAGTTTTCGTAACCGACAAACTGGGCCAACGCATTCAGCGTGCCCATGTTGGGTGTGCCCTCATAGCGGATCTTTCCCCATAATCTTTTAAGCGTGCTGACGCTCAGCGAGACCTTCGTTTCTTTATAGATCCGCGCACTCAGCGCCTCGAAGTCCTGGTTTTGCCATTCCGCACCGGGGCCCCAGCCAACTTTTTCTTCAATTTGTTGCCTGCACTTGTCGAGATGCTGCTTTTCGTTATCCATTGATTATCAGAGTACTAAATTATTGAACACGCTTGAACAGACTTGAACAGAACTTGAACACCCTGCATGCGTATCTGGCCATCAAACGCTTTAACCATTTCAACGAAACATTAAACCATTATGAAAAAAAACGCATTGCTATTTTGCATCCTGTTGGTCCCCTTCGCTTTGCTTGCCCAAGATGACAAAGCTGCTCGCCCGAGTCCCCCCGCACAAGCATCCGCTACCGTAAACGGAAAAACCATCACGATCGATTACGGACAGCCTTCTGTTAAAGGTCGAAAAATTTGGGGAGAATTGGTGCCCTATGGCCAGGTATGGCGCGCCGGCGCTAACGAAACCACCGCTTTCACACTTTCTGCCGATGCCACGGTGGAAGGTAAAAAGCTGTCGGCCGGCAAGTATGCATTCTTTATTATTCCCACCGAAAACGAAGCGACGGTTATTTTTAACAAGACCATCAAGTGGGGTGCCTTCAGCTATAAACAGGACGAAGATGTTCTGCGAATCAGCGTGCCGGTAAAAAAGTCAAAAGCTTTTGCTGAAAAGCTAACCTATATGGTTTCACCCAAAGGTGAGGTGTCGCTGGCGTGGGAAAATTCGGTGATTGCTTTTGCTGTGAAATAATTCTTCTGTCCAATCAAGGCGATCCACCACGAGGGATTGTCAAACAAAAACACGCCGCGGCAGATCATTACGATCACCGCGGCGTGTTTCTATTTAATTTATTCTACAGGCTATAGCTTAAAGGTCAGCTGCGCCATAAACGTGGTGCCCAGTTGGCTGAATTGTGAACCATTGTAACCCAGGATCCGGTAGCGTCCGCTAAAGCAGAGAAATCCTTCCAGCAGGTTTTTCTGTTCTGCATCGTTCAGCACTTGTTGTCCTTCGCTGTCCTTTGCCACAAGCTTCCAGCTCGGCAGTACGTTAAAGATGTTGTTTACCGTAAACGAAAAATTCAGCGACTGTGTAATGTTGTAACCGATGTTCAGGTCGGTCACCACCGCCGGCGAAAACTCCTGTTTGATGTGCTCCATGATGGCGCCGCCGTTGTCGAGGTCTTGAAATTTCGTGGGGCCGAACAAGGTGTTGTTCAGTGCAAAGCTCCATTTCGACACATTGTAGTCGCCGCCGAGAATAACTTTATAGCGCGGGCGTCCTTCGGTAAGCAACGAACGTATTTGCGTGCTCAGGATCGTTGACCCGGCTTCGCTGATGGCTGGGGGATTGTTGGGTTCTCCAATAATTTTATTGGTCAAGTTCACGTTCCCGGCAAGGTTCACGCCAAGCCTGCCCGCTCCCAGGCTGATGTTTTTGTAGTTCGCCACAAAGTCCAACCCGTTTGTCCGCGTCTTGATGCCATTGATAAAAAATTGAACGCTCGACAATCCGCCCTTCTCCAGGATTTGACCGAGTGTGCTGTTGGGATCGTCGGAAGTAATGGACGAGCTGTACACGATCCGGTCGGAGATCGTAATGCTGTAATAATCCACGGTGATGCTCAGGTTCGGCAATGGATTGAGGCCGATGCCGGCAGTATAGTTGTTTGACTTTTCAGGCTTCAGCAACGGTATGCCCAGGGCAAACGCTTCCTTGCTGCGGTTGTTGAACAACCCCGACAACACGATCGTGCCGTTGGCCGATGATGCTTGCGTGGATTGTGCATAGATCTGGTGCAAGGTCGGTGCCCTGAAACCGGTGGAGGCAGAGCCGCGCAAAATCAATTTGTCTTCCAGGAATTTATAGCGAGTGGTCGCCTTCCACACGAAGGCATTGCCGAAGTCGCTGTACCGTTCGGCACGGGCTGCGCCTTCCACGAGCCATTTGTCCGTGATGTCCCAGCTCAGGTCGACATAGCCGCCCATGTTGAAACGACTGTTGGTGGTCGCGTTTTCTTCGCGGATGCCGGGAAACGAATTGGCGCCCTCGCCTTCATAAGAAGCTTTATCGCCTGCGATGATCTTGTAGGTTTCACGCCGGGCTTCGGCGCCCAGCGCTACCGTGAATTTGTCGGCGAAGGTTTTGCTCACGTCGATGTTCCCTACGATGTGACTGAAATGATAGCCACCGGGTTTAAACGATGTGGGACTTGCTTCCTTCAGGGTGTGATTGACGGTATTGTTCACGGTGTACAATTGACTGTTCCCGCCGGTCGTGAAACTCATATCGTACGTCCATCCGTTGTTGCTGTCTTTTATTCCCAGGGTGGCGTTGTAGTCGGTGAGGTCTCCTTCGAACGTTGGCATGTAGCCGGTGTAACCTTTGTACAGGGCAATCTCTGCCGGGTCGGTGCTGTTCGTGTAGTCCACACCGTTGGGGTCGGGTATATGAAGCAGGCCATAGTCTTTCTTCCAATAGGGCACGCGGAAGTTGGCGTTACTGATCACTTTTTTCGACACAAAAGCGGCGTTGCTGTAGAGTATGCCGGTTTCACCCAGCGGAATGCCGAGGTTGTACAAAAATTTCGCTGCCGAAGTGGTGCCCGTACCGTTGATGTTGTTGCCGGTGGGGTACACCTTAAGATAATTCACAATGGCGGCGTTCGTTGGGTCCGACATGGGTACGGTCGGATCGCCAAAGGTTGCAATTTCGGTCGGCACATCGATGATGCCCGAACGGACCGCGTTGTTGGCCTGGTTAAACGCAATGGTGTAGTTGATAAATCCGTTGCGCGAAAAATTCTTGCCGCTGTTAAACGACATCCCATAAGAACCACCATCGCCTTTATGCGTGACACCCCCATTGACGTTGAGTGTGGCATATTCGAATTTGTCTTTCAGGATGACGTTCATGACGCCCGCAATGGCATCGGAACCATATTGCGCCGATGCACCGTCGCGAAGGATCTCAACGCGTTTGATGGCGTCGGTGGGGATGCCCGAAAGATCGGCTCCCGTTTCGCCGCGACCTGGGGCGAATTGCACATACAGGAGTGAGCTCAGATTTTTACGCTTGCCATTGATGAGCACCAGCGTGCGGCTCGGACCCAGGTTGCGTATTTCGTAAGGGTCCAGCAACGTGGTGGCGTCGTTTACGGGGGTGTTCACCGAATTGAACGACGGCACTCTATATTGAAGCGCCTTGTCGAACGTAAATTGCCCCGTCGACGTCAGGTCTTTCGCCGTCAGGTTGTCCACCGGCAAGGGCGTGTCGGTGATCGTTCGTTGCGAACCGCGTCCCACCGATACAACGATCTCCTCGAGTTGACTGGTGGTAGGCGCCAGTTTAACATCGACGGTGGACAAATCCGTGATGTTGATCTCCTGCGTTTCAAAACCGATGAACGAAAACACGAGGATGGTTGTGGAAGACGGTGCTTGCAATGAAAATTTTCCGTCTTCACCGGAGGTCGTTCCGGCGCTGCTGTTTTTTGCAACAATGCTAACTCCCGCGAGGGGCGCGGCTGTGGATTGATCGGTAATCGTGCCGGTGATAAGTCGCGTTTGTGAAAACGCCGGATACTCAAGCAGGCACATAAGGACAATAAGGGGGGGTAACAAATGTCTCATTTGCTTTGGGTTTAGGTTTAGGTTATTCGAATTTTAACGTTAGGTGAATTTAAGAAACTAACACCTTAACACAAACCGCAACGCGACGAAGTTCATTTGATTTGACATCAACCGAACGGATCACGAAACAAGATCGACACTATAATGTTTTGCAAACGGTATAGAATTTCCCGACGAGCCTGTTCGATGTTGGCACATTCATTTAACTATACAATTTAAATCAGATCGATAGACTTACTCTGATCTCAGACTATTTACCGGGTTGGCCCTGGCGGCCTTGATGGATTGATAGCTCACTGTCAACATCGTTATCAACAGCAAGCCCGCACCTGCGCAGGCGAAGATCCACCACGCGATCGGTGTATGAAACTGATATTTGCTGAGCCAGCCTTGCATAAAGTAATACGCCACGGGCGATGCGATCACAAAGGAGATCATCACCAATACAACGAAATCGATTGAGAGCAGGGCCCACAAACGAAAAACGGTCGCTCCCAATACTTTTCGGACACCGATCTCCTTCGTGCGCTGTTCCGCCACAAACGATGCCAGCGCAAAAATGCCGAGGCAGCTGATCAGCACGGCCAGGGATGCAAAGAAGCTGGCGAGTTTTCCAACCCGCTCCTCGCTGCCAAATTTCCGCGCGTAATCTTCGTTGACAAACCGGTATTCGAACGGCGTCTCGGGGCTATACTTGCGGTAGACCTCCTCCACTTTGGACAGCGCTTCTTTTGCGTTCTTGCTGCGGTTAAGCTTCATGATAAACACCCCTCCCTCTTCTTTGGAGATATGAAACAACGACGGCCGCGGCGGTTCATACGGTGACTCCACCAACATGTCGGTGATGACCCCGATGATCGTATACGGTCTTTCATTCCAGATCAGCGTCTCACCGACCGGGTTTTTAAAACCCAGGAACTTTGCAGCTGCCTCGTTGATCACAAACGCCAGCGAATCGGTGGCGTGCTCGCGCGAAAAATCGCGGCCTTCTTTGAACGTCCACCCTACGGTTTTTCCAAATTCGTAGGTCACGTAGTTGTTGGGAAAATTTACGGTCTGCTCCGGGTTCTTTCCCTTCCAATCAAAACCTCCGTTCGAAATCCATACCGCCGTGGTGGGACTTCCCGCCTCGGTCATCTCCTCGATGGCGCCAGCGGATTTCAGCTCGTTGCGCACGGCATCGAAATGAATGTGCAAGTCGGGGACCGTCGTGAAAATGTTGATGAGCCCATCGCGATCATATCCGATCGGGCGACTGCGGGCAAATTCGATCTGCCGGAAAACAATCACCGTTCCGATGATGAGCACCACCGAAACCGAGAACTGCAGCACGACCAGGATCTTCCGCGGCAGCGATGCAAATCGTCCCGCGCGGAAAGTCCCCTTCAATACTTTCACGGGTTGGAAGGACGACAAGTACAAAGCCGGGTAGCTGCCGGCGATGAATCCGGTGATCAGGCTAAAACCAAGTCCCGCGATCCAAAAGACCGGGCTTACTAAGGGTAACGAAAGCTCCTTGCCGGCCACGCTGTTGAACGCCGGCAACGCGCCATAGACCAGCAACAACGACACGACGAACGACAGCAAGGTGATGAGAATCGATTCACAAAAAAACTGGCTGATGAGTTGACCGCGGTGCGAGCCTACCGATTTCCGGATGCCCACTTCCTTTGCTCTTTTCTCCGACCGGGCCGTGCTCAGGTTCATAAAATTGATACAGGCCAGCGTGAGCACAAACGCGCCGATGATTCCGAAAAGCCAAACGAACTGAATGCCCCCTCCTGTAGTGACGCCGTTCTTAAATTCCGAATACAAATGCCACCGGCTCATCGGGTGAAGAAATACTTGTGGGTTGGACTGGCGCTCACGGGCGGAAACCCGGTCGAATTTGACATTGTGAATCTTGTGAGACACGGCATTCAAGTCGGCCTGGGGAGCCAGTTCCGCAAACACTTGCGTGAAATTGTTGCCCCAGGGATCGTCCATTTTTTCAGCCCATGGATTGGCGATAAGATATAGCGCCCAGGGCAGAATATATTTTATTTCCTTGAATGAGGAATTCGCAGGAAAATCCTGAAACACACCGGTCACGCGAACATCTTCTTTATTATCGATGCGCATCAGTTGATTGATAGGATCCGAATCCCCAAAATACTCCCTGGCAAGGGATGCTGAAAGCACAATGGAGTGCGGATCCTTTAAGGCATGCTGTGTCCCTTTCAGCATCTTCACCGAAAGCATATCCAGGATACCCGGTTCAAAAAAATTACCGCGCTTGCTGAATTTCTTATCCCCTGCCGTCAGGATGTGGTTGCTCGTCCAGGAGGATTGCAACACATGCTTGAAGTCGCTTCCAAACCGGCTGCGGATCTCTTCAGCCATCACCGCGGGAAACGACGGCCATGATTCAGTTTCGCCGTTATTTGTCACGCGCTCCATGACCTGGACGATCCTGTCGTAATGATCATGCGTTTGGTCGAAGGTCAACTCGTCATGGACCCAGAGACCGATCAGGATGGTGACGCCCATGCCGGTGGCCAGACCGGCGATATTGATGAAAGCGTATCCTTTATACTTCAAAAGATTTCGGAGCGCAACACGAAAGTAGTTCTTGAGCATAGGACGTGGTTTAGCGTGTAAGAAAGACTTCTTCTAAACGGGTACTCGAAAACTGAAAATAGTTGCAGAAAATTGTCGACTTTTTTTTCAGATAACCCTGGATTCGATCCTTGTTCCTACTGTGGCACCCCGCAAGCGCATTGATTATTCCGATCTCAAGTTCGCCGCCGGATTGCCCAGGGCAACTTTCACGGCCTGATAACTTACCGTGAGCAAGGCGATGACCACGGCCGCCGATCCGGCAACCACGAATACGTCCCAGGTGATCTCGGTCTTGTAGCTGTAGCCTTCCAGCCAGCGCGTCATCATGTACCACCCCAGGGGCGAGGCAATCACGAACGACACGAGTACCATGATCACAAAGCTCCTTGTGAGCAAGCGAAAGATGTTGCCGATGGTGGCGCCCAGCACCAGACGGATGCTCACCTCTTTCTTTCGCTGCTCGGCCATGAACGACGACAGTGCGAAAAGTCCCAGGCAGGCCACCAGGATGGCCAACATTGAAAAGCCGGCAAACAGGTTGCCTGTCCGTTCAACGTCTTGATACATTCTCGCATAGCTTTCGTCTATAAAGGTATAGCGGAAAGGCTGGTTGGGCATGATCTTGTTCCAGATCAATTGAATGTTCGCGATCGTCTGCCGCATGTCGCCAGGCTTGACTTTCACAGCAACGATGGAACCGCCGTTGCCCACCACGAGGGTGAGCGGAGCGATCTTCTCCTTCATCGTTTCAAAATGAAAGTCTTCTACGACCCCAATGATCGTGTACACTCTCCAGTTCTCGATCCTCTGCCCCACGACAGGTTCCTTTAATCCCATCGCCTTGACCATGGCCTGGTTGACGATGATCGACGATGAGTCAGAAGCCAGGCGCGGAATGAAATCTCTGCCTTCAACGATCTTCATGCCCAGGGTTTTGATATAGTCTGTGTCGACATACCAGCGTTGTGCGCCGATGCTCCGGTCTTGCTTCGACCGGCCTTCTTTGAAGAAGCCATTCTGGTCGCGATTGGTTTCGCTGACGGGCAGGTAGTTTGAACTGGTGACACTCGCTACCGCAGATTGGCGGAGCAACTCTTCCTTGAAGGTCTCGCGATGATCGCCCAGGGTGTTGGCGCCCTGGATCATGATCACCTGGTCTTTGTCGAACCCGATCTTGGTATGCAAGATGAAATTCATCTGGCGATAGATCACAAACGTGCCGATGATGAGGACGATCGAGGTTGTGAATTGAAAAACTACCATAGCACTTCGCAGCGTGGAGTTCCTGCTGCCGCGGGCCACGGCACCTTTCAATACATCGATCGGCTTGAACGCCGACAGATAGAACGAGGGATAGAGGCCAGCCACAATTCCAATGCCCAAGGCCGCACCTATCAAGATGGGGAACATCCACCATGCGCCCCAGGGCATCGCGAGGGTCTTGCCGGCAAATGTGCTGAAATAAGGCAATGTTACCCAAACTATGGCAACCGCCAGGATGAATGAAATAAGACTGTATAGTACGGACTCGGTAAGAAACTGGCGCACCAGATTTCCACGGACAGAACCCACTACTTTTCGCAAGCCAACTTCCTTCGCCCGGTTGGCCGACTTCGCTGTAGACAGGTTGATGAAGTTGACGCAAGCCAGCAGGAGAATGAAACCGGCGATGCCACCAAACAAGAGGATGTACTGCTTATCGCCATGTGGGATGATGTCGTTGATGCCATCGGAGTCCAGGTAAATGTCGCCAATCGCCTGGGTCCTGATCTTGTGGTGCTTCAGCACATCCTCGAGACTCGCGCTTCCTCCTTCTTTGAGGAATGGACCGTAGTGATTCTTTATGATCGACTGAAGTTTTTGTTCGAATGCCACAGGATCGGCGTCGGCACGGAGCCGGATATAGGGATTGTAATTCCAGCAGCACCAGCTTCCTTGTTCATCTTTCCAAAATTCCTCGCCGGTTAGCGTGATCAGGAATTCGTATTGCAGGTGAGAAGTGGGAGGAAAATTTTCCATGACGCCACCAATCATATAGGGACGTTTCGTGTCATCGTTGAAGATGATGGTCTTGCCCACGGGATCCTGGCCGGGGAAATACTTGTCGGCCATCTTTCGCGAAAACACAATGGTGTTCGGTTTGTCCAGCGCGTGGTCGCGATTGCCGTAGAGCATGGGTATTTCCAAAATATCGAGAAGTTCGGGATCTGCATAGGCAAATCCTTCCTCGTAAGTGTTTTCGGTCTGGTCTTCAGGGCGCATCAGGTTGCTGCCTGCGTTAAACCATTTGTAAGGTATTAGCCGGCCGGCTTTTTCGATTTCCGGAAATTCATTTCGCAAGATGCCCACCAGCGGCGCGGGAAATGATGTCCACTTTCCGCCGTCGGGTCCTTCATAGTGGTTGTAAAGTCTGTAGGTGCGCGGGCCGTTGGCATAGTATTTATCATAACTAAGCTCGTGGCGAATGAACAGCGCAATGATCATACACGTGGCCAAACCGATGGCGAAGCCGCCGATCTTGATGCCCGTGTACATTTTCTGCCGCGACATGGAGCGGAAGGCGATCTTGAAGTAGTTCCTGAACATAGCGTAATGATTTTGGGGTGATGATTTCTTTTTTCGCAACGCAAAAGGTTGAACAAACTGAATGACGTTCCATACAAAAAGCACATCGGCTTTTGTCTTGCCGAGTTCACTTACGCGACGCTCGTACAGCTCCACGAGGTCACCCAGCACGGCATCCGACAAGTGATCGTTGCAGAAGGAGCGGAACAACCGCGTGGCCCATAAAGGTGGCTGCGGTTTGTTCATACCGATCCGTCTAACACGATCCCAGGAACCTGTCTCCACATGTCGTTGCGCAGTTCACGCGACTGACGCAGGGCGCCGACCCCGGCGTGGGTCAACGTATAGAGGCGTTTGTCGCGCCCACCGCGCGTTTGGGTGGCGCCGCCCATTTTCGATTTCAGAAAGCCCTTGTCTTCGAGCCGGACCAGCGCCTTGTGTACGGAGCTGATCATGATCGGCCGCCGGGTCTGCTTTTCAAGCTGATCCACGACCGAAAGCCCATAGGCGTCGTCGAACAGGATGCCGACGGCAAGCAACACGAGTTCCTCAAATTCGCCCAGGTAGGTTCCTTTCATTGATTTGTTTCGCCTTTGCCTATAGAGTACTCGGAAAAGGGAAAAGGTTGCACGAAAAGGAAAGAATTTTTTTTGGGGGATGCTTATTCGAGCACCCGGCGGAGATAATTCACTTGTCCGAGGTGGTAATTTAAATGGGTCAGCAACTGCACGAACAGGTAGCTCTTGGAACGTTTGGCGCCGTCGAAAACCAGCGGGTAGTCGGCCTCCAGTTGGTCTGGGGTGAGGTCTTTCACGGTTTTGTTGATGATCGGGATGAGTTCTTCCAGTTGCGTCACCAGATCTTTTCGGGGCACGCCCTTTCTAATGAATTCCTGGTCGCGGTCGCGGACATAGCCGGTTTGGGCGAGTACGGTCCCGAAAAGATAATTCGTTCCTCCAATAATATGTAAAGCAAGATTGCCGCTGGAGTTCTTCAGAGACCCATGGGTCTTCCACAGGTTTTCTTCGTTCTTAAATAAGTTGATCTCTTCGATCAGCTTGCGAATGTCTCTTTCATAAAAGCTTGCCAATATGCTGCTTAACATAGCGATGTCGTTTAATTTGTAAAATCAAGAACCTGGTACCGCGGTGGCGCGGAATGGAATAGCCCAATCTTAAGTTCGCAATTCTAAAAACAACTATCGCGAACTTGTGATAAGAATTTTCGTGGTTCGAAATAGGAGCAGTCAGGGCTAAAGCCCGTGATTAAATATGGCTGTGTACCCCGGGCTGAAGTCCGGGGTTATTCATTTGTGCTCTTTTTTTTCGAAAGATATGTGCATAGACTTGGCCTTTAGGCCAGGGTTAAAAGTAACTCCTCGTCCCGGGCTTTAGCCCTGACCACACACAAGACGATGCAGGAACAATGCTTGTAAATCCGGAACGTCACTCTAACCATGTCTTAAATTCGACCTGATCACTGTAAACGCGTGCACAGACAATAACTAATGCCTGGACTACAAAAGAAAGAGACTGCCCTTTTTAGACAGTCTCTTCTCTGTTCTTGCGATCTTCATGTTCAATCGCCGTTCTGTTTCGTTAGCGACTCGCGATCCGATTTGATTCTAATTGGCGGCAACAAATTTCAGACAGACCGGTGCACCGATCGAGATCTTGATGTTTGTGGGGCTGAGCAATCCTGTTTTTTGATCGCGTTTGAAAACGATGATGTTGTCGCTGTTCTGATTTCCGACCAGCAGAAAATTGCCGGTAGGATCGATCGCAAAGTTGCGTGGTGTCTTGCCCAAGGTGGATTGACGACCGATAACAGCAAGCCCGCCGGATTTATCGATGGAGCAGACCACGATCTCATTCTGATCGCCGCGCAGTGATCCATACAGGAATTTTCCATCGGGTGAGATGTGGATGTCGGCAGCATCTATTTTTCCTTGCGCTCCGGATACTGGCAACGAAACCGATGCCTTGCTCTTCAGTTCTCCATTGGAATAATCAAACACGGTGACCACGCCGGTCATCTCCTGGATGAGATAGGCCTGTTTCCCACTGGCATTAAAAATAAAATGACGCGGTCCGCTTCCAGGGGCAACGCTTGCGAAAGGCTGCGCGGCGGCTTTCAGGGGTTGTTCTTTATTGGCCGTTACCTGGTAGACATTCACTTTGTCCGTGCCCAGGTCGGGTACGAAAAGAAAACGATCGTCGTTAGACAACACCGTGGCGTGGACGTGCGGTTTCTCCTGGTTGCTCTTTACGCTGCTGCCCGAGTGCTTTATAAATTGGGGTTTGTCGCCCAATGAACCATCTGCATTGATGGCTACAGCCGCGAGGCTGCCGCCGCCATAGTTACCCACAAAGGCCATTTTATTTTTGCTGTCGACAGCCACATAACATGGGCCGCCGCCACCGGTGCTGGCGCTGTTGATGAAGGTGATCTTTCCGCTGGCGGGATCAAACGAATAGGCATTCACGCTTTCCTTGCCATCGCCCACTTCGCTCACGGCATAAATGTGCTTGCGGTCGGTCGACACCGTGAGGTACGTCGGGTTTTTTATCGGTTCAGATTCCGTCCTATACGTTAGTTCACCGGTCCCGCTGTTGAAGCTATAGACATACATGCCCTTGCTTTTGCCGGGATTGGTGTAGGTTCCAACAACAAGATTGAACGTTTTTGGGGTTTGCGCATTTCCCGTGAGGAAGAAGCACATCATTAACAGCAGGCTGATCGTAGTTTTCATATTTTAAGTATTCAATAGGTTTCTATTCATTTATATGCGCTGACCGACGCCGGCTACTTTACAAATTTCTTCGCGGAGATTCCATTGAGGTCCCACACGATCTTTCCGGCGCGCACGGTCAATTCCGCCTCAAACTTCTGATGGCCTTCGATTTTATTTCCTCCCGCATCCGTAAATCCAAAGTTACCTTCACGCAGGCTCAACACCGCTACATCGGCAACGGCGCCCACGCTCAAGTTACCCAGGTCTTCGCGTTTGATCGCTTTGGCCGGTGCCCAGGTGGCACGTCGCAGGGCGTCTTCTTTTGTCATTCCCATGGCCATGTATTTGGACATGACGTTCAGCAGATCTTTCATTCCCGCGTTCATGCTGAAGCGATGAAAGTCTGTGCCAAAAGAATTCGGCGCGAGGCCTTGTTGCAACGCCGGCACTGCTTCGCTAAACCAGAACCCTGCACCGCCGTGGCCCAGGTCAAATAAAATGCCGCGCTTTTGCGCTTCCATTACAAAGGGCCTCACCTTGCCTTGGTCATCCACCACCGACATTCGTTCGGACACTTTCTCATAGGAATGCGTGATGATGTCGCCCGGTCGCATGTGCGTGAGCTGGTCTTCCAGGGAATATTGAGGCAAGTGGCATTCCACTAAGAGTGGAACATTTGCATTTTCGCTTGCGGTGAGGGCGCGATCAAATGGCGACCACTCTTTCCCTTCGTAGTGACCGATCTTCACACCGACAATGATGTCTGGAAATTTCTGGATCGTCTCCACGGTCTTATCGGGATCCATGTCGTTGAGATCTTCTTGTGTTGGCTTCCCACTCATCCCGGTCCCGGCAATATTCAGAAAAGCCAGGATCCGGGTTTTAGATCTGTCGATGACGTGATCCTTGAACACCGAAAAATTGCGCCATCCCGATGTGCCGGCATCCACTACCGTGGTCACGCCCGATTTGAGTGCGAAATCATCGGGTGAGATGCTCAGGCTTCCGTCGGCAAACGTTTCCGGGTTGCTGCCAACAAAAACGTGTTCGTGAATGTCGATCAAACCCGGGCAAACATAAAAGCCGGTCACGTCGATCACCTGCTTGGCATTTGCCGCTGGAATGTTGGTGGCCACCCGGGAAATTTTTCCATCCACGATGGCGACGTCCATCACGGCATCGATATTATTCTTTGGATCGAACACATGACCATTTCTTAACAAAAGATCGATCGCCTGACCCCGTGCTACGGTTGCACAGAGAAGGAAGAACAGGAGCTTTGCAAATGTGAACGCGGTCTTCAATTTGGTATTTTGTCTATTTAGCATCCCACAGCGGTGCGCTGAGTCCGTTGAGGTCCCACACGATCTTTCCGGCGCGAATGGTCAACTCGGCTTCCAGTTTTTGTGTCCCTTTTAATTTTGTGCCCCGCACATCCAGGAAGCCGAAATCTCCTTTTCTCAACGTAAAGATCGCGACATCCGCATCGCTTCCGACCGAGAGATGCCCCAGGTCTTTCCGGTTAATCACATTGGCCGGCGACCACGTGGCCCTGTAGATGGCGTCCGGGACAGTCATGCCCATGCTGATAAATTTTGACAGCACATTGGCCAGGTCTTTCATCCCCCCGTTCATGCTTTGCGTGTGCAGGTCCGTGCTGATGATGTCGGGTTTAAAACCTTGTTGCATCGCCGGCACAGCCTGTCGCCAGGAGAACGCGCCGCCACCATGACCGACATCAAACAGGATCCCCCGCTTTTGTGCTTCGAAGACGAAGGGTTTCACTTTGCCCTGTTCATCCACCACGGTTTCGCGCTTGTCGGGTCCATAAGAATAGGTGTGCGTGAAAATATCGCCGGGTCTTAAATGTTTCATGAAAAGGGCTTCGATGGAATTGGGAGGCTCATGCTCACCAAAGTCTACCATCACCGGCACGCTGGCCAGCTTGCCCGCCTCAACGGCTTTATCTACTTGTGTGAAATCGCCCCAATAGTGCGCTGACTTTATTCCCACGATCAACTGCGGAAAAAGTTGGCGGATCATGTTCGCCGTCATGACGGGGTTCATGTCGTTGACATCCTGCTCTTCCAGGCGGCCCACCATTCCGGTGCCCACGATATTCAGAAAGGCCAGCACGCGGGTTTGTGCCTTGTCGATGGTCTGTGCTTTGAACTGTCGAAAATTTTTCCACCCCGACGAGCCGGCGTCCACAACGGTGGTGACACCCGCCCGGAACGTGAAGCCGTCGGGAGCGACACTCGTAGGTCCGTTAGCGATGTAGGCGTCGTCGTTGCCGTTGTAGACGTGCACGTGCATGTCGATCAAGCCCGGCGTTACCAACAGGCCCGTGGCATTGATCACCTTTTTGGCGCTCCTGGCCGGGATGTCTGCCGCCACCTGCGCGATCTTGCCGTTGGTGATGGCGACATCCATGACCGCGTCGATCTTGTTTTTTGGATCGATGACGTGGCCGCCTTTCACCAGCAGGTCAATCTCCTGCGCAGGCAACACCAGGCTTAGCAACACGAGCAGACTGGTGGGAATGCCACAGAGGATGCTCTTTCGATAAAGCGTTTTCATTTTCGATTATGTCAAGTCAAGACCACTGGCCTAAGTGGCCAACGGCGGGCCGCCGGGGATCACAACGCGTCTGCGTTCTACCTTGTAGGTGGAGCGTTTGGCGGTGAATTTTGCGGTTTGATATTCGCCGAGATAGATGGACCCTGAAAATGCATCGCCCGCAATGGTTCCGGAGAACATGTAGGTGATGCCATCGCCGGGCATCCGGAGATTGCTGCGAAGTTTCACCTGGTCGCCTTCCACCATACCCATCACTTCCTGAACGGAGAAGTCGGACGTGTGCGTGCCCTGGATCCAGTTGCCGTCTTGCTCGATGTAGAGTTTGTGCGTGCTCTTGCTGGAATAAAATTCCACCGTAACATCCCAGTGCCCGTTGATCTTCGCGCTGGGCGCCGCCATCGTGGTGACCCGCGGTGGCCGCTTTTGCGAGAGCAGGTTCACGATGCGTTCGGCTACCACTTTGTCGTTGCCGGGTTGCATTTGGCCAGTGGTGATGTTGATGGACGTCTTGTCTTTTTCACTTCTGCCTCCAATGGCAATTCTCGGTTTGTTCCTGGCAAAGATCTCGGCCACTTCTTCGCCCGTGATGTTGAGCTTGTCGGGATCCCATGAAATATTCAATACGGGCGACCGGTTAGAAAGGCCGGTGGGTTCTTCCACGGATGTTTTGATGCCTTCGATTTTTGAAACCTGTTTGGCAATATAGTCCGTATAGGTGAGCCAGGTTTTCCATTCTGCCTGGTGATCGCGCGTCACCCACGCTTCCACTGCGGCGAGCATGCCCAACATTTCTTCCTTGCCCACTTTGTTGTCGCGGCCCGGGCCGTGGTGGGGTGAGCTGGCCTGCCATGCCGACATGAGCAAGTCCTTGCTGCCGAGGACCAGGCCGGCACATTGGGGACCACAAATGGCTTTGCCTCCGCTATAGACCACGACGGTTGCTCCTTGTTTCAAATGGACATTGGGGATGGTCAGAATTTCTGCCGCCGCGTCCGCCATCACGGGAATGTTTTTAGGCTTCGCTTTCGAGGCGATCACTTCCAGCGACAGGGGCTGACCCGGCTCGGACTCCTCGCCGGTCATGATATAGATGAGTGCGGTTCGCGGGTTGATAGCACGTTCCAGTTCTTCGGCGGTCTTCACGGTAACGATCTTGACGCCGATGTTTCGGAGGGCGTGGTCGTATACGTTCCTGGAATACTCAGGGATGATCACTTCATCCTTCTCAAAGCCTTTCAGATCGGGAATGCGAATGAGTTTCTCCGGGTTGCCACCCGTAACACAAGCGGCGGTGATGTGTTTCATTCCTGCAGCACATCCCGACGACACCATTCCCCATTCTGCACCGGTAACTTCCGCCAGCCGGCGTCCTACGCCATAGGCCAGTTCATCATATTGAACGAAGTGCCCCGATGCTGCCTTCATGGCGGCGACGACCTCGGGCCGCTCCACCGAACCACCGATGATGGTGAACGTTCCCCTGCAATTGATGATGGGTTCCACACCGATCGATTCGTAGATCGATGGACCGGGTACCAATGGGCCGGATGCGGGCTGGACATTGTCTGCCGGATTTCCCGATGCGGCGAGTGGTAAAAAACCTCCGGCAAAAGGCAGGGCAGTTAATTTTTTAACTAAGTCTCTTCGTTTCATGCGCGTTAGAATGGTTAGGGCTTTATTGATCTACGGGTAAAGTAATGGTAATTCTTTTGTTGAGCAAGGTTCATTATAGGATGTGCGCGATAAACTTGATGACGTTAACAAAAGTAAAAGTGGCCTGAAGTGTGTGCGCGAGAAACACACAGGTGTGTGCACGATGTGCTTTTTTTGTTGGGAGATTAAGGGGTTGGCCGGATTGGTTTTGGGATCATTCAGCGAGTGACCATAAACATTGATTTCCCTCTTGATACCTGTTCAATCGTTTTAGATCATCACGCTGTGCCATGATTGATTCGAGGAGGATATTCAGGCAATCAACATCAACCAAATGGCAACATTTAGCCGTTACCTATTCACTTGCAATATTGCTTTATCAAAACATAAGCAGTGGAATCGTTTAACTCCATGGCCTTGCTCAAGTCTGAGCAGCCCTGAGTTCGATCGCCCTTTAAAATTTTTTCCAATCCTCGATTTTTATAAGCTTCTGCAAATTTTGGATTCAGCTCGATGGCTTTGTCGAAAGCCTTAATGGCCTCTTTATATTGCTTGCGCTTTGATCTTATTTTACCCAAAACATGGTAAGCGCATTCGTTTTTGGCATTGAGTTCCAACGACGTGGAACAATCGCGAAGGGCTCCCGTGTAGTCTCCCAGCTCACATTTTGCATCGGCGCGATTACTATAGGCATCTGCATTCTTGGGGTTTAGTTCGATGGCCTTGTTGCAATCCTGAAGGGCTCCAGTATAGTCCTTGAGCTTTAGCTTTGCATAGGCCAGGTCATTATACGTTTGGTCGGACGTTCGATTGAGATCCAGCGCCTTATGAAAATCCAGTATCGCCCCATCGATGTCATTCTTTTCCAATTTTACAAATCCCCGTCCGCTGTAGGCCGCCACACACGATGGATCGAGTTCCAAGGCCATGGCGTAGTCTTGAAGGGCCCCTGCATAGTCTTCCAATTTTACTTTCGTGTATCCCCGGTCGCCATAGGCATTCGCGTTTTTTGGACTGAGTTCTACAGCCTTCGTGTAGTCCTGAAGCGATCCAACATAGTCTGCCAATCTGTATTTTAGAGAACCCCGACGGCTATACGCGTCTTCATCATCAGGTTTTAATTCCAAAGCGGTATCGTAGTCGCGTAGCGCTCCCAGATCGTCGTCGCATTGTTCCTTTGCATACGCACGGTTGCGATACGCATCGACATGCAAGGGATCGAGCTCAATGGCCTTGTTAAAATCCCGTATAGCCCCGGAATAGTCTTTAAGGTAAGTCTTCGCCCTCCCCCGATTGGTATAGCCATCCACACGGTTCGTATCCAGGGCGATGACTTTGTCAAAATCCTGGATCGCACCGGAATAGTCTTTAAGGTCAGTCTTCACGATCCCCCAATTGTTATAGCCATTCACATCATTCGCATCGAGCGCAATGGCTTTGTTGAGATCCCGGGTAGCCCCCGCAAAGTCTTTGAGCTCGAATTTTGTCACACCTCGATTGGAATATGCCTCGGCATTCTTCGGATCAATTTCGATTGCTTCATCAAAGTTCTGCAAAGCCCCAGCATAGTCCTTAAGCCTGGACAGCGTTGCACCGCGGGCGCTCAAAGCGTCTGAATGGTCTGGCCTGAGTGCTATTGCCCTATTGAGATCTTGCAGCGCGCCGGGCCAGTCGTTCAGTTCATACTTCACTTTTCCCCGATGGAAGTGATGCCCTTCATCTTCCGGGTCAAGTTCAATGGCCTTACTTTGGTCTTGTAAAGCTCCACTGTAATCTTTAAGTCGGAATTTCATTACCCCGCGATTACCATAAGCACTGGCAAGTTTGGGGTCAAGTTTAATGGCTGTATTGAGATCCCGAAGGGCTCCCTCAAAGTCTCTAACTTCAGTTTTAGCACATCCTCGATTGTTATAGGCCTCTGCGTTCCCTTTATCAAGCCTTATGGCATTATCGAAGTCATCGATGGCTCCGGCATGGTCTTTCAGGTTAGCCTTTGCTATTCCCCTCAGAAAATAAACTTCCGATTTCTGCAGATTGAGATGAATGGCCGTCGTGAGATCCTTCAGCGCTCCGGTATAATCTTTCAACAGGTACTTTACATATCCGCGAGCCTGATAAGCATCGGGGGCGTCCGGGCTAATCGCAACGACTTTGTTGTAGTCTTGAAGGGCGCCAACATAGTCCTTGAGTTTGATCATTGCATAGCCCCGGTTCTTATAGGCAATGGCATCCGTTGAGTCGATTTCAATGGCTTTGCCGAAGTCATCGAGCGCTCCTGCGCAATTACCGCGCTTGATCTTCACCAATCCCAAACCATCATAGGCGTCTGCACTCTTTGGATCGAGTTCGATGGCCTTATTGAAGTCTTGAATGGCGCCCGGTTCGTCTTTGATTCCGATTTTTGCATTTCCCCTATTGCTATAGGCCAATGCATATTTCGGATTGATCCCGATAACCTTCGTAAAATCTTCGATGGCGCCCTCCATATCGTCAAGCCTTAACTTTACAACCCCGCGCAGATTGTAAGCGTCTTCTTGTTTCTTGGCAAAACGAATAGCCTGCTCGATGTCTGCAAGCACCCCGGGATAGTCTTTGAGAGCAAGCTTCTCATGTGCCCGATTGAAATACGCGGCATAATTCGGTATAATCTCGATTGCCTGGGTATAATCTTGAATCGCTCCACGGTGGTCCTGCAGGGCGGCCCTTGCATCTCCACGGTATAAATAGGCGCCCATAAACTCCGGATCAAGTTGTATGGCTCTATCGAAACACAGAATAGCCCCTTTATAATCCTTCCTTTCAAATTGCTCGTCACCTTCATTATAATGATTTTTTGCGGTCTGTGCCGCAAGGGAATGGACACACCCCCAGTAGAAAAACAAAAGGAACGCCATTCGTTTTATCATGGTCTTGCCTGTTTAGCTTCGTATTTAGAATTGACGTGCAGCGACCGTCCGGGCTCCGAAATCTTACAACGCCTGCACATATTGAGGTGGGGGGAAAGCTCAACAACGGATAGGCTGTCGAACACCTTTTTCAATCCTATTTCCCCGGGATCCCGAACTTCCAGTCCAATTCAACGGGAATACATGAAGTTCTGGCCTCCTGGATCAATCAGAATGAAATTGCAACTTAAACGCGCCTTTGTCAACACTTCGTTCATCTTTTTTAAATCAAGTGTTGGCTGTTCTTGCTCCCTGGGGCGCTTATTTTTTCCCAAGCGGTCTTTAACGCAGCCTCATTCCGAGCGAAGGCTCTTCACGGGGTTCATCCATGCGGCCCGAAGCGCCTGGAAGCTCACGGTCAAAAGCGTCACCACCAACGCACCGAAGCTTGTTGCTAAAAATACCCATCCCGAAATTTCGGTTCGATAGTCATAGCCCTTCAGCCAGTCGTTCATTAAATAATAACCCACAGGGATAGCGATCAGGCAGGAGATTATGACCAGAACAACAAAGTCTTTTGACAACATCTGCCAAAGTCCCGATACGGACGCGCCCATCACTTTACGGATACCGATCTCCTTTGTGCGTTGTTCCGCCACGAAAGAAGCCAGACCAAATAAACCCAGGCAACTGATGAAGATGGCCAGTACCGCAAAAATCCCCACCAGCTTTCCAACGCGCGCCTCAAACGAAAATTTGTCGGCAAACTCGTCATCGGCAAAACGGTATTCGAAAGGCGTGTTCGGATTATTCTTTACAAAGATCTTACTAACGGCATCCAACGCTTCACTCGCACTGGATTGTGGGTTGATCTTTACGTTAATAAAACTCGCGCGATCAAAAGGATCGAGGATAAAAATGGTTTGTTTGCTCGGCCGATAGAGCGACTGCGTCAACATATCCTCAACGACGCCAATCACCGTATATTCTCTTCCGTAAGCTTTGATCGTTTCACCAAGGGGATTTTTAAAGCCCATATATTCTACCGCTGTTTCATTCAGGATCATCGCGGAGGAATCGGAGGGAAATGCCCTGGAGAAATCGCGGCCTTCCTTTATTTTCCAGCCAACGGTTTTGCCAAATTCATAATCAACGGCTCCCCTATAGAGCATGTCCTGCAAGTTGGGGTCTTTGCCTTTCCATTGAAAGCCCCAGTCCGACCACCACAGGTTCGTCACCGTCGTCTCGGAGGTCGACACTTCCGAGATCAGACCACTCGCGAGCAAATCATTTCTCAGCACACTATAGTTTTTCTTGACCTCCTGCGTTTTTATGGGAAGCGTGATCAATCCACTCAGGTCATACCCCACCGGCCGGTTTTTCGCATACTCGATCTGTTGATGGACGACGATCGTTCCAATGATCAGCGTGACGGAAACGGTGAATTGAACCACCACCAATGTTTTGCGCGGAAGCGAAGCATACCGTCCAAGCTTCACGGCGCCCTTCAGCACTTTAATGGGATTGAACGCCGACAAATAAAAAGCCGGGTAACTGCCTGCAACGAACGCAGTCAGAAAGACAAAGGAAACCACCACCATCCAGAGCCTGGGGTTTGCCCAGTCGACGTGGATGTTCTTACTAGCGATCTCATTGAACCAGGGCAGGCAAAGTTGAACCAGCAAAACAGAGAACGCAAACGCCAGGGCCACCACCAGGAACGATTCGGTGAAGAACTGGCGAATGAGTTGCCCGCGTGCAGACCCGACCACCTTTCGAACACCCACTTCCTTGCCGCGTTTTTGTGAACGCGCCGTGCTCAGGTTCATAAAGTTGATACACGCCAGCAACAATACAAAAGCCCCGATGGCACCAAACAGTCTGACAAATTCAATGCGTCCGCCTGTGTTCACCCCATTTTCAAAATTCGAATACAAGTGCCATTTGTCCATGGGGTGAAGGAACAATTCAGGCTTGAACCGTTTGTCGTATTCGGTTACGTTTTTGATCTTGGCATCTTTGATGCCCGTGGCGGCCTGCGCCATGTCAACATTTTCCGCCACCTGCACGAACACCTGCAGCCAGTTGTTGCCCCATCCTAAAAACCGGTTGCCACGCTTCACTTCGATGTCGAGCGGCGCAATAAAAAATAGTTCATCCTTAAGATCAGAATTACCGGGCATGTCCTGGTAAACACCCGTGACTTTCAGATCAACGCTATTGTCCAGTTGCAATACTTCTCCAATGGGATCTTCAGCACCAAAAAACGTGCGCGCCACGGAAGCCGAAAGCAAAATGGAGGTGACGTCTTGCAAGCCCGTACGCGTTCCGTGCACCATTTGCAACGACAGCAATTCAGGAGCTTCCGCTTCCATAAAACTACCCTTTACGGTAAATTTTTTCTCCCCGCTCGATAAGATGGAGCTGCTTGGATAAGACATCACTACGCGCTTGAAGTAATTTCCATAGCTGTTGCGCAGTTCAGCACCCAGCTGATACGACTGATTGGAATACGTTTCGACTTTACCGTCGATCGTATTATTCTGAAGCACCGCGGCGATGCTCTTATAATGTTCGTGGTGTTTGTTATGCGACAACTCATCGTTTACCCACAAACCGATCAACATGGCTACGGCCACACCCAGGGCAAGTCCCCCGATATTGATGAGGGAATAACCTTTGTCGCGGACCAGGTTTCTCCAGCCGATTTTGAAGTAACTCTTATACATGGCGTATTGATTTATATTTCTATAACCTTCTGCGGGTTTGATGATGCCCGGCCGAAAAAGCAGGAACACATCCACGATAAATTTGAAGTCGGCTTTTCGCTTACCGGATTTCTTCAGGTCGTCGTGATACACTTCTATCAGATCTCCCTCAATACGACTGAGCAACCGGGGATGGCAGTACCACCGGAAAAAACGGAGCGCGAGTTTAGGAGGTGTTTGCCGCGGGGGAGTCGTCATGCCTTGGATTATTTCTTCACAGCGAAAGCTTATTTCCTAAATGTAGGAATAACAATCATGCCATACTTGACCCCGAGGCATTGCTCCTTGATTTAGGCTGGTTTCTGAATTCCGCTGCTCGGTTTTGAACAAAGTTGAGCGCTCGTGAACAAACCCGGCGTCAGCCTTTTTGAAATTTCCACGCAGCCTTTGGATGCGGCGCGCATCATTGGATCAGGTTCTTGAATGCCCCGGGCGCCCGGTAATTTAGTCCGGCGGTGGTGCCACTGGTGACGTCCACGGTGACGCCCGTTATTTTGCCAGCCATGGATGACGACAAGAACACGGCAAGATTCGCGATGTCGGCCATGAGCGGGAGTTTTTTTAGCATCGTGTCTGCTTCCATGTTGCCGAGGACGGTTTTCATCTCGGGATATTTGTCGATGGCTTCTTTGAAGATGCGCGAATCGGGCGAACCGCCGGACCGCATGTTTACCACGCGCACGCCATAAGCGCCGATCTCTCCGGCCAGGTTGCTGGCGAGCGCTTCCACGCCGCAACAGGCGGGGGCGAAACCACCGGTATAGGGATAGCCGATGCCACCGGGGGTAGCCGTGAGGGTTAAGATCACTCCCGACCCTTGCTTGATCATCACCTTGGCTGCAGCAGTGGTCGTCAGGAATTGAGTTTGCAGCATGAACTTTATCGGGTCCATGAAATCGCCGGCCGTCATGGATACCAGCGGGATGTTTTGGACCACCTTGTCGCCGGTGGCGTTGAAGGATATGTCTAGTGTGCCGGCTTGCTGGACAACGTAATGGATGTGGTTGTTGATTGCTTTTTCATCCTGCGCGTCCACTTGAGCAACGTCTGCGCTGCCGCCGGACGCGCGAATTTCGTCGGCAAGTTTTTGGACGGAGGTGATGGAACGACCGGTTAAGAAGACTTTGGCACCGGAAGCGGCGAGGGCTTTGGCAACAGCGCCGCCGAGTGAACCGCCAGCGCCGTAGAGAATGGCATTTTTATTTTGGAGCATGTGGAGTTATGGTTTCGGGTGATGTTTGCTTGCAAACGTAGCATTTAAATGATTTCGCTGACGGGGTTGACAGCGACATTTGGAGGGAGGAATGCGACATAGGGATTGGGATGACGAGAAGTGTTCTGCGTTACGTTGGTTGCCATGACAGATACCGTCGCTTTCGTGGGGCTCCCTCCAATTGCGCCAGCATGCAGCACGTAGATGCGCGCCAAACGGTTGTGAATATCGATGAAGCTTTTCTGTGGCGCTCGGTTTTGTGTGCATTATTCCGGGTTTCACCCGGGGTTATGATCGGAAACCCCTACGGGGTTTGGAAGACCATTCTTAATTTCTGCAGAACATCTTAATGTATCGAGGGTTGTCAAGGTTGAAATCCGGAATTGGTACGGTGTGTGTTCGTTATGTTTGCTTTGCCTTAGTTTACAGATGCATTTCAAATGCCTTTGATACAGTTTCGGAAGGACTGTTTTATGATTGTGATGTCATTTCGTTTTTTTAGAAATGACAATTACAGATATCCCTGTAAGTTGCTATATGCTGGCGAACCGCTATTAAACCGATTCAAATGCATACCGCTGTCATTTGAATCATCGTGCAGCCGGGTAGTTGATTCAAACAGGCAAGACGTGGTTTTAATATACCGTTTTTTTCGTTTTTTTGGTAATGGACATTTCCGTGATGGCCGTGAGTTCGGTCGCAAATTTAAACTTATCTTTAGGTAGCCAGGGCGTCGGATTCATTTTGAATAATTCCAACGCGAACAGGCAATGATATGATCAAGGGCATAAAAGAAAGTCTGTGGAAACAATTCGGCGCCAGTATCGATATGCTTAAAAACGCGATCGCGATGTGGCCCGAAGAGAAGTGGAATACAGAGAAGAAGTTTTTTTATAATGCTTATCATTGCCTGGTGTTCCTGGAATACTATCTGACCATTCCCTGGAAAAAGAATTTTTCTCCATCCCTTTCCTTCACCACCGCCGATCCTGAAAATCTCCCCGCAGATGCGATAGATGATATGATACCGGACCGGGTTTACAGCAAAAACGAATTGCTGGCCTACCTGCAATCGTCCCGTGAAAAATGCCACGCGTTGATCGCGGGCTTGACAGAAGAAAAATTGGGGGACCGCTGGATCGAGGAAGATGGCAACCGGAATTATTCGGTCCTGGAATTACTGATCTACAATATGAGGCATGTTCAACATCATGCCGCACAATTGAATTTTCTTTTACGCCAGCGCACCAATGACGCGCCGCGCTGGGTATCGCGGGCTAAGGATGAACTGTGAATGATGGGAACGCGAAATTCCCGGGACGGGGAGACGTCGATCCGGTGTGGTTATTGTGATTGATTTTTGAAGTTATACCGCAAAATCCCCGAAGCGGGAGACCGTCCCCGCATAGTCTCCCGCCGGGACTATGCGGCAATTAAAAAACCGTTGCCTATGAACGTCGTCAGCCCTCATTCTCACACCCACAGCACTTCCTTAAAAAAAGATGGGCTTTTGCTTATAAGAACAATCGAGTTTTCTTATCTTAGGTTAGCCCATCCTATTGTCTTGTACGTGAAAAAATGCACGATCGTTTTGTTGCTTTTGCAGCTCGCTGTTGCTGCGATAGCACAGGAGTATTTTTATAGACCGTACCGCGTGAACGACGGGTTGCCCAGCGACATCGTGAAAAGCTGCACGCAAGACTCCCTTGGCTATTTTTGGATTGCCACCGACGAAGGCATCGTCAAATACGACGGCGTTAAATTCACCAGCTATCGCGCCGCCATGCATAGCAACTACGCAAAAGGATTTCTGACCACGCGAAGCGGACGGCTGCTGGCCTATGGCGATCGCGACCTCATCGAGATTCATAACCTGGGCGACACCGTGATCTTCAAAACCCTCTGCCCGGTGGCGAGAGTTGAAAACGACACGACACTCTCCTATCCCAAGGTACTCTATGAAGATGTGAACGGCGACATCTGGATCAGCGAGTCGCAGTCGATCGTGCGGTTGCGCAACCGTGCCCTGAAACGATACACCTTCGATGCCGCCAACCGGTCGCCCCAGTTTTTGCGGTCGTTTTCTTTTTTCGAGGACAAAAAGCATGACCTCTTTGTTTCCTCCTTTCAAGGCAACGTGTTTCGATACAACGCCAGCCGCGACGCCTTTGAAGCCATCGACAAAAAATTTCCATATGGCGTAGAGTTTGTCTCCGCTGAAGACAACAAACTGATCATCGGCTCTACGGCCGGCATGTCGCAAGCTACACTCCCGAACGACGGAGGATTCACCGTGCCGGCGCTCGTCCTGAAAGTCCCTTTTGTCTCCTTTGTTCAGGCGCTGCACAACCACCACTATTTTGTTGCCACGCGTGGCACCAAACACTTTATCGCCGATTTTGACAAGGGCACCTTCACGCCACTCTCCTATCCCATCAACAACATCAATCACGTCTACACCAGCCCGGACAACGACATCTGGATCTCCGGAAACGAAGGATTGGTGATGATGAAGGAAAACCTGTTTCGCGGAATCGACACCAATGTTGCCGACTTCATTGAAGCCATTGCGGAAGACTCCACCTCGGCCATCATGTACTTTGCCACGCGCAGCACGCTCTATGCTTTCGATCGCATTTCAAAAAAGAATAAAGTGTTGCTTGACATTCCAGCCGGCTATTCACAGTCGCTCATCACGGTCAAAGACGGCGTCTGGGTGGCCAATGCTTTCAAAGTATTCCTGCTTAGCCATGGAAAAATAAAAAGGCAATTTGACTTCAGCGCCAACAGCCGGTTTGTGACCGAAATCACCCGCGACTCGAATGGAAACATCTGGCTGGCGATCCCGGGCAGCGCACAAGTCCATTATATCGACAAGAACCTGAACCTTCACTCGTACGACGTCTCGTTGGGACAGGAAGGCGTGATCCACATCCTTCGCGAAGGCAAGGAAGGCATGTACATTGCCTCGTCTGGAAAAAACAATTACCTGTATTTTAAGCCCAACAACGACACCATCTTTCACAACATCAGTGTTCCGATGAACCTTGCCGTGCATGGCGATTTCAATGTCGTCGACCTCGTTGTTTCCGGTGACGCGATCTGGTTGGCTACTACCGAGGGACTGTTAAAATTGCATGATGGCCGGTTGGAGCGGGCCAACATGGGGGAGCGCTTCACGGGCTTGCCGGTGAGCTCCATTCACGCTTATGCCGGCAACAAACTCCTGGTCGCCAACGCCCTGGGGATGACGCTCTATGATCCACAAACGGGAGCGGTCGATCTGTTCAATGAGAGTTCCGGTTTACTGTCGAACACCATCACGCCGCGAGGTCTTTTTGTCGATAGCCGCGAAAATGTTTGGGTGTGCACCGCGAAGGGTCTTTGCTATAGCACGCGTCCGTTGACCGTGCTGAGCAAAACACCGGAGCCCCGGTTCACCCAGGTGCTTGTGGACGGAAAAATCACCGCTGCGCGCACAAGCGATCCCATCGACTACGGTCGCTTCCTGGCCATCGTGGTGTCGTGCATCACGTTCCCGGAAAATGAAGTGACGTATCAATATCACTTTCTACCCGCCGATGAATGGATGACCACGTCGGAACCGGAACTCCGGTTTTCAGGATTGGCCGCGGGCGATCACACACTCGAGGTAAGGGCCAAAAAGAATGGGCCATTCGCCTGGAGCGACCCGGCTCAAATTCATTTCACCATTGCAAAACCGTATTGGCAACGGTGGTGGTTCTATGCCGTTTGCCTGATCGGCGCCGCCACCCTGGTCGTGCTTACGTTCCTGGCCGTGAACGCGCGCAACAGAAAGAAGCACATCGCGCTGCAAGCCCTCATCGACGAGCGGACAAACGAACTGCGCATCAGCAATGAAGAACTCGTCCTGCTCAACCAGGAAAAAAATAACCTCATCGGCGTGGTGGCACACGACCTGAGAAGCCCGCTCCGGCAAATGATGGGTTTGCTGACACTGGTGAAAATGAACGTGAAAGTGGACGAGACCTCAAACGCCTACCTGGACATGGTCGCAAAAAGCGCCCTGCGCCTCGACGACATGATCGTGAAAATCCTGGACGTCGACGCCATCGATGCCCAACAACTCAACGTGAAGCTCGAAGCCGTAGACCTCTCGTCCATGTGCACCGCCGTGGCCGATCGCTTCAGTGTTGACGCCATGCGGAAACGCATTTCCATCGTCCGAAAGATCGATCCCGAAATTTATGTCAAGGCCGACAAAGATTACCTGGAACAAGTGATTGAAAACCTGTTGTCCAATGCCATAAAATTCTCGCCCTTCGAACGCCAGGTATTTGTCAGCTTGCAGGCCTGGGATGACCGCGTCATGTGCGAGATCCGGGACCAGGGTCCGGGCCTAAGCGAAGAAGACAAGCGAAAGCTTTTTGGCAAATATCAGAAACTAAGTGCACGCCCCACCGACCATGAGCCTTCGACAGGGTTAGGACTTTCGATTGTTAAAAAATTTGTTGTGGCCATGAATGCCGATATTTCGTGTGAGAGTGAGCCGGGGAAGGGGGCGAGTTTTTCGCTTTCGTTTATGAGGTGGATATGAGATAGGTGAGACAGCAAAGTCCCCGAGGCGGGAGACTTTGCTTCTACGGTGATCCCAGAGATGAAGAATGGTCTAAACACAAAACTCAAGTCGATCAGGGCTTGAGTTTTGTGTTGCAATTTATTCAAAGGTATCACGCGCTGAAAACCTGTACCGATCTATGACTTGATCAATTTCAACGACCACTTGTTAAGCTTCCCAACATCCTGGCCAACCGTATCCGAAACTTTCAACTTCCATGTACCCGCCAGCGGCTCGCCCAGAAGCGCTTTCAACGCGATCGTATTGTTAAAGGTGTAGGTCTTGATGAGGTTATCTGCCGATCCTCCCATTTTACTGTGCAACGATATGACGGAACCTTTCGGCGACACCAGGTTCACCACCAGGTCACCGATATAGGTATGCGTAATGTCAATGCCCACCTCAACAGCCTTGATCGTCCCTCCACTGGATGTTTGAAGACTCCGCTCGATGCCAGTCGGATTATTATCCGGGATCACTATGCCCGGTGCGTCTTCGAGCAACACGAACTGCTCCGTGGACAAATCAAATTGAAGTTTCCAACTGTTCAGAACGCCCGTGTCCACCTGCGCCAGGTCCGTTACTTTCAATGTCCAGTCTCCCGTGATCGTTTTGCCTGCTAATGAGGCGAGCGATGCAAGGCTTTGGAGGTCGTAGGTCTTTTTGATGTTGTCGGCGCTTCCTCCATTTCGGTTGTGGAGTAAGATCACGGTTCCCTGTGGCGACGTTAACGAAACGACGAGGTCGCCGATGTAGGTATGGGTGATGTCCAACTCGATCTTTATCGATGCGATCACACCTTGCTCAGTCACCGCGATCTTGTCGGTGATTCCAGTCGGGTTGTTGTCGGGGATCGTCTTGCCCGGGGTCGAGGATTTTACGATCGTGTTGCCTGCGACCGGACCGGGCACCGATCGAAGCGCTTCTGCCACGGCGCGCGCCGCATCTACTTTTCCAAAACCAAACCAGGGACTCCATGTTCCGTCGGCATGATTTATATTTTTGAAGTCACCTTTATCAAACGGCGCGACGGGAGAAATATCCCACGAGGTGTTCGTGTCAAAGCTGGCGGGTGGCGTTTTCGGATAGCCGGTCATGCTGAGATCCTTGCTGGCGGAGCGTTGTAAAACGGAAACAACCTCCAGGGCGGTAAGCGTTGGATTCGCGGAGATCACCAACCCAACAATGCCAGCGACCAATGGCGTTGCACTTGAAGTTCCTCCAAAATCATCCTCAAAAAGCGGGCCTTCGCCCGAGGTGGTAGTGATGCCAAGTCCTGGAACTGAGAGACGATAATATTCGTGAACGTTGTTTGTCGGGGCGCACAACGATATGCCTGTGCCGTAATTTGAGTAGTGACTGCGCTGCGCATTGCTGGCCAGCGCGGCGATCTGCAACACGCCCGGGATACCGACGAGGTTATGCGAAAATGTTTTGGATGTCTCCACCCCAACCCAAACGCCGGAACCATCGGGGCGAACTTCAACACCACTGGTATAGGGTATGTTCAGGTTGGATGAAAAACTGATGGGACAATTTTCATTGCCCGACGCCCACGCAAAAACAATACCCTTTCCCCGGCGACCACCCGTGAGTGCGAGCGATTTTACTTTGTTCACCACGTTCGATGACCAGGTTTCATCGGGCGACGCTCCCCAGGAATTGGACAATACATCCACTTTGTCGCTGATGAAATTGAGGACCGTCATAAACTTATCATCACTTATAAACAAGCTCGCGCCATCGCTTTCCCATTTGATGGGCAACAGCTTGCAGCCCGGTGCCGCCCCCACCACCAACGAAGCGTCCACCTCCGCTCCGATCACCCCACAACAAGCAGTGCCGTGATCCGATCCCGGCTCATACATGTTTTGCGGATTGGCACTGATGGCGTCGCGATGCACCAGCGTGAGACTCGCCATATATCCCCACGTGGCAAATTTTCCCGGCGAATCAAAGTCGGGGTGGTCAATCTTGCATCCATCGTCCGTTATACCGACAACCACATCGGCACTACCAAAATGACCCAAAAGATTCCAGGCGTCCTCACAGTTGGATGACGACCGTTGATCGAACTCGGGGTTCACCAGCCTTTTGTGCAAATGCCATTGCTGATTGTACTTTGCGTCGGTGGGCAAATTGAGCGTGCGCTTCATTCTCCTGTTCAAATCATGCTCACAGGTGGCAACACTGGATTCCGTTTCCGTGATGGCCACCACAAGCTTCACGGGATTTATGCCCGTTTGGTCGGTAAGCTGGAACAAGAACTCGGTGTCCGAATATTTCTTCATCAGGATCAAGGCGTATTTGGCCATAAACTCGGAAAGCTTTTCATGCGTGGCCGGTTTTTTGAATGTGACGATGATCCGGTCTGTGATCAAAAATTCAGCATCGCTATCTTCCCGTGTATAGGCATGATGGGTCACAGCTTCCTTCCGCATTTTCTTCATTTCCGAGTCCAGTGCAGCGCTGCTCACGGTGACGCGGGTTGAAGAGGGAGAGGTTCTTTCCAACGCCTTCATCTTGTCGGTTCCGATAAGATCTTCCGGGGCTTCACGCACAACAAACTGATCCGGCTTTTTGCGCAAGAAAACTTTTTTCCCATTCTGATAGGTGTACAACTTCGAGGCGGGTTTACTTTTTTTCGTTGCCATAATAGTTAAGTTTTAGTTCATATGGTATATAACGACGATCCATGTGTTGACATTGGATTGTTTTGTTTTCAAAATAGAAGGGAGGAGTTGTTTTGGTGAGCGTGTCGGTGCTCAGAAGGACCGTCTGATGTCGATCGCTACTCTTCCGCTCCGGGTCGTGTACAGACCGGATCGAATGGATGGTTGGAGACGAGGGGGTCTTTTTCTCCATAGCCAATGCGAAGAAGCACCAGAGGGTTTGGTAGTCTTTGTGACGATCATCACATGTCCCAATACCATTGTCAAAAAACTAGAAAACGCTGAGGTGGGGTTGAAAATATGACAAACTATTGCGCAGAACGCCGCGCTTCTGACAAGTGAATATAGCGAAGCGCGGTTTTTATTTCAATTCATTTGGGTTGAATTAATGGCCAGAATTCAGGTAGCCGGGAAAGAACGCAAAGTCCCCGAGGCGGGAGACTTTGCGTGGGCAGGGGAACTTACTGGTGGCACTTAGGAGATAGCAGCTGAGGCGCTCTGTTCTCTCACCATCGTGCGTCTTTGTGCTTGAATGAAGAGGATGAGTGATCCGGCAATCAGGGAGGCCACAAGAAAATAGGCCATGCCCAGGACGACAAGGTCTTGAACGTTCAATACGCTGACGAGGGCATAGCTCAGTAGCGAAGTGATGATATAGGTTCCTCCGCCGGTGATGCCGCTGACGATGCCGGCGTTGGTGGTGAACCGTCCAAGGGCATGCGAATAGAAGGTGTTGAAGGTGAAACCGGAAACCGTGTGCAGGGCCATGACAATGATCATCATCGCTAACAGACTAGGAAAATAGTGCATGGTGATGATCATCAGGATCGAGAGTGCAAAAAGCAATGGACCGGCAACGGACATCTTTTTGTACAAGCTGAGCCGCATCGAAGATTTACTGAGCAGACCGCCCATCATGACCGCGAGACCCGACAACAGCGAACAGTTGCCGGTGGTCACGGCCGATTGATGAAAGACCTGCTCAATGATAAACGGGCTCGCCATGCTATACAAAATGACCATCGAAAAACATAGGCCCAGGATAACGAGACTCAGACTGAAATCGGCTGTCTCCAGTTTGGAAACGTAGATCTTTAACAGGTGACGCAATTTGAAAGGGTGAGAGGCTTTGAGGGTCTCACCGCCATACCGCAGCTCGAGCGCCAAAATGATCAGCGTGGCCGTTCCAAGGAAATAAAAATTTGACTCCCATCCGAAATAGTGGTGCAGGAAACCACCGATGAAAGGTGCGGTGATCGGCGCCGTCGCCCAAATGATGGAGAAGAGGCTGGTGTAGTGTTTTAATTTTTCACCCGAATACATGTCCATGAAAAACGCCCGCTTGCCCACCACGATCAGGGCCACGGCCAGGCCTTGGATCACACGCATCGCCAGCACTAAAGGTAAACTGTGGGAATTCGCGATCACAAAACAGGACACGGCGAATATGATCAGCGCGGCGAGACTGAGCCGGTAACGACCAAAACTGTCGAGCAGACTTCCAACAAAAAGTTGCCCCACGCCACTGCTCACCACAAACACGACCAGTGATAATTGGATGTCGCCCTGGCTGGTGCCAAAGAATGTCGCCATGGTGGGGAATGAAGGGAGATAAATATCGGTCGCAAATCCGGATAAGGGAATGAGCGCGAATGCTAAAAGGGTGCTGATCGCCACGTGATTTTCTTTCAAGTTCTTCATGTTCGGGTGTGGTATTAGTTTTGTTCAAGTCTGTTTAGCGCAAACACAGCTTTGTCGGCCTGGCTCAGGAAATTGCTGTAAAGTTGTTCAGTTGAAGCCACGCGGATCTCGTAGTGGTTGGTCTCCAGGCTCCGTACCAGGTCTTCCGCTACTTCTTGTGGCGAGATCTTACTGTCGGACGGAATGTCTTTAGCAAACTCCGTGTCTACCAGCGGAGGCATCAATTCAAATACTTTCACGTTGGTGTCGGATGCGACGCTGAGTCTCAGCGCTTGTGTATACGAATGGAGCGCGGCCTTGCTCGCGCTATAGGTCGGCAACGAGAGTCCGGGAGCAAAGGCCACGATGGACGAAACATTAATCACAGCAGCTTCAGGTTGCTTTTTCAATTGCGGGAGAAGTTTTGTGGTCAGGTTAACGACGGCGAAATAGTTGGTGTCCATTTCTTCGCGGGCAAGGGCCGCTGCGTTTGCCGACGTGCCAACATTGTGAAGGAAAACAAGCCCGGCGTTGTTCATCAGTACATTCAAATCCGGAAAGTCTTGATTGATCTTTTCGATCAAAGCATTGACATCGTCTTCTTTTGTAACATCCGCTACGATGTAGTGTACATCCTTCAGCTGTTGTGTGGCGGCTTTCAGCTTTTCTTCGTTGCGGCCGGTGATGATGACCGTGTTGCCTTGTTGTGAGAGCAGTTTCGCGGTTTCAAAACCGATGCCGGAGCCACCGCCGGTGATGAGGATTGTGTTCTTTGAGGTTTTCATTTTGGGTTTATTTAAGTTTTATATTTTAGACCGATCGGTCTTTTTTTATTCAAAAAAAATTCAAAAGGACTCGATTTCCTTTTTGAGGACATCGACAATGGTTTTCATGGGTGCTCTGTTGTTGGTGACGCGGGAAGTGAAGATGGCGCCTTCGATCATGGTGAACATCTTGACGGCAAAAAGGCCGGCATCGATGTTCTTGTTGAATTCGCCATGGGCCTGGCCCTCTTCCACTAACCGGGCCATGCGTTGCTGGCTCGCTTTGATCGCCTTCGCCACGCGTTGCTTTAGGTCGGGGTTTGTATCGTCGGCTTCCGTGCCGAAGTTCAGCAGCGGACAGCCGCCGGTGTCGCTGGTGGCCAGGCGATCGCGGTAGAAGTCCAGCAACGCGAACAGCTTTTCGCGGGCCGTGGTCTGCTGGGAGATGACGTTGTTGAGACCGCTGGAGACCTTGCCGGTCAGGTAGTCGAAGGCTTCCACACAGATCTCTTCTTTGCTTTCGAAATTGCCGTAAATACCGCCTTTGGCGAGCTTGGTGGCTTCCATGAGGTCGGATATCGAAGTTCCCGCAACCCCTTTCCGGTTGATGATGGTCGCCGATTGCTCGATGATGAATTGGCGCGTTTTTTCGGATTTTGTCATGGCGGTGTGGATTTAAACCGGTCGGTCGATTATTTCAGGGTCTGATAAAATAAACCGATCGGTCTAAATACGCGGAAGCGGGGGGTTTGGTTCCCGGATCGGAGAAATATTTTTAGTGGGGGGATAAAATTGCGGGAAGCTTGAAAACAGCAAAGTCCCCGAGGCGGGAGACTTTGCTGTGACTACGGTCCCAGAGAGGGAAGATTTTGCCTGGGAGAGTTATTTCTTCTTGGCGAGGGCGGCGTTGATGGGGGCGCGGTCGAGGTATTGGACCATGATGTCGATCTTGTCGTTGGCGTCGAAGTGCATGTCGTTGTGGATCCACATGGCGAGTTTTTGGTTGTTTTTGTATTTAACCTTTACCATGTACCAGCTGAAAAGCCAGACGCCCGCTCTGTCGGGACCGCGTTGGGGTTTGTTGACCTCGACGGGCAACCAGATGTCGTTGACAAAACTGATGGAGTCGATCACATTGGCGCGGCGGTTTTTCCAGTAGTCGTGAATGGCTTGTTTTCCAACGAGACTGTCGCCGGAAGACCAAAGATAGCGGGCGTTGTCAGAAAACGTCGACATCCACGCATCGATGTCGCCGGATCCCAGGGCATTCATTCCCTTTTTACCGATCTCGGTATACTTGGCATCAGCAAATTCAATATCCGGAGTCGGCTTGACTTCGGCGACGGGTTCGGCAGGTTTTTCTGCCGGCTTGGTACAGGACAGCAAAGTTGTTGCGCACAACAGAGCGATGAAGGGTGCTTTCATAGAGGTTGGGTTTATGGTAATGAATATAGTTTAAGAAAGGGTGTGCTCCGGAGGAAGGTATATTAATGTACAAAATTTTTTCACTTGTCTATGGCGTTCGTAAATCAATCTTACTTCAATGTCGTAGAAAATTAAAAAAGAGAGTTTAAACTTCAGATATGTGAATGCGTTGTAACATGGGTTGGTGTGCGACGGGTACGCTGTAGGTTAGTGCTGCGAGGGATGCGCCATGATGGCGATGGAGCTTTAATCTTCTTGCGCAGGTGGCGCATTGATTTTTTGTTACTTGAGCCCGGGTTTCACCCGGGGTTATGATGGGGAACTCCTACGGAGTTCGATGTGTAATATCGGTGTTGTAAAGATGGAGGCGGCGGTAAAGGCTTTTAAATGACTGCGACCTTTCAATATTTGTGCGCAAAGAAGAGAAGACAAAGTAACTCTCCATTGAAACATCCAATGGAGAGTTGTCTGCAAATTCAAACTCTTATCACTTCATCAACACCATCCGTTTCGTATCGATGATCTTTCCATCAGCGATGAGTGCGTAGAGGTAGATCCCTGCTTTTAGTTCGTTGCCCGAAAGCACGACGCGTTGGTCGCCGCGGCCCTTGACGTCGATCGCTTTGAGCTGGGCGCCCTCGAGGTTGTAGACGATGATGCGCGCACTGATCACGTCTTGCGCAACGACCATCCTGATCTCGGTGTCGGACGAGAAAGGGTTGGCGTTGTTTTGGTAGAGTATCGACTGATGAAGAAGGCTCTGTTCGAGATGGCCCCCCTGGGCGAGCAAGGCTTCGATCTGGCGTTGTTGCTCTCCTACCTTTGCCGACAGCTCCTGCACGGCCTTCACCAGCGGCACCACAAACTGATCGTAGCGGATGCTATAGTGATCCTTTTCGTTTTGAGGAGCATCGATGCCACCGAAGACATACCCGGTCTTTTTCACCAGGGCCTCGACCTCCTGGGCAACAAAGCCGGTAGTGCGCATAGAAATTTTCCGTGAAGCGCTGCTTCGTTGCGTTACACTATCGGGCAAGCCGTAAAATTTGTCCAACGCCGCGCGATCGAGCGTGTAGCTGACGGGCCGTAGTCCATTCACAAAATCCAGTCCGGAGACATCTTCTTTGATATCGCTTTTAAACCGACCATCCGAAACCACCGACCAGCCCACCACGCCGCCAATGCTGGTGACGTTACTGTTGCCGATGCGTACCTGGTTCGAAGCCGTGATTTGCGCCTCGGATCCCAGGGCTGTGGAATTCTCAACGTAGACGCCTCCTCCCGGAACATTCGAAAAATAACCGACCGCTGTGTTGTAAGTGCCCGTCCCGTTGAAAGCAAGCGCGTTGTTTCCCACGGCTGTATTGTTGTAGCCTGTCGTGTTAGAATAGAGTGTGCGGTATCCAAATCCGGTGTTCCCCCCGTTGATCGTGTTATACAAAGCCTCCGTGCCGGTGGCCGTGTTGTAGTATCCAGTAGGGGAAGAATACAGGGCTTGATAGCCGATGGCGGTATTGGCAGACGACGTGGTCAGACTCCTCCCACTGTTTGTTCCAACAAAAACGTTGTTCGTACCTGTAGTGACCTTGAATCCCGCATAACCGCCGAGAAATGTGTTCGAGCCGCCCGTCGTGTTGTCATAGCCGGCGTTAATGCCCAGGAAAGTGTTGTAGCTGGCCGTCGTGGTGGACCTTCCCGCGGAGACGCCGATGTACGTATTTTGGTTCCCGGTCGTCAGGGCTGAGCCGGCATAAGAACCCACACCTACGTTGTAGACGCCGGTTACGACGTCGTTCGCGTTGTAGCCGATCGATGTGTTTTCGCTGCCGGCATTTCCGGCATTGGTTCCCAGGTTGGTGTTGGTCTGCGCGCGGCTGATGATCGCGCACAAAAGCGCAACCAAAAGAAGTTTGAACTTCATTTTCATAGTAGAGGGTTTTAAAGTTGGAAGAGAATTGATTGACAGCATTTAAAATACAAAAAAAAGGGAGGATGATAAATACCGTCCTTTGGGTAGCCGACGAGCAAGCATCACCACCTGCCCTCGTCATAGATCTATTTCTTGATGTGCGCCATATTAATAATTTGCGACCCGTAAGCCGAAAAATAACCAAGCACGTTCCCGATAATTTAACATGACAACAGCCAACATAGCACACTTCATAAAAAGCGGAACCTTTGGAGGCGTTCGATTAGGCATGACCGAGGCAGAGGTGATCGGATGTCTTGGGACTCCTGACTGGAGATCAGATTCCAAAGGCGAAGCCTTCATGTTTTCTTATGGACAATGGGAAATTCATTTTTTGACAAAGAATTCCGGTAAAGCCTTCCTCATTCACAACGATCATCTTTTATACGACTGCATCAATCACGATGAAATGCTTCAATTTCAAAATAGCACATTTAAGATTGATCTGGATTTCATCAAACCTTTCGCTCATGTCAGGTTGAAGGAAGTTATAACTTGGTTGAAGCGTGAAAAAGTGCCCTTCTCGTTCCAGGATAAAGACTACGAACCCTTGTTAAAACTCGAAAGCGGTGTGTACTTAGACTTTACGGACACAGAGCCAATTTCAACTAAAGACTCTGGTTTTCACTGGGGTCCTGGACGACAGCAAGATTTACAGGAAAATGAAACCAGGATTGAAAACTCAGGCAACTTGATACTGTACGCTATCGGGATCTCAAATTTGCAAGAGGTATTGTCGAATGAGTTATGAGCCAGGAATGGCGGTTGTCAAATCAGCCGGTCGGTAATGTCTTTGTCTACCTCGCTGGGGCGAACGTCGCCGCTGGGTGGTTATGGACCAGAACTAAGGCATTAAAAGTCAGGACATTATAGATGTTTTTGCTATTTAATTGGTAGCTTTTGTTTCATACCTTTGTTGCTCGTCAAAAATAGCAAATGGCTCGTTCAGATTTACTTTTACAATTGGTCCAATCAGGTTTACAAGGTGATCGAACCTTATTTCGCCGGGTAGTCGAGGCAATAATTGCAGAAGAACGCGTAAAGCAACATCATGTACTTGCAGACCGACTTCAAGAGAATCTTTCAACATTAAATAACATGACCAATAACAATACTGTTGCCTTTTATAACAATGGAAAAGTTGGGGAGGCGAAAGCGGAGAATTATTTGTTTGAATCTTATCCTAAGATAAGTTTAAAAGATCTTGTCTTGTCTGAAAGTATTATTCGTTTTGTCCAGGATTTTGCTGAAGAATTTAACAGAGCCGAAATACTTCGATCGTATGGTCTTGAGCCAAGAAATCGCGTGCTCTTAATCGGCCCTCCAGGTAATGGAAAGACTTCATTGGCCGAGGCGTTGGCCACAGAATTAATGCTTCCTTTTTTCTCAGTTAGGTATGAAGGAATTATTGCAAGCTATTTGGGGGAGACTTCCACTCGATTGAATACACTTTTTGAATATGTAAGAACACAACGATGCATTCTTTTTTTTGATGAATTCGATTCAATAGGAAAGGAACGAGGCGATATTCACGAAACCGGTGAGATTAAAAGACTTGTTAGCTCTTTGCTGTTGCAAATTGATCGCCTACCAAGTTACGTAATTGTTGTTGCCGCCACGAATCATCCGGAATTGCTAGATAAAGCAGTTTGGAGGAGATTTCAGGCAAAGTTAATGCTAGCTAAACCGACAATTAAGCAAATTGAACAAGTGATTCGGAAGTTTGAAATACAATCTAATGTGTCCTTTGGGTATACCCCCTCCTATATAGCTCAGAGATTGAAAGGTGTGAATTTTTCTGAAGCTGAAGATTTCTGTAAATTAGTTTTAAGAACGTATGTTCTTAAAATCCCACACGCGAATCTTAAGAAAATAATTAGAGACAAGTTGGATGAATTTAATAAATCGTATAAGCCAAACATAAAGTAATGCCTGAAAAACCTCTCTTGATTTTTCCAACCCCAACACCAACGGGGCGCTGGAAAAGAAAGGGTGGAGGAGCTCCTAAAGAACTTGTGAAGCCGACGAATGAAGAGCAAAGAGCAAGACTTCAACCTAAATTTGAACAGTTAGCCCGAACTTTGGAGGCTCAAACCGTCAGACTGCAGACGGATGTAGCAGGCGTTGATCCCGAAATGGTATTGGTTTTTGAGACCAGGGGGACTATTGATGAGTTTATAAAAGCTCTGAGAAGAATGCCAGGTATGGAGTGGATGGGTGAAGTGGATCAGGATTTTCCAGCGAATGAATTCTTTCATTATGAGGATGAGGCAAAACCTATCACAGGAAGACTTTATTTTATAATGTCCAATCAGACAGCACTAGTACAGCTAAAATCTTTATGGGATAATTACTATGTCACTGGCGAAAGGTTTCCTTTTGGTTTTACTAAATGGAGAGATTTGTTTGGAATGTTGAATGATGTAAGACCTTGGGGACTAAGAGATCGAATTGAGGAAACCGGACTTTTGGAAGACTGGAACCAACGAATAATAGCGAACCAGGAGACCATACACCTTGAAATCGAACTTTGGTATCGGGAGACACCCAATCAAAGAGCGACCACCAAAGGAAATATTGAAAATCACATCGCGGAAATAGATGGCGAAATACTTCAGGAGTCAGTAATAGGAGGTATTGGCTATCATGCTCTTTTAGTGAAGGTACCAATAGGAGTTTTTAATGATCTGTACAACAACAATACTATTAGGCTTCTGGCTGCGTCTGATATAATGTTTATGAGGCCAGTCGGTCAATGCGCGGTAAATTATGATCCGGCCGCAGAAACGATACAAGAGGACTTAGAACGCGATGCGCCAATTTTAAATGATCCTAAAATTGCTTTGTTTGATGGGTTACCAATGCAAAATCATCAGCTGCTCAACAACAGATTAACTATCGATGACCCAGATAATTTTCAATTGAATTATACTGCAATTGCCAGACAGCATGGCACGGCCATGGCTTCTCTTATTTTGCATGGTGATTTGAACTTTGAAGAATCTCCATTAAAATTTCCTCTTTATGTAAGGCCAATTATGCAGCCTGATATCTCTTTTGGCGGTACACCTGTTGAATACATTCCTCAAAATCTCTTGCTGGTTGACCTGATCCACAAGGCGGTAAAAAGGCTATATGAAAACGACGGCGCTTTTTTGGCTGCAGCGCCCAACGTGAAGGTGATTAATTTATCAATCGGTGATCCAGCACGAGTATTTAACGGTGCCCTAAGTTCCCTGGCAAAATTGGTCGATTGGTTATCATTCAAATACAATGTTTTATTTATAATAAGCGCGGGCAATTCCTCTGAAAACATTGCCGCTCAGATCCCAGTTGCTCAAATCGATGAATTAATTGGTCATCCCGAACGCCTGAGTGAGCTGATAGTTCGTTATATCTATGACAATATTCGCCATAAAAGGATTATTTCGCCCGGGGAGTCTGTTAATGGACTAACGGTCGGCGCATCTCATTCCGATAATCATGGTCCATTTACTTTGCAAAACAGAATTAATCTTTTTACAGATGCTCGAATATTTAGCCCTATAAGCCGATTTGGCCTTGGGTTCAGACGGAGCATTAAACCAGATGTGTTAATGCCTGGAGGTAGGTTTTTGTACAGGCAGGCGCCCGGCCAGAGTATCGATTTTGCAGCAGCTAATTTTCAAAGTCTAGCTCCCGGCATAAAAGTGGCCTCACCTTCAGCACAGGGCAATTTAAATGGTTATAGGTTTACTCACGGCACTAGCAATTCAGCAGCACTTTTAACTAGAACCGCTGGAAAAGTCTATGAGAATTTTATCGATACTGAAGAACTGAATGGTACGATTGATCTAAATGAATATTTCCCGGTAATTGCCAAGAGCCTACTAACACATAGCGCATCCTGGGATACAACCTCGAGGCAACTTATATTGAGAGCTTTGAGTTTCCACGAAGGGAATAAAAGAGATTTGCTGGCTCGACTTTTAGGATTCGGGATTGTCAATCCAAATACTGTTGTGAACTGTACTGAACAAAAGGTCACACTCGTTGGATATGGCTCTTTAAGTCCAGAAGAAGGCCATCTTTTTAGACTACCCATGCCCTTTGGCATAAGTGGTCAAGTTTTTTGGCGAAAACTAACTATCACACTTGCATGGATCACACCGATCAATCCTTTTAACCAAAAATATAGAAGCGCAGCTTTATTTTTTGATTTTCCCGATCAAAATTTAACTCAGTTATTAGAGGTTTCACGAACTCACTATGACGATAACACAGTCAAACGGGGAACGATACAGCATGAGATTTTCGAAGGAAGTCGTGCGACAGTCTTCAATGCAAATTCTGATTTAGGCATTCGCGTTAGTTGCAAAGAAGACGCATCAACATTTCAAGAGCGTATAAAATACGCTCTTTCGGTAACCCTGGAAATAAATGAAACAGTGGCCATTGACATTTATAATGAAATCCGATTAAGAATTCAGCAGCCGGTCGTCATAACACCTTGATCAAAATTTTAGTCCAGAAGCCCTTCTTTCATCAATTATAGCTTTGCAAAAAGGGACACCTGAATACCTTCTTTGCACATCGGAAAAACAATCCGCACTAGTTCCCGGAGTTCGAAATTTCTTTTTTAGTTTTCCGGTTACGCGACCCAAAAACTTCCAATCCTTTTTACTTAATGTAAGGTAGATTTGTCGATTTATATGACTATCCACTTCATCAAAATATCTATCAACATCGGTAAAAAAATAACATGACAACCAACCATCGAGTGCATTCTTAACTCTTTGCAAAATTTCCAATACCGTTCGATTGTTTTGTTCCGCGTAACAAAGTTTGTCAATACTGTCTTTGAATCTGGTCACATTCTTTTCACTGGGATACATTTTAACGCCATCGAAAGTAATTGATAGAAACGAAAGAGCTTCTTTATCAGGTTTGATAATCTTTGATTTCATCCCTAGTGGATGTAGTTCAAGATCGAGATCTTCCGTCAGGAATTTTGAAACTTTATCAAAACATTTCCTTGCCTCTTCTTCAGATTTTAGCATTACTATAAAATCGTCTGCATAACGAATCAATTTGTATTGCTGCGAGATCATATACGAATCGAACGCCTGAAGGTAGATGTTTGAGAAAAGTGGAGACAGGGGATTTCCTTGAGGTATTCCTCCTTCCAAGCCCTGAAAATAATGTTGATCACTATCGCCTATATCTGATAGATCTAGCTTCATGCTTAAGCCTTTTTCGATCAATTTGTGCACCACTTGACTGTTGGGCAACTGCGGATTAACAAATTGTGCTAGCAGTCTTCTTTTCTCTACCTTATCAAAAAAGTTAACAATGTCTGCCTCTAAAACCCATTGATACCCATCTTGATAGTATTCAACTATTTTTTTCATGGCATCTTGAATCCCTACGCCTTTTTGATATGCGAAGCTTACGTCTTTGCTTTTGCTTAGCTTAAAAGCAAATTCTTTTTCAATCTGAATAGCTAGAGATTTAAGCACTAGTCTGTCCTGAATTTCAGGAATTTGGAGCGGGCGAAATTTTCCGTTGTCTTTGGGGATTAACGAGGCTCTATTTTTTGAAAATCTATATTTGCCCGACAATATTGATTGACTGATCTTAGGGATTTTTGATTCGAGATTAATTCTGAAGTCCGAGATTGTTTCTCCAGAAAGTCCGAAAGAGTCGGGATTGGACTTATTCAATTGTCTCCATGCATCACGTAGCGCTTCTTCACTGCCAACTCTACGTAAGAATGCATTGTTTTCATCATGAAGATTTTTTTCTTCAATCATCAAACTATTTTGAGTTGCAAAGACCCGTGAATGGCGTTAACCAGCATAATAGCACTTTACAGTTGAAGCTCACGACACAAGAGATTAATCCAAATGACTATCGTCACGATGAACTTTACTAATCTCACCATGTCCAGGGCAATCGTGACTCAAGAATCAATTACTGATCTCTCGCCAAACACCGGAGCCGGGGGACCCGAACTCACTAAATCCAGGGCGCGCTCGATTGCGTTTTTTGAATTTGCCGAGGCTCCTGCGTCGATTTGAAAAGGGTTTTAGCCATGTTGATACAAATTACGCGATTTTTTCAGAAAACAAAGTTTTTTCTGTTTTTTGCCAAATTGACCAATTGCCTGTGTCGCTGACCTTTTAAAGACCTTGGTTCCATTGCTTCTTCCAGGTTTATGCTACTACGCACAATGGGTTCAAGAAGGTTGCGCTCACGACACAAGAGATTAATCCAAATGACTATCGTCAAGATGAACTTTACTAATCTCACCATGTCCAGGGCAATCGTGACGAAAGAATCAATTACTGATCTCTCGCCAAAACTCTGAGTTGCAAAGTTGAACTCTTTGGGCAAATAACAAAAAAAATGTTTAAACCTTTTTTACATAGGTATAACGCCTCATTTCGACACATTAATTGGCGTCCCAAACTTGCTATAGGGTAAAAAAGGCCCTTTCCGCTCAACCGCCTACGAAATATGCTTCAAAAACTCCTCCTTCTTCCTCCTCGCCACATCGATCACATTCCCATTCTGCATCACCACCTGCCCTCCTTCCCCTCTGATGTACTTCTTGATATGCGCCATATTAATAAGATGCGAATTATGCACCCGAAAGAAATTATAGGGTTGCAACAACTCCTCAAAGTCTCCCAGCAAGCGCGTGACTAACACATTTTTGCCATCGGTAAGCGAGAGTGTGGAATAGTTCGAGCTCGACTCGATGTGGATGATGGTTTTAATAGGAATGAACTCCAACCCATCACTGGTAGGAATGGCAATTTTTTCCTCCTGGCTTTTTGGAGTCGCCAGCGAAGTGCGCAACACATCCATTTTGTCGCGCGTATAGGTCTTTTGGTATTTAAGCAGACGCTCGATAGTATGTTGAAGGTCTTTAATGACGATGGGTTTAGTGAGATAGTCGAACGCGCTAATGCGAATGGCGTCGATGGCATAGTGGTTGTAGGCGGTGGTGAAGACGATGTTGAAGTCGCAGTCGCCGAGTTCTTCGATCATCCTGAAGCCGCTCATGCGGGGCATTTCGATGTCGAGGAAGATGACGTCGGGTTTGTGTTGGCGGATGAGGAGGATGGCATCTTCGGGGCGTTGGGCGGTGGCGACCACGTTTACGTCGGGGCAGAATTCGGCGAGTTTTTGTTGCAGGTTCTGAACGCTGCTCAGCTCGTCGTCAACGATAATGGCTTGGAGTTGTGCCATGGGGTTAGACTACGTTTAGGATGATCTCTACTTTTGTTCCGGTTGTCGTGCTTCCGTCGCCGCCGAGGCTGGTGAGGGTGACGGCGCCGTCGTGGGGTTGGCCGTTGAACATGCGGATGCGTTCGGCGGTGATCTTCAGTCCCACGCTCTTGTGGTGCGGTTTGTTCTGGGTGTTGTATTCCTTCGACTGGGCGATGCCCACGCCGTTGTCCTGGATGGTGTAGCGGATCTGGTCGTCCTGGAGCACGGCGATGATGGTGAGGTACAAGTCCGGCTCTTCGCTGGGTGCGAGGCCGTGCAGGATGGCGTTCTCTACATACGGTTGGATCAACAATGACGGCACGCGATAGTCGCCGCCCGCCAGCACGGGGTCGATGTGGAGGGCGAGTTTGAATTTGTCGTTGAAGCGCAGTTGCTCCAACTCGATGTAAAGCTTTAGCGCCTCGATGTCTTTCATGAAGGGCACGATCTCGTTCATGCTGCTGTCGAGGATGCCGCGGATGAGGATGGAGAACTTGCTGAGGTAGTCGGACGCCTGCCGCTTGTCGTTTTGCATGATGAAGTTCTCGATGCTGTTGAGGCTGTTGAAGATGAAATGCGGGTTCATCTGCGAACGAAGAATTTGGGTCTGCATTTCAGCCCGCAGTTTTTGGGTCTGCATTTTGGTGCGGAGGTTGCGTTGATAGAGCACGACGCCGAGCGAGCCGATAATAAACGCCGAGCCCAGCAGATACAACAGCAACGAGCGCCGGTTGCTTTCGAGCTCCAGATTTTTCACGGTGTTCTCCGATCTCAGCAGCTGGATCTGCTGCTCCTTTTGCAAAAGGTTATAGCTTATCTCCAGGTCGTTGAGATCACTCCGCGACTTTTCGGTGTTCAGCGAATCCTCGAGGTGGTTGAACAGGATTTGGTCGCGCAAGCCGGTCTTGTAATCGCCCGTGCGGTTGGCGATGCGCACCAGGTTGTCGAGCGCGAGCAGGGAAAATATGGGAATTTGATTTTCGCGCGCCGTGGTGAGTATGAAGTTCAGGTGGTCGCGTGCGCGATCGTAACGTTTCAGGCATGTGTCGAGCGCGGCATAGTTGAGGTGTGTCTTGCAAAGGTTCCACAAGTCGTCGGTAGGCGCCAGCAGCTCCAGGTTTTTTTTCAGGATCCGTTCCGCCTCCGGGTATTTCTTTTTCGACATCAGGATCAGCGCCATGATATTTTGATTGACAATGCCAGCTTCCTGATTCTTGACTTGACTGATCCGTGCGTTGGAAAGCGTGAGGTAGTGCAGGGCGGAATCGAACTGATTCAACTCGCCGTAAAACTCCGCGACGTTCGAGGCGGTTTGATGATAGGCCCGGTTCAATCCAACCAGGTAGGGCAACGCATCTTTTGAATATTGAATGCCTCTTTCAATGTCGTCCATTTCATTGTAGAGCGTGCCGAGGTTGGCCAGCGCAATGCCCAGGTCTGGAAAATTTTTATTGGCCCGGTGGCCCATGATCGCGATCTGAAAATAGCGGATCGCGGTCCGGTACATCCCAAAATATTGATACACGGTGGCGATGTTTTGGGAGAGCGAATTTTTTTGTGAAAGCGTGTCGGGCATGGCGTCCATGGTAGACGTGAGGATGTCCAGGTAGCGGAAGGTGGAGTCTTTGTTGCCGTTTTCGGAATAGACTTCCATGATCTCGCGCGTAGCCTGGAGATTGTATGGATTCAACTTGTCGGGGAAATAGGGCAACACTCGCTTGTAATAAACTATGGCGCTGTCGAACGCGACAAGTTTATAGGTAAAGGCTTTAGCGATGTCGAAAAGAAATATCCCTTTCAGCGTGTCGACCTTATTCTTCACGGCCATTTGATAGCCCAACCTCGACCACTCGTAAACGTTCGTGAACCGGTCTGAATAGATCGAGTCCCGAATGGCCCCGACCAGGAACTTCATCCGGGCAGCATCGTCTTTCAGGTTGAAATAGTTTTCGGGAAGCCCGGTGTGACCGGGAAGGCGAACCACGCCTTCTTGTGCCCACATCGCTGTGTTCAGGAAGATGAGCAACGCTGCTCCGTATAGCGTGAGTGGTCTTTTCATGAAGGAAGGCAAAGGTTGCCAGGTTGAAGCATACGGGTTTCGGTTTCTGAAAATAGCAATTAAATCTTTGACGTCCATAAAATTACAGCAAACAATGGCCAGCCAAATCCATATTCAATAACCTGCGGGCATCGCTGCGCATTCGGCGGCCGTTGCCGCATAACCGGCAGAATCGGCCGGGCACGCGACCGTTGCACGTTTGCCGCCGACTATGCAATGAGCGCCGCCGGGCACGCACCCGCAGTTTCGGCGCACTTCCCTTCACGCTAGTTTCACAAGCAATATCGGCCAGCGCTCTCTTCTGGCGGATGTGAACAGGTTCATCCCTGTAAAGACTGATCACATAAAGGTAAAAGACCCATGAAAAGAAATCCCCTCACCCTGCTGGCACCGATCGTGTTATTGATCGCCTGCCACCACAACGACGATGAAGCGGTTGCGCCGAAAAACACCATGAGTGCAACGCTCGATGGCAAGACGGCCAATATTACCGAGATGCAAGCCACCATCGATCCCGTCAACACCGAGATGTTGAGCATTGTCGCCTCGCTTGACGGCAATCACGAAAAGCTCCTGGTCGTCGGCATGCCATACAAGACTATGAAAGAAGGCGAAAGCGTTGAATTGGAGTATGCTTCCTCCAACAGCGCCTACATCATGTACACCCCCAACAATTGGGCCGACACCTACGCCGCCGGTTCCTCTCAAAATGGGCACGGGCAAATCACCGTTACAAAAAATGATCTGAAAGGCCGGAAGATAGAAGGCAATTTTAACGGCAGCTTAAGAAGCGCCACCGAAGCATTGCCCTGCTCGAATGGAAAATTCTCCGTCGTCTACTAACGAGTCGGAAACCTTGTAGGCTCTCACAGTTATCTCCTATCAAAAAAGACAAACTCAAAAGACCCATGAAAAAGTATGTAGTAACCTTGTTGGTGCCGGCGATGATCCTGCTCGGCTGCAACAAAAGCGATGATGCCGCGCCCAACATCCCGGAAAAAAACACCATGAGCGCCTCCCTCGACAACACCAAGCTGAACATTACGGAGGCACACACCATGGTAGACTCGGACAACAAAGACATCCTGGACATTCTGGGTTTTATCGATGGCACCACTACCAAGGCCCTCGCCCTCGGTTTACCTTACAAAGACATGAAGGAAGGCCAAACCTATGAGCTCATCAAGGGGGCCGACTTCAAAGGATTCATCTATTACACCACCGACAGTTTTCATGATATCTATGGCGCCGGTCCCAACGACGCCGGAGTAGCCCAGATCGTGCTCACACGGAATGACCAAAAGAACCGGGTACTAGAAGGCACCTTCCAGGGCACCTTGCAACACGACACTGACGAGCTCATCGTTTCAGAAGGCAAATTTCTAGTGAAGTACTAAATCACACTATTCATCTGGTTCATCATGATGGCTTCATCCCTTCTTTACCGGAAGCAAGATGACAGGTGTGTGGCTAAAATCCGTGCGGGTGTTTTTGTGATGGTGATGTGGGTTGGATTTTTGCCGGCAACTGTCGCGCAAAACCTGGAAGGTCTCGGGCAACAAAAGCCCATGACCGTTTCGGGGAGTCTTTCGGCGCGCGCCATCTTCTATGGCGCCAACGGCATCGCCAACCGGCGCGAACCGTTCTCTTATATTTTGACGGGCAATCCGGTGCTCAGCTTTTACAACACGCTGGTGGTCCCGCTGTCGTTCACGTATAGCGAACAGGATCGTGCGTTTCGGCAGCCTTTCAATCAGTTTGGGATGAGCCCTTACTACAAATGGCTCAAGGTGCATGCGGGGTATCGAAACATCACCTTTTCGCAGTTCACATTGGCCGGCCATACATTTTTGGGTGGTGGCTTTGAAGCCAACCCGGGCATGCTTCGCGCGGGATTTATTTATGGGCGATTCAATCGTGCCACACCGGTGGATACGTTATCGAAAACTTATCAACCTTACACGTATGCCAACTTTGGTTTTGCCGCCAAGATCGGCGTGGGCAAGGGCAGCAATTTCATCGACGCCAGTGTGGTGAAGGCGCACGACGTGGCCAACAGCGTGACGTTGCCGGCGAATTTAAAAGGCGCCGTCACAGCGGGTGAGAACCTGGTGGTGGGTTTGAATGGCCAGGTCCGTTTTTTAAAAATGTTTACGTATTCGCTCGAGGTCGCCACCAGCATCTACACGCGCGATAGGACAGCCGAGTCGAACGTGCCACCCGCGAACGACGGCATGATTAAGGCTGCGGGAAAATATATGGTGACGAATGCCACTACGGAACGCTACAACGCCTGGCAAACCTCGATCGCCTTTCAACAAAACAAAACGTCGGTGCGGGTTCAATACCGTCGTGTGGATCCGGATTATAAAAGCATGGGCGCCTACTTCTTTAATAACGACCTGGAGAATGTCACCGTCGCCCCGGGCACGGCGCTGCTCAAGGGAAAGCTCAGGGTCTCGGGCAGCATCGGGTTTCAGCACGACAACCTGAATAAGCAAAAGCAGACGACCAGTCACCGGGTGATCAGCTCGGCCAATGTGTCGGCCGACATCACGGAGCGGCTTGGGGTGGACTTCAGTTACTCGAATTATTCTAACACGCAGCAGCGGCGCACGGTGTTGTTGCAGGATTCATTTCGCATTGTGCAGGTGTCGCAGAATTTTTCACTCACACCGCGCTATATCGTGGCTACCGAAAAACGTGTGCATGCGCTCGTGGTATCGGCCAACTACAATCTTTTCTCCAGCGTCGACAAAAGCGTGGACACCAACAGCGATACCAAGGCCTACAATGCTTTTGTGAACTATCAAATCACGCTGGTGCCCACCAACCTCACGCTGAGTGGCAGCCTAAACTACACCGACGTGAAATCGGCCAGCTTCGAGCAAGGCAACTATGGGCTCACCCTGGGCGTGAACAAGATCTTCGACAACAAGCTGACGGCAGGTTGGAATGGCTCCTTTCTCAAAGGACTGAACACACAAAACGATGGACTCATCCTCAACCAAAGCCTGCTGCTGAGCTACAAGGTGACGAAGCATCATACTTTTGGTGTCAACCTAAGTTATATCAACAACCGGTCACAACAGCTCACCTATGCTCCCTCCTATTCCGAGTGGAAAGGCGACGTGAACTATCGCTACATATTCTGATGTCACCATTCAAAATGATCACGAAATGAAAAGCATCCCTCTCCCGAACGAAAAATCTATCCTCGCCATCTTTCTGCTGGTCGTGCCGCTTTCGCTGATGGCGCAAAGCGTGAACATCTCCTCCGTGCAGGTCGTGGCTCCCTACTCCCCCATGCTGGCGGACTATGCCAACAACCCATCGAAGATCGTGATCACCACACAACTGTTGGGTGCAGGGGAAATAAAAGTGAGGCTATTTGCCACGCTGAAGGGCGACAACGGGGTGGAAATAAAAACAAACCTGAGCGCGTTCAACTCACTCGATGAGATCACGCTCAATGCGGCCACGCCGGTGAAGGTGGTGAACGCCATGGCTATCCGCAACGTGTTCGACTTGACCGGCGTGGATGTGACGGGCACGAGCGCAGCCAACCTCTCGGCCAATGGCCTTCCCAATGGGAACTACCAGTTATGCGTGCAGGCCTACACGTTGTTCATCGATCCGGCCAGCGGCCAGCAGACCATCGTGCAGGCCTCGGATGAGAAATGCAGTGCCACGTTTGTGATCAGCCCGCCACCGGTCACGGTCACCATCGCCAACGTGCAGACCGTGCCGCCGTATTCGGCAAACTTGTCCGACTTCCTAAACAACCCTTCGAAATCCATCATCACCATCAACAGCAACGTGACGACGGGCGAATACAAGATCCGTTTGTTCGCCACGCTGAAAGGCGACAATGGCGTGCAACTGAAAACCAACACGAGCGCCTTCAACACGCTGGATGACGTGGTGCTGACACCCGCCAGTCCCACGCGTGTGGTGAACGGTTTGTTTATTCAAAATCTTTTCGAGCCCAATTTTGTCGACTTCCAGGGCATCACGGCCACACAACTGCAAGAGACCGGGCTGCCACCGGGCAACTATGAACTTTGCGTGGAAGCCTATCGCGTGCAAACCGACCCCGCTGGGGGACAGACCATTGTGTCGGCATCGAACTCTACTTGCAGCAATCCTTTTGCGGTCACGGCGTCATCGGCGAGTGTTTCGGTGGTGAATGTGCAGATCATTCCGCCGTATTCGAATCGGCTGTCTGATTTTTTGAACACGCCTTCAAAAGTGATGATCACCGTCAACAGCAATGTTTCGATGAGCGGCTATAAAGTGAAACTGATCGCGACCTTGAAGGGCGACAACAACACGGTGATCGCCACCAACGCGACGGCCATCGACAATCTTGAAACGATCACGCTCAATGCCGGGCCTCAAACGCAGGTGTTGAATGCTACGGCTGTGAGCAATTTGTTCAATGCCGAGTATGTGAGCTTGCAAAACATCAGCTACGAGGCGTTGGTGAATGGCGGCGGGTTGCCGGAAGGGGTCTATGAACTTTGCATCACGGCGGTCGCTGCGGAAGCCAACCCGCAGCTTGGCCAGCAGAAGGGGGAGGCGCTTTCGCCGGAACGTTGTAGCAATCCCATGGTGGTGACCGACCTTGAGCCGCCGGTCATCATCAACCCGTTTTCGGGGAGTGATGTGGAGGCTCATCTTCCGCAGAACATTGTGTTCACATGGTCCATTCCGGCAGGCGCCAAGCCTGGTTTACAATACGATTTCAAGGTGGTGGAAATTCTGGACTCGATGCGCAATGTGAACGACGCCATGCAATCAGCAACGGATCCGGCTTTCTTTGAACGCACCACCCAGTCCAACGTGCTTTTGTTTGGGCCGGGTGAACCGACGCTCACGCCGGGCAATCGTTATGCTTACACCGTAACGGCGCTCGATCCAAACAACACGCAAGTATTTCGCAACGGCGGTCGCAGCGAGGTGGGTTACTTCACCTACCGGCCTTCGAAAAAAATACCTGCACCTATTCCACCCCAATCCAACCCTCCGGAAGATAAAAAAGACGACGAGCCCGAAAATCCCATCGCACTCATGGATGCCCCGGAGTTGGATTGCTCCTGCAAGAAAACCGTCTCCGACAAAACCGTGAACAACGCCAACGCCAAACCGGGCAGCGAAGTGCAGCTCGGTGCGTTCAAGCTGACGCTGGGCAACGACGTGGTGGAGAAGAGTGGGAAGCTCTCGGGATCGGGAACTATCCCGGTGCCCTTTCTCAACAACAAGCTCTTGAAGCTGCGCGTGGTGTTTGCCGACCTGGAAGTGAATGCATCGAACCAGGCCGTGAAAGGAACGGTGAAAGCGAAACGCAATGGCAACGCCGTCTCCGTGCTACCGACGGCAGACAAACCGGATGTGAAGCCCGCACCATTTTCCATTAACGACATTACGAAGGTTGGTGACTTTGTGAAGAACACCGCCAACAACGCCATTGCGAGTGTGAACAACTCCATCAACTCGGCAGGATGGGAAATGCCCTTTGGTATGCAAACCGAAATTGAAGGGGAAGCCGTTACGGTGGCGATCACGGATGTGGTCTTCACACCCGAGCAGGCCGGGTTCAATGCCTGTCTGGCGTTCGATATCCCCGAAGGCAACGACACGCACACCTTGGCCCTGGGCGCCAAGAATGTTTGCCTGAAAGACAACACCGGTCTCTGCGGCGACGCCGTGTTGTTCCTGGTGGAAGACCTGAAGATCAACGAACTCAATTTCACGTTTGTGAAAGCCACCGGCAACAACGATTCGCAGGCCGGCACCTATGCCATCATCGACCCCGACGGCTTCAAGCAATTGCACGTGATAGCGGAGTATGAATTTTCGCAGAGCGTGATCGTAAACCAAAAAGACAAAGGTCCCGTGAAGGCCACCTTCGAGACCGACATTAAAAGCTGGAACAATTGGTATGCGTCGGTGAGCATCGATTCGTTCTATGTGGCCGGCTATGAAGAGTGGGGATTCAATTTGAAAAAGCCCGCCGTGTTCGATCACTCCGACACCTTTAACCCCGATGACATCCCCAAAGACAAGATCGAAGGCAAAGCCAATCATTTGGACAAAACCTGGAAAGGGTTTTTCTTCTCTGACCTCGAGGCTTCACTGCCCGCGTTGATCAAACGCGCCGACGACAAGCCGATCAGCCTCAGCGTAAAAAATTTCATGATCGACAAACAGGGCCTCACCGGCGACATCAGTGCCGACGACGTGCTGGCCATCAGTGACGGCGATCTCGACGGCTGGTACTACTCGCTGGACAACATCAACGTCAGGTTTGTGAATTCGTCGTTCATCAAGGGTGGGCTGAATGGAAAACTGTTGTTGCCCACATCGGGTGATCCCGAGAAGACACACCAGGATGAATTGGATTATACCTGCACGTTGAGCCAGCCGCCACAAAAGGACAGCAGTATGGTGTTTCAGTTTGTGATCAAGCCAAAAGACAATCTTCATGTGAAGCTGTGGGCGGCAACGATCAATCTCGACAAGACGTCGAACATCACCGTGTCCAATGCCAAAAATAAATTCAACGCCGTGGCTACCCTGAATGGCGACATCAGCATCGAGGCCGACTTGAGTCCCATACCCAAACTGAGCTTTAAGGCAATGCAATTTCAGGACCTGAAGCTGATGACGAAGGCGCCCTATATCGCGGGCAAGGTGAACTTTGGTTTCGCCAGTCCTCAAAAAACGGCGAGCGGATTTCCCGTGACCATCAGCGCGATCAAGCCCGAGCTGAAGGGCTCGTCGGCGGGGGTGACGTTTGATCTGAGCATTTCGTTGACCGACATCGCTGCCTTGCCAAAGGGCACCTTCAACCTGGGGGTGATTGGCGATATAGCATTCAAGGATGGCCGACCGTCGTGGGGCAATCCTCACTTGGAAGTAAATAAGATTGAAGTGAAGGGTCCGCTGGGGCCGCTCGATCTGAACGGCGAGATAGATTTCTTTGACAAGGATGCGACGTATGGCAACGGGCTGCGCGGTGGCATAGAAGTGAAATTGTCGCTTGGCGTGACCAAGATCAAAATTGACAGCCATGTCATGTTTGGTCAGACGTCTTTCAACTATTGGTATGTCGATCTCTCCTATCTGCAAAGTATCGGCACGCCCATCGTGCCACCAGTATCGTTATTTGGATTAGGGGGCGGTGTATACTACAACATGTCGAAAGCGCAGGACATTTCCCCCGCTGCCTTGCTGAACGGTGTCACTAACGACTTGAACCGTTACAAGCCGCAAAGCAACGTTATCGGGTTTAAAGCGAGCGTGGTAGTGGGCGTGGGCAACGGAACACCATTTCATGCCAAGGGGGAATTGAGCATGGAGTTCACCGACAAGTTCGGCGTGCTGCAAGTAGGGCTCGACATCGATGCCGCCATGATGGCGGAACTCACGTCCGACATCAATGCGGCACCCATCAACGGACATGGTCACATCGGTTACGATTTCGTTCAAAAAATATTCGACGCCGGCGTCGGCCTCAATGTGAATTACAAGGCCATCACGGGCAGCGGCTTCCTGGCCGTGAACATCAACGGGCAAAATGGCGAATGGTATTTCCTGCTGGGAGAACCCGACAAACGCGTGAACGTGAACCTGGCGAACCTCGCCACCATCAACGCCTACTTCATGATGGGCTCGAGCATACCGGGCATTCCCGATCCGCCGGCAGCGATCCTCAAAGACTTTCCCGACTACAAAAGCTCGCGCGACCAATCCGTCTATGCCAACAGTCTTAATCCCGGCTTTGGCTTCGGTGCCGGCCTGGCGTACGGACCCGTGGACCTGACCTTCCTGATGTTCTATATGCACTTCTCGGCGATCATCGGCTTCGATGTGAACATGCGTCAATATAGTGTCGGTTGCAACGGCGACAACGACTTGCCGGGGGTGAACGGTTGGTATGCAAACGGACAGTTCTATGCCTTGGCGAAATTTCTGTTCGGGATCAATCTCGACGTGTGGTTCTATTCCGGCAAATTCAATATCGCGGATGTTGAAGCGGCAGCACTGTTCAATGCAGGTCTCATGAATCCGACGTGGTTTGAAGGATGGCTTTATGGACACGTCGATGTGCTGGGCGGGTTGATCTCGGGCACGATGCACTTCCACGCGATGGTGGGCGAGAAATGTGTTCCAGCCAGCAATCCGTTGGGAAGTGATCTTCCCATCATCTCGGCACTGAAGCCTTCGAATGCGGAATCGGACATCTCCATCGCCCGCAATCCGCAAGCCGCGTTCAACTATCCTGTGAACAATGCCTTTGATGTGACCAGCCACAGCGACAAAGGCGACGAGGTGCTGCGCTCCATCCGCATCGACCTGACGGATTTTACGGTGAGAAGAACGTCGGACAATGTAATGGTCGCCGACCTGAACAACAATAAGAATATGTCCATGACGGAAGAGATGAAGCTCGCGACGCTATACACGGCGGAAGCTTTTGATCCTCAAACCGAATATACGATCACCGCAACCGTGAAAGCCTTCGACGCCAAAACAAATCAACCGTTGCTGTTCAAGGGAAACCCCATTATCGAAACACAAGCCACCACCTTCAAGACCGGCGACTGCCTCCATCGCCTCGACGAGAATGCTCAAATGATGCTGGGAAGTTACCCTTTCAAAAATCAACGCTACCTCCTGCAAAAAGAACAACCCACCGGATTTATTCAACTCGACAAAAATTATCCCTGTCTCATAAACGATCCGGGCTACGACCTCATCGCCCAATTTGTGTCCTACAAAACCCCCAGCCAGACGAGCCAGCAAGAAGTGCCCGTGCAACAGGCCGGCGACCGGCTGACGTTTACGATCCCCACGTTGCCGAATGAAACCATCACAGCATTGCGGATCATCAAGCGCAGAAAAGTAAATAAACAGATGATGGCACAAAAAGTATCACTCACTGCCGACAGCAAAAACCTTTACGTGAGCGGACAAGGTGAACAGTCCAATTCGCTCGACGTCACGAGCAACGTCATCAGCGGCAATTCCGAGTCGGCCGACAAGGCGAAAGACCTGGAGCTCTACAGTTATTATTTCCGGACCAGCAAGTACAATACGCTGGCGGAAAAACTCAGCCATGGCGATCAAAGCGTGGTGGCCCGGCGCGATGGCATCGGCAACCTGGAAGGCTATGCTGCCGACTTTAATTTTGAAGAAGGCTTTGATGTCTACGACGTGACGGAAACGCAGTTCGAAGCGTTTGGCGACAAGTATGTGATCTACCCGTTGGTGCATATTTCGGAAGCGGCGCCGGGAAATAGTTGGATACAGAATTATGTGAAGAATTCTTTCTACGCGAACTGGAAAAATGCCTCGCTCAATAGTGGCGACTATTCGGTGGACATCCGTCCGATCAACATCCGGAAGTACGCCACCGGCGCGCAATGTCTGACGTTTGAACCGTCGCTCAACCCCGTTGGATTCCTGCCGATGACCGCCGAGTCACCGTTGTCGGAACTGGAGATCACTACCGCAACCAGCAAGGTAGCCCATCAGTATGCCCTGAAATTCAAATAACAAAAAGCCATAGCCTTATGAAACGTAAATCAATCCATGTCCTCCCCGCCATCATCCGAATTTGGCTAGCCCTAACCATGAGCACCGGCGCCTTCGCGCAGATGTCGAAAATGTCGTTCTCGTCGGCGTTTAGCCTGTTGAATTCGGGAAGCAGTTCCAGTGGCGGCGGCTATATGCCGGTGTCCGTCTTGGGCTCAACCTATACCAAAAAAGCAACGATCGGATATGGCATTCCTTTTCAGATCGGCATGGAACAAAGTATAGTGAGGACCAACCTCAGCTCAGCTATCGCCAACGACCCGGATCAGTTCAACAATCTTTCCGAAGATGTTCAAGCTGCTTTGTGGACGTTGGCGTATGGTGAGTTTGTAAAAATCTCCAATACGCCCGTGAATGTGAAACTGGAATTTCGATACAACCCGGCGCAGTTGTATGTGTACGGCAGCATTCAATCGGACTTCATCGACAACGGCAGCTCATCCCCAAACGATCCGTTGGTTTACAAAGCGCCCAAAACGGCCGTGAGTGGAACAAAGACCATCGTCATTAAGAAATAACCATGAGAACGTTCATCATTCTTCTTGTGCTTTTCGCCGCCTTGTCACCTGTCCTGGCACAGACAAAGAACAACACGCCGCAAACGCCTAAACGCAACGGACCAACCTATGTCAAAGCTCCAAAAGACAGCGTTCCGCCGTTCCACAACCTGCAGGTGATCGCGCGAAGCTATGGCGATTCGGTGGTGCTGCGCTGGGCGCCGGGTTTGGCGACGCTGTGGTACTTCGCGAATAAGAGTGGCTATGTGGTGACCCGTTATGAAGTGGATCAGAAAAAAATTGACCTTTCCACCAAGAAAGTTCTCCAGGCCACTCCCATCAAGCCCTGGAGTCTCGAAGAATGGAAACGAAGGGCACAGCGAAGCGATACGTTGGCCGCCGCCGCCGCGCAGCTTTTGTATAGCAAGTCCAAAGCCGAGGAAACCAAAAAGAAAAAGAACACCGGCACCAGCCTCAACGAATCGCTGAACCGAAAATATGAATTGGAGAACGAACACAGCATGGCGCTCTTCCTTGCCGATCAATCCGCCTTCATCGCCATGGGGCTGGGTCTTCGCTTTACCGACAAAGACTTTAGCAAGGGAAAACGCTATGTCTACACGGTGCATGCCCTGACCACGCCAACGCTCATCAAGTCTGACACCGGTGGTGTGATGATCAACACCGCCGAAGCATTCTCAACACCGGAGATGCCTCACATCGCTGTGGAAGCGCGTGACCGGGTCGTGAAATTTTCGTGGAGCCGGCTGATGGGGAGCGCTTATTTTACTGGCTACTATTATGAACGATCGGAAGATGGCGGCAATACCTTTAAGCGTCTCAACAAGAAACCTTATACGCAACTCACCAAGGAAAATGAAGTCACCCAAGCTTCCCTGATCACGCTCACGGATTCGCTTCCGCAGAATTACAGGCTATATCAATATCGCATCGCAGGCATCACCCCATTTGGCGACGCCGGAAAATTCTCGCCCAACCTGCGGGTGATGGGAAGAGACAAGCGACCGCCCCAAGCGCCGGAACAAATCGCAGCAACCCATAGCAAAGGAAAACAAGTATTGCTCACCTGGAAGAAACGGATCAAAGAACCCGATCTCGCCGGCTATCTCGTGGGACGCAGCACAGCGGCCACCGGCCCCTTCATCCCGCTCATCACCAAACCACTCCTCACACAAACCCTCCAATTCACCGACACCACGGCCGATGTCTATGGGATGAATTATTATGTGGTCTCCGCGATCGACACCGCCGGCAATGCGGGTGTCTCCATTCCCGCCTACGTGATCATGAAAGACTCCATCCCTCCCGCCAAACCGCTTGGCCTCATGGGCAAGATCGATACAACAGGCCTCGTTCACCTCCACTGGAAGCCCGGCAAAGAGCGCGACCTCATGGGCTACCTTGTCTACGCCGCGAATGATCTTAGCCACACGTTCACGGTGGTGTCAAAAGATTTTGTCGCCGACACTACCTTCACCGACAGTGTGACCTTGCGAACGCTCACCAAAAAGATCTTCTACAAAGTGGTGGCCTTCGACAAGAACCGGAACCCAAGCCTCTACTCGGACCCGCTTGCCCTGAAGCGCCCGGATAAGGTTGCTCCCGTATCGCCGGTTTTCACCAGCTTCAACGTGTCGGATACCAGCGTGGTGTTGCTTTGGGCGGCGAGCACCAGCACGGATGTGTTGACGCAGGAATTGTATCAGCGGGAAAAGGGAAAAGAATGGGTCCTGCTCGCCAAACTCGATGCCAGGGCGTCATCCTATGTCGACCGAAAGGTGAAGAAACAAAGTTGGTATGAGTACACCCTCCAAGCCGTCGACGATGCAGGGTTGCGCTCCGAGCGGTCGTTCCCCTTGAACGTGCGGGTGTATGACACCGGCAATCGGCCCGATGTGCAGGGGCTCACCGCTACAAAAAGTAAGGATGGAAAATCCGCCGTGGTGTCGTGGAAGTATGCGGAGAAGGGGAACTATCATTTTATCCTCTTCCGGTCGGTCAACGGCAAGGACAAAATGACCTACAAAAATCTGCCTGGAAGTAATCGCACGTTCACCGACCCGGGATTGAAAGGAGGCTCGTACGAATATTTTGTGAAAGCCGTTTACCCCGACGGCGGCGAATCGTTTCTCTCCAAAGCTGTGAAAGTGGTAATTAGTGACTGATGACGAGTGCTACATGGAGATCAAACTCACCACATCGCTCTCGTTCAAAATATAAATTCCTAACGCGATCAGCACAAACGGTGTGACGACGTGTCCATACTTATCGATGGCCTTTGCCATGAGCGGATGTCGCGAGAGATAACGGGCCAATAGACACCACACCGCCGTCATCACAAAAAAGATAGAGACCACCGTGATCTTTTGCGGCCACGCCAACGTGGCAAAGAGCGGCACGTAAATGCCGATGTTGTCTCCTCCATTGGCTATCGTGACTCCCGAAACGATCCAGGGATTGCTGCGGTTTCCCACCCTATCGGTTAGCTGATTTTCATCCTCCGGCTGCTCTTTGCTGAAAAGGCGTACAACTCCTTTTATCCCAAGGTAAATGGGCAGCAGGCCCAGCAAGCCGATATACGCTTTCCCGATCACCAGGCCGATCAGCGAGAAAACAAGACTGATCCCGATCAACGCCGCGATGCCGACGAATTGGCCCAGGATGATCTCACGTGGTTTGAAATTCCTGTCGCCAAAGAAAAGCATGAGCAGAAAAATGTCGTCGATGTTAGAAGAAACAAAGGCAAGAATGCCTGTGGCGATTACCTCCATAAAAAAATATGAACACAAAGGTAACGATAGAAATGAAAACTAAAATGATAGGCAACCCAGCGAAATTATGTCAGGGGCAACCGGCAAGGATTTCAACTCACGTCTTCGTAGCCACTCTTAATGACGGTGGAAATCATTTTAAATCGCTCCTTCGCCATGATCGCGTTGCGGCTGTGCGCCGGGATGATGATGGACTGCCCTGTTCCGAGCGCGTACGACTTGGCGTCGATCAGGATCTCAGCGGTTCCTTCGATGACTTGAATAAACGTGTCGAACGGAGAGATCTTCTCTGTGAGCGCTTCTCCCGAATCAAACGAGACGGCGCTGACATTGCCTGTTGTTTTCCGAATGATGGTCTTGATCACCACTGAATTGGGGACATATTCGAGTATTTCCACAACAATAAAAATTTTTGATTTTTCAAGGTCTAAGGTTTCCACGGAAAAATGAGTTATGCGTGAACAGTTCGCTTAAATAATACACTGCGAGACTGTAAAATTAAGCCGCTTGCTGCCCGGTTTCATTGCAAATTCCGTGAAAGAAGTTATATCAATCACACATTCACCTGGTCATGTTGGGGCATATCCGGAATTGATATCCAACAACCACTACACCGGCGCCGGTCCTGTTCTTTCCGTTTGCTTCATCTTTCTGAATGGGGATAAAACCATAGTTGCCGCCGCCTTCAATAAAGATGCTGTTGTTATTGATCAGGGCGTAGCTAAATCCAATGTGCCCCGTGACCCCAGCGTTGCAGCGGTGCAATTCGTCCTTGATCTTCTCCGTGTTATCAAAAGACTGCGCCCCGATGGGAAGCGCCTGCGTGTGTTGCTCGTCCAGGTAGATCTCGCTGGTGCCGCTGGTCTTGTTCTCGGCCGACACGAGCACGCTCACAAACGGTCCCATGGCCACATAGAAATTCCAATGCGGTCCCATGCTGACGCGGTATTTGCCGAGAAGCGGAAACATCAGATAGTTAATTTTTGCAGTGCTGTTGTAGTCGGCATAGAGATAGGGCGGCACCTGTCCCTCGGCAAAAAAAGGCCGCAACCCGGCGGGTACTGCAAATGCCTGATTCCCATTTTTCTTTCCGCCTTGCGAGGAGTATTCCACTTGGGGCTGAATGGAGAAATTTTTTGTGAAATGAAATTCGGCAAATAGCGCGACGTCGGCTCCCAACCGCGACGTGTAGCCGCTATTGATCGGGTTTGAATCACTACCCGAAGACAGGCTCGGTATGCTAAGACCGCCTTTAAATCCCAGGTCCACCGAGTATTGTGCCGAGCATGGAAGCAGACCCAGAAATAGAAATGACGGAAGAAGAAAGAGATTATGATTTTTCATAAGCTCAGAATTTTAATAACCATGGTATTTACGTTTTCGAGCGTCGCGGGACGTTGTCGTCCCGACAGGAGCCGGTGCTACCGGAGAGGTTTTCACTCTGTATGTTGGGCTATCCGCAACGGTCAGTGGCGGTTCTTCGCCCACGGCATTCTTTCTTTGGTGGTGTGTTTTAGCAAATATGGCAACGCAGGAGCAGGCAAGCGTTGCACCTAAAAGGCAATGATTTGCATTTTTTACACTTTTCTAAATGCAGTGTTCGTAGCCAATGGAAAATACAAGGAGGTGGACTTCCTCAAATCATCTCCGTCACGGGAAGGATACGGCCATGTTTTCGATCACAAGTCCTCCAGGTTGGCCGTGCGCTTCTGCCGGAGTTTTTTAAAGAAGGAGGGTGAGAGTCCCGTTATTTTTTTGAATTGGTTGGACAAGTGAGAAACGCTGCTGTAGTGAAGCTTGTAGGATATTTCGGAAAGGTTCATTTCATCATACAACAAGAGCTCCTTCACTTTTTCAATTTTGTGCATGATGATAAAATGCTGAATCGTGATCCCCTTGACCTCCGAAAAAATATTGGACAAGTAGGTGTAATCATAATCCAGTTTCTCGCTGATATAGTCGGAATAATTTACCGTCGGCAATTCTTCGGAATAGTGGATCATTTCGATGATAACGGTCTTGATCTTGTCGATCAGAATACTTTTTTTATCGTCGAGCAATTCAAGACCCGACCGTCCCAACGTCTCCTTTAGCCGCTGGCGCTGCTCGGGGGTGATCTCCTCCAGGATTTCGACCAAGCCCAAGTCCAGGGCCGTATCGTGGAGTCCGAGTTTTTCCAGTGCCTCCTTCACGATCATTTTACATCGAAGACTGACCATGTATTTGATGTAAAGTTTCATAGCATCATTGTATTTATCACCCGCAGGGGAACCGTTTTATGTGAGCGGTGGTTCCCGTTTCGCACGTTCTGGATCATTGGATATTCCCCGTCAATAGGATGGGTTTAGGTTTTTCAGAGCCAAAAGGTGCATGAAATTGGTTTTGGCTGGTCAACAGCGCCGGTCCGGTCAACATGTCCAAGCACGGGCTCCTAAACCAGGTAAGCGGGGGCTATCTTCAAAAATTTACACAATATACCGCTTTCTCGCTTGAGAACGGTGCCATTCTCCGATTTCCTTGGAGATGAATACACTAAAAAATCGCCGGAATGAGTGAAGCGTGTTTTGTGTTGTACCCGTCTTGATCCGCCTGTCCGGGCACGATCAAAAATAAGGGCGGAATTTTGAGTTCCGCCCATTGCCAACTACAGCATATACTTAGAGAGGGTTCAGTTTCATAAAGTTTTTGGTGAGCTGTATTTGACGGGCGAGATGCAATGCCCCGGCACAATCGGTTTCGCTTCCTATAATTTTGTCACTTTAAGGAAGCAACACGTAAAGATGAAGAAATTACCAACAGCGTGCGTTATACTTAAAACACGCATTGTTATAAATGTTACATATTGACCCTTCACAGGAACAGCATGGTTACAAAGCTCACGGAAGATGTTAACGAAGATGTTCTGTCATCCAAACGTTTGTGTTTGACGCTTTCGCTTTTTAAATCTGCGAATAATACAAGTCTTTACCCTTCGCTTGTAACACATTGGAAATACCGGATGCCCATCTTGTGAAGCTTTATAAGCGTTGTCTGGATTTTCAAAACCATTGAACAGACGCCGTAAAGTGATTTACTCAAAGTAAATCCAACAAAGTAACATAACACAACTGTAATATGATTGACACCGGGCAATACATCGTAACCGAAACACACACTTTCGGTATTCAGGACTTTCCCGAAGTTGAACAGGAAATAATAAGGATCCGGGAGAAAACCTCGCGCATGCCTAGTCCCTATAAAGCAGACATCATCATTTCCTTTCTAAAGGACCACATGATAAAATCCGAATGGGTGCTTGCCGATCCGGAACTCGTCGCCCTCATCACCTCGAGCCAGGCGGGCACAAAAAATCTTGAACGGCTGTTTGCCAGCAGCCAGAAAAATATTCCATTCCTTTTTGGTCTGGAGAACTATATCCGTAAAATTTTATTGTCACCCTGACGCCTGGTCATCAATCAGTGATCGATATAACAAATCGCAAAGGTTGTGTAATGCTTTCCGGCGTGTAGACCAGGATCTTTGTGTCTTTCCAATGGGAAAAAATCCACAACAAAAAAATGAAAACAAAAATTTTAGCATTTACCCTGACCGGTGTCATGATAGCTGCCAGTTTAACAACGTTTGCGCAGGAAGATAAAAAAGCGAAAGAAGCCAGAAAAGATCTCACTGAAGCGAAGAAGGACCTGCGCGAAGCAAAAACGGATTCAGCAGCCGACTATCAAAAATTCAAAACGGCCGCCGAAACAAAGATCCGGGAGAATCAAATGGAAATCGCTTCGCTGAAAGCAAAAAAATCAACGGATACAAAGGAGGTAAAGGACCGCTACGACAAGCGGGTCATCGCCCTGGAGCAAAAGAACCACGATCTGAAGAAGAAGATCAATGGTGCCGGTACTGTCAAAACCAGCGCCTGGCCCAAGTTTAAACGTGAATTCAATCACGATATGAATGAATTGGGTCATGCCATAAAAGACATTGGTGTCGACAACGCGAAATAGGATAAGTAAAGAAAACTATTTTGAGAAAAAGGGCGGAGCATACTCCGCCCTTATTGCTATGAAGAAAATGAATGCGCCGGTTCATTCCGTCGAAAAATTGAAGAGTCGTAGACATGTCGCTGCTTTTTATTTTTGGTGCCGATAAAATTCCCTGGCACCGCATCGAATCTCTGAAGGACAGCGCTCCCGAAATCATTCTCTGGGCCGCACCCGCAATGTTCGTCTTCGTGTGCCTGGAAGTATTCATTTCCTACCGGCAGAACAAAAAATACTACAACAAAATAGAAACGCTGGGCTCGCTGGGCCTGGGCCTCGGCAACGTGGTGATCAGCACCTGGATCAAGATCCTGTTGTTCTACATGGCCGTCTGGATCTACAACCTGGTGCCCTGGCGGATGGAACTGAATTGGTGGACATTCATTCCCTGCTATATCCTGTTCGACTTCTGCAGCTATTGGACGCACAACATTTCGCACCGGCAGCGCTTCTGGTGGGCCACACACGTGGCGCATCATTCCGGGGAACACTACAACCTGAGTGTCTCCTTCCGGCTGAGCTGGATGCAATACCTGAAGATCATCTTCCTTTTGCCCATTCCTCTATTGGGATTCCATCCCATCATCTTCTTTGTCACCAACCAGGTGGCTATCCTGTTCCAGTTTTGGGTGCACACGGAATATATCCGAAAGCTTCCCCCCATCATTGAATACCTGTTTGCCACCCCTTCAAACCATCGCGTTCATCATGGCTCACAGGAAAAGTATATCAACAAGAACTATGGCGCCACATTCATTGTGTGGGATCGGCTGTTTGGTACCTATCAGAAGGAAGAAGAACAAGTGATCTACGGCATTACCGAAACTGTCGAGCACAAAGGCAACCCACTTCATCTGAATTTCCACGAATTTGTCGCTATCGTAAGAGATGTCCGACAGGCGCGGGGCTGGAAAGACAAACTATTCTACATCTTCGGAAATCCGTCGCGCATGGCGCAACGCCGGAAGGAGAAAAAACCAGTTTGAACCAATAGGAGACAAACGTACGAAGGTCGTTGCATTTCCTTGCTTGCCTGCTTGCTTGCTTGCCCGCCGAAGCTTTAGCGAAGGAGGGCCCGCCGAAGCTTCCGCGAAGGTGAGGCGGTTCAATGTATTTTTTCTCACCCACACTCACTCCACATCCATAACAAAACCGCGTTTCAACAACCCAAACAACCTATTTACGCTTTGCCCTACTTGTTGTCGAAGACAAGCCCATCCCACAATGTGTGATTAATGCAACTCTTTTACTTCTCTTTATAGTATTTCCCAGTATGCATTCGTCATCTTTACTGTTTGGTTTGAGTAATTAACCGGTTCCTCTGAGTTTTGGCGCTATGTCCCCTCCGAACGACTCCGTTACTTGCCATGTTAGTTTCACGCGCCTGATCACCTTACATCCTTCGAATTAACTAAAACAATATATGAAAGCAGAAAGCGTAACCAAGGGGATCATAAATTCCCTAAACAGAATAGTGGAGAGCCTGCGAAAACAATTCGCCTTTGAATTCAATGTCATACCGCATTTCACCCGCGTGACGGAGAAATTCGATGTGGTGCAGAACTACAAAATTCGCGACGGCTTCTAGTCGTATTTGAGGCAAACAGGTCCAATTAACCCACCTGTGAAAAATGCAAATCTATTGGTTTTCTTTGTAACGGGTGGGCGGACTTTTATAATGATCTTTGTCAACGAAAAGGAATAAATTGAATACGTCATGATAGCGAAAAAAAATATACCCGCTCCTGCCCTGGATTGGGCTGGAAAAAAAGCAAAGTTCAAACTAAAGTATCCCACCTTGACCGATGCGGATTTGAATTTTGAAGAAGACAAGAAGATGCGAATGCTCGATAAACTTCAAGTTAAATTGGGAAAGACCACGAAAGAACTTCAAGCCATTATAGGAACACTGTAATTGACTTGACAGAAAAGGCACCGTTAGCGATTGGTTAATGGTGCTTTTTTTATTTACTCCATACAAACTTCAAAATACGTTTCTGACAATGAGCTATAAAACCAACACCGATAACCTCTATCCGGAGGGCACCCTGATCACGGCGAAAGCAGATCCCGGGCTGAAGCTGAAAATCATGCGATACTATCAACGCATTTATTACTGCGCAGTGGTGGATGCCCCCGAGCGGAAACAATTTGCCTATTTCGAAAGGGAGCTGATTCCTCCTACCCTCTAGCCGGCAGCGCGGTCGCTGAAGGTCGCCAATCAATTGTGAAGACGTCCATGGGGACCTGTATTTGTACACGACTGAAAAACGTAAAAAAATCACCCAAAACCTCATCACCATGAAAACAAACCTGCCGGACAAGGCCTCCTTTACGCCTGACGAGCCTTGGTTCTCCAATGGTCTTGGACCGCTAACCTCTCCATATGAATGGACAAAGACCGGTGAAAAAAAAGAAAAAGGTTTTGGAGGTCCCGACCTGAAGCGCAGCGTGCCCGGTAGGTTCAGAAAACTCACACCGGCATCCAAGGCGTTCGAACATGTTGGCGATGAGCATCGCGTTCATCACAACGGATCCGCCTATCTCCAGGAAATACAAAAAATAAAGGAACTATCTGAGGAAGAGCTCCTCCGCACACGCCAGGAGCTGTCGAACGTATTGAACGAGTTGCGCGAGCGAAACGAGGCGTGGCTCGAATCCGAAAAAGAGCTGCAGCGCACGAAGGCTTTGTTGGAGCAATACAATTTTCTGTCGAATCATGATTTACAGGAACCGTTGCGCAAACTTCAGATGTTCGCCGATCTGCTGTCAGGTCCGCAAGCCCACCTAAATGATTATGCCCGCAGATATTCGGAAAAGATCAACGCCGCTGCGGCCCGGATGTCATTGTTGCTAAAAGATCTCTTGAGTTTCTCATCGGCCAGGAAGATAGACGTAGAAAGTTTTGTGGCAGTGGACTTGAATGCCCTGGTGAAGGAAGCAACCGGAGATTTGGAAGCGGCCACACAAGAAAAGAATGTCACCGTCCATTGTTCTCCGCTCCCTGTCATTCAAGGTGACCGCACGCAAATCAAACAAATTTTTCACAACCTTATCGGCAATGCCATCAAATTCAATCGCGGGAACGTCATCATTGAAATATCCGCCTCAAAAGCGACTGCCTATACATTCCCGAACTACGCGGAGTTGAAGCCCGGAACAGACTACGTTTGCATTCGCGTAACCGACAATGGCATTGGGTTCGATCAGAAATACGCGTCAAAAATATTCAACCTATTCCAATGCCTGCGGGAGAAGACAGATGCCAAGGGAAGCGGCACCGGGCTCTCCATGTGCAAGCAAATCATTGAAAGTCACGGTGGCTTCATCTACGCCGACGGAAAGAAAAACGTAGGAGCAATCTTCACACTATTCTTTCCCTGCAAACTCAAAGCTTTTCCGATCGCAAATCCTGTTCCCGGAAATTCTTAGCCCACCACGCCGCAAAATCGGATGCAGGGAACTCTTTGCTCAACCGAAAAGCAAGGTGCGTCACGGCTTCTTCTATCGTTGTACCCTGTAAAGGAGTTTTTCTTTCTTCATCGGCGATATAAAAATATCCACCTTCGCAAAATAGCGTCATCTTAATTTTAAGCTCGCTGTTGTAAATATGCTGGAGTACTTCTCCCACATAGCTCCGGTCTATAATTCGTTGAGACATATCCAATATCCGGTCAAAAATGTGTTACATTAATACTTTCTTATCCAATACTTGTTATCCCATTGCCTTCCGCCTTTGATCCTTCTTGATCCAGGATTAACCGCAACTCAAAATGATCAAAAGAATCTTATTCATCGATGACAACGCCGAAGACGGCAGGATCTTTCAACAAATCATCCAGGAATCGTTTTCTTCCATTGCGATCGATTTTGCCAGCAGCGGGTCCCAGGCGTTTGCCTTACTTTCAAAAACCAGAACAGACGTTATCTTTCTCGAACTGATCATTCCGGGCATGGATGGGATCGAATGCCTTACAAAACTGAAAATAAACCGGAACACGAAAAAAATCCCCGTGGTCCTGTACACCGCATCTAAAAACGAGATGGAGAAAAAGTTGGCCCTAAAACTTGGCGCCTTCGACATCATATCCAAAACAAGCAACCTCAGCATTCGAACCGATAAGATAAAGAAGATTTTATCCCTGTCGGATCATCATTAAAACAGGTCAGTTACCTTGATGTTTCGCAGCGTCACTCATGGACTATCCCCTATGAGCATGCAGACAAATGACTATTGCCAAACCGCACCCCAAAGAAAAGGACGTTGCTTCAGGCGTTGGAAAAGCGGTGGCGTTGAATCAAGGGATCCGGAAAACGGCCCAATGAAGATACCGCTAAAAACAAGATTAAACTATTTTAATCCGTACATTAACAATCCGTCGCCCTTCGCCCGAATCTCCCAGCTTTCGTTTTCGTTTGAGTGATTTTATCGGTGGCATGGGCAAGTCCAAAATCATATGAACCATTCCTTGGTTCGCGTGTACAGACAATGGGTTCATTGCCTTTGGACTTAGGATGGACGGCCCGAGGGTAACAATAAATCGCGTCCCGGGGCGTTTTGGTGGCGGACAAGGTATGTGGGAACTGCTACTTGTGGATGTGTGCGAATAGATTGAAGTTCCGTCTGACGAATCGCAAAGCTTTAGAGCATGAGGGGAGTTGTTACTGGAGGGAGTTCGGTTTGAACCGTATTTGATCAGTATTCTCTATAAAATCAAAATCCTCCATGATCCCTCGTCGCCGTTATGCGCTCTGCCTGTTGTTGATGGTCATCACGCCTGCTTACAGCCAGGTAAAAAAGAAAATCCGCTCCTACGAAAAGATCCTCCAATTCTCGCTCTTCCCCGGCATCAGCACCAACGGCATTGAGAGCGGATCCTATTACAATAAGTTCTCATTCAATCTTTTCGGCGGCTTGTCGGCCGGCAACAGGATCCTGGAACTGGGGTCGCTTGTGAATGTGAACTTAAAGGAATCGACCGGGATCCAGATCGCGGGGCTAGCAAACATCGTGGGCGCCAATGCGTACGTGAATCTTTCGCAGTCGGAAGAACGGGCACTGATCAACGCGGAAGACTTCCAGGCCAACACGAAGGGAATCCAATTCGCCGGTTTATTGAATTTTGTACGCAACAACACGCAGGGCATTCAATTTGCCGGGATGCTGAACGTGGTGGGTGGTGATATAAAGGGGTTTCAATTCGCAGGCATCGGCAACAGCGCGGGCAACAACACGGGTGGCACGTCTTCGGGAATCCAGATCGCGGGGTTTTATAACATTGCCAAAGAAGGTATGGGCGGTTTTCAAATCAGCAGTCTCTTCAACTACACCGACGGCAACTTTGCCGGCTTTCAACTGGGCGCCATCAACAAAGCCCGGACTATGATGGGAAAGAAATCGACACCACCCACACGCGCGCGGAGCCTGCAGATCGGGCTTGTCAATTTCAGCAAGGCCATGGACGGCTGGCAGATCGGCCTTGTCAACTTTGGTGGCGACATGCGGGGGAAGCAGATCGCACTCATCAATTTTTTTCACAACTATCCTCTAAAAGAATACAGCCGCATGGGTACACCGATTGGGTTGCTGAACTTTGGTTCGTCTGGTTCGTATCTCAGCGTGTCCTACAACGAGCTCTTCTCAGCCAATGTCGAGTACACTACCGGCAACTGCCTGAACTGCACCTGGACGCAGAGCACCATGCCTTTTGCCGGCCGCAATCAAATCTACAATCAAAATGCATTGATCGCCGGCTACGATGCGGCACGGAAAACGTGGGGCTTCGGGTATGGATTTCAGAAAGTACTGTATAATAAAAACAGCATGTTGCCCACGGATACGAACAACAAGAAGCGAGTGATTCACTACGGATTGAAATTCCTACACCTCAACCGCGACCTGTCATTCGACAAAGCTTTCAATGTTTTGACCCGACTCAATTTTGACTATGGGAAACGCTGGCGTTGGTTGTATGTGTTCGCCGGCGTATCGGTGAACTATTTCTTGCACGACGTCGAAGACTCGGAGGATACCTACAAGATCGGAAGCAAAAAATTCGACGCGGGAAACTTGTTCGGTCACAAGGCCGAAGTTTGGCCAGGATATTCGTTTGGCTTGCAGTTTTGATCTAACAGCTTTTTCACGACACTGGCAAAAGTGAATAGCGATTCCAACGGAACACAAGTCAGAAAACTTGTTGCGTTCCGTCGGAACAACTACCGCACATTATTTGAACTTACTCTCATCCAATCTAAAAAACCGTACCGCATTATTAAAAAGAATATCCCGCTTCTGCTCAAACGACAAATAATTAGCATTCTCGATCATTCCAATCGAAACCTCCGTCAACTTTGGCCACACCAGCAAGTCCGTTCCATACAGAATGCGTTTGCCAAACCCTGCCTGTACCAGCCTGCGGATGTAGTCGTGAATTTCTTCCTGGGGATAGCTCCAGATAAAACCGGCAAGATCCACATACACATAGGCATTGGCGCCCATGAGCGCGATCATTTCATCGATCATGGGATAGCCCGCATGCATCACCCACACCTTCAGTTTAGGATGGCGTGCCAGCATGTCCTCCAGCAAAAAGGGATTTCCCAGCGACGCCCTGTATTTGGGTGATGTGAGATTAGCCATGCCGTTGCCACCGGTTCCCATGTGAATGCCCACAGGAATATTCAATTGTTCTGCCGCCGCAAAATATTCATCCAACGACATATCGCTGGGCGAGATCCCCTGGTATTGCGGGGCCACCTCTCCCATCACTTCATAAAATCCTGACGACAGCGAGTCCTTAAAAGCTTTCGGCGTCATGTCCTTGGGAGAGCTGATGCCGATGCCGGGAATCACCCGGCCCGGTGCGGCCTTTTGCCATTTGCGCAGGATCGCGGGGTCGCCATAGGCCACGATGGTCATGTTGAGTCGCTTCATGGTGGCGATGACGGCGTCTTGCATTTCCTGGTCGGTCTTCGCTGCCTTGAGTGGCTCCGCACAATCGGTGTTGATGAACGCCGGCGGCGGTTGACCGGGATCGCCTCCCGGCATATTCTTCAGAAACCAAGGGCACATGTCACCACCAAACGCCGGGTTCACTTTCATGGCGTGAACGTGGACGTCGATGATGGGAAGGTGCTTCGGGGCATCCTGAGCAAGTACACAAGACAGCGTCAGGAGCAAAAAGGAGAGTGTTAGAAACAAGCGCATCGTGAATGAGAGTTTTTGGTGGTGTCTATTGGGCCCGGAGATGTGTTTTCGGGTCATTGTGTCCAATATACACAATTATGAGATGCCATCAACCTCAGATTTTTTTGACGGGGAAAATTATACTTAGAGCGTCATTCCGACATCGTGGCGCCAATGATCACGCCGAAATTGCCATCGGTTTGAATCCATTTTTCTTCCGGGAGATAGGTGCGGGAAACAAAGCCGTCCAGGTACAGCGCGTTTTGACAACCCGCCTGTTTGAAGAAGTCGGCGAAGTCGTAGAAATTGATGGGCTCTTTCGACATGGCAAACAGAAGTTTATGATCGGGAAGCACACCAACGCCATTGCGGATGTTGAGATTGGATGAGCCTTTTTTGAACGCGGGGTGAACCGCTCCGTCGACCAACAACATCGGCCCTGACTGTGTGGCAAACGCAATCTGGCCATTGTTCACAAAATCCGTCGTCTGGCAAACGACTGCATTTTTATCGACCGTAATATAGAGTACGCCATTGGGCTTTAAATAAAAGTTGCCACTGCCCGATGCGGTGTCCAGTGGCGTCACCGTGGTTTGCTGCTGAATGAAAAGTCCCTGGGGTGAGTTGTCGGCCTTGAACATGCCGCCGTTCATGGCAAAGATGAGCGTATGGTGTTTTTTATCGAGGTGATCTTTCAGGCGTTGGATGCTTTTGAAGATCGCGCCCTTGTCGTCTTTCCAATAAAACTGGATGTCCTGCACTTTCGGGTCGATCATACAACTCACGATTTTATCCGTCGACGTATCGCGATAAATAACGGCTCCGGTTCCCGTGACCAGCGACACAACTAATACACACCACAATCCAGCTTTCTTATACTTATTCATGTTTGCAACGGTCAGCGTGCTGACACAGGACGAGTTTAAGTAAAATGACTCACAACACCAAGTTGTCAGCGTATCCTAGGGACCGGCAGGTTTATTTTTTATTGTATTTGCTTTTATATTCCAAAGGCGACAGCCCGGTTGTCTTTTTAAACACAGCGCGAAATGCCTTCACGTCCGTGTAGCCGACTTCATACATGACTTCGTTCACATGCTTTCGGGTGACCTCAAAGCTTTTCTTGGCGGCCTCCATTTTCACACGTTGCCAGTAGGCGTGCGGTGTTAAGGAAGTAGCTTTTTTAAATCGCCTGTCAAAATTTCTCCGGTCGATGGAAACCATCGTGGCGATTTTATCGACAACCATCTTCTCGCCGACGTGGTTTTCCATGAGCGCCTGCGCTTTCTTTATTTCATGATCCTGATGTTTTCGCTGCCCGGTGAAAATCATGTAGGGTGACTGCGCATTCCGGTCAAAATCGATCGCGAAAGATTTCGCCACGTGGATGGCCGTCTCGCGGTTGTGATACTTCTCAATAAGATAGAGCAGGAGATTCATAGACGAAAGCGCACCGCCGCTGGTGTATAGCCCGCTTTCGTCCGTGATGATCTGGTCTTCCACCAGGTGCACCTTCGGAAACATATTCCGGAATTCATTCACCATTTCCCAGTGCGTGGAACATTGCTTTCCGGCCAGGAGTCCCGTCGACGCCAGCAGAAAAGCGCCGGTGCAAAGACTCGCCACTTCCGCCCCCCGGTGGTATTGCGTCATTACCCAATCCAAAATGGATTTGTTTTCCTTCAAGGCCAGGCTGGTCAATCCATTCACGGCCGGAATAATAATGAGATCGGTCGACAACAATTCCTTTGTAGTGATCTCGGGCCGGACCGAAAAACACCCTACTTGCGTGACAGACTTCCTTACACCAACCAACTGAACGTTGAACGGAGGCTTGCTCCCTTTCTTTGAAGCGATGGCATTCGTTTTCTGGAATACTTCATAGGTCAGTGTCACACTGCTGACGGTGGCGGCAGCTTCCGGGATCAGTATCGATACGTGGCGCATGGCTTTTTCTTATAAAGATAAGAAACACCATTGTCCTGATCAGCCCCTCAAAGTGTCGAAATTACACCCCTTGAAAGCGTTGTTAAAGACCTATTTTGCAGTGTAACCCCCATGACCACGAAGAAAGAAATGAAGATTATCGGAAATCAATTCCTGGTCGACTTTGGAATGGCAAAAGCGCTACTGGATATTCAGAGCAGCAACATGCTCACCTTCACTATCCTGGAACGGGATGGCGAACCGGTCAACGTATCGGAAGCTGTGCAGATCGAGATAACCGCTTTAAGGCCACTGCTGTCTATGGTGACGTGGGTGGAAAGCGACGGCAAAACCGTTTCTCAAATTCACGACTACGAAAACGGGATCATCCACTCGAACTGGACTTTACCCAGTGGTGAGTTTATTCACAAGACCGGCACGTTGAAGCCCGTCCATACCTGAGGTTATGGCAACGCAGACTCGGGCTCACGCTTCACGCTGCGAAAACGATTGGCGCGGCTTGGAGCCGTGGTGAGCGCAATCATCAATGCCGTTCCACTAAACCCCAACGCATCGGCTGAACTGACCACCAGGTTTCCATGATCAACCACCGGATCGGCGATGGCGCTCGGGATGTGCACCGAAATAAACCAGAGAAAGATCATGAGGCTCAGCAACAGCGAAACCAGTTTTAGCTTGATCTTTAGAACGATGGCCACACCCGAACCGATGAGCGCGACGCCGGTGGCGTAGGTCCAGAAGTAATGCCCGGGGATCCAGCCGGGCACCATCGTCGAAATTGGGTCGACATAAATAAAATGACAAAAGCCGAACTGGATCATGGTAGTGGAAAACAAAATCCGGCCAAAGGGGATCAACTTTTCCGGAAGGGCCAGGAATCTTGAAGTCTCTTGTCCCTGCACTTCATGAGGAAATGATCCCGCCACCACGAACGCTCCACCGCAGAACGCCAGTGTTTTGCCTACATTGCCCCACACCCCGAGGTGTCGGATCGCGTGTGGCTGTATGAACAGAATATAGGGCAGAAACCAGAAAAGAATTACGGCCAGGAACATGCAACCCAAAACCAACGCCACCAGCCTGGCCTTTTTTGAGAACACAATGGCAAGACCCGCCGCGATGAAGATCACGCCGGTGATGTAGGCTTCGATTTCAGGGCTGGTCCGCCACGAAGGCCAGCGTGGCAGGATGGCCGGTCTGAAATCTGCAAAGATGAGTTGATTGATGCCGATGGTCGTCATTAAAATGCCATAGCAGGTTCGTCCGATTTTGATCAGTGCTTCCATAATTAAAAAGATTTGCTGCGAAGTTGGGCTGTCGTTGGGAAATCAGGCTATTTCCCGGTTGTACATGTTGGTACAAATCCGTACAAGGCCAGGCGCATGGAAAATCACCCGGCAGACCTTATTTTTAATGAGGATTTTTGCGCTGCTTATGATCACCGAGGAAGAATTGATTTCAGAAACGAAAAGCCAGATTGAAAAAAAGCTGGGTTGGGGCGACAGCCAGGACTGGACAAACCAGGACTTCCTGGCGCTGAGCAAAAAGATCCAGGACGAACTGCAAATCGCGGTGAGTCATGTCACGCTGAAACGGATCTGGGGAAAAGTGAAGTATACGAGCCTGCCCAATACGTTTACGCTCAACACGCTGGTGCAGTTTATCGGCTATGAGAACTGGAGGGATTTCAAAGTAAAAAACGGAGGCGTCGCTGTCGTGGGGGGAGTCGACTCACCCACGCCCGACAAAGTTGCCCGCCCCAAAGGCAAAAAGCCGATGCGCCCGCTGGTGACGCTGGCGATTGGACTGGCGCTGGGCTATTTCATTTGGTTTGGTATGGGATCGAAAAAGGAAATCGATGCGAACGACTATTCCTTTCATGTAAAGAAGACCGTCGAGAAAGGCGTACCCAATTCCGTCATCTTCGATTACGACGCCACCAAGGCTCCGGTCGATTCGGTCATTCTCCAACAATCGTGGGACGTAAAGCGAAGAACGAAAGTATCGAAAGACGCACATCAGCGCACGCTGATCTATTATTTGCCCGGCTACTTCGAGGCCAAGCTGGTGGTGGACGAGAAGATCGTAAAAGAACAAGGTATTTTGATCCCTAGCGACGGATGGCTTGCGGCGATCGACGCTTCGCCTATGCCGGTGTATTTTAAGAAAGAAGATGTGATGGTCCATGGGCAGATGGCGCTGTCTGTCGAAAAGCTCAAAGGTCAGAACATACACCTCGCTCCACAGCCACCGTTGGTGGGCTATTTGAATGTGCAGGATTTTGGAGCAATCTATTCTGACGATTTTGTTTTTGAAGCTTCCTTGAAAAATGACTACAAAGAAGGCGCGGCGATATGCCAAAAGACAAACATTTATTTACTCTGCGAGGGCATGGCCGTTGGCATCCCGTTGTGCACGAAGGGCTGTGTCTCGGATATGTCCTTGTTCTTTACCGGCTTCGACGCACCGGGAAAACAGGTAGACCTGTCGGCCTTCGGTGTTGACTTTGACGATTTTGTTCGTGTGCGGATTGAATCCACCCAGGGAAAAGCTAAAATATTTCTCCATGATACATTAGCGTATAAAATAGATCGCGACATCGTGAGATCGAAGATCATTGGGATCGGTTTTGTGTTCCAGGGGACGGGGAGTGTTGATTATGTAAAATTAGAGAACGGAAAAGTAAAATTTGAGGATGGATTTTGAGCCAATGAGGCTAGCCTTAAAAACGTATAGGCATAGAGTTGATATTTAATTCTTTTTGCGTATATTAATAACGTTGTTTATCAAATCTCCATTTAATAAAGTTGTCGGCCAGTGATAAGTAATCCATATCCATTGACACGCTTGGGGTATATTCCTGATACTGATGAGAGATACTATTCTTTCATTAGCCGCGGGAAAAAGAATATCACAAAAGTCATTGCATTTACGCCCATCGAAAAGGATGGAAATAAATACTATAACTGGGGATTTGGGGACCTCGTGAAGCATGAAACCACCGGGTTCGACATCGATGACAAAACCGATAGTAACAACGGGGATGTTAAGCGCGTTTTCTACACAGTTGCATCAGCACTGTCAGCTTTTTATGAAATCAATCCCGGAGCAACCGTACATATTAAAGGCAGTAATCAGCAAAGGACGAATATTTATGGAAAAATTATCGCCAGGCATTGGACAGAAATCGAACCCATTTATGTTGTGAGGGGCTTTGTAAATGGCCAAATTGAGCCGTTTCAGGAAGCGGTAGAATTTGATCACCTGTTAATTCTAAAAAAAAACGTAAATTTATGATCTCAAAACCGCCGGAAATGACCACACTTTCAAAAAAAAATAAGAAAGAGTTGGAGGCAAAAATGCTACAACAGTTGGACGACTTCATTGAGCAATGGAAGGCTGGCAAAATCGAGCCTTTCAAGGAACAAACCGAACGCGCCCGAGAGGATTTAAGGAAGGCTGGGCTCATCAAGTGACCATACTTTCAAAAAAAAGTAAAAAGGAATTGGAGGCTGAAACGCTGCAGCAGCTTGACCATTTTATTGAACAATGGAAGGCTGGTAAAGTTGAGCTCTTCAAGGAAAAACTCGATCGCGCCAGAGAGGCCCTAAAAAAAGCGGGGCTCATCAAATGACAACACTTTCTAAAAAAGATAAAGAGCAGTTGGACCCAGAAACGCGTCAGCGATTGGAAAAATTTATTAGCCAATTGAAGGCTGGCGAAATCGAGCCCTTTAAGGAACAAACCGAGCGCGCCCGAGAGAATCTAAGAAAAGCAGGTCTTATCAAATAGTCATCTATTCTTTTTAGAAAAACAGAACGAGAAGAGGCTTTACAGTCTCTTTTTTGTTTGAACCTACCGACCACCACCGAACACATTCATCCGGACGTGAACATCCCAGATTCCGGCAACCAGCACAAAGGCCGACGAGGCCTGTTTTTTGATGGCACAATTGTAGATTAGGTTGTTCGTCAAAAACCTGAAGCATGCTCCTAAACTATCTGAAAATCGCCCTCCGCAACCTCCTGCGGAACAGCAGCTATTCCATTATCAACATCGGCGGACTGGGGGTGGGCATGGCCGTGGCGATGCTGATCGGGCTCTGGGTCTTTGATGAGATTTCCTACAATTCGTATCTCCCCGAATACCAACGTGTGGCACAGGTGTACCAGCACCAAACCATTAACGCCCGGATCGTTACACAAGACGCCGTTCCTTATCCCCTGGGAGGCGAACTGCAAAAGGTGTATGGTAGCGACTTCAAATACATCGTCATGAGTTCCTGGACGAACAGCCATATTCTGAGTCGCGGCGACACCAGTATCACGAAGATGGGCAACTTTATGGACGTGGATGCCGGCAAGCTGCTGGCGTTAAAAATGATTGCCGGCACCCGCGACGGTCTGCGCGATCCCAACTCGATCCTGCTCTCGCAGTCGGTGGCGCACGCCCTCTTCGGCGACAAAGACCCCATCAATGCCTTGCTCAAGCTCGACACCAACCTCGACGTAAAAGTTACCGGCGTGTATGAAGACATACCGCCTTCCAATTTCGACGAGCTAACCTTTATCGTCCCGTGGGAGTTATATACCGTCTCCCAGCCCTGGGTGAAAAACGTCGCCCAAAGCTGGGGCACCAATTCCTTCCAGTGTTTCGTGCAGATGGCCGATCACGCCGAAATGACCAGCCTAAGCCGGAAGATCATCCACACCAAATACAACCGCGTGGATCCGGACGACAGGAAATTCAACGCCGAGATCTTTCTTCACCCGATGAGCGACTGGCACCTGCATTCTCAATGGGAAAACGGCGTGCCGTCGGGCGGGTTGATCGAATATGTGTGGCTGTTTGGCATTACCGGCGCATTTGTGTTGCTGCTGGCCTGTATCAATTTCATGAACCTGAGCACGGCCCGTTCGGAACAACGCGCCAAGGAAGTGGGCATTCGCAAATCCATCGGTTCGCTGCGAAAACAGTTGATCACGCAATTCATGAGCGAATCGCTCCTGGTCGTTTGCCTGGCGTTTATGGTCACCATCATCCTGGTCTCGCTGAGTCTGCCCACCTTCAACACCTTGTCAGGAAAGCAGATGACCTTGCCGTTTGACCGGATCGGTTTCTGGGTGATCAGCGTCAGCTTCATGATCATCACGGGGGTGCTGGCGGGAAGTTATCCCGCTTTATACCTGTCGTCGTTTCAACCCGTAAAAGTTTTGAAGGGTGTGCTGAAGGCCGGACGCTATGCTGCGTTGCCGCGGCGCATATTGGTGGTCGTTCAATTTACCGTTTCCGTTACTCTGATCATCGGCACACTTGTGGTATACCGGCAAATACAGTTCACGAAAGACCGGCCCGTAGGCTACGATCGCAACGGCATAGTTATGCTTCAGCAAAAATCACCGCAGTTTCAGGGCAAGTTCGATGTACTTCGAAATGAGTTGAAGCGCACCGGGGCCGCACAGGAAGTTGCCGAATCATCCAGCCCGCTCACGGGGGTATGGTCTAACAACGGCGGGTTCGATTGGGAAGGAAAGGACCCCGCGCTGCAAGCCGACTTCGCCACGGTCTGGATCACCAGCGAGTATGGCAAGACCGTAGATTGGAAAGTCGTTGACGGTCGCGATTTTTCGTCCGACATGGTTTCGGACACCACCGCCATCATCATCAACCAAGCGGCTATCAAATTCATGGGCATCGAAGATCCTGTTGGAAAAACCGTGGATTGGGGCGAGGGATACCGGTATAAGATCATCGGCGTAGTGAGCGACCTGCTCATGGGGTCGCCCTTCCACGAAGTAAAGCAGACGATCTACTTCAAGGCGAAAGAAAACAACAGCTGGATGATCCTGAAATTGAATCCCGCGCTCAGCACGCACGAAGCGTTGTCCCGCGCCGAACAGGTCTTTAAACAATACCTTCCCGGCGTTCCGTTCGACTACATGTTCGCCGATGTAGAGCACGCTCAGAAATTTGCTTCTGAAGAACGCATCGGAACATTGTCTGGAATCTTTGCGGGCTTGGCAGTCTTTATCAGCTGTCTGGGATTGTTAGGTCTTGCCTCATTCGTTGCCGAGCAGCGCACAAAGGAGATCGGCATCCGCAAAGTGCTGGGCGCCTCGGTAGCCAGCCTGTGGCAAATGCTATCGAAAGACTTTGTGATCCTGGTGCTCGCCGCCTGCGTGATTGCCATCCCGCTCTCCTACTACTTCACGCAGGACTGGCTGAAAAATTATCCGTATCACACGACGATCTCGTGGTGGCTCTTCGCGGCGACGATCGCCGGTGCGGTCGTGCTGACGTTGATGATGGTAAGTTTCCAAGCCATCAAAGCGGCGTTGTCGAACCCGGTGAGGTCGCTGCGATCGGAATGACCGGTCCTCCATCCGTGCATTAGCGCTTCAGCTCCCGGGTGAATTTCTTCACGGATTCTTCTATGGAATCCAGGGCCTTTCCCTTTTTGTTTTTTATGGCGGCAGAATGTTCATCGGTCAGCTTTGTCAATGCCGTCTCCATTTTTATCTTGACTTCCGTGTCCATGGCCCGGAACACTTCGGCAGCAATCTCATCGAACAGACCTCCGAGTTGGTGGTGCCGATGCTTTCCCTTTGGCGTGAGTTTGATCAGGCGGGCCCTTTTATCATCCGGATCCACCCGCTCTGCGATGAGACCTGCTTTTAGCATCCGATTGATGATGTCGATGCCCGTGGTAGGTTCACCCAGGAGACGAAAACTGACGATATCATTTTTGCGTATTTCGCCGGTCGCAGCAATGGCGTCTAAAAAATAATACCATTCCAGTTCCATATCCGAAATCTGTCGCAACGCTATTTTGAAATAAGCCTTCACCAGGCTGTTCGCCTTGCCGAGCTGTTTTGCCAGATTCAGATCGTTGCCTTTTTCCGCCGGGGCGCTTCTTCTCTTCTTCGACAAAAAGGCCTGGCAAAAATCTTTCACGCTGACCTTGTCGGCATGCTGGGCGTATTCCTGCCACGCAGAAATCAATTGAATGACGGGGTCCATGGTGTAAAAATAATGAAAACAATATAAATTATAACGAACCCGTTATATTTTTATAACGTTAATAAAACCGATATGAACAACTACATTGTTATTTTCAGAGAACCCGACGGCCGGACGGACACCCATACGCCGGATGAAATCGCCCGGCACCGCGAGCATTGGGCGGCATGGTGGGGAAAATGGAGCGGTACCGAAAATCTATCCTCCGGCAGTGCACTGACGTTGAGGGGGTGCTTGATCACGGGAGACGGTTCAACGATCTCGGACCAAATTCACCGCGTGGGAACAGAGATCGTGGGTGGCTTTTTAATGTTGCAGGCTGAATCGCTGGAGGAAGCCACGCAAATTGCAGCATCGTGCCCCATCTATGAGTTCGGTGGATATGCGGAGGTGAGAGAATTCCAGAAACAATAACTACAACGTCGCCGCCATCCGGCGCATCACATTCATCAGTTCCGGAAGCGACGTCTTGTCGGTCAGTTTGTTGATCTTGACCCGCACCATGTGATTGTCTTTTCGGAAGATCAGCAACTCGAAATTTTCGCTGTCGGTGTGTAGCCAGGCTTCATCGCCGAGAGTGTCGAGCTGTTTCTGGCCAGACATCCCGTTGTTGGCCGATAAAATTCCCTGGTAAACCTCGTGTGCCAAGGCTGCGCTTTTGTATTGCTCGTAGATGTAGTAGAGATGACTGATCCTGTCAGCATTGGCATTTTCTGTTGCTGTGAAGGTGCATTCGAAGCGGGAAACGCCGTCTTTTTCTTTTGATGAATGATCGGTCGCTTTCGCAGGCAATCCCAGTATGCGTTCGGCATCGGTCTGCGAAACACATTCGAAGGAGTTATTCTTTTGTGCCGCCTTTCTTTCCTCAAACCCAAATGAAGAAAGTATCAGGATGAAAATGTACTTTGTCATAAGCGGTGTCTTTAAAGGTAGCGCCGGAAATGTAAAATAGCCATAACAAAGATAACCTATTCCGGAGATGGTTAAACCGCAGAGGTCCGGTTGCTCGCCACGTCCTTTCTTACTTTGCTGAGAAATTCGGGGGTGATCCCCAAATAGGAAGCGATTTGAATGCTTGGGATCCGGTTGGACAGGTTGGGATACTGTTCCAGGAAGGCAAGATAACGCTCCTCGGCCGTGGAGCTGATGTTCTGCAACACGCGGTTCTGCAACTCGACAAATTTATTTTCAAAGATCACCTTGAAGTTCCTGACAAACTTGGGATAGTTTCGATACATGTGGATGAGGTCCAGCTTGTCGATCTGGAGGATGCGGGAAGGTTCGATCGATTCGATGCAAAGTTTGCTGGGCTTGCCCGAATAGAAACTACCGATGTCGGCAATCCAGTCGCTTTCGGCGGCAAATTGAACGTTGTGTTCTTTGCCCGCTTTGTCGATGGCATACATTCTGAAGCAGCCTTCTGTTACGAAGGTGTAGTATTGACAGAGCTGCCCTTCCTGTAAAATAAATTCCTTGCGCTTGACGAGCCGTTCTTTCACCCGTTGAGAGAGCGCGTCCTTTTCTTCCGCGTTCAAGGCCACATAGTTCTCAAAAAATAAAAAAAGCGGGTCCAGTATCACGGCAAGAGGTAATTGTTGGGGCTGACAATTACCTCAAATCTTGCGAATTATGCAAAAGGCCTTTTCAATGCCCCGGTCCGCAAATGATGCCGCGATTTTATCCGGTCTACTTCACTGTGCTCTCCTGGAGCACGATGAAATCTTTGATTTCGTAAAGGGCTTCTTTGCTGCGTTCGGAGTCAATGTCCACCAGGGGCCACACGTGGTCGGCACCCTCGTACATTTTCAATTCCGATGACACGCCTGCTTTCTCCAGGGCTTCATACAGGAAAACAGAATCGTCTGTCAGCACTTCATGTGCGCCAACCAAAATCAATGTGGGGCCAATGCCTTTGAAATCACCGTGTACAGGCGAGATCAAGGGGTCTCTCAGGTCGTGACCCGCGGCGTATAAACCCGCCGCATATTCCACAAAATCCTTCGTGATGATGGGATCGAGCTTTTCGTTTTTCGCATAGCTGGGATAAACCGTTTCCATGTTCAGCCATGGCGAGATCAGCACCTGGTAGAGCGCTGGTTGGGCGTTGAGGGATTTCAATTTCAGCGTGGTGCTCATGGCCAGGTTTCCGCCGGCGCTATCGCCCATGATGCTGAACTGAAAATCGGGAAGGGTGTGCACCAGCTCCTGTATAACGGCGACGGTCTCATTCAACGCCGCCGGGAATGGACGCTCCGGTGCGAGCGAATACTCAACCAAGAGGATTTTCCGTTCGATAGCCTTTGCGATGTGGCTCACCATGGCCCTATGCGACCCGATCGAACCGTAGATGTATCCGCCGCCGTGAAGAAAAATTACCACCTCGTTCCCACCCATGTATTCGGGGGTAAACCAGTATGCCGGCACGCCGGCAATGACCTCGTGTGTGATGCTGACCCCGGTTTGTACCGGATAAATATGTCCCAGGGATTCAAATTCCTTGCGTTCTTCTTTCAGATTTGCCATAAAGTTTGATGTTTAATGCTGAGCAAAACTGCCGAAGAAATCAGACCTGAAACTTAATCTATCTTATGTTTTCAAAATCTTAACCTATCTTAAGTTTCAGGTTTTACGTTATAATCCTACATTTTTATCCTCAGTGATCCTATGGAACAAGTAAACTGGTTCGATCGAAAATTTGATTTCTCCTCCACGCAAAACATCATGCCCTCCCTCATTGAAAGACTGGAAGGAACACCGGTGCGGTTGCGGGAAAAGATGCGCCGGATCGATCCGTCGCATTATGTGATCCAACCCGGCGGCAAATGGTCTATGCTGGAACACATTGGCCACCTGGCCGATCTGGAGCCCTTGTGGCAGGGACGCCTGGAAGACATTTTGAAGGGAGAAAAAGAACTGCGTCCCACGGATCTCGCTAACACAAAAACAACCGAAGCGCAACACAACGCGAAGTCGCTGGCAGAGCTGTTGAGCGCCTTCGAGCAATTGAGACAAACGACTTTGACCCGTTTGCGCTTTCTGAAGGATGAAGACGTTTTCAAATCGGCACTCCATCCCAGACTAAAGACACCGATGCGTGCGATGGATCTGTTTACTTTTGTTGCCGAGCACGACGATCATCATTTGGTGAAGATCAGCGAGATTGAGAATTTGGTCGCTAACGGTTTGCTCTGAGACGGCTCACGAACCGGTAGAGCCCTACACCCAGTAAATAAAGCCCCCACCCGATCAAGACCACCAACAGCGTGATCCCCAGGAACAATAATGTCGGGTAGCTCAGGATCTTGGAGAGGGTCAGGATGTTGCTTCGAATGTTTTGGACGGTCTTCACCTGGTCTTCGTGAATTTCCGGCACCGGTGTGTAGTCAAAGTTTACCAGCCGGGGCATGAATCCTTTTTTCACGGTTCCCTCCAGGCTAAAGATGTGGATCTCTTCGGCCACGGGGCCTACCATGCGCAGATCGTGGGCAAGATCATCCCAACTCAACGTGTGCATCGTCGTGTCTACGCCGCCGCCCGTGCTGCCCAGGGCCACGTATTTCAGATGAGGCTCCAGGGCATACACTTTGAGAAAACCATCGGCATTGCCCATAAAAGAAGTGTAGAGCATCGGAATTTCCTTCCCGGTGGGCACGTCGAGAAATTTCGTCAGGCGTTGGATGGATGTGGTGCCGTGTTCGGTTTCGTCCTTCACGAAGCTTGCATAGTAACTTTCGATCGGGTAGCCATCTTTCCTGATCAACTGGAGCAATTGGTTGTACACGGCGCGGCCGTTCTCAATGCTCTTCGCGTCGTATAATCTGGCAGGCAGCTTTCGGATGAGGGCCCAGGGGCTGGCTTTAAAAAGTTTCAGGTCGTTCATGTCGAGTTCCAGGTCGAGGCCGATGCCTTTGAAGCGAATCCCTTGCTGGTCGGCCCATTGCTTGATCTCTTTGTAGCGGGCAATGGCTTCGTCGCCGTTTCCACTGTGGAACCAATAGCCTTTTTCTTCGGGCAACAAGAGCCAAGCGACTACGGGGATGTCGGCGTCGTTTAGCTTTTTCAATATTTCGGCGCGCTCCGGTGAGAGATCGAGCATGCCCATGCGGATCTCGGCGTGGAGCTCCTGCAGGGTTGGGATGAGCGAGGTGTCGGCAAACAGGACTTTTAGCTCGGGGCCCTTCAATTCGTTAAAAAATGACAAAACCGGTTTCCCTTGAACCTCATGTACCAGCGCGCAAGCCAGCACAAACAGGCAAACTTTATATCGCATAGACCATAACGTTTTAACGCTATCGAATATAAGCATTGCCCGGATACGATACACAGGTCCATTTACTATACCCACGGATAGAATGCATCGGATTTTTTCATTTTGCCGTAATTAACCCCTTAGATCGTCGCTTTCACACTGCACGGGTTAAATGCAGAGCCTCCATCTTTGCAGGGTACTTCTTCCATTAAAACTCAAAAAAATGAAACCCATCAAAAAACATCTGTTCCTTCTCTCGGCTTGCTGTCTTTTTTTCTCTTCTTTTCTGAGCCTCGCCCAAACGGCACCCGCCGGCGCGTCAAAGACCTTGAAGTCCAGCGGCTATGCGCCCGTGAACGGGCTGAAAATGTATTATGAAATTCACGGCGAGGGCAAGCCGGTGGTGTTGCTGCACGGCGCCTTCATGAACATCGACATGAACTGGGGTGAGATGATACCGGAGCTGGCCAAGACACACCAGGTGATCGCCGTAGAGATGCAAGGCCATGGCCGGACGACCGATGCCAATCGCGACTTTGCCTATCCCCAACTGGCCGACGATGTGGCGGGTCTCATGAAATATATTAAAGTCGATAGCGCCGACATCATCGGCTACAGTTTGGGCGGCACCGTGGCGTTTGCGCTGGCCATTCGCCACCCCCACGTGGTGAACCGGTTGGTGGTCATTTCATCGGTTTTCAAAATGGACGGCTGGATAAAATCTGCGCGCGATCTTTTCCCAACGTTTAAGCCGGAGTTTTTTGAGAACACCCCCCTGAAAACAGAATACGACAGGCTCTCGCCCGACAAAACCCACTGGAAGGAATTCGTCACCAAATTGATCAAGGCCGACAACACGCCATTTGACCTGGGGGCAAACAACATCAAGGCTATCAAATCGCCATTGCTGCTGATCAAAGGCGACAACGACGGTGTGAGCATGGAACACACTGCAGAAATATACAGCCTGTTCGACGGCGGCGTTTTTGGCGACATTGCCGGGCTACCTCCATCACAGCTGGCCATACTTCCCGGCATGACCCACGTCACGCTGATGATGCAAACCCAGAAGCTCGTTTCTATTATCGATCCTTATCTCGACAGAACAGCGAAAAAAGTACAACCTCACTAAGCGCTCAGCATTCAATTCCATGAAAAGGATTCATAATGCACCTGGTTCTTTTCCAGGAAGCTCTTGATGTCGGAGTAGCAGTGATGGGTATTGAATTGCGATTGAAGGTGGCGAAGCAACGCGGAACGCTCGTTGAGAGGCAACGAAAATAACGTGTAAAGCTTTGCCACCTCCGGCTGCGGGACGGTGAGCACATATTCATAGTCGCTGTCGCCAAAATAGTCCTCCACCGATTTGCCAATATCATAGCCGTCCACCACGAGGCCTCCCGCGTCGTTGAAATAGGCTTCTATCGTTACCTTAATATCGGGGCTGGTGAAAGAAAAGAGCATGACGGTTTCCATAGGCACTTACGGGGTCTTCGCTGGATTCAGGTAAAACTGAAATTCAAAGTTGGGCGAACGTTGCACAACGCGTGCGAAAGTTGTTGACAAATTTACACAATGCCCATGACGTCACCTTACACACCATCACCCTACCCAGACCAGAAAAGTCTACAATTTGAGGTGCTTTCGCCCGGGAAAGATTTGTTTGCGCAATAAATAAAGGCATTCGCTGTGCCCTGTTGATCGAAACACGTTGCTTTTGGCGCTGGCATTCAAATTGTCTCCCTCATAGAAAAACCCCTTCTATGAAAACGTGTTTTTGGGCAATCGCTTTCACTTGTGTGGTGGCGTTTGCGTGTGAGGAAAAAGATACTCATACCATCATCGGAAAAGACAAAGACTTCCTGCTCAAAGCGGGTGCGGCCAGCCAGGCCGATATGACCTATGGACAATTGGCCGCGGAAAAAGGCAACGATCCACAGGTGCGGGCCTTTGGAAACCGGATGGCAAACTACCATCGTCGCGCCATCGAAGACCTGCGCAACATCGCGCTGTCGGACAAGATACAATTGACTACCGGTATGGACAAGATCCATGAAAAGCGACTGGCCATTCTGCTGACCTTGGTTGGCGCGCCGTTCGATACGGCCTATGTCAGCTCACAATTGAAAAATCAGCAGGAGATTATTGCACTTTACCAATCTGAATTAGACAGCGGAAAAGTGGAGGCGCTGAGAGCTCATGCATCATCCTATTTGATCTTTATGCAATCGCAGAAGGCCGATGCAGAAACGCTTACGCAGCAGCTTACCGCGCGGGCTACGGGCAACTAAGCCCTCCGTCAGCTGACATCGTCTTTGTTCTCCGCCGCTACCAGACAATGCTCACGACCGACTTTGCAGCAATCGTATAGCTGAGTTGGCGTGTGCCTTGCTTAACGACGAAGGTTTGTTGATTGCTGCCGCTGTTAGAAACCACCAACACTTTGCTGCCATCCGTATTCATGAACGCTACGTTGTCGAGTTGTGTGCCGCTGTCAAATGCTGTAGAAGAGACATGGTGAGCACCGGGCCGCACAAATTTTGAGAAGTGACCGATGGCATAATACTCGACGTTCTTCGTCACTGTGCCACTGGTTGAGTTGATGGTCACCACGCCACGACAATTGCTGCAGCCGTTGTTTGTGGGCCCGAAGTTTTCGTCCAGCGCCAGGTTCCAGAGCAACGCATTCTTTGACCAGTTCTTGGTCGTACCAATAAAAATGTTCGCCATCTGCCATTGCAGGTTGTCGCTGAAGTCGGTGGCCCATGCGCCGCCGGAGATCTCGGTGAAGTAAAGTCCTTTGTTGGGATTGGCGTTGTGCACAATGCTCATGGCCGACACATTGCCGGCATAGGCATGGAACGCCGAGCCAGCCACAAACTGGGCAGCACCTGCATCATTGACAATCGAGATCGCATAGTCCGTGATGTCCCAGTTGTGATCGTAGGCAATGATCTTCGTGTCCACCCCCGCCGATTGAAAAGCAGGTCCCAGACTGTTTTTGATAAAATTCAATTGATCGGTCGCCGGCATGTCCATGCAAGGATAGCTCGCGGTGGAATATAATGGCTCGTTCTGCGGCGTAATGGCATCGATGGTGATGCCCTCGTTTTTGAAGGCGTTGATATATTTCACAAAGTATTGCGCGTAGCTGTCGTAAGCGTCGGTCTTCAGTTTACCTCCCTTCAGACTGCCGTTGGTTTTCATCCAGGCAGGCGGACTCCAGGGTGAACCCATAATGCTCACTACCGGTTGAACACCCAGGATCTGCTTCAACACCGGCACTACGTCTTCCTTGTCTTTGTCGATCGAAAAGTTATCCAACGGATAATCCGTTTGGCCCGCAGGCATGTCGTCGTAGGTGTAGTCGGACAACGAAAAGTCAGACGCGCCAATGGTCATGCGCAGATAGCTGATGCCGATGCCATCCGTTTCGTTAAAAAGTGTTTTCAGCAGGGAGCTTCGCTGCGAAGCGCTCAGCTTTTTGTTGATCAGGTAGGCCGACGATCCCGTGAGGGCGGCGCCGAATCCTTCCATCTCCTGGAGTTGTGTGGTGGTGTCGATCGTGATGGACGGCGTGTCCTTCAAGGCGGTGATGGAGATATCGCTTTGTTGCGCGAGCAGACTCGTCTGATCGCCCCGCGTGAGCCACACCTTGGCCTTACCGAGGGCCGCGGGCTGCACAGGCGGTCCCGGGTTCGGGTCGCTGTCTTTCTGGCAACTCACAGTGGTGATGGCGATGACCGCCAACACGTATCCAATTTTTTTTCCGATGGCCTTGATGGGCGATGTCTTTCTCACGTTTGCCGGATTATCGTTCAACTTGCGTTCTACTACTCTTCTTCTCACCACACAAATGTTCCTACCGCACCTTTTGACAAGGTCGCTTTAAAGGTCTTCCCATTTGCTTTTACGGCAAAACTTTTTTCTGTATCGGTATCATTTACGGCGATCAGTACTTTTTTTCCTTCCGGTGTGACGAACGCTACGTTGGGGATGGCCTGCAGTGTGTTCGATGCAATGCGCACCGAGCCATCGGGAACAAACTTGGAGGCATGGCCGATGATGTAGTAGGAAACATTGCGTTTCACATCGTCGCCCACGGTGAGTGCTCCCTGGCAAAGCGTGCATCCTCCGTCATCGGTATGCGGACCATAGCTCGCGTCGGCGGCCAGGTTCCACTCCAACACGTTCCGACTCCAGTTGCGCGTTGCGCCGATCACGAGGTGTTTGACATGCCATTGCAGGTCGCCGGCAAAAGTTCCTTCGCCGGAAGTCCATTGTTCGGTGAAATATACGTGCTTGTCAGGGTGTGCTTCGTGTACTTTTGACAAGGCTTCAATTTCACCCAGGTAAAGATGGAAAGCCGATCCGTCGATGAAGGGTTTGGCCGCAGCATCGTCCAACACGGCGATGGGGTATTCGGGATGATCGCAGTTGTGATCGAACACGATGATCTTGGTTTGGATGCCTGCCGCTTTGAACGCGGGACCAAGATTATTTTTTACAAAAGCTGCCTGGTCGGCTGCCGTCATGATCATGCTCGGGGTGTTCTTCGGATTTTCCGGTTCGTTCTGCAGCGTCACGGCGTCGATGGTGATACCTTCTTTTTTCATTTCCTGGACATAGTCCACAAAATATTTTGCATACGCCTCATAGTACTCCGGCTTCAGGCTCCCGGCTTTGGCGTTCGCGTTGGTTTTCATCCACGCGGGTGCCGACCAGGGACTGCCCATGATCTTGATGCCCGGTTGAAGTGCCACGATCTCTTTCAACACCGGGATGAGATGTTTGCGATCTTCGTCGAGGCTGAATCCTTTTCCTTTGCCGGGTGCGTAGCTGGTGTACGAGAAAACATGATCGTCCAGATCGGACGCGCCAATGCTGATCCTCAGGTAGCTGATGCCAATCCCATTGTCTTCTGTGAGAAACAATTCCCGGAGCAAGGCCGCGCGTTTCGCGGAATCCAGCTTCGTGTGGAGCAAGAAGGCACTACCGCCGGTGAGCGAAAAACCAAAACCGTCGATGCTCTGAAACCGTTGGGTGGTGTCGACGGTGATGACCTCGTCCGATCCTTCTTCATCCGTAAAAGACAGTGTCGATTTCGCCAATTGCGATGAGCGATCGCCGGTGGTGAGCCAAAAGGCTACGTCGCCGCCGTTGCTTGCCGCGGAAGATTCGTTGGTTTTGCGTGAACATGCGCTCGTGCATGCGATCAGCAAAACGGTTATGCCATACGCCCAAAATGAAAAACTTCTGTTGTTATGTTGATTCATACGTGTTTTTAAAAAGCAAGGGGACGACGCATGCGCCATCCCCCGCTTATTCTCACTTATTGTTTTACGAAACTGTAGTCGGCCGTGGTGTAGTCATCGGAGACAACAATGTGGGCCTTGTAAGTGCCGGTGGATGCGATGCCGAAGTAGTTCGGGCCACCGTTGTCCATCGTGCCGGACAGTGCCATGCTGGCAGTACCAAACTGAACATCCCAGGGTGAGTTGAACTTGGATGCGTAGCCGGCGGTAAGATCACCGGTCACGTCATAGATGTAAGGGTGTGTGTAGGTCATCACCAATTCCTGGCGCTGATCCCATCCGCCGCCGTTCTCATCCCAATGGAAAAGCTTCATGTTGTAGTGTTTCCAGTTCAACAGCTTGGCGTCGAAATCTACACTGATCTGGTAGGCCTGGTCGTGGTCCACTGTGATGATGCCGTCATCGTCGCCGTCGTATACGGTGCCCGATCCGTCCGCCTTCGAATTCAGCGTATAGGTCTTCGATGCCTGGAGGGCTACAAATTTTTTGCTTTCGAAGAGGTTCCCGGTTTTGGTGAAGGTGAGGATGCTCTGTCCGTCTTCCAGGAGATAAAGCTCAGCCGGTATGTCGGTGTTCTTGATCGGGAAATTGCCCGATACCGCATCGGCCGTCATGTTGGCGGTCTTGCCGATAATGGTCTCCACGATCGCTTCAATCTTGGTGAGCGCATAGGTATAGCCTGCTGCGGTCAGACTCACGGTCACTTTGTGCAGGCCGGTGGTTCCCGGAATATCTTCAAATTCTATACCGGTCGCATTGCCTTCGGATTCCATGATGAGCTTACCACCCTTGTTGTTTGCTGTGCCCGTGCCTTTTACTCGTTTCAGCAGGTAGCCCCAGTCGCCGTTGGCGCGCAGCACAAATCCTGCGCCGTCATACGGTTGATAGAACGTCACTTCTTTTTCCCAAACGCTATTGCCCACATAGGCCAGTGGCACGTCGCCACCCCAGCCGCCTTCCACTGCGTCGCCCACGAGGCTCCAACGGTCGATCTTCAACAACGCATAGGTGTTGTTCTTCACATCGACGGTGATTTGATATTCGGCGCTATCCGCTGTCGCCAGTTCAGCACCACCACAAGCGAGTTTGCCATCCGCACCGCCCATTTTGCGGGAATGTGCGTCGGCCTGGTCGCGGAAGAAAAAGGTTGCGCCTTTGTTGAGGTGCGTGTACAATTCGAACACACCCGTCTGATTGCCGTCGTGGTCAACCAGCGCGCGGAACGGAATGGCCTTCGTCACATCCGAGCCCGCTTCCGTGGCATCGCCCGTTAAGAAGAGTGTTGTGGGCACGTATTCTGTTTCAAATCGTTTGAACGTGATGTCGCGCGATTCAATGGCTTTCTTCTCGATCGCCTTGCCAATCACAACCCACTGCAACTTCACCTCGGCACCCGCCGGGTAGCAAGCGGCCCAGAGAGCGTAGTCGATGTCCGACGCGGCAGGAGCCACCCAGGTGTCCTTGCCGGCGTTGGCCGGTGTGACGGCCATGATGGGATGATCGTAATCCGTGCTTCCCGCGGGAACCAGCACAAGGGTGTATTGAACAATAAACTTGTTGCTGGTGATTGACGGCTGCCATTCGAAGCGTGTAACGCCGTCGGGCTCATTCTCGTCCAGCGTCACCGTGGTGTTGGCCGCGGGCGCCGTCAGCACCGGGTTGGAGATTTCCCAGTTGCCCACGGGGTCCATGTTGTCTTTTTCGCTACAGGCCCATGCGATCGGGAGCATGAGCAGCAGGTATGCATATATCTTTTTCATCTTTGCTAGCAATTTAAGGCGGTGAGTTTAGTTATAGCCGGGATTCTGACCCAGGTTCACGTTCCGGTTGCGCTCCGATTGTGGGATGGGCAACAGCTGTTTCTCCTTCGTCATGTTATAGACCTTTTGTTGTCCGGTGATGAGGTTCATCTCTACGAGGTTGTTCATCACATCCACAGCCACATTGTTACGACGAAGGTCGTCCCAGCGCTGCGCTTCCTGCGTCAACTCAAGCCGGCGCTCGTTGAGGATGGCCGTCTTCAATTGGGCTGCATCCGTAGCCGGCGTGTCGCCAAGGCCGGCGCGGTGACGCACCAGGTTCAATGCCGTTTTTGCGCCGCCGATATCGCCGGTTGCGGCCATCGCTTCTGCCTTCAACAGGATGATGTCGGCCAGACGGACGATGTATTGACGGTTCGTGCTGGATACGGATGTTTTCCATTTGTAGGCGAAGGGCACCTGGCCGTTCACCGTCACGGACCAGAACTCGTCGGCCCAAGGCGCTTTTTCAAACAGGATGCTGGCGTCTTTGCGTTGTGTATCACCTTCTGCATCGAACGCGTTGATGAGGTCGTGCGACGGAGTCACAAATTTTCTCCACGTATCGTTGGTAATGGAGGGCGGGAGCAACAAGCCGGGGCCCCAGTTGGCTTCCGTGCCGCCAACAAACTGCACCTCCATGATGGACTCGGCATTGTTGTAGTGTGCGCCATCCCAGAGGTCGCCGTACTTGGCCAGCAATGTATAGCCTGCGGGGCTGCTGATCACGGCGTTGGCATATTGGATCACTTTCGCGTAGTCACGATCCGATTTCTGGGCGTATACTTTTGCGAGCATCGCGTTGGCTGCACCCTTGGTGGCGCGCGCCTTGTTCACATCCGCTGCGTCACTGTACTTGTCGGGAAGGTTCGCCACGGCAAATTCCAGGTCGGCGATGATCTGTGCATACACTTCGGCTTCTGTACTTGCAGCGATCTGTGTTTCCGACGGCGAAGTAGACGACACCGGTTTGGTGATCAGTGGAACACCGCCCCACATTTTCACCAGTTGGTAATAATGAAAGGCGCGAAGAAAAGAAGCTTCGCCCAACATCTGCGACCGCCGCGTTTCCGTCAGCTGGATATCGGTGATGGCCGGAATTTTATCCAGCACGATGTTGGCCTTGAGAATACCGTTGTAGATCTGCGACCAGTTGTTCCACAACCGGCTGTTGGTTGGCACCACGTTGAGATCTTCCACGGCAAATATTTCGGCATTGTCGCCACCGGCATAATAATTATCCGACATCACGTCGTTGAAGATAATGTTATCCCAGATGTAATACTCTTGCGAAAACGAATCGTACGCACCCGTCACGGCGGCTTCTGCATCGGAAGCCGTGAGATAGGCGTTTGCGCTCGTGTTGGTGGAGATAGGGTCCAGCGCCAGGTAGTCATCGCACGAAGACAACAGGACCACCACGGAAAGGACGAATATGAAATTTATAAATTTTGCTTTCATAACAGGTCTCGGATTAGAATGAAACATTTACACCGAAGATGAGATTGCGCGTCTGCGGAAATGTTCCGTAGTCAATACCCAGCGCGATGTTCTTCGTCTGGTTATCGCTGTCGTTGCCAAAGGCGCTCACTTCAGGATCATAGCCCTTGTAGTGGGTGAAGGTGAACAGGTTCTCGCCCGTTACATACACCTTCAGGTTGCTCATCTTGACTCTCGACAGCACATTGGTCGGAACGTTATAGCTCAGCGTGACGGCCTTCACCCGCATGTAGGAGCCGTCTTCCACAAAACGGGTCGACAGTCGCGAGTTGTCGGTGCTGCCCCAGCTTGCCCTCGGGATGTCGGTCACATCGCCGGGTGCACGCCAACGGTGTGAAACGACCTGCGACTGATTCTTCGCGTCGGTCATGCCTTCCGTTTCGATGCGGGTGGCGTTCAAAATATCATTGCCTTGTGTGCCTTGGAGGAAAATGCTCAAGGCAAAGTTTTTATAGCCCAGGGTGTTCGTCATCCCATAGTAGAAGTTGGGATTCGGATTGCCAATGAACGTGCGGTCATCGGCCGAGGGCGTGAAAGTGCTCTCCCCTTTCTTATCGATGTAGTACGCATTACCCGTGGCGGGGTCAACACCGCCGGCGACATAACCATAGAACATCGCCATCGGTTTGCCTTCCACCGTGTAGCTACCGTCACCACGTCCGGCCACACCGCCGCCGATGATCTGCTGGCCTTGCGTGTAGATCACTTTGTTTCGGTTAAAAGAAATGTTGAAGTCCGTATCCCAGGTGAGGTCTCCCACGAGGTTGTGCGATAACACCTGGAACTCGAGGCCTTTGTTCTGAACCTTTCCAACGTTCTGCAACCCGGAATCAAAACCGGTGGATTCCGGCAGGGGTACGTTCAACAATAAACCTGATGTATTTTTCAAATACGCATCAGCCGAAAACTGAACGCGCGAATTCAGTACGGAGAAATCCAATCCGAGGTTGGTTTGCTCCGTGCTCTCCCATTTCAAATCGTTGTTCTGGATCGACTCGGGATACGTGCCCGGTTGGATCACGCCACCGATAGGATAGTTTGCGCCGCTGGCCACTCGACCGATGTAGGCGTATCCCCCCTGGTCGTTACCCACCAGACCCCAGCCTGCGCGCAATTTCAAATCGCTCACCGCCTGAACGCCCTGGAAGAAATTCTCTTCCGAAATTCTCCATCCCACGGAAACCGACGGGAAGTATCCAAATCGCTTGTTCGGGCCAAACGATGACGAACCGTCGGCGCGGAAGTTTGCTGTCAACAAATAACGGCCAGCATAATCATAGGTCACGCGACCGATGAACGATGCATTTGATTTCTCGCTCTTGTCGTTGGTAGCTTCGGTGATGGTCGATCCCGCGTTGGTGGTGGGCACGCTGGCGCTGGAATAGCCAGTCTTCTCGATCTTATTATTCTCCCACCGGTATTTCTGTATGACCGAACCGACGAGCACGTTAAAATTATGCTGATCGATGGTCTTCTTGTAACTCAACGTGTTGTCGATGATGTAGTAGTTGGTCAGGTTCACCTCGTTGCGGCCGATACCTTTTTTCGCGCGGCCATAGCTGGTCATGAAGGGATTGAGGAAGTAATCGTTCATGCCCATCTGGTAGTCGGTGCCCACGTTGCTGCGGAACTTCAGGTCGGGCAGGAAATTGATCTCGGCATACACGTTGCCCAGCAGGCGCTGGTTCTTGTAGTTGCGATCCGATCCATCTGTGCCGGCCACGGGGTTCTCCCAGTCTTGAAAAGGGTTAGCACTATACGTACCGTTGGGACGGAAGATGCCGATGTTCGGCGGCGTGGACAGCATGCCGAGAATAACACCACCGCTGTTCACGTTCGTGTTGTCGCTCACGTCCACATCGTGATAGCGCATGTAGTTCAGGTTGGTGCCCACGGTGAGCCAGTCGTTCATTTTTTGTTCGAGGTTCACCTTGAAGTTGTAGCGGTCCATTTCGGAACTGCGCACGGCGCCGATCTGTTGCATCCAGCCTCCGGAAATGTAGTAGTTCGTTTTATCGGTTTTTCCCGAGATGCCCACCTGGTAGTTTTGCGAGCGTCCGTTTTGGAAGATCTCATTTTGCCAGTCGGTGTTGGCGGTGTACTGACTCCAGTCGGTGGTCTGACCGAACTCCGTCATCAGGTCGCGGTATTGTTCGCTGTTCAGTACTTTCAATTTTTTCCAGGCGCTCGAAAAACCGGTGTAGGCGCTGAAGTCCACTTTCGGTGTGCCGGTCTTGCCGCGTTTGGTGGTGATGAGCACCACGCCGTTCGCACCCTGCGCACCATAGATGGCGGCGGATGATGCGTCTTTCAAAACGGAAATGCTTTCAATGTCGGCCGGGTTGAGGGTCCGCGTGTCCGAAGAAGGAACACCATCCACAACGTACAGTGGCTCGTTGTTACCCGAGATCGACGTCGCCCCACGAACGCGGATGCTGAATCCGGCTGAGGGCTTACCGCTGGGTACGATCACCTGCACACCGGCAGCCTTGCCCTGGATGAGGTTTCCGAATTGCGTGTTGGGACGCGAGGCCATGGCCTTCTGGTCCACTACGCCTACCGCACCCGTGATATCTTTTTTCTCCTGGGTACCATAACCCACCACCACGATCTGCTCCAGGGTGGTCACATCGTCTTCCATCGATACATCTACTGACGTCCGCCCACCGATGAGGGCTTCGACGGGTTTGTAGCCGATAAAAGAAAACACCAAAGTTCCTTCGGTAGCATTGATCGTGTAGTTCCCGTCGGCATCGGTCAAGGATCCCGTCGACGTTCCTTTCAGTAGCACACTTACTCCCGGGAGTGGCTCCCCGCCTGTCGTTGTGACTTTGCCTGTCACCACACTTTGTGCCCACGCCGGTATGCTGCACAGCATGAGCAAGGCCATTATTCGTAAAATGATCTTCATAGAGTGATAAAAAAGGTTGCGTTTAGTCTTGATCCAAAATTGGACATGATCGCCAAAAAACACAAACTAACACATTGAGCTATAGTATGTTACAGGCTTTGATACGGTTCATGCACAACCTTAATTCCCCGCCTGGGGGCCACTGGCCGGGTTTCTATGGGGAGAGGGACGTGGAAAGTGATACGCCAGAATTGGCGCAATCGGTTTCGGGAAAGGGTTCCGTAATCGATAGAGAATGAGTGACTTAAATTTTTGGGGGCAGGAGAAGAAATATTTTATTTTTTTTTCGACCGGATCGAAAACGGTTTCCACTGGCTAAAAAGCGCCTTTTTGTGTGACGTCACACGGTGGGTTCCTCCACTAATAATATAGAATGCCATCCCTCGTGGCGGGTTTCACCGTGTTTTCGCTTCTCTTTCATCGCTTTTTTGATCTTGGAGCTATACGACCAACACGTACTTTGACGGATGTGAAGGATCTCCGAAAGCTTGTGCGATGAGATGGTGCCGTTGGTTGAATAGACCAAAAAGATCATGTAGAAAGCCTTGTTGATCGGGAGCCTGGTGTTCTGCAACAGCGTGTAGGCCGTCACCGATTCGTCGTATCCGCAACGCGAGCACCGCCGGCTGTAGGGGCTCCGGCCTTCACTGAAATGGTGGTGATGACATTTGGTGCACGTAAAATCCCCCTGCCATTTGATCTCGGCCAGGAATCGCAGACAGCTGGCGTCGTCGGGATACATGGCGCTGAACTCTTCAAAATCTACTTCCTTCGACAAAATGCGCGCTTCAGTTACCACCTCCACGTCGTGTTTCAGCTTTTTGTTATCCTGCGTCAGCAGCGCATTCATGGCTGCAATTTCTTCGGCCTGAATCGCCAGCTTTTGATTGGCTTCGGCCAGTTGCCGGTTCTGTGCGGCGATGAAATCCGATTTTTGAACCAACTCACCGGTCTTGATCTTCACCTGTTGCTCCAGTTCTTCGTTCAGGGAGTCTTTCAGCTTCTGATTTTCCTTCAATTGTTCGATGATACTCTCCTGCGCTTTCTCTTTTTCCAGTCGTAACAGTTTGATCTTGTCGCTGATGGCAAACGACAGGAACATCATCTCCATGATAAAACTAAAGCCCAAACTATAGTGCGTCAGCTCACCCAAGGGCAACCAGTTGATGTCGAGGTATTGAATGAACTTGATGGCGATGCCGAGAAATAAAAATGAATAGCCCACCACCATGAAGCGCGCCGGCCGATATCCTTTTCGCAAGGCATAGATGCCCGCATAGAACGCCGCCAGGAAGGGAACAACCTCAACAAAGCGCAAGTTGAACCAGCGGTCGGATACATAGAAACTCACCAGGAGATAGGCCGTGCGCAAAACCAGCACGCCGCCGAGTACCCAGAGCAACCGTGGATATTGTTTTCTCAGGTTGAGCAGCGACGCGGCAAAAAATAAAGCGAATGTAGAGGCAAAATACAACGCGAAGCCAGGCGCGTACTGATTCCACTCCGTGGCATTGGGCCACAGGTATTGGAACGCGATGCCGTCGGAGCTCATTTCATATAGACCGACACCCAGCAGGTACAATATATAATAGAGATAATGCCGCTCGTGCACCGCTACAAACATGAGGAAGTTGTAGAAGCAGAACACGAGGATCATGCCATAGAAAATGCCAAAGAAAAAATACTCGTCCAGGGCATAGTTGAAGAAATATTCCAGGGGCCGCAGCACCACCAGGATGTCGGCGCGCTGTCGCGACTTCACGCGGAAATAATAGGTGTAGGTGCCGTCGTATTGGTCGGGCAGGTGAATGATGAAATTCTTGTGTTTGAGGAAGCGGTTGCCAAACGGGAAGTTGTCGCCAAACGACTCGAGGCGGTAGCCGCCCAACGCCTCGGGCATGTAGAAACTCAGTTCGTCGATGGTCTGATCAAAAAATTCGATCTGCCAGTGGCGTTTGCTTTTGGGATCGTGAGCGATCTTGATCCGGTACCAGTAATACGATGCGCGGTTGTAGTTCTGCGGGCTGAAGGTCTTGCTCGGTTTGAACTGGGATGACCATTGTGCGGACGCAGCGGCTTCGACGGAAAGCTTTCCGCCTGGGTCTTCGAGGTATTCGATCTCGCTAAACGAAAAAATGTATTGATCCACCTCGTCGCGGATCTGCACAGGGTTTTGCGCAAAGCCCACGCCGGCCCACAGCCAAAGCACAAGGCTCAGGCTCATCGTCTCTAATTTTCTCCGATCCTTCCCACGGTTCACGATGCAAAGGTATAAAGCCTGTCTGTAAATACACGATAAATTTTACGTCAGCCCTCCCGCCTGGCGGGTGAGCGGCAAACGACAAACCGGCGCGAATGTTCTGCGCCGGAAAGCGTCTATCTCACAATTTTTTTTCGAAGCATACGCTGTTCTCCACATTTTCATATTGCCCATAGTTGGGAATGATGGCGTAGCCGTTCTTCTTATACAGTCCGATCGCTTCGGGTTGTTTTTTTCCCGTTTCCAATACGCAGCGTTCATAGTTCATCTCCCGAGCCCACTTCTCCAACTCCGTCAAAACGCCCGACGCCACGCCTGTTCCCCGGTGACTCGGAGGTACATACATACGTTTCACTTCCATCGCGTCTGGCAAATATTCCTTGATGGCCCCACAACCCACGGGCAATTCACCCTCATAGGCTACGACCACGTGTTTGATCTGGACGATGGTGTTGAACTGGGCATAGAAGGTATGGTCTTCGCCATCGCGAATGCGGAGGTCAGCATCCAGTTCGGTTACCAATTTCTGGAAGTCTTTGCTGGCGGATGTTGTTCGGATGAAATTCATCGTGAGGCGCACGCGGTTTGGTGTATCTCGAAAATACCAATTTTAGTTTCACGATAGAAACTTGACATGAAAAATCTTCTTTACCGAATTGATGCCAACCGTTCGCTGTCGTATGGAAACAGCGTTTCACTTCTTCACAAGGACCATCCCGGCGCCCATGCGATCGTTGGGTCTCTCGGTGAATCCGAACGCGCGATAAAAGGCTTCCCGTCCTTTGCTGCTGCTCAATCCGATCTGGGAATTTGTTCCACCTTTTTTGTCTGCGTAGGCCAGCAGTTCCTTCACGATCATTTTACCAACCCCTTGCCGTTGACATTCGGGGACGACGATCACATCGTGAATATTGAAATAGAGCGCATCATCCCCCACAATCCTACCCATGCCAACGGTGTGGCCGTGTTCATTTTGAATGACCACACTAAAGAGCGATTTCGAAAGACCTGCCCCGGCCAATGCGTCGTCGAAGGCCGGCCAGGATACGCGCTGTCTTAAAGTCTGGTACTCAGCAAGGGTAGGATTACGGTGATGGATGGTGAAGAACATGAGTAATCTTACGACTTCTTGAAATAAATGTTACGACTTCCTGAAGTAGTAGGCAACGCCGAGGGAGACGGCTCCAAAGGTCGCGTTAAAATTGTCGGTCTTCACATCCTTCGTGAGACTTTGATCATGTACAAACTGCACGCTTCCTACACTGGCTTCGAATCCCCAACGCCGTGAGGGAAAGAATAGAAGGGTGGGCTTGACATGGAGGCCGGTGCTATAAGACTTGTCGATCGAGCGACTTCCGTCACCATTTGCGTTGTCGTCTTTTGAACGGGAATAGAAAACATCAGCGGTCAGCGCAAACATAAATTTTTCGCTCAGTGGAAAAAAATATCTACCCATTACGGCAACCGAACCGTTCGTAGTGTAATTTTTTTGCATATTCGTATCGGGACCAATTTCCGTACCCGACCCGCCAACCGAAATAGTTCCACCCAGGGCAAATCGCTTACTCGTAAAGAACCCCAAGGTGGGAGAAATGGAATAACTATAAATCGACCTAACGTAATAGTTCAGCCCCATCGGATTCTTGGCGGATGAGAAGTCGCTGTAAGAACCAGACAACGTGCCTCCCAGAAAGGCATCGCCTTTGCTGAATTGAGCATGAACTACAATCGGAGCCATTAGGAAAAGAAAGAATATTTTTTTCATAGGTATATGCTGTTGAGGGATATCGTTTTAAAAATTGGAAATCATTTTTTGCTCGACGGGTCCTTTCTAAAGTAGTAGGCAAACCCCAATGACAATTTTCCAAACTCAAGCTTCACAGAATGGCTGTCGGAACCATCCGACAAGCTCTTCGTAAAAGCATATCCCAGATACCCAAGGCCGCCCTGGATGCTCCAATGACGAGAAGGGAAATACATGAAAACCGGCATCACGTTTATGCGAATACTATAATGATTCGTGTAGTAGGTGGCATCCAAGTCAGGAATTTCCTGCTCCAGGTATTCGCGCGAATAAACCCCCTCCGTATGCAGCACAAAGAAAAACTTCTCGGAAATCGCGTAATATCGCTCGAGGGTAATGGCCGTGCTGAAATCACGGTCGCTACTTATATAATGATGGAAACCATCACTAAATTGTCCATCGTCCTCGCGTCTCGAATAACCCATCTGCACGTAGGTGCCAAGGGCCAGCCGCGGGTTGACAAAGTAACCGGCAAACGGTGTGAGGTAAACATTGCCTCCGGTATTTTGGTACGAAAAGATGCCACCAACATAGACATTGCCTTTTTTAAATTGGGCATTGACCAGGAACGGGATCCCCAGCAGGATCCAAAGGAATAGTTTTTTCATGAGGGATTAGGGTTGAGGTTTCGTAAAACGTTATCATGCGGAAGTGCCGGCATGGATTTAGCCGGCCTCGATGAAGGCGCAATTCTCGATCCAAAACAAAGGACCCGTTTGGAAAAGCTTCTGCCAAGAAGCGATAGACTTTCATGCGATCATAAAGGTATAGTACACACAACGCCAACCCTAGCCAAAAGATACTGGCCTCAGCCCAGCCTTTTTTCACACTTTAAATCACGGGCATTCGGCAAGGCTAACGTGATGGATGGTGAACATCTATAATGATACGAATTCTTGAAATAGCAGGCAACGCCGAGGGAGATTGCCGTAGGAGGCCTCGACAACCCTACCCGTGCCGGTGGAGTCTCGGCAAGGGTAGGATTACGGTGATGGATGATCAAGATCTTTGTATGGTTACGACTTCCTGAAATAGTAGGCAAGGCCAAGGGAGATTGCTCCATAGGTAGCCTTAAAATCATCATTCTTCGTGTCCCCCATAACACTTTGACCACGAACAGTTTTACTATGGACAAATTCAATGCTTCCTATGCTGGCTTCAAATCCCCAGCGCCGTGAAGGAAAGAATAAGAAGGTGGGCTTCACATGCACGCCGGAGCTATTGGACTTGTCAGTGGTTTCGGTGCCGTCGGCGGATTTGTTCGTGGTTTGGGATTTGGAATAGAAAACATCACCCGTCAGCGCAAATAGAAATTTTTCATTAAACGTGAAAAAATATCTCCCCAGAAGGGCAACCGAACCGTCGGTGCTTTGGCTTTTAACACTGTTCAAATTTGTACCATATACATTTGTGGTGCTTGTCCGGCCAATCTCAATATTTCCGCCTAAGGCAAACCGCTTGCTGGTGAAGAATCCGAAGATAGGTGAGAGTGAATAACTATAGTTCGTATTGCGATAATAGTTCAAGTTCCGCTGATTCTCGACAGGAGCGTAGTGATAGTAGGATCCGGAAACATTACCCCCTAGAAAAGCGTCGCCTTTGCTAAATTGAGCTTTTACAACGGCCGGGGTAAGTAAAAGAAGAAAGAATATTTTTTTCATATTGTATTGCTGTTAATGGTATTAATGATAAGGTTGATTTTTTTAGGGTTACGACTTTCTGAAATAGTAGACAAAACCTAACGACACTTTACCAAAGTCCAGGCTTACGTTTTGTCTATTGGAGCGATCCGTGAGACCCCGGGTAAAGGCATACTTCAAACTTCCAAGTCCCGCTTCGATACTCCAACGGGAAGAAGGAAAATAAAGGAAGAGTGGCGTTACTTCTGCACCCACACTATAAAGGTTATTATAGCTTGTAATGTCATAGTCAAGGATTTCTACCTTTTCGGATGTACGCGTGTAACTTGCTGCCGCTCGCAGTGAAAAAAAGAATTTATCAGCGATCGTGTAGAATCGCTGGGCAGTAAGGGCGGCAGTAAAATCCCGGGTGGTATTAATCATCTGGTGGATGCCACCATTATATTGACCGGGCTGCTCGCTCTTCGCGTAGCCAACCTGTAAAGAGGCGCCCAGGGCAAGCCGTGGATTCACAAAGTATCCTACAAAGGGTGTGACATCAACATCACCTTCGGTGCCTTGATACGAAATGGTACCGCCAAGAAAGGAGTCGCCTTTTTTAAATTGGGCATTCGCCAGGAATGGGATCATCAAAGTGATCCATAATAATAGTCTTCTCATTGGGGATTGGGATAAAAGCATCGTAAAACGTTATCATACTAAAGGGCCGGCATGTCTTTAGCCGGATTAGGTAGCGAACGGTTTTTTATCCAAAACAACGGACAAGTTGCGTTTCCATGTTCGCTCTTCTTCATTTCCTCTAGGTGCTGTTTTGCTTTCTGAAATAATAAGCAAATCCTAATGTCACCTGGCCCAGATTAAGTCCAACAGACTGTGTATTTGTATCATTGGAGAGATTCCTTGAAAAAGAACATCCCAGGCTCCCTAGCCCTCCTTCAATGCTCCAACGGGACGAAGGAAAATAGATGAACCGCGGTGACACCACGAGTCCAAAACCATAGAAATTATAACGGGTTGTTGAATTGAGCTCATGAACCTCTTGTTTTATAAACGAGCGCTGATAGTCTATCTCCCCCTGCAACGCGAAAAAAAATTTGTCCGACAGGGTGTAAAGCCTTCTGGCGTTGAGCGAAAGGACTACACCGCGGCTGGTGATTACAGCCTGGTGTATGCCGTCAGCATACTGGATGGCACTTTCGCTTCTTGAAGAACTAAGCTGCAGATCGGCTCCCAAAGCCAGACGTGGATTGACAAAGTAACCTACAAAGGGTGTGATGTAAAAAGTGCCGGCGGCATTATAATGCGAAAATGTGCCGCCCAGATAGACATCGCCTTTTTTAAATTGGGCATGAGTGACCAGGGGGATCAAAAAAATGATCCAGAGTAATTTTTTCATAAGAGAATCAGGGTTTAGGAATAGAAAGAATTCATTTTAAAACGGTGGCTTGGGTTTAGTCAGGCCATGACACAATGAACAATTTTCGATCCAAATCGGCAAAAACAATTGACCGTTGAAAAAACTTAACATTGGCGAGCCGACAACCTCGCGGGAAAGGAAGTGTAGTACGAACACTAAGCCAACCGTTGTTAGAAGGGGACGACAGTTTCAATATTACTTCTCCAGGTCGTCCATCTTCTCCTGGATCACTTGTTTTTCTGTTTGCGTTTTGGCCAACGCGTAGGCCTTTTGAAGATGGGACTTGGCTTTTTGGCTATCGATATGCTTATAGAGTTCGCCCAGCAAGACAAAATAGAAATGATTGTCCTCCAGTTTCAATGTCTCGGCTTCCGCCAGGGCGGCTTGTGGTCCTTTCACTTTGAATAAAGCAAAGGCGCGGTTCAGCGCTACGCTGGGGGAATAGTTAACCTGCAATAAATGGTCATACAAGGCCAGGATCTCTTCCCATTTTTCGGGCGTATCTTCTTTCACGCAGTGCCAATAGGCGATCCGTGCCTCCAAATGGTAGGAACTCACCTCGTTGCCCTGAGCGGAAAGCCCAAGGAAATAAATGCCCTGGTGGATGAGGTCCTGGTCCCAAAGCTGTTCGTCCTGTTGCTCATATAATACATAGGAGGCCTCGCCGGTTTGCCGGGCCGTGAAGCGCGAGGCATGAAAGCACATCAGGGCCATCAGCGCATTGGTGTGGGGTTGGTTGGTGGGAGCGTATTCGGTGAGCATCAACCCCAGGCGCATGGCTTCCACGCACAGGTCTTTGCGCAGGATCTGGTCTTGCGTTTTGGAGTAATAGCCTTCGGCAAACAACAGGTAAATAATGTGCAGCACGTTGTCGAGGCGACTGGCGATCTCGGCAACACCGGGCAGCTCCATCGTCACATTTTCGGTGCGCAGTTTTTCTTTGGCGCGGAACAAGCGCTTGTTGATCGTTTCCTTGTTGGACAAGAATGCGTCGGCGATCTCGTCTATCCCAAACCCGCAGAGGATGCGCAACGCCAGCCCTATTTGCGCTTCGCTGACAATCGCGGGGTTGCAAACGGCAAACAGCATTTGCAGCTGGCTGTCTTTGATGTTTTCTTTTGAAAAGTCGGGCTCCACATACGCCTGTTCTTTTTCCTGGGCCACCCACTCCGGGGCCACCTTATTGTCGAAGATCTTGTTCCGGCGAAATTGGTAGAGGGTTTTGTGCTTGGCCACCGTGTAGAGCCAGGCCGTTGGGTTGGCGGGGACGCCTTTCACACCCCAGGTCTCGGATGCCTGCAAGAACGTCTCGCTCACAATGTCTTCGGCCATTTCGATGTGTTGCAAGCCAAAGAGCTTGCTGATGACGGCCACCATTTTGGTGAACTCCTGCTGGAATAAATGTTTTAGTGAGTCGAATTCCTGCTCCATTTTCAAAAAATAAAATCCAGTCCAAATAAAAAAGTAAACCCACTTTTACGCAAAGCGGGTTTACTCTTTTTCTATCGATTCATCTATTCATAAAGTGGTCTGACCTCTACGCTTCCCCCCATGTCAATGGCTGGGCAACCATGGGCCAGGGTGATGGCATCGTCGAGGTTTTCGGCCTTCACCACGACGAAGCCGCCAAGCCGCTCGCGGAGCTCGACAAAGGGACCGTCGGTGATGACGCCGCCGGGCTTCAGCACTTTGCCCTCCATGGCCAGACGCGCGCCGTGACTGCCAAATTTTCCCTGCGCCTCGATGCCGGCCACCCAGGCCTGCCACTTCTCCGCCAGCGCCTGCATTTCCTTGGGCGACGTGTTGCTGTAGTCGTAGTTGGGCTGCCGGAATAAAAACATGAAATCTTTCATGGTTGTGTTGTTTAAAGGTCGTTGTCTGTTGATATTTTTTTATGGACTATTTGTGAACCGCGAACGCGCCCACCTGGTAGCCGCCCGCCGTGGTGCGGAACGCAATATTAATGCGATTGTAGTCATTAATTGTATTAACCGCCACCGTTAAATCGATGATTTCCTCTTCTGAAAATTCGCTGCGGACCTGTTCATATACCGCGTCGGAAACGTGGCCTTGCGTGACCAGGGTCAGGGCCTCAGCCCAGGCCAGCGCGGCGCGTTCGCGGTCGGTGTAGAACGGGGTTTCACGCCAGGCGGCGATCATGTGAAGGCGTTGTTCCGTTTCGCCGTGAGCCCGCAAGTCCTTGCTGTGCATGTCCAGGCAATAGGCGCAACCGTTGATTTGCGACACTCTGAAATACATCAAATCCTGGAGGGGTTTCTCGATCGACGATTTTGCCAGGTAGACACCCAATCCATACATCGCTTTGAAAGCATTTTGTCCTTTTTCAAGTGCATTGATTCTCTGTTCCATGTTGTTTTCTGTTTAAATGATCTTGTTGAAGTTTAATTACACCCCAACAATGACCGGATGGACAGGAATTGGACAGGCTTGATAAATTTTTTTTTATTTTTTTCAGGAGAACGGAAAATCCATGCGTTTGCCTCAAAAAACAAAGGTCGTTTGCGGAATTCAGAGATTCATCGCTTCTTTTCAGATTTCAACACGTGATATGAAAGATCAGCTTGCTTCCTCCGGGCTTTGTTTTGCCGGCTGCTCGCTAAAAAATGCGTACAACAAAAAAGCAAAGACTCCCAGGGACCGGAATAGGACCGTGGCCAGGTAGACATATTGGGTATAGATTTGAAATTTATCCTTGTCTCTTTTTATCACGAAGGCTGTAATCACATTTAGCAGCGTGTGCATCACGAAAATAGAAACCTGAATCAGTACCACTATGTATTTGGGGTTGTCTAAGTCAAAACCATAGTTAAACTGATAGGCAACTTTCACGAGGGCAAATTGAATTCCATAAGTCACGGTCAGCCACAAAGCGTATTTACGGATAAGTGCAATCATTTTCTCATTCATAGTCTTGCAGCAGGGTTGTGGAAAGAAGGTAAAGAATGCAACCATAAAGGGGCGTCAGACAAGTCAAGAGGCATACCGGAAGGGCCACCGGATTTCGTTTCATTGTGGCGTACATTAAACCGCCAAAGGCAGCGCCTCCAATAAGAGAGCCATTGTCACTAACGAACCCCGGCACCTCAATATCGAACGTCCAGAGCACTAGCGGCATAAAACCGGTGACCATATTAAAGATAGACAATGCTAATACGGTGCTTATTAGCTTCTTCACCAGGGTATTCACCCGGGCATTGGCATTGGAGGACACGGTGTGATCTGCCATAAAAAATTATTTGCCTGCAGTCTGACTTGCGAGCTGTTCTTCTTCCTTTAAGTACGCCTTCAAAGATTCTACATTAAACACATCGGGCGTCACGATGTATTTGCTCATTCTCAAAAATGGCCTGGCGCCATAGTCTTCCAGGAGCGAGATGTAGAAGCCTGCTCCCCTGTCGGTGCGACCGATTAAATTTTCAGAATCCGGATCGTTGTAAAACGAATAGGCCATGCGCGGGCTTACCACCAGGCCTGCGCTCTTCAGGTTTGCTTCGCTTAGCCATTGTATCACGTAATGAAAGGTATAGAACGAAATCGAATCGGGTGGCTTAATAACCGAGAGCGTTGGTCCGGTAGTGATTTGAAAATCACAGGCGTCTGGTTTTTCATGGATAGAAGCCAGGGCTTCCACAATGCTCTCCTTTATCTTGTCTCCATCCGTTTCCCAAATTAACCCGATTTTTTTTGATTTGCCGAAGTTGACATATCGTTTTCTCCCCAGGCCATACGGGCTGTCGGCATTCCCTCCAAAAATCGAAAGGAATAGCTGGACGACGAGAGATTTCCTAAACAAATTCAACGGCATGTCTATTAATACCGCTTTGAATATCGGCTTCGGATTCAGTATCAATACGATTAATCCTATCGACAGGAGCCCTACTATCAAGATGGTAAAAATCAGTTCAATGGTCTCCATAGCATAAAACGGCAGGCATGCTTGATTATTCCTGGAAATTAAATCTAAGCATAAGTTGTCAAATTGACCACACAGGTATCATGCTCCAGGCGTGTGGCTTGCTTTGCGATTGCCCATGCCGTGGTGGCTTAGGCTTATTAATTGAATTTATTCCGACTATCGTAAGCAAGCCCCAGTCCAACGCTGCTCAATTTGTTTTCATCAGCAATGGCGGCTTGAGGAAAAAGTCTTTTAAACTCGGCCTGCACCACGGGAACTTCCGTTGACCCACCCGTGAGGATCACCAGGTCGATGGCTTCCGGTTTGACCTGTGCATCGTGTAAGCACTTTCGGGCTGCCGCCGAAATTTTGCGCACCTCTTCCTGGATGGAAACTTCAAATTGGTTTCTCCCAATAGTCAACACAAAATCGTCTTCAATAAAATCAAAGAGCGCCTGGTGTTCCACTTGCGCTGTCAACACAATCTTCGCCCGTTCGGCTGCAGCTAACAACGCGTGGCCTGTTTCTTTTTCAAGCACGCGGAGCAGCCGGGCATACCGGCCTGGGTCGTGCGATTGATGCAGGATCTGGCGCGTCTGCATTAACGCTTTCGGGGTATAGATAAAATTGACCTTGCTCCATTCAGCCAACTGGTGAAAGGGGTGCAACGGCACCTCGATATTTTTTTCACCATACGTAGTGCGATAGCCGATCTCGGGCATGATGAGCGACAAGCTCAATTCCTTATCAAAATCATTTCCGCCAATGCGCACACCCGTGCTGGCCAGGATGTCGGCGGTGCGGTCGGCTTTGCGAATATACCGATTGGATAATCGGATCACGGTGAAATCGGACGTGCCCCCTCCCAGGTCAACCACAATGGCGAGTTGTTCTCCTTGGATGTTCACCTCGTGGGCAAACGCGGCGGCGATAGGCTCGAACTGAAATTCCACATGGCGAAACCCGACTTGCTGTGCAATGGCTTTCAGCTCTTCCTGCGCGCGATCGTCGGCCGCGGGATTGTGATCCACAAAATGGACGGGGCGGCCCATCACCACATTCTCAACGTCGGCTCCGGCGTAGGCGTCCGTCCTTTCTTTCAGGTTCGTCAGAAACAAACCGATGATGCGGTTGAAGTGCATGTGGCGGTTGTTCACGGCGGTGCCCTGGGTCATGAGCGACGTACCGAGCACGCGTTTCAGACTTCGCATGAAGCGGCCGCTTTCGCGTTCGAAGAACATGTTCACGGCCTCGCGGCCAAAGTAGGCTTCGTTGTTGGGCCTCAGAAAAAAGAGCGCGCTGGGGATCGTCACCTGCTCGCCTTCCACGGGTACGAGGCTCACAGCCGTGCCCGTTCCGATGGCCACGCTCGAATTGGACGTTCCGAAGTCGATGCCACAGGAGATGGAGGTCATAGTTGTTTTTTGAAAATGGGGGCGCAATTTCGGATTTGGGTGGGGACTTTCAAAATTTCGGGGATGCGGAATTCAGGAGCCAGAATCCAGGAGCCAGGGGCCAGAGTCCAGGAGCCAGGAGCCCAGAATTCGGGAGTCAGAATTCCGGGAACCAGGGTACAGAATTCAGGGAGTTAGCATTCAGAATTCGGAATTCAGAATCCTGGGTTGGAATTTCGGGGGGGAGTCAGGGTGGGTGTGCTGCAGCAAAAATTTCGTTAACTTGATTAAAACTCCCTCTCATGCAACCTAATCCGACCCTTGCCGCGCCGGTAAGCCAGGCGGAGCGCATTGTGGTGCTTGACATCCTTCGCGGTCTGGCCATTCTCGGCATCCTGCTCATGAATATCCTGGGGTTCGCTTTTCCGGGTGTGGCGGAAGGCGACCCTTCCGTGTTGAATGAATTCGGCACCATCAACTATTACCTCTGGTTTGGGGTGGACTGGATTTTTTCCGGCACCCAACGCGCGATGTTCTCCATGCTCTTTGGCGCGGGCATCATCCTGTTTGTCGGCCGCCAGCTGAAACGCACGGAGGGTCTGCAGCCCGCGGACTATTTCTTCCGTCGCCAGCTGTGGCTTATGGCGTTCTCGCTGGTCGATGTTTATATTCTGCTCTGGGAAGGTGACATCTTACTCGACTACGCTTGCTACGGCATGATGCTGTTTGTCATCCGCGACTGGACGCCACGGGCGCTCATCATCGGCGCCGGTGTCTGTGTGCTGCTCATGGTGGCGCGCGAAAACCGCGAGTTGTATCTTCGGAAATCCATCATCGAAAAAGGCGAGGCCGTAGCGGCGCTCGACACCACACAGGTGAAACTCACCGCCCTGCAAAAAGAACAACTGGCCGATATGAAAACCTTTAAGGAGCGCTCGAAGCACGAAGCAAAAGTAGAACGCATGAACAACGTCGGTGAGAAAGTGCGTTCCGGCTATGCCGGCTCCTATGCGTACCGAACGCAAAACTATGTCGACAACCTGACGTCGTATCTATACCTGTCGCTTTGGGACGTGCTCATCTTCTTCATGCTGGGTATGGCCTTCTTCAAACTCGGCATCATCACCGGCAACGCACCCCTGAAAGTTTACGCCTGGATGTGCGTATTGGGTTTGGGTGTAGGCCTGGGACTTTCTTATTGGCACGTGAAGCTAAAAGTAGATTATCATTTCAATTGGTTTGAATACGTAAAACATGTGCCGTTCCATTTCTACGAGCTCACCCGAACCCCGCGCGCCCTCGGCTTCCTGGGCCTGATCATGTTGCTGTATAAGTCGGGATGGTTCAATTGGTTCTTTGCCATTTTCAGGCCCGTCGGACAAATGGCCTTCACCAACTACCTCGGGCAGTCGCTGATTTGCGGCATCATTTTCAACGGCTACGGCTTTGCGCTCTTCGGAAAATTGCAACGCTATGAGATCTATCTTGTCGTCGCTGCCGTGTGGGCGTTTCAAATCGTCTTCTGCAATATCTGGATGCGTTTCTTCTTATACGGACCACTCGAATGGGCCTGGCGAAGTCTCACCTATTGGAAACGGCAACCGTTTGTCCGCAGCGTAACGCAGGCTTCGGTCGACGTGGTCAGTGCTTGAACCTTTTGTTCAACCACAAAATGAAAAAGGGACTGTCTCAAAGGACAGTCTCTTTTTTTGTAACCCCAGGCTAAAGCCTGGGGTTATTAAAATCCAAAGGAGTGCCAATGTTTGCTCTGGTGTCTGTCCCCAAGACTGGATTGCGTCAGGTCAATCAAAAGGAAGAGGCTGCCTTTTTGAGACAGCCTCTTTTTATTTTCTTCTCGGCGAGGATTCTTCGCTAAAAATGAAGTCCGTGCTCGCTCCCTTATGCTGGCGTGGAGTCCGCGGGAGGTTCCGGGGTGCCGCCGCCGATGTCTCTTACGGCAGGGGGATCAACTTTTTTCTTGAACCACTTGCGTATACCAGCGAAGGCGCCTACGATGGCGAGGCCGACCAGTTTGATGTTCTTCAGGAGCAACGCCAGGATACCGACCTTGGCCAGCACTTTTCCGGCTACCAGACCACCAATGGTCCATGCGGCTACTTCATCGACGTCGGGGTTGAAGTCGGAATATTTGTTGCCCTCGCCGTAGCTAAACGACGTGAGAACGGGATCAATATTTTTCTCCACCTCAGGAAGCTCGTTCATGGAAGCAACGGCATTCAGGACCAGCACGCCTTTTCTTCCCAGGATGCGCACGTTGTAGTTGAGGGTGCTCTCTTCGGCTTCGCCAAACTTTATTTCCTTGGCCCAGTGGAGTACGTTTTTGCTTTTGTCGTAGTAGGGTTTTGCCGCCCAACCCACCAGGGTGATGGGTTCATAGCCTTCCTTCTCGCGTTCCTTGTTGCCTTCGACTGTTTCCTTCTGAAGTTCTTCCAACAGGTCGTCATAGTCGATGTCGTCTGCATCGTCGTCTTTCACGTAGCCCATCTCTTCATAGGTGATGATGAACGCCCACGCACCTTCGGTGATGCCGATCTCCTCGGGCAAGATCATGCCCAACGTGCCCGAGCCGCCGGGGTTTCCCCACAGGTCGTGGATCACATATTCACTTTGCTTTGGATCGAGGTAGCGGAATCCCTCCGGCACATTCAACGTGCCGATGCCATTTTCAAATTTGATTTCGCCGTGTTGATAGTTGAAGGTCGCCTCCAGACTGTCGGCCAAGACCTGTGTGCTGTCGGCTTCGCTGGCGAAGGCGCTCGCGATGACTAAGCACAACGCGAGGGGGAGTAACGATTTCATAGACAAGGTTTAATCATCCAAGAAAAAGATTCGCCACGACATTCACGCCGGCTTGTAAGTTTTTTGAATAAAATGAGGAATCTCCCAGGCTACACGGGTCCTCCAAATCCATGAATTACGGGAGGTGGCTTATCTCGATACTACCTGGAAAGCCTTCTCACCCTGTAGTTCCACTTCCTTGATCACCCGTGCTTGTTTGAGTTCTTCCAGCATGTGGTTGATCGCCGGTTCGTGGTCAGCGCCAAGGTGGGCCAGGATCTGGCCGTGTGTTTTGATGTCGTTGGGAGCTTTGCGGAAATTGGTGATGAAATTCAGGATGTCTATCTTTTTCATGAGTTTGCACGTGCATTTCGTTCTCATCTCCGTCCAATCCATGTGCCATTTGACAGGATGCCTATAAATTCATCAAAAACAAAGGGTAACCTAGCCCGGCCGTGTTCACATCCGGAAACGGCTGTGCGTTGGCGGGCATTTTAAAGGCCTCAAAAAAAAATCTTTACTCCTGTTTTAAGGCCTGGGATGGATTGGACAGCGCCGACCGGATGGTCTGGAAGCTGACGGTGCCCAGCGCAAATAAAAGGATCATCGCCACCGGCAACACAAAGATCCAGGCATTCAAATCAATCCTCACCGCATAGTTCGACAACCAGGCGTCCATGGCAAAATACGCCACGGGCAACGCCAGCAGCGACGCGATGAGAATGACCTTGGCAAAATCCTGCGACAGCAGTGTCACAATTTGCGTCACCGATGCGCCCAGCACTTTACGTATGCCGATCTCTTTTGCGCGCTGCACAATGGTGAACGACGAGAGGCCGAACAATCCCAGGCAGGCAATGAAGACCGCCAGGGCAGAGAACGTTCCAATGACCGCCCCAAACTGAGCATCGGCGCGGTATTGTTGATTATACTGATCGTCGAGGAAGAAATAATGGAAGATGTTGTCGGGATACACCTTCTCCCAAACTTGCTTCACTTCGGCGATGGTTTGCGAGGGCTGGTTGGTCTTTAATCGCAGGGCAAAGTAGGCCGCATAGTTGCCATACGTAAAAACCATGGGAATGTGCTCCTCCTTCGGCGAGCGCTGGTAATAATTTTTTAACACCCCAATCACCTCCGAGGGTTTTCCTCGCTGACTGTAATAGGTGATCCGGCTGCCGAGGGCCTCCTCAGCGTTGGCAAAGCCCAGTCTGCGCACAGCCTCTTCGTTGATAATCACCTTGTCGGCATCGGAATCGTCGACGGTGAAGTTACGGCCCGCGGCCAGCTTCATGCCCATGGCAGCAATAAAATCAGCATCGATATTAAATTGATAATAATTGTAACTGCCCCCTTCGTTTTCATGACCGACCCGCTTCACGTTGTTGGTCGTGCTCAGTTCGTGAAGGCTAAGACCCGGAAGCGATCCCGCTCCTGCCACCTGCTGCACCGAAGGGCGGCGAAGCAACTCTGTTTTCAAGGTTTGATAAGCCGCTTTGTACAAAGAATCGGGCATGTCGATATGAGCGCCTCTGATGATCAGGGTCTGATCGATATTCATTCCCAAATCGACGTTTCTCAGGTGAGTGATCTGCAGGTAGATCGTACACATGCCGGCCAACAGGACTACCGTGGCACCGAATTGAAATACGACAAGCCCCTGTCGCAACCGCTGTCCGTGGGAAGAAGAACGGAATTTTCCTTTCAACACCGCAGAGGGATTGAAGGACGACAACACAAAAGCCGGATACAAACCCGACAAGAAAGTGCCGGCGATCCACAGTGCACTAAATAAATACCAGAACGTGATGTCGTTCGTCAGTTCGATGGGGAGCGGTTGACCGGTGAACTCGCGAAACAAAGGCAAGGCGGTCATGAACAACGCATACGCCAAAACGGCGGCCAAGCCGTTGACGAGAAGGGATTCGGACAGGAACTGAAAAACAAGCTGTGATTTTAGCGAACCCATCACTTTACGGATCCCCACCTCACGCGCCCGCTCCACCGCCCGCGTGGTGGAAAGGTTGATGTAGTTTACCCACGCGATCACCAGGATGAACACAGCAATGAGCAACAGGAACGATACCGTGCGGGCGCTGCCGTTTTGTTCGGGCTCGAATGTTTTGTGAGAGTACAGGTGAATGTCGGGCATACTTTCCGCGGCCAACCGGTCATTGCTGATCTTATCTTTCATGACCACCGAAAAGTCCGCGAGTTTTTTATTGAACGCGGCCACGTCGGTTCCCGGCTTCATTAACAGGTAGGTGTATTCGTTGTTGTTTCCCCAGGCATCTTCTTTATACCAGCCATACTTTTTCGGCAGCGTGGCGTGCGAGAGCAGGATACCAAATTTAATGTGCGTATTGGCCGGGAGATCTTTCATGACGGCCGACACATAATATTTTTGTCGGTCGAGCACAAATTCTTCACCGACCACATCCTCGCGTCCAAAATATTTTTTGGCGATGGATCGGGAGATCATCGCCTGGAAAGGCACCGAGAGCGCCTTGGCTGGCTCTCCCTTTACGAGCTCTATCGCGAACAGGGGTATTGCCGAGGGGTCGGCAAAATAGATGTCTTCCTCGAGAAATTTTTGATCGCCCACAGCAACGTCTTGCAGGCCGTCGTTGTGAAACATTCTGACGTAGTCGAGTACTTCCGGCATTTTTTCTTTTAATGCCGGGCCGGTGATGGCGTAGGTCTCGCAATCGGTCACCACGTATTCGGACCCGTTGTAGAGATCCAGGGTGATGCGAAACATGTTCGGGGCGTTCTTATTATAACTTTCGTAACTCCGCTCGAAGCGAACGTAGTGAATGATGAACAGGAAGGCTGCCAGACCAATGGAGAGACCAAAGATGTTGATGAAGGAGAACGCCCGGTTCTTGAGGAGTGAACGGTAGGCGGTGCGGAAGTAGTTTCGGATCATGTTCGGAGGGTTAATCCAGGTAGGACGGTAGCCAATATTGGTGCCACGATCGTGGGGTTGAAAATAGCCGTTGAAAGGCGGTTTTCCTGCATTTAGTCTCCATCCTCGAACAAAGATGTTCGGGGGTGGACGGGGGTGGGTGGGTTTTGGGTGGATAAATAATGTGAGTGGAAGCTGAATTTGTTGGTGAAGAACACCAACAAAGGCGGGCGACTCAACCCAGATGGCAACACCAAAAACGGTTTTGTGGGGTTTGGGAGTTTGTTGATATTTGTGGGGTCAGGTAGGACATTCTAATTATGGATGAAATTCAACTTAGTCTGAACCCGAAGGGGCATGGCGCTTTTTTTATCGAGAAGGATGGGGAGCGCGTGGCGGAGATGGTCGTGTCGGTGGCCGGGGAGAATCTTACGGTGTATCATACCGAAGTGTCGGAGAAACTGCGGGGACAAGGGGTGGCGCCAAAATTATTGAAGGCCATGACGAGTTATGTTCGCGAGCATGGGTTGAAAGTGATCCCGCTTTGTCCGTATGTCAACGCCGAGTTCAGGCGGCATCCGGATCAGTTCACCGATATCTGGAACCAGGATTGGCACGGCAAGCCGTGAGCGGATGGCCGTCAATTGACCATCCTAATTCATCAGTCTACAAAGTCCAGTTCTTTACCAAACGTTTCTTTCATCTTCCACAACGCGAGGAGCGCGACCACGAGGGTGCCTGCCCCCACGAGGGCGGCACTGGTGACCATGGTGTGTCCGGTATGCAGCCATTGGAAGATCATGGTGAGGGGCACCACGGTTCCCCGCACAAAATTCGGAACCGTCGTGGCCACGGTGGCCCGGATGTTCGTGCCGAATTGTTCGGCGGCAATGGTGACAAACAACGCCCAGTAGCCGATGGAAAAGCCCAGGAAAACACAGCTGCCATAAAAAAAGGATAACGGAAATTTTCCCTGCAACAGATAACACGTCATCGCCGTGGTGGTGAGAAAAATAAACAGGAGCACAACTTTCTTGCGGCTCTTCAGTGCCTGGCTGATCACGCCACTGCTCAGGTCTCCCAACGACAGGCCTATATAACAAAACATCACGGCCTTCCCCGCATCCACCGGAAGATCAAGCCCGAGACTGATGCCGAATTCCGTAGAGAAGGTGACCAGGATGCCGATGACAAACCAGATCGGCAAGCCAATGAAAATGCAACGCAGGTAATTGAAGAAGAGCCTGGCGTTGGAAAACAATTTCAAAATATTGCCCCGCTCCACGGCCTTATGCTTCACGGCGTCGAACATGCCTGACTCGGCCACGCTGTAGCGTAACAACAACAACGAGAGTCCGAGGCCACCACCGATCCAATAGGCCACTTGCCAATCGGTGTAGGCAGCCACAAAATAAGCAAGCACGGCACCAAACAATCCAACCGAAGCCACCAGCGTGGTGCCATATCCCCGAATTTGTTTTGGAAGGATCTCTGCGACAAGCGTCACCCCCGCGCCAAGTTCTCCCGCCAGGCCAACGCCGGCAATGAATCGCAGTACGGCATATTGCGTGACATTGGTCACGAAGCCGTTGGCCAGGTTGGCTGTGGAATAGAGCAAGATCGAGCCGAAGAGTACCGAGAGTCTTCCCTTCTTATCTCCTAATATGCCCCATAGAATTCCGCCGGCGAGTAAACCCACCATTTGAACGTTGATGAGGAATATACCTTGCTTCAACAATTGATCACCCGTCAGGCCCAGGGCTTTCAGGCTGGGGATGCGCACAATGCTGAAGAGCAGCAGATCATAGATGTCAACAAAATAGCCCAGGGCTGCAATGATCACAGGCGCCTGCAACACTTGGCGCAGGGCTGATTTTTCTTCTTCCATAGGTCGGGTGAAAGACATGCCTCTCCCGTCCTGCATCTTCACACGGCGATTGCCGGCGAAATACAGGGACAAGAGAAGGCATGTGGGTTAGAGATTTTTGAAAAGGTTTTGAAGCACTTCTTTGCGCAAGGTCTTTCCGGGCTCGGCCGCGAGTTTCCGATTGCTCAATTTTTCCCACAGTGCTAATGTAGGTTGGTCGACGGGTTCGTTCAGTTTGGCCTCCCAACCGGGAAGATAGCCCAGCAGACCAAGCGTCTGTGCCATTTTAAAGTCGGGGTCGGCCGGTTGCAAATCGCGGTAGTAGATCAAGGTGGCGTTTTGTTCCAGCAATTTATTTTGCAAGGCTTTCATGTCCACATTTCTCACTTTCACGTGGCTGTCGATCGCCAACGCTGAAGCTATGCCCGCCGCCTGACCAATGGCCATCCAGCAAGGTTCCATGCGCAACGTCGAAAATCCAATATGACTTCCGGAGACCGGTACAGGCAGCAACAGGTTGTCCACTGTTTTTGGGACCATCACGCCGTAGGGAACGGTGTAGACTTGCGAGGGATAGCTGAGGAATCCATCGAGGTGCGGGCGATTGGGCTCGCGTTTGCGCACGGCGTGGGAGTCGAAGGCGTAGTGACTGGCCGTGATGCTGGCGGGGTGCACCACGGGTCGCTGGCCTGGGGTGGTCGGCGTGGCGTCTTTCGTGGTGAAGAAATATTCACCTTCGAAACGGCGGCCTTCGCGCACATAGACCTGGCGTGGGAAATTGCCATTGTCTTTGTATTCATCTTTTGCAAAACCCCATTCCTTGGCGGCTTTGCGAAAATTTTCGGGAAGCGCCTTGTCGTTCTGGGCAAACCAGAACAAGCCTTCGATATACGACCGCAGCCGCTGCGCATACGCATCGCGCCATGCCCAGCCCGACGTGGGCCAGGGCCAGTTCTCTTCGGGTAGGTCGGTGGAGATAAAGGCCATGTGTTGGTTGTTGCCGTCGGTTTTTTCATTGGGCAACGTCACCATGTTGGTGAGTCGCGCGATGCCCCACACGTCGCCAGGGATCTTTGACGGATTGCCTTTGGCGATATGCTTCCGGTTCTCCTCCAGCATGGCCTCGGTCACGTTCAACATCTGCACGCCCGTATGACGGCCCGTCCAAACGTCTTCGATGAGCGAAACATATTCTTCGCGGTTGTATTTCAGTGGCTTCTGAATTTCCACGCGATTTGCCGGGTTGTTGGTGAGGCATAACCGGTAGTTATACGATTGCACGGCATTGTCGCCCTGAAACGTAGTGCCCTCTCCTTCGGGACCGCCCCAATATTTGTACACGACGCCGGCGCCGGTCTCACCAAACTCATCCTTGCCTTCGCGTCCCAGGCGAAAAGGAATTTTTGCAGCGGCGCCCAGGTCGCCTTCATAAGTGGCGTCCAGAAAAACTTTGCCTTTGTATTCTTCTGTTTTTCCGTTCTCGCGATTCAACACGCGGATCGATTGGATCACGTCGTCGTATAGCGTGATATTTTTTTCCAGCACATCAAACTGGCGCATCTTGAGCACGGTGATGTTCTTTTGTTCCGCCAGCATTTGTTCCAGGACGCTTTCACCCACGGAGGGTTCAAAGTGAAAACCCTCGGAGCAATCTTTCACCTGCTTCGAATTTTCACCATACGTGGTCACGTAATGTTTTTTTACGCGCGAAATAAATTCGGCAAACAGACCGGTCGTGGCGCCGCGTGTAGCAATGTCGGTGGCGCCCAGTCCGTTGGCGGGAAGGCCGCCGATGTGGTTGGTGCGCTCGAGGATGACCGAGGTCTTTCCTTGTTTTGCGGCCGCAATGCCCGCCATGATCCCTCCCGGAGTTCCCCCCACGATCACGAGGTCATACTGCCCATAGACCGCAACGGTCATCAACAGGCATAAGGCGATCAATAGAATATTTTTCATTCTTGAAATTCGAATTTAAGGTTTGTCTATTTGGAAGCGCCGGCCTGGGATGGCACAAAGATGACGGCATCGGCCACCACCGTTCCGTCGGCCTGGCGTGTGGAAAGCTCGACAGACGCTGTCGTACCCTTCGGCAATGTATACGTGCCCAGCGATACCCACTCACCCGAAGTCTGTCCTTCCACGACTACATCCGAAGCCTTGATGACGACTTCCTTTTTGTTCTTGCCATCGAATACGGTCACTTTACTCTCCGAGGAAAGGGTTTTCACTTTGGGGATGTAAAGGTAGGCGGTGTAGCTTCCGTTTTTCGGAATATCAGGGGTGAAGCGCACGGTGCTTTCGGCTGTTGCGGCCGTTACATTGGCTTGGAGAAATGAGGGGCCGTAGCCACCTTTGGTTTCCGTTATCCAGGTTCCGGTATGCGTAACGTGTTGCGTGTCGTCGTTATCTACCAAGATGTCCATGATCTTGCCATCGGCGAGCGGATTGGATTTCAATTGTTGTTGAAGCTTGGCAATGTCGATGTTCTGGATGTCGGTGCGCGCATCGATGGCCATCGCAGCGGCGACGGCAGAAGATTGTCCCAGCACCATGAACACGGGCTCCATGCGGATCGAGCCGTAGGCAATGTGTGTCGCCGAAAGGCAAACGGGCACAAAGAGATTTCCGCATTGTGCGGCTTTCGGCACGATCGACCCGTAGGCAATCGGATAGGGACCAAAAACTCCTACCTCAACGTTTCCTTCGTTCTTCACCTGGCCGTCTATGATCAGGCGCTGACAATTGTGCGAGTCCATTCCATAGGCCGCCATGCCCACACCATCCTTCACCACTTCTGCTCCCACGCAGTTCGCCTGGTGCATCACATAACTGCCCACCATGCGACGGGCCTCCCGCACGTAGAGTTGGGGTGACCAGTTGCCGTTGTCGGTGTATTCATCTTTGGGGTAGCCGTATTTCAGCATCTCGGTTTGCAACGCTTTGGGTACACGCGGATCGTGTCCATAAAAATACAACAGGCCTTTCGTGTAGCGTTCGTGATCTTTTATGATGCGTTGACGTTCGGCATAACTCCCTTCGGGATAGCCGTGGTTCATGCCAATCATGTCTGTCGAAAATCCACCGCGGTTGTTGATGTCTGTTTTTTGGTGGGGCATGCGACTCACGATGAAGTAGTCGTTCAACGTGCGTTTTTCCGGCGTGGCCTGGAACAGGCGCACTAAGAGTTCGTATTGGGTTGAATCATATCCGGCAGGCCTGGTGATCTTCACCTGGTTGGCCGGATCGGTCGAGAGACAAATGCGATAGTTGTAGGCCTGCACAGATTTATCGCCCGTGCCGGCCGGAAGCAGCGATGCGTTGCTGATGCCCCACAGCAACCCACTCTCGGGTTTGCCGGGGATCTTATACGGGTCAACATGATCCGGAAATTGATGCCCATGTTGCACCTGGATGCCGTTGATGGTCTCCTGGAAGTCCTTGTTGTCTTCACGGCCCACCACATAGTCCACCCCAGCCTTGGCCATGAGGTCGCCTTCATAGCCGCAGTCCATGAACATCTTGGCTTCAACAATGGTGTTGGGTAAGGATGGATTGCCGGCGTTCTCCAAGACGATCGCCGTGATGCGGTTGCCTTCTTTCTTTACTTCCTTCAGCTGGCTTTCATAGAGCACCGTGATCGACCCCTGCTTTACGTACTCTTTAAAAATATCTTCTGCCACATGCGGTTCGAACGTCCACTGTTCAAATTTTCCATAGTGACGGCCCACACGGCGATAGAAGTCGCGGGCCAGGCCGGTGATGGCGTATTTGTTCCCGATGTCGGTATACCCTAGTCCACCCGAACTCATCCCGCCCAAATGTTTCCCGGGTTCGATGAGCAGGGCTTTCTTGCCCAGCTTTTGCGCCGTGTAGGCGGCGATGACCCCGGCAGAGGTTCCGCCATAAACACAGATGTCTACCTGAATTTTTGTTTGTGCCAGGCCCGGGGTGTGCATGAGCCATACGCCCACGATCACATACAATAGTCTTTTGATCGCCATGTTATGTTTTTAAAAAGTGAAGTAGTGTAAGTATGATGAGGCGCGCATCGGCTCCCTATGCATCAAGCCTCCGCGCGCTGCTCATCTCAACCCAACTAACTATTTTCTTTTATCAATATCCTGTGTTCTGATCAGCGGCTGTCAGCGCCTTGTTGTACAGCATCTCGGAGTTCGGGATCGGCCACGACATGTGTTTCTCGGCCACGTCGATTCCTTTCACTTCCTTGATGCGTTGCTTAGCAATGCCCAGGCGCTTCAGGTCGAGCCAGCGTTTGCCTTCATACATGGTTTCGTAGCCGCGTTCCTCTACCACTTTGTCGACAAACGTCGTGGCGTCGTAATCGGTCAGCACCAGGTCTACAGAAGATACGGCGTTGGCGTCATAGCCGTAGGCTCTGCGGTGTACTTTGTTCAGGCTTTCCAGGGCAGCGGCAGTGGGGCCACCATTGGCACGGCTTTCGGCTTCGGCATGGAACAACAACACATCGGCATAGCGATACCAGGGGAAATCGTTACCGGCTCCTCCTAAACTTGTGGCGATCGGATCTCTGTACTTCCTGTACAAACAGGTGTTGGCTCCCAATCCTATGTCGACATTGTAAAGAATGTGTGCCTTGCGCAGGTCGTTCTTACTCCAGTTTTTGATCACCGAGTTGGCCGCCGAATCCGTGTACTGCGCATACACGCCGCCAGGACCGTAATATTTATACTGCGCCGTGGCGCGGTGTGCATAATTGACCAACCCAAACCCTTGCTGACGCGAGTATTTGAAATAGAAAACTTCTTCAGAGGTCGACACCACTTCGGGGCCATAGATCTTCTGAAAATCTTCCGACGTAGAAACGGGCACCAGGCTGTACTTGCCAGAGGCGATCACTTCGGCAGCTTTGTCGCGTGCATTCGCCCAATCGCCGCGGGTCAAATATACTTCCGAGAGCAATGTTTTCGCAGCCCACTTTGTGGGCTTGCCGGGTTGCGCTGCCACGTCGGGCAGCGTGCTTTCTGCTTCCAATGCATCCTTGATGATCAACGCATATACATCGTCTACACTGGCACGCGGGATGTTGGGTTCCAGCATGTTTTCTTCCGTGCGCAGGGGCACCCCATTCCAGTTGCGCACCATGGCAAAGTAAATGAGCGCGCGAAGGTATTTCGCTTCGCCTACGATGGGTGCGGCTTGCGCAGCTGTGATCTCCTTGCCATTGGGTACATTCTTGATCACAATGTTGGCATTGCGGATCGACTGATAGAAGTTATCCCAGATGGCGCCCACACGGGTGATGTTCGTGTTATCCAAACCTTGATACAAGCTCACCGGCGTTTGACTTCCACGTGAGTTGCCATAGTCAGCCAAGCCTTCCAATTGGGCCGGGTAGTTCGTGCTCAACCCACCGTCTGTACGCATGGGTCCATAAATTGCATTTACGGCAGCGGTAGCCTCATCCACCGTGTTGTAAAAAACTTCAGCCGAAAGAGACTTGGGATGTTCTTCCAACACGTCGCTGCAACCCACAAGGAGCGTAGCGGTCAACAGGTATAGAAATATTTTCTTCATGATAAATGTCTTTTAATGTTGTTACGATCAAAATCCAAGTCGCAATCCCACCGTCATCGTCTTTGCCGTCGGGTAGCTGTAGTGGTCGATGCCAAGCTGGATGGAATTGGCACCACTGACACCTCCATAGGAATTGACTTCCGGGTCATACCACGAATAGCCGGTAAGCGTGAGCAGGTTCTGGCCGCTGACATAGATCTGTGCTTTCCGCAGCCAGTGCAATTCCAGCACCGACACCGGCAGATTATAGCTCAACTGGATATTCTTGACGCGCAGGTAAGAGCCGTCTTCCACAAAGCGGTTCGACACCTGCGTCTGTGAGGTCCTGCTGATCACGGGGTATTTTGCTGTAGGGTTTTCCGGAGTCCAATGGTTTTCATACACATCGCGTGGCATGTTCAGTGCCTGACCATAATCGAGGGTCTGGTTGACCGCGCTCAGGTTGAAGATATCGTTACCCTGCGTGCCCTGAATAAAAATATTCAGTTCAAAGTTCTTGTACGACATGGTGGAATTGAAACCGTAGACAAAATTAGGATTCGGATTTCCAATGATGCGCTTGTCGCCGATGTCGCGGGTGCCGTTGCCGTTAAAATCTTCGTATACGATCCGACCGGTGTTGTCATATCCCTTTTCCACATAGCCAAAGAATGAACCGATCGGTTGGCCTTCTCTCAGAATATTGATGTTATCGTTGACCACCGAAATATCGATGGGGGCACCCAACACATCATTGCCACCATACAATTTCACCACTTTGTTTCTGTTGAATGAAATGTTAGCCGAGAGATCCCAACGGAAAGGTCCTTCCAATGCTACACCGCCGAGGGCAAGTTCGATCCCTTTGTTCTGTGTCTTTCCTACATTTTGAATCGTATAGGAATATCCCAACGACGAGGCGAGCGGCACAGTGTTGAGCAGGTCGCGCGTGTTCTTCACATAAAAGTCAGCTGAAAAGTTGACGCGATTCTGGAAGAGACCAAGGTCCAATCCGATGTCCGTCTGTGCGGTGGTTTCCCATTTCAGGGGCCCCGCTAAACGGTTGGTGGGTGCGTAATAGGTTGTCAAGGCATCGCCAAAAACAGCTTTACCCGATGTCAATTGGTTTAGTGTTGAATAAGGATCGATCGCCGTGCTACCGGTCTCACCATATCCGCCACGGAGCTTGAGGTTGGAGATCACGCGAATGTTCTGCATAAACTCCTCTTCCGACACACGCCAGGCAAGGGATGCAGAGGGGAAACTTCCCCACTTTTGTCCATCGGTGTAGCGCGAAGAACCGTCGGCGCGGAAGCTGACCGTGGCCAGGTATTTTCCTTTGAATCCATAGTTCACCCGTGCCAGGTAGGACAACAATGTCCATTCGGTGAACGATGAAAAAGGAACGCCCTGTGTGGCGCCTGCTCCGATGTCGTATGATTGCTGAACGTCGCTCACGAACCCGCTGGCGGAAGTGTTGAGTTGTGTGGCCTTGTAGTTCTGATAGGTAAATCCTGCCACCGCTGAGATGGAGTGATTATTAAACTCCTTCACATAACTGATCGTGTTCTCGTTCAGCACGCTGGTGGCCTGCTGCGTATTGATCGTAGCCGAACCGGTGGAGTTCACATATTTCTTGGTCGTATACAAATCATTGCGGTCGTCGGTATTTTCAATGCCGCCAGAGATCTTGATGGAAAGACCATCCAAAACCTTGTACGTGACCGCACCATTGGCCAGCACTTTATTCGAGCGAATGAAGTCGGATTGTTGTTCGATAAAGTTCAGCGGGTTGGTGATCACGTTCGAACCCCAGGAGTAGGCCGTGGAAAGGTTTGTATAGGTGCCGTCGGCGTTGTACGGTGAAAAAGTAGGATAGCCCGACAACATGGCCGAGATCAATGAACCACCCCGGTTACCCTTGCCTGAATTTTTGCGATCCGAATCGATGCGGCTCAGGATGGTGCTGAGATCCAACTTGAATTTCTTGCTGATGTCGGTGCTGATGTTGGCGCGAAGCGAGTTGCGCACATAGTCGCTCCCGATGATGATACCGGATTGGTTAAAGTTGCTTCCGGAAATGGAGAACTTTGTGCTCTCCCCTCCGCCGTTTACGGTGATGGAATGGTTTTGTATGGGCGCTGTGCGCAGGGCTACGTCCTGCCAGTCGGTGCCTTTTCCAAAGCCGTTGATCTGGTCCTGGGTGAAGTGCGGGGCCAGCCCATCGTTGGCGGCCTGTTCATTGTAGAATTGCGCATACTCCTGCGCGTTCATCATGTCGATTTTCTTGCGGATCTTCTGGAACCCATAGTAACCATCATAATCCACCGTGGTCTTGCCGGCCTTGCCGCGCTTGGTGGTGATGAGCACCACACCGTTTGCACCGCGCGAACCGTAGATGGCGGTGGCCGACGCATCCTTCAAAATCTCGATGGACTCGATGTCGGAGTTGTTCAAAAGCGTGGGGTTGCTGGAATAGGGAAATCCATCCACCACATAAAGCGGCTCGTTGGAGCCCTGCACGGAGTTGGTTCCCCGCACGCGCACGCTTATCGACGCACCCGGCGCACCTGTAGTTTGTGAAACTTGTACACCGGTAGCGCGGCCGGAGAGCGATTGCATCATGTTGTTCGAGGGGTAGGCGTTCAATTCTTCACCTTTCACAGAAGAAAGGGAACCGGTGACATCCGATTTTTTTATTTCACCGTATCCCACCACCACAATTTCTGACAACGAAGTAACGTCGGGCATCATCTGCACGCTGAGGTTGGTGCGTTGCCCTACTTGCACTTCCTGTGATAAGAAGCCAATGAAGGTAAACACCAGCACAGAATTCTCATCCGCAACCGAAAGCGAAAATTTTCCCTCGGCATCGGAAGTCGTTCCCAGCGTTGTTCCCTTCACGAGAATATTTACACCGGGTAAAGGTTGGCCCAGGTCGTCGGTGATCGTACCGCTGATCTGGACTTCAAAGGGTTGTTTGTTATCCTGCGGCCCGGGCTCTACTTCGAGTGCGCCGCGCGGTTGCTTCATGAGCACGATCTGGTTGCCTTCCGATTCAAACCGGATGGCCAGCGGATCCAGGAGTTTTTTCAGCACGTCGGCCAGGCGTTCGTCTGTGAACGTGAGGTTCACTTTTTCGGAAGCGGCGATGATCTGGGGCTGGTATAAGAATTTTACGTCGGAGACGCTTTCGATCTTCTGGAGCGCTTCGCGGAGAGAAACGTTCTCCAGGCGAACGGAAACCTTGCGTTCCAGCACTTGTGCATTGCCATCGGCGGCGTGGGCCATGCCGAAGAAGGCGATTACGGAGAATAGATAAAGACAGGAGACCCTCATAATGAACAATAGCTGTCCATGAACATGACGTTCTTTTTTCATACTTTTGAATGTTTGTCTTGATGTGTTTACGACGGATAGACAATGCCCCCTTTCATCCCTCGGATGACGGTGGTGGCTTTTTGAACCGGTGGTGTTCGAGCACCGCCGGTTTCTTTTTTTGGGAAGTATCTATATTTTCATAGGCATTTCTTTTCTGGTTTAGGATGGGTAGTATTTTTTAAGGATTGGCGCATCCTTTTCCGTAGATCACAATGTGCGAATCGATGATGGCATAGGTGGCATTGATGGCCTTGCAGATGAGCGATAGCTTGTCGTGCAGGGAAACATCGGTGAGTGACGCAGTGAGGTGGCAATTGGCCAGCACCTGCTCGTCGTAGACGATCTCCACGCCATAGGCATCTTTGATGGCCTGAAACACCGTGGCGACCGAGGTATCCGTAAATTCAAACTCTTGCTTCGCCACCGGGGTCAGCACGTTGGGGTCTTCCACCAACGACTTGGTCATCTTTTTTTCCTGACGCGCATACACGACCTGCTGGTTTGGGGTGAGGATCACGCCCTCGACGGTGCCATTGGCTTCCTGGGGATCGCCGCTATTCGAATCTTTTAACACCGACACCTTTCCGGTCTTCACACTCACCCGCACATCGGCCGGGTAGTTTCGAACCGTGAAGCTTGTTCCCAGCACACGCGTGACGATCTCGTCGGTGTATACCAGGAAAGGCCGGTCCGGATCTTTCTTTACTTCAAAAAATGCTTCTCCCACCAGGTCTACTTCACGCACACCTTTTTTGAAATGTTCCGGATATTGAAGTTGGCTTCCCGGTTGCAACACGACAATGCTTTGGTCGTCCAGCTCGATGGTGATCGGCAGCGAGGTGTCGTTCTCTTTTGTTTTAAGGACTACGCCATCGCCCTGGGCTATTTTGACGTTCGTCATGTGAAAGGTGCGCGAATGGTGCGATACCCACCATCCCAGTCCAAGAATGATGGCGACCGCTGCCGCTTTGCTGTACCAATGACTCCACAAACTTACCGGCAGGGGTGCCGGTTCGGGAACTTGCGCGGTTTGGCGGATGCGCTGCCAGACCTTGTCTTGCAAGTCCTGGTCGGGCAGGAATTGGGGTTCTTCCATCACGGCCTGGATCATGAGGCGCGCTTCTTCGATCTCGTCCATCTGTGCCGGGTGCGTGGCGATCCATTCCTTCCAGAACTTGTCCAGGTCCGGGCGCGTCCCCGGGGCCGTTACCCAACGAATGAAGTCGTCATCGCTGGCAAATTCGTCGGCTGTATATCCTTCGTAGTGCTTCATTTTGATAAAAAACCGTTCCCTTTTCAAACGATTTATATACCAAAAGCAACGATTGCGGGATTTAACTCACTTTCTGCTGAAAATAATTTTACGGCCTGGGATGGCCATTAAATGAGGAAAAAGCCGGCTTGCGGCAACGGGAAAGATGGATTTGAAAAGAAGGGATTCAGAAAAGAAACAGGCAACAAAGCGAGATCACGTATTTGGCATACTGCTTCATCTGCGCCAGGCCGCGCTGCACGAGGTTGCGCGCCGATTGTTCATTCACCTGCAAGATGGACCCGATGTCCTCGAACGACAGCTCATCATAGAACCGCAGCACCAGGGCTTCATATTGGCGGGGCGTTAAATCGTTCAGGAGTTTCTTGAGCCGGTTGAGCCGCTGGTTTTGTTTTTCTTCATCGATCAGGTTTTCTTCCAGCGAAGGTGTGGATACCTGCAGGGCATCTTCGATCACAATGCCGTCGGCCGTAAAGAAAGAACGCGATGTATCGTTTCGAACCAGTCTCCGGCGAATGGAACGATAGAGGTAGAAGCGAACGGAAGTGGTTTCGGAAAGATTATCACGGAAGCGCCACAGGTCCACAAACAGATCGTGGATGGCATCTTGCAACGCAGCATCGCCGGCGCCGATCTTTCTTCCGTAGTTGTAGAGCAGCTTAAAATATTTTGCATAGAGCCAGGCAAAAGCCTCTCCGTCACCGCCGCGCATCGCGTCCCATTTCTTCAGCTCCATATCCATCCGTTGGCCCTTTTGATTGACTTTGAAGCGCTTAAGTAAAGAAATTTATTCTACAGATACCAACATCATCCTAAATTAAATCGATTGAAACGCCGTCAAATGCGTAAAACAAACTAATGAGACCACTTGAAGCAGCTTGTGCCCGCTCGTGATTTTTCTTCGGGCTCGCGTCGCAAATTACTTTTACTGCGCTTCCGCCAAAGCTTTGATCTGAACCAGGATCGGGTTCCAACCCTCGCCGTTGTTGTAGGTTTCCTTGTAGCGCCGCTCGCTCTCGGCCACGTTCGCGAAGTCGCCTTGGGTCACCGTGAGTAACATTTCATCCTCGTGCGGTTGCAGGGCATAGGTCACGGTGGTGTAGTTCGCAGGGATGTCTTCCATCGGCGTGTTGGGGTCGAACGTTGTGTAGGCCAGGAGCCGGTCGTCGTCCTTTGTCACGAGTGTGCCTTTCACGGCCACCACTTCCTTTCCATCGAATACACCTTTCCAAAGAAAGGGCCCGCCGATCTTCCAGTCGGAGTCGATGGTGCAACCGAACATGTACTGTTCAGTATATTCCGGCTTGGTCAATACATCCCAAACCTTGGTGGCGGAAGCGTGAATGGTGATCGAACTTTTTACAATCAGGGGAGCGCTCATGGTGATCAGATTAAAGTGAAAATTATAAAATGCTATTCGTTCAATTTACGACATTAACGCTTTAACCCTTCAGGGCGTTTTCTGTTCACGAATAAATTCCCACCTTTTGCGTCACTATAGTTTTTACAAGTGTGCCTTCCCCAGGAGATTCACCTCCATCCCATTGCCCCATCCCAAACCATGATCGCTAACGTTGCTCCGGATGTGGCCCGGGTGAATGGTGTGCTCGCCATACGCCAGCAACGCGAGAATGTTTCCCGGGCGCAAATGCCAACTGGCCCAACTCAACGGCGACTCGCCGTGCATGTCTTTCACCGTTTTGTCGGCGCCGGCATCCAGCAACATTTGGATCACCGTAGCGTCTCCGAATGCTGCCGCGCGGTGCAACGGTGTCTCCTCCTTCGTCCACACGTCGCGCATGAAGCAACCGGTTTCCACGCGGGGCTTTGTGCGCCGGTTAGGATCTGCTCCCTTCGACAACAGCACCTCCACCACGATGTTGTAGGGTTGCCGGTTGGCTTTACACAAAGCGGCATGTAGCGGCGTCTCGCCGGTGTCGGGCAGCGGATGGTTCGCCTCCGCGCCTTGTTCCAATAAAAATTGGCAGAGTCTCCAATGACCGTGAAAGGCCGCGCCGTTCAAATCATAGTTCGGTCCAAGATCGGACAGCGATGCTCCTTTCGATAGCAGAAATTTTATAGCACTCACATCACCATAGTAGGCGCACCACGCCATAAGAGAAGTGCCACGACTGTCCGCGAACGTGGCGGCGTGATCTTGTGCAACGAAATCGAACACTAAGTCTGTACGACCGTCGGCAATTTTGGTCAGCATGTCCATAGGTAGTTTCGGGTTTGGCCGGAGATGGGATCCATTCCACGAAGATACGCATACACAATCTCGCCCGCACGACATCGGTCAGGAACACAACATTGTTTGTGCGGCGCGAGAAAATAAAAAAAGGCTCCGAACTTTCGTTCGAAGCCCCGGATGAATGTATCATCCAACCTAAACTAATCGCTGAACACCTCCATTCAAGATGCATGCCAATTCATGAATGGCCGTTCAGCACGCGAAATCCCGTCTCTACCTCACCCGCTGCACGCCGTCGTATTCTTTTCGGACGTTCGGAGTCCATGAATGGACACCTGGCGTCTAAAACTTTTTGACGGATCGCATCATCTCTCGTTTATAGATCAACCTAAACCCCCCGATCCCATGAAAGCCTCATCGTTTTTTAAGAAACTCACCTTCCTATTCATAGGCCTGCTCATGGCATTCGCCACCAGCGCGCAGCCCAGTGCCGCTAAATCCGGTTTCGCCCGGGTGGAGTACATCCTAAGCCAGCTTCCGGAAACCCGCCAAATAGAGTCCACCTTGCAGTCGTTGCAAAAGCAACTGGAGAATCAGATCCAGGCCAAGAATGAAGAGTTGAAAAAGAAATACGCCGACTTTATAAAAGTAGGTCCGACCGCTCCCGAAGCCGTCCGCAACAATACGCAACGCGAATTGCAACAATTGCAGGAAAACCTGGAGATCCTTCAGCAAGACGCGCAGACCACACTGGAAAAAAAGCAGACGCAATTGATCGAGCCCGTATATGCAAAAATCGGAAAAACCATTGAGGAGGTTGCCAAGGAAAACGGCTTCCAACTTATTTTCAGCGATCAAACCGGCGGAGGCCGTATGTTGCTGTATGGTGATCCGATCCTGGATATTTCAGATTTGGTTTTGAAAAAAATGGGTGTTGCTAAGGCGCCGGGTAATGGAACCGGGAATTAGGTTCGATCACTATCCCAAAGTAAAGTACAGCCGGTAGATGAAAACGATTTGATAGATGATCACGACAATAACAAACGCACCATGAAATCTTTCATCGCGCACCTTCATCGCCAACAGGCAGCCGATGACATGCAGGAAAATATAGGCAAGATACTCGTAGCCCAAATGCGTCAGGTGATTAACGCCTTTTAACAACGTATCGATAATATCCAACAAAAACGTAAACCCAAGCGCACCAAAAAACCACCGGCGACGCGAGTAGAAATAATCCTCGTAGCCTGTATAGTCGTTGATCTGCTCGGGGAACAGCAAAGAGGCATTGACAAAAAAGAACGCCGTATAGACGATGAGGTAGAAGTAGCTGAGAAAATTCCAGCTCGTGATCGTGTGCAACGAAAACTCCCACCACCAGAAATGCGTGATGAGAAGGAACAAATAAAAGACCCACAACAAATGGATCCAGTATGCCTTCACCTTCCCAGGATGCTCCACAAATTTGACAAGACCTTTCAACAAGTGCGTAATGCTCAACCCAAGGAGGATGCCCATGAGCATCCGGATGTGAAAAAATTTGTCCATGCCTGCAACTGGGTTTAGGGTGGAGAACGTATGATCACCAAGTTAATGAACAATCGCAACTTTTGGAAGATGGAGTCGGTGGGTTTGACTGGTTAATGGAGGGCGTAGCGAAGGACAGGTCAGGACAAAGCCCTTCTTAGCTGGATTGTATTATCCCGGCCTAAACGCCTAGTCTAGGCACACATCTTTCGAGGAGAAAATGAGTAACCCCGGACTTCAGTCCGGGGAATACAAGCCATATCTAATCACGGGCTTTAGCCCTGACCACGCCGATGATTGGGCAGACAGCGTACATACGGAGGGAAAGTCAGGGCTAAAGCCCGTCATAAGTAGGTGCCTGTACCCCGGACTAAAGTCCGGGGTTATTCAAGATATTACTCACAAATTACCTAGGCTAAAGGCCGGGTTTTGTCAGACGCGTAAAAAAAATCAGGGCGACAACGTCACCCTGATTCAAAACAAACTAGATTCAGAATAAGGACTACCTACAACTCCCCTCTAAAAATTCGCGGCTACCTCAGTCTCACAATCTTCTTACACTGTATTCTGACGCCAAGCGCATTCAAAAATCCATCCCCTCAAAGAAAACCCCCCCGCCCCTTTGTTGGTGTCCCACCAACAAAGCCTTCTCAGCAGCCCCTCCCCCAATTCCAACCCTAGAACTCTGACTCACAAAAATTCTGACTCCCGGCTCCTGGATTCTGGCTCCTAATTCCTCACTTCCCCCAAAACCTATCCTCCTGAAAAATATCCTCCGAATAAATCCTGGCGTGTGTGATCTTTCCATTCTCCACGGTATAGATATCGACATTGCCGACATCGAGCACTTTTCCCGTAGGTTGCGCAGCGGTCCAGCGGAGGCGTACGGCCACGGTGTTGCCGTTTGTGCCGCATTGTTCGATAGAGGCGAGCCGCAGCGTTCGCTCGGACCATTCGCCCATGATGCGGCCCATCTCCATGACTTCCTCCGCTGATTTTTTGGTTCCGGATAGACGGTTGTTGCCGGGTTGTTCCCATTGCACCTGGGGATGCAGCATGGACTTTACTTTTTCGCGATCGTGTTGCTGTACGCCAAAGAGAAATTCGCGAACCACTTGATCGGGTTGGGGAGGCGTTGCCGGTTGCTGGGCATAGTGCTGAAATACCACACAGGTCATCAGGAAAATAAAGGCATTTATCTTTTTCATGGCCGGTGGGATTAAGCGGTGATTTGTTTCAAGCCTCTGAATTGCAGGATCGCCATACCCGCTACCCACAGCGCTACGGCTGCGATGAGCAAGTTGCCGATCACCGTGATCGTCACGGACTGCAGTCCCAGCAACACGACACTGGCCACTACCCAGATCGTGTCCAAGGCGATGATGAGGCGGATGCGGCTGATGTTTATACTGCTTCGACGACCTTCGTAAAACACAAAACCGGCAAAGGCCAACAGGAAGATCCCGGTTTCCAAAAAGGGTGATATGCTTTCGATGCCAAAGAGACCGGCAAAGAAATCAGAAAACAAAACCAGAAGAAGGCCGGTGGCACCGGAGCTTACGGCATTGATGAGGAGAACATTTCTAAGTGTTAACATAGTTGTATTGTTTTTTGGTGATTGAAAAATTTATAAGACAAAAGTATGGCGCCACGTCAACGCGACGTTTACCTTTAGGCGCCATTCGGTTACCCTTTCGCGCCAGATTGAAAAACGATAAAAAGGATGTTGACCGGAAGACTACTTTTACGGCATGGAAGCACATCAACGACAATTTATTCTCAGCCTGCTCGGCTATGCCGTGCAGAAAGGTGTATCGCCACAGACCTTGTGCAAGCTCGCGCACGTGAACCTGGAGGCGCTGCAAAAAGGAAACGCAGCGGCACTGACACCAAAACAAACCAGCGATCTCTGGCTACACGCCAGCCGCCTTTGCGACGACCCGCTGTTTGGTTTGCATTTTGGTGAATCGCTCCAACTTGCCGCACTCGGCGTGGTGGGACAGATCATCCAAGCCAGCAACACTGTGGGCGACGCATTGACGATCGCCAACTCGCTCAGCTCACTCGTGACCGACTTGTTCACCATGAACGTGAAGCATGGTTCAAAAACATTCAGCATCGAACTCGTGCCGCGTCCTCAAGCGGAGCAAGCGTGGCCCTTTCTCTTCACTCAACTGCGCGACATGCTCATGGTCTTCATCATACACGAACTGGATGGTTTGCTGCTGGTGAAGATCCAGCCTGCTTCAGTAAAATTTCCCCATCGGACTGGTACCGACCTTGCGGAATATGAGAGGGTGCTGCGTTGCAAGCCTTCGCGCAAGGGCGAGGCTTATGCCTTGGAGTTTGACAAACGCTATTGGAGTGAACCGATTTTAACAGCGAACTACGAATTGCAAAGTCTTTTGCTCAAAACGGTGAATCGCGGCGCACCGGCATTGAAATCAAAGCCGAGTTTGCAAAACCGAATCCACGAATATCTCATGGCCAATGCCTACCTCGGCATTCTTTCGCTGGACGATGTGGCTGCTAATTTCAACGTGAGTACGCGGAGCCTGCAGCGAAAATTAAAAGAAGAAAATGTCACATTCCAGGAACTGGCCGATGCCGTGCGGAAGGCGCTGGCCGTGGAATATGTAAAGAAGGGTGATCATCCCATCAAAGAGATCTCGCACATGCTGGGCTATAACGAACTGAGTGCGTTCTCGCGGGCGTTTAAGCGATGGACGGGTAAAACGCCTTCCCACCTGGCGTGAGCGATGCTGTTTTATTTATGCGGAATGTGTTGATCCAAAAAACGCTTGCGGGTAGCCTCCCAGTTTTGCATCACCTTGTCGCGTCCTTTGTTTAGCTCGTCGTTCACTTTGTTATATTCCGCTATGCCTTTGTTCATGGCATCGAGACTTTTGTTGTAGGCATCTACATCAGCCTGTTTGCGGCTGGCGGCTGGCTTGGCGTCGAAGGCTTTTTTAATTTTTTCAAACTCGTCGCGCTTCAGCATATAGTCGGACAGCACGGAGAAACGCGATGATTCATTCTTCTGAAACTCCAGGACCTTGCGACAGGCGGTGACCAGGGACCCGTCGCCGTTATAGGGCTTCAACGTATCGAGGCGGGTAAGACCTTCTTCCGAATACATCTTCAACGCATTCTTGCTTTGCTCCATGCCGTTCAAATCGGCTTTGTTCAGGGCATCGATCATGTTGCTTTCCTGCACGCTGCTCTTGAAGCTGATGAGGAAGAGTTGTCGGGCATAGTTGTTGACCTTGCTGGTTTCGTTGAGCTTGCGATCCAACTTCGTGCTCTGGCCTTGCGTGAGCTGCACGTTGTGGCTTGCCGCAAACGTCTGGTAGGCTTCGGGCACTTTATTGTAGGCTTCTTTCAGTTTCTCGTCCACCTTGTCTTGCAGGAGCAAATAGCTTTCCATCGCGTCGTAAGAGCGCTCGGCCACTTCTTCCATGTCGATGATCTTGCCGTAGTCTTCATTGAAAATTGAAAGCAACACCGTCCAGTAGTTTACATACGCATTGCGGAGGGATGCATCGCCCTCGAACGGTCTGAGCTTGTTGCCTTCGCGGATAGCGGAGCGCACGGCGGCGATCAGTTCCTGGCGTCGCTTTTCCATCTTGCGGGCCCGCGCACCATGGGCGACCTCGCTCATATAACTCAGGTATTTCAACGACAAGGTTTCTTCCTGTCCCGAAAGGAACGTCATGTGTTCGACGGCCGTCATGGCCAGCGTTTTTCCGGAGCCCAGACAAAGACTCAGGCCTAGAAGCGCGGTAGCTAACATTTTATTCATCACTATTTTTTGAAGGTGGTTATGTAGTCGCAAAGAATATGAAAAGCTTCTTCCAAAGAAATATCCTGCTGCATTTTTTTTATCCAGGCGGCATAGAGGTTGCGCGTATACTCGTCCATGGCGAGGCGTTCCTGCTCGAAGCCAGTGCTGTTCACGGTATAGGGCGCCGGGGCCTCCCGCTCCTTCTCCAGATTTTGGATGATCTGCAGGTGCCTATCACGCAAGGCTATAAAGTCGGCCCAGAACAGCGGAACCGGGTCGTCATTCTTTTCTAATAACTCGCTATAACTAGTCAATGTTTTGAATGCCTCCACGCTGGCCACGCGTTTCTGGCTTTTGGCTTCCAGGTAGGCGATGGGCAATAACGCCAGGGGTTGGTAGTAAGTTTTCTTTTGCACCGAATCGGAAGGCAATGTCTGGGTCTGATCTTCTTCGCGAAGTCCCAGGACGTCGAGCACGTCGGGAAGGGCGATGTCTGGCGTTACGCCCATGCGCTGCGCGGTCTTGCCGGTGACGCGATAGATCTTTTGTTGGGTCACCGAGGCATAGCCATACAGGTTTTTTACGGAGGCAAAATTCGCGGCAGTGCTCTTGGGGTCGAGCGAGAATATTTCCTGCGCCGTGGCTTTCCCATAGGTGCGGCTTCCCACAACGATCGCGCGGCGATAGTCCTGCAGGGCTGCCGCCAAAAAATCCGATGCCGACGCGCTCAAAGCATTCACCATGAGCACCAGTGGGCCGTCATAGATCGTACCGCGGTTCACGTCTTTCACCGAGACGATCTCCCCCGCACGGTTCTTCATCACACCAATGGGACCGGCATCAATAAAAATCCCAGCCAGGGCCACTGCCTCCTCCAGCGAACCACCGCCATTGAACCGCACATCGAGAATGAGGCCGTTGATGTTTTCTTTTTTGAGTTTGATGATGGCTTTCGCCACGTCGTTGGCACATCGCGAGCCGCCGGCATCGCCCCAGTTGGAATAAAATCCCGGCAGGAAAATGTAGCCGATCTTTTTTTCGCCATCGATCACAAAACTGCGGACCACATTTTCCTCGTCCGATATTTTTTCTTTGCGCAGCGTCACTGTTTTTTGTTCGCCGCTTACATTCTTCAATTCAAAATCCAGGCTCAGGTGGTTGGACTCGTCCATGATGGCGCCTACCTCGTCGAGGTCCATGCCGCTGAGATCGATCCAGTCGCCCCCATCCCAACGCAGCCGTTGAATGATGTCGCCCACGAATACCTGCCCCGACTTCCATGCAGGTCCCCCCGGTGCAAGCCGGTCGATGACCGCGTCACCCCATTCGTTGTCTTTCAGGGTCACGCCAAAATAAAGTCCTTGTGTACTCAGCGAAGCCATGAAGGTCTCCATGTCTTTGGGCGACATATAGCTCGTGTGCGCGTCGGCGCTACCGGCCATCGCGTGCAGGAAGGCTACGCCCATATAATTTTCATAGCCGGAAGGATGAAAGAGGATGCGTTTGCCACGGGCGATGTTGTTCGCTTTCACTTTGCCGCGCACTTCCGGCTCGTGTTTCTTCAAAAATTCTTCGGGTCGCTCGTTGGGGAATTTGGTTTTCATTTCCGCCAGGCGCGCGAGGGTTTCATACTTCAGGGCCAGGCGCCACCGGAAGCTCAATGCGGTTTCGTCTTTTGCCCAGAGCGTGTCGTTCACATAATATTCTTTCGTACTGAAATCAAACGGCCCCTGGGTATACTGGAGAATTTGGGACGATGAGCGGGCGAGACATTTCTTATAGGTTTGCGCAACGGTGGAAAGAAAGATCCAGTTCTTGCCGTTCAATTCATCATCGATCTTGTCGCGGAAGGGTTTGAGGGTTTGGATGTCGGCTTCCGTGAAGAGCATGCGATCGGGATCGAGGTCGTCGAGAAAATTGTCGAACACCACGGCGGAGAACGCATCGTTGATGACGGGTGGACTGAAATGTTTTTGTTGAATAACGTTCTTTAGCAGGAACGCTTCGGTTTTGAAATTTGTGGCCGACTGTGCCGTGGCGGTGAGGGCGCACATCCATCCCAAGGCCATCGCGCCGGGGCCAAGCACAATTCGGAAGAAGTAACGGGACATTGCTGGTCGATTATAAGCTCATGACAGTTCATTCACCCACTACCACGAAGAGAGGATCGGCCGGGGAATGCTGTGAAAATACAGACGCATTTTTCAAAAACCTAATGAAACTGTGGCGATCCATGGGCCGGGATAAATTAGCGGTCTTTCCTTGCACCCGTTTGAAACGTCGCCACCCGAACCTGCCCGCATTCTTTGGCAGACGCCGTTCTATTTTAAAAAGTAACTCCTTACTTTCACAGCTTAAACCACCTTTAGCCGGATGACATCGCCGCCTGTACGGTCCTTAAAACATGCACACCCGTGGACAGAGATCGTGGCCGGCGCATCGTCGTTTATGGCCACGGCCTATATCATTGTGGTCAACCCTTCGGTGCTGAGCCAGGCCGGGATGCCTTTTGCCGCTGTGCTCACCGCCACCGTGTTGGTATCTTTCTTTAGCAGCCTGATGATGGGACTCTATGCGCGCAACCCCATCCTGGTGGCGCCGGGTATGGGGCTGAACGCGTTCTTCACTTTTTCGGTGGTCATGGGCATGCACGTCGCGTGGCCGGTGGCGTTGGGCGCTGTGTTCTGGGCGGGCGTGATCTTCTTTTTGCTTTCGGTGTTCAACATCCGTACGCATATCGTTAAGGCGATCCCGTTGCCGCTGCGCTATGCCATCACGGCCGGCATTGGGTTGTTCATTGCATTGATCGGATTTGTAAACGCCGGTTTCATCGTACATCACCCGGCTACGGTGATCGGCGTGGGGAAGCTCAATCCTTCCCTGCTCATTTTTCTTTTGGGTTTATTGGTCACCGCGGCGCTCATCATCCGCCAGGTGAAAGGTGCGGTGCTGTTGGGCATGCTCGTCACCACCCTGGCGGCCTTTACGCTGGGAAGATGGTGGGGCGGCCCGGACCCCGTCGTGCATTGGAATGGTCTTTTTTCTGCGCCTGACTTCAGTTTGCTTTTATCGCTCGACCTGGTCCACTCCCTGCAATGGGCGTTGGCACCCGTGGTGTTTGCTTTTGTTTTTACAGGGATGTTCGATGGGCTGTCCACGTTCGTAGCGCTTTCCGAAGCCGCGCATCTCACCGACGAGAACGGTGAACCCCGGAACATAAAACGTTCGCTGATCACCGACGCGACGTCAACGCTGCTCGCGGGCTTGTTCGGTTCCAGCCCGGGAACGGCCTACATTGAGTCGGCCGTGGGCATCGAGGCCGGTGGGCGCACGGGCCTGACCGCCATCACGGGCGCGCTATTGTTTTTGCCTTTCTTATTTCTGTCGCCGCTGCTCACCGCCATTCCCGCCATCGCTACGGCGCCGGCGTTGGTTTTGGTGGGTGCATACATGATCCGCCCGGTCACTAAAATTCGCTGGCAACATATGGACGAGGCCATTCCCGCATTTCTCGCGATGGTGCTCATCCCGTTCACTTATTCGATCACCCAGGGCATCATTTGGGGATTTCTCAGTTGGACGGTGTTGAAAGTCAGTCATGGAAAAACAAAAGACGTACCGCTCGCCCTTTGGATCATCGATGCCTTTGCCCTGGTGGCGCTTACGCTGGAATAAAAAATAGTATTATGCTTAGAACGATCATTTTCTTTTCCGTTGCCCTCTGTTCCACCTTGTCGCTCCGCGGGCAAGGCATTGTCGAGATCAAGCCCGCTGCACGTATCGATACGGTAGTGACGGATATCACCGGCATCCTCGGTGCATTTCCTGAGGAAGTAAAATTCCTGGCCACACAAATGCAGGACAAGACCGAATTTGTCATCCAGCATTTGACCTTCACGGAAGGAAGGCTCAACGGACAACACGTGGTGCTGGCGCAGACCGGCATCGGCAAAGTGAACGCATCGCTCACCACCATCTTGTTGATCGAGCATTTTCATCCCAAAGCCATCGTCTTCACCGGCATTGCGGGGGCGATCAACCCAACCCTGGCACCCGGCGACCTGGTGATCGGCACCACCCTGGCCCACCATGATTATGGGGCGCTGACTGCCACGGGCATTCAACGCCGTCCCACGCGCGACCCGGCCACCATGCAGGAGAACCCTATCTACTTTCCCTGCGACACCAGCCTCGTCCACCTGGCCCAGCGGGCGGGCAAGAATTTAGTATTGGAGAAGATCAAAAGTCCGCAAGGTCTTCGCTCACCCAAGATCATCAGCGGCGTCATTGTGACCGGCGATGTGTTTGTGTCTTCCGAGAAGGCCACGCAGGAGCTTCAAAAGCAAATGCACGCCGAGGCCACCGAGATGGAAGGTGCGGCGGTGGCGCAAGTCAGCTATCAGCAACACATCCCTTTCCTGGTGATCCGGAGCATGAGCGACAACGCCAGCAGCACAGCCCCTGCGGATATTGAAACGTTTTACCAGGTAGCAGCCCGCAATTCCGCAAACCTGGTCATGGCCATAATGACGGCCCAGGGAAAACCGAAAAAGTGATTCATTTCCAAAAAAAATCTATCTTTAGCTCTGTTAGCTGCCGCTGACCCCGTAACAGACGGCAGCGCTGATCACAGGTTTTTTTTCACTATCGATTCGCTATGAAAAAATTATTCTATGCGGGGATGATCCTCCTTGCCGTATTCGAGATCCTTAAAGTTTATTTTATTATGCCCATGCCGGGCAGCCAGGACATCCAAAGTCTTGATATCGCCTATTTCTTACATTCTTACCGTTGGTGGTTCCGGGTTGCTTTTGGCCTGATGATCATGGCCGGGTTCCGCGATGCTTTCCGGGGCAAGCGCCTGTGGGTGCCCGCCGCCGTTGGCGCATTGGCCATGGTCGTAGTCTACTACTTCAACTTTAAAATGACGGCCGACAGCATTTTTTCGCAGCCGGAAAAAGTCACGTTCAAACCGCAGAACGAAAGCCAGGTGAACGACAGCAGCCTCGTGATCGCCGTCGAATACAAAGGCATTGCCAAAGCGTATCCCATCCGCTACCTCACCTACCACCACCAGGTGCAAGACACGATCGGTGGAAAAAATATCATCGTCACTTATTGCAGTGTGTGCCGCACGGGTCGCGTGTTCGAGCCGGTGGTGAACGGGCAACACGAAAAGTTCCGGCTGGTGGGCATGGACCACTTCAATGCTATGTTCGAGGATGCGACCACCAAAAGCTGGTGGCGCCAGGCTACGGGCGAAGCTGTAGCAGGATCGTTGAAAGGACAGTCGCTGCCCGAAGTGGAATCCTTCCAAACCAATCTGCGCAAATTCTTCGAGCTCTATCCCCGCGCCGTGGTCATGCAACTGGACGCTGCGTCGCGCACAAAATATGATTCCATGGGCCGGTTCGAGAAAGGAAAAAGCAAAGGCAAGCTCACCCGCACCGACAGCCTTTCGTGGAAAGATAAGTCGTGGGTGGTGGGCATCCAGGCCGGGAACACCAGCAAAGCCTATGATTGGATCCAACTCACCGAAAAACACATCATCAACGACAACGTGGGGGGCAAACCCGTGGTGTTGGCCCTTTCGGGCGATGCACAAACCTTCGTCGTGTTCGAGCGTCCATCCCAAACCGAAGAGTTCACCCTGCGACAAGACACCTTGTTTGCCGGGGGCAAACCCTACGACCTCTCCGGACGTGTCCTCTCCACCCCAGACCAGCGCCTGGCACGCGTGAAAGCCTACCAGGAGTTCTGGCATAGCTGGCGCACGTTCCATCCCGACACGGAGAAGTTCGAATAAAAAAACAACCGTTTTTTAGCCTTTACCGCCCGACAAACCGGCCGGGAAAATTTCCCGTGGCCTTCTGATTTTCATAGACGGCCTGACCATTGACCCACACCTTCAGGATGCCGGTTGACAGGGCCATGGGGTCGGTTATGGTGGCATTGTCTTTCACCGTAGCGGGATCGAACAATACCAGGTCGGCGAAGTTGCCGGGCGTGATCAGTCCACGATCGCGAAGCCCCAGGTGCTCGGCAGTGAGACCAGTCATTTTAAAAATGGCCGTCTCCAACGGCATGATCTTTTGATCGCGGACGTAAGGACCCAGCACGCGTGTGAACGCCCCATGTCCGCGGGGGTGGCCATCGGGTGCGCCATCGGAACAGATGTTGGTGTGAGGCCATTGCAGAAAACTCACGATGTCTTCTTCCGCCATCGAGTGACCGGCAATGCCTGCCGAGCCTTTCTTTTCGTCCGCGTCGCGGATCAATCGCATCAAGGCTTTCGGCGGCGTTTCATGATTCAGCGTCGCGATCTCGGAAACGGTTTTTCCCTCGTAGGAACGGTTTGCTGAAAAGTAGAGCATCACCGATTTGGACGGATCGAACAATTCTTGCGTGGCAAAGACGGCGCTTTGCTCGTTGTCAAAATCTTTCTTGGGAAACAACACGCGCGGCGTGGACATCCACATGGCGTAGGGATACACGTCGGCCGTGATGTCGACACCTTGCGCGCGGGCTTTCTCCAACTGGTTTAAAACATTCGGGGCCGTGCCCCATTTACTGTGCAGCGCAATTTTTAAATGCGAGATCTGCACGGGCAGCTTTGCCTCACGGCCGATGTTGATGATCTCGGTCACCGCCTCTTCCAGGTGAATGTCTTCGCTGCGGATGTGGCTGATGTAGCGGCCACCTTTAGCCGCAGCCACTTTAGCCAGGGCGATCACTTCGTCGGTGTTTGAAAAAAATGCAGCTTCATACTCCAGGCCGGTGGCAAGGCCTAGCGATCCTTTGTCCATCTCTTTTTCCAACAATGCCTTCATCGAATCTACTTCTGCGCGTCGTGCCGCGCGGTACAGGCGCTGCTTCATAATTTGCTGTCGCAAGGTGGCGTGACCGGTGTAGGTGGCCACGTTCACACTGACCGGAATTTTCTTCATGCTGCCTTTCAACGAGTCAACCGGATCCGAGTCTCCATCCTGACCGATCACAATGGTGGTGATGCCCTGGCTGACGGCCGCCAAAAATTTGGGCTCATCTTTCAGGCCGCGGTCGTGGTGACTGTGGCTGTCGATAAACCCGGGAGCCAGCACGGCGCCTTTGCCGTCGGTTACTTTCTCGTTCGGGTAAGGCGTCAACTTTCCGATGTCGCGAATGCGATCGTTCATGATGCGCACCGAAGTTTTTTGCGCCGGCAAGCCATTGCCTGCGACCAGGTTGATGTTGGTGATCAATTCCGTCTGTGGCAATTGAATGGGCTTGCCTTCCCAAATATCCCGCACGTATTGCCGGGCAGTCGCGCGCGAGGAATTGCTGAGCCAGATGAGCGTCTGGTCTTTGTCGGTATACCGTATGATCTGCGTATAGAAGCCCACCCATGAACCGGTGTGCTCCACCCTGGTCCCGCGATCGTCAACAAACCATCCAAACCCATAGCCGGTAGATTTCCCGTTCGAAAGTCTACCCGATGTAAAGGCCTCCTTGAGCGTCGATTTTTTCACCAGCTTTTCCGTATACAACGCCCGATCCCATTTCAAAAGGTCCTCCACGGACGAGTAAACATTACCATCACCCACAATGCCGTCGAATGCCATCAGGTCATTTAGCACAGGCTGGCCGCCTTCATACTGAAAGCCGATGACACGGGAGGCCGGCCAGGTTTTCATTTTCAGATGATACACATAACTATTCGTCATCTTCAACGGCCCGGCGATGCGCTGCTGAAAAAATTTATCGGCCGTCATCCCGGATACTTTTTCGATGACGGATGCGAGAGTGGTGTAGTTTGTGTTGCAATATTCCCATCGTTCGCCCGGCGTAAACAGCAAGGGCGGTCTCTTATACGCCAGTAGATCCAGCATCGAAGCATTGGTCAGCGTATCGAGCAGATTCAAATTTGCGGCGGCGATGTCAAAATATTCGGGAAGGCCCGAGGTTTGATTCATCAGGTGACGGATCGTGACGCCGGGGTAAGGAAAGATGGGGAGGTATTTTTGCACCGGGTCATCGTATTGCAGCTTGCCGCCTTCGTGCAGCATCATGGTCATCATCGCATAAAACTGCTTGGAGACGGAAGCCAGATTAAATGCCGAGGCCGTGGTGAGGGGCGCTCGTGTTTTCGGATCGGCTATACCAAATGCTTTTTTATACAAAACCTTTCCTTTCTCGGCCACCAGCACCGTCCCATTGAACATCTCCCTTTCGCTCATCCAACGAAGTACGGAGTCGATGCGTGCAATTTTTGATGGCTGTTGTGAGAAGGCGCCGGAGGAGAGCAATAGGGCGCAGAAGGTGAAGAGGTGACTTGTCCGCATACAATTATCTTGTGGGTTTAGGTTGGTCGTTTATTCCGGACCATAAGCAAGATAATCTTTCTTCGCGAAAAGGGTGCTGTTATTGCTTCAGGATATAACCGATACCCCGCACGTTCTCAATCCGCAAGGTGTCATCGCTGCGAAGGTATTTCCGCAACTTGGAAACAAACACGTCCATGCTGCGGGCCACGAAGAAACCGTCGTCTTCCCAAACGGTCTTCAAAAAAACGTCGCGTTCGATGACTTTCCCACCGTGACGAAAAAAGATTTGCAATACTTTACATTCCTTGTAGGTGAGACGCGTGGTGACACCGTTGGCACAGAGGGAGAGGTTGTGCACGTCTAACGTAGAGTGGCCTGCTTTCAAAACCGGCGTACGGTCGACCGTGCCCATGGAGCGTTTCAGGATGGCTTCGATGCGGTATTTGAATTCTTCGATGCTGAAAGGCTTGCACACATAATCGTCGGCGCCCACCTGGAAGCCGCGGATGCGGTCGGCGGTTTGGTTCTTGGCGGTGAGAAAAACAATAGGGACCTGTTGGTTATACTTGCGGATCTCAAGGGCCAGGTCGAAACCATCTTTCCGGGGCAACATGATGTCGAGGATACAGAGATCGAAGGTGTGGCTGTGAAAGGCCGAGAGTCCTTGCTCGCCGTTGGGGCAGAGGCGAACACTCCATCCGTGACCTTCCAGGGTATCTTTCAAAAGGAAGCCGAGGCTTTCGTCGTCTTCCACCAACAGGATCTCAGGGGTCTCCTTCATGCTCTCGGCAAAAAGATCCGCACGTCCGTTCCCTTGTCAAGCTCACTGATCAGACTCACTTCGCCGTGATGCGAGCGGATCACGCTTTTCACAAAGCTCAGTCCTAAACCAAAGCCCTTCACATGAATATCGCCGGAGCGTACGCGGAAAAACTTTTCAAACACTTTTTGCTTCATCTGGGGTGCAATGCCGATGCCGTTGTCGATGATGTCGATGGCAATGCCCTTGCCGCTGTCGCGGGTTTGCACGACGATGTGGGGTGCGTGCGGGGAATATTTCTCGGCATTGTCGATCACATTGTTGATGGCCTGCGTTAACAGCTCGCGGTCGCCCAGGATCAACGTCGATTCCGCTTCGAACTTCAGGTGGAGCTGGCCCTGGCGTTCCTGCACTTTCAGTTGAAACGCCTCGGCACAACCGGCGATGAGCTGGTGCACGTCCACCCGTTCCAGCGTGGGCTGCAAGTGGTCTACCGACGCGCCCAATAACACCTGGTCGATCTTCTCACGCAACTTTTCATTCTCCTTTAACAGGATGTCGATGTACACTTGTGTGCCGTTCTGTTCCGGCATTTTATGTTTCAACATTTCGCCTGCGATCTTGATATTGGTTACGGGAGTTTTGAACTCGTGCGTCATGTTGTTGATGAAATCGTTTTTCAGTTCGGCGAACTTGCGTTCCCGCAGCAGGGACACGATGGCATAGGCAAAGAAACCCATCATGAGCAACAACATGAAGGTGGAGAAGATCCAAATGTCGAGTTGTGCGGCGACGTAGCTTTCCTTTTTCGGAAAGTATACGGCAAAATTCTTTTCCATCGCATTTTGTTGCGCGGTTGCGTGGTCTTCCGCCAGCCGGGGTTGTGTGGCCTTGACGTAGTTGCCATAGACGAGCGTGTCGTCATCGGCGTTATACACACCCAGTTCATAATCGAGATCGAGGCTGCGCGACTGGAATTCTTTTTTCAGCAAACGGTCCAGTGCGGTGTTGTTCAATACACTTTCCGTGGAAACAAAAAAGAAGTTGGATGACAGCTTCTTCACTTGAGGATCGGGCGAAACGGAATCGGCCACGTGCTTCAGCGCCAATTGCACACGGTGATCGAATTGTTGTTCGGCCGCATCGAAGGCGCGCTTGAACCAATACACCTGCACCACCAGCAGGCAGGTGAGCACGACCGTGCCCAGTAAAATGATCCTTCCTAAATGCTTGCGCTTCATCTTATAAAAATAAGGCTTTAAACGCTAAACGCCTTTCGCCGCCCGGTTTTTAACACTCCTTTAACACTTCTTTACACTCCTTAACCCTGTCCCTTTGCGCCGGTGCGTAGCCTTGTAAAAAAACAACACCATGCCCAACGCAAATTTCCGCTTTTCCCAAAACTACAGCTACTTCCTCGCCGCCCTGGCGCTCCTGCTCCTGGGATTTATCCTGATGGCCGTGGACCCGGCCGACAACGGCTTTGGCATCCTGACGCTTTGGATTGCTCCGCCCATTTTATTAGCGGGCTTTGCATTGCCCGTGGTCGGCATCCTGGGAGCAGACCATTTCCGGACCCTGCAGCTGGCGCAGGCCTGGAAGACCAACCCAGTCCAGCACGCCGGCGGCCTTGTGGCTTTCCTGGCAGCGTTCGTGACCTACCTGGTCACCCTGGAACCAACGGCCAGTCTTTGGGATTGTTCGGAATTTATTGCCTCTGCCTACAAGCTGCAAGTGCCCCACACACCGGGCACCCCGCTTTCCTTGCTGTTCGGCCGGATGTTTACCATGCTTTCGTTTGGAAATGTGAAGCTGGTGGCCTGGACGATCAATATGATGAGCGGCTTGTTTTCGGCGCTCGCGGTGTGGGTGGTCTATCACATTTTGTGCTACCTCATCCAAACCCTGCGGCCGGTCAACACGCCCACGGCCCTGGTGGCGGTCGCCGCCCTGGGGGGCAGTTTGTGTATGGCGTTTTCCGATTCGTTCTGGTATTCGGCGGTGGAAGCGGAGACCTATGGCGGGGCGTGTTTCTTCCTGGTGCTCTTGCTTTGGCTGATCCTGAAAGGAAAAGACCAACCTGAAACACAACGGTGGCGCTGGATCATCTTGATCGCCTATGTCGCCGGCCTGGCCTATTGCGTCCACCCCATGTGTTTGCTGGTGCTGCCGGTGCTGCCGTTCTCGTGGTATGCCCGTCAGCGACCGCTCACGTTTTGGATGATCGTGGCCACCGTGGGCAGTGGGTTCCTCACGGTGTTCCTCATCAACCGCCTGGTGGCCATCGGACTTTTTGAGCTGGCATTTTCCATGGACTTCTTTTTTGTCAACACCCTGCATTTTCCTTTTTACTCGGGTGCGTTGGTGCTGATCATGCTGATGATTGCGGTCTTTTATTTTGTGTTAAAAAAATACGCGGGCCTCTCGACCTACACCTGGGCCTTCATTTTTCTGTTGGTGGGTTTTTCACCGTACGCCTTGCTCTTTATCCGCTCGGGACACAATCCACCGATCGACGAAACCAATCCGGAAAATCTATACATGATCAAGGCGTATATGAATCGCGAATCATACCCTTCCAGCCCGATGTTGTATGGACCCTATTTCGATGCCAACATCGAGGAGTTTAATGTGAAGAGCAAAGCCTATACGAAAGGAACCACGGCCTATGAACTTTCCGGACCCCTCATTGAATATGAATACGAACAGGCACGCCAAACCATTTTGCCCCGTCTCTACAGTCGCGATCCCGATCACATCGAAGCCTATCGCAGCTGGCTGGATCTGAAGCCCGGCGAAAAACCGCGCTTTGCCGACAACCTGAAATTCATGTTCAGCGCCCAGTTGGGTCACATGTACCTGCGTTACTTCTTTTTCAATTTCGCGGGGCGCGAAAGCGATGTGCAGGGCGCAGATTGGCTCAAGCCCTGGCAAAGTCTGCACGCGGCCGGCGACCATCCTAACCCAGGCCGGAACCAATATTGGCTGCTGCCCTTTGCGGTTGGCGCGTTGGGAATGATCTTCCAATTTCAAAAGGACCGCAAGGGCTTCCTGGCCGTGACCGTATTTTTTCTGCTCACCGGCCTCATCCTGGCCCTCTATCTCAACTCTCCTCCCGTCGAACCCCGCGAACGCGACTATATCTATGTGGGCTCGTATATCGCCTTCTGTCTGTGGATTGGGATCGGTTTTTTCCACGCCGCGCACTTCCTGTTCACAAAAACAAAAAGCCTCGTGTTGTGCGGCGCGCTGTGTGTCCTTATTCCGCTGTGGATGTTCTATCAAAACTTTGACGATCATAACCGTGCCGGCAGAACTTTCCAGGTCGACAACGCCCGCAATACTTTAAAAAGCTGCGCACCCAACGCCATCCTCTTCACCGGCGGCGACAACGACACGTTCCCTTTTTGGTATATCCAGGAGGTGGAGGGTTTCCGCACCGACGTGCGCGTGATGGTGCTCAGCTATTTTAATACCGACTGGTATATCCAGCAATTGAGAAGGCCCTATTATCAATCACCGCCCTTTGCCCTTACGTTGGATGACAAAGCTTACCGCCAATACGGCCCCAACGACGTGCTCTACATCCAGGAAAGCATTAGCGAAGGCATCGACGCAAAAAAATACCTGCAGTTGCTCAAAGAGGAACACAGCGCCCTTCGTGTGTTGACCGCACAAGGCGATGCCTACAATATTGTTCCGTCGCGCACTTTGAAGATCAACCTAGAGCCACCAGTATCGCAAAATAAATTGACCGCGAACGATACAGCCCCCGCCAAAGGACAGGTCATGAATCTAAAGCTGACCGAGAACTATTTGCAAAAAAATGCTTTGGCGTTGGTCGATCTCATCGTGAGCAACCATGGCGAACGGCCGATCTATTTTAATTTCACCTCCATCAGCACCATCGGGCTGGACTTGAAACCTTATGCCGTGCAGGAAGGCGTGTTGTACAGACTTACAGCCACGTCGCACGATGAAAAAAATATCGCCGTTGACAAGGCTCTTACTTATAAATATCTTATCGAAGAAGCCGACTACGCGAACCTCGCCAACCCGCAAGTCTATTTTAACTATGAGGATTTTCACGCGCGCATGATCGTACCCATCCGCCAATCGTTCAATGCGCTCGCAGGAGCCTACCTGGAAGAAGGCAATACGGAGATGGCCGAAAAAGTGCTGATCCAGGCGGTAGAAAAATTATATCCACCCCACCTCCTTCCGTCCTACACCAACCTCCAGGCGGCCGACATGCTCATGGCCTTGGGACGAGATGAAATGGCGCAACGCCTGACAACGTCCGTTTATGAATATGCTTCGGATATGGTATTGCAAGATCGCGAGGCCGGTGTGCGCAGCAGCGATCTGAATCTTTTTCTACTTCAACAGTCAACTGAGCTTTTGAAGGAATGGCGAAAGTCCGATGCCGCTTCGACGCTGGGTAAATAAACCTCCCGGATGAATCGCTGTCTATTGCACGACAAAGGTGCTCACAGTGCTATTGCGATCCATGGGTTATTCATAGCGCAGCGTCCGTACGGGGTTCGCCCTCGATGCACGTGCTACCTGGAAGCTGATGGAAAGCAACGCCAGCAAAACCGTGAGGCACACCGGCACCAGCGCCATCCACCACGAAAGGTCAACCCGGTAGGCGTAGCTCTTCAGCCATTGGCGCATCAGCAAATATCCCAGTGGAATGGCTACGGCATTGGCCATGATGATCAGACGAACGTAGTCGCGTGTCAGCAACACCATGATCTCGCGGAGTGATGCACCCAGTACTTTTCGAACGCCGATCTCTTTCGTGCGCTGGGTCACCATGAAGGAGGACAATCCGAACAGACCCAGACATGAAATAAAGATCAGCACTTGCGAGCCGCTCACCAGGGCCGCATTCATTTTCTGATCCGATTCATAGAGACGCATCAGTCGCTCGTCCAGGAACTGGTAGCTCAGTGGTTCGTTGTTCATGACCGCCTTATAGGTCTGTTCGATGCGGCGAACCATTTCCTTCGGATGTTGTCCATCGGTCTTCACGTACAAAAAGCTGGCATATGGCGTGAGGCCCATCACCAGCGGTGCCACCTTTTGTTTTAGGGAAAATAAGTTGACATCCTTTACTACGCCAATCACCTGACCCTTCTTGCCATAGTTGAAGCCCTCGATCTTGCGGCCCAGTGCGCCTTGGGGTGTTTTATCCCAACCATAGGCCTTTACCGCTGCCTCGTTCACCAGGTAAGCGGCTTTGTAGTCGGCTTCGTTCGTGGGATCGAAGTTCCTTCCCTGGATCACTTCAAGACCCAACACACGCAGGTAGTCTTTATCGAAATGCAGTCGTGATACCGTGCTGGATTTCATCTCGCCGTTTGCCCGTTCCACATAATGTTCATCCACCATGTCGGAATAGCCCGGCACATAGTCGCATACTGCTGCACCCGATACACCGGTCACGGCCAATAGCTTTTCCTTCAGCACCAACAGGTCCTTCATATACGCGTCCGGGATCGTGACGATCATCACATTCTCCTTGTTGAAGCCCAAATCTTTTTGGCTGAGGTACCGCATCTGTGCACTCACCACCAGAACGGCCACAATCATGATCGCTGAAATTGCAAACTGCGTCATCAATAGCGTTTTCCTAAAATGCGCCTTGCCCGGGCCACCGCTAAATTTGCTTTTCAAGATTTGTATGGGATTGATCCAGGACAGATAGAACGCCGGATAAAATCCCGAGAGCAACGACAAGATCATCACCACGCCCGTCGCCATCGCCAAAAATTCGCTTTGACGGAAGATGTCCATGTCGAGTTTATATTCCATCAACGCATTGAAGCGAGGGATCAACAAATAAAAGAACCCTGCGCCGATCGCCGCCGCGATGAACGTGATGAGGACCGCTTCGATCATGAATTGCTTCTGGATCTGGTGACGCAGAGCGCCAATTACCTTTCTCACCCCGATCTCCTTGAAGCGATGAGCCGACGCCGCAATGGCCAGGTTTGTATAGTTTATGCCGGAAGAAAAGAGAAAGAACAGCGCCAGCACGGAAAACGCATAAATATATCCAATGCTACCGCCGGGAGAAAGCTCATACATTTTGTCGGAATGAAGATGAATGTCCGTCAGGGGCTGAATGAACACCGACACCTTTGCGCCAAAGGCCTCCGCTACCTTCTTTATATTTTCATTGGCGGCGATAAATTTGCTCATTCGTTTTTGCAATGCCTGCGGATCGGTCCCCGCGTTGACGCGAATGTAGGTATACGCATGCGAGTCGTCCCACACATTGTCATTACCCCGACCTTGCCAGCCAACCATCGCTTCCGGACGCCAGTGACTGCTATAAGGCATGTCATCCACTACGCCGCCCACGGCAAATTCCTGCTTGTCGATACGGATCACGGTTTGCAAAAGGTCGCGCCGCTGCAAATAATCCGGGCCAAAAATCTTTGCCGCCAGGGTATGTGATAGCACCACCCTGTCCGGCTGACGCAAGGCCGCGGCATTGCCGGCCAGAAAACGGAACGTGATCACCTTGAAGATGGTGGAGTCGGCTATAAATATGTTTTGTTGATAAAAAGATTTGTCCTGGTAGCTAACAGAAGAATTGCCCGTGGTATAGGACCAGGTCATAAAGCGGGCCATGTCGCTGATCTCGGGAAGCGCTTCTTTCAAGGCCAGCCCAATCGCCGGCGGAATGGGTGCGAACTGGGTTTCTTTTGTGTCGATCACCGTACTACAGCTCACGCGATATACCGACGACGGATCGTCCACATACCGGTCGTAGGAAAGTTCCGTATAGACGTAGGCGATCAGCAACAATGAGCATCCTATCCCCAGGGCCAACCCCAAGGTGTTGACCACGAGAAATTGTTTGTCGCGCTTCATGCTTCGAAACGCGCTTTTCAGGTAATGGCCGAAAAGCATCCGGAAAGATGTTTGAGAAAAACCGTGCTTTCTTCTCCGGAGAATGTAGGGCCTGAAAAAAGAGAACACATCCAGCACAAAATGAAAGCGTGCTGCCCGAACACCGTCGTCGCGGATGCGTTCATAGAACCGTTCGTGCAGGTCACCTTGGAGATCGTGGAGCAAATGCGGGGCGCAAAACCATGCAAAGAAGCGATCCGCCCAAACCGGTGGTTTATGTTTCATAGGTATACCTTATATATTTTTGAAAACAACTTTCGGCATCAGGCTCCACAGGGCGTCCCGCTGTGTTTTGCTGCGCAGCAAAGCCTTTTTCCCCGCGGCAGAGATCGTGAAGATCCGTTTACTCCGTCCGCCCCGTTCCTGGGTGGCGCCGCCGAGTTTGGAATCCACATATCCCTTTTCTTCCAGGCGGTTTAAAGCAGAATGTACCACCGCAAAAATGACATGCCGCTTGGTGACCCGTTTGATCTCTTTTGCGATGGCAATGCTATAGGCCTCTTCCTGTAAGATACCCACCGTGAGCAGCACCAGTTCTTCAAATTCGCCGAGGTTTGTTCCTTTCATGAACACTTATTTGTTCACTAAATGTATAGCTAATAAACGCGAATGTCAACGGTTCTATTTTATTTGTTATGCAAATAATGATGAAATATCACCACCGGAGGTGCGGGTTAACAAAAATTTATCAGTCCCATCCACCCCCTAAAGCTCTATACAAGGCAATCAACGAATGAAACTGTTCCTTCCGCGTATCGGCCAGCGCCAATTCGGCTTCCAGTACGCCGCGTTGGGCTGCTACTACCTCGAGGTAGTTGGCATAGCCTGTTTTAAAAAGATCGCGCGACGTGGTGACCGCATTTTGCAGCACAGCTACCTCCTGCTCTTTCAGGTTGGAGGTGGCCTTCAAATTTTCAATCCGGTTCATGTTGCTCACTACCTCGCTGTAGCCATTGAAAACTGTGCGGCGGTATTGGTGAAACGCCTCATTTTGAAATGCCGTGGCGGCCTTGTAGTCGGCGCGAATGGTATTGCGATCAAACAACGGCGCCGTTAGCCCACCCAAAACGTTATAGGCAATAGAACCCGGTGTACTAAAAAAATAGGCTGAACTAAACGACTGCAAGCCAACCGAAGACGTGATGGTAAGCGATGGAAAGAATGCTGCATAGGCCGCCTTCACATCAGCGTGCGAGGCCAGCAACGCCAACTCGGCTTGCTGAATATCCGGACGCCGCCTTAGCATTTGCATGGGAATACCGACGGTGACCTCGGATGGAAGCACATGCGTTAGTATGGGCTGGCCTCTTTCCACGGGGTTGCCCATACTTCCACGCAAAACATTCAATGCGTTTTCGGCGTCTACGATCTCCTGCCGCACACGATACTCCAGGCCTTGGGTATTGATCAGTTGGGCCGTGAATTGTTGCACAGCAAGCTCGTTGGCTCTGCCCGCCTGCTTTTGGACCAGGATCACCTCCACGGCCTTTTGCTGGAGCCGGATGTTTTCTTGGATGATCAGCAACTCGTTGTCGAGTGCGAGCAGTTCATAATATAACACGGCCACCTCGGCAACCAGCGTGGTCGTGACCCAGTGCTTTCCTTTTTCGCTTGCCAGCAGGCGCGCAAAGGCGGCCTTCTTGCGATTTCGGAGCTTTCGCCAGAGATCGATCTCCCACGAGCTTTGCAAGCCAACATAATATTCCGGGAGGTGTTCGGGGATACGTTTGTCTTCGGTGATGTTGTCGGAAAAATTGGTATCAAAATTTCCAACACCGTCCATAGTATGATCACCAAACTTGCGTTGACCCCGGGCCATGAAAAGATTTACGGACGGAAAGAGGGCTCCCTTTCGCAACATCACGCCAGCCCGCGTCATCTCGATGCGTTGCAAAGCGATCTGGACATCGGGATTGCTTTCGATGGCTTCGCCGACGAGGCGGATCAAATGGGGATCTCTAAAAAATGCGTTCCACGGGGTACGGCCCGAACTGACCGTGTCGGCAACCGCGCCAAAAGAATCCGGCACCTTTACGGCTTGAGGAAGCACAGGCCTGGTCATTTTACAACCTGTACACATGGCCACTACGAAAATAAAAACACTATAGGTTGATCGCTTAAAAGCCATAGTCCAATCTCAATTTTTTAATTTACGATATGTAGATGCTCACTTAACTTCACCGCGGGCTTGCTTCGTTCGGCCCAACTCGCGAAGATCACATAGAGGCCTGGAACGAGAATGACGCCGAACACCGTTCCGACGATCATGCCACCAGCAGCGGCGGTGCCGATGGAGCGATTGCCCAACGCGCCGGCACCCGTAGCCATACACAACGGTATTAGTCCCGCCACAAAAGCAAACGAAGTCATCAGGATGGGACGCAACCGGGATGCTGCACCTTCCACGGCGGCTTTCAACACCGTCAGTCCCTCTTTTTGTCGCTGAATGGCAAACTCCACCACCAGAATAGCATTCTTTCCCAGCAGTCCAATCAACATGACCAGCGCGACCTGCGCGTAGATGTTATTCTGCAAACCTGCCACGGTCAGGAAAAAGAATGCGCCGAAAATTCCCGTCGGCAAAGACAGGATCACCGGTAGCGGCAACAGGAAACTTTCATACTGAGCCGACAGCAATAAGTAGACGAACAAGAGGCAGATCATAAAAATGAAGATCGCCTGGTTACCGGACAGGATCTCTTCGCGCGTCATCCCCGACCACTCGTAAGTGAATCCCCGGGGCAGGGTTTGGCTGGCCACTTGCTTGATGGCTTCGATGGCATCGCCGCTGCTATAGCCGGCCTTCGCCTCACCGTTCACCATGGCCGCGGTGAACATGTTGTAGCGCGTTAATTGCTCGGGACCGTACACGCGCTCTAAATGGACAAAAGCCGAGTAGGGAACCATCTCGCCTTTGTCGTTCTTCACATGCAACGCGAGGAGGTCTTCCGGGTTGGCACGATAATGCGCGTCGGCCTGCACCATCACTTTATACATTTGACCAAAGCGAATAAAGTTGGTGGCATACAAACTGCCGATGAGCGTTTGCAGGTTGCTCATGGCTTTGTCGATGGTCACGCCTTTTTGCGCCGCTGTTTCCTGGTCGATGTGGATCATGTATTGCGGGAAGCTGGGATCGAAACTGGTGAAGGCATCGCCAATTTCCGGCCGCGCTTTCAAGGCCCGGATGAAGTCTTCGGTCACCGACGCCGTTCGTTGCAGGTCGCCTGAGCCTGTCCTGTCCAGCACGCGAAGCTCGAACCCACTCGCATTGCCGAAGCCTGGCACGGTCGGCGGCGGGAAGAATTGAATGCTGGCATCGGATATGTTCCTGGTTCGCTCCTCCAGTTCCTTTATGATTTCCGGGAGCGACTCCTTGCGCTCATCCCAGGCCTTCAGGTTGATCATGCCCATACCATAGGAGGACCCTGCGCCATCCGTCATCAAGCTGAATCCCGCCAGCGTAGACACCGATTCCACGGACGACATACCTTTTGTGGCCACCTGCACTTCGTCCATTACGCGCTCCGTCCGTTCAACGGTTGCGCCCGACGGCGTGGTAATGTTCACATAGATCATGCCTTGATCTTCCGTGGGAATAAATCCGGAAGGAAGTATTGTATTGATACCCCATGTCGCGACGATAAAAAAAAGCAGCAACCCCATCGTCACAAGGCGGCGGCCCGCAAGCGCCGTGATCAATGACTGGTATTTATTCGCTACTGCCCCATACCCATTGTTGAACTTTAAAAAGAAACGTTGGAGTAAATTTTTACCATGATTGTGCTCGTCAGCCTTCTTGAGCATGATCGCGCACAGCGCGGGCGTGAGGGTTAACGCGTTGATCCCCGAGATAACAATGGCAATCGCCAGCGTCAGCGAAAACTGGCGGTAAAAAATTCCCACCGGCCCCGACATGAACGCCACGGGCACAAACACCGCCGACATCACCAACGTGATGGCCACGATGGCGCCGCTGATATCCTTCATGGCCGCAACGGCTGCTTGCTTTGGCGGCAAGCCCTCCTCCATCTTCACGTGCACGGCTTCCACCACCACAATGGCGTTGTCGACCACAATGCCGATGGCCAGCACCAGCGCAAACAGCGTTAACAGGTTAATAGAGAATCCCAGCATCTGCATGAAAAAGAATGTGCCCACCAGTGACACCGGCACGGCCAACGCGGGGATGAGCGTGGAACGAAAGTCCTGCAAAAAGATAAACACCACCAACGACACCAGCAGGAAGGCTTCCACCAACGTACGCACCACCTCGTGGATCGATGCATCCAGGAACCGCGACACATCATAACTGATGGTATACTTCATGCCCGGTGGAAACGAAGCGGCTTGAAGCTCCGCCATCCGTCGCTTCACATTCGAGATCACTTCGCGCGCGTTGGATCCTGGGCGTTGCTTCAGCAGGATCGCGGCCGAGGGTTTGCCATCGAGCTTGGAGAGAATGCCATAGTCCATGGAGCCGAACTCGATGTCGGCAATGTCTTTCAGTTTTAGCATGGCGCCTTCTTCGGTGGCGCGGATCACGATGTTGCCATACTGCACGGGTTCGTTGAACTTGCCCGTGTAGCGCAGCACGTATTGAAGCATTTGTTTGTAACGGTCGGAACTCTCGCCCGCTCTGCCCGGGGCGGCCTCTACATTTTGGTCACGCAAGGCCTGGATCACTTCGTCGGCGGACACTTCGTAGTTGGCCATACGGTCCGGTTTGAGCCATATGCGCATGGAATACTCGCGGGCGCCCATGATGTCGGCGAAGCCTACGCCGTCGATGCGTTTTAGTTCGGCGAGCACGTTGATGTCGGCGAAGTTGTAGATGAAGTTTTCGTCCACGGTGTTGTCGTCGCTGGTGAGGTTGAGGTAGAGCAGCATGCTGTTCACCTCTTTTTCAACGACCACCCCAGCCTTGATCACTTCTTCCGGCATTTCATCCAACACCGTGGACACGCGGTTCTGTACGTTCACCGCCGCCAGATCGGGATCGGTTCCCACCCGGAAATATACTTGAATGATACTGGTACCGTCGTTGCTGGACACCGACGTCATGTAGGTCATGCCGGGCACGCCGTTCACCGCCCGTTCGATGGGGGTGACTACGGCCTTGGCACACACTTCGGCATTGGCGCCGACATAGCTGGTGGTGACCGTCACCGCGGGCGGCACGATGTCGGGGAATTGCGTGACCGGCAGCTCAACCCAGGCCAGCACACCCAGCAGGGTGATGAGTAAGGATATGACCAGTGAAAGCACAGGCCGTTCAATAAAGGTGCGAAACATCTTTAGCGTTGTGGTTTAAAAGGATTTGACGAATACAAAAAAAATCTTCGCCCTAAATCTTGGCGACGGCTGCAGGCTTTTGTTCCGTGATGAGGATGAGACTGTCCAACGGCAGATAGGCCGGGGTGATGCTCATGCCATTGCGGATGTTCTGGATGCCTTCGTAAACCACTTTGTCGCCTGGCTTCAGCCCGGTTTCCACGATATAGAAATGAGAAAACCGCAGCTTGGGCGTGAAGCTTTGCATCTTCACTTTATTCTTGCTGTCGACGACGAACACATAGGTTTTGTCCTGGATCTCCATCGTTGCCTTCTGCGGTACGAAGAGGGCGTTCTGTACCGTGTTGGTCAACCTAACTCTGCCGCTAGCGCCGTGTTTGATGAGTTTCTGCGGGTTGGGGAATTTGGCGCGAAAGGCGATGTTGCCCGTGCTGGCTTCAAACTCACCCTCCACGGTCTCGATCTTTCCTTTGTGTGCATACAAGGTGCCGTCGGCGAGGATCAACTCCACTTCGTCGTTCTCCTTTTTGTGGTTCAGTTTCTTTTTGATGTATTCGAGGTATTCCTTTTCCGATACATTGAAGTAAGAATAAAATGCATCGACGTCGGAAACCGTGGTGAGCAGCGACCCTTCGTCGATGAGGCTTCCCATCTTGAACGGCAACCGATCGATCACGCCATCGAAGGGAGCTTTGACCTGTGTGTGCGACAATCGGATCTCAGCGTTGGATAAGGATGACCGGGCCTCTTCGGCTTTGGCGCGCACGGCAGCCAACTTGGCCTGGGCCATTTCGAGTTCGGTCCTGGAGATGATGTCTTTCTCCACCAGCAACTTCACCTGGTGTAGCTCCAGTTCAATGGCCTTGGCATCGGCTTCGATGCTGCGCAGATTTGCCTTGGCCTGGGTGTATTCGGCTTTATATTCCTGATCATTGATGCGGAAGAGTAGCTGTCCCTTTTTTACTTCCTGGCCCTCGTCTACATAAATGTAGTCCAGGTAACCTTGCACGCGCGCACGGATCTCTACGTTGCGGAAGGCGTTGATGTCGGCAACATACTCGCGGTGCAGCACGGTGTCTTTCGCGATCAGTCGGGTGACCGGCAATTTTTGTTGCGTGTCTGTTTTGCGTTCGGGGCTGCAGGCGGCGATCCACACGCAAAAAAATAAAATAAAAATCTTGATGTTTTTCATAAAAGCCCAATCGTATTAATGAGATCACCACGCTCAATTTTTGAGCGCGTTAAAAATGTAATAGGCGTTTCATTTCATTCGTTGGAATGAAATGAAGATCATCGTTTTCTCCGTGACGCGAGGCGTAGCGCATCAAGAGAAAAGGCGAATGACCAAGAACCGCTATTACGAATACTTGGGCGGTGGTGTAGTTTTTTCTAAAATAGGGTCGTTGAGAGCAAAAGGATTACGCGGTGCTTTCTTGCGTTCTGCAAAAGCCGCTACTCTAGAAACCGGGGAAAGAGCGGGTAAGATATAATGCTCCTTTTCAATGAGGTCATCTTCATCATCGTGCGGGTCGGTGTCGGTGTCGTTCACATCGAAGAAGGCTTCCATGATCACTTCCAGCAAGGAAGAATCCGAATGCACCTGCACCTCGGTGCCCCGCGACAGTGACGCTTGCACGGTGGGAAAAAAGATCGTGTTGAACAAGCCCAGCAGACACAAATACAACACACCCGCCGATAGTATACCGGGGCGTTGTGTGGCACTTGTTGTTCTGAATATGTTCATCGATCGTTCAGCTCTATGGTAAATATATCCTAAAGGAAGCGCTTAATGAAAAATAATGCGGATAGTTTTGGATTTGCGGCACATGAAAATGATGCTAACGTTTGCAAACGGACTGTTCGGAGAAATAAATCTTGGGCTTGAGCACAACCTTCGTTCGAACACACCAGACCGGTCATGTCCTCTTTTGACGCGCTTATCCTAAATCACCGTCACAAAAAAGATATTGGTGACATCCGTTCCTGAAAAAAGAACTCCGTATTTACCCGGATCGATAAAAAATTAAAGCCAACCATCGACGACACTGTGTTGCAGCATGGAATTTTTCCAAAAGCTTATGGCGCGGAAAATAATTGCACTTGTGCTAAACTATTGATACAACTCCAAAATCCGCTTCCGCTGACTTTCGATGGTATCTTTCATTTTCGCTAACCGGCCCTTTAATCCCGAGATCGTGATCCGTGCGCGGTGCAGTTGATCGGTGCGACGGCGCAGGTTGGTTTGAAGATAGCTGATCATGTTCAGCAACTCGGTTTTGCCGAAATCTTCCAGATTTTCTTTTTTGTCTTTCATGGGGAGTCTGGTTTAGATATTACATCAACGTGTCTACTGAAAAAACATTTTACTTTTTGAACGAAATGACATGGTTCTTAAAGTCAATCTGCAAATGGTAGTACGCCATCAGGTCGGACCCCAAAATGCCGGCGATGCGGATGCCCTCCTGTTCCATGAAGGGCTTCGAGAACTCAACCATATCGCGACTCTTAAAGTGATGGGACTTCACCGTCAGGGTACCCAGCTCCAACACACACGGGGTCACTCGATTTGCGGTAGTCGTACCGTTGAGATCGGTGACGCACACTTCATTATACAATTCGTCCTGTCTCGTTTGGAATCCGAAATAGTCCGCTTCGCCTTCATTCAAAAGCGAAATGGAGGCACCCGTATCCACAATGAAGTGAGCCGTCTTCCCGTTGAGTTTCGCGGTGATGAGGGGTATACCTCCGTGTGTTCGAAACGGTACGTGATGGTCTTCATTTTCGTACAGTGGGCGAACAGGCGAACACGAGAGCCCCAGGATGAACGGGATCCATAACACCAGGCAAGATTCCCACCACGATCGTTTTTTTATGCATTGCCGGTGAATTTTCGCGTACATCATGATTCAACAAGAAGAAGTTATCCGTATTTACCAGAGCATTGGATGGTCCGGTCTCATTCGCCAAACGAGGCCCATAGCCTACTGCAAATGCTGGTCCATTTTAGAGAAGTCTGATGGTAAGACTTCAAAGCCATGCACGAGGTTGCAGTTTCCACTCATTAAAATTATCGGACACCCTCGAAAATTCGCAGTGCATCTTGTAAGGTAGTACTGTCGTTTGTCTAAAAAGTAACGCGGATGAGCGGGAAAATTGTGATCTTCGCTCTATGTCACCCGCCCAAAAATTGAAGGAACAAGAGAACCTGTTCGACGTCGCCGTCAGCCATTCCCTGGTGCTGCGCAGCCGCCTGGCGTGGCATGTCATTTTCTGGGTAAGTTTCCTGCTCTACGAGGGTTTCATTTGGGGGATGGTGGATGGGAAGTATACCGAGCGGCTGATGATCTCGCTCCTGGAATTGCCGGTGAAGATCATGGCCACCTATTTTACCTTGTACGTGCTCATCGATAAGCTATTGATCAACCGGCGGTATGGTTCATTTCTGCTCGGACTGATCGCTTCGATGGCCGCTTTCGGACTATTGTTCCGGATCTTGTCCTACTTCATTGTCTATCCCCTCTACTATCCCGAAGGCCAGGCCCTGCCGCTTTTCTTCCTGCCAAAGATCCTGATCTATATCGGCACCATGTATGCACTGGTGGCGATCGTGGCCTCGTTCCACTTGTTGAAACACTGGTATAATCACCAACGCACCGCCCAGGTGTTCGAACAAATGGCGCAGCAGTTGGAGAAGGAAAAACTGGAAGCGGAGTTGAAGCTATTGAAGTCGCAGATCAATCCCCATTTTTTGTTCAACACGCTCAACAACCTGTATGCCCTCACGCTGAATGATCCGGCGAAGGCGCCGGAAACGGTGCACAAGCTTTCGGAGTTGATGAGCTACATGTTGTATGACAGCAACCAGGCCGAAGTGCCGCTGCTGAAAGAAGTGCAGCACCTTCAAAACTACATCGCCCTGGAGACCATGCGCTACACGGAACGTCTCGACGTGTCGCTCAATCTGTATGACAACCTGGACGACATCAACATCGCCCCCCTGCTGATCCTTCCGTTCGTGGAGAACAGTTTCAAACACGGGGTGCACAACCAGATCGCGCAAAGTTGGGTTAGGGTGGATATTCTCTTGCAGGAAAATACGCTCGTGGTCAAAGTCGAGAACAGCACCGGCACGCCCCCCGAGGCCGCCGAACGTCCCTTCTCGGGCATCGGGTTGCAGAATGTGAAAAAGCGGCTGGCCCTGATCTACCCGGGGCGGCATACGTTGCAGATCCATGCAGAGGCGGAAACGTTTCTCGTGGTGATGAAGATCGAACTTTTGGATGCCCCCGTACGTAAACCAACCGGAGTCAACGCTTATCCCGCATACACATGATCAAGTGCCTCGTTGTCGACGACGAACCCCTGGCCCGTCAGCTCCTCGAGTCCTACGTGACAAAAGTGAGTGGCCTCAGCCTCGTAAAAAGCTGCGAGAATGCCATCGAAGCCTTCACGCTGCTGCAGAAAACCAAAGTGGACCTCATCCTGCTCGACATCCAGTTACCGCAAGTGACGGGTATCGACCTGCTGAAGTCCCTGAAGGATCGGCCGCGCGTGATCCTCACCACGGCCTATCGCCAATATGCTTTCGATGCGTATGACCTCGACGTTGTCGACTACCTGCTGAAGCCCATTTCATTCGATCGCTTCTTGCGCGGCATCAGCAAAGTGTTCGAGCTCAAACAAGTCGCTCCCGCCGAAGTGCAAAACGATTCATCCTTGTTGCGATCCTATGACGAAGCGTATCTTTATTTCAAGGAAGATCGCGAGATGGTGAAAGTCTATTTGAAAGACATCCTCTATATCGAAAGCCTGCGCGACTATGTGCGGGTGAAGACGGCCACGCGGCAGATCATCACGTATCAAAAAATAAGTTACCTGGAACAAACTTTGCCGGAAAGGAAATTCACACGCATACACCGCTCGTTCATTGTGCCCATCGATAAGATCTCATCGTTCACCCCCACGGGTGTCAAGATTGGTACGATCGATATCCCCATCGGGCGCAATTATAAGAACGAAGCGCTGAGGGCTTTGAACCGCAATAATGTATTCATGAAACAGGAGTAGTTGACGTGCCTGAATTGGAATAACCCTGGCCTTTAGGCCAGGGACAAGCACACCTCCATCATCCGGGCTTTAGCCCTGACTGCATTCAACCCTTTCAAAGAAAAATTAATCACAATAATGTGTGGACAGACCAAGCCTAAAGCCTGGGCTACTCAATGTTGATAGATTTGCAGCATTACTGGAAGGAGCCGCGGACTAGCGCGATGAGACAGAATCGGCCTTGAGGGTATTTTGTGAATCGGAATTGATCTTCTTCAGATTCTTCTTGATGTTCTCTTTCACGGCCCGGGGCTTGTAGCGCTTGGCGCCGGGATGGGGACAATCCCAATCTTCTACAGAGACATCCTGGATGTATTTTACGTTGGGGTCGCGCATGCGCTGACGCTGCAGATCGGCATCCGCCTCGCGTTCGGCCTTGGCGGAGAGATATTGCGCTGAAGGCCGGTAATGCTTTTGGAGCTTCGCTGTCTTCACCCGGGGGCAGGGGATCAAACCGCCGTGGCAAGACATCATCGAAAGCATCAATACAAGAACAATTACACGCAGGAGCAACATGGCATGGTTCATTTTGGGTTCAAAAGGATTCAATTCGCGATACGCCAACTACCTTAGACGGGGTCTTTCCCGTGCCCTTAGAAAACAACCTTCTATCTATAAAGGTTTGGGGTAGGGATTATTGTGAATAGAAATTTATTATTTTTTTTCGGATTTCCAGCATGTGGGAAAAGACTTCGCTGAAGGGAAATTACCGGGGATTTACGGCATAATGCCTCAATCCGATGAGGTTGGCGGGCAAGGGTTTCTGATTCCATCGGGCATGCAGGATCAGGGCGGCGCCCAACGCGGTGGCTTGCGGCACAGACGCGGCAAAGACCTCCACCCCCGGAAACAGGGTCGCCAACAGGTGCATATAAATACTGTTTTTGCTAAAGCCGCCATCGACAAAAATGCGCTTCACATCCGTTCCCTGCATCACGATCCGGGTCGACATCCGCTGGCGCGCCACGATGTTCATGATCAGGGCATGATAGGCCACGGCGCTGTTCCCAAAGTCTTTCAGATCGGTTTCTCCGAAGACGGAATGTTGCAATGTGTCGCGCAGGCATCGCTCCTCCCATCCCCTCTTTTTTAGCCGGTCGATAATCTCCGGGTCATGCGCCACCGCTGTGATCTGCTCAATCGGTTCACCGTAGTGGTCAGACAACCGCTTAATCTCTTGCTCGTGCTCATACCCGGCAAACAAACGCGAGGCTTTCACGGGCTGGCCTTGGTAGGTCAGGTAGCATAAACCATCGTGTTGCAGCTCGTCGGTCGTGAGCGGGGTGTTGTTGAAAGGGTTCAGGCTGATGCACCACGTGCCGGTGGACAACAGGATGAAGGGCTCGTGAAAGTTTTTGAGATACGGGATGAGGGCTGCAGAGCTGTCGTGGAGACCGATGCCGACGGGAATGGTCTTTTCGTTGCTGCGGACCATGACCACGTCGGTGCTTTTTTTCAACGGAGGAAATTTCAGGTCGATGCCTTCGCGGGTTACCCATTCGTGATAGCGGTTCTGCTCAAAGTCCCACAGGTTGGTGTGGCAGCCGATGCTGGTGATCTCCGAACTTGGTTCGCGCGTGAGGATAAAGCTGAGGTATTGCGGGAGATGTAAAGCATACTTCAGGGCTTTGAACTGGGCTGGCCGCTCTTCCTTGAGGCGATAGAGCTGCATGCCGGAGTTCAGGCTGCCCAACACAGGCGACGCCGTTCGCGCGGAAAAGGAGGTCTCTCCTCCATAGGTTTTGTAAAAGCGCTCCTGCAGTGCCGGTGGATAGGCTTTCAGATAGTTGTACAGAGGTAAAAACGGCTCGAGGCTTTCATCGAGGTAAACAAAGCTCGCACCATAGCCCGAAATGTTGATGGCCCGAACGTCGTAGCGTTTGTCGTGTATCACTTTTTGCCAGGCGTCGCGCATCCATTGGGTGAGACCCTGCACGTCTTCGCAGAGCATGCCGTCTTCGTCTGTGGTCTCGGGCAAGTGTGTGGTTTCTTCTTCCACCAAGGTATACGACTCGTCAAACAACAATATCTTTTTATTGGTCTTGCCAATATCGAAGATCAAAATGACGGGCAGGGCGTGCATCAAAGTCCGGTGGCAATGGTTTTGAGGCCGCGTTGTTTCACGAGCTGTTCGCGCACTTGCTGGTCGCGGAAAAGCTGGATCGGGTCGAGCGCTCCACCGGTTCGCAGCCGGGCTTCGGCTACCAAAGGCCTGACGTCGGTGCGGAATGCATTTTGTAAAATCTCCTGGGCGCGCACCACGTCGTTATTTTGTTGGGCCGATTGCAAGGCGGCGCGATCCACCAGCAGGGCCTGCGCGTAGGTGATCAGGATGGCCTCCACCGACTGCAGCAGATCTTCCAGGGGGTCTTTCACATTGTGGGAAGCATCGATCATCCAACCCAGATCGGTCGTGTGATCCATGCCGCGGGCGTCCATGCCCTCGACCAGTTCGTTGAAGATGAGGAACAGTTGATACGGTTTAATGCTGCCCACGGTGAGATCGTCGTCGCCGTATTTGGAGTCGTTAAAATGGAAGCCCCCGAGTTTGCCCTCCATGAGCAACAAGGCGACGATCTGTTCGATGTTGGCGTTGGGCAGGTGATGCCCCAGGTCTACGAGCGTGTATGCTTTGGGACCCAGCTTGGTGGCGTAAAGTAAAGATTGCCCCCAATCGCCGACCGTGGTCGAATAGAAATTGGGTTCGAATGCTTTATACTCGACAAACATTTTCCAGGTGGCCGGCAACGCGGCATACACTTCTTGCAAACTTTCCAGGGTATTCTGAAAGGCCTTCCTGAAATTGAGCTGGCCTGGGAAACACGATCCGTCCGACAGCCATACCGTTAGCGACTGCGAACCCAGCGCGACGCCGTGTTCGATCACTTCCAGGTTGTGTTCCACCGCCTGGCGGCGCACCGCTTTGTCGACGTGCTGCATGGAGCCAAATTTATAACTCAGCTTTTGTCCGGGTTGGTCCTGGAAGGTGTTGGAGTTCATGGCATCGAAACGGATGCCGTGTTGTGCAGCCAGCGCTTTGATAGCCGCGCCGTTCTTTGGTATATCCCAGGGAATGTGCAGCGAGATCGCGCCACTAGAGCGATTCAACTGATGGAGCAGGCCGATGTCTTCAATTTTTTCTTCGAGACTTCGCGGTTCGCCACCACCAGCAAATCTGGCAAAGCGAGTGCCACCCGTACCCAAGGCCCAGCTCGGTATGGCCACCTGGAAATCGGCCAGCTTCTTCACAATGGTTTCGGCATGGGGCAGGTCGGCCGTGAGCGCTGCGAATTTTCTTTTGTGTGCCGCGCTTAAGGTCTCGTTGTGTTGATCGATCTTATATTTTTCCAGTTGCATTTCTTTTCACCGTTAGGAAAATAAAATATTCTTTCTTGTTATCGCATGAATCCTGCGGCCACGCCACCATCGACGTTGAGGGCGTTGCCGGTGGATTTATTGAGCAAGCCCCCCACAAAGGCAAAGCACGCGTTGGCAATGTCTTCGGGCAATATGATTTCGTTCAACAGGGTGCGCTTGGCGTAGAATGCGGGGAGCTCCTCCACCTTCACGCCATAGGCTTTCGCGCGACCTTCCGCCCAGGCACCTGCCCAGATCTTGCTGTCGGCAATGACCGCATCGGGGTTGATCACGTTGACGCGAATTTTGTCGGCCCCCAATTCGGCGGCATTCAACCGACTCAGGTGCAGTTGCGCGGCTTTCGCCGAACCGTAGCCCGCATTGTTCGGGCCCGACACCAGCGCGTTCTTGCTGACAATGTTCAGTACATCGCCGCCCAAGCCCTGTTTGCGCATCACGTTCACGCCGGCTTGGGTGACGAGGAATTGTCCTTTCACCAAGACGTCGTATAACAAATCCCAATCTTTTTCCGTGTGTTCTTCCAGCGGTTTGGAAATGGAGAGACCGGCGTTGTTCACAATAATATCCACCCCACCAAAGGCAAGCGCGGCGGTGTGCATCGATTTCTCCAATTGTGCTGCGTTGGTGACGTCCAGAAGCGTGGGAGCAAACGCGTCTTTGCCGTATTGCTTTGTAAATTCTTCCTCGGCGGATTTCAATCGGTCGGGGTCATTGTCGCTGATGATGACACAGGCACCTTCGTCGGCAAATTTTTTGGCGATGGCTTTGCCAATGCCTCCCGCGCTGCCGGTGACCAGCGCCACGCGGCCCGACAATGCTTTGGGTTTGGGCATTCGTTGCAACTTGGCTTCTTCCAGCAACCAGTATTCTATGTTGAAAGCTTCCTGGCGTGGCAGCGAGGTGTATTCGGAAACGGCCTCCGCGCCCTTCATCACGCTGATGGCGTTGATATAGAATTCGGCGGCTACGCGGGCGGTTTGTTTGTCTTTGGCAAACGTGAACATGCCCACGCCGGGGTAGAGAATGACCACCGGGTTGGGGTCGCGCATGGCAGGGCTGTTGGGATGTTTGCAGGTCTCATAGTAAACTTTATAGAGCTCGCGGTATTTTTCGAACGCGGGCGCCAGCTTTTCCTTTAGTTCCTTCACGCCGGTCAGCGACTCGTCCGGTTTCAGTTCCAGCACCAGGGGGCTGATCTTGGTGCGGAGAAAGTGGTCGGGGCAGCTGGTGCCCATGGGCGCCAGTTTGGGTAGGTCGTTGCTGTTGATAAATTCCAGCACCCGGTCGTCGTCGGTGAAATGGCCGATCATGCGGGTGTGGCTGGAGCAGAAACCGCGCAGCAGCGGGGCCAGGGTGGATGCTTGTTGCCGGCGTGCGTCCGGGGCCAGGCTTTTGAGCCGGGGGCCGCCAAAGACGGGGCGTTTCTTGCCGTAGTTTTCTTCCAGGTATTCGGCACAGCGTTCCACGACCTCCAGGGTGTTGACATAGCTTTCATAGGCGGTGTCTCCCCACGTGAAAAGACCATGCGAACCCAGCATGATGCCGCGGATCCCCGGGTTTTCGTCCAGGCACTGTCGCAATTTCAGCCCCAGGTCAAAGCCGGGGCGTTGCCACTCCACCCAGCCAATGGTGCCGCTGAACAATTCCTGGGTGATGCGTTTGCCGTCTCTGGCCGCGGCGATGGCGATGGCGGCGTCGGGGTGCAGGTGGTCGATGTGTTTGAAGGGGAGGAACCCATGGAGGGGTGTATCGATGGAAGGCGCTTTGGAGGCCAGGTCGTAGATGCAGTGGTTGAACAACTCCACCATTTCGTCTTCATAGCGGATGCCGCGGTAGACATTGGTGAGGCTGCGCAGGCGGTCGACATAGAGCGCGGCCAAACCGCTTCGTTTCAAGGTGCCGATGTCGCCCCCGGATCCTTTTACCCACATCACTTCCGTTTCTTTCCCGGTGAGCGGGTCTTTGGCCGTGGCCTTGCAGGAGGTGTTGCCCCCGCCATAGTTGGTGAGCCGGAGATCGGCACCCAACAAGTTTGAACGATAGATGAGCAAGCCCACTTCATCGCCGGCCAGCGACTTCGCTTTTTCTTCATCCCACAAATAACTGACATGCTTGAAGCTCCCGGATGTCAACGCCGCGTTTTTACTTTTTTCTAAAGCCATGCTCTGTAAGGTTTGAAATATTTTTTAAGATCACTCTTTTAACAACGATCATGCGTTCCTTCCTGCTCGGAAGGCTCATATTGCCCCGGCGCCGACTGAACGTAAAATTCACGCCAAAATACCCGCGCGCACCCGCTTTACTGTCCTGCACCATCATGACGAAATTATGTTGTTCTATTGTTACCTTGTATTTTTAATTTAAAGATTTATTCTCGACTTTTTAGCAACCCTGTTTCCTAATTAAACATGAAAGCGCCTTCTTTTTACAGCCATGTTATCATCGACGAGTATTCTTCCACACCGAAGTATATCCAATTGGCCAACTCGATCCTGAAAGCCATCCAGGACGACTTCATCAAAAAAAACGATATCCTCCCCTCTATCAATGACCTCAGCTTCGAACTGGAGATCTCGCGCGACACAGCCGAGAAAAGCTACCGCTACCTGAAGACCATCGGTGTGCTGGGTTCCGTTCCCGGCAAAGGTTATTTCATCAAAAGCACAGACGTGGGCAATACAAAAAAAATCTTTCTGCTCTTCAACAAGCTGAGCGAACACAAGAAGATCATCTACGACGCCTTCGCCTCTACCCTCGGCGACCTGGCGACGATCGATTTCTATATCTACAACAATGACTTTGCGTTGTTTAAAAAATTGCTCGCCAATAAAAAAGACGATTATGCCTACTATGTCATCATCGCCCATTTTCTGGAAGGCAACGAAAATGCATACGAGATCATCAACTCCATTCCAAAGGAAAAATTGATCTTGTTAGATAAACTGGTGCCCGGCGTGAAGGATGAATTTGGAGCGGTGTATGAAAATTTTGAAAAGGACATTTACCAGGCGCTGGAAAATGCGTTAGAACGGCTTAGCAAATATCACACGATCAAAATTATTTTTCCTGAATACACCTATCATCCGGAGGAGATCCTGAAAGGTTTTCGTCGTTTCTGTCATCAATATGCTTTTGCCAGCAAAGTGGTGCACAACATTGAAGAAGAACCCATCGGCAAGGGGGAAGTATACATCAACCTGATGGAGAAGGACCTGGTGATCCTGATCGAAAAAATACTGGCCATGAAGCTCACCGTCGGCGAAGATGTGGGGGTGATCTCGTACAACGAAATCCCTTTGAAGAAATTCATCCTCAATGGCATCACCACCATCTCTACCGACTTTCAACAAATGGGCGAACGCGCGGCGCAGCTGATCCTGGAAAATTCCAAGGCGCATGTTGAGATCCCCTTCAGCATTACACTGCGGGCGTCACTCTGATCTAAAGGTACTAGACTTTTTTGGGAGGAAGCTCGAACGCCTTCGCATCGTGTTCGAAGTGTCCTTTGTGTGAACCATCGCAAAAAGGTTTGTTGGCCGAACGGCCGCAACGGCAAAGCGATACGACGGTGCGACCTTGAAGGCCATAGGCATTGCCCTGGACGTCAACAATTTCAAAGTCGCCTTCTACTTTTACGGAGCCGTTGCTGTTTATGGTAAGTTTGGTGGTTGCCATGATGGAGTTTACTGAATGTGGGTGCAAAGATAGAAATCCCGCGATCACACCGAAATGTGTTTACGCCTTCCGCGTTCTTTTTGTCAGGACCTGGATGCGTTCTTCAAACTGGGGCCTGAGCGTATCGATGAAGGCCGTTGGTTCAGGATGCGTATTTATGATCCCGTACCACTCGCTGGCCTTTAGCGCGTGCAGGGACTGCATCATTTCGTCGCGCTTTTTCTGAAGATAGGCCACCATGGCCTGGGGATCGGCCAAGGTCTGGGGTTGATACGGCACGTGGCTCATGGCGTTGCCGCTGAGGATGTGCTGATGGAGTGCGCTCAATTCCTGCAAGTCGCCGGCATCGTACAAGGAATTTAGCTGGGCGGTCATGGTGGTGGCGCGTTCCGAGAGCGCGGGGTCGCCATTTACAAATTTGTCGGGGTGGACGCGTACGACGGCTTCTTTGTACAGCCGCTTTAATTCTTCCTCTGCTCTTTTGTCGGAAGGGAGCATTTTTTTTGCAGGACCGGTTTTCTTCAGGCCCTTTGGTTCTTTATAGTTTTTCCCTTTCTTCTTTTGCTCGCGTCGCTTCTCCTTTTTCTCATTCCTCAGACGCTTATACAGCGTGGTCAAATCCCTCAGTCTCGCGATTTGAGGCTGTAGTGCGACGCGGACCTGGGTCTCAAAGGCATTGATGCGCGCCTCGATGCCACCAAGCTCCGCCTCCAGGGCAGCAATCTCGCTTTCGATGGCGCGAATGGTTTCGGCCGATGGATTAGGCTGATGTGCAGGGTGGGTCATGCGGGAGACAAAGATACATCATTCTCTTGTTCACTGGCCTGGCAAATTAGGGGTTATGTCTAAGATCATATGGCGTGGCTTGTTTCCCTTTTTAAATATTTTACAAATAAAGAAGGCGCCTTGTCTATGGCGCCCTCATTATTTATTAGCTCAGACCTGATTTACTTCAAGGATTTTTTGATCTCCGCTACGGCAGCTTCCAATTGGTCCAATTTCGATTTCTGCTCGCTCAACAATTTCTGTTGATCTTTCACCAATTCATTTTGCTGAATACTGTATAATGTCAGCTCTTCTATTTTCTTTAAAAGTAACATGTTCATATCGCCAAGATCTATTCCGGCCTCCTTCATCTGATTTGCTGAAGGTATTTCCGGCAAGTGCTTGTTCTCGGTTATATATGTTTTAAGGTTTTCCAAAGAAAAAAGATCATAAGTGCGTTCAAAAACATAATCAGGTCCCGGCACGCTTAAATCCACTTTGACTTCTTGCGCATGGATTGTCCCTTTGACCGCGAGCATGGCATCCGGATTTGTTGTGCCAATGCCAACAGAGCTATTTTGAATTCTCATCACCTCATTGCCAGCATGTTGAGTATTGTTGGTAGATGTATAAAAAGCAAGGATGCTGGCAACTGATCCTGTTCCGGCTATTGCTTTGATGGCCGCCTGGCTATAGTTTAGGTTATCCGGACTGACATGAAATTTAAGGGCTCCAATAACCTGATTTGGCAAAACATGGGATTTAACAATAATACTCCCATCAGGCGTTGGCCCGTTATTTAAATACAACATCGATCCATCCAATCCATCTGTGTTTGTCCCCAGCTGTGCTTTGACGAGAGAGAATAACGACAACGGAGTTGTTGTCCCGATCCCAACATTTCCCAATTGCGTCCCACTCTCGCTGGTGGCAAAAATCGTGTTCCCATTCAAAAGTTTTATCAAATCCAATCTCCCACCGGCGTTCACACCGCCTGCATAGGGAAAGCCCACTCTGAAGGTAAGATTGTTTGCACCAGAACCCGTTAGACCCAGGTTAAGGATATCCAAAGGAGTGTTTGTAGAAAACTGCGTTCCTCTCAGCCGCAACATCGAATTGTCGCTTACGATTTCGACCTTCGCGTTGACGGTTGTGGAGGTGGTGCCTATTCCCACATTGCCGTTCCCATAGTAAATATTGCCGGTCGTTGCTCCCGAAGGCAACCATTGCGCAATGCTGTTGCTGGCAACCAATAACAAAATAAGGATCAGATAATTTTTTTTCATAGTGGAGATAACATTTAGATGGTGAATTATTTAAGTAGTAAGTAAAAGTGTTTTATTGGTGTTTTACGATCATAACGCTAACTAAACAGATTGATAACACGCCATTTTCCGCCTGGTAAGCCGGGCCTTAAACTCTGGGAAGGGCAATTCCACACGTCAATTTTTCGGACGAACGGGCCAGAACGATGACGGTAGGATCTCGATTGCGTAGATTTTTAGATGGGGAATCATTCTTATCGCATTGCCACTAACTGAGCGGTTGTAAAAGTAGAGAAACAAAATATATCTAACAACTGAGTCGCTAGGTAAAAAAAAGGCCGGCGAATGCTACATCCACCGGCCCCGCTACATTGCTAACCCTAGCGCTGTATATTTTCAGAAAGAACTATTCATATCGCAGCGACTTCACCGGATTGGCACGCGCCGACCGCAGCGTGTGATAACTGATGGTGACCAACGCGATGACCAGCGCGATCATCCCGCCCAGTAAGAATATGAGCGGATTAATGCTGATACGGTAGGCAAAATTTTGCAACCATCCATACAACAACCAGTACGTCAGCGGACTGGCCACAATGAACGACACCACCACCAGCACTGTAAAATTCTTCGACAACAGCATGGTGATCTGTGTTTCGGTGGCTCCCAGCACCTTCCGGATGCCGATCTCTTTTGTTTTCTTTTCGGTGGTGATCGCCGCCAATCCGAACAGCCCCATACACGAAATCAAGATCGCCAACGACGCCATGATGGCTACGACAGAACTCATTTGCTGATCGGAGCGGTAGAGGTTGGCAAAGTGCTCGTCCAGGAACGTGTATTCAAAGGGAAAGCTGGTGATCTGTTTGTCCCACAGATTTTTTACCAGGGCGACCGTTTGTTCTATGTTTGCGCCACTGACTTTGATCGTCATTTCGCTGTAGCCCCACCCGGGGTGTACGACCATGGAAAGCGTGTTCACCTTATGGTGAAGGGAGTTGAAATTAAAATCCTCCACCACGCCAATGATGGTGCCCAGCGAATCGTTGTGATACCATCCGTGGCCCGCCGGCGTGCCCACGGCTTCTTTTAGATTCAACTCCTTCGCCAACGACTCGTTGATGACAAACGCCTTACCCGCATCGCCTGCAATTTCCTTGGAAAAGTCCCGGCCTTCTTTCAGTTTGATACCATATACTTTCAAATACTCATAATCGACGTTGACATTGGAGGGCGTGATGTCCACGATGCCAGTGTCGGCTTTTACTTTAAAGCCCCATTGGTGAAAATTATTACCCAACCGTTGGCCGGACGCTGTGACCCCGAGTATGGAAGAATTCTTTTGCAGTTCTGTTCTTAGTGTCTCGAATTTTTCATTCACCTCTTTGTTCATGCTCACCAACATCATCTGATCTTTGTCGAATCCAATGTCTTTGTTCTTCATGAAATACAACTGCTGGAGCACGACCAGTGTGCTTACGATCATGGACAGGGCCAATCCAAACTGCACCACCACCAGGCCGCTTCTAAAAACGGATTTGCCATCGACTTTGCCACCGCCCTTCAACACGCGGGAGAGACTGAAGGATGTCATGTAGAATGCCGGGTAGATGCCGGTGAGCAGTCCCAGCCCCAGGGTGATGGCGAACAACACCACGACCTCCATCTCTTCTCCGAACAATGACCACAAGCTAAGTTGACGGCCGATCAAATCGTTCAGTATCGGAACAAACAAGAAGTTGAGCATCAGCGCCAGCACCAATGCCACCATCGCCAGCAAAACCGATTCGAAGATGAACTGCGAAAAGAGCTGAAATTTTTTCGCCCCCACCGTTTTGCGAACACCGATCTCTTTCCAGCGATGCGAAGCGCGCGCCGTGGTGAGGTTCATAAAATTTACACCCGCGATGAGCAGGATGAACAGCCCGATGACAAAGAACACATCGAGATATTTGCCGTTGAATTTCCGGTAGTTGTTATAGTCATGCTCGATATCAGTAGAAGCCAGGTGAACATCTTCCAGGCGTTGGAGAAAGAGCGTGTAAGCTTTGATGGCATCTTTGTCCATGTGGCGAATCAGGAAGTCCGGGAACTTGGCTTCCAGGGCTTTGATGTTTGCCTGGGGCTCCAGCACAAGATACGTGTTGAGGTAATTGGACCCCCACTGATTATTGAACTTGCGATCTTTGCTGAGATAGAAAGTAGTCGAGATGAGTGCATCGAACCGGAGGTGAGAGTTTTCAGGAACGTTTTTTAGTATGCCCGTAACCTTGAACTCCTCCTCGCTCAGGGTAACGGTGTTGCCCATGGCACTCTCCAGCGACGGGAAAAATTTGAGCGCAGTCTCTTCCGTCAACAAAAGGGAGTGCGGATCATCCAGCGCCGTGGCCCGGTCGCCGGCCAGCAGGGCGTAGTCAAAAATATCGAGGAACGTACTGTCTACGGCACGCACATCCTTCACCAGCAATTGGATCTCACCCTTTTTGAACACGGTACTACCCTGATCATAGAAGCGTGTGAAATTTTTGATCTCCGGAAAATCGGCTACCATGCTTGGCCCCATGCCCGGCATGGAAAGCGCTACCTTTTGCAGGTTGGTGCCGCTGAAATTCTGCACTTCATCCAGCCGGTAGATCACGTCCTTCTGGGCGTGAAAGGCGTCGAAGCTTTTTTCATCCTTGATAAAAAGATAGATGACCATGCATGCAGCCAGGCCGATGGCGAGACTGAAAATATTGATGAAAGCGTACAGCGGGCTGTGCCGGATGTTTCGCAAGGCAACGGAAAGATAATTTTTGATCATATGGCTAGGGTTATGGCGGGAATACTCTACAGGAAAAGAATGGTTACAGGAAGTTAAGACTATTTCAGAACCGTTCCAGGGTGGCAAACTCGTTTTACAAAAAATTAACATCCCAACCCTGCGCCTTTTCCGCGGTTCCCGTTATATTGAACCATGGTAACCCTGCAAGAAGTAGAGACCTGGGCCCTGGCCCTGCCCGAAGCCGAGCAACAGCCACACTTTGAAAAAGCTTCGTTCCGGGTAAAGAAAAAGATCTTTGCTACGTTGGATACGGCTAAGAAAAAAGCCGTTGTCAAGCTGTCGGCTGTCGACCAATCCGTTTTCTCGAAGTATGATCCCGCCGTCATCTATCCCGTGCCCGGTGCGTGGGGCAAGCAGGGGTGGACGGCCATCGAGCTCAATAAAGTTCGCAAGACAATGTTTAAGGATGCGCTGTATACATCCTATGCCAATGTTGCGCCGAAAGCCTTGGCGGAGCAAGTGAACAAGCGACGTTCGTTGTAGGCTATTTTTTAAAACGGGGCTTCCAACGAATCGTCGTTTTACCGGGTCTATTGTTCAGCATGAAAAAAATAATCCCCCTCTTTATTCTACTCACCGGTCTCTTCACACAATGCGAAGATCATGATGCCACACCGTCGCCGGAAAAAAAGTCACGCGCGGAGAGGATGTCCTATGGAGAACGCTCCTATCGTGTCCTGGGCTATAACGACAGCGGACAGATCGGCACCATACGACAAGGCCTGATCGACCAGGGCGACTCGACGGAAACGGTGTACTCCATTCGTTATGACCATGAGCAGATCGCGAAGATCATTCGCGAGGATCACACAGAAATGTATGAGTTCATCTACAAAGAATCGCGGCTGACCGAGACACTGGAATACACCAACGACCAAATAACCCAAATGCATTTCTTCGACTATGACGACCAAGGCTGGGTGAAGACCTGGATCACCCTGCAGGGTTCGCCGGAAGCGGGATTCACGCCGGCGATCAAGCGGGGATATGAATATGATGGTCGGGGGAATGCTGTGAAGATGGAGTATTACGAATATCAACGCGATGTGTTGGATTTTGTCCGCCGCTCCACGACGACGTATGAGAGTTTTGACGACAAGAAAAATTCGGCGGCGTTGTTCTTGAATTTTTATCACCCCTATCATGTGCTCTTTCAAAATAATCCGGCTACGTGGCGAATAAAGAATGAGAATGGTTCGGAAGGGGCAACGCACTATGAATATGTTTACAACGAAGAAGGGTATGTGACGCACCAGCGGGAAGTGTCGGGAGAGATGGAGGTGCGGTTTTATTTTTCGAAGGATTGATCTTACACAATAGATGAGACTGCTATCGTCTGAGAAATCTCATGCTTGATCTGGGCTAATGCCCTTTGTTGTGGTGATGCACTAACCCCAGCCTAAAGGCTGGGGTTATTAAATTCTGTTATAGTTGGCACAACTCAGCTGCACAATGCTCTTTGGCTTGTACCACTGCACGCTTCGCCCGTCGTTCTACTTGAAGTACTTATAGAGCTCCCGGTCCTCGCCTCTCCATTGCGCGATTTTTGCGAAGGCATTGATCAGTGGTTCCTGAAACCATCCCGGCAATCCTTGAAGATATGTTTCGCTGTAGCCTAAGAGTAATGCCATGTGCCAGGGATTTTTGGTCATGTCGTTTTTGAGGAGGCCGTCGTTGATCAGGCCATAGGCGACCCGGAGTGTTTTTTCGAGACCGGAAGCAGGGGTGATCTTCACCAGCAACACCGACTTTTCGTCTCTTGTGTTCTGGAAAAAATGCATGTCCTCACGCGTGGCTCGGGCCGATTGCCCTTTGTCGATCACGATCTCGCTTCCGTTGTGTCCAATCTTAACCTGGCCCTCCACGACCGTAAACTCTTCCGTAAAGGTTTTGTGATAGTGCCATTCATTGCCACCCCGCGGTTCGAGCTCAACCTGTACCAATTCATAAGCGCCATTCGTTTCGCCTCCGGTTTTTACGAACGTCGCCGAATAGTTGCCTTCCGTGTTGTAGATCGTCCGTTCCAGGTTGGTCCCTACACTGTTATCCAAAGGCGGGAGAAAAGCTGCAAAGAGCACAATGGCCAAATAGGCCGCCGAGACCAAAAACAAGACAAATCCAAAAATGGCGTAGAACAACTTTGCCACCACCCAGCCCTTTACGCGCCAGATTCTGACAATACCCACCGGGTAAAATAGCAGGGACAACAAAAACTTCCATTTTTCCGTTTTTAGAAGCATTTCGGCTTTTTTTAGAGGGTTGCCTGCAGGAACGATCAAGTCTTTCATATGATTTTAAAATTTCATCAAAGGTCTTTGATGCCCGCCCTGCCCGCGTTAGGATAAACGGATTTTGATTTAGGAAAAATGGATAAAATCGACACCGCCAACTGGAACAACTACTTCGACACCGCAGAAGTGGCCATACTTCATGCCAGTGAAAGATACTCCGAGACCTTGAGCTCGTTTAAAGAACCGGGGCTGGCTTCCGGGAAAGTACACGCCGTGGCAACACCCGGCATGGTGCTCACTGAGTTTTGCCTGCAAGCCAATAATCCTTTTCAGCTCTTGGACACCGAACCGAAAGAAGCTGCCGAGTCGGTGTTTATTTTAAACGGCGATGTAGAGTCACACTTTCCCTATTTGAAGGACCCGGTCTATTTCAATAGTCAACATCACAACCTGCAATACAGCACCCAGTTTGCGGGCAATCACATTATCCATACGGGAAATTTTCATGCGCTCACCATAACCTATGACCTTCCTTATCTGAATGGTCTCTTGCAGTGCCATGAGAATGGGTCGCTCGAGGCGTTAAGCAAAAACCTTTACAAAAAAGAAAACTTCCTGGCGGCTAATCACCCGGTGGGCTGGGACAGTCAAATCGCAGAAGTGATTCAGTCGATACGGCATTGTCAATTTCAAGGACCTACACGCTATATTTTCCTGGAGAGCAAAATGCTGGAGCTGTTTGTTTTACAAATGGAACACCTGCATGCCCTGCAAACGGCATCCGGAAAGGAATCCTGGAGAAGGGAAGACAAGGAAAAAATGCTCGCCGTAAAGGAATATATCGAGCGCTCGTATCTGGAGCCGTTAACGCTGAAGGAGCTGACCTATGCGTTTGGACTCAATGAATTTAAGCTTAAGAAAGGCTACAGGCATTTCTTCAATACGACGGTCTTCGGGCACATTCTGCAGCTCAGAATGCAAAAGGCGCAACACCTTTTGAGCGAACACCAGATGACAATTTCGGAAGTGGCGCAGTTCGTGGGTTATAATAATACCGGGAGTTTCTCTTATGAGTATAAGAAGAGATTCGGCCATAGTCCGAGCCAGGTCAGAAACTCTTCTTCTCTCGTTTCGCTACACTGATCACGCATTCAAAGAAGTCCCGGCTCATAGAATCGATCCCCACCTTGGTCAGGGCTAAAGCCCTTTGTGAGAATAGTGCGCTAACCTCAGCCTAAAGGTCTAGTCTATGCACACCTCTTTCGAAGAGAAGAGCACAAATAAATAACCCCGGACTTTAGTCCGGGGCACACAAGCCACGGCCAATCACGGGCTTTAGCCCTGACAACGCCGATGATTGGGCGGACGATACATCATAGAGGGGGAAAGTCAGGGCTAAAGCCCGTCGTAAATAGGTGTCTGTACCCCCGGACTAAAGTCCGGGGTTATTCAAGATATCACATAGCACATTGTGTTTCGAACAATAACTTTGCTTACACCTTCTCTCCTTCGCCGTTGTTGGTGTTCTTCACCAACAAACTTCGCTGGGTATCGCTTCGATTTTCCTGTCAATTTTCATTCAGCGTCTTCGCTGGGTTGGCTTGGGCGGAGAACAGGGCCTGGGTGCCTACGATGGCGAGGGCAAAGAGAAGGGCTGCTGCTCCCGTGAGCGGGAAGATCCAAAGGGGGATGTCGATGTGATAGGAATACCGTTGCAAGAATTCATTGAGCATCCACCAGGCAAAGGGACAGGATAGCGCAAACGCAAGAAGGACCAGCTTTGAAAAATCTTTCGATAGCAAAGCCACAATGCTCGACACGGAGGCGCCCAACACTTTGCGAATGCCGATCTCTTTGGTGCGCTGCTCGGCAATGAAAGAGGCCAGTCCGAAAAGTCCCAGGCCGGTCACGGCGAGGGCCAGCAGGGCAAACAGGTTTGCGAGCTTGCCGGTGAGGGTGATGTCGGTAAATTTCTTTTGAAATTCGGCATCCACAAATTTGAACTCGAACGGATAGGCGGGGCTATAATTTTTGAAGACGGCCTCAACACTTTTTAAGGAGGCTTCTATGTCTTTCGTTTTGTCGAGCCGCACGGTGATGACGTTGAACCAGGTCGGTATAAATTCAACGAACATCGGGCCAACCGTTTCGTAGGCCGAGCCCATCACCGTGTTCTCCACAACGCCAATCAATTTGCGTTTGCGACCCTGACCCAGGTCGAGTTCCTGTCCGATGGGATCTTTTAGCCCCATCGCCTCCAGCGCTGCCCGGTTGATAACGATCGATGCCGTATCCCCGGGAAAGTCTTCCGAGAAATCGCGGCCCATGAGTACGTTGATGCCCATAGTTTTTGTGAAATCGTATTCAGTGGCGAGGTCGCAGAAAATAAGTTTTTGGTCGGCAGACTGTCCGGGCCAGCCCAGAAAACTCCAGCTATTGGGATTGGTGATCGGAAAATTGGATCGGGTCACACTCGCCACCACGCCCGATTGCAGGAGCGCCTGTTTGAACGGCTGATAGCTTTTCGCCAGGTCGGCATTCACCTGGAAGGTGACGAGGCTCTCGCGATCATATCCAATGTCGCGTCCCTTCACGTGTTGGATTTGCCGGTACACCACCAGCGTTCCCAGGATCAGCAAAATGGAGAACCCAAATTGCAGTGTCACCAACACTTTGCGCGGTGTGCCGCTGCTTTTGCCGATCTGCGCCTTGCCTTTCAACACCATGGCCGGTTGAAACGAAGAGAGATAAAAAGCGGGGTAACTTCCGGCGACGATGCCCGTGAAAAAAGTGATCGTGCCCGCAAAGATCCAAAACGACGCTTGACCATAAGGGATCGACAGCTCTTTTTGCACCAGCGCGTTGTAGGCCGGCAACAGCAGTTCGGCCAGCAACACCGAGATCACAAAAGCGATCAGGGCAATGGCAAACGACTCGGCCAAAAACTGGAACACCAGGTCATGTCGTCGCGAACCCACACTTTTTCGAATGCCCACTTCGCGTGCACGGCGCTCGGACCGGGCCGTGGCCAGATTCATAAAATTAATACAGGCAATCACCAGGATGAAGATCGCGATCAGCGAAAACATTTGAACATACTCTATCCGCCCACCGGCTGTTTTGCCATTCTCAAAGTGGTCGTACAACCTCCACTCCAACAGGGGAAATAAAAAGAACGTGTGCTTCACGTCACTCTTCAGATTCCGGTCGCCCAGGTCGCCGATCACTTGCTCCACATCTGCACGAGACTCAGGATCGCGCAACTCTACATATACTGGATACGAATAATTACCCCAATTGCTGCGCACGTTGCTCCTGTCGGGTGAATGGTTCTCATACAATCTCCAGGGCAACAGGCAGTCGAATTGAAGGGAGGAATTTACCGGGATATTATTCATCACGCCGGTCACTTTTTGCTGATATTTATTGTCCACCAACACCAATTGATTGATGGGATCCGCATCGCCAAAGAGCGCCTTGGCCACTGCCTCCGAGATCACGAGCGAGCCTTCGTCCAGCAAAACTTTGTCGCGGTTGCCCTTCAACAAGGGGAATTCAAACATCTTCAGGAATTCGGGCGTCACATGGCGGCCTTGCTTGCGGATGGATTTTTCGCCCACACTCAGCAGGTGATCCGAACCCCAGTCGGCGAGCGCGGTGTTTGCCACGCGCGGGTCGGAAGTCTTAATGCCTTCGTAAGCGGCAGCCGGCGCGGCGCCCCAGGTGTGGAGGGTGCCATCGTAGTTCACGTTGGCCATCACCTGGTAGATGCGGTCTGCCTTGGGATGAAAGCGGTCGTATGACGTTTCGTCGTAAACCCACAACAGGATGAGGATGGTGCTGGTCAGGCCCATGGAGAGGCCTGCAATGTTGATGGCGGCATAGACCTTGTTTTTGCGCAGGCTACGCAGCGTGACGAGGATGTAGTTTCGGATCATGGGCGCGGTAGTTTAGATAGCTACCGGCTTTTTCCAAAAGGTGACAGATTTGCAAAAAAATAATTTTATTGGTCAAATTCGTCCGCATAGACGATGGTGCCCGTTTCATTCTTCAAACGCACGAAATCTACTGCGGCGGGCGTATTGAAGGTGAACGTGAGCCCGACAATCTTCCCATAGTCCTGCTTATACTTTATATGTTCCACCGCCACGTCATTCAAAAAAATGGTAGCGTTCCGGTTGTGATTTTCGATCCGCAACGTCTGCCACTCCTTCAGCAAATTCGTTCCCATCGCGGAAAGATCATGGTCGTTGCCTCCCTTATAAACCTCTCCCATCCCCACACCGAGGTTGCTCACGCATCCCTTTATGGTGATGGGTATGAAACAAATTCCTTCTTCGCACACGATCATGATCTCCGCATTCGGGCAAGCCTGGCTCAACAGGCTGTCACTCCGCAGGCGGGTTTCCAGCACAAAGTTGTTGCTGGTCACATTTTCAAAATCGCGGCTGTTATAATACCGGTAAATGAAATTTTTCTGAACGTCGATTCCAGCCGCCTTCAGATCACCCTCCGTGGTCTGCAACAGGCCGTCGTGCTTCAAACGGCGGCGGTCCAGGTACACCGGGTGCGTATCCAAGGGGTCGTAGCGCAAGGCGGCAAACCACCCGTCGCTCTTGATGTGCACCCGCTCGGTGGCCACTACCGAATCGCCTACCATGAGCCGGGCATGATGAAACCCGGGCGTATAGTAGATGGCCGTAAAATGATTTTTCGTTGGATCGATCGGTGTTTTGTCGCGAGGGTTCCACGATTTCTGTATAAAAAAACTGTCGGCTTCGATGTTGCTCACGTCATAGTTGAAGATGACCGTGTTGGGCACGCCTTGCGTCACGGTCTTGTCGGCCCGAAAAGGAATGACCGCCGGCAATTTTAATTTCTTTTTTCCCAGCCCAAATCCAAGGATCGCGATCACACCGGCAGCAACAATGGCCAGGCCGAGCGCCACGTAGAACCGCATGCTCATTTTTTGTTTCGCTGCGAGTGGCTCGGAGGGGAGCGCATCAACGAGGGTTGCCGCATTTGCTTTTTTGAACGACGGCCAGTCGGCAAAATCCAAGGCGCTCGCCAGGGCATCCAAGGTGGTGGGATGGGGCTCCTGGGCGAAGTCGTCTTTCCACACGCGTTTCAGCGTGGAGATACTGAGGCGCACTTTTGATTTTTGTTCGATGTGATCGGCCAGGTATTCCAGGTCGCGCTGCTTCACTTTGCCATCGCCGTTGCCCAGCATCAGTTTTTTTTCGACGAGTGTCCGGTAGAGAACAATATAGTCTTTTTCGGAAGCGGGCATCTGGTGTTTTTTTTTAATGAACGCGGATTGACTGCGAAAAGATCGCAAATTGATCCCGAATCCTCCACACCAAACCTGGAATATTGCGTTCTAACATCAACCTAAAAAAACCATTGCATGAAACTCACCGCTTGCCTGCTCATCCTCTTGGGATGCGTAACGTCCATCCAAGGTCAGAACATTCCCTATGGCGACAATCCCAAGACCGGAAAATATGTACAATCGGGCGACGCCCGGATCTATTATGAGGTCTATGGCGAAGGCCCCCCGCTTTTGTTGTTGCACGGCGGCTACTACGGCTATATCAGCGAATACGAACAGTACTACCCCGACCTCACAAAAAATTTTAAAGTCATCGCCGTCGCCACCCGCGGACACGGACGGTCAGAGATCGGGCACACACCCCTGACCTACAAATTATTTGCACAGGACGCGATCACGGTGTTGAAAAATGAGAAGATCGACAAAGCGCTGGTCATGGGTTTTAGCGACGGCGCCATCACGGGCAACATCCTGGCCGCTGAATATCCTCAGCAGGTGATCAAACTCGTGAGCATGGCCGGTACACTGAATAGCACCAACGGACGCCCCGAGGCTTTAGAATACCTCTGGACCATGACCGGTAAGAACGAGGAGCAAAACCTTCCCCAATTTTTGAAAGATCGCAAAAAGATCATGCCCGAACCCCAACGGTTTGCCGAATGGGTAGACATGCTGAAGAATGCCTGGATGGAACCCGTCTGGTTGTCGGAACAAAAAGCAGCGACCATAAAATGCCCGGTGCTCATCGTGGCCGGCGATCGTGATGACTACACGCGCACCGAGGCGTTTGTGGCCATGTACAAGCTTCTCCCCAACGCGCAACTCCTCATGTTGCCCAACAGTGGTCACGTGTCGCTCATCCAAAATCCGGCGATGCTCCGGGATTTTATCATTCCCTTCCTGAAGGCACCCTAACTATCCTTTGTCACATCCCTGAAAACAGGTAGATAAAGTTCAACCAAAAAAAAAATTTCATCATGAAAATCAAGACGTTTTATACCAGTCTCTTCGCAGCGCTGATCGCTGTCTCATCGTTTGGTCAGGGGAAAATTATCAAGCTCAGCACATCCGAAAAGGACTATGACATGAAAAACGCCACCCTGGCACCATACGCCGGCGAGGGCATTAGCGGCGTGCAACTGACCACCCCAAACCAAAAAAGTGGCGTCGCCTGGCTGAAAGGCAAGACGTTTACGGAAGGCGTCATCGAATTCGATGTCATGGGTGCCAACAACCCCGGGGCCAGTTTTGTGGGCATCGCCTTCCACGCCCAGAACGACAGCACCTACGATTGCATCTATTTCCGTCCGTTTAATTTCGTGGCCCCCAAACAAGAAAACCGCGACCACATGGTCCAGTACATCAGCATGCCCGAAAACGACTGGTATACCCTCCGCGAAAAACGCACGGGCGAATTTGAGAAGGAAATAAAGAACGCGCCCAACCCCGACAAATGGTTCCACGCCCGCATCGAGGTGAAGGGCGACGCCATCCGGGTATTTGTCAACCACAATCCAACGCCAGCCCTGGTGGTAAACAAGTTGAATGCCCATCACGACGGGAAAATAGGGTTATGGGTCGGATCCAACTCTTTTGGCCGCTTTGCCAATCTGAAATTTTAGACGCACATCGCACGCGTGTCAAAACGTGATAAGCCAAAACTTATCACGTTTTTTATTTTAACCTGGGTAAATACTTATAACTTTCGTTCATCGTTTAAATTTCGACGGTTTTACTTTGACGCCACCGCCAAAAAAACGAAACTTAAGTATCCAAACACTCCCCGTGGAACTGTCTCTAGCCATCCGGTTGATTGAAAAAGGAATACCTCCGTCTTCCAACAGCCAGACTTGGATGGACCTTGGTGCAGGGAAAGGCCTCTTCACCAACGCCCTCGCGGCGCTGCTCCCGCCCCACAGCACAGTCTATGCCATCGACAAAGATCCCACCGCCCTGAGAAGCCTGACGCTTGGCAACGCGGTAATCACCTTAAAGAAATTACAAAAGGATTTTGTCAGCTACGACCTCGATGCCATTGTGGCGAATGGCGTGCTCATGGCCAATGCGCTGCATTATGTATCCAACAAGATCGTGTTCCTGCGACAACTGAAGAAGCACTTTACCTCCGGCAGCAGACTGATCGTGGTGGAGTACGACACCGACCGGGCCAATGCCTGGGTGCCCTACCCCATCCGTTACGCGTCGCTGCAGCCCTTGCTGGAGCAAAGTGGTTTTCATGCGGTGACGAAAATGGACGAAACACCCTCCATCTTCAACAACAACCTGATCTACTCCGCCGTGGCCGTGTACGGCGACGATCGCTAAAATCAAATCGTCACGACGATCTTTCCCACAAACGATCCGCTCTCCATGTGGCGGAAAGCCTCTTGTGTTTTTTCAATCGGGTAGATCGTATCGATCACAGGCTTCAGTTTTGTGCTGTCGACAGCGCGCGCCATGTTCTCGAAGCTTCCGCGGCTGCCCACCGACAAGCCTTGCACGCGCAGACAGGCGTTGACCATTCTAAAAAAGTCGATGGGCAACGTTGCGCCCGTGATAAAACCAACCAACCCAACATAGCCATGCATGCGAAGCGCCAGCAAGGACTTCCCGATGGTTTCCGCTCCACCTACATCCAACGTGGCCTCTACACCTTCGCCGCCCGTCAGGCGCAACACTTCCTCGTGCCAGGCGGGGTTGGTTTTGTAGTTGATCACCTCGTCGGCGCCCAGGGCTTTTAATTTTTCCAGTTTGGCGTCGGCGCTGGAGGTGGCGATGACGCGCGCGCCCACGGCTTTGGCAAACTGCAGGGCAAAGATGGAGACACCACCCGTTCCTTGCGTGAGCACGGTGTGGCCGGTGGTGACTTGACCCTGCTCGATCAACCCAGTCCAGGCCGTGAGTGCGGCGATGGGAAGCGTGGAAGCTTCCACGGCCGTGAGGGAATCGGGAATGCGCACCAGCCCATCCTCGGGAAAGACGGCGTATTCTGCCAGCGAACCCTGCGTTGCCTGACCAGCCTGACTGTGCGCCATGGCCCATGTTCGTTTGCCGGCCAGCCATTTTTGGTAGTAGTGTACCATCACCCGGTCGCCTTTTTTGAACCGTGTGACCGCATCGCCGACCCTTTCAACGACGCCGGCCCCATCCGACACCGGGATGCGGGGAAGCACTAATGCCGGATTGTACAATCCCTTGGTCACGGCAAGGTCGACATAGTTCAGGGAGACGGCCTCTACTTTGATGAGCACCTCGCCGGGTGCAGGCTCCGGTGTCTTCGCTTCTACCAGCTGCAGATTTTCGAGACCGAATTTCGTTAGATGAATGGCTTTCATAAAAATGTGTTGTTTTATGAAGCAAAACTGGGTCGGTCTCCGTTCATCATCAAGTATGCACTTTTTGGTAACCTGCGCACCAAAAGGATAGCAATGCTGAGTACCAGCGAGAAAAAAATCAAAGAATTTTGAAATTTTCCAGGAACAGCAGGGGTTTCGAAAGCATGACCACGCCCAATATGATCGCACACAAAAATCTTCCCAGCATGAAAACCGAGGTAAAAGAAATGATGGAGCAGTGTTCCGTAGACTACGCTTTTCAGCGGATCGGTGGCAAATACAAGGGCCGCATCCTTTGGCACCTGAGTCAAAAAACGCGTCGCTATGGAGAGCTTCGAAAGGGCCTCATCGGCGTGACCCCGAAAATGTTGACGCAGGCCTTGCGTGAGCTGGAAGACGACGGTCTCATCACCCGGCACGAATACGCCGAACTCCCTCCCCGCGTGGAATACACCCTTGCGCCAGACGGGCACGACCTGGTCCCTTTCATTGCCCTGCTGAGCGGATGGGCGAAAAATCAGATGCGAAAGCGCGGCGTGCCCATTCTCACAAAACATGCGGAAGACATGGACTATTGCGTCTGACCGGTTTTCGATTTCACCGGGAGACGCCTGGAGCATCTCCCGGTGACAAATGATCATTCATATTTTAGCGCGTTCACGGGATTCATCCGCGCCGTTTTCAGGCTGTGAAAGGCCACCGTGAAGAACGAAAAGACCAACGCCGTCAGCGCGACCCCTACGAACGTGAAGACATTCAGCGAGGTTTGATAGGCAAAGTTGCCCATCCATTTCTCGATCACGTAATAGGCCAGCGGCACGATGATGACGGCCGCCGTCAGGATGAGGTACATCACATCTTTGTACAACAGGAAAATAATATGCGGCACCGAGGCGCCATGCACCTTGCGGACGCCGATCTCTTTGGTGCGTTGCGCAGCCGTGAAGGCGGACAGCCCCAACAATCCCAGCAACGAAATGAACATGCAGATGTAGGCCAGGTTGGACAGCAACGTGTGCTGGACTTCGTCTTCCTTGTATTGGGCGTTGAAGCGTTCGTCGAGGAAGAAATATTCGTAGGGGTGGTTCGGGTCGAATTCCGCCCATTTCTTTTTGATGTAGGCCATGGTCTCGGGCAGGTTTTCGCCTTTCACACGCAAGTGCAGCCAACCGCCTTCGGTGTCGACCTTCACGATGATCAACGGCTCGATGGCATTGTGTAATGAATTGAAATTAAAATCTTTCACCACCCCAATGATGTGACCATCTTTCTCGGCGTGGAACCACTTCAGCTTCCTGCCGATGGGACCTTGTCGATCCGTGGAGTCCTTGCCCCAGCCCATCAGCTTCACGGCGGCTTCGTTCGCAATAAATACATCGCTCACATCCGCCTTGGGTCCGGTCTGAAAGTCCCTGCCATCCACGAGCGTAATGCCCATGGTTTTCAGATAATCGTCGCCCACGAACATGCCCGTGAACCGCTGCTGCGTCATGCCTTCTTTCGATTCGGCCATCATCACGGAGCCACCGTCTACGTTCATGCCTGGGATGCTATACGATGTGGTCGCGGCCGTGATATTGGGGTTTTGAAGAAATTCATTTTTGATACCCGTCAGCTGGTGCTGCACCAGCGTGTCGAGGATGGGCAACACCACCACATTTTCTTTGTTGAATCCCAATTCGCGCGACCGCATGAAGTCGATCTGGTCTTGCATGAAGAGCGTGCACACGACCACAAAGATCGAGATGGCAAACTGCGTGGTGATCAACACGCGCCGCAGCACGTGGCTCGACTTCCGGTTTTTAAAGGCGCCCTTCAGGGCCGTGATCGTGGGAATGCCCGGCAGGTAGAACGCGGGATACAATCCCGAAATGATGCCGATGCCCAATGCAATGCCGATGGATCCAAACAACAACAACGGGTTGTGCAGAAAATCGGGCGACAGGTTTTTGCCTACCAGGGTGTTGAACGATGTTCCTTTCAGTACGAAAAACACCAACCCGATGGCCAACACCAGAGAGAGCATTGACAAGAAAACGGATTCCATCAAAAAGGAGAAAACCAACGCGCGCTTGGAGGAGCCCAGCGTCTTCTTCATAGCGATCTCGCCAGCGCGGTTCACCGATTTGGCTGTCGACAAATTCATGTAGTTGATGCAGGCCAGCAAAATGATGAAGATGCCGATGCCTGTGAAGGCATAGAGATAGGCCTTGTTGCCATGGGGCTCGTCGGCCTGGAGGGTGGAGTTAAAGTGAATGTCCGCCAGCGGTTCGAGGATGGGTGTGTATTTGCCTCCCACCTGGTCGCCGAACGACTTGAAATATTTCGTATAGATGGCCGGGAACTTGGCCATGAAATCTTTTGGGTTGTAGTGGTCGGGCATCAACAGATACGTGTACACATCGGGATTCCAAAACGCTTCCGACTTCACCGCGCCGTTTTCGATCACCCACTCACGGTCTACCAGGCGCGAGAGCAGGATGTCGAATTTCAGGTGGGTGTTTTCCGGAACGTCTTCGATCACGGCCGTCACTTTCCAGGGCGTGCCATCGAGGATGAGGCTTTTGTCGAGCGGGTTGTCGTCGCCAAAATAGCGCTTGGCCGTCGATTCGGTGACGACGAGCGTCCGCAGATCACGCAGACACGTCTTCGGATCGCCGGCGATAAATTTGTGGGTGAAGACCTGGAAGTAGGTGGAGTCTGTGCGCACGATGTTCTCTTCGTAAAACGCTTTCTCTTCACCGTCCTTGGGTTCGTATTTCAACAGGGTGCGATCCCAACTGTTGGCCCGTACGACTTCCTGCACTTCGGGGAACTCTGCTTTGAGGATGGCACCCAACTCGCGCGCCGAGCGTGCGCTCCGGCCATCCACGCCCGTTGCTTGCAGGTGACCGCCCAGCCGGTAGATGCGTTTGTAGTTGGCGTGATACTTATCGTAGGAAAGATCGTTTTGCAGGATCAACAATAAAATAATGCTAACAGCAATGCCCAGCGCCAGGCCGAGCATGTTGAGGATCGAAAAGAATTTGTCTTTCAGAAAAACTCTTGCCGAGAACCGGAGTTGATTGCGGATCATATTTTTTATGGGGTAAGGTTAAAGGATCATGCTGATGATACCGCGCAGGATGGGGTTGGTTACAACGCCGGAAACAGGGAATACCGGCTGGCCACCCGGCCGCCGCCGCTGATCTGTGAAGAAACCTGGGGATCGCCTTCATACAAAATGTTGCCGCCACCGATAATTTTTCCCTCCAGCGCCTCGTGAACCTGCAGCATCACTTCGCCCCCTCCAACGATCAATATGCTCGCCTTTTCCGACATCAGGTTCAACGCTTCCACGGTGCCGCCGCCACTCACGCGGCCAAAGAGATTTTGTACGTGCGACTTCTCCTCGAATTTTATGCGGCCGCCGCCGGTAATGCTCGTCTCCAGGTCTGCGCCCAGGTTGCCATCGATTACTTGTACATAGCCACCGCCATTCAGTGAAATTTTTCGGAGGATGGGCAACTGGATACAGATCTCTACATTACCATCGTCGGCATTTTTTTCATCGACGTGCACGGTCAGCGTCGTGCCGCTGACGGACGTTTTTATTTTGTCGATCCATGCCGCATCGGCCTTGATCGCGACCCCGGCAGTTTTGCATTCGTGGATCTGCACCACGGTGTGGTCGGACGTTTCCAGCACCACATTCTCAAAGAATTTGACGGAACGGGCCTGCTTCACCGGTTGTCCTACGGCTTTTTGAATGCCCTCGGTCAGGTAGAGAAGGGCGATCAGGGCGAGGATTCTGAAGAGGGTGGTCATGGGGCGTTGTTTGTCGCGCGAAGCCACTCAAGAACAATGCCGGCCGGCAAAACCGCGTTTTTTGTTTCTCCATGAGGGTTTTGTGACCACGGCGCTGATCAGATTTGAACAGTAAAGTGTACGTTCCTGCTCTACCGCGCGCCGATGCTGGATTGGGGTGTGATGGGCAGGATCACCCGGAAGGTGGCTCCCTTGTTCACCTCGCTCCGGGCAAAGATGTGGCCGCCATGGTTCTCCACGATCTTTCGGGCAATAGCCAACCCGATGCCTGTACCTTCAAAGTTCCGGCCATGCAGCCGCTGGAAGATGCCGAAGATCTTTTCACTGTACTCGTTCTCGAACCCAATGCCGTTGTCGCTCACTTCCACGCAGGTGAAGTTCTCGGGAGAAATACCCAGCATTTCCACATACTCCGGGCTCACGGGTTTTTGTCCGATGCTGATGACCGGCGGATGGGGGCCCGCAAATTTCAGCGCATTGCTAATGAGGTTTTGGAATACCTGCCGCATCTGCCCGGGCACGGCATCGATATACGGCAGGTCGCCGATCGTGATCACCGCCTTCTTATCGCGGATGGAAACTTCAAGGTCGCCACAAATTTCCTTCACCAGCGCCTTGAGATCGGTCGTCTCTTTCACGATGCCGTTGTTGGAGAGCTTCGAAAGCGTGAGCACATCGTCGATGAGGTACTGCATGCGGTTGGAGGCGTTTATCATTTTGTCGAAATAGCCGGTTTCAGTTTCTGAGAGTTTACCGTTGATCTTGGATTGCAACAAATTTCCAAACGCCTGGATCTTGCGCAGGGGCTCTTTCAAATCGTGCGACGCCACAGAGGCAAATTGCAGCAGATCGAAATTGGAGCGTTCCAGTTGAATGTTGCTTTCGGAAAGTTTTTGAGAAGTGATCTCGAGGTCTTCGTAGTTGCGCGCGATGATGTCGGCATCTTTTTTCCGTTTGGTGATGTCCGTATAGGTAGTCACCACGCCGTCGAGCATTTTCACCACGGTGGTGTCGTACCATTTGTCGGTGGCCTCCTGGTAAAATTCGAGGCGCACGGGCACGCCGGTCTCCACCACGTTCACGTACATGTCGAAATAGGTCTTGTCGTTGTTGAACATGCGCAACAGTTTTTGACCCGCCAACGAGCCGGGTTTTACTTTGAACATTTTCTCGGCGGCCTCATTCACGGCCAGGTATTCGAAGTCCACGATCTTTCTTTGCTTGTCGCGAACGGCGCGCTTGGCGGCAATGCCGCTGGTTGAACTTTTGAAGATCCCCTGGATGATGCCATCGAGCCGCTTGATCTGTGAAATGTCGATGAAATTGATCACCACGCCATCGATGCTCTTGTCGCGTCGCACGTAGGGACTTAGCCGCATCAGGTAGAAATGATGATCGGTCGTCTCGATCTCTTTCGCCACCAATTCGCCCGTGGCAATGACTTTCCGGATCTGATCGATCATGTCCACGCTGGGGATGTTGGTCGTGATGTCCACCAGGGAGCGGCCGATGTCGGCGTCTATAAAATTGACCATGCGCCGCGAGGACGGGCTGAACTTCCGGATCACCATTTTGCGGTCGACCAGGATCTGCCCGATGTCGGAGTTATTGAAATAGTTGTTCAGGTCGTCGTTGAGTTCATACAGTTCCTGGATCTTCGACTGGTGTTCGGCGCTGACGGTGTGCAACTCTTCGTTCAGCGATTGGAGTTCTTCGTTGGTGCTTTGCAGTTCCTCGTTGGTGGAGATCATCTCCTCGTTGTTGGCCTGCATTTCTTCGTTGGCCGTTTCCAGTTCTTCGATCACGGCCTGGAGATTTTCACGGGTGTCGATCAGTTCGCGTTCCAGTTCGGTGATGCGGTCCAGGTCGCCGGCCAGAGCCGGATCGATGGTTTTCATGGCGCGGGGTTCCACGTGGTCTTCTTCCAGGACCACGGAGAGGAAAGGCTCTTGAAATTCCTTTTGCGTGAGATAGGGCTTCACGATAATATTGACAAAGCGCGGCGACGACTCGTGGTGAACCGTCACGCGTCTCAGCACACTTTTCTCGTTCAACGCGATGGCACGACGCACGGTCACGCCCAGGGCCACGGCCAGGTCTGGCGCCACCAACTTCAGCAAATTGAAATTGAAGATGTCGTCCGGGAAGTGCAGAAAATTCTTATAGCTGCCCACCGCTTGCTTCACTTTGAATTCGCGGTCAATGATGAGGGCCACGATCTTCCGGTCTTCCAGCAGCGTGTCTTTCAGGATCTCGGCCATGTTGGATTGCGGGTTGCGCGCATGGGTTGGGACTTGAGGAAATGCGGACCTTTCCAGCGGCACCAGCATCGTCTCGCCGTCGGACAGCGCTACTTTGGTGGTGCATTGGTAGAGTTTCCATTTACGGTTCAGCTCGAGCATGGCCTCCTTCAAGGGTCCGATGTTCTCGCTGGGACCCAGCATTAAATAGCCATCCATCTTCAAAGCGAAATGAAATTTCTTCAACGCCCTGCGCTGCAACACCGGGTTGATGTAGATGAACATGTTGCGGCAAAGGATGAGGTCGATGTGGCTGAACGGGTGGTCCTTCAACAGATCGTGATTGGCAAACACCACATGTTTACGCAACTCCGGCGCCACGCGATAGGATTTTCCTTCTTCGATAAAATATTTCTTCAACAACGCGGGTGGCACATCACGCGCGATACCTTCGTTATACACGCCACGCGAAGCCGTTTCCAAGGCGTCGGCGTCGATGTCGGTGGCAAAGATCTTCAGGTTGGAAGGCAGCACGCCGGTCTTCTCCATGCATTCGCGGAACAGCATTCCCACCGTGTAGGCTTCCTCACCGCTGCTGCAGGCGGCCACCCAGACTTTTATAGTGTCTTCTGCCGACTTCTTTGAAAGAATGTTGGGGATGGCTTGCGTGCGCAAACACTCGAAGGCATCGCCGTCGCGAAAAAATTTCGTGACGTTGATCAGGAATTCACGTCCGAGGATCTTCAGCTCGTCATCGTTCTCCCGGATATACTGGCGATAGGATTCGAGATCGACCGCTCCCACCTCCGACATGCGTTTGGCCAGTCGGCGCAACAGCGTGGGCCGCTTGTATTGATTGAAGTCGTGTTTTGTATTCTTGTGGAGGAGTTCCAACAACTCACGCAGGCTTTTTTCATCCTGCCGGTTCATGCTGTGAAACGATTGCACGAGCGGCTCGTCCCGAATGAACTCCAGCAATTCTTCGCCGATCATTTCGGGCGGCACGATCAGGTCTGCATAGCCGGTGGCGATGGCGCTGTTGGGCATGCCGTCGAAGGCGGCGGTTAATGGGTCTTGCACGATCACGATCCCGCCACGACGCTTGATGGCCTCGATGCCTTTTGACCCATCGGTACCGGTGCCCGAAAGCACGACACCCACGGCCCGGTCACCAACGTCTTCGGCCAAGGACGCAAAAAAGATATCCACGGCGGTGTTGGGGCCCGTTCCCTTTAGCTTCTCGACAAGACGAAGCTTTTGGTTCTCGACCGTCATTAATTTCTTGCTGGGGATCACGTAGATGCAATCCGGTTCGATCTCGCAACCATCGACGGCCTCGCGCACCCGCATGGCGGTATGCTTCGAGAGCAGATCGGCCATGAGACTTTTATAGTCGGGCGATAAATGCTGGACCACCACATAGGAAAAGCCCGTGTTGGCGGGCAGGTAATCGAACAGGTCGTGAAGCGCCTCCATGCCACCGGCCGAAGCGCCGATGCCAACAATTTTCGGGTCCGAAAGTTTTGTTTCCGCGACCTCCTTCATTTTAGCCATATCGGGAGAAGAATTACTCAAAATAAAATTTACATTTGGTGTACTTAAATTCTGTGCCAACCCGCTTTTGTGGATCCGCTGAAAATACTTTTGGTTGAAGACGATCAGGACGACGTCGAACTCATGGAAGACGTGCTCCGTGAAAAGGGGGTGCACTTCACACTGGACGTTATAAAGCAGGGCGACAAAGTGATTTCATTTCTCAAAATGGGTAAAAATTTCCCCAACGTTATCCTCCTCGACCTGAACATCCCCAAGCTCCACGGCCGCGATGTGCTGGCCCGTCTGAAGGCCGACGACGACCTGCGACATATTCCCGTGGTGATCCTCACCACCTCCTCCACCCCCGCCGAAAAAGAATACTGTCTCAAGGCCGGCGCCCATCAATTCCTCACCAAGCCCACCACCGTCGACGGTTTTGATTCCAGCATCCGCACCATCCTGGCGGTGGCCACGAAGCCGACCTAGCGTTGGCGGTGAGCCGGAAATTCAAATAATGCGTATACTTGTAATACACGCTAACTTCCTTTTCCCCTATGGAAAACTCCGTGATCGTCGCCCGGAACCTGTCGAAAACCTATACCGAGACCGTTCTAAAAAACATCGACCTCACCATCCGCCAAGGTGAGATCATCGGCTACATCGGGCCCAACGGGGCCGGCAAAAGCACCACCATCAAGATCCTGACCGGCATCATTCCCGACTTTGACGGCGACGTGACGGTGTTGGGGCTGGACATCCGCAAGCAACCCGTGGAGGTAAAAAAACAGATCGGCTACATTCCTGAGAACGCCGCACTCTACGACACACTCACACCGTTGGAATATTTGTATTTCATCGGCCAGCTCTACAAGATGGACCTGACCGTGGTCGATAAAAAAGCCAAAGACCTGCTGGAGCTTTTCGAACTCAGCGAACACCGCGACTCGCGCATGACCACCTTCTCCAAGGGCATGCGGCAAAAAGTACTGCTCATCGCCGGCATGATCCACAACCCCGCGTTGCTCTTCCTGGACGAACCGCTGTCGGGTCTGGATGCCAACGCGGTCATCCTGGTCAAGGAAATTCTTTCGCAGCTCAAACACGCCGGCAAGACCATCTTTTATAGTTCACACCTCATGGACGTGGTGGAAAAGATCTCCGACCGCATCATCATCATCAACAAAGGCGAGATGATCGCCAACGGCACCTTCGCCGAACTGAACGCCCAGGCCACCGGCTCGCTTGAAAAAATATTTACCGACCTCACGGGCAACCGCGAACACGCCTCCGCCGCAGGTCACTTTATCGACGTGTTGAAAAGTTAATGATGGAAAAAATTCTCCTGACCGTGCTGGACGCCTTCGCCTGGATCTTCAGGTTGCTGGGTGCTGACTACGAACAAGTGCGGGCCATCGTGGCCATCAAGATCGTGATGGACAACCGGCGGCAACTGGTCACCTTTCAGAAAAAAGCAAAAGAATCGGGCAACACGTTCTGGCAAACGGTATTCGTCTATATCATTTTTGGTCTCTTCATCGGCTTCCTGCTCAGCGCCATCCCCTCGTTCCGCTTTGCCATGACAGTGTTCTTCAGCTATCTCATGGTCATGATCGTGATGACGCTCATCACCGACTTCTCTTCCATCCTGCTCGACACCAGCGACAACACCATCATCCTGCCCCGGCCCGTTGACGGTCGCACGCTCTTTGTGGCGCGCGCCACGCACATCATGCTTTACCTCGGGCAACTGGCGCTGGGACTGTCCATCGTTCCCTGCATGGTGGTGTTCTTCATGCACGGATGGGCGGTGCTGCTGGCGTTTGGTGTGGGCGTTGTGCTCGCCATCCTCACGGCCGTGTTCATCACCAATGCCTTCTACTTACTGGTCATGCAATTTTCCAGCGAGGAGAAATTAAAAAACATCATCAATTATTTTCAGATCATCATGGCCGTGGCGGTGATGGGCAGCTACCAGATCCTGCCGCGCATGATGGGAAGGTTTACGGGCGAGTTTTTTGAATTCAGCCTCGACGCCTGGAGTTTTCTCATTCCACCCCTGTGGATGGCCGGCGCATTGGAAATGGTGAAGCTCCATCTTTTCGACGGTCTTCACCTGGGGTTAACTGCCTGCGCGTTGATTGTGCCCTTTGCCGGCATGTATGTCGTCAACACGTATTTGACGCCCATTTTCAACCGGAAGCTCAGCGCGCTGAGCGGCGGTGTGGACGAATCAAAAACAAAAAAAGTGGTGGTTCAAAGTGCAGCCCTTCCGTCGCGTCGCTGGTTCACGGCCTCGTCGGTCGAGCAGGGCGCTTTCGATATGGTTTCCAAATTGTTGTCGCGCGACAGGAAGATCAAGCTGAAGATCTACCCGGCGTATGGGTATGTGCTGATCCTGGGATTCATCTTTATTTTTCGCAGCAAAGATTCGCTGGAATCCACGCTGGCCCATCTCTCGGAATCCAACTATCATTTGGTGCTGATCTACCTCATGTTCATGGTGCAACAGGTGGCGTGTCACGAGATCCCGTACTCCGATGACTTCAAGGCAAGCTGGATCTATTTTTCCGCACCCTTGGCGGCACCGGGTGAAATTCTGAGCGGCACGATCAAGGCGATCTTTGCACGCTTGTTTGTTCCGGGCTATGCGGTGATCAGCGTCATCATCCTGTACGTTTGGGGGTGGCGTGTGTGGCCTGATTTAGTTTTCGGCCTGTTCAATAATATGATCATGGTGCTTTTGCTGGTCACGATCTCCAAACGGTATCTGCCGTTTTCCATGGCGCCCAGCCTGCGCACCCAAAGCGGCAACCTGGCGCGCGGGCTTTTGACCGGCGTGATGATCGGGATGTTGGGACTGATCCACTATGGCGTTACCTATCTGCCGGTGTTGCTGTGGGCGGCCATCCCAGCCCAACTGGTGGTCGTGTACTTTGCCCACCGCGACTACCAACAGACGTCGTGGGAGCAGCTTAGTCTTTGAAGCGGAGTTTGAAGAAGAGAAGGGTGGAGGCCAGCATGAGCGTGAGCATGTTAGCGGCAATCACGGGAATGTCGCGCACCAAGATGCCATAGGCCAGCCACAACGCTACGCCCAAGCAAAAAAGGGAAAACATACCCAACGAGAGGTCCTTTGCCGAACGGCTTTTCCAGGTTTTGATCACCTGGGGAAGAAAGGCTATCGTCGTTAACATTCCTGCAGCAAGTCCAAGAAGTTGTATCGTATTCATATCGTTTGTTTTAGGACAGCCCCATGGTTTATTGAGCGGGTCGTCCAGGTTATTTAACTCCCAAAGCTACCGAAACGTTGCGGTGATTCACCCTTCATGTAATTTTATTGATGCTTTCGCCGGCTACAACGATTGCGGAAATTTTAACAGATCGAACGTTGCAGGAGCTGGTTGGGGTGAGCGCGCCGGGGTAGGCCGGGGGTTGTTAATTAAGACGCGCCTTAGTAGGACAGCCTGGGGTTGAATAACCATGGGTGAACTGACAAAAGAAATTTGCGCTCAAGCCCGTAGGGCTTTCCCATCATAACGCCCGGTGCAACCGGGCGAACAGCGACTATATATAACAAACCCCAGCGGGGTTACCTTTCGAAGGGTCTCCTTGCAGATCCGATTCACACCATTATGCTTCCGAATCTCGATTTACTCGTACTCAGCATACCACACCCTGAATCTTCGATGGAACCCACACAATTTGGCACCCTAGAACATTCACACTAATATATTTGCGACCACGAATAGATTCCCACACTAAGGGTAACCCGCCTAGGCGGGTTGAAATACATGGACTCGCTTCGCCCGGTTGCACCGGGCGTTATGATGGGGAAGCCCTACGGGCTTATTCGGTTTAACGTCTTGAGCTCGCCCCTTTTTCCAAGAAAGTTGAATCACGGATAATGTGTGCATAGACCAAGCCTAACCTGGGTTTATACACGATCATCATAACTTCTGTGCTTCGGCAAGTAGGACATGATGACGGCTATGCCGAACACATTTTTTACATTTCCGTTTACTGCAATTAAGGCGCACCGATTTACTTACATTCATCTTATGAAGATTCGTCAAGCCATTCGGACAGACGCTGCGGCACTGGCGGTTTTGCTTACACAGCTGGGGTATCCGCCGCCGCAGGAGAACCTGGATTTTGTGGTTGGCAAAATTGAAACCTACAGTGCCGAAACATACCGGTTGCTCGTCTGTGAAGTAGAAGGCGAAGTGGTTGGATTCATTTCCTTGCATTGGTTTCAGATCTTTCACTCGCCCGGTAGGATGGGACGCATCACTGCTTTTTGTGTGCTTGAGCGGGTGCGCGGCCAAGGCATCGGTCAATACATGCTGGCGGAGACTGAAAAATTTCTGGTGGCCCAGGGGTGTACTTCGGTGGAGGTGACCAGCAACATGCGACGACTGCTTACGCATGATTTTTATCTCAAGCACGGCTATGCAGAAACATCGAAGCGGTTTATAAAATCGCTTGTTCCAAAGAAAAGTTAACGGGCCTTATCTCCACTCGCGCATCAACTTGCCCAGCGTCTTCAGGCCCTCTTCGATTTTTGGGTTCCACGGCTCGCCATAGCTGATGCGGAAGCAATTCTCGAATCTTCCCTGCGAAGAAAAGATCTGGCCGGGGGCAATGCCGATGTTATGTTTTAGTGCGCGTTTGTGAAGCTTATACGCATTTATTTTTTTGTTCATCTCGATCCACAGCGTGAAGCCTCCTTGCGGACGCGAGATGCAGGTGTCTTCGGGAAAATACTCACAGACCGCCTGCACATAACGGAGGGCCTGGGTGTGGAGTGCCTTGCGCAAGTGGCGGAGGTGCAACTCGAAGCGGCCTTTGCTGAGGAAGTCGGCCACGGCGGCCTGGGCCAAGGTGTTGGTGGAGACGGTGTGCATGCGCTTGAGGCGGATCACTTTGTCTTTGAACTTGCCGGGGATGGCCCAACCGATGCGATAGCCCGGGGCCAGCGATTTGGAGAAAGACGCACAATGCAACACGAGTCCTTTTTTGTCAAAACTCTTGCAGGTCTTGGGGCGGGTTTTACCAAAGTAGAGCTCGCCGTAAATGTCGTCTTCGATCAGTGGAATTTCTTTTTTGGCGAGCATGTCCACCAGCCGCTTCTTGCGGTCATCGGGCATGCAACTTCCCAGGGGATTGTTGAAGTTGCTCACCACCAGGCAGGCCTTGATGTTAAATCGGGGAATGGCTTGCTCGAGGTAGTCGATGTCCAACCCCAACACGGGGTCCGTAGGGATCTCCACCACCTTCAGCCCATGACTTTGCATCACCTGGAAAATAGCAAAGTACGTCGGGCTCTCGATCGCGATAGCATCGCCCGCATTGGTGATGGCTTTAATGCAAAGCGACAGGGCCTCCACGCAACCGGCCGTCACCACGATGTCGTTCTCGCTCGGTGTGCCTCCCCAATTAAATGCCTGTCGCGCAATTTGTTTTCGCAAGGCCACGTTGCCCTGGATATGTTCGTAGTGCAGGCAGCTTGTTTTTGATTCGCGCAGCACGTGGGTCACCGCCTTGTTGAGCTTCGCCGTGGGCAACAACTCGATGGCGGGTGCGGCCATAGAGAAATTCAAGAGCGTACGCGAGTTGAGGTCGACGTAGACGCTGTTGATCATATCGTCGATGGTAACGGGAAGGGCATCGTCGGGAGGTTCGCTGGTGCGGGGCAGGTCGAGCACATGCTCGGGGGAGTATTTCACATAATATCCCGATTGCGGCCGGGCTTCCACCAGGCCCTTGCTCTCCAATAAATAATAGGCCTGGAACGCCGTGCTCAGGCTAATGCCCTGTTCTTTGCTGAGGGCGCGGACCGACAACAATTTGTCGCCAACCTTCAGCACATTTTTTTCGATAAGCGCTTCAATGCGCTCCGCCACGGCATTGTATTTATGATCCGGCTTGGGCATCACGTCGTTCATGCTCTATTCTATTTTGGGTGAAAGGCCGATTGGAACTGATATGGTCAAAAATACCAAAATTCCAACTGTTATGAACGAGCCTGGGCGGGCAAAGATTTGATATCCCACAAAAAAAATTGGGAATCACCCACCGTGCGAGCGGTGGGGATTCCCTCTCCCTGTGTACCTAAAACTTACAGAAACTTTCTCAATTATCGGCCGATGTGCTGAACACCCTTGGCGTTGACCCACAGAGGTGTTCCGGTCGAAGCCACATTGCCTTTGGCCATCATGCTTTCGCGCGACGCTTTGGTAGCTCTCTTGGAAACAAACCAGTGTGCATCCAGCGATTTCGCGCGGATGTGAGACCGGCGCAGGCTGGGGTCATTCAGGCTTTTTTGATTGGCTACTTTTTGCACGTCCTTAGAGATGGGCCATGCCGGGTCGTTGCCCGTTTGTGCGTTGGCGAAGGAAACACTTGCCACAAATAAGGCCACCAGGGCCATGGTCTTCGTCCACACGTTCAGTCGCTTTTTCATAACACGGTTTATTTGCTCTTGTACAAATAAACGGCGCGTGGGCAGAGGCTTCCTTCAGGATATGTACCATTTGGGCCCTATGATTTTCACGGAAACGCGGCTCAGGGTTTACCCGGATGTCAGGACAGGATCTTCATTTCGATGGCCTTGCGGATGAGCTCGGCGGTGTTGTTCACTTTCATTTTCTTCAACATGTTGATGCGGTGCGACTCCACCGTGCGGATGCTGATGCCCAACAGGTCGGCGATCTGTTTGGTGCTTTTGCCCTGGGCTACCAATTCCAGCACCTCTTTTTCGCGGGGCGTTATATCTCCCACTTCAGGGAGTTCGGGGCGGGCCACGGAGTCGGCCAGGATGGACGTGATGAGGGGGCTGAAATATTTGCCACCATTAAATACCACCAGGATGGCCTTTTCCAGCTCGGGTCCTTCGATGCTTTTCAGCAAGTAGCCTTCGGCGCCGGTTTTCAGGGCGTTCATGATGTATTCGCGTTCCTCGTGCATGCTCAGCACGATGCACTTGATGGCGGGGTATTGCTTTTTCACTTTCTGCAACGCCTCCAGGCCATTCATCCCCGGCATGCTGATGTCGGTCAGGATCATGTCGGGCGACAGCTCGGCCGTGAGGGTGAGCAGGTCGGTACCATTTTCAGCTTCGCCCACAATCTCGAAGCGCTCGTTTTTGACGAGCATGGATTTGAATCCCGCGCGGATCAGCGGGTGGTCGTCGGCCAGCAGCAATCGGATGTTATTCATAAGCGGAAGATCAAGTTCACTAAGGTACGCTATAAGTTAGACAACCGGAATGTGCACTTCCACCACCGTGCCTTCGCCGGGGGAGGAGTGTATTTCGGCGCTGCCGTCGAGCAGCTTTGCCCGCTCTTTGATATTGCGCAGGCCCTGGCCTCCCTGGTGAGCTGCGGCGTGCATGTCAAAGCCTTTGCCATCGTCTTCCAGCAGCATGTAGACCTCGTCTTCGTTGTCGAGCAGGTGCAGGTTCACGTGGGTGGCCTGGGCGTGTTTCACCACATTGTTGAGGCCTTCCTGGGCGACGCGGAAGAGGGCGATGTTCACTTCAAAATTGAGGGAGTGCTCGAACTCTTTGATGTAGCGGAAGTCGATGGTGAACGTTGCATATTTTCTCACGTTGTCGCACAACCCTTTCAAGGCCGCCTCCAGGCCAAAGTCCACCAGCGCCTGGGGCATCACGTTGTAGGAAATGCGCTTCACTTCGGCAATGGTGTCGTTGATGTGGCCTTTGATCTCTTCTTTCCACACGGTGCTGCCGTCGAGGGCGTCTACGCGCATGCGGATGGCGGTGAGCAATTGTCCTACGCCGTCGTGCAGATCTTTGATGATGCGGCGGCGCTCGTTCTCCTGGCCTTCCAGCAGGGCGGCGGCCCGTTCGCGTGCGCTTTTCAATTCGCGCTCATTCATGCTGCGCAAGGCATCGCGCATGTGGATGAGTGCCAGACCCAGCGCATCCTTGTCGCTGAGCGTGGTGAAGGTCGTATTGAAATTTCCCGCCCCGATCTCCTTGGCAAAGGTGGTGGTGCGCTCCAGCCCTTCCGTGAGCTGATAGATCGCGTTGGCCATTTGCCCCACCTCATCCGACGATGTGATGTGCCGGCTTCCCGAAGGGATCATGCCTTTGGACAACGTGACGATGATCTCTCGCAATTGCAGGATGGGCCGCGCGATGGCGTTGGAAACAAAATAGGTGACCACCACAATGAAGAGCAGCACGATGAGCGTGATGGCGATGAGATAATTGCGCAGCCGTATGATCGGCTCCATCGCCTCGCTCAGGTCGATCTCCGAAATGATGGCCCACGTCAGTCCCGGCACATCGGCCGCGCGATAAACACTCAGGGCGCGCTCGCCGCGATAGTCCGTCACGATGCCGCGGCCCGACCCTTGTTTGAACGAGTTCCGCGCTGCGTCGGTCTCCACACGCACCGATCCGGGAGGGGCGTCCAACCGGAAGCGCGACGTCGAGCGCATCACATAGTCGTCGCCCACGATGTAGGATTCCCCCGTGCTGCCCATGCCGGTGGTCTCCAGCAAAATGCGCTGGATCTTTTCGAAGTTCTCTTGCACCAGCACAATGCCCACCCGTTTCTGGTCTTCCAGGATAGGCACATAATAAAAAAGAAAAGTTTGTTTGTCGCCAATGGCCGGCGAGGCGTCGATGATCCAGAGGCGGTTGGGCTCCTTGGCCACCACGGTCTCGACGCGTTGCATGAGGCCGTCGGGATACATGGTGCTGTCGGTGCTGAACAGTTGTGTGTGATCGGCGTCGAACAGGTGAAGGTTGCGGAAGTTGTAGAGGCGGCAGATGTTGTAGAGGTCGGACAGGTCGTGATCGCGCTCCGCTTGTTTTGTCTGGACCAGGCGGTGGTGCACATGCAGGAATTTATCTTCCAGCGAAAGTGCTTCCAGGTTTTGTTGCGAGCGGAAGAAGTGGTTCTCGATGAGCTCCTTCTTCAGGATGTTGATGGACGACAACTGGTCGAGCGTGCGTTGAATGAGGATCTCACCCACCAGCACATAGACGATGGCCGACAACATGACGATGGCCAGCAACCCGATGATGGTATGCGAAAAGAACAGCTTCTTGAAAATGTTCAGGTTCCTCATTCGCCTGGGGGTGAATCCCTTTGCAAATGAAAGGTATCCTTCCCGACAAAAAAAATGTAGCGGCGAACCTTCACCGCTACATTTTCCTATACTTGGTCTACCCGTGAATTACTTCACCAGCTCCATATCCTTGATGTGGTCGAACTTCGGTTGGATCACCCAGTTGCCCGATTCGTCGATGATGCCCCACAGTTCGCCTTGCTTGGCGGCGGCATAGCCGTTCACAAAATCGCGGGAGCCGTCAAACTGGGGTTGGATGGCCCACTCGCCCTTGGTGTTGAAGAAGCCTACTTTGCCGTTTTTGCGACCTTGGGCCAAGCCGTTGGAGAAATCTCCCCAGAGGTCGGTGTCGGGCACTTTCATCACGTTGCCGGAGGTGTTCACGTAGGCCCATCCGCTGGCATCCTTTACGCGGGCCATGCCGCTTTTGGGATCGAAATCTTTGCCGGTATCAAATGTCGGCTTAATGACCCAATCGCCTTTTGTGTTGATGTAGCCCACTTTTTTGTCAAATGTTTTTGCCCAGGCCAGGCCACCTTTAAAGTAGCCTACGCTCTCGAATTGTGGGGCGATGGCAATCTTTCCATTGGTGCCCAGGAAACCTGCTTTTTTATCGGCGGTTTTGCAGGGGGCCAGGTTTTCGGAAAAGCCTTTCACGTCTATGACGCTGGCGTCAACCGGTATTTCTTCGCCTTGGGTGTTGAGGATAAAATGTTTCTCGCCTAGTTCCACAGGCACGAAGCCGTCGTCGAAGTCGGTCACGTGGTCATACTTGGCAGGGATGGCGAGCTTGCCATTTGTGTTGAGATATCCCCATTTGTCCTCGACCCTGACGGGCACCAGTCCGTCTTCAAAACCTTTGAGATCGAAGCCCAAACCGTCTATGAGTTTAAACTTTTTTACTTCCGAATTCAGTTTCTCGCCTTTCAGGTTGATGAAATAATATTGTTTGGCATCCTTGTCGTAGATGGGTGCCCAGCCATCGGCCGAAAACTGATAGCATTTTTCATATTCTGCAGGGATGATGAGGTCGCCTTTCAGATTGGCGTATCCCCATTTCTTGTTACCGGCCGGTTGTACTTGCGTGACCAAGGTTTGCGAGAAGGCTGTGAGCGACAGGCTCATCACAGCCAAAACACTAAAGAGAGACTTCATTTTCATAAGAGATAGTTTTTTTAACAATGTACAAATTTTAAGGGTAAGCTTTATCGCGAGAGTGTACGGAAATTCATGTTCCGGGGATGAAGATTTTGTGAAAAGATTGCGTGCTCGCGTCAATAAAATTTAACGGACACTTAAATGTTTGGCGATGAATGTTATCTTGTCGGGACAATGGCTTGTACCGAATCTTAAATTTCATGACGCATCGTTTTAAAGTAACTATCGCCCACCCTCCGTTTTTATTGTCCATTCTCGTCTTCGCGCTTTTGCTGGCGCAAGGGTGCTCTCCCCGGAAACGGGACGCAAAGGAAGAACAGATCCGCATTGAAAGTCCTGCCGAAGTAAAGCCTGACTCCAATCTTGTAAATTCCATACAAGGCAATACGACCCCTGGCCAAATTCCCATCACACCCCATGAGGTCTTGCTGACCGGCCTTGACGAACACCGGCTGGTGACGATCTATAAAGACCGGCGGCCTGCCGCTACAAAGAGCTATAATACCGATGATTACCTCTATGGGAAACGCTCGTATGACTATGAAAGCGACCGTGAAGAACATTATATGCCAGGCTTGGACCTGCTCTATGGTTACAATTTGCTTAACGTCGCTCACTACGATCTTAAAGCCGAGAAGTTGAACCTGCTATTCGAGCAACCCGTGTTGGTGAAGTCGTTGTACTATCCTTCGTTCATCCAGGATTCCTTGTATGAGAAGCCCATCACACGAAACTACTATCTCGTGTCTGTGTACGACGCCGATACCAATCAGGACACACTCATCAACCGCAAGGACCTGCGCCGGTTTTATTATTTCGATGCGACCGCCGCGCAAAAAGTTCAGCTTCTTCCCGCCGACTATTCGGCTGTGCGCTCGCAATACGATCCGAAAAATGATGTGATGTATATTTTCGCAAGACAGGATGCCAACCACGATGGCACGACCAAACCCGACGAGCCGTTGCATATTTTTTGGGTGAGCTTGAAGACGCCGCAGGTCGCCAAACGATTGTATTGATCTTGTTCTTATGAAAAAATTCGAAGCGCTGTTCGCCACCCTTTTCCTTGGTGGCATTTTCCTGGAAATTTTTGAATGGAAGACGGCCATCATCCCGTTCTGTGCCTCCATCGTTCTGGCCCTTTTTTATCAGTTCCTGGGAGTGTTCTATTTTAATGGCATCGCCCTGCGGGATATATTCAACAAATCGGCTTATGCGCAGACATCCGTTTTGAGGCTCCTGGGGACTTTTCTTCTGGCTGGCGGCTCGATGGGTGTTCTGGTATTCTCCGCAGTCTACTTTCTGTTCCGTTATATCGGCGGCCAGGAAATATTCCTCATTGGCGCATTTTCAGGGTTGGTTACTTTGATTGTTTCGTTCGTACGCTATCAGAAAAAAAAGGATTTATTTTACGTGCGCATCGGCGTTCGAATTGTATTGCTGATCGTACTCAATGTGGTGTTGCTTCTGGTTGTTCCACAAAGGTAGCCCCGCACGCCGGCGGAAGTCACTCATCGCCGAACTTTCCTCCTGCTCAAAATATCCCTAACTTAACCCACCCTTCATCGTTTATTCATCCTGAATCCACAGCAAGGATTTGTGATGGAATGTTCCGATTCATTTACTATTTTTTCGCATGCGTAACGTTTCCGGTATTTTATTTTTAGCGGCTACCGATCTTTCCAACTATCTCGGCTGCAAACACCTCTCGCAACTCGATCGCGCTGTCGCCAACAAAGAACTGGCAAAGCCCGACTGGTTCGACCCCGCCTTGGCCGTATTGGCCAAACGTGGCGAACAACATGAAGCCGCCTACGTGGAACATCTGCGCCAAAAGGGACTCACCATCGTCGACCTGAAAAACAAACCGACGGAAGAAACGGTAAAAGCCATGGCCACAGGGGTGGACGTCATCACGCAAGCGACACTGTCGGAAGGCGTCTGGAACGGTAAGGCCGACATCCTTCTGAAAATTCCCGGCACCAGCCGGTTTGGTGATTGGTCCTATGAAGTGCTGGATACCAAGCTTTCTCAAAACACCCGCGCCGGCACCATCCTGCAACTGTGTCTCTATACGGACCTGTTGGCGCGGTTGCAAGGCCACACGCCGTGGAAAATGTACGTGGTGAAGCCGGGGGATGATTTCCCTACAGAAGAATTTTTGTTTACCGATTTCCGGGCCTACTATACTTTGATCCGCAAAAATTTCGAAGCGGTCATGCTCGGTCCCGCATTGAACATCTATCCCGATCCCGTCACACACTGCGCCATTTGTCGCTGGTGGAAACATTGCGATACCCGGCGTCACGACGACGATCACTTGTCGCTGATCGCCGGCATCCGCACGGCCCACCGCCAGGAGTTGCAGCATCAACAGATCGACACGCTGGAACAATTTGCGCAATTGACCTTGCCCCTGCCCGAAAAACCAAAGCGGGGAAACGCAGAAGCCTATGTCTCGCTGCACGATCAGGCCCTCATTCAATGGGAGGGACGCGTGCAGGACAAGCTCCTCTACAAAACCCTGACCCCCGAACCCGGACGCGGTTTTTTCCGCCTGCCCGAACCCAACAAAGGCGACGTGTATTTCGATATCGAAGGCGATCCCTTCTTCGGCAACGGCGGCCTGGAATATTTGTTGGGCTATGCTTTCCAGGACGACACCGGAACGCTGACCTATCGCGCCCAATGGGCGATGGACGTCGCGACGGAGAAAAAAATCTTTGAACAATTCATCGACGTGGTGATGGAGCGGTGGCGGCGTCATCCCAACTTCTATATCTATCACTACGGCATTTACGAACCCGGCGCCATCAAACGCCTGGCCAGCCGCCACAGCACACGCGCCGACGAAGTAGACCAGTTGTTGCGGGCCGAGCGGTTCATCGATCTCCACATGGTGATCCGCGAAAGTCTGAAAGCGAGTGTGGAGCACTATTCGCTGAAGGACCTGGAAAAATTTACAACCTATCAACGCGACATCGAGTTGCCCACCGCCAGCGCTTGTCGCCGGGCATTGGAACGCGCACTGGAACTCAACGAAGTGCCCGCGCTCTCGAATGACATCCGTGAAGTGGTGGAGCGCTATAACGAAGACGACTGTCGCGCCACGCAAGCCCTGCACCTTTGGCTCGAAGTACTCCGAGGCGAAGCGGTGGCTGGCGGCGTCTCCATCGGCCGCCCTGAGGTAAAGACAGGTGAGGCGAGCGATAACGTTCGTGACATTCAAACACGGGCGTTGGCTCTTTTCAAAGGTCTAACGGCAAAGCTACCAGAAGACCGCGAAACCTGGACGGACGTCCACAAAGGAAAGTGGCTGCTGGCTCACCTGATCGACTACTTCCGCCGCGAAGACAAAAGTGCGTGGTGGGATTATTTTCGCGTGCATGAGATGGACCGGGAAGCCCTGCTGGAAGAACGAAAAGGGCTCGCCGGACTGGAGTATATCGGGCCCGTCATCACCCCGGCCAAAATGAAGGTGTCGGTGCACCGCTACAGCTATCCGCCACAAGAAGTGAGCATGGATGAAGACGATGAGTTGCATGAAGTGAAAGGGGCCAAAATCGGCAGCGTGTATGCCATTCATCTGAGTCACTATACCATCGACATCAAGAAGACCGCAAAGACGGCCGACCGTCATCCCCAAGCCGTGCACGTGATGGAACGCATCGACCCCGGCCCGCTCGTCACTTCCATCATGGACCTGGCCAACGACATCATCGAAGACGGTCTCGACAACGAGTGGCCACATCGCGCAGCCAAGCATTTGCTGCTAAAGAAAAAACCAAGACTGTTAACGCCAGTCGCCGGGCCGCTGCTTTTGCCGCAGGAAGATCTCGGGCAAGGCGCTATACGGCTGGCACTGCAGTTGGATAAAAGTGTACTCGCCATTCAAGGGCCTCCGGGCACTGGCAAAACTCACACCGGCGCCGACATGATCCTGGCCCTTGTGCGCGCCGGGAAAAAAGTCGGGGTCACGGCCGTGGGTCATAAAGTGATCCGCAACCTGTTGGAGAAAGTGGTGGAACATGCCGCAAAGGAAAACTTGACCGTGAGCTGTGTCCACAAAGTGACAGACAAAAGCGAAACGCCAACGTCCGGTATCACGGAAGTGACAAAAACAGAAGAAGTTATCCAGGCGCTGGGCCAGGGAAAAATTGTCGGTGGGACGGCATGGCTCTGGTCCGATAAGAAAGCTGCTTTGGCATTGGATTATTTATTTGTGGACGAAGCCGGGCAAATGTCCCTCAGCCAGGTGCTGGCCGCGACACCGTCGGCGCACAACCTTATTCTGCTTGGCGACCCACAACAATTGGAACAACCCCAACGCGGCGCTCACCCCGAGGGCAGCGACGTGGCCGCCCTCACCTACCTGCTGGATGGTCACCAAACCATTCCCGACGACCGCGGTATTTTTCTGGGCGTAACACGACGCCTGCATCCCAACCTGTGTGCGTTCACATCGGAGCTCTTTTACGAAAGCCGTTTGAAATCGCTTCCCGGTTTGGAGCGTCAACAGATCCATGGCCCGATACCGTTTACGGGTGGTGGACTTTATTATGTTCCTGTCGATCATGAAGGATCTCAAAGCCGTTCGGACGAAGAGATCGCGGTCATTGCCAACCTGGTGGAAACGCTGACGAGTCGTGGCGCGACATGGACCGATGCCGAAGGTGTGGTGTCGCCGCTCACAAAAAATGATATTCTCATTGTCGCCCCGTACAACGCCCAGGTTAGTGGTTTACGCGAAAAAATACAGGATGTAAAGATCGGCACGGTCGACAAGTTCCAGGGGCAGCAGGCGCCGGTGGTGATCTATTCCATGACCGCGTCGTCGACGGAAGATGCACCGCGGGGGATGAGCTTTTTGTATAATCCCAATCGCCTCAACGTGGCCACGAGTCGCGCGAAATGCATTTGCATTTTGGTGGCTTCTCCCAGGTTGCTGGAGCCCGAATGTCACACGATCGACCAGATGAAATGGGCCAACGCCTTATGCCGGTTTGGGGAGATGGCTACGCGGGTCGAAATGTAAGCCGTTCTTAATATTCTAACATGTCATTCAGCTCACACCAGCTTCCCTGGCAGGTGAATACATATTCGTCAACGGCACGCCTGAATGCCGCTTCTACTTTTTTTGCGCTCCGGCCTTCGAAGGTGATCATGCGGTCGATCTCCAGGATGCGGCCGGAAAGGAGTTTCTCTTCGGCGTTGAATTCGATCCTCGCCTTAAAGCCTTTGTAGAGCAGTACGTTGTTCATGTTTCAATGTCGGCAGGATGTATGGGCATGATCGTGTGAGGATGTATGAAAAACATACATTGGCCTGACGCAAGGTTTTATTGGAGATTCCTGGATTTCAAAAGTTTGATCATCGTCCATTGAAGTTCGTCCTGTTCATATCCCGAATCATCGCGATGTCCATAGGTTTTGAAAGCCCGCCTTTGTTGGTGTTCTTCACCAACAAATTCAGCTACCCACATTCCTTTTCAGACACCACTCACTTCTTCTTCCTCGGCGGAAATATTGAACCCTTCTCGATGTCGTTATAATAAATAGCGGTCTTCCCGCCCCATCCCACCACCCAAAATTTATCGCCTGAATCTGGGTACGACACCTGGCTCCATTTTTCGGGAGGCATCTTTATCGAATTCCACAACGCAAGCATATCCTGTTCCATTTCTGCTTCCCCTCAGCGATCAAGTTCATTATTTTGTCGAGGGAAATGGGTTTCCATGTCATAGTTTATACGGGTTTAGTCGTTGCGCCCCGATGTGGTGTGCCATCCCATCCTTCAAATTTTTATCAATTCCCAGGATTTAATAAAAAAGGGCGCGTACTGAAAAACAAGCTAATCTCTTTTTATTTACCTTTTCATGTAAATCATCACCAAAAGATCAACACCATGGGCCTCTGGGATAAGCTTAAAAATGAACTCATCGACATTATTGAGTGGAAAGACGACAGCAACAACACGATGGTGTGGCGTTTTCCGCGTTACCAGGATGAAATCAAGAACGGCGCACAACTCACGGTGCGCGAGAGCCAGGTAGCGGTGTTTGTGAACGAAGGCCAGATCGCCGATGTGTTCAAGCCCGGCCGCTACGAGCTCACCACCCAGAACATGCCCATCCTCACCACGTTGCGCGGATGGAAATATGGCTTCAACAGCCCCTTCAAGGTGGACATCTTCTTTGTGAACACGAAAAATTTTACCGACAACAAGTGGGGTACCAAAAACCCCATCATGTTGCGCGACGCCGAGTTCGGGCCCATCCGCCTGCGCGCTTTCGGTTCGTTTGCCATCAAGATCACCGACGCCGGGAAATTCATCAAAGAGATCGCGGGCACACAAGCCCACTTCACCACCGACGAAGTGACGGAGCAACTGCGCAACCTCGTGGTGACGCGCTTTTCGGATGCCATCGGCGAAAGCAAAATACCCGTGCTGGATCTGGCGGCGAACTATGATGAGCTCTCGAAATTCATCAGCGGCAAGATCAACCCCGAGTTTGGCGAATACGGTTTGGAAGTGACCAAGTTCCTGGTAGAAAACATCTCCCTTCCCACGGAAGTGGAACAAGCCCTCGACAAGCGCAGCAGCATGGGCATTTTGGGCAACCTCAATCAATACGCCCAGTTTCAAGCCGCCAATGCCATGGAGGCCGCGGCCAAAAATCCGGGTGGCGATGCCGGCGCGGGCATCGGCATGGGCATGGGTTTTGCCATGGCCCAACAAATGGGACAAGCTTTCAACGCACAAAATCAACAGCAAGCGCCACAAGGTCCCCCGCCAATTCCCGGCAGCAACGTGCAATATTTTGTGGCCGTCAACGGCCAGCAACAAGGCCCGTTCAACCTCGCTGCCCTGCAACAAATGACCCAGCAAGGCTCGCTGACCCGCGAGACCCTGGTGTGGAAGCAAGGCATGGCCGGTTGGATAAAAGCAAGCGACACGCCCGACCTGGGAAGTCTGTTTGGCGCAATTCCCCCGCCATTACCCCCTCAATAAATAAAAAAATATAGGCTCATCATGTTTCCATTGTATCCAGAGGGTGCCCTGGAATTCTGAAAATACGATCGCAAAAAAATGAGTTTGTCCCATGAGTGATTTTACGGAAGCCACCAAGGCGGTGAGCAACGAGTTGGCCTGCGCCGGGTGTGGCGCCATTTTAAAGTTCAAGCCCGGCACACTCAACCTCGTATGCGAATATTGCGGGGCACAAAATCCCATCACACAACCGGATGTAAAAAACGAGATCGAAGAGATCGGCCTCGACGATTTTCTCGCCCGCAATTTCAACAACGAGGAAAAGATCGAGGTGGCCACCGTGAAGTGCGAAAGCTGCGGGGCCACGTCAACGCTAGACCCGCGGATCAGTTCGGATAAATGTCCGTTTTGCGCGGCGACGCTGGTGGTGAAAAGCGGGACCACCTCAACGCTTCACAAGCCACAGTATGTGCTGCCGTTTGGGATCGACATCCAGAAGGCCTCGGCCAATTTTAAATCCTGGATGAACCGGTTGTGGTTTGCACCCAACGATCTAAAAAAATATGCCGACAGCGCCGACAAGCTCAACGGCATGTACCTCCCCTTCTGGACGTTCGACTGCAACACGTCCTCGAGTTATACGGGCCAGCGTGGCGAAGATTATTATGTGAACGAATCCTACACCACCACCGAAAACGGGAAGACCGTTACCCGGACACGGCAGGTGACCAAGACGCGATGGTATCCCGCGTCGGGCAACGTGAGCAACGCCTTCGACGACCTGCTGATCGAAGCCACGCGCTCGCTCAACCCGGGCAAGCTCCGGGCGCTCGAACCGTGGGATCTGAAAAATCTGCTGGCCTACAACGACAAATTCCTCAGCGGCTTTCGCACCGAAACGTATGCCGTGGACGTGAAGCAGGGCTACACGGAAGCCAAGCAACGGATGGAGCCCGAAATACGCTCCACCATTTGCCGCGACATCGGTGGCGACCGGCAGATGATCCATTTTGTGAACACCACCTACCGCAATCCAACCTTTAAACACATTTTGTTGCCGGTGTGGATCAGCGCTTACCGCTACAACAACAAAGTATACCAGTTTCTGGTGAATGCCCGGACTGGTGAGGTGCAGGGAGAGCGTCCGTATAGCGCAGTGAAGATCGCATTGGCCGTGATCTGTGGATTGGTGCTGGCCATCCTTCTCTACAGCCTCTTTGGACAATCAAATTAAGACCGGGTGAGTTCCGGCGCTTGAAGAACGTAAGACAAACTGATTTCAATATGGGCACCTGGGCACACGGAAATTTCGAGAACGACATTGCGTTGGACTGGGTTGGCGATTTCGAAGAAAAGCCGCACAAAGCTTTCCTGGAAAAAAGTATCCAGGCCGTCCTGACCCCCAACTACATCGATGCGCACGATGCCAGCATGGCATTGGCCGCGCTGGAAGTGGTGGCCTGGGCAAACGGAAAGCCCGCAAAAGATTTCCCCAACCTGAACATTGCCCTGAAACCCGACGACCTGCGATCGAAATTTGACAGGGATTTTTATGCTACCTGCAACAAGGCCGTTGACACCGTGATGCGGCCAACAAACAATGAGATCATGGAGCTATGGGAAGAGACGGGCGAACTGGGGGAGTGGCGCAAAGTGCAGGAAGATCTGAGAAAAAGAATACAGGAATAGGGTAGGACCGGTCGCGGGTCAGCCTTTGTTTACAAAAAACGACATGCCCACAGGGCCGGCCATTCTTTTTGTAAAGAATAGTGCTACATTTTTTGAGTTTTCCAAAACTATTTTCAATATCGCGTGGCGTCCGGTATAGCGGGTTCCATGAAAAAATAGGATATTACGTTAGTATCGCAAACATTTGTGTTAGAACGCGTGTTCACTAAGAAATAGCATTATGGAAGGAAAAAAACTAAGCCGGGAAGACCTCATCGAATTAGCCAGAAAAATTATCAACGCCGATACCGAGACGGAAGAAGAGGATGATGAGTTGATCGAGCTTTTTTTAAAGAGCGTTCCAGACCCCAATGCCAGCGACTATTTCTTTGCCGAAGAATACGACGGCCTCACCCCCGAACAAATCGTCGACAAAGCCTTGGCCTACAAGCCTTGATATTGCTTTCCCGCCAGGGTTAGCCTTTGTCATCCCGCCAGCTTAGCATCGCATACCGCGGACCGGTTTCCTCAAAAATTATCGCTTTGTAATCATCTCCTCCTTTGCAGCCCACAGGCCAATGTCCTGCTTGCTGAGTGCGGCAGCCATGAGGTCGGGAAATTTATCGGGTGTGCAGGCAAACACGGGGATGCCAAGCGTGGCCATGTACGCTGCATTTTGGTGATCATAGCCCGGGGCACCATCGTCGTTCAGGGCCAGCAAGACGATGACCTGCACGCCAGCCTCGGTCAGGGCTTTGGCGCGCTTGCGCATTTCTTCCGGATTGCCTCCCTCAAATAAGTCGGTGATCAGGACCAATACCGTGTCCGTTGGCCGCTGAATGATCTGCTGACAATAGGTGAGTGCGCGGTTGATATCGGTGCCTCCCCCCAGTTGAACACCAAAAAGAAGTTCTACCGGATCTGAAAGTTCCTCGGTGAGATCGACCACATTCGTATCGAACACCACCATCCTGGTTTGGATGGCGGGGATCGACGCCATCACCGCGCCGAAGATGCCGGAGTAGATCACCGACGTGCCCATGCTGCCGCTCTGATCCAGGCAAAGCACCACATCTTTCAACGAACGCCGCCGTTTGCCATAGCCGATGCGCACTTCGGGGACAATGGTTTTATAGTCGGGTTGATAGTGTTTCAGGTTTTTGAGGATGGTGGCATGCCAGTTGATCTCGTTGTGACGCGGCCGCCGGTTGCGCGTGGATCGGTTCAGGCTACCCGCCACAGCTTGTTGCATGGGCTGCGCCAGCTTCTTCATGAGTTCTTCCACGACTTTGCGCACCACCTGCCGGGCTGTATCTTTTGTTTTTGATGGAATGACACGGCTCAAAGTCATCAGCGTAGCGACCAGGTGAACATCGGCCTCCACGTTTTCTAACATTTCTTTTTCGAGCAACATCGACGTGAGGTCAAGCCGTTTGAGGGCGTCTTGTTGCATCACCTTCACCACGGTGTTGGGAAAGTAGGTGCGAATGTCGCCGAGCCAGCGGCTCACGTTTGGCGATGAGGCGCCCAGCCCGCCTTTTTTTTCGGCGTCGTATAGGGCTTCCAATGTTTTATCGATCTGGAGGTCTACGTTCTGCAGGGAATAGTCCGTGCCGTCATTCTGACCACCACCCAGGATCATGCGCCATTTGCGCAAATGCTGTTGTTCTTCGTTGGAGTTGAGTTCGCTCATACGATGTTGTCTGCTGTTGGTGGGGTCGGTTTATTTTTTAATCCCAAAAGTTGCATCACTACCGGCAGCGACGCGACGCCGCGTTCGTGATCGATTTGATCGTCGCTGGTGGCACTTGCCATCACGTGCCCGCTGCCAGGACGTTTGGCCTTTTCTCCGATCTTGCGTCGTTCGGCATGCGAGAATTGAGAGAAGGTCCTTCGCAAGAGGGGGAGGAGCGCAATAAAATCTTCTTCGCGAATGCCCCGCACCCATTCGTTGACCAGCGTCCACAACCGCTCGTCCAGCAACAGGATCGTGCCGCTGCCTTTTAGAAATCCCTCCATCCACGACGCCGCAACGGATGGGTTGCCCGCAAATGTTAACGCGAAATGAAAACGATCGGCCAGCACATTGCCCTCCATCACTTTTGCGTCGGCCAGCAATCGCGTGCTGTAGCCGGCTACGAGCGGCGCGGTGTGAACATTGTCGCAAATGACTTGCAGCGTTTCGTGCCATTCCTGACGTTGCTCGGCTTGGTTTAGGAGGGCGATGGATTCGCTGAGTTGATAAAGGTGTTCGGCTATTTTTTGCGCAGCATCATCATCCACGGCCACGCACGCTGGGGGAAGGCTTACGCAGATGCGGGCGATCATAGAATTCACAATGCCCAGGAGCATGGTCTCGTCGGTCTGGCGGACGTTGCCATAGCGCGACACCGACACCAATGCGGGGAGCACCTCCAGCAATTGCATCACGTCGCCCGTAGCCGCTGCAAGATTATTGATCGCATTGATGAGGTTTTCGGCCGCTTCGGGTAGATCCGACGGGATAACTTTTGCCAGCAGGTCGCACACCTGTGCCAGGCTGGTGGCCTCTTGTGCTTCGTGGGCAACGTAGTGTGTCACGGCCTCCTCCAGGGTGTTGCCCCAGCTGCCTTTTTCTATTATTAATATGGAATACTCCGGTTCCCACCGCAGTTGCCATTGTTCCTTGAATGTTCCTTTACCCCGCACGTGCGCCAGGTGTCCCCAAGTGACACCCAACAATTGAAGACGGTGTAAAAAAATACTTCGCTCGAGGTGAAGTTCTTCGCGCAGGTCGAGGAGCAGGTCTTTGTTGCCGGCTTCGGCGGGCAGGCGAAGTTTTTTCTGAGATCGCTCTACATCCTGCAACAGCGGCGGCTTGGGGATCTCGGCCGGCACAGCGCCGATGGTGTCGCTCACGATCAGGGCTTCGCGGATCAGCTCCAGCAAAATCTCGTCGCCGTTGCAAAGCACGGCCAGCGTGGCTTCGTTCAACTCCGCCAATCCCGACTTGCTCACGCCGCGCAACGACGACAGGGCCTCGGCCAGGCGAACGGCCTCGATGATGTGTGCCACGGACGTGTCCATCTCGTGATTTCGAAACACTTGCGCCACTTTCGCCATCCACTGCACGCCATTGTCAAAGGGATGATGCCACAGGTGGCTGTACCATCCCGGCGAGTTGATGCCGGCGCCATAGCCGCTGGCAAAGGTGAGGCGATTATAGGTCCACGGGATCCACGTGGTTTCGACTTTTACTTTTGCGAGACCTTTGAGCAAGTCGGCATCGTCTTTTGCTTTGGGCATGTCGGTCAATGCCGGGGCATGCCATGCACCGCAGATCACAGCGATGTTTACAAAACCATCTTTCTCCGCCTGGCGGATCATCTTGCGCATGTGCGCCTCGCGAAGTTTTTCCACGAGCTCGTTCTTTTCCGGAAGATCCGAACGCAATGCACGCATCGCTTCATGTACCGCTTCAAAGGTGCCCTGGTGATCCATGCGTTGCTCGAACATATATTCCCACCAACGCTCACCATCGTCGAAGCCGGCCGCCACGGCCAGGTATTTTAAGGGATCGCGATACTCTGCTGTGCTCGCCTCCGCGTTCGAGAAGGCGGCGCTGGAGATGCCATCGTCCTCTTTTTTTTCTGTTTCTTTTTTATCGTCGTCTTTATCCAGGGCAAAGCGATGCGACAAGGGCAGGTCCATAAATCGCACGGGCACATTTTGTTTTCCGCCATATTGAATGGCCTGCCACTCGGGACTGAATTCTGCAAATGGGTAAAAGACGGCGCGTTGAGGTTTGTCGGGGCGATAGGCCAGGATGGCTACCGGTGGTTTTAACTCGCTGTGGGCCGCCCATCGCAAAAGTTCGTCGCCTTCGGGCGGGCCTTCCACGAGAATGACGTCCGGTCGCGACTGTTCCAGGAATGCTTTCACATTCCGCGCCGATCCCGGGCCATGGTGCCGTATGCCGAGTACGTGAATGCTCATATGCCCTGGTCGCGGCAGGCCCTGTAAATATCTTTCCACTCGTCGCGGGGCTTCACCACCGTTTCGAGGTATTCCTGCCAGATGATGCGGTCTTGCACGGGGTCTTTCACGACAGCACCGATGATGCCGGCGGCAAGGTCGGCCGCTTTCAGGGAGCCATCGCCGAAGTAAGTTCCCATGGCCACGCCGCTGTTCACTACCGATATTGCTTCTGCGGTACTCAAGGTGCCGGAAGGTGTTTTGATCTTTGTCTTGCCGTCCAACGACACGCCTGATCGCAGTTCCCGGAAAATAGTAACGATGCGTTTTATCTCTGCCACGGCGGGCGGCTCTGCGGGCAACTCCATGGCCTTCTCAAAACTTTGCACGCGCCGGCGCACGATGTCGATCTCTTCTTCGATGCTATCGGGTAGCGGGAGGATGACGGTGTTGAACCTGCGCTTCAAGGCACCCGACAATTCGTTCACCCCTTTGTCGCGGTTGTTGGCGGTGGCGATCACGTTAAATCCTTTGACGGCTTGCACTTCCGTATTCAATTCAGGAACGGGCAATGTTTTTTCTGACAAGATGGTGATGAGCGTGTCCTGCACGTCGGACCCGATGCGGGTGAGCTCTTCGATGCGGGCGATCTTGCCGTCTTGCATCGCTTTCATCACCGGCGTTTCCACCAACGCTTTTTTGGAAGGACCATCCGCCAGCAGCAGCGCATAGTTCCATCCATAGCGCACCGACTCTTCGCTGGTGCCGGCCGTTCCCTGGATCACCATGGTGGAATCGCCAGAGATCGCCGCCGACAGGTGCTCCGACACCCACGACTTGGCTGTGCCCGGCAGGCCGTATAACAACAAAGCGCGGTCGGTGGTGAGGGTGGCCACGGCGATCTCCATCAATCTTTTGTTGCCGATATATTTGGGGGAGACCTCGAATCCGTTCTTCAGCTTTCCGCCAAGCAAATACGTCACCACCGATTGGGGTGAGAGCTTCCAGTTGGGCGGTTTGCGGTCGGAATCATTTTTGGCGAGGGCTTCGAGTTCCTCGGCGAATTGATGTTCGGCGTGTTGGCGTAAGATGCTGCTCATATTTTTTCTGGTAAATGGCTTTGTTTTAACTGGAAAACGATTGAAGGATCTGTTGCTTCAACGTCAACACTCCCGATAGTTCATGCGACTGGTTTCGCCAATAGGCTTTCTTTTGTTCTTCCGAAGGCATAAAGGACTCAAGCTCCTTTAACATCTCCACCGGAATATTTTTGACGACGGCGCGATAAAATGGTTTGTTGTAGGCATACACTTCCTGGGATGTGAAAGCCAGCACGGCCTTGGCCAACTCATGGCTCCACTCGTCGTCGAAGTCGGTGAGCATGTTGATCAGTTCCTGGGGTCGTTTTTTTATGAAACGCAATGCATACCGATCGCGCTCCTTTGCCGGCAGCGATCCGATAAGCGACACCAAGGCGCTTTCCAATATTTCTTCGTCACCATGGTCCACCAACGCCTGGGCCCATGCGATATCCCGAAACTTTATCGCCGCCAAGGCCAATGCCGGAACATAGAGTGCTGTCTTTTTTTCTTTTTGGAAGAGTTTAATAATGGCTTCCGGCGTCTCCTTCAAATGATCGTTCCAAAACGAAGGAGGCACGGAGGCGATCAATTGGATGAGAATGTATTGCGTATCGCTCACATTTTTATCGCTGCTCAATTTCTCGATGCCACTTTTGAAAATAGGATCGGGGAAAGTGATCTTTTCATTTACTTCGACCGTCGTTTTGGCCAGCATGCCCAATAGCGCTTTCGAAGTTTTCATCGTCACGGCTTCTTTTAGTAGAGCCATGTAGCTTTGGACGGGTTGTGATGCGGGAATCCGTTTTATGAGGTCTTGTATGGCGTTGTTCACCTTCGTCCCTTTCTCTTTCAAACTCTCCAACCAGACGAGGTCGCTTTCCGATAGACCCGTACTCAAAATTTCCAGGAAAGAAACTTTTTCATTGGCGCCTTCCGTGTCCCACGAGCTTTGCAGCAGTTCCAGGGCGGCAGTGGGTTGTTGTGAGCGAAGCGATTTGAGCAAATCTTTTCGTTCTTCCGCCCGGCCGGTCTGCCACACGGTTTGGGCATCGGCTTCCGGCGCGGAGAAATTCCATTGCGGGTTTAAACGGCCCAACCACTCCCCTCTTTTTCCACATACCGACAGGATCATCGATCGCAGTTCCTTTTTTGCAACGCTGATGTCCAGCAACGCCGGTACACATTCCGGCTCAGCACATTTATGGGTGAGTTCACATTGTGCCAGCCAAATTTTTAGCAAGGCGGAATGTTCTTCGGAGAGGATCGTTCTCAACACCGCGGTGGCGCCCGCGTGACAATACGGTTTTACCTCTGCCTCCGCGGCCGACAAGACCGCCGACCGGAGGTTGAGCGGAACGCAACCGGATTGCCGGTACTGATACACCAAACTCCCAAAACGAAGAAAATCTTCTTCCGCATCCGGGGTATCGCTCACCTCGACTTGTTCTGTTATGGCCTCCGGCAGATCGGCTGCGCGAAGGGGCAGCTTGGTGGTGCCCAGCATGGCGTTGTTCACTATGGTTTCCCAGGCCTTCATGCAAAAAATGTGTAACGGTTGTTTACCCAAACCCCAAGCGGTTCAAAATCCTGGTCCTTGCCCATGGCAAATACCTTCAACGGCGCACCACCGCTCAAGGCCAGCAGTTGCCAGCCTTGTTGGAACGTGGGTGGAATAAAAACTCCATTGCCTTCCTCATCTCTCAACATCCAGCGATTGCCGTCTTTGAAAGGGATCACATTTTCAATCACCACCGGCACGCCCTCCAGCAGCGGATTCACGCGAAGTATTTCGGCGGCCACCTGCTCCACGGCATTCCAGTTTTTCAGGCCATCGATGTTGGTGTTGGATGGGCCATTATAATATTGCTTGATCAGCGCCCGCAAGGGGTAGGCGCCTTTGAAGAAACTCACTTCGGCATCGATCCACGACCCGGCCATGAGGTTCATTTCGGGAAATTGTCCTTTGGGGTAAAACTGCAGGATCAATGCATAGCGTCGCGATGAACGTCCGAACAGCCAGTTGCGCTCCACGTTGATGGCGTCTTCGCGGGTTGTGCGTTTGGCCAGCACAAACCATTCGTCGCGCAGACCGGCTTCGGCGCGCACGTCGTCCAGACTTTGGGTGAAGCCCACCTGGGTGCGGAGTTCAACTTGCAACGCCGGTGGCAATGTTTCCAGCCGGGGAAATCCTTCGAGCACAAGATAAATGCGTAGGAGTTGGTCGAGGAACGCGGTCTGCCATCCCTCCTGAAAAAAATTGATGTCGCGCAGCGTGCGCACCATCGCCGCCAGTCCGGGCGCCTGTGCATCGACCATGCGTCGCGTCATGGTTTCGAAATAGGCGGGGTCTTTACCAGGCAGGGAAACCAAGCCGTTGCGCACAATGTCTTTGATCCACAAACGCAGTTCGCCCATGCCTTCCTCCACGCGCTTGGTGCGGGTCTCCTGGCGCTTGGCTTGTGCGGCGGGATCGGCTTTCTTTTCTTTTTCTTTTTTTTCGGATTTCTGCTCCTCCCGCTCGTTGCGCTTGTCGAGCCAGCCGACGACCCAATCGGGCTCTGTCGCCGTCTTGAATAATTTTTTATCGCGGGCATAGAGCAAGAGCAGGCCCAATCCATGTTTACAGGGAAACTTCCGGCTGGGACAAGAACATTTAAACGCAATGTTCACCAGGTCGATCTGGGTTTGATAAGGAAGCTTGCCGCTGCCCTGGCATTCGCCCCACAACGCGCGGTTGCTTTCTTCGCGCTTGCCCCACTTCGATGGATTGGCTAATTCCTTCCCCGACTTTTTTGAGGCATCGTCGGGGGCCATGGACAGGATTTGATCTTCGGAAAAATGCATAGACTATAACGCACCAATCGTTAGGCGATCCAATATAGCAAGCTTCTTTAAAAAACCTCAGTCTTTAGACAGGATGGATTTCAATTATTGGGAGATGTGGGGCTGCTGAATTTGCGCAGGTTGCGCGTCTTGAATTCCTGCCAATAGCGCGCGCCCTCGAGGCTATCCATTTTCATCATCTGCCGGTAGATGAAGATCGCATTCACATAACACTCCTCCTTTTCGTAGGCTTCCGCCAGGCGTAAATAGTTTTGCAGCGAGGGGTCGAAGGCCAGCACCACTTTCATTTCTTCAATGGCCGGTCGTTTGGTCAATATTCGCAGACCATAAGTGTCGTTGCTGGCGCGTTTGCGCGACGGGGTGGACGAAGAAATGATAAGGGTTCGCTCGTTAAAGTTCTCGAAATGAAAATCCACGATGGTGTCCGTGACCTGGCGGGAAATAAAAACTTCGTCGCCATAAACGTTCATGAAATGGACACGGATGGGAAGTTTAGTGGCCGAGGGCACGCCGGCGCAGGTCCAGTAGATGGCAAAGCTGTCGGGATAGATGTTGGAAACCGCCGGCTGCCAGAACCGAACGGGTTGAGGTCTCTTCTGAAAAGAGAAACAGGTAGCTGCAAAGCACAGGAATAGAAGACACCGCGTCATACCAGTCAATATAGCTTCATTCTTTGAAAAAAAGAAAACGACGGAGCCTCAAGCGCCAGGATCGGGGTGGATGAAATGCATTTTTGCCTTGACGGCTCAAAGATTTGTGCCGATCACTCCATACAGCCGGAGCCGGCATGAAAAAAATGGGAGAATGACGAAGGCAACGGAAAAATGGGAGGCAGTAGCCTTGTTTTGGATGCCGGATGTTAAAAAAAACGTCCGCAGGATTTTAAAAGGTTGGATTGGCGTGGGCTAAAAACGAAAAAGGCTGCCGTTTCGGGCAGCCTTTTTTCCAGCTATCGGATTATTTCTTCTTTGCTGCTTTTTTAGCAGTTTTCTTTGCTGCTTTCTTAGCAGTTTTCTTTGCTGCTTTCTTAGCAGTCTTCTTTGCTGCTTTCTTAGCAGACTTCTTCGCTGTTTTTGCCATAGCGTTTTTTATTTAAGTGAAACAAATCTATCCATCGTATGATGAACTTTCAAGTGCGAATATAAAGCAGTATTACTGGAATACAAAATCTATGTAATGTTCTCAGCATTAAAGCAGTGGATGCTAAAGCTCGGGATGAACATGCCACTCGTAAATTAAAGACCTTGGCATCGCTCATAAATGCGTCATTTGTCATAAATTCATCTCCTGTTTTACAAACTTTTGACACCATCGCCATGACACTTACGGGAAAACAACTCATCGGATATACTGCCGCCGCCTCGGGCACCAAAACATTCAGCAACGACGACGTCGATGTAAGGTTCTTCGAAGCCACTGCGGCCGAAGTGGATCAAGCCGCCCGCCTGGCGTCCGATGCTTTCGCCCGCTATCGCCAACTGAGCGGCGTGACAAGAGCCGCCTTTCTTGAACGCATCGCGCATGAACTATCGTTAGTCCGCGCACCGCTCAATGAAATGGCCCAACGGGAAACCGGTCTTCCCAGTGCACGTCTCGATGGCGAGATCACGCGCACCATCAACCAGATAAAACTCTTTGCTGCGCTCATCACGGAAGGCTCGTGGGTGCGCGCCATGATCGACCCAGCCCAACCCGACCGCCAGCCGCTTCCCAAAGCCGACATCCGGCAAATGCAGATCCCCCTCGGCGTGATCGGCGTGTTTGGTGCCAGCAATTTCCCGTTTGCCTTTTCGGTTGCCGGCGGCGACACCATCTCCGCGCTCGCCGCAGGATGTTGCGTCGTCTATAAATCGCATCCCGGCCACCCGGCCACATCCGAAATGACCGGCGACGCGATCGTGCGCGCGGCGCGTGCCACCGACATGCCCGAAGGCGTGTTCTCTTTGTTGCAAGGGGCCGGCCATGAAAGCGGCGTGCAACTGGTGACGCATCCTTTGATCAGCGCCGTGGGATTCACCGGCTCGCTTGCCGGCGGACGCGCCCTCTTCAACGCCGCCGCCCAACGTGCAGAGCCCATCCCAGTCTATGCAGAGATGGGCAGCGTGAACCCCGTCATCCTGTTGCCCGGCATCCTCGCCGAAAAAAGTGCCGACCTCGCCAAGACACTCGCCGGGTCCAACACGTTGGGCACCGGACAATTTTGTACCAACCCCGGCGTCTTTCTCGCCCTCGACTCCAACGAAACCAACTCTTTTCTTCAAACCTATGCCAACACCATCGCCGCCACACCAGCCGACGGCATGTTGACAGAACCCATCTGCAAGTCGTACGCAAAAGGAATCGCCCGTCTTTCCAATCACCCCGAAGTGAAGGCCATGGCCACCGGACAGGCCACCGAAAAAAAACGCAGTGGTATTCCAAATGCGTTCAAGACCAGCGTCGCGGCATTCTTGAAAGATGCCTCGCTGCAGGAAGAAGTGTTCGGCCCGTCGGCGCTTCACGTGGTGGCCGGCTCCCGGGAAGAGTTGATCGAAGCCATTCGCCAGATGCATGGACAGCTCACGCTTTCGGTGTGGGGCACGCCCCAAGACCTGGTGGACTACAGTGATATTTTCAAAGTGCTGGAACTGAAAGGCGGCCGCATCATCTGCAACGGCGTGCCTACAGGAGTGGAAGTGACCCACGCCATGATGCACGGCGGCCCCTATCCCGCCACTACCGACAGCAAGTATACTTCGGTGGGCACGCAAGCCATCTACCGCTTCACACGGCCCGTCTGCTACCAGAACTATCCACAACATCTTTTACCTGCACCGCTGCTCAACGAAAATCCGCTCAACGTGTGGCGATGGGTGAACGGCCAGCCGCAACAGGGACCTTTAACTACGTCAGCCTAATTTAACTACGCCCTTCATGACTCGATCCTTTCGCTTTTTCGTTTTGTTTATACTCACCGCGGGCGTCGTCTCCTGCCGCAAGCCTCAACCGGTGGAAACCAAAGTGGAAGCTAAGCCGGTTTACACGATGGGCATGTACGGCTACGATGCATCCTTCCTGCGCGAACACACCAACCAGGTGGTCGAACTTTCGAATGAAGATCATAGCGCGAAGATCCTGTTGTCGGCCGAATACCAGGGAAGAGTGATGACCAGCACGGCGAAAGGCGATTCGGGAGTTAGTTTCGGATGGATCAACTACAAACTCCTGGGCTCGGAAAAAAAGATAAAACAATTCAACCCGGTGGGCGGCGAAGAACGGTTCTGGCTCGGACCCGAGGGCGGACAATATGCACTTTATTTCAAAAAGGGCGATTCCTTCGACCTCGATCACTGGCAAGTGCCCGCCATCCTCGACACCTTGCCCTATGAAGTGTCACAGGCCTCGCCCACGCAAGCCTTGTTCACCGCCAAAGCTTCGCTCACCAACTACAGCGGCACGCCCTTCTCCATCGGCATCGAACGCCGGGTGAATTTGCTGGATAGAGAAACCATTGCCTCCAAATTGAACGTGAGCATTCCCGAAAGTCTTTCGTTGGTGGGATATGAAACGGAAAACAAAATACAGAACCTGGGCAAGGACGACTGGAAAAAAGAAAAGGGCTTGTTGTCGATCTGGTTGCTGGGCATGATGACGCCGTCGGACCAAACCACGGTGATGATTCCCTTCCATGCAAAAGCCAACAGCCGGCAACTCATCACCGACAACTATTTTGGGACCATCCCACCCGAACGACTTCAGGTGACCGACAGCGTGGTCTATTTCCGGTGCGACGGCAAGCTGCGCAGCAAGATCGGCTTGTCACCCCGCATCGCCAAGACGATCGCCACCAGCTACGACTTCCGCCAAAATGTGCTCACGCTCATTCTGTTCCCCGTCGACAACACCGGCCGCTATGTGAACTCCACCTGGAAATTGCAAGACCAACCCTACCAGGGCGACGTGGTGAACGCCTACAACGACGGACCGCAAGCCGACGGCACACAGATGGGCCCATTCTATGAAATCGAGTCATCCTCGACCGCCAACGAATTGAAGGCCGGCCAATCCCAAACCTACCGCCAGATGACGTGTCACTTCCAGGGCGACTACGAAACACTGCGCACCCTAATGCAAAGCCTGACCGGCATAGACCTTAACACCCTTAAAAACTAACCCCCCTCTACCCTAGCCATGCACCTCTACAAAACCAAACAAGGCATCTTAGTCCGACAAGACCAAAACTATTTCCTGCTCAACGAAGACTGGGACATGCTGGTGAACCAACGCTATCTCCATGCGCACCTGGAAGAGAGCATTGGCAAAGCCACACCCTTCAAGGAAGACATCGATGTATTCCTGACCCACCACCTGGTAGCCCCCATCGGCAAGCAAGAAGTGTGGGCCGCCGGTGTGACTTACCTGCGAAGCCGCGATGCCCGCATGGAAGAATCGAAGGAGAGCGGCGGCGCCGATTTCTATCAACTGGTCTACGAAGCCGACCGCCCCGAAATATTTTTCAAGGCCACACCCCATCGCGTGGTGGGTCACGGACACCGCGTCAACATCCGCAGAGACTCCACCTGGAACGTGCCTGAACCCGAGCTCACGCTATTCATCAATGCCTATGGCGAAATACAAGGCTACACGGTGGGCAACGACATGAGTTCGCGCAGCATCGAAGGCGAAAACCCATTGTACCTGCCGCAAGCAAAGGTATACGACAAGAGCTGCGCCATCGGCCCGGGTCTTTATGTTCCCTCGGCGCCCATTTCGTCGGAAACCCAGATCAGTATCGTCATCCGCCGTGGGGCAAAAGAAATGTATGCGGCGTCCATCCAGTTGAACCGCATGAAGCGCACACTGCCCGAGTTGGCAGATTATCTTTACCGGGGATGCTCCTTTCCGCACGGTTGCTATCTCATGACGGGCACCGGCTTGGTACCCGGATCAGATTTCACGCTGCAAAAGAATGATGAGGTGAGCATCACGATAGACGGCATTGGAACCCTGGTGAACACCGTATCGGAGTTGTGACATGGACGCGGGAGCCTACGTGTTCCTGCGATCTTTCTCATGCACACCTATGCATAGGTTGTCCTTGTTAATTTTGAAAACGCAGGGCGTTTACCCTGAACCGTCATTTCTTATTAAACGTGAAATTTTATCCAATCTCATAAACTAGTTTGGTTGAAGACAAACGCATATGGTATACCATGTCTTAAATGGCGACGCTTTAGTTTCCGGCTTTAAGGCCACAGGCTTGTCCGGCGAGATCATCGTCGCGCGCGAATGCCTCATTGAAGGCGACCTGAAAGGCGAAACCCTTCCCGAGTTCCTGGAAAACCGGGCGCGGTTTGTCGAGGATGAATTCAACGAAGCGCGTGTCCACTACTACAACAACGTCGTACCTGAATTTGAAAAACTACTGAATGCCGAACCCGGATCAGAGTTTAACTTGTGGTTTGGGTATGATCTTTTTTGCAGGGCGAACATGTGGTTCGTGCTTTCCTTGCTGTCGCACCTGGAAGGCGACAAAGAAGTGAACGTAGTCTATCCCTCCTTTCGCGACAAGCACGACATCTGGCTGGAGTTCGGGCGCGCCACATCCGAACAATTGCAGGAAGCGTTTGACAACCGGATCAACTTCGCCGGGCGCGACTTCCGGTTAGCCGAAGATTTGTGGACAGCCTATAAACAAACCGACCTGGGGCGATTGCATGATCTCTCCATTTTTCACTCTCCGTGCTTTCCCTATTTGCCGGAAGTATGCCAGGCGCACATCGACCGGTTTCCCTACAAAGGAAAGAAAGGGCGACCCGAGCGGGTGATAGAAGATATTTTAAAAAAGAATGGGCGTGATTTTAAAACGGTGTTCAGGGAGTTCAGCGCCCGCGAAGGCATCTATGGGTTTGGGGATGACCAGGTGCGGAAGATCTATGATAAGGTGATGAAGGAGAGGAATCCTTAGGATATAACCTTTCAAACAAAAAATCCCAAATGTCGCTGCCAGGCGAAAATTAATTTTATTCGGGCGATTCGTTCAGGGCCTTTACTACCTCCACAATAGAACGATCGTTGATCATCACATCCGTTAGTACAGCCTTGCCTGCACCGATCCGCACCACACCGTAGGCCACTTGCGCAGAATCGCGTTGGGCTTCCCAATAGACCTTTTCCGCTTCCGATGCTTTGGATTCTTCGAGATAGAATCTGTCGAAGGGAAGTTCGATGGGCACGGGTCCTTCCTGAAAGTCCGGGTATAATGTTTTTGTATGCAAGTATGGACCGCTGGCGGGGGGATTGCGCGAGATGCTTGCCGGGATGGCAAAACCCGCCGAGTCTGTCGTGAACGTGACATAGGCCTCTTCTCCTTCATACCATTTATCGCCTGGCTCTGCTTCGACATGATTTTCGCTGAAGGATAGTGTGATGTATTTACCACGGAATGGATCGGACGGGTCGATCGGTTGCGTCCTGAATTTGTAGACGGTTCCGTTGAGCACAACGCCCTCGCTATCATAGATCATCTTGGCGGGCACCAACCATTGCGCGGCACACATGAATACAAAAAGAATGATGACAAATGTTTTCATGCGCTTTGCTTACGTTTTCGGATCATATAAAGGTTTGCTGCAAAGAATCCCGCGCCCACTCCAATGAAGAGAAGGCCTCGGACAACAAAGCTGAAATCGGTATCGAAGAAACGACAAATAATGAGTGCGGTGATAATGAGCAAACCGTAGTTCAATATGCCGAGATGATTCTTCAGGGCGCCGTCGCGAATGGTATATATCGCAAAGACGAGAACGACCAGGTTGACCGATAGCTGTGCGGCCACCGGCGATTCTTTGCCTAACACAAAAAGGGCTATAAAAAGAAGGAAAGCAAAAACCTTCAAATTGACCTCCGCCATGGGCTTGCGGCGAAGCAAAAGCACGAGGAGCGTGGCCGCCAGCACCGTGAAGATCATGGCAAAATAAAATTCGATGCTTAGTGCAAAATAGAGTTTTACACCCTCCGTGGACAGGGAAGCCAGTTCATCCCAATACCAATCGAAACTAAGCATCAGCAACAATCCCATGATGCCCAGGCTGCCCACGACGAGGAAGGCATTGGTGAGCACCCGGTTTGTTTCAAACATTTTCATCTGGCTTAGAATGACAAACGCGCTAAAAAGGCTCATGTACGTAATGACCACCACTTCGTCATTATTGCTTTCGAAGCAGCCCAGGCAAACGGTAATGGAAAGCGTGAACAACCATGAAATGAAATAGTAGAAATTAGTCTTCACACCTTTCAAGAGGAACTCCGTATAGCAGAATGGCAAGATCAATAGCAACATGGGCCAATATTTCCAGGGCAACACGCCCATTGAAAAATAACTGAAATAGCCCACTTCGCAGGCATACCAGGTGACGCCCACGATATACAGCATGGCGGTTGCCGGTGAACGAAGCACATAGACCACGGGCAAGGTGAGCAACATCCACACCATGAGAAAACGGCCGAAGTTGCCTTCTATATTATAGACCTGCCCGACGATAGAGATACTCAAGGCAATGGCGAAACAAAGAAAAACGCCACACCCCTCACGCCACGCCCGGCTGGGGATATTTTTTATGACAATATATCCGCAAACGGCTTGTGCCACGAGCATCGGAAATAAGCCGACCAGGAGTTTTATTCCCTTTGGCAATTCGTCCCAATTGTGCGCCACGATCAACACGAGTCCCATGCTCACCAACAATCCTCCCAGGATGCTGAACACGATCAACAGTCGGTTGGTGGATGGATTGGGTTGGGCGTTGTAGTGGTCCGCTATGCGCTGCGCGGTTTCTTCGCTGATAACGTTGGCCCGGACAAGCTCCGGGAGTTCTTTCAAAATCTGTTTGCTCATGCGGGTCGCCGGTGTCGTGGAGATGTCCGGGGTGGGAAGGTACTCATTTTTTAAAAATAAAAAAGCTGCCCGGTGTGTTCCGGGCAGCTCCATGCCTTTTCAGACCGTTGGCTTTTTTTTATTTTGCCAGGGTATAGGCCATCACGCCGTTGGCAAAGAACGTGGGCACATACAAGGTATTGGTCTTTGCGTCGAACTCGATGTCGGCGGCGTTCCATTTTTGCTCGCGGGTGTCAAGGAGTTTTTTTACTTCGCCTTTTGCGTTTACAAAATCTACTTCACCGTTCCAGCTCGACACGAGGTATTCGTCTTTGCCCACGGGCACTACGCCATCGGCACCTTCGGCAGTGGTGGTGTATTTGGTGAATTTTTTGTCGGCCGTGAGTTTATAATTTATGCCCGTGGCAAAATCCACGACATAGAGATCCGTGCCTTGTGCGAGCAAGCCGTTCACACCTTTCAATTCGGTGCTCTCGAAATAGACTTCGGCTTTGCCGTCTTTGATGCGGTGGATCTTGTTGGTGCCCGTGTCGGAAACATAGACATTGCCTTGCTTATCTACCGTGATGTCGTTCAGGAATTTGGAGTCGGGGATCTCCACAAAGCTGGTGATCTTTCCAGTGCCGATGTCGATGATGGCCACGCGGCTGATGTCGGCGACATACAGGTTATTTTTGAATTGTCCCATGCCTTTGGGGGCATCCAATCCTTTTACCCATGCCGGAGAAATGATCTTGCCGGCGGGCGATACTTTGGCGATAGAGCCCACACCGTCTTTGCCATCGGGTTTGCCGTCGATGCAAGCCACATAGAGGACATTATTTTTTGCATCGAACAAAACAGACTCGGGCACGCGGAGCAGGGTGTCGGTCTTCCATTTCAAGGTGAGGGTCTGTGCGGACGCTGTCAGCGCAACGAGCGACAGCATGAGGGTAAGCATTCTTTTCATAGCCGTATTTTATTTTGGGTTGAGACAAAGTAACACATTCCGTTCGGGGAAGTTCGGTCTGTTCGAAGAAATTCCAGGGCCGGTAGATCAGCTCAGGGCCATCACGATGAAAACGATGTTGGCCAGCAGGTAAGCCCCCACCACAATTTTGGCTCCCTGTCGGTTCACGGTCAATGCCAACGCTTCGTTGCCCCGATCGACCAGTTTCAACGAAATGGCCGACACAATAAGTGTCATCAAAATGGCGACAAATGTGAGCGCATGCAACGTGTCCACTAAGGTAAACGACGACGACTCCGGCAAAAGGGAATCGATAATATACTTGTTACCCACCGCGGCAAACAAACCACCCACCGGCAACCCAAAGCGGGGCTCCAACTCGGCGGGATGCGGCGTGAAGCTGACGATGGAGATGAGAAAGGCGATGTACATGCCGATAAAGATCTTCATGAACAACCCCCACGCATCGCGCTCGATCTCCATCTCGATGTTGAACGACGAGAACACCTGCGACGCACTGGAGGGATCGCCGAAGCCGGTCTCGTATACATTTTCTTCGCGGCTCACTTTGAAGTTGGTGATGGTCCAGCCGTCGATGGCATCGTCGTGGTCGAACTGGCTTCCTTTTATGTCGGGATCGAAGATGAGCTTGGTCTTATCAAAGAGGGTATTCTCGATTTGCACCCGCAGGTGTTGTGAGTCGAAGGGGAAATCGCGCACGTCCCACTTTTCTTTCATCGTGCACTTCATCTTCATGATGGCCCACGCTTTACCATCGATGCTGTCGGGGATGATCTCCGGTGGTTCGATGGATTTGGCGTTGGGGATATCCAGTTGTTTGGAGAAATCGAAATCGGGATTGTCATAGACAAACCAAAGCCAGAAGCGGACCGTGTATTCTTTGTCGTGAAAGTTGATGTCGTGCACGCTGATCACATAGCTTCCCACCTTCACCGTGTCGGGCGGCGCGTCCGTGGTTTCTCTCGCGGGAGCCAGGAAGGGTAGACAAGAAAGGAGGAGAACTGTGTAAAGCTTTTTCATGTGCTTTTGAGTCGCCCCAAAATTAATTTTTTTGTCTTGATTATCACCATCCCTTCTGTGAAGACAACAATTTTGCGGGCTACCGGCCAGGGATTGGAGTGGAAAGCCCGCAGTGCGGTGGGGATGGGAGTGTGATTTGTTTGATGGAACACCCAACAAATGATTCAGGGTTATAGGAATGTAGGGGAAATTGGGTGGGCGGACTTGGAACGTAAAGCCCGGCCCGAGGCCTCCGAGGGGGCCGCCAAAACTTTTACCAGGGAAGCCCCTGCTTTTAACACCCTTCCTAAAACTGAGCTTTTTGTACTATTTTCGTGCTCGATAAAACCAACACTTTTATGTACGAATTTTTGCTCAAAGCACACTCCGGTCTTCGCTATCTCGTATTGCTCGGGTTAGTGGTGGTTGTGATAAAATCATTGATGGGTATGTTGAACAAACAACCCTACTCTAGCCTCGACAACAAGCTGGGGTTGTTCACTTTTATCTTTACGCACACGCAACTGCTGCTGGGGTTGCTGTTATATTTTGTGAGCCCGTTCGTACAGTTCGGCGGTGCCACCATGAGCGACAAGACGACCCGTTACTGGACCGTTGAACACATCACGGGCATGCTGGTAGCCGTGGTATTGATCACCCTGGCGCGCGCCACATCAAAGCGGATGCCCATCGATGCCGACAAACACAAGCGCATGTTCATCTTCAACTTCGTGGCGCTGGTGGTGATCATTGCCGTGATCGCGATAAGCGGCCGCAAGATCGTCTGATCCTTCTTAAATTATTTTTCTGTTACTTTTTACGGATGGTGCAGCCCACGGGTCGCACCTCCGTAGTGGCAGGCTTCTGGTTGCTCAACAGGCTGTCGATGGCATCTTTGAGATAGGCATTGCGCACGTCGGCCTCCACCTGGGCGTTGTCGTCGATGGCGCCGGAATAGAGTACGGCGAATTTGCCACCGTTGTTCTTTAACACAAATACCTGGGGACTCTTCGTGGCACCCAACGATTGCATCACGCTTTGATCTTTGTCCGCCAGGTAAGGCGCAGACACGCCCCACTTCTGCGCGGCCTTCGTCATGTTCTCGGCCGACTCGGGCGCGTCAACGCTGGCATTCACCAGCAGCACGGGTACGTTGTCCGGGTGACTGTTCGCGAGCTTGTTGATGCGGGCCCGGTAGTATTCATCGTAGGCGCAGGCGTTGGTCGTGAAGATCACCACCACTCCGGCACTGGACGAATAGCTGGCCAGCGACACCTTGCTTCCGTCCACCACATTGGTAAGGGAAAAGTCAGCCACCGGTTGAGCCATGATCGCAGGGAAGACGCCGAACAGGGCCACCAGGAAAAGAACCGTTCTCATATTTTTTCGGATTGGTTGAAAACAACTACAAAGTTGGGGTATACGATATAGTGTAAAGATATCATGGTTACGCTATCCTTAACAATTATTCTGCCACGAATATCGCCCTCCATTTCCTCGCGAAATGGGCTAATTAGGAGGTTTTCCGAGAAAACCAGGTCCTTTTTGCCATAGACTTTCAGCAGCGCTTCCTTGGCGCACCAGTAGATGCAATGCTTGGCCAGACTGGTGCCGGCATCTTGTAATTCTTCCGGGCCAAACACCCGCGGTGCGATACGAAACAATTTATCTTTGGGCTGTTCCAGGTCGATGCCGACGGGTTGGTTTAGGTCGAGCAGGGCGCCGGCATACGGGTAGGAATGGCTCAACGACAGGTGGACCCCAAGTCCCCTGGGCGAGGGCTTGCCAAACTCGTCTTTGGTGATCCCTTGAAAAGAAAGGTTCATTTTCTCCATGATGGTCTTCACCAGGACACGGCCGGCCAGGAACTCCAGGCGCTTGTTGGGGTGCACCAGGGTGTCGGGTACGGTCTCATAGGGAAGAACTTGGGCCGACAACTCGCTTTCAGTCTCTGAAATTCGCCACAAGGCCCAGGCGCGGCCGGGTTCCTGAACTATTTTTTCTAAGGGCATGCGGAATAACTTTTCGAAAGTTAGAACTTTCGGAAAGTTAATCGACGTACGTTGAAGGTAGAAGTTCAAAAACTGCACACGCTCACGGGCCACTCGGACTGCGTCTATACGCTGGCCCGCTCGGGCGACAGCCATCATTTTTTCTCCGCCGCCGGCGACGGCATGGTGGCGCGCTGGGACCTGCGCTCACCCGAAACCGGCGAGCTCATCGCCCGGCTCCCCAACTCCATCTATGCTTTGCATCATCATCTCCTCCATGACTTTCTGGTGGTGGGTCATAACTATGATGGCATTCACTTGTTAGACTGGCAGAATAAAAAGGAGATCGGGTCGTTACAACTTACGAAGGCCGCCATCTTCGACCTGCAAAGCTTAGGGGAGGATGTGCTGGTCGCGGCAGGCGATGGAAGCCTGACGAAGGTTGCCTTGCCTTCGCTCACCGTGAAAGACCAGGTGCAAGCGTCGGCACAGAGCGCGCGCACCATCGCCGTGAACGAGGCACGTAACGAAGTAGCGGTTGGGTATAGCGACAACAGCATACGCATCTTCGATGGCGACCTCCGGTTGAAACAGGAGTGGGTGGCACATGCCAACTCCGTGTTCACGTTACGGTATAGTCCCGATGGCCAGTACCTCCTCAGCGGCTCGCGTGATGCGCGCTTCAAAGTGTGGGATGTCTTGGGTGGATACCGGTTGGCAGGCGAGGTGGTGGCTCACCTCTTTGCGATAAATCATATCGATTTTAGCCCGGATGGCAAACATTTCGTAACTTGTAGCATGGATAAATCCATTAAGGTGTGGGATTGGGAGGCGTTGAAGTTGTTAAAAGTAATCGACCGGGCCCGCCATGCAGGGCATGGAACTTCTGTCAATAAACTTCTGTGGACAAACTATAATCAGCAATTGGTCAGCGCCAGCGACGACCGGAGCATCTCTGTCTGGAACATACATTTTGAAAAACAACCTTTATGAGAATAACACCCCTGGACATACGGCAGAAAACCTTTGAGAAGAATTTCAGAGGTTACGAAAAAGATGAGGTGAACGCATTCCTCCTTTCGCTTTCCCAAGAGTGGGAAAGAATTGTCGATGAGAACAAAGAGCTGCGCATCAAGCTCGAATCCACGGAGCGCGAAGTGACCAAGCTGCGCGAGGTGGAAAGCTCGCTGTACAAAACTCTGAAGACCGCCGAAGACACCGGCGCCAACGTGATCGAGCAAGCCCGCATGGCCGCCGACCTCCACCTGAAAGAATCGCAGATGCGCGCCGACGGCATGCTGAACGAAGCCAAAGTAAAAGCCCGCAATACCATTGAAGACTCCGACATGCGCGCCAAAGAAATACTGGCCGAAATGGAAGACCGCCTGAAAATGCTGGTGGAAAACTACAAGCAAATGGAAGCCACGCGCGACGACCTGCTCACCAACATCCGCCACATTGCCAGCGATGCCCTGGACCGCGTGGAGCGCTCCCGCGTCGCCATCAAAGAGTTTGATCCCGACAAGCATCTGTCCATGGCCAAACGCGAAGCCAAGCGTGTAGCCTTCCCTAATCAGGTTGATATAGAAAGACCTTCCCGTGCCGAAATGCGGGCCGAAATCAGACCGGAGCCCATTGTGATCGAAAAAGAAGTGGTGCTGGAACAACAGACCACCACCATCCGCGTAGAGGCACCGCCCGCGAAAAAAGTACAACGCTCATTTTTTGACGAGATCGGATGACCGGAATCATTTCCCTGGAAGGCTTGCAGTTCCATGCCTTCCACGGCGTCTATCCGCACGAACGCGAATCCGGCAACTGGTTTGAGGTGGACGTTTCTGTGGAAACCGATTTCTCCAAAGGCGCCGCCGAAGATGAACTGGAGGGCACCGTGAACTACGAGACCATTTTCCAGATCGTGAAAGCCGAGATGCAGCTGCCTTCGAAGCTGCTGGAGACCGTGGCCGAGAAAATCGTGAACGACATCCTGACCCAACTGCCCACCACGCTTTCCGTAAGACTCAAGATCTCCAAGCTCAACCCACCCATTGGGGGCAAATGCACCAAGGCCAGTGTTCAGTTGGAAAAAAGACGATAGATTATTTTTCGGCCGGCTGATCTTCCTTCGACGGGTCCACGAACACAAACCCGCGCGCCTCATCGCCCTCAAAAAAATCAACCTCTTTGCCGATGATATACATGGTGTGTCGCTTGTCGATGTAGACCGGAATGTCGCTGATGGTGTAGGCGATGTCGGTGTCCTTCTTTTTGTCGAACCCGATGAGCAGGGACACGCCACAGCCGCCACCCTTCACGCCCACACGCAGACCGTAGCCGGCGGGAATGTTCTTGGTTTGCATGATCTTGCGTATCTCTTCCGCCGCCCGGGGTGACAAGGTTACGGGTTGAAGGCTTTCAAACATCTGCTGCAGGAAGTAATTTAGCGCTCAAAATTATTTAATTTCAAACACAAATAGCTGTAAATAAATTCTATGGATCCGCTGGTAATGTTCATCATGGTTTTGGTTCCCGCCGCCCTCGTGTTGTATGGGGCCTTTTTGCTGGTACGCACCTTTATTCAGAAAGAAATCGATCTGAAAAAGCTGGAAGTGCGCAGCCGCAGTATCGAAACCGTGTTGCCCAACCGCCTGCAGGCCTACGAACGCATGGCGCTGTTCCTGGAACGAATGGCCCCCCAAAACCTGCTGGTACGCCTCAGCACCTCGGGAATGGCCTCGCGCGAGTTCCACCAACTGTTGCTGGCCGAGATTCGGAATGAGTATAACCACAATGTCTCGCAACAGGTGTATATTAGTGAAGGCGTATGGGAAATGATCAAAAATGCCAAGGAAGACCTGATCGTTTCCATCAACGACGCCGCCAGCGAAATGACCATGGATAGCACCAGCCTGGACCTTTCGAAAAAGATATTTGAGAAATCGATCACCAAGTCCGTTGACCCGCTGGCACACGCGCTGCTGGAGCTGAAGAAGGAAATCCAGCAAACTTTCTGAGGGAATTAATCCCCGGCAGGTTTCGTTTTCAAGGGCACCCTCTCGCATTTGGAGCATATAACTTTTGCCGATGAAAAATCGCTTTTTCGAGTTGGCCACACGCCAAGCTGCCCGTCTTTTGGGCAAACCAGGCCGGTTGAAGACCTTGCTGCTGCAATTTGCCGGGAAGGTCAACACCGTGAAATGGGGTGACGTTCGGATACAGGCTTTCCGGGAAAAATTCTTAGTGCTGGGCCGCCTGTTGCGGGCCTATGTGGTGGGTGACTATCGCGAGATCCCCTGGAAAACCATGCTCACCCTCGTGGCCGCCCTCCTCTATTTTGTGAACCCCCTCGACCTCATTCCGGATGTGATCCCCGTGACCGGCCTAACCGACGACTTTGCCGTTTTGGTTTGGGTGTACAACGCCATGCGACTGGAGATCGATAAATTTCTGGCTTGGGAAAAAGCGCGGGAGGTCAGCCTATGAAAACCGCATTGATTGCCGGGAGCACCGGATTGATTGGCAGCCAACTGTTGTCGCTGCTCTTGCAAAACCCCGCCTATACCAAAGTGATCGCGCTCACCCGCGTGGATCTGCCACAGCATCCTAAACTGACCCAGATCAGGGTCGACTTCGCGCGTCTTGGGGAAAATTCGTCCGCCCTCAAGGCAGACGAAGTGTATTGCTGCCTGGGAACAACCATGGCGAAGGCAGGCTCCAAAGAGAATTTCTACCAGGTGGATTTCTATTTTCCTTTTTTGCTGGCGAAAACAACCCGGTCCGTAGGGGCGAAGAAATTTATGTTGGTGTCGGCTTTAGGCGCGAACAAAAACTCTTCTATTTACTACAACCAGGTGAAGGGCGAAATTGAAGAGGCCATCTCCAGCGTCGCCTTTGATGCCGTTCATATTTTCAGACCCTCTTTGCTTTTGGGGCCGCGCACGGAAAAACGTTCGGCCGAAGATGCCGCTAAATTTTTCTACAAGGCTTTCGGATTTCTGATCCCCAAAAAATACAAAGCCATCGAGTCCGTTAAAGTGGCTCGCGCCATGCAGCACTTTGCAGCAGAAGATAAAAAAGGTATTTTCATCCACGAATCCGCGGACCTGCAACAATTTTGATCAGCGGGCGGATCAACGGGATTAACCTTTTTATTTTCATATGATCGCAGTCATTCAACGCGTCTCGTCCGCGTCTGTCACCATCGAGCAGGTTGTCAAAGCTTCCATCGGCACGGGTCTTTTGGTTTTGGTAGGCATTGAAGATGCCGACAACGCCGAGGACATCGACTGGCTGGCGGCGAAGATCGTGAACCTGCGCATCTTTGAAGACGACCAGGGCGTGATGAACGTGAGCGTGAAAGACGCCGGCGGCGACATGATCGTGGTGAGCCAGTTCACCCTGCACGCCAGCACCAAAAAAGGTAATCGTCCATCCTATATCAAAGCGGCCAAACCGGAAGTAGCGATACCGTTGTACAACCAATTCGTACAGGCCGTGGAAACACAACTCGCCAAAGCCGTACAAACAGGTGAATTTGGCGCCGACATGAAAGTGGCCCTCCTCAACGACGGCCCCGTGACCATCATCATCGACACAAAAAACAAAACATGATCCCCCTCGAATGCATCCAGGCCGACATCACCACCCTGGAAGTGGATGCCATCGTGAATGCGGCCAACACGAGTCTGTTGGGAGGTGGTGGCGTGGATGGCGCCATCCATCGCAAGGCCGGTCCACAATTGTTGGAGGAATGTCGTGCGATACGCAATCGCCAGGGAGGATGTCCAACGGGAGAAGCGGTGATCACGGGCGCAGGACGGTTGCCCGCAAAATTTGTTATCCATGCCGTTGGGCCCGTGTGGCAAGGCACCAACCCGAAAACGGAAGCCCTGCTCGCCAGCGCCTACCGCCACAGCCTGGAACTGGCCGTAGCGAATCATGTGAAGTCTATTGCCTTTCCGAATATCAGTACCGGGATCTACGGCTTCCCAAAACCACGGGCGGCAGAGATCGCCGTCGCGGAAGTGACCCGTTTCCTGGAAACGAATTCCTCCATCGAACAGGTGCTCTTCGTATGTTTTGATGAAGAGAATTTTGATATTTACAAAGCGATGCTGGGTCAGTCCTGAAGCAGCATCGTTGTGATCTTTTGTTTTATCATCAATATTTCCCTATGCAACGCTTGAGTCTTCTCCTTCTCGCTATGTCCGTCTCCCTTTCGTCGTTTGCCCAAAATAAATATGGCTTGAAGGCCACCACGCTGGCAGAATATAAAGAGACTGTGAAGGCAAACCCGGAAAAAGAGTTGATCAATCTGGAAAAATTTGTACCGGGTCTTGTGTTGGACATACGCTATGCCACCACCAATAATTTCACCGGCGAAAAGATCTACAACCTCGCCCGCGCCTATGCCCGCAAGCCCGTGGCCGAGTCGCTAAAAAAAATCCAGGCCGATCTGAAGAAACAAGGGTTGGGGATAAAGATCTTCGACGCCTACAGGCCCTACAAAGCCACCGTAAAATTTTACGAAGTCTATCACGACACCACCTACGTGGCATCCCCCTATCGCGGCTCGCGCCACAACCGCGGCTGCGCACTCGACCTGACGGTGATCAATCTGAAAACCGGTGAAGAATTGAAAATGCCCACGGGATTCGACTCGTTCAAAAAAGAAGCGTGGCCCACCTCGCCCGTAAGCGATCCGGAAATTCTGAAAAACAGGACGCTGCTCATCAACGCCATGGAGAAACACGGCTTCAAAGTGAATGGCTCAGAGTGGTGGCACTATGATTTTATCGGCTGGAAAAAATATGAGGTGCTCGACATTGACTATGAAGAGCTGGAAGGGATCTAGTCTTCCTTAAAAGTATTCCGCAAAAGTTAGGGGTGATCTTTATGGCAGCGCTTTGAGAAACGCGATGCTCAAGGGAATCTGTTCTTCGGATCGCGACGATTCATCCTCAATAAAGAAATGCTTGATGCCGTTCTTCTTGGCCTCCTTCATGATCTCGGCAATGCCCACATCGCCCGTTCCCAACACCACGTTCGATTCAACATCGGCATGACCGTTGTCGCTGCCGGGTGTGCCGGGCTTGCGGTCTTTTAAATGAAGCATCACAAAGCGCGTGGGATATTTCTTTAATAAAGCCACCGGGTCTTGCCCGGGCTGCTTCACCCAAAACACATCCATCTGGAAGTGCACAAAACGCGAATCGAATTTATCGACCATGTTGTCGAAGAGCGTGCCGTTTTGATAGGGCTTGAACTCGAAGCCGTGAGGGTGATAACAAAGCAAGAGTCCGCTCTGCGCCATCACCCGGCCGGCGTTGTTGAAGACTGCCGCTGCCCTGTCTACGTCGGCTATGTTAAAAGAATCTTCTTTGTGTGGGATCCAAAAACAAACGACATAACGCGCACCAAAAGCCCGGGCCTCGTCGGCTACGGTTTGGGGAAATTTTTCGAGCCGCTCGAAGTCTGTGCCATAGCTCACCACATTGAGTTCATTCTGTGCCAACAGCTTCATGAATTCGGGGAAGGCCAGCCCATAGGTGCCACCAATCTCGATTTCCTTGATGCCCATGTCCTTCACCTTCGCCATGGTGCCCGGCACATCTTTGGCAAACTGGTTTCTGAGGCTATAAAGCTCCAGGCCAATTTCCTGGGCGGTGGCCCGGATACCGGTAAAACTTGTGCAGGCGAGTATGAGGAATGTGATCTTGCTGAAACGGCCCAGGGTCATACTTTTGGATATTATTGAGCGATGAAGATAAAAAATATGCCTGAACAAACAATTTTTTTAGAATCACTGAGTTCAGGCCTGGTCATAAAAAAGGGTAAAGCGTCATGCCCTACCCTTTTTATTGCTTTGCAAACCAATGCAACGCAGATTATTTCTGTACCAAAATCGGCGTGTTGGCCACCAGGGTGATGAGATCTTCATCCACCACGTTCTTCTTTTCATCGGCCACCACCAGGAAGTTGTCATAAAGCTGGTCCAGCTCCGATTTGTTGGGTTGATAACCCAGTAATTCAAGGCGATGTTTCAAGGCCGCCCGGCCGCTGCGCGCGGTCAGGATGATCGAAGACGAAGGCACGCCTACATCCGACGGGTTAATGATCTCATAATTCTCCGAGTTTTTCAAGAAGCCGTCCTGGTGAATGCCCGACGAGTGTGCAAAGGCATTGGCACCTACGATGGCCTTGTTGGGTTGCACCGGCATACGCATCATATCCGAAACCAGCGTACTCATTTCATACAGCATGGTGGATTTGATGCCCGTGGTGAGGTCGAGGTCCTTGTGCGTTTGCAGGATCATGGCCACTTCTTCCAGCGAAGTGTTACCGGCACGTTCGCCAATGCCGTTGATCGTTACTTCGGCCTGGCGTGCGCCGTTCATGAGACCGGCGATGGTGTTGGCGGTGGCCAATCCTAAGTCGTTGTGACAATGCACGGAGATGATGGCCTTGTCGATGTTCTTCACATTGTCGAAAAGATATTTGATGCGTTTGCCATACAAGTGGGGCAGGCAGTAACCGGTGGTATCCGGAATGTTTACTACATCCGCACCTGCGGCGATCACGGCTTCCACCAATTGCGCGAGGAACGCCAGGTCGGCGCGACCGGCATCTTCGGCAAAGAATTCCACTTCATAGCCCTTGGCTTTGGCATATTGCACAGCCCAGGCACCTTGCTCCATCACTTTCTCGCGCGTGCTGTTGAACTTGTGTTTGATGTGAATGTCGGACGAACCGATGCCCGTGTGGATGCGACCGCGTTTGGCGTGGTGCAGGGCTTCGGCAGCAACGTCAATGTCTTCCTTGCGGGCACGCGTGAGGGCGCAAACGCCTACGTGTTTCACCGCCTTGGATATTTCTACCACCGAAAGAAAATCGCCGGGACTGGAGATGGGAAAACCCGCCTCAATCACGTCGACCCCAAGCTCCTCGAGCTTTCGTGCCACCACGATCTTTTCATCGGTTGACAATTGACAGCCCGGCACTTGCTCTCCATCGCGGAGGGTAGTATCGAAGATTTGAATTTTGTTGCTCATACTTTTTTTATTTTTTGGTTGGCCCGTCAACAACGGACCGGGGGTTTCATTATGCGTTTGCTTTTTGATCGACCGAGACCAGCATCCGGATCTGGTTGCACACCACGTTACCCATCACTTCGGTGCCCAATACTTTTTCATGGGGCGTCTTGGCGTCGGCGATGTCGCGGGTGCGGTACCCTTCCTTCAGCGTTTGCTCCACGGCTTTGATCACCGTGTCGGCTTCTTCCTTCAATCCGAAAGAGATATCCAGTAGCAAGGCTGCCGAAAGAATGGAGGCCAATGGATTGGCTATGCCTTTTCCGGTGATGTCGTGCGCACTGCCGTGGATGGGCTCGTACAAGCCTACGGTGTCGCCTACCGATGCAGAGGCCAGCATACCCATGGAGCCGGCAATTTGTGAAGCTTCGTCGGTGAGGATGTCGCCGAAAAGATTTCCGGTCACCACCACATCGAAGCTCTTCGGGTTTTGGATGAGCTTCATGGCCGCAGCGTCTACGAACATGTGCTCCACCTTAACATCCGGATATTGCTTCGCAACTTCCTGCACTACCTCTCTCCACAGGCGCGAGCTTTCCAGCACGTTGGCCTTGTCTACAGAAGTAAGTTTCTTGCTGCGGGTTTGCGCCGCCTTGAAAGCTTTGTGCGCGATGCGTTCTACTTCATAGCGGGAGTAGATCATCGTGTCGTAGGCCGTGTCGTTGTTGTCTTTGCGACCGCGTTCGCCGAAGTAGACGTCGCCAGTCAGTTCACGGAAGAAAAGAATGTCGGCCCCTTTCAGGATCTCGGGCTTGATGCTGGAGGCTTCCAGCAATTCATCAAAAAGTTTTATGGGGCGCAGGTTGGCATAGAGGCCCAGTTCCTTGCGCATCTTCAGCAGGCCTTGCTCGGGGCGGATCTTTGCTGAAGGGTCGTTGTCGTATTTGGGGTGACCTACGGCACCAAACAAAATGGCGTCGCAGTTCTTCAACTTCGTCAGTGTTTCGTCGGGCAGCGGGTTGCCGGTGGCCTCGATGGCTTCGTGGCCGATGAGGGCCTCGTCGAAAATAAAATCATGTCCGAAGCAATCAGCGATTTGTTCCAGCACTTTTTTGCCGCTTTCGGTTACTTCTTTGCCGATGCCGTCACCGGGAAGTATGGTAATTTTTTTCTTCATCTTTTTAATGTACTAATTCAAAATGACGGATCTCATCGCGCAGGCTCAACAGGTAGTCGATGTCGTCGTAGCCGTTGGCGAGGCATGTTTTCTTGTAGGCGTTGATATCGAACGATTCGGATGAGCCGTCTTCCAACGTAACTTTTTGTTGGGGCAGGTCAACGGTGATCGTGGTTGAGGGATTTTTTTCGATCGCGGCGAAGATCTTCTTTAAGAACTCATCCGAAACCTGTACCGGCAACAGCGCATTGTTCAGGGCGTTGTTCTTGAAGATGTCGGCAAAGAAGCTGGAGATCACGACGCGGAATCCATAGTCGTAGATCGACCAGGCGGCGTGCTCGCGGCTGCTGCCACATCCGAAGTTTTTACCGGCGACCAATATTTTGCCGGTAAACGTTCCGTTGTTCAGGATGAAATCCGCTTTTGGCGTGTTGTCGCTGTTGTAGCGCCAGTCGCGGAAGAGGTTTTCGCCAAAGCCTTCGCGCGTAGTGGCTTTCAGAAAGCGCGCGGGAATGATCTGGTCCGTATCAATATTTTCAATCGGCAGGGGCACTGCCGGGGTTTTCAATGTGGTGAACTTTTCTTTCGACATACGATTTCTCTTTCCTTATTTTTTCAATTACACCAGGTTGCGCACATCCGTTACTTTGCCGGTGATGGCGGCCGCCGCGGCACTGAGCGGGCTGGCCAGGAAGGTGCGTGACTTCGGACCCTGGCGTCCTTCAAAATTCCGGTTCGATGTGCTGATGCAATATTTGCCGGCAGGGATCTTATCTTCATTCATCCCCAAACATGCCGAGCAGCCGGGTTGACGCAGTTGAAATCCTGCGGCTTCAAAAATTTTGTCCAAACCTTCTTCGCGCGCCTGATTTTCTACTTGCTTCGATCCGGGCACCACCCAAACTTCTACGTTGTCGGCTTTCTTCTTGCCTTCCACCATCTTGGCCACCAGGCGCAGGTCTTCGATGCGCGCATTGGTACAGCTTCCGATGAAAACGTAGTCCACAGATTTGCCTAAGATGGCTGAACCCGCTTCGAGGCCCATGTATTCAAGCGACTTGGTGAACGAAGTTTGTTCGCTGATATCTTTCAACTCGCTCAACGTAGGAATGCGGTCCGTCACCTTGATGCCCATGCCGGGGTTGGTGCCGTAGGTGATCATCGGTGCAATGTCGGCCGCGTCGTAGGACAACTCCAGGTCGTAGTGCGCGTTGTCGTCCGATTTCAATTGTCTCCACTGCTCCACCAGGCGATCGTATGTTTCACCTTGGGGTGCAAATTTTCTTCCCTTGATATAGTCGAATGTGGTTTGATCGGGTGCGATCAAGCCGCCGCGTGCGCCCATCTCGATGCTCATGTTGCAAATGGTCATGCGCGCCTCCATGGACAGGTTGCGAATGGCTTCGCCGGCATATTCTACAAAATATCCTGTAGCCCCGCTGGCCGAAAGCTTCGCGATGATGTACAGGATAATATCTTTTGCCACCACGCCTTTGCTCAGCTTGCCGTTGATCTCGATCCTCATGGTCCTGGGGCGATACTGCAGCACGCACTGTGTGCCGAGTACTTGCTCCACTTCGCTGGTGCCGATACCAAACGAAATGTTCCCAAATGCACCGTGCGTCGACGTATGACTGTCGCCACAGACGATGGTCATGCCGGGCAGCGTCAACCCCAGTTCGGGGCCGATGATGTGGACAATGCCCTGGTAGGGGTGGCCCAGGTCATAAAGTTCGACGCCGAATTCGGCGCAATTTTTCCGCAGGGTCTCTACCTGGTGGCGCGACAGCGCTTCCTTGATGGGGAGGTGCTGGTTTAGGGTGGGCACGTTGTGATCGGCCGTGGCCGTGGTGCGCGCAGGGTTAAATACTTTCACGCCTCTTTTGCGGAGGCCGTCAAACGCCTGCGGGCTGGTGACTTCGTGAATGAAATGACGGTCGATGTACAGGGCATCGGGATGGCCTTCGCTGCTCTTCACTACGTGGGCGTCCCAGATCTTGTCGAATAATGTTTTTTGTTGTGGCATCATGTCTGGTCGGTGAGCTTTTTGTAACAAGTGTTAGTTTGCTCTACGCTGGTTAAAATGAAACCGCCCCGTCCCGAAAAAATCGGGACGGGGCGGAATATAAAGTCGTTATGTTCTGGATCGATCTCCGGAGAGATTTTAGCCTTCTTTTTTAAAAAATTATTGCGAGAGGATTTGGATTCACGAAGATGAGGAAAGTTACGGCCTACATCAACGAATTGTTAAAAAATTTTTATCCGCGCTAACAAGTGTATGGTAGCGAAAAAGCCTTCACACGTTTGAAATTTAAAGGATTTACCGTTCAAAAATTCATCTCGCTCGCGCCGCATTTCTGGCATTAAACATCCATGGCGTCGTACACGATCACCTTCTCCCAGAGATGCGAGCAGTTCTCGATAAATTTCAAGTGAATGGGATGCGTTTGGTAGGTGGCTTGGCCGGCGAGGTCGTCGAAAAGCATGAGCTCGGAAGCGCTGTAGCTGTTGTCTACCACGTCGCGCTTTTCCGTGCTGGCGGGCACGCCGATGTGGAGCTTTTTGATGGTCTCGATTTTTTCGAGCGTGCGCAGTCCTTCGAGGAGTTTTTGAAGGTCTTCTTTCGAGTCGCGGTTCTTCAGCCAGAAGAATACGTGGTGTGCGAGTTGTTTTTTATCTTTCTTGGTTTCCATAGTAGTGGTCGATGCAGTAGCGGCGCCGGCGGTCAACACAGCGGCACTGGCCAGAAAGGTACGACGGTTTTGTTTTTCCATAGCTAGAGTTATATTGAGCGAAAGTAAGTTAGGCAATAATAAAAAATCTTTTGAGAAAAATACCACCACACACAGGCTACAGTTGATGAACGGCCTTTTATATTGTTAAAACCAAACCTTTATACCCTATGACACTAAAACATGTTGCATGGTCATGCTCGTTGCTTGCCCTCGCCTTACTATTTCCTGGCTGTGGAAAGGATGGCGATCCCGGGCCTCAAGGTATCCCGGGAACGCAAGGCGCCACCGGCGCTGCCGGAGCGGATGGAAAATCATCCTTTCAATTGTCGACAGATTATGGAAATATTCAAGGAACTATTACCGGTATCCGCAACGATGGCACTGCATTTTCCGAACCCTTCGACTTTAACGCTTGCAAGGACAAAGGCGGCATCGAAAATGGATTCGATGGTCACTATCTCGCGCTGACACGATACGGCGAGGGCTCCAACAACAAGATGTCCTTTTATCTCTCTTTTGAAAAGAATCAAATGTCTTATTCCCGATCCTCTACCGCAGACTTTCAATTCTTCAAAGAAATAACGGGGAGCTCAGCATTCAGAATCAATGGCATAATGGTAAATCACGAAATCAGCGTGGCGTGGCCGATAGATCCCTACTTAAACGATGCCAAATATCACTTCATTTTCAATACCAATGGCGACGGCACCATCCGCCCGGGTGTCGAAGATTCACAGTTCGGATTTAGAACTTCGGACGGTAGCGAAGTGCGCTTCAATTCAGCCAGTGGAGCGTTTATCCAAATAAAGGCCGCTGATGGGACCGTGAGCACAACATCGCCGGTTTACAGTAAGATACGTCTGATTTACTCTGCGCCTTATTACTATTTCATCGATGAATTTGGTGTCAGCCTCGCGTCCAATGGGGTGATACCTGCCGACCGATTGGAAATCCAGAACTATACGTACGACGATGCTACCGGCAGTTTGAAGTTCACTTTTAAAATGCAATTAGAGGGTTTCGCGCGTGATCGTTACACCAATAGCACACAGCACCCCCTCACCGTATCTGGGAAAGTGGATGTAAATATCTACAGTGGTTTACTCTCACGAACGGGGAATTAAAAAAAATAAGTTATGGCAATTCATATAACAAAATTATTTCAATCGGCGTGGATATTTCCCGCGTTCATTTTCTTGTGCTGCTGCGCCGGAAAAGATGGCGATCCAGGACCTGCGGGACAACCGGGGCCCTTGGGCCAAACCGGTCCATCAGGCCGCGATGCCGAATACGGATCGGCAACAGCAGGTTCAATCAAGGGCAACGTATCGGGTACTTTAAGTGACGGGACACCCTTCTCCGAAGATTTCACGTTCAACAAAAATCTAACCAAAGGTGAGATCGATACAGACAATGACGGCTACCGTTTTTTGAGTTTCGAAAGATACAGCGATGATATGAGCAGCAGAATGAGTATGCTGTTTCGATACAACGAAAATTCACTACAGGTGGTTGACTATGACAATACGTACCCCTATACAAAGACCGAATTCAACCTGACAATACTTCGGAGCGATAACAAAGCAACTGAAATTCATGCCACTCCGAAGTTCTTTCCCTTAGACGTAAGATGGCCTATAGCGCCCACGCTAAATCACAGCAAGTTTCATTTTGATTTTAGGATCAATTCGTATGGGAACACAAACATCATCTACCAAGATCCAGTGTATCAGTTCGGCACCGAAGACGGTTCTCTTGTCTCCTACGATAAGGTCTCCGGAGCGTTTGTTCAAATTCAAAATCCCGATGGGTCCATCGCTACGACGACATCACCTTATGATGAATTGACCTTGGCATTTGATTCGTTTTATCCCTATTTTATGGATGAGAGTCGTGCGAATCTGTCAACGATTGAAATTATTCCTTCAGATCCACTGTCCATCAGTAATTATTCCTTCGATAAAGATTCTGGCAAACTAAAATTTGACTTTTCATTAACGATCAACGGTTCGGGCAGGGAGCAAAACAACACTGATCATCCAGTGACAGTTACCGGGAATGTAGATGTCTTTGTTTACTCCACAATTTTACATTAAAAAATATAAAGACCTGATAGAAAGGTTATCATTCACAAATGCAAAAGAGAGGTCTTAAAAAAGGCCTCTCTTTCTATTTAAATAGTTATCTCGATCCGGTTTCCGTCCGGATCAAGGGCTACGCTTTCATAATAGCCGTCGCCCGTTGTACGCGGCTCACCCACGATCGCGTAGCCGTCTGTTCGTAATTGCTCTGTTAGAAGATCGACCTTTTCTTTGTCGCCCACCGCGATAGCAAAGTGTGTCAACCCCATACTTTCTTCTTCTTGCGCGCGAGCGGGGATACCGGACTTTTGCATGATTTCTATCCGGCTTCCCTCTGAAAAAGAGAGAAAATAGGATTGAAACTGTTTTTTCGGGTTGGTGTATTTTTCTCCTGCCCTCGCGTTGAAGTAGCGCTCGTAGAAAGCTTTCAGTTTTTCAATGTCGGTGGTGTAGAGGGCGATGTGGTCGATTTTCATAGCAGGGAAAGTTAAACCGTCTCGCTTTCGCTAAAGCTTCGGTGAGCAAAGAAAGACGCCCTCGTTCGCTAAAGCTTCGGCGGGCAAAGCAAAGTTTTATTTCAGGTAGCTTGGTAAGGACACACCGGGTTTTAGTGCGGGGTCGGGTTGGGGTGAGTGGCGGGTGATTTCCAGGGGGACTACGCCGGCCCAAACATCCATAGTATAATCTTCATCATCGTCTTTCGGGGGGCCTGTTCGCACTTTAGCAGAGGCCTCTTCAATTTTAAACGAGAGCAACTTCGTCGCTTTCCATTCGCCGGCGGTGGGTTTGCGTACGTCGTCCCAACGGCCGGGCTGCATTTTGTTGGTGAAGACTTCGAGGGCAGTGTACAGTTCGTTTTCGTCTTCTACTTTTTCGGGAGTGCTGAAGACCACGACGGAGCGATAGTTCACCGAATGATGGAACGCAGAGCGGGCCAATACCAGGCCGTCCATGATCGTGGCACTGATGGACACCGGGGGTTTCTTCTCTGCCAGTTCGCGCATGTAGAAACTTCCCACCGAGCCGTGCAGGTAGAGTTTGTCGCCGATGCGGCAAAATCCGGTGGGGATTTGAAAGGCTTGGTTGTCGCGTGTGTAGGCGAGCGTGCAAAAAAGAGCCTCGTCGAGGATGGCATAGACGGCGTCTTTGTCATACACACCACGTTTGGGCAGACGTGTGATCTCAGTTTTGTCGGTGATGGGGAATTGTGCCATGGTGTTTTTTTTATTTTCGGGGGATCATGAAACAATGTTCGAAGCGTTGCATGCCAATCTTCGGATAATATTGCTGGGCTGCTGGCGCCGCGAGCAAAATGAGCGCTGTGTTTTCACCCGCCACTTTGTGCGTCTCATCAATCAGGCGTTTGCCGATGCCTTGCTTCTGAAAGGCTTCGTCCACGGCAAGGTCGGAGAGGTAGCAACAAAATGAAAAGTCTGTTAACGCGCGCGAAACACCCACCAACGTATCGCCGCTCCATGCCGTGATGAGCACGTTGCCATGATCGAGCATGCTTTGAATGCGCTGCCGGCTGTCTACAGGGCGCCGCTCCGCTAACGTCGAGCGCTTCAACAGATCGATGAATGCCTCGGCGGTGAGCCTGATGTTGCTGCGATAGATGATCTCCGGTTGTGACATGTTATTCTGTATATCTTTTCTAACCTCGTCTTACTTTTCAATCTTCAAAAGGATCTTCCCAAACTGATGGCCTTCTTCCATGTAGCGCATCGCTTCCTCGGCTTGCTCCAGGGAAAAGGTCTTGTCGATAATGGGTTTCATGCCGCGGCTTTCAAGGAAGTCGAGCATGGAGAGAAATTCGTCGCGGGTGCCCATGGTGGTGCCATGAATGGAAATTTGCTTCCAGTAGAGCTGACGCGTGGCAATCTCCGAGATGTTGCCACCGGTGCGGCCATAGTTCACGATGCGGCCGCCGGGCAAGGCCAGCGTGATGTATTTTGAAAATTGATCGCCACCGGCGCCGTCGATGATGATGTCAAATCCTCCGCCACTTTCTTTTAATGCCTTCTCCGCCCACTCCGGGTCCTTGTAGTTGAAACCGCCTAACGCGCCCAACCCTTTTGCTTTCGCCAACTTCTCTTCCGAGCTGGAGGTCACATAGACGCGCCCTTGATAAGCCACGGCAAATTGCAACAGCCACAACGCCGCTCCACCTCCAATGCCCGTAATCAACACTTTCTCTTTGCTGCGTAACCGTGCCTTCGAAAATAAAGCCCGATATGCCGTAAGGGCCGCCAGCGGCACGGCCGCCGACTCGGCCATCGTGAGATGCTCGGGTCTTTCGAAGATGTATTTTTTTGAGATGACGATGTAATCACTGAACGTGCCGTTGTCGGGGTAGCCCAGGATCTTAAAAGAATTTCCCTGCACAATGGGGTTCGCTCCCCATTCCAGGCTGGGGTTGATGATCACCTCCATGCCAATGAACAAGGGATCCACATCCTCTCCCACTTCTTCGATCACGCCGCTGCCGTCGGAACCGAGGATGTTCCCCTCCGGCGGCAGGCCGTCTTTCTCGCGCCACACCCAAATGTCGAGGTGATTCAGCGCTGCATATTTTAGTCGAACCAGCACCTGGTCTTTTACAGGTCGGAATTTTTTGATGTTCTGCACCACCAGCGGGTGGTCTTTGCCTTTGAAGAAAACTGCTCTCATAGAAAAAAACGAAATAGTACGGTTTGCCCACACGTTTTGTGGACGGCGATCGGTAAAGGCTATTGAAAGTCCTCGCCCAGCGGATGTGCCGGGCGAGGATGATGTAGAAGGTTATCGCGCGGGAATGATGTAGTTCCAGCCGTGCACATCCGGCTCAACCCCCAGGCGAATGTTGTTCAGTTTTTCTTTGGCCCGTTGCTGGAACGAATCGGGAGTCACGGCCGGCACCGAATAGTCGACACCGTGAATGTTGATAGCAGCAATGGGAGATACAACGGCTGCGGTACCCGCTCCAAAGGCTTCGGTGAGCGTGCCTTTCTTGAAAGCTTCCTCGATCTCGGCCACACTCACGCGGCGTTCTTCCACCGTCATGCCCAGCGACGGCGCGAGTTTAATGATGGTGTCGCGCGTCACACCGTCCAGCAAGGCTGTGGTGAGTTTGGGGGTGATCACTTTTCCGTCGATGACGAACATCACGTTCATCACGCCGGCCTCGTCGATGTATTTATGTTCTTTTGCATCCGTCCACAACACCTGGTCAAAGCCTTCCTGGCGGGCCACTTGCGTGGGATAGAAGGCGCCGCCATAGTTGCCGGCGCATTTTGCAAAACCGGTTCCGCCTTCTGCAGCGCGCACAAACGTTTCTTCCACTTTCAACCGTGTGGGTTTGCTAAAGTAGGCACCAGCGGGGCTGGTCAATACAAAGAATTTGAAGTGGTCGGCGATCTTCACGCCAAGCCGCGGCTCGTAGGCGAACACCACGGGGCGGATATAGAGAGACGCGCCTTCACTGGTCGGGATCCAACTCTGGTCGGTTTCCACGATGGCGTGCAGGCTTTGGATGAACAGTTCTTCCGGGATTTCGGGCATGCACATGCGGGCCAATGACTTGTTGAGGCGCTCGCTGTGTTTTTGCGGGCGGAAAATACAGATGTCGCCGTTTTTATTGCGGAAAGCTTTCATGCCTTCAAAGACGGACTGGCCATAATGCAACGAAAGCATGGCGGGAGACATCATGATATCACCGAAGGGTAGAATGGAAGGCTCCTGCCATTTGCCGTTCACATAGTCAACCATGAGCATGTGATCGGAAATGTATTTCCCGAACTCCAGGTTGTTAAAATCAACTTCACTGATTCTCGATTTGGCGATGCGCTTCGTGGCAAAGGCTGGGGTGGATGTCGTGGTCATAGCAAATGGTATTAAGGAGTGAATTTCATCATAATTTTTACATAATTCCCGTCTTGGCCGATATTTTATCGGTTTCCGCCCCGGAATGCGGGTTTTTCCAAAGAAATCGCTTCCCGGACAAACGCCGTTCCCCTTACGCCGGTTGGACCTTTTTCAACTTTTCCGACACTTTTTCCAGCACCTCAAAGGCCAGGTCCATGTCGGGCAGGTCCGTCAGCCAATTCGAAACCGCGGCCCGTATGGCCCAGGTCCCGTGCAGTTGGGTTGGCGTGAAGAACACCCGCCCGTCGTCGCGCACGGCTTCCAGGAATTTGTGGATGATTTCGGCTGAGCGGTCGTCTTGCTTCAACGTGAAACACACCACGTTCATGCGCACCGGGGCCAACAACACAAAATCTTCGGAGGCTTTCAAAAGCTCTCCAAAATGATGGGCCGCGGCGCAGTTCCGTTCCACAATTTCGCGGTAGCCCTCTTTGCCATAGGCCATCAGCGAGAACCACGAGGGTAACGCGCGAAAACGGCGCGAATTTTCGGGTGTGTAATGAAAAAAATCCGGGCTCTGATCGGGATCACCCAGGTAGGCCGCGCTGTTTTGAAAAACGCTGAGCTGCAAATTTTTGTGCCTCGTAAATTGCATGGCTGCGTCATAGGGAACGTTCAGCCATTTGTGGGCATCGATGGTGATGCTGTCGGCAGCGTTGATGCCCTCCATCAAATGCGCAAACTTCTCGGAGCACGCGGCAAATCCTCCAAAGGCAGCATCGACATGCAACCAGAAGTTGTACTTCTTTTTCAGCTTGCCCACTGCGACAAGGTCGTCGAAGTCCACCGTGTTCACCGTGCCGGCGTTGGCCACCACAATGACAGGACCGGTTTGTTGCTTCAATTGTTTTTCCAGCGCATCGATGTCCACGGCTTCGCGTTCGGGAAGAATGGCGACGCGGATCACTGACTTTCTACCCACGCCGAGCATCGACAACGATTTAAATATGCTGGAGTGTGGCGTTCCGCTGAGCACCGTCAAGGGTTGAACGCCGGTCAGGCCATCGTTGCTAAAATCTTTGCCTTGTTGCAATCCCACCCACTGCCGGGCGAGTGCCAGGTTGGTAAAGTTCGAAATCGTAGCGCCCGAGACAAACGCACCGAAATACGCTTCGTCAAGACCAAACAATTGTTTGAAAAAATGGATCGTCTGACGCTCCAGCTGTGGGGCAATGGAGTCGTTGCTGCCACAGGCATTCTGGTCGTAGGCGCTCACCAGCCAGTCGCCGGCCACCGACGCGGGTGTGGAGCCACCGGTTACAAAACCAAAATACCGCGGCCCGGCGCTGTTCGCCATTTGATCGGCAAAGTTTTTTGCAAAATGATCTAACGTCGCCAGGGCGCCGATGCCTTTTTCAGGAAGGGTCTCCATGGGGATGTCGGCTATAAATCTTCCGGGCGGCAGTGTGTCTTGTTGGCGGAAATATTCAGCAGCCACCTTTTGAGTTTGGCTGAGTACTTCCTGCAGGGTTTCGCGGTCTTTTTTTAACAGAGGATGCATGGCTATTTTTTTAGCGTAGAAATAATTTCAGAGATGCGCACCAGGTGATGGTCGTCGTGCTCGGCATCGAAGAAGGCCAGGTCCACCGGGGTCATGGTCACTTTGAGCCGGGGGTGAACGGAGGTCCGGCTCAGCTCATCATCCGCCAGCAAGCGGTAGCGCGCGATATTCTTTTTCCGATTTTCATAAAAAAAATCGATCACCTTCTGCAACGGCCACGCATTGTAATCCTGCTTCAATCCAAACACGGCCGGCGACATGACGGGCAGCTGGTTCACAATCTCATCGATGCGTTTCAACGCCACTTCGTCCACCTCGCCCAGGTGCGCGATGTTTTCCTTGACCGACCATTTCATGTCCAGCTTGTTGGAAAGGATGTCATCCGGGAGGCCTTTCGTTTTCATTTCCATTCGCGCCACAGTGCCCTCCAGCCGGTCGAGTTGAAAGGGAAGCAGTCCCCCGGCCAGGCCAAAGGGGAACGTGCGGGTGAGCCATTCTGATTTTTTCATGATGAAATTCATTTACCGGAAAAAATACTTTTGAGCGATGTGCCTGCAAAAAAATCAAGCCACCGTGTTTTCCACTACCAGTGCTTGGGAGATATGATGCACGGGAAAGTTTACCGAGCGCGCAATAAAGCACAGGCTATGAGCTTCTTCATGCAGCGCGTTGGCTTTGTCGATCATGGACCTTTCTTTTACGGTGACGATCGGGCGCAGCGTTACTTCTATGAATTGTCCGCTGCCATTTTCGTTTTCCGCCATGGTGCCCGCAGCGTTGTCCGTGTACTCCATCACCACCACACCATTCACGGCACACAAATGCAAATACCACAGCATATGACAGCTCGACAGCGAAGCCACCAACAATTCTTCCGGGTTATAGCGCGTCTTGTCGCCTCTGAACTTCGGGTCGGACGAGGCAGGGATCTCGGGTTTGCCGGCGACCGCCAGGAGGTGGCTGCGTTCGTACGCCTTGTACTCGGAGGTGCCGGTGCCCTTGTTGCCCGTCCAGGAGAGGGTGGTGTTGTAGTGGTGATTTGCCATGTGGTCAGGTTAGTTTCTTTTTGTAGAGCAGGTCGGTTTGCAGATCGGTCCCCAATAAAAAAGGATGCGAGCTAAATTTTTCAAAACCCCATTTTTCATAAAACGCGATGGCGCGCGGGTTGAACTCCCACACACCAAGCCACAGCGTGTCGCAGCCTCTTTGTTTGGCCAGATCGATGCTGGCCTGCATCAACGTTTTGCCGACGCTCTTTCCGAGGAAATCGCGATCGGAGTAGATGCGCTCGAGTTCGATGCTCACGGTGTCGGGGGGCGCGTCCGGGTTGAGTTGTGTGCGCAGCTTCGCGTAGCCTGCCACCGTGTCGCCGGCCTGGGCGATCAGAAAGATGGCATGCGGGTCTTCAAGTTCTTGTATGAGTCGTTCGGTCGTAAAATTTTTATCGACATAGAGCTTCACGTCAGCTTCGTTGTTCAGGGGTGCAAACGTTTCGTAGAAGGTCTTCCATCCCAACTCTGCCAAAAGCGCAGCGTCGTCAAGATTGGCGTTTCGTATGGTGACGGCGGTGTTCATGATTTTTTCCATCGAATTTACAGCTTAGGATTCTTCCGTGAGCAACAGTTGCATTTTGATATTGCTTCGTTTGTACGGACCATCCAGCGGGATCTCTTCAAAGCCCAGTTTCCGGTAAAGCTCGATCGCGGTGGTCAGGATCGTGTTGGAATACAGAATGATTTTTCGCGCACCCAACGTGCGTGCCTTGTCCCGGGCCGCCTCGGCCAGCGCCCGACCTAAACCTAAGCCCCTGTGCTTATTGTCCACGGCCATTTTCGTAAACTCATAGACTCCGGGTTCGACAAATTTCAATGCCGCTGTTCCCACCACCTGGCCTTCATAAACGGCCATGAGGATCTCGCCGCCTTTGCCCAGGATGTGCAGGTCGGGATGTTGCAACACGGCTTCGTCGATGGGCTCCATCCAGAAATATTTCTCGATCCATTCGCGGTTCAGCGCTTCAAAGAAAGGCTGGTGCTCCGGCCGGTAGGCTTCGATAGCAAGGGTTACATTCTCCATGGGTTGCGCGGTTGTTGATAGTCCAAAAAATTTCCATCTACAATAAACAACTTCACGCCCTGGCGGGATGAAGACCGGTGCAGGCTCACGTTGTCAGACACCTGGTAGCTCATGCCGGCCGACAACCGGAAGGTGCGTCCATCCGAAAGCTCGGATTCCATTTCGCCTTCCAGGCAAAAGAGGATGTGCCCGGCCTTGCACCAGTGGTCGGCTTTATAGTCTTTTGAATACTCGACCAGTCGCACGCGGAACGTTCCAAATTGCAACGTCCGCCACAAGGCCATGCCCGACTCGCCACGGTGTTCCGTGATGGGCACGGCATCCCATTGTGTGGTATGAAATAATATCGGGTTCATTTTTTTAGCGGGTGAATTGGGCTTTCCAAAGATCGCGAAGCTGGTATCCCTTGTTCACGATGTAGATGCCGGCCACCGTGATCAAAATGGCCATACCAATCTTGGCGTTCAACTTCTCGTCCAAAAACAACCAGCCGAGCAACACCGCCACCACGGGGTTGACATACGCATAGAGCGACACGATGGTCATGGGCAGGTTGCGCAATGCGTAGGAGAAGCAAGCGTAGGCCACGATCGATCCGAAAATGATCAGGTAGATGAGCGAATACACCGCCTCGGCCGACCAGGATATGGTGCTCAGATCATCAAACAAAAGTGAAGCAGGCACGAGCCACAGACCACCAAAAAGCATCTGGAGGGCAGCGTTGAGAAAAAGGTTGCCCACGGTGCCACGCTTCTTCAGCCACACGGCACCGCCGGCCCAACTCACCACGGCCACGAAGATGGCAAAGATGCCGATCTGGTATTCCAGTCGCGAGAACTCTTGCACATGTTCTCCAAAGATCATGACAATGCCTACCAGGCCTACGAGCACACCGAGAATGATGGGAACCGTTGGTTTCTCTTCGCGATTGATGGTAAGGTTGATGAGGATCACCATCACGGGCATGAGCGAGCAAAGAATTGCCGCTACCCCACTGGGGATGAGCACTTCAGCCCAGGCCACCAAGCCGTTTCCCAACGAGATCATGAAGAACCCGGCCACGGCCTGGCGCTTCAGCTGTTCGAGGGAAGGCCAGCTTTCCTTCATTACAAAGATCATGAATCCTCCCAGCAGCAGCCCGGCCGAGATCTGGCGCAGTACCACAAACAGGAAGGCCGGAAAATGAACAACCGCCACGCGCAATGCCAGGTAGGTCGTTCCCCAGATGATGCAGATAGCACCCAGTGCGATGTAAGCCAGTAGATCTTTTTTCAAGTGATGATCGGGTTAAAGGGTGAATGAGGTTGCGTGTTGAATACGGGGTTTGCACCGCACTCAAAACTTCCTATAAAAACGTAGAAAAAACAGTTTCAGTTTCGAGAATTTTGACCAGATCAGTTTAGGCCAATTCAGGATTGGTCAAAGGTATTCACCTATGCCTCCCCAAGTGACCCTTATGGACTCGGGGAGACCTGCACGATAACACCGTTATGAAATTATCAAAGTTAACCTATCAGCCACGGAGCGATTAGAGTAGAAGTTTACCAAAAGGACAGAATAGAAAGCGTTGGAATAGGGGAGTCCGGGTTGATTGAACTCCCCTCAACAAAGACAGATTTGTTAACCGACAACGTGGATTTGAAATTTGGTCGCTCCGTCAGTTTTTGCAGCGCTTTTTACACGTTTTTAACGGTCATGATTTCATTTTTCTTTGGTGAATAAAACCGTTTCCCCTCCTTGTTTAAGCGTCATCTCCCTCTTGTCAGGATTGAACTCCATTTTTATTCCAGCAGGGTCAAATGTAAACTTGTCCTTTTCTGTCGCTTCAAGAGGAAAGGGTGATTGTTCGGTTGCCTGTGAGATCAAAGTTGTATTGTTCTTTGTTATGGTAATTTTTAATGGAATTTGTGTACTGGAATAAACACCTAAATATTTGTCTAAGTCTTCCGTTTTTAAGGTGATTGAAGGTGCATTGAATGTTGGTATGGAATACGGCATGTCAAAATAAATACTTAAAATCCCGATCAGGATATCATTCATCGGATAGACCTGCCCGTTTGTGCAATATGCCACCGTTAAACTGTCTTCAGGAAAATAAGCCAGCGTAGATAAAAAACTATCGATCCCTCCGTTGTGTCCATAAGCGCTTTTCATGTGGAAAGGAATTTGAAACATTCCCATTCCGTATCCGTCTGTCATCGTTTTCATTTGCGTTAAGCTGCTGTTGGAAACTAATTTTAAGGAGAATAACGACTCAATAAATTTAGTCAGATCGGCTGGCGTTGAAACAATGGCGCCTGCAGCACCTGGAATACTCATATCTGTTTCCGGTGCTTGTTCCCAGCTATTTAAAAAGCGATATGAAAAACTCTCATTCTTTTTAGTATCGGTCTTTGTTCCAACGTAAGTATTGGAAAGACCAATTTTTGAAGTGATTCTATTCCGCAAATATTTTGGATAAGACTGTTTAGAAACTTTCTCTATGATGTAGCCTAAAACAACGTAGTTCGAGTTGCTGTAGGAAAATTTCTCGTTAGGCTGAAAATCACTCTTGCTTTTAGCGATGATCGCCAGCATGTCGTCTTGTGTTTTCGGTAGCGTCATCCAGGTTAAATATTCCGGATCATCCGTAAAATTGTGGAGCCCGCTCCTGTGATTAAGCAGGTTACTGATGGTAATTTTACTGGCGTTTGGAAGTTGTGGAAAGTATTTATCTACCGTCGTGGTTAGTTTTAGTTTTCCATCTTCAATCAGTTGAAAAATCATTGTCGCGGTAAACATTTTAGAGATTGAACCAATACGATATTTCGTTTGATCCGTTGCAGGAAGTTTCTCGTTGCCTGAAATAAAGCTGTACCCAATAGCCCTACTGTAAATCACGGTGCCATTTTTAGAAATTGTCAAACTACCCATTGCTTTGTTCTTTTCAGCAAGTATGTTCATCAAGCTGTCAAGCTTAGGTTTGTTAAAGCTTTGGGAAAAAATTGTCCCGAAAGAAAGCCCTATAAGTAGGGCTGTTGTGAAGATTTTAGTTTTCATTATTGGTTTGATTCTGGTTTAGTGGGTTAGATTCCTATAAAGGATGAAATAGTAGTCCAAATAGTTTTGCAGGGGGGTTTGGCGCTTGCCATAGAAGTTTTTTTGGTACAAATTCTTCAGGCCATCAATGGATAGCTAAATCGATGAACTTGGATGAACATAGCCTTTGGCTAAAACAGTTTCGGTTTTGGGTATTTTGACCAGATCAGTTTAGGCGGACCCGGGGAGCGGGCAACTTGAATGTTCCTGGTTTAATCTCTAATTTTAGTATGAAGGATGCGTATTATCGCCCGACAAAAAAATGCGTTACCGTTTCGCGCCAGCCCTCCCAGGAATTCTCCTTTTTTTCGTGACCTGTTTAACTCCGTCCGCTATCGCTCAGGCCCCGGCAACGCTGCGGCTAAAACCGGGCGAGGACATACGGGCCAGCGCATGGCGCGATAGCCTGTACAGGTTTTCTTCCTTCCTGGAGGGACAAGCCATCTTTACTTCCGGGCCGTCACCAAAATACAAGATGAACTACAACGTGCTGTCGGGCGACATAGAATTCCTTAATCCAAAGGGCGACACGATGGTGTTGAAGAAAACACCGGAGGTAAAACTGGTCATGGTGGGCGGGCATGTGTTTTTTCTGGAGCCTGCCCAGGGGTACATCGAAATCCTTATTCAGCAACAACTGGCGTTGGGTGTGAAAAAAGAATTTGTGATCGTCCGCAAGGACGTAGAGGTCAGCAACGGCTACACCACATCATCCGACAACACCGGGGCCGTGGTTGCCTATCGCGGCAACTCGCGCTCCATCAGCAGCAATGCCGACCTGTTGGTACGCGTGAACAACAGCTATTTTTTTATCGATCAAAAGAATGAAGCGCATCCCGCCACCAAGGCCTCGCTGATGAAATTGTTTCCCGACGATCGCGATAAACTGAAGACCTATCTGAAGGAGCAACATACGGATTTCAAACAAAAAGACGATCTGGCAAAGGTGCTGACTTTTTGCAACGGACTCTCCCCCGGCAAGTAGTACACAGCGCCATTCTTCTACGCGAAGCCAACTTAGTGTAGTTCCATCCGCTGGGATTGCAACTTTTTTGCGATCTTTAACATCTCCTGACAAAACTCATCCCCTATGCTGAAGAACCTCATCATCATCGCCTGGCGCAACATCCGCAAGGATAAAACCTACAGCGCCATCAACATTCTGGGTCTCACCATTGGCATCACCTGCAGTATGTTCCTGCTGATGTACATCCTGGATGAGTTGAGTTTCGACCGCTATCATGCCAACGCGCCGAACATCTATCGCGTGGTCTCCAACATCAAAGAGCCCGACAACGCGTTCACCTGGGCGGTGGCACAGCAACCATTGGCTCCCGAACTGCGCGATAACTACCCCGAAGTAAAAAATGCGGTGCGATTTGACGGGTTCGGTGGAAAGCCCTTGTTCAAAAATGGTGACAAGTCATTCTACGAAGACAATATCTACTATGCCGACTCCACCGCGTTCGACATGTTCAGCTACACTTTTATCGACGGCGATCCCAACACGGCCCTGGACCAGCCCTTCTCCATCGTGCTCACCGAAAAACTGGCCATAAAATATTTTGGGGGGACCGACAACGCCGTGGGGCAGGCGTTGGTGAACCAGAACAACGAAACGTTCAAAGTCACGGGCGTTATGAAAAATGTTCCCCTGAATTCACACTTTATTTTCGATGCCCTGGCGTCGGCCAATACACGAAAAGAAAATACGTCATGGGGAAACTTTGGAGTGTATACCTATATTCAATTACCCGAAGGCTATGACATCAACAAGATGTACGCCAGCCTGAACAAGATCCTGAAAGAAAAAGTCGACGTCATCTTCACGCAATACAACATCAGTATCAAATACGAGTTGCAGCCCATCGTCGACATCCATCTTCATTCCAAAATACAGGACGAGGCCGAGGGTGGTGGCGATATTTCATACATCTACATCTTCGCGGCCGTGGCGGCATTCATGCTCATCATCGCCTCCATCAATTATATGAACCTGGCCACGGCGCGCTCTGCCAGCCGCGCAAAAGAAGTGGGCATCCGCAAAGTGATGGGGTCGATGCGTCCGCAGCTCATTGCGCAGTTCATTACCGAGTCGGTGGTGATCACGCTTCTGGCTTTGGCAACCAGCCTGATACTGATCTATGCCTTGTTGCCACTCTTCAACGAGCTCTGCAATAAACAACTTCCGTTCAGTTACATTCTGCAGGCACCGGTGTTGCTGAGCTTGATCGGCATTGTGTTGGTGATCGGTATTGTCGGTGGCAGTTATCCCGCGTTGTACCTGTCGGGCTTCAACCCGGTCAGTGTGCTCAAGGGAAAGCTTTCGGCCAAGGGTGGCAACGCCATTTTCAGAAAAGTGTTGGTGATCGCGCAATTTGCGATCTCCATTTTCATGCTCATCTCCACGCTCATTGTGTACGATCAGTTGCAATACCTGCGCAACAAGGACCTCGGCTTCACCAAGGAACGCGTGATCCGCATGCTGCTTCCCACCGACGACCAGATCCAGCACGTGGCGGCCATCGAGGAGAGTATGCGCCAGGCCAAGGGCGTTGTGGCTGCGGCCTCCGCCAATTCGTCGCCTGGATTCGGCATTGGCAAACTCTTGATACAGGTGGAGGACAACGATGGCAAATTATCGGAACGCGGGGTGGATTTGTATAACATCGATTACGACTTTGTGAAAACACTCGGCATGACCATTGTGCAGGGTCGGGATTTTTCGCGCGACGTGCCTGCGGATACGACGCGTGCCGTCCTCGTGAACGAGGCCATGGTGAGGCGCATGTCCTGGAAAGATCCAATCGGGAAGAAATTTGTCTATAAGGGTGGCGGACCGAATGGCACCGACGTCGAGAAACAGGTCGTGGGCGTCGTGAAGGACTATCATCAAAATTCCCTCTACGACGTCATCGAACCCCTCATGATCAACCTCGCTCTGAAAAACAATTTCATCTTTATAAAAACAGAACCCGGCGACGTTCGTCAATCGTTGGCTGCGATAGAAAAAACATGGAAAGATCTGTATCCCAACTATCCCTTCGACTATCAATTCCTCGACCAGGATTTCAATTCCCAATACAAGTCGGACGAAAAACGAAGCCAGATCTTCACGGCCTTCTCCGGGCTCACCATCTTCATTGCCTGTCTCGGTTTGTTGGGGCTGGCGGCCTTTACCACAGAGCAACGCACGAAGGAAATTGGCGTGCGAAAAGTTATCGGCGCCAGCGTCGGTGGACTGGTCCTGCTGGTGGCACGAGAATTTTTTGTGCTGGTTGGTATTGGCACGGTGCTGGCGTATCCCTTCGCCTGGTATTTCACGAGCACGTGGCTGCAAAGTTTCGCCTACAAAATCGAATTGAACAATGAATGGATGACGTTTATTCTTTCGGCGCTGCTGGCGGGGATCATTACTTTGATCACGGTAGGCTATCACGTGATGCGGGCGGCTTCGGCCAATCCAGTCAAGGCGTTGCGCGACGAGTAACGAAAAGGCACAAAGGGACTAACGCCAATTTGACTCCTTTGAAAGATCCACCTCGCAGTTTTTCACGACGGCCTGTAAGACTACCAATTTCACTGTTGAAACATTGATCAATGCATCGCGTGTTGACGGTCATTTTAAACCGTGACAGTTATTCATCAACCCCGTTATTTATAAATCCTTTAATTTTTTTGTCGCCTTCCGATTGTGCAACCGTTTGATTGGATCATGGATCTTTTTTATGAACCAATGCTTCATCCCTTGATGATTATATCTTATATTCACTATACATCCTGCTGATTTGATAGGCGATCTGTTTATTCACAAGAAGATAAACGGACCAAACATGCACCCTCTGTGCAAGGGTGCTCAGCGCACAGGCCGGTGACCACATAAAGGATCTACACTTGAAGAGATGTGGACAAAGACCGAGCCCGTGCAACCCTAAATTTGAGTTGGCTTAGTTTATATAGAGGCGGTCCGATCCCCCGGCCGCCTCTTCTTTTTTTCACATCTCTTAAGCACACGGTCTGCGCCTACCACGGATTCCTATATTCAACCTCTTTCGCATGACAAAAGGATTGCGCCGCTTATCCGAGTGGGGCGCCCCGATAGGATTTCTTTCTCTATCTTAGCGCGCTTTAAAAAAATCAATACCAAATGATCAACAAACTGCTTTATCCTTTTTGCCTGGCGATGGCCATCGTCCTTGTTTCCTGTGGGACGCAAGAGCGGAAGCCGGCCGGCGCCATTGTTCAATCCGAAAAACAAAAGTTCATGGTCGACACCATCACGTCCGCCACAGACACCGCCGTGGGCGCGCTGAAAAATCCATGGGGCATGGCCTTCCTGCCCGACGGCCGCCTGCTCGTGACGGAACGCGATGGCAATATTCGCATCGTAAAAGACGGCAAGCTTTTAAAAGAGAAAATCGAAGGCGTTCCCCCGGTATACGTTCACGGCCAGGGTGGTTTACTCGACATCCAACTTCACCCTGATTTTGATAAGAACGGTTGGATCTATCTCAGCTATGCCAAACAGGTAGCCGACAGTGGCGGCACCGTGATCGCACGCGCCAAGCTGGAAGGCAACAAACTCACCAACCTCGAAGAATTATTTCAGGCCCTCCCCCTCACGCCGTCTGAAGTACACTTTGGTTCGCGCATCGCGTTCGATGACAAAGGCTATATGTTCTTCACCTGCGGCGAACGCGGCAAAAAAGAAAATGCCCAGGACCTCAGCAACCACCTTGGAAAAGTAATGCGCCTTCACGACGACGGCAAAGTGCCCAGCGACAACCCGTTTGTGAGCACGATCGGCGCGCGTTCGGAGATCTGGTCTTATGGCCACCGAAGTCTTCAGGGATTGTATTACGACAAAGAAACCGGAACGCTCTGGGAACACGAGCACGGCCCCCGTGGCGGCGACGAGTTGAACATCGTGGAGAAAGGAAAGAACTACGGCTGGCCGGTGATCACCTATGGCATCAACTATGACAGCACGATCATTACGGACTTAAAAGAAAAAGAAGGCATGGAACAGCCCGTGCGCTACTGGGTACCTTCTATCGCCCCGTGCGGACTAACGATGGTGACGTCTGATAAATATCCCAACTGGAAAGGCAACCTGCTCGTAGGCGCCTTGTCGCACCAACTGGTAGCCCGCGTAGAGATCGCCGACAAAAAATTTGTGAAAGAAGAACGCTTGCTCGAAAAGATCGGCCGCGTCCGCTGCGTAACCCAAAGCCCCGACGGCTACATCTACGTTGCCATGGAGAACCCTGGTAAGATCGTACGCCTGGTTCCTGTAGAGTAATTTTACGCGTTAAAGATGGCTTGCTCTCCGCAGCTTCGGCGAAGGAGGGCTCTTAGCGCCCTTTGTGATGAAACACAGGGGCGCTATTTTTTTAACACCGTAAATTCCACCCGCCGGTTATTCGCCCGACCTGCATCCGTGTCGTTCGTATCAATGGGTTTGGTCTCCCCATACCCATGCGCCGTTAATCGGAAACTATCGATGCCCTGGCTGATGATATAATCTACCACCGCCTGTGAGCGTCCTTGCGAGAGGTTCAGGTTGTAGTCGTCCGAACCTTTGCTGTCGGTGTGTCCTGAGATCTCAATCTCCACCGAAGCATTTTGTTTCAGGAAATCCACGACTTTATTCAATTCCGGGTAGGACTCTTTCTTCAGCGTGGTCTTGTCAAAATCGAAATAGATATTTTTCAGTCGCACGGTCACGCCCACCTCAATAGGTTGCAAATAAATGTCACGCGAAAAAGGTGAATGCCCGTCATCGTCGGCCTCCACACTGTCGACGGCATTCAGGTAGCCGTTGGCGGAAGCCGTGATCATATACCATCCCAGTTTAGGGATTTCCTTTTCAAAACGTCCGTCCGTTGCGGCCAGTTTGAAGGCCGACTTCCGGTCGCCTTTCACCACCACGTCCAAATTGGCCGTGATGAGTTTTTCGGTTTTCTTGTCGTAGACATTTCCGGTAATCAGCAATTTCTTGGCCACGGGGCGAAGCAACACTTCCATGTAGATGGTGGTGTCGCTGTTCAGCACGGGAAGTTTGAAGCTTTGATCGTTCGGCTGGAATCCTTCGAGGCTGGTGGCCACAGAATAGGCCAGCACTTCCGGCATTTTGGTTTCGAATTTTCCGGTGGCGTTCGATTTCAGTTTCACGGGCTCTTTGTCTTTCACACGCACCTCTACGTTGGCTTGCAGCGCGTCCTTTGTTTTCTCGTTATAGACCATGCCTACCAGGTTGATCTTAAACGTCTTGGGAACCAACGCATAGAGGTCAAGTTGTGCGCCGTCGAGGGCCTTGTTGGCGCGGCTGGTAAAAATATTACCGGCATTGTCGATGGTGAAGTAATAATCGAGTGCACTGGTGTTGATGGGCTTGCCCATGTTCACGGGCTCTCCCCAGTTCGCCCACGTATCGTCTGCGCGGGGCGATTGGTAAATATCCACGCCACCTTGGCGTCCCGGCGCCTGGCGGGCACTGGCAAAATAAAGCGATTTCTGATCGGGGCTGATGAACGGACCTACGTCGTCGGTGCTGGTGCTCAACTTCAGCTTCGCAGGTTTGGAGAACGAACCGCCAGGTTGCTGATGACTGGCATAGAGGTCGCTGTTCGGACTGTTCTCTACTTCGCTAAAATACATGATGATATGTTTGCCGTCGGCCGACATGGATGCGCCATAGAAGCGGCCCTTGTTCATGTTCTTAAAATCTTTCACATCCAATTCCCGCAGGGAGCTGCCGTTGACCACCGAAAATCCTTTCTCGCCTTTTGTGCGGCCACCTTTTATAAACAGGCTCCCATCAGGGAACACCGTGAACACCTGGTTAGAACGGTGCAGGTTGAAGGGCGACGACATGTGTTGGGCCAGGCTCCAGACGCCGGTCGCGTCCTTCTTCGACATCCAGATGTCCTGGGTGTCGTCCTTGCCATAGGTGTTGTCGGGGTGATTTTGAACAAAGAAATAGAGCGTGTTGCCATCGGGTGAGATCACCGGCGCGGCCTCGTGCCGGAAGGTGTTCACATTCTTGTCCATCTTGACAAGTTCGTAGCGCGTGGAAAATTGTTGAGCGTGGAGGGTAAGGCTTGCGACAACTAAAACAAGCGGTAAAGCTATTCTCATGCGTGCGTATTTGAAGATGCTAAGGTAAAGATATTCAGCGAATTTAAGGAATAGGACGCAGGCCGCCAGCGTCTAACAGCGGGAAAGAACGCCGGGTTCAAAGGCGTGTAGGGTTTGAAGCAAAATAAATGAAAAGCTACACGCCCAGGTCGGCGCCGTCGGCAATGATCAGCAGCAGTTCTTTTACCTCTTCCGCCTTGGCATGTTCGCCCATCTTATCAAACGACATGATGAGATTCCGAAATACCCGACGAATGATCTCCAGGCTCGTGCAAGGTTCGAAGAACGACTCCTGGTGGGGCAGGTGCAACTCGTTGATGTAGTTTTCGATGTCCTGCTTCGAAAAAATGAGTCCTTTGTTAAAGGCGTTGATATAAAACTGGGTGTGCTTGGGGTCTTTGTAGGTGAGCACAAATAAATTGGGAAGGTTCACACCGTGCACGGGCAGCTTTAGCTTTTGCGCCACCAGCATGTAGAGGATGCACAGGGTAATGGGATTGCCCTTACGGGTCTCCAGCACCACGTTGATCATGGAGTTGCCGGGCGAATGAAAGTTCTTGGTGTTGGCGCCAAATTTCAGTTTGTTAAACAACACACTGTTGATCACCTTCACCTGGTCGAAGGGATAGAGATCGGGTTTAAACTCGAGCCACGTTTCGTAGTACAATTGTTCGAGGTCCTGCCGGAGTTTGATGAGTTCGATGTCCGGGTACTGATACGTAGCCACCAGCCACATGCCGGTGAGCAGATCCTGTTCAGGACTATCATACCATTCGCGGATGCGTTCCTTCAGCAGTTCATATTGCAGGGTGTGGATGAGCTCTTCGATGCGCCGCTGCACCATGGGGTTGAAGTTGCTTTCCCATTCTTCTTCCAGGAAAGGAATGATCGTGGTGCCCAGCGACAGTATCTTCTCCTCGACGTGGCTAACGATCTTTGCATCTTCGTCGTCCAGCAGCGAAACCAGGGCTTTCAATTCAGCATCATTCATAGGCTTCAAAAATAAAATTACGATTCCCTACCAGCCACATCTCCAAATGCAACCTAAAAACAGTGCAGGTGGGCATTCGGTTTTCGGCAACTTCTGAAAAACTTCAGACGCTTCCAAACGAAAACCCCACGTCCTTCTCAAAAATTCTATCGCTTCATCGAAAAATAATAATGGTCTACACCATGGTTCAGGTTTGAATGACACCCGCATTAAATTTCTCCACGATGCCATGATTGGCCGCTTCGATGCCCATGGAGATTATTTTCCGCGTTTCAAGGGGATCGATCACGCCATCCACCCACAAACGCGAGGCAGCGTAGTAGGGGCTGAGCTGATCATTATAGCGATCCACGATCTCCTTCAGCAATTTGTCCTCCTCCTCTTTTGTGATTTGTTGCCCCTGTCCTTTCAAGGCATTCACCCGTATTTGCAACAATGTTTTGGCGGCCGCCGCCCCGCTCATCACGGCGATCTGCGCGGTGGGCCAGGCAAAGATGAGCCTGGGATCGTAGGCTTTTCCACACATGGCATAGTTGCCCGCACCATACGAATTGCCGGTGATGATGGTGAATTTGGGGACGGTGCTGTTGGCCATGGCATTCACCATTTTTGCGCCGTCCTTGATGATGCCACCGTGCTCCGCCTTGCTGCCCACCATGAACCCGCTGACATCCTGCAAAAAGAGCAGGGGAATTTTCCGCTGGTTGCAATTCATGATAAAGCGCGCGGCTTTGTCGGCAGAGTCGGAATAGATGACGCCACCCATTTGCATCTCGCCCTTTTTTGTCTTCACGATTTTGCGCTGGTTTGCCACGATCCCCACCGACCACCCTTCGATGCGGGCCGTGCCACAGACCAAGGTCTTGCCGTAAGACGCTTTGTACTCCAAAAAGTCTGAATCGTCTACCAATCGCGTAATGATGTCCAGGACATCGTATGGCTTCGCGCGATCGGCGGGCAGGAGGCCGTAGAGTTCTTCCGGTTTTTCTTTGGGCGGCTTTGAAGCCGCACGATCAAAGCCTGCTTTTTCGGTGGCGCCCATTTTATCGAACAGGGAGCGGATGTAGTCGAGACAGGCCTGGTCGTTCGGGAACTTGTTGTCGGTAACACCCGAGATCTCGCAGTGCGTGGTGGCGCCTCCCAAGGTTTCGTTGTCGATATCTTCGCCGATGGCGGCCTTCACCAGATAGGATCCGGCCAGGAAGATCGAACCGGTCTTGTCCACGATCATCGCTTCGTCCGACATGATGGGTAAATAGGCTCCCCCCGCCACACAACTTCCCATGATCGCCGCAATCTGCACGATGCCCATCGACGACATCTTGGCGTTGTTTCTGAACTGCCGTCCGAAATGTTCCTTGTCGGGAAATATTTCATCCTGCATGGGCAGGAACACACCGGCGCTGTCGACCAGGTAGATCACCGGAAGCCGATTTTCCATGGCGACTTCCTGTGCGCGGAGATTCTTTTTGGCGGTGATGGGAAACCAGGCGCCCGCTTTCACGGTGGCATCGTTGGCCACGATAACGCACTGCCTACCGGCCACATAGCCGATGCCCGTTACCACCCCGCCCGACGGGCAGCCGCCTTGTTCTTTGTACATGCCCTCGGCCGTGAACAGGCCGATCTCCAGGAAGGCGGAATCTTTGTCGATCAGGTATTCAATGCGCTCCCGGGCGGTGAGCTTTCCCTTCTGATGTTGTTCATCGATCTTCTTCTCGCCACCCCCCAGTTTTATTTTCTTTTCCTTGTGGTGAAGCTGCGTGACGAGCTGTTTGAATTGATCTTCGTTTTTGTTGAATTCCAGATCGGGTTGCATACGTTGGCGGATTATCGGTTAGCCCCTAAAGATTGGAATATTGGGGATGAACTCCAAGGTTGTTGCAGCGTGTTTCAGGCATCGCTCTGACTTGGGTTGGCCGGTGCGTTTACCTTTCATCATCGCGGCGCGCAGGGCCATCCCTTTCGACCTGCCAACCGTGCGACGCGGGACTACTAGAAAGAAAAAAGCCCCGGAAGTATTCTCCGGGGCCTTTGCGTTTCTTATTTCTTCGAATCCTGTTTTTTCAGATCCCGTTCGATCTTCTTCTGACTTTTGCCCAGCGGGCCCAGGAAGTGTTTCGGATTTTTGTCAAAATGTTTGGCCAGCGCGTCAATATCCAGCAGCAGTTTGTTGAGGTTTACATACAGTGTATCCTCCGTCAAGAGCTTGCTGGCCGTGTTGTCGCCTTTGTTGAGGCGCGACAGGGTTTCATTCAGCTTGGTGAGGCTCACATTGGCTCGTTTCAGGGTGCCATTGATCTGCAGCATTTTCAGCGAATCAGACAGGGTATGGAAGTTGGCCAGCGTGGGCTTGAGTTGAGTCAGTGTGGCGTTGACGTTGCCGGTAACCGATCTTAGCGAATCACCTATCCCGCCGATCGTAGTGTTGGCGGTAAGAAGCGTACGATTGAGCAAACCGGGGGTCGACTGCAGGCGAATGAACATCGTGTCGAGACGGTTGGTGTTGCGGGCCAGGTTGGCGAGGACAACGTTGAGGTTGGTGAGCGTGGTTTCCGCCGTAGTCGATAATGTGGCGGCAAAATCGAAAATGCCTTTGGGTACAACGGCCCGGATGGTGTCTTTCGGATTCAGCTTGCGCGTACCGGGTTTCACGTCCAGAATAATGTAGCGGCCGCCCAACAGCTCACCGTCCAGCACGGCACTGGTAGAATCGGTCAGAACGATTTCCGAATCGATGTCGAGTTGCACCACCACACGGTTCTTTTTTTGCTGGATCTGGATGTCGCTCACACGCCCTACCGCCGTACCATTGAGATATACCAGGTTCGATTCCGTGAGTTTGTCTACATCTTTATAGACTACATAGAACTTGTGCGTGGTCGAAAAAAAATCGATGCCCTTCAAAAATTGAAAACCGACGTAGAGCAGACTTAGGGAAACGACCATGAAGAGGCCGACTTTGAATTCTTTGGATAGTTTCATGCAGTAGAATTTCTATGGGGGATAGATCCAACAGTTGGTTTCGATCTCAATTTATGGATTCTACCTCACTTTTGTATTCTTTGAAGGCGCGGTATATGCCCGAAGCGATCAGTTCCTGGCCTTCTTCGCCGGAAAGAAACTTTTCTTCCGTGCTGTTGGTCAAAAAACCGGTCTCCACCAGCACGCTCGGCATGGTGGTTTGCCACAACACCACAAACCCCGCTTGCTTCACGCCCCGGCTCACACGACCGGCCTTGGTCTTGAATTGTGATTCTATTTTTGATGCGAAGCGAAGACTATTTTCCTGGTAGGCACTCTGGGTGAGGGTGAAAAGGATGTAGGACTCCGGGGTGTTGTTGAAGCCCTCATAGCGTTCCTCATAGTTCTCGTCCATGAGGATCACGGAGTTTTCGCGCTTGGCGATCTCCAGGTTGCCTTCGTCTTTGTGGAGCCCCATCACAAACGTTTCAGTGCCAAAAGCTTTGGCATTGGGGTTGGCATTGGCGTGGATACAAATAAAGAGGTCGGCCTTATTTTTATTGGCGATGGCGGCGCGCTCATCCAAGGCCAGGTAGCGATCGTCTTTGCGAGTGTAGATCACCTTTACACCGGGCATATTTTTTTCGATATACTCGCCCAGTTTGAGGGCGATCTTGAGGGCGAGATTCTTTTCCTTCAGGATTTTGCCGTGTGTACCTTCGTCGTGGCCGCCATGGCCGGCGTCGATCACCACCACGTCCACTTTGGATTCGCGGGGCGGAAAGGTGCTCGAAGAGTTTAGCAAGGTTATTGCTATCAGTAGCGCTGTCAATCCTATATTCCTCACGGGCCGTACGATGTTCAAAGTATTTGCAATAACTTTAGGCAAAATTGTGAATTTTTCACTGAAAGGTAAAGAACGATCCCCCAACTCAGCGCGTGTGCGGTATTTTATAGCCATCATTTTCACATTTTATATAGTACAGGCCGCCGTGGCCCAGGTGGAGCCCCGTGTGAAACCACCGGGGGGGCTGCTTCCCTACAAGTCCGATTCTTTAAAAACTACCCCTCCGTCCCCCGATTCCCTTGCGTTGCCCCCTACGGATTCGCTCCGGACCAAGGCCGACTCCACCAAAGCCAAGCCACAACAAGGCGACATCGAGACTACTATCAACTATTCGGCCAGAGACTCCATCCGGGCGCAGGTCGACGGCAAAATGATCTGGCTCTATGGCGACGCCAAGATCGTTTATGGCGAAATCGAGCTGGAGGCCGACGAGATCGTGATCGACTATGGCAACAACACCCTCACCGCCCATGGCACCCGCGATTCACTGGGCAACCGGGTGGGGTACCCGATCTTCAAGAACGGCCAGGAGCTATACGAGACCAAGGACATCATTTATAACTTCAAGACCAAACGCGCTCGCATCAGCGAGGTGGTGACCCAGCAGGGTGAAGCCTACCTCGCCGGCGATGTGGTCTATAAGAATGAAAAAGGTGAGCTGCTGAGCCGCCGCAACAGCTACACCACCTGCAACCTGGAACACCCGCACTTCCGCATCCGCGCCACCAAGACCAAGGCCATTCCCAACGACAAGATCGTGGCCGGTCCATTTTATATGGAGTTCAACGACATTCCGTTACCCATCGGGTTCCTGTTCGGCATGTTCCCTTCACCGCGGCGCAGCGCGTCGGGCATCATTGTGCCGAGCTACGGCGAGGAAAAACGACGGGGTTTCAACCTCCGGGGTTTGGGTTATTTCTTCGACATCAGCGAGTACATAAAACTGGCCCTGACGGCCGACATTTACTCCAAGGGAGGTCATGCCCTGTATGCGAACTCCTCCTATATCAAACGCTATCACTATAACGGCACGGTAAATTTTGCCTACTCCAAAAACCCCGACAGCGACAACAAGATCGAAACCCAGTCGTTCACGAAAGACTTCCGGCTCACCTGGAGTCACTCCCCACAGTCCAAGGGCACCGGTCGTTTTTCAGCGTCCGTGAATGCAGCCACGGCCACCTTCAACCAGAACAACTTCTTGTCGTATGGCACACAAGGCAATCTCTACAACAACTCGAGCCTGAACAACACCACCGCCAAGCTGAGCTCGAACGTTTCCTACAGCAAACGTTTTACGGGCTCGCCCCTCTCGCTGGGTATAAACCTGAACCACAACCAGGATCTGAAAACCAAACAAATAGACCTGCTGTTGCCCAGCCTGAGTCTGAACATGACCAACCTCTATCCTTTCCAAAGTAAAAAAGGAAAGACCGGTCCGCTGGACAACTTCTCCATTGGCTATGCCATGGCCGCTCAAAACCGGGTGACCAACAACCTTGGCCGGCTCACACCGACCGCGGCGCATGATAGCATCGCGCCCTTCACGGGAAGCAACTTCGGCACGTTCTTCGCCAATGGCAAAAAAGGCATGCGCCATACCATCCCGGCGACATTCTCATTCAAGGCCTTGCGCCACTTCACCATTTCTCCTTCCGTGAACTATGAAATGAAGTGGTACGACGAACAACAGGTTTGGAAATATGACACGGCCAACGCCGTGATCGCGAAGGTGGGCACGGAAAAGGGCTTTAAAAACATATCCAACTACTCCATGAGCGTGGGTATGACCACGCGTCTGTACGGGATGTATTTCATGAAGAACAAATTGAAAAAAATAAAAGCCATCCGGCATATTGTCAATCCCTCGGTCTCTTACAGTTTCACACCCGACTTTAGTAAAAATCCCCAGTACTTCACCCCCATACACGATGTAAAACGCGACATCTGGGTGTATCAGGATCGGTATGTCGGCTCCGTCTATGGCGGCTCGTCCATTGGAAGAAGCAGCGCCATCGGTTTTGGCATTGGGAACAACGTGGAAATGAAAGTGCAGGGTCCCCAGGATTCCGTGGCCCGCAAAGTGATGCTGCTGAACAACTTCTCGATCAACAGCAGCTACAACTTTTTGGCCGACTCTTTCAAACTGGCGCCGTTCTCGATGGCCGCCAACACCAACATCCTGAACAACCTCCTCAACATCAACGTGTCGGCTACACTGGATCCGTATCGCGTTGAACGCATCGTGAACGAAGACGGCACCTGGTACGAAAAGCGCCGCGACGACTATGCCTGGAGAAGCGGATCGGTGGGAAGGATTTCCAGCGCCACGCTGGCCATGAGCACCAACCTGAACCCAAAGGCCCGTAGCAAGGAAACAAGCAGCCGCGAAAAGATCGGGAAGTCCGACCTGCCCGAGACAGAGAAGCAATTCCTCATGCAAAACCCCGATGCCTATGTGGACTTCGACATCCCCTGGAGTATGAACTTGAGTTATAACTTCAGCTATCAGAACCCGGTAAAAACATCGCAGGCGGTGAAGCCCACCATCAATCAGACCCTGACCATGAACGGCGATTTGTCGCTATCGGAAAAATGGAAAGTTACCTACAGCTCAGGGTTCGACATCAAGGCCGGCCAACTCACGATGACCAACCTCGGCATCGCACGGGACCTTCACTGCTGGACGATGCGTTTGAATTGGACACCCTTTGGATACTTCCAGCAGTTCAACTTCACGATTAATGTGAAATCGTCGATGTTGCAGGATTTGAAGCTGGAGAGGAGGAAGCCTTACTTTGATAATTTGTGATGGTTAGGAGCCAGAATCCAGGAGCCAGAATCCAGGAGTCAGAATACAGAATCCAGTAGTCAGTAGCCAGTATACACGATCTGGTAGTCAGAATCCTTGGACCAGAATCCAATAGCCACAATCTAGTAGTCAGAATCCAGGAGCCAGTCGTTGGTAGTCAGGGTGTCATTTGGGGCCGGGGTCTTGATTTTTATTTTAGCCAGCCTTCCACTTCTTCCATGGTGGGGTTTTGGACGTTTTCCAGTTTCATCTTTTTTCTCAGGCCGCAGACGTCGTTGAAGAGCTTGGAGGCTTTCATTTCTTTGAGTTGCGTGAGGGATGTGATGCCTAGTTTTTGAAGGATGGGGACGAGTTCCTTGCGAACGCCCAGGGTTTCGAAATCTTTTTCCGTGAGCTGCGCTACGGGTGTCTCCGGTTTCATCTGGGGGAAGAAAAGAACATCCTGGATGGACGGCGAGTTGGTCATGATCATAGAGAGACGGTCGATGCCGATGCCCAGGCCGGCCGTTGGCGGCATGCCGAATTCGAGGGCGCGGAGAAAATCTTCGTCCAGGGTCATGGCTTCTTCGTCGCCGCGTTTGCCAAGCTCCAATTGTTCTTCAAAGCGATTGCGTTGATCGATAGGGTCGTTCAGCTCGCTGAAGGAGTTGGCGATTTCTTTGCTGTTGCAGATGGCTTCGAAACGCTCCACCAGTCCCGGCTTGCTGCGATGCTTTTTCGCCAGGGGCGACATCTCTATCGGGTAGTCGGTGATGAACGTGGGCTGGATCAGGTTGGGCTCGCATTTTTCGCCAAAGATCTGGTCGATGAGCTTGCCTTTTGCCATGGTGTTGTCCATGGGCACGTGAAGCTTGCGGCAGGTGTCGCGCAGTTCTTCTTCGTTCATCGCCGAGATGTCGATGCCCGTGAAATGCTGGATCGCTTCAAACATGGTGTAGCGTTGCCAGGGGCGTTTGAAATCAATGATATTTTTGCCCACGGTCACTTCCGTTTTTCCATGAAGATCCAAGGCTACTTTTTCGATCATCTCCTCCACGAGGTCCATCATCCAATAGTAATCCTTGTACGCTACATAGAGTTCGATCTGTGTAAACTCCGGGTTGTGAAAGCGTGACATGCCTTCGTTGCGGAAGTCTTTTGAAAATTCGTATACGCCGTTAAATCCACCGACAATGAGTCGTTTCAGGTAGAGCTCGTTGGCAATGCGCAAATACAGCGTCATGTCCAGCGTGTTGTGGTGGGTTTTGAAAGGGCGCGCTGCCGCACCCCCATAAAGCGGTTGGAGAATAGGGGTCTCCACCTCGAGGTATGCTTTGGCGTTGAGGTATTGGCGCATGGAGTTGACCAACTGGGTGCGTTTGATGAAGGCATCGCGCACCTCAGGATTCACGATGAGGTCCACATAGCGCATGCGGTAGCGCTGTTCCGGGTCTGTGAACGCGTCGTGCTTGGTGACGTTGCCTTGCTCGTCGGTTGTTTCCTTCACCACCGGCAACGGGCGCAGCGATTTCGAAAGCACCGTGAGGCTGGTCACGTGAATGGAAATCTCACCAGTTTGTGTAGTGAAACCAAAGCCCTTCACCCCGATGATATCGCCGATGTCGAGCAGTTTTTTAAATACGGTATTGTAAAGGTTTTTGTCTTCCGTAGGGCAAATGTCGTCGCGGCGGATGTAGATCTGGATGCGGCCGGTTTCGTCCTGCAATTCGGCAAACGAGGCGTTGCCCATAATGCGGCGGCTCATGATCCGGCCGGCGATGGAGATGTCGCGGTAGTCGCTTTTATGACGTTCATAGTTCTCCAGGATCTCCCGGGCCGAAGCATTCACATCATAAAGTTCGGCCGGGTAAGGGTTGATCCCCAGCTTCTCGAATTCCTCCAGGCTTTTCCGGCGGATGATCTCCTGTTCGCTCAATTGCATGACAAAAATTTTGGGCAAAAATACGCGAATTAGGGAGAGGTAAAAATCTCCAGGCGATATTGGCCCGGTCCGGGCCGATCTTTTGGTGAAAACTACCGCGCGTTCCGGCGGCGCTTCAGCTCCGAGCGAATCAGCATGAGCTCCCGGCTGCTTTGGCCGGCCACAGACGTGTTTTCTGCCGCCCGCCGTAACAAGTATGGCATCACGGAACGCACCGGTCCATAGGGCACGTATTTGGCCACATTATAGCCTGCTTTGGCAAGGTTAAAGGAGATATTGTCGCTCATGCCATAGAGCTGCGCAAACCAGACGTGTGGGTCATTGTTGGCCATGCCCTCCTCGGCCATCAGGGTGGTGAGGTAGCGGTTGCTGTATTCGTTGTGCGACCCGCACATGATGCTGATGTATGTCCGATGCGCCACGCAAAACACGAGCGCGTCGTTGAAGGCTTTGTCCGTTGCCGCCTGATCGGGTTGAATGGGGCTGGGGTGGCCTGAGGCCGTCGCTCGGGCCCGTTCCTTTTCCATGTAGGCACCCCGCACCAGCTTGGCCCCTAAGAAGTAATGATGGCGCAAGGCGCTTTCGTAGGCATCCTTCAGATTTTGAAGAGACGTTGTGCGGTAGAGTTGATAGGTATTGAAAACGATGGCCTTCTCGCGGTTGTATTTTTCCATCATCTCATAGGCCAACTGATCGACCGTGTCCTGGATCCAGGTCTCCTCGGCGTCGACCAGCACCGGCACTCCATAGGCGTGGGCCAGCCGGCAAATATTGTCCACCCGGTGCCGGACCAGTTCGAAGGACTTGTGTTCTTCCGGGGTAAGGATCAGTTTTTTCTGTACTTTCTCCAACACATCCGTGGAGGCCAGGCCCGTCACTTTGAAGACCGAAAACGGGATGTTTTTGCTTTGATGCGCCTTTTCAATGGTACGCAGGGTTTCCTCCATGGCACGGTCAAAACCAGCTTCTGTTTTCTCCCCTTCCACTGAATAATCCAGAATGGTCTTCACACCAAAACGGGCCAGGGTCGCCGCCGCGGCTTCGGTTTCCTCGATGTTCTCTCCCCCACAAAAATGATCGAAAGCGGTTGCCCGGATCAATCCTTCCACCGGCAGGCGAAGCATGAGTGCGAGCCTTACCGACCCCGTGGCAAGGGCGGACATCCACGGGTGGTTTACCAATGAAAAAATAAAGCTGGCTTTTTTTATGGCCGCGTCGGACTTGTACTGGAAGGCGACGGCGGTGTCTTCAAATGAAACGTTGGTCTCTGGTTTCATAACGAAAAATGTCGGGCAAATATAGGAGTTATCCTCACCGCCGGTAACAGCCAAAATTTTGTTTGCCGGGATTTTAATAACTTTCGATCAAAAGATTCATAAAAGCCCGATGCTGCCCGATAACATTCTGTTTTCTTCCGATCCCGCCAACGATTTAAGGTCTTTTCTACAGAAAAAAAATTACAGCCAGGTCGGTGTGCTGGTCGATGAAAACACCCAACAGCACAGTTACCCGCTCATCCGGGAAGGCCTTCCCGCGCATTTCGTTATCCCGGTAAAAAGCGGCGAGGAACAAAAGAACCTCACCACCTGCACCACCATCTGGCAGGCCATGACCGACCGCGCCATGGACCGCCATGCATGCCTCATCGTGCTGGGCGGCGGCGTGCTGGGCGACATGGGTGGCTTTTGCGCGGCCACCTACAAACGGGGCATTGATTTTATTTTGATCCCCACCACCCTCCTGGCGCAAGCCGATGCCAGTATCGGTGGAAAACTGGGCATTGATTTCAATCATTACAAAAACCATATCGGCGTCTTCCAACAGCCGACGCTCACCCTGCTCTATGCCGGCTTTCTAAAAACCCTTCCCTACGCCGAGCTGCGTTCCGGATTTGCCGAGGTGATCAAACACACCCTCATCGCCGACAAGGCCATGTGGGAAGTGATCTCGAAGAAACCCCTGGAAACGCAGGACTGGGATGCCCTGATCCGCCACTCCGTTGCCTTCAAGGCGCGCATCACCCAGGAAGACCCAAAAGAAAAAGGACTCCGCAAAATCCTGAACGCCGGCCACACCATTGGCCATGCGCTGGAAACTTACCTGCTAGGCGCCGGCCGTCGCGTGCTGCACGGGGAGGCCGTTGCTGTTGGACTCATCACCGAAGCTTATATCGGGAGGCAGAGAAACTTCATCACTGAGGAAGACTTCAAGCGACTTTGCGCTTTTCTGCTAAAGATCTATGGAAAAGTAAATTTCAGGGAAGAAGAACAAGAGACAATTGCCGGGGTGGCATTGCAAGACAAGAAAAATAAAGGAAATACAATTCTAAGCGTCCTGCCCGATGGGATCGGCAGCGCCAAATGGGACTATGAAATCAGTCTTGATGAGGTAAAAGGGGCTCTGTCATTTTACCGCTCACTTCAGATGTAATAGCCTGTCTCTTCCGTGACAACTTTTTTACCCGATTTCAGGGAGCCTTTCAAAGTCCGTGCTCCTTTGGCAACAACCAATTTGGTTTTTTCTTTTCTGTCGCCAGTCAACAACCAGGCGGCCAGTAATGCGCTTGAGGCGATGCCTACACCCAATGCGATTTTTCCAGTAGTACTCATATTTACCGTAACTTAAATTCTTTAGTAAATGTTTCGGGCAATGAAAATAAATCTTCGACAAACTGTATTTTGCCGGACAATTTTTTTCTCTTGAGCACAAGCATCAAACTCAAACGAACGTCTGTTCTGCGCGGCACGGCCCAATGGCTCCCCGCATCTAAAAGCATAAGCAACCGTGCCCTCATCATCAACGCCCTGGCCGGTGGCACCTCCGAGCTTCACAACCTCTCCGATGCCAACGACACCCAGTTGATGTTACGGTTGGTGAACTCTACTGATCCCATCATCGACGTAGAAGATGCCGGCACGACGATGCGTTTTCTCACCGCCTATTTTTCCGTGACGCGTCAACAAAAGACCTTGACCGGCACATCGCGAATGAAGGAGCGCCCCATAGCCTTGTTGGTGGATGCTTTGCGCACCCTGGGGGTGGAGATCGACTACCTGGAAAAAGAAGGATACCCGCCGCATCGTATTAAATCGTTTGCCGGCCAGAAGGTGCAAACCATCAGCATCCGTGGCGATGTGAGCAGCCAATACATTTCCGCGCTCATGATGATCGCCCCAACCCTGCCCCAGGGATTGACCCTGGAACTGACGGGTAAGATCGGCAGCCGACCCTACATCGAAATGACGGCTGCCCTGATGAAACATTTCGGAGCGCAAAGCACGCTCCTCGAAAACAAAGTGATCGTGCCACATCAGGCCTACAAACCAGCAGCCTTCACGGTGGAGTCAGACTGGTCTGCCGCCAGCTACTGGTTTTCCTTTGCCGCGCTGGCCGATCAAGCCGAAATTCTCCTCCCCCGCCTGTCCCTGGATTCACTGCAAGGCGACAGCAAGATTGTTGACATCATGAAAGTTCTCGGGGTGAATGCGGTATTGGACAAAGGCTTGCTGAAGCTGACCAAAACCGATCACAAAAAAGAACTGCACTGGGACTTCACCCACTGCCCCGACCTGGCCCAAACCGTAGCCGTGATCTGTGCAGTAAAAAATGTGACCGGATATTTCACCGGCCTGGAAAGCCTTCGCATCAAAGAGACCGACCGCATCGCAGCGCTTCAAAACGAACTTCGGAAAATCGGGGCGGACCTTATCGAAATAGATCAAGAACACTGGACCCTGAAGCCTTCCGCAGCCTCGCCGGATTCCGCCTATTTCAATACCTACAAAGACCACCGGATGGCCATGGCCTTTGCGCCGCTGGCTACACGCATGGAAGTGGAGATTGAAAAGCCGGAAGTTACGCGCAAGTCGTATCCCAATTTTTGGAAAGACATCCTTTCTTTTGGCATTCCCGCTACGGAAGTGTGAGGGAATTGAAATAGGCCGGAGCCTTGAGCAGCCGGCTGCCATACCACGAAAACATTTCTCCATCCACCAAAAGAATTTTGGACGCCGGACAGAGTTGTTGCAGCTCCGCTTTGTGCTTATCCTGAAATGGGTAGGGTTCCGATGAAAGAAAAATAAGGTCCGGTTTCAATTCCTGCATCTGTTGTGGCGTCAGCTCCGGGTATCGGGGCAGATGGCCGGCCGCATTATTCAATCCAATGGTGGCGAGCATTTCGTGGATGAAGGTACCTGAACCGGCCGCCATCCAGGGCTTTTTCCAGATGAGGTATAGCACCGACAATTGTTCGTGTTTTTTTATTTGGGCGAACGCGTCGCGTATGCCGTCTGCGAGGCGGCCGGCGGCAAGGCTGCTACCGGTTATTTGACCTACCCCCGCGATCATCCCGAAGGCGTCCTGCAGCGTAACGATGTCGCTGATCCAGACCGGATAGCGGCCTTCCAGGGCCTCTATGCCCTCCTTATAGTTCTCTTCCTTGTTACCGATGATCAGATCAGGCTGGAGGCTGTGAATGGCCTCAAAATCAAAATGCTTGGTGCCGCCGACAATGGCTTTCGTTTTCCGCCAGGCTGGGGGATGGATGCAAAATTTAGTGATGCCGACCACCTGTTGCTCCAAGCCCAGGTCGGCCAGGAGTTCGGTTTGTGAGGGTACAAGCGAAATGATCCGTCTTGGAGGAAAGGGGATGGTGATGTTTTTGCCGCGTTGATCAATGTGAGTCGGGTCGTGCATCCTTCAAAGTAAAGAAAAAGGAAGGGCACAAAAGGGAAGGATAAAAAAAACGTACAGAGCGCGCAAAGAAAAGACCCTCTCTTGTAAAAACTCTGCGGCCCCGTACGTATATCTTTCAGTACCTCGTCTGGTACACTATTTCAAAAAAGTATCTTAAAAAACGCACAGAGCGCATAGAGAAAAGACCCTCTCTATAAAAACTCTATGACCCCGTGCGTAAGTCTTCATTCCACCTCGATGGATTGTTGCAGTTGGTTGGGTATGCGGATCTGGAACGTGGTTCCTTCTCCTTTTTTCGATCTCACCTCGATCGAACCCTTCAACCGATCTATTGTATCTTTTACAATAAACAATCCAAGTCCCGTTCCCTGCGATTGATCCGTTGCCCGGAAGAACAGATCAAAAATTTTCTCCTTATACTCAGGGTCAATTCCTATGCCATTATCTTCGATGCGAATGTCGCAAAAATCCTGGTCGACATGCGTTGCAATTTTGATGAATGGATTTTGTTTTTGCAAGTCCTGGTACTTAATCGCGTTGGAAAAAATGTTGGTTATAACCGTTTTCACCCGTATCAGGTCTGAATACCATTCCACGCCATCGTCGTCGGCCTGCAGCAAAACCTTTACCCGGTTGCCGTTGTGGAGGTTTTTGAGGTTCTCCAGTTCGTCTGCGAGCAGTTCAGCTAAATTTATTTTTTCCCGTTGCAACGCTAATTTCTCGTTGCGGAAAAAATTGTTCATTTCTTCAAGGTACGAATCCAATTTCAACAGGCTCTTTTTGATCAGGCCTATGTATTGGTCTTTCTCTTCTGCCGGCGCATTCTCTGCGATACTCACCAAGCCCAGGGCCGACATCAAAGGGGCTTTCAAATCGTGTGTGGTCTTGTAAATTACCTGGTCCAACTGTTGATTGGAGCGCAGCAATTCCTCTTCCTTATGCTTTTGATCCGTGATGTTGTGCAGTTTCAGCACCAATCCCTGCACCTTAAAATGGTCCAGCAAATTGGATACATGCACATCAAAATAGATCGTCTGATCCCGTTGCACCGTCAGCTCCACTTCGTCCACTACGGAATGGGGCGTTTCGTTGAGGCAAGCTTTCCAGCTCTCCTCTTTATCGCGGGTGACGTAATCAAAAATATTACGACCCAACAGCGAAACCGGTGCGACGTCAAAGATCTTGTGAACGGACGAAGAAATGTAGCGAATTCTAAATTCCTTGTCTGTTACGATGATGATGTCATCCGAATTTTCAACTACTTCCTGGAACATCCCCTCGTTCTCCATACTCAATTCCTACCGTGCCAGTGGAAAACTCAAATCGCTTTCCCTATATCAAAATCGCCATACTGCTCAGCTGTGTGGAAACTTTCAGGCTAGACGCTCCGATCACTCCCTGGTTGAGCTCAAACTTCAGTTTTCCTTCGATCACTTTGAAGTTGATACAGCTTCCTTTTTGGCCCATCCCGTTGCCATCGGTGATGGTCAACACGGATTTACCCGTTGTGCTTGTCTTTATGTTCTCGAACTCTTTGTTCTTCGACTTTCCAACATATACCACTTGGCATGAGCCGGCTTCGTCGGCAGAAGCAAGGTTTTTGATCACATATTTTTTTACTCCCTTAGGCTTACCGTCGTACCATGTTTTGAGGGTATTGAAGACGTTTTCGTCTCCGATCACACCTACTACAAATTCGCCGGCTTCGCTTTCATTTGGCCACTGTACATACTTAATAAAGTTGTACAACATGGCAGCGTGAATTTCATGTGTGGGCCTTTCTTGCGCCACGACAGTGCTCACGACTATTGCCATGAGTGCTGTTAAAAAGAGGTTTTTCATAGATTAAAAAATTAATTGGGCTCTTTTGCTAATCTACTACTTAATCTGGAAAAAACCCCAGGGTGTAACCCCCGAGGCTTCCAAACAACCCATTAAATCAATATCGCCATAGACGAAAGCGCACCGGATACCTTCAAGTTAGAAGCTTCGATCGCTTTTTGGTTGAGCTCGAACTTCAGTTTGTTGTCTACCATCTTGAAGTTGATGCCGCTACCTTTCTCACCTAATCCGTTCTTATCTGTGATCACCAAAGTGCCTTTGCCTTTCACTTTGTTGTTTGCTGCTTCAAATTCGCTGCTTTTAGACTTGTCGATGAACAACACGTGGCAGTCGGTAACTTCAGAAGCGTTAGCGAACTTCTTGATCACATACGTCTTCGTGCCGCGGGGTTTACCGCCATACCATCCGTTGAGCGTGTTGTAGATGTCTGCATTGCCTACTACACCGATCACAAATTCACCAGATCCGGCGTGGTCAGGCCACTGCACATATTTGGTAAAGTTGAAGACCATCATGGAGTAAACTTCCTCTACCGATCTTTCTTGGGCGTAGGTGCTGCCGCTTATCAGGAGGGCTGCCACCGCGAGAGCTTTAAACATTTTCATAATTCTTGGTTTGTTTGATGATACAAAAATAGGCTCCCCCAACAATGTGGAGGAGCCTATTCAAGGGTTAACCTTATCGATGTAAGGTTTTTACCAATGATTACTTAATGTACCGGAAGTCATGGCCCGGCTTGAGCTGCAGGAGGAACTCGTAGATCAGGTTTATGACGCTTTCCACGTCGTCTTTATGTACCATTTCCACGGTTGTATGCATGTATTTGAGCGGCAACGATATCAGTGCGGAGGCTACTCCTTCCGCCGAATAGGCAAAAGAATCGGTATCCGTACCGGTAGACCTGGAAACCGCCTGGCGTTGGAATGGTATTTTTCGTTTTTGAGCGGTCTCAATGACCATTTTAAGGACATTGTTCTGCACGGCTGGGCCATAACAAACCACGGGGCCATTGCCACATTTCAGGTTTCCGCTCTCTTTTTTATTGTACATGGGCGATTGTGTATCGTGCGTCACGTCTGTACAGATCGCGACGTCGGGTTTTATCCGCCGGGAGATCATTTCGGCGCCCCGGAGACCGATTTCTTCCTGGACGGCGTTCACGATATAGAGCGCAAAAGGTAATTTTTTCTTGTTTTCATGCAGCCTACGGGCCACTTCCGCGATCATGAAGCCCCCCATACGGTTATCCAGCGCGCGACCGACCAGCCAATGTTTGTTCATTTCCATCAACTCGTCCTCGAACGTGATCACGCATCCCACGTGCACGCCCATGGCTTCCACCTCTTTCTTGGATTCGGCCCCCACGTCGATAAAGATATTCTTCAGCGTAGGCGTCTCTTCTTTACCGGCGTCGCGCACGTGAATGGCCGGCCAGCCGAATACGCCCTTCACGATGCCGTTTTCCGTTTGGATATTCACCCGCTTGGACGGGGCGATCTGGTGGTCGGAGCCACCGTTGCGGCGTACATAGATGTAGCCGTCTTCGGTAATGTAGTTCACAAACCAGGAGATCTCGTCTGCATGGGCTTCGATCACCACCTTGTAGGCAGCTTTCGGGTTGACAACCCCTACTACGGTTCCATAGACGTCCACCATGTGGTCGTTGATATAGGGCTTCAGGTAATCCAGCCAGATCTTCTGGCCGGGCGCTTCGAAGCCGGTGGGTGATGCATTGTTAAGATACTCGTAGAGGAATTGTTTGCTCTTCTTATCCATAGTCTTAAAGAATTAATAGGGGTCTATAGGGGAATGTTACCGTGTTTTTTCTTTGGCAATTTAGCCACTTTATTTTCCAGCATAGCAAAGGCCCGGATCAGTTTCTCGCGGGTTTGGTCGGGATAGATCACCTCGTCGATATAGCCGCGGTGCGCGGCGCGGTAGGGGTTGGCGAACTTGTGGGTGTACTCATCCACTTTTTCGTTCAGTTTGGCTTCCGGGTTGTCCGCTTCGGAGATCTCCTTCTTAAAGATGATCTCGGCTGCTCCCTTCGCCCCCATCACCGCGATCTCGGCTGTGGGCCAGGCATAGTTCAGGTCGGCGCCAATGTGTTTGGAGTTCATCACATCATAGGCACCGCCATAGGCTTTGCGGGTGATGACCGTTACGCGCGGCACGGTGGCCTCCGAGAAAGCGAACAGCAACTTGGCGCCGTTGGTGATGATAGCGTTCCATTCCTGATCGGTGCCAGGCAAAAATCCGGGCACGTCCTCAAAGACGAGCAGGGGAATATTAAAGCAATCGCAGAAGCGCACAAAGCGGGCGCCCTTCACGCTGGAGTCGATGTCGAGCACACCGGCCAGGGACGCAGGCTGATTGCCTACAACCCCGATGCTACGGCCGGCCAGCCGTGCAAAACCCACCACGATATTTTCTGCAAAGTTCTTATGTACCTCGAAAAAGCTGTCGTTGTCCACCACACCGCTAATGACCTCGCGCATGTCGTAGGGCTGGTTTGGGTTGGCCGGGATGATGTTGTTGAGTGCGGGACGGCGCTCATCGCCGGCAGTGTAGGGCAACCGGGGGGTGTCGTCTTCGCAGTTCTGGGGCATGAAACTCAGGATCTTTTTGATCTGGTTGATGCACTCCACTTCATTGGCACAGGCAAAGTGGGTCACCCCGCTTTTGGTGCTGTGGGTGGTGGCCCCGCCCAATTCCTCGGCCGTCACATTTTCGTGTGTCACGGTCTTCACTACGTTGGGGCCGGTGACAAACATGAACGATGTGTTTTCCACCATAAAAATAAAATCGGTAATGGCGGGAGAATACACAGCTCCCCCGGCGCAAGGACCCATGATGGCCGAGATCTGCGGGATCACCCCGGAGGCCAATGTATTCCTGTAAAAAATATCAGCATAGCCACCCAGTGACACCACGCCTTCCTGGATGCGGGCGCCGCCGGAGTCGTTGAGGCCAATGAGCGGTGCGCCATTTTGCATGGCCAGGTCCATGATCTTCACGATCTTCTCGGCGTGGGTTTCTGAAAGGGAGCCACCGAACACGGTGAAATCCTGCGAAAAAATATAGACCAGCCGGCCGTTCACCGTGCCGTAGCCGGTGATGACGCCGTCGCCCAGGTAGTATTCCTTGTCCAGGCCAAAGTCTTTGCTGCGGTGCATGACAAACTTGCCCAGCTCTTCAAAAGAGCCTTCATCCATCAGAAGATTGACGCGTTCGCGGGCGGTTAGTTTTCCCTTGGCGTGTTGTTGTTCGATGCGCTTTTCACCACCGCCCAACAGGGCTTCCTGGTTCTTGCGTTCGAGCTCATTAAACTTTTCCTGGAGGACATTATCCTTGATGATTCGCTTGGCCATAGCATCCGCTGATTAAAAGTTTAAATATAGTCCGAATTGGGATTTTTTTGCTTTGGGGAAGACGTTTTACGCAGGGAGAACGGGCGCTTGACTGGGTTTCGAAAATTCGTATCTTCACGCGCCCTCCTGACACCTATGGAAAGCAAGATCGCCATCATTGATATGGGAACGAACACGTTCCATCTGCTCATTGCGGAAGCCGATGAGCGGGGCTATCATATCACCTATCGCGAGCGGTTGGCCGTGAAGATCGGAAAAGGGGGCATCAACCGGGGGGTCATTACGGAGGAAGGCATTCAACGGGCGCTCCTGGCCATGCAAAGTTTCAGGAATACGATCGACCAGCAAAACATCGGAAAAGTCTATGCCTTTGGCACCAGCGCCCTGCGCAACGCGTCCAACCGCGACGAGGTCGTGCAACGGATCAAGGCCGTGACGGGCATCGATTCGAATATCATTTCCGGCGACCTGGAGGCGGAGTACATTTATATGGGCGTGAAGTCGGCCATGGACATCGACAAGGAGAAATCGCTCATCATCGATATTGGCGGCGGCAGCATTGAATTTATCCTCGGCAACAACGAGCGCATCTCCTGGAAGCGCAGTTTTGAGATTGGCGCCCAACGCCTCCTGGAGCAATTCCAGAAAAACGATCCCATCACCAAAGAAGAGATCGAACACCTCGACCGGTACTTCGAAAAAGAACTTCAGCCGTTGTTGAACGAACTAAAAATTCACCAACCTCATGTGCTCATCGGATCTTCCGGCACCTTCGACACCCTGAGCGACATCTTCTGCATCCAACACGACATCCATAAAAGTCCCGAAGAGATCGAAACCCCTTTGACGTTGCAGGGCTTCTATGATATCTATGACGAGCTGCTGCACAAGAATCGCGAGCAGCGCATGCAAATTCCCGGCATGATCGAAATGCGCGTTGATATGATCGTGGTGGCATGTTGCCTGATCCGTTATCTGCTATCGGTGCACACGTTCAATCGCATTCGCGTTTCTACTTATGCTTTGAAGGAAGGGGTGTTGGCTACGCTGATCAATGAGGTGATGGCTTCTAAAAGCATCACGGTTTAAATCCAATCTTGCTGATACGGTAGCTGACGTTGGCGACTTATTCTTCTATAATATCTACATGTAGAGGCTGGTTCATTTTTACGATGATCGCAGCACTGAACCGAAAGCATCAAAGCATCAAAACTAAATCATTGAATTTGCCAAAGCTGTCAAACTCTTCGACACCTTGATCAATCTCTTTTCCAATTCCGTGTTATTGATGTCGTAGCGCAAGGTGCTGTTTTCAGTCACGATGAAACTAAAGCCCGCACCTCTTTTGTAAAGCCCTTCACGTTCGCAAATGATCATAACCGATTTGCCTTGCGTGGCTTTAATGATGTCGTCCAGTGCACTGCTCTTTCCATCGGCCAGGTAAATGACGTGGCTTTCGCCGATGTCGGTGATCTCGTTGGCCTGGGTCACTTTGAGGGTGTGGCCGTTCAGGTTCTTCCCATTTTGCTTGAGCAGTTCGTCATAGACTTTCGATTTGCCATAGACCGTAACTTGCAACTCGCCGTTGAGGTTGGGCCAGGATGAGTACTTGGCGATGTTTACCACAAAGAGGGCATACACCTGGTAGTTGGTGGTTTGGCTCCAAGCCGCTGTGGTGAGGCCGAAGACGAAGAAGAGGGTATATATTCGGGAGGGTCTCATGGTTATTTTTTGAAATTGATCTGGTAAGAAATTTTCACAACATATTCGCGGCTGCGGCCGGATATGGGAGCATAACCGCCGTTGTAGGCTTCGGGAATAGCAGGGCGTACATTGGCAATGTCGTAGGCGCCGGCACCCAGGTTAAATCCAGGAAGAACATTCCGGTAGTTAAGAAAAGCGTTCACCAATACATACGGATCCAGGGTAGATAATGCCGGGTTGCCATCGGCGTCCAGCATGGTGTAGGCATATCGCTTGCTGGCGTAGATAAAGGTCGGGTTGAAGCTCAGCTTCGGCGTGAGATAAAAGTTGGTGTTGAGTGTGATCTTGTTCTTCGAAAACCCAACGTATTGCGATTGGCCAGGCACGTTGTACGTGGCCACGGTATTGTCCTTCAGCGCGGTGCTGTAGGAGTATGTCAGGTTTGCATACCATGCTTTTTTGCGGATGCTATAGACCGCTTCCAATCCTCGGCTTCCACTCTTTTTCGAGTTTTCGTACCATTCCTCGAATGTACCGTCCTCGTCGCTTCCCTGCGAGCCATAAACGAGCACGTTTTTCGTGGTGATGTTAAAGGCATTCACGGACAGCAACATTTCGGGCGTGAACTGGTAGCCCAGCTCCACTTCAAACACGTTCGATTTTTCCGGTTTCACCTGGCCATTCAGAGCGATGTTGATGTTCTGCAGCGAGGGTGCGCGGAAGGCCTGGCTAAACAATACCTTAAAGTGGAAGTTCTCGATCTTCTTGGTCAATGCGATCCGGGGCACGAAGGCCGCGCCGTAGCGGTTGTTCTTTTCATAGCGGAAACCCAGCGTGGCATTGGCCAACCTATGTTTAAAAAGGCCCTGGGCAAAGAAGGCGACGTTGTTCAGCTTCAGGGTTTGGTTTCCCTGGAACAGGCCCCCATTCAGCAGGTCCTTGCCTTCGTCCTGAAAATAGACGCCCCCAAAGGTGACGCTGGCTTTACGCGAAAAATCATAGATGGCGTCCACCTGCGCCAAGGCACGCGTAGCCCTGACGTTAAATGATTTTTCCTCCGTATCCCGGTTACCATAGGTCCAGGGAACCTGGTTATAGTATTTCAATTGGGGTGTGATGAGCAGCTTGCTGCTGGCTTTCCAGGCATAGCGCAGGTCGGTAAAGAAATTCTTGTTCGAGACAAACGTCGACGGGTCCGAGGTTTCGAACTGGTCGTACATGGTGCGGAACGAAAGGCTTTTGTATTTCAATCCCAGATTCAGGTTCATCGGGTCGGCGCGGGTCACTTTGGAGAGATCCTGAACGCCATAATCTTGGATGAGATCCTGGTGTTGGCGTTGGTCGCTCACAATGCCCTTTCCTTTAAAGGCATTGAAGTCCCACGAAAAGGTATCGGTTTTTCTGGAGGCCATCACCCCGCCGTTGGTCCGGCCCACGGCGTCGGCATGAAATCCACCGGTGCCATACACCGCCACGCCGTTGAGGCTGTCGGCGGCCTTGGTGATGATGTTGATCACCCCGTATTCCGCAGACCCGCCATAAATGGCCGACCCAGGCCCGCGGATGATCTCGATGCGTTCCACGGCGTCGACCGGAAAGCGGTTGCCGATGGCCACGGTTTGATACAGCAATTCGTTGAACGGCTGGCCATCCATCATCACCAGCACTTTTCCCTCGTTGGCCCAGCTTCCCCGCAAGCCAATGCCCATCACAAACTGAAGATCCTGTTGCACATCAAAACCCGGTACCAGGCGCAACACATCGATCATGTCGCGCGCGCCGCTGTTTTGAATTTCTTCGGCAGAAATGACGGTGATGATCCCCGGCGTCTCGCGGGTGGTCAACCCGTTCTTGGACGACACGGCCACGTTCTTATTGAGAATTTTTTGAAGATCGCTTTCCGCGGTGAAGGCGTTGAGGTTTAAAAGCGAATCCAGGTCTTGAGAAAAAGCGGTGAGGGATGATAAGAGAAAGCCTGCCAGCCAGGCATAGCGGTATTTTTTTAGCATAGGCTAATAGTGTTTGAGATCATGGTTTAGGCCTTGCGGGGCATTCAGTCGAGAGCGAGGAGAAAGAATTATACCAAAAAATAAAAAGTGATCGGCGTTTAAAAAATCAGGCTTCACAGGCCAATCGGTATCCCAAATTAAGATATTTTTTTTAGAGTTGGAAGGGCCACTGTTTTTGCTGTCTAGGCACGGTGCTTTTCGTTCTTATCTTTGCCCCATGACAGATCCCATCTACGCCTACGACTCGCTGAAAGATTTCGCCTTGACCATCTTCAAAAAGATCGGCTGCCCCGACGACCAGGCCGTGCTCGCCACGGACGTATTGTTGCGCGCCGATTTGCGGGGCATCGACTCGCATGGCATCGCGCGTTTGTCGGGCTATGTGAGGCTCTGGGACAAGAAGCGGGTGAACGCCGCGCCGAATGTACGCGTGGTCCACGAGTCGCCTAGTACGGCCGTGGTGGATGGGGATGGTGGCTTGGGGCTGGTGGTGGCGCCCAAGGCGATGGAGATTGCCATCCGCAAAGCGCAAATCGCCGGCACGGGTTGGGTGGCCGTGAAGAACTCCAATCACTTTGGCATCGCGGGCTATCACGCCATGATGGCGCTGGAACACGACATGATCGGCATGGCCATGACCAACGCCAGCCCACTCGTTGCCCCCACGTTTTCTGTTGAAAGATTATTGGGAACAAACCCTATCGCCGTGGCTATACCCGCCGACCAGCAGCCCGCTTTTGTGGCCGACTTTGCCACGACCACGGCGGCCAACGGCAAGCTGGAAATTCTGCAACGCAAAAATCAGGCGGCGCCTGTGGGTTGGGTGCAGACCAAGTCGGGGGCTGCTTCCACCGATCCCAATGAAACTAAAAGCGGCGGGGCATTGATCCCGTTGGGAAGCGACCGCGAACACGGCAGTCACAAAGGATTTTGTCTTGGGGCTTGGGTGGACATTTTTTCGGCTGTGTTATCGGGCGCGAACTATGGCCCCTGGGTGCCTCCGTTCGTTGCTTTTTTGGAGCCCCCTTCCGATCCGGTGGGCGAAGGCATCGGTCATTTCTTTGGCGCCATGCGGGTGGATGCTTTCCGGCCGGCACAGGAATTCAAATCGCATATGGACAATTGGATCACGCGCTTTCGCTCAGCCCAAACCATCGAAGGACAGGAGCGTGTTATTATTCCGGGAGACCCTGAACGGGAAATGCATGCGCATCGCATGGAGCACGGCATACCTTTGAACCCTAAAGTTGCCGAAGATCTGAAGGAGCTCGGTAAAAAATTCGGTGTGAGTTTTTAGAATCCGGCCGTTACGCCCACCCGCAAAACCAGCGGGCTACTGTACGGTGAGAAATCGTTTGGGTTGGTCGGTTCGTGATAGCTGAAATTATACAAGGCCACGAGATAGAATCCAGCATGCCGGCCGATGGGTTGAAACAAGCCCCCGCCTGCCATGAAGCTGTTAAAGCCCCGGCGGACGGTTTCACTTTGCGAGATGGGGTATTCGTAGTTCAGATACTCATACTCGGTGTGCAGAAACAACGGGCCATAGAAATTATACCGCAGAAATGGGCTAATGCCATAGTCGTTGGTAGAGATGTTATACGATGTTTGTTTGTATTTGGTGTAGCGATATTGCACCTGTGCGCCGGCGGCCAGCTTGGGGGTGATTTTAACGCCGATCAACGGCGAAATGGAAACATAGCTGTAATAGCTCGAGAAGCTCAATCCAAATCCGCCGCCCGTGAAGATGCGTTCGCGCAACGGGGGTTTTTCGCTCATTTCTTCGTCACCCCACTGAGCAAACGCCACGGTTCCCATCAGGATGAGGGAGGCGGCCAGCATAATCTTTTTCATACCACTTAGTCTTTTTCCGCTACGATGAAGATGTCTTCACTCTCTTTTTTCATCAGGTATTTCTCGCGGGCGAATTTTTCCAGCGACTCCCGGTCGCCAAAAAGCTCGTCGCGATCCTTTTCCACTTCCTTTATTTTTTCCTCGTAATACTCCTTTTCATTCTCCAGCGATCGCAGCTTCGAACTCAACTGATAGCGGGCGATCATGTTGTTCGAATCCAGGGCGATCATCCAAAGCACAAAGAAGGCGATCGATAAAAAATAAAAATTCCGGAACGGTTTCGGCAGTTTCTTGAACATATAGCTTAAAAAGTGATACTAAGATAGAGAATAAATCAACGTCAAAAAACAAGCCGCGCTTCCCTCCGGTCGCTAAGGATTGGAAACGAAAAAAGCCAGGACATGTTGCCTGGCTTTTCTATAATCATTTCGACAAAGCACTACATGTTCTTGCCGGGGAAGTAGCCGATCTCGCCCAACTCTTCCTCGATGCGGATCAGTTGGTTGTATTTTGCCATCCGGTCGGAACGGGAAGCCGAGCCGGTCTTGATCTGGCCGGTGTTCAGCGCCACAGCCAGGTCGGCGATGGTGCTGTCTTCGGTTTCACCCGAACGGTGTGACATCACGCTCTTATAGCCATTGCGTTTTGCCAGGTTCACGGCGGCAATGGTTTCGGTCAGCGAACCGATCTGGTTCACCTTGATGAGGATGGCGTTGGCGATGCCATCGTCAATACCTTTCTGGAGGCGTTTCACGTTGGTTACGAACAGATCGTCGCCCACGAGTTGTACTTTGTCGCCGATGCTTTCGGTGAGGGCTTTCCAGCCTGCCCAGTCGTCTTCGGCCATGCCGTCTTCCAAAGAGATGATGGGGTATTTTTTGGCCCAGTTGGTCCAGTAGGCTGCCATTTCTGCGGGCTTCAGTTTTTGACCAGAAGACTTTTTGAAGTGGTATACTTTTGCTTTGGGATCGTAGAATTCAGATGCTGCAGGGTCGAGGGCGATGAACATATCGGAACCGGGTTTGAAGCCGGCTTTCTCGATCGCTTTCAACACCACTTCGATAGCTTCTTCGTTGGATTTGAGGTTCGGTGCAAAACCACCTTCATCACCTACGTTGGTAGAAAGACCTTTATCGTGCAATACTTTTTTCAGGGTATGGAACACTTCGGCACCCATGCGAAGGGCTTCCGAGAATGACGCTGCGCCTACGGGCATGACCATGAACTCCTGGAAGTCGATGGCGTTGTCGGCGTGGCTACCACCGTTCAGGATGTTCATCATCGGCACGGGCAGTGTATTTGCGCTCACGCCACCGATGTAACGATAGAGGGGCATGCCGGCTTCCATGGCGGCTGCTTTCGCAATTGCCAAAGACGTTCCGAGGATAGCGTTGGCACCCAGCTTGCCTTTGTTGGGTGTGCCGTCCAGGTCGATCATGATCTGGTCGACCAGGTTTTGTTCGAAAACATCAAAGCCCACCACTTCGGCAGCGATCTTGGTGTTCACGTTGTCCACGGCCTTCAACACGCCTTTTCCCATGAATTTCTTTTTATCACCATCACGGAGTTCTACGGCTTCGTGTGATCCGGTAGAAGCACCGGAGGGCACAGCGGCGCGTCCAAAGGCGCCGGACTCAGTTACTACATCAACTTCAACTGTGGGGTTGCCGCGGCTGTCGAGAATTTGCCGGGCATGAATGCTTTCGATTAAGCTCATAGTGATTTTAGATTTATGGATTGGATGATAGTTGTTCGGGTTAGGCGGTGACGGGTTCGGCGATCTCCGCCTGTATCATTTCAATGAACTCGTCGAAGAGGTAGCGCGAATCGTGCGGCCCGGGGGAGGCTTCAGGATGGTATTGCACCGAGAACGCTTTCCGGTCTTTCAGGCGGATGCCCATGATGGTGTTATCGTTCAGGTGGACGTGGGTGACCATTACGTTGGCATTCTTCTCGATGTCCTTTTCGTTCACAGAGAAGCCGTGGTTTTGGGAGGTCATTTCACCTTTGCCGGTGACCAGGTTTTTCACCGGGTGGTTCAACCCTCTGTGACCGTGGTGCATTTTGTAGGTCGAAATTCCGGAGGCCAGCGCCAGGAGTTGATGGCCGAGGCAAATGCCGAAAAGGGGCTTGCCCGAATCCAATGCTTGCTTCACGGTTTCAATGGCGTAGGTCATCACCGAGGGGTCGCCGGGGCCATTGGAGATAAAGTAGCCGTGGGGATTCCAGGCCTTCATTTCCGCGAAGGATGTCTTGGCGGGGAATACTTTGCAAAACACGCCGCGGCTGGCCAGGTTGGTCACGATGCTTTGTTTGATACCCAGGTCGAGCACCGCCACTTTGATGGCTGCGTGGGCATCGCCTACGGTATAGGCCTCTTTGGTCGTTACCAGCGAGGAGAGTTCGAGCCCGTTCATGGAGGGCACTTTCTTTATTTCTGCTTTGAGCTGGTCTGGGGTGAGCTCTGAGGAGATGATGGCGTTCATGGCGCCTTTGCTGCGAATGTAGCGCACCAGCATCCGGGTGTCGATGTTGGCGATGCCCACCACGTTGCGGCTCTCCAGGTATTGCTGCAGGCTGCCTGTGGCCGACTTGCGGCTGAATTCATGGGCAAATTCGTTGACCACTAACCCGGAAATCATGGGGCGGCTCGACTCTTGTTCAGCGTCGAAAGCGCCATAGTTACCAATGTGGGCATTGGTGTTGACGATGATCTGTCCGTAATAAGAAGGATCTGTGTAGATCTCCTGGTACCCGGTCATGCCGGTATTGAAGCATATTTCACCACCAGAGGTGCCGATTTTACCGATGGCCGTTCCCTCCACGAGGAGGCCGTCTTCAAGAAGGAGGTAAGCTTTTTTCTGCATAGCGTTCGCAAAAATACGTTAGTAATTCCGGGATTAGCATGCCCGGGCATAGGTTTTTACCAGCGGCCAGGGCATAAAAAAAGGGATCAAACGATTGTTCGATCCCTTTTCGTATGAATGGCGTTCTATCACTATTCTTTTTCTTTCTTAGTGGAAGCTTTCTTGGGCTTCTTTTCTGCCTTTTCAGCTTTGGCTTCGGCTGCAGGAGCAGCTTCGGTTGCGCCTTCGGCACCTTCGGTTTTCTTCGCACCGCGGCTTCTTCTGGTCTTGGCTTTCTTGGCCACGCCTTCCTTGCTGTAGAGCGTGTTGAAATCCACGAGTTCGATGAGACACATTTCGGCGTTGTCACCTACGCGTACATCACCCAATTTGATGATGCGGGTATATCCACCCGGACGATCGGCAATCTTCGATGCTACTTCACCAAACAGGGTCTTCACAGACTCCTTGTTTTGGAGGTAGGAGAACACCGTTCTTCTGGAGTGCGTGGTGTCGTCCTTCGACTTGGTCAGCAAAGGCTCAACATATTTTCTCAACGCTTTGGCTTTGGCTACCGTGGTCGTGATTCTTTTGTTCAGAATCAACGAAGAAGCCATGTTCGAAAGCAACGCTTGTCTGTGCGCTGTTTTTCTACCTAAGTGATTTACCTTCTTACCGTGTCTCATGATTTCCTAGTCTTCATCAAGTTTATACTTGGAGAGATCCATACCGAAGGTGAGGTTCTTCTCCGCTACCAATTGTTCCAATTCTGCCAGCGACTTCTTACCGAAGTTTCTGAATTTCATCATGTCCGAGATCTCCAGTTGAACGAGGTCGCCCAGTGATTTCACATCGGCTGCTTTCAAGCAGTTGTAGGCGCGTACGGACAGATCGAGGTCGTGCAATGCGGTCTTCAACAGTTTGCGCATGTGCAGCATTTCTTCGTCTACTTGCTCTACTTCTGCATCTTTGCCGGTTTCGAGTTCCATCGACTTGTCGGAGAACAGGGCAAAGTGTTTGATGAGGATGTGTGCGGCACCTTCCAACGCCTTTTCAGGGTGGATAGATCCGTCGGTTTCGATGTCTACTACCAACTTTTCGTAGTCGGTCTTTTGCTCTACGCGGGTGTTTTCTACGCTGTATTTCACGTTCTTAATGGGCGTGAAGATGGCGTCGATCGGAATGAATCCGAATACTTGTTCTGTAGGCTTATTTTCTTCAGCCGGGAGGTAGCCTCTTCCCTTCTCGATCGTGAGTTCGATCTCGAAGTGAGCGGTTTCGTCCAGGTTGCAAATGACGTGCTCGGGGTTAAGAATTTCGAAAGCAGAGGTAAACTTAGCGATGTCGCCAGCTTTGAACTGCTTCTGTTTCTTAATGTTTACCGTGATTTTATTATCGAAGTTATCCGATACTTTTCTGAACCGAACCATTTTCAGGTTGAGGATGATTTCGGCAACATCCTCCACAACTCCTTCGATGGTCGAAAACTCATGAAGTACACCGGGAACCTTGATTCCGGTGATCGCATAACCTTCCAGGGAGGACAACAGGATTCTTCTCAGCGCATTGCCGATGGTCACCCCATATCCTTTTTCCAGAGGCTTGAATGTGAAGAGACCGTGAAAATCATCGGACTTTTCCATCGCAACCTTCTCTGGCATTTGAAATGCTAATATTGACATAGTGATGTTGTTAACAGTTAAAATTACTTCGAGTACAATTCAACGATCAGCTGCTCGTTGATGTTTTCGGGAATATCAACACGCGGTGGCAGGTTGATGATTTTTCCTGTCATTTCGCTGTTGTCCCACTCCAACCAGTTGTACTTCTTGGCTCCTTGGAGGGAGAGGCTGTTGGTGATGACTTCTAATGATTTGGAACGTTCGCGTACTTCCACCAGGTCGCCAGGCTTCAGTGTGAAAGAACCGATATTTACTACATCGCCGTTCACCAGGATGTGTTTGTGCAATACCAATTGACGAGCCGCGCGGCGTGTGGGAGCGATACCCAGACGGTACACGGTGTTGTCCAGCCGTGACTCCAGCAATTGCAGGAGCACTTCACCGGTTACGCCCTTCTTGCGGGAAGCCGTGTCGAACAATTTTGCGAATTGTCTTTCCAGCAAACCGTAGATGTATTTGGCCTTTTGCTTTTCAGCAAGCTGCGTAGCGTATTCCGATTGCTTGCGCTTCTTGCCACGGCCGTGTTGACCCGGAGCATAGTTCTTCTTCTGAAGCGCCTTGTTATCACCTAAAATAGGCTCGTTGAAACGTCTTGAGATTCTGACTTTAGGGCCTGTATATCTTGCCATGGTAAAACCTAAATATAATATTCTTTAATTAAACTCTTCTTTTCTTCGGAGGGCGGCAGCCGTTGTGCGGCAGCGGCGTCACGTCGCGGATAGCCGTTACTTCGATGCCCGATCCTTGGATGGTGCGGATAGCCGATTCACGTCCGGCGCCAGGGCCTTTCACGAATACTTCTACCTTTCTCAGTCCTTGTTCGAAAGCTTTGGAAGCGCAATCCTGAGCGGCCACCTGAGCGGCATAGGGAGTGTTCTTCTTCGAACCTTTGAAGCCCATCTTTCCGGCCGACGCCCAGGAAATTACTTGTCCTGTGGTGTTGGTCATCGAAATGATGATGTTGTTGAACGTGGCACGGATGTGTGCATGCCCTACGGCTTCCACGTTCACTACGCGCTTCTTCGCTTTATCTTTTCTCTTTTCAGCTGTCGCCATTATTGAAAAGTTTTATCTATTAACCTTTAGTTGCTTTCTTCTTGTTCGCTACCGTCTTACGCTTACCCTTACGAGTACGGGCGTTGTTCTTGGTAGTTTGTCCACGAACGGGCAAGCCCTTTCTGTGGCGGAGTCCGCGGTAGCATCCGATGTCCATGAGGCGCTTGATGCTCAACTGGATCTCAGATTTCAACGCACCCTCGATTCTGAATTTCTCAGCGATGATTGCGCGGACTGCGTTCGACTCTTCGTCGTTCCATTCCTTCACTTTCTTGTCGATGCTTACACCGGCTTCCGTAAGGATCTTTTGGGCTGACCTACGGCCAATACCAAAGATGTACGTGAGACTGATTTCGCCTCGCTTGTTATCGGGAATATCTACACCTGCTATACGTGCCATAGTATGTTAACCTTGTCTTTGTTTAAACCTAGGATTCTTTTTGTTAATCACATACAGTTTGCCCTTGCGTCTGATGATCTTGCAATCAGCGCTGCGTTTCTTTATGGATGCTTTAACTTTCATGTTCGTTTTTACTTGTATCTGAATACAATTCTACCTTTTGTTAAATCGTAAGGCGACATTTCCAATCTTACTCTGTCGCCGGGCAAAATGCGGATGTAGTGCATTCTCATTTTACCTGAAATATGTGCCAACACTTCATGTCCGTTTTCCAACTGTACGCGAAACATCGCATTGGATAACGCTTCCGAAATTGTGCCGTCTTGTTCTATTGACTTTTGCTTCGCCACTTATATGGATAGTTTTCTTCAATATACTCGTGCGTCGTCAATATCACTGTTTCGCTCTCGGTCACGGCCACCGTATGTTCAAAATGTGCGCTGGGCATGTGGTCGGCGGTTCGCACCGTCCAACCGTCGTTATCCTGCACGACATTCTTTGTTCCCCGGTTTATCATCGGCTCGATGGCGAAAACCATTCCGGCAATGATCTTGACTCCTTTGCCCCGCTTACCATAGTTGGGCACTTCCGGATCTTCGTGCAGCTTGCGCCCCACGCCGTGTCCCACCAGTTCGCGAACCACACCGTATCCGAAGCTCTCTACGTAGCTCTGGATCGCATAGCTCACATCCCCGATCCGGTTTCCTGCTTTTGCCTGTGCGATGCCCCGGTAAAGGGACTCGTACGTGCGATTCAGGAGGAGCAGTGTTTCCGGTCCTACACCTTCCAGTGGATAAGTGTATGCCGAATCACTGTGAAAACCTTTATATAAAACACCACAATCTATCGATATGATGTCGGTCTCTTTCACTTCATAGTTGCCGGGAAATCCGTGCACCACTACGTCGTTTACCGAGATGCAGAGTGATGAAGGAAATCCGTTGTAGTGTTTGAACGACGGGATTCCACCATTATCTCTGATATACTCTTCCGCCAGCTTGTCCAGATCTTTCGTTTTCACACCAGGCTTTACTTTCCTGGCGATCTCTCCGTGGGCCTTCCCCAGAATCTGGGCGCCCTCCTTCATGATCTGTAACTCTTCTGCCGTTTTTAAGTTAATCATTCAGCCTTTAAGCCGCAGCAAATTGAGAACGTCCTTTCACTCTGCCCGACTTCATCATCCCTTCGTAGTGTCTCATGAGCAGGTAGCTTTCGATTTGCTGGAGGGTATCCAATACCACCCCAACCAAGATCAGAAGCGACGTGCCACCAAAGAACTGTGCGAAGTTTTGTCCTACTCCAGCTTTTACTGCGAATGCGGGAAGCACGGCAATAGCACACAGGAACAGGGCTCCGGGCAATGTGATTCTTGATAAAACAGTGTCTATAAACTCAGCGGTTTGTTTGCCGGGTTTTACTCCGGGCACAAAGCCACCGTTGCGTTTCAAGTTGTCAGCAATGTCGTTCGAGTTGATCGTGATCGCCGTGTAGAAGAACGTGAAGATCAAGATCATGGACGCGAACAGCAAGCTATACTGCCATGAATACGGATCCGAAAATGTAGATCCGATGTAGGCGCCGATGTCGCTGTCTCTCCACATGCCCGCGATGAGGGCCGGAAAGAACATCAAAGCTTGTGCGAAGATGATGGGCATTACCCCTGCGGAGTTCAACTTCAAGGGGATGAAGTCGCGCTTGCCGCCATAGAGTTTGTTGCCGATCACTTGCTTGGCATATTGGATCGGGATGCGGCGGGTCGCTTGCGTGAGGGCAATAACGGCTACCACGATTCCGAACAGTACAAATAATTCAATGATAAATGCGAAAGCCTTTCCGGGGAACTTGTCGCTGATCTCGGCGATCAATGCCAGCGGCAGGCGCGACACGATACCGATCATGATCAACATCGAGATACCGTTACCGATACCTTTGTCGGTGATCCTTTCGCCCAACCACATACAGAACATCGTTCCGGAGATGAGGATGGCTACGGAGGTCACGAAAAAGAACGGTCCGGGGTTCATGATCACCGAAGGATCGATAGCGCCTTTGAGGTAGCTATAGCCTTGGAAGATCGTGATAAAGATCGTCAGCACGCGGGTATATTGATTCAAACGCTTCCGGCCCGAGTCGCCTTCTTTCTGGAGCTTCTGGAAATAGGGTACAGCAAACGAAAGGAGCTGTACGATAATCGAAGCCGAGATGTACGGCATGATGCCCAATGCGAAAATCGACGCGTTGTTGAAGGCACCACCCGAGAAGGTGTTGATGAAACCGAGAATACCACTGGTGTTCCGGTTCACATCCAACCGGTTAGGGTCGATGCCGGGCAATACAATATAAGATCCGAGCCTGAAAATGACCAGGAATCCCATGGTATTGAGAATCCTGACGCGCAGGTCTTCTATTGAGAAGATATTCTTTATGGTCTGAATGAAACGCTTCATTACTTCACGGTTGTGGCTGTTCCACCTACTTTTTCAATCGCTTGTGTTGCGCTAGCAGAGAAGGCATGTGCCTCAACGCTAACCTTTGCTTTCAATTCACCTCTTCCTAAAACTTTCACTTTGTCGTTCTTGCCTACTACACCATTTTCGATCAGCACGGCGAGGCTGAGGGTAGTGGATTTTACTTTTTCAGCAAGTCCTTCCAAAGCATCAAGGTTCACTGCCTTGAAATATTCTTTGTTGTTGTTCTTAAAACCGAACTTCGGTACGCGACGCTGCAAAGGCATCTGACCACCTTCGAAGCCAGACTTCTTGGCGTTACCCGAACGGGACTGTGCACCCTTGTGACCGCGTCCTGCCGTGCTCCCACCCGAGCCCTGACCGCGGCCAAGTCTCTTGTTTGTTTTTGTTGAACCTTCAGCAGGTTTTAATGTATGCAGCTTCATCTTACAGTTCTTTTACAGTAATCAAATGATTCACTTTTGAAATCATGCCGGCGATCTGGGGCGTCAGCTCCACTTCAACCGTTCTGTTTATTTTACCGAGGCCCAACGCTTGGATCGTGCGGATCTGTGTTTCGGGTCTCTTGATGGTGCTTCTCTTCTGTGTGATCTGTACTTTCGCCATGTCTCTTAGCCGTTAAATACTTTCGACAATGATACTCCTCTGTTCTTTGCTACGGTGAAGGCGTCGCGCATGCTGGTCAATGCCTTGAAAGTAGCTTTCACCACGTTGTGGGGGTTTGACGAGCCTTTGGATTTTGCCAACACGTTGTGTACACCAGCGCTTTCCAATACGGCGCGCATAGCACCACCGGCGATAACACCTGTACCAGGAGAAGCGGGCTTCAGCAGTACGAATCCACCGCCAAATTTTCCAACAGACTCATGGGGCACAGTGCCTTTGATGATCGGCACTTTCACCAGGTGCTTCTTGGCATCGTCGATGCCTTTGGTGATAGCGTCTGTTACTTCGTTGGCTTTGCCCAATCCGTAACCTACCACTCCGTTTCCATCGCCTACTACGACAATGGCTGCGAAGCTGAAACGACGACCACCTTTCACCACCTTGGCTACACGCTCGATGGCTACTACTCTTTCCTTAAGATCGATTTCGCTGGCTTTTACTGTGCTTATGTTGCTTACTGACATATTTCAGTTTCTTAGAATTTTAAACCACCTTCTCTGGCACCTTCAGCCAAAGCTTTGATATTTCCATGGTAGAGGTAACCATTGCGATCGAATACGATGCTCTGAATGCCGGAGGCCAAAGCTTTTTCTGCGATCTTCTTGCCTACATTCTTCGAGTTCTCCACGTTCAGCTTTGCTTTTTCGCCAAGCTCGGAGGTGGAAGCAGAAACTACTGTGGTGCCTTTCAGATCGTCGATGATCTGAACGAACAAGCCTTTGTTGCTTCTGAACACGGACAAACGAGGTCTGTCTGTAGTGCCGGTTACTCTCTTACGGACACCTAATTTGATCCGCTCTCTTCTTTCAATATTCTTGCCTGCCATAGTTTCTTGTTTTCTATGATGCTTGTTCTTTCTCTACCTAATTACTTCGCAGCAGCCTTACCAGCTTTTCTACGTACATACTCACCTGTGAAGCGAATACCTTTGCCTTTGTAAGGCTCGATCTTGCGGAGCGACTTCAACTTGGCGGCTACTTGTCCGAGGAGTTGTTTGTCGATGCCTTCCAGGATGATGGTCGGGTTCTGACCTTTTTCTTGTACCGCCTGAACTTTGATTTCAGAGGGAACCGCCAGGAACACGTTGTGCGAATAGCCTAAGCTAAGTTCGAGCACGTTGGATTGCGCGTTGGCTTTGTAACCCACACCCACCAGTTCAAGCTGGTGTCTGTAGCCTTTGGAAACGCCTTCCACCATGTTGGCGATCAATGCGCGGTACAGACCGTGCATAGCCTTGTGACGTTTTTGATCTGTCGGACGCTCTAATTCTACAATGCCATTCTCAAACTTGACAGTAAAGTCAGGGTCGATGGCCTGGTAGAGTTCGCCCTTGGGTCCTTTCACGGTCACTTTGTTGTTCTCTTTCGAGAAGTTGAAAGTTACTCCGGAGGGAATGCTTATCGGTTGCTTACCTATTCGTGACATGTTGCTTCTCTATTAATACACGTAACACAATACTTCACCACCTACGTTAAGGGTGCGTGCTTCCTTGTCGGTGATCACCCCTTTGGATGTCGACAGGATGGCAACGCCCAGGCCGTTCATTACGCGCGGCATGGAACCGGTGTTGGCATACTGGCGCAAACCAGGTGTGCTGATTCTTTCCAAGGTAGTTATAGCTGACTCCTTCGTTTCAGGATTGTATTTCAAGGCGATCTTGATAATGCCTTGGCTATGTTCACCGTCCTGGAACTTGTAGTTCAGGATAAACCCTTTGTCAAAAAGAACCTTCGTAATCTCCTTTTTGAGATTGGAAGCGGGGATTTCAACCACCTTATGGTTGGCCCTAATGGCATTCCGCAACCGGGTTAAGTAATCTGCTATCGGATCAGTCATTTTATTTATCCTTTTCCTAATTCTATTAAATAAGCAAGCCCGCGTTTCTTAAAACCGGGCTGCAAAGATATCGAACAATTTCAATAATCCAAACTGTCATCGGGTTTCTCCTTGCGGAGACCTTGATACTCAGCAACCAATATGTAGTGTGTGGGTGTGGGGGGAAGTTACCAGCTCGCCTTGGTGACGCCGGGTATCTTTCCTGCAGAAGCCATTTCACGGAATACGTTACGGCAAACGCCGAACTTACCCATATATCCTTTGGGACGGCCCGTGAGCTTGCAACGGTTCTTCAACCGAACCGGGGAAGCGTTGCGGGGCAATTTGTCCAGGGCCGCATAGTCTCCGGCCTCTTTTAAGGCTTTCCGTTTTGCTGCGTAGGTCGCTACCAGCTTCTCACGTTTTGTCTGCCTTGCTATTACTGATGTTTTAGCCATGCTGTTTCTTAATTTTTATTCGCAAAAGGCATCCCGAATGCTTTCAGGAGCTCGTAGCTTTCTTCGTCTGTTTGGGCAGTGGTCACGAACGTGATATCCATACCGCTGATCTTGTTCACCTTGTCGATGGAGATCTCGGGGAAGATGATCTGTTCTTTCACACCCATGGTATAGTTTCCACGGCCGTCGAATCCTTTGGCGGAAATGCCGCGGAAGTCACGTACCCGGGGAAGGGCGATGCTCATGAGGCGATCCAGGAATTCGTACATCTTGTCGCCGCGCAGGGTCACCCGCACACCGATCGGCATGTTCTCTCTCAACTTGAAGTTGGAGATCGCTTTCTTCGACTTGGTCGATACCGCCTTCTGGCCGCTGATGCTGGTGATTTCTTCCAACGCCACATCGATCAGTTTCTTGTCGGATACCGCCACGCCCATACCCTTGTTGATGCAGATCTTCTCGATCTTGGGAACTTGCATCACTGACTTGTATTCAAATTTCTGCTTTAAAGCAGGGACAATCTCAGTCAGGTATTTGTCCTTTAATCTTGGAGCTGACATTATTTAATAATTTCTCCGGTTTTCTTAGAATATCTTTGAAGCTTTCCTTTGCTGTCGAGCTTGCGGCCTACGCGGGTGGTCTTGCCCGTGGCAGGATCAACCAGTTGCAGGTTGCTGATGTGCACTCCGGCTTCAGTTTTCTTGATGCCGCCTTCGGGCTTGCCGGCAGAAGGTTTCGTGTGTTTAGTCACGATGTTGATGCCTTCCACGATGGCTCTGCTTTTTTCGCGTACTACCTCGAGTACTTTTCCCGTCTTGCCACGATCGTCGCCAGCCAACACCTTAACAGTGTCGCCTTTGCGGATGTGCAATTTGGCTTTTGCGTTGTTCTTCTCCATGGCTTAGATTACTTCAGGGGCCAGTGATACAATTTTCATGAACTGCTTTTCTCTGAGCTCACGTGCCACGGGGCCGAAAATACGGGTTCCACGGGGTTCGTCCTGAGCGTTCAAAAGAACGGCAGCGTTATCTTCAAAACGGATATACGATCCGTCTTTTCTTCTAACTTCTTTCGTCGTTCTAACCACGACAGCTTTAGACACAGTGCCTTTTTTAACCTGGCTGCTGGGCATCGCGGACTTCACAGTCACTACGATTTTATCGCCTACGGAAGCATAGCGTCTTTTGGTTCCGCCGAGTACGTGCATACACAGTACTTCTTTGGCGCCGCTATTGTCTGCTACGGTAAGTCTTGATTCGGTGCTTATCATAATTACTTCGCTTTTTCAACTACTTCTACTAATCTCCAACGCTTGTCCTTGCTCAACGGACGGGTTTCCATGATGCGTACGGTATCACCGATACCTGCAGTGTTGGCCTCGTCGTGCGCCTTGAACTTGGTCGTACGGTTTACAAATTTTCCGTAGATGGGGTGCTTTACCTTTCTGTCTACGGCCACGGTGATGGTCTTTTGCATTTTATTGCTAACCACTTTGCCCACCCGTTCTTTTCTGTCGTTCCTTTCCATAGGAATTATTTTTGAAGTTCTTTAGCTCTCAATTCTGTTTGCAATCTGGCTACCAGCTTACGAGACTCCCGGAGTTTCATGGGATTTTCGATGGCTGTCACTTGATGCGCAAACTGCATCTTGCGGAGCGCTTCTTTCTCGGCGGCGATCTTTTCCTGAAGCTCGGCTGCCGTCAATGCTTTGATATCTGAATTTTTCATGCCTTGGTAGCTTCTACGTAGTCGTGCTTAATCGTAAACCGGGTCTTCATCGGCAACTTGCCTTCTGCCAGACGCATCGCTTCTTTTGCTGTCGCAATGTCCACGCCTCCTGCTTCGAACAGGATGGTTCCGGGTTTGATCACGGCCACCCAGTATTCAGGAGCACCTTTACCTTTACCCATCCGCACTTCAGCAGGTTTGCGGGTGATGGGTTTGTCGGGGAAGATGCGAATCCACACCTGGCCTTCACGCTTCATGGCGCGGGTTACTGCAATACGTGCAGCTTCCAATTGGCGGGCAGTGATCCATCCACCTTCCAGGGCTTTCAATCCAAATGAACCAAATGCGATAGAGTGACCTCTGGTGGCCATTCCTTTCACACGGCCCTTTTGCATTTTTCTGAATTTCGTTCGTTTCGGCTGTAACATTGTTACCTATTCTTTATAGTTGCTTCGAAATAATTATCCGTTTCTTCTAGGTCCGCCGCCACGGTTGTCGCCGCCGCGTCGCTGGCCTCCACCTTCACCACCGCGACGATCGCCGCCCGGTCTGCCACCACCACCTTCTCTTCTGCGTCCGCCTCTTTCGTTGCCGCCGCGCTCATTGCCACCTTTTTGTCCGGGGCCTTGTTGTGCGTTGCTCACGACTCCTACGTTCGGGGAAAGATCACGCTTGCCGTAGATCTCGCCTTTGAAGATCCATACCTTGATACCGATCTTGCCGTATACCGTCTGCGACTCGGAGATCGCATAGTCGATGTCGGCGCGAAGGGTGTGCAGGGGCACGCGTCCTTCTTTGTATTGCTCTGTTCTCGCCATTTCGGCGCCGGCCAAACGGCCCGAGCATTTGATCTTGATGCCTTCTGCTCCCACGCGCATAGCCGAAGCGATAGCTTGCTTCATGGCACGCTTGTAAGAGATACGAGCCTCAATTTGTTGTGCGATCGATTCGCCCACCAGTTTCGAGTCCAGTTCAGGACGCTTGATCTCAAAGATGTTGATTTGAACATCCTTGTTGGTGAGTTTCTTCAACTCTTCCTTGATCTTGTCGACCTCGTTTCCACCTTTACCGATCACGACGCCGGGACGGGCAGTGTGAATGGTCAATGTGATGCGCTTCAGGGTTCTTTCGATCACCACTTTCGCGATACCACCTTTGGGGATACGTGCCTCTACGTATTTTCTGATTTTCTGGTCTTCAACCAGTTTATCGGAGAAGGTTTTGCCACCATACCAGTTGGAATCCCAGCCGCGTACGATGCCCAATCTAAAACCTACAGGATTAATTTTTTGTCCCATTATTATTCCTTCGTTTCTTTTTCAGTCGATGTTACTTCAGCGCCTGCTTTTTTCAAGCTGGCCACTACGAGTGTCACGTGGTTTGAACGTTTTCTCACCCGGTGTGCTCTTCCTTGGGGAGCGGGTCTCAGTCTTTTCAGAATGCGGCCACCATCCACAAAAATATCTTTCACGTACAGGTCGGCGTCTTCCAGTTTCACATCCGTGTGTTTTGCTTCCCAGCCAGAGATGGCGGAGAGGAGCAATTTCTCCAGTTTGGGAGCGCCCACTTTGGGCTCATACTTCAGGATGTTCAGGGCCTTGTTCACCCGCTCGCCACGGATCAGGTCCGCTACAAGACGCATCTTGCGGGGCGATGTGGGAACGTTTTTCAACTTGGCTACCGAAGGGCCGGTCTTTGCCGCCGCTTTTCTGGCGTCACGCTTTTCGCGTTTCAGCACAGACTTCTTTGTCTTTTTCGCTACAGCTTCCATGATTACTTAGCGTTATCTTTCTTAGTACCAGAGTGTCCACGGAAGGTGCGGGTAGGGGCGAACTCACCGAGTTTGTGGCCTACCATGTTTTCCGTAACATATACCGGAATGAATTTATTTCCATTGTGAACAGCAAACGTATGGCCGATCATCTCGGGTATTACGGTTGATCTTCTTGACCAGGTCTTGATAACAGATTTCTTACCTGATTTTTCAGTGGCTTCAACTTTCTTCACGAGACGGAAGTCACTGTATGGTCCTTTTTTAATCGAGCGTCCCATTATTTTTTCCTCTTAGCAATGATTAGGCGATCAGAATATTTCTTCGGGTGACGGGTCTTCTTGCCTTTCGCATAAAGTCCGTTGCGTGATCTCGGATGTCCTCCGGATGCGCGTCCTTCACCACCACCCATCGGGTGATCGACAGGGTTCATGGCCACGGCACGGGTGCGGGGGCGAATGCCTCTCCAGCGTGAGCGACCAGCCTTACCCACACTTTCGTTCATGTGGTCAGGGTTCGATGTTGCTCCTACGGTTGCCATGCACACGTCCAGTACGCTGCGCATTTCACCCGAAGGCATCTTCAACGTAGCCATACCGTTTTCGCGGGCCAGGAGTTGCACGAAGCATCCTGCGCTGCGGGCGATAGCGCCACCTTTTCCGGGTTTCATTTCCACGTTGTGTACCACGGTACCTACGGGGATCTTCGCCAGGGGAAGAGCGTTTCCAATTTCAGGTGCTACGTCCGGACCAGAAACCACTACCTGGTCTACTTTCAATCCGTTGGGAGCAATGATATAGGTCTTCGAACCGTCGGCGTAGAATAGCAGGGCTATACGGGCAGAACGGGTAGGATCGTATTCAATAGACTTAACGGTCGCGGGGATGCCTGTCTTGTTGCGTTTGAAGTCGATCTCTCTCAACTTCTGCTTGTGACCGCCACCAATGTAGCGCATGGTCATCTTTCCTTGCTTGTTCCGTCCACCAGTCTTCTTGATGGTGGTCAACAAGGATTTCTCCGGGATGTTGGTCGTAATATCGTCGAAGGAAGGGGCGAGTCTATGTCGCGTTCCTGCTGTGATCGGTTTTAATTTCTTCAGCGCCATTGCTCAAAAATTAGACGTTGCTATAAAAGTCAATTACTTCGCCTGCGGCCAGGGTAACGATGGCCTTCTTGTAGCTGGGCTTGCGGCCTGCCAATACACCGGCTTTTGTGTAACGGGTCTTTTTCTTACCCATCACAACCATGGTATTTACGCTTGCTACGTTTACGGCGTATTGTTTTTCTACGGCCTTCTTGATCTCCACCTTGTTCGCATCGAATGCGACGATGAAACCGTATTTTCCCTTCTCATTCAGAGCAGAGACCTTTTCCGTTACTAGGGGTTTCTTCAGGGTGCTCATTATGCTTTATTTAAAAGGTTTTCAATCTTGCTGATCGAGCTCTCCACGAAGATCACGCTGTCGGCGTTCATCACATCGTAAGTATTGATTTGATCGGCAGTAGTAATTTTTGCGTTCTGGATGTTTCTTCCGGACAACACAACATTCTTGTTGGCTTCGGGCAGAACGAGAAGCGTTTTCTTTTCACCCAAAGAAAGGGCTTTCAGAAGCGCTGTGAATTGCTTGGTCTTGGGAGTTTCGAAGGTGAAGTCTTCCAAAATAGCAATCGAGTTATCTTTTGCTTTGTAAGTCAGGGCCGACTTACGGGCGAGGTCTTTCACTTTCTTGTTCAACTTGAACGAGTAGTCGCGGGGTTGAGGACCGAATACACGTCCACCACCTTTGAACTGAGGGTTCTTGATGTTACCCGCACGGGCTCCACCAGTTCCTTTTTGTTTCTTCAGTTTCTTGGAAGAACCTGAAATCTCGTTACGTTGCTTGGCCTTGTGCGTGCCCTGGCGTTGGTTGGCCAGATAGCTCTTTACGTCCAAGTAGATCGCGTGGTCGTTGGGCTCGATGCCAAACACCAGGTCCGACAGACTTACGGTCTTGCTGGATTTTTCGCCGCTGGATTTGAATACGGTTACTTCCATTATTTCTGAAGGATTACAGTTGAATTTTTAGGTCCCGGGAGGGAACCGCTAATAACGATGAGGTTTTGCTCAGGCATGATCTTCACAACCTTCAGGTTGGTGATCGTCACGCGATCGGTACCCATGCGGCCGGCAAGACGCTTGCCTTTGGGCACGCGGGACGCGAACGACGCGTTACCCATGGAACCGGGAGCGCGAAGACGGTTATGCTGACCGTGAGTTTGACCACCCACACCGGCAAAGTTGTGACGCTTCACAACGCCCTGGAAACCTTTACCCTTGGAAGTACCAACGGCATCGATAAAATCGCCTTCAACAAAAACGTCCTGGATGCGGATCTCTTTTCCGAGTTCTACCATTCCATCGAATTCCGTACTGAAGTCGCGGAATTCTACGATGTCTTTCTTGGGGGTGGTGTTAGCTTTCTTGAAGTGTCCAATAGCCGCTTTCGGGGTATGTTTCTCCTTCTTCTCACCAAATGCTAATTGTACAGCACGGTATCCGTCTGTCTCTTCGTTTTTCACTTGCGTCACGACGCAAGGACCGGCTTCGATAACCGTGCAAGCGATGTTTACGCCATCGGCGCCAAACACACTCGTCATTCCTATTTTCTTTCCTATAATTCCAGGCATGGCTGAACCTATTTATGCTGTTTTTCAGGACTTCCTGCACTCTTTCTGCAAAAAGGACTGCAAAGATAGGAACTAAAGTGTCGTTAGCAAATCTGGGTTTCAATATTTTTAGGGAAATGGCGCTGTTTACCAAGCTTTTCGGCGTAATCGCCTAAAATCGCGTATCATTGCGCCCATCCGAAACGGCTGATATGCACTGGATTCACCGAAAAAGCTGGATTATCCTACCCCTGTTGCTGGTTTTACTATTTATAGTGAACCTGGGCCTGGGCAGCGTTTCCATTCCTCCCGGCGCCATTTTGAGCATCCTTTCCGGCAGCGAGACCGCCAACCCGGTATGGCGCGATATCGTCTGGGAGTTCCGGATGACCAAAGCCCTGACCTGCGTTTTGGCCGGGGGCGCCCTCTCTATTGCCGGCCTCCAAATGCAAACCCTTTTTCGCAACGCCCTGGCCGGACCCGATGTGCTCGGCCTCAGTTCGGGCGCCAGCCTGGCGGTATCGTTGGTGTTTATGAGTCAGGCCGCCGGTTTGCAAATGCTTTCGACGCCTAGCCCGTGGGCCATTGCCGGGGCCGCCAGCCTGGGTTGCTGCGGGGTGTTTCTTGTTGTTATTGTTATCGCCCAACGCCTCCGGGACAATACGTCATTATTAATAATAGGACTCATGATTGGTGCTACCACCTCCAGCCTGGTGAGCGTGCTCCAATTTCTCAGCAAACCCGAAGAACAACAGACCTATATACTCTGGACCTTTGGCAGCCTGGGACGACTCAATTGGACGGAAATAAAAGTCCTGACCTCCATCCTGGTGGCCAGCGGGCTGGTGGCGCTTTTTTCAACCAAAGCGCTGAACGGCTGGCTTTTGGGCGACAACTATGCACAAAGCATCGGCATCCACCTGAACCGCTCACGGTTGGTCATTCTCCTCACCACCAGTCTTTTAACGGGCGGGGTGACGGCCTTTTGCGGGCCCATCGCCTTTGTGGGGCTGGCGGTTCCTCACCTGACCAAGCTCCTCATCAAGACGCACAATCACAAAATACTGATCCCGGCCGTCAGTGTTGGCGGCGGAGTGTTAATGTTGTTTTGTGATATCGTGACGCAGCTTCCGGGGAGCGCCTATGTGCTTCCCATCAACGCCATCACTGCCATGGTGGGGGCACCGGTCGTGATCTGGATCATTTTGCGGGCAAAACGGCTTTCGGTTTGATCTTATATATAATGTGTCATGGCCAATAAAACCGCCCTCGTTTCGCTTCATCAATTATCGGTTGGCTATGCGCTGCCCGCGGGCCGGAATGTTCTTTTTGAGAATTTGGGACTTACGCTGAATGCCGGGGAGCTTACGTGTTTTATGGGGCCGAACGGTGTAGGTAAATCTACTTTGATCCGGACTTTGGCGGGATTGCAGAAGGCTTTGTCGGGTGAAGTTCACTATGGTGCCGGCCCGAACCAGTCCCCGAAAGGTCCCCTGCCCCATCAGGTATCGGTAGTTCTAACCGACCGCATTGCGACCGTCCAGATGGATGTGCGGGAGCTGGTTTCGTTTGGGCGCTATCCCTACATGGGCTGGGGCATCACGCTCAGCAAAGACGATCAGCAAAAAGTGAGCGAAGCATTGGAGGAAGTTCACATTCAGCACCTGGCCGACAAAAAACTGTATGAGCTCAGTGATGGCCAACAACAGATGGTCATGATTGCCCGGGCACTGGCGCAGGACACACCCGTTATTCTCCTCGATGAGCCTACGGCCCACCTCGATTTGAACAATCGCGTGGAGGTGATGAACCTGTTGCGCCGGCTTGCACGAAAGTTGAACAAGGCCATCCTGATTGCCACCCATGAATTGGACCTTGCCCTCCAAACCGCGGACCTCATCTGGCTGGCGGGACGCGGCAAAACGTTGGTGACCGGGATCCCCGAAGACCTGGTGTTGTCCGGTGTATTTGATGAGGTATTTCAATTCAAGGGCTATGATCTGAAAACCGGCAAGATCTCGCATGAGGCCTACCGCGATAAAATGATCTCCCTTCAAGGCGATGGCCACGCCTACCTTTGGACCCGGAATGCGTTGGAGCGAAACGGGTTTAGCGTCACCTCCCCCGGCCCCTCCCTCCCCCATATCGATGTCGTGGAAAAGGACGGTCATCTTCGATGGATCATCAATCAAAAGACGTCATTCGATACCCTTCAATCGTTGCTGACGCATTTCATATAATATTGTTCAAAGTAACGCATGTAAGTATTTCAACATCGTCCGGAGGGGCATCAAACGTTTGCAAAAGGGAATCCCCGCTCCCCTGGCTTTCGGTGCATCGCAAATTTCATTTCGTTTCACTACGTTTGAGTTGAATCAACTATCTAGTTCAAAATCACCATGATAAAACCTTCCGAACTTTTCCCCTACACGTTCGATGAGAAATACAGCAAGCCCGTTGCTTATTTTTCGATGGAGTTTGCTGTCGATCAACCCTTGAAAATCTATAGCGGCGGCCTCGGTTTCCTGGCCGGCTCGCACCTGCGCAGCGCCTATGAGCTGAAACAAAACCTGGTTGGTATCGGCATCCTTTGGAAAAAGGGCTACTACGACCAGGAACGCAACCAGGACCAGACCTTGAAAGTGAGCTTCCGCGACAAGGACTATTCTTTTCTGACGGACACCAACATTGTTTTCCCCATCACCATACACGGCTCAAAAGTGTATGTGAAAGCCTATTTGCTGAAGCCCGAGGTATTTCAATCCGCACCGCTGTTCCTGTTGAGCACCGACATTCCGGAGAACGATTATCTCGCACAAACCATCAGCCATCGTCTGTATGACCCCAATGAAACGACGCGCATTGCACAGTCGATCCTGCTAGGTATCGGTGGTGCCACCTTGCTGGACGTGTTGGGTCGTCAAACGGACATCTATCACATGAATGAAGGCCACGCGTTGCCCATGTGTTTCTACCTGCTGCACAAATACAAAAAGATTGAAGAAGTGCAGAAGCGCGTTGCCTTTACGACACACACTCCCGAGAAGGCGGGTAATGAGGAGCACAGCATGCCGTTATTGCACAGCATGAGTTTCTTCAACGGTCTCACGCAAGACGAGGTGAACGATTATGTTTATCCTGAAAACGGCGTGCTGAACTATACCCTCACGGCACTGCGCCTGGCCAAGCGGGCCAATGGTGTATCACAACTTCACGGCGAAGTGTCGCGCAAAATGTGGGGCGACTACCAAGGCATTTGCGAGATCACAGCCATCACCAATGCACAAAACAAAACTTATTGGAGCGATCCCGACCTCGACCAGGCATTGGCACGAAATGATGACCAGGCCCTCGTCGCCCGGAAAAAAGAATTGAAGAAAAAATTGTTCCGCGTAGTGGCGAACCAAACCGGAAAGCTGTTCAACGAGAATGTGCTCACCATCGTGTGGGCCCGTCGCTTTGCCGGCTACAAGCGCGCCAACTTGTTGCTGGCCGACTACAACCGCTTCCTGAAGATCGCCAACAACACCGACTACCCTGTGCAGATCATTTGGGCCGGCAAGCCCTACCCCGAAGATTATGCGGCCATCAATATTTTTAACGAGATCTATTGGAAGACAAAAGATCTGCCTAACTGTACCGTTGTGACCGGCTATGAGCTGTGGCTCTCGGGGCATTTGAAGAAAGGCTCGGACATCTGGTTGAACAATCCGCGTCTATATCACGAGGCTTCCGGAACCTCGGGCATGACCGCGGCGATGAACGCATCCGTAAACCTTTCCATTCCCGACGGTTGGGTGCCCGAATTTTCGAATCATGGCAAGAACGCTTTCATCATTGAAACGGCGAACGATTTGCTCACTCCAGAATCGAAAGACAAAATCGAAGGACAGAATTTGTTGAATGTGCTGGAGAAAGAGATCATCCCGACGTACTATAAAAATCCCGGAGCTTGGCAAAGCATCGTGAAAGCGAGCATGACAGATGTGCTGCCGTTCTTTGATGCCGGGCGGATGGCTGACCAATACTATAAGGAGTTATATAACTTCTAAGACTGCCTCGGAAGAATAGAAAAAGGTTATCATGAAAAGACCTTGCTGTAATCGATACAGCAAGGTCTTTTATTTTGTCTTATGATCGGGTACGTTACAACTTCACTACCGGGGGAAGGTATTTGGCAATGAGGTCTTCGTAGTACGGCTTCAATTCTTTTACGTTGGGAGGAACGGGGTTTTTCGAATACAGATCGTAGGGATTGAATTTCTTTACCCATTCAAACATTTCGCGATCGTGATTGTCCATCAGGTGTTCATAGGCATGTTCACGGTGTTGCGCATAGAAAGAGTGATAGCGGATCATGTAGAGCGCAGGGTCCGGCAGATAATCTTTCGTGATCTGATACAAGTACTCGTCGTGTCCCCATGACATGGTGACATTCCGAAGGCCGCAGCCCTCGCTATAAATGCCAAGCTTCGTGTTGTATTTCTCGTTGGTATAGTCGGGGTTCAGGCTAAAAAATTCAGGATAAACAATCTTGTCTGAAAATTTACAGCCTACGGGGAATGTATCGCCCACCACAGCCCATTGGGGTTCGCCGAAAAGGCAAAGCACTTTGCCCATGTCGTGGATGAAGCCCGTGAGCACGAACCAATCCGGGTGACCATCGCGACGGATGGCTTCGGCAGTTTGCAGCAAGTGTTGGAGTTGGTCCAGTTCGATATCGGGATCTGAATCGTCTACAAGCGTGTTGAGGAATTCCATGGCTTTCCACACGGGCATTTCCTTGCGGTCGAATTTGAGGAACTCGGCCCTTTTTTCCTGCACAAAGTCATAGCTCTGATAGGTGTGGTTGAGGCGATAGAACTCGCGCACCGTATCGCGGACAGGGTCCGCATAATTCCTATATTCTTCTTTTGCCTTGGCAGGCACTTCGGGTTCAGGGTAGCGTTTCAAAACATCGTCTTCCCACTGTTCGATGCTGTGCAGCGGATTGATTTCGCTTTCGGAAAAAGAACGTGCGTCTCTCATAATACCTCGTTTTTATTGTTACTAAACAAATTTACAAAATCGTCACAAGAAAATCTCTACCGTTTGCAGGATTACCAGAATCCAATGTACAAGGCCGCCAGGATGCCCATAATGAGCACGGACCCCACAACAAAACCCGGTGAACTGCGAAACATGGACGTATCGATTTGAATGACGCGCGGTTGGTCCTTGCTTTTGCGGTCGAGCAGGCTTAGGATGATCATTAAAAGAATCAAAAAGACAAACACAATGGTCATGCGATCCAGGAAGGGATAGTCCGGGAACGATCCCGCTGTCCACACGGGAAGAAATTTGAGAATGGTCGATAGCGGGATCGTCAGTGAAGCGGCCGCCAGCGCAGCCGTGGAGGTTGCCCGTTTCCAGAAAAAGCCCATCAGAAAAATGGCGAGCACGCCCGGAGAAATAAAGCCGACGTATTCCTGGATGAATTGATAGGCTTGGTCCAACGAGCGAAGCAACGGAGCAACGAGAGCCGCCAGCACCATGGCGACTATGACCGTGACCCTTCCCGAAATCACCAGGTTCCGTTCACTGATCTTCTTGTTGAAAAATTTCTTGTAGATGTCCATCGAGAAGATCGTGGCAATGCTGTTTGCCTTTCCCGCCAACGAGGCTACTACCGCGGCCGTCAATGCTGCAAAGGCAAGCCCTTTTAAACCTGCCGGCAAAAGATTCATGAGGGTTGGATAGGCATGATCGGGCTTCACCACACCGGCAGCATCGACCATTTCCGTTTGAAACATTCCCTGCTGATACAAAACAAATGCAGCAATGCCTGGAATAACGGCGATGACCGGTACCAATAATTTTAAGAATGCGGCGAATAAAATTCCACTTCGCGCCGTTTTCAAATCCGCACCCAGTGCGCGTTGAATGATGTATTGATTACATCCCCAGTAGTTAAGGTTGTTGATCCACATGCCGCCGATCAACACCGAGAGACCGGGAAGATCTTTGTAGTACGGATGTGTATTGTTGAAGATCATGTGAAAATGCGAAGGCGCTTTCTCGCGCAGTATTTGAAAGCCTCGCCAGATATTTTCCCCTCCACCGTCGTGTGCCGAGACCATGTTCAGGGCAAGGTAGGTGGTGACCAATCCGCCGAGGAGCAACACGCCTACCTGGATCACATCCGTATAGCCGATCACCTTCATCCCTCCCAACGTCACGATCACGGAAAAGAAAGCCAGCCCGGCAATGCACCACCCAAAATCAATGCCCGATATGGAATTGATGGCGAGCGCGCCCAGGTATAATATGGAGGTCAAATTCACAAACACATAGACCAGCAACCAGAATACGGCCATGATGGTGCTCACCGTATCGTTGTAGCGCTGTGAGAGGAATTGCGGCATGGTATAGATCTTGTTTTTCAAATACACCGGAATAAAAAATACCGCCACGATCACAAGGGTTGCCGCGGCCATCCATTCGTAGGTCGAAATGGCCAGACCCAGCGCAAAGCCGGAGCCCGACATGCCTATAAAATGTTCAGCTGAAATATTTGAGGCTATGAGCGACGCGCCGATGGCCCACCAGGTGAGCGACCCTTCGGCAAGAAAAAAATCCTTGGCATCGGCACTCTTTGATTTTTTGCGGTAATAGATCCACAGACCGTATGTCGACACCGTGATAAAGTAAACCAGGAACACAACGTAGTCAACCGAATGGAGATGATTCATGGACGCGGGGCCTGGGGATGGAGCAGACCAGATTCAATATACACAGATATTCTATATCCGCTAACGATTGAAAAAACAGTTCACGCTGTTTTTTTGTGGGTGTTCACAACATGTTTTGTTATCCGTACAGGACTTACAGGATGACGTTCTGGAAGTAGATTGGCTATTGTCTGATGGGAACGTTCCCGCCGTCTCTATTTCTTCCCTTTTGTTTTTTCTTCAAATGCATCTCGGATGGTTTCCATTGACATGAACATTCTCGTAGTGTCTTGCAATTTGACGAACCCAAACTTTTCATAAAAGTCGGCCGCCTTCTCATGGAGAGGATCAACCACCACAGCTATTGAACTGATTTCGTCAGAAACACGCAAGGCTTTTTTTAAAGCGTCTACCACTAACCATGGACCAATGCCGCCACCTTTATATCGCTCGTCACGCGCTAGCCGTCCGATTAGTGTGACGGGTAATTTCTTGTAAGGCATGGTTTTTCCAAGGGATGCAGGAATACTATCCCGGCTTATGCTATCATTGGCGAGCGTATAATACCCTTTAATCATTCCATCACCTTCGGCCAGCACAAAACAAATGGATACGCGCTTTTTCTGATCTTGGCCCGCTTGAATTTTTATATAGCTATCCAGCGAACCTTCACCGCACGAGAATTCCTTTTTTTTGTGTGTTGAATTTAGCGTAACGGTTTCCAAAGATTTATTTTTTGGCCGAAGCCTTACGGGTTTTAATGGGTTCTTTCAAAGAAGCATTATAGTTTTTAACAGCGTCTTTGAGGTAAGCATTCGGTTTAGGCGGAGATGCTAAAACAGCGAAGAAGGTTTCGCGGTCGCGTTCCGAAGAAAGCCAATTCTTATGCTCTTCGATGATGGACGTTGCTTTCTCAATGGCTGCAGAAACAATAAATTGAGTCAAGGTAGAATAACCACCCAAATCAACTGCTTCTTCAAACAATTCCTTTTGTTTTTTGGCCAATCGAACATCTAACCGGGCCATTTCTGTAATTGCCATAAGAGGATCTAGTCAGTTTACCGTTTCTTAAATATACGTACAATTTCCGTACATCGTTCAATTTGTGTGTAAAATCTCCGTACCAGAAATCAATCATTTGATTTTCAATGTATTATGTCGTTAACAGCAAATTTGGCTATTTTCAATGAGCATTCGTCGATCCACTTTATATCAGTGCCTTCAAAAAATCAACAATGAAAGTCAGGCGCAGTTTCGTTCTGTGTATGATCTTTCTTTCGGCCTGCACCGACCGAAAGCAAGGGATCGAAAACGCAATGAAAAAGTATGACCGCCTCATCCTCCACGTCGACGCCGATTCTATTGCAGACTGCTTTATGCCGGACGGGAAATTAGGCACCGTTTCGGGTCGCGATTCCATCCGTGCTTTTTTGAAGAGGTTCGGCGATGTGAAAGTGCTTCAACAACGATCGTCGACAACCGCCATTGCTATGAAGGGGGATAGCGCACGGCAAGATGGCACCTATTTTCAGGAAGTGATTTTGAATGGCGACACGATTACAGCGACCGGAAAGTATACGGCCTCGTGGGTTTGGGACGGGGCACAAGGTTGGCTTTTAGAAAACATGGTCAACGTTCCCGACAAAAAATGATCGCCCGCAACCCCCAGCAAAAATTCAATTCCTATTTCAACTCGGCCCGGGCAAAAACGACCGTGTATTTCTCGCACCATACATGCACGTAGGGGTAAGCCGTCAGGTCGGTGTTTTTCGGAATGTCGTAGACCTGTTTTCCCATGGTTGATTTCAAATTCCCGAGGCGAATGTATTCGCCGGCGTCTATATCCTTGCTTAGGTATATTTTAAGATCCGGTCCGCTTTGTGACATGTAGGGATCCAAGACCACCTTACTATTGCCATTCAGGGTATAAATAGAAGCTGTGCCGGAGGCCGTGTGATTGATGCCTTCCAGCATCCCTTTCTTTATGAGCGTTGCGGCCGCGGTATCAAAATTATCATCCACCACCTCGGTGGGCGTCACCGCTTCGGGTTGACAAGACGCCAACGCAAAACACATCCAAAACCAGTATTTTTTCATGTTGTATGTTTTTAAAAGGAATAGGCTACTCCGATATTGGCCAAAAGCGATTTATTCCGGAAGCGGTCGTTGGCCTCTGGGTATTGTTGCACTTTGGTTTCGGTGGTGTATTCGGTGAACAGAAATTGAGCGCCCAACTTGGCTGACCACCTTTCGCGAACACGGTATCTAAAATACAACTCGGAATTCAGGCTTCCCCGGTCGTTGTCGCTCACGAGAAGAATGTTAAAGGGCGTTGGGGTGGCCGAAGTATTTTTGCCGCTGGCACCGTTCATGAAATTGCCCTGCTGACGTCCGCCAAAGGAAAAACCTAAAAGGTCGATGTTGAATCCAAAGGACATCCTTTCGCTCAACCGGTAGTCGAGGTTCAACATAACGTTCACCATATTCACTTGTGCAGTTTTCACCAGCAAACTGTCGATGTTGTCCACAATGTTCTCTTTGAAAAGAATGAGCGGACTTGTGCTTTCGGATGTCAGGCTGGCGGGTGCTGTAATGTAATAGAGATTCTTTCCCAGAAAGGACGTGGCGCGCCCACCTAAGCCAATGCCGATACGCTTCTTTGCCCCAATATGCCAATTCCTGAAATAAGAAATAGAGAAGCTGCCTCGATAGCTGCCCGCGGCAACACCAAGCTCTGCAAAATTCTGCCCGCCGGAAGAGGGCAAGACTTGTCCTTGCGCCATAAATGGGAACGCAAAGAGCAAAACAAAAACGTACGCTTTTTTCATGGCCGGGTTCTTTCATCAAATGTGAAAAACCCACGGGATATAGATTGTCAGCTTGCTGACGAACGTGTTGTTTCCAGAAAATTTTAGAATACCCGCCTAATTCTTATGATCAAGAAGATTGCCGACGCCGTTGGGTAATGCCGAAGGCTGAAAAAGTTTAACCTCAAACTCCGCGTTCTGCAACAACACTACATCGCTGGTGTCGCCCAACACCTCGTCGATGAGGCCGAAAGCTTTTGCTTCGGGGGCATTCAGGAACTTGTCGCGTAAAAAATATTCTTCGATCTCTTTCCAGGTGTGTCCGGAGTGTTTTCCCATGAGGTGGAACAACTGTGTTTGAAGACGCTCCTGCTCGCGGGTGGCAATGCGCACATCTTCGGTATATCCCTGTGCACCGCCGCCCGTAGGATGCATGTGGATGGTGGCGTGTGGCAAAGCTAACCGCTTCCCTTTGGCGCCCGACGCCAACAGCGCTGTTCCCATGCTTGCCGAAACGCCTACCGCTACGGTCGACACGGGTGCCTGGATCATTTGCATGGCGTCGTAGATGGCTAGCCCTGCATATACACTCCCTCCAGGACTATTAATGTAGAGGCTGATCTGGCTTTTCTGATCGATGCTGTTCAAATACAACAGCTGGGCCACGATGACATTGGCCACCGCATCGTTTATGCCCGTGCCCAGGAAGACAATTCTTTCTTTCAGCAGGAGACTGTAGATGTCATACACGCGTTCGCCTCTTCCGCTGTTGTCGATCACCATCGGGATCATGTTCATGCATTCAGGATTTAAAATGTTGAAAGATCTGTTTTTGAAAATCCGCTTTCGCGGGATGAGTGAACAGTCGCCGGTGGATGGCTTCCATTTCCGTCTTCACCATGTTTCGTTGTCGCAATGCCAGCACGCCGTATACCTTTTGCAGCAGATAAACATTCCAACGCAAAACGGGCTCGGTGATCAGCCTTGCCTGAAACACCAGCGACTCGCCGGGTTCCAAGGTTTTTTGTAGATGCTTTTCGCCCAGGCGAATCTCACTCAAGGAAGTCCTCATAAGAAATGGATTTATTTTTTACCTCATCCCTGACTTTCTCAAGACATTTGTATTTCTGCACCGTAGCCGAATGCACGGACCCAAAACCCAGTTTTTGCGCCAACGCCTGAAGCGGCATTTTTTCATAGTAGAAGGCCTGCAAAATATCGAGGCATTTTTTCCCGGTCTTCTCCAGCATCTGCAGCAACGTCAACGTATCGACGGTTGGATAATAATCTTCCGGTATCGCGATGGCTGCCTCCATGGCATCCAGCGAAATGTTACGGCCTGATGTTTTGAATCGCTTCAGCCAAAGATGTTTAGCGATGCCCAACACGTAGGCTTCGGGCGAAGATTGAATGCTGAACTCCTGCTCTCCCCGCTTCTCGTGAAAGATGACCAGGGCATCCTGAAAAATGTCTTTGGCATCTTCAAACGAACCGTTCATTTTGCCAACAAACCGGGCCACGCCCGGGAAGGCACTTTCATAGAGCGCCTCGAAGTCCATCGCTTCCCTACACGTGGTGGCGACAGGAATTGCCAATGCTTCCATAAAACCGTGTTTATTATATGTGCTCTAATAAAGGAATTTATCACCGTTTCCGGATGAATATTTTTTAGAAGCTTACGAAGGAAGATCTTAAGAGGTTACCGGCACTAGCTGAACGCTGGCCCGGCGCCTGACGGCCCGGCATACGGAATGGATAAAACTCAATTTTTCCACCACGGGTGGCGCAATCACAAAAGGATAAAAGTCGGGCTGCCCCATGCTGCGGTTCAGGCTGTTGGTGGCAATCGTTAACGGGACCCACATGTCGAGCACTTGTTTAAAGTCGACGATCGCAAACGGGTTGGACACATATTCGGCCGAAAGCACATCGTCACCGGGGTTGATGCGCATACCGAAAGCACATGCGGTTTCAACAGCGTCCATAATGTGCAGGTAGTGCGCCCAGGTCTCCGCCCAATCTTCCCAAGGGTGAGATCCGGCATAGGCGCTCACATAATGGTCAGCCCAATTCAGTGCGGGTCCATTCTGGTAGTGCAGGTTTAATGCCTCTGAATAATCCAGGCGCTCGTCACCAAACATTTCGCGGAAGCGCAGCAATCGCCTTTCGTTTGGTTCGATCAGGCGATCCCAATAGTAGTGGCCCGTTTCGTGACGGAAATGTCCGAGCAACGTGCGGTACATCTCTCCGAGTTTTTCACGCGTCCGTATGCGCCGGGCGTCATCGGCTTCGGAAATGTTTATGGTGATGCGGCCATGGTCGTGGCCCGTCATGATCTTTTCTTTCGTGCCCGCGTCCGCCAAAAAGTCGAACGTGAGACCGGGGCGATCTCCGTCTTTTTTTGTCAGATCGAACAGCCCCAGTTGAAGCAGCGTATAGACCAACCGGTGTTTTGCTATTTCAACTTTTTGCCAGCGTTGCCAATATTCGGGAATATTCAGGTCTGGGATGGTGTGATTCAATTGACAGGCTTCACAAAAGATGTCCTCCGACAGGGCCGGTAGCAACCAATTGCAGGTTTGATGTTCGGCATTGGCACAGTAGCGATAAGCGCGCCAGGGGTTCATCACGTCGACAAATACACCCAGGCCGGTCGGCCGCAACGTAACCATGTCCATGGCCTCGGAGGAGAACCCCAGCGCGTGTCTGCATTTTTCGCAGCGCGTGTTTTCAAAGTAGAGCAATTGCTGACAGGCGTGGCATCTGAAAAGTTTCATGGCTAAAAAAGGTTGTCTGCCTTTTATCCATGCAAAAGCAATGCAGCATTGTTAATCCCGAAATACGCTGCTGTGGGCTGGAAACAGGTTTGCCCATGGGGTAGCCATGCCTCGGGTTGTGACCTTTCGACCCCAGGAATATCTATTTTTCCGCCTCGGCTTTCTCGATGCGCAATCCCACGGCCGTGATGCCCTGAAGCGTGTCCATGCGCATAAATTGTTCGAACGTAACGGAATATTTGCCCGGCGTCTTAAACTGATAGTCCTTCAGCATGAGGAACTGGTGATCATACAGATCGCCGATGCCACTTTTGCCAAACGGCTTGCCGGTCTTGGCATCAAACAAAAATTCACCCATCAGGTTCTTTTGCACTTCGCGGCCGGAGGAGTCCTGGAGATAATAAGTGTAGAACAATCGCGCGTAGGGATACGACACGGTGTTCCGGATGTTGCCGTAGAGATTATACTTCTGTTGAACGTTAGAGATCTCAAATTCGAACTTCGGCTTTTCGTTCACCATCCATACGCGCTCGTTGAAGTCGGTATTTTGTTCGTATACCCGCTGGCTATCGCCACACGCCACCAACAACACCGCGATGACGCATGCTGCAAAAACTATTCTCATGACGGATTGCCGGGTTGATTACCATCCGGTTGATTACCCGGGCGTGGGGGACGATTGCCGCGATCGCGACCACCTCTGTTGTCACCACCCCGTGGATTATCACCACCCCCGCGTTGGCCCTCGCCACTGTTGCCACCACGCTGTCCGCGAGGATGATTCCGTCCGCGGTTACGGTGACCTCCTCCCTCGCCTCCTCCTTGTTTGGGACGTCCACCTTCGGGATTTCCTCCACCCTGGTTTTGGGGTCGCGGGCCGCCTTGCGGGTTTCCTCCACCGGGATTTTGAGGACGCTGGCCACCTTGTTGGTTGCCTCCGCGCGGTGCACCGGCATTGGCTTGGGGTGCGCTACCTTCCGGAGCGTTGCCACCACCGCCTCTTTTCTTTTTGCGTTTCTTGGACGACGACGACTTGCCTTTGAATTTCTGATCCATCCGGGCCAGGTCGCTGTTCAAGGTGGCCACGGGAATTTTTTCCGCCACCACATCCTGATCCAGGCTGGCCGGCTTTCTTCCTTCACGATTCATGCTCAGGATCTGGTTCACGCGGTCGATGTTGAGCGGATACCAGGTGTTCTCTTCCGTGAAGCCGAACCACATGATCTTTCTGAAAATGTCTGTCTTCTGCAGCGTCGCTTCTCCTTTTTCGGTGAGCAGCGGGCCTTCTATTTTGGGGATGTCTTCCAGGGCATCCATGTAGGTCTCCAGCTCATAGTTGAGGCAACACTTCAACCTTCCGCATTGGCCCGAAAGCTTGCTGGGGTTGAGGGAAAGATTCTGATAGCGCGCCGCGCTGGTCGCCACGTTCTTGAAATCGCTGAGCCAGGTAGAGCAGCACAATTCTCTTCCACACACACCGATGCCACCCAACCGTCCCGCTTCCTGGCGGAGGCTGATCTGCCGCATTTCTACGCGAATCTTAAATTCTCCGGCCAGGATCTTGATGAGCTCGCGAAAGTCCACCCGATCGTCGGCGGAATAAAAGAAAGTGGCTTTGATGTTGTCGGCTTGGTATTCGATGTCGGACAGCTTCATGTCCAACTTCAGGTCGCGGATGATCTCCCGGGTGCGGTAGAGTGTGGGGAGTTCGCGTTTTTTTACTTCTTCAAATTTCTCGAGGTCTTTCTGGTGGGCGAGGCGATAGATCTTTTTGATCTCCCCATCGTTGACCACTTTTTTCTTTTGCATTTGCAGGCGCACCAATTCCCCCTGCATCGACACATGGCCGATATGGTGACCGTTGGGCACTTCCACTACCACGGCGTCGCCGGTGGTGAGTTGAAGTTTTTCTGTATTGCGATGAAATTCCTTGCGACCGTTTTTAAACCGTACTTCAACAATGTTAAATCTATCTTCTGTCGGCGTGTCCATGTTCGACAGCCAATCAAATACGTTCATCTTGTTGCATCCACCGGTGCCACAGGCACCATTGTTTTTGCAGCCGGTCACGGTTCCACCTTTTGTTGTTCCACACGAGCATCCCATGACGTTATCCTTTATAGTTCATTAAATCCTGTCCAATGTCCTTACGGTAATAGAGTCCGTCCCATTCAATATGGGCGGCAGTTTGATAGGCTTGTTCGCGCGCTTCGTTAAGCGAGTTTCCCTTGCCCGACACGGCCAGCACACGGCCGCCGTCTGTCAATATACCTTCGCCATGTTTCTTTGTTCCAGCGTGAAACACGAGGGCCTTTCCATCTTTTTCGAGGCCTCGGATCACTTTTCCTTTTTCATAGTCGCCCGGGTAACCACCCGAAACCAACGCTATGGTTACTGCATGGTGTTCGTCTATCTCGATCTGCTTGCCTTTCATTTCGCCCTTGGCGGAAGCCACCAGCAGTTCTACCAGGTCGCTCTTGATCCGCGGCATGACCGCCTGGGTCTCCGGATCGCCCATGCGGGCGTTATATTCGATCACGAAGGGGTTGCCCCCCACGTTCATGATGCCCACAAAAATAAATCCTTTGTAGTCGATGCCTTCGTGGATGAGGCCAGCGATGGTGGGCTTTACCACTTCCTCTTCAATTCTTTTCATGAAGGCCGCGTCGGCAAATACGACCGGCGAAACCGCGCCCATCCCCCCGGTGTTGGGGCCCAGGTCGCCTTCGCCGATCCGCTTATAGTCTTTTGCTTCGGGCAGGATCACATAGTCCTTGCCGTCGGTGAGCACAAAAACGGAAAGCTCGATGCCGTTGAGGAATTCTTCGATGAGCACCTTGGCGCTGGCCTGGCCAAACCGCTTGTTGATGAGCATTTCCTTCACCACGGCCTTGGCTTCGCCCTGGCTGAGGCTAATGATCACGCCTTTGCCGGCGGCCAGCCCGTCGGCCTTGAGCACGATGGGGGGCTTGCAACTGGAGATATAATCAAAGGCCTGATCGAGATCGGAGGCCGAAAAGGTTCTTGCTTTGGCGGTGGGGATGTTGTGGCGGAGCATGAATTTCTTGGAGAAGTCCTTGCTGCCTTCCAGTTGGGCGCCCTGGGTGTCGGGGCCGACCATCAAAATAGGACGGAGGCTGGGATCGTTCTGGAAATAGTCGCGGATGCCTTTCACGAGGGGGCCTTCGGGGCCCACCACCACGAGTTGCACGTTGTTGGCGATGCAAAACTTGCCCAACGCGGCGAAATCGTCCACATCGATGGCTACATTTTCAGCAATGGAGGCAGTGCCGGCATTTCCGGGGGCTACGAAAATCTTTTCGCAAAGGGGACTTTGCCGGATTTTCCAAGCTAGCGCGTGTTCGCGACCACCATTACCAATCACCAGAATATTCATGGATTCAATTTCGGTTGAATCCCAAAGATAGCCGCGAAATCTTTGAAATAAAAAATCAATAAAAAACCTTCCGGCGTTGATTCCGGAAGGTCATTATATGGTGGGAACGCTTAATTGGCGTACTCCGACATGAACTTGATGCGCATCATCCGCACTTCCTCCTCCGAGTAATCGGCCATGGAGCCGTCGTTGAGGGCTTCGTCAAGGCTGTCGGTTTCGGCGTTCATGAAATAGTCGTGGATGTCGTCCTGCTTGTGGGCGTCGATCACCTGGTCTATATAATAGGTCAGGTTCAGCTTGGTGCCCGAGTAGCAGATGTTCTCGATCTCGGTGAGCAACTCCTCAAACGTGATCCGCGCCTTTTCGGCGATCTCCTCCAGGTCTACCTTGCGGTCGATCTGCTGGATGATGAGGATCTTTGTTTTTGACTTGTTGACCGACGATTTGATGACCACTTCGTTGGCCGTCTCGATCTCGTTTTCGTCTACATACTTCTGGATCACCTCCAGGAACTCGGCTCCGAACTTGTTCACCTTGCCCATGCCCACGCCGTTCACCTGGGCGAGATCGTCCTTGGTGGTGGGGTAGGTGGTGGCCATTTCTTCGAGCGACGGGTCCTGGAAGATCACGTACGGCGGAAGGCTCTTCTCCTTCGCCATCTTCTTGCGCAGGGTCTTCAGGATCTCGAACAGCTTCACGTCATACGCTTTGGTGTTGACGGGCTTGTCGTTCGATTCTTCTTCTTCGTCCACTTCCGTGGTGAAGTCGTGGTCGCGGGCCAGTTCGATGGCATGCGGCTTCTTCAAAAATTTCTCGCCCCGCTCGGAGATCTTCAGCGCTCCGATGTTGTCGATGTCTTTTTCGAGGTATTGATAGATCAGCGTTTGGCGGATGACCGACTTCCAATAGTCGGCGTCCTCATCGGCTCCCTTGCCGTAGACGGCGAGGTCGAAGTGACCATAGCTTTTCACGTATTCGTCTTCCACACCACGGATCACGTTCACGAGGTGGTTCAGGCCGAAGCGTTCGTTGGTTTGCTTCACAGTTTGCAGCACGAGCTTCACAGCTTCGGTGCCGTCGAAACGTTCGCGGGGATGTACGCAGTTGTCGCACATGCCGCAGTTCTCTTGTGTATACTCTTCGCCGAAATAGTGCAGCAATTGTCTTCTGCGACAAACGGGTGATTCGGCGTAGTATTCCATCTCCTGCAACAAGATGCGCGCATTCTCGCGTTCTTGTACGGGCTTATCTTTGTTGAACTTTTCGAGCTTGTTCAGGTCGTTATGACTGTAGAACATTAAACAAAGTCCTTCCAATCCATCGCGACCGCCACGGCCGGTTTCTTGATAATATCCTTCCAGCGATTTGGGAACATCATAGTGCACCACAAAACGAACATCGGGTTTGTCGATGCCCATGCCAAAGGCGATGGTGGCCACGATGATGTCTACTTCTTCATTCAGGAAGTCGTCCTGGTTCTTCATACGCACGTCGGGATCGAGACCGGCGTGATAGGGAGCGGCTTTGAAGCCGTTCACATTCAACAGTTGGGCGATCTCTTCCACCTTCTTGCGGCTGAGGCAATAGATCACACCGGACTTGCCTTTGTGATCTTTCAGGAATTTGATGAGCTGCTTCTTGGTCTCTTTCTTGGGACGTACTTCGTAGTAGAGGTTCTTGCGATTAAAAGAAGAGATGAACACATCGGCTTCTTCCATCTGCAGGTTCTTCTGAATGTCCAACTGAACCTTTGGCGTGGCCGTCGCGGTGAGAGCGATCACGGGCATATCGCCGAGGTTTTGGATCATGGTTTTGATCTTCCGGTATTCCGGACGGAAGTCGTGTCCCCATTCAGAAATACAGTGCGCTTCGTCGATGGCTACAAAAGCGACGTTAACCTTCTTGAGAAAGTCTATCGTCTCTTCTTTGTTGAGCGACTCAGGGGCTACATAGAGTAGCTTCACGACGCCGTTCATACAATCCTTCTTCAATCGGGTGATCTCGCCTTTGCTGAGGGTTGAGTTCAGGAAGCGTGCGTTGACTCCGTACGCATTCATTTGATCGACCTGGTTTTTCATCAACGCGATGAGCGGTGAGATAACAATGGCCAATCCTTCTCTGAGCATGGCGGGAAGTTGGTAGCACAGTGACTTACCAGCGCCGGTGGGCATAATGACGAATGTATTCTTTCCATCCAGCAAATTCCGAATGATCGTCTCTTGATTTCCGCGGAACTGGCTGTAACCGAATATTTCTTTTAATCTCTCTTTGAGTGCATCTTTCTCTTCGACCAACATCATACTATCTTGATAAGAACCTAAAATTGTATCTTTGTCCATGTAGACAAAGCTAACTTTGAAAAGGAATTGAATTTAGTAAAAAATATCAAAAAAATTGCACGAGATGTATTAATAAATGAATCTCTGGCAATCCAACAACTCACCAATTTTATCGACGACAATTTCGAAGCCTGCGTGAAAGAAATTTATTCCGCAAAAGGCCGCGTTGTCATTACAGGCGTTGGCAAAAGTGCCATTGTAGCCAATAAAATTGTTGCCACGCTAAACTCCACGGGAACCCCTGCGCTCTTCATGCATGCTGCTGATGCAATACATGGTGATCTTGGAATGATACAATCGGAAGATATTGTGATTTGTATCTCTAAAAGCGGTAACACGCCGGAGATCAAAGTGCTGGTCCCGTTACTCAAACGTAGAGGATCAAAGCTTGTTGCCCTGGTGAGCAATGTAAATTCATATCTGGGTCAGCAAGCCGATTTCATTTTAAATGCAACGATTGCAGAAGAAGCGTGTCCCAACAATCTCGCACCGACCACGAGCACCACGGCCCACATGGCGTTGGGTGATGCACTTGCCATTTGTTTACTTGATCTTCGTAATTTTACGGCCCGCGATTTTGCCGAATACCATCCCGGTGGTTCGCTGGGCAAACAATTGTATTTAAAAGTATCTGATATCTATCTTCATAACGAGCTACCGCTTGTAGGTCCCGATGCACCGCTGAAGGACGTAATCATCGAAATTTCATCCAAAAGGCTCGGTTGCACCGCCGTGGTGGACCACGACAAAAATTTGCAGGGCATCATCACCGATGGCGATTTGCGCCGGATGCTGGAGAAAAGCACCAGCTTGCAGGATGTCAAGGCCCGTGACATTATGACACGCTCGCCTAAAAAAATTGAAAAAGATGAATTTGCGGCCAAAGCCTTACATGACATGCAGGAAGCCGGCATTACACAACTGGTGGTGATGGACGGCGAGAAAATAGCCGGATTTGTTCATTTGCATGATCTTTTAAAAGAGGGAATTGTTTAAAATACATGAAAAGACTTTCAAAAGATTCTGCGACTAACGTTTTTTGCAAAACCTATTACATCTCATTAACTAAATGAACCATAACTTATTCGTAGTGCTGATGGCCGGCGGCGTAGGCGTTCGCTTCTGGCCTTACAGCCGAAATTCCAAACCAAAGCAATTTCTGGATGTACTGGGCACAGGGAAGACCCTTCTGCAATCGACTTTCGACCGCTTTGTCCCGCTCTGCCCGATCGAGAACATATACGTAGTCACCCACGAAGAACATGCGGCACTGGTGCGGGAACAACTCCCCCAATTAAGCGACGACCAAATCCTGGCAGAACCCATGCGCAAGAACACCGCCCCGTGTATTGCCTATGCCAGCTATAAGATCGCGTTAAAGAACGAAAACGCCGTGATCGTGGTCACACCCTCCGATCACCTGATCATGATGGAGGAGGTTTTCCAGGATGTCATCAAAAAAGCTGCCGATATGGCCCAAGGCCAGGACAAGCTCATGACACTGGGCATCACCCCCACCCGTCCGGAGACCGGCTATGGCTATATTCAATATCATACTGAAAAGAACTTTGCCAAGAAAGTAAAGACCTTCACCGAGAAGCCGGAATTGTCGCTGGCCAAAAAATTCCTGGAGAGCGGCGACTTCGTTTGGAATTCGGGCGTGTTCATCTGGGGCGCCAAGGCCATCACCACCGCCTTCCACCAATACCTTCCCGAAATGGCCGAAGTATTTGACGAGGTGCGCCCGAAGCTGGGAACACCCGAAGAAAAAGAAGCTATCCTGGGCGCCTATTCCCAATGCAAAAACGTGTCGATCGACTACGGCATCATGGAAAAGGCCAAGAACGTCTATGTATGCCTGGGCAACTTCACATGGTCCGACCTGGGCTCGTGGGCTTCCATCCACGAAATTTCGGCTAAGGACGAAAACAACAACGTGATCAATGCCAACGCGCATACCTACGACACACGCAATTGCATCATCAAAGGATCGCCCGACAAGCTCATCGTCGTGCAAGGCCTCAACGGCTACCTGATCGGCGAATTCGGGAATGTGATCATTGTGGTGGAGAAAGATAAAGAAGAGCAATTCCGGAAGTTCGTCAACGACATCAAGGCGAAGCCAAACGCTCAAGACTACATTTAACATCCGGGTGGATCTATAGGCTAGCCCTTCATGGACTGGCTAGCCTATAGCTGACCGCCGTCGGTCAACTGTCCAGTTCCCCGCCCGATCGGCCTCTATTTCTTATCTGGCTTGATGCGCGCGTCGCGATTCACAATCTCCCATGCCGTATAAAAAATACACTGCACGCGTTTCGTGAGGAGATCGAACTCGATCTTGTCCACGTCGTCGCTGGGCTGATGATAGTCTTCGTGGATGCCGTCGAAATAGAAAATGACGGGGATGTTATTCTTGGCAAAGTTCCAATGATCGGAACGATAGTACAGCCGGTCCGGGTGGTTTACATCGTTGTAGGTGTAGTCGAACACCAGATTGAGGTATGCTTTGTTGGTCGCTTCGCTCAGGGTGTGGAGTTCAGTGGAGAGTTTGTCGGCACCGATCACATAGAGGTAGGGCGGGCTGTTTTTATGTTGGGGATCTTTGCGACCGATCATGTCGATGTTCAGATCGACAACCGTATTGGCGAGGGGAAACACGGGGTGTTGCGTGTAGTAGTCCGATCCGAATAATCCTTTCTCTTCCCCCGTCACGGTCATGAACAAAATGCTTCGACGTGGGCCGTGACCTTCTTTCTTTGCTTGCGAAAAAATTCTGGCCAGTTCCATCACGGCTACGGTCCCCGAACCGTCGTCGTCGGCACCGTTGTTGATGCGGTCGCCGGTGCCTGTCGTTTTCACACCCACGTGGTCGAAATGGGCGGTGATCACCACGACTTCCTCTTTTTTGTCAGTACCCTCCAGATAGCCGAGCACATTCTCTGTTTTCACAGTTTCGATGTCGGTGGAAACTTTAAAGGTGAACTCGGAGGGCTTGATCTTCTTCAAGGCGTTCTTCTCGGGTGCGGCCGCGGCAGCCTTTTTCAGCTTGTCTATGCTCATGCCAAAGAGCTTGTCGACGACCTGGGGTGAAACAATGAACAGTCCAACCCTGGGATTTTCTTCCGATGCCGGTCTGGAAAGCGTGAGGCTTCCCTTGCTGAAGTTTTTGAACTGGGTCGACAAGGTCGCGAAGTCCTCTTTTGTTTTGGTGTTGCTGACCAGGATCACTTTGGCCCCTTTGGCCCGCGCCAGGGATACACCCCTGTTGCCGGTGAGCCATTCGTTTTCGGTGAACAAGAGCACAGCCTTGTCTTTAACATCCACCTGGTTGAAGTCGGCCTCGGTGGCATTGCCCACAAACACCAGCGGCAGCGTCACTTCGCCCCCGCTGTTGCCCAGGCCATAGTGAGCGATTTCCTTAAAATTGTCGAACCGGTCCTTGCCGATCTTGACATACGTCTCCCCCGGGGTGGTGGTGTAGAGGCTGATGGGTTGCAGGTAGTTGCCATTTACCGGGCCGGCCAGGCCGATGTCTTCAAAATGCGCCTGAATGAAGGCGGCAGCCATTTTCTGACCCCGTTTTCCGGTTTCCCTGCCTTCCATGAAATCGGAGGCCAGGATGGTCAGGTTTTCTTTGAGGATTGCCGTGCTGATGGTATTGCCAAACTTCTGAGCAACCGAATCCTGCCCCGACACGTGGAAAGTGCCGGCAATCAGTGCAAATCCCAGCAAGACCTTGAATTTCCTATTCATCACTGTTTGAACTTTAGTAAACAAGGGGTGAAGATGCGTCCGTTTCAGGAAACCGGCAAATGGCATTATGGGAATGGCGCGACAACAAACCTTTGCTCTGGCCAGGGCTAGGAATCTTTTTTCAAGGATGACAAAGCCGCTGTTAATTGTGTAATTACTGAATTACCTTTGTGCTCAAATTGTTATTGGTATTCCTGTATAAAAACTCATTAACCTATTGAAAATCATAGTTCCATGAAAATAGACTCACTGTATACAGAAAAATTTGAAAGCCGGCACATCGGCCCCGACGCGCACCAGGTGGAAGAGATGTTAAAGGTGATCAAGGCACCTTCCATCGATGCCCTGATCGACCAGACCATTCCGGCGGGCATCCGTTTGAAAAAACCGTTGTCGCTAGCCCCTGCCAAGTCTGAATACCAGTTTCTACAGGAGTTCAAAGCCATTGCTTCCAAGAACAAGGTCTATAAATCCTTTATCGGCATGGGGTACTACAACACCATCACGCCGGGCGTAATCCTGCGCAACATTCTTGAGAATCCAGGATGGTATACCGCCTACACCCCCTACCAGGCAGAGATCGCCCAGGGCCGGTTGGAGGCGCTGATCAACTACCAAACCATGATCATCGACCTGACGGGCATGCAAATCGCCAATGCCTCGCTGCTCGACGAGGGCACGGCCGCAGCCGAAGCTATGCACCTCATGCTGGCGTCGCGCAAAACGTCGCGTAAGAATGCCAATCGCTTCTTTGTTGACCAGCACACCTTCCCCCAAACCATCGACGTACTGAGAACGCGCGCCACACCCATCGGCGTAGAATTGGTGGTGGGCGATGTGAGCACGCTGGACATCACGGATCCTTCCCTCTTTGCCGTATACATTCAAAACCCCGCCGATAGCGGTGCGGTGAAAGACTATACTTCCTTTATTCAATCGGCTCACGAAAAAGACATCTTTGTCGTGGTCGGTTCCGATCTCATGAGCTTGCTGCTGATGAAATCGCCCGGCGAAATGGGAGCCGACGTTGTGGTGGGCTCGAGCCAGCGTTTTGGTGTCCCCATGGGATTTGGTGGCCCGCATGCCGCCTTCTTTGCCACCAAGGACGAATTCAAACGCCAGATGCCCGGTCGCATCATCGGCGCTTCCATCGACGCATCGGGCAATCCCGGCTACCGCATGGCATTGCAAACCCGCGAGCAACACATCCGCCGCGAAAAGGCAACCTCTAATATCTGTACCGCACAAGTACTATTGTCGGTCATGGCCGGCATGTATGCCGTGTATCACGGACCCGACGGCTTGCGCAAGATCGCTTCCCGCATTCATGGTCTGACCAAATCCCTCGACACTGGTCTGAAAGCACTGGGCGTGAAACAAGAAAATGAACATTTCTTCGACACCCTGAAGGTGACCGTGGCCGACGCCAAGGCGGTGAAACAGGAAGCCGAGAAGCGCGGTGTCAACTTCCGCTACTTCGCTGACAACCATGTGGGCATTTCCTTTGACGAAACGTCAGTAGCCGCCGATGTGCACACGATTTTGGAGATCTTCGCCTCAGCCCAATCCAAGAAGACCTCGGTCGTCTCGGTGAATGGGCAGGAGATGAGCTGGCCTGCATCGCTCGTGCGGAAGTCGGCCTACCTCACGCACCCGGTGTTTAACATGCACCACTCCGAACACGAAATGCTGCGCTACATCAAGCGCCTTGAAAATAAAGATCTCTCCATGGTGCATTCCATGATCTCTTTGGGATCGTGCACGATGAAGCTGAATGCCACGGCAGAGATGATCCCCGTCACCTGGCCCGAACTCGGCAACATCCATCCGTTCGCGCCGGCCGACCAAACCCTGGGCTACCAGGAAATGATCGGCAGCCTCGAAAATTCATTGAAAGAAATCACAGGCTTCACCGGTGTTTCGCTTCAACCCAACAGCGGCGCGCAAGGCGAATATGCGGGTTTGATGGTGATCCGTGCCTATCACGTAGACCGCGGCGAAGGACATCGCAACATTTCACTGATCCCCGCATCCGCCCACGGCACCAACCCTGCCAGCGCAGTGATGGCGGGTATGGAGGTCGTTGTGGTGAAGTCGGATGAAGAAGGGAAAATTGATGTAGCCGATCTGAAAGCAAAGGCCGCTCAATATAAAGACAAGTTGTCGTGCCTCATGGTGACCTACCCCTCGACACACGGCGTGTTCGAAGAGGCCATCACCGAGATTTGTGAAACCATTCACCAACACGGTGGACTGGTCTACATGGACGGCGCCAACATGAACGCCCAGGTAGGTCTCACATCGCCCGCCAATATCGGCGCAGATGTTTGTCACTTGAACCTGCACAAAACGTTCTGTATCCCGCACGGTGGCGGTGGACCTGGCATGGGCCCGATCTGCTGCAACGATAAACTGAAGCCCTACCTGCCCGGACACGCCGTGGTAAAGACCGGAGGCAACAAAGCCATTCATGCGGTGTCCGCAGCGCCCTGGGGCAGCGCCAGCATTCTGACCATTTCGTATGCCTACATCGCGATGATGGGCGCAGACGGGTTGACGAATGCTACCAAGTATGCCATCCTCAATGCCAACTACATCAAAGCCCGCCTCGAAAGCGAATACAAGATCTTGTACACCGGCACCAACGGCCGCTGCGCCCACGAGATGATCGTTGACTGCCGCGACTTCAAGAAAGCCGGCGTCGAAGTAGAGGACATTGCAAAACGCTTGATGGACTATGGCTTCCACGCCCCCACCGTTTCCTTCCCGGTAGCCGGCACGTTGATGATCGAGCCCACCGAAAGCGAACCGAAAGAAGAGTTGGACCGCTTTGTTGACGCACTCATTCAAATCCGCAAAGAGATCCGCGAAGTGGAAGAAGGCAAAGCCGACAAAGAGAACAACGTGCTGAAGCATGCGCCCCACACCGCAGCCGTGATTACCGCCGACGACTGGACCCGTCCCTACAGCCGTCAAAAGGCAGCCTATCCGCTGCCGTTTGTGAAAGAGGCGAAGTTCTGGCCCAGTGTTAGCCGCGTAGACAATGCCTATGGCGATCGCAACCTCGTCTGCAGCTGTTTGCCGATGGAAGAATATGAAAAGAAAGAAGAGATCGTGGGTGCTTAAGCATCGAACCGAATAAAATAAAAAAGCCGGCTGAATATCAGCCGGCTTTTTTTATTTCTAGACGTTAGATCATTTCGACGAAACTTCTCCCGCCATCCGCTTCTGCATTTCGCGTTCCTTTCTCACCAACTCTTCTTGCGTGGCCTGCAGCTCTTCCATGTTCTGGCGCATCTCCTCTTCCCGTTGACGCATTTGTTCTTCGTTGATATGAGCCTGTTCCAACAGGTTTTTCATCTTGAAGGTGGTTTGCGAATTCAGGATGGCCGATGCCAGGAACTCTCCGGCTTTTTTCAGAAACAAAATGTGATGTTCTTCAAAATCACCGAACGATGCCATCTCCAGAATGGCCACCGTTGTGATATCATATTTCAGCGGCACGATGACAAGGTGACGCGGCGTGGCATCGCCCAGACCCGATGTGATCGTGGTGTAGCCCAGCGGAATGTCTTTCAATTGAATGGTATCGCCCTCGAGGAACGCCTGGCCGACGAGACCGTTGCCAATGTCAACTCGTTTTTCCATCCATTTCTTTTTATCAAAAGCAAAACAAGCCTTTAACTCCAGGTAGGTCTCGCCTTCTTCGCCTTCCAGCACGAACAGGCTTCCCTGTTGAGCATTGAGGTATTTCACCAAGTAGGACACGCATTTGTCGGCCAGCAAGGTGTTGTCGTGTTGATTGTTGCGCACCAGTTCGGAAAAACTGGCGAGGCCTTCGTTCATCCAGTTGCGCTTGTCGTCTTCCTGCTTTAGCTTTTTCAACTGCTCGCGCATCTGCAACAGGTTTCCGGCAAGCGTGTTGGCATTCAGGTCGCTGTTCTTTTCGTTGAGACCATCCCAGTTCACATCGTAGTTTCCGTTGGTCATGCTCTTGATAAACTCGGAGGCCATGCGCACGTTGCGAATAGAGGCATCGTTGATGGCTTGCGCGGACGAGTCGTCTTTTTCGCCGGAATTGAAAACATAGTTCCGGTTGTTTTCTTCAACCTCCAGCAACAACGCATGACGCGCTTCGCGTTCTTTCCTGACGCGTTTCACAAAAAGAACGAGTATAGGCAAGGCTAGAATGACAATAGAGATCTGCAGCCCCAGGTTGCTGCGCATGGCGGCATTGTAGTTGGAAATGGCTTTTTGATTGAGCTCATCTTCAAAGGCAAGCAGGGGCTTGGAAATTTCGTCGTATTTTTTCCATACGCCGTAGCCCCGGTCTTCGCTTAGCATGGCCACGAAGGTGCGCATGCTGTCGATGCGAGCAGTCTCTACCATTTGTTTGCTGAAGGCGATGTAGTTGTCAACCTCCTTTTTCACCTCATCCAATTTGCCGGCGTCGGCATATTCTTGTTTTTTCAACAGCGAGTCCAGTTGAGCAAAGATGCCCGGGCTCGTGGTGACCGCCTCGTTAAAAGGACGCAACATGTTTTCATCCTTCGTCAGCGCGAAACCGCGCACGCCAAGGTCGAGGCCGTGCATGACACTGCTGAGGATCTGTTGGGTGCGCTGCGTCACCAGCACAGTCTCCTTTTGCTGGGCGATGTTTTGTTGAATGATATTATTGTTGTGGAAAGCAAGGAGTGTGCTGGCCGCCAGGGCCACTCCGATGATGAGGACAATCCAGTTGTCGGTAAAAAATTTTTTCATGGTTTAGGGTGCAACGGCAATTGCGAAGAAAAAATATAAAAACCTGCGCTGGTGAACAACGAATCGGCTAAATAAATGTTTATCGCACACTTCCAATCGACTTGCCCTTGTTGTTGCAAAAAAGTTTAAACACTTGAATACAATTGGATTGGGTTGGAGTTTAACTGCGGAGTAAAACTAAAATGCCGGACCCCGGGGGACGAACGACGATCCGCCAACGTGTATCTTTAACGCTGTCTTCACCAACTCATTCTCCCTATGCGCTACACCCTTCTTGGATTTCTCTTGCTGGGAACATTTCTGAGCCCCGCTCAAGTCAGCAATCCCAACCTGCAAGCCATGGTCGATGCCGAGCGGGCTTTTATCGCCATGGCTAAAGAGCAAAATACCCGGGATGCCTTCCTGTTCTTTCTCAGCGCCGACGCGGTGACCGTTGGACCCGATGGGCCCCGCATCGGAACAGAGAGCATCCGAAGCCAGCCCGCTTCCGAAGGATGGCTGAATTGGGAGGTGGCCTATTGCGACATCGCTGCTTCCGGGGAGATGGGCTATAACACCGGCCCGTGGGAATTTCGCGCACAGAAAACCGACGAGAAGCCGGTAGCGTATGGCGAGTTTCATTCCATATGGAAAAAGCAGGCCGATGGCTCTTGGAAAAATATCCTCGACATCGGGGTTCGGCATGCTGCACCGGTGGAAAGGCAAAGCCTGGCTACGTCCCAAATGCCGTTAACGTCTGCTAAACATTCATCCGGTTCGCCTGCCGCGATCCTGGATTTGGATAAAAAATTTATAACGCTTTATGAGAAAAAAGGGGATGCGGCCTACAATACGTTTGCCTCAAAAGAGATTCGCTTTGCACGTGAAGGGGAGTTGCCGATCGTTTCAAGGGAAGATTGGGATGCTTATTTAAAGCGGAGTTCATTCAAGATGAGCGATGTAAAGGTGATGGGTGGTGGTGTTGCTGAATCGGATGATTTGGGGTATGTGTATGGTAGCAGTAGCGTGGGGGTTGTGGTGGAGGGTAAGGAGGTGGTGAAGAAGGGGACTTATTTGCGGGTTTGGAAAAAGGAGGGTGGCAAGGTTTGGAGGATTGTGTTGGATGTGGTGGCGTGTCGGTGAGACAGGGTGATTTTGAGGGTGGAAGTATCAATGGGATTGGGTGGCCGAAAAGTGTTGTTGGTGAAGGGACTGTAATAAGCAGTGGGGCAACTCACGTAGTGGGGCGGCTGGGGAATATTTGGCTATGAATAACACCAACAACGGTGGGGGTCATAAATATAACGGGATGGGTACTTGAGAATGAGTGGATTTCATGGAGGCCCTTTGATGGTGCTGAGCGGATAGGATTCGAGAAAATCTTTGGTGCTGTCTAATAAACAACGCTTCACTATGGGGTGGCGCATCAAATAAAAATGGATAACCTTTTTTGGGTTATCCATTTTTATTTTGAGGTCATGCGTGAGTCGTCTTAATTCAATCCGTATTTATCCATCAGATATACCAAGGCGGTCATGGAGGCGGCGCCGAGTTCGAGTTCGCGACGGCTTACTTTGTCGATGGTGTCTTCTTGGGTGTGGTGGTAGTCGAAGTAGCGTTGGGAGTCGGGGAGGAATTCGAGGACGGGGACACCCATGGGTTCGAGGGGACTGATGTCGGCACCGCCGCCTTCCTGGGAGAAGTCGGTGAGACCGTAGGGTTCGAACAGGGGTTTCCAGCTTCGGATTTTAGTTTTTATGGGGTCTGTTGCCGTCATGGTGAACCCCCGGGGGGTGAAGCCGCCACGGTCTGATTCGATGGCGGCGATGTGTTTTTCCTTTTTGAGGGCTGCTTGTTTAGCGTATTCTATGCCGCCACGCAAACCGTTCTCTTCGTTCATGAACATCACCGCGCGGATGGTGCGTTTGGGTTTGATGCCGAGAATTTTGAAGAGGCGGATCACTTCCATGGCCTGCACGCAGCCTGCTCCATCATCGTGGGCGCCTTGGGCGAGGTCCCACGAATCGAGGTGGCCACCCACTACGATGATCTCGTCAGGATATTCGGAACCTTTGATCTCGCCAATCACATTAAAAGAAGGTGCATCCGGAAGGGTTTCGCAATGCGTCTCAAAATAAAATTGTACATCCTTCTCTTCTTTTAGCAATTTGCTGAGACGGTCGGCGTGGTTGGTGCTGATGGCAATGGCGGGAAGCTTGGGGATGTTTGGCGCATAACGCAGGCCGCCCGTGTGGGGATAGTCTTCCGGGTTCAATCCCATGGACCGGACGATGACGCCGATCGCTCCATACTTTGCGGCTTCCGAAGGTCCATAGCCGCGCTGTTCAACGGCGCCGCCATACGCCGCGAAGGCATCGACTGACTTCACGTCCATGGGGCGGTTGAAAAATATGATTTTCCCTTTCAAGTATCGTTCGCCCAGTTGTTTCAACTCATCAAAGCTCTTCACCTCTACCACGGTTCCGGAAACGCCGGCAGGGCCGGTGCCTACCGAGCTGCCCAGCGCACACACGTTCACTTCGATGGGACCGTATTTTTTGGTGTTCATTATCCGGCCGATCTCTTTTTGTCCACGGATCCAATGGGGTACCATCACGGGCTGGAGCCATACGGAGTCGGCCACATTTTCCAGTTCATGACGGCTCCATTCCACCCCGGCTGCTGCGCCGGGCGAACCGCTCAGCCGTGCACCTACTTCGGTGGTGAGATAGTGTAGCCAGGTGTAGCTCTTGCCGTCTACCAGAGCCTTGTCGAAAATTTGTTTGATGGCCGACTCGTCGGGGGTTTGTCCCTGGGCCATCACGGTGATGAGTGCTAAAATGAACAGTAGATTTCTTTTCATGCGGATGTTTCTTGTGGAGCGAAGATATTACAATTTATCAGTTGATGATTTTTGCGGCCTTCAGAATATACATGTGATGGTCGGGGTCTTTGTCGTTCAACATCAACGTGCCTTCCATAACGATGGGTTTAGTAGAGAATTTTATTTTTTCTGCCGTCTCCACTTCCATCACCGTTTCGGGGCCAGCAGCGCCACAAAAATAACAGAGATTGAAAGGCAATGCCGACAGCATGAACTTGGATTGGCTGCCCACTTCAGCCAAGGGAATGATGTAACCTTTTACGCGGATTTTCTTTCCCTGGAAGGTCTTCAAGTGCTTGCTGAAAAGCGGCACCTCCACGTCGAAGCCGTTCGCATCCTTTTTTGTCTGAAAACCCACCTCCGCCAGCGTGTTCCAGAAATTGTCCTGGGCGGTTGCCACCGTGGTCGTGGCGATAAAAAGAAGCGCAAGGAGTTTCATGCCATTCAAAGTAAGGTCAACGTCCGGATTTATAAAAACCAGGCGCCCCTGGAGAACGAATTAGTTTTCACAATCGTTTGAAATTAAAGCTGAATAGGAGAATTTTGACCCGGACCCTCCGCCGCTTTGTCACTAAACCTTTGTGGTTATGCCATTTCTTTTTGATTCTTTTGAAGGCTGGAAAACGTATAGCGACACCCAAAAAATGTCGTTGGTGGACGTGGTCCTGGAATACGAGGCCACTCAAAAAAGCCACTCGCCCCAGGAAACGAAGAAAGGCTTGCTGAGGGCTTGGGAAGTCATGAAAGATGCCGTGCATACGGGCCTGGAAGAGGACATGACCTCGCGATCGGGCATGATCAACAACGGCGCAAAGAAAGTGTACCGATATCCCAAAGCTGTGCTCTCAAAAGAATTTCAACAGCTTATCGCACGGGCTTTGGCCGCGAAAGAAGTGAATTCGTGTATGGGGCGTGTCGTTGCAGCCCCCACGGCCGGTGCCAGCGGCATCATGCCGGGTGTGCTCTACACCTTGCAGGAAATCCATCAAATTCCGGATGAAAAAATTATCGAGGCCATGCTCATCGCGGCAGGCATCGCCCTGATCATGGAGCAAAAAGCTTCTATCGCTGGCGCTGTTGGAGGATGTCAGGCCGAAACCGGCACTGCCGCTGCGATGGGTGCGGGCGCCATTGTATATTGTTTGGATGGAAATACCGACCAGATCTTCACCGGAGTGGCCATCACGGTGCAATGCATGCTAGGACTGGTATGCGACCCTGTAGCGGGACTTGTTGAGATCCCCTGCGTGGTGCGCAACGCCAGCGCTGCTGCGATCGCCAACAGCTCGGCACAGATCGCGCTGGCGGATGTGAGCAGCGTCATCCCCGTCGATGAAGTGATCGAAGCGATGGGTGAAATTGGTGCCAGCATGGAAACGCGTTACAAAGAAACTGCCCTCGGCGGATTGGCCGCCACAAAAACCGGGCAAGCTATCGCACGGAGAGTGCTGATACGAGACATCGAAATCCTTCCCGACGAACAGATTCCATCATGAGCGATCCGATAGGGTCTTTAATCGATTCAATCAGGTCATGCACTTTGTCGCCAAAGAAATAAATGGCGATACTGAAGATCACTGACCACAGCGCGGCGCTCACAAACATGTAGACAATGATCTTTTCTTTTGGACTTCCCGAACTCACGGCCAGCAACGTTCCCCCAATGGGTGTCAGAATGATCGGCGTCAATGCAGCCACGCCAAACAATCCATATTTTTTCCAGATGCCGGCAAACTTCCGGTTGCTGGTGGAGAACTTCTTCCGGTTGGCAAAAAGCTTTTTGAATACTTTTTCCCGTAGCCAGTTACCAAAATAGGTAATGAGTACAACGATGGTCATCATGCCCGCCACCGTCGATAAAATGGTGGTGACGATATTGAGATGCGCGCCATATCCACCAAGCGGACCGAGGATAAATTTTAGCATACTAAAAAGGTAGACCGGTATGGCTTTCAATATCTCCTCCCACATAGCGCGCTTAGCTGTAGATTTTCTGGTATCGTCTTGATCATAATTTCTCGCCAAAGCTCAGGTCGCCGGCGTCACCCAGACCCGGTACAATATAGAACCGGTCGTTCAGGTTGTCGTCGACGGCGCAGGTCCAGAGGGAATGGGGGATGTCGACATTTTCGTTAACATACTGTATTCCTTCCGGCACGCTCACCAGCGAGGCTACGTAAAGATGGGAAGGTTTTCCGTTCTTCGCCAAAGCATTTACCGATTGCACGATCGATTTTCCCGTGGCCAGCATGGGGTCTACCAGGATCACCTCGCGTTGGGCCAGCGATGGGGTGGCCAGGTATTCCAGGTTGATCACGATTTCCGTGTGCCCTTCCTGGCGGTAGGCGCCAATGAAGCCGGCGTCGGATTGATCAAAGAAATCAAGAAAGCCCTGAAAGTAAGGCAAACCCGCCCGCATGATGGCAACAATCACCGGTGGTTCGGGCATGAGGTTCACGACCGATGTGCCCAACGGCGTTTCTATGGGTGTGTTGCGATAGCGCATATGGCGAGAGATCTCATATGCCATGATCTGACCCAGGCGGTGGGCATTCTTGCGAAAGCGGAGCCTGTCTTTCTGAACCTGGCGATCGCGCAGCTCGGCCACGAAATGATTGGCGATAGAATTGTGTTCACTTAAATTAAAAAGCATAAGGCTTTCTTTTTTCTAACCAAAATTTAGAATAAAGTTGTGTCAGTAACTAATCCACACCCCTCCCGGCCTTCCCTATGCCTATGAAGCTCCTGAAACAACTCTGCGAAATACATGCGCCTTCCGGAAATGAAGTCGCCATGACAAAATTTTTATTGTCCTACATCGCAAAAGAAAAAAAGAAGTGGAAGGTAAAACCCGAAGTTTTTTCGGGTGATGAATTTCAGGATTGTATCCTGTTAAAATTCGGCAAGCCCCGCACGGCCATCTTCGCACACATCGACAGCATCGGCTTCACGGTGCGCTATTTCAACCAACTCCTCCCCATCGGCAGCCCCGATGCGGAGATGGGCACACGATTGGTGGGGGAAGATTCGCTCGGCCCCATTGAATGTGAACTGGAATTCGACAAAGACCATCATGCCTTTTATAAATTCGGAAGGCAAATCGACCGGGGCACCGACCTCACCTACAAAATCAACTTCCGCGACACGAAAGACTTTATTCAATCGCCTTATCTCGACAACCGGCTGGGCGTGTACAATGCACTAAAGGTTGCCGAAACATTGAAAGATGGCGTGATCGTCTTCAGCTGCTGGGAAGAACACGGTGGCGGCTCGGTGCCTTACCTGGCAAAATTTATGTACGAGAACTGGAACGTGCGCCAAGCCCTGGTGAGCGACATCACCTGGGTTTCCGATGGCGTGGAACACGGCAAGGGCGTGGCCATTTCCATGCGCGACCGCAACCTGCCCCGCCGCAGTTTTGTGGACCGCATCATCGCCATCGCCAAAAAAAGAAAGATCGATCACCAACTGGAAGTAGAGGGCATGGGCTCCAGCGACGGACGCGAACTTCAAACCTCAGCCTACCCCATCGATTGGTGTTTTGTCGGCGCACCCGAGAAAGACGCCCATTCCCCTCATGAAAAAGTGCACAAACACGACATCGATACCATGATCAAATTGTATACAGTATTGATGAAAGATTTGTAATTTTATTTTCGTCAGGGTAGACCCCGCTCGTTGACGTTGTTTCAATTAAAACATACTGCCATGATGTTGCGCATAAGTCTACTGGTATTTGTCCTCCTCGGGGCCGGCGAATCGTTTCAACTAAAATTATCCCGAGCCGCCATTGCGATCACACGCGATGTGGTGGAATACGACCCCACCTATTTCAGCATACCCTATCCCAACGGTGATGTGCCGGCGAACAAGGGCGTTTGCACCGACGTCGTGATCCGCGCCTATCGCAAGCTGGGCATCGATCTGCAAAAAGAAGTTCACCTCGACATGAAGGACAACTTCAAACTTTACCCGCAACGCTGGGGATTGAAACACACCGACGCCAACATCGACCATCGCCGGGTGCCCAACCTGATGACATTTTTTAAACGTCACGGTGAGGAATTAAAAAAATCCAAGGCCCCCAAAGACTATGAAGCGGGCGACATCGTGACCTGGGACCTCGGCGGCGGCCAAGGCCACATCGGCATCGTCACCACACAACGCTCCGAGGATCGCTTGCGTCCCATGATCGCTCACAACATCGGGCGAGGACAAGAGCTTTCGGATTGTCTTTTCGATTATGTTATCACCGGGCACTATCGCTACCGGCCTGGAGAAGCCCGTCATTAAGAATATTTTCTTATAACACCGCGCTAGCAATCGTTTTGTTATCGGCGTATCTCTGCAGCCAAACACATGGCCACACACGTGCGACACAGTGATTATTTATGGTTCACAGGGCACTCAAATCAGCCATTCAAAAATGTATTCTCTTCAAATTCTAAGATTCTGTTATTTTTGCAGTCCCTTAGCGGGGAAGTACTATGCAGATCAAGGATTTAGAGTTCAAACCGTTCATCAGCAAAGCCAAAATTCAGTACCAGGTAAAAGCCCTGGCAGAGACCATCAATGCGGATTATGAGGGGAAAACACCTGTATTCCTGCCGATTCTCAACGGTTCGTTCATTTTTGCATCGGACCTCATCAAACAGATTGAAGTACCCTGCAAGGTTTCTTTTGTGAAGATCTCCTCCTATGTTGGCACCGCCAGCTCGGGGCAGCTGAAGACCTTGATCGGCTTGGAGGAAAGTTTATTTAACCAGGACATAATTATTGTAGAAGATATCGTAGACACGGGTCTCACGTTGCAAAAGATCGTAGAGGAACTGAAAAGCCTGGGCACAAAATCCGTGGAAGTGGTGGCCCTCCTGCGCAAGCAACCGGCCCGCGAAAAAATGATCGATGTAAAGTATGTAGGCTTCGAGATCGAGAACGAGTTCGTGCTGGGCTATGGGCTCGACTACGACGGACTTGGCCGCAACCTCAAGGACGTGTACAAGGCCGGCTAAATTTCATATTCGCCCATGCGTAAATCGAACTTTCATTCCTTATCTTCGTCAGCTTGATACAACCCAAGCGGCCCATTTTACAACGTAAACCGACAACGCTCACATGATCAACCTTATTCTCTTTGGCCCCCCCGGCGCAGGTAAAGGCACACAAAGTGCTAAAATCATTGAAAAATATTCGCTCACGCACATCTCCACGGGCGACCTTTTCCGCAAACACCTCAAGGAAGGAACACCCCTTGGCAAACTTGCCCAGGATTATATGTCGAAAGGAAATCTCGTGCCCGATCAACTGGTGATCGACATGGTGGACGATAAAATAAAGAGCAGTGGCCAGATTGCCGGCATCATCTTCGACGGCTTTCCCCGCACCACGCCCCAGGCCGAAGCACTCGACAAACTGCTGGCCTCGAAAAATGCCCCCATCAAAGTGCTCATCGAATTGGTCGTTCCCGAAGAAGAACTGAAGAAACGACTGGCCGAACGCGCCGTAAAAGAAAACCGTCCCGACGACGCCAAGCCCGAAGTGATCGAGAACCGGATCAACGTCTACAAAGCAGAGACTGTTTCGGTGGCCGACCACTATAAAAAGCTGGGCCGGTATTCGTCCATCGTAGGCGTTGGTGAGATTGAAAACATTTTTTCAAACCTCTGCCGCGAGATCGATAAAAGCCTGTTGCTCTAGGCAAAGGTCTTGTATAAAAAAACTCATTAACCGTCATCTCCGTGTCCTCACCAAACTTTATTGACTACGTAAAATTCTGTTCCCGCTCGGGTCACGGAGGTGCGGGGTATTTGCATTTTCATCGCGAGAAATTTATTCAACACGGAGGCCCCGATGGGGGCAACGGGGGCCGTGGGGGTCACGTGATCCTGCGCGGCAACGCCCAGCACTGGACCCTCCTCCACTTGAAATATCGCAAGCACGTGATCGCTACCAACGGCAACCGCGGCGAAGAACAGGACCGGACCGGCCACGACGGCAAAGACGAGATCCTGGATGTGCCGCTGGGTACCGTAGCCAAACGTGCCGACACCGACGAGATACTTTTCGAGATCACCGAAGACGGCAAAGAATATATCCTCACGCCCGGCGGTCGCGGTGGCAAAGGCAACGCTTTTTTTGCTACCTCCACCAACCAGGCTCCGCAGCATGCCCAGCCCGGCGAGCCCGGCAAAGAGGAGTGGATTGTCTTAGAACTGAAGCTCCTGGCCGATGTAGGTTTAGTGGGGTTCCCGAATGCAGGGAAATCTACCCTCCTCTCCGTGGTATCGGCAGCCAAACCGAAGATCGGCGACTATCCCTTCACCACCCTCACCCCAAACCTGGGCGTAGTGTCTTATCGCGACGCGCACTCTTTTGTCATGGCCGACATTCCGGGCATCATTGAAGGCGCTGCCGAAGGAAAAGGGCTGGGTATCCGTTTCCTCCGCCACATCGAACGGAATTCTTTACTGCTGTTCATGATCCCCGCCGATGCCAAAGACATTGCGACGGAGTATGATATTTTACTGAACGAACTGCGCAAATACAATCCAGAGCTTTTGGACAAAAAGCGCCTCCTGGCCGTCTCCAAGGCCGATATGCTGGACGACGAATTGAAGGAAGCCATCAAAAAAGAACTCCCCACCGAACTGCCTTCCGTGTTTATCTCCTCCATTACCTCCCAAGGACTGACGGAATTGAAAGATTTGATCTGGAAAAACCTGCATTAATTGCCATTTCGGGGGAAGGGCTAAAAATGTCAGATTGGCATAAAATGCCTTTGGCAAAATTGTTGACATTTGCCCCTTGTTAATTTTCCAATCGGATACGTCTATGGAAAACCACGCAAATGAAAACGAAATGAGCAAAAACGAAGAAATGATCTCTGAAAATAACGAGGCAGCAGAAAATGTGTCAGCCCAGCAGGAAGCCCCGGCGCCGGAAAACGGCACCAAGGAAGGTGCTTCCGCGGAAAATGCGGTGGTAGATCCCGCCATCAAGCTGCAACAGGAATTGGATGAGCAAAAGGATAAATACATCCGTCTCTATTCCGAATTCGACAACTTCCGGCGCCGCACGGCCAAGGAAAAACTCGAACTCATCCAGACGGCCAACGAGCAATTGCTGAACAAACTCCTCCCCGTGGCCGACGATTTCGATCGCGCCGAAAAATCGTTCAAAGACAAGAACGACAAAGAGCTGGAGGGCTTTTTCCTCATCGCCAACAAATTCAGAAAGACCCTGGAGCAATCCGGTGTGAAGGTGATGGAGATCAATGCCCAGACCGAGTTCAACCCCGACCTTCACGAAGCCATCACCCAGATCCCCGTGCCCGACGCATCACAGAAGGGAAAGATCGTAGACGTGGTCGAGAAAGGTTATTTATTAAATGACAAAGTAATACGGTTTGCCAAGGTGGTTGTCGGAAGCTAATTCCCAACCGGCGATCCACTTCAATATTTAACTACATGTCAACGAAAAGAGACTATTACGAAATTCTGGGGGTCAGCAAAACTGCCAGTGCCGAGGAGATCAAGAAGGCCTATCGCAAGGTGGCTATCCAATTCCACCCGGATAAAAATCCGGATAACAAGGAGGCGGAGGAACAATTCAAGGAAGCCGCCGAGGCCTACGAGGTGTTGAGCGATGCCGACAAGCGCGCGAAATACGACCGCTTTGGCCACGCCCGTCCTGGCAACGGTGGCTTTGGAGGTCACGAGATGAACATGGAAGACATCTTCAGCCAGTTTGGCGACATCTTTGGTGGCGGTGGCGGAGGAAGTCCTTTTGAAAGTTTCTTTGGCGGCTCCAGCCGCGGCGGCGGACGACGCCAGCGCAAGGGTTCAAACCTGCGCATCAAACTGAAGCTCACCCTGGAGGAAGTGGCCCATGGTGTAGAGAAGAAGATCAAAGTGAATCGCCTGATCCGTGCAGAAGGCGTCACCTTCAAGACCTGTACCACCTGCCAGGGCTCTGGCCAGGTGCGCAAGGTGGTGAACACGATGCTGGGCCAGATGGTATCGGCCAGCACCTGCCCCACCTGCGATGGCTCAGGACAAGTGATCGAAAAAAGACCTGCCGGCGTGGACAGCTCCGGTCTGGTTTCCAAAGAAGAGATCCTCAGCGTGAAAATACCCGCCGGCGTGGCCGACGGCATGCAACTCTCCATGTCGGGCAAAGGCAACGAAGCCCCTGGGGGCGGCGTGGCGGGCGACTTGCTCATTCTGATCGAAGAACAGGAAGACAAAGCGCTGAAACGCGATGGCAACAACCTGGTGTACGACCTCTATATCAGTTTTATTGACGCCGCCATCGGCACCAGCATCGAAGTGCCGTCGGTTAGTGGTAAGGTAAAGATCAAAATCGAACCCGGAACCCAGAGCGGAAAGATCCTCCGTTTGCGCGGAAAAGGCCTAAAGGACGTGAATGGCTATGAAACTGGCGACCAGCTGATCTATGTGAATGTATGGACGCCCAAAAAGCTGACATCAGAAGAAAGGGCCAAATTGGAGAGTTTAAGAACCTCACACAACTTCGAACCACAACCCGATGCGAACGAAAAGGGCTTTTTTGAGCGAATGAAAGAGTTTTTCAATTAATATAGACACAACCTCTTCTTAACAGACCCCGTTTAACTAATCTTAGACGGGGTTTTTTTATACTATTTCAACTATAAACTTACACGCCGTAACCCGCAGAGGGTTAGGCCGTAAATACAGTTCATGCACAGAAAGATTTGGTTAACATGTTGCGGAATTGCACTTGTGGGGGTGACAGTGGGTCAGATTAAGAAGCAGTTCACGGTGGAAGACTCCCAATCGTGCGAAAATATCAGGCTTTCCTTGAAAGCCAATAGTGGCAATTGCTATATCAAACCCTCCCATAACCCCGAAATTCTCAACGTTTTCAGCAATCAGACCGAACAGACCTATGCTCACAACTTCCGGAAGGAAATAAAGGGCAAAACCTGCGAAGTCCTCCTCAATCTCGAAGAAGTACAGACCGAAGGCCTCAGCCAGACCATCTCAGCCCGTTTTTTTGGCGCTTCTGATGCTCCCGTCAACGACAAGATCTGGAAAATGTACCTCACCGACGCCAAGCCCTATTTCCTGGAACTCAACTATGGTGTGGGTAACGCCAACGTTGACCTCTCCGGCCTGGCCATCAAAAAGCTGAAAATCAATACCGGTAGCGCCGACGTTAACGTGAACTATAACTCGGCCCTCGAAAACCAGATCGACATGGATACTTTCTTTGTGAAGGTGGACCTGGGTTCGATCAACGTAAAGAACATCAACCTGTCGCGTACGCGCTTTGTGATGGCCGACGTAGGCTTCGGTAACATGACTTTGGATTTCAGCAACAAACCGCTTGTCAGCAACAAGGTAAAAGGCACCGTGGGTGCCGGCAATCTGCTCATCGTTCTTCCCAGCGACCACCTCACGCCGGTGGTGGTGAAGATCAAAGACTCCTGGCTCTGTAGCGTAAAGCTCCCGGGCGATTTGAAAAAGATTGGCGAGAACTTGTATGCCAACGCCGCCTATTCAAAAGACGCCAAGAACTCACTCTCGTTCGATCTGGATGTCTCCATGGGCAACATCACTTTTCAAGAAGCGCCCGCGCACTGACCGGTCGCCGCTCCTTCCCAGCAAACACTTCATTCTGTATTTTAAGCATGTGCACACGCCGTCACGTAGGGCATGTTGCTCACGATCCTCCAATCCTCGCCTTCCTGTATCAATTGAAGAAACACGTGCATGATCGTTTGGCGGCCACGCAGGGTGTATTGTGCCATGGCCGTGGGGCCCATCACGTGCAGGGATAAGTCTTCGATCTGGTAATCATCGCCCCCCGCCTTGCCGCTTCGGATCATGTCGAGGTAGTTTGTCTTGGAAAGAAAGGCGGACAATTGATGGGGTACGCTTTTGTTTACGATCACTTTAAACTCCGGATGGAGAAGAGAGTCGATCGTTTCAACGGATCGTTGGGCGAGGGCTGAGACGTAGTTTTCAACAAGGGTGCTAATCGTGGTTTCCATATTTTTTTATACAAAGGAAACCGGCACGGTGCTGCCATCATTTGACGATCGTCACAAAAGCAAAATCGCGTGATCTCTAGCCTGAAATACGGGCCCGGATCCTGCTCAATGTCTCCCGCGCCACGCCGAGATAGGTCGCCAGGTATTGTAAGGGCACCCGGCGCACCAATTCGGGATGATGCTCCACAACAAACTGGTAGCGCTCCGTAGGCGAGTATAGCGTGAACAACCCTGCATACGCATTTTGGCGGATCATCATTTGTTCCACGATAGCCCTTCCGATAGATTCAAACACGGGTGCGCGTTGATACAATGCCAACATCTTTTCACGATCGCCATACACGATGCGCGTCTCTTCCAATGTTTCCAAGGTATGCTTTGACGGTTGCTGCAGCGTGAGGCTTTCAAAATCGCTGGCAAACTCATTCTCGAAGTAGAAGTGGTTGCAGATCTCGTGGCCATCCTTCAGCGCATAGGAGCGGACGGCGCCTTGTTCAATAAAATACAATCCCCGGCAAATCTGCCCGGCAGGCAGGCACACGGTTTTGGCCGGGAAGTTTTTTTCCGTGAGGCATGACGTGAAGATGAGCCACTCCTCCTGGGTGACCGGGCGAATGGCCGAAAGCATTTTATGCAGCGCATGAAACATGTTGTTCCTATTTCTTCTTAATATAGAAAAACCGGCAAGGCCAAATCTATGGTTAAAGAGAATACATTAATTCTGTAATTTCCAGTGTCAATCGGATACTAATTCCAAAAAACCTAACAACGACAGTGGAGGCCGCATTAATCGCTCAACACGTGACCAAGCGCTACACCAATCACGTAGCCCTGGACCAGGTAAGCCTGACCATTCCCCAACAAACCATCTTTGGTTTGCTGGGACCCAATGGCGCCGGGAAGACCACCCTCATCCGCATCATCAACCAGATCATCAACGCCGACAGTGGCGAGATCTCCATTTTCGGAGAACCCCTGCAACCCAAACACATCGGCACCATTGGCTACTTGCCGGAGGAGCGCGGGTTGTACAAGAAACTGAAAGTGGGCGAGCAACTGGTATACCTCGCACAACTCAAAGGATTATCGCGCAAGGATGCTTCCGAAAAAAGCAAAGCCTGGATGCGGAAATTCGAGATCACCGATTGGTGGAATAAGAAGGTGGAGGACCTCAGCAAGGGCATGGCACAAAAAGTGCAGTTCATCAGCACCGTGATGCACGAACCCAGGCTTATTATTTTGGATGAACCTTTCTCCGGCTTCGATCCTGTGAATGCCCAGCTGATCACCCAGGAGATCCTGGAGCTGAAAGCAAAAGGCTGCACCGTCATTTTCTCCACCCACCGCATGGAAACCGTGGAAGATCTTTGCGATCACATCGCACTCATCAACAAATCCAAAAAGATCCTGGAAGGCTCCAAGAAGCAAGTGAAGGACACCTATCGCACCAACACGTTTGTGGTGGAGCACAAGGGCACCTTCAACCTGACCAGCGACGGATATGAATTGGTTGAACAGAAAAATATAGAAGACACGTTCTTCCGCTCGATCGTGCGATCCCAACATATCACATCCCCCAATCAACTGATCCGCGATCTGACCAATGTTACCGAAGTGCACAGCTTTATTGAAAAAATACCGACTATGAGCGAGATCTTCATTACCCTGGTGAAAGGAGGCAGCGATGAATAAGATATTTCTGATTATCCAGCGTGAGTTTCTGAACCGCGTTCAGAAAAAATCGTTTCTCATTGCCACCATCGTGTTGCCGTTGATCTTCCCGGCCATCATGGCGGTGTTGGTGTATTTCTCCATTCAGCAACGGAAAAATGCAACGAGACAAACTATCCAATACGTGGATGAAAGCGGTCTCTTTGTACCCGACACATCGAAATTTGTTTTCAAGAAATTGATGACCGATGTGAAATCCGCCAAGGAAGCCTTTCAAACGTCAGACGATTATGGGCTGCTCTATATTCCCCACTTCGAATTGTCGCACCCCGACGGTGTGACGCTCTACACCAAGATCAACCCCAGTCCCAACGATATCGGCAACCTGGAGGGCATGCTCGAAAACCAGATCCGGGAGTTGAAGATGAAGAAATTCAACGTCGATCAAAAAGTTTTGGACAGTCTCAAGACCGACGTGCCCATTGAAAATTTCAATGTGGCCGATGCAGGGCAAGAGAAAAAATCCAACTCCAACGTATTGCTCGGCGTGGGTGTGGCCGCCGGCATTCTCATGTATATGTTCATCTTCATCTACGGTGCGCAGATCATGCAGGGTATCATCGAGGAAAAAACAAGCAAGGTGGTGGAAGTGATCGTGTCGTCGGTGCGGCCATTTCAATTGATGATGGGCAAGATCATTGGGCTGGCGTCGGTAGGGTTGCTGCAGTTCCTCATCTGGATCGTGCTCATCACCACGCTTTCGTCAGTGGTGCTGGCCTATTTTGGCGTGCAGATGCCACAACAGCAAATGATGCAGGAGATGGCGCAAAACAATCCGGACATGCAAGCTCCCCCAATAGAGATCCTCAAGATGATGAGCCAAATCCCTTTCGGGTATGTGATCTTCAACTTCCTGTTTTATTTCCTGGGCGGATATTTATTGTACGGTGCCTTATTTGCCGCCGTGGGTTCTGCGGTCGATAGTCCCGCCGAAGCACAGCAATTCATGTTCCCGATCACCATTCCCCTGCTGATCTCCTACTTTGGTTTGTTCACCTTTATTATGAACGACCCGCACAGCACGGTGAGCGTCTGGCTTTCCATCATCCCCTTCACTTCACCCATTGCCATGATGGGACGCATCGCTTTCGGTGTGCCCGGCTGGCAGTTGGCGCTCTCTATGGTTTCCCTGATCTTAGGATTTATGCTCACCACTTGGGTGGCCGGGCGGATCTACCGTGTGGGCATCCTCATGCACGGCACCAAGATCAACTATAAGGTGATGGCCAAGTGGTTTATGATGAAAGGATAGCACAGCGAGGGGCAACGACATTTAAATAAAAAACCGGGTGAAGCCTCATCCGGTTTTTTATTTATCTTTCAAATCGCAATGAGTAAAAAAAGTACGGTTCCGTCGCTGGACTTCTACCAGAACAACTCCAATATCAAGTGGGTGGTGCTGGTGGCTTCTGTGCTGATCAGCATCAGTTCGATCTACTACACCAACATCCTGGTCGACCAGTTGAAAGATCGCGAGCGCCAGCAGGTGCAGCTCTACGCCAAAGCCATCGAATATACCGCCAACGACGAAGGCACCGGCGACGTGAACTTCATCGCCCAGGAGATCCTCTTCCAAAACAACTCTATTCCCATTATCCAGGTAAGCGACAGCAACAAAGTGCTTTCCTCACGCAACGTGGACGTGGACGACACCTGGTCGGAGAAAAAAAGGAATTCCTTTTTAAAACAGGAAATGCAGATCATGCGCGAAACCTACGAGCCCATTAAGGTGACATTGCGCGATCCGCAAACGGGCGAGGTCTTTGGCACGCAATTCATTTATTATAAAAATTCATTTTTGCTAAAACAGCTGATCGCCTACCCCTACATACAGCTTTCGGTCATTGCCATTTTTGGGTTTATCGCCTACCTGGCCTTCAACTATTCTAAGGCTGCCGAGCAGAACCGGGTGTGGGTAGGGCTGGCCAAGGAAACGGCCCACCAGTTGGGCACGCCCCTGTCGTCGTTGATGGCCTGGGTGGAGGTGTTGCGCGACGACCCGGACATGAAGCACAAGGGCACGGTGGAGGAGTTGGAGAAGGACATTCAGAAGCTCAGGATCGTGACCGAGCGTTTTTCCAGCATTGGCTCCATCCCAACCCTGAAAAAAGAAAACATTGTGTCCCTCATCAACAACGTGGTCAACTATCTCCGGCCGCGGGTGTCGTCGCGGGTGCGGATGGAGGTGTTCACGCTGTCGGAGAACATCTTTGCCAATGTGCATGCGCCGCTTTTCGAGTGGGTGATCGAAAACCTGTCCAAGAACGCGGTAGATGCCATGGGTAACAGTGGCCTGATCGCCATCAAGGTGCTTCGGGGCAATGAGGGCAAGATCTTTATCGACATTTCGGACACCGGCAAGGGCATACCCCGATCCAAGATCGACCAGGTTTTCCGGCCGGGGTTCACCACCAAAAAGAGAGGCTGGGGGCTGGGCCTCACACTGGCCAAACGGATCATTGAAACCTATCACGATGGCAAAATTTTCGTGAAGTCATCGGAAGAAAACCTGGGTACAACTTTCAGGATTGTGCTGAACGCGGCTTGAGGGCCAAATCACGGTTTTTTGGTGTGTGTGCGCGGATATTCGCACACTCAAACAACTGTCAATAATTCGTATTTGAGCCTTTGTTCTTCATCCATAAACGGCTACTTTTGCGGTCAATTTCAGACCTTAATTTTCAAAAACCAGATAAAGCATGGCAAATATTGGTAAGATCACCCAGGTAATCGGTCCTGTAGTCGATGTGGCCTTCGATGGCGAAGGGGCTAAACTTCCGAATATCCTTGATTCTCTTGTTGTTACAAAAGCAGACGGCACCGTTGTGGTGTTGGAGTGCCAACAACACCTTGGCGAAGACCGCGTACGCACCATTTCGATGGAAGGTACCGAAGGTCTTGTGCGGGGAATGAAGGTGACCGATAACGGTACTCCCATCCAAATGCCCATTGGCGACGATATCAAAGGCCGCCTGTTCAACGTGATCGGCCAGGCCATCGACGGTATCAAGCAACCCAAAGGCGACAAATCGCTGCCGATCCACCGTGCTGCGCCCGCTTTTGAAGACCTTTCCACAGCAACCGAAGTTCTCTTTACCGGTATTAAAGTTATTGACCTGATCGAACCCTACGCCAAGGGTGGTAAGATCGGGTTGTTCGGTGGTGCCGGTGTAGGCAAGACCGTATTGATCCAGGAGCTTATCAACAACATCGCGAAAGCCTATTCCGGTCTTTCTGTGTTTGCAGGTGTGGGTGAAAGAACCCGTGAAGGGAACGACCTTCTCCGCGAAATGATCGAAGCCGGCATCGTAGACTATGGCGAAGAATTTATGAAATCGCTGCACGCCGGCGGATGGGATCTGTCGAAGGTGAGCGAAGAAAAACTGAAAGACTCCAAGGCAACCTTCGTGTTCGGACAGATGAACGAACCTCCCGGAGCCCGTGCACGGGTGGCCCTTTCCGGTCTGACGGTAGCCGAATATTTCCGCGACGGCGATGGTCAAGGCAAAGGCCGCGACATCCTCTTCTTCGTCGACAACATCTTCCGTTTCACACAAGCAGGTTCTGAAGTATCGGCCCTCCTCGGCCGGATGCCTTCTGCCGTAGGTTATCAGCCCACACTGGCCACGGAAATGGGTGCCATGCAGGAACGCATCACTTCCACCAAAAACGGTTCCATCACTTCGGTACAGGCCGTATACGTACCTGCCGATGACTTGACCGACCCTGCTCCCGCTACGACATTCGCTCACTTGGATGCCACTACCGTATTGTCCCGTAAGATCTCTGAGTTGGGTATCTACCCTGCCGTGGATCCTTTGGATTCTACGTCGCGCATTCTCCGTCCGGAGATCGTGGGTGAAGAACACTACAACTGTGCCCAGCGTGTGAAGAGCATCCTCCAGCGCTACAAAGAATTGCAAGACATCATCGCCATCCTCGGTATGGACGAATTGTCGGACGAAGACAAGCTGGTCGTGACCCGCGCCCGTCGCGTACAGCGCTTCTTGTCGCAGCCTTTCCACGTGGCCGAAGCCTTCACCGGTTTGAAGGGTGTATTGGTAGACATCAAGGATACCATCAAAGGATTCAACGCTATCATGGACGGCGAATACGATCACTTGCCTGAAATGGCCTTCAACCTGGTTGGAAGCATCGAGCAAGCCGAAGAGAAAGGCCAGAAGATGATGGCCGAAGCCAAAGGATAATTCATTACAAACAAGGGTGGAGGTTTAAGGCCTCCACCCTGTTTTCATATTTTATATCGACACATGCATCTTGAAATATTAACCCCCGAAAAAAAGGTTTTTGAAGGCGACGTAACTTCGGCCACCTTTCCCGGCGCCGACGGATCGTTCCAGGTGCTCGATCACCACGCTCCCCTCATCAGCTTGCTGAAAGAAGGCGTGGTGGAATACAAAGGCAAGGAAGGCGCCAAGCATGTTACCGTCACCGGTGGCGTGGTGGAAGTGCTGAAAAACAAAGTGATCCTTTTGGCAACCGGAGTGATCGGTTGAGCTGAGATAATTTTTCTTTATAAAAAAGCCCTGGGTTAACCGGGGCTTTTTGCTTTTATAAGTCTCTTGTCACGAAGGCTTGTTCTTTTTCCGATTGAAAATGCGATTGAACGACCGCTTCTCGAATTCCCAGAAGAAGTTGAATTGTCCGAATAAAAATCCATAGGCCAGCAGCACTACATTATACAAAGGCAAAATAAAGATGTAGTACAGCACCGATGCCAGGGTAGAGTTACCTTCATCGCCGGCCAGAAAATTCAGAATGGGTTTCTTGATGAACAGGACCGTGAACCCGGTGCAGGCAAAAACTATGAGGACCATCACGACTTGCAAAGCGCTGCCCAGCTTCCAGCGCTGTTTCAACCGTTCCATCCACGAGGCTTGTTCCATAGGCTACGTTTCATCAAATTTTACAAAATATTTCCATATACCCATAACGGGAACAGGCGCTTCCAGGGTTATGGGTTCTTTCTTCACCGGGTGAATGAACGACAGGCGTCGCGCATGGAGGTAGATGCTGCCGTCTTCGTTGGCGGTATCGTCACCATACTTCACATCGCCTTTGATGGGGCAGCCCATGCTGGCCAGTTGGGCACGGATCTGGTGCGAGCGTCCGGTCACAGGGTTGACTTGCAGCAGCCAATGCCCTTCGGCCGAACCGAGAACTTTGTAGCTGAGCTCAGAACGGAGGGCGTTGCCGGTTTCCTTTTTATATACGGTAGTCTTGTTTTTCTTTTCGTCTTTCTGAAGCCAGTGGATGAGTGTACCTTCCGGTTGGGGAGGCTTTGACCTAACGATGGCCCAATAGGTCTTCATGGTTTCTTTTTCGCGAAACAGGGCGTTCATACGCTCCAACGCCTTGGACGTACGCGCCAGCACCACCACACCGCTTACGGGGCGATCCAGGCGGTGCACAACTCCAAGGAAAACCTCACCCGGCTTGTGATATTTTTCTTTGATGTATTGCTTCCCCAACTCCACCAGTGGCACATCACCTGTGGCGTCGCCCTGCACGAGGATGCCGGGCGATTTGTTGACGACCAATAAATGGTTGTCTTCGAAGATGACGGTGAAAGGAACTGAAGGTTTTGTCATGGGGAAATTCAGAAATCAAACTTGCAAAATGTTGCGGGATTTAAAAAGGGGCAGATTGTCACAGACGACTGGCGTCTTATCTTTTGAAAATTTCGTATATTCGGATGTTGTCAGGTTATGAAAACACTGCACTCAAATCCCTCCAAAATCTTGACCCTCGAAGAGTTTCTTCAGTTGGAAGAAACGAATACCCCTTGTGAGCTAATTCATGGAGAGTTGATTATGAGTCCTTCACCTACATTTGAACACCAAACCATATTGAGCCGCCTTCATGTATTGTTTTTCCATGCTGCAGAATCAACAGGTGGCACCGCATGCTTTTCGCCGTTTGACCTTTACATCGATGAACGTAATGTGTTTCAGCCTGACCTCATGTACCTGTCCCCTGCAAAAAAATCATTCATCACGCCTCGCGGCATTAAAGGACCGCCCGACATTGCGGTAGAAATTCTTTCACCTTCCAATAGGCATACCGATATCCGTGACAAGAAAGAAGGCTACCTACGAATAGGTGTATCCGAGTATTGGATTGTTGACCCGTCTCACAAAAACATCGCAGTCTTCACTCCTGCTACTGGAGAAGAAATGCCGTTCCATGTTTTTGCCGGGAACGATGAAGTGACTTCCCCGATTTTTCCCACATTGAAATTCAGGGTCGATACGGTTTTCCCCGCTTAATTGTCTTTTTTCGTACGATCAGCGCAGCGTTTCCGATTTCACAAAGACAAGATGGCTTCCCATTGCGATGTTTTTTTGAATTTTCGTATATTCGGATGTCATCAGATATGAAAACACTGCACTCAAATCCCTCCAAATTCTTGACCCTCGAAGAATTTCTTCAATTAGAAGAAACGACCCACCCTTGTGAGCTAATTAATGGAGAGTTGATTATGAGTCCTGTACCATCACCCAATCACCAGGAGGTATCGGGCCTCCTTTATGTGCTGTTCTTCAACGCCGCCGCTGCTTCCGGTGGCAAGGTTTACTACTCCCCGATAGGTTTGTTTGTTAATCAACGCAACTACTTTGAGCCTGACATTTTGTACATATCCCCAAAAAAACTCTCTTTCATAACCCAACGAGGTATCGAAGGGCCACCTGATTTGGTTGTTGAAATTCTTTCGCCTTTCAATAGCCGTACGGATAAAGTGACTAAGAAAAATACGTATCTGGAATTTGGCGTGAGTGAATATTGGATCGTCGATCCCTTTCAAAAAAATATTACCGTCTATACGCAATCCTCTGGGCAAAATGTGCCGTCACATACCTTCACCGGGAAAGACAGGGTCAGTTCGCCAAATCTTTCCACACTGACTTTCGATCTCGATAAGATATTTCCAGTTTAGCATTCTTGATCAAACGTCTCGAGAATTTCACGAGGCAAAATCAATCCTTGAACTCCGACGTGAAGTGAAACTGGATGTCCGGAAAATTATCCTGTACCATCTGCAACCACGCGCGCGACTCCGCCATAAATACAAGCTTGTCGTCTTTGTCGCGGGCGATGTGGCGTTGTTTTGAATCGATGAACTCCGCGAGCTTCTTCGGATCGTGACTGCTAATCCAGCAGGCCTTGTAAATATTTTGAGGAACAAATTGTGCCGTGGCGTTGTATTCGTTCTTCAAACGGAACTGGATCACTTCAAATTGGAGTGCTCCCACAACACCCACTACTTTCTTCTTGCCCAGTTCGTAGGTGAACAACTGCGCCACACCTTCTTCCATCAACTGCAACAATCCTTTTTCGAGCTGCTTGGTTTTCATGGCATCCATGTTCACCACTTCCTTGAAAATTTCCGGGGAGAAACTGGGGATGCCAGTGTATAGAATTTTTTCGCCTTCTGTTAGTGTGTCGCCGATCTTGAGGTTGCCCGTGTCAAAAATGCCGACAATGTCGCCGGGCCAGGCTTCATCCACGGTCTCGCGGTCCTGTGCCATGAAGGCGGTGGCGTTGGAGAACCGCAGGCTTTTTTCCTGGCGTACGTGATAGTAGTTGCTACCGCGCGCGAATTTCCCGGAGCAGATGCGCAGGAAGGCGATGCGGTTACGATGCTTGGGATCCATGTTGGCGTGGATCTTGAAAATAAATCCACTGAATTTATTTTCTTCCGGCTCCACGATACGCAACGTTGTTTCGCGTGGGATCGGCGGCGGGGCAATGCGAATGAAAGTGTCCAACAATTCCTTTACGCCAAAATTATTTACGGCGCTGCCAAAGAAAACCGGTGCCACTTTTCCCGCGAGGTATTCGGTGGGATCGAAGTCCGGGTAAACGCCTTCGATCAACTCGACGTCTGCACGCAACTGGCGGGCGTTGGTTTCTCCGACATAGCTATCCAATTGGGGATCCTGAATATCGCTCACGTTGATGCGGTCTTCCTCCACTTTCGTTTTGCTGGGCGTGAAAAGCGTGAGGCTCTTCTCATACAAATTATATACACCCTTGAAGGTTTTTCCCATGCTGATGGGCCAACTCAGCGGCCGCACCTTGATGTTGAGTTTCTCTTCCACCTCGTCCAGCAACTCGAAAGGGTCGCGGCCTTCGCGGTCGAGTTTGTTGATGAAACAGATCACGGGTGTGTTGCGCATGCGGCACACTTCCATGAGTTTTTCAGTTTGGATCTCCACACCCTTCACGCAGTCGATCACCAGGATCACGCTGTCCACGGCGGTGAGGGTGCGGTAGGTATCTTCGGCAAAATCCTGGTGACCGGGTGTGTCCAGGAGGTTGATCTTAACGTCTTTATAGTTAAAGCCCATCACGGAGGTGGCCACGGAGATACCCCGTTGCTTTTCAATTTCCATCCAGTCGGAACGGGCGTGGTCTTTGATCTTGCTGGACTTCACGGCCCCGGCTTTTTGGATGGCGCCGCCAAAGAGAAGGAGTTTCTCGGTGAGGGTGGTTTTTCCGGCATCGGGGTGACTGATAATTCCGAAGGTTCTGCGTTTTTCTATCTCTTGTTCCAGGCTCATAATCAATACGAAGCCGCAAAAGTAATCAAAAGTTCGTATCCCGGGGACCTGGTCCGGGCTAAAGCCCGGCGGGCACCTCGCCCCAGACGTCGCCGGCAGTGGTAGCCGTGCAATTAGTTTATGCCAACAAAAACGAGTCCCCCAAAAGCGTCATGGCTAAAACCCTTAGCGAGACAAATCTCCTTACCCCGGCCTAAAGGCCGGGGTTATTTTTCGAATCCCACGAAGGTGGACCGGGCCAAGCGCAATCAATGACCCTAGCGTTAAGGCTGGGGCACGAAAAATAAATATTAAAGGCATTAGCCTCAAGAATGTTCAGCCTCTCGCTTCATATTCCCAACATCTCTTTCAGGCACTAGATCACAGTCTGGCGTCGCCAAAGCGATATTTCTAGTGTGGTTAAGCCTAAGCACCCGTATAACTTGAGGCCCTTCAGGCCAAGATCAAAAACATTATTCTCAGCGGCTTCAGTACTCAACACTGAATAACCCTGGCCTTCAGGCCAGGGTTCAGAACGATAATTCGCTCCGGGCTTTAGCCCTGACTCCGGGTTCACGTTCCTCGGCTTCCAAGCTATTCCAACTTCGACCTTAATTTATTGGAATGGCTTTTAATCCTGAAAAACGATAGCCAATTTAGCCTCCCCTTCTGCAAGCGCAGGAGAGATCACTCACAACCAACCCTAAAGAATAATGCAATACAGAAGATTCGGTAGAACCAATTGGAACGTCAGCGAGATTGGCTACGGCATGTGGGGCCTGGCCGGCTGGACGGGTTCCGAGCAGGCTGAAGTAGAACGGGCCCTGGACCGCTCTGTGGAACTGGGCTGCAATTTTTTTGACACCGCCTGGGGCTATGGCGCCGGCAAGAGCGAGCAGATTCTCGGCAGCCTCATCAAGCGTCACGGATCGAAGCGGATCTATTTCGCCACCAAAATTCCCCCGAAAAACTTCAAATGGCCATCCCAACCCGGCTTCACGCTGGAAGAATGTTTCCCGGCATCGCACATCATCGCCTATACCGAGAAAAGCCTCAAGAACCTGAACGTGGAGTGCATCGACCTCCAGCAATTTCACGTGTGGGAGGACAGTTGGGCCGACCACGACGAATGGCAAAAAGCCGTCGACACCCTGAAACGCCAGGGCAAGATCCTGCACATGGGCGTGAGCGTGAACCGCTGGGAACCCAACAACGTCCTGAATACCCTAAAGACCAACCTCATCGACGCCGTTCAGGTGATCTATAACATCTTCGACCAGGCCCCGGAAGACCTGCTCTTCCCGCTCTGCCGCAAACTCGACGTCGGTGTTATCGCCCGCGTTCCCTTTGATGAAGGCACGCTGACGGGCACACTCACCAAAGAAACCGTGTTCCCCAAAGACGACTGGCGGTCGACCTATTTCGTACCCGAAAATCTGAACTCCAGTGTAGACCACGCCGAAGCCCTGAAACCCCTCATCCCGCCCGGGATGACCATGCCCGAACTGGCCCTCCGCTTCATCCTGGAAAACGACGATGTGCACACCATCATCCCCGGTATGCGGAAGCTCCGGAACGTGGAAGCCAACATCGCTTCGAGTGATGGCAAAAAGTTGAAAGAATCGCTGCGTGTAGCCCTGAAGGATCATCGTTGGGACCGCACGCCCACGGAATGGTCGCAGTAGCCGAAAGTGCCGTGTCAGGTGCCGGTTTGAAATCCCTCATTTATGGCCTGGACGGGCTAAAATGAAGGGAAATTTACTGTCATTGTGTCACATAAACCCCCTGTAAACCCCCTTGGCATAAGGCTTGAAGAGACGGATTCTACAAACTTTTAGCAAACTTAAAACACTGAACATATCATGGGAAAAATTATCGGTATAGACTTAGGAACTACCAACTCGTGCGTGGCCGTCATGGAAGGCAACGAGCCGGTAGTGATTGCCAACAGTGAGGGCCGCAGAACGACGCCTTCCATTGTGGCATTTTTAGATAATGGAAAGGGAGAGCGCAAAGTGGGCGACCCGGCAAAACGCCAGGCCATTACCAACCCCAAAAACACCGTCTCTTCCATCAAGCGCTTCATGGGTAAAAAATTCGATGAAGTAAGCGAAGAAAAGAAAATCGTTTCCTACCAGATCGAGTCCGGCAACAACAACACCGTGCGCGTGCGCATTGGCGACCGGCTCTTCACACCCCAAGAAATCTCCGCGATGATCCTTCAAAAAATGAAGAGCACCGCAGAAGATTACCTGGGCACTACGGTAACTGAAGCCGTCATCACGGTACCCGCATACTTTAACGATGCCGAACGTCAGGCAACAAAAGAAGCCGGACAGATCGCGGGCCTCGATGTGAAACGCATCATCAACGAACCCACCGCCGCTGCCCTCGCCTATGGCCTGGACAAGAAGCACAGCGACATGAAGATCGCCGTGTACGACTTAGGTGGTGGTACATTCGATATCTCTGTTCTAGAATTGGGTGACGGCGTATTTGAAGTAAAATCTACCAACGGTGACGTGCACCTCGGTGGTGACGACTTCGATATGCGCATCATGAACTGGCTTGCCGACGAATTCCAAAAAGAAGAGAACGTCGACCTGCGCAAAGATCCTATGGCGTTGCAACGTCTGAAGGAAGCTGCTGAAAAAGCAAAGATCGAGTTGTCGAGCTCCATGGAAACCGAAGTGAACTTGCCGTACGTAACATCGGTCGATGGCGTGCCCAAGCACTTGGTAAAGAAGTTGAGCCGCGCAAAATTTGAACAACTGGTGGATGACCTCGTGCGCAGAACGCTTGAACCTTGCCGCAAGGCCGTTCAGGATGCCGGCATCAACGTAGGCCAGATCGACGAAGTTATTCTCGTGGGTGGTTCTACCCGAATCCCCCGCATCGTGGAAGAAGTGGAAAAATTCTTTGGCAAGAAACCTTCCAAGGGTGTGAACCCGGATGAAGTGGTTGCCGTAGGTGCCGCGATCCAAGGTGGTGTGTTGACCGGTGAAGTGAAAGACGTGTTGCTCCTGGACGTTACTCCGCTCTCGCTGGGTATCGAAACCATGGGTGGCGTGTTCACCAAGCTGATTGAATCCAACACGACGATCCCTTCCAAAAAATCGGAAGTGTTCTCGACAGCATCCGACAGCCAGCCCTCGGTGGAGATCCACGTGTTGCAAGGCGAGCGCCCCATGGCGAAAGACAACCGCACCATCGGCCGCTTCCACCTCGACGGTATCCCGCCCGCACCTCGTGGCATCCCTCAAATCGAAGTGACGTTCGACATTGATGCCAACGGTATCCTCCACGTGTCGGCGAAAGATAAAGGAACAGGCAAGGAACAAAAGATCAGGATCGAAGCTTCTTCCGGATTGACGGACGCCGAAATCCAAAAGATGAAGCAGGAAGCTCAGGCCAACGCCGACGCCGACAAGAAGGTGAAGGAAACGGTAGAGAAAATCAACCAGGCCGATTCGCTGATCTTCCAAACCGAAAAACAATTGAAAGAATTTGGCGACAAGCTTTCCGAAGGCAACAAGAGCGCCATCAACAGCGCCCTCGAAAAACTGAGAGAAGCGCATAAGAGCCAGGACGGTGCTCAGATCGACACCGCGGTGGCCAACCTGAACAACGCATGGACTGCAGCCTCTACGGAGATGTACAATGCCACGAACAATAGTGGTGCAGCAGGCGGCAATGCAGGTGCTAATGCAAACGCCGGTGGTTCAGCTTCCGATGGCAACAACGTATCGGATGTTGAATACGAAGAAGTGAACGACAACAAGAAGTAATTTTTTCGATTGATAGTTTAATGGTTCAAGTTGGAGCCCTCCGGAAACGGAGGGCTCTTTTTTTGTCCCTACTTCAAATAGGTCTCAAACCATTTCCAATAGCGTTCGTAGCGATCCTTCCAATAGCTGGGCACTCTCAAACCATGATGCTGTTTGGGGTAGATGATCAATTGGGTGGGTACATTCAACGAACGCAACGCCTGGTACATCTGCTCGCTGCCGGCGGCGGGCACGTTGAAATCGCTTTCACCCACCATATAGAGCGTAGGCGTTTTGATCTTTTCGGCATTCCAAAATGGATACGACACTTTTGTCCACTTATCCATATTCTTCCAGGGTGCTCCCAGTTCCATCTCATACTGTTGTGTGTATTGATCCGTGCCATACATCGAGGTCTGCAACGCACTTCCCGCACCGCTTGCCGCGGCCTTGAAGCGCGAGTCAGTAGCCGTCGTATAGTCCGTTAGAATGCCGCCATAGCTCCAGCCTCCGATGCCGAGTTTGTCGGGGTCGGCATCACCCGATTTTATGAGGTAGTCCACACCCGCCAATAGATCCACCACTTCTTTGTTTCCCCAGTCACCAAAAATAGCGCGTGAGAAGGCATAGCCTTTGCCGTTGCTGCCACGGTAATTGATATTGGCAATGAGATAGCCCTTTGCCGCCAGCACCTGGTTGGTCATGTCGAACTCATATTCATCCTGGGCCACCGGGCCGCCATGGATCCACAACAACAAGGGCAGCTTTTGTCCTTTGGGTTTTCCATAGGGGCGGAACAAAATTCCTCCCACTTCCATGCCGTCTTTGTTTTTGAATGTGAAGCCTTCGGCGGTGGCGAAGTGATGGGTCTTCACAAACGTTTCATTGTGATGGGTCAGTGCTTTGAACGCACCGTTCTCCAGCAGGTAAAGTTCCGGAGGACTTGCAGGTTCACTCATCAAGACCACCGACTTCGTGTCGGTGAAGGGAAGTACATCGGTGACGCTGTGTTGTCCGGAGGTGCGCTTTGTATATTTTTTTGTGGCGATGTCAAACTCCATCACATACCGTTCGCGGTCATCTTCGATCAATGCTAAAATGGAATGGCCGTTCTTCGACCATTGGGGATTGTTGACCGGGCGATCTAATGTCTGCGACAACAATACGGGCTCGCCTCCGGCAACCGGAACAATCGCCAGGTGCGCTTCATCATACGTGTCCCACTCGGGTGAGATCGACCGCAGGTAAGCAATGTATTTTCCATCGGGGCTCCACACCGGCCTCTTATCATAGTCTACCCAGGTGGTGAGTTGCCGCGGCTTTGCATGGGCTTTGGCTTCCACAATCCAGATGTCTGAGTTGAGGTTACGATCGGGGTCTTCCGTGCGGTTGCTGGTGTAGGCGATGTATTTGCTGTCGGGCGACCATACGGCATCCGACTGATCGAATTTACCCGATGTTAATGAATCGAGCTTCTTTGTGGCGATATCATACACATAGAGGTGCGTGTGAAGATGTCCCAGATAACCTCCTGGGTCTTCTTTGAAATGATAGCGGTCGATCACGATGGGCTTAGCCGGTTTGTCTTTGACGGTGTCGGCCTTTTCTTCGTCCTGGATAAGGAAGAGAATTTTTTTCCCGTCCGGGCTCCATTCATAATCCGAAATGCTCGCTTTGAATTTGGTCTGCTGATGCGCCTCGCCTCCCCGGCGGTCCATCAACCAAAGCTGGCTTTTGTCCTTTGCTTTTTCGCGACCGGAGAGAAAGCTTATCCACCGGCCATCGGGGCTGAATCGGGGGCTACTTTCACCATCTTCGGTGTAGGTGAGTTGGATCGCACTGCTGCCATCGGTGGCTGCCATCCAAATGTTGTTGTCGTTGGTGTCGCGGGCTGAATCGGGTGTCGATACGGTGTAAGCAACCCACTTGCCATCGGGCGAGAGATGAGGGTCCTTGACCGTTATGACATGATAGACATCGGAGGGGCGCAAGAGCTTTTGTGCCGAAACCACGATCGACGTGGAGAGAACGAGGATGAGCGATAAAAACTTCATGGTACAGGGGAGGTTTAGGGTGCTGAAAGATAATTTTTTTTCATCATCCCAGGCCAACCCTTCAACACTCTTCTCATAAAAAAATCCCCTCGGACGTCTTCCGAAGGGATCTTCATGCATAGAAAATTTAGTATAGAAAAAATGGTTTCACATTATTCCGACCGCAGCGATTTCACGGGGTTCACGACCGCTGCTTTGAACGACCGGTATCCCACGGTGGCCATGGCGATGACCAGGGTAGTGACCAGGCCGATCAAAAATATACCCGGCCCAATCGTGATCTTGTAGGCGAACTCGTCTAAGAACATGTTCATGACCCACCAGGCGGTCGGCGCTGCTATTAAAAAGCCGAGGCTGATGAGCTTCAGGAACTCGCGCGAAAACATAAACACGATACTCTCCACGGATGCGCCCATCACTTTGCGGACACCGATCTCTTTGGTTTTTTGATTGGCCATGAACGTTACCAGTCCGAACAGGCCGAGACATCCGATGAAAATCGCGATAGACGAAAACACGCTTAACAGTACTGAAATTCTCCGCTCGCCTTCATAAAACTCCTCGATTTTTTGATCCAAAAATTCATAGCTGAAAATATAGTCGGGATAAGACCGTTCCCACATCGGTCTCAGTTTCGCTAAAACATCCTGCACAGCACCGGCCTTCACTTGCAACGCCAGGTATCTGTATTCCGAAACCTGGTTCATCAGGACCAACGGTTCGATGGCGCTGCGCAGCGATACTGTGTGAAAATCTTTCACCACACCCACCACGGGAAGTGTTTTACCCCGCATTTTCAAAATCTTTCCTTCAATTTCGGCGGCATTAGCAAAGCCGACCGTGTGCGCAAGCTTTTCATTCACGACGAAGCCTGTGGCCGTGTCGAGGTCTTGTAAATTCTTTCCTGCGATGAATTGCAAACCGAATAGCGATGCGTAATTGCCGTCGATCTGTTTCACTTGTGTGGCATAATTTTCATCGCCGCCTTCTACTTTCAAATTGGTGCCCGACACGTGGCCGGAAGAAGGAGGATCGCTATTCAAGCTCACCGCTTGCACACCGGGCATCACGGCCGCTTCTTCGCGCAGCGTACGAAGCTTGCTCACCCCCTCCATTGCGCGAACAGAAACACGCTCGGGGACGGGTACCATGAGGATGGCATCTTTTCTAAAGCCAAGATCTTTTTTCTGAAAATAATTCATCTGGTCAATCACGACGATGGTGCCGATGATAAAAAATTGAGAGATCATGAACTGCGCCACCACCAATCCTCTGCGCAGATTATAGCCGGAAGAATTTTTATTGCTGATCAGATTTTTTAACGCCAACGCCGGCTGAAAGCCCGATACCACAAAGGCCGGGTACAATCCCGCCATGAGCGCCACGATGGCCGAAACCAAAATGATGAAGCCCCACAGTTGGAGATCGGAACCAAAGTTCAACGACAAGTGAAGATCGAGGAACGGGTTGAGAAACGTGAGCGCCAGTTGTGACAACGCAATGGCAATGAGCAATGAGATCAGCGTTATTAAACCGGTCTCACCCAAGAACTGGCGGATCAATTGCCCCTTGGTGCTGCCCAACGATTTGCGTATCCCCACCTCTTTCGAACGCTTGATGGCCTCGGCTGTAGCGAGGTTCACAAAGTTGATACAGGCGGTAATGATGAGGATGAATCCGATTACGCCAAAGGCCATCAACATGCCGCGCTCCACGGTGTTGTAGCTGAAAGTCTCATACCGCGTGTCGAAATGAAGATCGCTCAACGGTTCTAAGGCAAATTGTGTGTTATCGGGGTCGTCCTTGCCGATGTATTTTTCAGCAAACGCCGGCAGACGGCTTTGTATTTTCGAGGGTGTTTCGCCTTCCTTCAATAAAATGTAGCATTGCTGATCGCTCCAGATGCTGTTCCATCCCGATTGTTCACGGTCTTTTTTTACGGTGATGTAGGAGAGCATCACATCAAAAGGAAAATCCGTATTGCTGGGATAGTCTTCGGCCACCGCCGCGACCTTATACTCGATGTTTTCAAATTTCAAAACTTCACCAATGGCATCTTCCTTGCCAAAATATTTTAATGCCGAACGCTTCGAGATCACGGCGCTGTTCGGTTCGGCCAGCCCTTTCTGAGCATCGCCGATCAACACCGGCCGGTCGAATATTTGAAAGAAGCCGGGTTCGATGATCACCACACCGCTTCGTTCTTCGTATTTCTTTGGCTCTCCTTTCGGTTGAGGTAAGGTGATGAGCGCCGGGGCACGATACTCCCCGAACATGATATTCTCCACTTCCGGAAAATCAGTGCGGAATGCATCGGGCAAAACCGTGGGCACGCCAGAGGTGTATTGCTTGCCATCGTTTCCATCCGACTCGCTCACCACACGATAAATGCGATCGCGCTTGCTGTGAAAGTTATCATAGCTGGACAAGTGCCTCACCAGGAGAAAAAGCACCAAACTGCACGTGATCCCCATAGCCAATCCCGAAATGTTGATGAGGGTGCTGCCTTTGCCCCGGAGCAGGTTTCGGATGGCCGTTTTAAAATAGTTTTTCAGCATAATTTTTCTCTGGAAATGATTGGACAACTCAAGACGGATGCCAGGGTAAAAAAGGCTTAGGATGGGCTCTAATTTAGGCGTTTGACCATTTAGATTGTACGTAAACGACGTATTTCGTCCGCTATCGAACAGTGTTTCGGAAATTATTCCACCGGTCCCTGCGTTAATGTCAGTGAATCCTTATTTTTGAGCTATGCTTCAGCAGATCTTGGTCGGTTCGATTTTTTTAGGCGCCGTGATTTACGTGGGAAGACTTATTTATAAAAGTTTTCAAATGAAATCAGGGTGTGCTACCGGTTGTGGGAAATGTGGCGCGGTGGATTTTGAAAAGATCGAAGCACAAATCAAAAAAGAAGGATTGTAACATTCGCTTGGACGATCCGTCAAGCAAAAATCTTTGTCCCCTCCGTACAGTTCTTACAAATCTCAATCTCACTTCTTGAATGCAACAGCGACGACCGGAAGGCGTTGTATTTTTCGCTATTCCAGATCTCGCGGAACGAATCTTTATTCAGGTCTCCCAGCACAAAGTGGGCATCCTTATCGAAACAGCAGGGCACTACCTTGCCGTCCCAGGTGATGACGCAGCTGTGCCACATCTTCCAGCACTCATTGAGCAGCTTATTCTTTAGCGCGTAGGAACCGTCGCTCATTTTGCGATAGCGCGAGTATTCGTCTTGGTCGGGGATCAGTGGCGAGCCTTGCTTGTAGTTATAGATCTGTGCCGTTTTCAACACCACCTGGTCGACGCCTAGTTTTTCCGCCAGGGCATAGACTTCCGGGATCTGGTGTTCATTGGGTTTTACGACGAGAAACTGGAAGATGACATGTGGCGTTCTCGATTTCAATTCCTTTTTCCAACGCAAAATGTTCTGCGCCCCTTCCAGCACTTTGTCCAACGAACCGCCTACGCGATAATTTTGATAGGTGTCCTGCGAGGTGCCATCGATGGAGATGATGAGCCGGTCAAGGGAAGATTGTACGGTAGCCTTGGCCATTTCATCTTTTAAATAATGCGCGTTGGTCGAGGTGGCCGTATAGATTCCTTTGCGGGAGGCATATTTCACCATGTCGAGGAACTGCGGATGCAAGAACGGTTCGCCTTGAAAATAGAAGGTGAGATAGCTCAGGGTGGGTGCCAGCTGATCGATCACGTTGCGGAACAATTCCTCCTGCAGCATCCCCGTAGGGCGCGTAAACGAACGCAAACCACTGGGACACTCGGGACACCGGAGGTTGCACGACGTGGTGGGCTCGAACGAGAGGCTGATGGGTAGCCCTTGGATGGACGGCTTGCCGGTGAAGGTCGACGTGTGAAAGCTGGTGTAGATGCGCGCCGCATTCAGCGCCCGGCCGAACGAGCTTTTCGCCATCATATTCACGCTATCGCGGAAATTAACCTTCATGCACCACGCGTTGATTGGGCAGCAAGGTAAGGATAAATTGCGGCCCCTACCCATCCCACATCCGGCCCAACGGTGCCTTTTTCTTGCGATCTCTTCCTCCCTGAGGTATTAAAAAGTTATGACAAGGTTTATATCTTGCAAAGGTTTATTCCACAGCTCATGAAAAAATTTATTGGGGCCTGCATCCTGCTTTTCGCCATCACCGGCGCTAACGCCCAAAAGTTGTCCGACCGTGCCACAATCTCCGTCATCACCTGCGGACCCTTCCAGAAGGAATTGTATTCGGCCTTCGGGCACAGTGCGTTTCGTGTGTATGACCCCGACCGGAACATCGATGCCGTCTTCAACTACGGCGTATTCGACTTCGACCAACCCAACTTCTACCTCAACTTCGCCCGCGGCTATCTCTATTACAAGCTGGCCGCCTATGACTACCAAAGCTTCGAATTCTCTTACATCCGCGACAACCGCTTCATCCACGACCAGGAGTTGAACCTCACTTCCGAACAGAAACAAAAATTGTTCGACTACCTGATGTGGAACCATAAACCCAAAAACGAAAACTATCGCTACGACTATTTCTACAACAATTGCGCAACCAAGATCCGCGATGTCGTAGTAACCGCCCTTGGCAAGGACGTTACATTCGATGGCTCCTACATCAAAACCGATTACACCATCCGCCAACTCACCGACCTCTACCTGGACCATCAGCCCTGGGGCGATCTCGGCATCGACATCTGTCTGGGACTTCCCATGGATAAAAAAGCATCGCCCTACGAATACATGTTCCTGCCCGACTACATCGAATCAGGGTTCGACCACGCGACCATACAACAAAACGGCACCACCGTTCCCCTGGTAAAGGCCAAGGTCAACGTATACGAGGCCCGTCCGAAAGAATCAGCCGGTGGCTTGCCGCATCCGATGTATGTCTTTGGAACGTTTGCCCTGCTTTGCATCGCCATCACCGTGCGGGACTTTAAAAAAGGAAAGCCGTCTGCCTGGCTCGACAGCGTGCTCTTCATTGTGACGGGTCTTTTGGGATTCCTTCTTTTCTTTTTATGGTTCTTCACCGACCATCAGGCCGCAGCAAAAAATTTCAACCTGCTTTGGGCACTACCCTCCAATCTCGTAGCAGCCATTGCTCTTTTCCGCCGGCCGGAGCCGGGGTGGTTGAAAAAATATTTTCTTGGCGTGACCATTCTCAGCGCGTTGCTGTTGCTCACCTGGCCCATCTTGCCACAGCAGCTTCATACATCACTGATCCCGATCGTCATCGCCATCCTCATCCGGGCGTTCACGCAATACAAGCTTTGGAAAAAATAAACCCCGGGGTTCGCCCAGGGTTTATAATAAAGAATGTTGTTATCGTGGTCCAATTTCAGAGCCACCATCCTTAAAGATGGATTGGGCGATTTGCCGTAGCGGCAAGACACGCTTCTTTCACCGCTTCCATATAGGTCGGGTGAGCGTGTGACATTCTTGAAACATCTTCCGCAGAGGCACGGAACTCCATGGCCGTTACACCTGCGGCGATCATATCGGCAGCACGTGCGCCGATGATGTGAACGCCGAGGATCTCATCGGTTTGTTTGTCGGCGAGGATCTTCACGAAGCCATCGGTGTCCATGCTGGCGCGTGCTCTTCCCAATGCTTTGTAGGGGAAGTTGCCCACTTTATACGCTTTGCCATCGGTTTTCAATTGTTCTTCCGTGTAGCCAACGCTGGCCACTTCCGGCCAGGTGTAGACAACACCAGGAATCAGCAAGTAATGCACATGAGGTTTTTGTCCGGCAAATTGTTCTGCCACAAATGTGCCTTCCTCCTCGGCTTTGTGTGCGAGCATGGCGCCACGCACCACATCGCCAATGGCATAGATGTTATCTACTTTGGTCTTCAAATGTTCGTCCACAGGGACCTGGCCTTTCACGGTTTCGATGCCAACCTTATCCAATCCGAGGCCGTCGGTGTAGGGGCGCCGGCCGATGCTCACCAGGCAGTAGTCGCCTTTCAGCTCGATGGACTTGCCGTCTTTGGCTTCGGCTTTCACCACCACTTCGTTACCTGTATTTTGGACGGATGTCACTTTGTGGCCGAGGAAAAAATCCATTCCCAGTTTCTTGGTCACTTTCAGAAGCTCTTTGCCGAGTGAGCCATCCATCGTAGGAATGAGACTGTCCAGGAACTCGACTACTGTTACTTTGGATCCCAGGCGTGCATACACCGAGCCGAGCTCCATGCCGATCACGCCGCCACCAATGACAATGAAATGTTTGGGCACTTCCTTCAATTCCAAGGCTTCAGTGCTGGAGATGATTCTCTTTTTGTCGAACGGTGCAAAGGGAAGCGGTGTAGGCTTTGAACCCGTGGCAATGATCACGCGTTCGGTGGTGATCGTTGTTTCCTTGCCATCCTTCGCCGTTACTTTGATCGTATTTTTATCGACAAATGATCCCACGCCGGTGAGCACGTCGATCTTGTTTTTCTTCATCAGGAATGCAATACCGTCTACGTTGGCTTTCACCACGCCGGTCTTCCGTTTGATCATCTGAGTGATGTTCACCTTGGGCTCCGGGATGTCGATGCCATGCTCGGCAAAGTGTTCCTTGGCGGTGATGAAATGCTCTGAAGAATCCAACAGGGCCTTGGAAGGAATACAGCCCACATTGAGGCAAGTGCCGCCCAGGGTATCGTATTTCTCGATGATGGCCGTTTTAAAGCCAAGCTGCGCACAACGAATGGCTGCTACGTAACCACCAGGTCCCGAGCCAATAACTGCGACATTGTATTGCATAAGATCTTAATTGTTATTTTCTAAAAGTTTATAAACGATGCGAATCGATGCGCCTACGGTGGCCGCATTATTATACGACGTGTCCTTTTCCGTACCCATGCAGCCGACGCCCGGAATCAAATAGACCGGAAAATTGTCCGCATCATATTCGGTCACGACATAACTGAACCGGGCCTGAAAATTAACGGAAAATCCCGAGTTCCCTATTGGCAGCCGGTAGCCGGGCTGGACTTCAAGGGCAACCAAACGGCTGGACTGCTCCAGCGTCCTGAACGCGTCGCCGTAGTAATCTCCCTCGTCGCGGAAACGAACCTTGAACCGTTCGGTAAAATCCGAATACACAACATCGGCCAGCAGATAAAATTGTCTGAATTGTCCGGGATGTTTGAGGATCATTCCACCAGCACCCAGGCGAAGGTAGTGTCCCTGGTTGAAATAAGTAGAATTTTGGTAGAGCGTATCTTTTTTCACGTTGGCAAACCCCACAGCCATGTCAATCATGAGGCCGTTTTTCGTCGTGTAGATCAACGAAGGCTCCAGCACATAGCCACTGCTGTAAAAAATCGGCATGGTCTTCAGTATGTCGAACCCTACGGAAAGCCCTGCAGGCGACGAAGCTTGGCCAAGCGCGGTGTGGCTAACAATCGCCAACATGACCATAACGGATGCGTGTCTAGTCATTGATATAAACGGTTATTTGACTAGAACTCGGAGACTGCAATTCAACATTTGAAAACGTTGTGGGTTCGCCCACCTGGTAGTGGTCGGCATCCAAATAAAAACCACACTCCTTCGACTGCAGTTTGGGGGTTAATTCATACTGTATGCTAAGGGTGTCCTTTCGTGTGTCACTTTGAAATATCAGAACCGTCTTGTTCTGCTTTCTGGTCAGGGGTACCTCGGTGCTAAAGTCGTAGATTTGAATTTCCTTCCCGGGTTGTTCGCCATCCCACCCATACACGGATGTGTACTGGCCATGGTTAGCGAAATGAACAGAGGCCACAAAGCGATCCTCCGAAAAGCACGACCGGTAACACCCGGAAAAAGTAAGCAGGTATGACAAAAAAACAACACTCAGTAAGACACTGATGATCCTCATTCTCATACCTGCTTCTTATCTGAAAGACAACTTAAAATTAAACGCCCAGGATCAATCTTCCCGGATCTTCCATCATCTCCTTCACGCGCACCAGGAAGCTCACCGACTCGCGACCATCCACAATGCGGTGATCATAAGACAGGGCCACATACATGATCGGGCGGATCACGATCTCACCATTCTTCACCACGGGACGTTCCACGATGTTGTGCATACCCAGGATCGCCGACTGCGGCGGGTTCAGGATGGGCGTTGAAAGCATGGAGCCGAACACACCACCGTTGGTGATCGAGAACGTTCCACCCGTCATCTCTTCGATGGAAAGTTTTCCGTCGCGGCCTTTCGTGGCCAAACGCACCACTTCACTCTCGATCTGGTTGAAGCTAAGCGCCTCCGCATTGCGGATCACCGGCACCACCAAACCGCGGGGTGTAGACACAGCGATGGATACATCGCAGTAGTCGTGATAGATAATTTCATCGCCGTTGATCGATGCATTCACGGCAGGGAATTCTTTCAACGCGGCACACACCGCCTTGGTGAAGAAGGACATGAAGCCCAAGCCAACACCATATTTTTCCTTGAATTGATCTTTGTATTTCGAACGCAGATCCATGACCGGCTTCATGTCCACTTCGTTGAACGTGGTGAGCATGGCCGTTTCATTTTTCACCGACACCAATCGCTTGGCGATGGTCTTTCGCAGCGACGTCATTTTCTCGTTGCGCACATTGCGTCCTCCACCGGAAGCAATCACCGGCGGGGCCAGCGGCGCTTTGGTCTCGGCGGGCTTGCCTGACGTGGCTGCGGGAGCCTGAGCTTTCTGAGCGTTTTGCGCGTCGGTTTGCGTGATTCTTCCACCCACACCGGTTCCGGAAACCTGGTTTGCAGGAATGCCTTTTTCATCCAGGATCTTTGCTGCCGTGGGTGAAGGATGACCGGCGGCATAGGTTTTGTCACCTGCTACTGCGGCGGTGGCCGTTGCGGGTTGCGCTACCGCGGCACCGTTCGAAGCGGCTGCACCATCCGTGATCTCGATTCTGCAAATGAGACCGCCTATGGGTAGCGTTGTTTTTTCTTTCGCAACAATGCGCAAAATGCCCGTGGCTTCAGCCGGCAACTCAAACGTAGCTTTGTCGGATTCCACTTCGGCAATCACTTCGTCCAACTTCACCAGGTCGCCGTCCTTTTTCAACCAGGTGGAAATGGTCACCTCGGTGATAGACTCACCCACTGTAGGCACTTTCATTTCTTTCACACCACCAGCTTTCTTGGGTTCGGCTGGAGCCTGGGCTGCGGGAGCCGCTGCCGGTTGGGCCGCAGGTTGTGCAGGCGCGGGGGCCGCTGCTGCTGCCGTGGCGCCCGAAGGTTCCACTTCGCAGATGAGGCCGCCGATGGGAACCGTCTCGCCTTGTTGTTTGATGATCTTCAACACCCCGGCACTAGGTGCCGTGAGCTCGAAGGTTGCTTTGTCCGATTCCAGTTCGGCAATCACTTCATCCAACTTCACCACATCGCCGTCTTTCTTAAGCCAGTTCGCGATGGTCACTTCCGTGATGGACTCGCCGACTGCGGGCACTTTTATTTGAATAGCCATTCCCTTTTAATTTTTTTATTTGAACGATATGTTTTTTTGACGGCCAAGGCCGTGACATGTTTTCTGTTTAGATCTCGAATGCTTTGTTCGCCAATTTCTCTTGCTCTACTTTATGAACTTTAGAGAAACCGGTAGCCGGCGATGCACTGGCCTTGCGCGATACCACTTCAAACTCCTGCTTCGGCATCATCCGGAGGATGAACGAATAGGCGCCCATGTTGGCCGGCTCTTCCTGCGCCCACACCACCTTGGCGTCCTTGTATTTCTTCAGGACAGCTTTCAGTTGTTTTTCAGGGAAAGGATAGAGTTGCTCAATGCGCACGATGGCCGCGTCTTTTGCTTTGCGCTTCTGCTGTACTTCGGCGAGGTCATAATAGAGCTTGCCCGAGCAAAGAATGACACGCTTCACATCTTTGGCCGGTACGCCCGTAGGATCATCCAGCACTTCGCTGAAGCTGCCCGACGTGAATTCCTTCACCGGTGAAATAACCGCGGGATGTCTCAGCAACGACTTGGGCGAGAACACCACGCAGGGTTTGCGGAATTGCCACGTCACTTGTCTTCTCAGCAAGTGGAAGAAGTTCGACGGCGTGGTGGGGTTCGACACGATCATATTGTATTCGGCCGCCAACTGCAGGAATCGCTCCGGACGGCAGCTCGAGTGTTCAGGACCCTGGCCTTCGTAGCCGTGGGGCAACAACATCACCAGGCCGTTCATCCGTTGCCATTTCGATTCGGCAGAAGAAAGGAACTGGTCGATGATCACTTGCGCTCCGTTCACGAAGTCGCCAAACTGTGCTTCCCACAACACCAAGGCGCTGGGTGAAGACATGGCATAGCCATATTCAAAACCCAATACACCAAATTCAGACAACAACGAGTTGTAGATCTTGAATTTCGTCTGGGTCTTGTCGATGTTGTCGAGACCGCAATACGGTTCGTTTGTGTTCGCGTCAAAGAAATAGGCGTGACGGTGCGAGAACGTGCCGCGGCGAACATCCTGACCCGACATACGCACCGGCGTCTTCTCGGTCAGCAGCGAGCCATAGGCTAACAATTCTGCCTCAGCCCAACCCAGCACTTTCGTTTCAAAGAAAGCCGCCTGACGGTCCTTCAACAATTTTTCGATTTGTTTCAAAGGCTTGAAGCCTTCGGGGATCGTCGTCAGCGCTTTACCAACTTTTTCGATCACACTTTCCTTGATACCGGTCTCCGGCGATTTATCAAAATCTTCCGGTGTTGCCCAACGCATTTGTTCCCACTCGGCTTCGATCTTTTGAGGCTTGTAGGGAAGGGGCTTCTGTTTCACTTCATTCAACCGGTCTTGCAACTGGTTTCTGAAATTCTTGTCCATCTCATCGGCCAACGCCGCATCCACATCGCCACGCTCTACCAATTTCTTTACGTAGATCTCGCGGGGATTCTCGTGCTTGGCAATGATGTTATACAATTTCGGCTGTGTGAACTTGGGCTCATCACTCTCGTTGTGACCGTGACGACGGTAGCACAGCAAGTCGATAAAAATATCCTGTCCGAATTTCTGGCGATATTCTACGGCCAGTTTCGCGGCGAAGCTTACGGCTTCGGCGTCGTCGCCGTTCACGTGCAGCACAGGGGCGTCCACGATCTTGGCCAGGTCTGTACAGTAAATGCTGGTACGGGCATCGTCGTAGTCGGTGGTGAAACCCACCTGGTTGTTGATCACGAAGTGGATCGTTCCACCCGTGGTGTAGCCGGGCAAGCCCGACATCTGCAACAGTTCATAGACAATGCCTTGTCCTGCCACCGCGGCGTCGCCGTGGATGAGGATGGCCATACCTTTAGAAAGATCTCCTTTATATTCGTCGTCGATCTGGCCACGCGTGTAGCCGATCACCAACGGGTCAACCGCTTCGAGGTGCGAAGGGTTGGGGGTGAGTTTCAGGTATATTTTTTTGCCGGAAGGCGTGTTGATATGGCTTGAATAGCCCAGGTGATATTTCACGTCGCCATCGCCCATGGTTTGCTCGGGGCTGACGTTGCCTTCAAATTCGGTGAAGATCTGCTCATACGTTTTGCCGAGGATGTTCGACAGCACGTTCAGGCGGCCGCGGTGGGCCATGCCGATCACCACTTCCTTCACGTCCAGCTCTGCTGCTTTGTTGATGATGGTTTGCAGGGCAGGGATGGTGTTTTCACCACCTTCCAGGGAGAAGCGTTTTTGTCCCAGGAATTTCGTGTGCAAGAAGTTCTCGAACACCACCGCTTCGTTCAGCTTGGTGAGGATGCTTTTCTTCTCGTCGATGCTGGGATTATAAGTATAGTATTGTTGTTCGCATTTTTGGAAGAACCACGAGCGCACTTCGTCGTTGCGGATGAAGTTGTATTCGAAACCGATGGGACCGAGGTATACGGACTTCAGTTTTTCGATGATCTTGCGCAGGGTGGCGCGGCCCATGCCGATTTCGGCGCCCACGTCAAACTCGGTGTCCAGGTCGGCATCGGTGAGGCCCACGTTGGTGTGGTCGAAGTTCACCTGGTGGTTTCTGCGTTCGCGAACGGGGTTTGTTTTGGATTTCAGGTGACCGAACGAGCGGTACACGAAGATCAGGTTTCGCACCTGCGTTTCCTTTAAGGAGAGGGAATCGTCGCCTCCTTTGGGACCGTGGCCATTTTCACCAAAGCGCTGATTGGAGAAGTCGTATCCCTCAAAAAACTTCTGCCAGGTTAAATCGACGCTACTAGGGTCCTTTTTGTAATTTTGGTAGAGTTGGTCCAGATAACCAACGTCTGCATTGCTGATGTATGAATAATTATCCATGATTATTTTTGAAAGCCAACAAATGTAGAGAAGTGTTATAAGATTAAAAAATTGAGTAATCGCGTAAACGAATACTTAACTATTTTCCTTCCTTTCAACCCCTTTAGGCGCCGATCATTGCCGAAACGGAAAAAAAACTTAACTTTGCGGTCTTTAAAAAAATACAGGACGAGTTCCACTATTTAAAACTGACACAGTAATGGTTAAAATCAGATTGGCCCGCAGAGGCCGCAAGAAACTGGCGATGTACGATGTAGTCGTAGCCGATGCCAGAGCACCACGCGATGGTCGCTTCATTGAAAAGATCGGGACTTACAATCCCCTCACCACCCCCGCTTCCATTGACCTGAATGACGAAAAAGCATTCAAATGGTTGATGAATGGCGCTCAGCCTTCCGACACCGTGAAAGCTATGCTTTCATACCGTGGCATTATGCTGAAAAAACACCTCCAAATCGGCGTTATCAAAGGTGCTATCACCCAAGACCAAGCCGACGCGAAACTGGCCGACTGGCTGAAGAGCAAGGAAGCTAAGATCGAAGCCAAGAGAAACAAGGTTACCGCTTCCAAAGAAGAAAGCGCGAAAGCCCGCAAAGCTGCCGAAACCAAGATCCGCGAAGCTCGTGCTGAAGCGATCCGTCAAAAGGCTAAGGTTGCCGAAGAGGCTGCTGCCGCTGCTGCTGCACAACCTGCCGCCGCTGCCGAAAACGAAGCCCCGGCCGCAGAAGCTACCGAACAAGCTTAATTTTAAATTGATCATTCCAAATGCCAATGTGTTCCCACGCATTGGCATTTTTATTTTCCCACCATGGACATAGACGAATGTTTTAAGATCGGCTTCATCCTGAAACCCCACGGCCTGAAAGGCGAAGTGACGGTCTCGCTGGATGACGAAGCACCCGAAAATCTCGCAGAGCTGAAGGCCCTCTTTGTGGAGAAGGATAACCGCCTGATACCCTATTTTGTGCAAACGGCCTCCGTGCACCAGGCAAAGGCCCTTATAAAATTCGAGGACGTCGACTCCGTCGAAGAAGCGGGGAAGATTGCCAAGCGCGCGCTCTATGTTCAAAAGTCGCTCCGCCCGAAGTCGGCCCGGGGTGAATTTTACAGCGACGAGATCATTGGTTTTGAGGTTTGGGATGGCGAGGCAGGCCTTTTGGGAAAGGTTGTGGAAGTGCAGCCGGGGGCCAATCCGCTCCTGGCGGTTGAGCGGGAGACTGGTGAAGTCCTCATCCCCGTGAACGGCCCCTTCATTGCGAGCATTAACAAGGGCAAAAAGCGCATCACCGTGAATCTTCCCGAAGGATTTTTGGATATTTGACCATGCACATCGACATTCTCACGTGCCTCCCCAAGCTTATTGAGAGCCCCTTTTCGGACTCGATCCTGAAGCGCGCCCAGGCCAAGGGGCTGGTCACGGTCAACATCATCGACCTGCGTCAATACGCCACCAATAAACACCGGACGACGGACGATTACGCCTTTGGCGGCGGGGCCGGCATGGTGATGATGATCGAACCCATCGACAACTGTCTGACCGAACTCAAGTCCAAACGAACCTACGACGACATTATCTATATGAGTCCCGATGGCCAGCGCCTGTCGCAGCCCCTGGCCAATGAGTTGAGTCTGAAAAAGAATCTCATTTTACTTTGTGGTCATTATAAAGGGGTGGACGAACGGGTGCGGGAGCATTTGATCACCCGTGAGATCAGCATCGGTGACTATGTCCTTTCCGGTGGCGAGTTGGCGGCGGCTGTGGTGGCCGACGCGGTGGTCCGGCTCATTCCCGGCGTGTTGTCGGACGAGACCTCGGCGTTGAGTGATTCTTTCCAGGATAACCTCATTGCGCCCCCGGTATATACCCGGCCGGCAGAGTACAAAGGCTGGAAGGTTCCGGACGTGCTTTTGTCGGGGCACCAGGCCCGGATTGAGGAGTGGCGACACGACCAGGCGCTGGAGCGGACCCAAAAAAGGCGGCCAGAATTGCTTCAAAAGCCTTAAAATCCATTTTTTGCAAACATTCTATATCCCAGCTTCCTAAGTTTCAATTCTTTCCCTACATTTGCAGTCCATTTTCAAAACCATCGTGTTATGGCAGATCTGATTAAACTCGTAGAGCAAGAATTTGCGAAAGTCCGTGAGACACAACCCAGCTTCAAGCCTGGTGATACTGTGAACGTTCACGTAAAAATAAAAGAAGGTAACAAGGAGCGCATCCAGCAGTTCCAGGGCACGGTGATCCAACGCCGCGGCAGCAACAGCAACGGCGAGACATTCACCGTTCGCAAGATCTCCAACGGCGTAGGCGTTGAGCGTATCTTCCCTATCGTTTCGCCCTCTATCGACAAGATCGAAGTATTGAAAGAAGGTAAAGTACGTCGTGCAAAACTGTACTACCTGAAAGGCAAGCAAGGCAAGGCTGCCCGCATCAAGGAGAAGATTTAATACATCCGGATATACAAAGAAGCCATTCCTACCCGGGGTGGCTTTTTTCGTTTTTAGGGTTTTTCCGGAGGGGTGCTGAACACGTTTGAAATGGGTCAAAAACCCCCAAAACAGCTCAAATTAGCATCCTATTAAATAATTAATAACTTTGTCCCCTCGCATAAAAAACCAACTATGGCTAGAAACATCGCTGACCTACTCGGTAAGGACGCAGACTACCTGCTGAAACACCAAAGTAAAACCATCTCCAAGGATCAACTCCAGGTTCCCAGCCCGGATTTCGTTGACAAAGTATTTGCTCAATCCAACCGCAGCATTCCCGTGTTGCGCAACTTACAAGCATTATACGGAACCGGCCGTTTGGCCAACACAGGCTTCGTTTCCATTCTTCCCATCGACCAGGGCATCGAGCACAGCGCCGGCGCATCGTTCGCGAAGAACCCCATTTATTTCGATCCCGAAAACATCGTGAAGCTCGCCATCGAAGGCGGTTGCAACGGTGTGGCCACCACCTTTGGCGCACTGGCCATGGTGGCTAGAAAATATGCCCATAAGATCCCTTTGATCGTGAAGATCAACCATAACGAATTGCTCACCTACCCCAACAAGGCCGATCAGATCATGTTCGGTTCCATTGAGGATGCCTGGAACATGGGCGCCGCAGCGGTAGGTGCCACGATCTACTTCGGCTCTGATAATGCTACCCGCCAGATCATTGAAGTGTCTAAAGCTTTTGAGCGCGCTCACCAGCTTGGTATGGCCACTATTCTCTGGTGCTATACCCGTAACAACGCCTTCAAGAAAGACGGTGTTGACTATCACGTATCGGCCGACCTTACCGGCCAGGCCAACCACCTGGGCGTAACCATCCAGGCCGACATCATCAAGCAAAAGCTTGCCGAAACCAACGGCGGCTACAAAATGCTGAACACCGGTGGCAGCAGCTATGGTAAACTGGACGAAAGAATTTATACGGAGCTCACTTCCGATCACCCGATCGACCTGTGCCGCTACCAGGTGTTGAATTGCTACAATGGCCGCGCCGGCTTGATCAGCTCCGGTGGCGAATCCAAAGGTGCAAGCGATCTGGCCGATGCCGTGCGCACCGCCGTGATCAACAAGCGTGCCGGTGGCACAGGCTTGATCTCGGGCCGCAAGGCATTCCAGCGCCCCATGAAAGAAGGCGTAGAGATCCTGAACGCCATCCAGGATATTTACCTCGATAAATCGATCGATTTAGCTTAACGAAATTGTAATTTCAGCCGATGAACCTCACCCGTTCATCGGCTTTCTTTTTTACTAAATTTTTTAACTATGTCTTGGTTCAAACGCAGCGATAAAGGAATACTCACTCCCACCGAATCCAAACGCGAAGTGCCCGACGGCCTCTGGTTCAAGTCGCCCGCCGGCAAAATTGTTCACACGCGCGAGTTGAAGAACAACGCCTACGTGGTGCCCGATGAAGACTTTCACGTGCGCATTGGCTCGGAAGAATATTTCGAAGTGCTGTTTGACGAAGGCAAATACACCGAGCTGGACCCCAATATGGAGTCGGCCGACCCGTTGAAATTTAAAGACACCAAGCCGTATCCGAAACGCATCAAAGAAAGCCAGGAGAAATCACAGCTGAAAGACGCCGTGCGCACCGCGTATGGTAAAATGAATGGCATCGACATCACCATTGCCTGCATGGATTTCAGTTTCATTGGCGGCTCGATGGGCTCGGTAGTGGGCGAGAAAATTGCCCGCGCGATGGACCACAGCCTTCAAACAAAAAAACCGATCCTCATGATCTCCCGCTCCGGCGGCGCGCGCATGATGGAAGCCGGACTTTCGCTGATGCAAATGGCCAAGACCTCTGCCAAGATCGCCTTGCTGGATGCCGCCAAAATTCCCTATATCTCCTTGTTGACCGACCCCACCACAGGCGGTGTAACGGCGTCGTATGCCATGCTGGGCGATTTCAATATTGCCGAACCCGGCGCGCTCATCGGCTTTGCCGGTCCCCGCGTGATTCGTGAAACCATCGGCAAGGATCTGCCCAAAGGTTTCCAAAGTGCAGAATTTGTGTTGGAGCATGGCTTTCTCGACTTCATTGTCGACCGGCGCAACATGAAGAACCGCCTCTCCACTTTGCTGCGCATGCTGCAAAACTAGGCGTCCGCACGCGAACGATTTTATCCCCTTCCGTACACCTATTTTCTCCCGCACAGCGGATTTGTTCCTGCTTGGCCATATTTCCATGGCTTGGGATGTGGCACATGGATTGACTTTGGTGGTACCTGTAAACTTCTCGCTATGATCAGGAACTACATCAAGGTGGCGCTGCGCAGCCTCATCAAACAAAAAGTATATACGCTTATCAATGTCCTGGGGCTTTCCGTGGGCATCGCGAGCTGTCTTCTGATCACGATGTTTGTGATCGAGGAGTTTTCGTATGACAAGTTTTTGACGGATGCCGATCGCATCTACAAGGTTGTGTTGGAGCGAAAATATCCCAACCATTCCACCAACTATGCTTTCATTCCCCACTCCTATTCCGAGGTGATGGGCCGCGACTTTGCAGAAGTGGAAGACGTGGTGAAAGTGAGCGGCCCCATCAACAACGTGGTGGTGAATTATACCGACCGCAACAGTGAAGTGAAGCAGTTTGAAGAAAACTTCGTCATGGCTGCCGACTCCAACTTCTTTTCTTTTTTCAGTTTGAAACTGATCAAAGGCAATTCAAAAACCGTGTTGACGAAGTTGAACGACATCGTGCTAACCCAAGAGACTGCCAACCGCTATTTTGGCCAGGACGACCCCGTGGGAAAAACGCTAAAGATCTTCAACCAGGATTTTAATGTCACCGGCATTTGCGAAAACCTGCCGGACAATTCACATTTAAAATTTGATTTCTTATCGAAGTGGAATGATCAGTTCTTCGGCGGCCCAAAGGTGAACTTCATCACTTTCTCGGCACATACCTATATAAAACTCAAACCCGGCGCCAACGCTGCCGCACTGGAAGCAAAATTTCCCAAGATGGTGGACACCTATGCGTCGGCGCAGATCGAACAAGATCTTGGAAAATCATGGGCCGACTACAAACGTGAAGGCAACGGCTACCGCTACTTCCTCCAACCCCTTACGTCCATCCACCTCGACCCAACAAACCTGGAGGGAACCATGCGACCAGGGGGAAACCGCAATTATGTGTACTTCCTCATCTGCATCGCCTCGCTCATCCTGGCGATCGCCTGCATCAACTTTATGAACCTGGCCACGGCGCGTTCGGCCGAGCGGGCGCGTGAAGTGGGCGTGCGCAAAACAATGGGTTCGTTGAAAGGCCAGCTGGTTTATCAGTTTCTGGTGGAGTCTGTTCTGCTGAGTTTGTTTGCAACGGTGTTGGCGCTAGGCTTGGCGCAACTCGCACTGCCTTACTTCAATGCCCTGGCGGGAAAACATCTCTCCCTTCCGTTTACACCCGGTATATTGGGGGGCCTATTACTCATCTCGGTGGTGGTAGGTTTTATGGCTGGCAGTTATCCAGCCTTCGCGTTGTCGTCGATCAATCCTATTGTGGTGATGAAAGGTCATTTCGCCAGCCAGGCAAAGGGTTCATGGTTGAGGAACGGGTTGGTTGTTTTTCAGTTCTTCATTTCCATCGTGCTCATCGTAGGCACCCTCACGGTGGTGAAGCAGATGAACTATATGGAAAACAAATCGCTCGGTTACGATAAAGAGCAAGTGCTGGTCATCGATCGCGCGTTTGCGCTGAACAATAAGGTGCAGACCTTCATCGAAGAGATGAAGCGCGTCCCGGGTGTGGTAAGTGCCGGGGGAACCTTCTCGCTCCTGGGCCGGCAGGGTGATTTCTTTGGGGCACAATTCACACCCGAAGGCTCGTCGGAAATCCTCACCACAAAAAGCATGGGTATCGACGACGACTTTGCCCAAACCATCGGCTTTGAGTTTGTGGCAGGCCGGGGATATTCTAAAGAAACCAATGACTCTCTTTCTATCATCTTAAATGAAACGGCCGTGAAAACCATGGGACTCTCCGACCCCGTGGGTAAAAAGTTGAAGCAGATCTTGCGCCGTCCGCAAGGAAATGCAGAAGTTGTCTTTACGATCATTGGTGTCATCAAGGATTTTAATTTTCAATCCCTGCGCGATCCGATCACACCCCTCACGATTCAGAGCGTCGAGAGCTTTGGCGGTGGCGCGGGCTATGTGACCGTACGGCTCAACCAAAGGGACGCCCGCAGCGTCGTGAGCGCCGCGGAAGAAAAATGGAAAACCTTGGCGCCGGATCAGCCCTTTAAGTATTTATTCCTCGATCAGAATCTTCATGCTCAATATGCCGCAGAGCAACAGGCCGGCAACGTGTTTGCTGTTTTCTCCGGGTTGGCCATTGTGATTGCTTGTGTGGGGTTGTTTGGGTTGGCGGCCTATACCGCGAACTTGCGAACGAAAGAGATTGGTGTACGCAAGGTGATGGGCGCTTCCGTTTTTAGTGTAGTGATCTTATTGTCGAAAGAGTTTACGAAACTGATTGTGGTGGCCTTCGTATTGTCGGTGCCATTTTCGTGGTTTATTATGGATCGGTGGCTTGAGGGATTTGCGTTCCGTGTGGATTTGGGTGTCGGTGTGTTTTTGCTGGCGGGAGGCTTGGCATTGTTGATCTCGTGGATCACGGTGAGCTATCAGTCGATCCGGGCGGCGATTGTTAATCCTATAAAATCTCTTCGGAGTGAATGAGTGAAGGTCAGGGCTAAAGCCCTTTCGATATAGATGTCAATAACCCCGGCCTGAAGGCCGGGGTTATTTTTTGGTAATCATCGGAATTTCTTTGCGCCAAACTTTGCGTCTGGTTTATCAACGACAGTCCTAGCGACGCAGCGTTGCGCTGTATTCCTTCACGGTGTCGATGTAGCATTTCACTTTGTCTACTTCGGTGTCGGGATATAAACCGTGGCCGAGGTTGGCGATGTGTTTGTGGGGGCCGAAGGCGTCGAGCATTTTTTTGGTTTCGCGTCGCACGTCGTCGAGGGAGCCGTAGAGGGCGCAAGGGTCGAGATTGCCTTGGAGCACTTTGTTGGGGAGCAGGGCGCGCGATTCGGCGATGCCCATGTTCCAATCCAATCCTACGACGTCGCAGTTGATGGTATTCATTTCAGCACGCGCGAAGAAAGCTCCTTTGGCGAAGACAATTTTGGGGACGTCGTTTCCGAGGGCATCACAAATTTTTGAGATGTATTTCAGGGAAAATTCTGCGTATTGATCCGGCGATAATATGCCAGCCCAGGAGTCGAAGATCTGCACGATGTCGGCGCCGGCTTTGATCTGCGCTTTCAGATAATGGATGGTGCTTTGGGCGATCATGTCCAGCAAGCGGTGTGAGAACGCGGGCTGGGTATAGAGCATTTTTTTTGCCTGGCTAAAGGTTTTGCTGCCTTTGCCTTCGATCATGTAGGAGAAGATGGTCCACGGTGCGCCCGCAAAACCAATGAGTGGCACTTTGCCTTGAAGCTCTTTTTTGGTGAGGCGGATGGCGTCTAATACATATTGAAGTTCTTCGGCTTGTGCGATGTGCAACGATGAGAGATCGGCTTCCGACGTGATCCGTTTGGGGAAGACGGGGCCTTTGTTTTCTTCCATTTCATAGTTGAGACCCATAGCCTCGGGGATGACCAGGATATCGGAAAAGATGATGGCCGCGTCCACGCCCAGGATGTCGACGGGCTGTATGGTTACTTCGGTGGCCAGCTCGGGGGTTTTTACGAGGGTTTTAAAGTCTTTGGCGGTTTCCCTCACCTTTCTGTATTCCGGGAGAATGCGGCCGGCCTGGCGCATGAGCCAGATGGGGGTGCGATCGGTGGCAAGTCCTTTGGCGGCAGAGATCAGTCTATCATTCATGGGTAGCTCTATAAGGCGGCAAATCTAGCCCACAAAGGGGAGAGTTCACCCCTAAACAATAGAATTTTGTTCGGCCAAAAAAAGGCCCTTCAGACTTTATTCCACGCAGGGTTTACGCGTTCAATTTATCCAACCCGGAGGCATGACGTTTGTGCGGCCAACCTGGTTCTCGCAATTGACACAGGTTTCCGCAATCTCATAGGGATTGAAAGGCCTGCGAACGAGCAGCACATCGACATTGCGATCGACATAAAAATAGCGCTGCACAACACTGTTCGCCATAAAATAGCCCAACACCTGCTCGGTCGGATCGCTAACGTTGAAAATATTGCCCTGGATCGTAGCGGGTGATTTATCAAACACACCGCCGGTGTTGTTCAGTTGATCATACACGGCCGACCAGAATTTAAAAGCGTCCTCGGAAATTGATTGTTGTTTCACCATGATGTAATACGGATCCTTCGAATCGTAGGGCACATCGGTGATGTGTTGTCGTCTCAGGCGTTTGCCGTTGCTCAGGTAGTCGGACGTAAGCGAAAAACAGCCATCGCAAAACGTGATCCTCCAACACGGGTTGCAGCAAGGATAAGCCAGTCTTCCTCCACCAGGCAGGGCCACGATCTTGCAGTAGGGTAGTGTTTCATAATGCTCCCAGTTCCACCAATAATAGTTGTTGGTTTCCGGCGCATCCGTGGTCTCGAGGTAGACCGAAAATTTACCGGGCACGTCCGTCGACGGAAGGGGTTTGAACTCTGCAAACAAGGTGTCGATCGCCGGAACAGGTGCCATCAATTCAGGACGGGATTCATACCGCGTACCATTTTCCAATACGATGGTGACATGATAGGTCCTGCCCGGGACACCTTTTGTGTCGTCTGCTGTTTTATACGTGCCGTAAGTGGTGGGGCTCAGTTCTTCTTCATATCCCGTGTCGTCGTAGAGAAACACGCGGGCATTGTTGGGATAGAGATAGGATTTTTGTTTGATGTCGGAATAGGGTGGTGTGTAGTTCACGCTGATGAAGTGTGGGCCTGGGCCATCGGTGATCGAACCGCTCACGACCAGCTGCTTATCTATATCACGACGCTCGGGTTCAAAAGGAGTAACACAATTGTTCAACACCAGCAGGACGATGCCGGAAGAAATGGTGATGAGCCTGGTTTTTATGTTGGAAATCGTCAGCCTCATAGTCAGAACTTAAAATTATAGGTGATCGAGGGTATGATCGTCGCAAAAATCGAAAGCTTGTAGGCATCCGAAGAGATGATGGCTGAATGTATGCCGTTTGTTTTCGTGAAAATGGAATAAGCATTCTTGCGCGCATACACGTTATACAGGCTGAACACCCAACTTCCATGAAAGCGCTTGTTCGCTGCGCGCATCGGGTCGATGGTCATGGAGAGGTCAAGGCGATGATAGTTCGGAATAACATCCTGGTTGCGGTCTATGAAATTAGACACTTGCAGGAAGCCCATGTAATAGCGATTGTAGGCATACGTTGTCGGCCGGCCGGAACTGAATGTAAAATTCGCAGCATAGGTAATGCCCTTTTTATTCGGACTATAGTTCAACACCAGGTTCAAACTGTGGGGTCGGTTGTAGTTCGCCGGGTACCACTTCCCGTTATTCACCTGTTCGTTGGGATTAGTGGATTCGATCAGGATCATCGTTTGAGAATACGTGTAGTTCAGCCACCCGGTGAGACGGCCTACATTTTTCTTCAATTGAAATTCCAGTCCATAGGCTTTGCCCTTCCCCTGCAGGATAACTGTCTCGGGCAGCGGCGTCAGCAACAGGTCGGCACCCCCTTTGTAGTCGCTGATGTTCTGAATATTCTTGGTGTATACTTCCAGGGATGCCTCGTATTTGTTCTGATAAAAATTCCGGAAATAGCCCACCGAAAATTGATCGGAGATGATGGGCTTCACATACGTGTTGCTGAGTTGCCAGCGGTCTGTAGGTAGCGATGCCGTTGTGTTCGTAATCCGTTGCAGGTATTGGCGCAAGCGGCTGTAGCCAATCTTTATGGAGGACTTTGGTCCTAAACGCATGTTGAAGGCCAGGCGGGGTTCAAGACCACCATAGCTGGCGATGCGTTCGTGTTTGCTATAGTGAATCGTGTCCGTTATATACTTTATGTCGCGCTCCTTTCCCGGCGCGTAGGCGTAGACCGTGGAAGGTCCCGTGTTGAAATAATAAGAATAGCGAAGCCCCGCTTGCATGGTGAGCCATCGTTGCAAGTGCACTTCATCCGATCCAAACACAGCCATCTCTGTGCCCTGTTCGGATTGCAGGGGGGGCAGGGATAGATCCGTTTCATCGGACAAGGGGATCAGGGTACCGGGATTGACCTTGTATTGCGCCAACTCAACTCCTCCGATGGCCTGATGCGCGTTCTTTTGCCACGACAAGTCGGACTTCATGGATTTATAGGAGATGTCCGATTTGAAATCATAGTCGTTCGGAACTTCATGACTGGAGATCACGGAATTGTACTTGCTGTAGACCAGCGCTGACTTCAAGGACAGGTTGGAGGCAAACTTATGGATCCATCCCAATGTGGCTGTGTTGCTTTTCCAGCGATAGTCGGTGGCCGGTGGTATGTTTCCATTCGAGATCGAATCGGAAGGAAGTTTAAATACATCGGTGGAATTATAGGCGGTCAGGTAAATCCGGTCGTTCCCCTTCAGGTATTCCAGCCGCCCGGTGATGTCATAGAAATTGGCTTTTGTGTTCCGCAGGCTTGAGCTCTTCAGCACTTTGAAAAGATAGTCGGAAAATGAAAACCGCGTACCGATGATGAGCGATAGCCGGTCTTTGATGAGTGGTGTCTCAAACAAAAAACGGTTGGCCACCAACCCGATCCCTCCCTGGAAACTTTTCTTTGTGGAAGGACTTCTGACGCTGATGTCCAAAACGGAAGAAGCACGTCCGCCAAACTGGGCCGGAACGCCGCCGCGGTACAACGAAATGTCTTTGGCCATGTCGGGGTTGAACACCGAGAACATGCCCATTAAGTGTGAGGGATTAAAGATGGGCATGCCATCCAGCAAGATCAGGTTCTGGTCCGAATTACCCCCGCGGACGTTTATCCCCGAGGTGCCCTCTCCCACCGTGGTGACGCCGGGCAACAGCAACATACTTTTAATGATATCGACTTCCCCAATAAACGCCGGCATCTTCGACAGCGTCTTCATCGTCAGCGTGCTCACACCCATGTCCACACTGGCCACGTTGTGATCTTCCGCTTGTGCGTTCACCACCATTTCATCCAGTTGGGTGATGTCTTCCTCCATAACAACATCGAAACGTTGGGATTGATGCAGGGTGAGCTTGACGCGAACGGTTTTGTAGCCGGTGAATGAAAACTTTGTCCAGTAGGTTCCCGAGGGCACTGAAATGGAATACGTTCCAAGGGAATCGGACACGGTACCAATATTCAATTGCTCCAGGTACACCGTTACGCCGGGCATGGGGTTGTCATGCTCTGAAATGGTTCCTTTCAGTACAGGTCCTTGAGCGAAGCCGGGGAGTTGAACGGCAAGCATAATGAAAGCCAGGCAATACTTCCAGGGGGAGCTATCGGTTACAAAAAACGGAACTCTCATAACATAAACAGGAAAAGATCAATGCTAAGTATTAAAAAAGGCTGCCCGTGAAGGCAGCCTTTTTCATTTTTATGCAAAAGAATTATTGCATGGTAACCTGCGTCGGGCCCGTGTTCTTACTCACGTTACCCGTTGCATTCACAAAATAGAAGTACACGTCAAAATCGCCGTTTGAGACAAATTTACTCGATGCCACTCCGAAGCCATTGGACACGTCGAAGCTTCCGGTTTCGACTGGTGTATCGCCACCAAAATCAAATCCATCGTTCACCACTACGCCCTTAATGGTACGGGTTGCCTGTGTGGGTGCAGCACTTCCGGCGGGCACTGCCGCATAGAAGACTGTTCCCGAGGTTGCGCCACCAACATTAGAAGGGCCGGTGGTTGTTGTAGCCGACCATTTAATGTTATTACCAAGATCGTAGTTGGCGTCCAGCGTAACTACCGGCACCGGAGGCTCACCGATGTCATTCAATGTCGTAAACGATATGCCTGCGAAGTCGTTGCCAGCCAAATCGGCGCCACCAGTAACGTCAAAGTCCAGATCGCCCGGAGTCACGGTTGTTCCTTCATCCGTATCCTTGTAGACATAGGTATAGGTTGCCGATCTGCCATTTTCAGCGATGGTCATCACATCTTCATCTACCGGATCCAGGTTATGACCCGTCACCGAGATCAACAGGTCGGTGCCCGGATCGAGTTCTTCCTGGAAATTAAGGGTAATGGCGATGTACTGATCACGTCCGATGCGAGGGCCTGCGGCGGGGTTTGCCTGGTTTTCGATAATCGGAGCGCCCACTACTTGGGGACCGAGGTTATCGACTTGTATGGTAGCCAGCTTGGCTTCCGGCTGCACCAGTCCAGCGGTGGCTCCCGAGCCACCGGTCACAGCGCCTGCCACTTTCACAGAAACGGGTCCCGTATAGCCCGGACCGGCTGTGTAGATGGCATAGAACTTAGTTCCAGAGTCGTCGTCCGGATCTGCTACCAATGTGCCCAGCGTACCTTCGTTGCCCACCAGTGTTACCGTGGGGGGTGTGGCAATTTCAGTCTTGTATGTGATGTTCAACGTATCCTTCGCCCCATTCTTCAACGGCGTACCTACACGCAATGCGAACTTCGGTACCGGAAGGAAGTTGTTAATGTCATCGTGGCAATAGAGAAGGGTTTGAGCGGGATAAAAAATACCGCTTTGATACAAACCACTGTTCACCACAGATGTCGAGAACACCACCGATCCATTGGTCAGGAGCAGATCTGATTCGATATTCAAAAGATCATCGTCCTCCACCGTAGGATTTCCCACGGCAGTAAGAATGGCGGAAAGTTGAATGGACAAAACGCCTGTCGGGTTTCCGGTGCCGGTTGCCGTTAACGTCGATCCCGGGAATGTTGCCACTTTGGCGCGTGTATCGATCGTGTACTGACCTGCATTATCAGGGTCGGGTCTTTGATAGTGTGCATACACCTGGATCTCCTGCAGCGACTTGGGGTCTTCTGAAAGGTATTCAACATCCATGACGAAGGTTTCGTCGCCGACGATCTTATTTTTGAAGAACGAATTCGAACAGCCATTGTCGTTCAAGGCGTCGAACGAATCTCCGCGGAGCGCCAGGATCGACCCCTTGGTTTGTTCCTTCAGGCGAAACGGATCCAGGGAGTCATCCGCGCATGCCGCCAAACAGGCGATGCCGATGAACAGCGATAATTTATTTATAGTTGATTTCATAGTTTCGTTTATTTAAGGTCATCGGGATTTTTGTCCCAGAAAACTTTCACTGATCCATCTGTCTTTTGAGTCACCGATCCGTTCAGGTTGGCATAGACTGCGGGGTAGATGAGCGACATCGCAAACTTTCCACCGTTAAGCGCAAGCATGGGCTGAATGTTCTTCGGCGAGCTTGTTCTGCGATAGAGGTTATAGGCCTCAATACCGTTTCCAAACAGCGCGAGATAGTATTCTTTCATCACCACGTCAAGCTTATCGTCGGATGCATCGAAGAGATTGCCCACGAAGATCTTGTAGTCCGGTGCAGAGGCAACCATCGATTCGGGAACGGTCTGTCCAAGGGATTCTCCCATGGCTTTTACCCGATTGATCGACTTATCGATACCTGTTGTCATCGATGCTTTTGCGTCGGCAGGGGTTCCAATACCCAAGCGGAGGGCCGCTTCAGCCTTTATAAAGTCAATGAAGAAGGACATGAAAATGGGTTCGATTCCTTTACCATTTCCGCCAAGGCCTTGAACGACGGGCAAATAAAAGTCAGCACCTTTACCGTCGCCGGGTCTCTCGTCATCTGGATTTGTATAGGTGATGTTGGTGTCAGCCAATCCACCGGCAGGATATACACCCACCACGGTCTTCACTGTTCCGTCGGGAGGCGTTCCACTGGCATCGCCGTGATCGCGACCGAAGAAACCGGGCTCAAATGTGCAGAAAGGAGTTCCGGTGCCATAGTGAAGAGGCTTCGGGTTTAACACACAAGGAACAGATTCTCCATCGATAGAAAGGGCTTGGTCAATGGAACCGACCTGGCGGAAGAAATAATATCTCCAGCGAGGATCTTCGATCCCTTTTCCATTGTAGGCTTCCTTCAGGTAATAGTTTCCAACATAACCTGTGCCGTTACCTTCTGCCGGTGTATAGAACTGGCGATACTGAGGATGGCGGGAGCGGGCAGGAATGTCTGCTGTTCCGTATTTGTAAGTGAATTCTTCAGCATCGGTATCGATGAGATCGCCGTCGGCCAACAAGGCTGTGATCGCTGTTACCGCTTCTGCTTTGCGGGCAGGATCGGTAGAGATGTTCATCCAGGCTTTCAACTTTAACGAATTGGCCAGCGTGATCCATTTGTCAGTGTCGCCGCCGTAATAGATGTCTCTGTCAAGGCCATGTCCACTGGCTGCCAGATCTGTTTTGGCTTCATCCAGAAGCGCGATGGCTTCGGCATAGATCTGGGCTCCAGGGTCAGCTTTCGGGTTAAATACACCGGTCGTTCCCTGCAACGCTTCCGTCTTCGGAACGTCGCCAAACACGTCCACCAGCGTAATATAGATGTAAGCCTTCAGGACCTTGGCGGAACCTGAATGCACCATAAAGTTTCCGTCTTTCGCCATCGGAAGCAGGGTTTCGATGTTGATCAGCACGTCCTGGTAAGCACGTGTCCACATCTGATCGAAATTCTGAGAGATCAAGGCTCTTTCATAGGTGGAACCGCTGATCATCGCCATCATCCGCACGACTTGGTTGACGCCCACGTTGGTTCCTGTAACACCCGAAATATCATTACCGGATACCAGGGAATAGAACGCAGCAAAATCCAATTGGATCTTATTCATCAACAGGTCCACGTTTGCCTGGCTGGTTGATGCTTCATTCGGGTTATCCAGATCTCTGTCCATGTTACAAGACATGGCGAACAGGATCAGGGTCAGAGTGAAATATTTATATATCTTTTTCATTGTTCGTCGCTTATAAAGTTATCCGAAGGTTAACACCATAACGTCTGGCCGAAGGACCGCCCAGGAAGTCGAAGCCTGCGCCATTGCCCACACCGAAAGCCGTTCTGTCGAAATCGGCTCTGGAGTATTTCGGCGCATTGATCGCACGGAACCAGAGGTTGCTACCCAGGAAGGAAATGTTGATTCCCCGTACACCCAATTTGGTGGTGATCGAAGAAGGCAGGGAGTAGCCCAATTTAACTTCTCTCAAGCGGATGCGTGTCGCATCGAAAACGCCTCTGTCGTTGGCCGATCCACCGATGATGGAGTTTCCAAAGAACATACCGGAAGTAGTTACCGGAAGATCGTTAGGCGTTCCGTCCGACTGCTTCACACCGGGAAGAATGAGGGGAAGACCGGGATTGAAGGCCTCCAGATCTTTCGCCACACCGCGACCCACCATGGTAGCCGCTGTATAGGAATAAACCTGTCCGCCATTCACATAGTCCCACTGGAATCCAAAGTTGATGCCTTTGTAGTTCATGTCACTGATCAACGATCCCAACCATTTCGGGTTCGGGTTGGCAATGACCTTAATGTCATTGGAGATCACCCAGTTGCCGTTTTCGTCAACGAGGTATTCGCCTTTGTCATTTCGCTGTGTATAGTTTCCTTGGATAACGTTGAAAGGTTGTCCTTCGATGGCAAAGTTACCCAGGTTGGTAAATCCACCGATGAGGATCTCTTTCGATCCTTCGGGCAAGCTTTCCACTTTCGAAATGTTCTTGGTGTAGTTCACGCGAACATCCCAATGGAAATCTCCTTTGCGGAAGGGGCTGATCGTCAAACCAAGTTCAACACCCTTGTTGCGGATAGAGCCGGCGTTGATCAGCGTGGTTTGATAACCGGTTGAAGGGTCGAGCGAGCGATTCAGGATTTGATCTTTTGCTTGTCTGTTATAATACGAGAGATCGACCTTGGCCAGGTTGTCCAGCAATTGCGCTTCCAATCCGAATTCAATTTCCGTCAGCAACTCAGGCTTCAGGTTCTTGTTGGCCAAAACAGTAGGCGTTCCTTGGGTGGAAACGATGCCTTGCACGTCCTGGGAAGCCTGGGCGTTGATGGCCAGGTAAGGACGCGTGTTATAAGGCTCGGGGAAGTTTGCCGAAGTACCGTAGGCGGCTCTTAACTTCAGGAATTCCAATACTCCGGAAGCGAAGTCAGGGAAGGCCGTTGTGGGGATGAACGACAAGCTGGCACCAGGATAGAACAAAGAGCGGTTAGCTTTTTCAAGTGTGGTCGACCAGTCGTTCCGGCCGGTCAGGTTCACATACAAGAAGTCTTTGTAACCGAGACCCATGTCGAAATAGGCACCTGCCCAGGTTCTGCGCATGGTCTTGTTCAGGTTGTTACCTCTGAAGTCGCGTGACGTTGTGTTGGAGAAGTTACGGTGCTCGATCAAGCCATACACCACTTGTCCGGAGCTTTCCAAACCGGATTGCTCGTTGGTATCGGTGCGGGCGTTGAAACCTACTACGCCGGTCAGATCAAGATCGGTGGCGATCTCCTTGTTGAGGCTCAACATGAAGGTGTGATCCACGATCGTATTGAGGAAGTTGACAGAGCGATAAAGACCGTTTGACAAAAGTTGAGCTTCCGTAGGATAGCCCACCGAGCCTTTGTTCAGCCAATAGGTTTGTTTTTCAGAATAGGTATCCAAGCCCAGACGGTAGCTTGCCTTCAACCAGTTGGTGAGCTCATAGTTCAGGCTCACGTTGGCAAAGAAGCGGTTTGTCTTCGAAGTCTGTTGCGCGTTGCTCAGCAGCCAGCGGGGGTTGGTAACGTCGTTACCGTTGCGATAGTAAACACTGGCGTGTGTAATGGGGTTCTCATAGGGCCAGTTCATCAGGTCGATGTTACGGGGCACGTAGAACAAGTTTGCAAACACGGAAGGTCCACCGGTGGAGTTACTACCTGTGCCGGCTCCGGTCGGAGGGCTCTTGATCTCAGTCCGCACAAAATTGAATGTGCTGGTGATGGAGAGTTTTTTGGTCAGGTTTGCCGTTCCGCCCAGTGCGAGGTTGTCGCGCTTCATGTTGTTGTTCTGAATATAACCGCTTTCATCCAAGTGGCTATAGTTCAGGTTCAGGCTGGAGTTTTCACCTTTGAAACCCAGGTTCAACGACGTGTTCGACGATGATCCTTTCTTGAAGAAATCTTTCACGTTGTTTGGCGCCGGCTTGGGAACGTATCCGGTGGCATCGTTAAATTCCGGATGATCCGGGAAAAGTGCGCGGTGTTCGTAGTAAGGGTGTTTTCCTACGGCTACGTTGTTGGAAAACAAGCTTCCCCAGTTACTGAAGAATTCACCATAGTCACCATCGAAACCGTTGGCCCATTTATTTTGATACTCCGGCAAAATGGCCTGGATCACAAAATAAGACTGGCTCACACTGGCTTCAAATTTTTGCTGCTGCTTGCTGCTGGCGCCCGACTTGGTCGTCACCAGGATCACACCATTTCTTCCCAGCGAACCATACAAGGTTGTGGCGCTCAAACCTCTCAGGATGTTGATGCTGGCAATGTTGTTGGGATCAATGTCGATAAAACGCGAAGGCGCAATGTTACCATCGCGGAAGTCGGTGTTGGAATCGTTGGTCGATGTGTTGATCGGAATACCATCGACAACCCACAGGGGTTGTGTATTTCCGTTCACCGAGCTGATACCGCGGATGTTGATCTTGGAACCAGCACCGGCCATACCCGAAGAGTTCAGGATCTGGAGACCGGGGGTTCTTCCTTGCAACGCCCGTCCTACGTCGGTCTCAGGCTTGTTAGCAAGGTCTGCCGAGGAGATGGTCGTCGACGCATACCCAAGGGCTTTGCGCTCGCGCTCGATACCCTGAGCGGTAACCACGACTTCGGAAAGTTGCTTGACATCTAAGGTAAGTTGAACATCTAAAGTTGTTCTGTCGCCAACTGGCACTTCTTGGGTGAGGAGACCGATAAAAGAAAACACCAGGCTGGCATCTCCGGAGGGGACTGTCAATTTATAGTTACCGTCGGTATCGGTAACCGTTCCATTTGTGGTTCCTTTGACCACCACGTTTACACCGGGAAGGGACGAGCCGTCTTCGGAGGACGAGACCCTACCGGTGATCGTCCGCTCCTGCGCAAAAGAAAACAGCGCAAAAGCTAACGCGCACCACGTTAGTAGATACTTCTTCATAGGTTTAGGTTTAGGTTATTGTATAATATCCGGACCCAATTTAAGGTAGTAAAGCACAAAAGGAAATACCGCAAGTCGTTTTTTTTGCGGTATTTTCAATGGCAAAGGCCAAATACTGCGTTACGTTGCGTTATTCGCATTTTACAGGGATGGAAATCAATATAAAAAGGGACTGCCGTTGCCGGGAGTCCCTTTATATTATAGAGAGAATTGATAAATCTGTGGATTATAGCCCCATCGGGTTCTTAACCGGAGCGCTTTCGGCGGAAGCCGGATTGTAGGTCAATTCGTTATCCGGCACATCCCAGTAATCCAGGTAGCTGTAGTTGATGGTCGCATTCGTGCTCACCACACCGGAATTGTCCACTACAACCGCTCCTGTTCTTCCTCCACCCGCGCTGATGTCCTTCGTGACCCCCCAGCGTCTCGCATCATAGAAAGAAAGACCTCTGAACGCCATGACAATTCTTCGCTCCCGGCGAAGTTCTTCTTTCGCGTCGTCGAACGTCAGGCCGGTTCCTGCCACGGCCGTCAGTCCCGCCCCTTGCTCGGTGCGAAGCTTATCGATCAGGGCAAGGCCGCCTTCGATGTCCGAAGTATTGATCTTGGCTTCCGCACTCATCAAAAGATTCTCTTCATAGGTCGAGGCCAGGTACAATTCATATTCGCCGGTTTCGCGGCTGCTCATGATGATCGTGCCCGCAATGCCGTCTCCTCCATTCAACATTTGGTAGCGCGTGTTGAAAACATTTCCGCGCGATGACTCGCCTCTCCAGGGGGCAGCCAACTGCTCAAAATTATTGTCCAGTCGTTTGTCGCCCGGTTTGAACTCCTGGATCAGGCGCTCGCTGATCTTATAGGTGATCCCACTTCCCGGATTCCCGGTCGATTTGGGCGCGATGGCTCCGCTGGTTGCCGAAATGAAATCGCCGTTATCATTCGAGCGTCCGGTGAACACCATGTCGCCGGCCGCCAGACCATTGTTTGTCAACGTGATGATGTCCTGCCATTGTGCCGGCGTCATGTCGGCAACCGGCGTGTTCACTAAAAGATTCCGTGCCTTCATGGTGTTGATGCCTCTTGTCCACATCGCCGGAGTCGGCACACCGCCTTTTCCAACCTGGTTGAAGCTGGGGATCAATTCGCCCACGACGCTACGGTACGTGTCGTCGTCGCTCAAGCCGGCAAGTTGTGCGGCGGCCAGATCAAAATTTGAATTGGATTCGGCGATAATCGCTTCCTTGGTAACATAATCACCGTTGGTCTTATTCACCTCGTTGTTGATCAACCCCGCATAGTAAGTGGACCCGATCCTGGAGTAGGCATACCCCTTCCACCAATAGGCCCATGCTTTGACGATACTTTTCTTCGTTTCGACGGGATCGGTAAATTCTACATTTTCCACCAACGTCAGCACATTGTTCATGGCGTTGTTCATGGCATACATGTAGGCCCACTCATAGAACAACGTGTTTTGTCCCGCGTTTGCGTTGACATTGATCAGGCGGATCAGTCCCAATTGTGTGTTTGGTGAGTTGGGGTTGAGGACCTTGGTGCCATTGTCCAGGATCACATATTGCGGGCAACCGATCTGGTTCCCATAAATGTTTGCCGCTTCTTCGCCAATGACATCGCCCATCAATTCGTGAAAGCCCATGGCTCCTGTCCAAAAATATCCGGGAACACCATCATAGTATTTCAATTCTTTGAATCCGTTGATATAAACGCCACCCTGAGCCAGGGAAATTATGCCCGACTCGCTCGATGCGCTTCCCAGTCCCGGTTGGTTCGGGTTCTGAATGTCCAGATCGTCTTTGCAGGAAACCGAGGTTCCGACAAGCGAAATAGTGAGTATGTATAGTAATATCTTTTTCATACAATTTTTCATGGTTTAAAATCCAAAATTCAAACCTACCTGATACGACTTGTAGTTCGGCATCGTGTTGTGATCCACGCCGCGGTCGAACGCCGAGTTGGCTGTTCCCGAGCTCACTTCCGGATCCATGCCCGTGTAGTTCGTGAAGGTCAACAGGTTGCGGCCCGTGAGCATGAGCTGAAGCTTCCGCATGGAGTTGATGTGAAGTACTTTGTTGAGATCGATACCCACCGAAACGTTTCTCAGGCGAACGAACGAAGCATCTTCATAGAAATAATCTTTTGTTCCGTTGGCCTGACCTTGCGCATACACACCGCGGTAGAATGCGGTATAAGCGCCGGTCTCGCCGTTGATCGTAATCGGCTTTTCGTAATCGCTGTGGATCCCATCGCGATACATCCACTCTTTGGTTTGGTTATACAAGTGGCTTCCCTGAACCCAATCGAACTGGAAGGCCAGCGTGAGGAAATTCTTGTAGCTCAAGTTGTTGATGAACGACATGTTGAATTTCGGATTGGGATCGCCAAAGCTATACAGCTTGCTGGAGAACACAGGTTGTTTCGTCGCCGTGTTCACGACAAAGCCGTTGCTGGCCACCGTGTAGTTAGCTTGCTGTGCTTCGGGGATAAAGAACGTACCATCGGGCGCCTTGTCATCCACGTGGTGCAACGCGACACGTCCGTATAGCTGACCGATCTTTTCACCGGGCTTCAACACGTAGTTCGTGCTTCCGGCGCTCGACTGCACCACGATCTCCTGGCCGTTGGTCGCCGTGATCTCGGAAGTCTGCTTGCTGAAGTTCGTGGTCAGGTTCCAGGTGAGGTTGCTGTTTTGGAAAATGGCAAAGTTCAGTGCGGCCTGGAAGCCTTTCGACTCGAGCGAGAAGGCGTTATCTCTCAACGTTCCCAGACCGGCCGATGGAGCAACGTTCACGTCGAAGATGGCGTTGTTGGTGTTTCTTTTCCAATAGGACACCGACACACCGATATCGTTCAACCAGTTCGTGCCCTGCAATACCGTAACACCAAAATCGGACCCGATCTCCAGTTCTTTCGACACCTCCACGTTCAGGTCAGGATTCGGTTGGGCCGAAGGAATGTAGAACGAGTTGGAGGTCCCCAGGCTCTTCGTACCCAACGTAGGATAACGATCGAATGGCTTGGGCTGGATACCGGCTTCGCCATACGCCGCACGGATCTTGAAGTCGGGAACGGCGCCTCCCAAGGCTCCGTCTTTCCAGAAGTTAAGCGACGACAATCTGAAATAGGCGTCTCCGCGAGGGAACGTAAAGGGCTTGGAACCTCTTCCGAACGAAGAAGAATAATCGCTTCTAAAACCACCCGATACACCGGCAATCTCACCGAATTCAACGCGCTGGTTGACCAGGTAGCCATACGTGAAGAAGGGCTCGGTGTAATCACCACCGTAATACACGGGGTCGGTCTTGGAACGCGTCACGATGTCGGCGGCAGGAACCACAAACGTGGTAGCCTGGCTGGCCGTGAACGGGCTGTAGGTGGGAAGACCCAGTCCATAGCTCAGGTATTGTTTGTTGTTTGTCTTCCGCACATCATACGCCACCTGCGTTACGGTTTTGATGGGAAGGTTCGAGTTGAAATCTTCCTTGAAGTCGAACGAGATGATGGCCGTACCCAGGAAGTTCTGGAATGTTTTGTTGAAGAAATAGTCATCGATCTCACCTTTCGCATCCGGCGCAAAGTTCGACACCCACGATTGGGTAGCCGTCGCGTTGTTGTTTGCCGTTTGGTTGGCGTAAACAGTGCGCTGCTCCTGGTGCTGATAGTTCAATCCATATTTAAGATCCAGCTCTACAAATTTGGGCAACTTGTAGTTCAGGTTGAAGTTCTGGAAGAAATCCTCCTTGTTATCCTTCACGTTCGTGTTGCGCTGGTAGTAGAGCGGGTTAAAGTGGTTCACACCCACCGCGTCGCCAAAATAAGCGCCCACATCACCGTCGGTGTCCACCTGCTCGAAGTTGGCAAAGGGCCGCGCGTTGTTGATACTGTAGATGATGGTTCTGTCCTGCGTCTTGATCGTGTTCTTGGTGTAGGCCAGCATGGTGATGCTGCGGAAGGTCAGACCCTTCGCGATCTCGGTACCGAAGTTGGCGGTAAGGTTCGTGCGCGATACGCCGCCGTTCTCGATGATGTTGCTTTCCTGTTTGTTGTTGGATACGGTGAAGAGGAAATCCGTTTTCTCTTTGCCTCCCGAAACCGTTACACTGTTGTTGTAGGTATTGGCCGGTTTGAAAAAGAAGGCAAAGTGATCATAGTATTGCAGGTTCTTGTCGTAGGGCTTGTTCAAGACACTGGTCGTGCTCAACGGGTTGTATTGCACGTTCTCGCTATACACCAGCGTGGCGGGATCCAATGTCAAGGGTTTGCCGGATGTACCGATGACGTTGTTTTCGCCGTCGGTCACAAAGGCATGAAACCGCGCTTTGCGAAGATCGCCGATGTTCAGGTAGGTGTTGTTGGCCACGCTGCTGGAGAAATCCACGTGCACCTTTCCGTCTCTTCCCTTCTTGGTGAACATCTGGATAACGCCATTGGCGCCTTGTGCGCCGTAGATGGTCGCAGATGCCGCCCCTTGAACAACCTCCACGTGATCGATGGCATTCAGATCGATGGTGTTAAGGCTGGTGGCCCCCACCTGGACGCCGTCCACGAGGTAGATCGGCGACGTGCCGCGGTTGATGGTGTTGATGCCCCGCAAAACAATGTTTGTCTCGGCTCCAGGTGTACCGTTGGTGCTGCTGATTTGTGCACCGGCAATTTTACCCACCAGCGCCTGGTCGATCGAAGCGGTTGGCGCCGCCGGGAAATCTTTTGATCCCACCGATTCAACAGCGATCGCCAGTTTCCGCTTGTCGGTGGCCACACCAACGCCGGTGACGACCACTTCCGAAAGCTGCGTGATGTCTGATGAAAGCTGGATGTCGACCGTGCTTTGCTCGCCCACGGGTACTTCGGCTGTGGTTAAGCCGATAAATGAAAAAACAAGGATCGCATTGTTACCCGACACGGTAACGGTATACGCCCCCTCGGCATTGGTCACCGACCCGTTGACGGTACCTTTCACAATCACGTTTACGCCAGGCAAGGATGACCCGTCTTCGGCGGAGGTCACCTTCCCTGACACTGTTCGCTCCTGCGCCATCACGGATAGCGCAAAAACTAACGTGACACACGTTAGTAGAATTTTCTTCATAGGTTTTTCGGTTTAGGTTACTTACGGCACCAATTTAAGGGAGCATTCGGCAAAAGAAAATACCACACATCGATCTAAACTCAGCGTTTTTGTTAAACGTAGGGTAAAAAATGAAGCTCAGAATTCTGAATACGATTGAAATTCTTTTAAATAGGTTTATTTTTTACCATACATCTCAAAAAATTTAAAAAATATTTTTTGGGTTTTACCAAAAAACGTGAGGTGCCGGGTCCGTTTTTAGTGAGACGGATAGCTTTTTAAGGTTGGGGGCTGGTAGCCCGGGGGATAGCGAAGAAGGAAATTAAGGACATAAAAAGCTCCCCGGAAAAAATTCCGGGAGCACCCAAATTCCAGATAAACTGTTGTTTAGTTCTTCACCAAAAGCGAATTGGCTGCTACTTCAGAAGCAGGCTTAGGCCATACATAGGATTGCCAGCAGGGATCGTGGACTTGCTCTTGGATGGACAGATCAAGACGTATGCGGTCGGAAAAGCGGAGTCCCTCGAGGAAACTCAGCACGTCTTTCTTTCAACAATGCGGCGAGCATCACACCCAATCAGCGAAAGTAGCATGGGCTACTCCTTTGGAGTGTGTCCGTCCCGCATTCAACAGATCCAATGCTTGTGCGTTTACAGGGTTCGCAGAACGGACCATGGCCTCAGACAAATTTAACACCTCCACATAGCGAATAGCCGGGGAGCTATCAGTATACCGCAAAGCAAATCAGAACTTGACGAGGTAATAAGTGGAGTTGGTTTTGAAGGACACGGCGGAGTTTAACAAGTTGAAGCAAAAAAAAACCTAGTCTCCGGAGAGACTAGGCTGAGACCTAAAGTTGTCGCGCTTCAATCACACCATAAATGATTAACGGTTGGACTGGTGATGGAAGAATAAAGATGCGCATAGAAATCATGATTACCGCAGCTAAAATTAACGTAAGGAGAGCCGTCATAAAGGGTTATATAGGTGTTGGATAAGTTAAGCGAAGTATAGGTGTGGTCGTTACTCCAGGCTCCATTGTCGATTTTATAATCAACGGTTATGGTAGAATAGCTAGGTTGATGAGCTGTGTCAATCAAGCCCAACCAAACTTTTCTCACCTCCATATGACTCTCAAACGTCGTAAAGGTCACGTAGCCGATGATAGGGAAATAACAAGTACAGTCCATTGCTCTCACTTCTCCACAACCTGCAGGTTCACACACGGGTGTAGTGTCGTATACGGGTACATTCGTTGAGATGATGCTGACGTCAGTATTATAATAGAATTGATTACTTGCCGAGGTGGGATCAAGGAACATCTTGGATTTTGCGGACCAACTATAGTTGTATCGGCCATTTGAAGATTCGGCTGGGAATTTTCGAGTTATTGGATTCACGATAATGTTCAGCTTTTTGTTTGTTTCGTTAGTAACTGGTAGCAGTTCTATTTTACTTTGATCACCTCCAACGATAATCTTTATATTGTCTTCGTTATATTGAAACAAATGACCGGCTACTTTTACAAGACCGTTCTTGTTGATTAACGCTGTTATGGCATAGTTTGGGACTTTCGGGCGAGCAATCATTCCCTTCTCTCGGAATATAAGCAAGTCTTTATTCTCCTTTACAAAAGCCGGCTGCTCAAAGATCGGAGCCACATCCAATCTGGCATCATTTGGCGAGTATGCTTGGTATTGCGCAAGCAATTCATTGAGTTTTTTCTCCTGTTCCTCGAGGGCTTTCTCATAGATTACACGCATAGAAACAAATCCAAGTTGATCGCTCCAGGATCTTACCGAACGTGGATCTGCATTACGAATCGAATTCAACGTTTGCTCAAATAATTGCGGCGTACGGAAAACAAGATAGTCGCCCGTGAAATCGATATCTTTCTGCGGCTGAAATTGTTTCTCACTAATAACGATTCCTGGATCGGGAGAAGTCGCTGGTTGAACTTCAGAGCATTGCGACAGGGAGGTGACTAAGCCGATGAAGAACGCGGCTTTCATAAGATTTTTTTTCATAAGGCTAATGGGGTTAATTGAAACGGGTATTAAACAAATATAAAATAGTCAACGGGCTCACAAATGAATTGTTGTTTGTGATGTACAAAACCCCCGAACGCAGGGGTCGCATATTATCGTTCAACGTTGTGCCTGGTGTCCTTGATCTTTACAATTGTTTCAAGGCAAGGACTGCTGTCAATTTATACTTAACAAAAAGCTCCTTCCGAGAATCACTCAAAACGAAAAGGCCGTCTCATATTTGAGACGGCATCTTCTATAATTCAATTCTAAATGAAGGGATTATTATCAATTGTTCCGTTCCATCAATTTTATTCGCTGCCAATTCATTGGAAGGAATGGGCCAGATATAATTCAGGGCCGTGCTAGGAACAGCACCAACCGATCCTTTGGCCGGAAAAATCTTCATTGAGGCGAAGAATATCCATGCTTTGAAGACCTTCTCCCAGGAATTCAATTCTTCTTTCCAATTTCAAGTCATCCAGTAATGCAGCATTGTCAGCAGGAGCCCACGTGAACGTAGCGTCGGACCGTTTTTTAAAGGCATACCTTTTCTAGAATCTGGTCTGGTGGCCTTGGGGATATGAAGTAGGAAAAGGGACAAAAAAAGCCCCCGGAGGTTTCCGGGGGCTTTTACTTTGAAACATTAGGAGTATCAATACCTATTTAATGTTCTGCACGTCGGGGTTAACGGCCAACTCCGATTGAGGCAATGGCCATGTGTAGATGGGATCTGTAGGCAGCAAGGCCTGGATTGAACCCTTGCCCTGAAGGGGCAGATCCAAACGCAAACAATCCGTAGAACGGAGGCCTTCACCCAGGAACTCGGCACGTCTTTCTTTCAGCAATGCGGTGATCATGGCATCGGCATCGGCAAAACCTGCATATGCAACACCTGCCGAACGTGTTCTGACGGCGTTCAGAAGATCCAACGCGTGATTGTCGACCGAGTTGGTAGAACGCACGATGGCTTCCGACAAATTCAGCAACACTTCCGCATAGCGGATAACGGGTGAGCTATCGGTATACGGCGATGCAGACGAGAATTTCGTGAGGTAGTAGGCCGAGTCGGTCTTTACACCCGCGGCGTTCTTGATGATCACTTTCGTGGTCATTTTTCTTCTGGCGTCGGTCACTGACAACGTCGCCGTATCGCCGAGAATGCCTTTTCTGTTCAAATAGTATTCGCCGTTACCGGTGTTGGTCGTCGGTGTACCAGCAGAAGCAGGCAGATAGTAATAACCGAGCTGGTTTTGCGTACCGGGAGGGTCAAGCGTGGAGAACGGGAAAGAAAGAATGCTTTCGCTGGTGCTGTACGGAGAGGTGAACACGGAAGCAAAAGTACCGGCAAGCGCATGGTCCACACCGGTAGCTGCCTTGAACGGAGCCGTAGCGGGAACAATCTTGTTCGCTTCGGTGATCACATCATTCCAGCGTTGCATGGTCAGGTAAACACGGGTCTTGAACGCGATGGCGGCATTGCGGTGGCCACGGTTAGCGGCAGCCGGTGTCAGCGGCAATTTTTGCTCTGCAAAATCCAGGTCCGCGATGATCTGTGCATACACATCGGCTACACTCGAGCTAGCCAACAGGTTGTTGTCAAAATTCGTTTCGGCCTGCAAGCGGAGCGGCACGCCACGATTGGCACCACCTTCTACAAAAGGCTTTGCATAGAGTTGCAGCAAGTAATAATACGATATGCCACGCAGCAGGCGGGCTTCGCCGCGATATTGGTCTACCGTGGTGGTGGCAAATGCAGCAGAGAAAGTCGGCGGAACGAAAAGAGCAGCGTTGTCGTCGAGTCCTTTCAGGAAAACGTTGACCTGGTTGATCGCCTGATAAGCCGCGCGCCACAGGTTGTTCACCTCATTGGTTGACGAGTTCTCGGTGTGGTTCCAGGTTGCCAAACCGGTTACGCCGTTGGTAAGGCGGTTCATAAACTCTTCACCGCGGATATCGCTGTAGATCAGGTAACGGCTGCCCATAAAGTCGCCGTCTTTCACCGCATCATAGAGACCGTTCACTTGTTGCTCTACACGCGAAGGCGTTGTGAACACAATGTCGGAAGGCATGCTCGTCTGTGAGTTGAGCTCCAGCTTGTCGGTTTGACAGGAGAACAGACCCGCTGTCACCACCGTACAAAAAGTAAATATGTTTAGTTTATTCTTTTTCATGATCGTCAAAAATTTGGATTAGAAACCAATGCTCAAGCCCACGGTATAGGTACGCGCCTGGCCAATCGAGTTCCGATCAATACCTGGCGTAAGGTTGCTGTTACCGTTGGTAGATATCTCAGGGTCGATACCTTTATAACCAGTGATCAGGAATGCGTTTTGTACCTGCGCGTAGATACGGGCGTTGGTCATCCTCAGTTTACTGATCAGATCTTTGTTGAGCGTATAGCCCAGCGAGATGTTGCGCACGCGCAGGAAGTCGCCTTTTTCCACGTTTTCGGAAATCGGGAAAGAAGATCCGTTCGACACGTTGTCGGTATACACTACGCGGGGAATGGTTCCATTGGTGTGTTCAGGTGTCCAGCGATCGAGCACATCGGTGCTGTTGTTCCAGAAGCGCATGTCGCGCAAACCGGCTTTCGTACCGTTGTAGATGTAGTTGCCACCCGAGAACTGCACGAATACACCCAGGTCGAAGCTCTTATATTTGAATGTGTTGTCGAAACCGCCATACCAGGTGGGCAGCGTCGGGCCATACACTTTGCCATCGTTCACCTGTGTCGGTGCAGTCGTGTTCGAGCCGTCGTCGACCTTGGTCCAGCGCGAAGCCGGTGCTGCGGAGTGATCGTATTGCACGCGCGTGCCATCGGCTTTCACAAAAATACGTCGTCCATTGGCAGGGTTCACACCTTCGGTCGGTATGGCCAGGATCGAGCCTATCGGTTGGCCCACTTGGGTTACGTTTGCAGTTTCCAACGAAGCGGTGGACGAGATGATGCGCGATTGATCGGAATCCAACGAGGTCACCTTGTTGTTCAGTGTGGTCAGGTTGGCACTGATCGTCCAGGAGAAACTGCCGCGATTCAGGGCATTGGCCTTCACGCTGAATTCGATGCCTTTGTTCACCATGGCACCAACGTTTTTCAACAACTGGTTACGGTTTGCAGCCGTGGGGTTAGGAATACCCTTGGACGGCGCTTGCGGAACAAAGAGGATCAAACCGTCGACTTTGTTGTTGTAGTAAACAAATTCACCTGTGATGCGATCTTGCAGCAAACCGAAGTTGAAGCCGACGTCGGTTTTCTTGCTGGTTTCCCACGACAGGTTGAGTGCCGCTACTTGGTTGTAGTTCAATGTGTATGCACCACCATATAATCCGGGGCTGTACAAGTTCTGCCAAACGAAGTCGTCGATACCCTGGTTGTTACCCACGCTGCCGTAGCTGGCTTTGATCTTGAAGAAGTTTAGCGTGCTGCTGAAAGAGGCATTTTTCCAGAATTCTTCCTCGGAAATGTTGTACCCAACAGAACCACCATAGAAGTTACCATACTTCTTGCCCGGCGCAAAGGCAGAGTATCCGTCGCGGCGCAGGTTGAAGGTTGCAAAATATTTCTTCTTGAAGTCGTAGTTCACGCGACCGAAATAAGAGAGCAGGAAGTTCTCTGATTGAAAGTTGTTGGTCGGGATGATGTTGGCAAAGTTGCCTTGGAATGTGTCGAAGTAAATGTCCGACGAGGTAGTGCGGTTTGTACCCCAACGGTCCACACTGGTGTACTGTTGTTCGCCACCCACCAAGAAGGAGAAGAAGTGTGCATCGGCCAGGTTCAGATCATACTGTGCCGTGTTTTGCCAGTCCCAGCGTTTGTTGGTGCGTTGGGTGTTGGTTACCGAGCCCTTGGGCGTAAAGCCGTCGCCGTTCAGGGGCGATTGATAGCTTTTGTCTTCGATGGTAAAGTTGTTGATGGCATAGCTGGTTTTCAGCGTAAGGCCTTTCACCACTTCTGCACTCGCATAAACCGTTCCGTTGATCTGGTTGCCGGTAGAAGTAAAATAGTCGTTGTCCAACACGATCACGGGGTTGTAGAAACCGGACTGTTCGGTGTTGCTCATTTTGCCAATGTTCCCACCGTCGGTGCTATACGTGCCATCGGCATTGTAGGCGCCTACGTTGGGTGCTGTCACCAGGGGAAGACGTCCGAGACCACCGGTATTAAAGGCCTGCCCGGGGATGGAACCGGTATTGGGCGCAGCATTGACGGAGTTGGCATACGAGAAATTGGCACCGACATGGATGCGTTCAGCAATTTTCTGATCCAAGTTCACGCGGGCTACTGTTCTGTCGAAGGTGTTTTTCTTCAACATACCTTCTTGGGCTGTATAGCCTACCGACATGAAGTAAGTGGTGTTGTCTGTTCCACCCGAGTAGTTGAGGCTGTGCGAATGCGAGAAGCCGGTCTGGTAAACAGCCTTGTACCAATCGGTGTCGATCATGTTGCCGTTAGCGTCGTTGGTGGGGAAGAACGCTGCTGCCTGGCCGTTGTTGGCGCGCGCTTCGTTCTTGACATCCATGTACTGCTGAGCGTTCAGCAAGTTGAACAAGCGAACGGGTTGCGTCCATCCAACCCAACCATCATAGTTGATTTTGGATTTTCCTTTTGTACCGCGTTTGGTTGTGATGAGCAATACACCGGCGCTGGCGCGCGATCCGTAGATGGCACTAGCCGAAGCGTCTTTCAATACTTCGATGCTTTCAATGTCGCCGGGGTTGATGTTTCCCAGGGGGTTGTTGGCCGCCGAGTTGGTAGAAGCCGATCCCATAGAGTTGTCGACCGTGAACGTGGGCACGCCATCAATAACCACCAGCGGGTAAGAGCTGAGGTTGATGGAGTTCACACCGCGGATCCGGATAACGGGGGCATTGTTCAACACACCATTGGGTGTAGTGATGTTCACACCGGCCGCGCGGCCCTGCAGGGCTTGATCAAAGCTTTGTACGGGGTTCAGGGCCACTTCCGATCCCTTAATCGTAGATATGGACCCGCTAATGTCCTTACGGCTTTGGGTACCGTAGCCTACAACCACCACTTCGCTGAGTTGCGAAATGTCCATAGGCAATGCGATGTCGACAACGCTCCGGTTTCCGACTTCAACCTCTTTGGTCTCCAGGCCAATGAAAGTGAACACCAGGGTGCTTCCTTCGGGCACGGCGAGAGAGTAGGTACCGTTGGCGTCGGTGGACGTTCCGTTGGTGGTACCCTTGATGACAACGTTAACACCGGGCAACGTACTTCCGTCCTCGACGGAGGTGACTCGACCTGTTACCGTTCGCTCCTGTGCCCACGCCGTTGTGACGAGAACACACGCGAAGACTAAATGTAAAATCTTCCTCATAAATGATTTAGGTTAATGAAATTATTCGGGCGCAAAATAGGGGATTTAATACCAATACAAAATCCCCCAGAAGTAGTGGTGGGTGCGTTTTAATATTGTTTGTTATACACTTGTCAGAATTTTATTCCGAATCAGCCGTAAATCATCATAATTTTCAGAATAAAAAAAGGCACGCGCTCGGGTGCCCATTCTTGAAATTGCCGGCTTTCTGCGGCGAAAAAACGTTTCAAACGGTTCCGGTAGACGACGAGGCGCGGGAATCGTTTATTTCACTAGAAATTTTTAACTTTTTTTTATTGAATTATCTCAGTAAAAGCAGGCGCTAAATCGCACGAAAAAAAACTTAAAAAAAACTTAAAAAATACCCCAAATAAAAAAGGCATCCCGTCTGGAATGCCTTTTTCTGATGCTATGAAGTGATCGACTTATGCTTCTGCGATCGGCTCTACCGATACATAAGATTTGTCTTCTCTTTTCTTCTTGAAAACTACCACACCGTTGGTGAGGGCGAACAAGGTGTGATCCTTGCCGATGCCCACGTTCTTGCCGGGGTGGTGCTTGGTGCCGCGCTGGCGAACGATGATGTTGCCGGCGATTACTTTCTGGCCACCGAACACCTTAATGCCAAGGCGTTTGCTTTCCGATTCGCGGCCGTTCTTTACTTTACCTTCACCTTTTTTGTGTGCCATGGTGGGTTATGCGTTTATTCGTTAATGGTTAATTTACTGTGCGGAGGGTCGGATTAGCCGATGCTCTCGATCTGCACTTTGGTGTACTGCTGGCGATGGCCGTTTTTCACGACATAGCCTTTGCGTCTCTTTTTCTTGAAGACAATAACTTTATTGCCTTTTACATGCTCCAGTATCTTTCCTGATACGGTAGCGCCATTCACAGTAGGGGCGCCAATATTGATCTGTCCACCGTCGTCGATGAGAAGGACTTTATCGAAGCGCACGGCTGTGCCTGCTTCGCCTTCCATCTTGGGGGCATAGATATATTGATCTTTAGCCACTTTGAACTGTTTACCGGCAATGTCTACTATTGCGTACATAGCTTTTTGAAAAATTGGACTGCAAAGGTAGAAAAAGAATCCACAAATTGGAATCGGGGTTTCAATTATTTTGGTGGGAAGGCCCTTCCCGGGCCTAAAAAAATTTTTTTCAAAATTCACCCCCCATGTTTAGCTACTAGAACGCCCTAACGCAGGCCGATTAAAGAACTATTTTACAGTAACTTATCTATCCACAAAGCTTCAACAAGTTATCCACAATCGTTGTTTTTAGGCTGTATTCGCTGTTTTGATTTTTAGAACCAATCTACGTTCATTTGTACACTTGACGCTGACCGGGGCAGGCATTCAACTTCCTCTTCAAAGCAAACAAGATTTTACTGGAGAAATGAACGGGTGTTAGCTTTGGCTAGTACCCTTTGATATTTTGGTTTAACCCCTAAAAACCCGAGAGACATGAGCCACGGAACCCTCGAAGAACCCATACTAAAGGAGAACAAGGATCGCTTTGTTCTTTTTCCCATCCGCCAACACGAGATCTGGAAATTCTATAAACAGGCGGAAGCGAGCTTCTGGACGGCCGAAGAAATCGATTTGAGCCAGGACCTGACAGACTGGGTAGGGCTCAACGACGGCGAACGTCATTTCATTACCCATGTGCTGGCCTTCTTTGCCGCCAGCGACGGTATCGTAAATGAGAACCTGGCTGAGCACTTCATCTCCGAGGTGCAATACACCGAAGCCAAGTTCTTCTATGGCTTCCAGATCACCATCGAAAACATCCACTCCGAGACCTACTCGTTGCTGATCGATACGTATGTAAAAGATCCCAAAGAAAAGGATAAGCTTTTCCACGCCGTCGAGACCATGGATTGCGTGAAAAAGAAAGCCGACTGGGCGCTGCGTTGGATCGAGAAGGGTTCGTTCGCCGAACGCCTCGTGGCCTTTGCCGCCGTGGAAGGTATTTTCTTCTCCGGCTCATTCTGCTCCATCTTCTGGCTGAAGAAACGCGGCCTCATGCCAGGCCTCAGCTTCTCCAACGAACTGATCTCGCGCGACGAAGGCCTGCACTGCGACTTTGCCTGCCATCTCTACACCCAGCACCTGGTGAATAAGCTGCCCGAGCAAACCGTGATCGACATTATTAAAGATGCCGTGGAGATTGAAAAAGAATTTGTAACCGATGCGCTGCCCGTAAACCTTATCGGTATGAACGCTGTTCAAATGAGACAGTATATCGAGTTTGTAGCGGACCGGCTGCTGAATGAATTGGTTGGCAAAAAAGTCTATAATGCTACCAATCCGTTCGATTTCATGGAGATGATTTCGCTAAGAGGTAAAACGAATTTCTTCGAGAAACGTGTAGCCGAGTATCAGAAGGCTGGAGTGATGAAGAGCACGGAAAAAGAAACCACTCCTAAGTTTTCACTGAACGAAGATTTTTAATATATTCAATCACTTTTTAAACTTTCTCTCACAACAACCCTAATCCCTCAAGATGCTTGTACTAAAACGTGACGGACACAGAGAATCAGTCAAATTTGATAAAATCACCGCACGAATTGAAAAACTCTGTTATGGTTTAGATCCCAAGTTCGTCAACCCTGTAGAATTGGCCATGAAGGTGATCAATGGCCTCTATGATGGTGTGTCTACGCAGGAGCTGGACAATCTTGCCGCGGAAATCGCAGCAACGATGACTACCCGGCATCCTGATTTCGCAAAGCTGGCGGCGCGCATCGCCGTTTCCAATTTGCACAAAGTCACCAGCAAGTCGTTCTCAAACACGATGAAACGGCTGTATACATATGTTGACCCCAAGACCGGCGAAAACGCTCCGCTCATTTCCAAGGAAACCTGGAAAGTCATTAAAGAGCACGCCGCCGAACTGGACGAGGCTATTTTATATGACCGCGACTTCGCTTACGATTACTTCGGCTTCAAAACACTGGAGCGCTCCTACCTCATGAAGGTAGACGGCAAAGTGATCGAACGTCCCCAGCATTTGCTCATGCGTGTAGCCGTTGGTATCCACGGGGAAGATATTCCCGCGGCCATCGAGACCTACAACCTGCTTTCTGAAAAATGGTTCACACACGCCACACCTACCCTGTTCAACGCGGGCACGCCGAAACCTCAACTGTCGTCGTGCTTCCTGTTGACCATGAAGGACGACAGCATCGACGGCATCTACGACACTTTGAAACAGTGCGCTAAGATCTCGCAATCTGCCGGTGGTATCGGCCTCAGCATCCACAATGTGCGTGCAAAAGGATCGTATATCAAAGGAACGGGTGGAACCTCCAACGGCATCGTGCCCATGTTGCGCAACTTCGACATGACCGCGCGTTATGTTGATCAAGGCGGTGGCAAACGCAAAGGCAGCTTCGCGATCTACCTGGAACCTTGGCACGCCGATATTTTCGATTTCCTCGACCTGAAGAAAAACCACGGTAAAGAAGAGATGCGCGCACGCGACCTGTTCTTCGCCGTTTGGATCCCCGACCTGTTCATGCAGCGCGTGGAGAACAACGAAATGTGGTCGCTGTTCTGCCCCAACGAAGCACCCGGTCTGGCCGAAGTGTATGGAGAAGAATTTGAACGCCTCTACGAGAAATACGAAAAAGAAAGCAAGTTCCGCCGCCAGGTGAAAGCACAAGACCTGTGGTTCGAGATCCTCGAGTCGCAGATCGAAACCGGAACGCCCTATATTCTCTACAAGGACGCCGCCAACAAGAAATCGAATCAAAAGAACCTGGGCACCATCAAATCGAGCAACCTGTGCACCGAGATCATCGAGTATACATCGCCCGACGAAGTGGCGGTTTGTAACCTCGCTTCCCTCGCCCTGCCCAAGTTCATCACGGAAGACGGCCAGTTCGATCATCAGAAATTATACGAGATCACCAAGGTGGCTACCCGCAACCTGAACAAAGTGATCGACATCAACTATTACCCGGTCATTGAGGCCCGCAATTCCAACATGCGTCACCGCCCCATTGGGTTGGGTGTGCAGGGATTGGCCGATGTTTTCATCTTGCTCCGCATGCCGTTCGATTCGGAAGAAGCGCGCAGACTGAACGAAGACATTTTTGAGACCATCTATTTCGGTGCCATGGAGGCATCGATGGAGTTGTCCAAGCAACACGGCCCCTACGAAACCTTCAAAGGTTCGCCGGTGTCCAAAGGTATCTTCCAGTTCGATATGTGGGGTGTAACACCCAAGAGCAATCGCTGGGATTGGGAACGCCTGAAACGCGATGTGAAGCAAAACGGTGTGCGCAACTCGCTGTTGCTGGCCCCGATGCCTACGGCCTCCACATCACAGATCCTCGGCAACAACGAATGCTTCGAACCGTATACGTCGAACATCTACACCCGCAGAACATTGTCCGGTGAATTCATCATTGCCAACAAGCACCTGATGAAAGACCTGATGAACCTCGGGCTATGGAGCGAGAACATGCGTCAGAAACTTATTGGTGCTAACGGATCGGTGCAAAATATCCCTGAGATACCCCAGAACATCAAAGACATCTACAGAACGGTGTGGGAGATCTCGCAAAAGGCGATCATCGATATGTCGGCCGACCGCGGTGCATTTATCTGCCAGTCGCAAAGCCTGAACATTCACATCACCAACCCGAACTTCGGCAAGCTCACTTCCATGCACTTCTACGCCTGGAAGAAAGGTTTGAAGACCGGCATGTACTACCTGCGCTCTACCGCCGCAGCCGATGCGATCAAGTTCACACTCGACAAAGTCGTACAAGAACCCAGCTTGCAACAAGAGGCCGCGGTTTCGGCAGAGGCTGTTTTGACAGAGCCCATGCTCGTACAGAGCGTCGTGGCCGATGCGCATCAGCAAACCATTCGTTACGAGTCGCAATCCGACTACGATCAGAATCGCGCCGACATGGCCTGCTCGCTCGATAACCCGGATGCGTGCGAAGCTTGTGGAAGCTAAGTCTATCGCGTAAGCGTCATAAAAAAAGAGGCTGTCTCCAAAAGGACAGCCTCTTTTTTTGTCATTCGATCGGCGTTTAGAAACGTTGCGTATCGCGTTCTTAAAATTTGTCTGCGCTCGCAGATTCATACGACATGCGATACTTCTCTGGAATGGTGTTACCCAGCATAGCGCCCAGCGGAACCGAAGGATAAATCTCTTCAAATGTGCGCACTTCGTCCATAAACACGCGGCGGTTTATCTGGTGCCGGTTCAATTTCTGCGGCTTGTCGATTCCCGACGCGCCCATCAATTCGACAAAGCTTTCAATTGTGTTCTTGTGAAAATTAGCGACGCGCACTTTTTTGTCGTCGATCACCAGGCCTTTGACAAGATCGGGATCTTGGGTGGCCACTCCAGTGGGGCAACTGTTCTTGTTGCACTCCAGGGCTTGTATGCAGCCGATGGCCATCATCATAGCACGGGCGCTGTTGCACATGTCGGCACCTAGCGCCATGGCGCGCAATAGTTGAAAGCCTGTGAGAATTTTTCCAGACGCACCAACCTTGATGTGTTGCCGGATGTTGAATCCTTTCAGCATGTTGTCCACGAACGCGAGGCCGTCCAGCAGGGGCATGCCCACGAAATTGGAGAACTCCGGGGGAGCCGCGCCGGTGCCGCCCTCACCACCATCGACGGTGATGAAGTCGGGGTAGGTGTCGAGTTCCACCATGGCTTTGCAGACGGAGATGAATTCACTTTTCTTTCCCACGCACAGTTTGAACCCAATCGGTTTGCCGCCGGAGAGCGTGCGCAGTTGCTTGATGAAGAGCACCATTTCCTTTGGTGTGGAGAAGGCGCTGTGGAAGGGTGGTGAGAACACGGTGGTGCCCGCTTTCACTAAGCGGATGGCGGCCACTTCGGGTGTGTTTTTCTTGGCGGGTAAAATGCCGCCGTGACCGGGCTTGGCGCCTTGCGACAATTTGATCTCGATCATTTTTACTTCGGGACGCGTGGCGTTTTTGCGAAACGCTTCGGGCGAGAATCTTCCTTCTTCGTCGCGGGCACCAAAATAGCCTGTTCCAATTTGCCAGATGATGTCGCCACCTTGTTTGAGGTGATACGGGCTCAAGCCACCTTCGCCGGTGTTGTGGGCAAAGCCGCCGATCTTGGCGCCGGCATTCAACGCCTCGATGGCGTTGCTGCTGAGCGAGCCAAAACTCATGGCCGAGATATTCAGTATGCTGGCGCTGTAGGGTTGTGTACAATCTTTGTTGCCTACGTGCACGCGCGGATGGTGGTCGATGGCGTGGAAATCGAGGGGCACGATGGAGTGACTCATCCACTCATAGCCTTCGGCGTACACGTTCAGCTGCGTACCAAAGGGCGTGGTATCCACCTGCTTTTTGGCCCGCTGATAGATGACCGAGCGGTCGTTGCGATTGATGGGCGAGCCATCGGTATCGGACTCCACGAAATATTGCTGGATCTTGGGACGCAGGTCTTCAAACACATAGCGCAGCCTGCCCATCAATGGAAAGTTGCGTTTGATGGACTGTTTGGTCTGGATCATGTCGTGATAACCCATAAAAATAAAAGGCCCCACCAGGAATAACGCGAAGAGCGCGTCTCTCCAGAAATAGGCCCACACGAGGATGAGCAGCACGACGATGGTGCTGACGATGACAAAATTTCTTCTCATAATGCTTCAGGGACGATGGTCAAATATACTAAAATCAATTTGTGGAAGAACGGGGGTGGAGAATGCAGAATCGTCGTTTGCGAATTACCTTGTGCTACTAATTCCTTGCTATGAACAACGTACCCCACCTCATGGACCACATCGATTTTGACACCACCTTCCTGGTGTTCGACCTGCTTGCCGTTTTCATGTTTGCCGCGTCCGGGGCCTTGACGGCCATTCGCAAAAAGTATGATTTCATCGGCGTATTTATGCTGTCGTTTGTGTCGGGTTTGGGTGGGGGGTTGATCCGGGATGCGATCTTTATCCAGGCCGGCCCACCCAAGGCCGTGACCGATTCCAAATACCTGCTGGTGATCCTGGGAGCGTTTGTGCTTTCCCTCATCTTTCATGGCAGCATGCACCGGTTGAAGCGCACGGTCATCCTGGTGGATGCCCTGGGCTTGGGCGCCTATGGTGTGGTGGGAGCGGAAGCTGCCTTGCAGGAAGGACTTGTGCCCCTGGCGGCCGTGCTGGTGGGCATTTTTAATGCCTGTGGTGCAGGGTTGATCCGTGATGTGCTGATCCGCGAGGAGCCGATCATTTTTAAGCCGGGACAATTCTACGCCGCAGCGGCGATTCTCGGATGCGGCATCTTTGTAGGGATGGTAGAGTTGGGACATGCCGATCACACCCTGGCGGCCATCCTGGCCACGCTCACCGTCTTTTTAGTGCGCATCCTCTCCATCTACTTCGATTGGCAGACACGGCCTGTGCTGGATGAGGATGACCGTTCGTAAAGGTCCCTTTTATCTTTGCCCGTCAAAGGCTTTCTTTGTGACAAACCAATCCAACTCTGCGACCCTATGAGTCTTCTCAAAAAAATTGTACTGGGTTTTCTGGCCTTGCTTGTCGTCATCCAACTCTTCCGTCCCTCCAAGAATATTTCCACCGAGATCATCACCGCCGACGATATCTCAAAAAAATATGAGCTCCCTCAAAACGTTCACCAGATCCTCATCAAAAAATGCTACGACTGCCATAGCAACAACACCATCTACCCTTGGTACTACAACATTCAGCCGGTGGCCTGGTGGATCGCCAACCACGTGAAGGATGGCAAGCGTCACCTGGATTTCTCGGTCTTCAAAACTTACCCGGAGAAAAAAGCAAACCACAAAATGGAGGAATTGTCGGAAGCCATCAACGAAGGCTGGATGCCGCTGGATTCTTATCTATGGATCCACAAAGAAGCTACGGTTACAGCCTCCGATCGCGAAGCCATCAACGCCTGGATCAAAGGCCTTCCCATTGTTTTCGAAAAGCACGAAGAAGGAGAACAGCATTGATCGTTAGACGAGCAAACTAATTATACGTGATCAGGGATGGCGCCCGCACAAAGCTACCGCTATACTTGATGCGGAGGTTGCTGGTCACGCTGATCTTGAACGAGCTCATATCCTGAACGGTGCGCGGATAGTAGAACATTTTGAGTTCTATCGTTCCGAACACCAGGTTTTCATTCCGTGTCCGCACGCCTGTACCTAAGCCAAAATAAGGCTTGTCGTAAAATATGAATTTATCCTTGGGATTGATCTCCGCCACATCGACAAACACGATGGGTGCAAACCGGAAGCCCAACAATTTCCAGGGCGTGTAGAGCACCATCTGGTAGCGCCCGTGGAGCCGCTTGGTGCCCAAGACACTGTCGGCCCGGAAGCCTTCCAGTCCGAAGGTGCCGTTGATGTCCAGCAAAATATTGGTGCGCTGGTTGAAAACGTAGGTGAAGTCAATGTCGGTTTCGTGGCGGATCATAAACCGCTTGTGATATTTGAGCTTGGAGAATAATTGTCCCGAAACCAGGATCGTGGCATCCTCAAATCGCCCCTTATACCGATACGCTCCCACCCGCAGTGAGGTGGTGTAAAAATTTCCTCCCCTATGAAAAAATGATTTGTCAAGGTCAAAGCCCACGTAGGGTCGGCTGAGTCCCAACAAACTTTCCCAACCGGCGAGAAAGGACATGGTGTGTCCATAGGGCACGTCTTCCGTACGGCCAAAGCCGTATATATAGCGTGTTTTATAAAAGTCCTGCCGGAAGAACGTGAACGAGGCCAGAAAATATCGGCGGTCGTTGTAAATGGGATTCGTGATCTCGTATTCCTGTCTCGGTTTTTCGATAAACCGCTGGTTAAAAAAACGCGCGCTCACAAAATGACGGCTCCGGTCGCCTGTGTTTCGTTTTGCGCCGACATTATAACCAAGCCAGACATCGGAAATGTTGTATCGATATCCTAAAAAAGTTGAGTCAGGGGTCGAATAAAAATTCTGTGACCAGTTTTTACTAAACTCCAACCCGCCGGCCATACGCGAATAGGGTGAGACCAGTGGCCGGTCGAGTCGTAAATACCAGGCGTTTTCCTCGGCCTCGCCATAGCTGCTTCCGCTGTTGAGCTGCGTGTACCCAACCGTGGCGTTGACGAGACTTCCAGCCACGCTGCTTTTGCGATAGTAGAGGCTATAGCCAAAACGCGGATAGCGCGGGTAATCGTAGAGGCCGTCGAACTGCGTACGTTGGCCTGCGCCAAATACATTGACGTCGTATATGTGGAAGCTGAACTTGTTGGCACCACGGGGGCTGAAGCTTCCACCGATGCTGAAAACGTCGCGCGTCACCACCAGCACGTCCACCGAATCTTCGGAGCCGGTGATGGGCACCACCTGGATGCGGGCCTCCAGCATAAAATCCTGGTCGCGGAGAAAGCGTTCGTTGTCGGCGAGCTTGTAGGGATTGAGGGGCTTTTTTTCATAGAAGAAGAGGTGCTGACGGATCATCCACTCCTTTGAATTTTTGTGGAGGGCATTGGCCGCCTTGGCCGCGAAATTCTTGATGGTACGCGTCGTGTCGGTGATGGTCTTGTCGAACCCGATGTGGTTTACCCGGATCTTGCGGATGATCTTTCCTTCGTAAGGCAGAAAGGGGTCTTCGGCCCGGGTGTTGATCGGGTCGTCTTGCAGGGGTTTGCGCGTAACGCTCTTGAGGATCTCTTTCGACAGCCGGTTGTCTTTTACGGCGTCGATGATGTTGCGGGTGGTGTCTTTCTTTGTTTTGTCCTTCTCCGGTTTTTCCTGGGCAGGCGCAACGGTTAGCATGCCGATGCAGAATATTGCGCTAAAAAATAAACGTTTTTGCCAAATCATCGCGACCCGTTGAGCGCCTAAGTTATCATACCTGCTCCACAAACGAAAAACCCGGACGTGCCGGGTTCTGTTATAAAAATATTTTTCTTTCTATGTTTATGCCAATGCCTCCACGGCTTGAATTTCGCCGGGCATCATGCGGGTGAACAGGTTTTCGATGCCCGCCTTCAACGTAATCATCGACGAAGGGCATCCACTGCAAGAGCCTTGCAGTTTCACTTTCACGATGCCGTCTTTGAAGGAATGGTAGGTAATGGCGCCGCCGTCTTGCTCCACGGCCGGGCGGATGTATTCTTCCAGGATGGTCTTTATCTTCCGGATCGTATCGGTTTCTTCTTCTTCCACGGCCGTGTCGGCCTCGCTCACGTCGAGGATGAACTTGCCGTCTTCGAGGAATTTTTTGATGTGTTCCTTGATCGTGCTTTGGATCTCCAGCCATTCCACATCTTCCGTTTTGGTGACGGTCACGAAATTGCTAGCGAAAAATACGCGGCCCACGAACGGGTAGCTAAAAAGCTCGATCGCCAGCGGTGAAATGGAGGCCGTTTCCGCGTCGGGAAAATCGAAACTCATACCCTCGGGAACGAGCATCTCGTTGACCACAAATTTCAGGGAATTGGGGTTGGGATTCGATTCCAGGTAGATATGGACGTTTTTGGGGACAGCCTGCAGCATATTTTCGGATTTATTAGTCCAACAAAATTAAGCATTTTAAGTTCACCCGGAAACGGGTAAAGTGCCACTAAGCGGGGTCCGGCTCCTCGTTTTCCAAGGCATTTTCCCATTTGCTGACCACGGCCGTGGCAATGCTGTTACCGATCACGTTTGTGGCGCTCCGGCCCATGTCGAGCAAGGGGTCGATGCCGAGCAACAGGGCCAGACCGGCCTCGGGGATATCGAAGGTGGCCAGGGTTCCTGCAATGACCACCAGGGAGGCCCGTGGCACGCCGGCAATGCCTTTGCTGGTCACCATCAGCACCAGCAGCATGCTCAGCTGTGTGCCCAGGGGAAGGTGGATGCCATAGGACTGGGCGATGAACAGCGACGCAAAGGTCATGTACATCATGCTGCCATCGAGGTTGAAGGAATATCCTAGGGGGAGTACAAAGCTCACGATCTTGCTCTTGCAGCCAAATTTTTCCAGCTCTTCCATGGTCTTGGGAAATGCCGCCTCGCTGCTGGATGTGCTGAAGGCCAACAGCACGGGTTCTTTGATCCGCTTCACGAGGCGGAGCACCCGCTTGCCGATGATGAGCAAACCGGCCAGGATCAGGAGCGTCCAGAGCAACGCGAGCCCGAAATAAAATTCACTCATGAAAATGGAATACGTCTTCAAGACACCCAGGCCCTGCTTGGCGATCACGGCCGTCATGGCCCCGAACACGGCCAGGGGTGCGAAGTTCATGACGTAGTTGGTGACTTTCAGAATAACATGTCCGGCCGCATCGAAGAACGTGATGACGACCTTGCCCTGTTCGCCGACGGCGGCGGTGGCGATACCAAAGAACACGGCGAACACAACGATCTGGAGAATCTCATTTTTTGCCATGGCATCGATCACCGAGCTGGGAAACGTGTGATACAAGAAATCGCGCAGGGTGAATCCGTTGCGGGTGATCACCGTTTCGTCGGTGTCGGGTAACGGCAACTTCATGGCTATCCCCGGTTCGAAAATGTTCACCAGGAGTAAACCGAGCAACAAGCTCAACAACGATGCACTTATAAACCACAGTAAAGTTTTTCCTCCAATTCTTCCCACCGACGTGATGTCACCCAGCTTGGCCACACCCACGATCAAGGTGCAAAGTACCAGGGGTGCGACGATCATTTTGATCAACCGGAGGAAAATATCAGGAAGCAGGGAGAAGGGTTCTATTTTTTTATCGCGCGCCTGCGTCACTTCGCTGCGGGCCTTGGTGAGAGATTCTTTTTCGGCGGTCAACCGGGGAATGGCATTGCTGTCGGCGGCGTGTAGGGCGTGCTGGGTGGCCTCCAGCTTGAGCCCGATCTCCTGGAGCTTGGCATTTTCCACCTCGATATAAATTTTATTGAGGGTAAATCCCAGTGCTATACCCACCACCATGGCGAGAACGATGAAGGAAGCGAGCCTGTTTTTCTTGGGGGGATTGATGTCAGCCATAGCCAATGGTTACAAGTTTTTCAAATTGGGGGGCAATATAACGGAAAAGCCTGTAGTCTGAGGTATCCCGTCGCGCCCGACCGAAAAACTGTCGGGCACATTGTCCACTTTCAGCTTGTGAACGCAGGGGCGCGATCTATCGGCCATCAGGTCGTGGCGTAAAAATCGATCATTCCCTGATACTTTTTGATCGCAGCATTCCGGGAAGCCGACACTCTGCCCGGAAGCTTGTATATTCGTTACGATGCGCCCCCTAAACCTATTCCTGCTGTGCAGCCTGGCACTGCATCCTTTTGTTGTCCAGGGTCAGAATGATTCGACGGCCAAACCAAAAAGATTTCGCGTGTCGCCCCTCCCTGTTATCTACTATTCGCCCGAAACGCGTCTCGGCTTTGGCGCCCTGGTAGCCGCAAACTTCGAAACGACAAAGCATCCGGATACGCTCACGAAAAGCTCGTACGCGCAAACATATTTTATATACACCGTCAATCATCAATACGATTGGGGCACGTCCACGCGGATTTATATGCCGGAAAATAAATTCGTTTTCTATGGTAAGTTCAACTACATCTTTTTTCCCGAATACTACTACGGCATCGCTACAGAAGATCCATTATCGAAAAAGGACACCATCCAATACAATCGCATCGCGGCCGATGTGCGGCTGTACAAAAAACTGAAACGCCACTACTTCATTGGCGCGGCCACACGGTTCAATCACATTGCCCACGTGGATGGTGGAACAACGGGGCACTTTGTGGAAGACAAGCCGTTGGGCTACGAAGGGTATTGGCTCTGGGGGTTTGCTCCCGCGTTTGCCATCGAAACGCGCGACAATTTTGTATATCCCCGGAAGGGTTTTTTCCTGGAAGTACTGTATTACCTCTATCCCTCGTGGAGTGGGAACAGTTACGGTCTCCAGTCCTTCAAGCTCGACGTCAGGAAATATTTCCCTGTACATTGGATTAGTCCTATCGACGCCCTGGCCTTTCAATTCCTGGCCAATGTGAACACGGGCGACGTGCCGTTCAAAGACCTGGCCGATATTGGTGGCTCTTATACCATGCGCGGTTACTATACCGGCTTTTATCGGTATCCCAATCTCTACGCTTTCCAGGGAGAATATCGCACCAACGTATGGAAGCGGTTGGGTTTCACGGTATGGCTGGGCGGCGCGTTAACGCCTGAGAAGTGGTATACATTTTTTGATCATTCGTTCAAGTTCAATGCGGGTGTTGGCTTGCGCATTATGATCAACCGAAAGGATCGTCTTAATGTTCGCGTCGACCAGGGCTTTGGCAATAAGGGTCAAAGCGGATTCTACCTCGATATTGCCGAGGCCTATTGACGATCGATTGAAAGATGTGTTTATTTTGTGGTCTTGTCGCGCAAAAGAAAATCGGCCAGGACCAACGCCGCCATCGCCTCCACGATGGGGACGGCGCGCGGCACAACGCAAGGGTCGTGTCTTCCTTTGCCACTCACGGTGGTTTCATTGCCGTGTTTGTCCACGGTCGATTGATCCTGCATGATGGTGGCGACGGGTTTGAAAGCCACGTTGAAATAAATATCCTCCCCGTTGCTGATGCCGCCTTGAATGCCGCCGGAGAAATTCGTTTTTGTGCGAATGCGTCCCCCGTCGTTATAAAATTCGTCGTTGTGTTGCGAGCCTCTCAGTTTCACGCCTTCAAAGCCGCTGCCGTATTCGAATCCTTTCACGGCGTTGATGCCCAGCATCGCCTTGCCCAACTCTGCATGCAGCTTGTCGAACACCGGCTCGCCCAACCCGACGGGTGTATTTTTGATGACGCACGTGACGACGCCTCCGATGGTGTCGCGGTCGAGCCGCACCTGGTCGATGAGCGCGATCATGCTTTCGGCGGTGGACGGGTCGGGGCAGCGCACGATGTTGTCTTCGGTCTTCGACAGATCGAGCGTGGTATAGTGTGGTGCGGCGAGATCGCCCACTTGAGATACAAAGGCGTTGATCTCTACATTATGTTTTCTCAGCAACAACTTGGCGATGGCGCCGGCTGCCACACGCGCCGCTGTTTCGCGGGCCGAACTCCGGCCGCCGCCGCGATAGTCCCGCACGCCGTATTTGGCTTCGTAGGTATAGTCGGCATGGGATGGTCGGAACGTTTCGGCAATGTGGCTGTAGTCCTTGCTGCGTTGGTCCTGGTTTTCGATCACCAGGGCGATGGGTGTGCCTGTAGATTTTCCCTCGAACACGCCGGAGAGGATCTTGAAGACATCGTCCTCCTTGCGTTGTGTGGTGATCTTGCTTTGGCCGGGCTTGCGGCGATCCAGTTCCGATTGAATGAAGGCTTCGTCGATCGCCAATCCGGGCGGACATCCGTCGATGACCACGCCGATGGCCGGGCCATGCGATTCGCCAAAGGTTGATATTTTAAAAAGGGTTCCGTATACGTTGCTCATGCTGATTTTCTCGGGACTGAATTTTAGACGGCTGGCTTTTTGAACACAAGATAGGCGGATGCGCCTAACATCGCCAAAATAAAAAAGTTGAAGGCCCACTTCTGCCATCGCGTGTCGGCCATGGTGTTCAGGGTGTTGTCGGCGGTCTCGATCTTGTTATAAAAATTTCCCATGTCGCTGGACTGGATGGCTTCGTTCTTCTTGCTTTCACCGGCCACGGTCACCATCAGTTTCGATTTCAGGGTGTCGTATTTTTTCAGCTTGGGGTTGAAGTACACCCACTGAAAATAGTCCTTCAGTTTAAATTGTCCGGGTTCTTTCGGGATCATAAAATAACTGAACGACTTGGTGCCGGTGATGCGGTTGTTTTGCCGCGTGATGTCCTGGCGCACATTGGGTTCGTAGAATTCGAACTTGTCGTCGCTCTTTGTTTTGGGTTTATGAATGGCCGAGATGTTGCCCTCGCCATAGATATTGAAGTTGTAGCCAGCGCTCTGTCCGGTCTCCAGGTCGGTGTGGCGGATGCGTTCATCGAGACGATAGTCGCCCACGGCCACCTCGTCTTTGAGCGGGTGAGGTGGCAGCTCCTTCACGCTGACGCGCTTGGGTTTGGTGAAAAACTTTTTGAAATCTTCTTTTCGATTCTGACCAAAAAAGGAAGGATTCTTGGCGACCTTATATTTGATCATTTCCAATCCTACGCTGGGGAAATTGATGGGCTCGGCATTGAGGGGAAAATAGACGGCTTCGTATACTTTGTATTGCATGTAGTCGCGCCCGTTGATCTTCACGTTTTCGCCTTCGATGTTTTCGATGTTGAAGTTTTCTTCCCAACAATTGGTGGGCTTGATCTTTTTCAGGATGTCTACCAGTTGGCGACCCGGATCGTAGAATTGCAGGGGTGCCCGGTTTTCTTGTGACACAAAAAATGAAAGCGTCGTGGTGAAGCCCTCACCCACATAGACCTCGTCCTTGCTGGTGGTGAGTGCCAGGAAGGCATCTTCTTTGATGTCGACAAACTCCGTGTCGCCGCTGCCAAAGAAGTCGTCGCCGGGGCGGTCGAAGAAGCTGCGGAAGGGATCATTTTGTTGCTGTTGTTGCAACGGCGGTCCTACGCGCACCTTCTTGCCCGGAACGTTTACGGGTTTGTCGTTCACTTTCATGGTAAACGAAGGAATGGTGAACGTGCCCTGTTTGGTGGGCGCATAGGTCATGATCACACTTTGCGAAGACGACACCTGCCCGTTCACAATGTTGGTGGTGGACTGGGTGGATTGGCCGCGCTTACGGAAGCCTTCGATCTCGGGAAAGTTGTCGTAGCTTTTCAGACGATCGTTCTGGGCGGTGATGGTGATGGTCCAGGTCTGGTTCTCGCCGATCTCGTCCGGGCCCAAGGTGATCTGGACGCCCTGACCGAAGGCCGTTCCCGACAGGAACCCGGCCAGAAGGAGGGTGAGAGAAAGACGTATGAAAAGCATCCACCGCATAGTTTCTACAAGAAAGTCAATATGGGTCAAAGTTAAGGTTAAACGCAAAAACCGATGCGAAAATTAAGCCGCAATCGTCGATTTCCGGCTAAAAAAAGGCCCTTTCGAGCGAATATTAACCCACCTTTTCCATGGAAACGGGAAACTTAATGTGGGCGACTTTGGAATTTTTGAACAATTTTTTAAATTAACACTCGTTAGGATTCTAAATTTTTTAAACTATTCAGATTTTTGCCATGCTGAACTATGTTAAAACTGTGCTCACCAAAGTGAGTTTTAGCGCGCTTCTCTTTGAAAAAGAGCTTCGCAAAGCCATCAACCTCTTGATCGGCGAAGAAGTAAACGAACTCAAAAACTGGTGCTATACCAGGTTTGGGACAGAACACGAAGAAATACTCAATCGGTGCTTCGTGGTTGCTTAGACACAAACTAAAATTGACTTTCAAAGCCCTTCACATCGAAGGGCTTTTTTTATTCCCTTTCGCGATCGCCAGGACGTGCATCCTGATCTTCCACAAATAGAATATTGCGCTGCAGGCCTTTCAGCTTTGTGCGTTGCACGGCCGACTTGGGGAACAGTTTTTTGAAAACATCTTCTGTGATCTCGCGCCAATCCTGACGCGTCATGTTTTCCAATTCCGGTGGGGGATTGAAGCGTTGCTCCTGGTGGGGTTTGGCAAAGCTGTTCCAGGGACAAACTTCCTGGCAAATGTCGCAGCCGAAAATCCAGTTGTCGAACTTTCCTTTCACGGAGGCCGGGATCTCTTCCTTCAGTTCGATGGTGAAATAGGAAATGCATTTGCTTCCGTCCACAACATAGGGTTCGCTGATGGCGTCGGTGGGGCAGGCGTCCATGCAGGCGGTGCAGGTGCCGCAGTAGTCTTTCATGCCTTCGTCGTGGTCGAGTTCCAGGTCGATGATCAACTCGGCCAGGAAAAAGAAGCTGCCGTGGCTGCGGTTCAGAAGAAGACTGTTCTTGCCGATCCATCCCAGTCCACTCCGCTTGGCCCAGGCGCGTTCCATCACCGGCGCCGAGTCCACAAAAGCGCGACCGTGAACCTCTCCTACCCCCTCCCGAATTTTATCGAGGAAGATCTTTAGTTTGTCCTTGACCACGGTGTGATAGTCTTCGCCATACGCATAGCGCGCGATCTTTAGGTCGCTTTTGCCTTCCAGTGGTTTTTGAGGTGCGTAGTTGTAGATCAGGCTCACGACCGACTTTGCTCCGGGCACCAACAAGGTGGGGTCGAGTCGTTTGTCGAAATGATTTTCGAGATAGCCCATCTTGCCTTGGTAGCCGCGCTTCAGCCACTCTTCGAGGCGTGGGGCTTCGTCTTTCAGAAATTCTGCTTTCGAAATGCCACAAAACGAGAAGCCCAACGCTGCTGCGGTTGTCTTTACAAATGCGGTGTGGTGCGCGGTCATCTTCACATTTCAAAATTACGAGGCGCCTGGGGAATTATCTAGCGTGAATTTTCAGCGGGCTGTAATGTTCCAAGATGTAAATGACAGGAAGCAACGTGGCCTCGAGTGACAGTCAGGGCTAAAGCCCTTTCTTAATGGGGAGCTTATACCCCGGGCTAAAGCCCGGGGTTATTCAGTAGCAGGGGCTCTTTGTCTTACCAGAGCTTTTCAGGGTAGGTGCCATAGGCTACCTGGACTTTGAGTTTTTGGGATACTTCTTCTTTGTCTTCTTTATAAGTAACACCGAACCAGTTGTCGCTGCCGGGAAGGACGCGGACTTTTCCGATGCCTTCTTTGATCATTTCGTTTACGACCAGGGGGATGTAGAATTCTGATTTGAGGTTGCCTTCGTTGTTTTTCAGGAACTCGTTGAAGAGTTTTTGAGTGAAGTCGAAGATGTTGGGTTGAAAGCCCCAGAAGTTCATGGAGGTGGGGATGTCGGGGCTGAGTTCGCGGTCGCCTTCTTTTTCTTTGGAGATGATCTTGCCGTTTTCTTTTACGATGGTGACGCGCTCCACCACGGTTTTCAAGAAGCCGCTAGCATCGCGTTCGCCACAGCCGCGCGATACGCTGCCGTGTTCGGAGAGCACTTTGCTCAGGGTGTAGCCCACCATGGCATGTTCGCCGGAAGTTTCGCCGGCAAAAAAATTGGCGATCGACTCAAAGGATTCCTTGCCATAAAAATCGTCGGCGTTGATGGCCACGAAGGGTTCGCGGATCACATCGCGCGCGCACAGCATGGCATGGCCGGTTCCCCAGGGTTTCACCCGTTCAGGGTTCTGAAATTGGGGTGGCACCATCTTGTCGAGGGATTGGATCACAAATTCGACCTCCACTTTTCCCTGGAGCTTGGGCAGGAATTTTTCCTTTACGACGTCCAGTATTTCCTCGCGGACAATAAATACAACCTTGGTGAAACCAGCCCTGACGGCATCAAAAAGGGAATAATCCATAATGGTTTCGCCGTGAGGCCCAAAGCCGTCGATTTGTTTGATGCCTCCATAGCGGCTTCCGATGCCGGCCGCCAGGACCAATAAAGCGAGTTTTTTTTGTGGATTATTTGGTGTGCCCATTGTGTTTTTGTTTTGATTCAGAATTATAAGTTAAAGTGTTTGCGCAAACATCGCTGGCTTTTGTCGCGACCTGAACGGCCCGAAAAAGTGGTGAAGATAGCGTGTAGAGCGTACTGTGCATGCCTTTTATACGCCGCAAAAATATAGTTTTAACCGAATAGTGACGCTGTAAAGTAGCCGGCGCTTAAGAATAAAAAAGTAAAAAGACCTAAAGTACCTTAAACCAACCTTTTCCTGTTTCCTCATCTCGATCTGGGTTTGATCGCCATGTTCGGGGATCTGGGCTTCCATCCCAATCCAAACCCTCGCTGTCTGCGCTGTGCTCCGTGTGAGCTTCACGAAAAATCCCTGCCCTTTCCGGAGAGGATTTTTTATTTCAATTTTTTTTAAAGTTTCTGTCCATGTCCTGGATTTTGGTCCGTCATAGGGTAAATTATGTTCAACCAAACCTTTTAAGACAATGGAAAAGTACATGTTCATTTTTATTGGCGGCGATGTTAGTCACATGTCGCCCGAGGCTCAGCAGGCACACATGGGTAAGTGGTTCGAGTGGGTGAAGAAACTCCAGGATCAGAAGCGGTATGCCAGCGGCGAGGCGTTGCTGCCAGAAGGAAAACTCATCACGGGGCCGAAGAAGACCGTAACGGATGGGCCATTTGCCGAGAGCAAGGAAGTGGTGGGTGGCTACTTTGTAGTGCTGGCGAAAGACATGAAGGAAGCGGTGGAGATGGCGAAGGAATGTCCGGATTATGTGTTGGGAGGTGTTGTGGAAGTGCGGCCGGTGATGAAGTTTGATATGTAAGGAAGAGGAAGAAATTTTTCACCGCCCTCCTTCGCTAAAGCTTCGGCGGGCAAGCAAAGAAAATGCTTGCGCCTGTGCCTGCTGAAGCTTTAGCGAAAGGGGACGGTTCAACCTTTGAACTCCGCGCGCTATCTTTATGCAATGCACACCAACCCAGAACGACAGGTCCACGAACTGGTTGACCACCTTTTCCGCCACGAAGCGGGAAAGATGGCCTCGGTGTTGACTCGTTTGCTGGGATTTGGAGCGATGGAATTGGCGGAAGACATCGTGCAGGACACCTTGTTGAAGGCCATGTCGGTATGGAAGATCAAGGGCATTCCCGAGAATCCGTCGGCATGGCTTTATACTGTTGCCAAGCGCAAGGCGATCGACACGCTGCGGCAGCAACATCTGCACAGCCAGCATCATTCCGAGATCAGCGACGCATTAAAGTCGGAGTGGACACTGGCGCCCACCGTCAGGCAATTGTTTCTCGACAACGAGATCGAAGACAGCCAGCTTCGCATGATGTTTGCGTGTTGCCATCCCTCGATTCCTTATGAAGCACAGTTGGCGCTCACCTTGAAAACACTTTGCGGGTTGAGCATTGCCGAAATTGCCAACAGCTTTCTCACCAACGAGGACACCATTTCCAAGCGACTCTATCGCGCACGCGAAAAGCTTCGCGAGGAGAAGATCAGTTTGGAGGCCCCGATCCCCGCGAAGTTGCCGGGACGGTTGAATGCGGTGTTGCATTGTCTTTATCTTTTATTTAATGAAGGCTACAACTCGTCACACCCCGACCAACTCATCCGTCACGACCTTTGTTCGGAGGCCATGCGGCTTTGTTTGTTGTTGATCGGCAACCCGGTGACCAACGCACCGGAGGCCAATGCGCTGCTGGCGCTCATGTGTTTCCAGGCGTCGCGGGCCGAGGCGCGGTTGGGTGAAGATGGAAGCATTGTGCTCTTGAAGGATCAGGATCGCACGCGCTGGAGCCGGCCGTTGATCGAGAAGGGTAAATACTTTTTAGAGCAGGCAGCAGAGGGTGATGAGATCACCGACTACCACATCGAGGCGGCCATCGCCGGATGTCATGCACGGGCTTCTTCCTTTGAGAAAACGAATTGGGGTGACATCGAAGAGTTGTACACCATTTTGTCGGACATGAAGAACAGCCCCGTTATTTCTTTGAACCGGGCCATTGCCATTCGCTATCATGTGTCGCCGGAAGCCGGGCTGAAAGCGTTGCTGGCCATCGAGGGATTGCAGCAACATTACCTGTATCATGCCGCCCTGGGCGATGTGTATGTCGATGTCGGTGATCTTGCTGCTGCAAGGGCCAGTTATGAACGCGCGTTGTGTCTCACCTCGTCTATCGCGGAAAAGAAATTGTTGCAGTTCAAGATGGAACGTCTCGCCTAATCTTTCAAGAGGCGCTCGATGGAGTGTCGCACGATGGCTTCGCGCTGTTGGAAATCGCCGCTCACGGTGGTGTAGGGAATGTTGCGTTGCTCCAGGGCGCTTTTGAAAATGTCGGTCATCTCCTGGCGTTTGTGTCCCAGGTCGCGCAAGCCGTCTTCGATCCAGGGCACATCGATGTCCATGAGAAAATACAAATCATATTTTACTTTTGCTTCCAGTTCATACAACACGCCGGGCACCACGTTCAGATAATATTTTGAATAGATCTGTGTGGTGATGGCGTCTGTGTCGCAGAACAAAAGTTTGTTGGCCGTTTTTAATTTATCTTCGACACGCTGTGCATGGGCATGCCCGATGGTGATGATATCTTCGACCGTGAAGTCATTTGTGATCAGCAGTTCGCGCGCCACTTCGGGGACAAATTCTGTGTTGTAGTGTTCGGCCATGCGCATGGCCAGCGTCGACTTGCCGGTGCTCTCGGCTCCATAAAAGCATATTTTTTTTACAAAATACGGACGCACCACAGCCGGTATGTGTTCCCAATATTGAAAAGGTTGGTTTCTGATCTTCGTTGCCGACACGGGCACGATCGTGCGATCCGGGTCAAAGGCCACGTGTTCCGCCTGCAGGTGGCGCGCAAAAGGTTCGCCATACGCTTCGGAGCTGAACAGGATGGCGATCGGTGGATACGTTCGTTTCATCACGGGCGCCCACAGGGCCGTGCGCTCATCCAAGGCCAGCGATTCGTTGTCGAAGTCGTCTTTGATCTTGGCGATCCGGATCCTGGGATCGGTGAACATGGATTTGATCCAGCCCAGGCGAAGATCGGGATCGATCGCATCCTGATCCGTATAGCTCATGGAAACGATGAGCTCATCACACCGCACAGCCGCAAAGTTGATGAGGGCAATATGCCCATGATGCAGGGGCATAAATTTTCCGATGACCAGGCCGCGTTTCATCTAAACTGCGCTTTGTTTCCACAACTTATACTCACGGATCCAGTTCCACAAGCCAAAGCTGGCCATGACGGTGAAGACGGCGTACATGATGCTGTAGAACATGATGTCCTTCACAAAATATAAATAGGTGGCCAACACATCCACGATGATCCAGATGATCCAGCACTCCACTTTTTTCTGGATCATAAAAAAGGTCGTCACAATGCTCATGACCAGGATGAAAGAATCCGCATATGGGAATGCACTGGGCAACGCAAAGATCATCGGCAACCACTCATGCAGCCGGCTGGCCGTGGCGCCTACGGCTACTGTGCCCGTTACACCGATCAGGCACACGATGATGAATTGTTTTCTTTCCAGGAAGCTGACGCGCAACTCCAGCTTCTTATCTTCTTCTCCCGGCCTAGGGTTTGCCCATCGCCACCAGCCTAAAATGTTGGTCACAAAAAAGAAGATTTGTAAAAACATATCCGGGTAGAGCTGTACCTGGTAGTACAGGAAAAAAGAAAGGGACACGTTGACGATCCCGACCGGCCAGCTGAGAATGTTGGCTTTTGCCGAGAGCCAGACGGCGATGAGGCCGGAGAGTACGCCGAAAAATTCGAGATAGCTTAGGGGGTAGTTTAGGACTTTGAAGAAGATATTGTGGATGTCGAAGAAGTGCATGGGGATTGGGAGTTAGGAACCAGGAGCCAGAATCCAGGAGCCAGGAGTTGGTAGTCAGTATTCAGTAGCCAGTAGTTAGTATTCAGTAGTTAGTAGTTAGTAGTTAGTAGTTAGTATTCAGTAGCCAGAAATCCGGTCTTGTTTATAGTTTGATGCAGATGTTTTTTACTTCCAGGAAAAACTTCAGGGCGTGCCAGCCGCCTTCGCGGCCTACGCCGGATTGTTTCATGCCGCCGAAGGGGGTGCGGAGGTCGCGGAAGAGCCAGCAGTTTACCCAGAGGATGCCGCTTTTGACGGCGGCGGATACGCGGTGGGCGCGTTTTAGATTTTCGGTCCACAAGGTGGCGGAGAGGCCATAGGGGGTGCTGTTGGCGAGGGCTATGGCCTCGGCCTCGGTGTCGAAGGGCATGATGGTGACCACGGGGCCGAAGATCTCTTCCTGGTTGGTGCGACAGTGTTCGTTCAGGCCGGTGATGATGGTGGGTTCGATGAAGTAGCCTTCGGCGCAGCGGCCGGTTGGGTTCACGGCGTTGCCACCGGTCAGGATTTTTCCGCCCTCCTGTTTTGCCGTTTGTATGTAGGACATCACCTTTTGTTTGTGTGCCGCCGAGACCAGCGCGCCAAGGTTGGTTTCGTTCAACAGGGGATCACCCAAAACCAGTGCCTTTGTTTTTTTCACGAAAGCTTCGACAAACTTTTCATAAAGCGGGCGCTCTACAAAAATGCGCGAACCACAGAGACAGATCTCTCCCTGGTTGGCGAAGGACGATTGGATGGAGGTGGCGACAGCATTTTCAAAATCACAATCGGCAAAAATGATGTTGGGATTTTTTCCGCCGAGTTCCAGCGACAGTTTTTTAAACATCGGCGCGGCCGTGGCGGCTATTTTCTTTCCGGTGACGGTGCCTCCGGTGAACGAGATGGCTGCCACGCCGGGATGCTCTGCGATGGCTTGTCCTGCCTTGGCACCCAGGCCATGCACAATGTTGAGGACACCTTTTGGCAGACCGGCCTCCACACATAATTTCGAAAATAAAAATGCAGTCATCGGCGTGAGCTCCGATGGTTTACCCACCACGGTGCAGCCCGCGGCCAACGCGGGAGCGATCTTCCAGGAGAACAAATACAACGGAAGATTCCAGGGCGATATGCAACCGGCCACGCCGATCGGCGCATGGGTGGTGTAGTTGATCGCCTCTGCATCGGTGATATGTGTCTCCGTTGACGTGTGCAAAATGGCGGTGGCGAAGAAGCGGATGTTTGCCGACGCGCGGGGAATGTCTAACCTGCGGGCCAGGCTAACGGGCTTGCCATTGTCGACGCTCTCGGCCAGGGCGAGTTTGTCGAGATCGCGGTCGATGAGGTCGGCTAATTTTTGCAGGATATTCGATCGCTCTTGCGCGGGGAGGGTTGACCAGGCAGGGAACGCCCTGGTGGCCGCGTCAACGGCTTTGTTTACATCGCGCTCGTCGGAGTCCGGGATGAGACTGTAGACTTTCCCGATGGAGGGATCATAGTTGTCGAGGTATTGGTCGCTGCAAGGCGCTTCGAATGCGCCGTCGATATAGTTCAGGATCTTTTCCATGGTTTATAGGCTTCCGGTTCTGCCGCCGTCGACGGGCACGTTGATCCCATTGATGTAGCCGGCTGCGGGCGTGGCCAGGAAGGCAATGGCGTTGGCAATTTCACTGGGGTCGGAAATTCTTCCGGCGGGCACTTCGGCCGCCATCTCGTGTTTCACGGCTTCGTATGTTTTTCCGGTTTTCTCTGCCCTGGTTCTGATGATCGATTCAAGACGTGACGTCATGGACGCACCGGGGAGCACATTGTTTACGGTGATGCCAAAGGGCGCCAGCTCCACCGACAACGTTTTAGACCAGTTGGCCACGGCGCCGCGCACGGTGTTGGAAACGCCCAATCCGCGGATCGGAATTTTTACGGAAGTAGAGATCACGTTGATGATCCTGCCATAGGATGCTTGTTTCATGCCGGGCACGACGATCTTTACCAAAATGTGATTGCAAAGCAGGTGACTTGAAAAGGCCTTCACAAAATCGTCGGGTTCGGCTTGCAACGCATCGCCTGCCGGAGGACCGCCGGTGTTGTTCACCAGGATATGGACCGTGTTTTTAGCGCCATAGGCTTCGGCCTTTTTTTTCAGGTCGTCGGGAAAAGAAAAATCGGCGACGATATAGTCATGTTGCTGACCTGCACCGGTTTGGAGTTGGGCCGCCACTTCTTTCAAGGCTTCTTCGTTGCGTGCCACCAGCGTGATGCTGGCCCCCAGCAAGGCCAGTTCGACAGCCGCTGCTTTTCCTATGCCCTGCGTACTGCCGCACACCATGGCCCGTTTGCCTTTTAGATCGAGATTCATTTCAAGTTGTCGTGTGGATGAAAATTCTTAGTAATTTTAATGAATAAAGGGCAGGTCTGAAAACTGTTTTTTTCATCGCCTTGTTTCCTAACTAAACAAACCCGAAGCTATGTCCGTTCGCAGACCGTTCAACCTCAAAGCATGGATCGACTCCAACCGCGACCTGCTGAAGCCACCCGTAGGAAACAAAAATCTGTACGCCGACGCCGGCGACTATATCGTGATGATCGTGGGCGGACCCAATGCCCGCAAAGATTATCACTTCAACGAAACAGAAGAACTGTTCTACCAATTGGAAGGTGATATCAAAGTGACCATCCAGGAAGATGGCAAGGCCGTGGAGATCCCCATCAAAGAAGGCGAGATGTTCTTGCTCCCCTCACGTGTGCCGCACCAACCGGCGCGGCCCGCCGGCAGCATTGGGCTGGTCATTGAAGTGAAACGCGAAGACCCCAACACGCTCGATGGCCTGCAATGGTATTGTGAGAACTGCAACACCCTGCTTCACGAATACCGCTTTCACCTCGACAACATCGAAAAAGATTTTCTTCCCCGCTTCCGCGAATTTTATGCCTCCAAGGATTTGCGTACCTGCAAACGCTGTGGCACCGTGATGGAAGCCGACCCCCGCTTTGTATAATGACTTTCGAAAACACACATCACTTTGCCAAGGCTATGGATCGCCAGGACCCGCTGCGGTCGTTCCGATCCAAGTTCCACATCCCTGTAGTGAACGGGAAGACCGCTTTATATTTTACGGGCAATTCCCTCGGCCTTCAACCCAAGACCACCAAACGATTCTTACTGGAGGAGTTGGAGGACTGGGCCGCATTAGGCGTGGAAGGGCACGTGCACGCGCGTCGTCCCTGGATGTATTATCATAAGCTTACCAAAAAGGCGCTGGCGTCCGTAGTCGGTGCAAAGCCCACGGAAGTGGTGGCCATGAACCAGCTCACGGTGAATTTGCACCTCATGCTGATCTCGTTCTACACGCCCACGCCAAAACGCTACAAGATCATCACCGAGAGCGGCGCGTTTTCGTCCGACCAATACGCATTCGAATCGCAGCTCAAATTCCACGGACTCGATCCCGACAAAGCCCTGGTGGAATTGAAACCGCGCGATGGCGAATACACCTTACGCACAGACGACATTCTAGCCGCCATCGAAACCCATCGCGACGAATTGGCGCTGGTGATCTTCGGTGGTGTGCAATATTATACGGGACAATTTTTTGACATCGCGCGCATCACGCAAGCCGGCAAACACGCCGGGGCCGTGGTGGGCTTTGACCTTGCCCATGCCGTGGGCAACGTTCCTTTGTCTTTACACAAAGACGATGTCGATTTTGCTGTGTGGTGCAGCTATAAATATTTGAACTCCGGACCGGGCGCGATCGCCGGCGCATTCATACACGAGCGACACGCAAAAAATTTCTCCGGCCCACGACTTGCCGGCTGGTGGGGGCAAGTGGAGAAAGAGCGGTTCCAAATGCTGAAAGGCTTTAAGCCGATGGAAGGCATTGATGGCTGGCAACTCTCCAACGTTCCCATCTTTCAAAGCGCTGCGCACCTGGCCGCACTGGAGATCTTTCAAGACGCTGGCATGAAGGCTGTGCGGACAAAAAGTATTTTGCTGACCGGATACCTCGAATTCTTGTTGAAGGAAATGGACGTCAGTGAAAAATATTTCACCCTCCTCACCCCTTCATCCCCCGACGAACGCGGCGCACAACTTTCGTTGCTGATGAAAAAGGATGGTAAAAAAATATTCAAAGCCCTCACAAAAGCCGGTGCGATCGTAGATTGGCGCGAACCCGATGTGATCCGGCTCGCCCCCGCACCGCTATACAACTCGTTTGAAGACGTGTTCCAGTTAGGACTCTTGTTCAAGAAAGCATTGAAGTGAAAAAAGACCAACACATTGCCATCGCCGGTGCAGGCCTTGTGGGCTCGCTGCTGGCCATCTATCTCGCCAAGCGCGGCTATCGCGTGGAAGTTTTTGAACGCCGTCCCGATCTGCGGTCGCAGGTTTTGGATGGAGGACGTTCCATCAATCTCGCCCTGAGCAACCGCGGCATCCGCGCGCTGGAAGAAGTGGGACTGGCCGAACAGCTTCGGGCCACGGCCATCCCCATGCACGGCCGCGCCATGCACAACCTGAAAGGGGAGATCACCAAACAACCCTATGGCAAGGAAGGAGAGTTCATCAATTCCATTTCCCGCAGCGGCCTGAACGCTGTGTTGATGGATCGGGCCGAAGCGCTTGGCGTGCGTTTTCATTTTAACCAACGCGTCGTGCAGGTCAATCTCGACACCACCACTTTAACGCTGCAGCAAAACGACGCCGAAAAAACGTTGACGTTCGATCGCCTTATCGGCGCCGACGGTGCCTTTTCATCCATACGGCTCGCCATGCAGTTTACGGACCGCTTTGATCTCTCGCAAGACTACATCGAACACGGCTATAAAGAGCTGCAGATCCCAGCCGGGGCGGGAGGCACTTTCCCGTTGGAAAAAAATGCGTTGCACATCTGGCCGCGCGAAAGTTTTATGATGATCGCGTTGCCAAATCCCGACGGCAGTTTCACGTGCACATTGTTCTTTCCGTTCGAAGGCGCCACATCGTTTTCGTCTTTAAAAACGGCAGACGAGATCACCACATTTTTTAAAACCACTTTTCCGGATGCGGTGGCGCTCATGCCCGACCTGCTAAAAGATTACCGCGAACACCCCACCGGATCGCTGGTCACCATAAAATGCTTTCCTTGGGTAAAAAACAAAACGCTGGTCATCGGCGATGCTGCCCATGCCATCGTTCCCTTCTACGGGCAGGGTATGAACGCTGGATTTGAAGATTGTCACATCCTAAACCAACTGCTCGATCAATATCACGACAATTGGGAACGCGCGTTGCCTGCCTTTCAATCACAACGAAAGAAGGACACCGACGCCATTGCAAAATTGGCGTTGGACAATTTCATCGAGATGCGCGATCTCGTAGCGGATGCTGATTTTCTTTTGCGAAAAAAGATCGAGGCGCGCCTGCACGAACTCTATCCCACACAATGGATCCCGCAATACTCGATGGTTACTTTCCACGAGAACATTCCCTATAGCCAAGCCTATGCGTTGGGGCAAAAACAAAAACGGATCATGGACGAGGTGATGCAGCGGCCCGACATTGCCACTACCTGGCAGACTTTAGATTTTGAACAGCTTGTTCGTCGAATTCAGGAAGCTTGATGTGGTATTTGTATTGCTCGAAACGGTCCAGCACATCTTTCACATAGTTCACCGGTTCCTCACATTTGCAATAGCCGGCGTTGGCAACGGGGTCGCGATAATATTTCGGTTCCGATTTTTTTAGCAGGAAGTACTCCACGTTGTCATCCCACTTGCTGGGGTCCTTCTGGTATTTGCGACAAAGCTTGCGGGCGTCGATGATGTGGGCGAGGCCGGCGTTGTAGGAAGCCAGCACAAACTTCAGACGCTCGTTGGGGTCGGAGATGCTTTTCATCCAATACTTGTCGAGATATTTCAGGTAGTTCACACCGGCATGAATATTCTGTTGAGGATCGTTCAGGTCCTTGGCACCAAAACGTTTCGCGGTGGCGGGCATCAATTGCATGAGCCCCTTGGCACCGGCCCACGAGACGTTATGCAACGTGAATTTTGATTCCTGATATACTACGGAAGCCAGTAAGCGCCAGTCCCAGCCTAAGCTGGCGGCGCCTTCTTTGATCAGGTCGTCGTAGGGAGAAAGTTTGTTGCCGCCCAGCGAAGAGTAGTCGCTGTTCATGCGCACCAGCGAGGTGCGCGGGCTTTTGAAGTAGCGGTTGTAGATCACCATGAACGTCGATTCCCGCTTGATCTTCACCAGCCATTCGTCGATCACCTTCACCAGCTCCGGCGAATTCAGCCGCACAGCCCAGGCAATTTGCTGGGGTACGCTCAGCACGGTGTTCACATCGATGTTGGGATAGTATGCGGCATTCACGCGGGCCATTGTGTGGTCGGCCAAGGTGTAGTCGATCTCTCCCAAAGCCACCTTGCGGATGAGCGATTCGCTTTCAGCGATGAGGGTATCCTGTTTAATCAGAATATCACCCCCCAACTCTTCCGACAAATTCTTCAACCGCATCTCATAGCTTGTGCCTTGAATGACGTGTACTTCTTTTCCGATGAGATCGGCGGGGTTGCGCAGCATATTTTCTTCCAGGGCATCGGGGGTGAGCTTGCGCCAATTGCTGGGTTTGCGTTGCACGAGCACCTGGTAGGTATTGAAATGCGGGCGCGTGAACGTTACGAGTTTGCGCCGGGCCTTGTTGATGGTGAGCGGAAAGGCAATGATGTCGCCTTCGCCTTTGTTCAGTTGCTGAATAGCGAGTTCTACACCGGACGTCACTTTTATTTTTAACGAAACGTCGAGATGTTTTGCTAAAAGTTGCAACAGCTCATACTCATACCCCATCGGGTGACCCTTGTAAATAAAATAGCTGATGGAATTGTTGTCGACCAGTGCGTTGATGTAGCCCCGTTTTTTGATGGCGGCGAGGTCGACATTGACTTCGGGCTTGGAAAAAAAATCAACTTTCTTCTCCTCATTACAGGAAAAGCAAATCAGCACAAGCAACAAGAAGACGCGGAATATCCGACTGGGCCGACTCATAGAACCTCGAAGATACTGCTTTTTCCAACGGAATAAAAGGAGCTCCCCGAACACTGGTTAGTTGCGATGCAGCGAGCACCGCAAAACCTGCTAAAATGCGCTGGAAACCTCTATCGGGAAGTCTGTAATGAGGATGTCGATGTAATTTTTTTTTACGTAATCCCTGTAAAATTTCACCGGATGCAGGGCGCCGTTGTTCCGTGTGTACTCGCTGACATCCATCATTAAAGGGATGTGCAAGTTTCGAAGTTTCGCCTTCAGCTCCAGTGTAGTTGTGCTGGTGATATAGGCCACGAGATTTTCTGAAGGGATGGAAAGTGCGGCAATAGCCTCCCAATCTTTATCATCTTTCACCAAACAAGAGATGCGAATGTTGTGCGACGCATCGTATACTTTTTTCGTGTTGATGGGATTGAAGGTGAGCACTACACATTTATCCAACAGCGATGCTTCATCGACCTTTTTGACAACCTCTGTCCAAACATCGGCCTTGATGTCCAGCATCATGATGATCTCCGCTTGACGGGCATAGTTCAACATGTCGTCGAACGTAAGCAGATGTTGATCGGTGATGTTGCCCTTGGCGTCTTTCAGAAATAGTGTGCTCAAATAATCATCTGTCAACTCTGCAATTTTACCGGTGCCGGTCGTGGTGCGGTCTACGGTTTCATCGTGCAAGAGATAAAGTTTGCCGCTGGCGCTTTTGCGGATGTCGAGCTCCAGGATCACCGGTGTGATCTTGCTCTGTGTTTCCGTGTGTTTAAAAAGTAGCAACGAGTTTTCGGGAAAAGCGTCATAAAAGCCGCCGCGGTGACCACAAATCCAAAGTCTTTTCGCATCGGTTCTCCATTGCGCCATCGCGGTGAGGCAGGTCAGGGTGATGATGATGGTGCAAACAATTCTCATCAGGCTGATTTTATAAATAAAAAAGGAAGCACCCCTTTTGCGAGGTGCTTCCTTTTTCATGATGACTGATTAATTAAAAATGTAGCGGACTCCCACCTGCATTTGCCACACGTTGTCCAGCGTTGCGCTCTTGATAAAAGAATCTTTTATCAGGACCGGTTCTCCATTAACGGTTTGCGTTGCCATTTTATATACGGGAGTACCGTCAGGATTGATGTGATCTACAGAAATCGGTGATGTCGTTGTTGATTGATAGCCCAAGCCCCATTTGTTGCTCAGCAAGTTGCCGACGTTAAGAATATCAAAACGGAATTGGAGCGTGTTCTTCTTTTCGTTAGCACCAACCTTGATGTAAAAATCCTGGATCAATGTGAAGTCGAACCGGGTCAACCAAGGATATACGGCGGCGTTTCTTTCTGCATACTGACCGCGACGGGTTCTGAGGTATTTGTTTCCGTCGATGTAGACGTCGTAAGCCGCTTGTTGCTCGGCTTCCGAGAACGTCTTGGTGAGGGTATTGCCGTTCGCATCTTTGTAGGTTATGGGAGGGATAGGCGCGAAGGCAAGATCCGTTCCCTTGTTGGCCACAAAGAGAAGGTCGTTCGCTGTCTGACCGTCGCCGTTGAGTTCGCTGCCATAGGTATAAGAAATTTTTCCCGGGTTGCCCGTGGATGAGTTTCCACCGCTGTACGATACCATACCCAAAGAGAAACTGGTCGAACCACCGAACTTGTCTCCATAGTTGATGCGATAGTTGGCAAAGCCCACGATGCGATGACGCAGGTCGTTGTTGGCGTAGGCTGCTCCAATATAGTTCTGACCGCCAACAGAAGGCGTATTGGCTTCTACTGTGCTGCTTACTGACTGCATGTCTTTTGCCTGTCCGTACGTATAGGCCAGCATACCGCCGAATCCTTTTGTCGTAGGTTTCTCAAGTTTAGCCGTTACGGTGTAGGAATAGCCGACTTTGGTGTTCTTCAAAACGAATACGTTCGTCACTTGTGTATTGTAGAAGCGCGCGGGGTTCACAGCAGCACCCGTCAAGCCAGAGGCGGGGAAACGGTCGCGGTTATCGGGACCTGCAAAGGTGCGATCCGGACCTTTCAAGTTAGCGTCGATGTAACGCAGGCCTTGGAGTTGTTTGTTATAGATGTATTCCAAGGTTCCGATCAGGCCCCAGGGCAGTTTTTGATCGACGGCCACGTCGGTCTTCCAGATCATCGGATATTTCAGGTTCGGATCAGTTGCGTTCACCACATAGGCCGGCAGCTTTCTGATATTGGTGTTCTCAGGAATAAAACCGGACGGGTCTGTTCTGAATGGAAAAGCCGTTGTGCCCTGCACGTTAATCACGGCGGTGTTCACACCGTTGTTACCCAATTGGTTCGACACCAAAACCTGCGGAATGCGGGATACGAAGATACCCGTACCGCCACGGATTTGCGTCGTCTTGTCTCCTTTTACATCGAAGTTGAATCCTATGCGGGGCGACAGCAACAGGCGTGTTTTGGGAAACGCCCCGGTGTTTACCTTGTAGTCGTTGCCGTGCTCATCTTTGAACGTAAGGCTGTCCACAACCGGATTGAAGAAGTCTGCAGCGGTGCCTTTGTTATAGCTGAACACATCACCGCGTACGCCGCCCGTGATCTTCAGATTCTGCGTGGCCTGCCATTCATCCTGGAGGTAGAAAGAGTATGTAGACACCTTCAACACTTGCAAGGGCTCTACGCCACCGGGCAAGAGGGAATAGCGCAGGTTGTAGCGAGCTACTGTAACCGGCGACACGGGATTTGTGGGATCGGCTATAAAAGCATCCGCAGCCGCTTTGAAGTCGGCGATGGAGTTATAAACATAAACGCCGTTGGAAGACGGGAAGAATACGTTGTTGGACTTATAGAATTCGTAAGCCAGACCCAGCGTCAGCGTGTGTTTGCCGGCGAAGTAGGTCAGGTTGTCCGTGATGTTTAGTGTGGAATAATTCAGTTTGTTGGACGGGGTGAAAGGATCGAAACCTACCGAAGTGTAAGTGCTTCCATTGGGTGCGTTCAGGATGTCGATGGTGGGGAACATGGACGTCTTGTAGCGACGGTCTTCAATTTGTTTGTTGAAGGTAGCGATAAGGTTGTTGGCAAACTTGCTGGCGAACGTAGAGTTCAATTCAGCCGCGAAAGAACGGGTGTTGTCTTTAATAATGTAGCCGGTGTTTTCGGGCGAAATAGCCAACGCAGAGTTGGTACGGAAGCCGTTACCCGCCGTGTTGGAGCTGTTACTGTTGCTGATGACCTGGCCGGATTCTGAATCGTGATGCGAGTAGCGCACAGACAGTTTATGGTGATTGTTGATGTTGTAGTCCAACCGCAAAAGTCCTTTCGTGCTTTTTATCTCGTTGTTGAAGTTATCGATCGCGCCGAGGTTAAAACCGAATTTGTCTTGCATGTACGTTTTGAGATCATCCATGTCGGACTGTGTTACACGCGACACGTTACCGGTAGCGCCGGGTTTGGCGGTCACCCAATCCAAAGCAGGCGTGCTGCTTTTGAATTGTTCCATGTTGGCAAAGAAGAACAGTTTGTTTTTGATGATGGGTCCACCGATGCGGAATCCCACGGTGCTTTCTTTCAAGCTTACGGGAGGCAACTTATTGCCGTCGGCCTTCTTCCCGGTCATGTCTTTCTTGCTGTTGCGGAAGAGGTAGTACACTGATCCGGAGATGTCGTTTGTACCGGAGCGCGTTACGGCGTTGATGCCCGCGCCGGCAAAACCGGATTGACGTACATCGAAAGGTGCAACGTTCAACTGTACTTCGTCAAGGGCGTCCAGCGATACGGCGGTTGTGCCGGTGCGGCCGCCGGCCTGTGCCGAGTTGCCCAAACCGAAACCGTTGTTGAAAACCGATCCGTCGATCGTAAAGTTGTTGAAGCGGCTGTCCTGGCCGGCAAAAGAGCGGCCGTTACCGTAGGCGTTGTATTTCACGATGTCGTTCACGTTACGACCGATGGTCGGCACGCTGTTCAGGTTCTCACGGTTGAACGATGCTGCAGCACCGGTGCGGTCGGAGCTGAAGATGTCGTTGCGTCCGGCCGACACCACTACTTCTTCGAGTTGTGTGCTTTCGTCAACGAGCTTCACGTTCACATCGGCCGATGTACCCAGGTTGAGGTAAATGTTGTCGACGCTTTGTTCTTTGTATCCCACGAAGGTGAACTTCACAGTGTAGGGACCGCCCACACGCATACCCGGCAAGGTATAGCGGCCGTCGGTCAGCGTGGTGGTTCCATAGGAAGTTCCGGAAGGTGTGTGCACGGCTACTACCGTCGCACCGGGTAGGGCTTCTCCATTGCCATCGGTCACCAGACCGGCAATAGAAGAAGTCGTCACCTGAGCCCATGCGCCCAGGGAACCGAGCAGCAAGGCCATTAACAGTAAAGATTTTCTCATACGTTTGATTAAGATTAGAATTAGTTAGAGCGAGACAAAAGTACCCGAATGGGCACACTTAACCTTTAAAGCACTTTTAATTCTTTCCACAAAATGTTTACAATCATTTAACACGGGCTCATATTCCACTCATAAAATTTAAGCTAATTATTTGATAAAGAATATTTTATTTGCCCGCCGGATTCATTAAACCTAAACCTCATTATGCTGAAATCTTTCGTCCTGACGATTTTTCTTACATCGATTGCGATACTTGCCAGCAGTCAACCCGACCTGTCTTACTACCTCCCGGAAGGGGCAACCTATGACCCGGCAATCCCCACCCCCAAGGCCATCATTGGACATGAAGTCGGTGAATGGCATGTGACCCACGACCGGCTTGTCAATTATATGTATGCCCTCGACAAAGCCTCCGACCGCGTCAGCCTGGAGGTGACGGGCTACACGTACGAAGGCCGGCCGCTGCTGCTGCTCACCATCACCTCGCCCAAGAATCACGAAAAACTGGAGGCCATCCGAACACAGCACCTCCAATTGACGGACCCCGCCAAGTCGGCCTCGCTCGACACCAAGAGCATGCCCATCGTTTTTTATATCGGCTTCAGCATCCACGGCAACGAAGCCAGTGGTGTGAATGCCGGTCTGCTGGCGGCCTATCATTTTGCCGCCGCCCAAGGCAAGGAGATCGAAAGCTATCTCGAGAATACCATCATCCTGTTCGACCCCAGCTACAACCCCGATGGCATGCAACGCTTTAGCAGCTGGGTGAACTCACGCAAAAGCCAGGTGACCTCCACCGACCCCTCGGACACCGAACACAACGAAGCGTGGCCCGGCGGACGATTCAACCACTATTGGTTTGACCTGAACCGCGACTGGCTGGTGGCGCAACACCCCGAATCGCAAGCCCGCGTGAAAAGCTTCCAGCGATGGAAACCCAACGTGCTCACCGACCACCACGAGATGGGCACCAATGCCACATTCTTTTTTCAACCCGGCGTTCCTTCGCGCGTCCACCCCCTGACACCCGATAAGAATTTTGAACTCACCAAGCGCATCGGCGAGTTTCACGCCAAGGCACTGGACCAGATCGGTTCGTTCTATTATACACAAGAAGGTTACGATGACTTTTATTATGGCAAAGGCTCGACCTTCCCCGACGTGCAGGGTGCCATTGGAATTCTTTTTGAACAAGCCAGTTCGCGCGGGCATGCGCAAGAAAGCATCAACGGCGTGCTCACCTTTCCTTTCACGGTGCGCAATCAATTCACCACGGCGCTCAGCTCCCTGAAAGCCGTGAACACCATGCGCGAAGACCTGCTCAACTATCAACGCCAATTTTTTAAAGACGCTGTCGCCGACGCAGGCAAAGACCCGGTGAAAGCTTATTTGTTTGGCGCTCCCAAAGATCCTGTGCGCGCGTTCTACCTGGCGGAGATCATCGCCCGGCAAAATGTCGACATCTACAAAGCATCGGGCACCCAGACGATCAATGGCAAAAATTATGAAGCGGCCTCCAGTTATGTCGTGCCTTTGAACCAGTCGCAATACAAACTCATCAAGGGCATGTTTGAAAAACGGACGCAATTCAAAGACAGTTTGTTTTATGACATCTCCAGCTGGACGTTGCCGCTGGCTTTTGGATTGGATTATGAAGAGTTGAAAACCGTGCCGGCGTTGGGTGAAAAAATTACGCAGCCCAAGCTCCCTGCCGGAAAACGCATCGGCGGCAAAAGCGAATACGCCTATGTGTTTGAATCGAACGGCTATTACGCACCCCGCGCGATCTATCGCATCCTCAACCACGGTCTGCGATTGAAGGTGGCCAGCAATGCTTTCTACCATAGCGACGGACGGAAGTTTGAAGCCGGCGCATTGTTGCTGGAAGTGGGCAGCCAGGAGAAGAGCGCTGACCAGATCGAATACATCGTCAACGAGATCGTAGAGAAAGATGGCATCGATGTGTACGCTTTCAATAGCGGGTTGGACTATCGTGGTGTGAGCCTGGGTAGCGGTTCGTTTCTTCCGATCAAGAAACCCGTCATTGCCATGTTGGTAGGCGACGGCATCAGCGCGACCGATGCAGGCGAGGTGTGGCATATGTTGGACACGCGCTTTCAGATCCCGGTGACACTCATTCCCGTGAACGTCTTCGACAAGGCTTCGCTGAGTAAATACAACACCATCATACTGCCGCCCACCATTTCGACTCCCTCCATCAGCGAAGCCACCAAAGAGCGGCTGAAGACCTGGACGCAAAACGGTGGTGTGATCATTGGCATGGAAAACGCCGTGACCTGGCTCACCAACATGGGGCTTGGCCGGTTCGACATGAAGAAGGAGGAAGAAAAGAAAGATGCGCCGCCCGTGAAGGCGCGCCCCTATGGTGACATCGACGAATACACCGGGGCCCAGGAAACCAGCGGTGCTATCTTCGAGGCCACGGTAGATCTCACCCATCCCCTGTTGTATGGCTACACCAATCCGCGCATGGCTATTTTCAAGTCAAACAATTTGTTTATGGAAAAGGCTAAGAATGCGTACGGCAATCCGGTGGTGTTCACGGCGTCGCCGTTGTTGAGTGGTTATATTTCGAAACCGAATTATGCGAAGTTGAAAGAGAGTGCCATGGCGGGCGTTACTGCCATGGGACAGGGGCGAGTGATCGGGTTTACGGATAACTTGTGTTTTCGTGCATTTTGGTTGGGGTCGAATAAGATGATGATGAATGCGATTTATTACGGACCTTTGATTAGCAATACGTCGTCGCGATAATGCAATTTTGCACACGGGATTCGATATTATAACTCAGACTTATGAAAAGAATATCTTTTGTTTTATTTCTGATGTCAGCTGTCATGGTTCAAGCACAATCGTATAAAGTTATGACCTACAACATCCGGCTCGACACGCCGGTGGACAGTGTGAACCAATGGCCCAAGCGGACGGGCAAAGTGTATGCGCTGATAAAAAAATATGACCCCGACATGTTGGGTGTGCAGGAGGCTATACATCATCAATTGATGGGCATCGTCGATAATCTTAAGGAGTATGGTTATGTCGGCGTAGGACGCGACGATGGGAAGACGAAGGGTGAATATTCGGCCTTGCTCTACAAGAAAGACAAGTTCGAGGTGATCGACCAGAACACGTTCTGGCTTTCGGAAACACCCGACGTTCCGGGAAGCAAAAGCTGGGATGCGGCCATCACGCGTGTGGCGAGCTGGGCCATCCTCAAAGACAAAAAGACCAAAGCCGAGTTTCTCGTCATCAACACGCACTTCGACCACATGGGCCAGGAGGCGCGGAAGAACAGTGCGGCCTTGTTAAAACAAAAAGCGGTGACGCTCAACAAAAAGAAACTCCCTGTCATCATCACCGGCGACTTCAACTGCACCCGCGATGAAGCGCCCTACAGCGAAATGATGAACCCCAAAGGCCTTAGCGTCCTCGACGCCGCACCCAAAGAACCCCCCGGAACATTCTGCGGATTCAAAGTCGGGGCGATGACCTGCAGGGCTATTGATTACATTTTCTATTCACAGCCGTGGAAGGCGTCGGGCTATACGGTGATCGAGGACAATGATGGAACGTATTATCCTTCGGATCATCTTCCGGTGATTGTGACGTTGAAGTTGAAATGATATATAAATAAAATCTGGGTGGGGCTTTCTAAGAAGGATGGAACATCCAATGAAAGCTCCACTCAAGATTTATTCACTTGATCAAGTTGATCTCATTATCCATGAGCATTGATTAACAACAACCGTTTCTTTAACTCTTCAACAGCCAGCTGCTTTTCTCGCACTCGACCTGCCCGAATGCCATCTACTAAGCAAAGCAATTCGTACAATTTGTGATCATTTTGCACAGCCTTGGGAACATTCTCATACAGTGGAGCGATGGCCTGACCTCTTGACCTGCCTTTAGCCGATGGCCACACGTAGTCATGATCCGCTTGAATCATGGTATTGAGCGGGGGAGCAGAGTGTGCTGTGGGTGTGCCACGCACAATAGGACCGGGCAGGGCTGGAAATACATATGCAATACCAAATTGCAAAAATTCCAATAGTGCCTGTCTGTGTACTTTCTTCCCGGTGTCATCTAGTAAAGCCGCATATCTGGAGCGGGCCAATGATTTACTGATCTCCGACTGGCTCAAATGCAGGGCTTCAGCAAGGTGTTTCTGTTGCCATGGTTTTTCACCATAGCTCACAATCTTGAGCAATACAGCTACGTCTTGCGGGCTCATAGCGGATACTGACTGTTTCACAAAAACTTCTTTTTCAGATTCCCACTTGGAAATTTTATACTTTACACAAAGACTATCAAATAGTTAAAAGCAAATATTCCGTATTGGAATATGGAATATTTCACCCTAAAGCCTTTTCATCTCAACTTCGAAAAATACCTCCTCGCCTCCCTCATCACCGCCGGCGCTAAAATAAATGCAGACGTCATCGTAGGGATCGCCATCAAGGCAAAGGCAATATCGATCAGGTTCAACACCACTTCCAGCGATACGACCGAGCCCAGCACGATCGTAAAAATGTAAACATAATCGTACCACCGGCTTTTATTTTCGCCGACCATGAAAGCCAGGGCTTTTCTTCCGTAGTAGCTGTAGGCGAACATCGCGCTGATCGCAAACACGGAAGCGCAAATGAGCAACACTACGTCGCCGCCATAGGGCATGGCTTTTCGATAGGCAATAGACGTGAGCGTGATGCCGCTGGCGCCGGCGGTTTGCCAAACGCCGGTGGTGAGAATGGCCATGGCCGTGAGCGTGCAGGAGATGATGGTGTCGATCACGGGGCTCAGCATGGAGAGCAGTCCTTCGCGAACGGGTTCCACGCTTTTGGAAGCTCCCATCGCCATGGGCGCGGTGCCGATGCCGGCTTCATTGCTGAAGGTGGCGCGACGCACGCCGAGCATGATCATGCCGCCAAGCAAGCCGCCTAGAAAGGGGTCGCCGTGAAAATGGTCGGCGGCAAAGGCGTCGGTGAAGATCAATCCAAAATAATGGGGCACTTCTTTCCAGTTCACGCTGAGGATGATCACCACCGAAATGAAATGCAACACGATCATCCAGGGCACCAGGTTGCCCGCCCACGTGCCGATGCGTTGAATGCCTCCGATGATCACCACCGCGACCAGCGCCGCAGCGGCAATGCCCAGGATCAGTTTCTGCAGGCTGATGGTGACCACGCCCATCGACACAAAAGATTCCTCCACGCCCACCAGCGGCAGACCAATATCCACCAAGGCTTGTGTGAGCTGGTTGGCCGAGAAGATGGGCAACGCACCCAGCATGCAACACACGCAAAACAGGAAAGCCAATGGCATGTATTTTTTTGGCAGGGCCTCGCGGATAACGTACATGGGTCCGCCTTGCAACTCGCCGTTGGAATCTTTGCCGCGATAGAGACTCGCCAACGTGCTGGTAAAAAAGTTTGTCGACATGCCCACCACCGATGTCGCCCACATCCAAAACAGTGCACCGGGTCCACCCAACGCAATGGCCGCCGCCACTCCCGACAAATTACCCATCCCCACCGTTGACGCCAGGGCCGTACACAGCGCTTTGTAGGCGCTGATCTGTCCGGGTCCGTTTTCATTCCCGTCTTTTCCCGCCAGCAGTCTGAGGGCGTGAAGAAAATAACTGTATTGAATAAACCGCGAATAAAACAAAAAGAACAATCCGCCGCCGATGATCAGGAAAAGCACGGGCCACCAGATGTAGCCGGCGGCAGTGGATAGCAGGGTGTTGAGGGGTTGCAAAGTTTTGTTTTTTTTACTTCTGAAATGAATAAAACAAAATTGCACTTATTCCTAACGGTTTTGCCAGGAATAATAACCTTTTTTGAGTTGGAGGTGCTTGGACTTCAAGTCTCTTGCTATGGGGAAAAGAACTGCGTGAAAGACATCGCATCATTCTGGAGGGTTGGCCCGAAGGTGTCAGGGCTAAAGCCCTTTTGAGGTTTTATGTGAGCACCCCAGCCTGAAGGCTGGGGTTATTGTTAAGCCAGCCTTATTGGAAAATCGGGTTTGCAGAAGGTGCCCTCTAGCCATAACGTCAGGGCTAAAGCCCTTTTGGGGATTTGTGCCGGTACCCTGGCCTAAAGGCCAGGGTTATTAAATTCAATTCAGTGATCTAGTCTTAGCCTTAAATTCAATTCAGTGATCTAGTCTTAGCCTTAAATCAATTCAGTGATCTAGTCTTAGTCGTAAATTCAATTCAGTGATTTGGTCTTTAGCTTGGTTTTGTTTTTGCGAGCGCAACTCAAAAGAACAGGGTAATTTATTCAATTCAGTAACCCCAGGCTTTAGCCTGGGGTATGCGGACGAATTAGAAACGTGCCACAGGAAAATTCAGATCGATCTTCGCGCTTCTTGGCACGGACCATTCGCACTCTATCGAACTTCGCACTGCAGCTTCCAGCCTCACTTCTTCCGGTTCGCCAGATACACCCCGCCCACTATGGCCGCCATCCCGATAAAGTGTCCGGCCTGAAGTTGCTCGCCATCCAGCAAGCCCCACATCACGATCACGATGGGCATCAGGTACGTTACGGAGCTGGCGAACATCGGTGTGCTGATCTTTACAAGTTGATTGAACAAGATCGTGGCCACCGCGGTGCTCATCAGTCCCAGCAAAGCTATAAATCCAAGTGCGCGCCAGGCGCCCTCCACTACCTCCAGCTTGTGCGGCACGTCGGTGAAGGCGATGAGATAGGCGAACGCCAACGGTCCGACCAACATCAGCGACACGCTGGTGATGGTGAGCGAGCCCAGGTCGGGGATCTTGAATTTGATGAGGTTGAGATTCGATCCGTAAAAGAAACAGGCCAGCACGATCAGCAACGCGAAGGCATTGAAGCCCGTGATGTTTCCTCCCGATCGCGACAGGCTCAGCATCACCGTTCCGGCAAAGCCCAACAAGATGCCTACGATGGCCAGTGGTTTAAAGCGTTGGCGAAAGACGACGGCGCCGATGAGCATGGTGAAGATCGGTGTGAGCGTGTTGAGGATGCCGGCGATGGAACTGGGCATTCGCGTTTGGGCCGTGGCGAAGAGAAAGGCAGGAATGAAAACGCCCATCATGCCCGACGCAAAAAGTTTCCAGTAGTCGTCGCGTTTTAGTTCGCGCACTTTCACGATCGCCATCGGCAGCAGGAACAGCGAAGCAAACGCTACACGAAGCGACCCCACTTCGTCGGGTGCAAAGGCTTTGAGACCTTGCTTGATGAGAATGAACGAGGTGCCCCAAATGAGCGAGAGAATGCCTAATAATAAAAAGGCTTTTGAGCGCGGATTGTTATTCATGGAAATGGTGGATCAAAAAAAATACGAGGACAACTGTGGATCGTCTTAACCCAAAAGTGGCGGGTTTCGGTTCCCCATCAAACCTGATTCTTGCGTAGTTAGACCGTGACCAGCGAAGAGGCGTAGGCATCTACCACCTCATCCAGAATGGCCATTATTTCGGCTTCCGTCTCCACTTCCACGAGGCGCGTGCGAAAAGGTTTGAAATCGGGTATGCCTTTGAAGTAGTTTGAGTAGTGGCGGCGCATTTCGAAAATGCCCAGCCGGTCGCCTTTCCAGCGCACGGAAAATTCCAGGTGTTTTTTGGTGGCGCGCACGCGTTCGGCCATGCCGGGGGCGCCGAGTTTTTCGCCGGTCTTGAAAAAATGTTTGATCTCGTTGAAGATCCAGGGATAGCCAATGGCGGCGCGGCCGATCATGATGCCGTCCACCCCAAACCGGTTGCGGTATTCCAGGGCTTTCTCGGGCGTATCGACGTCGCCGTTGCCAAAGATGGGGATGTTCATGCGGGGGTTGTTCTTGATCTCGGCGATCAGGGTCCAGTCCGCTTCGCCCTTGTACATCTGCACGCGGGTACGGCCGTGGATGGTGAGGGCTTTGATGCCGATGTCCTGGAGGCGTTCGGCCACTTCTACGATGTTCTTGGTTTTATCATCCCAGCCCAACCGGGTTTTCACGGTCACGGGCAGGTGGGTACATTTCACGATCTCGGCCGTCATCTGAACCATCTTGGGGATGTCCTGGAGCAATGCGGCGCCGGCGCCGCGGCAGGCCACGGCTTTCACGGGGCAGCCGTAGTTGATATCGATCAGGTCGGGGTTGGCGGCCGTGGCGATCTCGGCCGAGCCGACCATGTTGCCGATGTCGCCGCCAAAAAGCTGGATGCCGATGGGGCGTTCGTATTCAAAAATGTCGAGTTTCTGACGGCTTTTGGCCGCATCGCGGATGAGGCCCTCCGACGAGATAAACTCCGTATACATCAGGTCGGCCCCTCCTTCCTTGCACACAGCGCGGAACGGCGGGTCGCTCACATCCTCCATGGGCGCCAGCAAAAGGGGGAATTCGCCCAATTCTATTTGACCTATTTTTACCATCTTTGGCGCAAAGATAATCAGGAAATATTCAATGTTCGATCCCCGCCTGCTGGTTTCCAATCGCCCTCCGTTTATGTCATTGTGTCTGGTTTTGGCCACGGTTTTTATCGGCTTTGTGGTGATGGGCCCGCTGCTGGGGGTGGCCGTGGCATCGACTTTTTATGAGGGCAACCTGCTGAGCGACCTGTTGAGTGAATCCGACCAGCCCGGCTATTTCCTGGCCGTCATGGTGGTGCAGGGGATTGCCACATTCGTAGGCCTGATCGTGTTCCCGATCCTTCACGTCACCCAGTTGGAACATAAACCCCTGCAACCGTTTTTCCCTGCCCAACCTAAATTGGGTCAGGTTCTTCTAGGTGTCACCTTGCTAGGCTTGGCGTTTATTGTGGCCATGTCGCCGGTGGTGGAGTGGAATAGCCAGGTCCATTTTCCTTCTTTCATGAATGACTTCGAGACCTGGGCGCGCGAAAAAGAAGAGATGGCTACGAAGCTCACCGAAACGCTCACGCAATTTAAGTCCGTCGGGCAGATGCTGATTGCCGTGCTGGTCATCGCCATCCTGCCGGGCATCGGCGAGGAGTTGGTGTTCCGGGGGCTGATCCAGCGCGAACTGTGGCGCTCGACCCAGAATATTCACGTCGCCATCTGGACGTCGGCGTTTTTGTTCAGCGCCATTCACTTGCAGTTCTTTGGTTTCTTTCCGCGCTTGTTTCTGGGGGCGCTTTTCGGCTATCTCTATTACTGGTCCAATAATTTGCTGGTCCCCATGTTTGCTCATTTTTTCAACAACGGATTTGCCGTGGTGACGGTGTATCTCAACCAGCAGAACGTGACCAGTCTCGACGTGGAAGACACCACTTCGGCGCCCTGGCCCTATGTGACGGTCGCCGTCGTAGCCACGGTGGGGTTGCTCTATTTTGTCTGGAAACACTATCGCGAAAATCCTCCCGTCATCGAAGATTTTCATTCGCCTTCAGCCCTGCAGGATGAGAACCTTTAGTTTAACGTTTGTAAATTGCACATTTGCCATATTTCGCTAACCGACTTTGCATCGTGACGAACTCGCTCTCCAAATACAGTAACCTTACCCAACGCATCATCGCGGGCCTGTTGGGCTCAGCCGGCATCATCGCGGCAATCTGCTTTAGTCCCTGGACCTATTGCCTGGTGTTTTTTATCATCTGCCTGTTCTCGCTGCTGGAGTTCTATAAACTGGCCGGACTCGATGGCGTGGTCCCTCAAAAGGTGTTTGGCACCTTCTGCGGTGTAGCCATTTACTTGCTTTCCTTTTTTGTCGAAAAGGGCGACATCTCCTACCGGTATTATTTTCTGATCTTCCCGATCGTGTCGTGTGTATACATGATCAAGCTCTACAAAAAATTCGAGCGCAAGCCGTTCACCAATATCGCTTTCACCTTTCTCGGCATTTTTTATGTAGGCGTACCGTTCGCTTTGCTCAATGTAGCAGTGTTTGTGGATGGTGCCTACAACTATGAGATCATCTTTGGCTGCCTCTTCATCTTGTGGGCCAGCGACACCGGAGCCTATTTCGCGGGAACATTTTTTGGCAAGCGAAAACTTTTCGAGCGCATCTCGCCCAAGAAGTCGTGGGAAGGTTTTTTTGGTGGCGCTTTGCTGGCGCTGGCATTTGTGTTTGGCATCGCCCACTACTTTCACACCCTTACGCAGATGCAGTGGGTGATCGTGGGGTTGATCATCATCATCGGCGGAACCTTTGGCGACCTGGTGGAGTCCTTGTTGAAACGCAGCATCGAGATCAAAGACTCCGGCGACAGCATCCCGGGTCATGGCGGTTTTCTCGACCGCTTTGATGGGTTGTATATTTGCGCGCCGTTTATTGTGGCCTACCTGGAGATCGTGCGGGCATAGGCAATCGCTTATTCCGAAAAATCATTTTTACTTCATTGTCGAATCATTTTTTTATTCGATTGGCCGATCATTCCTTGCCCCAGGATCATTTCACTCCGTCCGACCGCCATTCTCTTCCGTTCTGAAAATCATTCAGACACCCTTTCTTTTACAGTGCAGTGAAAGGTTTTGATGGGTTTTTGTTGTAATATTTCCTTATTAAATCCTTCGCTCATGGAGAATGCGTTCTTTGTCAACAAGACTCCTTTCATAAAAGGCCGTCTTGCTCTCGCCCTATCCGTTGCTTTGCTCTTTTCAATCGTTGCCGTGTACCAGCTTTCCACGCAAGTGTCGCCCTGGCCTACGCTTCATGCGAAGGCACCACTCGTGCTGTTGCTGGAATTGCTCCCCGTGTGGCTCATCCTTTTCCTGTTATTTGCAACCAGCAAGCATTTCTATGACCGGCGCCAGCAACAGGAAACGGAAACCAAAGATCACTTCGTAAAAAATGTTTCGGACATCATCCAAAAGATCAAATCCGGAGAATATAATGCCGACCGTGACGTGACGGGCGAACGCCTGTTGGATACTTCCCTCAGTGAGATCTACAAAAAATTCAAGACCGATGCCGACAACGAGCGCCACCGCAGCTGGGGCAACGAGGGGCTGGCCAGGTTTCGTGAGATCATGGGGTCGCACACGGAAATAAAAGCGCTGAACGACGCATTCATCTCGCAGCTCATTCAATACGTCGACGCCAACCAAGGCGGCGTATTCATTCTGAACGACGACCGCCACCTGGAGCTTTCCGCTTGCTATGCATTCGAGCGAAAAAAATATTTAACAAAAACCGTTCTCCCCGGCGAAGGTTTGGTGGGCCAATGCTTCCTGGAAGGACATTCCATTTATCTCACCAAGGTGCCCGACGATTACATCAACATCACCTCCGGCCTGGGCGCCTCCAATCCGCAGTGCATTCTCCTGGTGCCCTTGAAAGTGAAAGAAGAAACGCTGGGCGTGATCGAGCTGGCTGCGTTCAAGCCGTTTAAAAAATATAAACTCGACCTCATCGAAAAAGCCGCGGAAGCCCTGGCACAAAGCATCTCCACCGTGCGCGTTAGTGAGGACACCAAAAAGTTGCTCGATAAATCCCTGAGCCGCGAGCGCGAAATGAAAGACCAGGAAGAGCGCATGCGGCAGAACATGGAGGAGCTTTATGTTACCCAGGAAGACATGCGCAAGGTGAACCTGGAAATGGAAGAGCTCTTCAAAGCCATCAACACACTCACCGCCACGGCCGAGTTGAACCTGCAGGGCAACATCCTCAAGCTGAACGACCGTCTCCTCCAAACCCTGCGCTTCACCGCCCAGGACCTCTATGGAAAATCATTCGAGAGCCTGCTCACCCGCGATGACCAGAACGTTCAGACGTTTGCCAGCGCCTGGCGTGCCGTACAGAGTGGCGATTCCGCCGAGCACGTGTTCACTTTCCACGATTCGCAAAAGAACCAGCATTGGCTGCGCACGGGTTTCTACCCGCTGCAGGGCAACGATGGCGTTGAGCGCATCCTGGTTTTTATCAACGACATCACCGAGATCAAGAACAAAGAAACCGAACTCGACAAGCTGAATGTTGCCATGGAGGCCACGCGCAAAATGCTGATCCGCATCCTCAACGAGATCCCGCTCAAGGTCTTCCTCAAGCAATACAATGGAAAATTCTTTGTGGTGAACGATGCCGTGTCGCGCTTTCACGGATTCGATTCCCCCGAAGGACTCATCGGCAAATCGGACTTCGATTTTTACAGCGCCCAGGACGCGTCCGACTGGCTGGAGGCCGAACACAAGATCATCGCCACCGGCCGGACCGAATACATTCACCCCGACGGTGGAAAAATATTGCACACCATAAAGATGCCTTTCCACATCGATCCGTTAAATGAGATGGGAATCCTCGGTCTCCAGGCCGACGTGACCGAACTAGAGACCCTGCGAAAGGAAAAAACGGACCGGGTATGAGAATGGAAGCTGCAAACAAAATTTTCCTCCACCGTTCTGGCTATCGGCAGAACAAAAATTCAAACCTTCAACTGTTCACAAAATCTTGTAATCCGCCGGTGGTCCGGAGGCAAAACGAGGGATGGTTTTTCCATCAAAAAGTCGGGGGAGAATTGAATTTAATTAACTTTGCAACCGTTTTCGGAAATGAATTTGATCTCCCCGTTCATCGTTCAGAAAAAAGACGAAATTCCGCACCAAAAAATAATCTAACTTCTCTATCGTAAACGCTCACCCCATTTTTATGGCATACATTGAACCGGCCCCGCTGAAAGACAAAGAGAATCCCTTTGAAGCCATGATGTCCAGGTTCCAGGTAGCATCGCAGCTCCTGGGTTTGGAAGAAGAGATCTATAACGTATTGAAAAATCCGGCCCGGCAGGTGATCGTTTCCCTGCCCGTGACCATGGACGACGGCACGATAAAAGTATTCGAAGGCTACCGCGTCATCCACTCCACCATCTTGGGCCCTTCCAAGGGTGGCATCCGGTTCGACCCCGCCGTGAACCTCGACGAAGTGAAGGCCCTGGCCGCGTGGATGACCTGGAAATGCGCCGTAGTGGACATCCCCTATGGCGGTGCCAAAGGCGGCGTGACGTGTAACCCGCGTGAAATGTCGGCCGGCGAAATTGAGCGTCTCATGCGCGCCTACACCCAGGCAATGGCCAGCGTGTTTGGCCCCGACAAAGACATTCCCGCACCCGACATGGGTACCGGCCCCCGCGAAATGGCCTGGCTCATGGACCAATATTCCCGGATCCAGGGCATGACCACCCACGCGGTGGTCACAGGCAAGCCGCTGGTAATGGGCGGGTCGCTGGGCCGCACGGAAGCTACGGGCCGCGGTGTGATGGTTTCGGCCATGGCGGCCATGGAAAAAATGAAGATCAACCCCTACAAGGCCACCTGCGCTGTGCAGGGTTTTGGCAACGTGGGCTCGTGGGCCGCGCGCCTGCTGCACGAACGCGGCCTGCTGGTGCAGTCGGTGAGTGACCTTTCCGGGGCCTACTACAACGCCAATGGCATCGACATCATGAAGGCCATCGAATACCGCGACAATAAAAAGGGCTCGCTCGATGGTTTTGAAGGCGCCGAAAAGATCAGCAACAACGACTTGCTCACCTTGCCCGTCGACCTGCTGGTGCCCGCCGCCACCGAAGATGTGATCACCAGCTCGAATGCTCCCAATATCAAAGCAAAACTGATCGTGGAAGGCGCCAACGGCCCCACGTCGTCGCGCGCCGACAGCATCATTAATGAAAAAGGCATCGTGGTGGTGCCCGACATCCTGGCCAACGCCGGCGGGGTGACGGTTTCCTACTTCGAATGGGTACAAAACCGCCTCGGCTACAAATGGACCGCCGACCGCGTGAACCGCCGGTCGGACCGGATCATGAAGGATGCCTTCACCAATGTGTACAAAACCGCCCAGGATTATAAAGTACCCCTCCGCATCGCGGCCTACATGGTGGCCATCGACAAAGTGTCGAAAACATACAAATTCCGCGGCGGCTACTAATTGGTGCGAATCCCAATTTAGCCTTAACTTTACGAGCAAGCTTTTAACAAGGCTTGCTCATTTTTTTAACGATCATTTAAACCAGAACCGATCATGACGATACACCGCGAAGGCCGTACTTTACTTTTTGTCCTGTTGTTGATTCTTTTCGCCCTCAACTGGGCAGTGGCCTACTACATGCCCGGCAACGCGGCGGTGCAAAACACGGTGATCGGCGTCAGCATTATCTTCTACCTCATCATCCTCCAGTTCTTCCGCATACCCCTCTTCAAGATCCAGCAGAATGAAAACCAGGTGCTTGCACCGGCCGATGGCAAAGTGGTGGTGATCGAAGAGACCGAGGAGACCGAATATCTGAAAGGCCGCAGAAAACAGGTGTCCATTTTCATGTCGCCGGTGAACGTCCACATCAATCGCATGCCCGTTGGCGGCATCATCAGCTATTTTGCCTACCATCCCGGCAAATACCTGGTGGCCTGGCACCCCAAATCCAGCACCGAAAACGAACGGACCACCGTGGTGGTGAAAATGAAAGACGGCGTGGAAATTCTTTTCCGCCAGATCGCCGGCGCACTGGCCCGCCGTATTAAGTGGTATGTTAAACAAGATCAAAAGCTGCAGCAGGGCGACGAATTCGGATTTATCAAATTCGGGTCCCGCGTTGATATCTATCTTCCTTTGGACGCCAAGATCGTTGTGAAGATCGGCGACGTGACGAAAGGCGGCAAGACCGTGCTGGCCGAGCTAAAATAATTTCGCTTCCAGGACTATTCGCACCGATGTAAGATGTGCGCATTTACTACACGGAAACCTGTACAATTTCAGGTGTATTTTTACCGTTGTATCGATGCGTTGCAGACCCTTGATTTCCCCGAAGCAGCTTGTAGAAATTTAAGTGATGGCCTAACACTCGTTTATCCTTTTATTCTCGCTACTTTTAAAACTCCATTGTTCTGTTATCCATCCAAAAGACTTCCAGTACAAAAGATCCTTAACATCACATGAGAACTGCCAACAGCATCAGATTTTCATCCAACCGGGCCGATTTTTTTTCAACACTGAACCGCCGTGTAAACGACTATTTCAAAAACAATAACATCAGTCGTTATGCAAATGCGGAGATGAAGGTCAAGACGGTTTTTATGTACTCCCTCTATTTTGTTCCCTACATCCTGTTACTCACCGGTACCGTTGTGAACGGTTGGGCTATGTGGGGACTGGCGGCCGTTATGGGTTTTGGCATTGCCGGCATCGGCCTGTCCGTTATGCACGACGCGAACCACGGCGCCTATTCCAACAAAAGCTGGGTGAACAACATGATGGGCTATTCCCTGAATGTGATCGGCGCCGGCGCCTTCAACTGGAAAGTGCAACACAACGTGCTGCACCACACCTACACGAACATTCACGATGTGGACGAAGACATCAGCCCCCGCGGCATCCTCCGCATGACGCCCCACAGTGCCTATAAAGCCATCCACAAGTTCCAATACCTCTACGCCTGGTTCTTCTACGGATTGATGACCATCGTTTGGGTGTTTCACAAAGACTTCGCCCGACTCACCCGCTATCAAAAAGACGGTATGGTGAAAAAACAGAAGGCCAACGTGGTGGCTGAATGGATCATTCTCATCGCGACGAAAACGATTTACTTCGTTTATATACTAGTCATTCCCATGGTGGTGATGGACATTACGTGGTGGCAGTGGCTGATCGGCTTCGCCACGGCGCACTACATCGCAGGCTTCATCCTGGCCGTTATTTTCCAGCCGGCCCACGTGATCGACGGATCGGAATTTCCGCTGCCTGATGATCAGGGCAATATGGAAAACTCGTGGGCTATACACCAATTGCACACTACCACCAATTTCGCCAATAAGAATCGTCTGCTTTCCTGGTATGTGGGCGGATTGAATTTTCAGGTGGAACATCACCTTTTTCCTAATGTTTGCCATGTTCACTATCGGCATATCTCCAAGATCGTAAAGGCTACTGCCGAGGAATTTGGACTTCCTTACAAAGCAGAACCCACATTCCGGGGAGCGTTGTTGGGTCATGCCAAGTTGCTGAAGGAGTTGGGTAAGCGTCCGGCACCGGGATTTGTGTTGGCGAGTGCGCAATAGGAAATTTCAGGGTCTCACGGCATCATTTTTCGAACCAAGGAAGTTAGGCTCACGTTCCCATCGGGATCTATATCATTTCCTTTTATAATATCTGTCCTTTAGATGGCTCACCTTATTGATGTCGCAGCCAAGAACAAATGTCATGTACGCTGGTTGATTTGGTCCATTGTATGGAATCTTGTCTTGGGTGTATTCAACATTTAGTTCGTTGAGTTTGTCAGTCAGTTCCTTTGCCTCCGTTTTTTCAGTTGTGAAGCCAATGCAATGTCTGTTGGCCCATTTATCTGATTTGATTTCGTTAAAGGCGAATTCAACAATTTCCTTTTCCGTTCGGAAATATTTCAGATTATCTGTTTGTCCACGTTCAGTATAGTACCAAACAAAAAGGCTACCGAATTTGTCGATCCCAAGTCCTTCGTCAATTGAATTACCATTGATGGAGTAGCCGTTGAAATTGAAGCAGTTCTCCTTCATCCACTTTTCAAGCTCGATTATAGTATTGGGAGTCATTTCTTTATCCATGGAGCTCTTTTACTTTTTTATTGAAGATCAATCCATTCACCGTCGAAATAGTCCGTGAGGTAATATTCCCGTTGCTCCCGCGTCGGCATGGCCCCGCCGTTCATTAACTTAATTAATGGGTCCTTATGATCCACTTCAAATAGCGCGTTTCTCCCTTCGGGTAACTTTAGATAGGAGTGCTTCAGCTTTTCAAAATTCTCATCACTTGGGTTGATCAACCATTCTTTGAAGTTTAAAATGCAATCCGACGCAACATCCTCAACATTTTCATTTGACTTCAGTTTTTGGATTGTGATCTCGATTGACTCTAAAAATTTCTCATGGCCTCCGCCTGGCGTGTTTGTTGAGTATTGAGCCACCACATATCCTATGTAGGGTATAAAAAGTTTTTCTTTTGCCGGCAATGTCAGTGTTAATCTACCGGTCTTAAAGTGGTCTCTCACTTTATCCAACGTGATGGGGCCGAGGCAGTCGAGTTCTCCGTCGGCATAAACGTCTAAATCAATAAGCGTAAACCCTCCATGATTTTTTAACAGGACATTAAATCTAGCCCCCTTGATGGCCTCTCCGTTTTTACTCTTATGGATTATGTATTCCAATGTCGAAAATGGCTTTGTTGAAAATTTATCAGTTTGTATTCCGCCTTAAGTCTGACTCCACGCCACTATATGGTTCAATAGCCGTTTGAAGTCATTTATGATCTCAATCTTGTCCATAATGCGGTCAAAAGCTTTATTGTCCCCCTAAAAATTAAATAGATCAGCAAACTCGTTACGAGAAACACGATGGTAAAAATTGTTACCATAATGTCACGGGGGTAAATCGTGGTGTGCCAACCGGGGACAATTGAAAATGCAGCATCGCTTGTTGCCAGTCTCACGGCCATATAAACAAAAAGAGTTGTTATTACTCCTGCTAAGATTAACAATATGGGTTTCTCTCTTCTGCTCATCTGGCCAATTGCTTCTGTCGACCAATATAAAACAAATACGTTACGACGCTTTACCACCCTCAGCCATTTTGTTGACCTTAGGTTGAATGATCCAAATGCCAATCGGGTAAAACCAAATCATAAAAAATTCTCCTACAAAGTCCGAAAATGCAGTTTCCCGCTGAAGCTCAACTGTCTTAAATGTCTTGGCCACAAAATAATTAGAGTAAAAAATACAGAACATTGCAAAAAAATGCAAAGGAAAAATAATCCCTACCATACTTCCTATGAGCCCAATATTGGGTTTGCCGCCGTTCTCGATCATGACAGGCAAAGTGCCCATCATCATCGAAATACCGATGGAGAACAATAGCAGGTAAACAATGGGAATAAAAAAGAAGATTTTAAATTTTGTCGTTTTCATTTTAACGCCAGCAGGAACCTTATCCTGAAGTCCCATGGCAATCGACCAAAACCAACCAAAAAGTGTTCCCATGAATAGAATCATCAGCACAGGAATGAATTTAAAGAAATTAAATAGTTTAGATGGATCGGGAGGTTGCGTTCCACCAGCAATACTCGCAAACATTGTCCCCATCATGACAAATTGAAAAATCATCGGTATCCCAAAGGTCAGCAGGAACAAATGCCAGTGTTTTGCTTTTAAAAATGTTTGTGTAAATCTCATGAGTTATTCTGATTGTTTATGGAATACAAAATTTATCATCATACGATCCGCTTGGCTTGAAGCTGATTCGACTTGACCGCCGCGGCGGTCAATCATATTTCCTGCAAATAGATCGTCTCACCAGCTTTAGTTTCTTTAATCGCTTTAATAATCTCCTGCCCATGCTCTATCGAACGACATGGAATGATTATTTTGTTTGGTGAACTCTTTATATCATTTACTACCGCATAATTTCCAGCCATCATTGTCCGTATCCTGAGCGTTCCAATTATTTTCGGCCTTATCAGCTGCATGGCATTTCTGTTCTTTTTACTTTTTTTTTGCCTGTTCTATCAAGGGGTCATTGTTCTCAATGTTATGCGCGTGGCCGCCTTTCAACCGTCAAATGAAATACTTTCTGGTTCAAAATCCTTAAACTCCACCGTGATTTGATGATTTTCGTCGTGGATGGTATCGAACGATATGTTCCAAACTATCAGCTCGGACGGCAGTCTTGGAATTGCAACTGCTACCAAACTAAATTCCTTTTTAAAGTCATTGATCTGAAAGTCTTCTTTCCAATTTTTAAACTCGTCCTCAATGAGTGGGGTTATCTTTGAGATGATCTCGTCGTACGAGTTTTGAATCTTATTATAAAATGTTTTCTGGTCATTTGTCAGGCCACTTAGATCTCCATCGATGAGATATTCTATTATTTCACCTGTTGGCTCGAATTTCCCCTTTCCTTCAAAGTAATTCTTTGTCACGTCTTTAAAGTTGATAAAGGTCAATGTCCCAAAGAAGTCGTCCCGAATGGTTGGCGTTTTTTTAAATAAGTTAAATAGTCCCATGTTGTTGCTTTTCTTTCCCGGTACTACAACAATTCCCAACCACCTTCGTATTCATCTCCCGTAATTGATTTCAATTTATCACACATCTTGTCCCATTTATCAAATCCTCCCTCTCCACCTTTGATGGAAATAACATTCATTCTGTCGATAAATTCAAAATCCTCTTCTCCTTGCAAAACACCGTAGTCCATATCCGATACAACAATAGAAATTGTATCAAAGTAAGAATTACTCCTGTCCAATTGGGGCTCCAAATATTCATGGATTAATTGTCCCGGTTTAAAAGCAGGCTTACCCCAAAACTCAGTCGGTTCGCCAATGATCTTTGAACTATTTAGTTCGGATTTTAACTTTTCTGTCTTTACCTCTTTTACCTCGGACTTCGGCCAAAATTTTAAAATAAAATCAGACATAATTCTTGCTCTATTTAGTGTTTAGCTATCTTTTTCCAAATCATTTAACTGTTCAACAAGGCCCGTTGCTATTTTTGTCCTGTAGTCATTCTTAGCGCCGTTATCACATTGTTTCCCTCAAAGAATAATGGTCCCCAGTCAGACTTGCCATTCTCGATTTTTCCAATGTCTTCTTCAATTGAATATTTCGCCTTATTGGTCAAAATGTAGAATCTCACATAGTCCGCTTTCGGCAAAGGGAATGAGTCAACCGACACCATTTTACCTATGTAGTCCTGGCCCATGTTAACAAAGTCAATCGCTGCGTTTCTAACATTCTCATGTGCGTACCCTCCAATGACTCCACCACCTGAACTTAAATACATACTTGCATTCCCATCAATGATAGACACTAAAGTCGCTGTTCCTTCCGCCATTCCCATGTCCATTACAATGGCATAAGGCTTTTCGTCACCTGCATGGGCGAGTCCGATCTGTTCGGGCGTCACTGAGAAAATTTGTCCTCGCAAATCTTTGTAGGGGTTATTCTGTGGGGCCGCAGCGGGGGGATTCTTTTTCACAAAAAGAAAATAAGCCAGGCCGCCTGCTATCACTAGTCCCAGAATTATTATGTATGCCATCTTCATATTTTAAAATAATAACACAATTAACTATTTACCTGTCGATTTTATGCAATCATCTATAATGTACAATGCTCATTACTTTAGCATCTCTAGCATCGAGGATGATTTCAAACCCCCCACCGTCGGAAAGCCTAGGCACTGAACCCGATATAAACCAATAGCCGCCTATTTTATGAACGCCATAGGGTCGTTCGCTCAAGATTCGCTCTTTTCCATACACCTCAAATAATATCGGTTCGGCAATTTTTACAGCAGTCTCAGCTGTCGCGATCAGGGTACTGTTGTGGTAAACCTTTGCCCACGACCTCTCGCTCGTATCCATCAAGACCTCTCTAACCCTCTTCTCCGCAAACTCAGACGGTAGGCCGGCTTCCCATGGGGTTTTATAATAATAATTGACCATTGCAGTAAGTCCAATGACAAAGAGTAACCCAAAAATATATGGGGTATAGTTTACTTTCATTTGATGTAGATATTACACAGCACAATACTCATTAACCGCCTTCCGATAGCGCGTTGAACTCATTTCACTATTTAAAGTCGTTTATCAGCCAATGAGCCTTGTGTTTTATTAACGTAAATGTGCTAGTCCCTGCCATATACTCTTTATCCCCATCAACCGATCTGAATTTAATTGTCGCTTCAATTTTGCCATCGCTTAGTTTATTGAGTCCAACTAATTCCGCCCCGTCGATGGGGTCCATTCCTGCGCCCCATTCATACGTATTGGAGAACGCACACTTTATGCTTTCAAGGTCATCCAATTCGAGGCCGGCCAAAGTGCCAAACGGAATTGATTTCAAATTGTCAACACAGGGTTTGTAGTCGTTTAATTTTCTTTCAATAAAGTCATTCGCGAATCCGTATTTTTTTAAGCCCTCCCGATAGTTTTTGAAATCCAGCGTTGTCATTCCATTTTTAAGTTTGACGAAGTTTGGATTGAATTTTATATTCAATTCTTTATCCCTGATCAGCCCTGCATACCATGTGTAAAAACCCTCAATTTGGTTTTTAATGTCAACAGAGTCTTTTGGATTGATCCGCTGTTGCGCCTTACCGGTTACGGTGACACTAAACAGTATCAAAAAGAGTATAATGTTGTTGGTCATGTTATTGGCGGCAGGCTATTCATCTACGCCTTATTCCCTGTTACAATTGCCTGAAGATTCATTCCTCTTCAATTTTGCTACGTGTCCATTGTGCGCCGATGGATTTTCGCTCTGCAGCCTCTCCATAGTCTAGGCTAAATACCTCGTTGAGAGTCCTGTCACGAAGAATCAATTGTTCTAGCGCCACGATCTTTATGTCCTCTGGCATTTGGTCGCCCGTGAGAAATTGCCAGTCTCCGTCAATGTCGTGAACTACCCGAAGAATAGGCTTTCGAAGCTCCAGCCATTGCCTTGTCGTGAAAGTCGCTAAATTTTTTGCTTCTCTGAATTTAAAGTCCACGTTTCTGTCTAGCAAAGGTTGTTTGTAAACAAATTCCTCTTCAAAGTCAGCATCCCAAGGAAAGCGATCCGATCTGTCTGTCCAAACCAATTGCAAAGCCGGAAATGTTTCATGGTCGTTGTACCAAAGACCGTATCCAAAGTAGTCCTTTAGATTTTCCCCGTGAACGCTAATGAATTGAGTCCTACCTTTTTTAAAAAAATCATCGTAATCATGTGAGGTCTGAATGATATCCCCAGACTTAACTTTGTCGCCAGCTATATTGAGAATAGCGCCTAGTGTTTCTGTTTTGAGCCCAAGGGAAATGATCTCAGGGTGCCCAAAGGTCTCCCAAAGCCCGATTGTGTAGGCAAATGATGGCAAATAGGCGGTCGACTGAAATAGCGCTATATACCAACCGTGTTTTTCAACAATCTCCTTAATTGATTTTTCCGTTTCTTTATCGTGTTGTTTGTGCTCTTCCTTTGTCATCAGAGAATATTAAAATGTGGTACCGGCCAAGGTTGTACATGGGCAGAATCGCAGTTATGCTAGCCAATATCTACGAAATTTCAAGTATCTCAAAATGGAATAATTAGTTTTCCAACAACACCCATGACGCCAGCTCACAACAAAACCGCACACTCCATTGCGTGGCCGCGCAACTTTCTAGATTCGTTAGCCGTAATGTCAAAGACCCAACGCCATGGAAAGAGACAAAATCAAACAATTCTATTCCCACGAAATCGAAAAATCCCGATTGGAGCTCGAAGCCTTTAAACTCGAGGGACTCAGAACCAAGGAAATCATAAGCAGATTTCTATTAAAAGACAAAATGCGCATTGCCGACATCGGAGGAGGCGCGGGCTACTATGCCTTTTGGCTCCAGGAAAAAGGACATGAAGTCAGCCTCGTAGATCTGTCTCCAAAGAATATCGAATTGGTAAATAAGCACTCCAAGGATACTGGAATACAACTCACCCGTTCCGAAATAGGAGACGCCACGGATCTGAATTTCGAAAAAGAACAATTCGATTTAGTTCTTTTATTAGGACCGCTTTATCATTTGACCGATAAAAAAGAACGGCTAAAAGCACTGTCCGAAGCAAAGCGAATACTAAAACCTGGCGGCGTCCTTTTGGCGGCCGTCATTTCAAGGTACGCTTCTTTGCTTGATGGATTTAGGAGGGACCTAATTAACAATGACCATTTTGAAAAAATGCTCATCGACGATTTAAAAACCGGTATTCATTTAAACGAAACCGAAAATTTAGAATACTTCACCACAGCCTATCTTCATACGCCATCGGAAATAAAAAGCGAGATCGCGGAAAGCGGGCTGACGTTTGAAAACCTAACAGCCATTGAAAGTTTTGGATGGTTCATCGACGACATAAAAACAAAATCCAAAGACGCAACGTATATGGCAAAATTGCAAAAGGTTTTACATATGGTAGAAACAAATGAAGACATCATCGCGATGAGTCCTCATATCATGGCAATCGCACGCAAAGGATGATCAAATAAATATTGGCGAGGGCAGGCGACGGTTAAGTCTTCGCCGCTACAAGAACCGCAACCCGATCTTCCCACCCAACCACATCTTCATGTTCATGCCGTTGTTGTAGGTGTGATCGTAAAAAATGTTTGGCGTATAGTCAGTAAATAACTCAGGATAGTTCGAGTATTTCGTGTCCGTCACATAACCGTTCAGCGTCACGCCAACCACCAAGGCGACCTTGCGTATCGGTTCCATCTCCACACCCACAAAAACTTTGTTGATCATGTTCACGCCCTCAATGGTGTTGCCCTTCAACACCTGGTTGGACGTGAGGTCCACGTTCAGGCTCAGCCACCGGTTCAGCCGGGGCGCGGTGCCTACACCATAACCGAAGGTCCAAGTGGTCTCTTCGCCTTTGAACGTATTGGGTTTGGCGCCTGCCGTGAAGATGTTGTAGAACTGATGCACGCCCGTGCGAAAGGCCACATTGGTATAAAAAATCTCATCGGCCGAGAACTCGATCTTGTGATAGCCTTTCAACACGAAGCTGAACAAACCGACAGGCACCCCGTGGATGGTGTCCGAGATGTTGATTAACCCGACCTGTGTTCCCTTCACCCGTGTAGCATAATTCAACAGTCCCGACACCTGGGCGCCTTCCAACGTCGAACCCGCCACATTGAGCAGACCCGCGACTTGCGCTCCCTTAGCGTCGCGCGCCGCAAAATTCAAAAGGCCCGCAAGTTGCGCGCCGTTCATTTTACCACCCGTGAAATTCAGCAACCCTGCGACTTGAGCCGGCCCCGCATCGTGGGTGGAAAAATTAAAAAGTCCGGCTAAGTGCGGACCTTTCTGTTCTCCTATTGTCATGTTCCCTAACCCTGCCAGGTGCCAACCATACGATTGTCGATGCGTGTAGTTGAACAACCCCGCGGCCGAAAACTTCCCCGACGAGTTGTTGTCGGCATTGATGAGCCCGGCAAACTGGACGCCGGCCACCGAATCTTTAACTGCGTTGATCAGCCCCGCCATCTGGACCCCCTTCACCCGCCCACCGACTGCGTTGAGTGCGCCGGCGAGTTGCCAGCCCTTTACATCGCCTCGGTCTATATTGAAGATCCCCCCTAATTCAAACTTGTTCACGCCTTTGGCGACGCCCCCGAAAATGTTGTAGGAGTAGTCATTCACCACGCTGGCGCTCAGCTTGTGGTTCGTTCCCACAAAGGGCACAAGCGAAAATTGCTGTTTTCGATATAGCGTATCGCTCACGTTGGCAGTGTTGATGGACTGCATGATCTTGGTCTCCCAAAACCGCTTCAGTTTTCCTTTCACGCTGTCGGCCAATATCCGCATCTTTTCTTTGTCGATGTGAATCGGGATCTTCATCAGGCCGTTCTTATCGGTCACCGCTACCAGGGTGTCGGTGTAGTTGGCTTTGTTTACGGCCAGGATCAGGTTGGGCGAGGGCTTGTCGATCTTGATCTCGAAATAACCATAGGAGTCGGTGATGGTTGAGTTGAGCGAAACCGGGTCATACACGCTCACATTCTTCAGGCGTTGTCCGGTGGTCTCATCCACCACATAGCCGGTATAGAAGCGTGCATCGCTGCTGGAGGAACTGGTGGCGGCCTTGGTGAGGATGATGTATTTATTCCGGGCTTTGTATTGAATGGTGCCCTGAAAGATCTTGTCCAGGATCTCGCGCACCGGCGTGGCCGTGAAGCTCATCGTGATCAGCCGGTTGGAATTGACCAGCGCGGAATTGTAGGAAAATGTGAAGCCGCCTTCGCGTGCGATCTTTCGCAAGGCCATGTCCAGGGGTTCCTGGGTAAACGAGACGGTGATGGTCCTTTCCAACAGCGCCCGCGATCCTTGCGCGCGCATCAACAGGGGCATCGACAAAAGAAAGAGTACGGCGATGCTTGTCGTTCCTTTCAAAAAATGCTTACGGATTCGCACAACCAGACCCCTCCAATATGATTTGTCCACCCGCCTCTTTCGCCGTCACGCCCAACGTCTCCTTGATCACATCCACGATCGCATCCAGGTTTTCATTGTTAAACGAAACCGTGAGCCTGCAATTTTTTATGTTCTCACCCAGCACGATCTTCCGGTCATAGACTCCATTCAACGCCTCGGCCACGGTCACCAGGTCGGTGTCGCTGAAGCTAAAGAATTTCGTTTTATAGGACAGCACGTTTTCTTCGGGTTGATCGATGGTGAACTTCTTTGTTTTCTTATTATAGATGCCTTTGCCGTTGGCGCGCAGATAGACGCCCGAATCCTTGTCGGTATAGAACATCACTTCTCCTTCCTCCACCACCACTTCCACAATTTCAGAATCGGGATACGCTTTCACGTTGAAGGCCGTACCAATGTCGCGGATGTAGACGTCGGCGATCTGTACCACAAAGGTCTTGTCGTCTTCGTGGTGGATGTTGAAGTAGGCCTCACCTTTCAGCTTCACGGTGTGGGTCTTCTTTTTCTTGTCGTAGGCGTAGGTGAGCTTCGTTTCGCGGTTCAGGAAAACATCGCTGCCGTCGGGCAACGTGTCGGAAGCGGTTGCCCGGTCGGTGGCCACCTCCACGGGTGGGGTAGTGGACGGCGACAGGAAGGTATAGGCAAACCATCCCACGCCCAATACGACGAGGATGCTGGCGGCCACGCGCCAGTAGACGGACATGCTGGAGCGGCTGCGGAGCGGAACAACGTTGTCCCTGGCCGGGTGCTTCATGGAGTGTTTCAGCTTATTCCATGCGGCATCCGTGTCAAACGTCTGGTAGCCCTTCACCGTGGCTGCCTTCTGGAAAATAGTTTTGAGTTGGTCGAAGTAGCGTTGGTTGCCCTCGTCTGCTTTGGCCCACGATTCCACAAAGGCAATTTCCTCTGCGCCGGCCTCTCCCGCCAGGTATTTTCCAATCAGGTCATCAATATCGTTCAGGTTAGTATTCAAGTCTTTAGTTTAAAAATCCGTTCATCAGCACGATCAGCAAGGGAAGATAATCCTTCAGTTGGTCGCGCATGATCTTCAATGCTTTTCCCATTTGGTTTTCCACCGTTTTGATGGAAATATCCAGTTGCTCGGCAATCTCCGAGTATTTTAATTCTTCGAAGCGGCTCAGTTTGAACACCAGCCGGCATTGTTCCGGCAGTTTGTCCATGGCCTTGTATATTTTGGTTTCCAGTTCCGATGCCATCACGGTGCGGGTGACCGACTCCACGCTGCGTTCGGCCACGGCCAATTCCATGGTCACATGTTGCTGTTTGATCTTTTCGTGTTTCAGCACGTTGAGGCTGGCGTTGCGCACCATGGCGTAGAGATAGGGTTTCACGCCGGTGTGGATGGACAGGTTATCGCGTTTTTCCCAGACGTTGAGAAAGGTGGATTGAACAATTTCCTCGGCTTCGTCGCGGTCCTGGACGAAGGTGTAGGCGTAGTTGCAGAGGGGTTGGTAGTAGGTCCGGAATAGCATCTCAAAGGCAGTTATATCTCCTGATTTCAGCGTTGTTATAAGCTGGTCTACCGATACTTCCACTGCGTTTGGTTATGTTATCAGCGAAATTTACGGCTTTGCGGCTTCGGGGTTATGACAATCGGGAAAAGATTTACCCCTATGGCTGAAAAAAGATTTTCACCGGAAGGCCAAAAAAGGTCGAAATCGCCATTTCTGAACACCGGTCTATGGCTCTTCGCCCACCCAAAAGAGTTGGCGGGAGCGAATACTGACCAGCCCAGGCCGATGGTTTACCAGGAGTTCATTTTCCGTCTCCAATCCCTGCAGATCGAACACCTGGGAAGGCGCGCTTTTACGCAAATGCAGATGGACGCCGCCAGGATACCATTTTTCAAACTGCCCTGACGGAATGGCCGACCATTTCAGGTGCTCCTGGAGGATACATACCTGGAGACGGGGAGAAAATTTTGCAGCCTCCTCAAAAACATCGTCCGTTGTGGATAAAATATTGACGGCGGTCTGGCCCCGGTCGGCGAGCACCGAGAGGCCTTTGGTTAAAAAAGATTCTCCTGTCAGCAATTCCGTTATCGTTACCGGCGCTTGTTCTGAGAGCATTTGCGCCGCGTGGTGCGCCTGGCCGGGTGTGGCCAGTGCGATATCGATTTTAATGCCCCATTCCTGTACCTGTTCCAGGGCGCTTTCGGCCACCAAAACCAGGGGTGCCCACTCCAGCAACGATGCCGCGACGGCGAAGGGTAACGCATCCAACACAAACAACGCAGGCTCCTGCCCTTCTTTTACAAAATGATGCGACGACATGGCAATGTGTGGGGCAGATTGTTTTTAAATACGATTCTCTTCCTAACTTCATGGCGGCAATTGACCCCCCAGGGCGATTCCGCGCACGGCAATTTAATTAAATTGCAACCCTAATTTTTCAATATGCTATCATCAGCCGACGCCTATAAAGTTTTTCAGCGCAGCATCGACGATTATCACGTGGCCGACCATGTGGACACACCGTCAAAAAATCCGTATCCCGCCAGCAGTTTCGAAGCCTTGCTGTATGCGAAGAACTGGATCGACACCGTGCAATGGCACCTGGAGGACATCATCCGTCTTCCGGATATCAATCCCGTGGAAGGCATTGCCATCAAGCGGCGCATCGACAAATCGAACCAGGACCGCACCGACCTTGTGGAAAAGATCGACGACTATTTCCTGGAACAATTCCGGAACGTAACGCCCGCCCCACAGGCCCGCATCAACTCCGAAACGCCGGCCTGGCTGCTGGACCGCATGAGCATCCTCATGCTGAAGATCTACCACATGAAAGAACAAACCGAGCGGAAAGACGCCTCTGCGGAGCACATTGCCAAAACCAAGACCAAGCTCAACGTGTTATTAGAACAACAACACGACATGGCCCTGGCGTTCGACGAAATGATGGAAGACATCGGCTCGGGCAAACGCCGTTTCAAGGTCTATCGCCAAATGAAAATGTATAACGATGCATCGCTCAACCCGATGTTGTATGCCAATAAGAATGTTTCGTAGCCAATTCATGTTTTACAACTAACCGATATTACATTCCGGACGTGGCCTTAAAAAAGATACTGGTTTTGAGATTTTCCGCCATGGGCGATGTGGTGCTGCTCGTGCCCGTGGTGCGCGCGCTGGTGGAAACCTATCCCGACGTGGAGGTGACGGTGGTGACACGCCCCAAATTTGCATCGTTCTTCACCGACATCGAACGCGTGGTGCCCTTCCCCGCCGACGTGGACTATACCTACACCGGCATCTTTGGCATGCGCGAGCTGTTCAAAAAATTGCTGCGCAAAGGAAACTACGAAGTGGTGATGGACATGCACGACCACATCCGCACCATGATGCTGCGCAGCCTGTTCAAGATCTTCGGCATGCCCGTGGTCGTGTTTGAAAAAGGACGAAGCGAAAAACACACGTTCACGCAAAAAGAAAACAAACGCACCGCGCCGCTGCCCCACACCGTGGAACGCTACCGCAAAGCTTTTGAAAAAGCCGGCTATCCGTTCACCATCGGCTCGCCACCCTACATGGTGCTGAAGGATACCACCCGTGAGCAAGCCAAAGAATGGCTTGCTAAAAACAATCTCGTCAAAAAAGAAAAATGGATCGGCATCGCGCCGTTTGCCATGCACATCTCCAAGATATGGCCGCTGCAGAACTACGCCGATGTCATGGGAAAAATGATCGCAAAGGAACCTGTCAGGTTTTTCCTATTTGGCGGCGGAGACAAGGAGATCGCTTTTTTTGAGTCTTTGAAAAAGCAATTTCCCGACCAGGCAGTGATTGTGGCGGGACAGTTGAAGCTGAAGCAAGAGCTTGCGCTGATGCAGGAACTGGACGCCATGCTCTGCGTAGACTCATCAAACATGCACCTGGCCGCCTTGATGGGCATCCCCTTGCTCTCGGTTTGGGGTGGAACCTATCCCGATGTTGGGTTCGGTCCTTTCCGCAAAGGCGAGGAAAGCATTATACAGATCAGCCGCGAGGAACTCTCCTGCCGGCCCTGCTCGGTGTATGGAAAAGAAAAATGCCTGCGCGGCGATTTCGCCTGCCTCACCCGCATCACCCCCGACATGGTGGTGGGCCGGCTGGAGGGGTTGAAGTGAAACCCATCATCGAAACACCCCGCCTGGTGCTCCGCGAATTTGTGGAAGCCGATGCCGGGGACATGTTCGAACTCAACAACGATCCCCTCGTGATCCGCTACACCGGCGACCCACCCTTTGCCTCGGTGGAGGCAACAAAAATTTTTATTCAGCAATACACGCAATACAAAACTTCGGGCTACGGACGGTGGACCACGCTGCTCAAGGATCCACAAAACCGGCATCCACTGGCCTACCTCGGTTGGTGCGGCCTGAGCTACAATGTGGCTCGCGACGAAACTGATCTCGGCTTCCGCTTTGTGCAGAAATATTGGAACAACGGCTTTGCCACCGAAGCAGCCCGGGCCTGTCTGGACTATGGTTTTGACACGCTGCACTTGAAAAAGATCATCGGCCGGGCCATGAAAGAAAATACAGCCTCCATCCACGTGTTGGAAAAGATCGGCATGACCTTCGAAAAGGAATTTGAAGCGCACGGTGCATCCTGCGTGAAATATTATCGTACACATTCACAACATGAAGACTATCGACACCGTGATCTTTGACCTGGGCGGCGTGCTCATCGACTGGAACCCACGCTACCTCTATCGCAAAATCTTTAAGACCGAAGAAGAAATTTCCTGGTTCCTCGACAACATCTGCACGGGCGAATGGAACGACAAACAAGACGGCGGCCGCTCCTTCGAGGAGGCCACTGCCGAACTGGTGGCCCTGCACCCAACCTTCACAGAACCCATCAACGCCTGGTATGGACGCTGGCAGGAAACCATCCAGGGATCGTTGCCCGGAACGGTGGAGATCCTGAAAGAAATAAAGGGCGCGTCACGCCACCGGTTGTATGCGCTCACCAACTGGTCGGCCGAGACCTTTCCCTGGGCGCTCGACAATTTTGATTTTCTCCATTGGTTTGAAGGCATCGTGGTGTCGGGCGTTGAGAAAACACGCAAGCCGTTCCCGGATTTCTATCACATTCTTTTCGAACGCTATGGCATAGATCCCAACCGCGCCGTGTTTATCGACGACAACATCAAGAACATCGTTGCGGGAAATGCATTGGGTTTACGCACGATCCATTTTCAATCACCGGAACAACTGCGAACGGAGTTGCTGGCGTTGGGCATTCTTTGAATGGAGGCCGATCTAAACAGGTCAGTCCTGCGGCTTCACGCGTTTGCTTTTTACACTGTCTTGCTTCGCACTATCAGCTTTAAGCGTGTTGGCTTTAAGCATATTGAATTTCACAGGTGTTGAATTCTTTACCTTCGGAGGTCGGTAAGATGCCTCGTGTTTTTTTTCGCCTTTTATGATCTCGAAGATTCCCTTGCCGGATTTGCTGGAAAAAAATGTGACGCCTTGCGGTCCTTCCAGCGCCGCCTCAAAGCGTCCAAGGGTGTTGAGGGGCGGCGGGGGAGCATAGGCGCCCAGCCCCTTTAGTTTAGTACTGTTTTCTTTTGCTGCCTTCACTTCCACGGATTCCACAGCATCGCCCTCCATCAGTTTTGCTTTGAACGCTTCTTCCGTGTCAAACGGCAATACGCGAACTTCCTTCAATATCCTGACCCTTGGGATGAGCGCAATTTTCAGATGGTTGTGAATGCCGGCATAGTACACAAATACAAAAGGCTGATAGTTGACGTGGGAGAAATAGAGACTGTCGCCACTGGACAGCAGGAGAGAAAAGATCCCATTTTCAGCAGAGATCGTTCCATATCGCTTGGTCGACACATGCACATCGGAAATGGGAAGCTGGTACAAAGAATCGATCACCACGCCAAAGACCCTTACGCTGCTACCGTCATTGACCTGCGAAAATGCGCTCAGGCACGACAAGAGCAATCCTCCCAAAGCCAGTTTTTTCATAACGGACACCGGTTTAGGGATAGGATGCACGAGGGTGCAGAATAGTTCTAAGGGCACGTGGCCCTCAGAAGCATCTCCTGGGAATTATAAAGTCTTTGTAAAGTGTGGCCTTGATTCAGGCCATACACTACTGGAGAAAGGTCTTTACTTTTTGAAATTCAGAACACATCTTTCAATGATGTCACAGCATTCGTGGATCTGCTCTTCCGTGATCACCAACGGGGGGGCCAGGCGAATGATGTTGCCGTGGGTAGGCTTTGCCAGCAAACCGTTTTTCATCAGGTCTACACAAAGATCCCACGCCGTGTCGCTTTCGGGTGTGTCGTTGATGACGATGGCATTCAATAAACCTTTGCCTCTCACTTTTGTGATGAGGGTGGTTTTCTTCAGCAATTCACTCATGCGGTCGCGGAAGATCACGCCGAGTTTGCGGGCGTTCTCTGCCAGGTGCTCATCCTTCACCACTTGCAACGCTTCCATGCACACCACAGCCGCCAGCGGATTGCCGCCAAAGGTGGAGCCGTGTTCGCCAGGTTTGATGACGAGCATGATCTCGTCGTCGGCCATCACCAAAGAGATGGGCAACACGCCGCCCGACAAAGCCTTGCCCAGGATGAGCAAGTCGGGGCGCACGTCTTCGTGTTCGCAAGCCAGCATTTTGCCGGTGCGGGCAATGCCGGTTTGGATCTCGTCCATCATCAGCAGCACGTTGTTTTTGCGACATAGGGTTTCGGCGGTTTTCAAGTAGCCTTCGGATGGAACATATACGCCGGCCTCGCCCTGGATGGGTTCGATCCAAAGGGCGCAGACGTTCGGGTTAGCCAGGGCCTTTTCCAAAACGGCCGTATCGTCATACTCCACCACCTCAAAACCAGGCATAAAGGGCCCAAAGCCGTTGCGCGACGAAGGGTCGGAAGATGCGGAGATGATCGTGGTCGTGCGGCCATGAAAGTTTTGTTTCACGGCGATGATCACGGCCTGATCGGTCGGGATGCCTTTTTTTGTATAGCCCCACTTGCGGGCCAGTTTGATGGCGGTTTCGTTGGCTTCGGCGCCGCTGTTCATGAACAGGGCCTTGTCGTAGCCAAACGTCTCGCACACATATTTTTCGGCGATGCCAAGCTTGTCGTTGTGGAACGCGCGCGAGGTCAACGTCAACTCCCGGGCCTGGCCAATCAGCGCGTCGATGATGCGCGGGTGGCAGTGGCCTTGGTTCACGGCGCTATAGGCGGAGAGAAAATCGTAATAGCGCTTTCCTTCCACGTCCCATAAGAACACGCCTTCGCCTTTGCTGAGGACCACGGGCAGGGGATGGTAGTTGTGCGCTCCATATTGGTCTTCCAGCGTAATAGCCTCCTGGCTTGAGTTGATCGTTTCCACCATAAAATCCTGTTTAATAAGCACTTTCGCACTCCTCACAAATCTATCAAATCGCGACCGGAAACCCTACATTTCCGCCCCATCCCAACCCAAAGAAAGTAGCCAAACCAGCTTTCGTTAGGGCGTGTAGAGGAGCGTTTGGCGCCGGCCTCGTATTGAACGATTTGATGCCGATTCAGGGTTTCACCTTCAAAGCAGGAAGGACGGCCGGTGGCGAGAAAAAGCGCGATTGTTTGGCCCCAGTCCAATCCTGAATATCTTTACGGCACATGGAAATTATCGCATTATTAGTGGGCATTGGCGGAGGGGCTGTGGCATCGTGGCTTATTTTAAAATATAAATATGCCGCGGAAGCACAGGCGCACACTTCCGTGATCCTCGTGGAACAGGAAAAGAACAGGACGCTCCAAAACCAGGTGGCCGAACTGCGACAGGAGATCGACCGCGAACGACGCAAAGCGCTGGAGGTGAGCCAGGCCCTCGCCAGCGTGGAAGCCGACTATCGCAACCTCCAGGAAAAACTCGTGGATCAGAAAAAGGAAGTGGAGTTGCTGAACGAAAAATTCTCCATCCAGTTCAAGAACCTTGCCAACGAGATCTTCGAAGACAAGAGCAGAAAATTCACCGACCAGAACAAGTCCAATATTTTCGACTTGCTAAAGCCGCTGGGAGAAAAGATCGTGCAATTCGAAAAGAAAGTCGAGGAAACCCATCGCGACACCATCACGCGCAATTCGGCGTTGCGCGAACAACTGGAAAACCTGCAAAAGCTGAACGTGCAAATGACACGCGAAGCCGAAAACCTGACCCGCGCCCTGCGTGGCGACACCAAAGCCCAAGGCGCCTGGGGCGAGTTTATCCTGGAAAGCATCCTCGAAAAATCGGGCCTGGAAAAAGACCGCGAATATTTTGTACAGGAATCCTTCACCACGGCCGAAGGACGGCTGCGCCCCGATGTGGTGATCCGGCTGCCGGAAGGAAAGCACGTCATCGTCGACTCGAAAGTGAGCCTTACAGCCTACAACAATTTTGTGAACGCCGAGGCGGATCAAGACAAAGTGTTGTATCTGAAAAGCCACCTCATCTCCATCCGCCAGCACATGAAATTGCTCGGCGACAAAAATTATCAGCGCAACATCACCGACAACAGTCCTGACTTTGTGATCATGTTCATTCCCATTGAACCGGCCTATATCCTGGCCATCCAAAGCGAAAAGACCTTGTACGAAGAAGCGTTGGAGAGGCGCATCGTTTTTGTGAGCCCGACGCTACTCATACCGTCGCTGCAGTTGATCAAGAACACCTGGAAGCAGGAGTATCAAAACCGCAACACCGCCGAGATCGTGCGGCAGGCTACGGGACTCTACGAAAAATTCAAGGGCTTCACCGAAGATCTGATCGAGATCGGCAGTTCCCTGCGCAAAACGCAACTGAGTTATGAGAGCGCCATGAGCAAACTCACCTCGGGCACGGGCAACCTGGTGCGCCGCGTCGAAGAATTTAAAAAGCTCGGCATCTCGCCCACCAAAAATGTGGACCAACGTCTCATCGACCGCGCCACCGACCAGGCTGATCTTTTTGACAAATAAGACCCGCCGAAAAGGCCTCCATCTGCGAAAGCAAAATTTTCTAACCTTAATTTCTTATCGATACATAATTTTGCATTATGAAAATCACGGCTGACAATAAATTAAAAAAACTGATCGTCGTTGGCGACCGGGTGCTCATCAAACCCGGCAAACAATCGGACAAGACCGCCAGCGGATTGTATTTACCACCCGGCGTCCAGGAAAAGGAAAAAATTCAAAGCGGCTATGTCATCAAGGTTGGTCCAGGCTATCCGTTGCCCCTGCCGGCCGACGAGGACGATGTGTGGAAAGGAAAAGAAGATTCCGTAAAATATCTTCCGCTGCAAGCACAGGAAGGCGATCTCGCCATCTTTTTGCAGAAGGGAGCCATCGAGGTGATCTATGAAGAAGAAAAATATTTCATTGTGCCTCAGGCCTCTATCTTAATGTTGGAGCGGGAAGAGGATTTGTAAGGGAATTGTGAGGGTGATTTCTTAATTTTCGCTATGAACTCGCATCAATTCAATCGGTTGTACCCCAATGGCGTTTCGGACGATGAATTATTTATCTTTTGTCAAACGTATCCGGAGTTGAATATCGAGCGGGAAGTGAGTGGTAAAATTATTGTGATGTCACCCGTTGGAGACGATTTGATCAGAAGAATCTTATCCTTTCCGGCCTGTTTTACTACTGGTCGTCGACGCGTGAGCACCTGGGGAAAGCCTTCGATTCCTCAGCAGGATTCACGTTACCCGATGGATCGATGCGCTCTCCCGACCTCGCCTGGATCGGGATGGAGCGATGGAAAAAGCTACCGGAGCACGACCGCACGAGGTTTGCACACATCTGCCCTGATTTCGTGGTTGAATTGCAATCGCCGACCGACCCTGTGCAAACCCTGCAAACCAAAATGGCGGCATGGATAAATAATGGATGCCAGCTGGGTTGGCTCATCGATCCGAAAAACGAAAAAGCATACGTCTATACTCCGGGCAACGCGCCGGAAGAAATACACGGTTTTCACCACAAGCTCTCCGGCGGCACACTGCTCCCGGAATTTGAACTCGATCTTCTAAAATTGAAATAATGGCAGGTCTTTCTTTCGACGTATTGCGGGCAGGACGAAAATATCGCCTCATCAATTTTGGTGAGAAGAGCGAATTCGTCATCGAAAAGATCCTGGTGGGCGGCGATTTCAAAGTAAAAGACCTGGTCACACTGGAACGCTATCATCTCAAAGACCTCTTCGCCTACGGGCGGGGGAAGGATTTTTTGTTGGAAGAAATTTGAGTTGAAATAACCCCAGCCTTAAAGATCAAATTAAGACGCGTGTCAGCAGACGCTCCGGAAACTTAATAACCCTGGCCTCCAGTATGCACACATCTTGAATAACCCCGGACTGAAGTCCGGGGTTATTCATATTTCTTTTTGAAAGATGTGGGCATAGACTAGGCCTTCAGGCCAGGTTAAAGACATCTCATTGGTACGGGCTTAACCCTGACCACAGTGGCGATTTTTTTTTCACTCCATAAAATGTCTGCTTAAGCAACATCTTCGACATTTTAAGACGCTGCTCAAACACGCACCGCAGCTTCCTGCACACCTACGGGATTCTTTTGCCTGGTCTTTAATTTCACACCGAACAAAAGCCGCATCACATTAAACGGCCGGATGCACAAGAGGTAAAACGCCACGCAGCTCGTTAGCGTGAGCAAACTCACGGCCCAGAATTTTGCTGCGATGCTCCAGGGCAATTGATCGATATAATACCCCAGGAAAATAATTACGGTCTGGTGCAAAATATAGAACGGGTAAAGTCCCTCATTGATCCGGCTGAGCCAGGGGTGCTGGCGGTTCAGGTAATGTTGTCCGTAGGCAATGACGGTGATCACCCAAAACCAGCTTAAAAAGATCGCGGTCACATCAAAAGCGATTTCCACCGTGTCGGCGCTCCAGGGCAACCGTATGATATCCGTCAAGTGAAAATAAAAACCATAGAACGGGATAAGAATAAACAGCGACGCCACCGACAAATGTTTCCGGTTCTGGCCGATGGCTTCCCACAACACGGGGTTCGAATAACAGAGCATTCCAAAAACAAAAAAGCAGAAGTAGAACGTGAAGAACGCCCAGTCGCCGGCAAGGGCATGGGTTTCTTCCGGGAAGAAGGGGCGTAAGGCGATTTGCGTGATCAAAATAAATGCCGCCGGCAACAGCAATAGTCCGGCGGGGCTGCCCAACCATCGCAAGGCGCTGGCTTTGAAGGCCGCCGATTTGGGCGAGCGGAGAAAGATCAGGATGGGGATCGCGATGAGCGAGTACACCAGCAAGTAGGCAACAAACCACAGGTGGTGCCAGCTGAAACTTCCTTTGGGGTAGGGGACAAAATCGAAAACGGTTTTATAAAATTCACCATAGCTGGCATAGTTGGCGATGCGTTCATAGTAGATCTGCGGCGGCACGATCACGAACATGCCAAAGACAAGGGGGATCAAAAGACGTTTCACGCGCTCGCCGGCAAACTGCGAAGGGGTGCGTTTGCCCAACGCCATGTAGGTGCCGGCGCCGGAGATGAACAGCAGCAGCGGCATGCGCCAATAATGCAGGATAACCATCCAGTAGCGGAAGCTCTCGCTGGTCTCCGCATTTTTGACATGCCAGCCCCACGTATTGAACAACATGCCGGTGTGGTAGAACAAAAGAATGATGATGGCGATGAGGCGGAGCCAGTCCAGGTCATAGCGGCGCTCGGAAGCAATTTTGATTTCCATGGTGATTTTTTTTCTTCAAAAATGCGACGGACACATGCCCCGGCACGACCTAGTCTATAACGTGGACGTTCGACTTTATAAAAAAGTATGCGAAATTCACCCGCCAGGCCGGTTTCCGGGCCGGACATCAACTCCTTTTCTGGCGCTGACGAAATTTCACGATTTTAGCGTCAAATAATGTGATCGTATGAAATTGCTGCTGTTGATGGCCTGCCTGCTTTTCTGTGTTGAAGGTTTTTCCCAGGACAAGAATGTACCCGCCGATTTTCTAACCCCCGATTTCCACAAAGGACGCCGCGAAAAATTGCGCGAAACGCTGCCGCCAAACTCCGTGGCCGTTTTCTTTGCCAACCCGGTGCGCAATCGCTCAAACGATGTTGACTTTGTGTATCACCAGGACCCCGATTTCTACTACCTCACGGGCTACAAGGAAACCGACGCCGTGTTGCTCATCTTCAAAGACAAACAAACCGCCGCCAACGGTACCGTGTATTCGGAGATCATTTTCGTGCGACCCCGCAACGCAAACGAGGAACTGTGGAACGGCGGCCGCCTGGGCAAGGAGGGCGTGAGAAGTGCCCTGGGCCTCAACCAGGCCTTTAACAACACCGACTTCAAAAAATACAACGTCGACTTCGCGAAGTTTTCCAACATTCTCTTCTACGACTTCAACAACGACGTGCGCGACGATGCCAGCGACTCGACCGATCTGTACAGCCTCATCGAACAATTCAAAGTGAAGGTGAACTATCCTTCAAAATCGACCGCGTTGAATGTTCAACCTGAGCAAAAGAAAAAGAACCTGAACACATCCGACCTCGACAACCTCATGTCGGGTCTGCGGGGTGTGAAGACGAAAGAGGAACTGGAATTGATCCGCAAGGCCGTCAACATTTCATGCACCGCTCAGCGCGAGGTGATGAAGGCCATCAAACCCGGCATGTCGGAACGCGAGATCCAGGGCATACACGAATTCGTTTTCAAAAAATACCAGGCCGAAGACGTAGGCTATCCTTCTATTGTGGGTGCGGGAAACAACGGATGCATTTTGCACTACGAAGACAATTATAAGCCCCTCATCACCAGCTCGGAAATGATCCTGATGGACCTCGGCGCCGAGTACCGCGGCTACACGGCCGACATCACGCGCACTATACCCGTATCGGGAAAATTTTCGCCCGAGCAAAAGCTGATCTATGAACTGGTGTTGAAGGCACAGGAAGAGGCGATGAAGATCTGTAAACCCGGCATTGCTTTCCAGGACATGACGCTGGTCACACAAGCCGTGATCAACAAAGGTTTAAAGGAGTTGGGCATTCTGAAAAGTGAGACCGAACGTCACAACTATTATCCCCACGGTTGCTGTCACCACATCGGCCTGGATGTTCACGACAAGGGGGCAAGGATGAGGCTGCTGGAAAATATGGTGATCACCATCGAGCCGGGCATCTACATTCCCCAAAACTCGCCGTGCGACAAACGCTGGTGGGGCATCGCCGTGCGCATTGAAGACGACTTTCTCATCACCAAAACTGGCGTGGACCAATTGTCAAAACTGGCGCCCCGCACGGTGGATGATATTGAAGCCTTAATGAAAGAACCCAGCGCCCTCGACGATTTTGTGCTCCCGGAGCTGCACTGAGATTTTTCTAAAAATAAAAAAAGTGTCCCCCGAAAAGCGGACACTTTTTTTATGCTCAAGAATTTCTTGACGGCGATCGCTTAGAAGCGCTCCAGGTTTGAAAAGAAGAAGCTGCATTCGAGGGCGGCGTTCTCGTCGCTGTCGGAGCCGTGGATGGCGTTTGCTTCGATAGATTTGGCAAACAGGTTGCGGATGGTGCCCGGTTCGGCCTTTTTGGGGTCGGTGGCGCCGATGAGCTTGCGGAAATCTTCCACGGCGTTGTCCTTCTCCAGGATCATCGGGATGATGGCGCCCGACGACATGTAGGTGCAAAGTTCTTTGAAAAAGGAGCGTTGGCTGTGAACCGCATAGAATTCGCCGGCGCGTTCTTCGCTCAACTGGGTCTTTTTCACGGCCACAATGCGGAAGCCTGCTTCCTCAATCATCTTCATAATTGCTCCTGAGTTGGCTGCGCTAACGGCGTCAGGTTTGATCATCGTAAAAGTTCTGTTTCCTGCCATAATATGGTGTTTTATCTGATTTGGTTACGGATATCCGGGTTTTGGAGTATTTCCCCTAAACGGCCGCAAAAATAGTGGATTAGTTTATAGTGCAAATGGGCCCACCAGTAGTTTTTATACTTTAACTCGTCGTATAGTCCTGAACTATTGATTCTTGCGCATTGACTATGCACTAAAATTCCCCATTTTTGCCACTTGCTTTCGAGAAGCCCATGCAAAATATCAAGGCCTTTAAAGACCAATTGAGCCAACCCCGGAAGGTGGTCATTTTGACCCATTTCAAGCCCGATGCCGATGCACTGGGCTCCTCGCTGGGATTGGCCCGGTACCTGAAGAAAAAAGGCCACGCGGTGACCGTGATCACGCCCAGCGACTACCCCGATTTTATCGCGTGGATGCCGGGAAACGAGGAAGTGGTCATCTTTCAAAAAGACAAACCTGACCGCTGCGCCAAACTGGTCGCAGACGCCGAAATGATCTTTTGCCTGGATTTTTCAAGCCTGAACCGCATTAACGAGATGGGCGGAATGGTCCGGGAAGCCGGCGCCAAAAAAGTGCTGGTCGACCACCACCTGGAACCGGAACATTTTGCCGATTTCGAGCAGTGGGACGGCACCGCCGCCTCGACCGCCGAATTGGTGTACCAATTGATTGTGGAGCTGGACGACCAGGCGCTGGTGGACGGTCCGATGGCCGACTGCCTCTATGCCGGCATCATGACCGACACGGGCGGATTTCGACACTCCAACACGAATCACAAGGTTTTCCAGATCGCGTCGGACCTGGTGGCGCGGGGGGCAAATCCCTACAAGGTGTCGAAGCTTATTTATGAAACCAACAGCCTGGAACGGTTGCGACTGATGGGCTATGTGCTGTGGGAGAAACTGCAGGTTTTGCCCGAATACAAAACGGCCTACATCGCCCTGACGGCCGATGAACTGAAACGCTTTGGTTCACAGACGGGCGACACCGAGGGACTCGTGAACTTCGGCCTTTCTATCAAGGGCATCAAGCTGTCGGTGATCATCTCCGATCGCAGGGAAAACATAAAGCTCTCGCTGCGTTCGCTGGGGGATTTTTCGGTGAACGAGATGGCTCGCGCCCACTTTCAGGGCGGCGGCCACCGCAACGCTGCCGGGGGACAGACCAACCTGACCCTGGAACAAACCGTGAAGAAATTTCTCGACCTGCTGCCGCAATACAAAGACCAGCTGCTGGCCGATTAATTTATTTAAAACGATTACAACTTTTCAAAACCATAAACTGTCTAACCAAAATCGAATCATGAATAGAATTTCAATTGTGCTGCTCGGATTGACGTTGCTATGTGTAGCGTGTAGTAAACAAACCGAAAAAGTAACGCCAAACGGCCTCAAATTCAGTGTTATCAAAGCCGGCACCGGCATCCTCCCCAAAAAGGAAGACATCCTGGTGTTTGACTACCTGCTGAAAGATTCCAAGGACTCCACCTGGAACAGCACCCACGAAGACGGTATGCCTTCGGCGGTGATGATCGCCGACAGCACAGCGCTGGCCACCGAGAACGGCATGGTGCAAATGTTCCGTATGCTTTCCAAAGGCGACAGTGTGGTCATGACCATGCCCGTCTCCAAATTCTTCAAAGACGTGATCGGCCAGCCCGTTCCGCCGAAAATCGATACTACCGTCAGCATCTCGTATTTCATCCAGGTGAAAGACATCATGCGCATGGAGGCGTTCCGCGAGTATCAATCCAAGCTCATGGAAGAGAAAAAGAAAACACAACCGGCCAAAGACGCAGCGCTTATCGCCAAATATTTGGAAAAGAACAACATCAAAGCTGAGCAAGACAGCAGTGGTCTGCGCTATGTGTTGCACTCGAGCGGTGGCGGTGCCAAGCCCTCGGTTGCAAATTGCGTGGAAGTGAAATACAAAGGCAAGCTGTTAAAAGACGGCCGCGTGTTTGACCAAGCCGAGAAAATCGCTTTCCCCCTCGGAGGCGTGATCGAAGGCTGGAAGCTGGGCATCCCCAAACTGGGCATCGGCGACTCGGCTACCTTCTACATTCCTTCGGGACTGGCTTATGGCCCCCAGGGTTATCCGGGCGCTATTCCTCCCGATGCCATCCTGATCTTTGACGTACAACTTCTCCAGGTGTCTGCCGAATTCGATCAGGCAACGAGAAGCTGCAAATAGTAGAAACAGTAACTAAATGAATAAAACCATATGAAGAAAAACATGAAACGTGTCGGATGGGTGGCGTTAGTTTTGGTTGGCGCATCGCTAGGGCTATACTCCTGTATTGGTTCAGGCGACAATTATAATGCGGCCGCGCAGTTGCAAGCCGACGTTGCTTCGATCGACAATTTCCTGGATGCCAACTTTCTGGACGCGGTGAAAGATCCCACGGGAATTCGTATGGTCATCACCAAACTCGGCGCCGGTCTGCCTGCATTAGGTTCAGATTCGGTGGACGTGGATTATGTCGGAACCCTTTTTACGACCGGCGCACAATTTGACGCCGGTAACACGAAAGGCCTGGTTGCAGGCTACATCGATGGTTGGAAAGTAGCGCTCACGACGCTGCCGTCTGGATCGGAAGCAACGGTCTACATACCTTCACCCTATGGCTACGCCAATGTCGACAAGGCTTCGATCCCCGCGAATTCCATCCTGGTGTTCAACATCAAATTCAACAAGGTATTGATCACGAAGGCCCAGATCGCGCAGTTCAAAACGGACACGACCAGCATCAACAGCTACATGACGACTAAAAACATCACACCCGTTAAAGATCCCAGTGGCTTGCGCTATGTGGTCACCGACCCGGGTGCCGGCCAGATCCCCGGTTGGTATGACCGCGTAAAGATCAAATACGACGTCAAGTTGCTCAGCGACGATAGTCACGTTGTCGCCTCCGTGGATCAGACTACGGACGACGCCGCCGTCAGGGTGGTCGACAACATCCATGCCCTTCAAATCGGTCTGCAGCGCATCCACGTGGGCGGCAAGATCACTCTGTATTGTCCTTCGGGCTATGCCTATGGACCGGCAGGGGCTTCGGCAGGCGGAGGCATCGCGGTGCCGGCCAACAGTCCCGTCATCCTTGAAGTACAGTTGACGGGTATCGTATCGCAATGAAACTTTGCTTCGCCACAAACAACGCCCACAAATTAAGCGAGGTGCGTAATGTGGCTGGCCCACACATCGAGATCTTAAGTTTACAGGAGATCCAATGTTTTGAAGAGTTGCCCGAGACGCGTAATACGCTCGAGGGCAACTCTCTTCAAAAAGCAGAATACGTTCACACCCACTACAACCTTCCCTGCTTCGCCGACGACACCGGCTTGGAAGTGGCCGCCCTCCAGGGCAGACCAGGCGTGGACTCCGCGCATTACGCTGGCCCCCAACGCAGCAGCGACGACAACATCGCCCTTTTGCTAAAGAACCTGCATGGCCAGTCAAACCGCTCCGCACAATTCCGCACCATCATCACCCTGATCGGCCTGACGCCGGAACCTATTTTTTTTGAAGGCATCGTGAAGGGCTCCATCACCACCACGCCACACGGCACTTCCGGCTTTGGCTACGACCCGGTCTTTGTTCCCGACGGACACACCGCCACGTTTGCCGAGATGACCATGGACGCCAAGAACCAGTTGAGCCATCGCGCCCGGGCACTGAAAAAACTGGAAGACTACCTGAAAAATCATTTCCCCACCCGGTGAAGTTCTTCGTAGATTTGCCGCATCTGAATCTATATGCGTCAACCCTACACCATTGGCATCACCGGCGGAAGCGGCTCGGGCAAGACCTACTTCATCGAACAGCTCGCTTCACATTTTCAGCCGCAGGAGATCTGTCTCATCTCGCAGGATCATTACTACAAACCGATAGAGACCCAGGTCATCGACGAAAAGGGCATCCAGAATTTCGATCTCCCCGAAGCCATCGAGCGCGAGCAATTGCACGCCGACATCCTGAAGCTGAAGCGCGGTGAACCGCTTTTGAAAAAAGAATACATGTTCAACAAAGTGGATTCACAGCCCAAAATGCTGGAGTTCAAACCGGCGCCCATCCTCATCATCGAAGGGCTCTTCGTGCAATATTATCCGGAGATTGAAAAAGAGCTCGATCTGAAAATTTTCATCGAAGCCAAAGACTACCTCAAGCTGAGCCGCCGGATCCGCCGCGACAACGAAGAACGCGGCTACGATCTCGACGATGTGCTGTACCGCTATCAACATCACGTCATGCCAGTATACGAATCGTTGATCAAGCCGCTAAAACACCACGCCGATTTCATCATTCCCAACAACCGGCACTTTGAACGTGCGCTGCATGTGATGGTGGCTGCGCTGAAGGCTCACTTATAAGACGACTGGCTATCAACAAAAAAAGAAGGGTCCCGGAAAATCATCCGGGACCCTTCTTTATTTTTTCTATGTATCGCTTAAGCCGTAACGGGCTTGCCTTGTGCAGGCTTGGGTTCCTGCAGCTTGGTGTCGTCTTTCGAGAAGTCGACCAGTACAGGCGTACCGATACACAATGAGGCATACGTACCGATCAACACACCGATGAGCATCGCGAACGTGAATCCTTTGATGGTTTCACCACCGAAGAAGAAGAGGATCACAATCACGAAGATCGTCGACATACCGGTGATCAAGGTCCGGCTCAAGGTATCGTTCAAAGCTTCGTTCACCACGGTAGCGATAGTCTGGCCGCTTTTCTTGGCATTAAGAAACTCGCGTACACGGTCGAATACCACCACGCTATCGTTGATGGAGTAACCAATTACCGTCAGGATGGCAGCCACAAACGACTGGTCGATCTCCAGCGAGAAAGGCATAACATCCTCCAGGATCACGAAGAGCGAGAGCACCATCAACACGGTGTGGAAAAGGCTCACGACCGTTCCCAAAGCAAATTGCCATTTCCGGAAACGGATCAGGATATACAAGAACATCAAGGCTACGGCGACAACCAGCGACCAGATGGCCGATATTTTGATGTCGTTCGCAATGGTAGGACCAACTTTATACGAGCTGAGAATGCTCGCCGTGTTGCCCTGGAATTTACCCAGACCTTCGTTGAGTTTATGCTCGGCTTGTGCGGTAGCCTCATCGGAATCGTCGTCGATGAGATAGCTGGTGGTGATCTTATATTTCGTAGTACCGCCAAACGTTTTCACTTCCGGTGCGCTTTCAAAAGGCGTCGCGAGGCTTTCACGGATGGATTGTGCGTCGAGCGGCTTCTGGAATTCCACTACATACGTGCGACCACCTTTGAAGTCAACACCATAGTTGAATCCTTTGTAGGCCAACATGGCCATACCGATCACGATGATCGAGCCCGATACCGTGTAGTAGATTCTCCGGTTGCCTACGAAGTTGATGTTAATGGAGCGGAACAAGTCTTTGGACCAGCCTTGTGAGAAGCTGATCTTCTTTCCTTTGCGCAGGTAGAATTCAAAAATCACGCGGGTGAAAAATACCGATGTAAAGAACGAGCAGATGATACCGATGATGAGGGTTACGGCGAAACCGTAGATCAATCCCGAGCCAAACACCAACAACACGAACCCTTTGATGAGGGTGGTCACGTTGGAGTCGAAGATAGCGGAGAACGCACCTTTGTAACCATTGCGCACCGATGCTTCGAGACTCTTACCGGCATTGATATCTTCTTTCACACGTTCGTTGATCAGCACGTTCGCGTCTACCGCGATCGCCAACGACAACAGGATACCGGCGATACCGGGGAGGGTAAGTGCAGAGCCAAACGATGCGAGGATACCCATCAGGAAGATCAGGTTGAGGATTACGGCCAAATCGGCTACCCATCCCGAAACGCTGTACACCACAAACATGAACACGATGATGATGAAGAAGCCTACCACAATGGAGATGATACCGTTGCGGATAGATTCCTGACCCAACGTGGGGCCTACGCTGGCTTCTTCCACGATTTTGGTAGGAGCGGGGAGCGAACCGGCCTTCAATACGTTGGCAAGGTCTTTCGCTTCTTCTACGGTGAAGTTTCCGGAGATCTGTGAGTTACCGTTGGGGATCTCACCATTCACGCTGGGTGCAGAGTACACTACGTTGTCGAGCATGATGGCAATTCTTCCTTTCGGGCTCTTGCTGGAGGCTTCGGCCGTCCATTTTGCCCAGGTGTGGGTGCCGGCAGCATTCATGTTCATGCTCACGGCCTGGCGTGCATATTCGTCGAGATCGTTGCGGGCATCGGTGATCACCTCACCGGTCAACCGGGCTTTGCCGTTGCGGCCGATGTCGAGGAAGTAAAGCTCCAGAGCTTCTTCACCGGTCAGGTCTTTCTCGGGTTTGTTCGCCCAGAAAACGCCCACCGTGCGGGGCAATTGAAGTTTAATGTCGGCACGGCGGAAGATGGAGTTGATCTTCGCAGTGTCTTTCACCGCATAGCGGAATGCACCGGGAGGTGTGCTCAGCGCAAAGATGGGCGAAACGTTGAGGTTCTGAAGTGAATCGAGGCCCTTGCTAACGTCGGCTGCCTTGGCAGAATCAGACTGCACCTTTGTGCTGTCGCCACCCAGGAGGGCGGAAAGGTTCTCATCTTTTTTCGAAGCGTCTTTTGCAGCAGCGGCGGTGGGGGCTGCTTTTTGTTCTTTCACCAATATGTCGTTGATGGCCATCAACGAAGTGTTGAGCGTGTTGGGGTCAACCACATCCCAGAACTCGAGACGCGCCACACCTTGCAGGAGTTTGCGCACGCGTTGCGGGTTGTCGGCGCCGGGAATTTCCACCTGGATCTGGCCGCTGCCGGGCAAGCGTTGCACGTTGGGCTGGCTGGTACCAAACTGATCGAGACGGTTGCGGATGATGGTGAAGGAACGCTCGATGGCGTTCTCAATTTCTTTGTTGATGACGTCTTCCACTTTGCCGTCGTCGTCTGTGATGGCGATGCGGCCTTTGGTGATGGAATTGGCAAAGATGGTGGAGAGTTTCTTACCGGGGTTGTCCTGGCGATAGATGCGGTAGAACAAGTCGGCGAAACTCTTATGCGTTGCTTTCTGTTCGATGTTGGCTTTTCTCAGTGCGGCGATGAACGAAGAGTCCTGGCTGTTGCCGCTGAGGCCTTTGATGATGTCGACGGGGGAAACTTCCAACGTCACGTGCATACCCCCTTGAAGGTCGAGGCCGAGGCTGAGCTCTTTGTCCTTTACTTCTTTATAGGTGTATTCGGAGCCCAACAGGTTGTACACCGGCATGTTCCAGATGGAATCCAGGTACACCTGTTTTTTGTTGAGATCGCCTTTAGAGTAGGCGATGGCGTCTTGCTGCACCTTTCGTCCCACGAATGTGAACGACAGGTAGTAGAAACACAGCGCTGTGATCACTACCGTCAAAAAGATTACTAAACCTTTGTTTTGCATATGATAATTTAAAGAATTACGAATTGAATAAAGTGTGCAAACAGGAGCAGGGTATTCGTCCTGTGATGATGCTACTTAAAGTGAGCGCGGATGGACTAGGGCGCGTTGGGAGATATGAATGACCCCAGCAGCGTGGAAAAGATTTTCTTTAGAGGTGACGCAACGGGAATGTGGCGCTCTTCGTGGTGATCTTCTGCAAGAAGAATTTCAAAAAGAAAGAACACGTCCGTGTTCAATTGCACGTGGGCCGACGGCAGGCTGCTGGTGGGCAGGGAGAAATAGGCCTGGTCGTCGTCGGAGTGATTTTCTTTTTGCTCCGTTTTGATATCCTTTTTGGCAAGCCTGGAATGGCCTGTGGTTTGGAAATAGAAGAGCTGGAAGAACACGACGGCCATGGCGGCGATGATGCCGAGTGCCAGGGTCCATATGCGTGTTTCGGTTCTCTTCATAGTTGATAGGAAGGGGTACAAAAGTAGAAAATTGGTGGGTAAATACAAGGGTTGGGTGCAAGCGTTTGAAAGGCCCTCCTTCGCTAAAGCTTCGGCGGGCGAGGCCCGGCGAGAGGTATTGATTTGTGGGGTGTCTAAATGCCTATAAAAGCCATACTGATTCATTTAACAAGCTTTTATAATAAAAGACACGCGAATTATTTACGCGCCGAAGCTTTAGCGTAGGCGGGCTCTCCCGGGTGTTATCCAAGTACCCGCCTTCGCTAAAGCTTCGGCGGGCGAAGCCCTGCTAGGAGGTATGATTTGTAAATTTGTTTAAAGCAAAAAAGCTTCACTGATTTCTCAATGAGGCTTTTTAAATAGAAGATAGGCAATCCGCCAGTGGTCGGACGCGCGACTTATTTACCCGCCGAAGCTTTAGCGTAGGCGGGCTCTCCCGGGTGTTATCCAAGTACCATCAGTCCCGATAGCTATCGGGAGGCTTAACTGCTCTGTTCGGAATGGCCCGCCTTCGCCAAGGCTTCGGCGGGTGAGAGAAGAGGTGATTTGATTTTGCAAAACGTATGTAAAGCAAAAAAGCCTTGTCGATTTCTCAACAAGGCTTTTTTAAATAAAAGATAGGCAATCCGCCAGTGGTCGGACGCGCGACTTATTTTACCCGCCGAAGCTTTAGCGTAGGCGGGCTCTCCCGGGTGTTATCCAAGTACCATCAGTCCCGATAGCTATCGGGAGGCTTAACTGCTCTGTTCGGAATGGCCCGCCTTCGCCAAGGCTTCGGCGGGTGAGAGAAGAGGTGATTTGATTTTGCAAAATGTATGTAAAGCAAAAAAGCCTTGTCGATTTCTCAACAAGGCTTTTTAAATAAAAGATAGGCAACGACTTACTCTCCCGGGTGTTATCCAAGTACCATCAGCGCTGGCGGGCTTAACTGCTCTGTTCGGAATGGGAAGAGGTGATCCCCGCCGCTATAGTCACCTTAAGATTTGCCTACTGTAGTGTTTGCTACGGTAGGTCTTAATGTTTATAGCTGATTGTTATTCGATTTGATTCGAACAACGCTCAAACTTAATATCGTTGACATGTTGTCTGATGAAAGAGCAGTGTAGAAGAGTTAAACGAGCACACAGTGTGCGTCTGAATAAAA